>NZ_JAWDIO010000001.1:0-154373 GCF_032464635.1 Paraglaciecola aquimarina
GACTTAAGAACATCTAAGCCCGAGAATTTTTCTTCTTTGTATATGGACAAATTATTAGCGCTACAAGATATATATAATAATGTTGATGAAGTGGGTGTTAAGACACAAATCGAAGATGACATGGCTGCTATGTATCGCCATGCTACCTTTAATTTAAATCCACGTGCAACGTCTATTGATACTCCATTACATGCCTATATTCCTTATAAGCATGTTGACCATATGCACCCTAATTCAGTAATAGCGGTAGCAGCTAGTAAAAACTCTAAAGCGTTAACAGATAAAATTTGGGGCAGATGACCTTGTCTGGACTGAGTGGCAACGTCCAGGCTTTGATTTAGGGTTACAGCTACAATCAATTTGCGAAAAACATCCTAATGCTAAAGGTGCGATTCTAGCTGGGCATGGTGTGATTAATTGGGCAAATGATAATAAAGAGTGTTATGACCTAAGCTTAGATATTATCGAGAAAGCTGCGCGTTATATTGAAGAACACGATAGTGGAGAAAATACCTTTGGTGGTCAGAAGTACTCAACGCTAGATGCCGATGAAAGAGATGACGTACTTGCAGAGGTGTTACCTTTCTTACGTGGTTTGGTTTCGGGTGAAGCGAAACTAATTGGTACGGTTCAATATGATGAAAATATTTTACGCTTTATTAACCCAAATGATGCGCCTCGCTTAGCTGACTTGGGGACGTCATGTCCTGATCATTTCTTAAGAACAAAAATTAAACCTTTATATGTTGCTTGGAACCCAAAAACTGACTCTGTTGAAACACTGAAAACTATGTTAGCTGAAGGTGTTGAGCAATATAAAGAAGATTACAAAGCCTACTATGAAGCGTGTAAACGTGATAACTCGCCTAAGGTACGTGCGCAGGTAGTATCGTCACCTTCAATTTGGTTTAATTCCGGGCGTTGGCATGGTTGCATGGGGTAAAAACAAATCAGAGTCTCGCGTAACTGCAGAATTCTATAATTGTGCTGTAGAAGTCATGCGGGGTTCTGAAGCTATTGACGAGTATGTTGCACTGCCTCAACAAGAAGCGTTTGATATCGAGTACTGGTTATTAGAAGAAGCTAAATTACAACGCATGCCTAAAGAAGCTCCTTTAGCTCGCGATATAGTTGTTGTAATTGGCGCTGGTGACGGTATTGGTAAAGAAACGGCTTCTCGTGTAGCGAAAGAAGGCGCTCACGTTGTATGTGCCGACTTACGTTTAGAGGCCGCACAAAAAACAGCTGATGAATTGGCTACAATTTATGGTCAAGGTATTGGTGTAGCTGGTTCTGGTATTTCTGGTTGTGGTCCAGCCATTGCTCAAGAAGTTAATATTACTGACCGTGACAGTGTGCAGAAAATGTTTAAACAAGTCACTTTAGCTTACGGTGGTATCGATAAAGTTATCGTTACCGCAGGTGTATTCTTAGCGCCTGGCCAGTCAGGCATGTCTAATGATCAACAATTTGATGTGAGCTTTGCGGTTAATGTTAAAGGTGGCTATATAGTCGGTACAGAAGCTAACGAAATTTTGGAAGCTCAAGGCTTAAAAGGTGCATTAGTATTAACCACTAGCGTTAATGCAGCTGTTGCGAAAAAAGGTTCGTTGGCATACGACACATCTAAAGCTGCGGCTAACCATTTAGTACGTGAACTAGCAGTAGAGTTATCTCCATTGGTTAATGTAAATGGATTTGGCCCCTGCTACGGTTGTAAAAGGCAGTACTATGTTCCCTCGTGACCGAGTGATTGCATCTTTAACTAAGTACGATGTTGAGTTTGGTGCAGATGATTCTGATGATGAATTGCGTGACAAATTGGCTAATTTCTACGCCCAGCGTACGTTAACCAAGTCGCCTATTACACCAGCAGACCAAGCAGAAGCTGCATATTTGATGGTATCAGGGCAGTTAAGTAAAACAACAGGCCAAATCATTAGTGTAGATGGCGGATTGCACGAAGCATTCTTACGCTAAGCTGACTTAACCCTTTTAGTGAGCCTTTTACAGGCTCCTTTTTATAAGAGTAGAAAATATGACACAACGTATCGATAAAGGGCTTATTGCAGAAGAAAATGCAAAACTAGAAGCCAATTTACAAGAAGACTATCAAGCACTAGGTAACAAATTGGCGCGTGATGGTATCAATATTGATGAAGTAACTGCGCAAGCTGAAACATTCCAGATCGCTGTTCCTTCTTGGGGAACAGGTACTGGCGGAACGCGTTTTGCGCGTTTCCCTTATGAAGGTGAGCCTCGCAATATTTGGGAAAAGTTAGAAGATAGCGCGGTTATCAACGACTTATCTCAATGTACAGAACGTGTATCTCCGCATTTTCCTTGGGATAAAGTGGATGACTTTTCTGAGCTAAAACAGACTTCAGATGCACTAGGCTTGAAATGGGATTCAATAAACTCGAATACATTCCAAGACCAACCTGGTCAAGAGCATAGCTTTAAATATGGTAGCTTAAGCAATACCAGTGCTGCGTCTCGAGATTTAGCCATTCAGCACAATCTTGATTGTATTGAATATGGTAAAGCTCTTGATTCAAAAACTTTAACTGTTTGGGTCGGCGATGGTTCTAACCACCCAGGCCAGCAACATTTCCAACATGCTTTTGAGCGCTATTTAGAAAGCATGAAAACTATTTACGCTGGACTGCCTGCTGATTGGGAATTGCACATCGAGCACAAAATGTTCGAGCCTGCTTTTTACTCAACCATTATTCAAGATTGGGGTAGTAATATCCTAGCGGCTATGGAGTTGGGTCCCCAGGCTCAAGTCACTGGTCGATTTAGGACACCACGCTCCAAACGTTAATATTGAGATGATTGTATCGCGTTTGATCCAATTTAAGAAATTAGGTGGCTTCCACTTTAACGATAGTAAGTATGGTGACGATGACTTGGACAGTGGTAGCTTACATCCTTATCAACAATTCCTTATATTCAATGAGTTAGTTGATGCTGAATATCGAGGACAAGAAGGTTTCGGTCCAAACTACATGTTAGATCAATCTCACAACGTGACTGATCCAATTGAAAGTTTGATGAATTCAGCGGCAAGTGTGCAGCGTTCATATGTTTCAGCATTGATTGTTGATCGCACTAAGTTGACTGAATTTCAAACGGCTAATGATGCACTTATGTGTAGTAATACATTGAAGAAAGCTTTTACTACAGATGTATCGCCAATTTTAGAAATGGCTCGTTTACGTAAAGGTGGGGCAATTGATCCAATCGCTGTATACCGTAAGTCTGGTTATCGTGCACAAGCGGGTGTAGAGCGTCCGAATAGTGGTGGTAATGGTTCAGGGATCGTATAACTTTCCCCACATTGTAAAAAAACTCAAAGATACCTTGGTATCTTTGAGTTTTTAGTATACCAAGCAAAATAAAAAGAATAGTAAGCTACACGTATAGCCTCCGAAATTGGTTGTATGTGATATCGGAGGTTATATGTCATCAGCAGAAGAGTTTGAAACTCAACCCGTTAGTCCACAAAAGTTGCAAGGTCCTAAAACCTTCGCCGCTAGTTATGCGGGAGAACATGTCGCAGGAACAGAGTTTGTTATTGGAGCGCTGTTTGTCGCTTGGGGTGTTGGTGCAGTAGATGTACTAGTAGGTTTATTATTCGGTAATTTATTAGCCGTATTGACATGGGGTCTAGTCACAGCGCCTATAGCGACAGATACGCGTTTGACGTTATACGCTTATCTAGAAAAAATAGCCGGTCCCGGTACTATCAAACTATATAGTGTGGTGAATGGTATTCTGTTTTGTGTACTGGCCGGAGCGATGATTACTGTGTCAGCTTCAGCCGTACGTATTCTATTTGGTATTGAGGACCAAGTGGGTTATTTCCCGACTGACTTTCGCTTTGTATTGGTTGTACTAGGTGTTGGTGCAGTTGTTGTTTACATGGCGGTGAAAGGTTTCAAAAAATTAGCTGCTTTTGCTGAGGTATGTGCACCTTGGATGATACTGATGTTTTTGTTGGCGCGTTAGTGATGATGCCAACTACTGTTGCGGCCACAGCAGGTGTAGATGGTATTAACAGTTTTAGTGATTTTTTAACAGTAGCCAGTGAATCCATTTGGAAAGATACTGAAGGTGAAGTGGAATTTGGCATGTTATTGCGTTCGCGTGGGTAGCCAATTTAGCGATGCACGGTAGCTTAGGTGATATGACTTTATTACGTTTCGCTAAAAGTGCTAAGTATGGTTACTTCTCAGCGCTTGGCATGTTTATCGGCCACTATATGGCTTGGATCTGTGCGGGTATAATGGGTGCTGGCGCAGCGATTCTTTTGAAAACAAGCATTACCGCTATTGACCCTGGATCAGTTGCATATGCCGCTTTAGGCGCTTCAGGTATTTTAGCCGTTATTATTGCTGGTTGGACAACGTCTAATCCTACTATTTATCGAGCAGGGTTAGCTTTTAGCTCTTTAAACCACACTTGGGGTCGTACTAAGGTGACCATAGTCGTGGGTATTATCACAACTATTATTGCTTGTTCTCCGTTTGTCTTTTCTGGTTTGTTGGGTTTTGTTGGGTATATGGGGCTTTTACTGGCGCCAGTTGGTGCGATTATTGTTGCCGAGCACTGGATATTTCCAAAGATTGGCCTGACGCGCTATTGGTCGTCGTATAAAGGTAACACTACTAACATAGCTGCTTTTATTACGTGGATAGTGTCAATGATTGCAGGAATTGCAGTAGAACAAGCTGGATTATTACATTTGTTCTTTATCTTAGTGCCTATGTGGATATTCTCGACGGTTATGTACATTGTTTTAGCGTCGTCAATGGGGGCGAAAGATACATATTCTAAAGCCATTGTGGCTGAAAAAGTGGAATTAGAGCGTAAAGCCGCTGAAGTCCAATTTCTATCTTCTCGACAAACAGAGCAAGTATCTTTAGATAACATAGAGCCTATGAACTCAAAAGTTGCGAAATATATTTCGTGGACTGCACTATTAGCTTGTTTGTACATGGGAATAATGTCCTATGTAAATCAAGACATTGAAACAGTTACTACATGGTTGATCGTGCTGACTTTGATTTACTTCGTGACCGCTACCTACGCTTATTTAGCGAAGAGTTCTAACGAAGATTAGACAATCCCGATTGCTTAATAGTTACATAGCTTGCCGTTTCAAACATTCATAAAACTGCAAGCCTATCTTGATAATTTACAGTAATACAACTCAATCCAATTTTTTGTACATCATTAGCTTTGCTATTGGTGCCTGAGCACCTAAAAAATTTTGGGTGCTAACTACTAGGTTTTTTTAGTTAATTTTATAGGAATTGTTATGACAAGCTTAGTCAATTTAGTACCACCCGGTGTGGTGAGTGGGAAAGACTTAGATACATTGTATCGTGTTGCTCGAGAAAACCAGTTTGCTTATCCAGCGGTTAATGTTGTGGGATCAAACTCTATTAATGCTGCTTTAGAAGCGGCATACAAAGTTCAATCACCTATTATTATTCAACTTTCTTACAGTGGTTCTGCTTTTTTCTGTGGTAAAGGCGCGCCATTGTCTGGGCATGAACCAGCAATAGTGGGGGCAATTGCCGCCGCACATTACATACATAATGTTGCTAAAAACTACGGTATCCCGGTAATTTTGCATACAGATCATGCGGCGAAAAAGCTACTGCCATGGATAGATGGGTTATTGGTAGAAGGTGAAACACTTTATGCACGTACGGGAAGACCTTTGTTTAGCTCTCATATGCTTGATTTATCGGAGGAGCCATTAGAAGAAAATATCGCAACTTGCCAAAGTTACTTGAGAAGAATCGGCTAAGTTAGATATGTCTATTGAAATTGAATTGGGTTGTACAGGGGGAAGAAGACGGAGTCGATAATACTGATATCGACAATTCGTTACTTTATACTCAACCTGAAGACGTAGCATATGCATACGAGCAATTGAGTCAGGTGGTGTGAACAATTCACTATAGCAGCATCTTTCGGTAATGTTCATGGCGTGTATAGCCTGGCAATGTTAATTTAACGCCTGTTATCCTTAAAAACTCTCAAGCCTATGTTTCAGAAAAGTACGGATTACCTGACAATTCATTGAATTTTGTGTTTCATGGTGGCTCAGGTTCAACCCCAGCTGAAATCAAAGAGGGTATCAGCTATGGCGTGATTAAAATGAACATCGATACTGATACCCAATGGGCTAGTTGGAAAGGGGTGTTGGATTACTATCAGGATAATCAAGATTGTTTACACAGCCAAATAGGTAATGATAAAGATCCTGAAGGTCCGAATAAAAAATATTATGACCCGCGAGTTTGGTTGCGTAAAGCTGAAGAATCTATGGCGGAACGACTAACACTGGCGTTCAAAGAGTTAAACTGCATAGGACGCTATACCAATTCCAATAAATAACTATGCATGCAGAACGATCCGGCTGCTTTTGAACAAGGCGACGGTATGTGGAAATGGTGCTCCCTTTCAAATACCGTTAATCTAGAGCAAAATCCGCTGGGGGCAGAACATTCCGTGGGCGAGTGTTAAAAGCGCATAGCCAGCAGTGTTAGAACTCAAAATGGCACTGGCTTCCTTTTTAAAACGAGTGATTCATTCAAGACGCTTATTCACGCGTCTTGATTATGTACTTCTATATTCACGCTGAGTGAACGTCTATTAGAGTTGGTATTACCAAACAGACTATAATTTTTAGTGCCAATATTGAGTACAAACTTAGAAGGCCCTTTAGCAATGCCTAAGGGCTTTTAATATTTACTTTATTCACTAATGGTTACACGTCCTTGGGTAAGTCGTGCTAATAAGTCTTGCCATTCAGCGGTATCCCAATTTTTAGCCCGGCCCATAAAAATGGCCTTTTCTAAGTTTTCTATGACTAATGTAAAATCTCTATTTTTACGATTTTTATGGGATAAGGCTAACAAGTAAAAATACTCTGGATTGCTTGTTTGGTTGGCGGCTATTTTTTCTAGCAAGGCGACAGCTGTATCTTGATTATGTAACGATTGATCGCTAGCAGTGAGCTTTAGTTCTATGGCTTTTAAAGTTGCCGGTAGATGGCCTTTTTCTAGCGCAGAGTCAAACCAAAATACTGCTTTTTCGTCCTGTTCAATCCAAGGGCTGGTTGTGAGTAATTTACCTAAACGATATTCAGCATTTGCTAAACCATAACTAGCCGCTAAGGATATCCATTCAACGGCCTGAGGAATATCGCTTTGCTCGCGGTATAATTTTAGTCCATATTCATACATGGCTAGCGGATGTCCTTGTTTAGATAAAGATAGGAGGCGGCGATTAACTTCATTTTCTTCTTGCGCTAGCCAAGTGAAATTTTGCAAAGCCATAGCGTATTGATATTGTTGATTTAATGAAGTTGCTGATTTTAGCTTTTTGGTTGAACGGATGATGTTTTCGTACATAGGTTCATTTTCTCTCACCATAGTAAACTTACTATAAGTGGCGGCTCCCATATAAGCACGGTGTATGAACTCAACGGGTTGTTCTTTATACACAGGGGGTGGCATGGGGAATAACGAGTATTCATTCTTTATTGACAGTGTTGTGCCCATTTTTTGAATGTCGATAAGGTTGCGCACAGTGCCATCACGGGCTATGTCGTGATCTAATATCAAAAATGGTAGTTTCGGTGTAGACACGATTAACGTTAATGAATCTTCTTCGTCTCCCTCATCGCTGAACCCCCTTCTTCAAATTCAAGTAAGTAGTCCTCAAACTCATCACTAAAAAACTTCTTATCAATAGTATCCTCGCCGTCAAAGGTAATTTTTTCAGCTAAATTTTCGATAATAATTGTTGGGAAATACTTAGCTTGGATAATAGCTTTGCCTGATTTCTGTTTATGTTCATTCAATATGTTGTTGATAGTTATTTTTTGTTGGTCATCGAATACTGTCATCATAGAGCTAAATGTACTTTGCGCTTTCTCTAATGGATAATCTGCAGCCATAGACATATAAATTAGTGAATTAAGTGTGTCTTTTTTAACTCCAAGGCCTTTTTGAAACATAATGCCCAATTGATAGTATGCATGGGGATTACCAAGTTGTGAGGCCTTGATATACTCTTCTAACGCTAAATCATACTGTTGCGAGGTAAAGTACTTGTCTGCTTTAAAAATATCCGCAGAAAAAACGGTAGCAGGGCATATAAAGGTTATAAATATGAACAGTTTTAAGGCGGAGAGTCGTTTTAGCATTGTGATTTATAATGGGTTGATTATTTATGATCATTTTAGATTGTAAATAACCAATATTCTAGCAAAATATCATTTACTTAATATTTACATTGTTGTGTTCGTTAATGAGTACAGAATAGTTGTTATCACCCTTTTTAATTGATGTTTTTGTGAATTTAGCAATCTGTTATTGAAAATAATGTATGTCCCAAACTATGTATGTATCTGCCTGAAAGCAGAAAATACACTGATTTTATTCACTCTTAGTTAGATTTTGTGATTGATTTTGGTTTTTAGTGATTGATTTAGCCATTGTGAATGAGGTAATCTAGATGTGTGTTTGTGTGATGTCTTAGCATAATCCCCACTAAGGGATTATGCTTTTTTTGGGCCTTTTATATCACATACGGCCTTTAGCGCCGGCCTCTACGGTTTTCTGTAGAAAATATTCATTTCCATTGTAATAAGACATTTTTGACCAAGGTGCGTTTTCTTTTGGCACGTAAGTCGCGAGTTTATTCTTAATTTTGTCGTAGGCTGGATCATTTGCGACGTTTGACCATTCGTCTCTGTCTATTTCGTGATCGTACAGTTCTTCTGAGCCATCTTCGTATTGAATATAACGATACCGTTCTGTTTTTACTGCGTGATTTTTGGCGCCGTAGGTCGTGATGGCAACATGTTCCCAGGGGGCATTAGGATCCTTCAGTAGAGGAGTTAAATCACGTCCTTCGTTCTCTGGGTTGTTGGGTAAGCCACACATTTTTATTAGGGTTGGGTATAAATCTAGCAAGCTAACGGGCTTATGGCTAACTTGATGTTGTTTTGATTTTGGTGGCTTAATAATAAGTGGGGTACGAGTCGCCCGCTCCCATAGCGCCATTTTAGCGAACTTGTCTTTTTCACCTACTTGGTAGCCATGATCTCCCCACAGTACAACGGCTGTATTGTCGGCGTAGGCACTGCTTTCAAGTGCATTTAATACCATGCCTATACACGAATCAACAAAAGAAACACTGGCTAGATAGCCTTGCACTGCGTTGCGAAACTGCCCATTTTTGATAGCCCATTCAGTTGTTGGCATCATAGGGTGGTCGGCAATTCTTTTACCTATTTCGGGAATATCATCTAGATCATCTTTTAGGTAGGGGGGAAGAACGATGTCTTTTGTGGGATGCATGTCGAACCACTTTCGAGGCACATGCCAAGGTACGTGAGGTCGAATAAATCCGCATACTGTGAAAAAAGGTTTGTCGTGCTTTCGGGATAATTGTTCAATAGCCCATTGTGCTGAATCGTAGTCAGGCATTTGCTCGTCTCTTTCTGGAAAGGGCCCCCAATCCGTACTGGTTCTTGGGTCTTGCCATGCCATATGGTTTTTAGGGTAAGGTCCAACCCTTGTTCACGACCACCATATTCATCGAAACTCCCGTCTACTACCTTTTGATGAAATACTTTGCCAATCGCTGATGTGTAATACCCATGCTTTTTAAAGTATTCACTTAAGAAAACTGTTTGCGCTGTTTTATCATGCGCTTTTCTTATATCGCTATCATTTATATGACCATAAATACCTGTAGTAGAAGGAGCTAGGCCTGTCATTATGCTTGCTCGTGAAGGACCACAAAGTGGCGCTGGTGCGTGAGCATTGGTGAACAAAGTACCTTGGCTAGCCAAGCGGTCTATATTAGGTGTTTTAGCATTGGGATGGCCATTCATTGCACCTACCCAGTCATTTAAGTCATCCACTATTAACATCAATACATTGGGGTATTGTTTTTTTAACTCCGCTAACCAAGCTAGTTGTGGGAAAGTTGCTGCAGCCAATGTACCAGCACCCGCCAAAAGGAAATCTCGTCTATTTAGCATATTCATATTTTTACCTAATCTGAGCGTTTAGTAGACTACTTGAGTGGCTAGCCTTTTGAAATGTGAGGGCATTACATAAACCATGTAGTCATTTGTAGTCATTGTTGCTCATGTGGGTCTAAATGGAAAGGTCAGTTAAGTAATTATATTGACCAAAAATTCACATTAATTTTACTTTTAGTGCTGTGTTCTTGGTTTTTTATACTCCATAGAAGAAGAGTTCTTGAGCTTCTTTAGTGCTTTTTGGTTAATTCAAGATTTAAAATTACAGTGTTATTTCCGAGGTTGAACAATTTTCATGTCAACAATATCAATTGCTTAGTAGAAAAAGTACAATTTTTATATGGTGTTGTTCTAAGCGCTGTGTGTTTTCTGTCTAGTAAAGGTCAGAATCACTCATTAAATGTCATAAATAGTCTTTTAGTGTTTGTGTTATTCAGGTAAGATACCGCAAAACATGTTATCAAGATGTATATTTTGTATGCTGTTTGTTGCTTTGAGTTAATTATAAATTGTTTGGAAAGTGGAATAAAAGAATGAAAATTACAAATACTTGTCGCAGGTTGTTGAGGGGTTTTACTAGCGTGGTGCTAAGTGCTTGTATCACCTCAAGTGTATACGCAGCGGATAAACCGAACATCATTTTTATCTTAACTGACGATTTAGGATTCAATCAAATTGGCGCTTACGGTAATACACCTATTAAGACCCCTAATCTAGATAAAATGGCTAACAATGGTATCCGTTTTGACCAAGCTTATGCAGGTAATACTGTGTGTTCACCTTCTCGGGTTTCTTTATTCACCGGGCGTGATGGGCGGTTTATGGCGAATAATTCTAATACTGTTGAATTGACTCATATGGATATTACGCTTGCTCACGTTCTAAAGCACGCTAGTTATGACACTGCTTTGTTTGGTAAGTATTCTATTGGTCAACAAATGGGCGTGACAGATCCCTTAGCTATGGGGTTTGATACTTGGTATGGCATGTATTCAATATTAGAAGGACACAGACAATATCCACATATTATGTGGCGTGACGGGAAAAAATCCGAATTACTGAAAATGAAGGTGGCAAGAAGGGAGCTTACGCTCAGGAATTATTCACAGAAGAAGCGATAAACTACATCAAACAAGATCGTGAAAATCCATTTTTTATGATGCTTACCTTTTCTTCACCTCATGCTGAATTAGGTGTGCCAGAAAGATACAGCAATCAATATGAGTTAGAGGAAACCCCTTATACAGGTATGAAAGGTGGTGTGCCTGCGGACAAATATGCTGCTTATTATCCAGAACCTGTTGAAAGGCCCAATGCAACATTAGCGGGTATGGTAACTGCATTAGACGACTATGTTGGTCAAATTATTTCAGTATTACAAGAAAGGGGCGAGTTAGATAATACACTTATCGTGTTTACATCCGACAATGGCCCACATGATGAAGGTGGCGCAGACCCTAAGTTTTTTAAAGCCTCAGCACCATATAAAGGGCAAAAAAGAGATTTATACGATGGGGGGATCCATGTGCCTATGTTAGTACAATGGCCAGCGAAAATTAAGCAAGCTCGAGTAGACAATACTCCTTGGTTATTTGCTGACGTTCTACCTACCTTGGCTGACATTGCTGGCGTTGATTTGAACCTTGTTCCAAGAGTGCGCACGAACGGCGTGTCAATTAACGGTTTATTGAATGATTCTCCGGTAGAAATGGAGGAACGGGTCTTGTATTGGGAGTTTGCTAAACAAGTAGGCGATCCTAATTCAGGTGTCATTGGGGATACTTTCCAAGCTGCCCGCAAAGGAAAATGGAAAGCTGTTCGATACACAGTACAAGGTGAAATGGAGCTGTACGACATTATCAAAGACCCTAACGAATCGAATAACCTTGCAATTAAATATCCAGTTTTAACTAAAGAATTCTTTGAGTTATTTGAGCAATACAAAGACTAATCTTTACAAATTAACGTTCTACTAAGAAGACTAACTTAACACCATAGTTAGTCTTTCTTATGCAAGAAATAATCATATTAGTGTATAACTTAGACAGTTAAGGATTAGAATCATGCTATTACAACCTATCAATGCAAACTTCTGGGGGCGGCTGTATGCCATTTCTAGAGACATTATTCTATGTTTGTTTATAGTGACAATATCTGCATGTAGTTATCATAAAAAATCGGCTGTTGAAATTCCAGCCAGTAACGCAAAAACGCCCCCTAACATATTGTTGATACTGTCTGATGATCATGCGTGGAATGATTACGGTTTTATGGGGCACGACATAGTTCAAACACCATCTTTAGATAAACTCGCCGCCGAAGGGGTGACGTTCAAACGTGGTTATGTGCCAACTTCTTTATGTCGCCCGTCGTTAGCTACTATCGCTACTGGCTATTATGCATTTCAGCATGGCATCACAGGAAACGACCCGTCACGAGAATTACCCGGTGGAAAAGGCGGTGAAATATACGAAAAACAGCGCGCTGAAATTATTGCGAAAATTGACAAAGTAGCAACCTTGCCTCAGCTGTTAAAACAAAAAGGTTATGTATCTTTTCAATCAGGTAAATGGTGGGAAGGTAGTTATAAACGAGGAGGTTTCGATCAGGGAATGACCCGTGGTTTTCCTGAAAAGGGTGGGCGTCACGGTGACGATGGACTAAAGATTGGCCGTGAAGGTTTGAGTCAAGTCACTAATTTTATTGATAGATCTAGCGCTGAAAATAAGCCCTTTTTGGTGTGGTACGCGCCGTTTTTGCCTCATGCGCCGCATAACCCCCCAACGCGTATTTTGAAAAAATACTTGGATAAGCATTTACCTATTTCTATCGCAAAATATTACGCCATGATTGAATGGTTTGATGAGACCAACGGTCAGCTATTTGCGCACTTAGAGAAGAAAGGACTTAAAGACAATACGTTAATTGTATATGTATCAGACAATGGTTGGGTTTCAAACCCAACTAAAACAGGTTATTTCTTACCTCAATCGAAACAAAGTCCAGGAGAAAGTGGTGTACGTACGCCAATTATGTTCTCACTTCCCAGCAAACTTAACGCGCAAATGCGTCCGGAGCTAGTGAGCAGTGTCGATATTGTTCCTACAATATTAGGTGCAGCAGGTATTGATGTGCCTAATGATTTACCTAGCAAAAACTTGTTTGCTGCTATGCAAAATGAAACATCTATCGATCGCAATACCATCTTTGGTGAAGGCTTTGCTCATGATATGGATGACTTGAATGACCCAGAATCAACACTTCTCTATCGTTGGGTAATAGAAGGTCAGTGGAAGTTAATACTCAGCTACGATGGGAAAAATGTCAGTTATCAGCAGTATCATACAGGTGATTTAACCGGCCCGCGTTTATATAACTTGTTAGCAGACGAGCACGAAAATAACAACATGGCTAAGCAACATCCAGACTTGGTTAAGCGCTTATCTGCAAAACTTGTTGATTGGTATCCTCTAACGACAAGAAAAATCTTACAGAAGTGACATATTTTATCCGCTCCGTGCATAGCTACTACCTAGCTCAGAACCAATAAAAAGTGTGGACTTTTTGTGCATCAATAAATGTGACTAACACGGAAACTTAGTAAAGCGAATTTAGGCTGAGTCTTATGAGAAATATATTAATCGGTACACTTTTTTGTTTTAGCTTTTTGGGCTGTTCTGAACAAATAAAGCCAGAATCAGAGTTACAAATTCCGGCTTCTACAATAAGTGTATTAAAGCCGTCAAATTTGTTAACCGAAGGCAATGAAGTGCCATTGAATGTGCATAATCATAGCCCTAGACTGTCTTGGCTCGCTAATGTTAAACAGCAATACGCCTATGAAATTCAAGTGGCTAGTTCCAAGCAACTACTATCTCAAAATACTGCTGACCTTTGGACCTCTGGTAAAGTTGAATCACAAAAATCCCGTAACATTCCATATCAGGGCAGAGCCTTAGCGTCTAATGATATTGCTCATTGGCGGGTAAGAGTTTGGCCAAATGGGGGCGATTTACCTTCCGAGTGGAGTGATCCGACGCGCTGGGAAATGGGCTTACTGAACAAAAGTGACTGGCATGCTAAATGGTTACAAGTAGCGAGTAGAGAAGCAGTTGAAAGCGATAGCGCCGTATCACAATGGGCGGAACTTGTTGGTACTGTTGAAAGAGAGAATGGAAATATAGAGCGCACAGCAGTTAAGCAACTACAAGCTATGCCAACAGCCAGTTTATTTAGATATGAATTCAGTGTCGATAAAAAGATAGTCAGCGCTAAATTGCACAGTACGGCTGGTGGTTACTATGAAATTTTTCTTAACGGTAGAAAAGTAAAAGATCGTTTAATGGATCCTAGCCAGACAGATTACGACAAACGTATTCTATACAACACAGATCAAGTAACCGAGCTTCTTTTGGCGGGAAAAATGTCATAGGTGTGCATTTGGGTAGCGGCTGGTACGATGAAGATATCGCATTTAATGGCTGGAAAAATCCAGACGCTAAAACGCCGAACCAAACAAGAAAAACCTATTCATTTGGCCAACCTACTTTTATTGCGCAATTAGCGTTAACCTTTAGCGATGGCAGCAAACAAGTCATCAGTTCAAACGAAGAGTGGTTGAGTCATATTTCTCCTGTTGTCAAAGAAGGTATTTTTTCCGGTGAATTGTATGACGCTAGAAAACAGTTGCAAGGGTGGCGTAAACCACAAGATGAAATTGATACTGCTACTTGGTCAAAGGTTAAAGTTTTAGCCGAATGGCCAACTAAGCGTCTGGAACCACAACTTTTACCGCCAATAAAAGCTAATAAAATTATGCGTCCCAAGCGTATTTTGCAGCCCAGAGATAATGTTTGGGTGTTTGATTTTGGTCAGAACTTTACAGGCATTCCAACTTTGCACTTAGATAGTCTAGGTTTGCAAGAAGGGCAGGCTGTTTATTTAAGATTCGCAGAATGGCAAGATGGAAACGGCAATATTAGTCAATTGAGCGGCGGCGGGTGGGCAACCAATTTGAATGCTGTAGATGGGTATATTGCTGGTGAACAAAGCTATGGTAAGTGGACCCCTAGTTTTACGTGGCATGGCTTTAGATATATTGAAGTAACAGGTCTAACCACGTCGCCTCCACTGGATGCATTGAGCGCTCGTCTTATTCGTAGTGATGTTGCAAGAGTAGGGGAGTTTGATAGTTCAGACCCGTTACTTAATCGTATTCATCATACCGCGTTATGGACCTACGAAAGTAATTTAATGAGTGTACCGCTAGATTGCCCGATTCGAGAAAAAGCTGGTTGGACAGGTGACGCTCACGCTGCACTTATTACTGGCAATTACAATTTTAATATGGAAACTTTTTGGCCTAAGTACTTAGGTGATTTCAAGACCGCACTGAACATTGCCCCTACCGTAGTACCTTTAAAAACGAACAGGTGGTAAGAAAGTTGATTGGGCCGTGGCCGAAGTGTTTATTGCTTGGGAACACTACCGTCATCACGGTGACATTCAAGTACTACAAAATCAGTATCAGAGCTTAGTGAAGTATATGGATTTTGGTCAAACTCAAATGTCTAACTTTCTAATTAAGCAGGGGTATGGAGATTGGTGCGACCCAGTTCTTTCGCCAGTAACACCAAGAGTAGGTGGCCGAGGAACGCCCCAGTGGACTACCACTACAGTAACTAGCACGGCTTTGTTTACTCAAGCCGCAAACTATATGGCGAAAATCGCCCAAGTCTTGGGTAAAACAGCAGCCGCTCTTCAATATCAAACTCTATATTCCAATTTGAGAAAAGGGTTTCACAACGCTTTATATGACCCTAAAACTGGTCACTATGGTAGCCAAACAGCCGATGCGATGGCTTTACAGTTTGGCATTACGCCAGTTGAATTGCGCCAAAGTGTAGCCGATGCGTTGAATAAAGATGTAGTCGAAAAATGGCAAGGTCATTCTTCTGTTGGTGCACTTGGTCAGACATACCTGTACTTGTCGCTAAGCGATTATGGGTATGGTGACACCGCTTTTAATATTTTTAAAGCAAAGGGTTACCCTGGCTTTTCATATTTATTTGACGATTTAAATGGCACCACACTTTGGGAGCGAAAAGGCGCATTTGATCCTCGCCAAGATCGTGGCCCACTTCGCTCGTTAAGCCATCCTTTTCATAGTGGCTATGATGGGTGGTTCTATCAAGGCTTAGGCGGTATTCGCCCTCTCGAAGATACAGTCGGGTTTCAGCAATTCATGTTGAAACCTGTTTTTCCAACAGGTTTAGATAGTGTCAAGGTCCGGTACGAAAATGGCTATGGTGTGATTTCAAGTAACTGGCAACGGAAAGACAAAGAGATCACTTGGCAGGTAGTTGTACCGAACAATACGAGTGCTTGGTGATTTTACCGAATAAACCAAGGCAGTTATTGGAGCCTGGTAGAATATTCGTTTGTAGTCGAAGAGCCAAGTACACAAGACAGTGATCTCTTGTAATTAAATGAAGCTAATAACAGATTGGTAGTGAAATAAAATGCGCAAATGTTTGATTTTATGTTTTATGTTTTTCTCGTCATTAGGCTTTGCTGAGCAAAACACGGATACGCCGACTAGCGGTGGTTTGGTTTACTCTGCACTTGAAGACTTTAGAATCATGGCAGAGGGGCTGGCGCCCTATTATAGAGATCTACGGTATAATGCACTTGCGATTGATGCTAGAGTGCATGACTATCGCAACTTGTTTGCACAAGCGAGCGTTCAATTCTCTGGTCAACCTGGCGACTATGACATTACGCTCACATCGTTAACAGAAGAAGATGGCGAACCAATTTACCGTTTGCTTGTTAATGATGAAGTGGTGGGTATGTATCGTGGTTCATATATTGGTAAAGACTCCCCAAAAGATCTTAAACTAGAAAAACATACTTGGAAAGGGATCACCTTAAAGCCGGGGGATAAGCTCAGTGTTGGCTCTATTGCTGATACTAATGGTGAAATTCCGGAATATGGTGGTACAGCATGGGCCAAGGGGCGATGGCAGCAAATTGAGCTAAAACAAGCTGAAGACCTACCAGCCCCGCGTCCAAGGTTTAACTATGATAATGACCTATTGGTTGCTCAGTTTGACTTACTACCCGATGCCGATGATGTGCATGCAATCGCAGCCTTAGGTTCTATGCTGCAACATAGTGATTTGCAAAAAGTCGACTATATTGCAGTTGCAGGCACCACTGGTATTCAAAAGGGAACCTATGTAAATGCTAATACACTGTTTAATATGGCATTTGGCCAGCAAAACTTATATTGGACTGATGCTCGAGCCGATTGGCAAAAATCAGTCTTGATGATAAGAGACAGAGTGAAAGCTAGACTCGCGAATGGCGGTAAAATATGGGTGCAAGAGGCGGGGCAATCTGATTTTACTCGGGATTGGGTTGAAGGGTTAATAGATGTCGGGGTTCATCCATCCGTCGTCAAAAACAATGTCATAGTTGTGCAGCATAGTAGCTGGAATGAAGAAAAAACCACGGCCGAAGATCTATCTTTCATAAAAAAACTAACGGATTACCGCGCGATAAATGATGGGAATAAGGCGCTTAAAAAGTATATCCGCAAGAATAGAAGGGGAGAATTTACCCCGCAATATGTTGATCTGGACCTTAAGTGGATCAAGACTGCGGTATCAACTAGTAACGACAATGAAGACATCAGAAAGCTATGGATTGAAGCTGACAAACTAATCAAAAGCTCTGGATTTTCAGCCAAGTACTCAGTTATTCCTAAAGGTGGGGTAGATTTTTCTGATTTGGTGGAAACTTGGTGGACTCTAGAATTGGGCCAGCCTGCAATTTCAGTTCATGCTTTTTGGCAGCGTTATGTAACCAATGTTGAATTGGATAGCATTCATGCCCCTAAAGGCCGTTTGGCTGTGGTTATTGACGGAAACTCACCTGATCCCGACGATATTGGCGCAACCCCAGTAATGTTTGGTTTATTAAAAAAGTCAGGGCTACGGGATAGGTTGGTACATTTATCTCATTCATGTGATCTAGATCCGACAAGAAATAAAGGTTATCAAATTGGCAAGGAAGATGAGCTAAGGCGTCAAAAAATACTGCATGAAATGAGCGGCAAAGGCATTGAGTTATTTGGCCCCTTTGCTAATTTAGCCAAGTATTACAATTGTAGAGCTGATCAAAATGGTGCAATTGCCGACTTAGTTAAAGCGATAAATGCCTCAACAGAGGCAGACCCATTATGGATTATTGAAGCTGGGGAACCAGACTTAATTGGTTATGCACTTCAACAATCTGACCCTAAAGTACACAAAAATGTGCATGTTGTATCCCACCATCCAGCGAATGATGACAGTGGTGATTTTTTTACGTGGCAACAGATTCTTGATTTTGGAGTGAGAGAGCACCAAATAGGTGATCAGAATTTAGGCTTGCAAACCCCTATGGAACCTTGGGATTGGGCCAAAAATCATCACGACCCAGCAATGAAATATATATGGGACATGCTGGCCTACGCCGAGCAAGATGGTGTTGTACCTTTTCAAACTAACAAGTTTGATTGCTCTGACGCAGGCATGATTTATTGGTGGATTACAGGAGCAGATAAGGGGGAAATAAACACTCAACCATTGCCGACATAATAAATATGCTGCTGGGTAAATCACGCTAAATAGCTTTTTGCTTGTTTAATTGAAAACCCGCTATCTGGCGGGTTTGGTGTTTTCGTATAGCCAATGGCTTATCCCGTGTATTAACTCCGAAATATGTTATAGCTGATCACTATCATTAGCTTTGTTAGTCTGTGAACTCACCTATTCTACATTTTCTGATTCATCAGAGCCCATATTGCTAGCGTTTTATGTTTCATAAACCCTCCGATGAATAATGAGGAGGTATTTTCAAATTAACAAGCCGTAACTACTAGATGTGTTTTACCAGACGGATACGTTTGGCTATGCCTGAATCAGTAGAGAAAGAACCACCTACAATGTCAGTAAAGCCGCATTTAAAGCAGCTGTTGCCGCCTTTGGTTAGGTAAGACTATTTGCTTGACATAAATTGTCTCGATTGTGTGGTTAAGTTGGGTTTTACGTAACCAGATAAAATAAATAAGAAAATTAGGCAGCGCAGAGTGTTTCTGAGTGTAAAAGTAGGGTTATTCGTATTTTTTCTTTTCTTGTGCCGATACGGAGAGACCATTGGGAAATGTGTCATGACTTTGCTTAAGTGGTCTAAGATAGATTGTTTGAGGTTTGGCATCGCTTCTATTTCAGCTATGTCTTGTATGCACTGTTGAATGTTTTGAGCCATATTATCTACAATTTCACCTGCCTTACTGCGCGATATACCTGCGTCAAAAGCTAAGTCAATCAAGTCTTTTCTGTTTGGATAGGTTTTGCTTTTTTTGAGTTTTAAAGCCATATCCTTGTCTACTGTTGGATAGATGATGGTATGAGTTATATCGTACACGGGCGATAATGAAATATTGGTCATATCCGAGTCGTATTGAACAGAGAAATTCTTGAGGTGGGCATCCCCGTTTCCAATTAGACAATTAAAGGTAATGAGTGAAAAAGCTTTTTCCACTTCGTGTATAGATTGGGTGTTAATGGCTGTGGCTTTAAGGATACTCTCATAACTACCAAGGTATTTTTTATCCCCAGACTTTCCCATTAATGTTGCATAATCTTCTATGCCAATTTTGTTACCATGCTCATCCGTATCAAATCGCTCAATAATATAGTGCTCAAGATTATCAGATAGCCATACGTTGGGTGTCGGCAGGCCGCAGTATTGAGCGCATTTCATGCACACAAATTCATTTACGGTTAAGAGTGGGAATTCATCGTCAAATGTTTTGATGATTAAGTCTGGCTGTAAAAGGGCTGCTCTTTCAATCACTACTTTTGGTTGCACGCCTGAAGCCATACCGCCCAGATAATAGGTTTCAAGTAGTTGAGGGAATAGCTTTTCCTTACTACTCCAATGCAATATATCGTCTAAGTTAATAGGTGTGAGTGCTGGGAGATTGATATTACTTTTTATAACCTAGATGACCGATACCTTTATCGCCCATTAGAGCGAGTAAATATAAATCATCTACATGGGCGTAACGTATAAGCTTTTCGTGGATATATCGTCTTAAATAGCCTTCTGGTAGGCTTTGTGTGAATACAGGGTGAAGAGCACCGTGGTTATATGGTTCGTCTTTGTAGGGCATGGTGAGTGAAACTGGGCGAGTATCATCACTATACATAAAACTAAAGTGACCGGTTTGACGTAAAATACCGGTTTGTTGTCCACCAGCTTCAACATTAATTTTTGATATTTTTTCTGGTAATCCCGCGAATATATCAGTCATCATATATTCCATCCATATTGTCTAGCGTGGGCCTTTCTGGTTTGATGGGGGCGGCAAATAACTCTAAACCAAGTAAATTCAAATAACGTTCGAGTAATTGGAGTGAGCCTTGATATTTTCCGTTTTCAATGCGAGAAATGGCCGCTCTATCACAGTTGAGTTTTTTGGCTATGTCGGTCTGTGTTAAATGACGTGCAGTTCTGTTTGTTTGTAACTGACTGCCAATTGATACCCTGCTCATATACTTTTCTGAGTGTGTCTATATAAACACATTTAAGCATTGATTCTAAAAATGTGCAAATATAGACACATGTCATAAGATTTATTTGATGTAACCAACGTATCAACTGTAATGGGCGGTTCTATTGACATAGTAGTATGCGTTGAAGGTTGTTGTTTAGCAGTGGTTATAAATGATTTAACTACCGATACATGGTCAATACGGTGAGGTTTGTGAACTTGATCTTGTAACGGTTCAAGGTGGGCATTATAAATACACTTGGAGCGGTAAAAAACAGAAGATTGAGAACATCCTCGAAGTTAACCTTATTAAATAACTTGGATAAGCCGAACCTATCGATAACGCAATGTAAAATTCGCTGCCATTAGCACGCAGGGTGTAATGGCGCGAATTAGTAGTAACCCTTTGAATCCTAGGTATAAGCTGCTTGTGTTAACTTATAAACTTGGCGCGACATCTTGGTACGTGGCATTGATGTCATCCGTCATTTTTATTTCATCTAGATATAAGTAGTGATCATTTTTCATCACACTCAAGTCGCCATTGAAATACATTCCCCAAGATGGATAAATTCCTTTGTCATCATTATAGCCAAATTGAATATTGTGCTTATCCAGTACTTTTTTGTTATCTATCCAAAGTTCAATAAAACCTGTTTTTTTCTCGGAATAATCTACTCTTACGTGAACGACAAAATCAACCCATCTGTCAAGATAAGTACTTTTATCTCCTGGAATTGTATATTGCTGAGTGCCTTTGCCGGTGCGGGTTAAACTCTTTTCATCTGGATCCCACTTCCAGCTTCCACGCAAGCCGTTCTCGGTTAAGGTTATGCTAAACGGCGGATTACGAGAGTGTTCCTGTAGGCGTTTGTCTGCACTGCCATGAATTTGAAAAAACAACCAATCATTTGGTTCATTTTTTGTGCCTTCACTGGGAAAATAAAAACTGAAACCATACCATGCTTCGGCTCCCATTACTTTTTGGGTTTTATAGCCATGGAACATTGCTTTGCGATCGACATTGTCTATTTTTTGTTTGTCACCATTGAACGTCGCTGGCTCTCGATGTTTCCAAACTAGCTTGGCCGAGTGCTTTCCTTTGCGGACAACGTTATTTTCCAGTACGAATGCATGGTTGCCTTGGAGTTGATTAAACATAAAGTTCTTGTCTAGGTTTTCATCTAAACTAGTGAGTAAACCCTCTAGGACTTTGAGCGTTCCATCCAGCATGCTCAAACGATTCGGCTATTATGGATATATTCTTTTGGGGCGCTTTTTCAGCACTTACCACGTTAGGTACATTGAGCGAGCCGCAGACTAATAGGGTATAAGTAAAAAGGTTAAAGTTGTGCATAAGTGATTCCTAATTTTATGTGAACGATCTTCTTTACAATGAAAATGCTACTGTAACTTGCTAACTCTTATCTGAAGATGAGGTTATCTGTTGTTTACATGACGTTTTTGATAGAAAGGTGGTGCATTAAGCGGGAACTTCTCTTGCAGTAGAGTTTGTAGCTTCTGTTCGAGTGCTTTGTATTGTAACTGTCCGGACACATTAGCTTGGGCAACATCGTTACGGGTGTGATCATACAATTCTGAGTATTTTATTTGCTGTGTCGCAGCATCACGCCATTGAGTGTAACGCCATGCACCATCTGTCACGGTAACGCCCATTGTTTTGCCGCGATTGAACAAGCTATATGCCGCTTTTTTCCATGGTCTGTCGGGGTTGTCTAGCAAAGGCAGTAAGCTGATTCCATCTACTTTAGGCATAGTTAACCCTGCTGCTTCAGCAATAGAAGGAAAAATATCAATGTTTTCTACCAACGCACTAGATGTTACGCCAGATTGACGGTTTCTATTCGACAATTCGCGACTAATAATCAGTGGTACTCGAGTATCCAACTCCATATTAGTGTGCTTGTTCCATGCTCCATATTCACCGAGTTTATAGCCGTGATCGCTCATGAATATCACCATGGTGTTTTCACGTAACCCTGTTTCATCCAAGGCGCTCATCACTCGGCCGACTTGTGCATCCATGTAACTTACAGTGGCGTAATATGCGTGGATAAGCGTTTTAGTTAACTCGTCGTTTGTATCCCCCTCTTTTGGAATTCCACCATACATGCGTAACTCGCCCCATTTAGTTAAGGCTAAACTGTACATGTTGTCGGGCTTGTTGCGACTAGGCACCGTAAACTGCTCTCGGTCGTATAAATCCCAATATTTTTGGGGGGCATTAAAAGGCAAGTGAGGTTTACTAAACCCAACAAACATTAGAAATTTATCTTCTTTAAGCTGTTTTAAGATGTTGATCGCATCGTTTGCCACTTTGCCATCTTTGTAAAAGTCGTCATCAACTTCACCCGCTTCATAGGCAAACTTTTTCTCGGCATTACCGGGCTCTGAATAGAAGTTATCGAGCTTTTTAATATGTGTCGTCCAATTTTCTTCATCGTCAGTAACGCTATGGTAAACCTTGCCAATACTTATTGTTTTATAACCATTTTCTTTAAACAACTGTGGCATAGAGACAATATTAGGTTGATTTGGGCGCAATCGTCCGTCACGACGAATGGTATATAAACCGGTTGTTTCGGGGCGTAACCCCGTCATTATGCTTACGCGGGAAGGGCCGCAAATAGCTTGCTGAGCGTACGCATGTGTAAATTTAACGCCGTCCTCAGCTAGCTTGTCTATATTTGGACTCAATACATGTGGGTGGCCATAGGTACCAAGATCAGCACGAAGGTCATCTATCATAAATACCAAGACATTTAGCGGTGCTTTATGCTTTGCGTCTAGTTGGGTTGCTGGTGTTTTTTGTGCGCTGCATGAATTAAGCACTATCATTAACAAACCAGTCAGGGCTATTCGTTTTCTCATTGTTTCATACTCATTCGTTTTCATTAAGCTTGCCAATATCGAACTTCCAATAAAGCGAATAAAGGTGTTGCTAGTTTATCCCAGCTATTATTAATGAAATTCACCTGAAAATCGATGTAATTGTGACTTTAATTGATTGTTAATGATTTATTATGAGTTTTATTGGGCTGGGAATATAACAGAGTAAGTTCGTAACTAACTTGTGTAATAAAGAGCTGAATTATATCGCATGACTCTTACTACTTTACCTTTGGCACCAGATACCTGCTACGAATCGAGCATAACATCTGTTAAGCGGTGACCAAATTAACTATGACACTGCATACGCAGACAAATTTTATAAAAGAAATAGGTCTGACCCATTGTCTAGCTCTTCGAGGACCTAGGTGCTGAAAAAGGCTCTCATCCCAGTTTTAGAAAAGGTCGATCTGAGGTGCAGATGTTAGAGTGACAACTAATCATGCAAAATATAGTCGTTGAAGCAAGAATCGCTTAGTTGAAGGTTTCGTTAAAATCGGTAGAACCAAGACTGCCATAAACATCAATTGTTGATGATGTAGTGTTTAGTTTGTGTCTGGCGGATAAGATCGCGTTGAGATTACATTTCCAGAATGGTCTCATACCACTTCATTTGCATTCTGTATTCGCCTTATATCTGCCTGTTTTCCTCTTGTATCGCTATCCCGTTTTCGGATACTTCTTTGGATCCTTAAAAATCTGTTTTTTTAGCTTTTCTTAACTCCTCCCCACGTTACATCGAGTAAAGTTAGAGTGATATATTGCCCACTTTAAGCGCGTGAATTGTTTGTGAAATTCAATTCAAAACGGCACTCATTATCCAGAGTTCAGATTATTTATTAAATTACTCAATCTAAAATACAAATCAAAGCAATCTAAATAACCTGTTTTATCGATTCAAAGTCCATTCATATACTCATCGACAGTTAAACAGCCTGCAGCACGCTGGCACTAATACATCTATGAGGTTATCAATGAAAACTCAATTAAATACTAAAGCAAAGCTCACATTAAGCGCATTAGCACTTGCAGTTACACTGCTCTGCTAGCGCAACTGCAACATTAACAAAAGACAATGGCGCTGCTGTTGGCGACAACCAAAACTCAATCACAGCGGGCCCTCGTGGCAGCGTGTTACTTGAAGACGTACATTTAATTCAAAAATTGCAACGTTTCGCCCGTGAACGTATCCCTGAGCGTGTAGTACACGCAAGAGGTACAGGCGCTCATGGTGTATTTGTTGCGTCAAAAGAACTCGATGATTTAACAATAGCAGCTCCTTTTGCAAAAGCAGGAAAAGAGACCGAAGTATTTGTTCGTTTCTCATCTGTTATCCACTCAAAAGGCAGCCCAGAAACATTGCGCGACCCGCGTGGTTTCGCTACTAAGTTTTACACTGACCAAGGTAACTGGGATTTAGTCGGTAATAACTTACCTGTATTCTTTATCCGCGATGCGATTAAATTTCCTGACATGGTGCACTCATTAAAGCCATCTCCGGTAGATAACATCCAAGATCCAAATCGCTTTTTTGATTTCTTCTCGTACGAACCGGGTGCAACCCATATGCTAACGTGGGTTTACAGTGACTACGGTACACCTGCAAGCTTACGCAAAATGGATGGCTGGGGTGTACATGCATACAAAATGATTAATAAATCTGGCGATGTTAAATACGTTAAGTTCCACTGGGTTAGCCAACAAGGTATTGATAACTTAGATGGTAAAGAAGTTGCAGCAGTTCAAAGCCAAGATTTCCAACACTTAACTCGCGACTTATACAGTGAAATTGGTAAAGGTAACTTCCCAAAATGGGATCTTTACATTAAAACGTTAGATCCATCACAACTCGATGACTTTGACTACAACCCACTTGATGCAACAAAAATGTGGTTGAATGTAAAAGAAACTAAAGTAGGCACCATGACGTTAAACCGTATGCCAACGAACTTTTTCCAAGCGACTGAGCAAGTGGCAATGGCTCCAGCTAATGTGATCCCTTAGTATTGAACCTTCTGAAGATCGCTTATTACAAGGGCGAGTGTTCTCTTACGCCGATACTCAAATGTATCGTTTAGGTGCAAACCACCAGCAACTACCTATCAACCGTGCAAAAGTAAATGTAGTGAACTACAACCAAGACGGTGCTATGAACTACGGCAACACAACCAGCAATGTGAACTATCAGCCTAGCCATGAAAATGTAGCTGAAAACCCAATTGCCCGCAGAAGTACCACAGAGCTTGAAGGTTATGTACAACAAGCTGCAATTAAAAAGCAGCAAAACTTTGCTCAAGCCGGTGTGTTATACCGCAGCTTTAGTAAACAAGAACGTACTAACCTTGTCAGTAACTTAGCGGGAGATCTGGGTAAAGTACAAGATAAAAATGTTAAGCACAAAATGCTTAGTCACTTTTACAAAGCAGATAGCGAATACGGTACTCGCTTAACTAAAGCAGTAAAAGGTGATTTAAAACTTGTTAAGCAATTTGCAGCCAAGCTGTAATCCAACTTACCCGTAACCAACCAACACCCGAGGAAGGGTCTCCTTCCTCTTTTAAGGGGACAACTATGCGTAACGTATTCATTATATTAACATTATTGGTTAGCCTTTGTAGCACAGTGCACGCGGCTCAACCCAATACAGCGACAAACTCAAGTAGCGAGCAAAGCACTGCATTAAACACACAGTACGAAAACCTACTGGCCTATTACTTTGCCGCAGCGCGTACCGACGAAAGTGATGTTATAGAACAATTTGTTCATGGTGGTATTCCAATAAATAGTATTAATATCAAAGGATATACAGCATTAATGATTGCCACTTACCACGGCAATAAAAACAGCGTAAATACTTTACTGCAATTAGGTGCCAATGCCTGTTTAGAAGATAACCGCGGTAACACCGCATTAATGGCGGCTATTTTTAGAGGTGAATTCAGTATTGCTAAAACGTTAGTATCGCAACAATGTGATACCGAACATCAAAATAAAGCTGGACAAACAGCGCAGCAATTTGCCGAAACCTTTGGTCAGCAAAAAATCATTGCGCTACTCAACCAAGTCAAAAAATGAACCAATATGTGTTGTATATGGTCGCTACGCCCCCCAATATTTGGGGCGTATAGCCGTTTAAATTAGTTGTTTTAGTGCTGCTAGCGCTGCAACAGAAAAGCCGCGATCATAGAAATAAATCACTTCACCCTTCTCATTTAGTAATACTACTCGCGCATTATTTGGCTTTACATTACCGGTAAATTTTTGCACTTTTTCCCCTTGGCTATAAACTGTTATTACCGCATGCCATAGTTCTTTTGGGATCCCATCACGCATGCCGTTATTAATTACTGGGCGCATAATTTTAGTGCTTAAGCCAGTTAAAACCGGAAGTTCATAAGTAGTGATGCTCAGTTCGCTCATATGTAACGCTATCAGCCAGCGGTCAATGTCAAACTGAGTTTGCTGTTTGTAACCAATTAATAGCAAAGTCTTTTCGCCGTTAAAATCACCGGGGATATTTACTTGTTGTTGCGCTAAACTTTGTCCCGAAACAGCAATAAAAGGCTGACCCAGCAAGTTTTGATTAGGATAGCTAGCACTACAACCCGTTAAAGTGATTAGCGTTAACATAGTAATAAAATATTTCATTAGCTCTCTCATACACCTATAGATTATAAGTGTTACGCAGCTAGCTTTGGCTAAGATCAGTATTCGCTATATATTGTTTAAATGGCTTTATGGCTATTGGCTTAGCATATTAATATCCTGCCCATACTTTACCCCAAGGGCTTGTAATAGGTTTCTTGCTTAAGTGTGTCAATTCCTTAAGCCCATCAGGCTCTAGTTTTGCTCACGTAGTTCTATGCATAAAATAAAATACGCCAAAACCGTACCCAAACTCTTCGTATGAGTAAACGCACAAGTTAAGGAATTATGAGTCGTAACGTGTCTGAAAGCGGCGTGCATCTCATAAGGAATCGTCAATCTACCGCCAAAAATAGCGTTTGTATTGATCAGTTCATACCAGCTGATTGCGATTATTTTTTAAATAAAAATCTGTTGTTTACACAATATTTGTCAAAAATTATTGGTACTACGTTTACCTTCTGTTAACATGAGTTGATTTGGCTTTTTGTGATTGCATATGATTTTATATGATTATAAAGGCTTGTTCTCAGTGATTTACGGGTTTAATAATTTTTTATGAAAATACGTTTAATTTTTGTCGTCACCATTTTTAGCTTGTTAGTTGCTGGATGCTCGCAACCACCTTTAATGGCAAGGGGTGATAATACCGAGAAAACCAAACAGAAGCCTAACGTTTTATTAATCATGGTAGATGATTACCGCGTTGCCATGGGCGCAATGGGCGATAAACGAGCCATTACCCCTAATTTGGACAAATTAGCCGCGCAAGGAATGTTGTTTACCCGCGCTTACGCAAATGTGCCAGTTTGTGGAGCGTCTCGCGCAAGTATGATGACAAGCGTATACCCTCATAAAACTAGATTTATCGATTATTTAGCCAATGCTGAAAGAGAAGTACCTGAAGCAACCACCATGGGTGAACTATTCAAAAATGAGGGCTACTACACGATTTCTAACGGTAAGGTATTTCATAGCAGAAAAGATTCAGATGAAAAAAGTTGGACTGAACCAGCATGGGAGCCCAAAACTAAAGGACCCGCATATTTTAGTGATGACTCGAAGAATTACGTGAAGCCAAGTGCCCGCTTTGGTGATAAAGGACCATGGTACGAAAGCGCTGAACAAGCTGACGAAGTTTACTATGATGGACAAGTCAAACAAAAAACGGTTAGCGACTTAAAGCGCCTTGCCAAACTAAAAAAACCTTTTTTCTTAGCGGCTGGATTTCGTAGACCACATTTACCTTTTAATGCGCCTCAAAAATATTTCGATCTATACAAAAATACAGACTTTCAACCTTCACCTATTAGAGAAAAACCCCAGAATGCACCGGAATCATTAAAAGGTTCAGGCGAAATTCATGTCTATCATTTCAAAAATAAAGAATATAACTCTGATGAGTTTCATCGTTTGTCTTTATTAGGTTACTACGCTGCGGTGAGTTTTATCGACCAACAAGTTGGTGACCTACTTAGCACCCTAGATGAGCTCAGTTTAAGAGATAACACTATTGTGGTGCTAACGAGTGACCATGGTTTTAACTTGGGCGAGCATAATTTTTGGGGTAAACACAATATGCTAAACAAAGCTTTACATATTCCTTTAATAATTGATGCGCCCAAACACAAAGCAGGTGGAACAACTGATGCCTTGGTTACTTTGGTAGATATCTTTCCCACAATGATTGAGCTAGCGGGTTTAAATACTAGTGCTAAATTAGACCAGCAAATTGTCGGTAAAAGTATGGCCCCTTTATTAAAAGATCCTAAAGCCGACCACACACCTTTTGTATATTCTCGCTTTAAGCAAGGAGATACGTTAATCAGCAAACATCTAATTTACACCGAGTATGTAAGCGATACAGGGAAGGAAGAATCCATGCTATACGATTTACAACGGGATCCAGAAGAGACGTTTAACGTGGTGTCAGACCCAAACTATCGAAAAGACGTGGTGCGTTTTTCTGACCAACTTAAGCAGATTAAAGCAAAAGTGAAGCGTATTTACCCAATAAGTAAATCGATAAGGACGGTATATGAAAAGATCTAGATTTTTTACACCAGTGTATTTATTGATATCGTTAAGTTGTCTTGTTGGTTTATCGTTAGGTACTTCTGGATGCAATGTAACTTCGGAAACAACACGCGATGCTCAATCGAGTCAGTCAACAAAAGACAACCGCCCAAACATTATTTTTTACTTGGCGGACGATCAAGATATTACCGACTACGGAATCTACGGTAATGAAAAAGTGCATACACCGGCTGTTGATCAACTTGCCCAGCAAGGTATGGTATTTGATCAAGCATTTACCGCACAGGCAATTTGTGCGCCAAGCCGAACTCAACTATTTACGGGTAAATATCCACTCAAAAATGGCGCATTTGCAAATCATACTCCAACGCGTCCTAACATTATCGCTGTGACCAAACACATGCGTTCTTTGGGCTACGAAGTCGTCTTAGCCGGTAAGAGCCATGTTAAACCCGCGAGTGTTTATGACTGGGATGCAGAATGGGAACCTGTACCTAAAGAAGGTGTACCCAGAGATTACATTCCACTCGCAGACATCGAAGCTTATTTTAAGAACGCTACTACACCTTTTGTAATGTTTATTACTTCTAAGTATCCTCATGGCAAGTACTTTGACGTTAAAGAGCCTAAAGTAGAAGACCTTAAGTTTCATGTATATGACGAACATTTAAAAGACAATCAATCGTATATCAAAAAAAGAGCAGGTTATTATCGCAGTATTGCAGAGGACAATACCCAAATTAAACACGTACTTGATTTGGTAGATAACTACTTAAGCGACAATACCTTATTTATTTACAGTGCTGACCATGGCGTATCAGGTAAATTCTCGGTAAAAGATATTGGGTTAAATGTGCCCTTTGTGGTGCGTTGGCCAAACGTTGTGAAGCCTTGAGCACTCGGTCAAATCAGTTAATTCATTATACCGATGTGTTGCCTACCTTTATTGATATAGCTAAAGGTGAGGCCGACCCAACAATGGACGGTAAGAGCTTTTTATCACTACTGCAAGGCAATGATGAGGCTATTCATCAATATGTTTACGGTGTGCGCACCAATCAAAATATTATCAATGCCCACGTTTTTCCATCACGCATGATCCGTGATAAGCGTTATAAATACATTAGAAATTTTAATGCGCTTGAAGTGCTGAATAAGAATTTAACGGATAATCCGAATATTAATGTTTTCTTACGCTTAGGTGCAGAAAAACACGCAAATGAGCCGTTTGAAGAGCTTTATGACTTGAAAAGTGATCCATTTGAAAAGGTAAATTTGATCCATAAGCGCGCATGCAAGGTGTAAGAGAGCGTTTGAAAACCCAATTATTTAGTTGGATGAAAGGGCAAAATGACATTCTAGATGATAATTTTGGCAACCTACCTATCATCAGCGCACCCATGTTTAAACTCGATCAGAACAAACCTCCACTCAGAACAAATGTGCCTAAGGCCCTTCAAAACTTGCTAAAACATGAAGACTATTATGTTGTTGAGCATTGGTTGAAGCAGCATTAGTACTGAACACAGTTTTTGTCAAAACGGTATTGTTCTTATTTTAGGACAAACTTAGCCATAGGATTAGCGATGAAATTTAACTATTTACCCCTGATATTCAGCTTACTTTTTGGGGCGTGCAGCTCGGCTACCGATACTACAGACTCACAATTACATGAAAGCACTGTCGATTCTACCGAGATAATTCAAAAACCGAACGTCTTGATGATAGTGGTTGATGATTTAGGTTGGTCTGATGTTGGCTACAATCAAACAACAGATTACTTTGAAACGCCTAATGTTGATACATTGGCGCAGCAAAGTTTACGTTTTGATCAGGCATACGCCGGTGCCGCAAATTGTGCTCCAAGTCGTGCGGTATTAATGTCTGGACAATATGGACCACGTCATGGTGTGTATACCGTGTCGCCGTCGACGCGTGGTAATGGTAACACCCGTAAGCTTATTCCAATAAAAAACAAACGGGGCATAAGCACCGAAGTCGTTACCATCGCTGAGTCTCTTAAAACAGCAGGTTATGCAACGGGCACTTTTGGCAAATGGCATTTAGGTGCGGATCCTGACCAGCAAGGTTTTGATATTAACGTTGCTGGTAGCCACCAAGGTATGACTTTTCATTACTTTAGCCCTTACCAGCTACCAAATATAGAAGATGGACCCGAAGGGGAATATTTAACTGAGCGTTTAACCAACGAGGCGATCAGTTGGATTAAGTCAACCAAAGGCAAACCATTTTTTGCCTATCTCCCTTACTACACCGTTCATACTCCATATCAAGCCGTAGTTGATAAGGTGCAAAAATACCAAGATAAAGGTGTCACAAATAAGAAAGAAGCCACCTATGCAGCCATGGTTGAACACATGGACGACAATGTTGGCCGCATTTTAGACATGTTGGAGCAAGAGAATTTAGTAGACAATACGCTGGTTATTTTTACCTCTGACAATGGGGGTTATCGAATGCCGTCTTTTCCTACACCTTTGCGTGCGGGGAAAGGATCATATTATGAAGGTGGATTGCGGGTGCCGCTGGTGATCCGTTGGCCTAACAAAATCAAACCTGGTCTCGATCACACTCCTGTTATTAATGCCGACTTCTACCCAACCTTGCTAAGTTTGGCTAACGCCTCGCAACCTGATCAAGTCTTGGATGGTGTCGATCTAGCGCCACATCTACTCGCACTAGAAAGAATTGCTGAACGGGATCTATTCTGGCATTTCCCCGTTTATTTAGAAGCACACCATGCGCCAACTGACCAAGGACAAGATCCGCTATTTAGAACTCGTCCCGGTAGTGCCATACGCAGTGGTGATTGGAAGTTAATTCAATATTTTGAAAATAATGAATTTGAATTATATGACCTAGCCAATGATCTCAGTGAGAAAGTCAATCTTGCCGCTAAGCACCCAGCTAAGGTTGCAGAATTAAAATCCAAATTGATAGCATGGCAGAAACAAGTGAGAGCAGATATTCCTAGCCAATTGAACCCAGAATATGACGCAAATATTAATCAACAGTTAATTGAAAAGATTAAAACAACATATCGGTATAGATAAGTAGCGACGAGTTTAACTTGCTCAGAGCGAGCGCTTTTGCCAAGCCGCTTGTTTTTAAATGGCGGTAATGCTGCGAGTTATAAGTAGCTACTAGGCTGTGCTGAATAGCGCATCCCAACGACTAATCATTCGGCCATTGATGTTAGCTTGAATTGAACTTGGACGGAGAACGAACAAACAAAGCTATCAGGCGTTGGCTAAGAACTTCAAACACCACCACCTGCGTCCAAACCATTTACTTGGTATGAAGCAAGTCACTTGGAGCGAATCCATCGTTAGTAGTTATGTTAGCAATAGCGGTAATATTAGGGTTAATTTAGCACAACTAATGTCCACGCTTGACTATTATCATGATAGCTTACCCATCATTATCGGCCGAACTTATTGATATAGAGTTAGAGCCAACTATTACGGCTTCTGACCTAAAATTTGATGTTGAATGAATATATTTGAAATTACCTTACCTTCGCCATGCCTGTCTTAGATGCGGTGTATTGTTGGCCATAACGTACTGGCATAGTTACCGATTTCCAGTCACCGGATAGCACAATGTCGGCAATAGGTACCCCAGCTTCCATCATAGTCAAAACTCCACCTGTTCTTGTGCTATGACAGGTGAAACCTCCATCATTATCTAATGCTAAACCAATCGTCTCATAACGTTTTAGTAGTGCCTTAGTACTGTAAAGGTTCTGTTTGCACCGTATGTTTAGGAGAGAGCTTCCTAAATAAATAGCCATTTTTAACATTAGCCATAGTAATCCATCTACGCAATAAAGTGGCTGTATCATCAGACATATAGCCATAATACCCTTCACCCTTTGTGTCTGTTTTTGAACGTGGAGCAAAGATCGTTTTTGCCTGCCAATCTATATGTTCAAGTTTAATGGCGATTATATTAGATGCTCTAAATAAGGTATCAATTGCTACATTGAATAAGGCAGCGTCGCGCAATCCTAATAGGGTATCCAGATCTAAAGTGTGATTTAGCTCGATCACATTATTGATTTTAAGAGGTTTAGCTTGCTTCTGAATAGCTGGTTTTTGTTTTAAACGGCCGTTGATAAGTGTGGTAAACAATTTTGAATGTTTCCAAGGATCGGGTAATTCACACATACCAATAAAGAATCGAATAGCGGTTAATTTTCGTTTTATAGAATGATGTTTTAGAGAGCTGGCCATCATCTGGTCAAAATAAGCCTTACAACTGTTTTTGGTTTTTCGCCAATCACTGGCCATAGCAGGTAGGGAATTTTCGCGGCAAAAAGTGACGTACTGATTAAAATCTAACTGATACGCTTTTCGTGTATTAGCCGACATGGTTTCCCACACGTCATCACGCAACTCAAGTAAATTGCTTATTACTCTGGTTTTATCCTGTTCGGCTATAGCCAAATCTTGCTGATTGATAGTTAGGTAATTGTTCATTTATATTATTCGAGATAATTACACTTATCTCGAATAATAGAGTAGGGAGAGTCAGTGTCAATATTAATGTTACCTGTAACTTGCGGTTTTTATTGTTTATTTAAAGGTGTTATAGCAACGGTGTTTTTAGTTACAGGTAACTTTTTGTTATTTAGCGTATAAGTTTAATCTAGGAATTAAACATTCCCATTCAGAACGACTTGATTTACTGGGTTTAGTGAGGGGGAATAAGTATTTAAAGGTGTGAATCTTATACTATTGGGAGAGAATACGATTATTGGATTGCCCACTGTCATACCTAACATTTTATTATCGTTTGAACGGATACTACACTCAGGTCGTATATTTATTGGACGTTTATAGCGAAGTGTTCTGTGTCTGTGTTCATCTAATATCGCTAACTCACGCTCTCGCTGTGCCAAGTTTCTAAAAGCGGCTTTACCCGTACCGTTTTCCAATTGTTCAATTAACTTGTCTATGTTTACCTTTTCACTGCGACTACGCTTGGCCCAATTAAAATAAAGAGTTTTAACATTTTCGCGGTAGTGGATCTTGCGATAGGCCATTGATGTAACTAAACCTGGAAGCGCTTTATGTACTTCCTTGAATTTTTCGTCTTCGTTGCCTAGCGTCTGAACTTCTGATTTAAACTCATCTTTTGCACGATTAATAGAATTGCACAATTGAATGATGTCCCCTTGATGGGAATTTATAGTGATTAAGCCGAGGTGTTTACGCGTGAATCGCGTAGATAAATTACTATCGTATATGTGCATGTCTATAAAAGCTTGTTGAGCTAGCTTTAGTGCTTGTTTACCCGAAGAGTGCTCTACATGGCAATATTTTAAGCCTTGGCCTAGCAATTGTATTTCATCATCTTTGCTATATTCTGGAAGAGAAAATACTTCAGTTTGTAGAATTGCAATGTGACTTAACAAAGCATTCAACTTTTTAGTATGTTCTTTTATGTCAGCCATTAGCGGTAAAAGTAAGTTCATAATTTACTCTAGTTAGATATAAATCGTTATTGCCAAACTCGGCATATAGTTATTGTAACTCATTTTATTTACGGCACCATCCAAAAGTGTTTTTAGAATACCCATGCGGCTGGCTTTGCCATTATTTAAAACTGATTAACTTTTTATGATATTGATGTTTTTATAGCGCTGATTGTTGTCGATTATTTTAGCTGGTTGGGTGTAAGTTTGTATTATGCCTTTTCAGGATGGTGCCGTAAAAGTATAGCTAATGTATGCAAGACTTCGTCACTATTGTTCATTTCAACTTAGCAATACGTTGCTATTTCTGGCTGAGTATAGATACTTTACGTAAAGAATAGACTTTCGGTAAAGAATGTTTTTAGCGAAGTTTTGTTCTTAAATTTTACATATGCATCCGTTTCTTAGGACCAGTCAGACGCTACCACTTTTAAGTAAAAAGACTCGACATAGTTAAGAATAGGACAATTATGTATCTGAATTATAAGCCTTTTAATTCTGATACATGTTCTTTTACTGCGTCATCTAAAGCCGCGTCGGTACGTTTTTTAGCATGTAAATGCTTGGCCGCAAACCATCCAGATCTAAACGCATGCTCCATCAAAGACAACATATATTGGTAAGTTGTTTTTCTGAAACGTAATTTAGCTCTTAATAACTCAGCTTTCTCACTAACATTTAAACGACTATCTAAATCCATATCAGCCACCTCAGCCTTGGCCGAGCTCATCTCTTCTTCTGGGTCTAATAGGTACTCTAAAAAAAGATCATAGTTGTCATCTTTAAATCCCGCTTTTATTGCAACTTGTTTTAGCCGTTCAAGGGTTTCGCGGCTAATGGTCAGAGTCGTATTATTGTGTGTAGCGCTGTATTTATACTTCCTCCAACGACCATTTAATTTTTTATAAGCTGCTGGTGTAAGATGTTTTTTGAATAACTGAAATGCTTGTTTGGGCGAGTCCTTATTAAATTCAGGTAAAACGTAATCAGGACCAATAAAGTCTGCTGGTGTCAATCCCTTTTCTACTAAACCAGAAGATACATATTTTTGCCAATATGGATCAACCTGCACATTTTTGTCACTAATCACTGACACTAAATAGTTACCTGTAACAAGTTATTTTGCCTAATATGCAGTATATTCACTATAACATCAACACAAATAATACCAATTTGTATTGATGTAGATACTCGCCATGACAACTAGCGCCATCCTCATTAGCTCATGTTATCTATTACCTAACAGTTTTATCTTAAATGACTTGTGAATTAAACGCACTGGCATAAGGTTCAAAGGCTAAATTAAAGGTAATGCGATCGTCTGACAATATCAGTGATAAAGCTGACACAATCTATTCAGTTTTATTGACCGCACATGCTTTTCTGCATTGGATATGTTTATTATTAACGGAGTCGATTGACTCCTTTATTCTTCGCCTTGGTGCTGAGGATAGGATTAACCAAATCCCAGCCAATAGAGCACCTACAATTTAATGCTCTGGCTGAGTTTTATTTGTACCGGGCCCACTAAACCTGATGCTTGTCTTGGTTCATCTTGAGACATAAATTTTTGGGTACTAAAAGTAAGGCGTTCGCTCGGTGGTGGCGCTTGGTTGTCCGTGTACCATTTAGGCATTTTAGTGACCGGATCTTGCCAGCGTGCAATCTTAAAGCCTGACGTGTCAGGTAGTTTTTGATCCGCTAGCAGGCGGTTTACCCACACATTAGCGACTTCAATTTCTATCTGATTCTCGCCTACTTTAACAAACTCAGTGATATCCAGTTGATAAGGCTCTACCCAAGCCGTAGCTACTAACTTACCGTTAATGATTACTGTAGCCGCAATATTCACCTGTCCTAAATCAAGAGTAAGTAGGGTGCCGGGTTTTACATACTGTTCGGCTATTGTCATGTTTTGACTATATTTAGCAGTGCCTGAATAGTCTTGGATACGGGTATCTGGATGGTTTCGCCAATCAAGTAGTTGAGTAAACTTAAAGGTGTGGTCTAAGCCATATTTTTTATCAAATTTAACCTGCCAAGGTCCCGATAAGGTCAGTGATTCGGGCAAGGTAGGTATTGCAATCGCATCTTGTTTGGTGTTTAGGGAGACTTGCTGCAGCCCTTTTTTCGTGACAACGCTTAATTGTTTCTTTGGAGTATTTTGCTGATTTTTACCTTTAGGCTGATCCAGTAATACTTGTATATCTTGCTCGACTATAACATCAGGTGACACAGGACTAACGCCCTTTGAACTTTCAGTAAAGACCACAAACATTGACTGTTTCGCTGCTAATCTAAGGGCCACACGAGTGTGAGTGGCATCCGTTTCAAAAGCGCCAAGTTGTACGGTATTGCCTGTTTGTGGATCCCAAAGTTCAGGAATTTTACCAACAAGGTTAAATTTAGCCTCTATCAAACGAGGCTGATCACTTTCATTGAAAATAAAGTAAATGTCATGCGTCGCACTTTTACGGTGAGTAAAATAGAAGTGTTTTAGTCCTTTTATACTTAAGTCTCGTACAAAGTTTTGTTCAGCATAAATTTTATCCCAATCAAGTAAAGTATCTTCAGCTACAGAATGATCCGGAATGACTCCTGCGTGACCTTGTGTGGTTTTTGGATTAAAAGGCATGTTGTAAGTTGTAGGTTGTGACCAAATAAAAGCCACCATTTCTGCAAATTGGTCTTGTTGCGCTTGAGTGTTAAAACGTCCTGCTAGTTGCTCGATTGGCGCGCCTATAATCACCGCTCCTTGTTTGGCTAATTCATGTATTTTTGTTACCGAATTAAAGCTCAAGGTTTTATGGTTGTTTAATACTAATACCTTGTACTGCGCCCCGTGAGGTAAGGTTAATTTGCGGTTTTGTACTTCGAGCTTGTGTAACATTTCGGTATTTAAACAATCATAATTAATAGAAATGGGCACGACTGAACTTAGGGGATCTTTTTCAGGGCATATGGTGGGGGTCGCATCACCTAAATACCACAGAATGTCGGCCACAGCATGGCCTTCTCGTAACAGGTGTTGGCCACGGGTAATATATTCAAACCATGCTTTACCTGCACCGTGCCACCAAGGTTGAGTACGGTCAAAATGCGCCCCCATTTATTCATGGTCATACCGGGCATAACGTGGGTGTTGGCCTGGTGTGCAAAGCGATGAAATACGTGTTGATTCACACCTAAGGTCCAACTTTTATCGCTGTCGATCTTGCCAAGTGAGGGGTTGAATAACCAATTGTTTTGTGGAAATTGGGTAAAGGCTTCTGCTGAAACCAGTGGCTTATTGTATAGGTTAGCGGCCGATGCCGACGCCGATATTCTAAAATTGTTCGTGTCTAACCAAAATTCACCCATTGGCAGGTCGGCTTTTTTGGCCACATCCAGTTCATTGAACGGCCCTGAACCATAGGGTTCAAGATAGGTTTGAATACCATCTTGATGGGCAAGTTCTGTAAAGTAGCCATAGTAGTTTTCGGTGATCAATTGGTTATTAAAGTCTCGCGTATCCCATAATACTTGTTCAGAAGTCTGTGCTGAATCAACGAACTTACCTGCAAATAAAGGTAAGTAAGGCACTAAGTCATAGCCATACTCTGTTTGGAACAGTTTTTCGTAATCGTGTGTCCAGTTTTGAGCACCTACTTCATAGCTATCTATTTCTAGGCTATGTAAGGCATTAGGCGCCACTTCTTTTATTTTATTGATCACATTAGTGACGTAATTATCGTAATGCAGTTTAAAGGCTGGTTTACTAAATTTATCTACCTCTAATCCTGTGCCTTCTTTTGAAGCTGGAATATTGACTGCGCCTGTGGTGGTGTAACCAAAACGCATAATAGTCCATTTACCTTCGGGTAGAGTGGTATCTAATTGACCATTTTTATCTAAATGTGCGGTTAAATTACGAATATTTTTGCTTTGTATGGTCAACCTCTCTGGAGCTAACCCTATAGCTTTAAACTCTTGATAATCAGTGCGGCTAGCCGAAGTACGACCGGTATAATTATCCATAGTTGGCGTCGAAGATAATCGCAATTCAATCAAGTTGATTGCTTTGTGCGTAACGATACGAAAATATTTGGCGGTATAACCTACAAACGCTTCATCAATACCATAAATATTTTTGCCTGGGCGTCTTAGGGTGAACTCTTTCACTTTGGTAAAGTTTTGCCCATCGTCAGAGATATGTAATGACAACTCAGTGCCTCGCCCTTCATATATAAGTAAGTCTGCTAAACGTAAGGTATAGGGTTCTTGGTAAGCGATTTGCAGCCAAGCGTTTTCCCCTTCAGAAGGCATAAGTTGGCTGTGATCACTGACATCGTTATTGCTAATGATACTTGGGTCAAAGTTAGGATCGGAAGATGTTATTACTGGTTTACGTGTTGCATCGTCTATTTCAGTATCGAGGGCCGGATAAGCAATAATGGCCACATCTTGGTAATAATTTAGTAATGTTTGAGGTTGTGCCAAAGCTAGATTTATTTTACCACCATCGACCACTACTTCGCTGAAGGTCAGTCGTTTCATTGAATGTTCAGGCGTAACCCAAGGGCCGCCACTTGATGTCCAGCCATCGCAGTTGTGCATACCAAAGGTTAATCCAAGACGTTGAGATTCTTTGGCTAGATGGCCAATAAGATCTATGTGTTCGGTTGAATTAAATTTTACATTGCCCAGTGGAACGCCTTGCGTCACATTGAATAGCATAGTTCCGCCAATTCCTACATCAGCTATCGCTTCTAAGTCTTTGGTGAGACCAGCCGCCGACATATTGCCACTCATAGCATGTAACCAAGTTAGTGGTTTTGATGATGATGGCGGGTTAGCAAACTGGGCTTTAAGCTGGTCGGGCTCAGTGATTTTGCTGACCTGAGAAGTGTTTGAAGAAAAAGTACTTGATGAAGAAGATTGATCGCAGGCCGAGGTGAGCCCCAGCATGACTAGACATAAAATTATTGCCTGTTGTGAGCGCACTTTGACTGTGTCTTGTGTGTTGTTTAGTAACTGAATAAACATAGAAATCCTTGTTTTCATTTAGATTGATAACAAAATATTTAATGGCTTTTTATCAAGCGAACAGGCCCTAACAACCCTGACGACTGTAAGACTTTAGCTTTATCATTTTTGAAAAAGTTATAACCGGTAAAAGTGACACGTTCGCTCTTTGGCGGGCGTTGATTATTATTGATCCAAGGGACGGTATCGCCCGTCATGCTATAGCCACTGGTATCAGGTAAGGCTTCATCACCAATCAGGCGATTGACCCAAGTATTGGTGATATCAATTTGCAAAGTGTTATCGCCAACCTTGATAGCAGAGTTAATATCCAATGCATAAGGCGGTTTCCATAAGGTCGCGAGTTTTTTCACCGTTAACCGTGACTTCTGCGATTTGTTGTACTTTGCCTAAATCAAGATAGAGGGGGCGTTCTGCAACAATATCTTTGGCGGTTAAGTTGAAATTCTTACGATAGTGGGCTGTACCCGAATAATGTTTGATCCCTGTGTTTGCATGATTGGTCCAGTCATCTAATTGTTCAAATTGAACCTTTACAGGGCCTGCCCACTTTTTTATCAAACTCTACATTCCATGCACCTGTTAACTCGGTTATTGCGGTTTGATTGTTGGTGTTTTGCGTGCTCTTATTAGAAGTACTGGCTGTGTTTAAGTAGATGTCTTTCACCAGTTGGGAGTGTTTGCCGTTATATTCAGGGGGTTGATTGTCACGACGAATAAAAATAAAACGACTGGCATAAGGCTCAAGGTCTAAATCAAAGCTAATGCGATTGCCGCTGCGACGGAATTCTTTAACGGCCTCAATCGTTCCATCGGTATTATTCCAAATTTCAGGCATGCCATTTGAATTAACCCCGTCATCACGAATATCGACAGTGATTTGGCGAAACTCAGGTTTTTCACTATGGAAAAAATATAAGTCATTACCGGCTACTCTGCGTTTTGCAAACACTTCGATGGGTTGTTTATCTATCAATAAATCAGGCTCAAGTTTAAGCTGGGCAATGGTCTCTTCTAGGCTGTAATTACTGACCTGACCTTTGAGGTAGGTCTTGATGTTATTTGGAGTTTCTGGCCAAAGTTGGTCGGCAATTTGTTTAAATGCTGCCTGATTGGCCCATTCGCTGTAGCCAATTACTGATGTCGGTTTATTGCCAATGACGGTAGCGCCATCTGCTACCAGTGTTTGGATACGCTTTAAGGTGTTGTAATTTAAGTAATCAGTTTTTGTTAAATACAAGGCTTTGTAACGTGTACCTTCTGGCAGCACTAACCAGCCATCTTTTACGCTGATGCGATTAAGTAATACGTCGCTATTGACTAAGTCATAACCAAAACCTGCTGGAATTTTAGCAGAGCTATTACCTCTAACTGGCGCGACATCGCCAACATGCACTAAGAAGTCTGCATCAGGCACCCCTTGTTGTAATAAATACGAACCACGGGCTAAATATTTAAACCACTCGGTGCCACCGTTAGACCACCAAGTTTGAGTGCGATCGAAATGAGAGCCAATAGAGTCCATGGTCATCCCAGGTTTAACGTGATTATTGGGTTGATGAGCAAAACGATGGAACATGGTTTCGTTGATGCCTCTTGCCCACATATGGTCACCATGATGTTTATAGTAATAGGGATGGCCCTTCCAATTTACGGTATTTATGGAGGTAAATGACTCCGCCGAAATTATTTTTTTCCATAGACATGACCCGCAGAGATAGCGGCACTGGTGCGGCCATGATAAATTTTACGTTTATCAGCAAAAGGTGATTTGACCCAAAACTCACCCATTAAACGATCAGCTTTACCGCCTGAGGCCAATTCATCAAACGGCCCCCAGCCATATGGCTCAATATAAGACTCAAGACCATATTGATTGGTAAGGCGGGTGAACTCGCCAAAGTAGTTTTCAACCATTAAGTCTGACAAGTGCTGGCGAAACTCTTGCAAAACCGCTCCAGTGTGCTCAGACGACTCAATCACGCGGCCGGTCAATAACGGCAACCAAGGAATCAAGTCATAATTAAATTTCTCTCTAAAACTATGCTCGACACCTTGACTCCAGTTTTGACCACCTACTTCGTAACTATCAATTTCGCTCGTTTTTAATGATTCTATTCCCTTAGCTTTTACCTTTTTAAGCAATTTGCCGACAAATGCATCAAAGTGAAACTGCAGTACTTTGGCGTCAAATTTATCAACTTCTAAGCCTTCTCCTTCAACAGTGGCAGGCACGTTATACGCCCCTGTGCTGGTGTAACCAAAACGTAAAACACGCCAATCACCTTTGGGTAATTTTACTCCTTCATCAGGTAACTCCCCGCGATTTAATACTAAAACATCTTTTGCCTGGGTAATCGCTTCGGTGTTAATGCTAGGTGCAAGACTTAAACGCCCTCGCTCCATGGAATTCATTGAAAACCAGTGGTCAATTCTCGGTACCGACCATAGTTCGAAACGCTTCAGTGTTATCGGCTTATCAAACACTAAACGGAAATATCTAGCTTTAAAACCGTCGTTTTTATCATTAACTAGCTGTGGGCTAAATGCCCATAATCTGGCACCAGGACGAGGACGTCTTAGTTTTTCAACCACTGTGGTAAAATTTATGCCGTCATCTGAAACTTGAAGTGCAGCATCGCCATGGCGGTCGGGCGTCTCTATTTGTAGACTACGAAGCGAAGTTGCTTGTTCAACTTCAACTTGTACCCAGTAATTATTGTCTTTATTTTGTTTAAACGTCAGGACGCTGTCCCAGTCATTATCGGTGAGTATCTCGGCATTTAAGCTAGGATCTGAAACCGTCACCTTGGCATTGGCAAAAGCATTACTCCGGTTGTATTTATTCGCTGGCAGGGCAATTACCGCAACATCGCGATAATATTGCTCATAATATCCTAGTTGCGGTGGGATCACATTTTGGCCGCTGTCTTGGTTTACTTGCACGGCTTGTTCAGACCAAGTGATGCGTTTCATCGACATTTCTGGGGTAACCCATGGTCCACCACTTGAGGTCCAGCCATCTGAATTGTGCACGCCAAATTCAATATTGTTTTTATCCGCCTCAGCTGCGGCATGCACTAAGGTATCGATAAATTCTTCGGTATTAAATCGAACAGGCCCTCTTGATGAATAAGGCATGTTACGTCTATGTACATGGAAGAAAATTGCACCGCCAATACCAGCATCTGCCATGGCTTTAAAATCTTCGGTAAAACCGGGCTTACTTAAGTTGCCATTCATGGCATGCATCCACGTTTTAGGTAAATATTCCGACTCTGGAGAGGTAAAGCGTTGCGGCGAAATACTGTCTAACTCTGTACTTTCGTTTGCACTGGCGTTGGCACTTGCTAAGCAAGCCATAAGAAGTGCGGCAGTTGTTGAAACAGCTTGAATTTTAGTTTCCATATTATCACCGTGAAGTACTTTAGCTAATGTTGAGGTTATCCCCCACATCATCATGCTGGGTCGTATAGCCCTGACAAGTTATTGGGAGAACATCAGTACAAAATAACTAACGTCGACCTAATTAAGGAAGATGTATTAGACAACTCAACAAAACAATAACAATCACCCATAATCATTTACAATCAAATAATAGTCAAATATAATCTTTAACTAATTTAGTTATCCATCACTTGCTGATGTATGTACATGAAAACAAGTAGCAGATGTCGCTAGGAATCGATGTGGTTCAAAAATGTTTAGATGCTTCGTCAACAAAGGAAGATCCATGCAACATATCGCCCATGCTCAAGTTCTGAGCTCATTAGGTATTGGTAGAGCACTATTAGTAATTTTATTTTTTACAACTCTGGTATCTGCTTCGGTCAGCGCATCTGAGGGTACGAGTAAACAACAATACCTTAAGAAAAGGTCTGCATTAATTGCAAAGTACTCTACTAAGGATAGTACTTTTACCACCTTGCAAGCCCAAGTTACAGCCAATGACCTTACCAGCAGTGAATACTGGAGTTGGCGTATTGATCAATATTTATACGGTCAATACCCTGAGTTCCAAGCCATTTATAATGCTTATGCTCAGCACAAAACATTCCATCAACTTTATAATTTACCGCCCGAAGATCTTACGTTTAAGCAACAGCCGCCTAACACCCCGATATCTTCATCTGCAACGACTTTGCCACACGGTTATTTTACTGACAATCTGCCGGGTAACCCTCATAGAGGGCATCACTATGTCAAAAATGACAAGGTATACATTACCTATCAAGGACATTTGACCGATCCATATATTGCCAGTTTTGATCTTAAAGAGCACAGTTGGGAAGGTCCCCATAAAGCTGCTGAAAGTACCCTCTCAAAAGGCGGACGAAAAATCGATAGCCATGGTCGACCTATTATGGAGCAAGACAGTAAAGGACACTTTCATATTGTGTTTGGTGGGCATGGTGGTGAAAGAGAGGACGGGCTCAACCCTTATTCTATTGACACGCCTCATGCTGGCGGAAGAATGTTGCATGTGATGTCAGAAAAACCCCACGACCTCACCAATTTTGTGCAAGTCAACGACATTACTCCCTTTGCTTCTTATACCAAGAGTTACACTATGGCCAATGGTGATATTTACTTATTTACCCGCGCCGGTACTCATAAATCGCCTTGGGTATATTACAAAATGAAAAATGGGGAACAACGCTTTCAGCCCCCAGTCATCATTACTTGGCCAACACCACAAAAAGACGACCCGATTAAGGTTGATACTTTTTACATCACCCCGTTGAAAATCTCTGATACTGAGATTGCTATTAGTTCTCTATGGCACGAATGTAACTTCCATGAAGTTCACGATAAAACCACTTATAGCCGAATCAACGCTTACTACATGAAGCTTGATACAACAAACGATACTTTTTATAACGCTTATAACGAAGAGTTGCCCCTGCCTATTACTTTAGCCGTTGCGAATGCAAAGACCTTAGCCTTCGACTCAACCCAAAGAGAAGAAACGCCCTTTGGCACCCGACCACTCACATTGCCAGAGAAAACTCCTGCCCTAGCCTATGAAGCTCGCACTAAAAACTATAGAGAGTGGCGCATGGCGGTACTTAAAAATGGCCAATGGCAGCATAGCTTGCCGCTTCCGGGTACTGAAACACGCACAATAAAAGATCATAACAACCGTGTTATAGAGCAAGTGCTAGGTTTTGAAAAGCTTGAAAAAAACACAGCTGTTGTCGTTTATAAGAATCAACAAGACAAAACCGTTTTTGCCACCGTCAAAATGATCGACGATAAACAGGAAGACTGGCGAGTTAACGAAACCCATTTGAGCCTAGCTAACACCCGTATTCAGATGGAATCAGTAAAAAACAACAACGGCGAACCCGTTGCCGTAATCCTTAACGTTAAAAAAGGTACCGCTCAACGTTTGTATTTATGGAGCAACGGGCAATTTCACGGTAATCATTAAAAACCAATTCGATGTTGGCGCAAGCTAACTGCAACTCAATTATGTAAGGCATTAGCATGTTAATAGCAAAGAAGAACCCTTGGTTAAGTCGACTTAAAACCGTTTTAAATGTTAAAAATGCAATAATGCTCGGTGTATGCGCATTGGGTATTAGTACATTGAGTGTTGCCTCAGAAGTAGAACGGCCTTCGATTTGGGTTAAAAACTCAGACCGAGGAGCGATTTTGGAAAAGATTCAAAGCGAACAATGGGCAAAATCGCTATTCGAAGAGCTTAAAAAAAGAGCGGATTCCGTTGCAGTTGAAGGTAATAAAAAACGCCGTAGTTCCTTAGAAACATTACCCTTACTTTGGTTTGAAGATAAATCACTTCCCCTATTTTACCAACTTTCCGTCACAAAGATGGGGGCAGCAAAGAACAGTTAACTCAAGTCGTCAAAACGCTGCAAGACGGGGTTGATTGTGGTGTGTTGTATTATTTAACTGAAGAAACCAAATATGCCACCTGCGGTGCAGATATTTTATTTACTTATATAAATGCCCTTAAACAAATGAAAGTACATAAAGACGGGGCAATGAATTCAGGCTGGATGTTTCCTACCGATCATTTATATGAAGCTCGCGTAATTGGCGCTCAACTGCCCATTATTTATGATTTTATTTATCCTTATTTAGCCTCAGGTGGTCAAGTGTATGACTTAGCCTCAGCAAAACTAACAAACTTTGACTTCACTACCGCCCAAGGTGTCATTGGCACATATGTTTGGTTAGCACTAAACAAAGGTTTATTAGACTCAAACTGGCCAGTGTTAGAGTCATCAAGCTTAGTTCACAATATTTTAGCCCTTGACGACAAGCAACAGATCAAGAAGTTTATTCCTTACTACACCCATATCAACACCAAGAACCAAGCATCACTAAAAAAAGTGGCTGAGCATTTTGTTAATCAAGGCGACATATGGCCTGAGTCGTTCCAATACTCCCGCCATGTTGCTGGTTTTACTGTTTATTTAATGACACTACTAGATCGTTATGATCCGTCACTAAAATTAGGTGCAACGTACCCTAATATTCCAGGGGCCTTTACCTCCTATTACAATTTAGAATATCCAAATGACGAATCGCCTTTTATTGGCGATGGTCATCGTACTTATAAAATTGACTATGCCGATTTAGAAAACTCCTTGTTATTAGCCAAGTTAAATAACAACAAACAACAAGAGCAGTATTTTACCTCTTATTTGTCGTCTAGCATCAAAAACGGGCTGTATGATCGAGGTCATTTACATAGTCGCTCATATGGCGCTAGCCCATATTTTACGCCATTGCAGTTATTATGGTCGGTGAATAAAATTCAAAGTGAAACTGACATTGATGTAACACCAGAGCGCCCTCGCAGCCTGCGTTTAGAATTTGCTGGAATGAATATTCAGCGTAACATCAGTAAGATTAACCCAGTCAAAAACAGCTTAATGGCATTTGTTGCTGGCGGCTCTTATATTCATGGCCATGCTTCAGGAATGGACATGGAGCTATATGGTCAAGGTCATGTGCTTGGGGTTGATGGAGGTAAAGGTACTTACCGTACCGACATTCACGAAAACTACTACCGTTTGTTTGCCGCCCATAACACGGTTATTAGCAATGGGGCTTCTGCCTCAAAAAATGGCTGGATTAATTTAGGTATTAACCGAGTACAGTCGGAATTAATGGAACCTGCCGCGGGTGATGTTGGGGTTTCACCTAATCATTCATTTTCAACATCCTCGTTTTACGATGAGTATAATCTAGTGGCTCCGGCCCAACATGAACGAACGTTAGCATTAATTAAGCTTGATGACACTAAAGGTTATTACCTTGATATTTTCAGAGCAAAAAGTGACTTCCAAAATCAGTATCATGACTATGTTTACCATAACATTGGTGACCAACTTACCATCACTTCGAACAACCAGATGGTAGACTTGGTGGCAGATCACGATCGTTATCAAGCCTCGGCTAAATTAGCATGGATTACCACGGGACAACGAGGTTACAGGCATCCAGGTTGGCACTTTTTCGATGATGTAAAAACTAAAAGTCATGCAACAGAGCAATTTGAAGCCACCTTTACTGCAAGTAAATTAGGCGATAAAAGTATTTCAATGCGAGCTTTGATTCCTGCTGGCCTAAATATTGATATTAGCCATGTTAACGCGCCGAAAGCATACGGTGGTACTGCACCTTACAACTCCAAGCCCTTACCCACATTTTTATTACGTCATCAAGGAGAGGCATGGGATAACCCTTATGTCGTGGCTTACGAGTCAATCACTGAAGGGGAAAACTACGCAGTTCAAAACGTTGAACGTATTCTCGCCAATGGTATATTTAAAGGTGTAAAAGTGGGAGTTAAGCTCAATGGTAAATTATTAACCCAATATATTTTAGTCCAAGAAAATAGTGAAGATCGTTACCAAAGTCAAAAGTTAGGTATCAACTTTAAAGGACGTTTTGCCGTTATCACCCTTGATGACCAGCAACACCCAACCGAAATGTACTTAGGTGCAGGTAGTTATTTACATTATAACCAGCACAAATTAACGGCCAAGCCAGGGTCGAATAGCGCTTATATTGCGTATTGAGATCGGAAATATCGTGGTTAGATGAACTTTATTTTTAGGGATTAAAATGTCGAAATATACAATAGTGGCACTCATCATTATATGCGTGATGCATTCGAGTTGCTCTTTGGCTCCTGCTGCGGCAAATCGCTCTCAAAAAGCGTATGATTCAGGGGATTATAAAGAATCCTTAAGGTTAGCCAATAGGGCATTAACCACGTATGAATATTCTGCGGCAGGAGAAGCTAACCTTTGGATTTTGATTGTAGATAATTATATTCAGCTTGAGCAATACGCCAAGGCGTATGGCACGCTCCGTTATATTATAGAAGCCTACTCATATACCGAAACGTCTTATCGCGCTAAGTCACTACTACAGTCTTTAGATAAAATAAGTAAGCAAAAACCACAGATAAGATCGCCTAAAAATTCAACCGTGGCTGACTTTTCAGCCCAGTCATTAAATATCAATAAGACAATAGCGAGCCATTTATTGATCGGAAAATGGGATTTAACGACTTCTAATCTAATGAATGGCAACGGTGCATTGGCCCCCCGTATCGATAAGTATGAATTTAAGGCTAACGGAGAAGTATTGTTGGTTGATACTCTCAATCAATTTAATATGATTGGTTCTTACAAGGTAATTGATGAAAGTACAGTCACCTATTCATTTACCAATCCCCGCAATAGGCAGAAAAAAATTGATACAACCTTAAAGTTCTACTTAACAGAACACTCAGGTATCAATAAATTACAATTGATTTCTTACCAACATGTTTTCACTTATATACCCGCCAGTATACTCAAAAACGATGCGATCATCGGAACTTGGAAAGGAGTGACCCTTGACCGCAGCGGGAATTCAACTCCATATGAATTGGTGCTAAGTAAAAATGGTTTGTCTGATGGGTTCAACAACGGTAAGCGTACACATTATGGATACTATAGATATTGGTTTAATCCGCTATTGGGCAATACCTTACATTTATCCATGCAAATGCCATCTTATGGCAACTATGGCATTAGCAGTTATTCTGTCAATGTAGAAAATGGAGTGATGCTCATTAGTCCAATTGCAAATGAGCCTAATCAAAAAATAGTTACCATTAAGTTAACTAAAGTTGACGACAATGACTCAGCAGAAAAATTATGGTTAAACAAAGGCCTTTAAATTAGAGACCGTCCATACCATGCAGCCGATCACACTAGAAGGCAAACCTATTGATTGTTTGTTAAACAATCCGCTATTCGATATGAGGCAAGGAAAGTTACTTTCTACTACAACAGCGCTTATTTGAAGTTTTAAAATTCTTATTTGGAAAGCTTAAAAAATAAAGGATTTCTTGAAAATGTATAAACACACAATCGCTTTTACTGTTTTTTCACTGCTGAGTTTTGCTTGTGCTGAAAAAAATATAACTGCTAAAGCTGAAAATCAACATTATCCAGTTGGGGCAAGTGTTGCTGGTGATAAACCAATTGAACGTATTAAGCCGTTATAAAGTGAATCTTTTATATAGATGAAATCCGAATGTAGAGCATATTGATGCCGATTATTATGATGTAGCCCATGGATTTTTTTCTAAGTAGCCACTTAGTGGAATTTGTATTAGGCAACTAGGTGTTTAACAGACGTAAATTGATTATACGAAGTGCTGGAGTAATGAATGTTTACAAGAATAAGAAAAATAGCTAGCTTGAGCCTTTTAGGTTTACTTATTGTACTGTCGGCCTGTTCATTTACCGAGCAAATGCCAGATGTGGCCGCTCCCGTCGAATTGAAAGTCGGTGAGGGTTTTGTCAACCCTATTGGTTATTATGAACAAGCCCCTCGTTTTTCTTGGCAAATAGCGCCAACTGCTAAATCGCAATTTCAACAGGCATTTCAGATACAGGTCGCATCGTCTATGGCAAATCTCGCGGATGCCGACTTATGGGATAGTCAAAAGCAGGTCTCGTCGAACACATCTTGGATTAGGTACCAAGGCAAGCCTTTGCAATCTCGTCAACAAGTTTACTGGCGGGTGCGTGTTTGGGATGAACAAGGCAAGGTGTCAAACTGGAGTGTACCAGCATCTATCGAGTTGGGTTTGTTGGCAAATGCTGATTGGCAAGGTCAGTGGATCAGGCATCCTGAAACAGACGAAACCGTTACTTTTTATGTGACCGACAGCAAGACCAAATTGGTCACCCAAGTAACCAATAAGCACTATCGTCCGCAATATCTCAGAAAACAATTCGAGACCAATTCATCTATAACCAAAGCTAGGTTGTACATCACATCTAAAGGAGTATTTAACGCATATATCAACGGTCAAAAGGTATCTGAAGATGTCATGACACCGGGTTGGACCCCATACTTAAAACGCATCGAAACCTTAACCTATGATGTCACATCAATGTTGCGCTCAGGAGAAAACGTTTTGGCCGCAACCGTTGCTGAAGGCTGGCATACTGGGCGGATTCTGGCGCCGAAAAAAGAACAAGTAAAACCTTCTGCGTTATTGGCTCAACTAGAAATTGAATACGCTAACGGCTCGATGCAAACAGTTGTAAGTGACCAAAATTGGCAAGTTACTTTAAACGGTCCAATTCGAGAAGCCGGCAATTACGATGGTGAAACCTATGATGCAAATTATGAAATGCCGGGCTGGGATCAGGTTAATTTCCAAGCTTCGGATTGGCTTTCTGTGATAACCGATCCAATCGAGCCGCAAGTGGCGTTAGCGCCTAAGCGCCATCAGGCATCTAAGGTGAAGTTAACTTTGGATGCAATAGAAATTGTCAAGGTTGCCAACCCTCAATCTGGTGTGGTGGTATTTGATATGGGACAAAACATGTTAGGCGTGCCTGAGTTAACCTTGCCTGTGGTCGCAGGCCAAAAAGTCACAGTGCGATTTGCCGAAGCCTTACAAAAAATACCTTTTACACTAAAAATTTACGCAGCGCTAAGGCCACAGATTACTACATACCTGCCACCACCGGCACTATTAATTATGTGCCCACTTTTACCTTTCATGGTTATCGATTTGTGGAGGTATCAGGGTTCGATGCATCTAAAACACCAGATTTAACTTGGGTGAAAGGCCGTGTGCTGCATTCTGATTTTGAGGTGCATGCAAACTTTACTAGTTCACATAATAAGTTAAACAAATTGGCTGAAAACGTAGTGTGGGGCTTACGAGGTAACTTTTTGGATATCCCCACAGATTGCCCGCAACGTGACGAGCGTTTGGGCTGGACAGGAGATGCTCAAGTATTTGCTGCACCTTCTATGTATATGGCGGATGTTTATGGGTTTTGGTCTGCATGGCTGCAAACTGTTCGTGAAGAGCAAGCAGATAATGGCCGTATACCCAATTTTATTCCCACTAAACAAAGTCGCCATACCAAAGGGGTATCTTCTGGTTGGGGGGATGCTGTGGTAATCATTCCTTGGGAGACCTACTTGCTAACAGGAGACAAACAGATCCTCGAAGAAAACTATTCCATGATCCAAAACTGGTTAGGTTTTCATGCCTCAAAAGCGAACGACTACGTATCGACTATGGGGGGCTTTGGCGATTGGTTACAACCTTATACCAAAGGGGTTAATGGTCGCCCGACTCGCGGTGATACCCCAACTAAACTAATTTCTACCGCCTATTATGCTCATTCATTAAATTATGCGGTACAAATTGCCCAAACCTTAGGGCGTGATGAAGATGCTGAACATCATGCTAAAACCTTCGAAAAGGTTAAGCAGGCATTTCGCAATACCTTTTATGATGAACAAACAAAGGTCAAAAGTGAGGCAACCCAAACCAGCTATTTATTGCCTTTGGCCTTTGATTTATTTGAAGGTCTTGATCGAGTGAACGCCCAGCGTTATCTAGTAGAGGAAATTGAACAAGCAGACAATCATTTGCGTACAGGCTTTTTGGGGACTCCAATACTTGCACCTGTATTGCAAGAAATGGAGCGCAGTGATTTGATGTACGATTTATTATTTAAAGAAAGCTACCCGTCGTGGTTTTACTCGATTAATAATGGTGCAACTACTACATGGGAGCGCTGGGATTCTTATTCATTACAAGATGGTTTTAGTAAAGCATCGATGAATTCCCTTAATCATTATGCTTATGGTGCGGTAGCAAAGTGGTTCTATGAAGGCATCTTAGGTATCAACTCTGCGGTAGCAGGTTTTAGACAAATTGATATAAACCCTCAGTTTAATCAGCGTCTAAATCAAGCCAGTGGCAGTTATAACACACCCCATGGCGAGGTGAGTGTCGCCTGGACGATTAACCAAGGGCAGTTAGACATGCAGGTCACTCTTCCCAAAAACAGTCGAGGCAATTTTGTTTTAGGGCAAATAAAACACGGTAGTTTAATGATCAATGGCGAAAAGGTTGACGTAGAGCAAGGCCTGTTAAATCAAGAGCCTGACGATTACCAAATCACTGGGACTGTGATTTATTAGATTGCCTAAATACTGTTACTAAGTTCAAGTGAATTAGAATAAGGCCAATCAAAGCGATTGGCCTTATTAGTTGGCCTATTGCAATATTTTACGTTGCTTAACCGGATACCAATCGGTGAGTTTTTGCGATAAGCGCGCTACTATTTCTGGGTGTTGCTTGGCTAAGTTTACTTGTTCATGCTCGTCAGTTGATACCTTGTATAAACGTGGCCCTTGACGATCGACAGCGTGATGCTCCTGATAACTCTCGTTTACGCCATCGTAACTTAAAATAAGTTTCCAATCTCCCTCAATTACCCAGCGGTATAATAATGAAGATTCAATGTCGTTAATATCTGACATATCATGAGAGAAGCCTTCACCGTAGACTTCATTGCGATCAAGTGGTGTTTCATTCACCATGTTGGCAAATAAATTTTTACCCGGTAATCCCGCTGGTACTTCTACGCCAGCAGCGCCCAAAATAGTTGGAACAATATCGATACTACTAACTAATTCGGGACGCATTTGTGGCTTAAATTTGCTTGGTAGCGAGAACATGATCGGGGTACGGACACCACTTTCTGCTGGACTTTGTTTTGACAGCGGTAAAAAACGGTCTGTTTGTTTAGGGTTAGTTATCCAGCCATTATCAGAAACATAGACAATAAGCGTGTTGTCTTTTATGCCTTTTTGCTCAAGGTAATCGAACAATTCTCCGTTGGTTTCGTCAAACCATTCGATCATGGCGTAATATTTAGTGATAGGTAAGGCTAGGCCTTTGTTTGTGTATTTCTTTAAAATTCGTTCTGGCGGCGTGTGTGGTGTATGGGGCATAAATGGCGCGTACCAAGCTAAAAATGGTTTGCCTGCGGCAACTGCTTCATCAATAAAGTTTGTAACTGGTGCCACGCCTTTGCGTCCAATTTTTAAACCGACATCTCCATGGCGTCCTTGAGGATGATTACCAAAACCTTGGGTCATACCTTGACCGAAACCGCCACGCTTAAAGCTACCTTCCCACCATTTACCTGATTGATGTGAAACATAGCCTTTTGCTCTTAATAATTCCGGTAAAGTATCTAATTTATCTACTTTACTGATGATCTGTTTGCGTAATTGCGCGTATTTTTCACCCTTTTTACCGCCGAGTACTTTTTTGGAAGGACCGTTACCGGTAATGCCGTGTTGAGAGGCATATAAACCCGTTGCTATGGTGGCTAGCGAAGGGCGGCAAAGTGACGTAGGTACATAAGCACGTTTAAATGTGACGCCTTCATTGGCAAGTTTGTCGAGTGCTGGTGTTTTAACAATTTCGTGCCCCTTAAAACCATAATCATTCCAAACATGGTCGTCAGATAATATCAGTAAAATATTAGGCGGTGTTTCTTTGGCTACCGAAGGTACTGCCGCATCTGCGCTGGTTGAAAGTGATGAACAAGCTGACGTTAATGCAAGTACAGTCGTACATAAGGCGGTGGTCATTACTTTTTGCATATTGAACACTTTACTAAAAGCGTTCAGTATGTTTTTAATCATTGTTTTTCCTTTTGGTTAATTGCTTTAGTCTTTAAGCAGATCTTTAAAGTAAACTTGCTATAGACATCTATTTTCTTTGGATTATGTTGTGTCCTGATTTAACGATGATCTTATTGGCTTCTTTCGTTTCTCCGATCCAGATCGTGTCTTTGTTTGTTAATATTTGGCCGTTGATGCTGAGTTGATCGCCTAAGGCAGTTTTTTGTTGATTTTTCTAAATGGACATCAACATAATTATTTCTATTTTTAATACTCGTTATTAAATATTTTTTACTCACAAAACATGGCTTAAAACCTAAGTGCGTGGATAGGTCTAATCGATACTGGCCCAAGCAAACCTGACGGTTGTAATGGCGTTTGGGCTGACAATTTAGTGGTAAAGGTTACGTCGGTATTAAAGTTTTTAACCGCTTTACTATCTGGGAATTTTTCTGGGTATTTTAAATCTCCGACCATACGGTTTAACCAAGTGGTTGCTACTTCTACGGTTAATGTATTGTTGCCAAATTGCGCAGCGTCGGTGATATCAACCGTTAACGGTCGGCTCCATAACTCACCTAAATCTTTACCATTGAGATTCACTCGTGCAATTACACCAACTTCACCTAAATCAAGCTCTAAGGTTTGATCATCGCTTAACATGTTTTCATCAAGACTAAATGTCGTTTGATAACTTATTTTGCCCGAATAATGTTGTAAGGCTTGGCTTGCTAACGTGGTTAACGACGTGAGCTGGTTTAAGGTAAGTGTGTTTGGCACATCGCGATTTTGTTCGAACCTTAATTGCCAAGGTTTGTTAAGTATTAGTGGCGTTGGGATATCATCGACCTTTAATGTACGTTTAACATTGTCAGTTGTTGTGACTTGATAAACGCCATTTTCGCTAACGTCAATCGTTGTCGTGCCATCTTGGTTAAACATCGATGGTAAAAACATGTTTTTTTGTTCTTTGTTAATACTTTTGATGCTGACTTTATGGCTAGCTTGTTCTGCCGTTGGTGATTTTTCAAAGACCAAAAAGCTCGACTCTAACCCTTCTAATGTCATCGGTGTTTGGATGCGGGTGTTGTTGTCGGTTAATTCAAACTGGGCAATATCAACAATGTCACCAGTCACTGCATTCCAACGTTGTGGCTGCATGTGTGCTGACGACGCAGCACTGCCAGTTGCATGGTTAATTCTAAAACTTGGATTGATATCAAGGCTTTGCTCTGATTGGTTGGCGATAAAATAAATATCATGAGTATCGCTGCTGCGATGACTCCAAATAACATCTTCTGGCAAGCCCTTTAAATCTGCTGGCGTGTTGATGGCAGATAAAACACTACTTAGCTCAGCACTTTTACTAGCAATGTAAAAAACCTGTCCTTTGCCGTAACTGGATTGGGTAACAGTTTCACCATCAATGTTTTGCCACAATGAATTTGCGGTCTGTCGGACGGTTTGATCAGCAATTGGGTAGTTTTCTAAACTCGGAGAATGTTGTGGTTTAGGTCCATAAATCGTTCCGCCTTGTTTAACCAGTTGCTGAATTTTAGTTAACACCGCTGGGCGCATGGCGGTTAAATTAGGTAACACCAATAATTTAAAACGCATGCCATCTGGCAAATGAAAATAACCATTTTTAACGGTTAACCGCTCTAAAATCACCTCAGCGTTTATGAAGTCGTAGGAATAGCCCTCAGGCACTGCTGGGTTAATTTCGCCTGTCATTTTCGGCGCATCTTCGCCAATAAAATACATAATGTCGGCAACATATTTACCTTGTTGCATCATGTAGTTAGCGCGTTTTATATAATCAAGCCAACTACCCATAAAATCAAACCACGTATTATTGCGATTAAACTCTGAGCCAAACCAAGCATTTACGCCGGGAAAACGGTCATCGTAAGCTTGGTGGATGTACACATGTAATAAGGTGTGATTTATCCCTTCAACAAATGACCAATCGCCACGCTTTTTGAAATTCCATGGGTGATTTTTAAAGCTGGTATCACGGCCCGAGGTAAAAGACTCTGACATCACGGTTTTTTGGCCGTAAATATGGGCCGCAGAGGAAGCGGCTTTGAGTTCTATTGCGCCTAAATTGCCACTGGCCCAAAATTCACCACTGACGATGTCAGCTTGGCCACCGTATTGTAAAAACTCAGCGGGAAAACCCCAATGACCATAGTTTTCTAACCACAGTTTTAACTCGTGCTGGTGGGCTCTTTCTCTAAGGCCTGCGGTATATTCGTAGGCAACACCATCGGCAACTAGTCGGCGAACATCCCATAAAAACCGCTCACTTTGTGCAACACTGTTAACAGCGCGGCCACTATAAACTGGTAAAAAAGGTACGGGATCGTATCCGTAACGTTGCTCAAACTTTTCAGCAAAACCGTCACTCCAGTTTTGTGCGCCTTTTTCGTAACTATCAACGACAGCATATTTTAACGCGGTGCGATCAGCTGCTGGCATGCTTTCAATAAACTTACCTATGTAAGCATCAAAATGAAATTGAGCAATTTCTTTACTGAGTTTGTCTATTTCTGGGCCGCGAGCGGGTCCACTTGATGGGCCGTTTTGTGTGCCAGTAGGTCGCATAAAATAACGCACAATTTTCCAATCGCCCGCAGGTGCTTGCCATGTTAAGTGTCCATCTTTGACATGTTTGGTGATATCTATCACTTCATCAGCGGCAACTAATAACGCCGGATCACTAACATCAGTCGACATTGGCCATTGGTAGGTATCAAATTTAGGCATCGGGTTGGGGAAAACTTTTGCAAGTTTTTTCTCGGCATAACGTTCCAGTTTGTAAGCCTTTGATAATACAATGTCTTTAAAGCCAACTTGGTCGGTTGGTTTGTCGCTACGCCAACGATGAAATCCATTAAAGGTTAAACGAAAATGTTTGGCATCAACCGCTGGAAAAGTGACGGTAATCGGCGCGTCATGATCTGGACCAATAGCTGCCATATCACGTGGACGTTGCATTTCGAAGGTTTTAATTTCTTCAAATACACCGGCCTTATTTTTAGCAGACAGGGTAACGGTTGTTTTTAAGGTTTTGTACGGATAAATCTCTAAGCTACGGGCTTGAAATGCTGTTGGATGCACTAAATCAATTTGCAGCTGGCCTCCACTGCGAGTTCCTTTACGTTGATGGTTAAGTACTTCTTGTGGCAAGTTATAAATAGTGCTGCGGTCGCCGTCAAACAGTGCGTCTACCGCTTGGTTTTTTAGCAAAGTATTTGTGATCGGATTACTAATACTAATTTCGCTATTGCTTGCTGTTAGTTTGTCTTGTTCATAAATTGGTGTTTTAAACGCGACAATGCGAACATCTTGATAAAAGTCTGCGCTGTTACTTTTTAGGCCTTTGACTTCTGGTGCATTTAACGCCATGTGAAGTTGCTTGGGGCCAACAACCTGATGTTCACTTGAGTCTAAATAACGCATTGATTTATCAAGTGTCACCCAAGGGCCTCCTGATTGACTCCAGCCGGGTGAGTTAAATAATCCAATGTCGATGTTGTACTCAGCTGCTTTTTTAATGGCAAAACGCACATGATCCCACCAAGGGGCACTTAAGGCTTTGACTTCGCCTTGTTCGTCTTTAAGGTGAATAATGCCAATAAGTGCAGTATTAATACCGGCTTTTTGCATCGCCGCTAAGTCTTTTTCAATCCCCGTTTTCGAAATGTGATCACTAACCCAATACCAATAAACCCAAGGGTTTACTTGCTCAGGCGGCGTCTTAAAATTGGCTTTTAATACCTCTGCAGGCGCTTGATAAAATTGTTCGGAATTTAAGCTTAATGCTAGTCTGCCTTTTTCTTTAAGCGGCTCAGCGCCAGAATCAGCTGTTGAAATTTCTTCAACGCCTGTGCAAGCAGACAAGATTAAAAAGCTCAGAGCGCAAATGGAAAAACGACCATGCTTTGAAAGAGCTCGCTTTGGTTGTTTCTTATCTTTAGGCGTTAAGGTTTCGTTAATCTGTTTTATCATCTTGAATGGATCTCTATTATTGACCATGCCGATGTTTATATCCCATCTACACTGTTATTATTAATTTGCTGAATACTCACAGGACCAATGAGTCCTGAAAGATCAAGTTGTGTTTCATGTTCTTTTGGTGGATTGGTCGTCCAAGTTTTCTTTTGTGATGCTTTTCGTTTGGCATCGAATATCAGTTGATTTCGTCAGGTATTCGTGACTAACACCTTGAGTTGATTTTCTCCATCAGTTACATGTTTTGTAATATCAAAGGTATAAGGGGGGCCCAGCGAGTCCCGACACGTTGGTGGTTTAACCACACTTCGGCAATATCGGCCACTTGACCGAGATCTAATTGCATCAACTGTGATTTATCTTTCACGGTGAATGAAGTGTTATAGGCGATTGTGCCTGAGTAATGTTGAATAGCAGGTTCTGCGTGTTCATTTAAGGCTATCAAATTTGTTAACGTTAGCTGTGATGGCGTTTCCCAGCCGGCTTCAAAATCTAATAGCCAAGGTTTGTTTAGAGGCTTGGTTTCTGTCTGAATCAATTGCTCATCTATGTCGCCGTTATGTGAGTGCCATTGATAGTTGCCTGTTTGTTTTGGCAGTAACTGACCATTTATAAATGATAGCGGTGGTGTATCAGTATCGTGAATTTTAAACCAGTGTGCTTGGCTACTTAATAAGGTGCTTGTGCCTTTTTTCAGGGCAATATGACCTTGCTGTTGGGATATTGTAACGCTGGTTGCATCTTCACGTTTTTTGTTAATCACAATAAATTGACTACCATGAGGATCGAGGCTAATAGCGACATTCATGTGAGCATCGTCTTGCTGCCAAATTGGCGCAATATGGGTGTTGCCCGTATCTACATTCCAAATTTCTGGTGGCGCACCTGTTGTTCTTAATCGGATGGAGGCATCAATAGGTTTATCGAGCTGATTCGTTATGTAATAAACGTCAGTGTCGCCAATACTGCGATGTATCCAGCGTAAATCAAGTTCTTTGGCAAACGAAACATCCGGCTGAATTGCTTCAGCGTTCAATACTTGTGGTAATGTATGCCCCCAATAAACTTTACCTTTACCCACTTTTCTCATGCCGGTTTTGGTATCGCCCCATAACTGGTTTGCTATTTGAGTGAGCTTGCTTAAATCTTGGGCATCATCCATCAAACTCGGTGATGTTTGTGGTTTGTTACCTAAAATAACCGCGCCTTGTTCTACTAAGGTTTTAAGTTTTTGCGCGGTGGATAACAACATGCGCTGAGAGTCACGCAGCATAATGACTTTATACTTACCTGCATCTTCAACATACAATTGGCCGTTAGCGATGTGTACTTTTTCTTGCAATAGTTCCTCATTTAAATAATCGAACTTATAACCTTGTGGAAATGGATGGGTATCAAACGGGGGACGGTCTAAATCATCACCTAAATACCAAAGTACGTCGGCTACAAATTCACCTTGTTGCAATAAATATTGGCTGCGCGCTAATGACTTGATCCATGTAGGTGTATGACGCCACCATGTTTGCGTGCGTAAAAAGGGGAAGCCAATATTGCCACCAAAGCTAGATCCGGGCACGACATCAACTTGTGGGGTATGAGAAAAAGTATGAAAGACTAAATGGTTAACACCTTTGGTAAAATTTTCATTGATCAGGTATTTGATATCTTTAGGGGACTCATTCCATTTCACCCCTAATTGCGTTGCGGCTTCAGCAGCTAAAAACGGTTTGTTATATAAATGATAAGCCGATGCTGCGGCGTAGATAGGTTTGGCTTCTTTTTGATTTTGCGGAGCTTTCGGGTACCAGAATTCGGTCATCGGGAAATCACTTACGCCGTAATAGCGTAAGGGATCTCCAGGTAATGTTTCGCCGGTTGCCCCCTCAATGTAAACTTTAGATCCCATCTCGTGAGCTACGGTTCTAAAATGGTCAAAGAAATTATCGACATACAAATCAGCCATGGTTTGACGAAGATCCCTTAAAAACTTATTTGTGTCATCGACTGAACTGACAATGTAGCCTAATGTGGCGGGGAGATACGGCAACATGTCGTAACCACGACGCTGTTTAAATGCTTGGGGTAAATCATCTTTGTGCATGGTCCATGTAGGCACGCCGCTTTCCCAGCTGTCAATTAACATGCCATGTAGTTTATGACCATCTAGTGGGCCACCATCGCGCATTAAATTCCCCATCATGCCATGACGTAAATGGTTTTCTATTGCAATTTTATCGAGCTTGCTGGTTTCCCAACCGGTTGCTTCTGGCTCGGCAGGACGGTTGGTTTTTAACATATTGACGTGACCAAAACGGATCACTGTCCAGTCACCTTTTGGTGCTTGCCAGTTTAGTTGACCTTGGTTATTAACATATGAGGTTAAATCAATAATGTCATTGGGGTCTATCGTATCTTCAGCAGTAACAACTTGCTTGATGTCGCTTTGTAAACCTCGTGAGCTTTTTGAGGCTTTAGCTTCATGGTTGTGTAAACGCACGTGACCATTTAAACGGACGTAAGACAAAAATAAGGGATCATCAGTAAAGGTTAATTTAAAAGTTTTAGCTTTTGTTTCAGGTAAATTAAACGTCACGGGGTAATCATTATCGTACCAATGACTTGTAGGAACTTTGAGTGAAGCAAGGGTTTGCCACTGCTCATTATCTTGTAGTGCTTCAACTAAAATACCGATATTTACTTTTGGCAAAAGGCGATTGGTTAACACAGTACGAATAGGGGGTAATTCTACACTGCGTAAGGTGGTTTTTTCTGCGAATGTTACGGCTACCCATGTAGGTTTACCATCAACATATTGAATATTCTTCTGTTGATAGGTTCTATACGGCTCCTGTGAATCAATTTTTTTAGGGTCGTACATCACCTGTTTTGCTTCTTCAAATACGGTATCCCACGGCACTATCGAATTATTAGTTTGATAACTCATGGGTGAAATTTGAGGAATTGGCTTAACCGAACGTTCATTTTTAGGCGTTTTAAAAGCAATGGTTTTAATATCCTGGTAGTTACGATCGGAGGTTAAATACTCAGCTTTAAGCGCTAACGCTTTTTGAACAAATTGCCCGCCTTTTAATTGAAATACATGTTCAATTAGCTCACGTTGTGACTCTTCAACGGGAACCCAAGGCCCGCCAGCCATCGACCAACCCGGGCAGTTTTGTAGAGTTAAATTTAATCCTAAACGCTCTGTTTCATCGGCAATATGGCCAATCATCTCTTCCCATTTTGGCGTTAAAATAGGCACTTGTTCGACATTCGGGTATGGCTGAGATCGGGTATTAAATAACTGTATGCCTTGTAATCCAGCCTTTTTAATTGCGGCTAAATCTGCGGTTAAACCTGGTTTACTAATATTTTTGCCATTGAGGTGAAACCAAGTTTCAGGGTAATAATGTTTCTCGGGGTTTTTAAAATTTGTTTTTAATGTGCTAAAAGGTAAAGTTAAAGGTGAATGTTGAGTTTGAGCTAGCGGTTTAATTTGTTTAATCGTGTTGGTACTGGCGTTTGTATCGTTATGATCAACTGAGTGACAGCCAATCAAAAAGTGCATCATTATAATAATAATGATGCTTGAGAATCGATGCTTGAATATTGTGATTAAAGTTGAATTATTTATCACGCTATTATCATTAAACATATTGTTTCCTAGCTTACTCTTAATGCTTTGTATATCGGTGTCACAACCCTAAAAATCAGGTTATGACACCGATATACATGTGTTTGCTCAAACTATGGCTATTGATCCGCTTGAATGATCCAATCATCAGGAGCCAGTTCAAACTTCAAGTATTTATCGTCTTCTCCCATATAACGAATACCTGGATATTGATCTGTATTGTCGGTTGGCCATAACAAGCCAGCTTTGAATACCTGCTGCTCATTGATACTTATCGAGTTGACCTTGAAGTAGGTCTTTGGAATACCAACAGTTGCTGTGCTGCCTTTAGGTGACGTTAGTGTCATATTGATACTGTTATTATTACGGCTTATTGCAAAATTAATATCACCTTGCACGCTAGGAACTAATTGTTTGATGCGTTTCATGTGCGCCATATTTGGCATGATTTGATAGCTTTGCCATGCAACAGATGTTGGCTCTATACCCGCAACATATTGGCTTAATACGGTTGCTGGCGCATTCCATGCGTGGTTTTCGGTGCCGCCACCTGTCATGTATTCGGTTAAGGTTGAGCGTTCTTTGTTATCCACTTGTTTGCCATAACGTTGTTTCATTCGTGCTAACGCATCGTCATAACGACCTGCCATCGCCATGGCGTTATAAATCATCCATTCAAAATGCGGACTGGCAAATTGATTTGGGATCAATACGTTATCGACAATTTGTTGGTACTGAGATGGTTCGGCTAAACCAAATATAATAGCGACGGCATTGGCGCGATCATCTTTGAGTTTGTTTGGTTTACTACTATAAAAACCATCTTGCCAAAAGTGCTGTTGGAAGGCTTTTTTCAGCGCTGTTATACTTTGATCGTAAAAGGTCATATGAGTATTGTCGTTTAAGGCTTTTGCCATTTTACGAGCAGATACTAAGGCGCTGTAATACAAAGCATTTTGGATTACATCGTAATCAATTGTGTCTTGTGGGCCCCAGTCAGTCCATTTCCATGCACCATTTCTAAATACTATCAGGCCATTGTCTTGTTTGTCCCAAATAGATAAATATCTGTGTACGTAAGGATAGGCATAGGCGAGGGTTTCTAAATCACCGGTATTGTAATAATAATGCCAAACGCCTTGCTCGATAAACTGCAGACTTTGTGCCGGTAATTCACGGAAACGGCCAGGGCCTAAACCAGCAAATACACCTGATTCGGAGATCACTAAACGCCATGGTGACTTTAATCGCTTTTTTCAGAAAGATCTCGGCCGGGTTTATCCATGCTATAAAATAGATAACTGGCTTGGTCGGCGACATCGCCAATCCATAAACCGCGTTCACGGTCAGGGGTGTCCATAAAGTTATCGCGGGCACAAATATACAGGGTGTTTTCAGACATTTGCCAGATACGTGAATACCATGCATCGTCACTTTCAAAATGACCAACAGGCTTACCTACACCAGTCCAACGGTATTTTAAACCGTGTATGGTCACGCCTTTAGGAATAGTGTATTCGATGATGCGGCCATTTAACCAAGAATAAGATTCAAACTGCTGGCGGTCTTGCTTGGTCGTGTAAAAAGTTTCAATGGTGTTTAAACGCATATTAGATTTGATGTGAATCTTTAAGCCCGCAGGCGCTTCAATATCAAAATAAGGCGTGAAGTTTTTATTAAAATCTAACTGACATTTAATTTTTTTACCGTCACTGACAAACGGGAATTTGGACGCTGGGAAGTTAGTGCAATTGGCCAAACCGAAGTTATTTAACGTTGGGATTTCACTCGGGAATAATTCGAAAAATGGCGCGCGAGGCGGTTTTTTAGAACTTTTAGCTGGTTCCCACCTAGAGTCGTCATAACCCGCTAAATACCATGCGTCGTTACCCCAGTCACCCATATCATTGCGGGCATCATAATTAACACTCCAAGCAGCAACTCTGCGATGTTTTTCTTTCGCTACCGGTTGATAAGCCAAATGTTGTTTAGCTTTCCATGACGTATCAGAAATGATGAGCTGTTCACCTACCTTGGCCTGAAATATAAAACCGCCTATTCTGGCTGAAATATGGGTGCCTTTGTCGCCATTAGCACCGTAATACCAAGCTAAGGCGGCAATGGTATTTTTACCTTTTTTTAAGTATTTTTTGATATCAACTTGGTCGTAATATTTATTAGAAGCAATGGGAAAATTATCCACACGAGGCGAGGGTTTTACTGGTGATGGGCCGCCAGTATAACTACCTTCAAACACCACCATTTCACCATTGATCCATAACCAATATTTAGTATCTGCGCTGATATAAGCGGTTATTGCATCATTAGTCGCTATCTTGTCAAAATCAGCGATATCGACCTCTTTACGCAGTGCAACCCAAGTATTTGGGTTGCCAATTTTTTGTTTGGTCCAAATCCATTCCGCATCCCATTTTACAGCGGCAGATTGCAAAGAAAATAAAGTTAATAAGCTGGCAAGCAGCCCGAGTAATGTTTTTCGTTTAGTCATTTGGTGTCCTAATCATCATTTTACATAGCAATGGTTAGCAGTGATGTATAAATGTTTTAATGTATATAAGACTTAGTCAGGCAAGTTAGAGATTGATACCCTCTTTTGTAAATTTTTAATAAATACTAAAATCTAACCAAGGTTTTCAGCAAAAAAGTATTGCCGGAATTCTGTTAAAAGCGATTGTTTTATTGCGGTATGTGTTGTGATGGCAATCCCGTTAACTTATCAAGCTCAATAGCAGAATGCATGGGTAAGGACAATTTGATTGCTTTAGGAAGAGGGTCAGCACTTGGCGGTAAGCTAAAGTAGTTTTGTCCTTTCTGGGCATTTTGGAGGTGCTGATTGATTGACAATGAGGGTAAAGCAAAATCGTAAAATGCCACTTCATCAATAATGCCGGAAAAAGCCTCCATCAACCAACGAGACTCTGCCGGATTATTACCGATAGATGCCTGTCCCATGGGCCACCACTTAAAATTTTTGACCCAGGTGGATATTGGTAACTTGCAAGGAGTTCACCATTTATATAAATAGCTTTTAAACCTGTCGGCACATTGTAGCTTGCCACGATATGATGAAAATCACCTTGTTTTAATTGCGCTAATGTTGGTCGTCCTTTTAGTCCATCAAGTGGCAGTTTTAATTCATGGTAGCCTTGGCCAACAATGTAAAGGCCAAAACTTAAACTTTCGTTAAATTGACCTTCCGGTCGCAGGTAGTTTTTACCCTGATCATGCTGAAAGCTAAGCAGCATGCGCAGTTCATTATCGCCTTTATCTTTTCGAAAGATAACATCTATTTCTTTAAACTTGCCAGAATACTCAGGGCGGATCAGCGCTTCAATGGTGACGCCATCTGTCACCGAAAAAGATCCCGTTGCCGGTGCGGTACCGCCACCAGAGCCAACATCTATTCGTGCATTGGCGCTATTATCAAAAATAAAAGCGCCTTGTCCTACTAGCCCAGTTGTTCGGGTGGCTCCTGCAGCGGGTATACCTGTTGCTCCGCCCATTGAGTCAATAGTGCGGTCACTTTGGCTATCGAAACTCCAAAAATGTTTCGGTTGCCAGCGACTGGGGATTAACATGGTATTTTCGCCACTCTGGACAATAGGATTGAGGTGCGCTTGAGTTAAGTCGAGAGCAAGCGCTCCGCCATTTGAATGCAGGGTAAAATTGGGGCCATGTAGAATAATATTGTTATTTGATAATGGCTCAATACTCAATTTTCCTTGAGTTAATCGAATTTCATTGTGATTAAAAAACTTAATATGGGTATTGGCGGTTAAGAACAACTTATCACCATCGGCAAGTATTAAACTGGCGTCTTGCTCAACTTGGTATTCGCCCGAAAATAGCTGCGAGTTAGCTATTCTACCCTAGCCAATAATTGAAATTTTTCCTTGCTCGATTTCTGCAATAATCGGCAAAGTATTTTTATTAAATAATTGCCAAACTAACAATAGTAAAAAGGTTATTGTGGCGAGTATTATCCATAATTTTAACCGCCCACTGGGAGCCTTTGTTGTTATTTGTTGCGGGCTGTCTGTGAATTTAGCTATGTCGTTAAGTACGTCTTCGCTATCTTTACGACGAATTACAAACTCTTCTGTGACGGCGGTTTCAGTTTTGCGTTTGTAAGAAAATTCTAAATTACGATCAGCACCAGAAAGTAAATGGGCGTGCATACTCATATAATCATAAAAAAATTGTTGCGCTTCAAGATTGCCTTTCAGAAACTGTGACAATTGTTTTTGTTGTTCGGAAGTCGCTGTTTTAGTACCTATCGCATCAGCTATTTCTCGGATAGCGGCATACTTTTCACTTCTGTTCATTTCTCATCTCCACTAATTTTTTGCTCAACACAATCGAATAATTTTTTCTTAATTTGTGAATAGCTTTGCGAATAGCATAGATGAATCGCCCCGATTTTTGTGCAATGTCCTGCGCCACTAAGTTTTGCTTATAAAAATAATGGTAAATTTTCTGCATCGGAGGAGAGAGTAACGTGTAACAATGTTCTAAATGACGCCACCTTGTTTCCTGTGCCACCGTATTCTCTTCAAACACCGAAAGGTTATTACTAAATTCTTGTAATAAGTCATCGTCTAATCCCAACTGATATTTATTTTGTTTGCGTTTAAAGGCTCTAATACGGTTAAAAGCAATGCACGTTGCCCACTTTGAAAAGTTACTTCCGGGTTCAAATTTAGAAAACTCATTCCATAAAGTTAAGCTGGTTTCTTGAAAAATATCGTCGGCAGCACTGTTATCCCACACTGACGCATAAACGTAGCGATAAAGTCGATTCTTATTAGCATCAAACAATCGCTCAAACTCCTCTGCGTTATCCAACTCGGATGAAGGCTTCTCTGATAATTGATTTTTTTGTTCTGAAGACACCACTCAGGCCTTTTATCAGGTAAAATGCAAAATAATTCGACTAAGCGTTGAATCTAACTTGTATAGAAGATGTTAAAATATACCAATTTATAAGCTATTTGTTAAACCATCAAGTCAAAAACAGTCACATTACTTACAATTAATCCAGAAATAATCACTCGGTATTTCAAAGAATTAAATATCATTAATGATTAGGGGGGCAATTGTGCACTGTTCTGTCCTATTTATGTATTAATTGGCGAGCATTCTCAATGCGATTACTTGAAACAGGCCCTAGGTTCAAGTGAATTAGAATAAGGTCAATCAAAGCGATTGGCCTTTTTAGTTTCTGATGTTTTTTGTCATAGACAATAAAAATAATTGAGTTGTCGTAAAAATTCAGTCGCCCGCACAAAGGGGCTAATAAGCATATTCTTTAATCTCTGGCGTTAATTGCTTAGCTCAATAATTTTTTGAGTCAGTGTTAACAAAATTCGTTTTTTTATTGCCGTCAAAAGCACGTTGTTTAACGGTATCGTTACGCTCGGCTTCATATTGATCAATGTAGGCATCCGTTTTTTGGCGCAATGTATTCAATACATTCTGATGCTGCTTTGAATTAGCTAAGTTAATTGCTTCATTGGGGTCACTTTTTAAATGGTAAAGTTGTTCGTGTTGGTTACGGTAGTATCGCACGTATTTCCAATCTTCGGTTCTAACTCCAACCGTTGGCGGGATGTTAAATACTTTAGGCGAGAACAAATGTTCAAAAAAGAACTCACTGCGCCATTCAGGGGCCTCACCTGCCATGATAGGTTTTAATGACTTTCCTTGGTAACGTTCAGATAACTCGATACCGGCTAAATCTAATATGGTTGGTGCAATATCGATGTTTAAAGCAATTTCATCACGCTCTTGGGCTTTGAGATTACGAGGATCAAAAATAATTAGAGGTACACGTAAGTCTTCATCCCATCCAAACCATTTACCTGCCAATTGGCGGTTGTTAAGCGAATATCCGTTATCGCCGGTATAAATGATAATGGTATTTTCAGCCATGCCGCTTTCAACTAACTTCTCGTAAAGCATTCCAACACCTCGGTCAACGGCACTGACTGCGCGGTAATGGCGTTTAACCATTTTTTGATAAAGGGCCTCATTTTTATATCGGTATTGCCAGCGCTCACGACCAAGAGAGGTCTGTAGAAACTCAGGTAATGACCCAAAATATTCTTCTGATGACAATGGGGCAGGCGGTATCGTTAGGTTATTATAATAATCGTCAAACTCAACAGGATAGTGGTACTGATCGACTTTATCTGGGTCAAGGGCATGAGGGTTCCAAAAGCTAACGGATAAAGACCAAGGCTGGTCGCTATCTTTATTTTGTTCAATAAAGTCTTTGGCAAGCTCAACAAAGTGGTAGGTTTGTGGACGTTCTACACCATTATGAACATCTGTTTTTTTCATTTTGGAACGTTTAAAATAGTCAAAACGCTGCTCGATATTGCCAGAGGTTTCTACTCCAAACTTACCCACAAATCCCGTTTTGTAACCGTGTTGTTTTAATACCACTGGGTAGGTTATTGCCATATCTTCTTCCGATACCGGCGGACGGTGAAAGGAGTAATCGCTAGTGCGCTCAGTTAATCCAGTTAAAATGCTGGCGCGGCTGGCACCACAGATAGGGGTAGTAACAAACGCCTTTTTGAAGAGCACACCCTGATCGGCCAATTTATCTAATGTTGGTGTTTGTATAATGGGGTGGTATTTACCGATGAGATCCCAGCGGTGATCATCAGCCAAGATAAACAAAATGTTTGGTCGTGGCACGGAACTAATTTCATCTAAACTCGTTTCTTCCACCTTAGCGGGTAATTGGCATGCTGACGTAAATAAGCTGGCCGATACTAATACACTTAGCTTAGCGCCCCTTGCGGCTTGATTTTCTCTTATATAATCCGCAATTTTTATAAATAAGTTAGGCATTTTACCTCTCTGTTAATTTTATTTTCAATAGTCAAAAATCATTATTAAAACGCGCAAGGAAGTAATATGAAAAATACTACTAAAAGAAGGTTAATGGTTTGCCATAACCTCAACTAAACTTGTCCCGACCTTCATCTCGTGGAAATAAGCATTGATGTCAAATTTACATGATTTTCTATTGTATGCTCCCCATTTAGGATAAACAAAGCGGCCATCATTCGTTCGGTGAAACACCGTTTTGTTGTCTTTCGATACTTTTACTTGGTAAGTTTCCGAGCGTAGATTCGCTAACTCTTGCTGTTTGCCATTAAACCAAAATTGTACTAAGCCACCATGCTCCGCTTTGCTGACTTTGATACGAATAACCAGCGAAATCCATTCATTCTGCGGTACCGTTTTTCGCCACAATACAGTTCGACGAGATGAGTAGCTCTTGTCTCCGACAAAATCTGCCCCCCAAGCATTTAGCGTTAATTCGCCGTCATACTCCAAGTTGAGCGGGTAATTTTGGTTATGTGGACTGGCTGATTTCCATTGAAAAACGGTAACTTCTTTATCAATTTGGGCCTTATCAACCGTGTCAATTTTCCACTGCCAAGCAATATAAATATCGTCACCTTCTTTTGGGCTGTAATTATTTTTTAAACCTTCAAACCTAGCAAACTCACCACGTTTTCTATTTTTAGGCTTGTTTATTTTCCAAACTTGCCCCAGCTTTTCATCAGTAAATACAACTGCAGTTGAAGCTTCAACACCTTTATGATCCCCTTTGACCTTGCAGTAATCTTGCGGGTAGTTGCCATCATCAAAGCGTTTAAAAAAGTCATTTACCTGAGTGCTTTTGTTAGGGTCTGCAAACCAGATAACCTCTGCGAAAGCAGAAAGTGAAGTGAAGCTTAGTAATGCTAATAGTAGCGATAGTTTTATCATTGCTCTTTACTCAGCAAAGAGCGCTTGACGGGTCCATTATCCCCAACCAAATACATACGTCTAAAGTCAGTTCCTTCAGGCTTTTCGGCAATGATAATCCTCGCGTCAGGATGAGCATTGCGAATAAAGGAGCTAGCCGCTGATCCTGGGCTGTCTAAGTTACTTAATGACTTTGGCCGCTTACCGCTGGTTTCATCTGGAATAATCACTAGGTCGTCTTTAAATTTAAGTAATTCTTTACCTGCTCTGAAACGAATACCGCCGTCGTTACTCTCCCACCAACGCACTATGGTTTTATCAGTTTTAGGGTCGATGCCACTTAGTAAAAACCGAACACTATTATTCGAACTTAAAAAATCACCTCTGCCAATAGGCAAGCCACTGGAAAAATTTCCAGCCCATTCAGTCCCTGTCCATCTAAAATAACGAGCATGTTTAGGCCCACCAATTTGCCAACCTATGTCTTTACCAATATAAGCAGATATATGAGGATTACCTTGTGCGTCAATTTTTGTGCTGCCGTTAAAAGTCCACATATCACCTGTGTCTACGGCTAAAGTCTTTTCGTCAGCTACGTCTTTGGTTAGCGGAATGGATAAGGTCTCATCATAGACATTTTGCCAATCACCCGTTTTAGTATTAAAGGTCATAAAATACAGATTCTTACGCTCTGTTGAATGCCCTCCTCTGTTATTTTTAGGAGCATCTCTGTCCCAACAATAATGGTAATCAAAACCTACCACTATCTCGTCATTTAAGCCCTTAGACACATAGGCATACCAACTATCTGTACCTAAATTATCTTCGCGTCTTTGGTATTTAAGAAATGCCTTTGGCGCTTCAAAGGTGCGACCATTATCGGTAGATTTTTGGTACACCCAATCGGCTCGATGAGCTCCATGACGATAGAATAAGTACATATCACCATTATCCATTTTAATGGCTTGATTATAAGTACCAAAAGGCGCCACATTGTCTAAGTTTTGCCAAGCACTGATATCATAAGGTTTTTTAGATACAGCGTGTTTGTTTTCACCTGAATGATCACCAGCGCCAAATATATTTGCGCCATGCAGGGCTTTAACCCCGCCATGTCCACCATAAAAAACATGAATATAACCAGCATCATCAATCAATAAGGTGGGTTTTCCATGGCTATCTATTTTTTTAGTAGGATCTTTACCTAAAATACTACTACCCGCTTGAACTGGCCCAGACCATTGTTTTTTATCGTGGTTATATGCAGCCACATAAGGGTCTTCCTTTGTGCCTTGATAGGCAACATACGTCACACCGTTAAGATACTCTCCTCCCGGATGTTGCACCACAGCGACCCCTTCGCCATAACCATTTTCAGCAAAATAATCTACCGAACTCAATTGGTTGCCCAATGGTGTGTCTGCCATTTTTGACACGTTTTCAGCGATACAAACGTTCAGCTTGACCAAGCTTGTAGCGACAATAGCCAGTTTTAAAAAAGTACAGAGTTTCATGTTGGATCCTGTAAATTCTGTTTACACACTTGGCTGCAGATTGATGCTTTTGGCTAACTTAGCCAAATCCGATGCAGCTCTTAAATTATCTTTATTCTCAGGGAAAAACTCAGCACCTATATAACCTGTATAACCAAGTTCACGTAGGCGGGTGAACACTTTTCCATAGGCTACTTCTCCTGTACCGGGTTGGTTCTCTACCTGGGAATCTGCAAATTGGATATAAGCCACTTGATCAAAGCCATTCTCTAAATGGGTTATCAAGTTGCCGTTAGTGCGCTGCATATGGAAAAAATCCCAATTCAATTTCACACTAGGCGAATTAATCTCTCGACAGATACTTAGAGCAGGTTCGTTACCATACAAAAAATCACCTTTGTGATTGAAAGGGTTATACGGCTCGATTGTGGCGACCATATTCTCTGCTTCTAATCTCGGCACAGCGAGTCTTAACATTTGGGTATAATTGCTTACCATTTGCTCCATGCTTAAACCCTCTACCACCCTGTGACCGGTTAAATTAAAATTTCGAACATTTAACGTTTTCCCAGAAGAAATAACTGTTTCTATCCATGCCATGAATTTTTTTGCATTGTTAGGATCTGCCATAGGAGGTGGCTTAGGTGAATAACTAGTAACGCGCATACCTAGAGATTTTGCCCTTTCAGCAATAGACTCTGGGGTTTTACCTCGTTTGGCTTGATTTGGGTTCCAAATTTCAACAGCCGAAAAACCCAACGCCTTAGCGGCGTCAATTCTGTCTAAAAATGGCATAGGTCGAAACCATTGTTCAATATTGCAAGAAAATGGAGCTAACCATTTTTGCCTATCAGTTAAGGATAAAATATCCGAACTTGGATTCATTTCAATTGCGTTACTAGCAACACACGAAGTAACACCCGTAATGGCTAAACCTGCTAGCAAGGAGCTGCCAATAAATTTTCGTCTATCCATTATAATTTACCTTGTTGCATTAACTTTGCAGCATAATCCGCCGAACGTGCCGTGATAGCCATGTAAGTCAAAGAGGGATTTTGAGTAGCACAAGAAGACATACAGGCACCATCAGTTACAAATAAATTAGCTACATCGTGTGCTTGTGCCCACTTGTTTAGCACCGATGTTTTAGGATCCGCCCCCATACAAGCCCCACCCATTTCATGAGTTCTGTTACCTACCGTTATATGCTTATGTTCATCTGTCTCGATGACCTTAATATTCTGACACCCGCCGACCGCTAATATTTCTTTGATATCTTTGGCAGCTTGTTTGATCATCTTGCGCTCATTGTCGCGAATTTGTGCATCTATATGCAGTTGTGGAATGCCCCAAGGGTCTTTTTTGGTGGGATGTAAACTCGCTTGGTTTTCGTAGTAAGGCAATAATTCACCATACATAAACGCTCTAAAGTACCATGGTTTGGGCTGGTTAGCCTGTCCCTTTACTTCAGCCCCTATACCGGCTCGTTTTGCTGTTGTACCTGAATTTGGCCTACTGCTGGCAGTGGTTTGAAAACCGTAGCCACGAATAAAGTCAACATCCACAGTCTGTTCATGACGATAATTGGGAATATAGGTAGCAATTGGCCGCCTGCCATAAGAAAACCTGTCTTCTAAACCATAAGCACTTCGGCCATACCGACTACACCGGTAAAGTGATCCATAATATAATGCCCTACAGCACCACTTGAATTGGCAATACCATTTGGAAACGTTTTGGACGTAGAATTCAATAAAACTTGCACAGAGCCCAAAGCAGAGGCGCACAAAAAAACCACGCGCGCTCTATAACTGCGCGTTGCTTTGCTGCGAACATCGACAATAGTAACGCCACTGGCTTTACCGGTTGCCTCGTCGTAATCTATTGAAGAGGCAATGGCATCCGTCACTATGGTTAAATTGCCAGTTTTTTTGGCTGACGGTAAGGTGGCAGACAAAGAACTGAAGTACGCACCAAAAGTACAGCCCCTAGCACAGTAAGAACGTGCTTGGCAACGCGTTCGACCTAGGCTGCTTTGTGCTTCAGTGGGTTTTGTAAGATTGGCAGAACGCCCTATAATTAGATGTCTATCCCGATATTTTTTGGCCATGTTGTTAGCGATGAATTTTTCAGCGCTACTCATTTCCCAAGGCGGTTGAAAGATTCCGTCAGGAACTGAGTCTAAACCATCTTTATTGGCGGATACGCCAATATAAGATTCTACATAATCGTACCACGGCGCTAAATCATCGTAACTTATCGGCCAAGCAACACCATGACCATCTTTTGCATTAGCTTCAAAATCTTTTTTCCCCAACGCAATACTTGTCGTCCCCAAGTAAGTGAACGACCGCCTAATTGATAGCCTCTCGTCCACATAAAAGGTTTTTCGCTAGGGTAAGAATAAGGATATTCTTTGTCATCAGCAAAAAACTGAATTGAGTCAGACTTCAATACCTTTTTCTTTGCCAACAGTTGCGTATATCGTCCTTGCTCTTGCAGTGTTTCTGAGGCAATGCCAAAATTCTCAAGCTGCCACGGCGCCTTCATATCATTGTATTCAGGACTCGGGTGGTCAAGGTGGCGTCCACGCTCAATCACTAGAGTCTTAAAGCCCTTTTCACAGAACTCTTTCGCCGCCCAACCACCAGTGATCCCAGAGCCAACCACTATCACGTCGAACATTACTTGGCTGTTAACCTCTGCCTGTTTAGTTTGGCTCATAAATAACCTCTGGTTTTTATTGCCTGCAATTCTGACTTAGTAATATCACCACGATATCCCCCCGGGATTAACACAAAATCAGGATTGGCCTCTTCTGAACTATAATAAACATGAAAAATCATTTCCTTTAGATGTCTGTAACTCGCAGACAAGGAAGTGTTTTTATTGGCAAAAGCCGTTTTATCCAGTTCAGTAATTAACAATTCTCTTTGTTGTAACGGCAACTGAATATAATCGGCTTGATAGGTTGACTTTGCCACCTCTTGAATTTGTTCGATGACACTTATGTATTGCTGTTTTGTTTTGCTGCCTGCCCAAGTCATCATCAAACCATCTAACACTGCAGCAACATTGGCATCTGTTGCCCCTGGAGTCTCAGTTTTAGGGATCATAATTTCCGCAACATCAGTTAGCACCGTCAACGCGTGTTCATCAAAAAACTGCCCACTATCAACCACTCTATGTATTTCAATAGCTTTGTTGAAGATAGTGGCGAATAAAGGCGCGGATACAATATAAACACTGGCACCGATAAACACTCTTCTGGTTATTCTTTGAGTAAGCATCGTTTAAATCCTGCAATTTTTTGGTCAATCATCTGCATTAGCTTTTTAGTTAATCGGTTATTTAAGCTCATGCATCGGCAAAAGCTAGCCACTCCTAGCGACAACAGAATTAAATAACTAATGCTTCCGCCACCGCCAGCATTTGCTGGTTTGTCTGTTGAAGATGAAGGCGGATTTGGCTGCGGCGGCGCGTTAACTGTAATTGTGATAGTCTCAGACTTTTTAACACTGCTATCTTTTTTAGTGGCTAAAACGTCAAGGTTATAAACCCCCGCAGAGGTAGGTTGCCAGTTAAAGCGGTACGGCGCTGTAGATGTTTGGTGAACTGAACGGCCATTAACTTGAAAATCAACGGTACTGACTTCCCCTATATTTGTGCTAGCAGTAGCGGTTAACGATAAACTGTTTCCTAAGGTTATTTGATTTTGGCTGGGTGCTGCTAAGTCAACTTCAAACACCAATGGCTCACCAACTAAGTTGATTAATTTACGCGCTGATGCTTTCTGCGAACCGTCAACTTTAGTCGCCTTAACCACGATTTCATGTGTACCTTGGCGTTGTGGGTAGCCAATCAAATTGATAAGGTGCGCTAGTATCGGTTGCTAGCAAATCGCCATTTTTGAAAAATTGGACTGAAGCAACTTCACCACCATTGATATCCACACTTGCTTGTAACTTAACTTGGTCTCCAAGCTCAAAAAGGTAGCTACTTGATTGGGTGCTGATGTCCACATCAAAAACTTCGGCGCTAATGCTAGTATCCTCTAGCACGATCTTATTCAATGAAAGTGGCGGTAAGACTATTCCACTACTGCCTTCAGAAACTAAGCTAAGTGGATCTTGAGCTATTGGTAAGATACGTTCTTCGTCCAATGAACTAAAACCCATAGTGTAGTGCGTTGCATTACCATCATAAGCAACGTTATCTAACGTTAAAGCAAAGGGAGACGTTCTATCCGTTAAATTTAATGCGAAGACTGTCACTTTATCGTCTTTAATTACCGCCCTAGCACTTACACTTTTTACGCCATTCTCTAATTCAGTGGCGCTTAAATCACTGCCTAACAAAGTACTGTCTTGTAAAATTGAGCGAATGATTTCATGAGCAGAGCCAAATAGCGTTTTTTCTAACGGCTCTTTTATCCGAGGCCTAAACACCCCTGGTTGTACTTCTTTTTGATACCACACCAAAAATGAATTTAACTGGCCATTTACACTAAACCAATTGGCTCGTTGGTAAATATCTTGATTTTCGCTCATGAAAAGATAAGCATCAGCCATACCTAAAATAGAAGCGGCGTTTGGGCCACCCGATTTCACGCCCCATTCAGTTAACCAAACAGGTTTATTAGGCGCGACTTTCTGTGAGAAATTGTTGACTGAATTAGCAATATGAACCCGCGCTAACAGCGCTGTTTTATAGGCTTCATCACTATCATTACTATCATCAGGGTCATATCCAACATATGTGTGCACAGTGACAGCATCAAAGTAGTCTTTGTCTTCAGTGAGTAACTGATTGTAATTAGGATTAGCGGTATTGGCTTTTCTTAGTAGAGGGATAGAAAGCTTAATATTGGGGTTTATCGCTTTCAACGCCTTTGATATTGACTTTGCTCGCTCAACGTAATCACTGACATTTGGAATGATTGAGCTACGTTGACCAGAGTAAAAGTTCTCATTACCCATTTCTATATTAGTGACATCAAACCCTCTATTCACTAAATCAGTGTAACGCGCTACTGACTCTGGGCTGCCATCATTCAGTGGACTCGTGCCATTTTCACCGTCAGCGCTCATATTAAAGGTCCAGACCATATCATAGCCAATACCTTGCTGGCTGAGACGCTCATCATTTAGCAATTGTAAGCCGTCTATACCTACTTTAGCGCCACTAGCTTCAAATATTTTAATCGATGATAAATGATCCAGCGTTCTAGATTTGGTTTCTCCTAGCGAATTGGTAAATGTCACTTTATCTTCACCAAATTGCCTAGTGCTATCGCTATGCCAGTCATACCAATTAGCCCATAATCCATGGGGAAAACGAATGGTTAATGGATCAAATGTGCGTATTAATTCTTTTTCGTTTGCGTAGCTAAACTTAAATATATTGGTACCCAGCAACTTATTGTTATATTTTTCTTGTTGCTGCGTATTTATCTTTATTTCCGCAGTTATGCTTTCTGGTAAATCAAAAGGATAATCTAAAGCATAAACCGTTGATGTCGCCAAAAGTTGTAGTACGCCAAAGCTATAAATTTTCATTTGCATTCCACTCAGATTCAATATTCATTAAAGACAAAAAACAACAATAAAAACTCAATACTAAGCAATATAAGTCATTTGTGGTGCATAAAAAGGCCACCTTTTGATGACCTTTTGTTTGTAAACTTTATGTACTTAAAGGGACACAGCTGCAGAAATCACATAGTGTCCTGGTGGTAAATCCACCAAAGACTGCTTTGTCACTTTAATGTCATTCAACGTTAAACTGGCTGTCTCTACTTTAGGCAAGACTATATCTGCAGTGGAATTCTTCGGGATGGTTACACTCATCATTAATAATCCCTGACTAATTTTCCACTCAACCAAGACTTCGCCCTGCGGCGTTTTATAACCACCTTTGGCTTGACTCAATTGGTCACCAAACTGTGGTTCAATGCGAATGTGTTTAAAGCCAGGCTTTTGCCGGAGTAATACCTAATATACCTTCGTAAAACCAACGAGACACCGTACCGTAAGCATAGTGATTAAGTGAGTTCATGCCTTGAGGATTGAAACCTTCATCGATTGAATATGAATTCCAACGCTCCCAAGTGGTGGTCGCCCCATTGTTAATTGAATAGAACCAAGACGGGTACGATTCTTTAAACAATAATTCATAAATGATGTCACTACGGCCAGCATCTTGTAATACTTGAGTCAACAATGGGGTACCTAAGAAACCAGTTCGCAGATGTGTGTCAGCAATACGGATCAGCTCAATTAACTTGGCGATACCTATATCGCGTTTTTCGACTGGAAATAAATTGTAAGCCAAACCTAGTAAGTAACCTGTTTGCGTAGGCTGGCCAGCTAAGACATTTAAGTTTTCATCATAGAATTTAGCCATATAAGCTGCTTTTATATCAGCATGTAATCGTTTAAGTTGCTCAAGATCTTCTGTTTTGTTCAAGACTTCAGCTGTTTTTATGGTCAACTCTACAGAGCGTGCAAAGTAAGCGGTACCGATTAAACTAAAGTCAGTGTTACCACGATTACCATTTTCCCCGTCCTTTAAATTACTTGGATAAGGCTGTAGCCAATCGCCAAAGGTGGTCATAGTAGAAATTAAGTTGTTACTTTTTTTCTCGTGATATTTTAACCACCCTTTCATCATCTGGTAATTATCAGCCAATATGGTTTCATCACCCGTAACCACGTATAACTCCCATGGAATTATCGTAACCGCATCCCCCATCCCGAAGACGCAAAATTGATCCAATCGACAAAAGGAATATACAAAGGGATTTTTCCATCTGCCCCTTGCTCTTCACGAATGCTTTCTAGCCATGCTGACCAGAAACCATATACATCGGCCATATACATAGACGGGGTGACAAAAACTTGAGCATCGCCAGTCCACCCCAAGCGTTCATCACGTTGTGGACAGTCCAGTGGAATGTCATAAAAATTACTACGCATACCCCAGACAATATTTTCTGATAACTTATTTAACTTAGGGTGAGAGCTGCTAAAGTTTGCATGCACATCTACATCCGAATGTTGGATCATGGCCGTGGCCCAATTTTCAGTTGGTGTTTTGCTGACATCAAAACCAGACACTTCCATATAACGATAACCGTGATAGGTATAAGTTGGCGTGTATTCAATATCGCCCGACTGGCTCGGTAAGTAGTAGTTTGTCGATTCTGCGCTACGGTAATTGTCTGTGTAAAATTCATCTTTATGCAAAGCTTCGGCAAAACGAATTTTCACTTCTTGTCCAGCGATAACAGGTATATTTAGCTTAGGCACCCCTACCATATTTTGGCCAAAGTCGAAGATCACAGAACCATTATTGTGGCTAACAATTTCTTGCACTGGCATCAACTCCGTCACGCGAATTGGCGCATGGCGTTTAGGCCTAAGGCTAATATCCGAGTCAAGTGGTTCAGCAACTGCTGGTAGCCAATTAACTTGGTCAAATTTAGAGGTCGTCCAGCCAAGGCATTTCTTTACCTTGCTCATAACGTTCTCCATCGTAGATACTAGCAAAGCGAATAGGGCCTTGCTGGGAAGTAAACCAGCTTTCATCTGTTACTACTTGCTGAGTTTTGCCATTTGCATAGGTGATCTCGAGTTGCGCCAATAAACGGGCAGGTAGCGCAAATTCTCTGTCGGTAAATTCATAAACCCGCCCGGCATACCATCCACCAGCTAGACTAGCTGATATAGCATTTTCGCCTTGTTTTAAGCTACTGGTTAAATCATAAGTCAGTGTTTCGATACGTTTGGCATAAGGTGTCCAACCTGGGGTCATGACATCTTCTAAGGACACCGCCGAACCATTGATAAAAGGTTTGAATAAACCTTTAGCGGTAATATACAAACGCGCTTGTTTAATTTCTCCTGCAACAGAAAAAGTTTTTCGTAGGTATTGAGGAGTCGCTAGTACGGCTTGCGATGGTTTTTTAGTTAGATCAGTATCTGGGTGGCCAATCCACTTAGCTTGCCAATCTTGATTGGTTAATAACCCTAACTCTACAGATTGCACTTCACTCCATTGTGATGCTTTATCTGCTTCATCCCAAATGCGCACACGCCAATACACTTTTTGGCGAGAGCGCAATGCTTGCCCTTGGTATTTGACCCAAGAAGTCACTTCAGACTGAACTTTGTTGCTATCCCACAAATCAGCAGCTTGTGACAAAATATCTGCACTAGTGGCGACTTGTATTTGATAGGCACTTTGAAACTGGGTACTTGCATCTGAGGCTATCTTCCAAGAAAAACGCGGAGCCGCTTCGTAGTACCCTAATGGATTTTCAAAGCCTTCTCCCACTTTCAGTGAACTAGGCGATAAACTCAATGCGGCGCCTTGCTGTTGTTCAGATGCACTTGCCGTAGTTTCGATTCGAGACGGGCTACATGACACACCCAGCATGGCGACAATCGACAGGGTGACAAATTTATTTACTGTACTTTGCCTAAATGACATAAATAATCCATTCAATAGTTGATAGTGTAAACATGCTTTAGGCATGTCCCCAATAGTTAAAATTTCACTACACTTTGTTGGGTAGCGCTTTCTAGATAACCTATACGTTGAGCAACAAATTTAATTTTTGCGCCTTCTGGCACAGTGATCTGGCTCTTGGTATATGTGCCAAACTGGTGATTCATAATTATTATTTATGATTTTATAACTGATAGATGCCCCGGCGGTATCACTACTCAAGGTCATCAAACCCTGTTTGAACTTCACATTTGGTTTTTTAGTAGTTGGCTGAGAATCTTGCCCATCCCATAATCTTTTAATCAGGTCTTTCTCAGCCAGAGCAGGATTATCTCCCACTTCATCTAGCCACCTATCCATTTCCTGTCGTAACATTTTTAGTTCTTTAGCATAAGCGGGATCACCAGCTAAATCGTTGAGCTCATGAGGATCAGATAGCGTGTCAAATAACTCCTCAACATTCTTTGAACCTCTAAACCATTGGGCCTGAGCTGGATTAAGCTTTTCTTCATTACGTAAACGCAACAATTCTTGCATTGTGGGAATTTTTTCTCGGTACTCCACGGGAAGGTAGTAGCCTTGCTCAGGACGATAATTGCGAATGTATTTAAAACGTTTGTTTTTAACCGCACGTATTACATCAGTAAAGCCATCAAAACGATCCGCAGCAGCGTGAATATAGTCACGTTGTTGCAAACCATTATTAATGAAATCTTGACCATGCATATGTTCAGGAATATCCATACCGGCTAGTTTCATTGTGGTAGGCGCAAAATCCACAAAACTCACTAATTGGTCATCAACCATTCCTGCCATAGCTGCATGTGGATAACGAATTATCAAAGGCACTCTTAATCCACTGTCATACACTAAACGTTTTTGCCTTGGCAATGGTCCACCGTGATCTGAGTAGAAAAAGATTATAGTACTTTCTAACAATCCATCTTGTTTTAGCTGTTCTAATACGGCACCCACTTGGCGATCGGTTTCAGCCAAATTGTTATACATCTTCCATAAATCACGACGTACTAAAGGCGTATCCGGTAAATAAGGTGGAATAGGAAAATTTGCGTCTTTAGGTACATGCACTGCCGTTTTTTGTTCTGCAGATTTGTCCATTGGGTGGGTAGGCAATTTAGCTATTCGCGCTGGATCATCGGAAAAGTAATGTCGAGATTCTATTTTTCTAAAACCATAAGGTTCAAACAAGCCAGATTCATGGGTAGTAGTAAAGTTAACCACCGAAAAAAAGGTTTATCAGCTGGGCGATTACGCCAATGAGCGTATATACCACTATCATCCCATGCATTTTTAGGCGCTTGGAATTGATAGTCTGTTTTGTAATTGTTAGTGGTGTAATAACCTTGCTCTCGCATATATTGACTTAACATTTTAGCCTCTGCGGGAGGAACTGCTCCGTATTTGGGTAAGCCAGTTACTTCTGTGTGTGAGGTGGTACGCATGTGATTGCCCCCACTGAAGATGGGTACATGCCTAACGCTAATCCAGCTCTACTCGGCGCACAAACCCCTGAAGTAGAATAAGCATTGGTATATTTCACGCCTTGTTCGGCTAACCAATCAATATTCGGCGTATATGCAGTATTGTCACCATAAGCCTTAATGATTGGGCTCATATCCTCTAGTACTAACCACAGTATATTAGGTCTGGTAAATTCATTCTTAACCTTTGATTGCGCTGAATTTGCATATACATTGCTACTAACTATCGCCGCAACCAGTACGGCACAAACTCCAATCATTCGAAAACACGACATAGTCATCATTTAAAACCCATAACAAACAAATTCAATCATAAATATACATGACACAAGCTAAATAAACGTTTAATAAATGTTAATTTGTCTTTACGTTTTTCTACAAAAAGCAACGTTTAATAGACAATAGTCACAACAATCATTTACAATCACATTACATCATTATCACTTATATATAACTAGTATGCCATTAAAATTTATTACCAGTTGGGTAGCAGCTCTGGATAATTTGCCTATATTTTATTGCACACCTGACTCAAAGCGATGCGAATATTGTTATTGCAACGAACGTACGAAACTGCGAAGCAACAACCAGCTTAATGGCAAATCAGTTGAGCTCAAAACGTCGACTGACTTCGGCAGTGTTTAAGCAAATCATTCAACCAAACATGACCCACACTCATGATCCAATACGGTCACAACTTCACGCAATTATGGAGCAATAAATAGATGATGGTTTCCCAACAATTTTCACGGATTTTATGCTCAGGTGTACTTTTGTTTTCAGCCCATACCGGTTATGCACATACCAATCATGAGTACACAAATGCAACAAATTATCAGGTTTCTAAAAGCTGGACGAACTTAGCCACTGGACAACAGTTCATTGGTAAATCTCATGGTGAAATAGACGTCGCGCAAGACGGAAAGTTTTATTTAAGTCTAATGAGCACCCCTGAATCAAAAGGCGGCATACATATCTATTCAGCTGCGGGCGAGCGAGTAGGTGAAGTGCCCAATGCACCAGATGATTTCCATGGCTTTGTTATTCATCAAGATAGTAATGGTAAGGAGTACATCTACGGCGCATCTTTGCGAAATAAAAAAATTATCAAAATGACCTTGCAAGGAAGAGTTGTATTAGACGTTGATGCCGTCAAAGCTATCCCTAGTCAATACCATAGTGCAGGCAAACAAAAACTTAAACTAACAGCCATAGATGTAGACGGTTTCGGGGATCTATATGTAGTTGATGGTTACAGCTTAGATTACATTCACAAATTTGATGCTAAGGGCAACTATTTAAGCACCTTTGGCGGCCAAGATTCGCCATATAAATTTGATAACTGCCACAAGATCCATATCGATCCTAGATTTGAGCCTAATCGTCTCATCTGCACCGATCGCAAAAATGGTCGCTTAGTGCACATGAGTTTAGATGGGGGCTTAATTGGCACTTATGCTAGAGATTTACGCCGACCCAGTGCCGTAGCTTTTTATCATGACCTTGCAGCTGTAGCGGAAATTAGTGGGCGAGTGAGTCTGCTAGACAAAAGCGGAAAAACAATTAGCACCTTGGGAACTAACGAGGTTGCAGAAGAAATCAATACCAATGTTACTACACCTAATATGTGGCGAAACGGAATATTTACTGCACCACATGGCATCACCTTTGATAACCAAGGTAACTTATTTGTCACTGAATGGAACAAATGGGGTCGCATTGTACGCTTTGACCTAACTTCGCCTGAGCGCACAACTAAACCTTAATGGTTAAAGTTACTGGTAAATGAATATGAAATATACTTATCTACTAATCCCTGTAGTGCTACTGGCTGCGTACCAAGGATTCAGCCACAAAAGTGAGAATTCTGTACAAAGTCCAACGATCTCTTTTAACCAGCATATTCGGCCGATTCTAAATGAGAGTTGTACTGGCTGTCATGGAGGGGTTAGTAAACAATCAAATGTCTCTTTTATTTACCGTGAGGAAGCACTAGCTCGAGGCCATTCGGGACGTTTAACTATAGTCCCTGGTGACCCAGATGCGTCAGAACTTATCGCTAGGATTGAAGCTACCGATCCTAATATTCGCATGCCATACAAAGCCCCCGCATTGTCAGCAGAAAAAATTCAGCTATTGCGAGATTGGATCGAGCAAGGTGCCGAGTGGGAAGAACATTGGGCATTTATTCAACCTAAAATTCATCAAGTACCCAAAACCAACAATACCAACGTGATCAATAATGAAATTGATGCATTCTTGCAAGCGAAACTAGAAGCAACCAAGTTTAATAACAAGCCTTTAACACTAACTGATACCACTGACAAAACCACGCTCCTCAGGAGAGCGTCATTTGACTTAACTGGCTTACCGCCAACCTTAGCTGAAATCGATGAATTTTTGGCCGACGATAGTAAAAATGCATTTGAGAAGCAAGTCGATCGATTGTTAGCTTCTCCTCGATATGGTGAACGTTGGGCTGCGATGTGGATGGATTTAGCTCGCTATGCAGATAGTCACGGTTATACCCGAGACGAATACCGCGAAACTTGGCCATACAAACAATGGGTCATTCAAGCCTTAAATGCCAATCAATCATACAAGCACTTTGTGATCGAGCAACTCGCTGGGGATTTAATGCCTAACCGCAGCTTGGACAATATAATTGCCAGCGGCTTTCATCGGCAAACGCCTTCGAATAGTGAAGGAGGGACAGATGATGAGGAATTTCGTATGGTCGCGGTGATGGACAGAAGTGCTACCACTTGGTCAATGTTAAACGCCATAACAATGAACTGTGTTCAGTGTCATGCTCATCCTTATGATCCTATAGAGCATGATGAGTATTATCAGTCCTTAAGCTTTTTTAATACCACCAAAGATTCTGATTATCGAGATTACAAGCCACTCTACAAGCTAGCAAAGAATGAACAGCAACAGCAGCAAGCTTTTGAAGTTCAAGAAAAAATGTCCGCCATTGCGCGTCATGAAGCCCACCAAGCATTCATGCTATCTAAGCAAACAGACGAATCAGCATCACCATGGCAAAAGCTCAAAATTGAAACCGCTGTAGGAGACGAATACAGGGGGCTGAATGAATATATAAGTGGTATGCAAAAAGTTAACGAAGAAAGAAAAGCCAAAGGTCAAACGCCCAACTACCAATATATCGAATTGATTAAAGTTGGGACGAAACGGCTTGCAGAACTAGAGCAACAAGGGCTGCGTAAATTTACAGTCAAAGATGGCGAGTATTTTGATCCTGGAAAATACGAGGCACGAGTATATTATCATTTTACAACTGAGCCATTTGATGGAGCTACCAGTATTAGCTCGCTGCGTATGACAGCTATGCCACAGGATCCAATCAAGGCTAGGCACAGCCCAGAGACACGTTTCCAAATCGATGACGTTACGTTATATGTCGTTAAGAAAAATGGTCAAAAACATCAGTTGGCAATTGAATCGTTTATGTCTAACTCGACCGAGGTGATGGACAAACAACTGACAAATTTAGCGCAACTACCTGATAATCATGACGGTCTGAGTACTGGCAAAGGCGTCGGTTGGCTAGCACATCGCATCTATTTACCACGCTGGAGTACGGCGGTACTTGCCGAACCATTAACCCTTGTTAAAGGCGACAGGATTGAAGTTGAGTTAACTCAAATGCAAGAGCAAATTGCTGGCGATTTATTACTGGCAAGGCTTCACCGAGTCAAGCTAGAAGTCACTGACTATAGTGGTTGGACAGAGTATGTCGCCAGTGATAAGCGGCTCAATAATATCAGGCAATATGGCACTCTATCCGAACAACTAAGTCAAATTGATAGTTTTGCAATGCCCGTTATTCTTGAGCAAGACGAATGGGACAATCGCGGCATGGCAAAATTTAACCGCGGAAATATGATAGCGAAAGTCGGACCTTTATTAGACCCAGGCACGCCTGCAATTTTCCCAATGTTTACGCAACAACAAACTCGACTAGGCTTAGCGCAATGGTTCTTCCAGCCAGAACAGCCGCTAACAGCTAGGGTAGCGGTTAACCGGCTTTGGCACCGTCTATTTGGCATAGGCATTGTAGAAACCCTGGAAGATTTTGGCAGTGCAGGTTCGGCTCCATCCCATCCCGAGCTATTAGATTGGCTAGCCCTTAAATTTCAAGAGGACCTAAATTGGGACATGAAAGCTATGTTGAAATTTATGGTAATGAGCCATGCATATCAGCAAAACTCGACGGTATCCCAGCAATTAATCGAGTTTGACCCTCACAACCAGTTATTTGCTAGAGGCCCTCGGCAAAGACTATCTGCTGAAATGATCCGCGATCAAGCGTTAGTCGCTAGCGGTTTAATAGTACATAAAATTGGTGGTGAACCCGTTATGCCTCCCAGCCTGCTGGTATATGGGGTCACCCAGGTAAAAAAGTAAAGCAGTGGACCGACGCAAAAGACGAAAACCGCTACCGCAGAGCCATATACACATTTATTAAACGTGCCTTCATGTACCCTAGCTTTTTGACCTTTGATATGGAAACGCGCGAAATAAGCCACGAACGACGTTTACCCACCAATACTCCTCTTCAGGCCTTGGTCACCTTAAATGATCCCGTTTATCACGAAGCTGCTCAGGCTCTCGGGCAATCGATGTTTGCTAATATCATGGCTAAGGATCAATCGTCAGCCATTCGATATGGTTTCAAAAAGGTGGTATCTCGTGAACCAGACGCTAACGAGCTAAAACGTTTAGAGATTGCCTTGTACGAAATATCGAAAGACATAAAAGACTCTGATTTAGCGCCAAACTTAAGGGTAGGTGCAAAATGGACGGCAATGGCTTCAGTATTGTTGAACTTAGATATTGCGTTAACGAGGTAAAATAATGAAGCACTTTTTTAATCGAGCAAAGCACTCAGATATGCCAAGCCAAGCTGAATTACACCAGCTTAGATACCAACAATTGGCGTTAAACTCCAGACGCGCTTTTTTAACCCAAAGTGGTGGATTAGTTGGAGCTGCTTTTCTAGCCTCTATTATACCAAGTCAAAGTTTTGCAGCAGGGCAACAACTAGATTTCAGCCGACCACTCACCGAGCCTTTAGCGCCTCTTCCACCTCAATATCCGGCCAAAGCTAAGCGCGTAATTCATATGCATATGGTGGGCGCACCTAGTCAACTCGAGTTATTTGACTACAAGCCCGTACTGGAAAAATTTAATGGGCAAGATACGCCTCAATCGTTTCTGGAAGGTAAACAATTTGCTTTTATTTCTGGCACTCCAAAATTATTAGGTCCGCAGTTTCCTTTTAAACAACATGGTCAGTGTGGCGCTTGGGTATCAGACCGTATGCCCTATTTGGCAAAACATGTAGACGATATCTGTTTTATTAAATCAATGAAAAGTGATCAGTTCAATCACGCACCAGCTCAACTGCTCATGCATACCGGCTCACAATTATCAGGCAAGCCGTCAATCGGCTCATGGGCAACCTATGGCTTAGGTACACTAAACCAAAATTTACCTGGCTTTGTCTCCTTAGTATCTGGCACAAATGCTCCGGACGGTGGCAAACAACTTTGGGGTTCTGGATACTTACCCAGCGTATATCAAGGAGTTGAGTGCCGCTCTCATGGCGATCCAGTCTTATACTTGAGTAATCCTAAAAATGTAAGTCGCTCATTACGCAGACGCGTGTTAGATGCAATTTCAGACGTCAACCAACAGTCTTACGACACCTTTGGCGATCCCGAAACCCTCACTCGCATATCTCAATACGAAATGGCCTATCGAATGCAAATGGAAGCATCCGACGCCTTTGATATTAAAAAAGAATCGGCACAAACGCGGGAAAGTTATGGAGCAAAAATCGGCTCTGCAAGTTTCGCCAATAATTGTCTAGTGGCGCGCAGACTGGCCGAACGAGGCGTGAGGTACATTCAACTGTTTGACTATGGATGGGATTCACATGGCTCAGGTAAAAATGGTTCATTACATCATGGCTTTGTAGATTTATGTAAAGGCTCCGACCGACCAATAGCGGCGTTATTAGAGGACCTGAAACAAAGAGGTATGTTAGAAGACACTTTAGTTATTTGGGGAGGGGAATTTGGCCGTACACCTATGCTCGAAAATAGAGGAGGTCAAGACGCGCCCTTTGCAGGACGAGACCATCACCCAGACGCATTCACCATGTGGATGGCTGGCGCAGGAGTAAAAGGAGGATATACCCATGGTGAAACTGATGAACTCGGCTACGAAATTGTCAAAGACAAAGTAGAAATAGCCGACCTGCACGCCACGATTTTGTATCAACTTGGCTTTAATCATTACGATTTAAACTACCGCTTCCAAGGGCTCAATCAACGCCTAACAGGTGTCGAAGAAGCCCATATAGTGTCACAAATATTGCGTTAATGGGGTTGAGAGAAATGACCAAAATGATCACCCCAAAATACTATTTTATTGTGGTGGGGATTCTTAGTTTACTATGGGTATTACTTTACATTCATGCTCACCCGAGTTGGACCCAAAGCATTAGAGAAGCGTTAGGATTACACCCTCACTTGCAAGCTTCCGATAACTCGTTTTATAACTCACGAATTGACCCTATATTTGAAAAGTACTGCACAGCATGTCACGACGACAGCAAAGACAAAGGGCAATTAAGGTTAGACAGCTATCGCCACTTAACGTTTTCGGGAAAAAGCCAATCCGACCTCAGAGCGGCAGACAACAACTTATTAGTACACAGAATGAGTCTACCGAGAACAGATAGAATGGCCATGCCGCCTTTTGGTCGTGAACGCCACACCGAAGAAGAACTCGCGCTAATTGAACTCTGGCTAAGTAAAGGTGGGCGTGGAGACTTAACTGAGGATGATTTTCCTGAAGCGCCTGCTAAAGCCAAAGTAATAAAATTTGCTGACATCAATTGGCAAAAAATTGAAGCAGACCGCGCACCATTCGCGCCTATATTGAAGGACCTGCAAAAACGCTATCCTAATGTGTTGCATTACCAAGCAAGAACCTCAAGTTTAGTAGTATTGGAGGGGTTACCTATAAAGCAGTGGCTCACTGACGATATGCTAAGTGAATTTACTCCCTTGGCGCCAATATTAACGGAGTTACAAATTGCAAGTTCTGCTATTACTGACCATTCCATCGAGTTAATTCTAAACATGCCAAACATCACAGTAATCAATGTAAGCAACACGCAAATCACCAGTAATCGTTTAATCGAGCTATTGGCGCTCGAAAACTTACAGTCTGTGATAGTCAACCAAACAATACTGACTGAACAAATACAAGCCGCTTTTAAACAACGGAATGTCAAACTCGTAAGTGTAAATAAAGGATAAGCCGATGAGAAAAATTAAAATATGGGACAGCCCTACCCGCTTGTTTCACTGGGCGTTAGTTATCAATATCCTTGCTGCTTGGTACACCATAGAGAACCGCATGATAGCGCTTCACGAAATAGCCGGACATACATTAATAGCATTGCTAATATTTAGACTCTGCTGGGGGTTATTGGCTCAACTACAGCAAGATTTAGCCACTTTATTACCCCCTATTTCTGCCATGCACTATTTAATACAATCCTTAAAACTCGAAGCTCATCATAAGATCGGCCATAATCCAGCAGGCGGCTGGATGGTTATTATCATGATGTCAGTTATAGGATTTCAAGCAGTTTCAGGCTTATTTGCCAATGACGACTTAGGCTTTAGCGGCGCTTTGTCAGATTACGTCAGTAAGGCTTTTTCAGATAAATTGACCCAACTTCACGGATTAAATTTCGATTTACTCGTGGCCGTCATATGGATTCACCTAGTAGCGGTCTTTTTCTACGTATTGGTTAAACAAGACAATCTGATCAAGGCGATGATTAGTGGCTATAAATCATGCGAGCGCCCCCCGCTTTAGGGATACGTTTTGTATCAATCTATATTGCAATTGTCGTCTTTTTGATATCGGTTGGACTAAGCGGCTATTTATATTGGCAGTAAAATGACGAATTAGATCGACATGTATCTGTTTTACGACTGTATCCCTAACTGCACTATCAACACCCATCAAAGACCTATAATGACCACTTGTGACATAATAGTTAAATTTAAGTGAATTATTTTGACTATTTTTGATCTATTGTTATCATAACATTCATGGTTGTCAGATAAGAGTACAACCAGTATCAAGTACTCAACAAAGTATAAAAGGCAACTTTAGACAGTGGTTACGCTAGAACTTCGTAGCCAGAAATAAAAGCAAGCAACAATAATTAGGCACAATATGAATTTATTTAAAAATCTAAACATATCGCCATTGAAGCAATTACTCCTGATGACATCATTTCTAGGTGCTTCGATTCAGTACGCGAATGCGGAAGTGACACTAGAGGATCAAATTAAAATAACTGATATCGGATTACATTTTGATGGACAAGATGTTGGCTTCAATGTACCTGACAATGGCACAGACAAATATGACTATCACTTTGGGAGGAATATTTCAGCTCATGGGGATGCAGTAAAAACCTACAAACATTATGTATTTATGACTTGGTATCGCGGTGGTAAAGATGACCGCCATGTAATGTTGTCTCGCTACAACACCGCTACGGGTAAAGTAAAGCACATTGAATTTCCTCACCAACATACGGGCTTTAGGGGAGACTGGTGGATTGGTGAATCCCATAACACCATTGGCTTAGCTGTCAGTCCTCAAAATGGCACTATTCATATAGTGTATGACATGCATGCCTACGACAACAATAAGTATGACGGCAAATTCAAAGATGACTATTTTCGCTACAGTTACTCTGTTGCGGGCGCAGCCGAAGTATCCGACGAAGAGTTTACCCTAGAAAAATTTGTAAAAGATACAAAGCTCAATTAGTCAAGGCGATGATGATTACAAACATCTAGTCATGACCGGTGACCTCGCCGATAGAAATAACTTTGCGGCGTTAACTTATCCTAAGTTTTTTGAAACCAAAGACGGTACGTTATTGCTATATATGCGTTGGGGTGGAAATAACAACGGCGCCTACTATTTCAATCGTTACGATGCTGACCAGCAAAAGTGGTCAACCTTTACTCCTTTTAATCATAAAAATCAAAAAACCACTCACGGAAATGCGTATAACTGGGGTCTATACGGCAATATGAAGTATGTGAATGGTAAGCTCCGAGTGGGTTTCCAGCAGCGTAGCAATAACAATACTGACAAGTATATATACCAAAACGGAGTGTTTTACGCGTACTCAGATCATCCTGAAGGTTTCGGTGCTTGGAAAAACCACAAAGGCGAAGAGATGACGTGGCCACTAGTGAATAGTGATGAAATAAAAGTGTTTGAACCGGGTGATTACATTACTCACACAGAACCAAACTCTGTACATATCGTGGGAAGCTTTGACTGGACAGTCACCGCTAAAGGCGATATTCATACCATTAGCTTGGTTAGATCTACCGACAGAAGTAGACCCGATTATGAACAGCAGTACATTCATGCGTACAAGCCAGCGGGTGCTGATGAATTTATCATTGATACCGACTTTGTTGGCGCATCCAACATTTACACTTCAGGCGACAATATTTATATTATCGGTTTGAAAAACGGCCGTCCTTTTGTTGAAAAAGCCGTTGGTGGAACCAGTGATTTTGAACGTGTTTATGAAGAAACTGAAGGCCCGGTATTTGACCACGGCACCATCTATGTAAAAGATGGCAAAGTCTACTATTACTTAATGGAAAAAACCTCAGGTAATGCTATGCCACTTCACTTACAGATCATAGATTTAGATCTTGAAAGTGACGCAGCTAAGCCAGTGGTATCTTTCCCACAAACGTCCATGACGGCGTTTGAAGGATATGAGCAATTATCATTTAAAGTCGATGCTATTAGCCCCGTTGGGCGTACTGTTACACAAGTTGACTTATACGTAGATGGCAACTTTATTCGCACTGACTCTGCTGCTCCGTTTGTTTGGGGTCATAACAATAAACCGACTGAATTACTCGGTTTACCAGTCGGCACTCATACCTTTAGAGCCATTGCGACGGATAGTGAAGGCGCGACTAGCTTCGCTTCTATGAGTTTTGAAGTGAAATCGACGCGTCCTATAGTCAGTTTTCCGAAAGAAGTAATGACAGTTAGTGAAGGTTACGAAAAATTAGCTATTACCATTGCTGCTGAGCCTGCTGTTGAAGGCCGTACAATTGAATCGGTGACTTTATACATAAATGATGAATTAGTTCGCGTAGATGATAGACCAACATATTTGTTTGGCCATGGTAGTAAACCACATGAAACGGGTGCAATGGGCTGGGAAGAAGCCCATGGCGTTAACCCTAATCCACTACTCGCCGGCGAACATACATTCAAAGCTATCGCACTTGATAGTGCAGGGCAAACGTCAACCACCACTATGACACTTATTGTTGAGTCAAACGCACCGAGCGTTGCATTTCCACAATCAGCAATGACCGTAGACGAAGGTTACGAAAAGCTCGCTATCACAGTAGCCGCAGAAGCCACCGGCGATAGAACAATTGAGTCAGTCACTCTGTATATTAATGGCGAGCTAGTTCGTGTGGATAATTCATACACCTATTTGTTCGGTCATGCCAGTAAACCTCATGAAACCGGTGCTATGGGTTGGACTGAGTCACATACACCTAACCCTAACCCATTTACCGCTGGCGAGTATATTTTTACAGCAGTTGCCCTTGATAGTGCAGGCGCCGAAAGTGAAACAAGCATGACCTTAACGGTTAGAAGCGCGCCCAAACCGCCAACGATAAGCTTTCCCAATGACGTTGTAACAGTGGTTGAAGGCTATCAAAAACTAGCAATTACCCTTAATGCTGCTGCATCCACTGAAGGGGGAGAAATTAAATCAGTGACTTTGTATCGAAATGGTGACTTAGTCCGAGTAGATACACGTCCTGTATGGAATTTTGGACATTCACATGCACCTTATGAGTTTGGGGCTATGGGTTGGATAGACTGTAATCAAGACCCTGTACCTAAACCATGCCATGAACCAAATCCTAACCCACTGGGTGTGGGTGAGCATACCTTCACAGCGGTGGCTGTTGATGATGCCGGTTTAAAAGCAGAAGCGAGTATGACCTTGATCGTTGAAGAACCGCCAGCTCCAACTATTACCTTTAATGAAAGTAATATTAAACTAGTCGAAGGCTACAACGCCCTATCGGTATCGGTTGACATTGATACAGCAACGGAATCTATAACGATTGTCAGTGTGGGTTTATATCTAGATGAGGTGTTAATTCGTGAGCTGTATGAAGCGCCATACACATGGGGCAATGAATTCAATGCAGATGAGCTCCTACACATTGAAGCAGGCAATCACATTTTTAAAGCGGTCGTAACTGACAGCAATAATAAAATGAGCGAAGCAACGATAATCTTTGATGTTGAGGGCGCCGCTGCCATTTCTGGTGACTGGGATGGCGATGGCGATGTGGACATGATTGATGTCAGAGCACTCACTTCGGCCATACAAGCCCGTCAAGATATTGATTTAGCTTTTGATATGAATAATGACGGAGTGGTCAATGTACTAGATGCTCGTATGCTCATGTCAGTTTGTACCCGCACCCGTTGCGCAGTGCAATAGCTACGCTGCAAAAAATTAATAACAACAAATGCGCGGCAAATTGCCGTGCATTCAAATAAACAAGTAAACGAAGTAGTAGGAAAAAAACATGAAAAAATTATTAGTAGCCTTAGCATGCTTTGTGGGCTTTAGTGCTCAAGCAGGTATGATAGATGTAGAATTAAGTGACACTAATCCTGGTATTGGTGACACGGTGCAAGTGAGTATTTTAGGCTCTGGCTTCGATGCTTTTGATACATTAACTGTCGACTTAGAATTTGATACTCATTTATTTGCAATAGATAACCTAAATACCTTTGGTGAAATTGACCCAACAACAGTTAGCAGTGACTTAGCTGTTGCTGGCTTAACCAGTACTGGAGGCTTCTTAGCCTTGAGTGCCCAAACATTTGGTGTCGCACTGACATTTTTAGATTTCGATTTATTTGCTGGCGGCGATTTTACCATTGCGTCCTTTAGTTTAACTGCGATTACTAACGGTGTATCTGATTTTGAATTGGCTAATATCATAGCCAGTGACTTTTTCTTAGGACCAGTTAGTGCAGAGGCATCGGACACGACAGTGAGAGCAAAAGTATCAGCACCCACTACGCTAAGTCTTTTTGTCATCACAGGGTTAGCTTTGCTTGGATTTCGCCGTAAAGCCCAATTATAGCAACTGTTTACCGTGAGAGAATAAAGGCGCTAAATGTAAAAATTGGCGCCTTTTTTGTTTGGTACAAAACACCCATTCCGCTCAGGCATAAAACACTAGAATTTAGCCATATTCTGGAATTTTCAGGGTCATTCCATTGAAAATTGGCATACCTATAACGGGTCAGATTAAATCGGTTTTACAAAGAAGAACATTCAACAATAGCCGCTGTTAGCGATAAGACAAACAAGCCTCAACTTCTTGTTTTGAGCCAAGCACAACCGCTACTCGTTGGTGTATTTCGGTGGGCATTACCTCCATAATACGTCCCGTTCCGGTGTCAGCCAATCCTCCAGCCTGCTCAATCAAAAAAGCCATAGGGTTGGCCTCGTATAGCAGACGTAGTTTGCCAGCTTTAGTCGGATCCCGTTTATCATAAGGATACAAAAACACACCTCCACGACACAATATTCTATGGATATCTCCAACCATTGCAGCCACCCAACGCATATTGAAATCTCTTTCTCTTGGGCCGTTTGTACCTAAAAGCAAATCACCAATGTACTGTTGAGTCGACGTTTCCCAATGACGTTGATTAGACCCATTAATTGCGTATTCTGACGTTTGTACTGGAATTTTAACATTAGCAGTGGTTAACAAAAATCCACCGTGGGTTTTATCTAGCGTATAGAGATGCGTCCCTTTACCTGTGGTTAACGCCAACATAGTCGATGGTCCGTACAATACATATCCAGCTGCCACAATCTGAGATGCAGGTTGTAAAAATGCAGAAGGGTCGTCTGCTTCCATCCACTGTGGGGCATGAGTAATCGAAAAAATGGTACCTATCAGGCTATTGATATCCGTATTGGAAGAACCATCTAGTGGGTCAAAGCTAACAAGATAGTTGCCGTTAGGATTACATCCAACCACATCATCTTCTTCTTCTGATGAAATAGCTTTAACATATCCCGATTCACTCAATATATCTTTTAATATCTGATTAGAAATAACATCTAACTTTTTCTGAGTTTCTCCTTGGATGTTTTCACTTAAGGTCGAACCCAGTACTCCAGCTAAGGCACCTTGACTGACCCGAAAAGAAATTTCTTTGCAACCCGCTAATAATGTTCTTAATAACAAAATTAGCTCCATTGGCGCACCATCATCTTGTAGTTGCGAATTTAATCTTTTCACTAATATTTCCTCCTAAATTTTGTAGGGTACAGAGTACGTCTAGGCCTTTTTATTATTCGTTAGGGGTGACTTTCACCCCATTCCCCAGCGATTAATTAGTAAATAGACAAACTACGTCAAGCTAATTGACTTAACGTAATGCAGATACTTTAATGTGATCCATATCATCAAACTCTTGGTTCTCGCCGCCCATAGCCCATACAAAAGTATAGTTAGTGGTACCTACCCCACTGTGAATAGACCAACTTGGTGAAGCAATAGCCACTTCTTTATCTAGCGGTAACGTACGTACCTCAGATGGTTCACCCATTAAATGAAATACTTTTTCATCTTCAGGAAGATCGAAGTACATGTATATTTCGGTACGTCTAAAATGTGTATGAGGTGGCTTGGTATTCCAGACACTGCCTTCTTTTAATTGTGTTATCCCCATAACCAACTGGCAACTATCAACAATACCAGGGCGAATAGATTGATATATCGTACGTTCGTTTGAAGTGGCTTGAGAACCTAAATCAACACTGTGAGCCGCACTTTTAGGCACATGTACCGTCTTGGTAACACGGTGAGCCGGATAAGAAACTAAATAAAACTTAGCTGGATTGGCCGCATCAGTAGAGAAAAATTCTACTTCTTTACTTTCTTTGGCAATATACAAACTATCTTGGTTCGACATGGTAAATGTCTCACCGTCGACAGTAATGCTGCCCTCGCCACCAATATTAATTACGCCAGCTTCACGACGCTGACAAAAGTAATCAGCCGCTAGCTCTTTGTGTGTAGGTAATTTAATAGAAGCAGAAGTCGGCATAATGCCGCCAACAACACCACGGTCAACATCTGTATAAGTTAAGTTAATTTCACCCGCTGTGAACAATGGTGCGGTAACAAAAGCTTCACGTAATTCATCATTACGCATATTTTTATAGCTGCGAATATCAGCTGAAAACATAAAATCCATAATTATTCCTCTTAAAATTTTAAAATTTATTAACGCGCCATCCAGCCGCCATCGACTAACATAATATGGCCATTCATATAGTTAGAGGCGTTGCCTGATAGAAATACTGTAGCACCAGCTAAATCTTCGGGTTTACCCCACACACCAGCAGGAATACGAGCAGTAATACTGTCTAGGCGTGCTTGGTCTTGACGGATGTTGTAAGTATTGTCAGTTTCAAAATAGTCAGGAGCGATCGCGTTTACTTGTATGTTAGAACCTGCCCATTCGTTGGCTAATGCTTTGGTAATTTGCGCCACACCACCTTTACTAGCAGCGTAGGCTGGCACCGTAATTCCACCAGAAAAACTAAGTAGAGACGCAATGTTAATGATCTTTCCTGACCCCTGATTAAGCATGTGTTTGCCGGCTTCTCGACAAAATTTAAATACGCCATTTAAATTCACATTGATCACTTCATTCCAGTCCTCATCAGAAAAATCCTTGGCTGGCGAGCGTTTAATGGTGCCTGCGTTGTTAACTAAAATATCAATTTTTCCAAAAGTGCTAATGGTCGTTTCTATGACTGCATTTATTTCATCGCCATTGCTTTGGTCACATCCTAAAGCTAGGCACTCAATATTTTTAGCTTTGAGCATTTCAATAGTGGCCGCTACATTTTCGGCTTTTGAACCAACCGCCACGACCGTCGCTCCAGCTTCACCAAGGGCTATCGCCATGGCTTGACCTAAACCACGGCTCGCCCCTGTCACAATGGCGACTTTGTCAGTTAAACCGAATTGTTTTAGTAGATAATCTTGCATTTTTCACTTCCAATTTTATTAATAAATTAAACTCAATGACTCAATAAGTGAGCGTTCTTACAGTTAAATTAAACCAAGTACGCTAGGTAAAAATTCACTGATAGCTGGGAAAACGGTTACTAAAATCAAAGCCAACACCATCGCGGCGTATAGCGGTAATATAGGCTTAATAACCTCACTAATATTCACATTACCAATACTGCAACCTACAAATAGAACACTACCGACTGGCGGTGTACAAAGGCCAATAGACAAATTTAGGATCATCATGATGCCAAAATGGAGGGGGAAATACCTAACATTTCAGCCACTGGTAAAAAGATAGGAGTGAATATCAATACAGCGGGTGTCATGTCCATAAACGTGCCTATCACTAATAAGGTCAAATTGATAATCAACAGAATAATAATAGGATTGTCAGACAATGTGAGTAAGGTTTGACTAATTGTCTGTGGGATATTTTCATAAGACATTAACCATGACATAGCTGACGAGGCCCCAATTAACAGCATCACTATGGCCGTTGTATTCACTGACTTGAGCAATATGGGGTACAGATCTCTAAAAGATATTTCTCTATAAATGCCAACAGACAGAGCCAATGAATACAGCACCGCAATCGCGCCTGCTTCGGTAGGTGTAAAGTAGCCACCAATAATTCCGCCAATGATCAATACAATGAGCAATAAACTCGGAATAGCACCTATCAGTGAAGGCCAGAAAGGTTCTATTTTGTCAGCAGTTATGGGCTGAATGCCTTTACGCTTCACATAAATTGCACAAGCCGCAATCAACAACAAAGTCACTAATATTACAGGTAGATAACCTGCAATGAATAAAGCGGCGATAGACACACCACCGCTGGCTAACGAGTATATAATCAGAATATTACTAGGAGGAATTAACATACCTGTAGTAGCCGCAGTAACTGTTACTGCCGTACTAAAAGGCTTGTCATACCCTTCTTTTTTCATTGCAGGGATCATAAACCCACCGATAGCTGACGTTGCTGCCACAGCTGAGCCAGAAATTGAACCAAACAAGGCACATGAAATGACGTTTACAAAAGCTAAACCTCCTGGCAGTCTGCCTACCAACACCTTTGCAAAGTTTATTAAGCGGGCTGCAATACCACCTTGCCCCATTAGATAACCCGATAAGATAAAATAAGGAATGGCCAACAAGGCGAAACTATCTATCCCCGCGACAACTCGCTGAGCGATGGTCGTTAGCGCAGGCAAAGTGTCTATAGTAGCCAACATAGTCACTAATGTTGCAAAAATAATGGCTAACGCAATTGGTAGATTAATCAATAGTAATAGTGCAAACACGCCAAATAAAATTAAACTAATCATTAGCATTCTCCAGCGTTGACGTTGGTAGTCTCGAAGTCTCAGTTATCACCTTAGCCGTTAAGAAAAAGTACGTGCTATACAGTAAAAACAGGCACCCACTTAGTGGAATGACTATGTACACAGCAGCCATTGGAATATTTAAAACAGGAGATTGCTGGCCTAACGACCATGTCAAAGACACCAAATTACATCCGCCAATAAGCAACACAGAAATAGCAAAAATTGCCACTAGCACACAGCAGAGTCGGTACGTGAAAATAGCGTTGCTTAAAGATAGATTACGTACAATCAAATCAAAACCTAAATGACTATGAGTTCTGTAAGCTAATGCGCCACCGATTAGGCTTACCCATATTAAAGTGAAACGAGCGACCTCTTCAGTAAAAGAGCTAGGTTGCGGTAAGATAAAGCGAGTTAATACTTGCCAAGTCACATCAACGACCAATAACGCCATCAAAATAGCGAGTGTTACACGAAGTACTTTGTCTAAATGTTCAATAAATGTACCGAGATTATTCACTTGCTATCTCCCAACGCTTTAATTTCTTTGACTAAAGGTTCTATAGAGGTACCTTTTAATTCGTCGTATATAGGCTGTACACTGGCTTGAAATAGAGACTTATCTGCCTCTACAACTGACACGCCAGCCTCTTTAACTTTAGCCAGAGACATAGCTGTAGATTCTGCCCATAACTGCTTTTGAAATTCGGTTGCTACATTCATAGCCTCTGTCAACCAAGTTTGCTGTTGTGCAGTCAAACTATCCCAGAGATGAGTGCCGACAATAATGACATCGGGAATAGAAGTGTGCTCATCCAATAAGTAAAACTTACTGACTTCATAATGTTTAGAAAAATAAAAACTAGGTGGGTTATTTTCTGCGCCGGCTACGATACCTTGTTGCAAGGCGGTGTAGAGCTCACCAAAACTAACCGGAGTCGCTGCACCTCCTATCGTATTCACCATTTCAACTGCCGATTGACTACTCATAACGCGGATTTTCAAACCATTTAGGTCACTAGGCTTATGTACTTCTTGTTTGGTGGTATAGAAACTCCTACTTCCCGCATCAAAATAACCTAACCCCCTCACTCGGTATTGTGTACCGGCAGCTAACAAGCGTTGGCCAATATCTCCTTGTAGGGTATTCCAATAATGGGCTTGATCGTTAAACAAATAAGGTAAACTGAAGACCTTCATTTCAGGCACGAATGCCTCTAGTGAATTAGCAGAGACTTTGGTCATTCCCATGCTGCCAATTTGCAAAAGTTCAATTATTTCTCTTTCCGAACCCAATTGTGCCGATGGGTACAGCACCAATTGCATGGTGCCTCCAGATAACCGCTGAAGCTCAGTATTCATGTATTCCAGCGCGACATGCACAGGATGTTGAACGTCTAAGCCATGGGCTAAACGAATGGAAACAGAGTCTTTTTTAAATTCACTACAGGCGCTTAGTAATATGGCTACCGTTAGCATTACCAGCACTTTTAATATATCAGTAAATAAGTTCATCATGGTGCATCCTTTGGGTTGATACCTTTTAGTATGAGCAAATCTCGACGCTTGTGTTTTTATAGTACACCTAGATATTTCAACACTAATTGGTCAAGCCACCACACTTGTAACTTATCATACATGTTACAAGATAAAGTGTAAACGACAAGTTATGACTACCAACAATGAAAACGACGAACAAATATCAAGAGCTTCAGCAAACTATTTACACCTAATAGTGCCATCCCAACATCTCGATATTTATAAGTAAAATCGCTCAACATTGCTCAAAATATAAATTCATGACTAAATCATTGAAAAACATACCTATTTACAAAAATAAATAGCATTTTAAGTCATAACTGATAAAATAATGTCAATTATGATAACAAATACGTTAATAAAATGTGCAATTTAAATCTAAATAAGTCATTGTTATTAACAAAATATCGTACAATTGTAAAAAATCAATTAAGTGGATAGAATATGACGAATTCGTTAAAAGTGCTCTCGGCTCAGGAAATGAACTACCCATGTTAGAAAAACATAGACAACAATTAATAAAAGATATTTTGGATCAACAGCAGTTTGCTAGCGTTCGTGATTTAACCGAAAAGTTAAATGCGTCCGAAGCGACCATTCGTCGAGATATTACAAAAATGTCTAAACGTGGGCAAATTACTAAAATCCGTGGTGGTGCAGAATCCATTAATGGTGAGCCAAAGAAAAAACATATTGCTAGCTCTGCTTTTATTGTAGATAAAGCCAAACGAGTCAATACTAAAAAGCTCATTGCTAAGAAGGCTGCTGATCTATGTAGTAATGGAGACTCAATTATTATCAATGGTGGCAGCTCTACCTATATGATGGGCGAATACCTAGCAGATCTAAGTCTTAATATACTCACTAACTCTTTTGTTTTAGCTAACTACCTTTCGGAACATACTGATATCCAGGTAACCTTACCTGGTGGTGAAATATATCGAGAGCAAGGTATCATTCTAAGCTCCTATGATAGTGACAGTAGCGAGTATTTTCATGGCACAATGATGTTTATGGGTACACCAGGCATAGGCGAGTTTGGCGTTATGGGATCAGACCCTTTGCTGATTCAGTCCGAAAAGAAATTAAAAAAGCAAACCGAAAAACTGGTCATTTTGGCTGACAGTTCAAAATTAGGTAAAAGAAGTAATTTTGTATTTTGTCGGTTATCAGAAGTAGATATTCTCATTACTGACTCAGAAGCCGACAAAGATCTCATTAAATATTTTGAAAGCTATGATATTGAAGTAATAGTAGTAGAAGCGGTAGACGACTAACTATTTAAAAGTCTAATAGCATGAGCATGCTATTAGACTTTCCAGCATTAGTTGATTTCGGCTTGCGAGCGCCAAAGATCTCGGTATTCTTTTAGTCGATCTAGATCAACAATTCCCGCTTTAGATGCATCGATATGACATTCCACTTCATGCCAATTTGTTAAGTAGCCAGCTCCTTGTACCGTACCGGTTGAATCTTTAGAAAGAAAAACCTCTTGCTCAGTTCTCAATTGATTTACCACAGCACACAACAAAGGGTTCTTTAAAAACGCCCCTTCGATGAAAATTTTGCCTTGAGCCCCCAGCTTGTCGAGCTGATAATCAATCATCAACGCACAATATAAGGTTGCCAAAGCGATGCCACTTATTTTATCAACAGCTCCAACGAAACCACTTTGCTTCCCTCCAAATGGACCACTTCCTTGACTAAAATCGGGTAGAGCAAACACTTCTTGGTCGATAATTTTTTGCATATCACGTTCTTCGAATTGCTCACCCAGCCATGAACCGGCCTGCTCACAAATTTCTTCAAACTCCCGCCCTCCCATGAATCGGGCACAAGCTATTGGTTCACCCATAGCGTCAATATTAGCCAACATATCTTTAGTTTCATCTAAATTATTTAATGACACTTGCGAAGCCATTAATATAGTCCAAGTGCCAGTAGAAATAACAGTAAATGGTGTATCTTGATGCGCCAGTCGATAGCGTAAAAAGCTTGCATTACTATCATGTATACCATTATAGAAATGACAGTTGGCTGCTAAACCTAACTCTTTGCTCAACTCTGGCAGTATTCGCCCACAATCGGCCCAAGCTGGTTTTATTTCTGGTAGTAATTCGACACAATTTAGCTCATCAATAAGAGAAGAATACTTGTTATCAATGACAGACCATGAGATCGGTATGACAACCTAAAGAGGTAATTTCTGAATATAATGCGCCGGTAAACCGCCAAGCCCAATACTGGGGATACATTAAAATATCAGTGGCCTGTGAAAACTCGCTAGCAAAGGTATGCTTTAACCAATACAACTGACGCCCTAAATTTAACCCTACTGGTAGATTAGGTGAGAAGGTACTTTTAAAACTCGGTCTAACCTTGGAATATTCACTAGTTTTATCTACCAGTTCCGCATATTCATAATCTAAAACAGGCAAAACTAATCCATCACTATCTGTGGCTGTTCTATCAATTAAGGCCGCAGTCGCGCCATGTGTTGTAATAGTTAATGCGCTAATCGTAAATTCTTTAGTCGCTTGTTTGATGTTAGTCATTAACCACAGCCATATTTTCTCAACATTGGCGTGAGGATACATAGGACCTAAAATAACTTCATTTTTCATTTGTCTTGAAAATACAGATTGGAAGCTGTGATCTAACGCATGCAGTTTCACATGAGTTTTACCAATATCAATTACTAAGGAATAATTATTAGTTGTCATTTTTATTTCTTTATATGTTGGGGGTAGGGTACATCCCTCCCCTGAATATGAATCAAGTTACCCCCTCTTCTCTGCTAACAAGTGAAGGGACAAAGTTAAACGCGCGCTATTTCACTTCATGCAGTAATAAGACGCTAGGTGCTGTAATCACTTCGTGTGCGCTATCCCTGTTGCTCAGGTTGGCTGTGCCAAGACAAATAATATTGCCCTCCATTGTTACTTAGGTCTCCAACCCCCTTAAAAACCGAATGCTCCAACTGAGCGTTTGGATCTTGCAATAATAAACGATCGGCAACACGGTTTTTCTGTTCGAGTAGAGGAGGATACAGATCCGTTTTTTCCACTAAGATTGTTTGCAGGGTATTGGTATCTATCACAAACGTCATAACATCGTCATTTTTACGTACCGTAACACCAAGTGTCTTATCACTAATGATAAAAAGGCGCATATGGCTTAACAGGAAAACGTCCAAGAGACCCGCCACCACCAAATTCCCAACGAAACCCTTTCCAGTCACTAATTTGAACCGAATTCCAGCCAGTATTTTCTCGACGAGCTACGTACATTTGTGTATCACCATGCTGGTCATACTTATGGTACGAAATAATTGGTCTTTGTTGTTGATCAAAGCCTAGTTTGACATTACCGTTGATCATACCGCCACTAGGGAGGCACTGGATCGACAACCTCAGTATGCTCCAGTGTTAATGGCAAGGTAATTGGCTTGCCACTTGAATCAACCCAATCGACCAAATCTGGACTACTAGCGTAAGATAAACTGTGATTTGTGGCCGCGTTAGGTGTATTTCGCCATACCCATATTAAATGAAAGTTTCCGTCAGGCCCTTTAGTTGGCCCTTCAAAATAACCACTCATTAAGCCTTGCCCATCGAGAAACTGATTTGCGTGCAGGCGAGACCAACTTTGACTTTTAGTATCATAGATATTGTAAATTTCATTACCATTACCACTGCCACCATCTCGATATTTAACGAGCAACTCGCCTTTATTATTTAGCATAAATATTGGATAGGTCATTCGTTGTTCTAACCGCGTATCCACCATGACAGAAACGCGTTTAAGAGAGCGAACTTTTAGTGGCTCTGTAGTACGGAAGTACTCAATTGCATCCGCATGCATGTTGCCCATAACATGCAAATGCCCTGTAGCATCTAGTTCCATAGTCACATAGTTGTGACTATCCCAACCTAACCAGCTATCGACTTTGTAGTAACGCCATTTCCCAGCACCCTCTCGATGAGCAACCGTCATTTGCCTATTACTGTCATAATACGCTACAAACTGCTGCTTTCCGCGCGTTAGTAGGTATGGTTTAATTCTATGCCCAGACCAAACATGGTCGATAGCTTCAGTGCTTAATATTTGTTGATTCTTAGCTTCAGATTTAGCTTCCATACTAAATAAAGTGGGTAGTATAAATATTAAAGAAATAAAAACTAATTTAGCCATCAACCTAGATTGAACCGGTGAATAAAGGCCTTGGATTAATGCGCTCATGTGGTCTCGCTATACTCATTACCGTTAATAAAATACATTCATCTTCATTGTGAAAATTGAATTTAAAAAACATATTATTAACATAATACCATCATATCCAACCATAAAGAAGCAATAATAATCACGACAATTAAAACTTTAGGCCTATATACAAAAAACTTAATCACAACGTCAGCCATGATTAAGCTTTACTCGTACCATGCTACACCATCAAGTTGACATAGCCTTACAACACAAGATTAAAAATTGTAAGAGACACTTGCTTCTAAAATACGCCCAGTATAATCAATACGTGACACAGCGCGTTCATCAAAGCCCCATGACTCAACACGCTTTTCATCTGTTATGTTATAGGCACGCACTGTAAAATTAGCACCTTTAGCGAAACGGTAAGATGCAGAGAAGTCTAATCTACCATTCTCCTGTTGCACCCTAGGCAATGTACCTAAGAAAGAGTTTTCACCTTGCAATAACGAATCATCTTTCCAGTTATAAGCTAAGCGAAAACTCATCCCATCATTTTCGTAATATCCGATAAGGTTGTATGACTCTGGAGCAACCTGATATAGCTGATTATCATCACCACTCACTGATTCGTCAGATTTTTGATCAATATATGTGTAGTTAAAGACAGCACCAAAGCCATTCCAAGGATAAGGTAAAAAGTCCAGTTTTTGCTGAATCGCAAATTCCACACCTGTTAACTTGATTGCTCCGTCTGAATTGTAACGCTCGATAACACGTAAATCACGGTTAACCAAATCACCATCGTTATTAGCCCGTAACGTATCTTCTATGCATTCAAATCCTCCTGTAGAGGCATTATTTGTGCGAGTATACGTACCACCTATGGCCGCCATAACTTCAGGATCGTTTTCATTACATGTATCGGTACTAAGAATAAAGCCAGATAATTCCTTATAGAATAGTCCAATAGAAATTGCACTACCTTCTCGGTTGTACCAAGCTAAAGATAAATCATAGTTATCCGCTTCGTAAGGTTTGATATCCGCTCCCCGAGTTCGCACTTGGGTTTGATTACCGTTTACGGCAGTACGCACATCGGTAGCGGGGGTTAAAACCCGTAAATTTGGGCGGACTATTCCTTTATTGAATGCACCACGTAAAACCACATCTTCGTGTACTTCAAAAGATAAGTTCAAAGATGGCAACATGTGACTATAGTCATCCTTCGCACTAACTGAAGTTAAAGTATCGGCTTCAATATCTGCTCTGAAACCATTGAAAGTATTGTCCGTATTTACATAGCGTAAACCTACATTACCTGAAAAGGGAATAGACCCTATCGTACCAACAAAATCTGTCATCACATAAGCAGCTGTAATGTTTTGTTTAACATCAAAGTTCGTTCCATATAACTGTGGGATGGAAGACGAAGCACTAATCATACGCTCATACAAACCAATTTCTTCAACTAGAACAGCACCGGGGATATCTCGCAAACCATCAGTCAACTTAGCTAAATGCTCTAGATTATTAAGTGTATTCCAGCCGGATGAAGCACCAAAGGCACCACTATACTCACCATTAAAAAAGGCAGCTTGACCTACAGACAGTAGGTTATTGTGTACAGTAGTTGCGTCAATAGCACTGGCATTTAAACCTATTGCAGCAGGTTGCCTGTCATCGTTTTCAAGTTCTTCTATGCTATGACGAAAACCAAATTTTACCGTTTCAAAATTGAGTCCACTACCAAAACCAAAGTCGGTAAAACGGGTGGCATTGAATTCTGCACTTGTCATTTCACGTTTAGGATTATCGATCCGTCCCAAAATATAATGCTGCAATTGCTTACCATCATTTAGAGGGTCGGCAGTGGTTAACGAAAGCGAATTGAATGCATCTGAAGATTCCCATGAAGGTAGGTCATAAACAATGTTTTCCCAACCACTAGCCACCACTGATGCATTATTAATATCACCGTATGCAGCATCAATATCTACATTGATACCAGTAGGGGGAATAACAACACCACTTACCCCATTGACACTTTTAGTATTGCTATGATGGCCTTGGAACCTGAAATCTAAACCTAACTGATTGAATTTATTTTCAGACTCAGAATAAGATAGCACCCCATCAAGTTTCCAATCTCCGGCTAGGTAATCTCCGTAAAGCATTAACCCCTTAACCGTTTCTAGGAAAGTAGTTTCGCGGTTCGTAAAGGTATAAGCACCATCTGTAATGCTGGTTTTTGTCACCCCCCAGACATCTGTTCCATCAGCAGTTTTATCATAGATAAATGGAGCGCTGTCCATATCGGGCTCTATCTTATAGTACTGTTCGCTGTTTGTAGGAACGACTTGATTATATCCAGAAGAAAACTGCGCGTCTTGCTTGGTCCCACTATCCAAATTTCTTTTGGTATATAGTAAGTGTGAACCTAAACGAAGATCTTCAATTGGTTTCCATTCAATATTGCCAGTGAATGAAATACGATCTCCATCACTGAATTCACTCACGTTTCGTGCTGACGCGACACCACGAAGGTCGGCATCTGGTGACAAGCCCCATTTCTCCCTATACGCTAAATGGGTATCAGAGTTACTCCCTCTTGTCCCCCCTCTAGGGTGATCAATACCTATAGGTGCATAAGTTGTAAAGTTAGCCGTATCACGGCGGAAAGTTTGCCCCGAACCTGCTAACTTAAAGGCAACAGCTAGCTCATCTTTAATCAAATGTTTTGAAGCAGACAGTTTAATAGCCGGATCCCAATGCTCAGTTAACTCTTCATAACGTCCACCTAGGCTAACATGATAAGTGCCGTCTTTTTTACCTAGTGCCTGTTGAAGCTTTTTATCAATAATGCCGGCAATACCACCAGTTTGCATGTCAGCCGTAGGAGTTTTCACAACGGTTACTCCATCAAACACCCCCGCTTCAAACGCTGAAAAGGGATTCGCATCCCCTACCTCATCAAAGCTACGGCTAGGCGTCGCAAAACTTTGACCAAAAGCAGTAGTCTTAACAAAACCTCCACTTAAACCACGTAAAGTGATTTCAGATTGACGGCCTTCACCTGAACGCTCTAATTGAATTCAGGAATAGCTTGCAGAGCTTCACCTAAATCTAATGCTGGCAATGAATCTATATCAGTGGCAGAAATCGCATCAACAATAGATGACGCCTCTCTTTTTACATTCAATGCGTTTTCTAGCGAACTTCTAATTCCAGACACTTCAATAATTTCAGTCTCATCAATAGTGTTATTCGCTTTAAGTGCAGAATTCACCTCTTGGGCAATAACACTAGGAGTACTGATAGCGAGTAACAAACCTGCGGCTCCACCCGCGAATAAAGCTGTTTTTACTTTTTTCCATTATTGATAGATTGAGTTGTGTTCGATATTTTCATGTCTTTACTCTCAAGAAAGTGATCTTTCACTTGATTGCTTGCTAAATGACTTGTTAGCTATTTTTAGATACAAATCACACCGACGATCACTTTTGACCACATACAGTCACAAATAATCATTTGGGTGCAATCTATATTAAAACAATTTTTTAACAATCTTTATTTGTAGGACTTATTTTTGTCTTATAGATAAAAATTTTTGTACTACGAGAATAAAGTTTCAATAGTGGTAAGAAACGTTAAGTGGGCTCATAGCAAAGTAACTATGCCACTTCAAAATGATGACAACTTAAAATGCAAAAAGCTTAATCACAAGGTCAGTCATGATTAAGCTTTGCTTTTTTTAGATACAAATTTTTTGAGAAGTAAGGTTAATTCTCTTTTAAACTTTAGAACTTGTAACTAGCTGAGACTTTATAGATACGGCCAGTATAACTTAACTGGTGTATCGCATCATCGGTATAACCGTAGTGTGATGTAGTAATTTCATCAGTTAGGTTAATTCCCTGTAAGTACACTTTCAAGTTTTTAGTAATTGCATAAGAACCAGAGAAATCTAAGCGCCCTTTAGCTTTGATTGTTCTGGTCCCAGTTCCTAAGAAACTGTTAGCACCGGCAGTCTGCTGGTCATCACGCCAGTTATAGGCAAAGCGTAAGCTCACACCATCATTTTCCCAATAGGTAATCAGGTTAAAGGACTTAGGAGATACTCTAGACAATAAACTCTCAGAACCAGATTGTTTGATTTTAGTGAAGTTAAATACGCCACCTAAACCATTCCAAGGATAAGGTAAAAAGTCTAGCTTTTGCTGAATTGCAAGTTCAAAACCTTCCACTTTCAACGTATCCTTAACATTACGCGGGTTCGAAATGTTGACTTCACGATTTCTGGCCTCTTGCTGTATCTCTCCTTCAATACCCGTTAGCGGCGGGGTAAATAACGCAACTTGCTGACAGATATCACCGACTAGCTCGATCTCTCCGATCAATTCATTTACCAATTGATCTGAGCCGTCAGTTGGGCAATATACGTCTTCCTGTCCAAATAGATTGGTAATATCTTTTTTGAAGAAGCCAAGAGAAATTGCACTACCCTCACGGTTATACCATTCCAAAGAAACATCGTAATTATTAGCTGTATATGGTTCTAAAGTAGCATTAGGTAAATCAAGATTGATAGTATTATTACCAGGACGGTAACTAGGCGCTGGGCGCTGTCCATTGATGTTAGGTCTGACGATCCCTTTGTAAAACGCACTTCGTAAAATGACATCTTCACTCAGTTCAAACGACACGTTCATCATCGGTAGCGTATTACTATAACCATCTTTAAAGGTAATTGGCGTACCCGTAAAGTTTCCAGCTTCATCATTACCTAGTTGTACACCATCAAAAGTATTGTCGGTCTCAACGTAACGCACACCAAGATTACCGGTATAAGTAATACCAAGAGGTAATTCACCAGAGAAATCTGTCGTCACGTAAAGGGCTGATAGTACCTGCTCAACGTCAAAGTTATAATCTAAGAACCATGCCTGTCCTCACATATGTGTTCTAGCTCGATCCCAAAAACCCGCGCGGTTCATTGTGACTGATGAGTGCAATGAATCTAATGTGCCCAAAGGTAGTTCATTTCGGTCAGTGACAATGCCATTTTGCAATGCTGCAATTGTTGCATCATTATCAATTGTTACCCAACCATTGGTATGATCAAATGTACCCGGAATGTTGCCATTAAAGAATGGCGATTGCTGCGCTGACAATGGCTGATCAGACAGTAATGACGAATTCAAGTTATTAAGGTTTACGCCGCCTAAACTATGTACTTGGTCAATACTCTCAATTGTTTCTTTCTGAATTCGGCCGCCAAATTTAATTGAATCAAACCGCAAACCACTACCAAAGCCAAAATCGGTGTATCGCTGGGCATTAAACTCAGCACTGCTCATGTCCGACAATAAATCACGAGTACGTCCATTAACATAGGTAGAAAGACGTCGCCCTTGATTTGCATCAGCAAGCAACGATACCGCATTCGATGTAATTGGAATTGCCCCACTTGGCCAAGGTAAGTTGTCGTAAACATACGGCACATCTAAGCCACCGCTAACTTCAATAGCGCTTAAATCTCCGCGCCCTGTGTTAATGTATCCGTTAAAACCACTTGGTGTTTGAGAAGTATTTCTGTTGCCTTGATGGTTGTACCCCACCCCTATATTAGTGAATTCATTAGTTGCTTCAGAATAAGAAATTTTACCGTCATAAACCCAATCATCGGCGAGATAATCACCATACAAAATGACACCTTGAGTTTTTTCATGGAAGGTAGTTTTACGGTTTTCGTTTTGCAATTTACCATTATTGAATGAAATAGCAGGGGCGATATACGCTTGGCCTCCATTTCCGTCTTCGGTTAATGCGGTATATGCAAATGGCGAAACATTCATATCTAAGGTCACTTCGCCTTGATAAAAATCGTTTCTAGAATTGGTTCTATGTAAGCCAGCTTCGTAATTGGTAGTTTCTTTGGTACCATCGTCCAACGAGCGTTCAGACACAAGGATATGTGCGCCTAACTTTAAATCATCAGATGCACGATATTCAATATTACCGCTGAATGAGTTTCTATCACCATCACTATATTGAATAACATTTCGGCCTCTTAATGGAACGCGTATTTCGGCGTCGGCCGGCACATCCCACGCTTCTCTATATTCAGCAAGGTTAGTTGCACGCTCACCATTTGCATCCGTTTCGACTGACACATAATCAATGATATCAAATGTATCACGTCTAAATTCTTGACCTGAATGACTGAATTTGAAAGCAACGGCTAATTTATCTTCTATTAAATGCTTTACCCCAGAAAATTTAATGTTAGGGTTTAGGGCTTCTGCCAACGATTCATAACGACCACCAATACTAATAGTTGCAAGGCCATCTTTTTTGGAAAGAGCTTGTTGTAATTTTTGATCAACAATACCTGCTAAGCCACCTTCTTGCATGTCAGCCGTTGGCGATTTCACGACGGTCACACCATCAAATATGCCTGACTCGAATGCTGAAAACGGATTAGGTGCCCCCACTCTATTCCCACTAGCCGGACTAGGTGTAGCAAATGACTGCCCAAAAGCAGTAGTTTTAACGAACCCGCTACTTAAACCACGTAAACTAATAGTAGATTGACGACCCTCAGTTTCAGAGTTCAATTGTACATAAGGCTAAAGCTTGCAGTGCTTCACCTAAATCTAACGCTGGTAAGGCGTCAATATCGGTGGCAGAAATAGCATCAACAATTGATACAGCTTCTCTTTTTACGTTCAATGCGTTCTCTAATGAGCTACGCACACCCGATACTTCAATAACTTCTACGTTCTGCGCGGCTTTTCTGGCCTCAAGCGCAGCATTAACTTCTTGCGCAACTACGCTTGGCGAACTGATGGCTAGCAACAAACTTGCAGTACCACTTACTAATAAGCTCTTATTCGAATTTATATTTTTCATTCTAATTCTCTCAAAGTCTAGACGTCCATTGGTTGTGAAAACATTTGTGTCCCACCCAACAAATGTAAATAAATCGTAAATTATTGTAACATCACCAACAATTAAAACAAGTCATATTCAATCATCAAATGATCACAAAAATATCACGACGAACAATGGGTGTACCCAAGGCATTGATAAAAAAGGAAATAAACAACCACCAAAAGCTACTCAAAACAAATTAAATTGGTCATTTATATTCACACAATTAATATTTCATCTAAGTAAACTGGTATTAATTGATAATATTTTTGTGAAACAACGATTTCTTCAGCAGTGGTAAAACGCGGTAAATTGTGACTAATTGGATAAGAATTTTTCAAAGATGTATCAGCGACCTCTAGAGAAGTCTGGGAAGTTCAAGGATAACTTTGGGGAGTGTTAAATTGAAGTGAGCAACGCTTAGTCAGAGTTAAATAGCGCTACCCTGTAGCGCTATTTCAATCAATACGAGTTAGGAGAAGTCAATTATTCACCTTTTGTTAGCGGTACAGATAACGCAACAGGATTCGAAGACTTATTACTTAAATAGTCAACATTAAGCGCTTTGCCTTCAAGGATGTCATTATCATCTGCACTTTCAAAAGTTTCCTCAAACACCTTGTTAGCTTCTGTCCCTGCTACATCCGAATAAAGGGTAAAGTCATCAATTTCAAAGGTGTCCCCACCTTTTGTTTGCACATCGAAAAAACCAGGCCCTTGATTTTGGAGACCGGCCCCAACAGTCATTGATGTAAAGGTGTTATCTGAATTAAATGTCATGTCAGGAGCAGTTATCGGTGTTCCATCTATCGACAGAGAAAGCTTCGCAGGGAGACCAGCAGAACCATCCCAAGTTAATTCAACCGCAAACGGTTTACCTTTCTCAACAGTATCGGTAAGTGTATGGAACTTTCCATTTCCTGTTTCATTATTCAGTCTAAGCTCACCGCTAGCCCTAACGGTCATCGCTAAATAAGTTCTATGTAATTCGGCCCCTTTCCATACACGACCACTAAATACAAGTTTGACATCTTTTGCTGAACTTTCAGGGTATCTTGCTAAGAAGGTCGCTTTACCTTGCAGGCTTGTTTTATCTGCTATATCAATCACCCATTTGCCGTCCTTCTCGCCACCAATCTGCGCAGCTAAGTTACCACCGACTAGACCGTTAATGGTTATCGGAATATCAACCGCTGTACCATCAACTGCCATGACTTTAATTAATTCAGACAGAGGTGTTGGCGCGGTACCGTCTCCTTTTAGGGCGATAATATCAGCGTTTGTGCTATCGACGGTATATGACCAAGCTCCCATTTCGTCTATACTAAATGCCCCATAACTCGTTGTGGTAGCATCTTGGACTTGAAATCTCTGTTCATCAAAGTTGGGATCAATAATCGTCAATTCACCCGTTACATCTGGGCTATTAATATTAACCATCGCGGTTGACTCACCCTCATCATCAATAGGCAGCCCTTCAATCACCGCAGGCACAAGTTGTGAGCCTTTAATTGTCATTGCCACTGTCGCTTCAGTACCATCTAACGATTTAATAATAAAAGAATCTTCTAAAGTAGGTGGCGTTTCTGTGTCCTCGACATAATTTAACGCCTTAACTTCTGCAATACTCTCATCAAGGTCGTATGTCCACTCACCTTCTTCAGAGTCAAACGTCACGACACCATACATAGCGGTTGGTGTTTGGTCGCTTGCAAATAGAGCCTCAGCAGGGTTAGCATCCGACACGCTCACTTTGGCTGACGCACTACCGTCATCATAAAATACAGAAAAGGTAAGGGCGCCGCTAAATGTCGCTGGAACATCGATTCCATCGATTGAAATATCTACACTCGTACTGGTGCCATCAGCGGTCGTAACTTCAAAAGGGCTTTCAACTAGAGAGTCCATATCAGAACTCACTAATGCTATGACCTGCTCATTGCTTTTATCTAGCGTATACTCCCATTCGCCAGCAGCGTTAATAAAAAAAGTACCAAACTGGCCAGTCGAGGTAGCAGGATAGACTAGAGACTCATAAGGATTTGCATCGCTTACATTAAGTGTGCCAGTAGGATTTACTGCCTTGGTCGCAATACCGGAGAAATCACCAGAGATTTCTGCTGATGTTGCTGCAATCGTGGGAGTGTCGTCATCACCACCACATGCAGTTAGCGCTGTTATAATTGATAAAGCTAGGAATTGTTTTTTCATCATTTTTCCTTTTTTACATATTCTTTTTTATAGCGATGCTCTTTAACCAAAAGCATCGACATGAAGATCTTTCAGTGAATTAAGCTCAACTACATTTCAATAACTGAAATCACACTATCGGTCGTTTTTGACTTAAGAAACGGGCTGCCTCTCTTGGTCACAGGGTCGCCAGAAGCTGTATCTTGAAAATCATCTTCAAAAATAGGAGTAGATAATACGGTTGCAGCAGGATCGTCGCATATATTTTTATATCATCGATAAATACCGCCCCAACACCACCATTGCTCGGCATTTTTAGGCATCGTAAATTGAATTTCCGATACATTGTCAGTCAAGCTATAACTGGCAAGAGTTTGCGCCAAAAAGGCTTGGGTTGGATCGGCAGAAATCGCCTCATGAGAAGAGCTCACTGGCTCACCATTAATTTTCATCGAAAGGAGAGCGGGTAATCCAGAATTCTTCCTCCATGTAATTTCAATATCAAACCACTGGTCAGGAATGTGAGTTTGATCAGAAACAATATAGTCATCGACAATATTATTGGTAATAGGATCTCTTACATAATTTTTGCCTAGGTAGGTACCACCTGCTTCTATAGCTGGTGAATACATATCGATCACACCAGCATTGGATGCACGAACATGTGCAACCCTTCTTTTCTCTGAGTTGAAGCGCGAACCAATTACGCCAAATCCAGCACTAGATGGTGCATCGGCAGTGACTTTCGCCCTGAAAGTCAATTTACCTTGCTCACGCATGGCAGTTGTAATACCGCCATTATTTTGAGTGATAATTGATAATAATGCCGTCTCAGTGGTAGAACTTGGCAGCTTCGCCGCGAAGTTCAGTGGCGCACCACTAATTCTCAATGCAAACTCTACCGGTGTACCGTCTTTTGACATTAAGGTGAAAGTTTCCTCAACGAAATCTTCTGGTTCAACCAACACTTGCAGTTCTGGAAGTGTGTTGTCTAATTTGTATTCCCAAACACCTTCAGCCGTAATGGTGAACTGGCCATATTGAGATTTAGGTTCATCATCTACACCGATAGGCATAAACGATGATTGATCAAAATTCTGGTCATATACGCGAGCTTGACCTATGGCGTCAGTTTGATTCATTGCAACGTTGGCCACAAACGAACCATTAAATTCAGCCGCTAGGTCAGCATCTAAACCTTGAATTATAAAATTGATATTTTGCTGAGTCCCGTCTAAAGACGTCAGTGTTATTGAATCGGTGAGGGAGCCATTGGCATTTCCCATAATCGCCATAACTTCAGCATGAGTTTCATCTAAGTCGTATGTCCACTTGCCATCACCATCTTCAGTCATTGTGAACGTGCCGTAAGTAGCTTCAGAGACCATAGTGTAGTCAGGATCCGCTTCACCATAGTTAACATCAGTTACACCTATCACTCCCGAAGCTTGCTGTGACCAGTGGTTAACTCAACATCTAAGCCTTCATATGGAGTGCCGAAAAAACCCACTTCGGTTATGAACTCATTATTGAAATTGGCAGGTACCTGTAATGCTTCGCTATTATCTAAGTCACATGCAGATAAAGCTGTAATCATAGATAAAGCCAGAATTTGTTGTTTCATTTGATTGTTCCTATAAATATCATTTTATTCATATTGCTCAGGCGGAGTTGCCGGTCAAACCACGGTTAAACAACTACGCATGCAACAGAAAACCTATCTTTTGAAATTAATGGTTGAATTTAAAAGTTATAACTTAAACTTGCAGCGTAAGTTCGTCCCGCGTAGCGGATTCGACTTATGGCTTGGTCATTGCCACCAATGTATTCATATTCTTGGCGATTATTTAAGTTAAATGCTTGTAGGTTCAATTTTAGACCTTTGCCAAAGCGATAAGATGCCGACATATCTAAACGGCCACCTGCCGTTTGGGTACGTGCGTCACTACCTAAGAATGAAGTAGTGCCACCAGCACTTAGTAATTTCTCGTCTTGCCAGTTATACGCTAAGCGAATACTTGCCCCATCATTTTCGTAATAACCAATTAAGTTATATGAGTAAGGCGCAATGCGGGTCATAGGTTGACCGCCACCTTCATCAAGGTCTATTTTTGTGAAGTTAAACACACCACCAAAACCATTAAATGGATAAGGTAAAAAGTCTAATTTTTGTTGAACAGCTAATTCATAACCTGTCACAGTAATAGGAATGTCACTATTAAAAGTTTGGTTAATGGTAACAAGACGGTTACTAACAATGTCTTCGCCATTTTAGGATCGTATTCTCCAACCTCTTGACAACGTCCATTTGAGCTTCCGTCTTGAAGAAGCTCTAATTCACCGACATTGTACTTTTCATGGTCACCTACCGGACAAATAGTCTCGGTCGTTATTTTTCCTTCTATTTCCTTCTTGAAAATCCCTATAGAAATAGCTGAACCTTCTCGGTTATACCAAGCTAAAGACAGGTCGAAGTTATTAGATGTATAGGGAAGTACTTCCGCCTTAGAGTTTTCTAATTTAACTCTAGTAGCCGTATTAGTATTTACAGGGCTGGGCGTTTGCGCCATCAAGTTGGGACGCACTAGCGCTTCTGAATACGCAGTACGTAATACAATATCTTCGGTTAAATCAATTGATAGATTAATTGATGGTAGAGTATTGTCATAATCTGTTTCAGTCAGTACTGCAATAGGTTTTCCTTCGTCATCGAAACCTTGACCGATTACATCATTGGTAGTTTCTATGTAGCGAACACCGGCATTACCCGTGTACGAAAGGCCGCCCAACTCACCTTCAAACATTCCCATCAGATATACCGCATTAATGGCCTGGTCGGCTTTGAAATTGAAACGATAAAATTCATTTAGACCATATTCATCAGACGTTGTGCTGCCTTGAAGCTTTAATGCAAAGCCTGTTGGATCGGCCTTTTCCCAGTTTCCGAATCACATTGCCGTCTGCGTCGTATGCAACCATACCTTGTTGAACAAGACTTGCTAACTTTCGTGAATCTAGCACTTTCCAGCCAGCATCTGATCCATAGTGCCCGGGGTAATCACCGTTGAAGTATACGGTTTGGTCGTCAGATGACAGTCTGTCCTTATAGAGCACATCACCGTCAATTTGAGAAAGATTCATCGCGCCCCCCCAACACGTAAGTCGAAGGTTTCAAGAATTTCTCTAGAGTGACGGCCCCCAAACTTGACACTGGTTAAGGTAAACGCATCGTTACCCAATTCAGTATAGCGTTCAAAGTTTACTTCTCCTGATTCGAAATCTCTTTCTGGTCGTTGTACTCGACCATTAACGTAGTAATCAAGTGACTTGCCACCAAATCTAGCTAAAGCGGCTTCTCTCGCTTCAAGTTGAGCTGATCTTTCTGCTATTTGGTCTGGCGTTAGCGCAGCTTCTTGCTCAGCAGTAAGCACTTCTGGCGCTGCTGGGAAATAACCCGCAGGGAAGTCACTTTCAACCAGTGGGTTAATTTTAGGATCTAATGTACTACCAAAGCTGGTTAATCTTACCGTCTTCCAGCCGTTAGGGTCTCGTTGCCACGCATTTTCACCCAAATCATACAGAGGCTCTCCAGTTTCAGGATCAAGTTGATTCAGTACACCATTTACGTCAGAGTAGTTCCATGTATCGTAACCATTTAAGGTAGCAAAAGCGTTGCTCAAGTCACCATTACCGGTATTAATTTCTCCATTGATACCAGTCGCCGCATAATACAGCCTTTGGTTAGTATCTAAGTCTGTATATTGCTTATTCGTTTTATTCGAGTGGCGTAAATCCAGCCCTGACATATGAAATTCATTGATAGAAGATGATTTACTGGCAGTACCGTCTATTAACCAATCATCAGTCACATAATCTGCATATAAAAATATACCTTTCGCTTCTTCTTTTGGGAAGACAGTCGGTTCGATGGTGTCCATGACACGTTAGTCATTTGCGCATGGGTTACCGCATAAACAGGAATAGTCGCGAGATCAGGATGATGAATGTCTGGGTTGTAGTTTGGATTGGCATTGTCGCTCAAACGAATAGGCGCGCCAATTGGCGTAACTTGCTGTGTATCAAGTCTTCCGCTGTCATCATTAGTACCAATGGAGAACTGCACATCTTCCATATTACTATCACCTAAATCTCGCTTAGTGTAGAGGAAGTTTGCGCCGAGCTTTAACGCGTCCGTGGTACTGGAACTCGATATTACCGGTAGCAGAAAAACGATCGCCTCGAGAGTTTTCAGTGACTTGGCCAGCTTTGCCAATAACCTTCATGATAGATAGTGGCTCAGTAATGCCATGTTCCGCTTTATAAGCATTTAATGCTTCAGCGCTAATAAATTGGGTATCTTCAATCGCGTTGTTAACCACATTATTCAATGCAGTGTATTGAGTGAAGTTTGCGGTATCACGGCGGAAGTTTTGATCTGAACCTGCCACTTTGAACGCTACAGCCAGTTTATCTTTAATTAAATGCTTAGAAGCAGAAAACCTAATTTGTTTATCCCAAGCCTCTGACAGCTCTTCATAACGACTTCCGATGTTAAGAGAATATTGTCCATCTTTTTTACCAAGAGCGCGCTGTAGCTTTTTGTCAACCACCCCGGCAATGCCGCCTTCTTGTAAATCCGCAGTAGGAGCCTTAACTACCGTTACACCATCAAAAACGCCTGCCTCAAATGAACCAAAGGGGTTTGAGCCCCCCACAGCTCCCATACTTCGACTTGGTGTGGCAAATGACTGGCCTTCAGCTGTGACTTTTACATAACCGCCAGCTAAACCACGTAAATTTATTTCAGAGTTACGTGAACCGTCATCTGTATTTAACTGTATTCAGGAATAACTTGTAAAGCTTCACCTAAATCGAGAGCAGGTAAAGAGTCAATATCAGTAGCAGATATAGCATCAACAATTGATGAGGCGCTTCGCTTTATATTTAGTGCATCTTCTAATGAACTACGCACCCCGCTAACTTCGATGATTTCTAGTTCATCATCTGGATTATTATTATCTAAAGCAGTTTTTATTTCTTGTGCGATAACACTAGGAGCGCTAATAGCTAGTAATAAACTTGTTGCACCACCAATTAATAGGCTTTTATCAAAATTCTTGCTCTTCATTTCACTCTCTCTTCTCAAAGTACTAATTCTTTACGTTCATGTTTAGTATTTGTAAATCGTTCAACAAATGTAAAATATTAGTAAACAATAATAACAGCAGTAACAATTAAAACAAGTCAAATCCAATCACCAAATTCCATGTTCTTTCGGAGTAAATCCATAACCTCCTGTTATCAAAGCAATATTCCTAACTAATAAATATATTCAAAACATAGATAACCACCCACATTGAATGGGGAAAATAATATATGAAAGTCGATTTTCCATGAAAAAGTAGCTGTCTAGTCACAAACGGTAGGCTAAATTGCATTGAGAATCAAAATAATGCAAAATAAATCACACGATGACGTATAGTGTGTAAATATCAATATTCAATTACACACATTGTATTAACAATATATTCTAAAATTGTTCGACTTAATAAAAGCGATAAAATAAGACTCAAGAATAGGAACGAAAGATGCAATTAAGTTATAAACCTTTTTTAATCGCACTCGCCACTAGTGCAACACTATTTGCTTGTTCTCACACTCAATCAGGGAATTCTCCCCAAATGAGTAGCCAAAAGAAGAGCGTAATGGCATATGGCCGTTTTGTACCTGAGCGTCGAGATGATTTTGCTTGGGAAAACGATAAAGTAGCGTTTCGAGTATATGGGCCAGCAGCGCCTTTAAAAGGACATTCTAGCGGTGTAGATGCATGGCTGAAAAAAGTAGATTACCCCATCGTAGATAAGTGGTATCAAGCATATGTCGATGGAATTTCTTATCATGAAGACCATGGAGAGGGCTACGATCCGTATCATGTGGGTATTAGCCGAGGTGTGGGCAGTACAGCCGTCTGGCTAGATGGCAGACCCTACACGGCGCACAGTTTTAAAACTTACAGAATTTTAGAAAGTGGCGGCAATAACGTTTCTTTTTTACTGGAATATGAATGGTACACGCCACTTGGCATCGTGAAAGAAATGAAAACTATTTCTTTACCTTTAGGGACTCAATTATTTCAAGTCGACTCAATATTTACGTTAGATGGAAAGCCTGCTGAGCTGCCGATTGCAATTGGTGTCGCGACTCATGATGAAAAAGCCAAGGTTTATTACAACAAAGAAGCGGGTCGCATCTCCGCTTGGGAGACTATTGACAATTTTGGCATAGGTACAGGCGCACTACTCGACCCTTCTTTAGTTGAAGATATTAAGCACATACCATCAAGCGTAAAGGATGAAAGCCATATATGGATGTTTACATCCACCGACGAGCAAGGAAAGCTGTCGTATAAAGCAGGCTTTGCATGGGAAGCTGCTGGCGAGATAACCAATAACAAAGCTTGGCAAACCTACTTGGACTCAATGCTTGTGAAGTTAAAGGCATCCATTTAAACACATACACCTGCTAACTTGCGGGTGTATTGTTGAGTAAATATGATGAAAAGACGAACTTTCTTGACTACATCAGCATGTGTTGGTTCGACAGTCATGTCTCCATTTAATCTAGCATTCTCTAGCGGTAGAAATGCTTTGGGGGTACATCAACATTCTGACTACCAGCACTTGGTCTCTGAACTGCTTAAGACTTGGTGTGATGGCATGATCCAACACCAAATTGTTGATAAAACTAAGCCAGAGTTACACGGTGCATTGTGGTGTCCAGCCTGCCAAAAAATACATGGCCGTTGCATGGATGCGGTATATCCATTTATGCATATGGCACACAAAACTAACGAAGAAAAATACTTAAATGCCGCAATAATGGCTATGCAATGGGCAGAGAATGTAACCAAAGAAGACGGAAGCTGGACAGTAATACCCGACCCTAAGTCATGGGCTGGAATTACCGTGTTTGGTGCCATAGCTGTAGCTGAAGCGTTGCATTATCACGGAAGTATATTACCTAGTGATGTCGAAAAAATGTGGACATTACGCTTAGCGGCAGCAGCTGATTATATTTACAAAACCTTCGATTTAACTTTTACCAATATAAATTATGGTGCCACTGCAATTTATGCCCTCAATCTAATAGGTAAAGAGTTAGGCGAAGATAAATATATTAAAAGAAGTAGAGAACTTGCAAAGGGGATCAGTGCTTTTTTCACCACACCAAATAAACTGATATATGGTGAAGGAAAGCCCAGTCAATATAAAAGTAAAAAAGGCTTGCTACCCGTTGATTTAGGCTACAACGTAGAAGAAACCTTAAACGGGCTAGTCATGTATGCGCGACTTGAGAATGACAAAGAGCTACTCGGTTTATTAACCGAATCAATGTCAGCCCACTTAGAGTTTATGTTACCGGATGGCGGGTGGGACAACAGTTGGGGCACCCGTCACGCTAAATGGTCTTACTGGGGAAGCCGGACCACCGATGGTTGCCAACCTGCTTTTGGTCTAATGGCTGACGTTAAGCCTGAATTTGCTACCGCCGCCTTTTTAAATACAGAATTATTAGCAAAATGTACGAGTAATGGACTACTGCATGGTGGGCCTCATTATGTCAGTCATGGAGTGCAGCCATGTATTCATCATACATTTGCTCATGCTAAACCATTAGCCACTATGCTAGACAACGTACCAGCATTAAAGAATATAACCAAAAATGCACCGATCCCACGCCAACACTCTTATGGCATTAAACACTTTGCTGAGCTAGACGTGTGGCTAGTGGCAAAGAATGGCCTAAAAGCGACGGTGTCATCCTACGACTCATTATACAAAGAAGGCAATCAACAGATCCAACAAGCAACTGGAGGCGCTATTGGTCTTTTGTGGCATAAACTGAGCGGACCCATAATGGTCGCTAGCATGCCGAAATACTATATGGTCGAGGTAAACAATCAGCAAGCTCAGCCAGACGGCGAAGACATTGCTTTAACACCTCGTATAGAAACCTACAACGACAAAGGTGAGTGGTTCACTAATTTATATGACTTAGAAGCTCAAGTCTCTAGCTATAACAAAAATGAATCTTCGATAGTAGAAGTGACCGCCCAACTAAAAAATGATCACAGCCAAACCATTAGCGGCAATATCAATCGATTCAAGCTACATTACCAATTCTCAAATGACGCGCTGACAGTTTCAGTACAAAGGCTATCAGCCCAATTAAGAAATGAACGGAATACTCGATTAACCTTACCCATAGTCGCGACAAGTAACGAACGCGTTGTGCAATTGTCTGAACGCAAAATTGCTATTATAAAAGATAAATGCAGCATATTGATTGAAGGAAACATACCAATTTCACGGCGGGAAACAAAACAGAAGCGCGTGTTTAACATGGTTCCTGGTGTAGAGGCGATCATTATCGATGCCAAACTTTCTGCCCAAATCAATCAAGCCGTCAGTTGCTCTATTAGGGTAATGACATAACCAATCTGCTGTTAGATTGGTCTTTCAAATTTATTACATACAGTAGGTGGAATTTTAAAATGGAAAAAATAGCATTTGTCATGACCTTATTACCCGGCCACGAAGTTGAATATCAAAAACGGCACGATGAAATTTGGCCTGAATTAGTGGTTGCACTAAAAGAAGCAGGCGTTTCTGATTATTCGATATTTTTTGAAAAAGAATCCAATAAACTATTTGCCGTACTTAAACGCACTGAAGGGCATAATATGGACAACTTACCATTGCAACCAATTGTAAAAAAGTGGTGGGCATTTATGGCCGATATAATGGTAACTAACGCAGACAATTCTCCCGTTGTCACCGCCATCCAAAACGTCTTTCATATGGATTAAAGCCTAGTAAGAGGTAGTGGTACAAATAAGCTTCAACTGCCTCGCATAGCTCATTCATCAGCAACCCAAATAATTCATATTTAAACATATTGAGCCATACTAGGTCACATAAAGATCGATATAGACTTATAATGAAATTTATTTGTTAAAAATACTTTAAATTACTCCGGTTTGAGTTTACATTATTAACTTGTATTACAAGGATACAACACCAACTAGGAGTAAACACAATGCACAACACTCTACTAAAAAAACACAGCTTAGCAGCGGCTATTGGCTTGGCATTCAGCGGATTAACTGGGTCTTCCATTGCGCAAGAATCAGAAACGACTGAAGTCATCGAAGTATCAGGGATCCGTACAGCTCTAGCCAGCGCGTTGGCAGAAAAAAGAACAGCGGCAAGCATTAAAGAAATAATTCAAGCTGAAGATATTGGCAAACTACCTGATAATAACTTAGCGGAAGTACTTGAAAATGTAACAGGCGTGCAAATTAATAGAACTGCAGGTGTCGGTACTGGTGTCCAAATACGTGGAACAGATGCCAACCGAGTAGAAATTAATGGTGTATCTTCAGTTGGTTCAGGTAGTGGTCGCACAGGCATTAGTTTTGATGATTTACCGGCCGCATTAATTGCATCTTTAGAAGTCACTAAGGTCCCAGAAGCGAAAACCGTTGAAGGCTCAGTAGGTGGTACTGTTAACTTACGGACTTTACGGGGTAACAGTTTAAAAGATCGTCTAGTTAGTTTTAGAGTTCAAGCTGAAAATAGTGACTTGGCAGAATCAACCACGCCAAGAGTATCAGCTACATTTGGCGACAATTGGGATATTGACTCAGGTAAACTAGGCGTGGTTTTAACCGGAAGTTATGCTCAGCAAGATGTCGCCTCTTTCGACCCAAGATATGATAGAGACCGTGAGTTACTTAGTAGCTCTTCTAGCCCAAGTGCAGAAGAATTCTCATTTTTCCGTACTCAGTTTATGAACCAAGTATTAACACGCTATGAGTATGAAACCACAAACTTTACTGGTTCACTAGAATTTGAACCGAGCGATGAGTTAAAGTTTTATGCTGATGTCACATTGAATAACCAAGAGCGTATTCAAAAAAGTGCCACTGCTCAATTTTCAGGAGTAGGGTCAAATAACGCAGTTGACAACACGACCAATACTGAATTCGAAACAATTGATCTAGGCACAATTGACGGACCGAATGGCCCCTTAATACTAGGTGAAGTACAAGCTACATTAAAAGGCTATATGACGGCAGACAATGGTCACGATCCAAACGTTCGTGTGGTTGGCTCAACAGGCTCTCGTATTACAGACAGCCATGTATTTGCTTTCGGTGGAGAATGGACTGGCGATAAATTTGAACTATCTGCTGAAATTTCAAACTCTGGTTCGGAGTCTGATTTTCCAACCTTGAACACAACACTTGATTTTATTAACCCAAGATCAGCAGCTCCTGTATTTGGCTCTAGTGTAGATAACGCAACACCAGTTGAGTGGGATGCATCAGGTGGTAGTTTGCAGTTTGGCATCAAACAAGGTTTACCAGGATCTCCTTCTACTAGTGACATGTTAGATCCAGCTAACTATGCGCTTCGCCAAGTAGCCAACAATGCAAATGCTCAGGATAACGATGAAACGGCATTTCGTGTAGACGGCAGTTACGATATTTCTGATACCAACCCTTTGTTCATTGAAATCGAAGCAGGTCTACGATGGAATGAAAGTAACTCAGAGCGCACGAATACAGGCATAACTAAAAACTTCACGCACTCAACGAATAACTATTATCGTCCTCGTGCAGACTTATTTTCAGATATAGTAACCGCAGGGCCCGATAACTTCGGTAGTGCAGATGGCAGAGATATGTTTGTTAAAGACTATTTGATAATAAATGGCGATCTTTCATTTGATAATCCTAGCATGGTATTAGGTGTACTTAATGATGCTTTGGCGACAAATAACGCGATACAAATTGCTGCTGGCAATATGACGCCAGAACAAGCTGCCGAGCATTATGCACTGAATCAAGCGGTCATCGATGATACCGCTTATTTTAAAATAACTGAAGAAACCACAGCTTTCTACCTACAGGGTAATTTTGAAACTGAGTTAGGTGATGTTCTAATCACCGGTAATCTTGGTTTAAGATACATAGATACAGAGATTACCTCTGTCGGCAATAGTATTACTACCTCCGCTGAAGGTGAAGAAATCGTATCTCAAACCGATACAACCGCTTCATATGACTTTACCTTACCTCGTTTCAATATCGCAGCAGAGCTAACAGATAAGTTAATAGTACGCGCAGGAATGGCAGACGACATCCGTCGCCCTAACTTTGATAACCTGTCTACTTCTATTCGATATGGGGGTAATGCTGGAGCGGCTGTTAAAATAGGTAACCCGGCTTTGAAGCCAGAAACAGTCACCTCATATGATTTATCTGCAGAATATTACTTAACCGATTCAAGTATTTTAAGCGTGGGATTATTCCATAAAGTTCGCGGCGACATACACGACACTGTGCGTGAAAATCCACTTGAAATAACCAGCCCAACTACTGGACAAATTGAACGTGACATTACAGCCCCCTGTGAAGACGGTGGAATATTTAACCCAGTTGTAACTGACCGCAATGTTTGGTCATCAAGTGAAGAAGGTGTTGGTATCTGTGTACCGTTAGAAAGTATTTTTAACGTACCTAACGAAGAGACACAGTCTGGTTTAGAATTAGCCGTGCAGCACGATTTATCTGCGTACGAAGATCAATTGGGTTGGGCGTCTGGTTTCGGCATAATTGCCAACTATACATACCAAAAAGCGGGTTCTAAACTTGACTCATATAACAATGGTAATGGTGATGCTAACGCCCTAAACGATATTTTAGGTCGTACAGATTCAGACCAATCTACCCCAACTCTAGACGATGATGTCGTCATGGAACGTATAGTGTTGAGAAACTTATCTCGAGACTCTTATAACTTTACATTATTCTATGATAAGAACGATATTAGTGTGCGTGCCCGTTATACTTGGCGCTCAGATTTCAAAACGAACGATAAAATTAGCTTTGACCTACCACGTATAGTGGGCGATAGAGGGCAACTAAACGTAAGTGCTAGCTATGATATTAACGACAAATACACTGTAGGTATTGAAGGGGTGAACTTAACTCGTGAAGATAGAAACCAATGGTGTGTCAACGAAGGCGCATTACTTTGCTCTCAAGGTTTAACTGACCGTAGAGTGACATTTGGCATAACGGGTAAACTATAAGTTCAAGCTCACTTATAAATAATGTGGCATTAAATATTAATACCACCTTTATAAACTACAAAACTCCGACTAAATGTCGGGCTATTAAGTCAAATTGTGGCTAACTGGTAACTCAGTTAGCCATTTTTATTTGTCTCTCCCTTATAAATAAAGGGCTTGGTAAATACCACTGTGCGCTTATCAGCGCTTATCAGGACACCCATGTTAATTCCAAACCGACAATGAAACTCAGTTCTGAACCAACCCATTCCGCTGGTTCTGCAGTTGCCGTCGAAGCCCGTCATCCCTGCATGTTGTTAGCAGGGATCCAGCATTTATCCACTAAAGATCGGAACAAACATTCACCTCGTAGGGCATAACCACTGGGCTACACAGAGCAAGCCATAAAATTAGAATGAAATAAAATAGACGATTTTCTTAGCTTCCAGACATCTTTCGGAGCGAGGTTGATTTCATGGGTGTCTCAATAGGAACTCTTACTAATAATGATAACGGCAAGAGATTACTGTCATGTACGAATCTGAAACTGCATATATCAAACGGTTTGTTTCATCTATTCGTCTAGACCAGAAGCCTGATAAATTTTCTTTTAATGGCTCCGGCTTACCGATACCTTCAAATGGCGATCGCTTAGCATCACTAATTAATTTGTTAATGCGTTTTAATGTTTTCTTATCTTGACCTTGCCAATAAATATAATCATTCCAAGCTTCATCTGTCCATGCAAGTTGCCTAGTCATCAAGCGGTTCTCGTTTAACTATTTTACCTGATTTATATTGCTCTATAGATCTAGATAAGTGGGCCGCATTAGCGGGAGATTTAAGCAAATGAACGGTTTCCATTAAACTGTTATAATGGTCTAGTGACATGACAACCGCATCCTCTGCATCCCTTCGAGTGATAACCGTATAGTCAACATCATTTACAACATGATCTAAAACTGATTTAAGTCCATTACGTGCTTCCGTAAAAGATACAATACGCATATTTATTCCCACTAGTTGTACATATAATAAGACAAGTCTAACCAATCAATGATACATGTGCAATATATAAGACAATTCGACGTTTGAAAGGCTGCTAATACTTATAACTAGGCTGTAGAAAAAGTCGATTTTCTAGATATTCGTTTTTTCCAAGCGAAGGGCGATTATCAGAACGCTTATCAGGACATCCATGTTAATTCTAAACCGACAATGAAACTCAGTTCTGAACTAACCCATTCCGCTGGTTCTGTAGCTGCCGTCGAAGCCCGTCATCCCTGCATGTTGTTAGCAGGGATCCAGCATTTATCCACTAAAGACCCGTACAAACATTTACCTCATAGGGCATAACCACTGGGCTACACAGAGCAAACCATAAAATTAGAATGAAACAAAATAGGCGATTTTCTTAACTTTCAGACATCTATCGGAGCGAGGCTAATTTCATGGGTGTCTCAATAGGAACCTGAAATCGGCGACATTCAACGCTTTGACTCTGTGCAGAAGTTTGCATCGTATTCTCGACTCGTTAAAAAATTTTACATGAACACCCACCTTACCTAGCAGGGGTTATCAATAGCGCAGCCTTGATTTTGATTGATGTTATCAACTACTGCCAAGGGAATTTGCTAAACGCAAAGTGTGTTCGCCAGACACTAACCCAATACGAGCTGGCTCCCCGCTAACAGCAAGCAAAAATGACGAAATTTAACCTACTTGTATCTCCGCGTTAGCAAACTTTAATTTTTGCGGGTTAGGTAATGCCAGAAAGTATGCGAAGGTTAATGGACCTACCCTACCAATGATCATTAAAAATATAATAATGACCTCTCCTGCTGGTGATAAATTACCTGTCACTCCTCTAGATAAGCCTACTGTGCTAAGTGCTGATACCACTTCGAATACAATATCTAAAAATGGAGCTTTTTCTATCGCTGTCAGTACAAAAATGCTGATAAATATCATCGCTATCGAAACTAATGCTAGAGACAGCGCCTTCATCACTTGCTCTTGCGGTACAGTGCGCTGCATCAAAGCCACTCGTTGATTACGGCGCAGAAAATGTATGGTGGCCATTACCAAAACAACAAAGGTACCTAACTTTATACCACTGGCTGTTGACAATGAGCCACCACCTATAAACATTAAAAATATAGTTAGGGTTGTAGTGGCATCTGTCAGTTGATCAACAGGTAAGGTATTAAAACCTGCAGTTCTTGGCGTAACGGCTTGAAACCATGCAGCGATTATCTGGTCACCAACTGACATTGCACCTAAAGTATATGGATTCTTCGCTTCTAAAAGCCATATCAGAAAAAATGCACATACATTGATAATCAGTGTCGCTTTGATCACTAAACGAGTATTGATACTGAGTTTTTTCCAACGTTTTTTCTGCTTAATATCAATCAAAACAGTGAAACCAATTCCACCAATCATGAATAATGCGCTTATAACACCATTTATCTGCCAGCTATCCGCATAGCGAGTTAGGCTATCGGCACTTAAAGCAAAACCTGCGTTGTTAAAAGCAGACACTGTGTAGAAGAATGCGTGATACAAAGCTGTTGAAAACGGCAACTCACTTGCCCAAATAACAGTCAATAATGCTATCCCAACGGCTTCTATTACAAATGAATAAAGCACCACATATTTAGCTGTTTGGGTGACTTTTTCAAGACTAGTTTGGCCCAATGCTTCTTTTACCAATAAAGTTTGCGACAAACCTAATTTAGCGCCTAAGCTCAATGCAGCTACAACAGCAAAGGTCATGAACCCTAACCCACCGGCTTGGATTAGAATAGCTATGACTACTTGACCAAATAGTGTGAAATGGGTACCAGTATCAACTACAACTAAACCTGTGACTGTTACGGCTGAAGTCGCAGTAAAAATAGCATCAATAATACCGGTCACTTGATTTGAAGCGATAGGCAACATCAACAAAATGCTGCCCAGTATGATAAGTACAATAAAACCAACAAACAAAATTGCTGGAGGACTCAATGATGATGTTTTTTTTGATTGAGTTCCTTTCTTTACATAAGGTTGAAACTTAGGATCCCACTGTTTCATGGGCGCAGAAACTCAGGGGCAATTCCCTTTAAGGCAGATAAAGCACCAGCCAACACCAGAGAATCATTCGTTTCCAAGATAAAATCAATATCCACTTTTTTAATCAACTGTTGGCGGCGGCGGATCAATACAGGGTTAATTTCAGTAACAGCCTTACCAAGTAGTTTATTAATCGTTAATTTGTTGCAGTTTTCTTGAATGACTATTTCCACAATATAGTGTCCAAGTCCTAATGGCATATATTGATTGACCATAGGATAATTAAACGACTGAGCAACCCTCACTCCCATTTCTTCTTCGGGATGAATGATCCGAGATACGCCCAACTTTGATAAAATAGTGTGGTGAGGCTGACTGGTAGCCTTCACCCAAATATCTTCTATACCCATTGATTTAAGTAGTAGCACACATAGAATACTAGCTTCTAAACCTTCACCAATTGCAACCAGTACAGAATCGCACTGGCCAATGTTTAATTCACGTAAGGTTTGCTCATCAGTTGCATCACCTATCGCAGCCAAAGTTAAACTATCAGCTGCGCCATTCACTAGCTTTTCATTACTATCAATGCCAATAACTGTATTGCCTAGACGCATTAATTCAATTGAAGCTGACAAGCCAAATCGCCCCAAGCCAATAACTGCAAACTGTGCCATACGGCCTCTCTATCTATGTCATCCAAATATTATAAATTTACGTCAGAGTGCTATTGTTAATCTTTAAGAATTTAATTCACTGTCTAGCTAGACATTTAGCGCTATTCCATAAATCAATCTGCCTCAACAACTGCTTAACCTCTGATCTCACTACCTGTACTTGATAAGCATCTTGGGCTGCCGCATTACCGAGCCTAGCCACACTTGAACGGATATTGTGCATACATAAAGGCAAATCAATACATTCCACCAATTAATAACTAGCAACATTTTTTAACTCTAGTCCGCGTCCTTTGCTGATAGTTGAAAAGAAGTAAAAAACAAGCCGCTGATAAGTATCGTATTTATCAGCTTGCAACTTAAGGCAATTGCAATTGTTATTTGTCACTCTTTCTTATTTTAGTGCGAGTTCAACTAAGTTCAGGAAGTGGGTGTGGGTAAAGACGCAAGCACCGGTGCGGCAGCGCTTAGTCCCTCACCACATCCACAAAAAAGGGTAGATATAACGTACAAATTAAAAATGCTCGGACCCGACAACTTGCGGCAAGCGACAACGATTCGTCCTCTAAAATATTTAGTTGACGTTACATACCAATAACAAGTATGGCCATACAGTATCAAAGGCTAGAAATATTTTGAAGCAATTAATGACCTAATATGACTAGTTTTGAGTTTATCTGAATCATGATGTCTGCTATTGTTAGAAAATAGTTAACGTTGTGTGATGTTAAATAGCGCAACTTGTTTAACTTTACAACAAGGTACGCGATAAGCTAACCACAGAAAAACGACGAGTGCTGAACCAAGAGATACAAAATGACATATACCTTACATGAATCACTACGCCTAATTACTTCTTTGAAGAGATCCTTATCAATATTGCTCCCATTAGCTGTATTAAACAGTTGCGGGACCACTCAAGAGCTAGACAAACAAGTAACTCAAAAACCAAATATTTTGTTCATTTTGGCTGACGATCATCGCTGGGACATGTTGGGTAAGAACCATCCAATAATTAAAACCCCCAACTTAGATAAATTGGCGACCCAGGGCACAGAGTTTAAAAACGCTTTTGTGACCACGCCCATTTGTGCCACCAGTCGAGTGAGTATTTTAACGGGACTTACAGAACGGACTCATGATTTTACTTTTAGTCGACCTAAAACTGGCGAGCAAGAATCAGCAAACATGTACCCAAATATTGTTAAAAATGGCGGGTACAGCACGGCTTTTGTCGGAAAGTATGAAATTGGTATTTCAGGAGACAATGAAGAACGCTTTGACTTTTTCAAACCTTTACTGCAATCCAAAACCGAAGAATACGAAGGAAAAACCTTACCGCAAACTTACTACATAGCTGAACTAGCTAAAGATTTTATTGAGCAATCCAAAGTAACAGGTAAACCATGGACCATGGCGGTAAACTTCTGGAATCCTCATGCTCATGATAGAGATTTAGTTGATCAATATCATTACCCTGCCGAATTCGAGAGTATGTACGCCGATATCACCATTCCGCCGGCAAAATTTTCCGATGACGCCACCTTCGAAGCCCTGCCTGATTTTCTTAAAAAATCTATCGGCCGTGAACGTTGGGAGTGGCGTTATAACACACCTGAAAAATACCAAAAAATGGTTAAACGTTATTACCGTGCTATCAGTGCTGTAGATAAAGCCGTTGGTATGATTTACCAAAAATTAGAAGAAACCGGTATGGCCAATAACACAGTCATTATTTACATGGGTGACAATGGTTATAACTTAAACGAGCGTCAATTAGCCGGTAAATGGTTTGGTTGGGAAGAAGACCTACGCGTACCTTTAATTATTTACGATCCACGTAATAAAACCTCACACGGTAAAGAGATCCAAAAAATGGCATTAAATATAGATGTCACTTCAACAATAGTAGATTTAGCCGGCTTAACATCGCCAGCCACCTATCAAGGCAAAAGTTTAGTGCCCCTGCTTAATAATGAAACTCACACCCCATGGCGCACTGAGTTTTCTTCGAACACATGTACCAACCTAAACGCTCATTTATTCCTCCTACTGTGGGTATGCGTACCGAAAAATGGAAATATGTAGATTTCTACAAAAACGATTTTCAACAATTGTTTGATCTAGAGAATGATCCACAAGAAGCCGTCAATTTAATTGATTCTCCAAAGCACCAACACATTATCAAACAGCTAAGTGACAAGACTGACAGCTACATTCAACAATACGAAGCCGCACGTTCAGATGAAGTGAAGCAAAGAAGCTCATTTATCAACGTGCGTCACCAAACCTCCCCTCAATATGGGAAATAATTATGCATAGACGAGATATATTAAAATATGCTGCTGCCCTAACAGGTACCGCTATTTGTGCCCCCTTACAGCAAGCTTATTAAGTGGTTGTGGTAAACAAGTCGAAAATTTAAGTTCAGGCTCAGCCATGCCCGGAACAAGTGTCGCCGACGGGCAGTTTTTTAAAGGGGAAACTTAAAAAGCCTGATGCAAATTATGGACGTAATTCTGCCTAAAACCGATTCGCCTTCAGCCACTGAGGTGAACGTGCATATGATTATGGATAATATGTTTCATAAAGTATTTACCCCTAATTACAAAAAGAGCTTTCTACAATCTTTTGCAAAGCTCAATCTATATTTGACCAGCAAACAATTCCATACGGCTTCTCCTAAAGAACAAACAGAATTGTTACTGCAATTAGAAAATGCCAAAGATGCAGCCCAAGGCTTCAAAGCTTATATCGATATTAAACAACAAAGCATTGCTTATTATTTAAGCAATGAAGAAATCGCTGAAAATTATCTTAATTACTTACCCATACCTGACGGATACACAGCTCGTATATCTGTTGCAGAAGTGGGTGGCAAGGCTTGGGCAGAATAATTATGTCTGGAGAAAAAATGAAAAACACTTTTGACGCAATTGTAATTGGCTCCGGGATATCGGGTGGCTACTCAGCCATGGAGTTATGTAAAAAAGGCTATAAAACCTTAATGCTCGAACGTGGCCGCATGGTCGAACATGGCGACTACCCTACCGCCCATATGGACAAATGGGACTTACCTAATCAAGGGCAAGTTAGCTTAGAGGAAAAGAAAAAACACTATTTCAAACAAGAAAAGTTGAACTGGTGGGTAAAAGAGGATGTAAAACCTTTTATTAATAAAGATGACGAATACCCCTATGATGAAGACGAACCTTTTGCATGGATACGCGGCCATCACGTAGGCGGACGCTCTGTCATGTGGGGCAGACATTGCCCTCGTTGGAGCGATATTGATTTTGAAGCTAATAAAAAAGAAGGTATTGCGGTTGATTGGCCTATTCGTTACGCCGATATCGAACCCTGGTACGATTATGTAGAAACATTTGTAGGGGTAGCAGGACAAGCAGAAGGCTTACCGCAAGCACCAGATGGAAAATTCATCGCTCCGTTTCCGTTGAATTATGTGGAACAGCAACTGCGTGAAGCTGTACAAGCTAAATACCCCGAACGTCTTGTCACACCGTGTAGAACCGCAAATTTGAGTGAATACAACCCAGAAGTACATAAAGGCACGCGTGGCCAATGTATGGCACGTAATCGCTGTAAGCGCGGCTGTCCATTCGGCGCATACTTTAGTACTCAGTCAGCCACCTTACCTGTGGCCAAAGAAACTGGAAATATTACTGTGCAATCTGACGCAATAGTTATGGAGATAATCTATGACGATTCACAAAAGAAGGCGACAGGGGTAAAAGTAAAAGATGCCAATACAGGTGAAATTACTGAGTATTACGCCCGTATCATTTTCTGTAATGCCAGTACTATTGGCACAGCTGCCATATTATTAAATAGTCGCTCAGAACATTTCCCTAATGGTTTAGGTAATGGCAGTGGTGAACTCGGGCATAACTTGATGGATCATCATTACGGTATGGGCGCTTCAGGTACACTCGAAGGTTATGAAGAAGAGTATTACAAAGGTCGTAAACCAAAAGGTTTCTTTATCCCTCCATTTACCAATATCAGCGAAGAAACTAAACAAAAAGATTACATTCGAAACTTCAGTTATCAAGGTGGGGCATCTCGTGCTAGTAACACTCCCTCTGGTGTGATCGGCGCTGATTTAAAAGACGTTATATTTAAACCGGGAAAATGGCGTATTAGCATGGAATGCTTTGGTGAAATTTTACCCTATCATGAAAATCGCATGTATCTGAATTTTGACAAGTTAGATCAACACGGCATGCCCATTATCACCTTTGACGCAAAGTTAAGGGAAAACGAAGTAAAAATGCGGGAACATGGCGTTAGGGCAGCCGCTGAAATGTTGGAAGCAGCCGGATGTACCGATATTCGTACGCGAAACTCTGTGACCACAATTGGAGCGTGTATTCATGAAATGGGCACAGCTCGCATGGGACACGATCCTAAAACCAGCGTACTGAACCAGTGGAATCAAATGCACGAAGTACCCAATGTATTTATTACCGATGGCGCTTGCATGACTAGTGCAGGAACCCAAAACCCAAGCATTACCTACATGGCGTTATCAGCCAGAGCTGTCGATTACGCTGACAAACAAATTAAGTCGGGTAAATTGTAAAATCAAAAGGTAACCCTATGAAAACAATAAAATTAGCTATTTTACCTTTAACATTAAGCCTGTTATTAACAGGCTGCGGTAACGACAGTACACAATCAAATAAAATTAAGACTGAATCAACTGAAACGGTTGCCACCCAACAAGCTTCAAAAACTGCCGAGGCCATTCGCTCGTCAGCTTATGACATAGCCACACGCTCTGCTCAGTGGCAGCTAGACCAGATTGGCAACTTAGATTACATTCCTGAATCTCATCGTGCTAAATCAGAAAATGCTAAATTTTGGATCCAAGCCGCCTTTTACATAGGCTTGACTCGTTGGACAGAATTCGCCAAAAACAAAGAGTTTTTGGACTATATGCAAAAAGTAGCAAAGACCGAAAACTATGATTTGTTACAAGACCGCCCTTATCACGCAGACGATCACACCATTGCCCAAACTTACTTGTGGTTAGCTGAACAAACAGGCAATCAAGAAGCCATTAAGCCTACTCAAAAAATGTTCGACATGATATTAGCCAACAAGCCCAATGTTGGTTTAGAGATGTTAGATTCTACCGCCAGTGGTAGTGGTAAGGTGCATTTAGAAGGCAATTGTCAATTGCGCTGGTGTTGGGCTGATGCGCTATTCATGGCGCCCCGTGCATGGTTACAAATGACCAATGTAACCGGTGATCCTAAGTATTTTGAATATGCTGACCAAGAATTTTGGGCCGCAGCTGATTATTTGTTTTCAGACAAATACGGGCTATTTTTCCGTGACAGCCGTTACTTTGATATGAAAAGTGATAACGGTGAACCTGTATTTTGGGGCCGAGGTAACGGCTGGGTATTTGCTGCCATTCCTTTAATTATTGATGAATTACCTAAAGACCATCCTTCCCGTGCTCGCTATATAGAATTATATAAAAAGAACGCGGCAGGTTTACTTAAGTTACAAACCGAAAGCGGCTATTGGCCCGCCTCTTTGATGGATCCAAATAAAGTCAAAACGCCTGAAGTCAGTGGCACGGGTTTTATCACCTTTGGTTTAGCTTGGGGCGTGAATAACGGCTTATTAACTGATGCAAACTCCAAAGAGGTGGTCGAAAAAGGTTGGGCAGCACTAGAACGGGCAGTTTCTGCAGAAGGCCGCGTAAACTGGGTACAACACGTAGGTAAATCACCAGATCCTGTGAAAAAGACTGATTCTCAGTTATACGGTGTAGGTGCTGTTTTGTTAGCCGCATCAGAAATGGTGAAATGGAAATAACCCCTATGGAATAATCAAATAAAGCCGCTGCCTTCTTCCGCATCGGCTTTTTTATATCCTAAAAACTCAATTTAAGGACATACCAATGAAATATAAATTAGCCATATGTGGATTAGCTGTCATCTTGGCAATAGGTGGAAGTGGGTGTAATTCAACTCAATCTGGCACAGAACATTCTGCTGTTCAAATGTCAGCCACACAAAAGTCAGCTCTAGAGGTAGGGCATAAGGTTGCAAAATGGCAAATCGACCATTTAGATAACTTAGATTACCTTGCCAAGCGATACCACAAAAGCAGTTCAGAGCCGAGAGGTTGGATTCAGGCTGCGTTTTATATTGGCCTGACTCATTGGGCAGAAACTGTAAACGATAAGTTAGCCTTACAACAAATAACAAAAATGGCAAAGCAACAAAATTATTCTTTGCTTACTAAACGTCCAATGCACGCAGATGATCATGCTATAGGTCAAACCTATCTTTGGCTTGCTGAACAATCAAGTAATAAACACGCAATTGTTCCGACTCAAATCCATTTTGATAGCATTTTAGCTGACAAACCAACTGTGAGCCTTGAGATGAAAGAAGAACCTAAACGTCCAGGTTATGAAGGTTTTGCCAAGATCGCTGGTGTTGGTCAGACGCACTCTTTATGGCCCTCGTACTTGGCTGAAAATGAGTAACATCACAGGTGATCCAAAATACTTTGAGTATGCTGACAAAGAATTTTGGGCTACTACCGACTATTTATTTTCTGAAAAACACCATATGTATTTCAGAGACAGCCGTTACTTCACCGAAGTCAGTGATAACGGAAAGCCGGTATTCTGGAGCCGAGGTAATGGTTGGGTATTTGCTGGCCTGCCATTAATCATAGATGACTTACCTAAGGATCATCCCTCTAGGGATAAATACATTAGCTTATTCAAACGTTTTGCATCAGGCTTACAAGCCGCACAAAAAGCTGATGGTTACTGGGCCCCTTCTCTACTTGACCCAAACAAAGTTAAAACCCCAGAAACTAGTGGTACCGGATTTATTACTTTTGGTTTAGCCTGGGGCGTGAATAACGGAATATTAACTGAAGATAAATATAAAACATCAGTTGAAAAAGGTTGGGCCGCACTAGAAAAAGCCGTTAAACCAAATGGCAAAGTCACTTGGGTACAGCAAGTGGGTAAATCACCCGATCCTGTTGCCGAGCATGAGACCCAATTTTATGGTGTTGGCGCGGTGCTGCTGGCCGCATCAGAAATGACGAAGTGGTCCCACTAAATCAACTTTACCTTTGTATTAAAAATAGCCGATGCCTTATGGCATCGTCTAACTTATGCCGGCATATTTTCATTTAAGGAAGTACCAATGAAAAATAAATTAGCAATATGTGGATTATCAGTGTTGCTTGCCCTCAATATTGTGGCATGTAAATCAACACAATCTGATTCAAATAGTCTATCCACACAAACACTATCAATCCAAAAATCAGCTAAACTAATAGGTCATAACGCAGCTAAGTGGCAAGTGGATAATATCGAAAAAGGCAATTACGATTATTTAGCTTCGCGATATCATAAAGGCAGTTCAAATCCTAAAAACTGGATCCAAGCAGCATTTTATATTGGCTTAACGCGCTGGACAGAAACGGTCAATGACAAAAAACTGTTAGCCCATATCGACACTATGGCTAAACAACAAAAATACGACTTGATCCAACGAAGGTACAAACACGCAGACGATCATGCCATTGGACAAACCTATTTGTGGCTGGCAGAGCAAACAAGTAATCCAGCGGCTTACAAAAAAACACAAGTAATGTTCGATAAAATCTTAGCTAATCCATCTAACGTAAGTTTAACTATCGACGAAAGCAAAGAAAAACTGCCAGGCTACAAAGATGCTTGTCAAGAAAGGTGGTGTTGGTCTGATGCGCTATACATGGCACCTCGAACTTGGTTACAAATGAGTAATGCTACTGGCGATAGTAAATACTTTGAATTTGCTGATAAAGAATTTTGGGCGACATCGGACTATTTGTTTTCTGAAGAGCATGGTTTGTTTTATCGAGACAGCCGTTATTTCACTATGAAAAGTGATAATGGTCAACCTGTATTCTGGAGCAGAGGAAATGGCTGGGTATTTGCCGCCCTGCCTCTTATTCTTGATGACTTAGCAAAAGATCATCCTTCGCGCACCAAGTATCTAGAGTTATATAAAAAGAACGCTGCAGGGCTAGTCAAAATACAGAAACCAGATGGGTATTGGGCCCCTTCTCTACTTGACCCAAACAAAGTTAAAACCCCAGAAACTAGTGGTACCGGCTTTATTACCTTTGGTTTAGCTTGGGGCGTAAATAACGGCATATTAACCGAAGAGAAATACGTCACAGCAGTAAACAAAGGTTGGCGTGCCCTAGAGCGAGCAGTGTTACCCAATGGTAAGGTTACTTGGGTACAACAAGTAGGGCGTTCACCTGAGCCAGTCGCAAAACACGAAACCCAACTTTACGGTGCGGGAGCCGTACTGCTAGCGGCATCTGAAATGCTCAAATGGCAGGATATAAATTAGTAATAGACGTTCGGGTTCTCACAAAAAAGGCCAATATTGCAATTGGCCTTTCTCACAACGAATTAAACTCAATTCGCTCTATCTCAAAATATATTACAAAGACTTACAACGTGTTAAGGCTTCTAAGTAGTAATAATCACCATAGTTAATTGCCGTATTTAGACCTAAATCTTTCGGGAAGTTATAAGTCGCTTGTTTCAGTAAGAAGTGACCATTTTCTCCCTTTTCAGCCAAATATTCTGGTGAAGCTAAACTACGTAACATTTTCATCGCGGCAGCTCGATAACGCTTAGCTTCGTCTTCATCAACATAATTGGCTAATTCAAACAAGCTACTGGCTAATAACGAACCCGCTGATGAATCGCGGTAGTTAGTAATTTCAGGGTAGTCTGGCGCATCGTAATCAAAATACGGGATTAAATCTTCCGGCATGTTCTTATGGGTCAATAGGTAATTAACAATACCTCTAGCGTGATTTAAAAACTTTTCATCTTGGGTATAACGGTAGGTCATAGTGTAACCATAAGCGCCCCAAGCTTGCCCTCTAGACCATGACGAGTCATCAGCAATGCCTTGAAAGGTTTGTTTATGCTTAGGCAACCCCGTGGTGCGGCTGTAATCAACTAAATGATAAGAGCTAAAATCATCTCTAAAATGGTGCTTCATAGTGATGGTAGCGTGACTCACAGCAGCGTCATAATAGGTTTTATCACCAGTAGCCAGTGACGCATTAAACAATAACTCTAAATTCATCATGTTATCGATGATCACTGGAAATTCCCAAGAGCCCCAGCTCCATGAAAATGTAAGCCCTAATTTAGGGTTGTAACGCTCCATCAAGGTTTTTGCACTATTTAATAGTATTGGGTCATAGGCTTTATTGCCGGTTAACCTTAACCCGTTGCCATAGCTGTTATTCATGATAAAACCAATATCATGGGTTTTACGGTTAAATTGCGAACGTTCTAATGCGTCTGTCCATTTGGTGGCGGTGTTCAACCAGCTTTCATCCTTGGTGTGCTCATACAAATACCAAAAGTTTCCGGCAATAAAACCACTGGTCCAGCCCATGAAGTTAGTATAGATCGCTTCACCGTTTTCAAATTGTGTGGGGATTTTATTTGGGTTGGTATAGTGTTTTCTAAAACCGTCAAGCTGCTCACTAGCCTTGTCTAACGCTGCGCTACAAAAAGCCACATTGTCTGTTGGCCAACCGCCAACCGCATTAGCCGCGGAGTGATTAGCAGATGATGAGTCATTCGCACTACACGCTGAGACCATAAATGCGGTAGAGATGCCTAAGAATATTTTGTTTATTTTATTAACCACAATTAAACCTTTTAAAATAATAAAGCGGATTTTACAAGATTTTAACAGTTCACTTGCATACAAACAAGCATATTCAATCAAAATCAATCACTCTTTACTTATAGAATACTTCCACAACATATTGACCTGCCAACAACTCTATCATCGTCTAACAAGCCGGTATCAGCGTTAAATTTCACTTGTTGTCCATTCACACTAACAGAGCTAATGTTTTTATCTTTGGCAAAAGGTAAACTCAATGTTGCCTTAACATTATTTGGAATGGTCAGCTCCAGCGTAACCGACTTTCCGATGCTTTGTTCAGCGCGGATGCTAACTGGCCCTTTAATTGTGGGGACTTTTCCTTCGATAAATTCTAGATCAGCAAACTGCGGGGCAATCTCAATTTTATCAAAGCCAGCAGTTAAAGGTCTCACTCCTAAAATATAACGCCCGACAATATTACCATAACCGAACCCCATGCATGATCTCAATCTTGATTTGGTTTGAATTCGTCATCCCACGCTTCTAAGCTAATAGTAGAACCTACTCTGATCATATTGAACCAACTACGCTTTTGTTTCGAGGTGAGCAGTGACAAAGCGTAATCCCCTTGACCATTATTGTATAAAGCTTCCATTAGATATTGGGCAAAATACACACTCACTGCCATCTTTTTACTTTTGATGAATTCGATGACTTTCCCTTGCCGCTCTTCTGGCACTAACCCCACTGCCAGCGGCAGAATATTAGCGTGGGCGGCACTATGGTTTGAACCTATTCCATCTATATACAAACCAGTTTCTCTATTGTACAACGTGCTATTAAAAGCCTTATATAACGCTTTAGCTTGTTCTCTAAACTCATCCGCATCATATGTTTCCCCAATTGCCGTAGCTATCTGAGCCATTTGCTTGAGGTTAAGGTAATGAAAGGCATTAATTACAGTATTAACTTTTTTAAGTTCATAACCGTCTCGTTCTACAGGAGGCCAATCAACTATGTCTTTTATGGTTTGATGGGTACCGTTTGGAAAAGTGGATAACAGCCCTTTGGGGTTGGCAAACCGACTTAGTAATTTTTGCTCTTTCAAAAGTTTATAGTTAGATTTCAATGACTCTACGTCGCCCGTGTACATCCAATCTGTCCACGCCATCATCACTGAGTGCTGTTTCCATTCTGTTGGCCATGTAGGATGTTCCATTAGATATTCATGGGAATAACGCGCAAGGGAATATTCATCATCGACTAAATAATGAGACAACTGATTGATGTAAGCATCGGCTTCATATGGTATACGTTCACGATCACCGTCAACGTAAATACCAGCGAAACTTGTAGCTTTCATACTGTATTTAGATAAATTCCAAATAGCATTTAGTGTTTCGTTACTAGAGTGAAATGAAGACGCATAAGGGTTAAACGGATAATGCAAAGCAATTTGTACACCTTCAATATCAGAGAGGCTCAATTCGCCAGGATCAATTTCAACAAATCTAAATGGCGCAATACGGCCGAATTTTCCGGGAATAGCAATCGCTTTACCCGCTTTAGTGTTACGAACGTTTCTAGGTGGATGAACCGCATACACATCTTTTTTAGCATTCACATCGAGAGGCACTTGGTAATATCGAACACTCGACTTACTATCTAGTTTTGAAGTAGCGCCATTTTCATTACCCCTTTCAGCCAAATACACTGTGGCCAGCCCAGCTTTATCACTGGTTAACGTTAACGACAAGTAACCAAATGCTACTTTCCCAAAATCTATCAAGTAACGACCCGACGGTAGTTTCTTAATATATTTAGCTTTTACTGTTGTCGTCACTAAGTCGTGTTGACTGGCCGATGAGTCAAAAGAGCCACTAGTAGTAAAAAATTGATAATGCGACCAACTACTTTCTATTACTTCGTTTTCTTGTGCTTTTAGCCATACTTTAACACGCCACTTGTAGTTACTATTGGCGAATAGCCGCCCTCCTCCATACGACACAGCGTTGGACTTACTTGAGCTTTGTTGACCAGAGTCCCATTTTGGCTGACGACTGACACTTGAGGTGATATCCCAAAGTTGAATACGATAAGCGATTTGTTGCCCATAAGTATCGTCACCTTGAATAGCCCAAGTAAACTCAGGTTGACTGTCTTTTACGTTGGCAACCCAGTCTCCTTTAAGTAATTCTACCCGTAATTCATTAGGTTGAATAAAACCTGTAAAAGGCGTGCTAGGTGTCTGCTGACACCCTAGCATTATAAATAAGCAAAATAACCAGCCAGTGCGGCTTGCAGTCAGTGTATTCCCCACCTCTAAACTTAACATTTAACGACCTAAATATAGATTTTAGTTACATCAATAAAAACATATTTACACAGTTACCTTGCATTCGTAAAGCGCAAAAATTAACATAAATCGTCACAATTAAATAAAAACAATCACACAGAGACATTTTCAGACAAGTAAAATCTATTAATTTAACTATAAACACGCTTGGCTTAAAACTATGTATTTCTAGACAACTAACAAGTAGGTTCTACCATGAAGCAATTACTAATAAGCACATGCTTACTACTCACCATGGCTTGCAGTTCAAATATAGACAGTCAACCATCTGCCTCACTAAAAACTACAGCGAGTCAATCAACTTTAACGCTCAGTGCTGACTTTAGTAATGCTGGTACCACAACCACAACAATTTATGACTTTTTTGATGTGAGTGTAAGAACCCACAAAGGCTCACCTTTCTCTACCCCAGCAACGTTTGGCCGGCCCCCCAAAGTAAATACTGTACGCATGTTGGGTGGGTGGCGAGGCAAGAATTTGGCAGCAGATACCTATCAATGGGATGGAGAGAAATTTGTATATAACTTTGACGCAGCCACTAAACGTATTGATAACTGGTTATCCCATGACTGGGAAATATTTCAAATAGTGTTAGACAACCCCCTTGGGCCTTTCAAAGAGGATTAACACTCGTTGACAAACCGGATGGTAAACATTTTTTAAAAAAAGACGCAGAAGGCGTATACGGTAATGTACTCCCCCAGCCGACCCAGAGGCATGGCACCGATACATTAAGAGCTTTGTTCAACACTTGGTGGCCACCTATGGTAAAGAACAGGTTTTAGCATGGCGCTTTAGAGTTGGTTCAGAAATAGATACTCGCCCACAGCATTGGTCTGCTACTCGACAAGAGTTTTTTGATCATTACCAGAACACAGTAACTGCAGTGCATGCAGTGTTACCTACTGCTAAAGTCGGAGCTCATTTTCGCGAAGGTTCCTTTAAAGGAAGTTATGTCGACTACACAGGCAATACAGAAGATTCATACGCCCCCATTTTTTGACTTGGGCTAAAAAGCACAGGGTAGCATATGATTTCATTGCAATTTCATATTACCCACACATTACTAAACCACACGAATTGGACATGTCAGCGGTTTACAGCCATGACATTGCACCAATTATTGAACATCCAGATTGGAACCCAAAAGCCAGTTTTGAGATCCATGAATTTAAATTCATATCCAAGATGCAAAAAGCAGGTTTTGTCAGCGTCGCGACTTCCCATGCATCAGCGTTTTTTGCCATGTTTTCAAAAATGATGTTAGAGAGTGATATCAAAGAGGTGTTTCAATGGGGAAACTTAAGCAACGGCAATTACGCCCCAGAAGCGCTGACTCAATTAGCACTATACCCAATGGTTGGCAATCAGTTATTTAGTAATACCGTCCAAGGCCACACTTCAATAGAAAACAACAGAGTCGATGGAATATTTAGTAAGCAACCCGAAAAAGACAACTACGACTTACTGTTATTCAACTTCAACGACAAGCAAATAACACAACAAACACCAGAACCACTAAATATTAATTTGATAGTAAATAGCCCAGCAGGGAGCCAATTTGAATATAGGGTAGCAAACATTGACAGCAGTAATAATATTGAACAACAGTTTTTTGCAGATTTTAGAAAATCAAACTTAACCATTCAGCAAGGCGGTTGGCGAAAACCCAATGTTCATCCCACAGCCCCAATTAATAAAGCACTCTCTGATGAAGGAATCGCTGTGTTTAGAAAACAAGCTCATAAATATCCTAAAAATAATCAACTTTTTTGGGGCAAGTGGCATACCACTCAATCTCTGCCAACATCTAGCAAAGAAGCTGCAACGTCACTTGTAAGTATAAAAGGGCTAATCCCATCATTTGCAGTACAAAAATATGAAATCAGACAAGTGAAAAATTAAAGCGACACAGGGTTATATCGCGTTGAGTTTATAAGTATTATTTTATTGCTCGCAGCAATGGAACGGATGTGCTTAATCAAGGCTAATCTGTTTACACTAATAACTAGTTCTTAAAAAGACAGCGAATAAGTGCATTTATAACTACTCCCTAATGAATATCCCAACGGCTTTTGCTGCGTTCGCGGTATTTGATGGTAGCAACCATTACTTCACAATGGCGCCTTGTTTAAAAACCGCCGGCGCATTCTGCGAGAGTACTTATCAATATGGATTAATATAACTGGCTAAAACGTTCATGAACGAAGTGTTAAATACAATAAAAAGCAGCTTTCGCTGCTTTTTTATCACACTGAGTGATTATTTATCCCGATCTCAGGTTATTTAGTTGCGAACTTGTGCATCAGACTTTAAACGCTTGATAGGGCCATTTTCACCGACAAGGTAAATTTTTCTCCAATCTGTTCCTTTTTGTTTCTCGGCAACAATCATGCGAGCATCAGGGTGAGCATTTTCGATAATTGAGGTTAGTGCCCAAGTGGCTTTATTTCGTCTAAGTAACTCTTTTCCTTTAGTAAAGAATTCCCCGCTATTTTGGCTATGCCAGTTGGCAATCACACCGTCATCTTGTTCTTCATAGCCTAAAACGAAAGTAACATCGTTAGTTGAATTAACAATAAAATCTCCACGAGAATCGGTATTATCAATACTGGTTTGTGGATTAATGACATTACCATCGGTCCATTCGGCGCCTGTCCACTTGAAATAGTGAGTTTGTTTTGGACCGCCCGTTTTGGCTCCCAAGTCTTTACCTATATTAGTCGCAATATGGGGGTATCCATTTTCATCTAGGTGAACCGAACCGTTGAAAGTCCAATCTTCGCCGGTTCTTGCTACCAGTGTTTTTTCGTCTGCTAGTTCACGGGTAACGGGTATTGCGAATTGTTCATTCTTAACATTGCGCCAAGTATCTTTTTTAGTATCAAATACCATATAGTAAGCGTCGTGACGTTCTGTTGTATGACCGCGACCGTTGATTCCGGCTCCACCGTCCCAGCATATATGGTAGTCGTAAGAAACAATGATATCATCGCCCTGCCCTTTCCCTACCCATGCATACCAACTATCTACGGCTTTAAGATCGGTGCGACGTTTGTGTTTTAAGAATGACACTGGCTCAGAAAAATGTCCTTCCGTGATCAGTAGACTTTTGATAAACCCAATCACTGCGATGCGCGCCATGACGATAAAATAAATATATGTCGCCATTATCCATTTTTACTGCTTGGTTATAGGTACCAAATACAGGTATTGTGTTGAGCTCCTCCCAGCGAGTAATGTCATTCGGTCTTTTAGACACAACATGAATATTACGACCATAATGCGTATTTCCTAATGGATTTTTTCCATGTTTAGAGCATGCCGCCATGGCCACCAAAAAAGACATGAATATAACCTAAGTCATCTACCAACATAGTGGGCTTACCATGGTTATCCACTTTTTTTCGAGATGAGTCTTTACCCATATCACTTACGCCAGCTTTAACAGGCCCTTGCCATTCATCTGTCATATGATTGTATGCTGCGACATAAGGATCTTCTAACGGCCCCTGATATGCTACGTAAGTAATACCATTAACATGCACTCCGGCTGGATGTTGCACTACTGCCAGAGCATTGCCTAAAGCATCATCAATAGCGAAATAATCAACTTTTTCACCTAATGGTAGCTCATTATTAAGCACGCTATTACTGCATCCCATCGCGAAAATGCTAATCGAGACAAATATGCCTCTTGTTAAATCATTAAATATTCTATTCATAAAAACTCTGTGTATTAGTTGCTTTAAGACAATAGAATTAAAGCAACCTAATTTAGTCAATTTTAATCATTATAGATCATTCGATGGTGTTTTTTGTCTCAAATATCGAAAGAATTGTAATGATTGCTAATATATCCACCTCCAAAAAGGTCTAATTTGACATTCTAAGGTAATCTAATATTGATTGTTTTATATCATCAAGTAAGGATAATTTTGCTATTCATCAATACTTAGCCTGAGCTTCTAAATAAGAAGTATCGTTTCAGCTAAACACTAGTTTACGCCAAGCAATATTATTATATTTCAATGGCTTAATATATTTTTGTCTACATAACCTCAGCTAAATGTTACTCGGTAACGGAAATTTTTCGTGTATAGTAAGGCGGATTGTTGTACGTCATAGCGTGTTATTGCTAAACGATCCAACCCGGTTAGACACAAAAAGAGTGTTACTTAAAGGTTCGGCTTATCCAGGATTCAGGTTACTTAGTACGAGCTAATAGACAAAATAACTATAGTCTTAACTATGAGAGTTAATATAGTGCTTTGTTTATGGCTTACAGTGGCTCAAAGGAAACATGGTACATCCTCAGGTAATAAACCCTTCAGTTAGTCAATATTATTAGTTGTGCTGAGATATTGAAGTAATACTTTGATTTTAAATCATGCAGCTAGGCATCGCTAACAATAATTCTTTTGGTCATGATTTATACCTTATATTTGCGTCTTAGCGTCTCTCTACAGATACTTTGTGAATAACTTAGGAGGCGGGTAGATTAATGTAAAAACGTACACTGTAGGTGGTATTCAGTAATATTATTAAGAAATGACAGCTTTATTAGAGCTTATGTTTATTAGAATCCCATAGGGATTAATAATAAGTTAATAGTATTTAAGTTACTTATGTTAAGTAAAGTTAATAAGTTACGTTTTTTGAAAGTCTTGATATATATAGCTTAGATTACGATCACCGTGGTTCAAATCACGATAGTTTGTGGTTCAGATCACGATTCACTGTGTTTCAGATCACGAATAAGTGTGGTTCGATACACGATGCTATTGTGGTTCAATACCCGTGTCAAAACACAGGGTACCCACAGCATATGAACAGTTTACTAACAGGTTTTTCACAGGTGTCATGTGTTCTGTATCGGAACAAAGTGTATTGTATCTTTTTGATCGTTTCAATATACCTAAAACGTGGTTCAAATCACGAATATAATTTTAAATCAGGATTGGCTAAAAATATATATTTATCAAGTGTTTATCAAAATTACCTGCTCTGTTAATTGACATTCCGTCTATATATTTTGATAGCTCATTTCTTTGTGGCTAATGTAAAGATCTCCCTGGGGATCTTTGACCAGTTACCTTTCATTACAGTTAGATTTAAGGCATAAGCTATGCTGTTTTTAAAAAACGTGGTTCCAAATCACGATACATTCGTTTAGCTCGAGTGTCTTTTTACTGACTAAATTAGGCTAGAGCCCTTTATTATTAGGACGAGGCTATTTATTTTGTACTTTCTATACAATATATAAATGCTCATTGACGATTATAGAGCTAAAGTGTGGTTCAAATCACGATATCTACTTATGTAACAAAACAAAATGAGTAATCTTGTCGAGCATGGCTACAATCCTTTAAAAATAGGGGCTTCTGGTTAGTATTTAGGTTCATACAAGGTTTGTTTTACTTTTCAGGGATAGTGTTTAGGCGCAAAAACGTGGTTCAAATCACGAATGTCTCTTTAGTTGAAAAATAGGATTGTTAACAACTAGTCGATTATAGCTTGATATCTAGCTTAGCCCTTTAAAATTAGGACCTGTGTAGATAGTAAATGCGAGGGAGCTATATGTGGGTGTTGTTTCATTATTTAGCTAATAGAGCAAAAACGTGGTTCAAATCACGATAGGTTGAAACGGCTGACGCATATTTTTCGTTAAAATCTATTGATCAGCTCTCGCTGATGTAATTTTTGCTGGTTTTTCGTTTTACTATTAGCTTTTCAATGGTGTCTGGACCATTTTTTTCTAGTAGATGAATGTAGTAATCAGGGATACTTTGCTTAACGACGAGTTCTTTTATTTTTCTACGAAACTCTCGTAAGGAAGATCTTACGCCAAATTTGTTATGCAAATTTTTAAAACCTATTTCCCACGAGTTTTGGTTGCCGCAGTGTTTGCGACACAATTCGTATAGCCTTCTTTCATAGCCAGTAGAAAGCATGAAGTATTCAGGGTTATAGGTGAGAATTTGTTTGTTATTTAAGGCCGCAAATAAGTGTTCAGATATCACGACTTCAACATGAGTTAATCGACCTGAGTTGTCTGTTACTGCTTGGCCGTAATCGATTAAACCAAACACGGAGCCTTTTTGCGCGAGTTGGCTTCCGTCTCTTACGTTTGTATTAAAGGTTGTGCCTCGCAAGCGAACTAGCGCATCGGTTATAGCACGGTATTCACGTCCACCTGTGCCCCTATTGGTTTGCTTTAAAAAATCATAAGCGACCATATGAACCTTGCGACTGACCTGTCTTCCTCTATTAGCGGCTTCGGCTAATTGGCCAAAGCAATATAGTAAAATATCTTTGTCGTGTATGGTTGCCCTACCCTTAGAACTAGGCAGGATTTCCATCCAAGCTCCCGTTTTTGGGTTTTCAAAGCGATAGGGTTTTGGGTCAGGCCTAGTAGAAATTGCAAAAATGGGATATTCCATTGTTGAAAGCTCGCCTTTAGGTACTGCATCAATTATATCGGCTACAAATAGATCTAATTGCTCAGATAGTATCATCTCAGTCATTCGTCCATCCTCAGTGCTTTACCCTCAGTTCTGAGTAGTCTCTGTATAATTGCAACTCTGATTACGGCGCTTTTATCTTTATCTATTTTTTCAATTTGCGATACCGCTTTAATGGCGTCAATTACATTTTGTTCTGTATCTGCTGGGAGTGTAATAGATACGGATTTTGTTGTGCCTGCTGTAATAAACTCTTCTGCTATAAGATCAGTGTAATCGGGTATTTTGAATAACTCGTTTAATGCTTGATTGAGCCATTTGCTTTGCTGTTTTTTGTTAAACCCAGATTTTTCCATGTCTATAGCCATTCTAGGTAACATCGCTATTGGTATTCGAACCGTGCTTCGTCTTGATGCCGCTTGAGTCGTGGGTAGCTTGAGCTTAACCATATTAATTAGTCTCGGATATTTTATCGATGATGCCGTTCAGTGCTTCAGCTGTTTTTTTAGGATTACTGAAATCCGCTTCGTTAACATAATCTTCAATTTTAAGTGTCTTAGCTGCGGCTCTAATTAGTTTTTCAATCGCCGTTGTGTTGGCCGATTTACTTAGTTTTATGGATGATCGAGTGGGTTCTTCTTTAACCGTTTTGTTTCTTTCAATGCCTAACTTTACTTTTAGTTCTGGGTCAGACAGCTTGGCAAGATCTGCCGCTTTTTTAAGGTCAGATACCCTCCCCTCTTTTATATATTCTAATAGAGACTCTGCCTTTGCTTCTAAGACAAACATATATCTGTGTGCCACTGAACGTGATTTACCAATAATGGCCGACAACTGCATAACCGTGACGTTTTTTCTGCCGCCGAGGGCTTCTATTAACTTTCTAATTCGCAGCAATCGATCGAATAGGGTCATTTCTTCCCTATCCATGTTTTCTTTCCACTGCAATAAATCTAACTGAAACTGGCTTGGGCGTTCTAAGAAAATACGAGCATAAATGTGACTTTCTTGCAGTAAAAGATGGGTTAAGTATCGACGTTCACCTACCATAAGGTGAAAAGTGCTTTCGTCTTTCCAGGTTACTATTGGGTGCAACATAGCCTCTGCATTTTTCAAGGAGAAAGCAAATTCGACCAATGATTGAAAATCACCTATAGCTTTGCCATCAAGATTGTATGCTTTGGCTGCTTGGCGTACATAAGGCTCTATCCACTCTGAGTCTTGTTCTGTCGCCACAAAAGTTTTACAAGGATGGGTAGCAACTATTTTTAAGATAAGTGAGGAATCTATTGCTAGATCTCTTGGGTTATTCTCATCAGTTAATATGTAATCAACAGGAATAGATTTTGCGATGACATCTTTTACTTTATCAGCTGATTCAGAATGGCTAGCAATTGAGCTAACCCATTTATCTACACCAGAGTCGTCTGTAACTTTACCTGTTCCTGCTCGGTTTATACCTAACTTTCTTTTTGTAGCCATTTACCCTCTCCTTCCAAAAATTTGCTTATGAACATAATCGCCTAATGTTTTACTGTGGATATAGGCGGCATGATTTTTTTGGATATCAAATACTGTTCTAGGGCTAATTCCTTTTAAGTCCCTTTCTGGAAATGCAGTGCTTTGAGGTAAATAAATAGTTTCCGGGAACATTTGCGCGCGAAGTCGAGAATATAGTTTGTCGAGGTTACCTTTATGTAAGTTTGTATTAATCCTTACTTTATTTGGTAGAAATCCTATTAAATTGACCTGAGATTCATCACTTCTGGTGAAGTTTTCAGATTCTATAATTTGTAGCATTGAATTAATCCTTGCAGATTCTTCTCTTCGCATTCAAAAGGAAAAATTGTATGGGTAGCAGCTCTAAGAGCAGAACGGAATATAGGGTTTCTTGAAGGCCCTGTATCGAGGATGATAATGTCGTATAATTCTTTCATTTCTTCCATGTGTAAGAACTCATGGAGTCTATTAATGACTTTATGCTCTATTTGGCCCGACTCGTTATCAAATTCAGAGTTAATACGTTCAAGTAATGCTGGATGGCCGACCATTATATCGACTCTCTTTTTAAATCCGTTAGCCTCACTCACATAAGTTTCGAACGGTAAAACGGCTTTACCAAAATATATGTCTGCAATAGTAGATCGTTCTTCTAAGTCTGGGTCGCCATCATAGTCTGGGTGTAGCGGTGGTAACTGTCCGCCGACAGACCTTGGACTACTCTCCATACCAACCCAATAGTCACTAGAATTACATTGCATATCTAGGTCAACTACTAGTACATTCTTATTGGCCATGATAGCCATGTACTCTGCTAAAATATTACATACAGTGCTTTTACCGCAACCACCTTTCTGATTTAGTATCGCTAGCACTACTGAATTGTACTTAAGCATTTTATCGTTCTCTACTTATAGTTTTATAAAAACATATTTTGAATAACATACACGCTATAACACCCATATGTCAAAGGTTACGAACATTTTTGTTAATGTTATTAGATAATCATTTTTTGTTCCTTGTTTAGATACTTCTATGATCCCCCCGGGGGATATTCATGTTTTTACATAAAGATTAGTTAATTCCATAAGTACACAAATTCAATTAGTCATAGTCTTTCTAAGTTTAGGAGTATTGAGCATCATGCCAAGTAAAAACATAGCTTCGCTACAAAGCGGGAGACAGATTTCCCCCCGGGGGATCTTTTCAAAAGAGATATTATGTTGACCGCCGTATTTTTCCATGGGAAGAGATCTAAGAGCTGCCACAAGATATTTCTTATCTTGAATTTTAGCTACTTTATCAAGGAAGTCCCGAGATCCCCCGGGGGAAATCAGTTGATAACCTTATCGGCGAAATAATCTAAGTGTGCTGATTGTCTAGGTCTAGTACCAAATAAATAAAATCTACCGCTCCAAGGTAAAAATTGACTACCAGTGCAAAGGAGTACTATAGGGGATAAATCCATTACTAATTTAGTCAAGTATATTCTAATAATGTAGTTGCTAAAGGCGGGCTAGGTTATGTTAGCAGGCTACTTTTAAAGTGGTCATGGTCTGTTAACTTTTTCAGCCATCAATGGTATCAACTTAAGGGCAGGGGAGATTGCTTTACTAAAAATAAAACGAAAGTAGACTGAAGTGTCAAAAGTGTATTCTTTAATTAATGTTACATGCTGCAAGCCAGCACTATCGAAGTGCTGATCTGTTTGGTAGTAAATAAACTTATCGCTCGGCCGTCTGTTTATGACAGTGAATTCATAATACTAATGCGGCTTGATATAAGAACCAATGGAAGATCGTTTCTTCTTAAAAATCATCCGCAGTAAAGCTTGGCCTACGCAACGAGCTTACATGTTCAAAATAGTATTTATTTTGCACGGTTATCAGTCTAATGCTTAATCCTAACCAATAACTTACTCTATGCTGCTGGGACTAGCGTCCCACGCAAGATTGTTATAGCAAATGTTAAACCTATGGTTAACCGATTCTTAGGAATGCTGGTAATGCTAATATTTTTAATGGGTGAAAAAGTTTGATAATAACTTGCAGCCAAATGAACGGAGTAGCAAATAAGTAGTAATAGTGTTGGCAAAACAAAATTTCTTGGTAATTTTTGGCTTCGTAAAAAGGGGAGGGGATTACCAAAAGACTATGCTAAGGGTGAATACTCACAGGTATATTGACAATTACTTTTTATGGGCTACTAAAAACGTATTTATCTGCATATAGATATCTATTAAAAAGGTCAATGAATCCTAGACAATCCGAACCTCTAGCTATCGCACTTTTGTGTCTAGCGGCGTTGGATTGTTTAGCAATAACACGTTATGACTTACAACACTCCGCCTTGCTATAAACTAAAAATTTCGTTACCGAGTAACATTTAGCTCAGGTTATTGAGACAAAAATATATTAAACCATTGAATTATATTAACATTGCTTAGTTTACACGATATTTCTTGTCCAGAACTAAGGTTAACTAGCTGCCGAATGTTGTTCTTTTATTTGAATGTGTCGGTTAATACTATTGCCTAAATGTTCTTTAATCGCTTCTCGCGCTGAACTCTTATCATGGTTCTTAATTGCACGCCAAATTTGTCGATGCTCTCCTTGTATTACGCTAAGTAGTTTTTCATTATTAAAACTATTACTGTACTGAGTAATCATTTCTCTAGCTGGAATAACACCTGAACCTATATATTCAATTAAGCGGACAAAATAAGGATTACCTGATGCATTAGCTATCGCCTTATGGAATGCGAAATCTTCAGAGATAGAGTCTTCGCCGTTTTTACCCTTTTCCTCCATAGAAATCATGCACTTTGTTATCTCTTCCATTTGTTCTTCAGTACGCCGTTCGGCGGCCATGCCTCCCATTTCTACTTCGACTGATAAGCGCAATTCAAGTATTTGAATTGCATTATAGGATCGATTCAAATTCCACTTTATCTATTTGGAACGACTTATCGTTTTTCCTTTCAGTGATGACTACACCAACACCTTGTCGGCTATCTACTAGGCCCTCGGCTTTCAACTGGGCTATTGCCTCTCGTACAACGGTTCGACTCACTTGCGTTTGTTCTTCAATTATTTTTGAAGATGGAAGTTTATCACCTACTTTATAAGAACCTTTTAATATTTCACTTCTAAGGGATTCTACTAATTCTGTAGTCAGCCCGCCGGGTTTTTCTTCATTTGTGTGAATTTAAAAGTTGTCATATTTTTGTTTCGTAATAGTTACCTGAATAGATGATAACAATCTTGTCCGTTAAGTTCCATTTATAAGGCTTTTGTAAATAGTAGACTGTTAATTTTTCTTGGTACTACTTGTTAAGTTTTAGTAAACATAGTTGTATGATATCTTATAAATTAGCGTATAACGATAGAGTGGAGTGAGTCAGATGAAACTATTAGTTGCTTTTAGTTTGAGTATATTTTTATTAAGGTTGCACAGAATCAGAGGAAAGTCATTTACATGTTGAATTAAATACAGATAAACAAACAGCAAAAACTCAAGAAGACGCAGTTACTCACTTTAGTGATAGTCAAGGCCAAAGAAAATCTTGTTTCCATTAAAAATCAATGTCTTAGATGATAAGTGCATGATGGAGTCTATGGTACTGATTTAAAGTTAGCTGACTTGCACGACAAACGCAGGCTGTTTGTTTTCCTAGAGGCACTAGAGCATGACCATATTTATATGGAAAAACTGACAAAATGGACAAATGGTTTTTACCCGGTTTGTGTGTGGAAAACACTATCAGCTAAAAGCGAGATAAAAAGGCTTCACTGAAGCACAACAAAGCCAAATATTCGAAAAAAGCGACTTTCTACCAAACACTTGCTGTTACCTGAAACAAAACGAGGTAGCACACATGACTTAGAAACTTTGTTGTATGATTCTTTTGGTGAAGCATTAGTTATTCCTGATTTACCTCCTGACACCCGCAAGCTTTATGAACAAGCACTGCAAACCGGACGTGAAACCTAGCGACTCGCCGATCTATAATATGGACTTATTCGCTCATGGGATTGGAGAGCTAAGTCACTTATTCATGATGAAAAAGGGCCAAGTAAAAGGAGAAAAGCCAAAAAGTGTTTGTATCGAATCCGTGGCAGTTCCCCGTTATAGTGGATAACATGATGAACCTTGAGTTCTTGTTTGAAAGTAGCGATCCTGCACATAGAGAATTGGCTTTCATCTCATGCTAAAACAAACCTATTTTAATCATTATTTTTATGCAAACGGCGATGTTGCAAAAGAAAAATTTCCCTATCGCTTATCACGTATATGAATACGGCAGTAAAAAATAAGGTAACTGGCAAGGGCTTGGTAACGTCTCAGCTTGGGCTAGAGGGCGGGGATGGTCTTTGTATGGTTTTGTTAATGTCTTAGAAGCTCTGAAAAAAGAAACGCCTGAAATAGAACTCCCGGATTTTGACGCCCATGTTGAGCGCCTAGTCGCTTCGATTGACAAACTACTTGGCGATGACGTCGTTCCTCATTGGGATTATTTTGCAATTGAAGAAAATGCTGCTTCTATTGCGGCAAATCAATCTACAAGTACTTATCGATTTTCGCGAATTCTCGATTTATGTGACTTTCTTATAGACGACTACATTTTGCCTTATATTGGCTACGGGCCAATATTTATAGACAAAGATATACAGTGAAAATGCTTTGCGATTAATGGAAGGCAAAATGTCTGCATACGACGAAGAACTAATCCAAGGCGCCTGGTTAAGCCTTGGCAATTTAGGTCGCTTCAAAGCGCTAGGAACGCATATCCCAAAAGATACCTCTGCGGCGGCATTTATGCTTCAGCGTTATATCGATTAGCGCTATATACAGTTGAGTCAGAAGTAAGTCGAAAGCTATTGCTCTTGCAGATAAAATTATGGCTGAATTGACAGCGAATTATCTAACGTCGAAACACAACAGTATCGACTTTAAATTAGGGTTTGTTTTGACAGAGGCGACCGGTAACCTACCGAATGCTAAGTGAAATAGAGCACATCTATAGTGTATGCGGATTTCTATTTCCTAGAAGCCAACATACTCAAGTTAAAATTGCGCAGTAAATTATAAATAAAGTTGTTTACGCAAATGCATAAAACCGGCTCATTTCTAGCCGGTTTTTTTATTCGAATGACTGAAAGTTATAATAAATTTACAGATTATGTTAATTAAATGTTTATTTTTTGAGCCGTTTTTATCTTTTGTTCATATGTGGTCAATGCTTTTTAATTTCTTATAAAACATAGTGTTAAGTTATTGGTTGGTCAGTTTTTGTATGATTTTTCAATATATAAAATAACAATAGTGTGGCGAAGTTGATTGGTGCTTGACTGTGTCTAAGTAGATGTAGAAATCTTGTTAACAATTTTAATGCAGAAGCACAGCGCATTAATCGCTGGAGTTAGACTGAAGATGACAAGCAAACAAAGTGAATTTAAACATGTAAATTATAGTTGGGATGACTCGGTTGCTAGTGGGTTGTCACCAATTGAAAGCCCTGATATATCGTTCAAATATTTTAGGGGACGATCAACGTATTACAAATACTGGCGGTGGCAACACATCAGCTAAACTAATAAATCGACCACTTGCAGGTGAAGAAGTAGAAGTTATGGCGGGTAAAGGTTCTGGTGGCGGCAAAGAACATCTAAGCCAAAATTTTCTTCTTTGTATATGGACAAATTATTAGCTTACAAGATATATATAATAATGCTGATGAAGTGGGTGTTAAGACACAAATCAAAAGATGACATGGTTGCTATGTATCGCCATTTCTTTGCTTGCTTTACGCATGCTGCTAATTTAAATCCACGTGCAACGTCTATTGATACTCCATTACATGCCTATATTCATATAAGCATGTTGACCATATGCACCCTAATTCAGTAATAGCGGTAGCAGCTGGTAAAACTTCAGCGTTAACAGATAAATTTGGGGTGATGACCTTGTCTGAGACTGGTGGCAACGATGAGTTTGATTTAGGGTTGCAACTACAATCAATTTGCGAAAAACGTAAAGGTGCGATTCTAGCTGGGCATGGTGTGATTAATTGGGCAAATGATAATAAGAGTGTTATGACTAGCTTAGATATTATCGAGAAAGCTGCGCGCGTTATATTGAAACACGATAAAGGAGAAAATACCTTTGGTGTGGTCAGAAGTAACAACGCTAGATGCTGATGAAAGAGATGACGTGCCAGAGGTGTTACCTTTCTTACGTGGTT
>NZ_JAWDIO010000002.1:0-3995000 GCF_032464635.1 Paraglaciecola aquimarina
ACTTTTATTCCATTACAGAATACAAAGTATACTTTGAATAGCAAACTTTTGAGATTTGTTCCAAACGTCAATTAAGTGCTAGGTACCCTTTCTTTTGAATAGGAGTCTGGCAGTCGACTACATGCGACCGCCATGGATGGCGGAAGGTAGAATAACGCAGGAGCAGTTATCGAGATGTAGGAGGTAGAGCGAAGCAGGATGCCAGAGCCGAGTGCGACCTACCTGAATGTAGGAAGTGCAGAAAAATGTCTGGAACATTTTCTGTCTACTCTCGCAGGAGGGAAAAGCGGGATTTTAGCTCCGCTTTTCAATGAGCCACGGATGGCGAGTTTGGTTGCATATCATCAGGGGTTAAATCGAAACTTTCTGGAGCATTGCTCCAGCGGTTTAACTAGCTTGGCATGGATGCCAAGGTTGGGTGCCGATCATCAGGGATGTGTATTTGACGACTTTACGTGATACTCACCCAACCGCCTGAATGAGAGGAGCTCTGCGACTGTCCGGGAATCCACTTCGTGATGGGAAAATGCCGTATTGAGACGAGCGCTGCTCGGCTAGGCATTTTCAATGAGTCATGGATGACGAATTTGGGTGCATCTCATCAGGGGTTAAATCGAGGCTTTCTGGAGCATTGCTCCAGCGGTTTAACAGCTTGGCATGGATGCCAAGGTTGGGTGAGCATCATCAGGGATGTGTGATTGACTACATTAAAAGTATCACAACTTTTCTAAGCTGCGTGTGTGGGAATAATCTGTTTCTTTAGGCACATGCGCCGCCTGATTAGTCATACGTGATACTCACCTAACCGCCTGAACGACAGGAGCTCTGCGACTGTCCGGGAATCCACTTTGTGATGGTTTATTGCTGGGTAGCATTGCGCGAATGCGCTTATACGAAAAAGCCCTGAGCGTTGTATGCTCAGGGCTTTTCGTGTAATTGGGAGTCTGGCAGTGTGCTACTCTCGCATGGGGGGAAGCGGGGTCTTTTAAGAGCGCAGCTCTTACCGCTGTAACGAGTCAAGCTATGCTTGATTCCGGGAATCCACTTCGTGATGGGAAAATGCCGTATTGAGACGAGCACTGCTCGGCTAGGCATTTTCAATGAGTCATGGATGACGAATTTGGGTGCATCTCATCAGGGATGTGTATTTGACTAATCTAAGTGATACAACTTTTCAATCCCCCAAAACGCAAAAAGCCACCTCGTTAAAGGTGGCTTCGTACTTAATTGGGAGTCTGGCAGTGTGCTACTCTCGCATGGGGAAACCCCAAACTACCATCGCCGCTAATGCGTTTCACTTCTGAGTTCGGAATGGGATCAGGTGGGACCGCATCGCTATGGCCGCCAGACATAAACTGTTATTTATCGAGTGTTAACTCAATAAATCAATATGTAAAAGCTGATGCTCTTGTCTCTCTTGTGAGAGGGAGCAAATAATCGAGGCTAAAAAGCTCTTTAGTCTTACTCTAATTTTTATGTCGTATCTTGTCACTCAACACACCAACTGCTTCTTATTCTATCTTTCCACTTTAGCGAGTAGGTAAATTGTCAGGAAGGTTTCCTTCCGTTTAAGCAATTTAACACGACTCGTTCGAAGAACGATTATATAAGGAAGCCACTTGGGCGTTGTATGGTTAAGCCTCACGGGCAATTAGTACAGGTTAGCTCAACGCATTGCTACGCTTCCACACCCTGCCTATCAACGTCGTAGTCTTCAACAACCCTTTAGGTACGTTAAACGTACAGGGATGACTCATCTTGGGGCTCGCTTCCCGCTTAGATGCTTTCAGCGGTTATCGATTCCGAACGTAGCTACCGGGCAATGCCTTTGGCAAAACAACCCGAACACCAGCGGTTCGTCCACTCCGGTCCTCTCGTACTAGGAGCAGCTCCCCTCAATCATCCAACGCCCACACCAGATAGGGACCGAACTGTCTCACGACGTTCTAAACCCAGCTCGCGTACCACTTTAAATGGCGAACAGCCATACCCTTGGGACCGACTTCAGCCCCAGGATGTGATGAGCCGACATCGAGGTGCCAAACACCGCCGTCGATATGAACTCTTGGGCGGTATCAGCCTGTTATCCCCGGAGTACCTTTTATCCGTTGAGCGATGGCCCTTCCATTCAGAACCACCGGATCACTATGACCTACTTTCGTACCTGCTCGACGTGTCTGTCTCGCAGTTAAGCTGGCTTATGCCATTGCACTAACCTCCTGATGTCCGACCAGGATTAGCCAACCTTCGTGCTCCTCCGTTACGCTTTGGGAGGAGACCGCCCCAGTCAAACTACCCACCAGACACTGTCCACATTCCCGATAAGGGAACAATGTTAGAACATCAAACCTACAAGGGTGGTATTTCAAGGTTGACTCCACATCATCTGGCGACAATGCTTCGAAGTCTCCCACCTATCCTACACATGTAGGGTCAATGTTCAGTGCCAAGCTATAGTAAAGGTTCACGGGGTCTTTCCGTCTAGGTGCGGGTACACAGCATCTTCACTGCGATTTCAATTTCACTGAGTCTCGGGTGGAGACAGCGTGGCCATGATTACGCCATTCGTGCAGGTCGGAACTTACCCGACAAGGAATTTCGCTACCTTAGGACCGTTATAGTTACGGCCGCCGTTTACCGGGGCTTCGATCAAGAGCTTCGCCGAAGCTAACCCCATCAATTAACCTTCCGGCACCGGGCAGGCGTCACACCGTATACGTCATCTTTCGATTTAGCACAGTGCTGTGTTTTTAATAAACAGTTCCAGCCACCATTTCACTGCGGCCGCCATTCGCTTAGGGAGTCAATCCCATCACAAACAGCGGCGTACCTTCTCCCGAAGTTACGGTACGATTTTGCCGAGTTCCTTCACCCGAGTTCTCTCAAGCGCCTTAGTATTCTCTACCTGACCACCTGTGTCGGTTTGGGGTACGGTTCGATATATCATAAGTTTAGAGGCTTTTCCTGGAAGCAGAGTATTTGCAACTTCAACACCGTAGTGTCTCGTCTCGTGTCTCGACCAATGTTATCCCGGATTTGCCTAAGATAACGGCCTACGCACTTTCACTCTGGACAACCAACGCCAGGCTTGCATAACTTTCTCCGTCCCCCCTTCACTGATATACCAAGTACGGAAATATTAATCCGTTTCCCATCGACTACGCATTTCTGCCTCGCCTTAGGGGCCGACTTACCCTGCCCTGATTAGCATGGGACAGGAAACCTTGGTCTTCCGGCGTGGGGGTTTTTCACCCCCATTATCGTTACTCATGTCAGCATTCGCACTTGTGATATGTCCAGCAAGCCTCTCAGCTCACCTTCAGCCACTTACACAACGCTCCCCTACCACTTGTACATAAGTACAAGTCCGCAGCTTCGGTATATTACTTAGCCCCGTTACATCTTCCGCGCAGGCCGACTCGACTAGTGAGCTATTACGCTTTCTTTAAAGGGTGGCTGCTTCTAAGCCAACCTCCTAGCTGTCTTAGCCTTCCCACTTCGTTTCCCACTTAGTAATATTTAGGGACCTTAGCTGGCGGTCTGGGTTGTTTCCCTCTTCACGACGGACGTTAGCACCCGCCGTGTGTCTCCCGGATAGTACTCACAGGTATTCGGAGTTTGCAAAGGGTTGGTAAGTCGGGATGACCCCCTAGCCTTAACAGTGCTCTACCCCCTGTGGTATTCGTCCGAGGCGCTACCTAAATAGCTTTCGGGGAGAACCAGCTATCTCCCGGTTTGATTGGCCTTTCACCCCCAGCCACAAGTCATCCGCTAACTTTTCAACGTTAGTCGGTTCGGTCCTCCAGTTGATGTTACTCAACCTTCAACCTGCCCATGGCTAGATCACCGGGTTTCGGGTCTATACCTAGCAACTGAACGCGCAGTTAACACTCGCTTTCGCTACGGCTCCCCTATTCGGTTAACCTCGCTACTAAATATAAGTCGCTGACCCATTATACAAAAGGTACGCAGTCACAGAACAAGTCTGCTCCCACTGCTTGTACGTATACGGTTTCAGGTTCTATTTCACTCCCCTCACAGGGGTTCTTTTCGCCTTTCCCTCACGGTACTGGTTCACTATCGGTCAGTTAGGAGTATTTAGCCTTGGAGGATGGTCCCCCCATCTTCAGTCAAGATAACACGTGTCCCGACCTACTTAATATGGCAATAATGACGCTTTGTGTACGGGGCTATCACCCTGTATCGCGTAGCTTTCCAACTACTTCCACTACTTCATTACTACTCGGCTGCTCCCCGTTCGCTCGCCGCTACTAGGGGAATCTCGTTTGATTTCTTTTCCTAAGGGTACTTAGATGTTTCAGTTCCCCTCGTTCGCCTCTTACCGCTATGTATTCACTGTAAGATAGTCCCTAAGGACTGGGTTTCCCCATTCGGACATCTGTGGATCAAAGCATTTTGTCGGCTCCCCACAGCTTTTCGCAGACTTACACGTCCTTCATCGCCTCTAACTGCCTAGGCATCCACCGTATACGCTTAGTCACTTAACCATACAACCCCAAATGACCTCTTTGTTACCGTAGTAACAACACGTTATGTTTGCTTGGTAGACAGTAACGGCCTCCAATTAACACAACTCGTCTCACCCCTTGGCCTTTTATCCAAGGTTAGGCATAACCTCGCGGTTATCGTTGTATGCGTGACAAGTACTAATCATAAAAATCAGATAGAGTAAGCTCTTAAAGAGTACTCTTTTTGTTTTCGATTACTTTTTTATCAGCTTTCCATATTGTTAAAGAACATTTAAGGTTTAAAAAACCCTAATCAATAAACATACTATTATGCGTATTGATTAAGGCTACTTAATCTTGTTGAGCAAATCACTTCCCAAAGAAAGTGGTGGAGCTAAGCAGGATCGAACTGCTGACCTCCTGCGTGCAAGGCAGGCGCTCTCCCAGCTGAGCTATAGCCCCTCAAATAGCTTGAGAGTGTGTATCTATTACCGTTAACACAACCTTCGTTATGCAATTCGCGTTCAGACAAGGCGAAGTAAGAGGACGTGTGGCTTTTCTACACGACGAATACTTCAACGCAGTATCAATGCGAATTTGGTAGGCTTGGGCAGACTTGAACTGCCGACCTCACCCTTATCAGGGGTGCGCTCTAACCAGCTGAGCTACAAGCCTTTCTTGCTTCTGCTTTTTGCCCTATGCGTCGCCTTTGTTTTTCGCTCACTCGGTTATGTACGACTTGTACACGCCCTCGCTCGCTCAAAAGTCAGCTCGCCTAGAACAAAAATCATCGCAATAAACTCGCGATGACTGCAGCGCTAAGAATTTGCTTGAATAACCCAAGCACTTCTTTTTGCTCTTTCTTATCAACAACAAAACAATCTGTGTGAACACTCAGCAAAGCAAGGCCTGCCGTAATAGTAAGGAGGTGATCCAACCCCAGGTTCCCCTAGGGTTACCTTGTTACGACTTCACCCCAGTCATGAAACACAAAGTGGTAACCGTCCCCCCGAAGGTTAGACTAGCTACTTCTTTTGCATCCCACTCCCATGGTGTGACGGGCGGTGTGTACAAGGCCCGGGAACGTATTCACCGCAACATTCTGATTTGCGATTACTAGCGATTCCGACTTCATGGAGTCGAGTTGCAGACTCCAATCCGGACTACGACGAGCTTTAAGGGATCCGCTTACTCTCACAAGTTCGCTTCCCTCTGTACTCGCCATTGTAGCACGTGTGTAGCCCTACTCGTAAGGGCCATGATGACTTGACGTCGTCCCCACCTTCCTCCGGTTTGTCACCGGCAGTCTCCTTAGAGTGCCCAACTTAAGGCTGGCAACTAAGGACAAGGGTTGCGCTCGTTGCGGGACTTAACCCAACATCTCACGACACGAGCTGACGACAGCCATGCAGCACCTGTATCAGAGTTCCCGAAGGCACCAATTCATCTCTGAAAAGTTCTCTGTATGTCAAGAGTAGGTAAGGTTCTTCGCGTTGCATCGAATTAAACCACATGCTCCACCGCTTGTGCGGGCCCCCGTCAATTCATTTGAGTTTTAACCTTGCGGCCGTACTCCCCAGGCGGTCTACTTATCGCGTTAGCTACGCTACTCACGAGTTAAACTCACAAACAGCTAGTAGACAGCGTTTACGGTGTGGACTACCAGGGTATCTAATCCTGTTCGCTACCCACACTTTCGCACATGAGCGTCAGTCTTTGGCCAGGGAGTCGCCTTCGCCACTGATGTTCCTCCAGATATCTACGCATTTCACCGCTACACCTGGAATTCCACTCCCCTCTCCAAGACTCTAGCCTGCCAGTTCTAAATGCTATTCCCAGGTTGAGCCCGGGGCTTTCACATCTAGCTTAACAAACCGCCTGCGTGCGCTTTACGCCCAGTAATTCCGATTAACGCTCGCACCCTCCGTATTACCGCGGCTGCTGGCACGGAGTTAGCCGGTGCTTCTTCTGTTGCTAACGTCACAGCTAGCAGGTATTAACTACTAACCTTTCCTCACAACTGAAAGTGCTTTACAACCCGAAGGCCTTCTTCACACACGCGGCATGGCTGCATCAGGGTTCCCCCATTGTGCAATATTCCCCACTGCTGCCTCCCGTAGGAGTCTGGACCGTGTCTCAGTTCCAGTGTGGCTGATCTTCCTCTCAGAACAGCTAGAGATCGTCGCCTTGGTGCGCCTTTACCACACCAACTAGCTAATCTCGCTTAGGCCACTCTTTGCGCGGGAGCAAAAGCCCCCTTTGGTCCGAAGACATTATGCGGTATTAGCTATCGTTTCCAATAGTTATCCCCCACACAAAGGCATGTTCCTAAGTATTACTCACCCGTCCGCCACTCGACATCATCTAGCAAGCTAGACATGTTTCCGTTCGACTTGCATGTGTTAGGCCTGCCGCCAGCGTTCAATCTGAGCCATGATCAAACTCTTCAATTAAATATATCGAAAATATGAATTTTTTTTGGTAGACACTCACTTCGTGAATGTCCACACAGATTGTCTTGTTATTAATTGTTAAAGAACAGTGTCATTTACATGACCGCTACCTCAGTAGCTGCTTCCGTAGAAGCGTCGCTTTAGATGCTGCCCGAAGACCCTCTTAAGCGGGAGGCGTATAATACTCGCTTCCGATTCGATGTCAACAAGTTTTTTAATTTAATTTCAAACTAACTAACTCGCTGCATCCCGCTAACCACAACACTCTCAGAGCATCGCAATGACAATATTTACTCTAGGTAAATCCTGTCTCGGTAAGCCGTTTTAAGTGGCCTCCCCGAAGCGAGATGCGCATTATAGAGATAACTTCCCTCACTGCAACCCCTTTTTTCAATTAATTTAAAAAAAGATTATTCTGCTCAAAATTAGCGCTAAAAGTTTAAAATAGCTGTAGTTAATGTAAATTTTTTGTTACGTTTGAACTTTACTGTCTAAAGTTGTCTTAGATCCAATGAGAAAGTTATTAGGTACACGTAGTATGAAGAGCATTTTAACATTGGCATTAGTTGTTAGTACCTTTGCAGCCACAAATAAAGCGTTAGCTGAGGATAGTACAAACAAAAATAGAACAAACCAGATTAATGAAAAATTTGTGCAGATGCAGCTTGAGCAAAATAGCTCCATTGGCCGAGCCATTAAGTCAATAGTAGGTCATTACCCACAACAAGCAGGATCGATAGTTGGTACCGCACTAGATCTCTATCCCGATAAATATAAAGAAATTATTCATTCTGCTATTTCAGCGCAGCCTACTTTGGCAAATGAGGTAGTTACAATAGCAATCGAAAAAGGAATAACCAGTTGTAGTGATATAGTAGAAACGGCAATTAGTGCCGATCCTAGTTATGTAGATTTCGTCGTTACTGCAGCCGCTCATTCAACTCCTGATGAGTTGTTAGAAATAGTTAGAATAGCTGTTATTACTGAACCGGACTCAGCCGATTATATTGTTCAGTCCTTAGCTATTGCTCATCCCAATAAGTTAGTTGAAATATTACAATCAGCAATCGGGGCCGTTCCATTTGTTGGACAATATGCTGTAGAAGCCCTATTAGCTATTTTTCCTAACGATGCAGAGCAGCTAATTTCGGCGGCTGTTCGAGAATCGAAAGCGCAAAGTGAAGATACAAGTAAGATAATACAGACGGCAAAAAACTCTGGAGTAAGTTTGGAGAATATCCAAACATATGCAGTTAGCGGTGGGGCAACAACTGAAGAAGTTGCGTTAGCACTAGACGGGAAATAACCTGAATCCTAGATAAGCCGAACCTCTCGAAAACGTTCTTTTTGTGTCTACTGACGTTCGATTGTTAAGGAATGACACGTTGTTACGTACAACAATCTGCCTTGCTATGCTATACACGAGAATTTCGTTACTGAGTCACACTTAGCTGAGGTTATTTAGACAAAAAGTATTGAATCACTGAACCATATTGATATTGTTTGGCTCAAACGTCTAATCGTGAACTCAGGTTAAATAGCTTTTTACTAGGCATAAAAAAGCCAGACTATTGCCTATGGCTTTTTTTATATCTTTCGATATTTATTCCGCTTCAGCTTCTTCAATCTCTTCGATTGCTTCAACTTCAGGGCGGTCTACTAATTCAACGTAGGCCATTGGAGCTTTATCGCCTGTACGGAAACCACATTTTAAAATGCGAATATATCCACCAGGACGTGCTTCATAGCGAGGACCTAATTCATTGAACAATTTACCAACAACTTCTTTATCACCAGTACGAGCCATAGCTAAACGACGATTAGCTACACTGTCTTGCTTAGCAAGAGTGATAAGAGGCTCTAGTACGCGACGCAATTCTTTCGCCTTTGGAAGAGTTGTTTTAATCAACTCTTGTTTCACCAAAGAACCAGCCATGTTTTTAAACATCGCTTGACGATGACTGCTGTTACGATTTAACTGACGACCACTTTTACGATGGCGCATAGTTTTATCCTTCTTTACAAATCAGTTTATTTAAAAACTAGATTAATCTTTTTCTGCGATTGACTCTGGTGGCCAGTTTTCTAGGCGCATACCTAGAGACAGTCCACGAGAAGCAAGTACATCTTTAATCTCGGTAAGAGATTTTTTACCCAAGTTAGGAGTTTTTAACAACTCGACTTCGGTGCGTTGTACAAGGTCACCAATATATTGTATGGCTTCGGCTTTTAAGCAGTTAGCTGAACGTACAGTTAGCTCTAAGTCATCAACAGGGCGAAGTAGAATCGGATCAAATTCCGGTTTCTCTTCTTTTTCAACTGGCTCTGAAATATCACGAAGTTCAACAAACGCGTCTAATTGTTCAGCTAAAATAGTAGCTGAGCGACGAATTGCCTCTTCTGGATCAATAGTGCCATTTGTTTCCATATCGATAATTAGCTTATCAAGGTCGGTTCTTTGCTCTACTCGAGCAGACTCAACATTGTAAGATATACGATCTACTGGGCTATATGAAGCATCCACCAATAAACGACCAATAGGACGATCATCTTCTTCTGAAGAGCGGCGAGTTGATGCAGGAACATAACCACGACCCATTTCTACTTTAATACGCATGCTGATATCAGCTTCGCCAGTTAGAGTACAAATTAGGTGCTCTGGATTTACAATTTCTACATCGCCATCATGCTGGATATCACCAGCTAATACTGGGCCCGCACCGGATTTCACTAGAGTTAGTGTTGCTTCGGTTTTGCCTTCAAGACACACGGCTAAACCTTTAAGGTTAAGCAATATCTCAATAACATCTTCTTGAACGCCCTCTTTGGTGCTGTATTCGTGTAATACACCATCGATTTCAACTTCTGTTACCGCACATCCTGGCATTGAAGACAATAGAATGCGACGTAACGCGTTACCTAGCGTATGGCCAAATCCACGCTCTAAAGGTTCAAGTGTGACCTTTGCGCGAGTTGACGAGACGTTATCAATTTCAACTAATCTTGGTTTTAAGAATTCAGTTACAGAACCCGACATTGTTTCCTCTCTTCTTTAAGCTTTACTTAGAGTAAAGTTCGACGATCAACTGTTCGTTAATTTCGGCAGATAAATCAGTTCTTTCAGGAACACGTTTAAATGTACCTTCCATTTTCTTACTATCTACTTCAATCCAAGTTGGTTTCTCACGCTGATCTGCAAGTTCAAGTGCAGCAACGATACGTGCTTGTTTTTTCGCTTTTTCGCGAACAGACACAACATCATCAGCAGAAACATTGAAAGAAGGAACGTTAACAACTTTACCGTTTACCAAAATGGCTTTATGGCTTACTAGTTGACGCGCTTCAGCACGAGTACTAGCAAATCCAATACGATATACTACATTGTCTAAACGCTGCTCTAAAAGCTGTAGCAAGTTTTCACCTGTGTTGCCTTTTAAGCGTGCTGCTTCTTTATAATAGTTACGGAATTGCTTTTCAAGAACACCGTACATACGACGAACTTTTTGCTTTTCACGCAATTGAATACCGTAATCAGATAAACGTCCACGACGGGCGCCATGCTGACCAAGGTGCATTATCAATTTTACATTTCGTGTCAATTGCACGAACGCCACTTTTAAGGAACAAATCTGTTCCTTCGCGGCGGCTAAGTTTGAGTTTAGGACCCAAATATCTTGCCATGATCTTTCTCCAACTGTCCGTCGATTAAACGCGACGTTTTTTCGGTGGACGACAACCGTTGTGAGGTATAGGTGTCACATCGGTAATATTAGTGATTTTATAACCTGCAGCGTTCAAAGCTCGGATCGCAGATTCACGACCTAGACATGGACCTTTAACGAACACTTCAATGTTTTTCAAACCGTAATCCTGTGCGGCTGTACCAGCGCGCTCAGCAGCTACTTGTGCAGCAAAAGGGGTAGATTTACGTGAACCACGGAAACCTGAACCACCTGACGTTGCCCAAGACAAAGCGTTGCCTTGACGGTCAGTAATAGTCACTATTGTGTTGTTGAAAGAAGCATGGATATGAGCCATACCATCAGCAACTTGACGTTTTACGCGCTTACGCGTTTTGGTTGGTGCTTTAGCCATAAAGTCTATCCCCCGCTTATCGTTTTATTGCTTTGCGAGGACCCTTACGGGTACGCGCATTAGTCTTAGTGCGCTGACCACGTAGAGGAAGACTACGACGGTGGCGAATACCACGGAAGCAACCTAAGTCCATCAAACGTTTAATACTCATTGATACTTCACGTCGTAGATCACCTTCAACGGTGAATTTAGCTACTTCATCACGCAACTTATCAATCTGTTCTTCATTAAGATCTTTGATCTTAGTATTCTCTGCAACACCAGCTGCTACACAAATGCTTTTCGCACGTGTAGAACCAACACCGTAGATTGCCGATAAAGCAATTACTGTGTGTTTGTGCTCAGGGATGTTAATGCCAGCGATACGGGCCATTAACAGTACTCCTTATAATTAATAGTCATCAGCCTAAAAAGCCCGATAGGATACTTACCCAACGACTAAATTGCAAATAAGGATTGAGGCGCTAGTGTATCTAGACGACCCCCAACCCAATCGATTAACCTTGCCTTTGCTTATGCTTAAGGTCTGAACTGCAGATCACACGCACAACACCGTTGCGCTTAATGACTTTACAGTTACGGCAAATCCGCTTGACGGATGCACGAACTTTCATTTCATCACTCCGTAAATCGCGAGCTTAATGGCTAGGTCTAACGACCATAGCCTTTAAGGTTCGCTTTTTTAAGAACAGACTCATATTGATGTGACATCAAATGGGTCTGCACCTGTGCCATGAAATCCATAATTACCACTACCATAATTAATAGTGATGTACCGCCGAAATAAAATGGAACATTCCAAGCGATAGTCATGAACTCAGGCACTAAACATATAAAGGTTATGTAAAGCGCACCAGCCAAAGTTAGGCGTGTCATTACCTTATCAACATACTTAGATGTTTGTTCATCAGGACGAATACCAGGAACAAAAGCTCCTGACTTTTTCAAGTTATCTGCCGTTTCACGAGGGTTAAACACCAACGCTGTATAGAAGAAACAGAAAAATATAATCGCCGCAGCGTAAAACATCACATACAAAGGTTGTCCAGGAGACAACATCAAAGCAACGTCTTGTAACCAAGACATTGACTCATTCTGACCGAACCACGTTGCAATGGTACTCGGAAACAAAATTATGCTTGAAGCGAAAATAGGAGGAATTACACCCGCCATATTCACTTTTAATGGTAAATGAGTACTTTGTGCAGCAAACACTTTACGACCTTGTTGACGTTTAGCGTAGTTAACAACGATACGTCGTTGTCCACGTTCAACAAATACAACAAAATAAGTAACCGCTACAACAATTAAACCCACTAACAACAAGAACAATAAGTTCAATTCGCCTTGTCTAGCTTGTTCTGCAATATTACCTAAAGCAGAAGGCAAACCAGATACAATACCGGCAAAAATCAGAATAGAGATACCATTACCGATACCTCTCTCTGTAATTTGTTCACCTAGCCACATTAAGAACATAGTTCCCGTTACTAAGCTTACGACTGCTGTAAAGTAAAAACCGAAACCGGGGTTCATTACCAAACCTTGCATTAGGTTAGGTAAATTTGTCGCTATCCCAACTGCTTGGAATGAGGCCAATATCAACGTAAAGTAACGTGTATATTGACTAATTTTACGACGACCCGCTTCACCTTCCTTTTTCAACTCCATCATTGGGGGATGCATAACTGTCAGCAACTGAATAATGATGGAAGCTGTGATATAAGGCATAATGCCTAGGGCTAGAACTGACGCGCGTTCAAGTGCACCACCGGAGAACATGTTAAACATTTCTACAATAGTACCTTTTTGTTGATTGAATAATTCAGCCAACACCGCAGCGTCAATACTAGGAATAGGCACGAACGAACCTAACCTAAATACTATGATCGCACCAAGTACGAACAACAATCTTGATTTAAGCTCGCTCAATCCGCCTTTAGCGCTTGAATCCGATCCTGGTTTAGCCATCTAGCCTATTCCTCTACTTTACCGCCAGCTGCTTGAATCGCTTCAAGGGCGCCTTTAGTTACCTTTAAACCACTAATCGTTACTGCACGTGTAATGTCACCACTTTTCATTACTTTAACGAACAACATTTCTTTCTTAACAAGACCTGCTGCTTTCAAAGTTTCAAGTGAAACCACATCGCCTTCAACCTTAGCAATTTCATTCAACGTCACTTGGTCAGAAACCAAAGATTTACGTGAAGTGAAACCGAACTTAGGTAGACGACGTTGGATTGGCATTTGTCCGCCTTCAAAACCAAGGTTTTACAGAACCGCCTGAGCGAGACTTTTGACCTTTGTGACCACGGCCACCAGTTTTTCCAAGACCAGAGCCCATACCACGACCCACACGTTTACCAGAATTTTTCGCTCCAGGTGCAGGAGCAAGAGTATTAAGTCTCATCTGTTACTCCTCCACTACTTCAACCATGTAAAATACACGGTTGATCATGCCACGGACAGAAGGGGTGTCTTCTAGCTCACGAACATGACCGATACGACGTAAACCTAAACCTGTAAGCGTAGCTTTGTGCTTAGGTAGACGACCGATAGAGCTTTTCGTTTGCTTTACTTTAATCATCTTAGTCATGATCAATTACCCCAAAATCTGCGATACAGACAATCCACGTTTCGCTGCAACTGACTCAGGCGAATTCATTTCTGTCAACGCGTTGATAGTTGCACGAACAACGTTAATTGGATTGGTAGATCCGTAACATTTTGAAAGTACGTTTTGTACACCAGACACTTCAAGTACTGCACGCATCGCACCACCGGCAATAATACCAGTACCTTCAGATGCAGGCTGCATGTAAACTTTAGAGCCTGAGTGACGACCTTTAATCGGGTGCTGTAGCGTGTTGCCATTAAGATCAACAGTCACAAGATTGCGACGTGCTTTTTCCATAGCTTTTTGGATAGCAGCAGGCACTTCACGTGCTTTACCGTAACCAAAACCAACACGACCATTACCGTCACCTACTACTGTCAATGCAGTAAAGCTAAAGATACGACCACCTTTAACTACTTTAGATACACGGTTTACAGCGATTAGTTTTTCCAACAAGTCACCTTGTTGTTGAGCTTCTACTTTAGCCATAATTAACTCCTAGAACTGAAGACCAGCTTCGCGAGCTGCATCAGCCAATGCTTTAACACGACCATGATACTTAAACCCACTACGATCAAAAGCAACTGACTTGATGCCTTTTTCGATAGCGCGTTCTGCGATCGCTTTACCAATAGCTGCTGCTGCCGCTGAATTACCAGTGCCTTTAAGGCTGCTAGCGATTTCAGTTTCAACTGTTGAAGCCGACGCCAATACTTCAGAACCGCTTGGAGCGATTAACTGAGCATAGATGTGACGCGGGGTGCGATTAACAACCAAGCGATGCGCGGCCAATTCACTAATTTTTTTACGTGCACGAGTAGCGCGACGTAAACGAGCTGATTTTTTATCCATCGTACTGACTCCTACTTCTTCTTAGCTTCTTTACGACGCACAACTTCATCTGCGTAACGAACACCTTTACCTTTATAAGGCTCTGGCGGACGGTAAGCGCGAATGTTAGCTGCAACCTGACCTATCAACTGCTTATCAACGCCTTTGACGACGATTTCAGTTTGACTAGGAGTTTCAACAGAAATACCTTCAGGCATTTCATATGCAACAGGATGTGAAAAACCTAATGTTAAATTTAGTTTTTTACCTTGAGCTTGCGCACGGTAACCAACACCATTCAATAATAATTTTTTCTCAAAACCTTCAGCTACACCAACTACCATGTTATTCAACAAAGAGCGTGCTGTACCTGCTTGAGCCCAACCATTTACTGCACCTTCACGAGGAACAACAGTTAATTGTGCGTCAGCTTGTACGACTTCTACAGCTTCGTTAAATACACGAGTTAGCGTGCCGTTTTTACCTTTAACTGTGATCTCTTGACCAGCGATAGTAATTTCTACGCCAGATAAGACATCAACAGGAGCTTTTGCTATACGTGACATTTTATTCCCCTTACGCTACGTAGCCGATGATCTCACCACCCATGCCCGCTTTACGCGCTGCACGGTCAGTCATCACACCTTTAGAGGTAGACACGATAGCTACACCTAAACCACCCATAACTTTTGGCAACTCATCTTTTTTCTTATAGATGCGAAGACCAGGGCGACTTACGCGCTCAATGCTCTCGATTACTTTTTTGCCTTCGAAGTACTTTAACGTCACTTCTAAAACAGGCTTAACGTCACCAGAAACAGCGAAGTCTGCGATATAACCTTCTTCTTTAAGAACAGCTGCAATTGCAACACGAACTTTAGAAGACGGCATAGATACAGATACTTTACTAGCTAACTGGCCGTTACGTACGCGGGTAAACATATCCGCGATTGGATCTTGCATACTCATATCAGCTACCCCTTACCAACTGGCTTTTTTCAAGCCAGGCACTTCACCGCGCATCGCTGCTTCACGCAACTTGATACGACTCATGCCAAACTTGCGTAGGAAACCATGTGGACGACCTGTAATGTTGCAGCGGTTACGCTTACGACTTACAGATGAGTCACGTGGTAGTTGTTGTAGCTTAAGAACAGCGTCCCAACGATCTTCGTCAGAAGAGTTGACATCGCTGATAGTTGCTTTAAGTGCAGCGCGTTTTACCGCGTACTTAGCAACTAGCTTGGCGCGTTTAACTTCGCGCGCTTTCATTGATTCTTTTGCCATAACCCTACACCTTACTTTTTAAACGGGAAGTTGAACGCGCTTAATAAAGCGTGTGCTTCCGCATCGGTTTGTGCGCTGGTAGTGATAGTGATATCCATACCGCGGATCTTATCTACCTTATCGAAATCGATTTCTGGGAAGATAATTTGCTCACGAACGCCCATGCTATAGTTACCACGACCATCGAATGACTTAGGATTTAAGCCACGGAAATCGCGGATACGAGGAATTGCAATTGAAACTAAACGCTCAAGGAATTCCCACATACGTTCACCACGTAGGGTTACTTTACAGCCAATCGGATAACCTTCACGGATTTTAAAACCCGCTACAGATTTACGGGCAACAGTGACAATAGGCTTTTGACCTGCAATTGCTTGCATGTCAGCCGTGGCATTTTCTAATACCTTCTTGTCTGCTACCGCTTCACCTAAACCCATGTTTAGAGTGATTTTATCAATCCGAGGGACTTGCATGACGCTTTTGTAACCGAACTGCTTAGCAAGTTCGGCAACAACTGAGTCTTTATAGAAATCATGCAGTTTCGCCATCGTACTCTCCAATTAATTAAACTAGTTCGCCGTCTGATTTGAAGAAACGTACTTTCTTCTCACCTTCAAGACGGAAACCTACACGATCTGCTTTACCCGTTTTCGAGTTGTAGATCGCTACATTTGATACGTGAATTGATGCTTCTTTCTCAATTACACCGCCCGCTTCACCCAACTGAGGGTTTGGCTTTTGATGCTTCTTGATAAGGTTTACACCTTCAACGATTAGACGGTTAGCCGCAGGAATAACTTTAAGCACTTTGCCTTGTTTTCCTTTGTCTTTACCAGCCAATACGATGATTTCATCATCACGACGAATTTTATTAGCCATATCGTGACTCCTTATAGTACCTCAGGGGCTAACGAGACAATCTTCATGTTATTAACACGAAGCTCACGAGTAACCGGACCAAAGATACGCGTACCAATCGGTTGCTGGTTTGCATTAAGCAAAACAGCCGCGTTGCTGTCAAAACGGATCGAAGATCCATCTGAACGACGTACGCCTTTTCTAGTACGCACCACCACTGCAGTTAGCACATCACCTTTTTTTACTTTACCGCGAGGAATTGCTTCCTTAACAGTAACTTTGATGATGTCGCCAATATGTGCATAACGGCGATGCGAGCCACCAAGAACCTTAATACACTGAACCCTGCGAGCTCCCGAGTTATCGGCAACATCCAGGTTAGTTTGCATTTGGATCATGTTAGTGCTCCGCTGTTAAATTAAGACTCTCACGAGTCGTTTATACTGTAAAAAAACAACACTTTGCTGCTTTTTTATACATACCCCTGTCAAAAGGGCGCGAAATACTAACAGAAAACTAATACGAGGGATAGCTTAATTTCAAAATAAATGAATAATCTCGGCTTTAAATTACAGGTGTCAATTAAATTAAATTTTCCTACAAAAAATTCAATTACTTACATACCGACATTAAACTTGGTCAGCCGAAAACTAGCTGCCTAGCATACTTTTTGTTTTGGACAATTCGTAGGAAGCTTTCAATAAGCTGCTACAAGGAGAAAACCAATGCAACTAGACGCATGCTTATCTTTATCTCGATAAAATGGCTTCGTGTTGTTTTACGGCTTTACAACCATACCTAGTATAAAATTCAGTGCAGGTTATGCATTCGTTGCTAGGATACAAGTTAATCGGCGATATATCGATTAACTTTTTGCCATCTCAAATATTGTGAATGCTTTATTGTCTAGCAATTTTTCCTTCTAACTGGCTATTGATAAACTCAGCATACTTTTCTTCAAGGGTATGCCTTTTTACTTTTAAAGTCGGGGTTAGCAAGCCATTATCTACTGTCCATTCATCTTGCATAATCACCAGTCTATCTAACGCGGCATGACTTTCTATACTGGCATTCACTTGATCTAAGGTTTTTAGAAGCTCTGCCTCGACTTGCTGGGTAGGTGATTTTCGAGCTTCTTCTGAAAGTACAATAAGCGCAATTGGCTGCTTTAATTGCGCGCCAGTTACACAAACTTGTTCAATCATCGAATTAGCCATGAGTTTGGCTTCAATTGGAGCTGGTGTAACATATTTACCTTTCGCTGTTTTAAAAATTTCCTTTAAACGTCCAGTAATTCTGATGTATCCGTCACTATCGATGACGCCTTTGTCACCGGTACGAAAATAGCCATCTTCGGTATGAGCTGCGGCGGTTTTCTCCGGTTCTAAGTAATACTCCTTCATATTACAAACACCTTTAATTTGGATCTCGCCATCATCTTCAGCAATCCGCAAATCGATATTATCGTAAGCTTTCCCAATACTACCAACCTTGTCTAGCCTAAAGGGTACACAGGAAGCCCCATAAGCACAGTTTTCAGTCATCCCCCAGCCCTCAGAAATATTCACGCCAATTTTATTGAACCAAAGAATCGTTGACTCAGAAATAGGCGCTGACCCACTGGCACACAACCGTGCATGCGCTAACCCTAGCTTTGCGCGAATTTTTTTGCTAATCAAGTTACCAACAAAAGGGATGGCCAGAAGAAAACTTAATTTTTCTGGGGCAAACTAGCTAATACGCCCATTTGAAAGCGGGTCCAAAGCCTTGGAGACCGAAATAAATAAGGTCGGCTTGGTATGTATTATGTCACGAGAAAACGTGTCTAATGATTCAACAAATGAAATGTTGCAACCAGAATAAAAACTGGATATTTCTACAAGCACTCGTTCGGTAATATGCGCTAGAGGTAGGTAACTCAATATCCTATCTTTATTATCTATTGATAAGGCACGCAAAAAGTTCGCACCTGAAAAACTTACCGAACGATAATGATGTACTACGCCTTTGGGATTACCTGTACTGCCCGAGGTGTATATAATAGTCATGATAGAATCTAAACTAGGCACTGGCTTGCCCTGATAAGGCTCGATATTCAAAACTTCAGCCCATTGTTTGTCTGCGGGAATATTGGGGTAAGGCATAGCCAAGCTCACTACGCCTTCACCAATCGCTGCCATTTGCTCCTCTGTCTTATCTAACTTACCAACAAATATGACGGGACATTCGGCGTGCTCCAAGACATAACGAATCGTTTCTTTACCGGCTGTAGAATATATAGGCACCGATACATGGCCAGCTAACATTATTGCTAAGTCGGTAATAAACCACTCTGCACAGTTTTTAGATAAAATGGCGATATGACTACCTTGGGGTAGATTCATCGACAAAAGATGAGCTGCGACTTTTCGAGCCAGTTGGGCAACCTGTCCCCATGAGTATTTATCTACTCTTCCATTAACCGGTTGTGTTAAATAATGTGAGTCAGGTGCTTCCTCTTCCCAGTAGTAAAGCATTTCTAGTGGGGTTTTTAATGACATAGATGATCCTAAGTGTGTGAGGATTGACAGATTAGTATTGTTAATAACCTTTGATAATATTACAAGTATTTAACAAGCATGTTGCAAAATCATTGTCACTAAATAACCTGAATCCTAGATAAGTCGAATCTCTCGATAACGCTCTTTTTGTATCTAGCGGCACTGAACTGTTTAGTAATAACACGTTATGACGTACAACGATCCACCTTGCTATACACCAAAAATTTCGTTACCGAGTAACATTTAGCCGAAGTTATGTAGAGAAATAATATATTAAGCCATTGAATTATATTGATATTACTTAGCGCAAACTAGTGTTTCGCTTAAACGATACTTATTCTCTAGAAATCAGGCTAAATACTTTTACCTATGGCATTTGAGTTAGCGTGACAGCTCTAAGATTCTGCGATGCTGGCGTTGCTAGAAGACTTGGAGATAATCTGCACAGCGGCGATGAAATTGCCTAGTACGCTTAATATCAATGTTCGCAAGAATCAAAGCAAAGTCACCATGCTGATAGCGTGATAGTTACAAAACAAATCTACCTGTAGTAGCGCACTAAAGACAGCGTAGTATACACAACTTGATGCTCAAACTAGTTGAGGGATGACTGGCTCATTAATGAATCAAGCATAAGCCCACCTTAATCCTACTACGCAAAGCCCTAGTCTAGTGTTGTGATTGCAACGCCTCAGGCGCTAAGATAGTTTACGAGCTTTGAATTTTCGGCCTTTCAGTTTACCTTCATTGAACTGTTTTAAGGCACGTTTCACGCTACGAGTTTTCACGGCCACATATGTGTGTGTAGCCGTAACGTTGATTTTTCCAACATCATCACCGGCAATATCGGCATCTTTCGTTAATGCACCTAAAATATCATCTGGACGAATTTTAGATTTTTTACCACCATCAATGCAAATAGTCGCGTACTCAGGTTGGACCAACCGATTAGCATGAAAACGAATAGACTGGATGCCCGTCCACTTAATCTTTGCCTTTTGGTAATCTTCTATAGCATTGGCTCTAGGCATTTCTTTTGGGGTACATAAGGTGAGTGCTAAGCCTTTTGCCTCGGCGCGGCCAGTACGACCAATTCGATGAATATGCACTTCAGGATCAGGCGTAATCTGATAACTAATTACGGCATTCACTTCTTTGATATCCAAACCTCGTGAAGCAACGTCTGTGGCAATTAAAACCGACACGCTGCGATTAGCAAAGCGGGTCAATACTTGTGTTCTATCACGCTGCTCTAAGTCACCATGTAAAGCTAGAGCCGATACTCCCAAACGAGTTAGCTCATCAGCCACTTCTTGGCAGGCAATTTTAGTGTTGCAAAACACAATGGCCGACTCAGCTTGATAGTGACTCAACAAGGCCGCTACTGCTTTTATTCTATGAGGTTCTTCGACTTCAAAGAATATTTGTTCAATACTGCTTGTTTCGTGAGTGGCTTCAACACTGACTTCAATCGGGCTACGTTGCACGTCTCGGCTAATTTGCGCAATAGTATCTGGATAGGTCGCAGAAAATAATAAGGTTTGACGATCAAGGGGAACGGCCTCAATTACCTTTGCCATTTCTACTTCAAACCCCATATCTAACATGCGATCGGCTTCGTCTAACACCAAGGTATTCACCTCAGATAAATCTAGCCTTTGCCTAAATAGATGATCCATAATTCGCCCGGGCGTACCAACAATGATGTGGGCTCCATGTTCTAACGAACCAATTTGTGGCCCCATAGGGGTTCCGCCGCATAAAGTCAGAACTTTTATGTTATGAATACCGCGGCCTAATTTGCGGATTTCTAATGCAACTTGCTCGGCAAGTTCACGTGTGGGACACATTACTAAGGCTTGCACACGAAAACGTTGAACATTGAGGTTGTGTAACAGCCCCAAACCAAAAGCTGCGGTTTTACCACTGCCGGTTTTTGCTTTAGCTACCACATCTTTACCGTCGATAATTGCCGGTAAACTCATCGCTTGAATGTCAGTCATCTCCTTAAATCCCATAGATTCTAGGTTATCTAACAACGCATTTTTCAAGCCAAGTGAAGCAAATTCTTTATTCAAAACTATCTCAATATTTATCTAGTTAAAACGCGTTACAATTAACTGGCGTCTTTTAGGATGGATTCATCTAACACTTGCAACAAGGTTGCCCGTGCTTTTAATTTGGTTTGCCTATGTGCTGGCATATCAAGGGTGGTCATAGCTAGCGCAACACCAGTTACCGTGGACAAAAGTTCAGATTCGTCCACTACCTTATCTAAATATCCGGCCGATAGGGCTTGCTCTGGCGATAACATTTCGGCCAACAATACGCAGCGGTTGAAGTACACAGCCGTTAACCTAGACCGCGCTAATTCGATTCCTGCATAGTGCATGGGTATACCAATGGCAACTTCATTCAAACCAATCTTAAAATCACCCGCTATACCAATACGATAATCGGCTGCTAGTAATAAAAAGCTCCTTTTGCCACCGCATGGCCATTGCAGGCGGCCAATATTGGGGTAGGAAAAGCCAACATACGTCGGGTCAATTTTGATCCTTGCTCAACCAATTGCTTAGCCGCTTGCCAACTTTTTCGCATCACCTGCAAGTCGTACCCCGCAGAAAACATGCCCGCATGCCCAGTTAATACTACCACCGCATTATGCTGTTCGGCTTTGTCTAAGGCGAGATTAAGTTGCTCAATGACTGCATGAGAAATAGCGTTAGCCTTACCATTTTGCAAAACGATAGTAGCAATGTTATTTTCAATCTGACAACTTACAAGTTGGCTCATAGTTATTCTCTTTTATCTACAACGATCATCGAACAGTATACTTAACAGGCCCACTATCATACAGAGGAGCAAGCGATAGGCGAATATATTCTAACCTTTTTGTTTGCTTTATCAGTTAACGTTATTGGCTACTAATGAAATTAAATCTAGGGATTGAAAGTTAAGCTAGTTTTCAGCATAGCATCAAGCTCCCCAGAGCGTTTTAACTGAGCAATAACTTGATTCACCTCGGACATTCTTCCCCGCCACTTTTGATTAAACATAAGACTCAAATCAGCGTCTTCAAGAGATAAGTCAGAACGCCAAATTTTGCGTTTCAGATTTAACCGTTGACTCATCCATAGTAACACGATACTCATCGGAGTAAAGTAAGTCACAACGACCTTTTCTAAATAAATTCATCATAGGTGTTTGGCTTGACACCTCTATTGGGTGCGCTATTTTTTTATCAAAAAATGGTTTTAACGAAGGGTATTGATAGTCTTGTCTAACACATACTGATTTATTATCTAACCAGTCAGATATGCCTTTGCTGCTATCAAAAGGTACAAAACTAAATAGAAATTCTCGATGCACTAATATGGGATCAGAAAAAATAAAGTTTGCATCTTGAGTATTTTTCACCCAATTCGGAGATAACCATGTTAAATCTGCCTTGCCTTCTGATATAAGCTCTTCTAGACCATTCCTCGCAGTAGGTACATAAATCAACTGCAACCCCATTTCTCGCCCCAAAGCTTGTGCAACTAATGGATATATACCCTTATATTCCTGATTTTCGTCGGTATAGATATACGGCGGGACTTCAATATGAATCACCGCCAAACGCAGACTTTTATCGGTTGCAGTTGGTTCTTTTGCTAGCGCACTATTCGCTAACAATATTGCCCAGCATAACTGGGCTACAGCAAACATACACTTCACTCTGAAACAAGACGAATTCATATCATAATTTTACACACGGTGCGTGCCAAATAACTTACGCTATTTTCCAATTAACGGTTTGCCCAGCAAAAAAGGGCACAATGGCTTCACCACTTTTTAAACTAACTGAATCAGGTACTTGCCAACTTTCTTTAACTAAAGTTACCGTCCCCGTATTAACCGGTAAGCCATAAAAGTTAGCGCCGTGAAGACTAGCGAAACCTTCCAACTTATCTAATGCATTCAAATCATCAAACACCTGAGTATAAAGCTCTAACGCGCTCCAGGCACTATAACATCCAGCGCAACCACAAGCTGATTCTTTAGCATGTTTTGCGTGAGGCGCAGAATCTGTACCCAAGAAAAACTTAGCCGAACCTGTCGCAACGGCTTGGCGCAAAGCATGTTGATGAATGTCACGTTTTAAAACCGGCAAACAATAATTATGAGGTTTTACTCCCCCAACCAATAAGTCATTTCGATTCAACAATAGATGTTGAGGAGTAATAGTGGCCGCTACAAAATCAGAGCTAGACGTGACAAACTCAGCTGCTTCGCAAGTAGTGATATGCTCAAACACTATCTTCAAACTAGGGAAGGCCGTGACAATTTTACTCAAATACAAATCGATAAATATCTTCTCTCGGTCAAATATATCGATATGAGATTGGGTAACTTCTCCATGAATAAGTAACAGTAGCCCCTGCTTTTCCATCTCTGCAAAAACTGGATACATAGCTTCAATCGCACTAACCGCTTGCTCAGAATTAGTCGTGGCGCCAGCCGGATATAATTTAGCGGCAATTACGCCAGCTTGTTTTGCTTCAGCTATATCTTGAACGCTTGTTTGATTGGTTAAAAACAAGGTCATTAATGGTTCAAACTCACTACCATCTGGTACTGCTGACATAATGCGTTTTTTATAATCTACAGCCATTTTAGCATTGGTAACCGGTGGCACTAGATTAGGCATGACTATCGCTCGGGCAAAACATCTAGCAGTAGCCGGTACTGTTTCGTTCAGTAATTCGCCATCTCTAAAATGTAAATGCCAATCGTCAGGTGTGGTGATAGTAATTTGTTGCATGTGTACCCCTTTAAAAAACGTGTAGCCTAAAGCTAAAGTAATTATTTGTTATTATGCCTCAATTTCCACCACAAAATAACGAGTGCTTGGAGTATTTTTGTATATTTACCTGCAACCCGGATAAGCCGAACCTCTGGATAACGCTCTTTTTGTGTCTAGCGGCGTTGGATTGTTTAGCTTACACGATACTTCTTATCCAAAACAAAGGTCTGCCCATCTAGCAAGCCCAGAGGTAACCGATCCAACATAGTCACCATTCGCAATGGGCACATCCCCAACAACCGATTTAATAGTCTCTCTTACAATAGGCGAGCGAGCCGAACCACCGGTAATAAAAATTTCATCCGGCTGAGTTGCAGCTTGAGCGAGCGTTTCTTTGACAAGCTTTTGTATTTTGCGAACAGGCCAGTAAATCGACTTTTCCATCTGTTGCAAAGAGACAGGAATAGAAAGGCTGTCGGATGGCAATTGGATAGTCGCAGTATAATTACCACAATCTGACAGTGCTATTTTCACTCGTTCGGCTTCAGCCACAATACTGTGACCCAGCGTGTTTTGGTAAACTTCAATCAACCTAGCCAATTTATCAGGTTGCGTTGCCGAGGACTGCATAGCCTTGAGAGTCCGCAAATTTGACCTTGAATAAAATGTTTTTTGCGCTACGACGTCATTAATAGCAATACACTCCCAAAATGGCATATTGGGCATAGGTAATCCTGATTTTGAGTTTGTGTCTTTACCAAATTCAAACATAAAACTCTGGCTTGCAAGGTTGATATCTAGATCGTTGCCGCCCACAAAACTACCTGCATGCCCCAACAAAGACTCCGAGCGTTGTTGTTTTCCTACCCAACTTGGTCCCATTCGAATTAATGAACAGTCAGAGGTTCCTCCACCAATATCGACCACCAGTACGTTTTTGTCAGAGGTTAAGTTGGCCTCGTACTCCAAACCTGCTGCAACTGGTTCAAATTGAAACTCTATATGTTTAAAGCCCGCTCTACTTGCCGCCCTACGTAGAATATTTTCAGCTTGAATATTCGATTCTTCTCCGCCTTTGCTATGGAAATTGATTGGCCTGCCAATCACGGTTTCATCCACTTGTTTATTTAACGACGCTTCAATATTTTGTTTTATATTGGCCATCATGGCACAAACGATATCTTCAAATATCGTATAGCGAATATCATCTAAACCTAGAATTCCCAAGAAAGACTTAGGAGATTTCACATAATAGTAATCGGTAGGATCTTCTAAATACAACGCCGTTGCTTGCCTACCAAATCGAATATCATCTGGGATCAGATCAAGACCTTCCGTTTTGTTTTTGTTGATCGAGCCCCGCAGCAATTTGTCCCCTACTTCACTCATTGGGGAAATATTTAGATGTCGATACAAATATTCTGTTATCGCCTCTCTACTTGGCGCACATAATGTAGAAGGAATAAATATTTCTCCCTCGTTCAAAGCAATAGACCGAACCTTATTTTCTACAACATGTGACACGGAACACGTCGCCGTGCCAAAATCCAATCCAACAGACATTTTAACCTCTTTAATATTTCTGTATTAGCGCTGTTAATTTCAATTTTTATCAACTCGAATGTATACAGGCAATGAAGACTCAAGAATATAAAGCGGGGGATAAACATAAACAGCTAAAGCGTCGTTATATTAACACTTTCCGGTCAATTATTGAATTTTTACTATACTACTGAAATCTTATAAAACAGCTGAGCACTGTGAGAAAGCTGCAGACAACAATAGGAGATAATCCAAATGAGAGTCTTTAACTTCGATTTTCTAATCCTTCAAATTTTTGGTCGCAAACTGTTAGTGACACCTATCAGGTGGGGCTTAATCGTATACATGGCCGCAATCAGCCACTTATCCTCAGCTAAGACCACTGCCGACCTATCAGAACTTATTCAAAATCCGCATTTTGATGTGTTACGTATTGCTGAAAAAGCCAGCATTCCCAGTAGCAAGAAAATCTATGTAAGCCCAGTTGAAGCAAATTTTTCGAGAAGCTGGGAGCGAGAATTTAAGGGCGTCACCACAAAAGCCTATCGAAAAAGAGTGATCCGAGACTACAGTCAAGCACTCGAGGAACGTATTAAACAACAACTAAAAACATCAGGATGGCAAGTATTTGAAAGCCCAGAGGAAGGCATATTAATGCTCTCTGCAAAGATAACTGATTTATATATCTACGGACCGCAAAAACTAAGCAGAGAGCATACCTTAGTTAAACAAATTGGTCAGTCTTCCCTCGACCTCGTACTGCAAGGAACTGATAGCCTTACTATTCTCGAAATTCAAGACATAGGTATTGCAGGCGGCATAGGGAACCATTTCATTGAAACCGACAACGCAATTAACTTCAGTCGCTTTGATCGTCTAATGCAAGCTTGGGCAACCCACTTTGTATCTTATGCCGACATGTTAATTAAAGTGTAATCCCCATTTAGCCCGTCTAACCAAGATGAGTATCAACTAAGCTCAATTGAACTTTATGATACTCATCAAATACAGTATTTTTGCCTTAAGTGGGCAATAAAAAGCTGAATTTCCCTGTCAATTAAAGCAAACTAACAATACTGAATATTTCCGGAAAACGTTTATGCCTGCAGCTATCAGCCTGCTGAATTTAGTACCAAACAATAAAAAGAACCTTTTCAACACTCTATTATTGAAGCTACTGGATCGCATCTTAGCCATTAAAAAACTTGATGATCTTTACACTGAAAACAACTTACATGGGTTAGATCGAACAACTTTTGCTAAACGCCTGTTAGATGGACTCAATATCCAACTCGAAGGCTTAGAAGAATTACAACATAAAATTCCTAAAACGGGGCCTGTAGTGCTCGCTAGCAACCATCCCTTTGGCGGCATTGAAGGCGTAGCATTAGCCTGGGCAATCGAACAAGTTCGGCCAGACATAAAAGTTATGGCCAATAAAGGTTTAAGAATATTTGCAGAACTACAAGACTACTTTATTTTCACCAACCCTTTGTCTGAGAATGATCCTGAAAATGCCCCGTCAATTCGTCAATGCTTAAAACATGTCAAGCAAGGTGGCGCACTACTAATTTTCCCCGCCGGCAGTGTGAGTCACTATCAATCAGACTCCAAGCGCATAGTCGACGAATCTTGGAATCGACTGGTGGCCAGTATTACTAGCCGGGCTCTGGCCAGTTATGTCCCCATTTTCGTTAGTGGTCACAATAGTCTTCTGTTTCATCGATTAGGTCGCATTTATTACCGCTTACGTATGCTGATGTTGCCGCGAGAGTTACTCAATAAGCGCAATGCAAGCGTTACCATTACCGCTGGTTATCCCATTACTGCTAAGCATTATGCAAAAGGTATTGATACAAAAACCCAAACAGAAATATTACGCGCGAATACTTATTTGCTTGCACCAGAATATAAAAGAGATTGGGCCCCAGACCCTGTCACTCATTTACAGCCGCTGGCTCCAGAAGTGAACGGCGAAGTGATTTTGCAAGAAGTCGCACAGCTGCCTACAGAGCAACACCTTCTTGACCATAAAGGTTTGTCTGTATACTTTGGCTTTCAACATCAGCTACCACAAACAGTTAATGAGATTGCTCGGTTAAGAGAACAGGTATTTAGAGAGCACAATGAAGGGAGTGGTGAACCGCTAGACACAGACAAATTTGATGCAACTTACACTCATTTGTTCGTGTTTAAACAAGACACTGGGCAAATTATCGGAGCCTATCGAATGGGCCAAACCGACCGATTATTGGCCGACGGTAAGTTAGAAAACTTATACCTACATAGAATGTTTAATTTTACGGCTGATTTTATCAATCGGCAAAAACCTTGCTTGGAAATGGGCCGGTCTTTTTTAATCCCGGAATATCAAAGAAGCTTTCAAGGTCTATTCTTATTATGGCGAGGCATCGGTGCCTTTGTCTGCAAATTTCCACAATATCGAACACTATATGGCACGGTCTCTATCAGCAAATTATACGATATGCGAAGTGTCGCTATCATCGAAAAAGCAATGATCACCCCGACCAATACAGTAACCTGTCGACACCCGTTCGATTATGACTTCCACCCTGAGTTTACTGATCTAGCCAATAAACATAACCTAAAAGAGCATGTCACTGCATTGCTTAAAAGCCTAGAAGCTGACGGCAAAGATGTACCAATTTTACTAAAGCACTACAACAAGTTGGGAGCGGTGTTCCATAGTTTAGGCTTAGATAGAAACTTTAACGACACACTATAGGCTTGTTACTCAGTGTAGATTTACCTTCCGCTCCAGATAAACTACTCAAACTGTATTTAGCCGAAGGCTGGCAGAAATATAAAGACGCAGTATAGAAACCGGATTATTTGTCACAAGTGAGAGAATGAAGCGAGCATTATTTACACTAATAATACTCGTTTTATCTTAGCTTCTAGCTTCTGAGCAGTCGCTAGAAGCAAGGTGTTGATCCTATACTTTTTTCACAAAGATAGATTTTAATTTCATAGCACCAATACCATCAATTTTACAATCTATGTCGTGATCGCCATCCACTAATCGGATGTTTTTAACTTTAGTGCCCACTTTCACCACTGACGACGAGCCTTTTATTTTCAAATCTTTAATGACTGTAATAGTATCGCCATCTTGCAAAATATTGCCATTTGCGTCCTTAATAACTTTCTCATCTTCATCCAATTCCCCTGATTGTGGCCATTCATGCCCACATTCTGGGCAAATAAACATATCACGATCTTCATAGGTATAGACTGAATCACATTGTGGGCAATGGGGTAAATCACTCATAGGGAGTTTCCTTAGGTAAATCGCAGCAGAGTACGATCGGTAAAGCACAGCAAAATTTTGCCCAGTATTATCTGTTTTTTAACAACAAATTACCAGCCGTCTGCCACCAAACTAGCTAAACGAAGAATTTCGAATAGCTAGAAAATATGGGGGCTAAGCTTGTTTTCGTAGGTATGTAGCTGTGCTTGGCGCGACACCAAATTGGCTATTGGTTTTACTACCAAATATAGAACTCATCACGGCCAGCAAAGAAAAATGATGTATCGCATGGCTTGACACAAATACCAATTCACGAGCAAGCGTTGACTGTGAATGACTATTTTGTGTTTGATTTACCGATGTTTCACAAACAATGGTTAAAGACATATCAGCATTTTCTAAAGCCATATCAGTTAGCCACGCACCTATTTCTTGCCAAGCTTCTAAAGCCGCTTGTGGGCTAGTTTCAATATTAGAGTGACGATGACGTTTATTGTAGTTAACAACATTACTCGCAACGCCATCTTTTAACGCCAAATAGTGGTCAATGATATGTCGCATATGTGCCCCGGCACTACTTGAAAAATGCGGTGCAATGACTGTGTTATATTGCTTTTCATCTAGCGCTAGCAAAAAGCTTTTCGCTTGATCAACTGTTTCTAATAAGCTACTTAGCTCTATGTTATTCTGGGGCATCTGTTACCTGTTTTTACTCATAATTATCATTGCTCTTTGCTAGACCATTTTAACGTCGAATTAATTTCAACTAATTTAACACAAAGCATAACCCCTACATATTACACGATTTAAGTGACAGAACTATTACTTCAAAACAGTTCGTTGTTATCAACTTTTGTAGCGCAACGGCCCCTTTATTCAAAAGTATCCAGAGGTAACTTATCGCTGGCGACAGCACATTTGCTCCCCCTCATGTATTCTGTAACCCCACGGCCCTGCCCCGAATCGTGTGCTAACTCAGGCAATTCACTGCCTATATAATTCACAAATAGTGGTTATATGAAACAGTGTTAGCTACATTAATACCTATCCATACTGTTTGGTATAGGTAAGAGATTTCGTAGAATTGTGGTAAACTACTATCCCTTTATCCCTTAGCGGAGGGCTCACTCTGATGCGCAAGTTGATTATCGTATTTATTTTGTTTTGGCATTTTCCAGTTAACGCCGAAAAGTACATTGTTGCCTCCCAAAATTTCAACTATTACCCTCATTACAATTTTAAGTCCAGCACACATAAGGGCCTGATCCACACTATTTTACAAGAGTTCAGTGCATTCAGTGGACATCAATTTGAATACCGTCCCATGCCTGTTCTTAGGTTACAAAGAGAGTTAGAAAAAGGCCGCATAGATTTAATCTATCCAGACAATCCCTTATTTAATAATCAAGATATTTTTGCCAAAGGAAAATATTATAGTCACACCATAGTACGCACAATAGGCGGTACTATGGTGAATAAAGCTGATTTGAGAAAGGACGCAGCCAATATCAAACGCTTGGGGGTTCTTTGGGTTTTACACCACAACTAGGATGGCAAGACGCCATTGATGCAAATGCACTAACACTGATTCCGGTGGCAACGCTTAAAGCACAATTGCAACTTTTGCTCTTAGGTCGAGTAGATGCCGCTGAAGTTGATTATTATGTCAGCCGTAATCAACAACAAAGCACTCCTGAATTTAATACCTTAGTATTTGACCCAACACTGCCCCACTCAGTAGTTGAATTCAAGTTATCAACCATCAAGCAAATAAAGCTTGTTGAGCAAATTAACCATTTCATACTGACCCACCCTTCTTTAGTCAAAACAATAAAGTTGCGCTATGGATTAACTGAACCAGAAGCGGTTTTACAGCAATTGACCCAAAGCGGAGTTAATAAAAGCTGACTGTTGAATACCTAACGACTTACTACCAGACCGGTTCACAGCTAACTTTTTTGAATGCTCATCCTTAGGACTACGCCTTTTCGTTACTCCATATACCAATTTTATTAAATGTAAAATCTGTGCAATACGCCATATCAGCGATTAGTTGCAAATTTTCATTGACTACCAGCGAATAAAGCCTAAACTTTCAGAAATTACTGAAACTTCAAAAGAAACGTAACTATGACCATGACACCTATGATCGAAACCTTTGTCATGCATTTTGGCGAAATGGGCAGCCGTTGGGGGTTTAACCGTACCGTAGGGCAAATGTATGCATTATTGGTAGTTAGCAAAGCGCCGGTTAGTGCCAATCAAATTGCCGAAGCACTGAGTATTTCTCGCGGCAATGTGAGTATGGGCTTAAAAGAATTACAATCCTTAGCAACTCATACAAACTCATCATAAACCAGCTGATCGTAAAGACTACTATCATACTAGTGGCAGTATTTGGGACATGGCTAACAGAGTATTTGAAGAGCGCCGCAAACGCGAAATGGACCCCACCTTGTCGCTACTCAGAGATATTTTGTTAGATACCCCAGCCAATGAAGATGAGCAACATGCTCAAGCTAAACTACAAGAGGTGCACGACTTACTCGAGGGAATAACCAAATGGTCCAGTGAGTTGCAGCGCCTGAGTCCAGAAAAACTAAATACGCTAATGAAGCTAGGCTCAGGTGTCGGCAAGGTGCTAGATATAAAAGAAAAACTGCTCAAACGAACTAATGAATGATTAGGTAGCCCTGGCTTTACCTTCACCATTCGCAAGCTTACTCAATCTTCTCAAAGAGGTATCACATGGATGACGTTTTTCTGTTGTCTCGCATACAATTTGCAGCCAACATTAGTTTTCACATTTTATTTCCAAGTATCAGTATCGCTTTAGGCTGGTTTTTATTTTACTTTAAAGCGCGCTTCAACCTCAGCGGTCATCCGGTCTGGATGCGAACCTATCGCTTTTGGGTCAAAATATTTGCACTCACCTTTGCCATAGGCGTGGTCAGTGGCATTACTATGTCATTTCAATTTGGCACCAATTGGCCAGGCTATATGGAACGCGTCGGCAATATCGCCGGGCCTCTCCTAGGGTACGAGGTGCTTACTGCATTTTTCTTAGAAGCTACATTTTTAGGGATAATGTTATTTGGTATTCACCGTGTCCCCAACTGGGTGCATACCTTAGCGACATTGCTAGTGGCGGTAGGCACCACCTTGTCAGCGTTTTGGATCCTTGCCTTAAATTCGTGGATGCAAACACCGGCAGGCTATGAGATACATGATGGCATAGTACATGCCAGCAATTGGTGGGATGTTATTTTCAATCCATCATTTCCCTACCGACTAAGCCATGTATTACTGGCCTCTGGACTCACCACAGCTTTTCTAATTGCTGGCGTGTCGGCATACCGCGTACTTCATGGCGACAATAAAAAAGCCCCTCGCTTAGCCTTAAAGACTGCGATTTATGCGGCATCTATTCTAATCCCGCTACAAATATTCGTTGGCGACCTGCACGGTTTAAATACCCTCAAACATCAACCTCAGAAAGTGGCTGCTATGGAAGGAATATGGGACACCAAGCAGGGAGTGCCACTATTGCTATTCGCCATACCCGATGAAAAAACCGGACCAATCATTTTGAACTTGCTCTGCCCAATGTCACCAGCCTAATCTTAACCCACGACCCCGAAGGTGAGGTGCAAGGATTAAATGACTTTGTCGGTGAGCATCCTCCCGTTGCTCCCGTATTTTTTGGCTTTCGGGTGATGGTAGGTATAGGCATCTTAATGTTAGCCGTGGCTTGGTTTACTTGCTATCGCCTCGCTCGGAAAAAACCTCTGCGCAAAGGGCTATTGTACACCTTAGTTGGAATGACATTCTCTGGATGGCTGGCGACACTAGCGGGTTGGTACGTGACAGAAATTGGCCGTCAACCTTACCTAGTATCAGGCATTTTAAAAACTTCAGAAGCAGTCACCGACATCGCACCAGAAAATGTCGTTGTTAGTTTAGTTATGTATTTATCCGTCTATTTCATATTGTTTTGTGCCTATTTACATACCTTATTTTTAATGGCCCGCAAAGCGGTTCAAATTGAAGAAATACAAGATGATGAACACCGAGGAAAATCGCGCCAACAACTTAATCTTGAGCCCCAAACACAAGAAGGAGCATAACAATGTTTGCCGACCAAAGTTTACCTGTTATTTTTGCTGGTCTTATGGCCCTATCTGTTATCGTATACGCCATACTTGATGGTTACGATTTGGGAGTAGGTTTGCTATTGCCATTAGACAATGATCAGCAAGCGGACCAAATGATCGCATCAATAGGCCCATTTTGGGATGCCAACGAAACCTTGGCTTGTACTTGCGATTGGCTTGTTGTTGATTGCCTTTCCTAGCGCCCATAGTGCCATTCTAAAAGTCTTATACATTCCCACTGCAATCATGTTAATTGGACTAATATTGCGCGGTGTAGCTTTTGACTTTAGGGCCAAAGTCGCACTAGTGAATAAACACAGATGGAATCAAATATTTAAGCTCGGATCGTTTATAGCCAGTGCCAGTCAAGGTTATATGCTGGGCTGTTTTGTCATGGGCTTTGAATCCTCACTGACAGCTTATTTGTTTGCCGGATTGAGCGCGCTTGGTGTGACCTGCGCTTATGCCTTGATTGGTAGTTGCTGGTTAATTCTAAAAACCACAGATCAATTGCAATTAAAAGCAATTAGGTGGGCAAAAATAACTGGCAAAGTCAGTTTCTTAGGAATTTTAGCTGTTTGTATCGTCAACCCTTTAATTAACCAATTTGTGTTTTTACGCTGGACTACCGCACCGTTTGCCTATTTTGTCGCGATCATCCCAGTGGTTAGTTTTGCCTTGTTATATCTAGGGCATACAGTACTTAAACAACTGCCGCTAAAAGATGACTCAGGTTGTTGGTTACCGTTCTTAATCATTGTATTTGTTTATATATTTTGTTTCTGCGGATTGGCATTTAGTTTTTACCCCTATGTGGTTCCCGGTAAATTGACTATCTGGCAAGCGGCTAGTGCTCCTGAATCACTGCGCTTTATCTTATATGGAGCGATCATCGTTATTCCATGTATCCTAGCTTATACGGTGTTTTCTTATCGAGTATTCTGGGGCAAAGTAGAAGCTCTCAGATATTACTAACATTATTTTCGCCCAAACTATCTCACGCTCCCCTATACGCGGCCTGAGGTAGTTTAGGCGTTGCAATACACTTTTGTAACAACACATGCATTTTTCCATTTCACTGTCATAAAGCGATCATTTTTATATCACAGAAGTGTCACGCTATTTTCATATGCTGTTCATCAAACTACTATCAGCATGAGGAAATACTTAAGTGACAAAGTTCAATTTTTACCGTAAAACAGCTATTGCGTTAGCAATAAGTTTATCAATTACCGGATGTGCGTTAGAAGGGGATGATGGACAAGACGGAATAGCAGGCGCAAACGGACAAGATGGCGCACAGGGCCCTAGTGGTGCAGACGGACAAGACGCTAACGCCGGTATTAGCTTGAGTATTGTTGGCCGCATTCAACTTAACCCTAGCGACCCTGAAGGGGCCGCAGAAATCGTTCAGTATCACGCTGCTACTAACACCATATACGCTATTAACAGTGCGGCAGATGACCCCACAGTTGAAATAATTGACGCAAGTAATATTAGCCAAGAAGCAATACTCGATCCACTGACAGCAGACAACCTGACCACAACAGCATTAATATTACCCACGGACATTTCCGGGGTCGATTTAGATGGACCGACTAGTATATCTGTGTCTGGAGACTTAATGGCCATAGCCGTGCCAGCCGAAGACAAAGCAAGTAATGGATATGTACTATTTTATGATGGCGTCAATTCTACCACTCCTACTTTTGTCAAAGCGGTTGAAGTAGGAAATTTACCAGACATGGTAACCTTTACTCCCGACGGCAGTAAGGTACTAACGGCTAATGAAGGTGAACCAAGTGGTGACTACAGTATTGACCCAGAAGGATCGGTATCTGTTATTACCATTACTGACGGCACCCCAGCCGATTCGGCCACAGCTATAAGTTTTGCCGCATACAATGGCAAACAAGTAGAACTTGAAGCGCAAGGCATGCACTTTCCCAATCCAAGTGGCCGTACAATTAATGGCAACCTAATTGACACGACAGTAGCCCAAGATCTCGAACCTGAATACATTACCACTACTGATCAAATGGCCTACATTACCCTGCAAGAAAACAACGGTTTAGCCATTGTTAACCTAACTGACAACAGCGTAAAAATTATAGGTTTAGGATACAAGGATTGGAGCAACTATCAAATTGACAGTATGGAAGATGGCGCAGTTAGTTTTGGTCAATACCAAGATTTATACGGTTTGTACATGCCAGATACAATTGCCTCTTTTCAATGGAAAGACGCCAACTTTTTAGTCACAGCTAACGAAGGTGATGCCCGAGAGTACTTTTTCGACACGCTGAATGCCGATGGAGAGCAAGACGAGGATTTATGTGAAGCGGCAGGTGGACAAGACTTCGATGAAGATGATGGTTGTTTGTCATATACAGACGAAACCCAAGCACGAAAGCTTGACTATGCAGCAGGTTCAAATCTAGCTGCGATAGCCGGCGATGACCCGGAAGATTTCGATTTTACCGCCTACCCTCTTGGTCGACTAACGGTCACCAGCGAATTAGGTGACACAGATGATGATGGTGAGTACGAAAGTTTATACGCTTACGGAGCCCGTTCATTCACTATTTGGGATAACAATGGCTTAGTGGTATTTGATTCGGGAGATGACTTCGAACGCATTACTGCTTCTATTCACGGTGATCTATTTAACAATAACAATGACGAAAACGAAGGTGACGCTCGCTCATCAAATAAAGGCCCAGAGCCAGAAGCATTAACTGTGGGTAAAGTTGGCGATAAAACCTATGCATTTATTGGACTTGAGCGAATGGGCGGTATCTTTGTTTATGACATTACCAATCCCTACGATAGCCAATTTGTAGACTACGTGATTAATCGTGATATTACTGAAGGTGGCGATATTATTGGCGACAGCGCACCAGAAGGCATGGCTTTTGTGAGTGCTGAAAATAGTCCTACTGGCGTTGCTTTGTTAGTAGTAGGTAATGAAGTAAGTGGTACGGTTTCTGTATGGCAGGTAACTGAAAAATAATACCCACTTCAATAACTAAAAACGCCGTTACTTTTTAAGTGCATACTTAAGTAAGTAACGGCTTTTTTATATAGTGATATGTTCAACGAGTCACCCGTCGTTTGCTACCCTAGATATCGTATTTGTCTTTCATCAAATAGGCGAACGCTGTATTGAATGCCGTTTCCTGAAACATCTTAAGTCCTGTTTCAGCCATTGGCACATGCACAGGATTACGTTTTAATGATTCTTTTATAGCGGTGGGAGATAACACAATCACCTCAACGTTATCTAATAACTCAATGGCAGCTTCAAGTTTAAATCCCACAGCACCACCAGCAAACTTACCTTTCATTGGACGCTGGCGAATAATGATCTTATCAATTTTATAATCTTCTACTAACTTGGCAAAAGTCGAATAAAAATACTTAAGGTCACCAGCGTCTGCATCTTTCGGATGCGTTAATTTACGCGCACGGCAATCTGGAATTTGAAACACTTCATCTGCCAAAGATAACAAACATATATTTGCATCATTTCCACTTAACTCAACACCACATACACGCATCACATTGCCCTCATAATTAATTGCGCCGATTATAGCGTAAATAGAATTTTCTGTCGGTGCATTTTAACGTAACTTACCTTGCTAAATTCAGCACTATATTTAACCTCGGCCAAAACTTTCTCAGAAGTGCAACAAAGAAAAGGTATATAAAATCATACATACGGATGAATACTCCTTAAAAAATGTCGAAATGATTCATTTAATTGCCATACCATTCTATAAGCTTTTTTAAAACATCAGCTTATGAACAAAGTATGTGTAATTGTTAATATGGAGCGCTTGGTACAAGCGGCATTGGCATTATGCTGTAGTTACAACAGGGTTTACCTGAAAGCCGCTTCGTAAAGATGAGTCATCTCTTTTAACGAACATATAAGGAAATATCATGAGCTTAACGACCAATTCTGAATTTAGTTGTCCTTATTGTATGGAAGTCAATGACATCGAAGTTGACTTAGACAACGACATCAATCAACAACTGATTGTTGATTGCCAAATCTGCTGTTGTCCTATTGAAATAACCATCACCACTGGTTTACACGATCCCATCAACATCATCGCCACCACCGACTCAGAATGACAAATTCCACAGTAACCAGATAAGTGCTATCTTATTTTTTAGATCCACTTATTAGGTTTTTTTCTGTTGGCTAAACAAGTTATTCGGTTAGTAATAGTGCTCACTCTGTTTTGCTGCAACTCGAGCGGCAATGCGAGCCAGCTTGTCTTTAATACGGAAACAAAAAAAGGAGAAATGCTTTTCAACTATCAGTGGCAAGGCCTGCAACAACAGATTCAGCAGCTATCATTTTCATTGCCACTGCAAGAAGTTAATCGTAAGCACCATAAGAAGTTTGTGGCCAACTCGGCCAACCAGTATGTCTATATTGAATTGTACAAAGCAGCACGGAAAATTAACCCCAAAGATGCCAGAGTGAATATTTATCGACAAGGGCAAGATATTGAAGTTCAAGTCACTAGCCGCTCACCCGAGCAGCTTGAAAAATGGCAACGCACTATTCAGCGTAGCTCAAGCGCAAGCGTACCAACAATACTTAGATGACAATTACCTTAGCTATCTGCAAACCCATGTTGGCCAACAATTTATTAAACCCGATCATTTACGCTATATTGAAGAGGGCAAGGCATCACTGTCTCCAGCGGCTCAAGCGTTAAACAAGAAAATTTCAGCCACGAACAATACTCAATCATTCGTCAATCTGTTATTGAGTTGGGTACAAAGTATTCCTTACAACACTTTGCAAGATAGACAAACTACAAATGGTGCAGGATACCTGCCACCATCCTTGGTATTGTCAAACAACCAAGGGGATTGCGATAGTAAGTCTGTCCTAGCGGCGAGTTTAATTCGCTCAGTACTACCCGAGGTTAAAATGGTCATGTTGTATTTACCCAAACATGCTCTTTTGGGTATAAATATTAATAATAACCGTCGCGGACGAAGACTCGACATTGAAGGAATTAACTACACTTTAATGGAACCCACGGGGCCAGCAGAATTAAAACTGGGTAACATTGCCCGCTCTAGTGAACAAGCCATTGCCAGCAAAAAGTACAGCTATGAAATCATTCCATAAGATTGCACCATTTTTGAATTATTTCTCGCAAAGCACGCAAGATTAAGCTATTCCCCACCGCGATTGCATATCTCAAAAACGACCATCCGGTCTAATTTTTTAGCTATGGTGAACATCAGCTATGGTCCACTCGGCTAGAAACATCGAGCGAATAACGATCCATAGCTCCAATACGATTTTTGTTACAAAAACACATTTACATACAAAAGAAAAAGGTGTGGTTATTGCTTTACGTGACTAATCCATTAAAAATAGCATGGTTTGACTACTACTTTAGTCTAATACCAGTGCGTCACCGTTTTATAAATTTAACATCCTAAAAAAGGTTTCTTCATGTCTAAAGGAAAAATACTTTCGCCCATTCTCATTGCGTTGATTTTGGTTAGTGGCTTACTAGTTTATTTATACTTGCCAACAGATGAGCAACAGCAAAAGCAAACGTCGACGACAACGCCTGTCAGAACCTATACCGTTGTAGAGCAGGAATTTCCTGTTACGGTCGAAGCGCTAGGTACCGCAAATGCAAATGAGTCCACTACCATTACGGCACAAACCTCAGACATAGTGCAGAGTATTTATTTTGATGATGGCGATATTGTTAAAAAAGGCCAACTACTTCTAAAGCTGAATGATCGCGAAGAACAAGCAAGACTCAATGAGCTAGACATAAATTTGCAAGAAGCTAAACGCCAATTAAAACGAATCGACAACTTAGCCCAACTCAGCGTAGCCTCAAAACAATTGTTAGACGAACAAGGCGCTAGAGTTAAGGCATTAAAAGCACAACTTGAAGTCGCTAAGACGCAGCTCGACGAGCTTGAACTGCGGGCACCTTTTGGGGGCCTTTTAGGTGTGCGTAATGTCAGTGTGGGAGCCTTAGTTGAACCGGGCGACTTAATTGTCACTTTAGACGATATGAGCTCAATAAAGGTAGATTTTACCATCGCTGAACAACACTTACCTAGCGTACACAGCGGTCAAACAGTATCTGCAACATCCGTCGCTTACCCTGGAGAAACCTTCACCGGCAAAATATCTAATATCGCCTCTAGAGTCGATCCCATCACCCGAGCCATTCAAATTCGTGCCGTGGTTGATAACAAAGACCTAAAATTGCGCCCTGGTATGTTGTTACAACTTAATGTGCAAAAACAAGTTTTGCGTACCTTAGTACTACCAGAAAGTGCCTTAGTACCAATCGAAGATAAACAATTTGTTTTCCTTTTGAAAGACAACATAGCCGAGCAAAGAGAAGTTACAGTAGGGTTACGTAAACCTGGTATTGCGCAAATTACCGAGGGTATAACTGAAAATGACCAAGTAGTAGTCGAAGGCGCATTGCGCTTAAAAAATGGCTCACAAGTTAATGTATTATCTTCAGTCACGATTAAGGATTAGGGGACGTTATGTTGTTATCTGACTTATCCATAAAGCGCCCCGTTTTTGCCTCGGTCATCAATTTACTGTTAGTCGTATTTGGTATAGTGGCAGTAACGATGCTCTCGCTGCGAGAATATCCCGACATTGATCCGCCAATTGTATCAATTAGTACTAACTACACGGGCGCCTCTTCATCAATCGTCGAAACTCGTATCACCCAACTCATTGAAGATCGTATTAGTGGCATTGAAGGTATTAAAAGTATCACTTCTACTAGTAGCAATGGTAGGTCTTCTATCAGCATCGAGTTTCATTTATCGCGAGATATAGACGCGGCTTCTAACGATGTACGCGAGCGTGTCAGTCGAGCACTGAATAACTTACCCGATCAAGCGGATCCTCCTGAAATATCTAAATCTAGCTCAGACGAAGATGTCATCATTTGGTACAACCTACGCAGCGACAGCATGAGCGTTATGGAGCTTACAGACTACGCTGACAGATTTGTAGTTGATAAATTATCGGTAGCAGAAGGCGTGGCCCGTATACGTATAGGCGGAGGCCGAAGTTATGCCATGAAGGTTTGGCTAGATCGCAACGCTATGGCATCTAGAGACATTACCGTAAACGATATCGAACAAGTGATTCGTGCTGAAAATGTAGAATTGCCGGCAGGGGAAGTAGAGTCAACCCAGCGTGACTTTGAAGTACGCGTTGCCCGTAGCTACTTAAACCCTGATGATTTTGCTAAATTAGCGATAAAAATGGGCGCAGATGGTTACCTGGTCAGATTAGGTGATGTTGCTACTGTCGAATTAGGCGCAGAAGACGATCAAAACGAGTTTAGAGGTGACGGAGTAAACATGATTGGCCTTGGTATTATCAAGCAATCCAAAGCCAACACCTTAGAAGTCGCCCGAGCATCTAGAGCCGCCATTGAACAAATAGAAAAAACACTACCAGACAACATTTTCATTGTACCAAGTTATGACTCTTCGCAGTTTATCGAGGCGTCTATTGATGAAGTGTATAACACCTTAGCCATCGCTATGTTAATGGTGGTATTGGTGATCTATATTTTCTTGGGGAACATACGTGCCACCCTCATTCCAGCGATAACCGTGCCTGTTTCTTTAGTGGCAGCCTTCACCATTATGTATGCGTTAGGTTTTTCGATTAACTTGCTAACCCTTTTAGCGATGGTTTTGGCAATTGGCTTAGTAGTAGACGACGCCATAGTAGTATTAGAAAACATATCAAGACGTATCGAAATGGGCGAACCTAAATTACTTGCAGCCTATCGAGGCACCAGAGAAGTGGGTTTTGCCGTTATAGCCACAACCTTAGTGTTAATCGCCGTATTTATGCCTTTGGTTTTTTTACAAGGAAACATAGGCCGTTTATTTACCGAATTTGCCTTAGCCATTGCCGCAGCAGTGGCATTTTCAAGTGTGACCGCTTTAACCCTAACGCCTATGCTCAGCTCTAAACTGCTAAAAAAGAGTGAGCGAAAATCTGGCTTTGGCGCATGGATGGACAAAACCTTCAAAAAACTTGAACATGCTTATTTTAGAGTGCTGGGAAAAACCATTCATCAGCCTATTTTGATGACGTTACTCGTTATTGTCAGCATTGCCGCTTTAGTTAGACTTGCCGAAATCATACCCAGTGAGTTTGTACCTAAAGAAGACAGACGAAATTTCTTTATCATGATGCAGTCTGCCGAAGGCGCTAGCTTCAAAGAAAATAGTAAGCATTTAGCGCAGGTCGAAGAGCTATTACTGCCCTACTTAGAGTCTAATGAAGTGAGCAGAGTACTAGTCAGAACCCCAGGCTTTGGTGGCAGCTCAGGTATTGCCGTAGTGGGCACACCGATTCAAGATGATGGCTTGGAAAACCGCCGTTCATCATTTGAACTAATGAATGAAATTACACAAAAACTCTCGGTTATTCCTGATATTCGCGCCTTTGCGGTAATGCGTAGTGGCATTGGTGGCCGTGGTGTAGGTCGTCCAGTGCAGTTTGTATTACAAGGCGATACTTACGAAGACTTAGTACAATGGCGAGACAAGCTATTGTCAGTTGCCCAAGAAAATCCAAAACTAATAAGACTAGACACCGATTACAAAGAAACTTGGCCACAGCTTTTGGTGGATATTGACACAGAGCGTGCTGCCGACTTAGGCGTGTCAGTTAGTGATATTGGCCGAACCCTAGAAACAATGTTAGGCCAGCGCAAAGTATCAACCTTTTTAGACCGAGGGCAAGAATACGACGTAATATTAGAAGGTTTTAGAGCAGACTATCGCAGTCCACAAAGTATCGATAATTTGTATGTTCGCTCGCAAACCACCGGCAAACTGATCCCAATGGCCAACTTGTTAACCATCAAGGAGCGCGCGACCTCTTCTAAACTCAATAGGTTTAATCGGATGCGCAGTATCACCATTAGCGCTAGCTTAGCCGAAGGGTACACAATCGGCCAAGCACTCGAGTATTTGAATCACATTGTGGATACTGAATTGCCTGATGGCGTATCGGTAGACTACAAAGGTGAGTCACAGCTCTATCAAGAAGCGGGAAATTCGGTACTGTTTATATTTCTAATGGCACTGGCTATTGTCTACCTAATATTAGCTGCCCAGTTTGAAAGCTGGGTACACCCATGGGTGATCATGCTTACCGTACCACTGGCGCTAGTGGGCGCATTTATTGGCTTGTATTTCGCGGGGATGACCCTAAATATATACAGCCAAATAGGCCTAGTTATGTTGATAGGCTTAGCAGCCAAAAATGGTATTTTAATTGTCGAATTTGCCAATCAACTACGAGATGCTGGTACCGAGTTCGAACTAGCGTTGAAAAAGGCCGCCATGTTGCGCTTACGTCCCATAGTCATGACTGGCTTTACCACAGTATTTAGCTCACTACCTTTAGTCTTGGCTACAGGCCCGGGGGCAGAAAGCCGCACAGTAATTGGTATGGTCATTTTTGCAGGAGTTTTAGTATCAGCAATATTAACACTGTTCATCATCCCTACTGCATATTACTGGTTAGCCCGAAACACAGGCTCACCCTTAGCCATTAGCCAAAAACTTGATAAGTTACAAAAAGACATCCCCTACCAAAAAGGAGAAGACTTCTAGGTCTGGCTTAAATAACTATTCAGCATAAGTAGAATGTTAAAGCACCGCAGGAAACTGACGGTGCTTTTTTATTTAACCTGACTCGGGATGATACCTATCGTTTTTATTAAATTTTCATACCATACCGTCGGTTAAGAATACACCAAATTGTATTATGGTAAGGTTTATAAGAGTGCTAGGTCTATTTATGATAGCAAGAAGCTCTATCCGTGAATCACCTAGAAAATATACTTAACAATTTGTATTAGTTCATGGAAGATGCGCCTTAGCAGTGATGAGTTTTGTGGGTGCCTAGATAATTTTTTGGTAATTACGAATAGTAAACTGACTAATAAAACCTAAGTTTTTATAAAGTGGCAAGCCTAGTTCTGAAGCTTGAAGAACCATATATTTATTTCCCCAATCACTACTTAGTTGGATTAACGCTAACATTAAATTTTTAGCAATACCCTGTCCTTGCGCCCTTAGGGTGTACTCCAACTTGATGCACACCAATCACATCAGCAGTTTTAAACAATAAGGCAGTTGCAACGGCTTGCCCACCAAATTTGACTAACAAGATTTGCACATCCTCAGCCCCTATCAACCTTTGAATAACAGTCTCATCAACTTGGTAACCAAAGGCTTCGCTGGTAACCTGAACCCAGAGCTTAAGAGTATGAGTATGTGTGACTTGTTCAATCTCAAATTTACTATTAAATGCGCTCTGTTCTCTCACTTTACCTGATAGAGGTAAATACATAGCCGTTTGCCCAAAACTAAAGTGCCAGTTTTGACTTAGTAAGCTTGCCTCAATTTCGTAAACTTGTTGATTAACCTTTTGAGTTCGAGCTTGGCTAGTCTTTTGACAAATGGGTAAAATAGTTGATACAGGCAAGGTGCTTAACCAAGCTTCATCCAAAGAGCCTTGGATGAGATTTTCAGTCAGTGGCTCTGCCCATGCGCGAAAGGGCCATCTATTATTTAGGTAACATTGCTCCCCCTGATTGGCCATTAAACTCGCACCATATCTTTTCCATAAACGGGTTAAATTATCTAGATTAGCTTTATTCAAGTTCATGGCTCACCTCGTCAACTATCACGGGAGTAGTTTCCGCCGAATGCCAATTAATTAGAAATACCCCACTCACTAGCATTAATAGACCAATACATTTAAACCAATCCAGCTGCTTGATAGGTAACTCAAACCATCCAAAGTGGCTAGCAAATATCGCCACACATAATTGCCCGGTTAGGGCAAAAGACATTACAGCACCCACACCCATCTTAGGGATCAAGAAATAAAACATACCCACTCCAAAAGCCGCTAATGCTCCGCCGCTAAACCACAAATAAAAAGGGACATTGCCTAGATCACTTAATTGAGGATACCTATGAGTAGTGGCGATAGTGACCAACACCGCAAACCCAAAACTCACCATAAAAGCGATACTGGTTGCCAGCATAGAACTTTTTAGCAGCATCCCAAGCTGAGCATTCATACTGGCTTGCAGAGCAATTGCCGCGCCAGCCAGTACAGCTAATAGTGCAAAAACCAACATATTAAAGCTCCAGCACTAACTCATTAAAATCGAAGCGGACCTTGGTCAGAGTAGCTTGGGGATCTTCCTGATCTCGATAACCAATTGGACAAATAACCGAGGAGGTCAAACCTAACTGATCTAAACCTAGTACTTGATCATAACCTTTAGACTCAAACCCTGTCATAGGACAAGTATCAATTTGCATGCTTGCTGCACTAGTTAATAAAGTACCCAGTGCAATATAGGCCTGTTGATGAGCCCATTCTTGTTTTTGCAATAAAGATTTAGCCGCTAAAGCAGACTTCATATGATCTGAAAACTTAGCCAAGTCCTCCACCGGTTTATTGTTAATTTGAGCATACTTTGCAATAAAGCGATCGACCGTTTGATCACCAATTTTCTTCTCTGCCGCCAGTATTATTAGGTGAGAACAATGCACTATTTTTTCCTGACCAAAAGAATAAGGCAAGAGTTGCTCTCGTCGTTTTTTGGCCGACACCACTAAAATTTTATAGGGCTGTAAACCATATGATGAGGCACTTAACCGGGTGGCATTTAATAAATCATCAAGTTGCTGTTGACCAACTTGTCTATCTGAAAAACTCTTCACCGCATAACGCCAATTTAAAGCAGCCAAAATATTCATTTAATTACTCCTATTATTTATCTATACGTCACTAACACTGGCTAGTGACAAACGCAGGATAATTAATCGCAGCAATTAGCTCATTTACATAGGTTGATAAACTACAGTTTTTTTCGAATTCGGCTTAATTGAGTAGGCGTAATACCGAGATGTGAAGCGATATGGTACTGGGGCAAGCGTTCAACTAACTGAGGATACCTCTCAATAAAACTAAGGTACCGCTCAGTGGCTTCTTGTTGCACTATCTGAATTTCCCGCTCGTCCTTTGCCAATAGCCAATTTTGTTCTAAATAATAAATCTGAAATAGTTTTAGATCTTCTTTTTCTAACAATAATTTTCTATAACTAGCAAAGTGGATTTCAACGAAGCTGATATTTTCAATGGCCTCAAAGGCTAGTATAGAGGGCGATGCCTTAAGCAATGCCGTCATGGAGCCAGTGAAACATACCTTCTTCAAAAAAAATTTTGTTGTATTCATTGCCCTTCTCGTCAGACACAAAACAACGAACTAACCCCTTTACTATATAAGAAAATGATTTAGGTATCTCGCCAGCTCGGTATAAAACCGACTGGCTAGGTAACGATTTAAAGGTACAAATTTGCTTAAAAAACTGCCAAGTCTCGTTGCTTAGAGGCGAATAAGTTTCCATAGAGCGACGTAATGCCAAAAAAGCTTGCTCTTGAGTCATGATGTAAGTTCCAAAAACTATGAAGTGTAAGTCAAGATTAAACAAATTAGATAAGTTTGAACTAAATCTGTCAAAAATACTTTATTGGCCTCAGCATCACCCATTCCCGAATAAACTTATCCTACCCAAAAAAGACCCGATAACCAAAGGTTACCGGGTCTAGTTAATTTTCACTGCCTGTATTAAGGGCGCTTATCAGGACACCCTCGTTAACTCTGTAGTTTTATGGGTGTCTCAATTGGGGAAGTTCTACTACGCTTGGATGCTCAACTTTGCAAGAGACCAGCCCTCTGATTGCAAAATTGCGGTCAAAGCCCGTCATTCCTGCATGTAGTTAGCAGGAATCCAGCTTTCGCTTATCAGGACGCTTATCCGCTTATCAGCGCTTATCAGGACACCCATGTTAACTCTGTCGCTTATCAGCGCTTATCAGGACACCCACGTTAACTCTGTAGTTTTATGGGTGTCTCAATTGGGGAGGCGATGTTAGCACTAAGAAGTACGGGGGCAGATCTACATACGGGTTGCCATCTGCTAGTAACAAAAGAGACCCGATAACCAAAGGTTACCGGGTCTAGTTAATTTTCACCGCCTGTATTAACGGCTCCCAAAACTAAACAAGTGGTTGTTCCCTTCCAAATACCGAGCCCAAGGGCAAAAGCCGCTAGGGCATTCCTTTTAGGCGAGTTTTAAATTCGCTTGCTCTGTGTTACTTGAACTCACAAGAACGATGGCTCTTTTTAATAACGAGTTATTCATTCAAACAGCTCAGCCTTGAATAAGCTTATGTAAACCCTCCCTGAGTGGCTACTTATTATTACGTATTGGCATTAGTTGTCTGGCAGGCTAAACACATAGTCTTGCGCGATCTGTATACCACTTTCTGAACGAAATCCTTCTTTTTTCAAAATAATGTCAGTGGATGGCTCATACGAGCTTAGGAACATGGCGAACGTTGTTTTGTCTCGCCATTGAGCTGAAGTAGGTACGTAACTCCCCTCGGTACTGTATCCTTCTTGCATATTTTCTGAAAACTTGACCACCAACACTCCACCACTTGCATCACCAATCATTCTAATGTCAGTTACATAAGGCACATCTTGGCTAACATCTGGCTTAGAATCGGAGTTTGTTTTGTTTGCTAAAAAGGATTTCGCCGCATCATAATCTGTAAGAAAATATTCATTCTTTTTGGTTTTATTGATGTTTTGTAAATCACTTGTCCAAGCTAATTCTAAATAGTCATTGGTTGCCGATACAACGTTGATATATTCAACGCCGTCGCCTTCAAAAGAGTTAAATTGAATGTAGCCCTGAGGTGTTATGCTGTAATTCGTTGAATAAACGGTGTCTGGTTCCCCGTCTACATAAGCTGTCATTTGGTTGCCGTTAAAATTAAAAACGGCCAGTAACCAATTTTCAAGCCCATTTTCGTAATGTACGTTATAAAGTGTACGACCGTTCAAAAAATCATTAGAGAACTTATCCACATCAGCTAACGCAAGGCTAGATTTGGGTCGAATAATAATCTGTATACTATCACTCGACTTTTTACCTTGATTATCGGTGGCAACGGCTATCAGGTCTATTTTCTCAGCGTTACTTACGTCTGGAGCAATAAAGGTAAGGTTTTCACCTTGGCTATCGTAATTAATTGAATGGGAGGGTAAAATGTACCATTCAATACTTACCGAGCCATCTGCATCTGTAGCTATGGCCGATATATCCACTTCTGTTCCGGCACTAAAACTGGTGTGGTGGTTAGCGTCAATGGTAATAGTGGGAGCTAAGTTTAATGCCTCTCTTTTGAGCGAGAGCTTTCTAGTGTTAGTACTCGTTCCTTTGTGCTTAAACTGTATTTGATAATCAATTTCTTGAGCACTTCCGGCATAAGTAAACTCAACATCAATGACACTGACTTCACCACCATATAAATTCACGGCGTTGACCACTCTGTAGGTTAAACCCGATAGATCGTCTTGGCAAAAAAAGCATTTTTTAGGTAATGAACTAATATGAAATTCAGGTTTAAAAGTACTAATATAGTGATCATCCCCTTCCGCTTGCAAAGTGAAACTCAGGACAAAACTTTGGTTAGGTATCGCTGAAACTACAACGTCACTATCGTCCCATTTACTTTCGAAACTAACTTCATTTTGGTTGTCCTGCTGATAAGACTGCATATAGAAGCCATTGACTGGTACTTCAATATTTTCTAGTTCGATGGCGGCATCTAATAATGCCTTTAGACGGGAATTCTGCACATTAGCGCTTTCACTTTTGAGATACAAACCTTCAACCATTTCCCAAAAATTATCGGGTATAGAGCCTGCTGGGGTTAGATCCCCTGCGTAAAACCAGCCATTCACTAATCCTTCACCTGCGTCATCGACAAAGTCACCATTGCGCATCTGTTGCAATAAAAAACTAGAAGAATAATACTGGCGCAGTAAAAAATAAGTTTGAATTTGTTTATTAACAGTTATTGCACTAAAGTCTGATACGATTTGACCGCCAACTGAGAGCAACTTTTCTTTATATAGATTCAATAATTTACTGATTAAATTGGTTTCGCTTATATCCGCAGGAAATCTATCCGAAAAAATACCATTCACTCTGTCACTGGCCTCACCTGCGTTGCCTGATGCACTTTTAAATGCCAGATAAGCCCGGGTTAAAGTTGGGTGTTTGAAGAACTGCTTTTCAGCTTCTTCTAACAACATGTCAAATGGTGACTCAATCATTTTCTGCGCAAAATCCCACTCTGCTAACACACCACCCTGAGGGGTTGCGCTAACACCATACATTTTTTCAAAAGCACCAACATAACCTTGATAGGCTCCTCCCAACACAGTAGAAGATTGTCCATTTCGATCTATTTCACTCTTAATAGCTTCGCCTGTTACTACTGACTGATACGCATCGAACACAGTCAAGGCTGTATCATCACCGCCAACACTGGCAATTTCTGTAGACAAATAATTCAACCAGTCGCTATTCGACAATCCAGAATATTCGCTGGGGAAACGATCTTTGATATCTGTGACAATACTTTTCAAAAGTGGGTCACCATAGCCATCGGTCAGGGCGTCTTCTATGTCTTTATTAATTACCACATAACTGCTGAAATGATCGGTTTCAAAATAAACCAATGATTCTTCTGCATCAAACTTAATTGGGCTTAAGTAATCAATCACGCCATTTTCATCAGTTCGCGCGATGCGCAAGTTGCTTACATCCATTCCATCTACATTTTCAAATACTGGCATGCTAACCGTAACAGCTTGCTCAAATTGCAAACCTGCTGGCTCAAAGGTGATCACAGGACTAGAAACACCTTGTGTACTTGGAATAATAGCAGCACTGTTTTTATTTATGCGAATAGCTTGCTCTGTACACAAAGCACCAGCAGGCACGATGATCTTTGTGCCGGCTAATGTGTCTGGTGCATTATCTAAATCAAGTGCGATAACGCCTCCATCAGTAGCAGTGATAACTTTTTCAGCGACGACTTCAGTACTAGTACGCCACCAAGAGTTTATCGACAGTAGTGACTAACTCATCATCATTGAAAAGCTTAACCGTAAGTAGCTTACTGCCTGCTTCGGTTATTGCTAGCTCACTATCAGGCTCTACCATTTCACCATCTACTAACCATTGGGTCGTCAAAGCTTGTGGGTAATTTGACAACTGTCCTTTTAATGTAAATGGCACTTGCTGAAAAGCGCCACCATCAATAGTTACTGTAGGGGGTAAAAGACTGACTAAATCAAAAAGTTTATGACTTAAGTCAGCACCGTTGTGAATGCTGTCAATGTAGCCATTAAGCAAGTCTGTATAACTCACTTTTACCCTGCTTTGATTTTCTAACGGATTAAATAGTAATAAATCAAGGCTGTTTACAAGCCCATCATTATTAATATCTTGAATTAAACTAGCGGCTATATCATCTAACAACGAAGGTTCGCTCAGCTCATATCCATCAACCTTTGAGGTGACAAAAAGAGCTTGAATATCAGATAATGCCGTGACTCTTATTTGGTTCTCAATCAGTTGATCACCTTTAGCAATCGCGCTGACTTTACCAGCTATATCTATTACTTCACCCTCAACTACCACACCATCGTCATTAGGATCCGTATCTTGGCCACCACTGACCTCAATAAGATAAAAACGCTCATCTCTTATGGCAACGCCATCAAACGTAAATTCCCCATAGGTCTCGCTTAAAATAGACGTGGTTGTTTCTGCCAATTGTAACTTTTCCGGTAGCTCATACAGTTTCACATTTGCTCCCGAAATCAGGCCCAATTGAGCAACGCCAGAAATATTACTGGTTGGGATAAATCTGACACTGACCTCGCAGTGAGTGCTAATACTAGCGGTCACATAGGTACTGCCTGTTAGCGTACCACCACAACCGGTAACGCTGTCTAGCTGGTAGTCACTGTTGGCACTTAAGTTAAAACTTGTCGTATTTCCATCTTCTACACTCACCGTTGTTGGCGATATTGTCCCGCCAGCTGTTACCTCAGTAGTGATGCTAAAGTGAGTCTTTTTGGGGGACGTATCGACGTCTTTGGAACTACCGCCACCTCCGCCACAAGCAGTTAAAAACAAAAGTGTTAGGGTTGATGTGAAAATACGTATGTTTGTCAAAATGAGGGTTCCTATACTGCAGGGTTAGATTGAATTAGAGCATTTATTGCACTTAAAATCTTTTGAAATTTCATTTATTTATTAAAAGATTTTATATTAAACAATGACTTGAGAGTTTATTCCGATAAATATCTAGTGTTGTTGGTGATCTTACTAAGTCCAGTGCAAATAAGGGTCAATCCCTATTGAACGAATATGTGATCATCAAGATACCCACGTTAACTCTGTAGTTTTATGGGTGTCTCGATTGGGAAGGCGCTGATTGTAAAATTACGGTCAAAGCCTGTCATTCCTGCATGTCGTTAGCAAGAATCCAGCTTTTTGATCTAACTGCCGAACTGGCATCCGCCATAGAAAATATATTTCCCTTACTACAGTAATTTTCCAAGCCCCTCTAATTTTTGCGGGCAGGTTTATGACCGTAGGGTAATACACTAAAGGCATGGATTCCGGCTAAAAAGCATACCGGAATGACCAGAGTGATATTAGAGTGTTTTTTAATGAACTATTTCACTTATTGCTTATCAGGACACCCACGTTAACGCTGTTAGTTAAACCCGCAGGTTTTATGGGTGTCTCAATTGGGAAGGCGCTGATTGTAAAATTACGGTCAAAGCCTGTCATTCCTGCATGTCGTTAGCAGGAATCCAGCTTTTTGATCTAACTGCCGAACTGGCATCCGCCATAGAAAATATATTTCCCTGACTACAGTAATTTTCCAAGCCCCTCTAATTTTTGCGGGCAGGTTTATGACCGTAGGGTAATACACTAAAGGCATGGATTCCGGCTAAAAAGCATACCGGAATGACCAGAGTGATATTAGGGTATTTTTTAATGGACTATTTCACTTATTGCTTATCAGTGCTTATCAGGACACCCACGTTAACGCTGTTAGTTAAACCCGCAGGTTTTATGGGTGTCTCAATTGGGAAGGCGCTGCTTATTGCTTATCAGTGCTTATCAGGACACCCACGTTAACGCTGTTAGTTAAACCCGCAGGTTTTATGGGTGTCTCAATTGGGAAGGCGCTGATTGTAAAATTACGGTCAAAGCCTGTCATTCCTGCATGTCGTTAGCAAGAATCCAGCTTTTTGATCTAACTGCCGAACTGGCATCCGCCATAGAAAATATATTTCCCTTACTACAGTAATTTTCCAAGCCCCTCTAATTTTTGCGGGCAGGTTTATGACCGTAGGGTAATACACTAAAGGCATGGATTCCGGCTAAAAAGCATACCGGAATGACCAGAGTGATATTAGAGTGTTTTTTAATGAACTATTTCACTTATTGCTTATCAGGACACCCACGTTAACGCTGTTAGTTAAACCCGCAGGTTTTATGGGTGTCTCAATTGGGAAGGCGCTGATTGTAAAATTACGGTCAAAGCCTGTCATTCCTGCATGTCGTTAGCAGGAATCCAGCTTTTTGATCTAACTGCCGAACTGGCATCCGCCATAGAAAATATATTTCCCTGACTACAGTAATTTTCCAAGCCCCTCTAATTTTTGCGGGCAGGTTTATGACCGTAGGGTAATACACTAAAGGCATGGATTCCGGCTAAAAAGCATACCGGAATGACCAGAGTGATATTAGGGTATTTTTTAATGGACTATTTCACTTATTGCTTATCAGTGCTTATCAGGACACCCACGTTAACTCTGTAGTTTTATGGGTGTCTCAATTGGGGAGGAGATCTTAGCGCTACGATCCAAGAGTTTCACTTATCAGGACTCCCATGTTAACGCTGTTAGTTAACCCGGCAGGTTTTATGGGTGTCTCAATTGGGGAGGCGGAGCCAAAAGTGCTAAGAGCCACGGGGGCAGTTCTGCATGCGGTTTACCATCTGCTAGTAACAAAAAAGACCCGACAACCTGAGGTTATCGAGTCAAAGTGGGGCTAAGGCAATCTTATAAATGATTGCGCTTAATTTTCTAGCAGGTAAACCTAAAAAGCGTAGTTCAAACGAGCGTAGTAGTAACCACCTTGCCAGTCAACCATGTTGCCAGACCAGTAAACAGCACCACAACATTCGTCGCCTTCATCTTCGTCTGGGTAGGTATCAAAGATATTCCTTGCACCGGCCGCAACGCTGATATTATCGCTAACTTGATAGTTCATTTCTAAATCAAATAACACACTTGGGTCATACTCTTGAGTCGAGCTTGCATCAGATGCTATAGCATTCTCGTAAGCCCCGTAGAAATTAGCTCTGATTACCAAGCTCAACATATCGAAGCTGTGTTTTGCTGACAAGACAGAACGCCATTCAGGAATCGCATTTTCAACATCAAATTGTGCTTCACCATTTAACGCATCAGATGCTTTATCGATTTCAGTTGAATTATAATTCACTGATCCGGTTAAGACGGTGTCACCCATAGTGTAGGTGGCCACAAAATCAAAACCTGTGGTCGTAGTATCAAATGCATTTTGGAAATATCTTACGCCACCGATAGTATTCGCCCCCACAACACCAGCTGCATCAAGCGCTAAGTAGTTGTCGTAAGCTTCGCCAGATGTCGGATCGGTAGATACATCTAACGTTGATATCGCATAAAAACGATCTTCCAAAGCGATACTGTACATATCGAAAGTGATATTTAAATCGTCAATATTTCCGGTGAAACCCAGGGTGTAGTTTAGTGACGTTTCAGCTTTTAACGGGTCCGCCCCTAGCGCTTGACCTACGGCACTGCTGGCGGGGAACAAGCCTACAGCAACCGGGAAACCATCCGGTAAGGTAGTGGCAACGTTAGTCGTACCTTGCTGGCCGGGAGTAGGTGCACGAAATCCAGTGCCAAGCGAGCCTCGCATATTAAAGTCTTCAGATATGCTGTACTTAAAGGCTACCTTACCAACTAGCTCAGAACCAAAATCTGAATAGTCTTCGTAGCGCATTGCTGCTTGCATATAAAGTGAATCACTTAAGTCCGAGCTTACATCTAAGAAAATACCTGCCATATCTCGCTCATACTTTCCAGAATACTCACTTGAATAACCAGGAAACCATTTGAGCCCACGCCTACTGCGGTATACACCGGATCACTGCTATCAGCACAATTTAAAGTAGAGCCAGTAGCGATAACCGCCAACCCAGCTGCCGTGGCTACTTCATTGTCACAAAATCCCCAAGGATCAGGAAGCGAATATGGACCATCAGTGTACGACGCTTCATCACCACCAGTTAACTCATAAGTCTCTTCCATGTAAGTTAACCCAAAGGCGAATAAAACATCAGAATATAATCCAAGATCAACGTACTGAGTGAAGTCTGCAGAAAACTGTAGTTCTTCATTAAGCAAATCACCTAGTGTAAAAGAAGTAGGTGAATCAGAGCCCATTGATGGGTTAATAGTGTTTTTTAAGGTATATGAAATTTCGTTTGAACCAAAGCGTCCACTAAAGTCATAGGTCATTTCGTTAGCAAATTCGCCTTCAATACCACCTACAAACGAAATGTCTGTAATATCACCAAAGAAACGCGGAGTAAAACCACCCGGGAATTTTTCAAGAGGACTATAAATTGAGCCGTCTTCTTCTCGAATATCTTCTATGGTGCCGTTACCTGGGTATCGATAGTAAAAACTACCATCGCCTTCACTCGCTGAGTAATTACCAAAGGCATACAGTTTAGTCGTATCACTTATTTCGTAACCGGTATTGAAGAAAATACGAGTACCTGAGGTGTTTGGCTGTCCCCAAGGTTGTACAACATCTTCTCCGCCTAAGTTTGCATCGGCTAAACCGTCAATAAATCCCTGTTCTGTGTAACCCGATACAGAGGTATCTAAACCATTTAAAAAGTCGGGACTATTTACATCTACACAAGCCCAGCTTTCACAGTATTGTTCACCGCGGTTAGTAGAATTAGCGTCTGAGTATTCCGCTGACACACTTAAGAAGCCTTTTGTACCCAATGCAAAACCTAGGTTACCTGCCATGGTGATTTGCTCACCATCCCCTTCGTAAAATTGGCCTGTACTAATAGAGAATGAGCCTCCTTCATCATTGTCTTTTAACACAAAGTTGATAACCCCAGCTATTGCATCTGATCCATACTGCGCCGCTGCGCCGTCACGTAAAACTTCTACGCCTTTTAGAGCTGATGAAGGAATGGTAGCGACATCAGGGCCTTGTGTTCCAGAGCCCGAAGTTTGCACTAAAGCCGAACGGTGACGACGTTTTGAATTAACTAAAACCAGAGTTTTATCTGTTGGCATACCACGTAAAGTAGCTGGACGTATAAAAGAAGCGCCATCTGAAATAGGCTGCCTGCCTAATGAATATGAAGGAACGAGAGTTTTCAAAACGTCATTCGTATCGGTAAAAGGCACGGCCGCTAGGTCTTCTTCGCTGAAAACATCAATTGGAACCGGTGAATCGGTAATTGATCTAGGTGCGCCACGTGAGCCTGTTACGGCAATTTTTTCAACAAATTGATTCTCTTCTACTTCTGCTGTTGCTGCATCTTGAGCATTCGCGGTAGTTAGGCTAACCATGCTGATTGAACAGGTAGCAAGACCGGCTTTTATTGCTTTGCTGAGCGTTTTTTGCTTAAGCATAGTTTTCCCCTTAGTATGTTTAAATTTGTATTTTTTTGACTAGGTATTTATTTTTTGACTACGCGCTGCTGACTAGCCTCCAGCAGCACAGAGTATTGTTATTCAGGTTTGGCAATAACCATTTCAATTTCGATCAACATGTTTGGACCACCAGCTAAGCCTGCGATTTGAAAAGCTGAACGTGCAGGTTTGTTAGGCTGTTCTTTGGTACCAAAATATTTCACGTATGCTTTCATAAAGCCGCCAAAATCCATTTTTCCGTCCATAGTCGGATCCCCCACCATGAACACTTGCATCTTGATTACGTCACCAAAATCCACACCCAATTCTTTAAAAGAGGCTTCGAAACGTTTAAACACGTTCAATGCTTGTGTTTCGGTATCACCATAATATTCACGGCTTCCTCTCTCAGCGTCAGCGTTCACTGGGCCTGGCACCATGCCGCTATGAAAAATCAAAGTCGTGTCAGGCGTTACTTCAACCGCTCGAGAAATTGGGAAAGTACTGTTGTTCGGTAAAGCATGACGCGTGACGTCAGCCATAGTGCTTGCTGCAAATAAACTCGTTGCTGCAGCTAATAAAATACGTTTTTTCATGAAAATACTCCTAAGGTTTACTTTAATTGGTGGACATATGCCGCCAGGTTGGCTGCATCTTGTTCAGAGGTGACGACACTACTGGCAGCTTTCATTTGCTGACCATAAATGTCTTTTTCTTTAGTTCCGCGAATTCCAAGACGAAAATGGTTAAGTTGGGTCAGGATGTACCAATCGTTCAAACCACTTAATTTTGGGGCTCCCATTGCTTTATTTCCTTCGGCATTAGAGCCATGGCAAGCCGCGCAGCTTTGATACAACTTTTCTCCCTCGCTCACATCAGCGACTAAGCTAGCGCTCGGTTTTTCTGAGGCAGTTGTGGTAACCCATTGAGCGATGTCAGATAATTGTTGTTTTGATAAATTTCCCACCATACGCATCATTTCTTCACCCGTTGCATCTTCAGGATGGGAGCCGCGTATGCCGTTTTTGAAGTTGTTGAGTTGACGTTCAACATACCATTGGGATAATCCTGTCAACCTAGGCGCGCCGATATTAACGTTGCCTTTTAGCTGGCTACCATGACACACAGTGCAGTATTCTAGACCTTCTGGTGTCATAGCTTCTTTGGTGCCAGCGTGGCTTATAAAACTGGCCAATGCCAAAAACGCTGCAATAAACTTAACTGACATGAGAAAGTCCCCCTTGAATAATGTTTGCACCCAATAATTTATTTAACTGTTGTAACGCTTGCTCACTTGATGCCAACGCCCCTTCTTGCCAACCGCTGTGATGGCTAATTTGATCACCTATCATGAAATGACGGCCTTCGGGTTTTTGTAAGAAGTGATAATATTGCTCGAAATCTTCCGGGCTCATTCGCATCCCGCATCCCATTTGGTGGTTCATTTTGGCCCAAGGGATCGAGATACCATTCTCAATATATTTACTAAAACCTGGATGGATTTTTTCAGCAGACATAGCGCCTACTTTTAAACGTTCTTCTGGAGACATATTCTCAAACATGGTGCTGACTTTTGTATTCCAGGTGTATGCACCTAACAAAATACCTTTGGCTGCATGAATGTCGTGAGAGGGGTACCAAAGTTGTGCGATGGGCTCGGAGGTGTAACTAATACCGCCATAAATCCCATCTTTTTCCCAAAACCTTTCTTTCATTTGATAAGCGATTTTAAACAGGTGACCACGTTTGATACTGTTAAGTGCGGTTTGATAGTGCTCAGTAAAGTTGTTCTCGATGCCCGCCATGAAATATGCGGGAATGTTATTGAAGCAATAATCAGCTTGCACGGTGTGCATTTGACCACCTTGCTCATACGTCACTTCTACCCCTTTATCTCGGTTGTAGATTTTCCTCACTTGAGCATTCAATACAGGTTGCGAGTCAAGATTTCTTAAGAACCCTTTTACTACAGCATCCATACCACCAACGGGTTCCATTAACGGCTCGCACCAATCGTATAGTTCTGCTCCTAACAGCCCGCCGTACCAAAAACTACTGTCTAACATTTCTTTCAATTCGATTGGAGCGTGGGGAACTGAGTGCTCTAACATACGATCAGTAGTTGAACCAGCTCTTCCACTACCTCGGTACTTACCATTCTCGGTCAAGTCACCGTATGCACGAGAGAACTTCATTAACTTCGCTACGTCGTCTTCACTCAACAGTTGGTCAAATTGATTGGCATCGGCAGATTTCCAAAGCAACTCAGACATTAATCCACGTACATCAGTGTGATATTCAATAATACGTTTAGGCTTACCACCTAAGGATTTATCGTCATGAAAGTACGCCATCTTGCTGCTGTTAGCTTTGACCTGCAATGGCACATTCAGTGTTCTGCAATAGTGCAATAGGCGCCTATGATGACCGGGAATTCGTGCAGGACCGCAATTGAAAAGAGATTATCTTGCTTATCAAAGTTACATATTTGCGGATTACCCATTTCGTCAATTTTATCACCGTGGCGCACGGTTAAGTTACGGCCCCCAGGACGAAATGACGCTTCTAAGATGGTGCAGTGATAGCCCGCTTTCTCCAGCTCCAAAGCAGTAGATAAACCCGCTATCCCCGCTCCTAAAATTAATGCCGTAGGTTTGTTACCTGCAGTTGCGGGTTTAACCTGAACAGGCCCCGCATAGCTGTCTTCAGGCATCATGCCCAGAGCCAAGCTCGTTTTTAATAAAGCCGAAGAACCACCGGCGGCACCCACATATGATAAAAATTGTCGTCTAGTAATGTTAAGCATAAATTCTTTTTCTAGTTCCTAAATTGGTATCCATACACACTTCAAATCAGGACTTTATGCTATCCAAACTGAATACTACGCAGAACGCATATTAATATTGTGCAGTACTACATTTTTTATATGGCTCCTATAAATACTGGCCTCCCGTCAAATTTTTTCGTTAATTTTTTCAATCTATGGCATCAATATTGCGAGGGCAAAGCACAAAACAGACTCAATTTTTGTCATCCCTTCAGGCGGTGGGTTGTTTTTTTTGCCTCCCACAAAGAGCCCTACGAACATTATGATTAGGCAGCAGTATTTGAGAAATTTATGAATAGTAAGCAACTACAATATTTTTTAGCAACAGCAGAACAAGGCAGTATTACTGGAGCAGCAAGAGCAGTAGAAGTAGCACAACCCGCGATTAGTTTGCAGTTAGCTAATTTAGAGCATGAGCTAAAGTTAAAACTATTTGAAAGAGACTTTCGCGGTGTGCAATTGACTGAAGAAGGTAAGGTTTTTGAGCGACACGCTAGAATAATTTTAGCCCAAATCGAGCAAGCTAAGTCAGAATTGATGGGCAGGCAAAACAATTTCGGCGGTAAAGTTGTGGTGGGACTCAGCCAATCCATTTGCAATGTACTATCGGTTGACCTGCTAACCGAAATAGAACATCGATTTGCCAATATAGAAGTCGTTTTTCGAATTGGCCCATCACACATAGTGAATAATTGGCTGGCTGAAAATAACGTAGATATCGCCTTATGTTATGAAGATGAGAAACAGCAACTCACCACAGAGGCGATAGCTCTGTTGCGCGAAGATCTGTATTTATACATATCACAAAAGCCGCAAAATCCAGCTTATTGTGAATTAGCATTGTACGGCTCCATTCCTTTTGCCGATCTACAGCATTACGAAATATTTACCCCTATAAAAGAAGATGCGCTAACCAAGTTATTGCACAAACAGGCAGAAAAACTAAAGGTCAAACTGAAAACTAAAACGGGCTTTGGTCAACTCATGACGACTTTACATTATGTGTCGCAAGGCATGGGGCTTATGATATCCCCCTCATCTTCAACGTTCCATCTTGAGCAAAGTAAACAAATACGACCCATTAAAATTATTCAACCAAACCTACAGAGAAAAGTATATTTGCATTTGTCAGAGCCCGCGAAAACCAGCGCTGCGGCTAAAGTTGTGTATGAACTAATTCGAGAGGTAACCGCTAGCAATCACGCTAAAGAGCATTGGCGAGGCACACTTTTAGATAAAAAGTATGCACTGCCAGTAGTGGATAATATTCAATCCTTAGTTGCAGGCTAACGAAGAATAGCCAGTGCTTGCTGACCGGTCATTCCCATTTTCACGCCTAAATTAGTCGCAGCTTTAGACAAGGCGACTATGGGCTTGGCCAACATTTCATCATGACTGTTCACCCCAGTTACGATGACACAAGCTTCGTTTGTTTTATTACAGGTTTCAACGTTTACATAACCACACGCTAGCAAGCCCTTTTCACCTTGAATGGTTAACAAAGGCAGTTTCAAGTCGATTCGCTCTTTTTTCAACTTCCCCCAATCGAATGTCTCTGCATGTAAGTTAGAAGTGAACATCAGACCTAATATGATCATTACAACATTTTTCATTTTTTACCTTTTTATTATTAGCAACATAACCACTATGGTCTGCCTCGAAACAAAGCCTGTGCAGAATTAATGCCATGGCCTTCAACACCTAGCACTGATACCAACCTGCATTGATAAACAGCCACACAACAAGCATTTACATGCCCATTTGGGGCATTATGATTGAACAAATAAAAAGAGTTAACGAAAGGTATTGGCATAGCACAACTGCACAACACTGGCTCAGCAATGTTCAATTTGAAAGCAATGAATCGAGGGAGACTAACGAATAAAAACCTGCTCAGTCATAACCGAGCAGGTTAGTAAAACACTGCGAAATCGTATTACAGTTCTTTTTCGGTAAACTCAGAAAGCAACAACCGCCACTTCCGACTAACTCGGATGAGGCGCGATAGAGAAATAACATAGGTTCCACTTCTATAAGTCAAATATCGCTTCCATTTATGGATAGTACAACCGCGTACCACTATGCTTTTGCCCGCAAGCATTCGCCACCCACTAAAGCATCATCACTACCACAAGCGGTGTACATGAAATGCCTAATTCCTATTTTTGAATGCTAATATGCTGGGCCGACAACAGTAGTAAACCCCGACGTTATAGATAAAATGCCAAGGGCCACTACCATTTCTATCAAAATAGACTTAGATAGCGCCTCTCTGCCTTGACTATTTTTAAGTTGTGGCACGAGTCTTAGTTTATGTTTGGCAGCAATAGCCAAAATAGACACTACAAGGGCCAATTTAAACAACAGTGTGTGTCCGTAACTTGAGCTTATTAGTGCATCAACACTTCCGACCAATTGAATCACGAGCCAGAGGCCTGCTACCAATAATAGGCTCACTGCAAAACTTGCTTGGTTACCAAAGCTTACCATCAGCAATTGAAGCTCTGCATAATTTAGCTGTTGGCAAGCCAGTTTTAGCGGCAATAACGCCCCAAACCACCATGCCATAACCAGTACATGAAGCGTTAGCAAGCCTTTTTCGAGGATGCCTAACTCAGAAACATGGCCCAGTAACGTGAACGAGTAAGCTAAGGTTAATAAGCTAGACACTAAAACACTTTGTTTTAAGTACTTGTTCAGTACCACTGATTTGAAATTGAAAGGTAAGGCCAAACTGACTATTGCTAAAACTAGTCCAAAGCCTCGCAGTAAAGCGCCATCCCCAATAGACGAGTTCCACATTATGTCTAGCATATCTAGGGCAAAGGCACCTTGAATACCTTCTTCAGCCATCGCGCCAGTACTAGCTATAAACCAGATAGTATTAGCAAGTAAAGCAGCGACAATTAAAACCTTTATCCACTTTAGATCGACAATTATCAAATTATTATGGGATTCACTTGACTCAAAACGTTGGCTAAAAAATGTATACCCCGAAGTACAAGCAAAACCGATATAAAATACAATTTTTGACAGTATGATGACCGTATTCCAGATATACACTTCCATAACAATTACCTATTTTGGTTAGTGGACCATAAAGCCGAAGCTATCTTTCATTTTATGCCCATCTTTACCTAAGAAAGTCACATCCACTATATAGTTTGCGGGACTTAACCTAGGAGTCTCCACAAAAATTCACTACTGCTTGCTTTGGAAGGCTCGAATCCAAATTTAAACTCTTTGCCTTGTTTGTTCTTCAGCGAAACTTTTATAACACGCACCTCTTTGCTGAATTTCAAAGCCAATGTATCCGGAGTCTTCATTAGCATTGCATTATTAGCTGGCACACTTTTTTCAAGATGCACATGCGCAAATACCGCACTACTAAAAACGACACTGATTACGGTCAAAAATTTAATTAATGTTTTCATATTTACCTCTATTTTAGTTTATTGAAATGGCTATTTATGGTTTTCTTAACTTCGCTAAGCATTACTTTTTAGCTCCGCCATAGAAAGATTCTGGTTAAAGGCTTTTACTTCAGTTTTTTTAACGATTGAATAAATTGCTGGGAGCACAATAAGAGTGAGCAGCACAGCGCTTGTCATTCCGCCTACCATTGGTGCAGCAATACGACTCATTACCTCTGAGCCAGTTCCTGTGCCATATAAAATAGGCATTAAGCCGATTATGATTGTGGCTACAGTCATCATTACTGGACGGACACGTAAGCCAGCACCGTGCAATAATGCATTTTGATATGCATCATCTGAGATAGATTCTGCTCGATCTTTAGCTTTTTCCTTAAGCTCAGCAAGCGCCTGATTGAGATAGACCAGCATTATCACACCAATCTCAACCGCTACACCAGCTAGAGCAATAAAGCCAACGCCAACAGCCACAGAGAAGTTAAACCCCTCTAGATACATCAACCATAGGCCGCCGATCATTGCCATCGGTAATGTCAATATGATGATCGCAACCTCGCTAAATGCTCTGAAATTCAAGTAAAGCAAAATAACAATAATGGCGAGTGTTAATGGCAGTACATAGGTGAGCTTTTCTTTCGCTCTTTCCATATATTCGTATTGTCCAGCCCAGGTAATTGAATAACCTGCTGGTAGTGCCAGATTATTAGCCAAGTGTATTTTTGCACTTTCAACATAAGTACCAACGTCAACACCGTCTATATCAATAAACGTCCAGCCATTTAATCGAGCATTTTCGCTCTTAATCCCCGATGGACCGTTCTCAACTCGGATATCTGCAACATCACCTAACGCAATGCGCTGGCCATTGGGTGTTACAACAGGTAATCGTGATAATTGCTCAGGAGAGTCTCGATAGTCTTGCGGATAACGTAAGTTAACAGGGTAACGCTCTTGGCCTTCTACCGTTTGAGTCACGTTCATCCCACCAATAGCTGTAGAAACCACTTGTTGAACATCTTCGATATTTAACCCAAAGCGGCTGGCCTTATCACGTGAAATATCAACTTTGATGTACCGTCCACCTGCAACTCGCTCAGAGTAAACTGAAGCTGTGCCTGACACTTCGGGTAAAATTCGCTCTATTTGTTGGCCGATTTCCTGAATCACATCAAGCTCTGGTCCGGCGACTTTAATACCTACTGGTGTTTTTATGCCTGTCGCTAACATGTCGATTCGAGTTTTGATTGGCATTACCCAAGCATTGGTTAAGCCCGGAAACTTAACCAATTTATCAAACTCAGCTTTTAACGATTCAGTAGTCACCCCTTCTCGCCACTCCTCCTGTGGCTTTAATTGAATAAAGGTTTCAATCATGGTTAGAGGCGCAGGGTCAGTTGCAGTTTCAGCTCTTCCTACTTTACCAAACACAGTTTCAACTTCTGGCACAGTGCGAATAAGCTTGTCTGTTTGCTGCAATAACTCCCTTGCTTTACCAATTGAAATACCGGGATAGGTAGTCGGCATATACATGAGATCACCTTCATCCAAAGGCGGAATGAATTCACTACCAATTTTATCTACAGGCCAAAAACCAACGATAGTCACTAATACTGCTGCTACTATTGTCGATTTTGGGAACTTCAAAACTTGCTTTAAAACAGGCATGTAGATAGCAATCAATAATCGGTTTAACGGATTTTTCTTTTCAGAAACAACTTTGCCTCGAATAAAGTAGCCCATCAAAACAGGCACCAATGTGATCGCCAAGCCTGCTGATGCCGCCATTGCATAGGTTTTTGTATAGGCAAGTGGAGAGAACATTCTGCCTTCTTGCGCCTCCAAAATAAAAACTGGTAAAAACGAAACAGTAATGATTAGCAAGCTGAAAAATAAAGCCGGACCTACTTCACTCGCCGCCTTAGCGACTATTTGCCAACGGTTTTCATCTGTTAGTGGTATTCCCTTCTTATTAAGAGCTTCCATATGCTTATGCATATTTTCAATCATCACTATTGCGCCATCAGTCATCGCACCGATCGCAATAGCGATACCACCTAAAGACATAATATTGGCATTGATGCCTTGCATATACATGATGATGAACGACACCAAGATACCTAATGGCAGAGTGACAACAGCTACAATTGATGAGCGAAGATGAAATAGGAAAGCAACACAGACAATAGCAACGACTGCAAGCTCCTCTAGCAACTTGCTCCAAAGGTTATCAACAGCACGATCTATTAACTTCGATCTGTCATAGACAGGGACAATCTCCACCCCTCTGGTAGAGAAGAGTTGAGCGACTCAAGTTTTTCTTTTACAGCGTTTATGGTTTGTTGGGCATTTTCACCAAAGCGCATAACGACAACACCACCAACAACTTCGCCTTCCCCATTAAGCTCTGCTATACCGCGGCGCATTTGAGGCCCTAAATTAACGGTGGCAACATCACCAATACGCAATGGCGTGCCTTGTTCGTTAATACCAAGTGGAATTTTCTCTATGTCTCCAACTGATTGAATATATCCCGTAGCAGTAACCATATATTCAGCTTCCGCCATTTCCACAACGGATGCGCCAGTTTCTTTATTGCCTCGTTTAAGTGCCACTTGGATATGACTTAACGGCACGTTGTAAGCTCTTAATTTATCTGGATCGACCTGTATTTGATATTGCTTAACCATACCGCCAACGGCTGCAACCTCTGACACGCCTTGAACAGTTTGTAGTTCATACTTTAAAAACCAGTCTTGAATACTTCTTAATTGGCTTAGATCATGGTTTCCAGATTTATCCGTTAACGCGTAGATGTATACCCAACCTACACCTGTCGCATCGGGTCCTAATTGAGGTTTTGCCGAGTCCGGTAAACCGGATGCCACTTGGCTCAAATACTCTAGCACTCTGCTTCTCGCCCAATACAAATCAGTATCGTCATCAAAAATGATATAAACATAAGAGTCACCGAAGAACGAATATCCTCTAACCGTTCTCGCCCCTAGCACAGAAAGCATCGCAGTCGTTAGTGGAAATGTCACTTGGTCCTGCACAACTTGTGGTGCCTGTCCCGGATAGCTCGTCTTAATTATCACCTGCACATCAGAAAGATCGGGGAGCGCATCTACTGGCGTTTTTTGTAATGAATACAAACCACCAAACGCGATAAGTAAGGTAACCAACAAAACAAAGAAACGATTGCCGATAGACCACCTAATAATTGATTCAATCATCATTTATCTCCCACTTAATGATTGGAATGATCAACGACAGCTTTCTTTTCATGGCCGTGTTGTTCATCTGATTCAAGGGAAACTTCTTTGATAACTAAGTCATCTCTCGCTTCAAGAGTAAAATTAATTCTATCGCCAACATTGAAACCACCTATTTCTACATTGTCCACGACGATAAAATCCATTGTCGCAACAGGTCTATCCCATTTTGCTATTGGGCCTCGGCTAATATTTAGAATACGAGTATCAATATCAATCGCATTGATTAGACCTGATACTGTTGCAGAAGATACTTCTTCACCCATATCAGCAGGCTCACTCATGATATGAATACCAGTAATTTCATATCCATCGTCGTCAGTTTTACTCACTTCAAAGTGCAGAGATTGACCAGATTTTAATGAGTCAATATCTACCTTTTCACCTACATCAAAGTCCATTGTCATCTCAGGCCAATCCCAAGCCTCTGCAGGACCATGAGTAATGTTAACCATACGATGTCCCGCCATGACATTATTAACATCACCTTGCATCCAGACAGAACTAGGCACTTCATCATGAGTCATGCGTTTAAAGTCAGAGCTTTTACTTGATTCAGAATCAATCAAGAATTGAGCTGATGTCACCACAACATCACCTTCATTAAGACCGTCTAATATTTCAATACTATCGATACCAACCCTGCCAATCGTCACTTCAATAGATTTAAATTGCCCATCCCCCAACGCAAGTACTACCCTGTCTTGTTTACCTGTTCGAATAACAGCTTCTTTAGATACGAGTAAGGTGCTATCAGCTTGATTGGCGTGAATAGATACTTGTGCAAACATGTTGGGTTTGAGTTGGTAATCTGGGTTATTAAATTTCAATCGCACTCTAAGAGTACGGGTTTTACTGTTCAACGTTGGATAGACATAATCAACTACACCTGCCCAGTCCTCACCCGGTAAATAACCCAGTGTCATTGATACTGGCAGACCTTCTTTTATCAATGCCGTGTCACGTTCAAACACTTCTGCTTCAACCCACACTTGATCAAGCTTACCAATACTCAACAAGGTATTTTCGGGTTTAACGTAAAAGCCTTCTCTTACATTCAAACCGTCAACCACCCCTGCTTGTGGCGAGTAAAAAGTGATGTTTTGCTGAACCCTTCGCGTATTCTCTAGCTTTTGAATAAAGTCCGCAGAAAGCTGAAACGCTTTCAGGCGATTTTTCGCCGCAGAAATTAAGGAATTATTATTGCGCTTTAACGCAATCAACAGTTCTTCCTGCGCATTAACTAACTGGGGAGAATACAGGGTATAAAGAGGCTGCCCTTTCTCTACAGGATTGCCTGCTGCTTTGACATAGAGTTGTTCAATCCAACCATCCACTCGTGGGTGAATGTGAATTAGCTTATCTTCATCGTATTGAACGTAACCTACCGTTGATATTTCAGTATGCATACTTTTCAGCTCAACAGGTGCGGTGCGAACACCTAGATTATTCACTACGTGAGGAGCGATTTTTACGGCTCCGGGTCCAAAGTCATCACCAGATGATTCTTCCTCATACACGGGGATTAAATCCATCCCCATAGGCGACTTACCGGGCTTGTCCCGGCGGTAATTAGCATCCATCGGCGCAACCCAATACAGCGGTTCTTTCTCTGCTAATGTAGCTTCACTGCCATTACCGCTTGAACCTGTACCTTGATATAAACTTAATGCTCCAGCACCTAGTGCTGCCCCAATGATGATGGCGGCTACTAGTTTCAAATTTGGTGTTTTAGTATTCGTTGACATTATTTTTCTCCAAATTGCTGATTGGATAAGTGCTGATTAGGTTTGTGCGAAGTGTGCATTGGCTTATGCTCAGCATGTGAGTTAGATTGAGGATGCGAAAAGAAATAGTTGATGCGAGCAACTGTTTTAAGTGCATCAACATCAATTTCTAAGGCCGCTATTTTAGCGTTTAGCACGGCAATTCTTGCGCGCACCACTTCTGCAAAATCACCATCATCGTTGGTGTAAGCCGTCAAAGACGCTTCCGCTTGGTCATGAATTTGTTTAAGGAGTTGTTCTTGATAGATAGATTGTCTATCTGATAGGCGTTTAAGCTGTCTAAGCTCTTTTTCTACCGCACTGATCATTTGCTTTGTCAGCAAGAGTTTCTCGGTTTTAATAGCCTCTGACTCAGCAATAGAAGCGGCAACTTGCTTATCTTGTCTATTCTGAGTGAACAAGGGTAAATCAAACGTTACCCCAACAGAAAATAAGTCAGCTCGGCTATCCCCAGAAGGCATATTGTCACGATAGGCATAGCTCGCATTAACACCCCATTGCGGCTCATATTGCTGCTTGGCTAACTCAACTCCTTTTTCTGAAGCTTTGCGTTTGACATCAATGGCAAGTATGGCTGGATGATTCGCAAGTTCCTGAGCCAATAGATTTCTTGAGTAATTAGATGCTTTTAGGACTATTAGATTGTTCAAAGTAATTGCAGGCAACTTTTTAGAAACCCTAAACTCTAATGGTTGCGTATCAAAGTTGAATGACTCATTCAATCTAGTAGCATCGTAAATATGAAGCCATTCATTAAGGCGAGCGATTGTTGTTTCTAGTTTCTGCTTTTGCGAAGTTAATCTGTCTTCTAACTGTACGATTTCCAACTGAGCACGAATAACATCTTGTTGTCTGGTTTTACCAACAACACTTGAGTAGCTAGCTTTAGCCACTTCCGCCACCTGCTCAAAAAGCGTCCAATCCGCTTCAATCAATTTAATGGTTTGTTGGGCTAAGTAAGCATCTAACCACAGCTGTGATACTTGACTTATTAGTTTAGCCTTTCGGTCCTCACGTAACAGTGGAAAGGTCGTTGACTCAATTATCAATTGTTCTTGTTTAATCTCTAAACTATCACCTCTGGGAAACGTTTGAGATACACCAACCTTTAACTGAGTCATTCCTTCCTGATCTAAGTCCCAAGTATCAGTTGGTAGGTTCATTATCCCTAGTGATACTTTGGGGTCAGGCAAAGTACCTAAAGCGATACTTCTGTTTTCAACCGCACTTTGTTTCAACCTACTCCCATGAAGCCAAGGATCATTTTGCTGAGCCAAGGTGATAGCTTGTTCTAGTGACACTACTTTCTCAGCTTGAGCAGAGAATACAGACAAGCCGAGCAGTAGCGAAGTTGAAAGTGAAGTAAGGCTTAAAACATTCAATCTCATTAGAATTGCTCCTCATAAGCCTTAACTTCTGAATATACTTTGCTCTTTCCATCTTTAAATAGAATTAACACGTTATATGGCATAAAGCGCTCTCCAACTTCCATACCCGGAGAGCCTACAGGCATTGCTGGAACAGATAGTCCAATCGCATTAGGATGCTCTTCTGATAAGAACTGCTGAATAAATTTAGCAGGCACATGACCTTCAAAGGCAAAACCATTTCTACTTACTGCCGTGTGACATGAACGGTAATTAGCTTTGATGCCATACTTAGTTTTGATGTTGCCGATGTTTCGGAAATCTTTGGAATGCGCGATGAACCCTTCGTCTTCAATATGAGTTATCCACGTTTTACAACACCCACAAGTAGGGGTTTTATAAACGATTAACTCCAAAGGTGTTGCATCGTGGTTGTGTGCATGGATATGTTCATTAGCGTTTGTAAACGCAGGTGAAAGCAGCATTGCAACCGCTATTTTAAAATACTTATTGATCATTTTTGCCCCCAGACATCGCTGGAAAATATCTATAGCGCTACGACGCTATATTGACTAACAGAAAAATTAATTACGTGTGCGCAAAATTTGGACGCACTAATCCTGTATTAGGCAAAAATCGGTGGACGATAAAGGGAAGTTGAAATTGAATAAGGTTGCTTAGATTGCAGTTCTGCTACAGGTTCACTCAACAATTGAATATCTGTCAAGTCAACGCTGGAATTTAGGACTATCGTAGATGAGCAAGCATTTGCAGGACAAACACAATCAACATCACAGCAATCTTCAGTTTGACCATTGTTGATTTTGTTCATTTCACCATGATCCATTCCTTCATGATGATGCGTCTTAGCTTGACCCATGTTCATATGCGACTCGTGAGAACTTGACGACATTTCACAAGACATAGCAGAATACGCCAATACTTGCCCAACAAAGGCAATCAGAATAGCGCCAACAACTAAGACTCTTGAAATCGGTGTTATCATACAATTCACTGAATCTGAACAAGTTTCAAAAGAGGGATAGTAAAGTAAACTCCCCAATATGTAAACCACATGTCAGATAGGAATTTTCAATAAACATCGTGCCAGTTATAGCAGCATTCCCACGTAAATCTAGCCACTCTCATGTAAAGTCGGTGCTTATGAAACCTCCAATAATGTGTTTTAAGCATTAGACCATTGCCATTATTGAGTGGAGTTCCAAGGCCTACCTTCAACCTTACTTATTTTTCTAATTTAAACCATCCTTTTTCATAGGCTAAACTTCCCCACAATACATGGGCTAATGCAATTTCTGACAACTCAGGCGTTTCATCGCTACTAGTTAAAACCCTTTCGACATTATTATAGGTGAAACTCAAAGGAGGTTTACTTGGCTGTAAAATGGTAACTTTGTTATTGGACATGTATGCGAAATTTTCAGCATATTGCATCATTGCCCGATTTAAGGTCGCGGGATTCGTGAGATCATGTCCTAACATTGGCGATTGATTTTCTACGCCTATCAATGAAAGCAATGTTGGAGCTAAGTCTATCTGGCTAACGACGCGATAATCTGCCTTAGGCCCATAGCCGGAATTTAAAATGATTACAGGAATATGAAAATTGTTGATTGGGACTAAGTCTCTTCCCATCGCTCTAGCATCATGATCCGCTACAATGAGAAAAACAGTGTCCTCCCAATAAGGCTGGGTCTTTGCTTTTGCGATAAACTGTCCTAAAGCATAATCTGCATATTGAATTGCTTTATGGCGCAACAACTCTTTACCATCATATTCTTGCAACTGACTATTGGAATAGGTTATGGGTTTGATTTTCCCATCTGGGATTTCAAATGGGTCGTGATTACTTGAAGTAAATATAAAGCTAAAAAAGGTTTGCCTTGGTCATGAAGCGCAGTTAACTCAATATCTGCTTGGTTAAACAAGTCACCGTCACTCGCTCCCCAAGATCCAACAAATTGAGGATTTTGAATATCTTTAAAATCAATAATGTCAGTAAAGCCATTTCCTAAAAAGAAACTTTTCATATTGTCAAAGTGACTTTCCCCACCGTAAATAAATTGGGATGTATATCCATTTTGAGTAAGCAATGAAGCAATGGTAAAGAAATCCTTTTGCGACTTGTCTAGCTTTTACAACAGCTCTAGATGGTGTTGGCGTGAATCCAGTTATAACAGCTTCAATACCTCTTACTGAACGTGTTCCTGTTGCATATAGTCTTTTTAAAGCCCAGCCTTCAGCATTTAGTTTGTCTATCTCTGGAGTGAGGGGCAGCCCACCTAGAGAAGATACATATTGAGCGCCTAAGCTTTCTTCAAGAATGATGACTAAGTTCTTATGCTTTCCTTTATACGTTGGCACACGTGTTACTAATGATGGCAATTTGCTATTTTTGAAGCTATCAAAAGGCAGACCTGTTCCTTGACGTACCAGTTCGACGACTCGCTTCTCATCTATTTTACCGTATAACTTAGCCGCATTTTTTTCATCACCAAATTGATTGAGCGCATAAGCAACACTGTAAGCTGAATTTAGGGTAAGTGAGTTAATTAGTGGATCACTTGAAAAGTACACTAAGGCAGGGTTAATTGGTCTATGGCCAAACGTTCCTCTCGCAGATATGAGAATCACTAAGACGAGAATACAAGTAGCCGCAATTCTGTTTCTTACATTAGCAGTTGGCCTGTTTTCGTTGCTTGTTACAATACGCTGAGATAGCTGCCACAATTTTTTTACCAGTAATAATAAGGTCAACACGACAACTAATGTCACCAAGTGACCATTTAATAGCATTTTTGTGACTTCATCAGGGTAAGCTAAATACTCAATAAATAGTCTGTTAGGTCTAAAGCCATATTCATTGATAAATGCAGGGGTCGCTAACTCAAAAAACAGTATGGTCACTAAGCAAATGAAAAACCAAACTTTCAATGCAAATGACCAGTAGTCATGAAACCGTGTTTTTGACATCCAAGGGTGTAACATAGCTGGTATCGCGCACAAGTAGCCAACGCTACTTAAATCAATGCGGAGCCCGCTTGTCAATAAAACCCAAAAGCGACTGGTTTCGTCAAACCTATCAAACTGCCATATCGCGAATCCAGTTCTGGTCAAAGTTAGGAACGCTAGGATTAAAACAGAAAATAGAAAAAAAGGTCTTATAATGCTGTAAATAGCAGTAAACATCGCAATTCACTTGAGAAATAAAAATGATATTTACTGTATAAAGTGAAACTTAAGAATGACTTAAGTCAAACTGATAATTAGATCTTAATTATGCCCCGATGCAGGTAATCTTATTAGAAGCACATGCAAAATTATGATGACAAATGACAGGATCACAGTAGCCAAATATCAACTTAGTTCTAAGCTGCGTTGTGCAGTAAGCTTCTCCAAAAGTGACTCACAACGGCTCCTAAGGCTTGAAAAACGTAATGATGAATCTGTAAAAAGATTAAGCTTGGGCCGTTAACTGAAAAGATTCGCTTCCGCCTCGCCATCTATATCGCCCAATGTTGTAGTGACAATTTTCATATTCCAAAAACCAATTGTGACTCTACTGCTAGCGTTCAATTACAAAAGAACAGCTAGCCATAGACATACCGCGATAACGACACTAATTAAGACAGCGGCAGATCCCAAATCTTTAGCTAACCCAGATAATGGATGAATCTCGAAGCTCACTCTATCCACTATAGCTTCAATAGCGGTGTTCAATATTTCAGTAAGCAAAATAAATAATATCGCCAGAATTAGTATCAGCTGTTCACTTACTGTTATATCAAATAAAAAAGTAGCTGGGCTCGCTATTGATAAAAGTAAGAGCTCCTGCCTAAAGGCCGCTTCGTTTTTTATAAGCCACTTAAATGCTCTAATTGAATTCAACGTTGCCAGATAAACTCTTTTAAGACCTTTAGGTTTGTTTTTATTGTCAAACACGAATTAATTTACTCCTTGGGCGATTGTTTATGATGTTGTTTTTGCTAAAGAAATATCAAAAGCACACTGATTAAATGGATTATTCATAGGTTGGTACATTTTAGAGTTTACGTCCATTTCCCCTAACAAAATATCGAATATATTATCATGAGATATCGGTTGTTCTTTGATGCTATTCAAACAGACTAATTTTGCTTGGTGATGTAATTTATCCCCCCAATAAATAAGAGGTACTTTTATCTGTTCTTGTGGCGCAAAGGCATAAGGTAGCCCATGCAAGTAAACCCCACTTTCGCCCAATGATTCTCCGTAATCAGAAACATAAATCATTGACGTTTTGATACTCCTGTCATCACTCAGTGTTTCAAGCTCATTAATGATTTCTGATAACACTAAATCAGTATAAGCAATGGTGTTGTTGTACGTATTCACTAGTTCCTCATGAGTGCAGTTTTGAATATCACTACGTCTGCAGTCATGGAGAAAGGTTCGCCTATTTTCCGGATACCTACGATAGTAAGTTGGTCCATGAGAACCAATCATGTGCAATACAATTAACGTATGATCAGTCGTTACGGAATAGAGTCTCTTTCTTAATTCTTCAACCAATACCTCATCAAAACAATACTCTCCATCACACAATGGATTGTTACTATTAGGAGAAACTTGCTTCGTTTTAACACGCGAGCACACGCCTTTGCAGCTACCATTATTATTGCTTATCCAAAATACATCAGCTCCAGCCAAATAAATCAAATCAATGACATTTTGCTGTGCTATAGCCACTCTTTTATCGTAGTTCTCTTTTTTTAGTCGAGAAAACATGCAAGGTACTGATATCGCAGTTGCTGTACCACAGGAGCTAACATCTTGGAATGACACGACACCTAACTCTTCGGTGCGAGCATTGGTAGGTTTTTCATAACCATTTAAAGAAAAACTTTGTGATCGCGCTGTTTCACCTAGCACTAAGACAGTAACGCTTTTAGTACTATCAGAATGCGAAATAGTTGGTGACGTATCTAACAAGGTGAATTTTAACGGTGGGTAGAGGTAATTTTGTCGAACATACTTAACCGTCGAATCAATCACGGCATAAGGCGTCAAGTAACCAACTAAATCGCGATTATTTCGGCCAACAGACGCATAGCTTGAATAAAATACCGTTAGAATGAGCAATATTACGCTGGCGCAACCACTCAGTAATTTTATTCGTGCGAATAACTCCCCGACAAATGAACGATAGGTTAATTGAATTTTGGCAATAAATACCGAAGGTATTACGCCAAAAGATACAAAAAACATTATCGCAGAAAAGTTAAAATACGATAGCGCTTCTGCCTTATCTGTTTCAACTGTGTTTTGGATCATGCCATAGTCAAAAATAATGCCGTATGTCACTGTGCTATAAAGAATAATAGACGACAACAGAACCATTAAAATGAGCAGCGGTTTTGTTAGCCACCGAAACGATAAAAGGCACTGAATGAAAATAGACAATGCCAGTAAAAATATGGGCACGGAAATTAAGAAAAATAGACTGTAAGACTCGAGAACGAAGACCTCAGCCATTGTTTTACTTAAAAACGGTAAATTTAAAACGAACGTGATATACACGCAGCTATAAACGACTAATTGATTAGTTGTCAGCTTTAAGTGGTTTAGAAAATTGATAGCTTTGAACACTTGATGAGCCTCAAAAGAGTATTAAATGATAATAGGAATATCAACGTCACTATCGTGACTATTAGAAGTTAAAAACTTGATATTATTGAAAAAAATGAAACGTATCTGGTTGTTCTGGAGAAAATTAAACAGAGCCCATTACTCAAGGAGTTGAACCACAAACATAGATCAATAACATTACCCTACCGTTCCAAACCACAGTCTGCACCAATGCAATATTTAGGCTAAAATCCAAAAAAGTTTTCATAAAGTCACCTCATAAAAGTATGACTTTATAGTATTTTTATAACCTTAAGATTTGCTTATCTCAAACTGATAAATGTCAATCTAAGCCGGTTTTTTAGCCTAGTTAGCTTATATTCAACAAGTAAAAATCGCACAGCCAGCCGCTCATGCACCACTTACAGTCAGCGCCAACTTGCACGATTGATTAGTTTGTTGCGCACGTCTAAAACTGGTTCGAATTTAATACGCAATTCTTGATTTTTAGCGGTTAATCATTGGGACTAGGTACTAAGCTTAGTTAAATAAAAAATGAGTGTTATTTGCCCCCTGTCAAGCCAACTGTGGTTGTAGTGAGACGACTCTATTAAATTAGACTAAAAGTAGAGAAAATGAATTTGAGATATTTATTACAGCGACACAGTAAACGTTATCTTCTGGCCAACTAACGAGACTGAAATGGTTGCTCCTAATTTTATACAGTAGGATTTTACTATTGCTAACCCCAATCCAAATCGCTCCGTTGATGTTCTAGATTCGTCTTTTTGCCATAAAGGAGCAAAGAATAACTGTAAATCAGCTTCTTGGCATTCCTGCCTGCTGATATTCGATATTTTTATTATTGCTTTGTTGTCTGCGGCTCTCGATATCAATACATCAATAGCGGTGCCACTAGGACTATAGAAAAATGCATTATTGACTAGATTTGAAAGCACAGTATCTAATGCAAACTTATTAATTTCAATGGCAAGTGGCGTTGCATCGTGGAGTAGATTTACCGGTCGATTATCGACATTTTCTCTATCGATAATATTGCTGAGCAGTTCAATCACATTCACATTGCTTTTAGTTAACTCATGCGTGCTGCTACTTTTTTGCAATAACATGATGCTATTAACAATATGTTTTAAGCGAGAAGAAATTTCATACACATCAGTAGCCAGACGATCAGTAATTTGTTTTTCATGAGGGAACTTTAAGGCCACTTCGCTCAGGTTTAAGAGCTCAGCTATTGGGGTTTTAATTTCATGAGCAATGTCAGAGGTTATACGTTGCTCCCGCATATATAGACTATGGTTTTCTATTATAAATTGATTGACACCTTTCGCTATCGGGACAAGTTCTTGCGGTAAGGTTTCTACTGAAACTTCTAAGTTGTCAGAATTTAAACTTATTCTGCTCAGTTGATTATTGAATTCATTTATTGGTTGCAAACTCCTAGTAACAACAACTTTGACAATTTTTCTAACGGCAAATACAGCTAACATTGAAGTAACAATAAAAATGACGTCTACAAACCACAGTACGTAGTCCAGCTCTTCAGTACTTAGTGCATAGGCAAACTCCATTGGCCGTTGATGTTTTGCAATTTCTTCACTGGTAAAGCCTAACCGTCCCCTAAGTTCAGAATCAATTTGAGGCAGAAATTTTGTATAGAGCATTCTGCCAGCCCTTCCATCGGGAAGTGTGATATTTTGAAAAACAGAGCCACCAATTATAACATTTAGTCTTGGTAAATCTTTAATTTCAAATAACTCTAAAGTATCAGAGCGTTCAAACACTTCATTTTTATACCAAAGTTGGAAATACTCAGGGTTTTCTTTACCTTCAAATTCCAGCATAAATTCACCTGCAAAATGGAACTCTAGTTCATCTTCGTTTTCTTTGACTAACGTTTCTAGTAGTCCAGCCTTGTTAACCATTGCGCGGTCGAATTGGTCGCTAATCCAAGTGTCGACACTAATATCAGTCGCGAGTAAGATCGATATTAACAAGATTGAAATTGAAATAGATAAATAGCGACTCAGCTTTTTATGAATGGAATTCACTCGATGCTCTTTACGTAATAACCAAAACCTCGTTTGGTTTTGATGGGGAGCTCGTAACCAATAGCTTTTACTTTCTTTCGAGCAGATGAAAGATGGGCTTCCAGAGAGTTTTTTGCAATAGCATCATATTGTCCGGCAAGGTACTCACTGAGTTTTTCTGGAGAAATCACTTTTCCTTGATTGCTAAACAAACACTCGACAACTTTGTACTCATTGGGGGTCAAATTTGCGTCTGTATCACCGCATTTCAGCATTTTCAGATGTAAGTCCAAGGTAATTGGACCAATGCTGATGTTGCTATCGTTTACATTCAAACTACCTCTGCGCATTAAACAAAGCAACCTGACGTGCAGCTCTTCAAAGGAAAAAGGCTTGGTGAGATAATCATCAGCACCGTTAAGCAAGCCCTCAACTTTATCCCCCGTAAGATCTTTCGCGGATAAAATTAATACGCGAATGTCTTTTTCTGTTTTTCGAATAGCCTTTAAAATCGAAGTACCGTCTACTGAAGGTAACATTAAGTCTAATATCAATAAGGAGTAATCCCCAGCTAAAACCATACTTAAACCTTCAGAGCCATCGCCCGTGTCATCGACAGTAAAACCTAAATTGGATAACCCAACCCTTAAGCTTCGCCTTAGTGATGTGGAGTCTTCGATAATAAGAACTTTCAATGAACTATGCCTTTAAATAAATATTTTTCAAAGTATCTTAACAAACTTAAGATTAACTGAATTTACACTTAATTTAAGGTGATTTCCTCCTCGATACACATGAAAAAAACGACACTAAGAAAAAATCTATCTAAAGGTGCTGATATGTCTACTCCAAAGATCCTATTGAAAGCAATGAATCGAGGGAGACTAACGAGTAAAAACCTGCTCAGTCATGACCGAGCAGGTTAATAAAACACTGCGAAATCGCATTACAGTTCTTTTTCGGCAAACTCGGCTAAACGACTACGTACTACCCCATCTAAATTAAGCGTGGCACTGCCAGAAAAGTTTTTGAACCTTTCCACTATGTAAGTTAAACCTGATGTTAGCGCACTTAAATAATTGCTATCTATCTGCGCTAAGTTACCGCTGCAAATTAACTTCGTCCCTTCTCCACAACGAGTGATAATCGTTTTAAGTTGTGCCGCCGTTAAGTTTTGTGATTCGTCTAAAAGCACAATAGCATTTTGAATACTGCGACCACGCATGAAGTTAACCGACTTAAACTGAATATTGGCTTTTTCCATGATGTAACTCATCGAGCCTTTCACGTTTTCATCGTTTTTATGTAGTACTTCTAAACTGTCAGTAATAGCTGCTAACCAAGGTGCCATTTTTTCTTCTTCGGTACCCGGTAAAAAACCAATCGACTCAGCAATTTCTGGCGTACTTCGGGTGACAATGATTTTGTCGTACATGTTACGTTCGACAACCATTTCTAACGCTGCAGCGAGAGCCAATAAGGTTTTACCACTGCCCGCTGGGCCGGTAAGAATAACTAAATCAATATGGGGATCGAGTAAAGCATGTAAGCCCATTGCTTGGCCGATGTTTTTCGGTGTAATGCCCCAGGCTTTGCGCCCCATTAAGCGTTCGTAGCCTAAGTCTAAAACGTCTAAACTATCTTTAGTTACCGACTCGACTATGCCTGCAAAATGTTGACTATCATCTAACAAAAACTCATTAACGTAAGCCTCAGGTAATACTTTTCTATCAATGGTGTGAATAGTATCTCGGCCTTCGGTACGACTATCCACCGCTTTGATTGTATCCCAAAAATCACCAGAAAATTGATGGTAGCCTTTAGACAAATATTTAATATCAGAGATCAACTGATCGGTACGATAGTCTTCAACATGTCCTAGCCCAGCCCCTTTAGCTTTGAGTCGCATGTTGATATCTTTAGTGACCAAAATGACTTGCCTAGGGCTCATTTTGGCTTGTAAATGCAGGGCACTGTTAATGATACGATTATCATTTTCGTTGCTGGTGAAAACCTGCTGTGACACAGGCATACCATGATCCACGAATATCGATAAGGCTCCCACAGGCGCATTGTCACCGGCAGCTAAACCTTTCATCGATACGCCACGCATTAACTCTTCTGGCGTCGCGTCATGGAGCAGATCTTCCATCGCTCGAATCGATACACGGGCATCCCGAGCAACGTCTTTCTTACTGTCTTTAATGTGATCGAGCTCTTCAAGAACTGTCATAGGAACAACGACGTCGTTTTCTTTAAACGATAAAAAAGCGAGAGGTTCGTGGAGGAGAATATTGGTGTCTAACACATAGATTTTTGTTTCAAGTACATCTTTTCTTGGCATCCGGCGCTCCTAAAGATTTGGCGAACAAACCTGTAATTTCACTTTCATTAAGTCTCAGGGTGCGAATGGTAAACAACTGAGCTTGAAACAAAACGAACTACAGGTCTACTATCAATCAAATACAATTGATATCTCAACAGTAAACCACTTTCTTATGACAATCATCTACTTTTGCATCTACTTTTAGAAGTACAGGCAAATATTTTTGTTACAATGCGCGCCGCAAATTTTTAGACTGAGGATAACACTATGGCTAAGCAAAACTTTTTTGCACTCGGACAACGCTGGTTAAGCGACACTGAAACCGATTTAGGGTTGGGCACTATAGTGTTAATTGAATCTCGTACAATTACCCTGTTGTTTCCGGCTACCGGTGAAAGCCGCGTGTATGCGGCACAAACGGCACCACTCACTCGCATCGAATTTGTGGTGGGCGATACCGTTAAAAGCCATGAAGGCTGGGAAATGGAAGTTGAGCATGTAGAAGAAATAGACGGCCAACTTATTTACATAGGCGAGCGCACCGATAACCAAGATCCTGTTATCCTCAAAGAAACATTTATTGATCATCACTTTCAACTCAATCAACCAGAGCAACGTTTGTTAAACGGTCAGTTCGACGATCCCAAATGGTTTGATTTAAGAGAGCAATGTCTAACACATCAATTCGAGCACAATACATCGCCACTATTAGGCTTTGTCGGTGCGCGGGTTGACTTAATTTCCCACCAACTCCATATCGCCTCTGAAGTAGGGCGTCGTCACGCACCTAGAGTGTTGTTGGCCGATGAAGTTGGTTTAGGTAAAACCATAGAAGCGGCACTTATTATTCACCAGCAAATACTTACTGCGCGAGCACAACGAGTATTAATAGTCGTGCCATCAAGTCTGGTCCACCAATGGCTAGTTGAAATGCTACGCAGGGTGAACTTAGCATTTTCTGTATACGACGAAGAACGCTGTGAAGCCATGGCTGAAGATGCCAGTAATCCATTTGATGCAGAGCAATTGATAATTTGCAGCCTCGATTTCCTGACTCACAATAGTCGTTATTATCAACAAGCTATGGAAGCGGATTGGGACTTGATGGTAGTAGACGAAGCTCACCATTTAATTTGGTCCGAAGGCCAGCCTTCACAAGAATATCAAGTGATCGAAGGCCTAGCTAACATCACCAAAGGCGTGCTGCTACTTACCGCCACACCCGATCAATTAGGTCACGAAAGTCACTTTGCTAGATTAAAACTTCTCGATCCTGCTCGCTTTCATAACTACCAAGATTTTGTTAACGAAGAGAAAAAATACAGCCAATTAGCAACAGCAATTGAACCACTGTTGACAGGTGACACGCTTTCACCAGACGATATTCAAGCCATTAGCGAATTTGCTGAGCCTGGATTATTAGAAAATATTAACCATGCCAATGCCGAGACTAGAACTAAGTTATTGCATACCTTGCTTGACCGCCATGGCACCGGCCGTATGTTGTTTAGAAATAGTCGAGCCGGAGTCAGCGGCTTTCCTAGCAGAAAGTTGTTTAGCTACGCGTTAGTGCAACCATTGGAGTACGAGCTACTGTTGGCCGAACAGCCGGATAATTTGCAATTACAGCTGACACCAGAACGTCATCCTGACGTGGTTAACACTTGGGTAGACTTTGACCCAAGAGTAGAATGGTTCATAAACCAATTGAAAAGCCTAAAGGGTGAGAAAGTCCTGACTATCTGCGCCAATGCCAGCACAGCAATGCAACTTTCAGAAGCACTTAGGGTAAAAGCCGGCACCCGCTCAACCGTCTTTCACGAAGGCATGAGCGCTGTAGATAGAGACCGAGCGGCGCATTATTTCGCGCAATCAGATGATGGTGCGCAAGTACTAATATGTAGTGAAATTGGCAGTGAAGGGCGCAACTTTCAATTTGCCCATCATCTAATATTATTTGATTTACCCTTGGTCCCGGATTTACTCGAACAACGAATAGGCCGCTTAGATCGTATTGGCCAGAAACATGATGTGTGTATTCACGTACCTTACTTTGATATGAGTGCTCAGCAAGTTTTACTTGATTGGTACCACTTAGGCTTAGGCGCATTTGAGCACACCTGCCCAACAGGCATGATAGTTCACCAAGAGACCGAAGAACTGTTAGACGCATGTATTCAAGATCCCAGCAACATCGCCGCATCTGAGCAACTGATCAATCAAACAGCCAGTTTGCACAAAGCCCTAAAGCAAAAATTAGAGCAAGGTCGCGACAAGCTACTTGAGTTAAATTCATCGGGACAAGGTCGTGTGGATGGCTTTTTACAACAAATACTGGATGCCGAACAATCCCCTAAACTTGAATTGTTTATGAGTCGTTTATTCGACGGACTGGGCTTTTTACAAGAAGATCACGGTGAGAGTTGTTATTTACTACGCCCTACCGAGACCATGATTAGCCCACTACCGGGTTTAGACGAAGAAGGCATGACGGTAACTTATGAACGTACCACCGCCACTTTACTAGAGCATGTGCATTTTTTAAGTTGGGATCACCCGATGATCCAACATGCCATGGATATGTTGACAACCGATGTGATTGGTAAGAGTTCGGTCGCTTTTTGCCATGATAAAAGCCAACCCTCTAGCGCTTATTGGATTGAGTGTCTATTTGTTTTGTCAGCCAAAGCCGACAAACAATTGCAGTTAGCAAGGTTTTTACCGCCTACTCCAGTTAAGGTCTGCGTTGACGCTAAGTTCAATCTTTCAGATAAACACTTTATCCAGCTAGAGCCAGTCAAAGCGAAAATGGGCAACCAACTTATCAATGCATTAAAAGCGCAATTGATAACATGTTTAGAGCAGGGGCAAATTACCGCCAACGCCAAAGCTGAACAAGTCAAAGCAAGCAGGATCGCTATTATGCAAGAATTATTAGGAGATGAGCTCACTCGACTGCAAAGCTTACAACAAGTGAACCCCGCTATTCGCGATGAAGAAATTGAGCACGTAGCTTCGCAAATCAGTAGCTTAGAAACCACCATGAATAGCGCCAGTTTACACTTAGAAGCGGTACGTTTAATTGTGAATAACCCACAATAATATGGCTATTCTAAACTACTCCCCTCCTACCAATCCATACTTAGATATCGTCTATCAAGATGACGATATCTTGCTGTTAAACAAACCAAGTGGGTTATTGAGCGTACCTATGGCAAAGCAGCAGAGCATAAAGACAGCTTACAAAGCCGTGTGCAAACCGTGTTTCCTACAGCAACGGTTGTGCATAGGCTTGACATGGCGACATCAGGCTTAATGGTAATGGCATTAAATAAAGCGGCTCATAGACATATCTCTAAACAGTTTGAATTGCGCGAAACCAGCAAAACATATGTGGCTGTGGTCTACGGCCGATTAGCGCAAGAGAGTGGCCAAGTGGATTTACCATTAATTTGTGATTGGCCGAATAGGCCGAAACAAATGGTCGATCATGAAAGAGGTAAGAAAGCACTGACTCACTGGACAGTATTACAAAGAAATCAACAAACCACTCGAGTAGAGTTAAAGCCTGTAACAGGCCGCTCACATCAACTTCGGGTACATATGTTAAGTCTGGGACACCCTATAATTGGTGACCGTTTATACGCTCATCCACAAGCACTTCAAATGGCAAACAGATTACACCTGCATGCCTTAACCTTGGGATTTCGTCATCCACAAACTGAAATGAAATTACATTTTGAGACTGATGCACCTTTTTAAGCCGCTGATATTTTGAAATTAAAGAACTTGGTCAACCTTTCCGATATAAAGTCAAACAAACCACAAAAGTGTATTTATCATCAAATATTGTTTCATTATTGTCGCCCTTTTATGTTGCAATTTAAGCTTTGCAGCAATAGATAGCCGAGTGCTTAGGCAGTTGGATATTCAGCGCGACTTATTTCCCGATGAATATAAAAGTGTAGAGATTGAAGGTCGACAATATTTTTACGTTATAAATGAAAAGACAACCCCACTCACACGCGGAATCGCAGTACTCATAGCAGATTCTGGTGTATCCATGCTGAGCCAACAAGGTTTGGCACCACTAAGCCACAGATTGAACACATTTGGTTGGACAACAATACTATTGTCGGCGCCTGACACAGCATTTACTGCTGCTAATATGGCTGCTCCAGCGCAAGAGGGCGCTGCAGAAATACCTCAAACAGAACCAACAAATCCAGCCCCAGATGACGCAGATACAGACGCTGTAACTAACACAGAAGCCGACTTAGCTTCCGACGACAAACTGACTGACAAGCGCACAATACCCCCGCCCCACAGCAAGACAGCAGAAAGTGATATTGACGCCATCATTTTTGAGCAACACCAACAAGACCTCATTTCGCTGCTAAAAGTAGCCGAAGGACAAGTCGATGCGTATCCCGGATTTTACCTAGTCATAGGGCAAGGTACATCGGCGGCTTGGCTTGCAAAGATATTTGCTGAAGCAAAATCGAAAACGCCTGATGCCTTAATCGCTATCAGTGCCTTTTGGCCAGACAGGACGTATAATCAATTATTGCCGACATTAATGTCGGCCACCTCATTGCCAGTGCTAGACATTTATTCAGCGAGTGACAACGAATGGGTCTTAAGCACAGCTAACACTAGGCAAACTACCGCCACTACCGCGCTTAAATTGCATTATCGGCAAAGACAACTCTTAGGCTCTCCCCGTTCACAACAAAAGGCCGATTATTTGGCCAAAGAGGTACACGGTTGGTTGAGCAATATGGGATGGTAATAGACAGTATTCGTCGCCTTATTAATTTCGAGCTGAATATTTTGCCAAATATTGAAATAACACTATACTTTAGTCTAATGCCAACTCTTAAAGTGAAACTCATTAACTCGTGCCCACCGTCGATATATTCATAAAGAACAAAGCAAAGCAGCTTTCCTTCTATGTCAGGGAATTCTTACAAGGCAATATCCCCTATGCAGAATTAAATCTGTTCTTTTGGGACACCATGGAAGAATGGACACAAATAAAGAGTGGCAAGCAAACCCCTTATGAAAAAACAGAGCAGGTATTCTGGCACATAATGCATCAAGTACATTATTGGCCACAAAAACCTTACGTGAAGATGACTTTCTTAGAAGTGAACTAGAGATTTGCCTGACATTTCTTGATGGTGAAAACACCTATCCTCTACCATTAGACTGTATTGGTATTCGTCCTTAGCTTTTCTGACAGGTACCCCCCCAAAACTTCATTCTAGGGCGGGCTTGCTTTATCACTTAACACTACATGGCCATCGGGTTAAAAGGTAAATCCCGGTAACGTTTACCCGATGCCGCAAATACGGCGTTACTTAACGCGGGTGCAAAGGGGCCGACTCCTTACTCACCTAATCCTGTTGCATCAGCATCGCTTTGAATAAAATGCACATTCACTTTTGGCATTTCGTTGATACGCAATACCGGATATTGATGGAAGTTTGAATTCACTACTGCACCGTCTCTAAACACAATTTCAGTGCGCAAGGCCAAACCCATTCCCATCACTACTGCGCCTTCCATTTGCGCTGCTGCGCTGTCAGTATTTAATACTTGGCCGCAGTCTACGATGGCATCTACTTCTAGTACTTTAATGTCGTCACCATTCACTTCAACCCTTACAGCCATTGCCACATAAGATTGAAAGCTATAATGAACTGCAATGCCCAAACCTTGATTCTTAGGCAAACTATCTCGTTCGGCCCAATTTGACCGCTTGGCGGCTAAAGCTAACGCACGCTTTGAACGCATCACTTGTTCGGCTTTCTTTTTATTTTTATTGTTATCGTAAATATTATTCAGCATAGTGACGGTGTCTTTTTTGGCCTGAAAAGCCAATTCATCCGCAAAAGTACCAAAAGCAAAACCATAGAAAATCGCATAAACAGCCCGGTACCAACCAATGCGAGTATGGGCGATAGCTTGCCCAGTTTCGCTGCGGGCATTGGCAATGCCAAATGGGTGATTTAACACCTCGGCAATATCCCCTTTCCTCGCTCTATCTGTAGATGGGTCAAACAGTGAAGCAATTGGTGGAAAAGCTACTCTGTGTAACCAGCCACTAACATTGCCATCTTGGTCAAATGAAGCTTGGATATGCTGAGCATTAATCGAATGGAAAAACCAGTACGCATATCTTCTTCACGTGACCAGGTTAGTTGTACTGGGGCCTTTACCGTTTGGGATAGCACGGCTGCTTCATGCACATAGTCACACTTAAATTTACGACCAAATGCGCCCCCCGCCATAGTCACATGCACTAATATGTCTTTGGCGTCGCGTTTTAAGTATTGCGCCAGTACTTTTTGAATATCAGCTGGACTTTGCGTAGCCGCCCACACCTCACAACTGTCATCCTGTACCCATACCACACTGGCGTTCGGCTCCATAGGCGAATGGGCAAGATGACCACCAGTGTAGGTTGCTTTGACGATGTTTTTTGCTTCAACAAAAGCTTGCTCAACATTACCTCGTTCTTTCCCTAACTCCGCCGGTGATTCTACATTTTTGACCAACTGCGCTTTATAAGCCTGAGTATCATAACTGCCGTTTTTTCCCGTATCCCAGTCTATTTTCAATAGTGCTAGTGCTTGTTGCGCTGTCCACGTGTTGTCTGCAACCACTGCCACCCCACCAATAGAGCCAAATGGCACGTCGAATCTGGGAATTTCAACGACATCAATGACCCCTTGCATAGCGAGGGCAGATGCCTTATTGCCAACACTTTTTAACCTACCTCCCAAAACAGGGCAGTGAGTAATTGCAGCATATTTAAGGCCGGGCATTTTGGTATCTACACCATAGGTCAATTTGCCTTGTATGATGTCTTTCAGATTATGTCTAGCGAGATCTTTGCCTATATATTTGTATGCTGATTTTTCTTTTAATTTTGGCTTTTGTGGTACTGCCATCGTGGCGGCAATGCTAGCTAACTCGCCGTAAGACAACCTCTGTTGATTCCCTTGGTTTATCACAAAGTGCTTTTCTGCTACACATTCGTTCGCTGGCACTTGCCAAACCTTTGCAGCCGCAGCGATCAGCATCAATTTTGCAGCCGCACCTGCCTCTCGCATGGGAATATACATTTTGCGAATACTGGCCGATCCGCCTGTCGCCTGTGAACCATATAATTGTTCATTACCGTCGGCTTGACGCACTTCTACCCGCGTCCAATCGGCTTCTAACTCGTCGGCTACAGCGGCGGGTAAAGCGGTGCTGATCCCTTGTCCCATTTCGCACCGACCACAATAAATTAGAGTGTCGCCGTTTTCCGCAATATGGACAAATGCATTGGGGTTAAAATTACCATCTGCACCATCTATAAATTCGGCCATAACGTGTTTGGGTACAGTTACCCCTAACACCAAACCACCAGCTGCTAAACCTGAACCTTTAAGGAAACTACGCCTACTTTCATTGCTGATAGACATTATTTTGCCTCCTTAAACAAAGCATCATTCTGCATGACTTCAGCAGCATCAATGACGGCTTGTTTAATCCGTTGATATGTACCACAACGACAAATATTACCTTGCATGGCATTGTCAATTTCATCACTGCTGGGCTCCTTGTTCGATGCTAAGAAGCTGGCGGCATTCATGATTTGCCCTGCTTGACAGTAGCCACATTGGGGCACCTTATTGTCGAGCCAAGCCTTTTGCAAGGGATGATCACCATTTTCAGATAAGCCTTCGATTGTAGTAATAGACTTGCCCGCTATCGCAGAAACGGGCAAAACACATGAGCGCGTAGCTTGGCCGTCTACATGAACAGTACACGCACCACACAAGCCCATTCCACATCCAAACTTAGTGCCGGTTAGTTCGAGTTTGTCACGTAGAAACCACAATAAAGGCATGTTGTCGGGCACATCTATCGAGTAACTTTTTTGATTGATTACAACAGATTGCGTCATAAGAGTAGATCCTCTGAGTTTGGACCCAAAGAGCCCTGACATTTAACAAATATAACTTATTTAAACATATGATGTTTTAAGTTGAAAAGCATTAATCGCTGTGTAGCGCATCTATCGGGTTGAGTTGCGAAGCCTTAATGGCTGGATACACACCAAAACCTATCCCCACCGCCATACAAATCGTCAACGACAAGACGATAGCGGTCATCGACCAACTCACCGCCCACCCCGAATAAAAGCCAATGACCTCAGATAAAATTAAACCGAATGCGATACCCAATAAGCCACCCAGAACAGAAATAGTGAAACTTTCGGCAATAAATTGCATTTTAATATTTCGCTGTGTGGCCCCAACAGCCCGCAATAGGCCGATTTCTTTGGTGCGTTCGAGTACATTGGCCAACATGATATTCATAATGCCGATCCCTCCAACAAGTAACGAAATACCCGCTACGCAGGCCATCACTATATTAAAGATTTGCTGAGTTTGTTTTTGCTGAGCAAGCAAGGCTGCTGGCACAATTATCTGATAGTCATCGGCTTCGCCATGGCGCAATTTAAACAATTGGCTCACCGCTTTAGCGGCCACCATAGGATCAGTGTCTTCGCTGATTTTTAGTTTCATTATGTCCAGTTCACTCGCCAGTGCTGGCCCATTTAGTTTTTTCAAACTTGTGCTCAGTGGAACAAAAACCTTCTCACCATCACCACCTATTTTCACACCTTGAAATTCGTCTTTGGCTAAGAAAGGGTTATTTAGCACGCCCACCACTTCGACCCACAAGTGATTCACTTTTATATACTGACCAATTGCTTCCCCTGTGGGAAACAAACGTTGCGCAGCCCCCGCCCCTAATACGGCCACCTGTGCCACAGTAGTGTTGTCTTGTTCATTCAATTCGCGGCCGACTTCGATTTTCATATTTGATAATTCGAAGTGGCTGGCACTCACTCCTAATACAGCGACGTCGGCAGATTGGTTGTCACTATAAACCGATTGGGTTTTAACATGCCTTTCGGCACTGTAACCTTCAACAAAAGGCAAGGTCGCTCTGGCCGCATCTACATCTGCTAGGGTTAAACCCAAAGACTCTTGGCGTATGTCTTTAAGTTCATCGTCAGCAAAGGTTTTACTCTCAACAATTAAGTTTCTTAGACCCATAGAGTCAATCATTTTTAGGGCTTGTTGTTCGGCGCCTTCGCCAATGTTCAGCATCGCAATCACCGCGCCCACGCCAAATATCATGCCCAGCAACGTTAACAATGTGCGTAATTTATGAGCGGCCATCTCAGCCAAAGCATCGAATACCAAAGGAATAAAATTACTCATGACACATTCTCCGGAATACTCAATGCAATCACGTCGCCATCAGCTAAGCCCTCAGACACTTCGACAAAATGCAGATTCTTCTTTTCGGTTTTAACTGTTTTACGAACAAAACTAGTGCCTTGTTGTAAGTAAACGTAGTTTTCACCACGCTCACTAAAAATAGCTTGCAACGGTATGAGGATGCTATTTTCTTCACCTTGCGCAAGTATTGTCGCCTGCACTTTACTGCCGGGTTTCAATTCGGTGTTATCGTCATTCAACGCCACAATCAACTCAAAATATTTTGTAGGATTCGCACGCTCTATCGTTCTAGAAAAGCCTGATACCGACTTAATCTTACCGGTTAACTGTTGTGCAGGATGAGCTTCTAAGCGCACATCTACTGGCTGCCCTACTTCTAGGCTAATAGCATTTTTATCTAAAACAAAAACCTTCGCCTGCATATGTTCTAAATTAGGTATTTTGGCAATCACACTGCTCAGGATAGACGGTTTGACCGACGCTGGGTTTTTCGCCACGCCAATTTTTTTGATACACCAACATACCATCAAACGGGGCGATAACTTCTAATTTGGCCAAAGCAGACTTATGTTGCTCATACTTGGCAGAATGCCCCTTTTTGCGAATATCGAGCACATCTACCGAACTCTGAATGCGCTCTCCTATGCTGTCTTTTTTCCAATCTATAAACTCATCTTTCGCCCCTAAATAATCTCGATTAGACAAGGTTTCAATGATTTCGAGTTTCGAATATAGACGTAAATCGTCAATGGCAAAGGCATCAACAAACTCATATTCTTTGCTAATAAATACTTTGTCTGACTGCAGCGCATTTTGCTGCTCATATTTTTCAGCTGTTTTAGAGTGGATATCTTCATCCAATAGCAGCATTTCTAATTCTTCTTTACGACTATCAAGAGTGAGCTTTTCACCGTCAAAACGCGCCACTACCTGCCCTTCTTTGACTAACGAATTCTCTTCTGCCATCCAATCAATGGTCATCGGACGTCGACCGGGAGCATTGATAAATTGAGCTTTCGAAGCCTCTAGTTCACCAAAAGCAGGGATCTCAATATTAAAGGCTTGATGCCTTACTTGGTAAGTTGGTGTGGTTGACCGCAGCTCCTCTGAACAGGCAACCAAGAGCAGCACACATGTCAGTAAACAATACTTCATGATGATTGCACCACTTCAATTTTGGCTTTCATTCCCGGACGCATGACATCTGGACGAGAGCCACCTAACTTTATTTCAACCTTAAACACCACTTCAGGGTTTTGCACCGATTTAGGATAAAAAGCCTTAGCCTAACTGTACAATACTGCCTGCATAGGACATTTCTGGAAACGCATCAAATACCACTTTCACTGGCTGACCTACACTGAGCTTGGCACTGTCTGGCTCTGAAAATTCAGCCTGCAAAGCCACGTTATCCAGTGACGGCAATTGAATTAAACTCCGCCCCATATAAACTGTTTCACCCACTGCCGCTTTTTCGCCGTTCCAGTCTTCTAAGTACATGACTAAGCCATCTTTTGGTGCTTTAACGGTGAGCTTTTCCATTTCATCGCTCATGCTTTTTACTCGTTGTGCGAGGTTTTTCACTCTGCCTGCCGAGACACGATTATTCACCAACGTTGCTTCTTGATGATAAGCCAATTTTTGTTTGGCCTGAGCTAATTTCTCTTGTTGGTATAAGAAGTCAGCGTATTGCAATTTTTTGTCTATTTCAGATCGAGAAATATCAGTTATTTCTACTTTGCGTCTAGCGATATCAAAATTCATTTCAGCCTCGGCTAAGGCAAGTACGAGATCCTGCTTAGTCGATTCATCATCTAGTGTATTGGTTTGGCCTCTTTTGATTTCTGCATTTAACTGACTTTTACGGCCAATCAAGTCATTCTTAAGTTGCTGCCCATCAAACTGCAAAATGACATCACCTTTTTTGACATATGTATTTTCGGGGGTCATAGACTGAATTTTGAATTGCCACATCCTTCGCACAACGGGTGGACCTAAGGTGGCATTGTCTAACGCGATAAGTTCAGCGGGGGCGCTCAGTACAGGAGTTTTGCTCTTTGTGTGGTGTTCTGTTTGGCTATTGCATGCAGATAAATACACACAGGCTAACAAACAAATTAAATAGTTTTTAGTCATTGTTTGCCGCTCCCAATAAAGTCGGTTGCTTACTGGTTAGCTCAACACGAACACTCATACCCGGATAAATTTTGTTTTGCACCTGTTCATTAAATCCTAGGGCTAAACCATAATAGGCGCTATTACTCCATTCGTTTTTTTGCTCCGCTTGTGAAGACATACCCAATATTTTGCCTGTGTATTTCATACCGGGAAACGCATCTAACGACAGCAAAATATCAGTGTTAGCAAAATCAATTCGGGCGGCGTCAATTTCATGCACCCAGGTTTTGACTTGATAAGAGGATTGAGCTTGCACCATCAACACCTTCCAGCTGACTTGAACATTAGTACCGGCCGCCACTTTTTCATGGGTATGAGGATGCATCATGTAAGACACAGGGCCTGTCACTTTAGCAGTCACACTCATGTTCGACAATTGACCGGTTTTATAGGCGATACTTTCTTCTAGTTTAATAATTTCAATCTTTTGCTTCTGAATACCGACTTTTTGTTCTTCTAAGCGCAACTTGTAGCTCTCTTGCGCTTTAATTTTTTCGACCAACGCCTTTTCGTAAGCGATGACATGCTTACCTTTCTCATAAGCACTAATTTCACCATCAGGAATAGACGCTTGTATTTGGGTTTTGTCGACCATAATTTTGGCTAACTTTAATCGCCCTTCAGCTTCGGTAACGGCCTGTTGTAATTTCATTTTGATTTGTAGCAATTCGAGCTTTTCCATCTCCAACTGTTCTTCGCTTTGTTCAACTTCAGCTTGAATTCCGCCAGAGTCAAAAACAACAACCAAGTCACCTTTATTAACTATGGTGCCCTCGTCAGCCATCCACTGTATTTGCACTTGCCAGTTATCTGACTTAGGCGCTGTGACTAGTTGACTTTCGGCAGACTCCACAATGCCAGTCAACAAGTTCACTTGCTTAGCATAAGTAACATGTGAACCCACAACGCAATATAACAACAGTATTTTTGCCACGATATTATTCATCACTAACATTCCGTATCTATAAAGTTATACCCTAAGCGCTCTTGCTGGATTGGCTCTGTCGGTTAGTACTTCACCATCACGCATAGTGATCACCCGTTGCGCGTAAGTAGCAATATCATCTTCGTGAGTGACCATCACTATGGTTTGCCCTTGACTATGTAGGTCAGTTAACAGCGCCATTATTTCCAGTGAGGTTTTGCTATCTAGATTTCCTGTTGGCTCATCAGCTAGCACCACCGTTGGCTTATTGATGAGCGCGCGAGCAATCGCCACGCGCTGCCGTTGTCCACCAGACATTTCGAAAGGTTTATGGGATTTTCTATGGGCTAATCCCACTTTATCTAATAATTCGTTGCCCCGTTTATCTGCTTCTTGGTCTGACACGTCAGCGTAGCGCAAAGGTAGCTTAACGTTTTCTAGCGCGGTTAATTTTGGTAATAAATGAAAAGTCTGAAAGATAAACCCAATGTGTTGATTGCGGATCGCGGAAAGTGTGTCGTCGTGCATAGCTGCGACGTCTTGATTATTTAAAAAATACTGACCTGAATTGGGCGTATCTAAACAGCCCAATATATTCATTAATGTAGATTTACCCGATCCTGAACTACCCATAAAGGCGACGAACTCATTCTCTTGGATAGACAAAGAGATGTCTTTCAGGGCATGGACAATTTCTGATCCATTAGCGAACGACTTGGCTATATGACGAAGCTCTAACATGTTGAAAATATGTTTGTTAATTGTAAATTATCGTAACCATAACCCCATGCTACTAAAGTAGCAATCACAGTTGAGGCTAGTTAACCTGAACATGAGGTCAGTTACATTGCGATGCTTTAGCCAAGTCTATTCGCTGACGCAATCCACAGAGGTTTAGCTTAGCCTAACGGACAAACAGGCATAGTGTTTCAAAATATGTCGTTGTCATTACGCTCAGCAAAATCTGCTAGGTATAGACTTAAGAGCAACCTTTACCAGCTTGCTTGGCATCAAATGCTGCCAATTGCTCAGCCGTTGCTGGTAATTGATATTTCTCTTTCCATTCTTTAAAAGGCATACCGTAAATCGCCTCTCTGGCTTGATCGTAATCCATCTCCAAACCTTGCTCTTTCACTCCAGCCATGTACCACTTGGCTAAACAGTTTCGACAAAAGTCAGCCAAAATCATAATATCGATATTCTGCACATCTTTGTTGTCATCAAGATGTTTAACTAAGGTCCTAAAAGCCGCCGCTTCTGCTTGTATTTTTTGTTGTTCGTTCATCTGTACCTCTGTTTAAAAATGGAAGCTAAATTTGCATTAATTGCCTGTACTGGATAAGAGGATATTTGGCTATATTTTTAAAAATCATCCCCCTCCCTGATAAATAATACCAACGCCCTTAACTAACTATCCTGACCCCTGGATAAGCAGAACCTCTCGATAACACTCTTTTTGTGCCTAGTGGCGCTGGATTGCTTAGCTTAAACGATACATCTTATCCAGAACTAAGATTAATTATGCATTCAGAACAAGGCAAGGATGTGCAGGAATGGTTGTTCCTTGTTAAATACCGTTAACCTAGCGCAGGCAGCACAGAAAAGTAAAACACAAAATACTCTACTATAAACGCAAAAAAGAGAAGCAAAGCTTCTCTTTTCTTTAAGAAAAATTTAGATTACAGGGCTTTATTTTCGAATGACGCTTCTTCGTACCAGTCGTCCATGTTGTCGTACATTTCACCTTTTAAAATAAAGTAGGGCGATTTGTGATAAATCTTAATATCGTGGAAAGGGTCAGTAATAATTTTGCTGCACCACACCAAACCTGATTGTACACCCATTAGTTTGAACAAATGAATCGTTCTAAATGCAATAGCCCCTAAGCCTACAAATAACCATATGATTGCCATGTTATTGATAAACCCCATAAAGTCTGTGGCGGGTTGAAAAGCACCAAAGAAGCTTGGCTCTAAAAACAAGACGACAGGTACCAATGCCCAAATTGATAGCAACACCACTTTACGCCTTAAGTTGTAACCTACCTTTACATTTTCTTTGTACTCGTGGGTCGCTTTGTTCACTTCATCGTAAGTGAGTGGCTCAAAGAAAAAGTGCCCGGTTTGTCTTAATACCATGGCCAATAACCAACCCACTAAAGCCGCTGCTGCTGGATAATAAAACACCAACACGTAACTCGCCAAGAAACACATAGCGCTTAGCAAATGCAAAAACTGGTTAATACGATTGTGGTGATAATATCTGTGGTCATCCCACCGTTGTTTTTGTAGTTCTTCTAGAAAAGTCATAATGGTACCTATTGGTTAAAGTTATTTTGAATCTGAGTGACCAGACAACAGAGGTTGTCCCATCTTGATAGCAGTACCGGTTTCAATTCCTTGGCAAAACTGGTAGTTGCTAGTGGCAAACAAAATGATGGTAGAACCGTGCTGGAAATAACCCATTTCATCGCCTTTTTTGAACTGCGCATCGCAAGCAATATCGTTAGGCCCTCGATACTTCAAATCTAATGTTTCTGCTAGAAACTTAAATTTCATACTAGCCACCAAAATGGCGGCTACTGGCACTAGAGTGATACTGTTAGTGGGATGATTATTTTTTAATTCGATCACCGCCCTTTCATTTTTGCAAAACAGTTTTTCTACTCGTTTTAACGCCACTGGATTTACGTTCCATGTATCACCCGATATGTAACTGACTTTATTGACCTTACAATCCACTGGCGCATGAAACCTGTGATACATGCTCGATTTCAGGCGCAAGGTTATAAATACACCATTTCGATATTTATGATTGATATGCAAATTTGGAATGAGTTCGCTGAGCTCATAAGGAAATCCTTTGGCCTGAAAAACCTCTGTGCCTTGGACTTTTCCACACGCTCCTACTATCGCATCGCAAGGACTAGTAACTATGTCTGGATCGGTTGTTATAGGTCTCAAACCATCTTTTAGTTCACGGGTAAAACATTCCCCTAAACTTTTAAAATCACGCTTTTTGGCATCGATTAAACGCAAATCTTCTGCGAATAAAGACCATGGTCCAAATTAAGAACTTAGCTAACCATGGATTTTCTATTTGACTTAGCCAGCCGACAAAAAATGTCAGGTAACGTCTGGGAATACGATTGGTTAGTAAGAAATTGAGCTGTTCGCGTTTGTTTAACTTTTGCACTTGACTGGTCATGTTTAAGCAACCGTTTTTTGGTCGTTATACAGACTTGGCACGGTTAATCCCATATCCGTTAAAAACTGTTGCATGATAGGTTCTGCTTGGTATTCTGCCGCGCGAACACTGGCTTTCTGACTCATAGTGCTGCGTAACGAAGGGGTCTCAAAAAAGGTGACAATTTGCTCGCTCATTTGCTGAATATTCTCAACTAAGAAGCCATTTTGTTGATGCTGAATAATATCTTTAGGACCTTTGCAGTTATAAGCAATGGTAGGCATACCGTGCACAAAAGCCTCTAAAATTACGTTGCCAAAGGTATCGAAGCGAGACGGAAATACAAACAAATCTAAGCTTAAATACAACTCGGCCAGTTGTTTTTTAGTTTGCCAGCCCAAAAAGATTGCCTCGGGCAGCGCAGCCTTTAGCTCATCGGTCGCGGGGCCAGACCCAGCAACTACAATTTTCAAATCAGGAATGTGTTGTTTAGCCGCTGCTACAATTTCAGGCAAATCAAAAATGCCCTTTTCTTTACTAATGCGGCACGCAATAAACAGTACTGGGGTGTTATCGGTAGCGCCTGAAATAATACTCGCCTTGGGTATTTTGTGCACTCCAAGATCTCTTGGCTGTGTATGGTGAGCGGTCAAAAATACCGACTCTTCTTTCAGATCCATTTCGTGACCTGTTAGCCATTCTTTATGCTCAGAATTCAGTACAAACACGCCGTCATAGCGATTGTACAAAGCCCGCATCCAGCGCCTTACGCGATCTCTTTCGTGTTGATTTAAGTCGGTTGTGTGCTTGATAAAATCAATCCAATCAGTATGCATAAAGAAGTAACTTGGTACATTAAACATCTGTTGAATAAACAATGACACAACAGCCATCGGGCCTTCGGTAGAACAAACGACTCTATCGTATCCACCTTCGTAAAAGATCCGAGCAATCTCCATTAAGTCGGGAATACGTATAGTTTGTTCACCGTAACGCTGTACATCAAATTCAGATATTGGCCGCACTACATGTAGGTGTGGAGCCGATTCGGCTGAAGCGTCACAAATTAAGAAGTCCACTGGTAAATCTGCTCGCTGGATTTCTTTTAACTTGCCAGACAAAGAGGTGGAAACACCATTTTTGTCCAACAAGGTATCGGTTAAATACAGGGCTCGATTCGAGTGTTGATTTTTACCTAAATGCCCAGCAAATTGATTTAGCAATTCTCTATTTTGATATAACACTCGGGTAGAGGCTAAAGTGGAGCCGGCTAACACTAGACTGATCAAGAGTGGAAACGAGAGGTTATCCAGTAGTTTTTCAACGCGCACGTTGCTCATATTGTCTTGGCGTTTTCCATCACCAAAAAATAGTGCTGTCAATTGACTAGGGATCTCAAATTTACGAGTGATTTCCTCAGTGGAAAAACTATCAAGCTGAAAACCGTTATTTTCTTTTAAAGCGTTTTCAATACGGGTAGCAATTAACTTATTTAAATGTGAGAACAAGTCATTGATAGCGTGATTAACCGTATTGCTAAACTCTTCAGGCGAGGATTTTTTGCTGTCCGCGATCATTTCCAATTGATTAATACAAAATTTATAATCTTTTGACACCTGCCACTTGATCAATTTATTCGGTTTTTTGCCTTGCAATGCATCATGCACAAAAGAGAAAACTTCATGGTCTTCTTATGCTTTTGCATTTCAAGTAACAAGTTGCTCACGACAAAACAGCCAACCTTGTCCCAAGTGCTGCCCCTGTGCAGTAAAATACGGAACATACCCGGATCTTTTATTTTAGTGGCCACTTGAGCAAAGTAATCGAGCAATGCAATGTTGAGTTTTTGGTTTTCACCAATTTGACCGTAAGGAGCGATATTGCCAGCCTTAATGGCTTCTAAAGCGAGTTCAGAAGGCTTGGCTGTCTTTAATCGTTCTTGTAAATTTTCAATATATAAATATGAACCACATTGCCCTGCAAAAATACCAGTGTGGTCGTCAGAGCCACCGGTAAGTACTTTGGGTTGATTAGGGTCAACGGCAAAATCGCTCGGATTGAGATTATGCTTTTTAGCATAACGTTGAATTTTTTCTGGGGTTAGACTTTGCGCCCAATTAAGCGTTAACACACTTTGCCACAAGTCACGTTGTCCGTTTAATACTTCAAAACGTTGAAACAAACAAGCTAACTTTTCGAACAAACCAAGATCAATTTTTTCATTACGCGTATAAAAATACAAAGGATGCGGCATAATAACCGGTAGGTCTTCCGAGGCGGTATATCGTAAAAATTCGTATATGTTTTGACGCTTTTTGTTGAGCACTATTTCTTGCTCTTTACTAAAACCATAAGTTAAAACGTGAATAAACAAATCGTACTCTGGGAAGAAACAGGTGAACTCTGCAGCCACGAGTACGTCAATGCCTTGATCAATTAAATCCCAACAAGAACGCGCATTATTGTGATTTGTCACGGTGTAAACATCACTGCCGTTTTCTTTTAACAACTTTACTAGTTTTTTAGTTTTCAACCATGTCTCTGGTAGGCGTAGAATCCGTCCCCACAACTCATCAGGTACATCACTATTATGATCATGGCAATGAAAATCTATTCTAAGACAATCTCTGCGATCAAAGCGCTGACTTTGCTGCTGGATGAAACCGCCAAACTCTGCCTGCAAGGATTGACGAAACTCATTATTTACTGGGTGATTAGTTTTCAGTAACATTTTATCCAGCCTTTTGAATTGGGTTTTCAGGTGCAGCGTTTAGTTGCTCTGATGAACTAATCGGTGCTGACGTAGCAGTGACATGTGCTGAGTGTTTACTTAGAGGTTTAGACAAAAACGGCGCTAGTAGAGGAAACTTAGCTGACAACATGTCACTTAAAAATTGCTGTTTAATAGCTTTATTGGTTAAGGTGGGAGATGACCACCACCAACCGTCTTTTTCCATCTGTTGGGCAGCGGTAACGATTCTGTCGATTACCTCAGCAAACTCTTCATCGGTATAACTCAGATTCATGATAAATCTGCCGGTCCCCGTCCAACTCAACTCTAATCCAGCGTTGCGCAAATAGAATTGAAACATCCAGTTATAACGGCTAGGACGAGTGTAAATAACGGATAATATAGAGTGCATATTGACTATTTTTAGCGGCAGCTTTGCTGCATCCAAACGCTGGTTAAGCAAACTCACTCTGTTGTTCCAAACATCTTCAGATGATTGATAAATAGCTTGAATTTCAGGTTTATTCACTCGCGTCAAAAACGCGTTCATTGCCCCCATGACATAAGGATGTGAATTAAACGTGCCACGAGCAAAGGATACATCGACAGGTTTATTATCTTTGTATCGCTTCATCAGTTTGTGCGTCCCTGCCACCACACCCACAGGGTAACCACCACCCAATGTCTTGCCATAAGTGACAAGATCCGCTTGAATGCCAAAGAATCCTTGGGCTCCACGGTAACTCAGTCTAAAGCCGGTAAACACCTCATCGAAAATCAATACAATATTACGCTTAGTACACACCGCTCGAATTTTCTCTAACCATAGAATGTAGGCCTGTTTATCGAAGTTTGCTGCCCTATCGCTGGCAATGAGTGACACGTCTGAAGCTGAGTCTGAATTGGGATGAAAAGCCTGCAACGGGTTAATCAGCACACAAGCTATATCGTCACGACTGTCCAAAATGCCTAAGGTGTTATCACTTAGATCGCTTAACGTATACACATCGTTGGTTTTACGGTTATTACCGATACCGGGTTGTACACCGTCCCACCAGCCATGATAAGCACCACATAGTCTGACTAAGTGAGTTTTACCGGTGTGGTAGCGCGCCAATCGTACAGCTTGCATCACAGCTTCGGTGCCAGACATATGGAAAGACACCTCGTCCAGCCCTGACACTTGCTTGATCATCTCAACATTTTCAGCAATTACCGGATGATAGGCTCCTAATACGGGCCCTAGATTGCCGGCTATTTTCATCCCTTCGGCCATACAATCTTTGTAAAAATCGTAACCAAATACATTTACGCCGTAGGAGCCAGACAAGTCATAACGCCAATTACCGTCTAGGTCTTTAATCTTTGAACCTTGTGTTTGATCAGCAATAGAGCCCAGCTTGAATTCTTTGCTTAGTTGATTTCGATAAGGAAATGGGATGCGATAATTGCTGGTGAACCTGACATCTGAAATACTGTTTTCTAGTGGTTCACTGTGGGCCAGTGTTTTTGGACTGCTGTCTTGGATCTGCTTTTTTAGTGTATCAAACGCAACGCTTCTGGATTCAACAATATGTTCGGGAGCACCATCGGTACTAAAATACTCAGACTCTTGGTACGCAAAAAATGGAATTTGACCAGCGATACGACGAGACCATTTGCTATGACCTCGCAGAGACGGATGTTTAGCTTTCGACAAACGAAGACGAACCACCACTCTTTTTACTAAGTAAAGAGCGATACAAACTAAAATAAAGTAGACCAAGTAACTTTGCGACATATTAAGGCTGTGTCAATTTGTTTGCCACAAGCTACCACGGGATTTTGAACGATTTATTTCAGTTTTGAGACCGTTTAATGACAGTGATAAATTTTTACCGAAAGCAACTATTTTTGCCCCCATTTGCTAAACAGTCGAACACCTACGAAAAACAACGATGGTAGCGCAGGCCACACTACTAGCGTTTATAGAGCCTCAATACTGGTAGTACAAAGCAAACCTGAAATTTACATACAAAATAATTCAATCATATTTAACCAAAAACTATCCACTTTACTTTTCTTTACAATATTCAGTGTTTTTATTAAACAGCAGTTAACGTATAGTAAACTTAATAACATACCTGCGTTAACTGTACTAAACAGGCAAACACAAATTTATATACAAACAATTAATACCATATGAGAAATACACAATGAAATTAATCAAGCTTGCACTAACTTCATCTCTGCTTACCACATCACTAGCTTATGCCAAGCCACCCGAGCCAGAACTAGGCAAACGCTGGGTGATCAACAATGCTTATTCTGATGAATTTAACGGCAATAGTTTAGATAAACGAAAATGGCTTGATCACCACCGTACATGGAAAGGCCGTCCTCCGGCAATGTTCGATCCATCCACTGTGTCAGTACAAAATGGCAATATGCAAATCACCAACAAAATGCTTGAGAAGCCCAATAAGAAATTCACAATTTCAGGTGGTGCGGTGCAGTCTATCGGACAAACGGCTTATCACGGATTTTACGAATCTCGCTTTAAAGCTTCGCGTATTAATATGTCGACGACCTTTTGGTTGTCGAATCGAAATGTGCCTTTTGAAGGCAAAAACCACCTTGGCCAAGACTGTGAAAGAGACGGCTGGTCAATGGAGCTAGACATAGTAGAGGCAGTAGGCGGCGTGATAGACAAAGCCTTTGGCGCCAACTTTAGGCAAGGCATGCAATACAACACCCATGTTTGGTATAGCGGCTGCGAAAAAGGCTCACGTTCACGTTTTTCGAAAGGCGCAAATGTAGCCGAGGGCGATGGTACGCAAGCCTTTAACAATAAACTGCCTAAAGGTGAAGAAGTGTGGCAAAACTTCAATACATACGCCGCTTGGTGGAAAGATGAAAATGAAGTGGATTTTTACTTAAACGACGGCTTTGCTGGTCGCATTCAAGTAGACACCAGCTTATTAGAAAAACCTTATAGTCGTCCTATGAGCATGCAACTACTAACTGAAACCTACGATTGGGGTCGCCCTTTACCTACCCCAGAGCAATTGGCCGACAATTCAATTAACACTTCATATTACGACTGGGTACGTTCTTACTATTATGTGGATGTAGATAAAGACGCAGTGCAACAACTCGAAAGAGTGGGTAAAGCCGACGACATTTTTGTTGAATCAGCCACCGTAAAAACCACTAAATTAGTACGCGATACATTACAGTTCACCTACTTATATGAAACTGACGAAGACGTAACGGCACTGATTGAATTAACCAAAGACAGTCAATCCATCTATAGTCAAACCGTTAAATTGAAAGCCGGTTATGGCCATTTAGCCGATCAAATTAAACTAACTAAAGCTATGGATTTTGATAACAGCCAATTGACTATTCACTTACTAAGCAATAGCCAACAAAAGATTGCTTCATCTAAACCCGTTAAAGTGAGTGTTAACGTTAAGTAGCAATCAGCAGAAAGGCTTAGGTTATGAGAACTATATTAAAATTAGCTACGCTATACTTCACCGCCATCGTTGGATTGCTGGTACAACCGGTTTTAGCTGCCAGCAAACCAAATGTCATAGTGATTTATTCTGACGACCAAGGTTGGGGCGATGCGGGGTTTAACGGCGCACAGGATGTTCTCACCCCTAACCTTGATAAACTGGCTGCAGATGGCACAGTATTCGAGCAAGGCTATGTTTCCCATCCATACTGTAGCCCCAGTCGTGCGGGTTTATTGACGGGCCGCTATCAGCAACGATTCGGCCACGAAAATAACCCAGAATTCTCCCATGACGAAAATATTGGCTTGCCAATAGACGAAAAAACCATGGCTGATGAATTTAAACATGCAGGTTACACTACCGCTGCGATTGGCAAATGGCACTTAGGTGACCATCAAAAATTCTGGCCAACCAACCGAGGGTTTGATTATTGGTTCGGGTTTTCTGCTGGAGGGATGAGTTTTTGGGGCACACCTAAAAAAGCTAAAATTGCTACCTCTGGAGTGCTAGAAAATGGAGTGCCAGTGCCTGCTAGTAAGCTTAGTTATTTAACCGACGATTTTACCAACGCCGGTGTAAAGTTCATTCAAAACAATAAAGACAAACCTTTCTTTATATATTTGGCTTACAACGCGCCGCACATGCCAGCTCATGCACCGCAAAAGTACTTAAAATACAGTGAACATATTGAAGACGGTAAGCGCGCAGTGTATGCCGCCATTGTCAGTGGTATGGATTACGGTATCGGTCAAATAATTGCAACTCTCAAGCAACAAGGCCTATACGACAACACGTTAATAGTATTTGCCAGCGACAATGGAGGCCATTTACACGGAGCTAGCAGTGCGCCATATCGAGGCCACAAAGGTATGTTATTCGAAGGCGGTATTCGCGTTCCTTTCACTATTAGCTGGCTATGGAAAAATTGCTGCTGGCCAACGTTACAATAAGCCTGTTTCAACTCTAGACATATTGCCTACTGCCCTAGCTGCTGCGGGCGTCAACTTAACCTCAGGTAAACCTTTAGATGGGGTGAATTTAATGCCTTATTTAACTGGCAAGAACAACAGTGCCCCTCACGATACTTTATTTTGGCGTTATTCAGACGGGGCGGGCTATGCCGTGCGTCATGGCGACTACAAATTGGTAATGTCCGCTTATAAAGACCAAACCTTTTTATTCGACATGGTAAATGACCCACTTGAGCGCATTAATCTAGCGATTGAAAAACCTCAAAAAACAGCCGAGTTAAAGAGCTTATTTAACGGTTGGAATAAGCAAATGATCAACGCCTTATGGCCAGATGCCCATTTACCCAACGTTGCAAAAGAAGAAGCAGAACGAGAAAAACACATCAAAGCCGCTTACCGAGGTGCCCCCAAAGGTAGACATTAAGTACGATTCACGCTTATGAAAACCCACCATGCCGCTCTCTCTAGACGAGCGGCATATTTATTTTTATCTATTAGATTTCTATTTTTTAAACACCCGCGACCTTTTTATCTAGAACCTTTTATCAAGACGCCCTTTATCAGCGCCCTTTACAAGGACACCCATGTTAATTCTAGCCTTTTATCAGGAAGCCCTTTATCAGGACACCCATGTTAATTCTAAACCCTTTATCAGGACACCCATGTTAATTCTAAACCGAAAAGGTAACTCAGTTTTGAACTAACCTATCCCGGTAGTTCTGCAATGTCTGTCAAAGCCCGTCATCCCTGCATGCTGTTAACAGGGATCCAGCATTTATCCACTAAAGACCCGTACAAGCATTCATCTTATAGGACATAACCGCTAGGCTACACAGCGCAAGCCATAGAATTGAAATGAAATAAATTAGGCGATTTTCTTAGCTTCCAGACATCTATCGGAGCGAGGCTGATTTCATGGGTGTCTTAATTGGAACTCTTTACCCCTCATCGATATATCTACTATATAAGCAGAAAACTTCAACACCGGGCTTGTCCAACAATAGGATTAAGTCGCGGCTTCGCGCGACCTATCCTTATTTATTATACGCAATTTGGATTAATGAGAGAAGTTAAGATGTGATCTTCCCAAGCACCCGCTATTTTTAAGTACTCTAACGCAAGACCCTCCTTTCTGAAGCCTAAGCGCTTTAGCAGCCTACCAGAACGATGGTTTGATGGCATGTAATTAGCCATTATGCGATGTAGCTTTAGCCTAGAAAAGGCATACTCTATGGCATACGAACAAAGCTCGTATCCGACACCTTTACCTTCAAACTCTTTTGACACGCCATAGCCCATGTAACAAGCCTGAAACGGGCCATATACAATTTGGCTCAATTCACAATGGCCTAAAATTTTGCGGTCTGATACAAAAACAAATAACGTTGATGATGTCGTATTTAAAATATTATAGATGTGCTCAGAACAACACTTTTCTGAATAAAAAGTCGATTCTCTTATTGGTTCCCACGGCTCAAAATGTGTTTTATTGGCTGTGAGGTATTGGGAGAGGCCACGAGCATCTGTTAATTCTATAGTTCTTATCATGTTCATTCATTTGCGTATAACGCATTAAATTTGGAGCGGCTTCTAGCGTTTTGCCGAATGCAGCGAGTAGCCGTTCCACCAAGCTTTTTTTGTTATACCGCGGTAATGAGTAAATGCTCATAAGGCTTAGTTTCTATTAACCGAATAAGACCCGGCCAGTTGAATGAAGGTGGTAACTCTTGCTTAAAAAGAAGCGGACTTACCGCCCCCTATACTTTTATAATATTCAGCCAACTCCAATCTACGTCTTCTGAGCCTAAAACGGTAAGGCTTTAGCCACATATTGTTATGAAGCTTACGAGATCTACTCTCAGCGGAAACCGTTCTCCTTAACAAATTACGCACTTGAGGCTTTGGCAAATTTATATAGTCCAAACGTAAAACATTTTCTGGAAAAACGAGTTCTCTTTTTCGCCTAAAACCTTTGCGTTTTTTTTCAAATTTATACATCAATTCCTATAGGGGTATAACTACTTAGTGATTATACGGCACGTAGTATGTGACGAATAATCACCTTGTTGGACAAAGCCGAGACCTTGACCTTAAATTTATTGGTATTGTTTATGCTAATGGAATTTGTATTTGAAAGGAATAGTGGATCTTGTATCAAGGGCAAGTTTATTCGCATACACATCTGCCACTATGGGCGATATTTTCATGTTAAACACGGCACCGGTCATCATATTCTCGACTCTTCATCTTGTTTTTCAATCAGCAGGCCAGCCTCTACCCTGACAGTGATTTGACTGCCATTTTATAGCCCATTATTTCCCTTACCTTAAGCGGTTATACGATAATCTTAGCTGAGCTTATCAGGACACCCATGTTAATTCCGCTTATCAGGACACCCATGTTAATTCTAAACCGAAAAGGTCACTCAGTTTTGAACTAACCTATCCCGCTAGTTCTGCAGTGGCCGTCAACGCCCGTCATCCCTGCATGCTGTTAGCAGGGATCCAGCATTTATCCCCCTAAACAATCCGAACAAACATTCACCTCATAGGGCAAAACTACTGAGCGACACAACTCAAACCATAAAATTGAAATGAAATAAATTAGGCGATTTTCTTAGCTTCCAGACACCGGCCCTTTATCAAGACCTCCATAAAAGTGAACCTTATAAAGGTTGTCATCAAGAGTCGTGGCGGAGCCGCGTGCAGGGTATTGTCGGGGCTGGAGACTAGATACGTCCGGTTACCCGATTAGTTTTCAATTCGCTCAATCCAGTAGTTGGGTTTTTGGTGATTGCATGCAACTGCTACTATTAAGATCAAGTTACTTCTGATTTGATAAATAATTGAATATGGGAAACGGTTTAGCAAACAACGGTGCGTAAATTTACCTGATTCTTGCCAAGCAATTGGATTTTGCTTAATTCTATTAATCGTTGATTCAACTTCTAGAATAAACCTTTTCCCAAGGCCTTGATAGATATCTTCGTAATATGCAAAAGCATCATCCAATTCTGTTTCTGCAATTTCTAAAAATTCTATACTCATTTATACTTTTGAAGAACTTCAGAAACTGGCTTTGACCCAATTTGGTTGTTTTCATACGCTTGAACACGTTGATCCCCTTCTTTGGACCATATCGCATTGACCTCATTATTCGGGGCGTCCAAACTTTCTAAGAGCCTTTCAACCAATGCGATTCGTTCGTTCGTAGGAAGAGCTAATGCGTCATCTACTATACCTTTCTGCAAGTGAGCCATATTCAAATCTCCTGTTGAGCCTAAATCATAACATTGAAAAGAGCGAAATTGTATCCAGCAAAACTCACGCCCGCCTAACATGCAATGTGTTGGTATGGCTTTTTGTACGCTTATCAGGATGTACGCTTATCAGGACACCCACGTTATCTCTGTAGTTTTATGGGTGTCTCAATTGTGGAAGCTGTTTTATGGGTGTCTCAATTGTGGAAGCTCTATTACACTTGGATGCTCAACTTTACACGGAATCAGCCCCTCTGATTGTAAAATTACGGTCAAAGCCCGTCATTCCTGCATGTCGTTAGCAGGAATCCAGCCTTTTGATCTAACTGCCGAACTGACATCCGCCATAGAAAATATGTTTCCCTGACCACAGTAATTTTCCAAGCCCCTCTAGTTTTATGGGTAGGTTTATGACCGTAGGGTAATACACTAAAGGCATGGATTCCGGCTAAAAAGCATACCGGAATGACCAGAGTGATATTAGAGTGTTTTTTAATGAACTATTTCAATTATTGCTTATCAGGACGCCCATGTTAATTCTAAACCGAAAAGGTAACTCAGTTTTGAACTAACCTATCCCGCTAGTTCTGCAGTGTCTGTCGAAGCCCGTCATCCCTGCATGCTTATCAGGACGCCCATGTTAATTCTAAACCGAAAAGGTCACTCAGTTTTGAACTAACCTATCCCGGTAGTTCTGCAGTGTCTGTCAAAGCCCGTCATCCCTGCATGCTGTTAACAGGGATCCAGCATTTATCCACTAAAGACCCGTACAAGCATTCATCTTATAGGACATAACCGCTAGGCTACACAGCGCAAGCCATAGAATTGAAATGAAATAAATTAGGCGATTTTCTTAGCTTCCAGACATCTATCGGAGCGAGGCTGATTTCATGGGTGTCTTAATTGGAACTCAAACTTTCTAAGAGCCTTTCAACCAATGCGATTCGTTCGTTCGTAGGAAGAGCTAATGCGTCATCTACTATACCTTTCTGCAAGTGAGCCATATTCAAATCTCCTGTTGAGCCTAAATCATAACATTGAAAAGAGCGAAATTGTATCCAGCAAAACTCACGCCCGCCTAACATGCAATGTGTTGGTATGGCTTTTTGTACGCTTATCAGGATGTACGCTTATCAGGACACCCACGTTATCTCTGTAGTTTTATGGGTGTCTCAATTGTGGAAGCTGTTTTATGGGTGTCTCAATTGTGGAAGCTCTATTACACTTGGATGCTCAACTTTACACGGAATCAGCCCCTCTGATTGTAAAATTACGGTCAAAGCCCGTCATTCCTGCATGTCGTTAGCAGGAATCCAGCCTTTTGATCTAACTGCCGAACTGACATCCGCCATAGAAAATATGTTTCCCTGACCACAGTAATTTTCCAAGCCCCTCTAGTTTTATGGGTAGGTTTATGACCGTAGGGTAATACACTAAAGGCATGGATTCCGGCTAAAAAGCATACCGGAATGACCAGAGTGATATTAGAGTGTTTTTTAATGAACTATTTCAATTATTGCTTATCAGGACGCCCATGTTAATTCTAAACCGAAAAGGTAACTCAGTTTTGAACTAACCTATCCCGCTAGTTCTGCAGTGTCTGTCGAAGCCCGTCATCCCTGCATGCTTATCAGGACACCCATGTTAATTCTAAACCGAAAAGGTCACTCAGTTTTGAACTAACCTATCCCGCTAGTTCTGCAGTGTCCATCGAAGCCCGTCATCCCTGCATGCTGTTAGCAGGGATCCAGCATTTATCCCCTAAAAAACCGAACAAACATTCACCTCATAGGGCAAAACTACTGAGCGACACAACTCAAACCATAAAATTGAAATGAAATAAATTAGGCGATTTTCTTAGCTTCCAGACATCTATCGGAGCGAGGCTGATTTCATGGGTGTCTTAATTGGAACTAACAAACATTCACCTCATAGGGCAAAACTACTGAGCGACACAACTCAAACCATAAAATTGAAATGAAATAAATTAGGCGATTTTCTTAGCTTCCAGACATCTATCGGAGCGAGGCTGATTTCATGGGTGTCTTAATTGGAACTCATGTAACGATGCTTTAAGAGCGCAAATATAGAAACATTAATTGTAAATTGTATACAATCAATAATAGTATTTCGCACTTAACTTGATGCGGCGTTAAACACTCACACTTAACCATTACATTGGGATTTCTTTATGAAAATGTTCTACTTCTTTACTGTGCTTGCATTACTGCCTATCACTAATTACTCATGGGCAAACCATTCTGATTTTAAAATATTTAGAGCGCTAGACAGCGAAACCCCACCGGCGAATATAGCAGTTAGTAAAAATGGACGAGTTTTTATGAGTACCCACCAGGCCTATGGTTCTCCTCATAAAATGATTGAGCTTCTTGCTGACGGTAGTTTTACCCCATATCCCGAAAAAGCATTTTTTCCACCTCTGAATGGTGTGTTAGGTGCTATCGTCGATGAAAAAGATATTTTATGGTTCTTAGACACAATTTGGGGCGAAGATGCGCTTGGCCGAGTCATTGGCTGGGACACAAAAAACGAGAAGTTATACAAAATATTTTATATTACCCGTCCTATAGTCAACCAGGTCGTATATTTTGAATGACATGGCTGTTGACCGTAAGCATAACGCTATTTATATAACTGACACTGCGGCAGATACAACCTCAGCTTTACTTGTGCTCGATATCAACACAGGCTTAGTTCGCCGTGTTCTGGAAGGTTCTTTCGCAACTATTCCTGAAGACAAACCTTTAGTTATTGATGGTAAAACGGTCAATATGCAAGGTAAGGAAGCAAGAGTGGGCGTCAACCCCATCACCATAGATGTAGAAAACAAATGGGTCTATTTTGCGCCAATGTCGAGCAGATCTATTTATCGAGTGCGTACCGCAGATTTACTCAATACCGACTTATCAGCCAAAGCGCTAGAAAAACAGGTGGAACGATATGCAGCAAAGAACATGGGCGATGGAATAACCATTGATAAAGAAGGGAATTTATACGTTTCAGACTTAGAAAACAATGCAATTGGCGTCATCACAACAGATAGAAAATATTCGGTACTGCATCAAGATAACAACATACTTAGTTGGGTAGAAGGTTTTGCCAATGCCGGTCCAGAAGGAATATATGCAACCAGCAATAAGCTACACCGTTCACCTGCTTTCAATAATGAGTCCCCTACTCCCAACAAGTTTTACATTCTACAGTTCACACCCAAAGCATTTGCGTCATTTGGACGTTAAATACTAGTATCGAAGTAGGCTTTTACAAACATAAAAAAGCCCAATGGCTTGGGCTTTTTTTGTACTTGTTACAGCAAGTTAATTAGCACTACATTTGCACGGGCGCTGTGCGTTGGCCTGAATCGCGTATTTGCCAGTACTTTTTGTACATGGCTTGAGCGCGGTCTTGGTGCTTCGCTTGGTTGATCAAGTTAGTTTTTTCAGAAGGATCGTCTTTAAGATTATACAAAGCAACCAATTCACGTTTAGTCACTTTATGGTTAGATTGAATAATAATTTTCCAATCTCCCTCACGTAACATTAACTGATTTTGGCTACCCGCTTGTTGCATAATCAACTTACGCTCTTGGTAGGGTTTACCTATCAAGGTAGGCAAGATATTCCATGAATCTTTGGCTTGGTTTTCATTTAGTTTTACATCAACCACTGCCGCGACTGTTGCCACAATATCAGTACCATTGACCATAGTGTTGTTGCTAGTGCCTGCTTTAATCTTGCCTTAGCCATACGGCAATAAATGGCACACGGTGCCCACCTTCAAGTGGCGAGTTTTTGTGGCCATTGTAAATAGCAGATGAATTGTGACCCGCTTGTATTTCTCTTTTTTCTGGCAAACCGCCATTGTCAGAGGTAAAAATGATCAAGGTGTTTTCGTATTCGCCAGATTCTTTCAATGCATTAACGATGCGTGAGACTTCAATCTCTAACACTTTAGTCATGTCTAAGTGCTCAGTTGGCGTAGATCCTAAGATTTTTTCTCCGTTAATTTCAGCCGGTGGCGTATGCGGAATATGAGTTGCTGGGCTCCAATAGTTAAGTAAAAACGGTTTGTCACCTTTAGCACTGCGCTTGATGAAGTCTGCGGCTTTGTCGGCTAGCATCATATTTAATTTAGTGCTGTCCCAATGACTGTCACCCATGCCAAGGGCCTTTGTCACTAACAAAGCTTTTGTCTAGGGCTGAATGCTGATCTACATAAATAAGTTTGGAGTCTTTATCAAACTTATACCACTGGCCATTTTCATGTAATGAATAAGTTGGTCCTTGCACGCCTGTTGGTGCGGTAAAGTCGTAGTCGAAACCAAGCTCTTTGGGGTTGCCTGCTACCCACTTAGTAAGATCAACATTTTTCGATTTTGGTCCGCCTTTGGCGCCTTTATACATATTGCCGTTTTTATCTAAAAAGGTGCCGCCCAAATGCCATTTACCCACAAAACCTGTAGTGTATCCGGCTTGCTTAGCTACTCGTCCAATAGTCGCGTCTTCTTGAGTGACAGCAGTTTTAGCAAAAGTACTCCACACGCCCCATTTGGCATAACCACGATAGGTGGAGTTGCCACTCATCACAGAGTAACGGGTAGGTGCACAAAGGGCTGTAGGTGAATGCGCATCGGTAAAAGACATGCCTTGTGCGGCCAATGAATCAATAGTGGGTGTTTCCACCACTACGGGTTTATCTGTATATTGCCTGTGCAAAGCACTGATATCACCAATGCCTACATCGTCAGCCATAATAAAAACGATATTTGGTTTATTGGCAGTTGCGGCCAAAGCTGGCATGGCACAACCAATAGCTAAAAGTGACAAAGTTAGATGTTTAATTAGTTTCATTTAATAACTCTCAATTATTCAGTTAACAGTAAAAATGTGTGAATCACTCACACCCGTAGTTAAAAATTCAGGGGCTTGGTTGTTGGCAAGAGGTTTAGCATCGGCCCACGAGTACACTTGAATATTCGCTTTACCCACTTTATGAGCAACGACTTCACCAAACTTATTGACCGATACCACGCTTGGGTCACTAGATACCCAAACCACACCATTGCGCGTGGTATTAGCAGGTGTCAGTTTGGCATGCAATTGGCTCATTTGGCCCACTTTTAGTTTGCTAGGAGCTGACATAATCGCTATGTCTTCTATCTCTACTATTCGGTTCTGTTTAAGCACTTCACCTAACATATCGTAGGCGGCTTTTTGCTCAGCATCTAAAGACTCAACTGGCAAACCACTATAGCGCAACACTTTAAATTTGAATTCCTTAAAGGTGTCGCCTGCACGTTCTAATAAGTCAGTACGTAAATCAAAAAAACGACCTTTAGGAAAATGCTGGGTAGGCGCATAACGTTTAAAGTGTTGATTAAAGGCGTAATCTACTATCATATGGTTGTCGGTATATTTGTTATTGCCATTGCCCCAATGATGAATGGTGGTACGGGCTTCTCCCTTTGCTCCTTTGGCTTGCTGCCAAAAACTAATGCCATCAATGTCTTGTTGATTAGGAATAGTGACATTGGCCGCTTCGGCTATCGTTGGATAAATGTCGACTATGTCGACCATACCTTGGTAATTATTTTCTTTTTTACCTAACCCTGCAGGGATCGTTTTAGGCTGATTAAGAATTAACGGCACGTGTAAACCGTTGTCGGCATGCCCCCCTTTGCGTCCTGGGTAACGAGTACCATCAGCAAATACGTGCTCAAAGGTTTCTTTGGTGCCGTTGTCACCTACCACTACAATTAAGGTTTTCTCTCGCAAGCCTGTTTCATCTAACTTTTTCACCACATTGCCAATCATTTTATCCATATAAGCAATCATATCGGGCAGGTATTTATGGTCATCACCACTTTTTTCCATTGCTACATTGCGTACTCTATTTTCTTGAAAGTTATCAAACACAGAATGGGGTAAGGTATCGGGCGTAGGCTGGTGCTTATCGTGAATTAACATCATCGGGTAGTACAAAAAGAAAGGGTTGTCTTTGTTTCTTTCAATAAAATTTAACGCATCACGATTAACAATATCTGGCCCGTACCAACGACGACCCGTGATAGGGTCAACGTCTTTGCGGTTGTTGTAATTGGTTACTTTTCCGTTGACCACTAAATCTGGATTGATAAAACGATTTTTGGCACCCACTACATCAAACGCGGTAAATTCATCCCAACCAAACTCAAAAATGTAGTCTTTAGCATGGATACTCTTGGTGCCTCGGGTTTGTTTCCACTTACCAAACAACCCTGTTTTATAGCCAGCTTTTTGAAATGTATCGCCAAAAGTAATATCAGAGTGATGTTGGGATTTTGGTTGTAAATAGTTACGCTTATTCTCTTTGCCGCTCATAATCGCTATACGCGTGTTCTCACACAATTGATAAGCAAAGGCGTTATCTACCATGACACCTTGCTCAGCCAATTTATCAATATTAGGCGTAGAAATTTTAACGTCTTTAAATCGTTTACGGTAAGAATTTATTCTGTCTGCACCATAGGCAGTCACCCCATAGTGGCTGATGTCATCAATCAGAATAAGCACCACATTTGTACTATCTTGTTTACTTTGAGCAATCGCGTTAAAGCAGTTGGCAGTGCCTAGCACCGCTATTGTAACAATAGAAAAAACACGTTTAATGAGAGACATAAAAATCCTATAAATAACGGCAATGCGCCACCCACCATACAGGTATCCAGTGAATGAACGTCGTGAACCTACAACATCCAAGGTAACATAAATCATATTTAAAATAACAGTTTCAAATATGTAAATATAACGTAAAGTCACTAGCAATATTTGCCGAAGAATAAAGGGAATAATACTCATTCGATTGAACAACTATGTATTCAAAACCAACCAGTGTTTTTTAACAAGGCAATGGTATGCAGGAATGCTTATTCCTTGTCAAATACCGTTAAACTAGTGCAAGATCCACTAGGACGCTCCGGCTGAGTGCACATTTGTTAGAAAGGGTAATAAAGCTTCGAAGAGCTTAAAACAGGCCGAGTTGCTTACTGGTTATGTTCTCAAAGGATAAGTTGATAAACGGCAAAATACCTTCGGCAATAGGTTTTATTTGCTTATCGATATAATGTTCATAATCGATTTGACTGGTTAAATACTCAAGCGGTTCAGGGCCATTAATCGTCATTATGTATTCAATCCAACTTTTGTCTTGATATTGCAATTGCCTGCCTAAGCTCGCATTCTTTTGGTCAGCCAAACGAGCCGCTCGCACATGAGGAGGAATATTTTTAACATACAAACTTAATTTGCGACGAATACGTTTTCGATAAACCAATAAGTCATCAAGCTTGCCAGAACGTGTATCACTAATTAACTCGCGTAAGTAATGTTCAACACTTTGCTTGGCAAATACCATTTGATATAAGTGCAACTGGAAATTTTTTGCCAAAGGCGTCCAGTCGGAACGCACTGTCTCTAATCCTTTGAATATTAGTTCTTCACCTTCGTTAGAGACTTTTACCCCAGCATAGCGCTTTTTACTACCCAACTCTGAGCCGCGAATAGTTGGCATTAAAAATTGGCGAAAGTGGGTCTCAAATTCAATTTCAAGATCGCTATGAAGTTGATATTCATCGGTGATTTTATTGGCCCATTTTTGATTGATTTGTAGCGCCAACTCTCGACCAATTTCCTGCACCTGCTGATTGCTGAATTCACCATTTAACCAAACAAATGTAGAATCTGTGTCGCCATAAATCACCGCATATCCCGCCTCTTCTATCCAGCGTGCGGTTTGCTGCATAATATCGTGGCCACGCATGGTAATAGAGCTCGCAAGACGAGTGTCATAAAAAGGGCATCCACCTGAGCCTAAAACCCCGTAAAAAGAATTCATGAGTATTTTGATCGCTTGACTACGGGCAGTATCATTTTTCAGTTTTGCTTGATCTCTTTGTTGCCAAAGAGAAGTGATAATATCAGGCAAAAAGTGTTTATCGCGGCTAAATTTAGCACCTTTAAAACCTTGTATCGCCTGCTCTGGATGACTTAAACCTTCAACTAACCCAAGAGGGTCTATTTTAAAAGTTCGAATAATTGACGGGTATAGACTTTTAAAATCTAGCACTAGCACATGCTCATAAAGACCTGGCTTGGAGTTCATAACATAACCACCTGGACTAGCTAATCCCCCCTTCAGGCCGATTAGGAGCAACATACCCGGCTCGATGTAATTTCGGCAGGTATAAATTGACAAAAGCAGCCACTGAGCCGCCAACTCTATCCAGCTCAAGTCCCGTCAACTGACTGCGAAGAGTTAAAAATTCTAACACTTTTGTATGTTCAAATATCTGCAATACCAGCTCACAATCTTGTAGATTGTATTTCGCTAATTTAACCTTGTTGTGTAAAAAGTCATGCTGAATCTGTTCTAATCTGCCATGCACATTTTCAGTGTCTTTCCCCTTGTTAAGCAGAGTTCGCGCAACATTCTCTAAACTGAAACTGTCAAATTGATAGGTGGCAGTTTTAAGCGCATCAATGCCATCCACTACGATCCTGCCCGGCATAAACACAAAACCTAAATTACTGTCATTACGGGCGTCACGCCAAGTGATTGGTTGTTCACCTCGACCTAGATCAAGCGAGATTTTGTGCATTGCTGCTCGTTTAATGAGAAGTCGAAAATCAAAATTAACCACATTCCAACCCAAAATTAGATCAGGATCTTGTTGGCTAAATTGTTGAATAAAAGTATCTAGTAGTGCTTTTTCATCCGCTACCCAGAGAATCCAATCAGGCCCTGGCTGAACGTCGCCAATCATGATCACACACCTATAGTCGGCATTAACCAGACCTATCGAGAATAATTCGCCTTTGGCACTACATTCTAAATCCACCGACAATAACGTAAAGCTAGGAATGTACTGGCTTGGCTTACATTGAATATTGTTCAGGTAGGTTGTTGAATGCCCGCTAGAAGGAGGCTCAATTAGCTGTCCAGTGAGTTTTGCACTGCCATAAATGAAACGCTCCATCATGTATCTTTCGGGAAGGCGAATGTCAGTTTCGTAACTCACAATTCCAGCGTCTAGCAATCTTCGCTTGGCCTTAAAAAAAAGTGACTGGCTGGGAAAATATAGACCTGCGACTTTAGTATGCTCAAATGTCGACAGTTGTAACGCTTGATAGTCAAATTTGATATTTGCTTGGGTCAGTATTGCAAAGGCACTTTGCTGGTCTTGTTGCTGAATAAAAAACACCAACTTTTGCTGCGGACTTATTCCTTTAACGGGACCTTGCTCGGTCAAAAACCAAAACTCTATATACGAGGCCTGCTTGCGCTCAACTGTTTGAGCCGTCAAAATAAACCCTTCAGTCGGCAGATCCATAGTAATGCTCAATCATCCCCACTTATCTATCGCAGGCTACAGATTGATCCCTACCATTTTGTTTGGCACGGTATAAAGCAGAGTTGGCCAGTTGTAGAATACTTTCAACATTGTCGTTAGGCACACAATGACAGATGCCAATTGATGTACTGACTACTAAGTTTGGTAGATCTATTTCTTCTGCGATTTCAGGCATTTTGAGTCTAAGGTTTTCCATCACTTGAAAGGCTTCATTGTTGCTGGTATTGGGCATAAGAACTAAAAATTGTTCATCACTAATTCGTCCAATAAAATCGGTATGTCGTAAGATATCCTTGGATGTGCTAGCGAAAAGCCGTAACACTTTATTACCAGTGAAAAGCCCATATTTTTCGTTTATCTGTTTAAACCAATCTACATCGATCAAGGCCACAGAAAACGCCAAACCATTAGCTTTACTTCGTAGTAATTCAGCATCAAACTCCTCAAGTATTCTGCGTCTATTGGTTAAACCCGTTAACGCGTCAGTAGTGGCTGACAATGCTAACTGTCGTTTATATTTTACACTCCTAAAAAACAGTAACATCAACAATAAACACACACTACCAGCGGTTAAAGTAACAACCAAAATATGCGAGTTAGCACCGTGCTTATCTTCAGTAGCTAGGCTAGTCATAGCAACAGGAGACGGTGTTTTATCAGCCAAAAGATGGGGTGTTGATTGTGCCGAAGTTGATTGTGCCGAATTGGCACTACTTTTAAACACTGAGGTAGCATGTAAACAGGCACTGTAAGTATTTAGAAGCAACAAGACGAGTACGAAAAAACATGAAAATTTGCACTTAACAAGACGGGGGTTAATAAATGTTTACGCAACAACAAAATTCCTAATAAATGATAAATGGACTTCAGGTTAGTAACACACTTTATCATAAACCGATTCTAATGTTAGAAACTCTATACAAGGTTGGGCTTCGCGTAATTTTGAGACTTTCCAATCCCTGTAGCCAAAACGAGTTTCGGCTAGTCATCTACCTCTAACTTCCTATGGCTTTTTTAAGTCAATTAGATTTGCCAGCTTCGCTGAACAAACAAAAAAGAGCTAAAAGATTAATCTGTTAGCTCTTTTCATCAACAGCCCTTAAACATTAAAGAAGATGTAAATTCCTAATGAATAATCATCGTTAATATATTACTCCGCCAATGTTATCGAAATATCATCAACATAAAAGTCAACTGTGGTTTCACTTGCTTCTACATAAAGGTTAGCAGAGTTTGCTACCGTTGATATTGTATGGTTGTATGTACCTGTTAGTGCTACCCAATCACCTGCAGTTACTGTGACAGGGGCCGTCATCTCAAGGTATTCAGTGGTGCCATCGCCTGCTCCGTGATTTATTTCTAGTGTTAGCTTCATGCTGGGTGTCACTGTGCTAGCATCATCAGATAGCTTAACCCATGCCGATACATTATAACTTTCATCTGCAGTGAATAAGCCTACAACACTTTTTGATATACCTTGCCAATTAGCCGTACGTCCTGCCACTAGAGCGCTATTATTTCCAGCGTGTGCTTCGGTGGTTTCTAACGTTACTGATGCATCTCCTCGTGGTCCCCATGAATCAAGATCCGTTTCAAAGTCTGTATTAAAGAACGCAGCAGGGGTTTCTGTTTCATCAGGAGACACTAGGTTTGCAGCTTCTAATGCGTCAGCGAAACCTTGTAGAGAAGGTTTGGGCGTAAAATCATCATTAAACAATAATGGCCATTCTACTGTAGGTACAGGAAAGTATTGTAACCAACTACCTCCATCATTCGTTCCCCAAACAGTAATACCGCCCCGTTGATCTTCAGGAACGATGTCTAAGTATGCTTCGACAATATCAAAATAATATTGCTTTTGCACTTCAGCTCTAGCAGCTGTAAATGTAGTTAAAGCTGCATCACCTTCATTGTTCATGCGTACATCAAGTTCGGTGATTTTCAGTTTGATTTTTGGGCGAATATCTACCACTTTCTGCATTTGAGCTTTGATGGTCGAAATGTCAGGGCTATTAACGGTAATATGAGATTGAAAGCCTATTCCATCAATAGGTACGCCATCAGCTTGCATATCATTGACCATCTGAATAACGCCATCTAATTTATCACTATTCCAAATCAGGTTATAATCGTTGTAATATAAATCTACATCAGGATCAGCTGCTCGAGCGGCAGTAAAGGCTTTCGGTATAAATGATTCACCTATATTGGTATACCATACAGAATCATCGCCAGCAGCCGAACCTCTATATGAACCATCCTCATTGAATGCTTCATTAACCACATCCCAAGTTTCAAGTCGACCAGCATATTTTGTTGCGATTGTTGTGACATGATTTTCCATCATGGCCACCCAAGCATTTGTGTCTCCCGAAAAATTTCTCATCCAATCAGGTATTTGATTATGCCAAACCAATACATGGCCATGCACAGTTAAGTTATTCGCTTCTGCAAAGCTAAGTAATGCATCGGCTTTAGCAAAGTTAAAAGTAGTTTCTGATGGGTGCATAGCATCCATTTTCATATCGTTTTCAGACGTTAGTTGGCTAAAGTGTTGTATAACAACGTCTTGATGTGCTGTATCAGTCAATAAACTCTCTGGAACAGCCACGCCGATTGGGAAGTTTGCTAGTGCTTTTAGGCTAGTAACTGTCACTTCAGAAAATTCTTCTGGCACTTCAGGCTCTGGCTCTGGAGTGACAGATACGTTATCTGGAAACTCTACATTTTTTGGATGTTCCTCTATACCACATGCTGTCAATAGTGACATGATTGTCCCTATACATGCCGAACGAATTAATAATTTTTTCATTTTACTTTTCCTCTTCAGTTCGCAACAAAATCAGTCGTTGATTACTAAATTTCATTTAGTTGACTTCATTTTTGCTAGTAGAAAATACGTGAGCTCATGATCTAACTAAGACAAAAAAGGAAGAGGTTAACCTCTCCCTTTTTAAATGCTCAAAAGTTAAAATTTATAGCTTAGGCCAAATTGAAGACGACGATCATTCAAGAAGCTCGAACGTTGATAACGCGTACCCGCTGCGTCAATCTGTGTTTCTGACTTGTTCTTCTCATCGGTGATGTTGGCTATTAAGAAGTTAGCCGTTAGATTGTCCGTCACGTTGTATCTAATTGATGCGTCGAAGAATCCAGTATCTTTTTGGAAAACGGGGTTACCCGTTACAAAATCACGATATGAATTCAAATATTCTGAACGATAGTTATAAATTAAACGTACTTCTAATTTGTCATCTTGATAAATACCAATTAGGTTACCTGTGTGCTCTGATTGCCCAAGCAGGTTATCTAAACCAAAACGGAAGGTCGTCTCAGCCGAATCAGGTATTCCGTCATCGTTAGCGTCTAAAAACTGTGGAGGTGGTGTCGCAGAGGCATCCACATAAGTGTAGTTAGCTTGAATACCAAAATGTTGCCATATGCCTGTAGTAACTCAGTAAAGAAATCTTGATAAGCGATTTCAAAACCTGAAATTTCAGCTTCGGCTAAATTAAGTTGGCCATTAAAGTTAACGTTAACCTGTGTGCCGTCTAGAGTAATAGTGTCAACAGGTTTAACACCATATTGAACAATGTTGTCAATTTTCTTATTAAACACACCAAAGGTAACAAAACCGTTTTCAAAGTACCATTCATATGAAATGTCAATACTATTGGCAGTGGTAGCTACAAGGTCTGGATTACCGCCATTGATACGAATATTGGCTAAGTTGCCATCTATTAAACCACGAGGAGTAAAATTATTCGGGTCAGTGGGATCATAATCTGGATCTGTAGGATCAAGGTTATCGTGACGAGTGACACTGGTTTTGGCACTGATTGATTGAGTTGCATTTAAGTCTGACATATTTGGACGCGTCACACCTTTACTCGCGCCAAAACGGATAAGCATATCGTCATTAAGATTCAATTTAACATTTAATGAAGGTAACCAATGCTCATCTTCTACATCCACTCTTCTCACTGAGTCTTCTGTTTGTAAATAAGCTTCTGTTTCAGGCAAGAAGTCATTAATGGTATCCATTGCTTCTACTGATGCAGGGTAAGGTAAAGTAAGTTCCTCTCCTTCAATCTCGAAAGTATAGTCAACTTCCTGTTCATCTATACCAAATTCACTATAAGTAAGCTTACCGTTTGAACCCAATGTATTTTTCACATAACGTAAGCCAACGTTACCTTCTAGCCACATGCCATTGTCAAATTCTTGAGCAAATTTTACCATGGCATACAGATTGATAGTCTCTTCAACCACATCTGAAATACCGCCTGGCTGATAAATTTTAGTATAGTTACCATCGTTTGTACGACGCAGTTGATCCGCAGTAGCTGGATCATCAGGGTTAAGCACAGTTGTCGCAAATGGCGAATATTCTGAATGTTCGAAATCAGGTTCTGCCTGCAAGTAATCGTAGAATAACTCTGGGTTGCGTAACATGTCTGCGCTAGCATAAAGTAGTGTAGCGTTTTCACCACCCACTACACCACCACGGAAAAAATCACTGAAATCAACTTCGTCGTAAATATTTTTCTCTAATGAATTTAAAGGCGCTACACCGTTCCATAATGGAGTGACGCCTTTCCAGTTGCCACCTGCTTCTTTGTTGATTTGTTCACGTTCTGAGTAACGTGCGCCCATTTTTACTGACTGGAACCAGCCGTCTGAATCTTCAAATTCATACTCAGCGTCAAGCTTAAACGCATGTAAATCGCCTTCACCTTCTCGGAATGAATCATTTGCAAAACCAAGATAAGAACCAGATGGATCTGCTGGAGTCGTAGCAGGTACATATGGGACTTGAACTGTGCCTTCATCTGCAACGCGGTTACCATCAGCGAAACTAGTACGGGGATCAACAGAAAACTCTAGATAGGGATTGTCTAAATCAGGACGAGAAAACACGTTTAAGAAAGTATTTACACCAATCCATTGTTCTTCGAAAGAGGCTTCAGCTGTTGTTCTATGAGCATCAAATTCTACGAATAGTTGGTCGGTAGCGCGCCATTTCAAGTTAACGCTAACATCATCCGTTTTAGAATATTCTTGCTTACCGATACCTAAGTTAGACACACGCAACCCGTACGCACCAGCCCAACTGCGGAAATCGTCTGTTATCAGCCCTTCTTCCATTAAACCACCGGAAACAGGGATTAACTCATCACACTCGCCTACAGGTGTTTCATTACTCCCGTTACATTTAGGAATACCGTCTGAGGTAAAAGGTGACACAACTAAGTCACTCACCTCTACTCCTCCTGATCTTACGGTTTCTGCGTCTGCATACCACTCAGAGGTGCGTTCAAGACCATTGGTTTCATTTTCTACTGTGACGTATTTAACCAATACTTCTAGATTATCGTCAGCACTGCGCCATTGGCCAGCAACATAGAAACTTTCTCTTTCGCGGTCAACTTCGTTGGTACGTAGATTAAAACCTAGCGTTAGCGCTACCGTACCTACAGGGTCACTTACCTCTTGTCCTGCTGCAAAACTGTCGGCCGACACATTATCGCGAGGTACAACCATACCTGCTTGGTAACCGTTAATGTCTGATTGCAATTCGGACGAAGAAAACGACCCTACAAAGCCAAATTTTCCGTTGTCATTAGTAAAGTTCTTACCAAACACGCCACTATATGTAGGGCTCCACTCTTCACGAATATCCGTATAAACAGTATCAACAGAAACTAACGCAATTCCGTCTTCGTTATCAAATGGTGCAAGTGTTTGTAAGTTAATTGTTCCACCAATACCCCCTTCAATAAGGTCAGCTTGTTGGTTTTTGAAAACATCTACACGGCCAATAAGTTGAGGAGGTACAGCAGACCAATCTAACGCTCGACCGCCGTTAGCTGAAAACGCATCCCGTCCGTTAAATTCTGAACGAATAAAACCAAGGCCGCGAATTAAGTTCCCTGAACCTTCAGGAGAAGGGAAATCGCCAGCGGTTCCACCAGCGGTAAAACGAGAAACGGTTATGCCAAGGTACGCGCGAAAGGGCTTCGGCAACTGACAAATCAGGAATGGCGGCTGCATCAGATGCAGTAATTGAGTCGACGAATGTTGATGCTTCACGTTTAATTTCCGCTGCACTAGCAAGTGCGCCACGAATACCGGTCACATTGATGACTTCAACGTCATCCTCAGCAACATCCACTTTATCAACACTTTGTGCAACGGCATATTGACTGGTAGCAGCAGAAAGCATGGCTGTCGTGCCAAACATGGCAGCTCTTATAGAGGCGCTTAGAAAAGTTTTTCTTTGCATACTCATTATGTGTACTCCTAGTTAGGTGTTTACTACGCACAACTTGGCGTATTCTTAGCTAAATTTATTGGTTTGCGGTTCAAAACACACTGACCATTAACCAATATAAAAACGCTTTATTTTTCGCTTGTGTTTTTTTCAATTACATATAAAGTCGCACTTAATGTTAGCGCTAACCCTTATTTTTTTAACATACTGTCACAGAGATTAATAATAATATTTAACATTTACGGTATTTATGAAGATGAATATGAAATTTAGTAACTAAGTCCGAGCAATATTATGCACTTATGTATCGTAGGAGGAGGTTCTGCTGGATGGATGACAGCAGCAGCACTTGCAAAGAAATTTTCGAGGAAAAAACTGCAAATTACCCTAATTGAATCTGATGAAATTGGTACCGTAGGAGTGGGTGAAGCCACCTTGCCACATATAAGGTTTTTCAATCAAACTTTGGGGATTGACGAACGTGATTTCATGCGCAAAACCCAAGCAACCTTTAAACTAGGAATTGAGTTTATCGACTGGGGAGCCAAGGGAAATAGGTACATTCACCCTTTTGGCGACTTTGGCGATAAAATAAATTCAATCGACTTTTATCAGTATTGGTTGTTGGCTAATAAAGACAAAAACATAGGGAGATTAGATCAGTATGCCTTTGGAATTAGCGCTGCGATGGCTAACAAGTTTTCAATACCACAGGTCGAATTGCATGATTTAAAAAACGCCTTTGGTTATGCCTATCAATTTGACTCCAACCTATATGCGCAGTACTTACGAGAATTTTCCTGCAACCTTGGAGTGAATAGAATTGAAGGAAAAGTTGTTAACACAAAGTTAAACAAAAATACTGGGGATATCTCCGAGCTAAGCCTCAATAATGGAACCAGGGTTAACGCTAACCTTTTTATTGATTGCTCCGGATTTAGGGGCCTGCTGATAGAACAAGCCCTACAATCTGGCTACCAAGATTGGTCTACTTGGTTACCCTGTGACCGAGCCATTGCTGTGCCTTGTGAGGGTACCGCGCCGCTCACTCCTTATACGCGCTCAACAGCGAAAGAAGCAGGCTGGATATGGCGCATTCCGTTACAACACCGCACCGGAAATGGTCACGTGTATTGCAGCCAATTTCTTAGTGACGACCAAGCCCAACATTCACTAATGGAGCAATTAGACGGTAAAGCGCTGGCAGAGCCTCGCCAGCTTAGGTTTACAACTGGTCGTAGAAATCATTTTTGGAAAAACAATGTGGTGGCAATCGGATTGTCAGCAGGTTTTTTAGAACCTCTCGAATCCACATCCATTCACTTAATTCAAGAAGGCATTACTAAGTTAATCGAGCTATTTCCAGCATTTGAAGACCAACAAACCCAGTCAAGTACCTTCACAATAAATGAGCTAGATATTAAAGAATACAATGCGCAGATGAGCTTAGAATACGAGCGTATTCGGGACTTCCTATTACTACACTATGTTGCAAATGACCGTGATGATAGCCCTATGTGGGCGTATTTTAAAAACATGGCGCTACCAGATAGCCTACAAGAAAAGTTAGATTTATGGATGCATCGAGGCTACATTCAACGCTATCAAATAGGGGCTTTTTTACCACCAAGCTGGGTGGCGGTCATGCTCGGACAAAACTTAGTTCCCCATGATGTTGATCCTAGGGTGTTAGCCTTTGGTACCGATAATATACGTACCAGAGCATATGCGATGCGCGAAGATATCAAGCTAGGTTTAGATCAGGCTGAAGAACACCAAGCCTTTTTGGATCACTATTTAGCATGACTTTACTGAAGTAGCGTAAGGAATATTGTAAATGAATAAAAATCAAGCGCAGACGCGCAAGCCCGCCAGTACAACGGCTTCGCAAAACCTCGATATCGTAATATATGGCCATAGCATTGCAGCTTTTGTATCGGCCCTGACCATTCATAACGCACTTGCTGGTCGAGTAACGCTTTCTTTAATTTTGCCCGCTGATCAAACTCATAGCGATATATTGTATGGGGGAACGGCTACACCAGATGCTTATAATTTACATTTAGCCATGGGGATCACTGAGGCACAGTTACTACAACACACTAACTCAAGCTTTTCCTTTGGAACCCATTATCAAAATTGGACTGATAAAAAATTTGACTGGATACAAGCCTTTAATCTGCCATTTACCTCAAAGTTGGGCATCGATTTCCATCAGGTTTTGTTAAAACACAACCAAGACATACAACCGTACTTAGCGGGCGCCCAGTCTGCTTTACAGCACAAGTTTGCTCATCCACCGCAAAATCAACCGGCATTACCATTGTCTAGAGCTGAGTATGGGTATAATTTTGATTATCAAAATTACGCATTATTTCTGCTAAATGAGATCATCCAGAGAAAGATAAATCTAATTCAATCAGATCTTTTAGAAGTCGAAGTGGAGGATGAGCATATTGCTCGCTTGCGACTAAATGATGATTCGAGCATTGAGGCCGATTTGTTTATTGACTGTTCGGGTCCAGACGCTAAATTAATTAGTGCCTTGGACGTAAAAAAGCAAGGGGATTCGCGTATAAACGTGTCCCTGTTAACTCACGAAAATGACAGGAAAATGAAACCATGTAACCAAATATCAGGACATGGGGACTCTTGGCAATCGACGCTTTACTTACAAGATTCTAGCCAAGTATTGCAAGCTGTTAGTGATAAAGATGCTTCTGAAAAAGTCGAGCACTCTGTCAATTCAGTTACCTCAATAAGCGTTAATATCGGTTATCAAGAGCAAGCTTGGGTAGGTAATTGCGTGGCAATGAGCCTAAGTGCCGCGGTACTAGAGCCATTTTCAAATGCGCCCTTTAGATTGCTCAAGCTTGATATTGAGCGTCTCTTAGAGTTAATTCCAATCTCGAATAACATGCAACTGGAGCAAAAAGAGTACAATCGTCGCTATAAGTTAGATGTTCAGCATGCTGCACTATTTAACTTGGCATTGACCGATACTAGGCATGTTTTGCAAGACTCACATGCCAAGAAGAATCAGCTAATTGATAGTGAAACACAAGCACTCCTTGATAGAAAACTAGTGCAATACTTACATCGTGGACTAATCGTTTCCTACGACCTTGAACCCTTCTACGCTGAAGATTGGGTTATTCTACATTTCGGTATGCAGCGTTTTCCAAGGCGCCTAAATAGTCTGTGCGACAACATCGACAACACAGGTGTTAAACAACACTTATTACAAACCCAAAACGCAATTGCAGCCATGGTAGCCAAAATGCCACCCTGTTCACTTTATACAGAAAAGTTTTTGAATTATTTAAAGAGACAAGCATGAATCAATCATCGACCAATCGCATCCGAAAAATCGTTATCGCTGGCGGTGGCACCGCAGGATGGATGACTGCCGCGGCTCTATCGAGTATGTTAAGGCCTGATGACGTTCAAATTGTATTAGTAGAATCTACAGAAATTGGTACCGTAGGAGTAGGTGAAGCTACCATTCCTGACATTGTAAACTTCAATCGCATGCTAGGCATTGGTGAGGCGGAATTTTTAAAGGCAACCAATGGAACGTTTAAGCTGGGCATAGAGTTTAGTGATTGGGGCAACCTAGGGGATAAATACTTTCATCCATTTGGCAACCATGGCGTGGATATGAATGGTATTGATTTCCATCAATTTTGGCTACATACAAGGCAGGCGGGTAACACCAATGCTTTAGAAGAATACAGCATATGCGCGGTAGCCGCTAAAAGCATGAAATTTACCCTCCCTGACGAAAATCCTAAGTCGCTTTTATCGCAAATGGGTTATGCCTATCACTTTGATGCAACTGCATACGCTTTGTTTCTAAGAGACTACGCAGAAAAGCGTGGTGTGAAAAGAATAGAAGGCCGCATCGAGCAGATCCTACAAAATGAACAGACAGAGAATATTTCGGCACTTGTCATGCAAAACAAGGAGCGCGTTGAGGGCGATTTCTTTTTTGACTGCACGGGATTTCAGTCAAAATTGTTAGGCCAAACACTGGGAGTTTCTTTTCATGATTGGTCGAAGTGGCTGCCATGTAACAGTGCACAAGCCATAGCCACTGAACGTCAAGGCGAGTTACTGCCTTTCACTAAATCGATGGCCAAACCAGCGGGTTGGCAATGGCGTATTCCCACTCAGCATAGGACAGGAAACGGCCACATTTATAGCACTGATTTTATGGATGATCAGCAAGCTACCGATATACTTATACAAGGACTTGACGCCCCAGCTCTTGCAGACCCACGCACCATAAGATTTACTACTGGATGCCGCGATAAGTTCTGGGATAAAAACTGTGTCGCTATTGGTTTAGCGAGTGGTTTTTTGGAGCCTTTAGAGTCAACGTCTATTTTCTTGATACAACAGGGCATAAGCCGCTTTCTTGCGTTATACCCATCTTTAACGCCGGCCGCTAAGGTAATAGAAGAATACAACCGCTTAATGACCCGTGAATTTAGTCAAGTCAGAGATTTCATTATCTTGCATTACAAAGCCACACAGCGCACCGACAGTGAGTTTTGGCGCTATTGTAAAAACATGGCAATACCAGACTCTTTGCAACACAAAATGGATTTATTTCAGTGCGCTGGACGAGTATTCAGAGATGACCACGAGTTATTTTCAACCTCTAGCTGGGTGGCGGTAATGATAGGTCAAAATGTCTATCCTGAAACAGCTGAACCAATGTTGCTTGGTGTGCCTATACAAAACATTGCACAGAGCTTACAAAGTATGCAACGGGCGATGCAACAAGCGAGTTTAAACATGCCCCCCATGCCGAATTTATCAAAAAATATGCAGATTCTTCGATTTGATTTTCCATTTTTAATTTTAAGCAGGTAATTTTATGCAAGCTATGGACGTTAAAGATATCGTCATTGTGGGGGGCGGAACGGCAGGATGGATGTCAGCTGCCGGCATGTCGAGACTTCTCGGTAACAAAAAAATCAATATCCGAATTATTGAATCTGAAGCCATAGGCACGATAGGTGTGGGTGAAGCCACCGTCCCGCATATTCAATACTTTAATCGGCTGTTAGGTATTGATGAAAACAACTTTATTAAACAAACCAATGCGACCTTCAAATACGGTATTGAGTTTGTTGATTGGCACAAAATTGGTCAGTCTTATTTTCATTCATTTGGCCCCTATGGCATGGATATGGAAGGCATTCATTTTCATCACATGTGGTTACGCCAACAGAAAACCGGTACTGCCAAACCAATCGATGAATTTAACCTACAAATCCAAGCTGCCAAGGTAGGCAAATACGCCCCTGCACGTCCTGACTTGAAAGGCAGCCCACTAAGTGCCTTGTCCTACGCTTATCAATTTGACGCGGCATTGTATGCAGCCTTTCTACGGAATTTTTCTGAAAAAAATGGCGTCACCAGAACCGAAGGTAAAATAGTTAAGGTCACTCAAGCAGCCAACACAGGTCACATTGAATCGGTCACATTAGAAGATGGCGAATGTATTAAAGGTGACTTGTTTATTGATTGTTCAGGTTTTAAAGGCTTATTAATCGAAGAAACGTTAAAGACGGGATATGAAGATTGGTCGCATTATTTACCCTGTGACAGCGCGGTAACACGCCTTAGCGAGCGTATGACCGAGCTGCCTCCCTATACCCGAGCGACGGCTAAGCCCGCAGGCTGGCAGTGGCGTATTCCGCTGCAATCACGAACCGGCAATGGTTACGTATACTCAAGCCAATTTTTAACTGACCAAGATGCTCTCGACAGTTTAAGCCAAGACCTTGATACCGCTCCCATCTCAGATGCTCGTCAGTTGAGGTTTACAACAGGCATCAGAAAGCAGCCCTGGAACAAGAATGTGGTTGCCATTGGCTTGGCTTCGGGTTTTTTAGAACCTCTTGAGTCCACATCAATACACTTAATACAAACCGCCATTGCCAGGCTAATGACTAACTTCCCAGATATGTCGTTTAATCAACCGGACATTGATTTCTATAACGAGCGTACCAAGACTGAGTATGTGCAAATCAGAGATTTCTTAATTCTGCATTATAAAGCCACAACACGAAACGATAGCCCTTTTTGGAACTACGTACGGGAAATGTCCATTCCAGAATCGCTACAGAAACGCATAGCTATTTATAAAGAAAATGCGCGCTTATATAGCGAAGACAAAGGCTTATTTAATCACAGCAGTTGGTTTGCCGTATTTAATGGCCAAGGTATTCACCCTCAACGTTATCACCCTATCGCCAATTTTTTAGACGAACAAGAAATGAAAAGGCGAATGGAGGAAATTCATACCGTGACACAAAAGTGTTTAAGTATCATGCCATCACATGAAGCGTTTCTGGCTAAATTACCCTAGTTTGACTTAGCCAAATAAACTATAGAGCCGAAGTCAACAGATGAGTTATATGCCGACAAAGTATTTACTTATTACTAACCGGTTGCCTAACTGCAAAACTAACTGTTATCAATAAATAGTCACTATTCTCCTAAGCTAAACGTAGCTTTCGCCGTTACTATTTTGTGGTTTTATGACGGTCTAATATGTACTCACAAATATCTAGCGCTTCAATATTTGCTAAAATTGATAGCTTTTATTTGTAGAACCTTAAATATCCAAGAGCAAAGATATAAGAGTAGGCGTGGGAAAATCCTTTAGGTAAAATACCGACAGAACGAGTCTTTATTGAGCAGCGCTGTCAGTCCCAAATTAACTGACAATTAGTTGATTTTTTTGGAATTTTATCAATAGAGTGTTAACTTAATATTTTACATTATCAAGAGATTTAAAGCCGATTTATGTCCAAAGTAAAGTTAAAAGATATCGCTGATAAAGCCGGCGTATCTTTGATGACAGTCTCCCGTGTCATGAACAACGAACCTAAAGTTGGAGCTAAGACTAGGCAAAGAATAGAGGCGCTAGCGAAAGAGTTAAATTACAGTCCAAATGTGGCTGCACGCCAATTGTCCAGTTCCAAATCTTATTTTATTGGCATTGTATGTGAACACGTTAATGCCAATTATGTCAGTAAGTTTTTGGTGGGCGCTTTAAAACAATGTCGTACCAATGGCTATCATATTGTCATTGATGAAACTGCGGGAGAAATTGGCAAAGCGCTGTCTATTGTAAAAGAATTGATTCATGAGACAAAAGTGGACGGAATGATTTTGTTACCTCCGCTAACAGATATACCAGAAGTATTAGCGCTATTAAAAGAGGTGAATATTCCATTTGTGCGTATTGCACCTGACATCGATTTACTCGCAAGCGCCTACGTTTGTATGGATGATTATCAAGCCGCTTACGACATTACCGAACATCTTGTTAAATCTGGACATAAACGCATTGCGCACATTATTGGCAATGAAAATCAAGGGGTCAGTAGACTGCGATACCAAGGGTACTTGGATGCACTGCGTTCACACCGTTTACTGTCGCCACCAGAATATATTGAGCAAGGTGATTTTACTTATAAGTCTGGGCTTGTTGCCGCAGAAAAATTATTGTCACTTACAGAACTACCTGATGCGATTTTTGCCAGCAATGACGAAATGGCAGCCGCCGCGATGTCTGTTGCCCACAAAAATCGATTAGATATTCCCGAGCAAATTTCAGTGGTAGGCTTCGATGATACTGAACTCGCCTCGACAGTTTGGCCACGTATTTCCACAATCCGCCAGCCACTAAAAGATATGGCTATTCTGGCGATTAAACTACTTACTGAACCTGAAAATAGCCTAACGAATAATCCTTCAGTGGTAAAACGTCATATATTGCCCTACCAAGTTTGCTTACGTGAGTCGAGCAAATAAGCTATCCATTCATTGCAGATTGGCGGTGGATAGACCGCCGCAAACAGTACACAAAAAACCGAATGGGCAGGGCGACTTTGCTTAACGTTTCAACACCTAAAAGGGCTTACTTTAATAAGCTAATCACAGCCAGCCAATCTAGTTCGGGATCCTCAGACGGTAACCCAAAGTTATTTTGACTAGTGGTTATTTGAGCAGTTGTGCCATTCGCTAAAGCTCCCCCTTGTCTAGGGTTGAACCACTGCACTGTATATGCCCCTAAACTTAGCTGCAATTCGTTTACCCCCGTAGCGCTGGGTAAATAAACGAGATAGGTTTTACCTTCTTCAGCTAATACATAATCATCTTTTCTAACAGTAAGCTGGTCTTGAGGCTGAAAATTATTTAGCTGAAATTGGCTTAACAATTGTTCAGCAATTGAGGTTTGCTGCCACATATTGTGACGGCTTCGCCAATCTTCTGCACTTAGATCATTGTGAGGAAAGTTATAGCCAAAATACCACTCTGTACCCGAAGCGCCAGCCATTAAACTGCCCCACAGTACTTGTTGACGTAAAATATTATGTTCAGGATCATCAGCGTCGGGTTTTAATCCTTCTTGCCAAATACCTATTTCATCCATGCTTATTTGTATGTTGTTGCCTTTTTCTTGCGCTTTTTTACGCCAACTTAAAATAGCCTGATGCACGTTTACCGGTTGATCCACTTGGAATGACAAACCTGTAATGGCGGTTTCTGATATCACCTCTGGCAAGGTTTCTTGTCTATGATGCTCGCTGGCATGAGTGTGTAGATAAACAGGGTGCGCATAAGGGTCGTTTTTGACGAAATAGCGAGCCATAGCTCTACGTTGTTCAGGAGTTTGGCCAATAGGTGAAAAGTCCACTGGACCATTTTCCTCCCCTAAATCCCAAATAAGCGCTAAATGATGGCCAAATCTAGCGATTAGTTCTTGATAATAAAGCTGGCGATGAAAGCCCAGATCGCCACCATCTAACATCGTTTCATTTTCTGTTTCTTGGGTCACAATATGCAGTGCTAAGCCTTGTTGCTGCATATGCTCGAACAACAGATTCCACTGCTCTAACTTACTGACATCAAAACGCTCACGCTCTTCATAACCGGTATATGGCCACACATCTTTGCCATCGCCACCAATATTCATGGTTAAAAAATAAACCGAGTTCATGCCCATACTGGCTAAATAATTGGTTGCACCAATTATATTCTTGCCCTTAGCATTGCCCCATGTGATATCTCCTTGTTGCCAATCTTTTGCGTGCGGGGCATATGCATGAAGGGTATCGGCTTGTGGCGCATCCTCATGTTGATGCTCTAACTCACCTCGATAGGTATCATCAAAATCAACATAAGCTAGAAAATTTTCTGGGCTATTGGTGCCGACTTTTAACCAAGGCTTATCATCTTTGGAAAAACCTAAATAACGCCCTTTGGCAATCAACTTTCCTTTGGCTCTAAAGTCCCGTCCTTTTTTATCAGACTCTACAACCTTAAAACGTCCAGAATTTTCTTTCAATTTCACAAGAGTGCCTTCATCTAAAGACCGGCTAATGGCAATTTTTTTACCTTGATGCAAGTAAGCCTGATATTGCCATTCGCCTACTTCATCTGGGTTGAACCTCACTTGCCACACAGAACCACTATCTGCACTAGTATTAGCCGCATCACCATCTGCAGCATAAAAACCTCTGACCACATAGCTTTTATCTTGGTGTGTAAAGCGCACCAGTAATCGAGTGTCGGTGAATGGATTGACCTGCGCTTGTTCATTCGTGGCGTTGCCAATAAATGATAAAGAAACGGTATGCCATTGTTGATATATGGGTATGACTTGCTGTTCTTTTTTATCCGCACTACATGCGCTTAACACAGCCCATAAGGTTGCACACCAAACTATACCAAGTACTTTAGTCTTCATTACATATCCTTGATTCATTTTAATTTTCAATCAATTAAACAGTCTCTGTTAGTTATTTAATTGTTAGCGATTGTGGCCAAACGCCCCCCAATTTATCCCGCCATTTCAGATTGCTATTAACCATGCACAAAAGACGCGATAGTGAAACGGCCAGTGTATGGGTTCATATCAAATTGGTAATCACTAGGAATATCTCCAGAGTGCAAACTAGAGCAGCGATAAATCACAGCACGATTAAACTTTGCTGGAACCGAAAAAATACGCTCAAAAATTTCATCATCACCATGTAAATATTTGGCTTGATGTGAGGCACCTCTGTGCGAAACCTCTTGCTCTAACTGAGTGAGGTAAGCTTGATGTCGTGATTGATTAATATATTCGTAGCCACTAGAACGATGGCGATAAAAAGACGTGCCACCATGACTTTCATTACATAGATAATGAATAACCGCCAACTCGTGTTCTTTAGGCTGATCAAAGTGGGCTAACTGCTGAATAACTGACAACTCCCTGACTGGAGTGGCTACCACCGAAAAATAACTATCTGCCTGTTTTAGCTGGTCACTGTCAAGGCTAAACGTGCTGTGCAACAATTCCGTGATGCTAGAAACCAGACATGTTTGGTACAACTGAGGAGCTTGAGAACGCAATCCTGGGTAATGTCCTGTTGCCGGCGCCACATCTTGCCGCGTCATGGCGTAGTCAATTAGGCTTTTGGCGTCTCTTACAAAGTCATCAATAATCAATATAGGCTGTTGCTCAAGGCCGATATGTCGTACCTCGTGGCTCAATTTAGTGCTCAACATGACAGGCAACTAAATTGAAAATTGGCACTTAAGCTTGCAAGCAACACCTATTCAGCCTTACAGTTTTTATCGATAAAAGCTTGATGAGATGGCATATAGTCTACCGAATTAACCATGACTTTTTTAATCCCTTGTAATCGTCTTTCCAGTTCATCCTCTGGGAAGTTATCCACTAGGGCATGATATGAGTCAGGAATAATGCCTTGGCCGTACATCACCTCAAACCAGCTCAAATCATTGAACATTTCGTTGTCATTCCGTGCCACTCTACCGTTACGTTTGAATTGCTCGATTTTGTGGGTGAGCTCAGGGGGAATAGGCATGTTTCGACAATGTAACCAAAAGTCAGAGTCATCTCGCTCGGTAGCGTGATAATGCAAAATCAAAAAATCACGGATCCTCTGCCACTCAAATTCCGACTGACGGTTATATTCATCAATGTCCACTTGATCGAATGACAAAGTAGGAAAAAATGTAAATAGCTTAGACAATGCCGCTTGTACTAAATGAATGCTAGTAGACTCCAAAGGCTCCATAAAGCCAGCGGCTAAGCCAAGAGCCAGCACATTTTTGTTCCAAAATTGTTTGCGCTTACCGGTTTTAAAACGAATCACTCTCGGCTCAGCCAAAAGTTTCCCATCTAAACCATCGAGCAGCGTCTGTTTGGCTTCTTGGTCAGAAGTATATTTACTACAATATACATAGCCATTTCCAATACGATGTTGCAAAGGAATGCGCCATTGCCACCCCGCCTTTTTCGCCGTAGAGCGAGTATAAGGGATAGGCGAGCCTGCATTTTCACTTGGCGCTGTGACAGCACTATCGCAAGGTAACCATTCGCTCCAATCGTCATAGCCTGTATGTAACGCTTCTTCAATCAATAATCCTCTAAACCCAGAACAATCAATAAAAAAGTCAGCCTCATGAGTGTCACCATTTTCCAATGTGACAGACTCTACATGACCATTTTCTTGAAGCTGGGTAGTTACCACCTTACCTTCAACTCGCACTAGCCCAGCCTTTTCAGACAATTCTCGCAGATACAAAGCATACAAACCTGCATCAAAATGAAAGGCATAGGCAATATTAGATAAGGGCGAATTACCCGCATCGATAGAACGCATAAATTTCTGCTGCTCACAGGCCGTTGAAGATAAGGTGTAATCATCAATACCCGATGCTTTACCTAACTGGCGCATTTTCAGCCAGTAATGGTAAAACTGCACCCCTTCCATATCTTTACCCACATCACCGAAGGCATGGTAATAACTACTACCAATTTTGTTCCAGTCACAAAATTGAATGGCCAGTTTAAAGGTGGCTTTGGTTTTCCTGACAAAATCATTTTCATCCAAGCCAATCAATTTATTATAAAGTTGAATTTGCGGGATAGTCGCCTCGCCCACGCCAACAGTGCCGATTTGCTCAGACTCAATTAATTTTACTTGGCAGTTGTCTTTAGATAACACTTTAGTTAATGCAGCCGCAGCCATGTACCCAGCAGTTCCACCACCAACAATAATAATTTTTCTGATTCGTTTGTCTTTCATAATTCAGCTCTCGTAGCTAGACAGAAAATAGGGGATAAAAGCGATGCAAGTATTGCTCATGAGATGGCATTCCAGCCACCAAACCACTCATTGAATGCTGCACTTTATGTATGCCGGCTTCAAGCTCTGCACCACTCACTTTAGATAAAACTGCAGAATGAAGTTGTGGCCTCAGCCCAATGCCATACAACATGTGATACCACTGACCTTCGGTTGCTGCATCACTTAATATTGGGCTCAAACGTCCTAAGCGCTCGAACACTTGGATCCGCTCAGTTAAGGATTGTGGCAATGCCGAATAGTCACCGTTATGTAGGGCAAAATGCAGCGAAGAGTAATCCTGCGCCTCCTGAATAAATTTTTGCCATTCTTGATTATAAGCAGCTCTGTTATGCTGACCAATGGGTAGACTAGGCAACACATCCAAAAACTGCACTAGTGCACTTTGCAGTAGTTGCAACTCAGAAAACATAAAGTCTCCCAAGCACACAGATTGATGACCTAAAGTGAGTACATTTTTCTGCCAAGGTGTTTGCTCAACATGACTCATTACTTTAGCCAGTGGCAAATCATCAGGTAGGCTAATCCCTAACAGTCTTAATTCATCAGAAACTTGGGCTAAGTCTAACGATTCATTGGTTATCAATATCTTGTATATCGTGCGCTCTCTCAAATAAATAATACGTAGCCAAGCGTTCTTTAGGCGTTTAAATTGGGTATAGGGCTTAGTTAAATCAAACTGCGGGCTGCTCCATTCGCCAGTATGAGTAATTGGTAATAACTCATTTACGGGCTTTGAGCTAGATTTGCTATCTGGCGTCAGGTTTGCTGGCAACGGCTTACTCTGTCTGACATCTATCCAGAAATCAGCCTTAACCCTTTGTTCCGCACATCGAACTTCAGATAAATGTTGTTCACCAATCCATCTAATATCAGCACTATGCAATCCAACCTTTTCAACATTCAAATGTTGAACTGCCGCTGTTAAACAAGCTAGGTATTTTTGCTTGTCCAATTGCACCCCATATTCTAAAGCGGCGCGTAAATCTGCGCGGTCATGACCTGCGATAGCAAACTTACCGGCAGCCGCAGCACTCGCCGCGGTGCAGTATGGAGCTATATTGGTTCGTTGCTGACTAGCCAAATACTGAAACAAGCCCTGTTCGAAATCATCTTGTTTAGCGCTTAAGCCCATATGCGCAAAAGGCACAAACCATTGCTGCTCATTAACTGAATAACTATCACCCAAGCGAAAGGTAGCGGCGCATTTTCGAAGTATTTCTACTTCATTTAAACCCAATATTGCACATAGTGGTGAAAACTCAGGGCCACACACCTCTACCGAACTATCACTGTTTTCTTCGGGGACCTCAACGGCGGCGACTTTGACATTAAAAGGCTTTAATGAATGAGCTAATATGGCCACGCTCATGGCGAGTTGCATACCTGAGCCTAGCACCGCTATTTTTTCGATCATCTGGCTCATGCGTTAATTCCATACAAACTTTTTGCCGCGGTTGCATAACGTCTCTGTGCAGAATTTGCCGTGTCAGCAATACTTTTTGCATGCGTTGGCATAGCGCTAACGGCCTGTTTTATCACTTGGCTATAATCGTCAAAGTGCTTATCCAAAACGTCGACTGCAACACTATCTACTCGTGCATCATAATTTTTTGGGATAAAGCCTTGGCCGAAACAGACTGCTAGCCAACTGGCTGGTAAAAACAGGCCCTGCCGGTAAACCTTTATTCTTGCGCTTTCAGCAAATAAGTCTAATTGGCTAGCAACAGAATCTGGCACCGACATAGCTTGGCAATCTTGCCAAAAATCAGAGTCGGTTCTTTGGTTAACCTTATAATGTAAAATAATAAAATCTCGGGCACGTAGATACTCATTGTCGATCTGGCGATTGAAGCTGTCTCGTTCAATATTATTGATTTGCTGGTTGGGGAAATGTTCGAGTAACTTTTGTATAGCTATTTGCACTAAATACAAACTAGTGGATTCTAATGGTTCTAAAAAACCTGCTGCTAGACCAATAGCCACACAATTTCGATGCCATGATTTTTTTCGCTTACCCGTTACAAAACGCAGTTTGTTTAAGTCGGCGGTTGGCTGCTCTTCAACATCTCGCAGTAAACTCTGTTCAGCCTCACTTTCTGATAAATATGCGCTACTGTATACAATGCCATTGCCAGTACGATGTTGCAGGGGGATCCGCCATTGCCAGCCAGCAGATTTAGCGCTGGCTCTTGTGTATGGAGGGGGTGTTAGTTCGCTCTGTAGGTACGGCTATAGCGCGATCACAAGGTAGCCAATGAGTCCAGTCTTCATAGCCTGTTTTCAAGGCTTTCTCTATTATCAAACCAATAAAGCCAGAACAATCTATGAATAAGTCACCATCAATTTTTTGCCCTGACGCCAATAGCAAACTGGCCACATCACCAATATTGGCATACTGATGCTTTTCTGTATGTAGTAGGACTTGCTGTACTTTACCTTCAAACCGCGTCACCCCATTGGTTTCAGCAAATTTTCGTAAGTACTTAGCATATAAACTGGCATCTAAATGAAAGGCGTAGCCATAGTTGGATTGAATGTCATTTGGATTATCACTAGGGTAACTGAACTTATTTTGCTGGGCAGCTTCAACCGCAATGGAATATTGATCAAACGCTTTGGCTTTCCCTAGCTTATTGAGTCGAAGCCAATAATGATGAAAGTCGACCCCTTGGATATCATGACCACTTAAACCAAAAGGATGAAAATAACTACTCTCTTGTTTGCCCCAACCGGGAAATTGAATGGCGAGTTTATAGGTTGCGCCCGTCTCACGCATAAACTCATTTTCATCAATCCCTAATAATTGATTAAAGCTTCTAAGATGAGGCAAAGTGGCTTCACCCACGCCAACCGTGCCTATTTTCTCGGATTCCACTAAAACAATTTCGTACTGCTTTGAGCATAGAAAACGAGACAAACTGGCAGCCGTCATCCAACCTGCACTACCGCCACCCAATATGACTACTTTTTGTCGTTTCATAAAGCCTCTAGGAGGTTACTGAGCAGTAACTCTATTCAGATCATTGATAAAAACACTCACCTAGTACCCATTCCATTAAGTAACCTGAGTTCTGGATTAGACGTATCGTTTAAGCTATACACTAGGTTACGCTAAGCAATATCAATATAATTCAATAACTTAATGTGGTTTTGTCTAAATAGCCTCAGCTAAGTGTTACTCGGTAACGAAACTTTTAGTGTATAGCAAGGCGGATTGTTGTACGTCATAACGTGTTATTGCTAAACAATCCAACGCAGCTAGATACAAAAAAGAACGTTACCCAGAGATTCTGGCTTATCCAGGATCTCGGTTAAATATTTCAATCAATAAAAAATGCGCCTAATCATCACTAGACGCATTTTGATCTGGATTTACATCAATTTATTAAAAATTACCACGTGCAACTAAGGCAAACCGTCTATCTGCCACAAACCAAGAACGACCCGTATCTAAATAATCATTATTTAACAACATAGTGGTTCTAGTTTGAGTATTTGTGAGGTTTGTTCCTTGATCCCAACCGTAATGTTGTCATTGATCTTATAGAAAACTGACGCATCCATCTGCCCTCTGTCTTCATTCCATAATGGTGCTTTACTGATAACATCACGGGTTGTTAACAGGTAACGAGAACGCCAGTTATATGCTATCCGTGCACTCCATTTATCTTTTTCATACATGGTTACTAAATTAGCGGTTTCCCGAGACTGCCCCTGAAGAGGAATTACATCTAAATCAACACGAATACCCGTGTCTGTTGCTGGATCGCCAATGAAATCTTCATCTTCGATATTAATTTCATTGTTTGGTACACCTGACGCATCTATGTAAGTGTACGTTGCCTGCAGGCCTAAACCATCGAAAGGTGCAGGTAACATATCAAAGAATTGTTGATATGCCACTTCAATACCATTCATCTTCGCTTTACCACCGTTTCGGGTAGTGGAAACATCAACGGTTTGGGTCACACCTGTCGTTGGATTAGTAATATTCTGATAAACAGAGCCTTGGATGAAAAACTTATCCAAATTCTTACGGAACAAAGTCGCACTTAATTGACCTACATCGGCAAAATACCACTCTAATGCAAGGTCCATTTGAATAGATTCCATAGGTTCAAGGAATGGATTGCCACCACTACTTGTCCAACCAGAAACAGTTACACCTTGGATGAGACTTTCTTCAGCTGTTGGTTCACTTGGCTCTTCACCTTCTTCTGGCTCGGGAGTAACAGGGCGCACAACATTTAAGTCGCGCACACCTATGTCATTCCTGTTTCTCACATCACTCATATCAGGATAAGCGATGGCCTTGGCAATCCCTAAACGAGCAATAATGTCATCGGTTACCTCAAATTTAACATTAAAACTCGGCAACCAAGCTGAATAGGTTGTATCTGCTGCTACCAATTGCTCAGAGTTGTCACCATAAGCTAGGACTTCATCAGTCAAATAGTTATTCTGATCCAAAATCCACTGATTATTCGGCGTGCCGTTTTCTCCTTCAGATTGCAATGCCGTTAGCACATCTGGAAACAACCCATCGGCCACTTGATTTTCAAGATAAGTCAGTACACTAGTAGGGGTTAAGGGCGTATCTACGCCAGTTGGCGCTGCAAAAGTAGGCACTAAATCAGCAAATTTGACTGAGCCAAGTGAAGTACGATCTAGCTCGATATAGCGTAAACCGATATTACCTGAGAATCTTACATTGTCATCATGCTCAAAATCCAACCTAACATAATAAGCCTTGTTGGTTTCTTCTGTGTAATTAATTTCACCGGGGCTAAAAATGCCGTATTTATCATCGAGTTGACTATTGAAATTTGGATCTTCTTCTCGTCCTGGATAGGGGAACCAGCTTCCGCTGCCTGATTTCAGATCAGCAAAGTTTGTTTCGGCATTTGCCCCCATTAATGAACGAATATAACTTTCACTTGCGTGTAAAGATTGGTTACCAGAAATATTAACCGTGCCGCCGCCATGAAAGTCAGACCAATCCACTACTTCATAGGTAGAACCATCAGGGTCAACCTGATCTAACCAACCTGTATCTGCCCCCCACTCAGGCGCCAACGATCCCCAATTCCAGCCAGTGCGACGTACCGTTTGCTCACGTTTAGAATAACGAACCCCGGCTTTCACAGTAGTGAACATTCCAGCATCATCTAAGAAATAGGTGCCATCTAATCTGAATGCTTTTGAGTCTCCATCTGAGCGTTCATAGTGATCCATAGCTGAACGACTCCAATAACTGGCTGGATCAGCAAAGTAATTGCTATCCCCTGCTGGGTCACCACTAAAGCCTGGGTAGTCAACATGCCCAGTTGGATTTGAATCTGAAACGCCGTCTGTACTAGCTCCATCAGGGTAGGTTTTATAAGCATCTGGATTAGCATCTCGAGCGCCATTCCACGGTTCAATAAGGTTCAATATTGGCGTATCACCCGTAATATCATACTGTTGAATAGCCCATGCATTGTTGTGCACAGCAAGATCATCATTACTCGCATCAGCCTTGATGTACTGCACATCTGCAATCAATTCTAAATTTTCTGTCGCTTGCCACTTAACGTTTAAAGAATAGTCCTCAACCAACGAGCTTGTTTCGTTAACTCGGCTATCCATTTGCGTATTTAAGCCCCATTGTGACGTCGAATTATCACCCCAAGCTCGAGGGATACGATTAGCATTCGCATCGCCTGAACGCCAACCATCGGTACCCTGTACCATAGTTCCTGACTCAAACACGCCACGATCGTCAAAGGTAAACTCTGTACCTTCTAAGCCTCGCATAGTTCTACTATCAATATCTTGATAACCCCCTTGGTACTTAATGGCCCTTTCATTCCAAGCAAGGTTTGAATCAGAACGTAAATACTGGAACGTCGCTAAGAATGTTTCGTCATTGTTCTCAAATTGTAAGGCCAATGCCATGCCTTCTCGTTCTCTTTCATCAGTCTTTTTCAGTGCATTTGAAGCTTGAGGCACCCACACGCGTCCGTCATTATCACTGCCTGCGAATTCTTCTGCACCAGTTAGGTCACGGGCATAATATTCAACTACTGCATCACTTTGGATACCATGCGTCTCACCAACTAACTCAGACCTAGCGTAATTGCCTAAAAAACCGAATTCACCTGCATCCGTTTGCCAACGATTACTATAAAGAACAGAGAATGTTGGCGTACCTTCTTTGGCTAAGCTGCCGTATGAATAATCAAGGTTAAAAGCAAACACTTGGCCTTGTTCATCAAATGGCTTACGAGTACGTAAACTAATAGTGCCGCCAATACCGCCTTCAATCATGTCAGCGGTTTGATTTTTAAATACGTCAACACCGCCCATTAATTCAGGTGACACATCTTGGAACGATAAACCCCGGCTAGAATTAGCTGAAAAAGAATCGCGACCATTAAACTCAGAGCGAGTTTGGGTTAAACCTCGAATTACAGCACCTGAGCCCTCTACACTGAAATGATCTGGATCATCTGGACCTGCGAAGAGTTCTATTGAAACACCGGGTAGTCGCTGGATGGCTTCTAATACGCTTCGATCTGGCAACGAGCCAATGTCGGCAGCGGTAATTGAATCGACTACAGTAGCCGAGTTACGTTTAATATTCTGGGCATTCAGCAGGTTGGCTCGAGTACCCGATACTTCGATAATTTCAAGTTCATCCTCTTCGGTCGGCCCAGCTTCCTGTCCAGTTGCTGAAACACAGATTCCCATCATAGCTAATGCCATCAGGGATTTTCTAAAAACGGGTTGGTGTGTATTTTTATTATGTGTAGACATTAATGTTTACCTCTCATATGTGTAAAAGAGCGACATCTAGTAAATAATATATAAACCCATTCCCAGACATAGCAAAGATAGATTTACCTTCAATTACCACTAAACGTTTTTGTCAAAGTTTTACCATGCTTAACGGTGACAGAATTGAGCTACACCGCTAACTTTAGCTATTATAATTATTCGTTATATTTGCAAGTTTCCACCCACCAATTGAAAACGATTTCAGTTTAATTTGCAACATTTTGTTAACGTGAAGTAGTATTTTACCTGCAAGTTAAATTAAGTCACTAATACTTTTTGCTACACTTAATTCGCTCACTGGGTAACAATATCTCTCCCTATTAAGCATTACATAAGAAGAACGTTGGCATGTAAGATGAATCAAATAGCAACGCCAATCAATTCTTAGAGCATTCTACAACTACGCCTTCAAATGTTAACGCAATGTAACAAGAATAACAGAAGGATATCGATTACGTATTCTCTTAGGGGAATTACCAAAAGTCGTTTATTTTAGGAGGGTCGTTTTGCCATAGATTGGTGCATTAGCCGTCGAAAGTCCAAGTTGAGTATGTTCAATATCCGCTTCAAACAATTGAGCTGCGCCGAATATCTAGATGCCTTATCTATTTGCAACGCAGCGTGATTTGGAGCATAGTTTTGTCTCGCCTAATAGTGACAAAACTTAGCTAAGAGGTGAGAACCCGGCTGTGCTTTATAATTGCTCTTCTCGAGTGAATACCAGTGTATTGCCCGTACTTTTCTCGGCACTAAACTGATAGCCTGCACTATCGAATTCTTTCAGTTGATGAATATCAGACACTTGGTTTTGTATGATGTATCTGGCCATGAGCCCTCGTGCTTTCTTAGCGAAAAAACTAATCACTTTGTACTGACCATTTTTACGATCTTGAAAAACCGGCGTATAAATTTCTGCATTCAACAATTTAGGTTTAACCGACTTAAAATACTCAGTTGAAGCCAAGTTAATCAATACATTGTCGCCCTGCTCATCAATTGCCTCATTTAGTTTATCGGTTATTCTGTTATCCCAAAATTGATACAAGTTTTTATGCTGCTCAATGTCCAGACGTGTGCCCATTTCTAATCGATACGCTTGCATTAAATCCAATGGACGTAATAAACCGTACAATCCGGACAAGATACGTAAGTTTTGCTGGGCATAGTCAAAGTCCTTAGCCGTAAAAGAACTCGCATCTAACCCTGAATACACATCTCCGTTAAAAGCTAACACTGCCTGTTTGGCGTTATCGGGGGTGAAGGGCAATTGCCAACTAGCGTAACGGTCAGCATTTAAACCGGCCAATTTGTCGCTAATCTTCATCAACGAAGCAATGTTAGCCGGGGATAGCTTTCTGCATCGCTCTATCAAAATGGATGAATCATCTAACATTTGTGGCTGAGTGTGTTTTTGAGTTGTGGGCGGGGTTTGGTAATCAAGGTTTTTTGCTGGAGAAATAACCACTAACATTAAACAAATCCTATCTAGGTAAATTTATGCTAAGTAATATGAGGGAGCAACCAGTGATTGCAAGCTGATGTTCAATATTTTAAGAAAATTAAACAAAATCCATTACGAGTTATCATTTTGCTGTTACTTTTGTCGTCGAATTTGCGGGTTTTACTGGTATGCAAATTTTAACAGTTATACCCTATATAAACGTCATTATTTAATTTTCAATTAGCTAAGTTTGTTAAGACATAAGATAGTTACCTTATTTCTTTGAGTTTGCAAACAAGTTTGCCAAGCTATAGCTTACAAAATGCCACTAACATAGAGGATTATATGTCAAACCAATTACAAGCCTTACGGGAAATTACCACAGTAGTAGCAGATACAGGCGATATCGAAGCCATCAAAAAATATCAACCTGTTGATGCAACGACCAACCCATCTTTGTTATTAAAAGCTGCCGAAATGCCACAATATAAGTCGCATTTAGAAGCGGCTGTTGCTTGGGCAAAAGAACAATCATCTGATCCAGCTCAGCAAATCGTTGACGCTGGCGATAAACTATCTGTCACTATCGGTACCGACATTGTCAATATCGTACCGGGCCGTATCTCAACTGAAGTAGATGCTCGTTTATCTTTCGACACGGCAGCAAGTATCGAGAAAGCTCATAAACTAGTCGCGTTATATAAAGAAGCCGGCATCGACAAGAGCCGAATTTTAATCAAACTAGCCTCTACTTGGGAAGGTATTAAAGCTGCTGAAGTACTTGAAAAAGAAGGCATAAACTGTAATTTAACCTTGTTATTTGGTTTTGCTCAAGCACAAGCTTGTGCCGAAGTAGGCGCATACTTAATTTCGCCATTTGTTGGTCGTATTTTGGATTGGTACAAAGCTAAAACAGGTAAGGACAGCTATGCTCCTTCTGAAGACCCAGGTGTGGTATCGGTAACTAAGATTTATAACTACTACAAAGACCACGGCTACAAAACAGTAGTAATGGGCGCTAGCTTCCGTAACACTGACGAAATAACTGAGCTTGCAGGTTGTGATCGTTTAACTATCGGCCCTGGATTACTTGAAGATTTATCTCAAGCCCAAGGTGAGTTACCAGTTAAGTTGAAAGACAATGGCGCGACGAAAACTCCTGGAGCTCCTTTAACGGAAGCGCAATTCCGCTGGGAAATGAACCAAGATGCGATGGCTACCGAAAAATTATCTGAAGGTATCCGTAACTTCGCAATTGACCAAGTTAAATTAGAAACTTTATTAAAAAGCTATTTATAAGCTAAAGTCCACCTAGGTTTAAAGTAGTTTAAAAGCGCCGTAGTTCGGCGCTTTTTTGTCATTACAATTATGACCAATTGGCGAATATTTTTAATTACCCTACAACTTCCTACATATGAGGTTACCTATGACAGCACTAACTGAATCTCCAGCTTGGCAAAATTTAGCAAGCTTAGCAGAACAAATTAAAACCCAACATATGCGAGATTGGTTTGCTGCCGATCCTAAAAGAGCAGAAAAATATACCCGTGCAGCCTGCGGTATTGAATTAGATTTTTCGAAAAACTTGATCACAGATGAAGTTATTTCAGCCCTGCAAACCCTAGCATCTGATTGCCAAATAGCCGAGAAGCGTGATGCAATGTTTGCTGGTGAAATCATCAATCACACCGAAAAGCGTGCCGTATTACATACCGCTTTACGTAACTTTTCTGGTAACCCCGTATTAGTGGATGGCGAAGACGTCATGCCCGAAGTACTCGCTTGCCAACAAAAAATCGAAAAATTTGTCGCCAGTGTTCACAATGGCGAACTCAAAGGTTACACCGGAAAACCTCTTAAAGAGATAGTTGCGATAGGAATTGGCGGATCTTTCTTAGGCCCTAAAATCATGTCTGAAGCCCTAAAACCATATTGGTTTGATGGCGTCAAAGTACATTATGTAGCCAATGTGGACGGTTGTCATATTCAAGATGTTTTAGCCTCAGTTGATCACGAAGAAACTTTAGTCGTGATGTCATCTAAATCATTCGGCACCCAAGAAACACTGCAAAATACCTTAACAGCTAAAGCCTGGTTCTTGAATGCTGGCGGTACACAACAAGATATTGCTAAGCACTTTATTGCCGTCTCATCTAATATCAAAGCTGCTACCGAGTTTGGCATGGCCGAAGACAATATTTTCCCAATGTGGGATTGGGTGGGTGGCCGTTATTCTCTTTGGTCTGCCATTGGCTTACCTGTCGCTCTGACTATTGGTTACGATAACTACCGCGCATTACTACAAGGTGCATTTGAAATGGATGAACATTTTCAAACTGCCCCGGCTGAACAAAACCTGCCAATGATATTGGCAACCTTAGGTGTGTGGTATATCAACTTCTTTGGTGCACAAAGTCATGTGTTATTACCTTACTATCATTACTTGCGTGGTTTTCCAGCCTACGTACAGCAGCTAGATATGGAAAGTAATGGTAAACGTGTATCTGGCGATAAAACCGTAACAGACTACGAAACTGGCCCTGTGATTTGGGGTAGCGAAGGCACTAACGGCCAACATTCGTTCCACCAGTTGATCCACCAAGGCACAGTGTTAATTCCTGCTGATTTTATGCTGCCTTTGAATGTGCCCAATCAAGATGACACTCATCATGCCATGTTAGCCTCAAACTGTTTTGGTCAAACTCAAGCATTAATGCAGGGTAAAACCTTTGAAGAGTGTAAAGCTGACTTAGAAGAAAAAGGCCTAAGCAAAGATGAGCTAGACTCATTAGCGACGCACAAAACTATGCCAGGTAACAAACCTAGCAATACTTTCTTGTTTGATAAATTGGATCCTAAAACACTGGGTTCATTGATTGCTTTATACGAACATAAAGTGTTTGTACAAGGTGCTATATGGGGTGTGAACTCATTTGACCAGTGGGGCGTTGAATTAGGTAAAGAATTAGGCAACCAAGTGTTAGATAAACTGGTAAACACAGAGGCAGCGCTTAATTTTGATGCGTCGACTAACCAGCTTATCGCCAAGTTTAGACAGGCAAACGGCTGAACAAACTACATAAGTAGGTTAGGTTAGCCAATCACATAACCACTTCAGAACGGCGTCATGTGTAAAATGACGCCGTTTTTTTAATACCCACTCGCACATGTCACATTAAGTTCACACTTCATTAATAAAAACTTCAAATATATGTACTAATTTTAAGCTCCCTATGATATTTATTAGGCCACTCATTAGACTAAAGTCTATAGAGCTCAGTAACGTTTTATTAATATAGCGCTAAAAATGATAATGGAGTTCATCATGAATAAGTTCGAATTATTGTCTACTGCCGATTCAGAAAACCGTACCCCTAAATCAAAAAACAACAAACGTAAATGGCGAGAAATAGAAGCCATTCATGATAGACAAAGACTAAGGCAAGAATTGAGTGAACTTGGAATGTCACCGGAAGACCAGCTAGAAATGTTATAAAAAAAAGCCCTGATTTCAGGGCTTTTTATTTTTTAGACTTAAGAGAATTAACTTTCGGTCACTTCTTCTAAGCCACTGTAACACTGCACAACAAAGTTTGTTGGCATGAAGCATTGTGATGATGACTCTTTCATTTCGTGAGCAAAACGATCTGGATATTCGTCAGTCAACAAACACCCTTCTACTAGCCCTATGTATATTTGATCGAGTCGTTTAATTTCCGTCTCACTTACCCGACGAAAAATATGTGAGCGAGTAATCTGATTAGGGTCACGTAACCCAGCCGAAGCAACTAAGTCCATGGTAGCCCGGACCGTTTCTTTCTGATATTTAGCAATTCGGCTGGCTTTATCATTAACAACTATTCCCGCAGCTAAGACTGGGTTTTGCGTGGCAATACCTGTTGGGCACTCATTGTTATTGCATACCAAGGATTGCACGCAACCTAAGGCCATCATCATGCCCCTAGCGCTATTACACAAGTCAGCGCCCAAAGATAGGTTTCTGACAATATCAAAACCTGTAAATGCTTTGCCACTGGCAATAATTTTAATATCTTTGCGTAAATTAAATCCAGTCAATACGTCACTAATAAAAACAATGGCTTCTCTAAGAGGCATACCTACCGAATTGGAATACTCTAAAGGAGCTGCGCCTGTGCCTCCTTCACCACCATCTACCGTTATGAAATCAGGTCTAACATTGGTTTCGACCATCGCTTTGCACAGTGCAATAAATTCGCTCTTACGGCCCACGGCCAGCTTAAAACCAATGGGTTTACCACCAGACAATTGCCGTAACTGCTGAATAAAATCCATCATTTCTAGTGGCGTTTTAAACACGCTATGAGCAGGTGGAGAATCAACTGTAGTACCCGGCACCACATGACGAATTTGGGCAATTTCTAAACTGTTTTTGTCTGCGGGCAAAATGCCACCATGGCCAGGCTTTGCACCTTGACTCAGTTTTATTTCAATCATTTTGATATTGTCTTTAGTGGCAATTTCGGCAAAGCGCTCAGCACTGAACTTTCCTCTAACATCTCTACAACCAAAATATCCAGTGCCAATTTGCCAAACCAGATCGCCGCCATGCTGCAGGTGATAAGGGCTAACACTGCCTTCACCGGTATTATGGTAAAAGCCTCCCATTTTTGCGCCTTTGTTCAAGGCCAAAATAGCATTAGCACTTAGAGAGCCAAAGCTCATTGCGGAAATGTTAAAAATACTCGCTTCATAAGGCCGAGTACAATCTTTACCTCCAATTTTAACGCGGGGTTCGATAGCATTATGATCTAAGTGTATGGCAGCCATAGAGTGGCCAATCCATTCATAGCCGACTCTTTGTGTATCTACCTTAGTGCCATATGGAATTGTGTCTTGTTGACCTTTGGCTCTTTGATAAATAACCGATCGGTTCATTCGATTAATTGGTACGCCGTCAGTTTCAGATTCAAAAAAGTACTGACGCAAAAATGGCCGCAAAAACTCCATCACCCATCGGCCTCTGCCAACTAATGGAAAAGTACGCCATAGAGCATGCCTAGTTTGATACATATCATAGAAGCCAATAGCAGTAATGGGCAGCACCACTAAAAGTGCCCACAGGATCCCTGGCCAAGTAAAACTCAAGACAAAGATTAGCAACCATGTGGCAGCTATGGTTCTTACAAAAGCAACTCTCATTACATTTACCTACTTATAATAATGCTCAGAATAAAGAAACAAAAACATACCTAAGTAATTGTTTCAACGCAATTTAGATATGCTTGGATTTAGCCGATAATAGAAATGTCAAATTAGACTTGCCAGTTTATCGGAGCCTTGTTAAGGCTTTGTAGAATGTCATTGGTTTTTGAGAAGTGTTTACAACCAAAAAACCCACGATAAGCAGACAATGGAGAAGGGTGAGGACCAGCTAAAACATAATGCCTATCGGTATCGATATTCTTGCCTTTTCGTTGTGCGTGACTCCCCCATAGCAGAAAAACAAGTCCGTCACTATGTTGGTTTAACTGCTCAATTATTCTATCGGTAAACCTTTCCCAACCAATTTTGGCATGAGAGTGGGCTTTGCCTTGTTCGACCGTAAAAACCGTATTGAGTAATAATACTCCCTGCTTTGCCCAGCCCTGTAAGTAACCATGTTCAGGTATAACAAAGCCCTCAATATCACTGGCGAGTTCTTTGTAGATATTAACTAAGGAAGGAGGTGGCTTAATACCAGGTAATACTGAAAAACTTAACCCATGTGCTTGGTTGGCGCCATGGTAAGGATCTTGGCCTAAAATCACGACTTTAACTTGATCAAAAGCAGTCAACTCAAAGGCCTTGAACACATCTTGCGCTGGAGGATATACCACTGTGCCAGCATTTCTTTTATCTTCGACGAATTCAGTTATTTCGCGAAAATAGACTTGCTGTTTTTCTTCAGCGAGTATATCCACCCAATTAATCACAAGTTATTTTGTCCTTTAGTGTTAGCCTAAAAGATCAAACATGTGGGCTTTTAGTGCTTGATAGTCATTGGCTAACTCTACATCTAGGCCTTCGTTACCAGCACAATCAACCAAAGGTTGAGGCAAACTAATTGGCTGACCTAACACATTCTCTACTGTTTCTCTGAATTTTGCTGGATGCGCTGTTCCCAAGAAAATACCCGTTTGTCCTTCTTCTAGCTTACGCACTAACGCTTTGTAAGCTATCGCAGCGTGAGGTTCACTGATATATCCAAGTTGGGCCAGTTGGCGCATAGATACTTGCGTATATTCTTCATCAACGGTATCACCAGAAATAACCGACTTGTCCACATATCCTTGTTCGATAATGGCTTCAATACGTGGCCAATTATTTGGGTTACTCACGTCCATTGCATTTGATAATGTGGCCACGGTATCTTTTGGATCCCATTCACCGGTTTTTAAATAACGGGGCACGGTATCATTTAAGTTTGTTGCGGCGACAAAGTGTTTGATAGGCAAGCCCATCACTTTAGCAATCAACCCTGCGGTCAAATTACCAAAATTGCCACTTGGCACAGAAATAACTATTTCTTCACGCTCTTCAGCACTAAGTTGAGAAACCGCTTCAAAGTAATAACAAACCTGCGCCGCTAAACGACTGATATTAATTGAGTTAGCAGAGTTAAGATGCAACCCTTCACGCACATCTACATCATCAAACGCTGTTTTCACTAACTGCTGACAGGCATCAAAATCACCGTCAATGGCCACAGTATGAATATTTCCACCTAGGGTAGTAAATAGCTTTTCCTGTAACTGGCTAATCTTACCTTTAGGAAACAAAATCACTACATTAATATTTTCAATGCCATGGAATGCATGGGCTACTGCTGCACCAGTGTCACCAGAGGTTGCAGTTAGAATGGTAATAGGTTCACCTTTAGAAACCTCGGTTAAACACTGAGCCATGAAACGGCCACCGAAATCTTTAAACGCTAACGTAGGGCCATGAAACAGCTCTAAGCTATAAATATTATCGGTTACTTTCGCTAGTGGCGCTGAAAAAGCGAACGCTCGTTCCACTATACCCGCGATTGTGTCTCTAGGTAATTCATCGCCGATCAACGAACTCAAAATTTCGACACTACGCTCAACAAATGGCATGGCCAATAGCGCATCCATATCATCAAATTTAGGTATGCTTGTTGGGAAAAATAACCCTTGGTTTCTACCTAAACCTTGTTTAACCGCCTGAGCAAAGGTTACTTTTTCTGAGGCGTCTTTTAAATTTACAAGTTCCAATTTTATTACCTTCTAATATTTATTCTTAGCGCTATCAAGCGGCGCTGAATTCTTGTACTTAAATCAAGAATAATAATTTCAGTACACCCTAACACTAGCGCGTAACTGCACCGTTTACGTCTAACTGACACACATGGCTAAAGCCAGTGTCATTTTGAATATAATTGTCAGTTAACCATTGATTAATTTTTTCTGCATTAGCTAGATTATCACATACTGCAAATACAGTGGGGCCAGAACCTGAAATACCAAATGCTAACGCCCCATTTTGTTTAGAAAATGTTCGTGATTCATCAAATTTAGGCAACAGAGATTTACGATAAGGCTCGGCGATAACATCTTGCATCATAGCGGCTGCCAATTGCTCGTCTTGACGATATAAGGCATCAGTGAACACCGCTAACTGACGGCCAAACTGAATAGTGTCTGCCATAGAGACTTGTTTAGGCAGAATTTCGCGCGCCGCGGCAGTAGAAACACTAATACCTGAATAACAAGACACCCAATACCAGTTTTCAAAAACAGGTAACGACAATGCCACCTGTTCTTTGAATTCAGCCATTAAAGTCATGCCACCCAAAAAACACGGTGCCACATTGTCGTAATGCACACTGCCACTAATTTGCCCTTCAAGCTCCCCCATTACCAACAACAGCTCATTGTCAGTAAATGGCACCTTACCAAAGTAATCGGCATAAAATTGATTTAAACCGTGCAACGCAGCCACAATTGACGCAGCGCTTGAGCCCAAACCACTACCTATGGGTAAGTGTTTATGTAAGGTCATGTGTAACGCTGGAATATCCGCCTTAGCGTAGCCCTGTTGTTCTAGAGCTTTAATAAAGTGTTGATAGCAACGTGTCACAATATTACTAACGGGATCGGGAGGTAACTTATCTGCGAAGCGTCCTTTCACTTCAAGGCTGAAATGTTCAGCAATCGTTAAGTCAACTTCATCCCCCAATTTACTTCCATCAATTGGCTTTAACGCAGCGCCAAGTAAATCAAAACCTAAACTGACATTACCAATAGAGGCTGGGGCATAGGCTGTTATTGTTTTGTTTTGCATATTTGATTCTGACATTTGTATTAACCTAACTAGGACTGTTTCCAAGGCATAGTTCGCATCACATCAGCAAACACACCCGCAGCGGTTACCGCAGCGCCGGCACCATAACCACGAATAACATAAGGAATAGGCTGATAATAGTGACTGTGAATCGCTAAGGCGTTTTCTCCATCTTTAACCATAAATAATGGATGAGATTCATTTACCGCCTGAATATTCACCACACATTTACCTTTGTTGATCGAGCCAACAAACCTAAGGACCTTGCCTTCTTGCTTAGCCGCACTAATTTTCTCCGCATAGTAGGCATCAAGTTTGGGCAAGTTCGTCATAAAGTCTTCAATAGACCCACTGGCATCGAAAGACTCAGGCAACACAGGTTCGATTTGAATATCTTCAAGCTCTAGCGTTAAACCAGCTTCGCGAGCCATAATCAATAACTTGCGCGCTACATCCATACCACTCAAATCGTCTCGAGGATCAGGCTCTGTAAAGCCATTTTGCTTAGCGATATTTGTCGCTTCAGACAAACTCAGGCCTTCGTCTAATTTACCGAATACGAAGGATAGCGACCCTGACAGAATGCCTTCAAATTTAATTAACTCATCACCGGCATAAAACAACTTTTGCAAATTTTCGATTACCGGAAGTCCGGCGCCTACTGTTGTTTCATACAAAAACTGGCGATTAGTGTTCTGTACTGTGTCACGTAATAACTGATAAAACTCAGTACTCGCGGTATTAGCCTTTTTATTTGGCGTAACAACATGGAAACCACTATCCATCATGTTTGGATATTGCTCAGCAATTACCGAGCTGCTGGTACAGTCAATCAACACAGGGTTAACTAAACTATTGGCATGGACAAAATCTTGCAATGTATCTATCGCCAAAGTTTTATCACTATTTTGCAACGCCGTTTTCCAATCGCTGCAAAGGTCAATACCATTGGTCTCTAGCAGTAATTTTTTACTGTTAGCAATACCATACACATTGAGTTTAATATTACGTTCTAATAACGATGCTTGCTGACGAGCAACTTGCGCCAAAAACTCTTGACCGACCGTGCCACATCCCACCAAAAATGCATCAATTGAATGTAAACTTGAGAAGAAATTTTGATGCACAACACGCACCGCTTTTTTAGCTTTACTCGCTTCAATTACTGTAGAAATAGAACGTTCCGAAGAGCCTTGTGCGATAGCCACATTATTTACCCTCGCTTGAGACAAAGAACTGAAGAATTTTGCCGCTAGCCCTTTTGAATGGCGCATACCATCACCCACTAAAGTAACTATGGCTAAATCGTAACGCACTTCGATGGGGTCTAGTAATTGGTTAGATAATTCAAGAGCAAAGGACTCTTCCAATAGGTCTAGCGCCCTACCTGCATCTTTACTGTGGATACAAAAGCTGATGCTGTACTCAGATGAAGACTGAGTAATCAAGCTAATCGAAATGTTGGCGTTAGACATCACTTCGAACACACGACTAGCCATGCCAACCATGCCTTTCATTCCAGGCCCTGCGACATTGAACATTGTCATATCATCTAAATGAGAAATACCTTTCACGCTTGTCCACTTAGTACTCGCCTCATTACTAATTAACGTCCCCGGAGCCGCAGGATTTAGGGTATTGCGAATTAAACAAGGAATATGGTGTTGGGCGATAGGGCCAATTGTTTTAGGGTGTAAAACCTTAGCACCAAAATACGAAAGCTCCATGGCTTCTTGGTAAGTCAATTTATCTAATAAAACAGCACCTTCAACTTGATTAGGATCAGCGTTGTACACGCCATCTACATCAGTCCAAATCTCGCAACACTCAGCGTCAATACAAGCCGCTAAGATAGCCGCGGAATAGTCTGAACCATTTCGCCCTAAGGTGACCTTTTCGCCGGCTGTATTCACCGCGACAAAACACAAGCATAATAAGCACTTTTTCACCTGAACTGTCGACATCTTCAAATCTGGCTTTACTGGCAGAAACATCACAAATACTATCTAGGTATTCGCCTTCGGCAATAATGTGATTGACGGGATCAATGATGTAATTGTCTTGCCCAACAGAGGTCAATATTTGACTAAAGATATTAACGCTAACATATTCGCCAATACTCAGAATTTTAGCGACCACTTCCTCTGGAGCACAACGCAATAGGGCAAAACCTTCTAAATGTTGGTTTAATTCATTTAGGGTTTGTTGAATGAATGTGGCTAATTCAGCTGAAGAAAAGTTAGGTAAATTGGTTTGCAAGTCATCTAGTATGCCAAACAACACCATATTCAATTTTGCGAATAGCTCGCCGTAGTCTTTTCCTTCAGCTGCTTCTTCACACAATAAAGATAAGGCATTAGTCACGCCTTTTGGAGCAGACAATACAATAGCAGCACCTGTTTCGGTGTGACATGCCATAGTAATATCCTTCACTCTCAAATAACGCTCCGCATCGGCGAGAGATGAACCGCCAAATTTCAACACCTTCATTTTACTGCTCCTCGAACTGTACTTATGTCTAGTTATTTTCAATTCATTTTCATACAAGCAAATAACAAAAAAGCCCGCTTTGGCTGCGGGCTTTTAGTGTGTATTACTTGTGCACTAGCCAGCGACCACCTTATCTGGGGTGGTAATAATCATGCCGGTGATGCGAATTGAGTTCATTTTCATGGGCTCAATTTGCCGTATAGACGTCTATATGTCAACAACCAAGTGCAGATGTTTTGTTATTTGATATGCCTTACCTATCTTTAGCTAAGAATGAAGCCAATTTTCTGCCGTTTTTGTCGATTTCGTAACTTTATTTACGAAAAAAATAACCTTTTTTCGTATTAAACTTAACCCACTCCCAAATTAATGTTGAATGCAAAAATGACATATCCTTGGATTAACAGTGCTAACAAAATTTTTCGTCTTGTCATTGTCGTGCAATGGTTTATTTCCTTATTGATTGCATGCTTTACTTCAAGTTGGCTAGAACCCTTACTGATTGGCATTCCTATACTAGCTTTACCACTACTTTTATCCTTCACTCAGCCAAGTCGTCCTGTCACTCGTTATGCTTTTGCCATTGCGGTTCAACTTTTTGCTGCATTACATATACAGCAAACCTATGCTCTGACGGAATTGCATTTCGAAATATTTGTTATGCTGGCGTTTCTATCTTATTTCAAAGACTGGAAAGTAATCGCCGTTGGCACGGCGACTGTTGCTATTCATCACATCATTTTTTATTGGGTACAAAGTACGGGTGGTAACTTACTCGTTTTTGAAGAAGGCAAAGTAAGTTTTTTCATTTTATTGATCCATGCAGTGTTTGCTGTAGCAGAAGGTTTAGTACTGGGTGTGATGGCCAAAAGAAACTATACAGAAGCTAAGGGGGCCTTAGTTCTCAACGAATTGGTCACCCAAATTATGGTTCAAAAAGATGTTTTGGACCTTAAAGTAACTATTCCCGATAGCGTTAAAAGTCTAGAAGAATTTAAGACCTTAATTAACGCCTTTAAAAAACTAATCACCGAAGCCAACAGCCTCAGCATTACAGTATCAGCAGTTTCAAATGAGATGAACAAGTCCTCTTCAACCCTCAATCACTCAATTGCTTTAAGCGCCGAGCAGGTAAATTGTATTTTGCAAGAAATAGAGCAGCTTAATCATAAGATTGAAGATGTATCTTCTCGCAGCAAAGAAACTCAAACCCACGCAGAGAAAGCCAAAAATAGCACCTTAGACACTAAATCCTCACTGGTAGACTCGAGTAAGAATGTGGGGCAATTACGTGAAACACTTACTGTAGCCTCATCGGTAATTGAAAATCTAAGTGCAAAATGCAACAACATATCTGAAGTAATGCAATCAATAAAATCAGTTGCAGAGCAGACTAATTTACTCGCGTTAAACGCAGCAATTGAGTCCGCTAGAGCAGGAGAGCACGGCAGAGGGTTTGCTGTAGTGGCAGACGAGGTACGAAACCTAGCAATAAAGTCCAAAGAAAGTGCAGAAGAAATTGAAGCGATAACTATTGAACTGATTACGAGTGCTGACAATTCAGTGGCGCAAATGAATGACTGCGTAAAAATGGTGGATGAAGCAGCAGTATCATCGGGCGAAGCCATCAAACATATGGATAGAGTGGTAGATAATTTTCAGCTTGTTTCGTCAAATATTACAAAAGTGGCCTCATCAGCAGAGCAACAAGCTCATAACGCAAACACCATTTCCGAATCAACCAATTTACTGGCACAGTTGTCAAGCGATGAGCAAAGCAACGTCAACATTGTAAATAATCAAGCCGTTGAATTAGCTAACTTGTGTCAAAAGCTTGAACGGCAACTACAACAATTTTCTGTATGACACATCCAAAAACTAAGTGTCTATTAATTGTTTGGGGGCTTGTTTGCATACTTGCTATGACTGCACTGAGTGTAAACAAGTTAGCAGAATTTGATCCCCAATTAAAATTGTCGGCGGCTATCAGCGACCTTCATTTTGAAGCAAAACTGAAAGCCCTTTTGCAAGCTCAGTACAAAGTAACCGCTAAGCGCACGTTTCATTTTTCAGAAAATAATTGTTTTTGCCAATATGTGGCCGCTAAACACATTGCCAACTTGGAGCGAAATTTAGCTAACCTAGACTTCAACAATATTCACATAAATTTATCTGAACACCCAGCGCTTTCCGATTACATACCATCCACGCCAGCCTTAGTCATTTTCGGGCAGGACAACGAACTAATTTTCTTAGGGCCTTATGCTGAAGGACTAGGCTGTATTTCAGGAACAGGGTTAGTTGATAAAGTGGTAGAAAACCTGAATAGCCCTGAACAAGAAAATAGCCTATTCATAACCGAAACCAAAGGCTGTTATTGCGCGACCTAACTCCAAAAACTACCAAAGGGACAAAATAGAAACGGCCACATTAGACAAAAGTCTAAAAGCAAATAGCAAGCAGTCCCTTTATTACTGGTACTGAATAATGCTAATGTTACCTGAACGCAAATAACAACAAAAAACGCTCGTTCAAGCTATATTGTCAAATCGATTGGCATTACTAGCGTTGAATGTTGATGCACCCGAAGTCAATCCACAATTTAGCAACAGTATTGATACCAGCTCACGACATGCGCTGATTCATTTTTTGGAAATGTTTAATAATGCGACGCTTACAAAGCTTGTACCAAATCACCTCCGATAATTCGCTATCATTCAAACAAAAAATGAATCAGCTTCTCATGCTAGGCACAAAAGTATTTAATCTTGAGCTAGCCATTATTAGCCGAATCGTTGATAAAGACTACATAGTACAGCACGTCATTTCACCAGAAGACTCTTTACTAGAAGGCGCGTTATTTCCACTGCACAACACTTATTGTATTCATACCTTACATGCCAATGAGGCCACTTCATTCCATCATGCAGGTAAAAGTGGCATAGCCGAACATCCTTGTTATATCAATTTTGGCTTAGAAAGTTATATAGGCGCTAAATTGGTCGTGAATGGCGAGCCCTACGGTACAATTAATTTTTCTTCATCAGAACCTAGAGCTAACAAATTCACCCAAGACGATCTCGAATTTATTGAGCTATTGGCCCATTGGGTGGCCAATGAAATTGCTCGAAACCAACAGCTAAAGTTACTTGAGCAGCAACAAGTACATTCCGCTCACCAGCAAGAGTTACTCAATGAAATGGGTAAGCTTGCCGGTGTAGGCGCTTGGGAAGTAGATCTTGCCACCGATACTTTATATTGGTCAGAAACCACTCGGTTAATTCACGAAGTCGAAGATGACTATATACCGGTACTTGAAACTGCCATTGATTTTTATCTAGCTGGCGAAAACAGAGAGCGTGTTAGCCGCCACATCGAAACAATCATGCAACAAGGCGGGAGTTTTTCTGACGAATTTGAAATAGTCACCCATACAGGCAAAATAAAATGGGTCGCGTCGCAAGGTAAAGCTGAGTTTGAGAACGGACAGTGCATTCGTTTATTTGGCGCATTCCAAGACATAACCGAGCAAGTCTACTATCGACAGCAATTAGAAGAACGACATCGAGAGCTCGCCGCTGCAGTTGAGGCCAGAGGTCGTTTTTTAGCCAATATGAGTCACGAAATCCGTACTCCGATAAATGGCGTTATAGGCTCTTTACAGGTGATGGACAAAAAAGGCCTCAATGAGAATCAACAACACTTTTTAGGTCTAGCACAAAATAGTGCCGACTCATTACTGGCACAAATTAACGATGTTTTAGATTTTGTCAAAATTGACGCCAATCAACTCGAACTAGAAAACACCCAGTTTGTGATTAATCAATTACTCCAGGATTGTGTGGCTGCATTCTCGGTTAGTATAAAAAGTAAACCGATTAAATTAGTCACCGATTTTCGCTTAACAGACAAGGTAAATATCATTGCTGACCCAACCAGGATCAGGCAGATCTACGCAAACCTTATTAGTAATGCGGTTAAATTTACTATGCAAGGTAAAATCACTATTTCTAGCTCAATCACGCCACTCTCAGCGCACAAAGCTAGACTCACTCTAGTGGTCACAGATGACGGTATTGGCATGTCTGACAAACAACTGAGTAATCTTTTTCAACCCTTTAAACAAGCCGACTCATCGACGACGCGTAAATTTGGCGGCACAGGTTTGGGCCTTTCTATCAGTGAAAGCTTGGTAAAATTAATGGACGGGGACATTAGAGTTCAAAGCGCCCAAAACGAAGGCAGTACATTTACGGTTGAAATTGAAGTCACGACAACAGGTACAGATAAATCCATTGAAAACATCACTCCTTCCCCGACAAAGCACATTGATTTAAGCTTGCTACACGTATTGGTAGTAGAAGATAACGAGATAAATCAACTGGTAATTAGTGAAATGCTTAAGCAAAAGAATATTACCCATGATATTGCTGCAGACGGCCTAGAAGCATTGGCAAAACTTGACAGCCAACAATCAGAAAATCAACACTACTCGTTAATTTTGATGGATTGCCAAATGCCCAATATGGATGGTTATCAAGCAACAGGCGCAATTAGAAAACTACCTTCAGAGTCATCGCAAATACCCATTATTGCTTTAACAGCCAATGCAATGAAAGGCGACCGAGAGCTTTGCATTAAAAGTGGCATGACAGATTACCTGTCAAAACCCATCAAGCAAGAAGATTTATATGCAAAGTTAGAGGAATTTGCTTAGCAAAATAACGGCTATCAAACCTTGCGCTTGAAACGGTATGTGTTTGTGTCACATTTGCTCGCCACCAGCTTCTAATTTTAATGGTTTGGAGCGGAATGAGGTGAGGATTATTGGCTCATATACATGTCTTTATAATAATCTGCGGGATAGCACTTTTGTTTTCCTGCAACCACTTTTTTGCAAACCGATAGTTTAGGTTTAAGCGGATTTGGCAAAGGATCCTCGGTCGCAACGTTGGGCTCTTCAGTTTTCATCTCTGCTAGTAATGCTTTAACTATTTTGGCATCTTGTTTGGCCCCTTCAACAGTGAATATTAACACTTCTTGACCACGAACATTGCAAGAGGCATAGTCACTATTTTCGCAGCGTCCTTTATCCATCGCTTTAAACAATGCTAGATCTGTTGCCAAACCTAAAACCGTGCAGCCACTAAAAGCAACGAAACACATAACCAAAACAATCGTTAATTTCATTTCACCTCCTGACAAACTGAAATTATACTATCGGCTAGGATCAACATAATAAATACAAACTTTGTTTATAATTTGTAAGTTTAATAGCTAAACAACGGTAAGGTACGAATTGCTTAATTTCATGGCAGAACACGGTGTCACAAACAACAGGTTAACGTCACTGTTAAACATTACTATACCGTCACCGGTGCAGTCTATTCGACTAAACGATACTGTGCTTACCGTGAAACGAGATGATTTAATTCACCCTATTATTTCTGGCAATAAATGGCGAAAAATCAAATACCAATTGCTCGATGCTGTGCAAAATAACAATCAACATGTCATTAGTTTTGGTGGTGGATTTTCTAACCACTTGCATGCACTGGCTTATTGCTGCCAACAACTAGGGATAAAATTCACGGCTATTGTGCGAGGTGATTACAGCCAGAACCTAACGCCAATGCTACAAGACCTAATAGCTTGGCGCAGTGATATTCGCTATGTAAATAAAATAACCTATCAAGCAAGAAACGGCAGCTACTTACAGACCTTAAAACAAGAATTCCCCCAATCGATAATTGTGCCAGAAGGCGGTTCCAGCCAGTACGCGCTGCAAGGAGTGGGCGAAATTATCAATGAGCTGCATGATGAATACGACTATATTATTGCGCCGGTAGCGAGTGGCGGTACTTTAGCTGGCTTGATAAATCGTGTTAGCGAGCAATCACTTTCAACTAAAATTTTAGGTATAGGTGTACTTCAAGGAAAAGGGTACTTAGAAGAGTTGGTGAATGAACTACTACCTACAAACAACCATGCCAACTACCTTGTTAATCACGACTATCATTTTGGTGGCTACGCCAAAAAGACTGTAGAACTAGTTGATTATTGTGAAAAATTTTTCCAACAAAATAAAATTGCAATAGAGCCTGTATATAGTGGAAAATTGTTTTTTGCTATTCAACAACTAATTGCGCAAAACTACTTTCCTACTGAAAGTAGAATATTAGCTTTGCATACAGGGGGCATACAAGGCACACGGAAATAACCTCAGCAATGAACATTACCGACAATTATTAATCTCATATTCCCAAGGACGAAAAATGCGCTTATTGCAATCAAAAAAACACTCTTTTTTGACATTACTCGTATCAATATTCATTTCAGCATGTGCAACGCAGCTAGGCACCGAGACTGCAACCACGCTTTCCTTACCGAATGGTCTGTATGGTCATGCCGTCATTAACAATGGAGACAAAATATATGTTTTGGCTGGCTCTCAAAAGGGCGGATTTTCAAGAGATATTCAGATCATTGACCCCCATACCCAAAAAGTGACTCGATTAGAAAACAAGCTGCTACCACGGCGTTATCATTCGGCGGTTTGGGATGGCAAAGACTCAATATACATTTTAGGTGGGGTAAGTAATTGGCATAGAACAACCAGGTTGCAACCTTTGATTGAGGTATTTGATATTCCCTCTGGTACAGTTTCCATCATTGGAGAAACACCCATTCCAAGACGTTTTGCCAGTGCGGTTTACATAGACGGTAAAATTATAGTTGCGGGGGGCAGTGTGTTTTCTCGTAATGCAAGTACCCATGCAACCAATACCGTAGCAATTTATGACATAAAGAAAAACCTATGGCGCAAAGCGGCCAACCTACCTTTTGCCGAAGACACCAGAATAGTGGCGCTTGGTCAGCACATTTACGCCATTGGTGGCTTCAATCATTTACATGCTTCTGACCATTTTTCTCGCTATGACATCGAAGCAGATGAGTGGGTTAGCTTACCTGCTTTGCCTACAGCATTAAGTGCGCACTCTGCGGTTTCTCATGATAACAAAATATATACCTTCGGTGATTATAAAGACTTAAGTGCCAGTTTTGTCTATGACCTCAACACACAACGTTGGAAGAAGAGCTCATTTGATTTTCAAGCCTCAAGACATAACGCAGCAACAATCCTCAATGACACTATCTATGTGATTGGTGGAACGACGTCAGCAAGTGGCCCTTTTTTACACACGGTCCAAACTTTTTCGGTTAATCAACATTGAATTGGCTCGAGTGGTTACAAGGTTTTGCCGGAGCGTCTGTGCCCGAATGGATAGCCACTCTTTCGGGTTTTCTGTGTGTGTATTTAATCATACGGCGTAGCATTTGGTGTTTTGCATTTGGTTTGGTGCAAGTGAGTATTTACAGTTGGATTTTTTATGACGTGAAACTTTACTCCGACATGGTACTGCATCTCTTTTATATCGGCTTTCAAATCTACGGCTGGTATATCTGGCGACAATCACAGAACGCTAGTGGCCATATCCAAGTTAAAAAGGGGTCTGCTAGAGAATACAGTCTATGCTTTTGTTTGATTGCTATTGTTACTTTGACACTAGGTACCTTCATGCATCAATACACTCAAGCAGACTATGCCTATGGTGATGCGTTTACTACTAGTGCTAGCTTAGTTGCCCAGTGGTTACTCACCCACAAAAAACTATTCAACTGGCTATTTTGGATAGTAGTAGATGTAGTCGCTATCACAATATATTGGCAAAAAGGCCTATATCCAACTTCTGTTTTGTATTTCTGTTTTTTAATTATGGCTATTGTAGGCCAGTGGCAGTGGTATGGAAATTGGCAACAGGTAAATGTCACGGCCAAACAAACTAATGACTAGAGGCTTAACCCTAGGTAAGTTTGCGCCACTGCACATAGGCCATCAGTTTTTAATAGACTTTGCATTACAGCATGTTGATGAATTAGTCATTGTTATCTATGCCTGTGATGAATTGCCAGTTTGCCCATTAGAAACGCGAATCGATTGGATTAACCAGTTGTACCCCAATGTAAAGGTGATTGCAGCTAAAGATGGCCCTAAAGAAGTAGGCTACAGCCAAGCCATCACTAACAAACACGATGCTTATCTAAAGCATCTATTACAAGATTACACATTTGATTGCTTTTTTAGTAGCGAGCCCTATGGCGAGCATGTGAGTTTAGCTTTAAACTGCCGTGATACCAATGCATTCACTACTTGGCACTTTGCCCTACATTATCATCAAAAAGCGCTCCCCGAACTAGAGCGTTTGGCCAAGCAATGCTGGCAACGTTATGACTTGGTGGTGCTATGCGAAGATGATATCCCCTACGACAATACTTGGGAAAGATCCGGTGACGCTAATCGCCAAGTGTTCCAGCAGTTTAATCGAGATTATCTGGCTGAACATAACATTCCTCATATATCGGTTACTGGCAGCCTCAGCAAACGGGCTGCGCAAGTGACTCAATCAATGTTAAGCCACCAATAAAAAAGGGCAGTAGTAACCTGCCCTGTCAGTCATATCTTTAGTGATGCTTTATTAGGTACCTTGTCGCTATCCTTGTTGGCATCTTGAATTACACAATAGCCTAATCTACGGTTGACAACTTGTTTTGAGTGGACTAAATCAGAACCACTAAATAAAGTAAACTATTTGCGCCAATTCCCTACATACCTCTTGCACCAACTAAATTTACTGATAGCATTCCTTCGATTGGTAACTGCCTATTTCAAAGGATAACTTTATGTCTCGTGTTTTAATTATTGGTGCCGGTGGTGTGGCCGCCGTCACCATTAAAAAATGTGCTCGTTTACCTGAGCTTTTTGATGAAATATACCTTGCTAGCCGCACGGTATCTAAATGCGAAGCCTTACAAAAAGAAGTGGGCTTAGATCGTGTAAAAGGTACCTTTGCAGTTGATGCAGATCACGCTAGTGAAGTGGTAAAAGTAATTAGTCAAGTGAATCCTGATTTGGTGATCAACCTAGCGCTACCTTATCAAGATTTGGCCATTATGGATGCGTGTTTAGAAACAGGTGTGGACTACTTAGATACTGCCAACTACGAGCCTAAAGATGTCGCCAAATTTGAATATTCATGGCAATGGGCGTATCAAGACAAGTTCGAAAAAGCAGGGTTGATGGCTTTATTAGGTAGTGGTTTTGACCCAGGTGTAACCAATGTTTATACCGCTTATGCAGCCAAACATTATTTCGATGAAATTCATTATTTAGACATAGTGGATTGCAATGGTGGCGATCATGGCCAAGCCTTTGCCACTAATTTTAATCCAGAAATTAACATTCGAGAAATCACCCAGCGAGGGCGCTTCTTTGAGAATGGCCAATGGAAAGAAACCGATCCATTAAGTGTGCGCGAAGATCTTGATTATCAAAACATCGGTGTGCGTGCGTCGTATTTAATGTATCACGAAGAGTTAGAGTCAATCGTGAAACATTTTCCAACCATCAAACGAGCGCGTTTTTGGATGACCTTTGGTGACGCATATCTTACCCATCTAAAAGTGTTAGAAGGTATAGGTATGACAAGCATCGAACCAATTAACTTCCAAGGGCAACAAATTGTGCCTTTAGAGTTTTTAAAAGCAGTGTTACCTGATCCCGGCTCGCTAGCCGACGGCTACACAGGCCAAACCTGTATCGGTACCTACATCACTGGCTTAAAAGATGGCAAGGAGAAAACCATCTTTATTTACAACAACTGTGAGCATGCAAAATGCCACGAAGAACTGGGGGCACAGGCAGTGTCTTACACAACTGGTGTACCTGCCATGATAGGCGCTAGCTTAATGTTAGATGGTACTTGGAAAAAGCCGGGAGTTTGGAATATGGAACAATTTGATCCAGACCCTTTTATGGACATGTTAAACAAGCATGGCCTACCTTGGCATGTCATTGAATGTGACGAGAGCCCGTTTAAGAAATAACAACCAGCCGAGTTAACGGCAAAGAACATAAATTACAGAAGACACAGTGAGCATAGAGCCAAAGACGTTTTAGCTTTTCTGAGTAGTCTAGCGCTACGCCCTGTGTACTCTGTAATAGTAAGTTCTTAGCTAACATTACTAATTTTATTTGTGAGTAAGCAGCCCAGTTATGCAAGATCCCATGTTGAATCCCGCCATCCCCTCACCTTGTTATGTATGTGAAGAAGCCAAGCTTGAAGCTAATTTACAACTAATGCAGCGCGTGCAACAAGAAAGCGGAGTTGAAATAATTTTAGCTTTGAAGGGGTTTTCCATGTGGTCTACCTTTGACTTAGTTGGTAAGTACTTACAAGGCTCTACAGCAAGTGCAGTATGGGAGGCTCGTTTAGGAAAAGAAACGATAGGTAAACAAGTACATGCGTTTTCCCCTGCATTTAAACCCACTGACATTGAACAATTAGTAGATTTAGTAGATCACATTTCATTTAACAGCCTAGGCCAATGGCAGCGCTATAAACAACAAATAATCAATTCACCAGTATCCCCAGGTATTCGTTTAAATGTAGAACACCGTGAAGCAGACACTGAGTTATACGATCCAAGCGCCCCTGGCTCACGTTTTGGTATATTAGCCAAAGATTTGCTGAATGCTGATTTATCCGGCATAGAAGGATTTCATATTCACAATCTATGTGAATGCGACTCCTATGCCACAGAGCGCACTATTCTTGCCGCCGAAAAAAAGTTTGGCCATTTATTTGCAAATATTAAATGGATTAATTTTGGTGGTGGCCATCTTATGACTAAAAAGGGCTACGATGTGGAACACCTTATTGCCACCTTAAAAGCCTTTAAAACACGTCATCCACATCTCAATGTTGTACTAGAGCCGGGCTCTGCGGTGGCTTGGCAAACGGGGCCGTTAGTATGTGAGGTGATAGATATTGTTGAAAACCGCGACAAAATCGCTATTGTCGATATGTCTGCAACAGCCCACATGCCTGACGTACTAGAAATGCCCTACCGGCCTGACGTGCGTGGCGCCGGAAAAGCCGGTGAAAAAGCCTTTACCTACCGTTTTGGTGGTAACTCATGCCTAACCGGTGACGCAATCGATTTGTATAGTTTTGACCACGAATTGCAAATTGGCGAGCGCATCATTTTTGAAGATATGATCCACTACACTATGGTCAAAACCACTTTCTTTAACGGCGTCGAACACCCTTCGATTGGTATTTTGCGCAAAGATGGAAGCTTTGAACTCGTGCGAAAATTTGACTACGAAGACTTTAAGAATAAACTGTCTTAATACTATGCACACAAGAAAACTATCTTTATAGGTAAAAGTCTATTTATACTCAATAAATGACTTTAGTAACGCGGTGTTGAAACTTGAATAGCCATATCCATAAAAACCAATCCGAAGGTTTTCCCCACCAACGCCTCGTCATTCTGCAACCTGCCGTCATTCAAACTTGTAAGCAACTAGCTGTGGTAAATACATTGTTTGTTACTCATATAGGCTCGTTTCCATCCGCCCCCGCTCATAGGGTTGAACGACCACAAGGGTGTATTCAGTCAATTCTAATCTACTGTATTAAAGGCACTGGCTGGCTCAAAATCAATAACATAAAGTGGCAAATTGAGCCCGGCCAAATTATCTTAATTCCTGCCGGTATTGAGCATGCCTATGGCAGCAACGATGCTCAACCTTGGTCTATTTTTTGGGTGCATTTTGCAGGTGTCGAGAGCCTACCAATATTGCGCAGCATAGTGAGAGAGAATAATCGTTATTTAGTAAACGTTAGCGGTACTACTCAAATCAAACAAGCATTTGAGCAACTTTATGCCTGCATAGATCATCATTATTCTGACGCAGGTTTGATTTTAATGTCAGCCAAATTGTTACATCTACTTGGCTTAATCAAACTCAATCAACGGATGTTACCTTTTGGCGGGAACACAGAAAAATGCACATCATCCATGATAAGAGACAGCATCTCTTATATGGAGCAACATCTGCATACAACGCTCACCATAAATGAACTAGCAAAAAGAGCAGAAGTCTCTGTTCCCCACTATTGTAAATCTTTTAAGCAGGTGACTAATCGTTCTCCCGTTGCCTATTTTACTCGCTTAAAAGTTCGTAAGGCATGCGATTACTTATATCAAAGCACCTTGACCGTAAAAGCAATTGGAGAGCTATTGGCATACACAGATCCTTACTATTTCAGCCGCGTATTTAAAAAATTCCAAGGATGTTCGCCCGAAAATTACCGTAAGAACTTAGTAAAAGAAGGCTTAAAGAACACTCACTAGCCTCTTTCAAAAACTTCTATATCGAATAATATTGTCCATCACATTAAATAACATTAACCATTCTTTACCTCCTGAACATCTGGTTTAATAACATTGTTCACAAAAAACTTACAAATAGACAGGTGCTCATGGAACAGTCATACAATTATAGATATATCTGGATGATTAGTTTAGTTGCAGCCATGGGCGGATTACTTTTTGGTTATGATTGGGTCGTTATTGGCGGAGCGAAACCATTTTACGAAGCATATTTCTCAATTGGCGGTGACGAACACGCATGGGAATCAGGCTGGGCTATGAGCTCGGCTTTGGTTGGATGTTTACTAGGATCACTACTGTCAGGAGCGCTGACCGACAGAATAGGCCGTAAGAAAGCGCTCATTTTCGCCGCATTACTCTTTACAATTTCTGCTATAGGCACCGCATTAGCAAACAATTTTGACCTGTTCATTTTCGCTAGAATATTGGGCGGCATTGGTATTGGTTTAGCTTCTAACGTATCTCCTATATATATTTCAGAGATGTCGCCAGCCCACATGCGGGGGCGCTTTGTGTCTATCAACCAATTGACCATAGTGATTGGCGTGCTTGCTGCGCAAGTTATCAATTTATTTATCTACAACACTCATCCCATTGCACCAGAAGCCACACAAGCCCTAATTAGAAATTCATGGAATGGCCAATTAGGATGGCGCTGGATGTTTGCAATAGAAACCATTCCAGCCCTGCTCTTTTTAGGGTTAGCCTTTATTATTCCTGAATCTCCACGATGGCTAGTCAAAAATTATAGCGCTGACTCAGCCAGAAAGACTAAAGCTCGACAAATATTGTCTAAGATTGGCGGTAACGACTATGCGGAAAAACAACTATTAAGTATTCAAAAAAATTTAGCTACACACGCTCAAACTTTTACCTACCATCAATTACTCAAACCTAGAGTTTTGAAAATATTGGGCCTAGGAATAGGACTAGCCGTCTTTCAACAGTGGTGTGGCATCAACGTTATTTTTAACTATGCCCAAGAGATATTTTATGCTGCAGGCTATGACGTTAGCGGTACTATGTTCAATATTGTAATTACTGGAATGGTGAATTTACTCTTTACCTTAATAGCAATAAAAACTGTCGATCGCTGGGGAAGACGACCTTTAATGCTTTTCGGCTCAGCTGGTTTAATGGTGACTTACACCATTTTAGGTAGTTGTTACTATTTGGGTATAACCGGCAGCGCAGTACTGATAGTGCTTCTTGCTGCGATAGCTTTTTACGCCATGACCCTAGCCCCTATTACTTGGGTATTACTATCTGAAATTTTCCCGAACCATATTCGCGGCTTTGCCATGGGCATATGTGTGTCTGCGCTCTGGATCGCCAGTCTATTGCTCACACTAACCTTCAAGCCAATCAACACCGCACTTGGTGCAGCTGGGAGTTTTTGGCTTTACGGAGCAATATGCCTAATTGGATTTATATTTATCAAAAAGCACGTCCCTGAAACGAAAGACAAATCACTTGAAGAAATTGAGCAATCATTGGGGAGTAACTCATGAGCACTATCACAATCAATAGACACACTTTATCAATTCCAACTTATGGGCTTGGTGAACCTGAAAAAAATCCAATGTTCTTTGAAAAACGTGTATATCAAGGCTCAAGTGGTAAAGTTTACCCCTTACCTTTTATCGATAAAGTACTCGATGAAAAGAAAGAAAAAGAGTACGACGCCGTTCAAATAGAAAATGATTTTATCCGTTTGGTTATGTTACCAGAAATAGGAGGGCGAATATTTTCGGGACAAGATAAGCGTAACAATGACTTTAACTTTTTTACCAGCAAGAAGAAATTAAGCCAGCCTTAGTTGGCCTTGCGGGGCCATGGATTTCTGGTGGCGTTGAATTTAACTGGCCACAACATCACCGCCCCAGTACTTTTATGCCAACAGATGTACAGATTAAACAGACTAACGAACAAACCACAGTCTACTTCTCTGAACATGATCCTTTTCAACGTATGAAAGGCATGCACGCCATATCAATCACCCCAAATAGCGCGTTAATAAAACTAGAAGCCAGCTTGTATAACCGTACTTCGCTCACTCAAACATTCTTGTGGTGGGCGAATATTGCTTTTGAAGCGCACGATAATATGCAGAGTTTTTTCCCCCAGATGTGCACTACGTGGCAGATCATGCGGTTAGAGCCCAAAGCTCTTTTCCAACTGCCAGTAACGAATACTATGGTGTTGACTACACTGCTCGCCCTCAACAAAATGACTTGCGGCATTATAGTCACATACCTGTACCTACCAGCTACATGGTTTGCAACACTGATTTTGATTTTTTTGGGGCTTATGACTTTGATGCAGAAGGCGGGTTTATTCATGTGGCTAACAAACACATTGCACCAGGTAAAAAACAATGGACATGGGGCAATGAAAAATTTGGCTGGGCCTGGGATCGTGAATTAACAGATAGGGTAAGCGCAACTCATAGGTCCGCTCCCTATATTGAATTAATGGCAGGTGCATACACCGACAACCAGCCTGATTTTAGTTACTTGACGCCTTTTGAGACCAAAACATTCTGCCAGTATTGGTGGCCATATAAAAAAATAGGGCCTGTACAAAATGCCAACAAAGATGCCGCCATTCGATTAGTAAAAAACAAGGATGGTACCATAGCGCTAGGCGCAGCCAGCTCTAGCTTGTTCGAAAATGTACATATTACCTTATGCAATAAGGAACAAGTATTACTGGATACACATGTTGATCTATCCCCAGATACACCATGGCATGTTCCAAAGTTTCACTGTCAATTTGACGAGTTTCACCACCTAACCCTACATATTGGTCAACTGATTTCTTATCAACCAGTGCCTGAAGATAAGCAACAACAAACAAGAGATGTGGCAACCGAACCTTCCATGCCAGAAGATATTGAGTCAATTGAAGAACTTAACCTCGTAGCGGAGCATCTAGAGCTATATCGCCACCCTACTCGCTACCCTGAAATATACTGGGATGAAGTGCTTAACAGAGATGAAAATGATTTTCGAACCAATATAGCATATGGCAAACGTAAGCTATCGACGGGCCAATTCAGTGCCGCGATAAAACACTTATCCGTTGCAGTCAAAAGAATAACAGGCCTACATCCAAATCCTTCCACAGGCGAAGCTCACTATTTTCTAGGGCTAGCATATCGCTTCCAACACCAGTTTGATTTAGCCTATAACGCATTCTACAAAGCCACATGGAATAGCGCTTGGCGCAGCGCTGCTTTTTACGAATTAGCCTGCATTGACAGTCGAAATAAAAACTTTGCTGAAGCTCTTAACCATTGTGAGCAATCACTCACAACCAATACACGAAATAACAAAGCCGTCGTTCTTAAGGCTATTATGCTAGAAAAACTAGGACGCAATACGCTAGCAAGCGAACAGTTAACTGCTTTATTAGAAATTGATCCTCTAGATCATTGGGCACGCTTTGTATTAGGCGATACCAAGGGCTTTTTAGCGCATTGCAGAAATGATGCACAGACTATTATAGACCTAGCGTACGATTGCACCGATGCGGGATTAACTGATTTAGCTGTATCATTAATTTCACTTCATCATTCGCAAAATGTGCCTAAAAGCGCCGTTCCCAACCCCTTATCTCAATCCTCTCAAACACGATATATTCTGGCATGGCTGACACAAGATATTAACGCACTAAATATTGCTAGGAGCAGTACTAGCGATTACTTTTTCCCATCGCGGCTGCATGACCAAATTGTACTCAAATGGGCATGTGAACAGCCCGGTGAAAACAGCCATGAAGCCTTCGCACTAGGCAACTACTATTTCAATCACAAGCGTCATCAAGATGCAATTTATGCATGGCAGCAAGTCGCAGAAAATACCCAGCCATACGCTACAACCTGCCGTAATTTAGGTATAGCCTATTGGAATATCAAAAAAGACAGCAAGAGTGCGCGCGCTTACTACCTAAAATCTCTAACCGCAAATCCTAACGACGCTCGTATATTTTCCGAATATGACCAGCTCTGTGAGAAACTTGGGGATAGCAATGATGTACGTTTACAGCAGTTACAAAACAACATTGAGCTCGTCATGATGCGAGACGATTGTACAGTAAGCTATATCACATTATTAAACAGTACGGGCAATCACTTTAAAGCACTCGAGATATTGCAAACCCATCGATTTCACCCTTGGGAAGGTGGAGAAGGCAAAGTGTTAGCTCAATATACAAAGGCTATGTTACTAACCGGACAAGATGCATTAAAACGCGGCACTCCTGAACTAGCATTAGCTTATTTTACTGATGCCATGACGCCACCAACTAATCTGGGTGAGGCTTATCATTTATTACAAGCAACAACAGAAATCAGTTACTGGCAAGGTAAAGCCCTGCATGAATTAAACCGTCATAATGAAGCCCTAGAAAAGTTTACCACCTGTGTAAATGATACAGCGGACTTTAAAGATATGGCAGTGACTGAATATTCAGAGTCAACATATTTTAGAGGCCTAGCACTCATCGAGCTGAATAGAAAAAAAGAAGCAACGGCACTATTTGATGCAATAAAAAAGCATCAGGAATTTGAATTGAATGCAGCTAAATCTATTGATTACTTTGCAACATCGTTACCCATGATGTTGGTTTTTGAATCTCACGATACTGAATTACTTTTGAAGTAAGGAACCATAAATGAAAGCGCCGTCCACTTATATTCTAAAACATACCTTGCGCAGCATACTAATTATGTTTTTGCTAAGCAGTTCGCAAGCTACCAGCATCGAATCTCTAGATTTGAGGCAACAAAAAAGAACGATCTCACTCGCAGGCGAGTGGCGATTCAAATTGGATCCTACAAATGTAGGGAAGGCAAACAGCTGGTACACCCAATCTTTGCCAGAGAGAATTTCACTCATAAGGCACTACCGACGAGGGCGGATTTGGCATACCTGAGGTTTCCAACGTCAGATTTAATGCTTTAACTCGACCACACTTTTATGTAGGAAAAGCATGGTATCAACGTGATATTTATATCCCCCAAGAATGGACCAATAAACGTATACATTTATTCCTAGAACGCGCGCATTGGATAACTGAGGTATGGATTAACCAGCATAAAATTGGCAGTCAAGACAGTTTATCGACCCCTCACGAATATGACTTAAGTCAATTTTTGACACCAGAGTACTCATCGTTTAACTATATCTGTCAATAATGAATACCCTTTTAGCTTAGGTCAGTTTGCCTCATCGGTGTCTGAACATACGCAATCAAACTGGAATGGATTAATAGGTAAAATCGAACTTAGGGCAAGAGACAAAGTATGGATCGACGACATGCGAATTTACCCTAATGTAGATAAAAAACAAGCAGTTGTACGCTTAAAACTACAGAATCATACTGCTCAACAAGTAGTCGGAAAAGTGACGTTTACTGTACAACTTGAGAGCAATAGCGCAGAATTTACATCTAAGAAACAAGTTATCCCATTTGAATTTTCTAGTGAACAAACCACAGTAGAAACGACCATTTCTATGGGGGACAACGTTTTACTATGGAATGAATTTTCTCCTAATCTTTATGTTATACATGCTGATTTACATGCAACAACTAGCTCAAAACCTAATCGCTCCAACGGCAAGCCTCCTACATACACTGATAATTTAGAAGAACTATTTGGCATGCGCGAAGTGGGCATTGAAGGCCAACAGTTTACTATAAATGGTCAGAAAGTATACTTACGAGGTAACTTGGAAAGCTGCATATTCCCATTGACCGGTTATCCGACAATGGAAGAAAGTGGTTGGATAAAAATAATGCAAACGATGAAAGATTATGGTTTGAATCATGTCCGCTTTCATTCTTGGACACCACCTGAAGCCGCATTTACTGCCGCAAGTCGAGTAGGCATGTATTTACAACCAGAGGGACCACGCGCCAATATTGATAACTCAGTTCCTGCACGGGACGTATTCATTCAAAACGAATTACTAAGTATTAATAAACATTATGGAAACCACCCTTCGTTCGTGCTGATGACCTCTGGTAACGAACTGACATCTCCAGAAAAAATGAACGCTGACATGATTGCACGGGCTAAACAGGATGACGATCGCCATTTATATTCCACGACATCCGGTGGCCACGGTATGGAACATACACAAAGTACGGCCTTTATTGATCAATATAAAGTCGGAAGCGTAAGAGGATTTTCAGCGCCTTCGACACTGATGGATCACTCTACCCAAATGGAGAAAACCACTTTTCCATTCATTTCCCACGAAGTAGGTCAATGGGCTACTTACCCTAATATTGATGATATTCCCAAATACACAGGCGTACTAAAGCCTCAAAATTTAATTGAAGTTCGCGAAGATATCCAAGGCGCTAGGACTAATCGAACAAGCTACTGATTTTTTTCGTGTCACCGCAAAACACGCAGCGTTGTTGTACAAAGAAGAGGTTGAAATCCTCTTAAGAACGAATAACCACGCGGGGTTTCAATTGTTATCTTTACATGATTATGTAGGGCAAGGAACTGCTCATGTCGGCTTGCTTAACGCATTTTGGGAGACCAAAGGGGGGATATCAGCAGAAGAATTCAAAAGGTTTAGTGGTCCAACAGTCCCCTTACTACGCATGGAAAAGCGCACTTACCTAAACTCAGAAAAATTTATTGGTGACGTTGAATTACATCACTATGGGCAATATGACCTTGATGCTAGCCAACCATTCTGGTCGATAACGAATAGCAGCGGTAACGTTATAGCCAAAGGATACTTTCCAAATAAACGCTTTTTGCGTGGTACCCTTTCAAAAGTAGGACAAATTAGTGCTAGCCTATCTACAGTTAGCGATCCAGAAAAGCTCACAGTCACTATCGCTCTTGAAGGACATGATATCAGCAACGAATGGGATATTTGGGTGTATCCAGATAAAACGCTTCCAGTTCCCAAGCATATTAAAATAGCCACTCAATATAACAAAGACGTAGCAACCACCTTAACCGCTGGCGGCACAGTTCTTATGTTGGCAAACAAAGATAGCCTATCAAATAGCATCGCTGGGCAGTTCAAAACGGTGTTTTGGAGCCCCAGTTGGTGGTGGACTCAAACTCGAGGTGGTAATGTAAACATGAGTATTCTAACGCAGCCTCAGCACCCAATATTTAGTGAATTTCCAACCGAAGAGTATAGCAATTGGCAATGGTGGGACCTGCTAGAAAACTCTCATGGGATTGTCCTTGATGAACTCCCTGTAGATGTAAAACCGATAGTTCAGTTAGTTGATAATTTCTATCGCAACCATAAATTAGCAAATATTGTTGAACTGAAAGTGGGCAAAGGTAAGTTACTCATTACAAGCCTTGATTTAACTACAAACTTAGACAAACGTCATGCAGCCAAACAAATGCTAAGAAGTTTGTTCGCGTATATGTCAAGCGATACATTTGCGCCCAAAGTTGAGTTAACTCATAGCCAGTTAGGCTTAATTCTAAGAAACTACAACGAATAGACATGACGTTGTAAGCGAGAGCTGGACTACTAACCTGTGACATTTTTGGCTCGCTTGTCATTTAGCAAATCTATACAGGCATATATCGTAGTCTAAGGCGCACAACTTATAGATTGCACAACCCAAGATTTTACTTTTTGCGCAAAGATGGAAGCTTTGAACTCGTGCGAAAATTTGACTACGAAGACTTTAAGAATAAACTGTCTTAATTAATCTGAACTTAAAACTAGTCATGTTTTACTATAGATATAAATACAGATAGACTACTATTTTGACCCCGTTATAAAATTTAAAGAAGTACTTCCATGGATTTGCCGTACAATAATCAGGTATAGGGATACGTAGTAAATGAATAGTTTTCGCCTGTTTATGTGGCTTTTAATTGGCTTGGTCAGTTTAAGTCTGAGCGTTTCTCCTGTTTCGGCAGCAGATTGCCCACCGAATGAGCCTGCTCGAGGTGTGATAGATCCGAATTGTCAGAAAACTAGCTTACGAGGTTTGTGGTGGGCTGTACCGGGCAAATTAATTCCTCCCAATCAAATTAGTCAATACAAAGCCGACGCTGTTACTGTCTCTATTCCCAGCTATTGGCCAGAATCGATCGTTAATGTGAATTCAGACTATCCAAGGGGGTTAATCACGTTATGGACCGAAATCAAACTAACCGATGAATTAGCCGATGGCGAAAACCTAGCACTGTGGCCTGGGCGCCAAAGTGCCGCAATACGTATTTATGTTACCGATGGGCGCGGCAAATGGGTGAAAGCCTACGACAACTTATCTGTCTTTATTGACGAGTCTGCTCAACCCATCCATACACTCCCGGCTGAAGATGCATCTGGATTAATCTATGCGGGAGCTTCTTATCAGCTACCAAAACTTTATTCTGGAAGTCAGGTGATTCTGCAGTTGTACGTTGATGACTACCGTACCGGCGGCATTGCTCAACCACCCCAGATTGGCTTGAAAGACGAATTACATCAAAATTTAATGCGCCGCAGCGCATGGCATATATTATTTCTGGGGGCCAGTTTACTGGTTACTTTTTTCGCGGCGTCACAAACTTTATTTGCATCAACGTCTAGCAACCGCACGCTATATTTACTGTTGATGGTGATGTCATTAGGTACTAGTTTACGGTTATTAGTCACTGGAAACCTTTTAGCCTATATCATTCCAAGCCTGTCTACCACCCATCACTTTTATCTGGCTTGGATGAGTTTCTTGGTTATGTTGGGAATTTTTGTGGGCGCGCAAGTATATGTATTTCCTAGTTTTTTCAAATCACGTTACAAGTTAAAGAAATTACTACAATTTCTCAGTGTGTTACCTATTTCATTATTGTGCTTAATTCCGTTTCTCGACTTTCATGAATTTGTCTTAATCGGCCATGCATTTCGCACTTTCTACATTTTAGTAGCTTTTACCTATGCACTGTTCCTACTATGGCAAGTTTACTTGCACCCCAAAGGTCACTGGGTACAACTTTCAGGAATCATGGCCGTTTTAGTGAGCGGCTCTTTCGATGCTTATTTATATGCCCAAAACGTTGACCCCTATATAGAATTATTTTCGGTGGCAATCTTTGCATTTACCGCATCACAAGCTATTTATTTCGGCTGGGAACATGTTCGGTTGCTTGGAAGGGAACGAGGTTTAACGCTAAATCTTAAAGAACTAAATGAGTCACTAGAAAAACAAGTCCTGAAGCGCACACAGGAGCTTGAGACGGCGAATGTACGTTTGTCTCATGCTGCAACAACAGACGCTTTAACTAAACTGCCTAACCGACGAGCCTTTGACGCAGAAATAGAAAGTGAAGTTCAAATAGCTAAAAATAAGAAACAGAACCTATGTTTAGCCATTGCTGATCTCGATTGGTTCAAATCGGTCAATGATCAATATGGCCACGATTTTGGTGACAAAGCACTACAGGTGCTCGCTGCTTATCTGAATAAACAATTACGAACAACCGATTTTGTGGCGCGGATTGGCGGGGAAGAGTTTGCAATTATTTTGCCGGCAGCAGACATCGAGTCTACCAACATTTTGCTGAACCAGCTTTGTACTAACGTTAGTAAGTTGCGGATCAACGAACAGCACAATTACCATTTAAGCATCAGTATAGGATGCGCTCAGTGGACGCCAGGGCTATCTATAGATCAGCTTTACCGCCTCGCAGATCAAGCCTTGTATCAAGCGAAAAACAACGGCAGAGGCCGAGTTGAAGTCGCATCGACTGAACAAAAGAGTTGATCACACCAACTCTTCCAGGAGTATGGGCTCAGCCAGAGCTGAATGGAATTAATAAACGTTACTCCTTGAGCAATTTTGCCAGATCCTCACCTAGTGATTGAGTTGGAGACTCAATCACTCTGCCAAGCTCAATATCCCCATCTAGCAAAATAAATGTGGGGGTATATTTCAAATCAAACTTACTATGTGTTCCAGCTGGATCTTGTTTACTGCGATCCACCGCAACCAAAGATAAAGACGCTAAATTAACGGCTGCAACTTCTAACAACTTAAGTAACCTCGGCACCTCTCGTTCACTGTCGTGGCACCAAGTACCAAATAACACCACCAGCGATTTTCCCTGAATAGATTTAACCGCGTTTTTTTCTACCGTACTAGGTTGGTAGGCATGATAATTCTGCTTAAACTCTGGATATTGATTCAACAACTGCTTCGCAGATATATCGCCAACATAAGGCCCGTTGTCTGCAGGACTAACGTTGCCCAACGCCTGACTCATCGAGATTAAAAGCACAAAGCTAACGACATATTTATACATACTCACCTCTATTTAGATAAAAAACAATTACTTACAATGCTCCACTTTAGTTAGATACAAATATAGTATGTAAGTACTAACCAACATTAGTAACCAAAATAAACTATAATATCCCATTAGAAAAACTTAGGGTTGAATTCAAGCTGCGCGATACTCCCTTATTCAACGCTCTATTCATCATACTCCGTGACTTGTTGAAGCTGTTCCATGCACAACCGCAAATCTCGTAAATACTTCTCTACTTCGAGGTAATTTTCTAACTCTATATGCTCTTCAACCAATTTGGCCAAGTCACTGAGCACTTGAAACCCATAGCTTCCTGCAGAACCTTTTAAATTATGCATTAAGGCTTTAATTTCAGGCCAGTTTTCGTTCTTCAAAGCAACGTCAATAATGGCTAATTTGTTGGCAAAACTAGCCCGATAGTTTTCAATTAATTGTTCAAATTCTGAGCTAACAGGTTCGGTGCCTAATATGTCGTTCTCACTCAGACTTGACGTCTCTCCTAAATACTTGTCTAACATCTGATAAAAGCTTTCAGTGTGAATTGGTTTAGAGAAATGTTCCTTTGCCCCAGCTTGCATAATTTGCTTTTTGCTTGTTGAATCTACATTAGCCGTAAGCATTATTATTGGACCATTGAAGCCATTTTTTACGATAGCTTCAGTGGCATGAATACCATCCATTTCAGGCATTTGCATATCCATTAAAATTAAGTCGAAGTGCGTAACCTGGGTTGCCGTCACCGCCTCAACCCCATCATTGACTAGGGTTAACTTGGCCCCAGTTTTATGAATCAAATAAGCTACTAGTTGTCGATTATCGTCATTGTCATCGGCGCACAGAATATGAGCCCTTAACTGCGGCACATTTAGTTCCGATTGAGACTTCTGTTGAATGTGCTTCTGCTTGATATATTGTTGAGTTTCTTGCTTGCTCGTAAGCATCTTTTTGTTACTCGCTTCTACCCACGGCATATAAACGGCAAACTGACTGCCCTCGCCCTCTTGGCTAGTGACTTTTATGTGGCCGCCTAACATTTCAGTCAGTTGTTTGCTGATATAAAGCCCTAAACCGGTGCCGCCATATTTACGGCTGCTCGATTGATTGCCCTGGGTAAAAGCAGTAAACAGGCGTAGTTGCTGTTCGTCACTCATACCTGATCCGGTATCCGAAATCACAAAAATGAACCGCCTTCTCAGCGTGTCTAAATGCACATGTAAATCTACCGACCCCTGCTCAGTAAACTTTATGCCGTTATTGCATAAATTGAGCAGTATTTGCTTCAAACGAGTGGCGTCGGTATTAAATTCATAAGGCAATGGGTAATGTAATGTTAAATTAAACTTTAGATGCTTCTCCAAAGCAAAACCTTGCATGTAAGCACTTACTTCATGCAATAAGTCTAATAAACCTATATCTATTTTGGTTAGTTGAATTTTACCCGCTTCAATTTTGGCTAAATCAAGTACGTCATTCACTATGTTGAGCAAGTATTGTCCACCATTATTTATGGCAGATGTGGCTTTAAGTTTGTCCTCTTGACTAACCGTAGCATCACTGAGTATTTCGGAATAACCGATAATTGAATTCAAGGGGGTACGAATTTCGTGGCTAACGTTGGCTAAAAAACGACTCTTGGCTTCGGTAGCGCTGGCAGCTAGTTGCTGCTCTTTTTGGGCCAGTTCTACTTGATATTTGATTTTATTGGTTTGCCTGATCTCTTCTGCTTGATCCTTAATTTTCTGCTCTCGCTCCATTACCGCTGTTTGCATATTGGTAAACTCTCGGGCCAACTCCCCTAGTTCACTTTTTTCAGATACCTTAATATGTTCGGCATAACTACCACTGGCCACTAATTTAGCCGCCTTTAACAAACGTCCAACCGGGCGGGTAATGCTTCTAGCAATAAAAAACGACCCAAGCAGAGCTAACAAAATCCCCACGATAAAAAAGGGTAAGAGCTCAAGCATAAATAAGTTTCGCGTTTGTAACCAAGCACTGATTGAGTCTTGCAGCACTACCACAAATTGCAGATGGTTTTGGGTGATCAGCTCAAAAGGCATAACCACTAAGTCATCGGTTTGGGTAATATGCATGTTTGCTAAACGAGGTTCTAGCAAAAAAGTCGACGCAATGTTCTGCAATTCCAAATCAACGACAGGGTTATTGTCAAATGTCGATAACACCCTTTTTGTGGCGCCCGAACCACTCACCAACAGATTGATGTCCAGTGAAATCAACCGCTTAATTCGCGCAAAAATGCTAGGTTTATCTTTTTACCCATCAATAGCCAACCGATGGTAGCCGGCGCTTTTATTGGCTCAGCAGAAACAATATATGCTTCATTGTCAACCACTGCTATCCATGCCATTTCTTGTTGCTTAGCATCCAAACTTGGCTCTAAAAACTGTGCGATGGCAGCATCAGTGCTGCCATACTGAACCATTAATTTAAACTCTTTATTTAACACTATGGCAATATCTGCATTGATTCGTTTGCCATGATTGAATAATACACTCTTAATCGACTCTGCATCTTGTCCTTGGCCAATTGCACTACGCAGAGCCCAATCTTTGGCTATGGTTTCTACACTAGAATCAAGGTGTTGCTTAGCAATGAGTACTTCGTTCATAAAGACGTTCTTGCCCACATTTAAACGGGCGACAAACTCGCGCTCAGCCTGATTATAAGCGGCTTGGTATATACTCAGTAACGTTAACAAGAACACCAAACTAAATAGGCTTACAACCAAGAGAAAGATTTTCTTGAACAAAGGTGTCCAGATAACTGATGGATTATTTTGCATGACTAATTCTTAAGTTTTCGCTTAACAAAGTAGGTTGAGCCCTGCTACAAAGCCTAACACGTATAGAGTTCTTAAAGAAACTAAGCGAGTACTAACAATTTTGTCATTTTTTTGACACGAGGCAATTGCGCCGCCCTTCACAATCGACTAATCTTTACTCACATAGGATAAAACACAATCAATTATAAGGTTGGCATGCTTATCAAGGAACTAGACACTTACTCTTCAAAAGCAACAAGCATAGTTGCACGCATTAGCTCCGGCGACAAACATGCAGAGCAAGAATTGGTAGAAACCTACTATCGCGGTTTGTTTTTTATCTTAAACAAGCAAACCCAAAACTCCGCATTATCAGAAGATTTGGCCCAAGACACATTCATAATAGTGATTCAAAAAGCCCGCGAAAATGGCATACACAACCCAGCAGCACTATCTGCATTTATTAGACAAACAGGCATCAATTTATTAATTGGTCATAAACGTAAAGAAAGCAGACGGGATACTCAATCTACCGACAACATTGAGTTCCACGCCCCAAGCCAAGACATAGAAATTTGCAAAGCCCTGCACTCAAAAAAACTTTTGCAACTCACCCAACAGTTACTTAACGAATTAAATGTAGACAGAGACAAGCAATTACTGCGGAGTTATTTCATCTACGATAAAAACAAACAACAAATTTGCCAAGATCTAGAGCTAAGTCCAGAGTATTTTGACAAAGTTTTATTCAGAGCGAGGCAACGAATCAAGCAACTTATTCAGCATAAAATAGGGGCGAACGCAGAAGCCAGCACCATACTAAGTACTAGCCTGCTGTTCTGCTTAGTAGTTCAACAAACAACAATTCCCCCAGATAAGAATTTATTTATCCATTTAGTGAGAGAAACTGCAAACCACCAGCACTTACCTTTTGAAACGCCACTAATCAATAGCCGATATATACCCGTTTTGAGCAAAACGAGTATGCCGTTAACGTCTAAAAAGAGCAGCGTATGACCGAATCAAACAAACTAGTAATGGATGATAAATACATTACCGAAAACGATATCGTAAAACGATATCTACACAACAAACTCACTCCAGAAGAAACCGTGGAGTTTGAAGAATACATAATGGATAAACCAGAATTATTGGAGCAACTAGAATTGGACAGCGTGTTTGTACAAACATTGCCAGAGGCATTTGAAAATGAACAAACAGCTAATCAAATACAAGCCGAAAGCAGTAAATATGTGAAACCATCATTTTGGCAAATACTGTGGGGAACGCCTATGAGGGCAAGTTTAGTGACTTTGGGGATAAGCGCTGGCGTTTTTTTGGGTATGTTCGAATACAAATTGCTCAACAGTAACCCTTCTCAAATTTACTCTGAAAGCTATGAAATTGCCTACCTTTCTAATTTACGTAGTAGTCAAACAAACCAAAGCCAAGATATATATGCACCTAGTGGTAAAAGTACCGTGATTCTCGTATTGCAAACTCAACTTGTTGCATATGAAGAGGTTGATGTTTTAGTGAAAAATAAAGTGAATCAATTAGTGATTGCTAGTATACCAAAAACAGCTAATTCTGAAGGAGATGTTTTACTACCAGTAGCAATAAATGACCACAATCCATATATGCTCGAAATAACACTCACACCTAAGAAAAACCCAAATTTATTTTCAATTTATAATGTGACTATACGGAACTAGCATGGGGACTCTACATTCTACTCAGTTAATCGATGCTCTCACAGGAAGTTCGTCAGCATCAAATATTCCAGCCGGATTGACATATTTAGGTCAACTCATTGCACACGATATCGTTAGACCAACTAACCCATCAATTCTAGACAGTGAATTACAAAGTAAATTTCCAACTACACCATTTTTAAATCTAGACAGTCTTTATGGTAACTTAAATAAATCTAAACCTTATTTTAATTTAACAGAAATCAAATTTACGAATAACGACGAATATAAGAATGGAATTATTGGCTATGATTTTCATCGCAAGCTAGTAACAAGTGGCAACAATAACCTCCATAGAGCAATGATCCCAGATCGCCGTAACGATGATAATAGCCTAGTGGCTCAATTAGCTGGGCTTTGGCAAAAATTTCACAATAGCATTTTAGAAAATGGTTTTGCAGCAAATTTTGAGGAAGCCAAGAGTATTACTGTGTGCACTTTTCAATTGATTGTCATGGAAGAGTTTCTACGAAATATAATTGAACCCAAGGTATATATAGCTTATACAAAAAAAAATGTACGTTTTTACCCTTCGCAAGCGTTAGACACTATACCAACCTACTTTAGTCACGCTGTGTTTCGTTTCGGACATAGTATGGTTAGAAAAAGATATTCTATCAGAAACGATACAACTTCAGAGAACAAAAACATTTCAACCTTCTTTCGAGCAGATACAAAGCTGACTCCAGAATTTGTTATTGACTGGACAGTTTTATTTAACGTAAGCCCCAGCCAAGGCGTTAAAGCATCATCAATAGATACTCAAATTTTTAATGAAATGCGAAAAGTACAACGAATAAATACTAAAAAAGATATCGATGTAATCAAAAAAATTTGGAGGCTGCCAATACGGAAAATTTAGAAAGTGGTGTAGAAATGTGCAGAAAGATTATAAAGCTCAATAACACTTCACTATTTAACGCTTTAAATTTAAAAGAAATAGATGAAGACGATATTAAACCTAATAACCACCCAATCAAATCAGTATGTGGATTCGATATCAAAACATTACCTTTATGGCCATACATTTTGTTAGAGGCAGAATTACAAAACAATAATGCCACTCCACTAAGTTCACACAGAGGTCTAGGGAGTTTAGGTAGCATATTAGTTGCAGAAGTAATTGTGAACGCAATAAAACAATCAAAATATTCTGTCTTCAACGGTGACACTTATAGCTATGATGCAGCCCTTAATAAAATGGGGAAATTTGGTCAATTGCTAACATCTTTACCTAACCAGAGCTCCACAGAAAGTAAATTAACCATGCACAATTTACTTTCGCTGGAACTTTTTAAAGCAACAAACAAGAAATAAGAGGTTATTTACAATGCAAAATTTCACTGGCTTTTTTAATGATACTGGGGTGGCATCATCTAGAACAATAACAATTCCAATCGGACAACAAGGGATTGAAGATGTAATTGAATGGCTACCATCAAACAACCTAGCGACTGTTGAAGTATTAAAACACACTAAATCACCTCTAATTTTTACTCAAGTACCGAGTGAAAACAATTGGGATCCAACAATGCGCGAAGTAGTAATTAAAACTCGTTTTGCGCCAAACATTGACGGTTCCAACTCTTTAGTTAACGTTGCCGATATCAGTGACTTTACATTTGGACAAGGCAATGACTCATGGGCAATAACAGATTGGATTCTAAAAGTTGAAGACAATCTAGGTAATCCTAAAGAGTTTGTAACTGCCGACACAGACACTATTGTTGACATTATAACCTGGACTAATATAACGACTAACAAAATTGTCATTTCTAAAGGTAGATGGGGGTATATCCATAAACGATAATTCACCACAAATTATAATATATGTCTCAAGGTATATTTACCCTAATTTTCATTGTCTGCACACTGATCAGCAGCAGAATTTGTGCGCAGACAATGGAAAAAATCGTCCAATTAGAGAATGAAAAAAACTACGTATTGAAACTTAAAAATATATCTGAAGCTAATCTTTACTTAGGTCATTCAGAAACTGCAATAAAGACATTTGTTACAGACATTCCATTTCAAACTAGCTACATACTCATACCCAAATCAAGCTTATCTATAGACAAGGATATATACATAACTAGTACTGTAAGCAACGAAACTGGTAAAATTGAAAAAATAGAATTAACCAAAAACCAATACACTCAATTACACTTACTACTCAAAAATTTAAAACAGTTCAAACAACAAACGACTATTCAATCATTCACTGAATTACATTCAAATATTTATGAAAGTAGCCTAAGCCCAAATATAAAAACTCATTTATTACTAAATTTATATACGATAAATGTTACAAACGCATCCCCAACTGTCGAACATCCTAATATTTTTAATTCATTAGACAATCATATTGAAAAAATTATCACCGATTGTCACATTCTTAATTTATTGGCTGTTAGAGGGATAGACCTAACTGAAGAGAAATACCTAGTTCGTATTACTAAACTTGCTGCAGATATGTATGAGTACGCACGCAACACCAAGAATTTGTCAAGCGAAGACCAATTAAATTTTAACAATAAATGTGGAGTTTTAACGGCTCACACTAGTACACTCTTCCCTGCTGTAATCAATCAAAAATTGAATGTCGGAGGGCCTGTTTATACGCTTGCATCAAACCTGTTTATGTTTTCACATCACTTTTTTATCAATAATAGCCTGCATAATGTACAAATTTTGAGAAGTTTATGGCTGTACTTTAATCATAATGAATTACATATACATGCTGAGTTAGCTGCAGAAAAAGGGCTCGCACAAATGCAGCATTCAATAGAGATAATGGAGTCTATTTTTGATTTTACCAATTTGATATTTACTTCATTGATTCGGCAAGGAAAATACGCAAGAGCCCACCACTTTATGACTGCCGCACTACAGTATGAACAAGAGGCAACTAACGATCAAATCTTCCCTATATTATTGAATCTCGGGTTTCTTAATTATCTTGTAGGTGAACATGATATAGCCATTAGATATTTTGAAAGAGCGTTAAATAGAAGTGGTAACAATCTTAATACCTATATAAATGATGGTTTAAACTGCCAATATGAAGGAAATACACTGAGTTACTTTATTCGAACGATAGTATTTTTAGGGGCCGTTTATAGAAATAAGGAACGATACTCATCAGCCAGAAATTATTTAGAATGCGCAATCTCGTTAGTCCGAAATACTAACGACTATTACGAGCTCGTAGCTTATAACGAGCTCGCCAAATTAGAATTGAAACAAGGTAAATTTAGCAAAGCAAATGATTATTCTGAAAAAGTATTACAGGACTTCAGAACCTTACCTACCACCAAAGCTGACGCAATAATCATCAAGTTAACTTCTGCCTTAGAACTAAAAATTACTGAAGATACTGAGGGGGTTGATACGTGGAAAACTTCGATGGCAGAATTAAGCTCAATTTTAGGTTATGAAAACTTTTACTCAGATCGTATTTTTATTGAAGAAAACAATCAGTATCCTTTGAAAAAAATTGAAGTATTTAAGTTACTTATGCTACTCCACCAAAATGATGACCACGGCAGATGGTTTGAGCTTTTTTCACATAAAGCTATAAATTTAATTAATAAACATAGGTTTAATGTTATTAACCCTCAAGCTTGGAATCAAGCACGTTTTGATTTTACCAGTTCATACTTAGGCGCCTTAATAAATACTCAAAATTTAAACTCAAATGTTAATAAAATTCTAGATTTATTGGAGAACCATTACTCTTTAGAGCCTGATAAGGAGAAAAGTATATATAGAAGGCATACAGGAAAGTCCTCAATAACGAAGGAAGCTCAAAGCCTAGCCTTAAAAAGCTATTTAAAACAAGAACAGGATTTTTTATTTTCTACCGATAAAAATACCGAATACATATACTTGGATAAAACAAGAGAGGTATATAACGCTAGCTTATATGACCAAGGTAATAAAACACTCAAAATTGAACAGAAGCTAACAAGCAATATCGATTTTGACTCGAACGAAGTTTTCATTCGATACTTTATCGTAAATGAAAAAGTATATTCATTAGTGGTAACTTCTACATCAAAAGATATTAAGTTCATAATGACCTATGCGCAGTACAAAAAAATCGTAGGTGACTCGCCGACTAATACAATATCAATTCCACAATCATATTTAAAAGATAACTGGTTGGCGGAGCAATTATTACCTTTAGACCTTTTACGACATCGCACCTCCAATAAACTAGTAATTGTACCGGATGGCGAACTTTTTCGGTTTCCCTTTTCAATGCTCAATATTTCCAATATAGATGGCGTTTATCAGCCATTAATCGATATAACTCCCGTTGTTTTCACGACGGCAATTAACTCTTACATTCAAGATATACAATTAGTTAAAAATTTAACGCCTATATCAATATTTGCCGCACAGTTTGACTCCAGTAAAAATAACAGAACCGACTCTTCAACTCGTAGTAAAAAAAGTCTCTCTCGAATATGGGTTTCATACCTTGGTACTAGAATGGAAGTAATGTATATCCAACATGCTCTGCCCAATATTATTCCTAATATTGGAATGAAAGAAGAGGCAACAGCACAATTTTTAATGTCTTCAGAAACTAGAGCATCACAAGTATTACATATAGCGACTCATGGCTACTATGAACCAAATAGGCCTGAGTTAATTGGCTTAATGACATCATCAAAGCATAGTCAAAATGCAAATTTTCTGAGCTTAAATCAATTACTTATTGAACCTTTTAGAAATAGGCTAGTTGTCTTAAGTGGCTGCCAAACCATGCTTGGCAAATATTACAAAGGGTCGGGCATGCGAAGTATGGCTCGAGGCTTTCTAACCCAAGGTGCAGGCTCAGTGATTAGTACCTTATGGCCCGTTCAAGATCGTTCAACCGCGGAGTTTATGAAATATTTTTATCAAAATTTGGCAGTTTCGAAAAACTCATCCATTGCCTTACAACAAACCCAAAAAAATTCGCTTCTTCGGGCCGTTATCGCAATCCGAAACATTGGGCGGGTTTTGTCTTAACCGTCGCAAACAAACAATATGAAACCATAGACCTAAACTAATTTTATAATTTTTTGAGAGAATTACATTTCTCACATCACCTTCCTTTTGATCCACAACTAAGAGGAAACATTATGAAAACACTATTGAAAACTGCCATTATGGTGGTTGCGTTTATTAGTAGTAAAAATATCGCTGCGCAAGAAAAAAGCATTACATTTTCATGTGCTAGTGAAGCTAGCAAATCATGTTTAACCTCCAGTTTAAAAGCGGGTAATGTTAAGTGCGACGCGAAAAACAAAGGAACGATTGATTTTCTCAAACTAGCTAATAACTTTACCAACGAAACCAAGCCGGATTATACAAAAGAGGTGGCTATAGAGCAGGAGTGGATCAAGGCAAAACTGAGCAGTATTAAGTCATGCATCACTGAAAAATCGCTTAGCCAAAAACTATCCAACGATGATAATAATTTGATTTCCCAATTGGATACCATACAGCAATCTAGCTTTGTGGCGAGCTGTAATCCTCAAAATATAGCTCAAAATTTGAATGCAAATATACAAAGCAAAACAGATTTAAAAACTAGCATAAATAAAACATCCGAAATAGTAGCAGCATGTGCCAGCAAATTAACAACGGCTATAAATACCAACCAAAAAGCTGAAATTAGAGAAATAAAAGACTCTCTCACTTCCATTAAGACTTCTTTAGAAAATCAAACTAACGAAATAATTTGGTTGAGCAATCAGAAGATAGGCAAGCTCGACGTGTCTGAAGCACTTAAAGCAAATTCGACGTCTAAAGGGCTAATTCAGAAAATCAATACATTGCTGGGTACGTCTGGAGATGAATTTTTAATCCCTTCATGGCGAGATGTTTCGCTTTCTTATCAGTTTTATACGGGTATTGAGTACAATAACGTAAATTCACTATTTAGCGAGTCTACAGTGAGGTTGGGACTATTAACCTACCTTCGTTTAGGTAAAGAAGTAGAACGACTGCGTCAAAACAATCAAGGTGAATGTGACCTAGAATTTCGTTGTGGAAGTTTGTGGTATCACGTACCTCATGTATACGGGAACTTTGTTGTGACAGGTGCATCTGAAAGTGCTGCGGGGGTAACTGATAACAATAGTGACGACAGTAACAACGGTAATAATGAAACTTCGTCAAACTCTGACGATTTTGACGCAATTGAATATGAACTCGGTATTTTTTATCCAATCTATCTTGGTAGTCGAGGCAGTAAAAGTGCCAAGACTTACCAAGAACACGCTTTTGGTTTAATTGCTACTGCAGGTGGCCGCATCACAGATACTAATGACAATTTCCAAGATCGTTATTACGGCGGCTTTCGCTTTAGTAGCAACGAAGAGACTTATTTTGACTTTATGTATGGAAAATCAGAACCGCTAAAAGGCCGCAGAATAGAGCTACGTGGACAATTACCTGTATACAAAATGGGCACAGGTAGACTGTTTATAGGTGGCAGTGCAAACATCGAAGTGTCAAAAAAAGCGAAAAATGATGAGGGCCAATACATTAGCGAAGCTGACGCTTTTAAAGTTTACGTAACTTGGCAAACGACATTTGATGATATTTGGAAAGGAATTGGTGGCGATGAAAACTAGTGATATAAAGAAGTCATCATACTGTATAATTTTCCACCAACTCTGATAATCATTTAACTAATCAAATGCCTTCTAAAACATGTTTGTTATTCTCAAGCATGTTTTAGGTTTTGGGCATCATGTTCTTGCTCGCTATTTAACCAAGTCAATATTCAATCGACTAATTTCCAGTTTACCTGAGAGAGTTTCTCTACTCGCATCACTACCCGAATGACGCTCAATAAACTAATGGAGATAAATTTATGCGTTATTTACCTTTAATTACCATGGCCGGATTCACTTTTTTGACCGCTTGTGGCAGTAGTAGTGATGATCCAAAAACAATTGAGCCTGCTAATAAAGCACCAACGATTGTGCTTGAAAATAGTATTACAGCGGATGAGAAATCGGTTATCAGTATTTCAGCTTCCGCTAATGACCCTGATGGCACAATTGCCAGTTATGCATGGGCAATAAGTAGTGGCCAAAGTAACCTAATATTAGACGGTGTGACAACCGATACAGTAACGGTGACGCTACCGGAGGTGATGGAAGATACGCTGCACACATTAACATTAACCGTGGTCGACGATGACGGCGATGACAAGTCAGCGTCTATTGACCTTTCAATTAAACAGTTAACGATTCCTCTTACCCTTACCGGTACGATTACCGACTCCCCCATTGCCAATGCCAATATTCAAGTACAAATCAATGGCATGAATGAACCTATTACCGCCTCTGCTGACGCAAATGGCACCTACTCAATTGATTTAAATATTGATGACTCGCTAGCAGACGCTTTTGTGACAATTCAAGCAAATGGCACCGGAGAACAAAGTAACGCCGGCTTGGTATCTATGTTGGGCACCGTAAATAAGTTGTTAGATTTGACGGGGGACGACAGTGAATTGTCAGCACAAGAATACTTTGCTTTACAAGTGACCAATATCACGACTGCACAGTATGCTTTATTAACCCAAGGCAACAGTGAAAATATCACCACCGACCAACAACTAATAGCCGAGTTAGTAAAGCTAGATTACAATCAAGTCTTGAACCTAGCTGCCGCCATCAAAGTCGCTATCGACAAGTCAGCAAATGATACCAGTCTGGCATTACCAACAGGAGCGGCCAATACGTTTGATCTAGTCAAAGACAGTACTTTAACCAAAACGTATCTAGCACAAGTTGAAGACTCAGCCGCTTATACGCAAGCCAAACAAGACATATTCTCAGATCCATTATTAGCCGACGTAACAAGTACCTGGAATGTTCCCGAAGCTTATTATTATGTACCAGAAAATGGCTTAGCTAGAAACTCAGTGGTTTATTTCAACAGCGACCACACGGGTCAGTATGCAAATGCTGACTTTACATGGCAACAAACAGAGGGTGAGCTAGTGATAACTATGGATCCCAGTTCACTCACATCTAAATATGAAACCAGAACGGTTAATGGCCAAGAAGCTAGCGTAGAAAAACAATATGGCACCAAAAGCTACGTATTAAAACGCTTAAGCAGCTCTGCTAATTTGGACACTTTACTGGTGACTGAAACACAAGTCACCCTTTATCCACAAGGTGAATTTGCAGATGTTGAACAACACTATCAACATGTGCAACTGGCCTTTAAAGGCAGTCCATTTATAGACATAGAAATATCCACAGCTGTTATCGCTTTTATGGGCTTGGACTCTGCTGTCAATGACGACAACGGTTTGATTATTGCCGAACGCTATCAACTTAATACAGATGGTTCTGCGACAGGTTTATTAAACGACAACACCTTAAATTGGAAAGTAACCGACGGCGCATTGGAGCTCTCTAATTTTTCCAATGAAGCTTCGGATTTTAGTGTTCGCTACAGAAAACTGCCCCTATCTAGCACATATGATTTTTTCCTATTTGAAGAACTCAAAAGTGGTGTTGTACATAACGCAAGCATCAGTAAAGGAACGATCACCCAAGATAATACACAATGGCAAGCCGACTCTTTAGCGGGAATTTATTGGATGATTAATGGCACCTCAACTGAACCTGAATTCAAAATATGGGCCGAATTACACGCCGATGGCGGTGCTGAGTATTACACTCGAGACAACAAAAACGGCGGAGAATACTTCAATACCACTAACTATGGCATGTGGTCGGTTTTAGCCGACGGCTCATTGCAAATAATCACAGGAAAAGATGACGTAGCAGGTACTTCAACTATTGCTTGTCGCAACTATCAAAATACAGGTTGTAGTCGATATATCACCTACACGTTAATACCCGTCTATCAAACAGATAAAGGCATGGCTGCAATTTTACGACAAGATTTTGATTATGATTTTTTCTATACCGTATTCACAGTCATGACCTCAGCCGCCGAGTTATTAGAGCCAAAAACAGACCCAATAATAACGCCCCTAGTGTAATGTTCGACACCAGCGAATTACATAACCAATTGCTTAGTGTTTTTTCAGCAAATGAAAGTTTGGTTAGTGCCATGAACTTTGCAGAAAACGGCACTTTTAGCGATCAACGAGGCGAAACAGGCACTTGGCTTGTGAATGCGACCGGCGAAATTGAAGCACAATGGGCAAACAACACTAGCCTAGTCATCACACCAACCGCTTATACCGAAGATATTAAAAGGTATGAGATTGAATGGAAAGTAGACAACAGCCAAGCTATCACGTCCGTAGCCTATATGCGAAATGCCGCTAGCCTTAGCTTTACTAGCCAAGAGCTTTGGGGCAATACCTTTTATTATGCTTGGTATGCCACCGCAGCAGATTGCAATGTACCTGGGTATGTCATTGAACCGATAAGCTTTGCATCAAATGGCGCGTATACACTCGACAATTGTGATAGCGACATACTAGAAAATGGGACCTACAACATACTGGAGAATGGTAACTTACGGATAAACTTTGGTGAGGGTGAGTTTGTCAAAAAAATAGCCTACAACGCTGATATCGGTGGCTGGTTACATTGTTATGAACAGGTGGATTCTGCGCTGTGTGCCACAAATGAAACGGGTTATTTCGTGACAAGCCAAGCTGATGCTCAGGCCTATATTGATAGTAAAAGTAACTAACCGACAGGTTAAACTGGCATGTCCAATTCTGGACATGCCAACTTCGCAATTAGTTGGAGTTGGCCATAAGCCGGGTTCTGTCGTGGGTAATCATTCATCTAGGCCAGCAATCGCTCACTGGCTCAAGCAACACACCCGATCTCAACGTGGGCCACGCCATAAGAGATCCTATTTGGTCTTGCTCCGGGTGGAGTTTACCTTGCCGTATACTGTTGCCAGCAACGCGGTGCGCTCTTACCGCACCCTTTCACCCTTACCGATTTGTTACGAATAACAAACAGGCGGTCTCCTCTCTGCTGCACTTGTCGTCGGCTTACACCGCCCAGGCGTTACCTTGGCACCCTGCCCTGTGGAGCCCGGACTTTCCTCCCTTTAGAAATTCACGAATGAAAACTAAACGGCGATTACCAGGCCAACTCCGGTGGCGGATTCTACGCAGGTTGCGATAAGGATACAAATCTAAATCAACAAGCCCGACTAAATACTGACTCTTTTATAAGGTCGATACTGTGCATTCCAAAAGTTTGCGTCTATTTTCTGCTCCAGTTCTTCATCAGGCACCTCTAAGGCTAAACCTTGTGCCATGGCAATTTTACCTACGTCAAACGCAATTTTCTTACTCAACATAGCAATTTCCCCTAGCGGAGGTAGCAACTCACCTTGACCATTAATAGCCAAAGGCGAAGCATTCGCCAGTGCGTTGCTGGTCGCCATTAACATTTCATCCGTGATAAATTCTGCTTTTGAAGCAATCACACCCAATCCAATCCCCGGGAAAATATAACTGTTATTACACTGTGCAATGGGGTAAATCTTACCTTTATATGCGACTGGTTTGAATGGGCTACCTGTGGCGACAATGACGTTTCCATCGGTCCACTCAATCACTTGTGATGGTGTTGCTTCCACTTGGCGTGAAGGGTTACTCAAAGGAAATATAATAGGCAATTCACAATGTCGTTTCATAGTGCGAATAACTTGCTCGGTAAACAACCCTGCTTGACCAGACACACCGATCAAAATATCGGGTTTAGCCTGGTCCATCACCTCTAGCAAACTGGCATATTCACCTTCAACCGACCATTCTTTTATTGCCGCAAGTGGCTGGACCAAACGCTGTTGGAAGTCTCGCAATCCTTGCAAACCTTCGGTCAACAAACCATAACGGTCAACCATAAACACTTGACTACGGGCTTGTGCATCTGAGATCCCTTCATTACACATCTGTTTAATAATTTGCTCAGCAATACCACAACCGGCCGACCCTGCACCAACAAAGGCTACAGTTTGCTCAGACAACTTAACCTGTTTGCTTTTACATGCGGCTAAAATAGTGCCCACAGCTACGGCTGCCGTACCTTGTATATCATCATTAAAGCAACAAATTTGTCTGCGATAGCGCTCGAGTAAAGGCATGGCATTAGGCTGGGCAAAATCTTCAAACTGCAACATCACTTCTGGCCAACGGCGACGGATGGCGTGAATAAACATATCCACAAATTCGTCGTACTCAGCTTGGCCGATACGTTTATGCCTAGCCCCCATGTACATTGGATCGGCTAGTAACTTTTCATTGTTGGTGCCCACGTCTAACATAACAGGTAAGGTATAAGCAGGACTAATGCCGCCACATGCGGTATATAGTGATAACTTGCCAATTGGGATCCCCATGCCACCAATACCTTGATCACCTAGTCCCAAAATTCGTTCACCATCAGTAGCAACGATAATTTTTACCTTTCGTTTTGTGGCGTTACGTAGAATGTCATCCATATGATGACGTTCAGAATAGCTAATAAACAAACCACGAGAACTACGGTAAATATCCGAAAATTGTTCACAGGCATCTCCCACAGTAGGGGTATAAATGATCGGCATCATCTCGTTAATATGCGCCTGGATCAGCCTATAAAACAACGTTTCATTATTGTCTTGAATAGCACGTAAATAAATATGTTTATTCATAGGTTCATCAAAACTAGAATACTGCATATATGCACGTTCGACTTGCTCTTCAATGGTTTCATAACGTGGCGGTAAAAGACCCGTCAGGTTAAAGGCAACACGCTCTTGTGCGCTAAATGCACTCCCCTTATTTAACAAGGGGGTTTCTAATAGCGATGGCCCTGAGTGGGGAATGTATAACGCATTTTTAAGGGCGGGTTTGACCATGTTAACTTTATCCTTTGGATATTAAATTTACGATTTGTGACTATGGAAGCTAGAAAATATCTTCTAGCTGTTGACCATTCAATTCACCATCTTCATTGGAATAAATTATCTCATCTTCGGCTACGTACATTGTCGGCTGCGTACCTTGACTAAAGTATTCAAACATAGAAGTCTTGTCAGTTCTATTGGTTAATTTTCCAGTATTTTTGTCGATGCGTAAGGTAATGATATTGGCCGGCATAGGCAAATTATGGGTGGGTTTATCTGCTAAGGCATATTGCATAAACCTTATCCACGCAGGCTGTGCAGCTAGCGCGCCCGCTTCACTGCCAATCATTGCATTACCAATATAATTAAATTTTTGTGGGTTTTTGTTAACTAAATTCTGATTAGCCGTAGTGCGTCCTAACCTGCGGTTGCTGTCATCAAAGCCTACCCAGGCAGTCGCTACTAGGTCAGGGGTAAAACCACTAAACCAGGTATCACGCACATCATTGGTTGTACCTGTTTTACCTGCCACATCAGAACGTTTAAGCAACAATGCGGTTCGCCAACCTGTACCTCGATTGTTCCAGTGACCATTAATTTGTACTGCCGAACGCATCATTTCTGCGACCAAAAAAGCGTTTTCTGCACTAATCACTCTAGGCGCGGACAACACCGGCTCTGCGGGCTCAGTCGTCTGAGATTGGGTATTAAACTCAGCGGCTAGTAACGCTTCGATATCATTCGGATCAATGGGGTCAGCTTCCGCCTGCGCCTGTTCACAAGGGTCGCAAGCTTGTGCTGGATTCGCCTTCCATAAAGTTTGTCCATATTCATCTTCGATTCTTTTAATAAAATAGGGCTCAATCAAAAAGCCACCATTGGCAATGACCGACATCGCAGTCGCCACTTCGAGCGGTGTATGCGATCCAGAACCCAGCGATACGGTTTCATCTTTAGGAATATCCTCTTTGTCAAAACCAAAGCGTGACAAATACTCGGTAACATTGTCTAGACCAACCGCTCGCAACAACCTAACCGACACAACGTTTTTCGATTTACTTAAGGCAACACGCATTCTAATTGGCCCATCGTACTCGGGAGGGGAGTTCTCTGGTCGCCAAGCCGTGCCTGAACCCGCTTGCCATTGAGTAATGGGCGCATCATTGATAATGCTAGCGATATTGAAACCATTCGCCAAAGCCGATGAGTAGATAAAGGGTTTAATATTTGAACCCACTTGCCGTTTTGCTTGAGTCGCTCGGTTAAATTGACTTTGATAGAAACTATACCCCCTATCACTGCCTGTACTGCGCCATCTTTAGGATCTAGAGCCACAAAAGCACTACTGGCTTGCGGAAACTGCGTAAGCTGCCAGTGAGCATCTTCAGGCCGTTGACGCACTAGAATGAGTGCGCCTTCTTGCACAATATCAGCTGCACTTTTCGGAGCTGCACCTTGTTTAGAATCATTAATAAAAGGTCGAGCCCAGTCTAACCCTTCCCAATCAATAATGCTGTACTTGCCTTGTTGAGTAAAAATAACGATATCTTTTTCATTCACTTTTACCACTATCGCGGGTTTTAAAGGTTCGAACGTAGGGTGATTCTGCAACACCTCTAACATTTCGGCTTCGCTTAAAGGTTCGGAACGGTCGGAAGATAACGGCGCATTAGTCTGGTTGGTGTTCGCTTCGGGCGATACCCATAATTGCCTCTCAGGGCCGTGATACCCATGTCGCTCGTCGTAATCATGTAGATTTCTTCTCACTGCAGCTTGCGCTGCTCGCTGCATATCCGAGTCGACCGTAGCATAAATTTGATACCCCCCAGTTTCAGCTTCATCTTTTCCATATAACTCAATCATTTGATTGTAAATTATATCGGCGAGATAAGGCGCATCTAGATCAATTTCGGCACCATGTTTCACAGCAGTTACCTCTGCGCTTGCCGCTTCTTCAAATTGTTGTTGATTGATGTAGCCTTCATCCAACATTCTTAGCAAGACAATTCTTCTTCGCGCTATTGAGCGCTCGGGACGACTAATAGGATTTAACACTGAAGGAGCCTGAGGTAGACCTGCGATGGTTGCGATTTGAGCTAAAGTCAATTCATTGAGATCTTTACCATAATACACTCGAGCCGCGGCACCAAAACCAAAAGCTCTATGCCCCAGCTCAACTTTATTTAAGTACAGCTCTAAAATCTCTTGCTTAGTTAAAACCTGTTCCATATGCCAAGCAATAATAATTTCCCGTATTTTCCGAATAAAAGTTTTATCACGGGTCAGGAAAAAATTTCTTGCCATTTGCATAGTTAGGGTACTACCACCTTGGCCTTTCTCACCTGTAATAACCAAGTTAACGAAAGCTCGCATCATACCGATTGGGTCAATTCCGTAGTGCTCATAAAAACGACTATCTTCGGTAGCTATCACCGCTTTTTCTAACATATCTGGTATTTGTTCTAGCTTAAGCGGAATCCGCCTTTTAACCCCATACTGAGAAATAAGTTTGCCATCTTTAGAGTAAATACGCATGGGCGTTTGCAGACGTACATCTTTCAAAACCTCCACACTAGGCAGGTCAGATTTTATATGAAAATAAGTACCGAAAATAACAGCTATACTTAATAAAAACAGTGCAAAAAAGACAATTAAGGCGGGTTTAAGATACTTCACAGATAAATAATACCAAGGCAACTTTTAATAAATGATCTACATTTTATACCTATGTACGCTGATTAGAACCATAAAATACAAAAAATATCACGAATAATGTTAATGGAAGTTATTTTCAATAGGATGAAGCCAACTAATGCACTTATTCAGCCCCAAACCCCAACAGATAATAGGCCTTGATATTGGCACTCGTTTTATAAAAGCCGTCTCCTTAGAGAAAGCCAAAGAGCACATTACCCTATCTGGTTTTGCTTGCGAGCCCATATCTAGTCATGCTTTCAACGAACGAGAAATCAAAGATTTTGAAGCCGTCAGTCACGCCCTGAAAAAAGTGAAGTCATCTCTTGGCAGCAACAACAATTTAGTGGTGATAGCCGTTTCAGGCTCAACAGTGCTAAATAAGACGGTATGTATCGATGCTCCACAAACTGACTACGAGCTTGAAAATCAAATTGAGCTCGAAGCCGACAGCTTAATTCCCTATCCATTCGACCAAGTTTATATCGACTTTGAAAAATTGGAAATCAACAAAGCGAACGACGATAAAGTGGCGGTGCTATTAAGTGCTGTTCACAAAGATATTGTTGACCGTCGAACCACGCTTTTGGCAGAGGTCGGCTACGAGACAAAAATTGTCGACTTAGAAAGTTATGCCTTAGGTACAGCAGTCGCCGCATTATATCCAAGCCAGAACACAGACAACATAAGCTGTATTAATATAGGCGCAACGCAATTACAGTTCTGCACGCTGTGCAATGGGCAAGTAATTTTCACTCAAGAGCATCATTTTGGTGTAGACCCATTAATTGAGAATTTAATCGAACAATACAACCAAACTCGCGTTCAAATTGAATCACAATTAAAAGACAACTCACTCCCCACCCAATGGAAACAACAAGCTTACTCACTGTTTTTAGATACGTTACAACAGCACATTGATAAAATTATCCAAGTCTACGTAAGCTCGACTGGTGCGAATCGCCCTGACTCACTGCTAATTAGCGGCGGTGCAGGACATCTAGATAATCTAGCCAAAGACCTTTCAGCCGAATTTGGCATTGAATTCATCGCCTTTAACCCTTTTCATTCAATGACAATTGACCACTCTATATCGGTCACAGAACTAGCCAAAGTCACCCCACAAATGGCGATAGCGGCGGGGTTAGCATACAGAGGATTTCAACCATGGCACATATAAACTTATTGCACTGGCGAGAAAACCGCAGAACCGAACAAAAAAACGATACTTAACATTGTTAGCTGGCATCGCGTTACTGTGTCTTTCTCTGATGTTCAGCGTCGGCCATATTATTGAACGTTTGAGCACAAACCAAAACGTTCGCAATCGGTTTATTGAACAACAAACCTCCCTGTTAACCCAACAGATTGGCAAATAGTACAGATTAAAAAAGACAAGCAAGCTCTCCAGCAAAAAATGTTGTTAATCGAACAACTAGAATCCAGCCGCAATGTAGTGCCAATAGTACTAGACGAACTGGTTAAGCTGGTACCAACTGGATTGTCTTTTAAACGAATTTCTCGGCTAGGCAATCAAATTGAAATTCTAGGCGTGAGTGAATCCAACAATCGTCTGGCGGATTTTATGCGCAAAATTGAGACCTCTACTGTTTTTAGCCGCCCCACGCTATCTTCAATAGTTGCCGATACCTCTACTCTTAAAGCAATAAGCGAATTTACATTAACTTTTAGTATTGAGCCGAGAGTTGCTCCGGAACTATCTATCCAGTCCGAGGAGCCAAGCAAATGAAATTTAACGTTAGCAAGCTTAAAGAGATGAACAACCTCGATTTTGAGCAAATTGCCACTTGGCCCTTTGAGGTGAAAACAGTGCTGGCATTGCTCACGGTAATATTAAGCCTAAGCACTGGTTATTACTTATTTGTAAAATCAACCTTACCTACCTTAAATGAAACTCAGGGTAAAGAGCCTGAGTTAAAACGAATCTACCAAGCTAAATACCGAATTGCCGTCAACCTCGCTGCCTATGAAAAGCAATTAGCCAGATTACAAAGTGATTTTTCCTCGATGCTAAAATCTCTTCCCACTAATAACGAAACCACAGGATTACTAGACGATATCACCCTAGTAGGCACCTCTGCTGGTTTAACCTTCAAATTGCTTAACTGGCAAAGTGAAGTACCTAAAGATTTCTATACCGAGCTCCCTATCAAAATGGAAGTGACGGGTAACTATCATGATTTTGGTAAATTCGCTTCAAAAATAGCAGGGCTGCCGCGCATAGTAACCGTACATGACTTTGAGGTAAGCCCAAATACCGACACCCTAACCTTACAAATACAGGCAAAAACCTATCGAACATCGCTAAATAAACAACTGGCAACGGATCACAACAGGACTAAGGGACAACAAAAATGAAACATGCACTTACCGTAGTTTCTGTCATTTTATTAATGTCTTGCGAATCGCAAACTGACGACTTGCAGCTTTTCATCAAAGACGTCCAACAAACCACGGCACTTAATATTGAGCCCTATCCTGAGTTCGAAAGTAAGCCAGCTTTTGTTTACGGTGCGACAAAATTACGTAGCCCTTTTAAACACCTAAAAACCCCACCAGCAACAAAAGCAAATACTGTGTCTCAATCAAATTGTACACAGCCCGACTTTGCTCGAACCAAACAGGTACTCGAAAGATTTGGTATCGACAGGTTATCTGTAACCGGTGTATTTTTTGCTAACGGCAAGCAATGGGCGTTAATTAAAGTGGCTTCTGGTGAATTATATAAAGCTACGGTCGGAGATCACTTAGGCCTATTCTTTGGCAAAATTGATTCAATCAAAAATGGTGTCGTTGCTTTTACAGAAATGCAGCCTGATGGTGCCGGCTGCTGGCAAAAGAAACAAGCCTCGCTGACTATGACTGTTAAAGCAGGAGACATAAATGTTTAAATATTCTCTGCTTAGCACAAAACAAACCTATTCCTACACGCTACTGATTTGGGCATTTTCTGTGACTTTTAGCTGCACAACCTTTGAGGCGGCTAGCCAAAATCCGCCGACTATACTGATTGACCCACAGACCAGCGCTTACTTGACTGAGTTACAAGATATTCAATTCAATCGCTTACCTAGTGGAGGCGGACAAACCATATTAAGTTTTAACAATAACAACTTTCAAATGCAGCTAAATGCCAAAGCTAACACCCTTGCACTCACTTTACCCAAAGTAAGGCTAGGTAAAGATCAATTATTTACTCTAGACCTCTTAAATTTTGCTACACCAGTACACTCAATTGAGACCTTCCAAGATAAAGCTCAATCTAGAGTTGAGTTCACACTTTTAGACAAGGTTAATTTTCGTCATCAAAAGAAAGCGAATCGACTAACCATTGAAATAGAGAAAAAACCTGTCGATGCGCCAGTTCATTCTTTACAACAGCACTTCAAAGGCGATCCCATCTCTTTAGATTTTCAAGACGTACCTGTACGCCAAGTTTTACAGATAATCGCCCAAGTGAATAACTTTAATTTAGTCACCACAGACACGGTAACCGGCAATGTCACCATCAGTTTATCTGGCGTACCATGGGATCAGGCGTTGGCGATGATATTAAAAATAAAAGGCCTGGATAAGCGCTTAGAAGGAAATATATTGCTGATTGCTCCTACTGAAGAATTAACTGCGCGGGAGACTTTGCAATTACAAGCAAAACAGAAAGTCGCAGAATTAGCGGGGTTAATATCGACCAATGTGCAAATTAACTACGCCAAAGCGTCAGCGCTTGCCGCCATTCTTAAAACTACCGAAAACAGCGTTCTCACTTCAAGAGGTAGCGTCATGGTGGACGAACGCACCAATACTCTGTTGCTAAGAGATACTCAAGCTTCAATCGACGAGGCAATACTCTTGGTTAACGCCTTAGACATTCCAATAAAACAAGTGTTAATTGAGTCAAGAATGGTTACCGTAAGAGATAACGTTAGTGAAGAGATTGGCGTGCAGTGGGGGCTAAATAAACGCATTAGTAATGGAGGGATTTCTGGCTCACTTAGCGGCTCGAACGCTGTCGCTTCTGGCACCGTCCCGCCTCTAGCGGATAGACTAAATGTTGCGCTGCCTATTACCCATCCTGCTGGCCGCATTGGGCTACAAATAGCCCGATTAGCAAACGGCAGCATCATAGATTTAGAATTGTCGGCACTCGAATCTGAAAACAAGGGAGAAATTATAGCTAGCCCTCGTATTACCGTAGCCAATCAACATCAAGCTTACATCGAGCAAGGGACAGAAATTCCCTACGTGCAATCTACCTCTAGTGGTGCGACCTCAGTAGAATTCAAAAAAGCAGTACTTAGCATGAAAGTGACCCCACATATCACGCCAGACAATCGAATAATTCTTGATTTAGTCGTAACACAAGATACCAGAGGCGATACAGTACCCACATCTACTGGCGATGCTGTGGCAATTGATACCCAAGAAATTAGCACTCAAGTACTAGTGGATAATGGTGAAACTATCGTTTTAGGTGGAATATTCCAACAAGCCTCAAGCGATGAAGTAGCAAAAGTGCCCTTTCTGGGGGACATTCCACTAATTGGCAACCTATTCAAGAAAACCACCGAACGAATAGAAAAAAGAGAATTACTTATTTTTGTGACACCAAAAATCTTGGCAAATCCGCTAACAACGGCAAACTAATTGTTCGATAATCAGTTTAGCGAAACAAAAACACCCGTTTTTATCACCTTTTTAAAGTTTTTTTCGATAATCATGGATGTTTAAATCTACAAAGCTTGCAAATTTCGGGTTAAAGCTGAGATAATCCCCGCCTCGAAATTTTGACGAGGTCTGGTTAATCCATAAAAGGGTAGCCGAACAATCTTTCTACCCCTTAAATAAACATAGTTGTGAAATAAGCAAAAATGGCTGAAAAACGTAATATATTCCTAATAGGCCCCATGGGTGCTGGTAAAAGCACAATTGGTAGGCACCTTGCAGATGAACTTCATTTAGAATTCTTTGACTCAGATCATGAAATTGAAAAACGCTCTGGCGCTGATATAGCCTGGATCTTTGATCTTGAAGGAGAAGAAGGTTTTCGTGTTCGTGAAGAAAATGTCATCAACGACCTAACCGACAAACAAGGCATTGTTTTAGCGACAGGCGGTGGTTCAGTAGTAAGTAAAAATGTGCGCAACAGATTATCTGCACGTGGCATTGTGGTTTATTTACAAACTACCATCGATAAACAAGTAGCCAGAACACAACGTGATAAGCGTCGTCCGTTACTACAAAAAGATGATCCAGAAGTAGTATTACGTAATCTTGCAGAAGAACGTAATCCATTGTATGAAGATGCAGCCGATTATATCGTTGATACTGACGACCAAAGTGCTCGTGCAGTGGCTAACCAAATCATCGAAAAAATAGGTCTGTAATTTTAATCTAACTGTTCCAATAGGGCTACGCTTCTTATGACGACACTTAAAGTAGAGTTGGGTGAGCGTAGCTACCCTATCTCAATTCAAGCCAATCAGTTTGCTCAAGCTGATGTTATTACTCAGTATTTAACGACTAAAAAAGTCGTGGTAGTGACCAATGATGTCATTGATGCATTATTCTATCCCGTTGTGGCTAATGCATTAGCTGGATATGAAGTCACTAAACTTGTTGTGCCTGATGGCGAGCAACATAAAAATCTACAAAGCTTTGAATCTGTTATCTCGCAACTTTTGGCTATGTCTGCTGGTCGAGATACAACCCTAATTGCATTAGGCGGTGGTGTTATTGGCGATTTAACCGGGTTTGTAGCAGCATGTTTTCAAAGAGGCGTACCTTTTATCCAGATACCAACGACCTTGTTATCTCAGGTTGATTCTTCTGTTGGTGGTAAAACAGCAGTAAACCATCCTCTGGGTAAGAATATGATTGGCGCGTTTTATCAACCACAAGCAGTGATTATTGATACCAATAGCTTATCTTCATTGCCACCTCGTGAGTTTGCCGCAGGGATGGCCGAGGTGATCAAGTACGGGATCATCTACGATTACGACTTCTTTGTTTGGTTAGAAAACAATCAACAAGCCATTAAACAGCAAGATCAGGCCGCGCTGCAATACATGATTGCCCGTTGTTGTGAGATAAAAGCTGAAGTAGTCGCTATTGACGAAAGAGAGTCAGGGTTACGTGCCATTCTCAATCTTGGTCATACATTTGGCCACGCAATTGAAGCAGAACAAGGCTACGGTAACTGGTTACATGGTGAAGCTGTAGCAACAGGCATTGTTCTTGCTTCAGCAGTAGCAACTAAGATGAATTGGCTCGAAGCGTCAGAATATAGTCGCATAGAATCATTGTTACAAGCATTTGAGTTACCGACTAACGCACCTTCAGACATGCATTTTGACGAATTTATCAAACATATGCGTCATGATAAAAAGGTACTGGCAGGCAATCTAGTATTTATTATTCCGCAAGGCATTGGTAAGTCGGTCATAACAAAAGATGTGAGCGAAGAGGTGCTGCGAACTATTCTTTCTTAGGGAGCCAAATTCGGCTCATTATATTTTCATAGTGAGCCCAACTTAAGGAAAACGGTAAGAATGCCATTGTCAGAACTGAGTGATAGATTAGACTGTTTAACTAGTTTTTCATCACAACTTGTCTTTGTATGCACCGACAAAATTAAGCAACAATCTAAATTTGTTGAGACCTATATTAGCCAACAAGATGACCAGACTGATCTTGCCTTACTGACCGCCGATGAGCTCACACCGTTAGCCATATACCGCGAAAAACTATTCCATCAATTAATTGGTCAACATCAAGGCTGCAATTTTACCTTGCCCCTTAATCAAGTGTTGGCGGCGCTTAATCAACACGAAGGCCCCGTGTTAATCAGTATTTTTCAAGCAGAAAAACTACCTACTAAATTAGTCAAAGAATTATGGGAACTGGTTTTACAAAGCCGCTTTGCTAATAACAAACAGCACCTGAATATTCTACTAATGGGTCAATCAGACTGGGCCGAAAAAACCAAGAATATTATCGCCGCCAACTCAAAAGAAAAACCCATACTGATCAATAGTGTAAACAATCACATCGATAATCATGCCGGTCAACAATTCAATATCGAACAAGCAATACAACACAGCCAACAAATGGACAATATAGATGTAGATGCTCAAAAAGATCATCACAAAGGCAAGGCTGTGTATAAAAAATTGTGGGTTATTGCAGTCATTTGTTTAGTATTTTTGGCTACTTTTGTGGGCATGCTTTATTGGCTATACCCAAATAAGATACGAGATATTTTAGCCACCTCAGCGCCCGAGCCACAAAGCAGCGGGCTAGTCATATCACAACAAGTCGAATCGAAAGTTGATGATATGTCTGAGTTACTTAGCCCAGAGCAAGTCGCCATTGAAACGGTTACCAGCACAACAAAGAAAACCCTTCTAGCCGACTCCAAGGCGAGCGCTATAGAACAACCAGCTGCTAATACGAGCACCAACAGTTTACAGATAGACTCAGTTAAAGTGGGGGCTGAAGATTTAGTCACAGCATGGAATGCCGAAAAGCCTAAGCTAGACACTCAACCACTCAATACGTCAACAATAACGACGCCTATATCAGCGGGTTTACCCGACGTACAGGCTATTGATTTAGCGACATTAACATCTAAAAATCCACCTTTAGCAGATGAAGTTCCTATCCAAATCACCCAATTAGCACCAGAAATAGTACAAGTTGAAGCACTCACAATAAGTAATCAAGCCACAGACTACCCAGTAGCAGATATTATCAGTGCTGCACCTATCTCAGCGCCACTATCCACTACAGCAACCACAGTACGCCAAACGAAAACACAAAACACCCCAGCTAGTGAGATTAAAGACCGCTCAGCCACACTCAGTACTTTACCTAGTAATCTTTTCGTTATTCAACTCACAGCCATGAGCAACTTTAGCTTGCTCAAAGAATATATCGAAGATGAAAATTTATCCGACTCTGTTTGGCTTTATACTACTCAACGTTATGGGGGTAATTGGTATGTACTCATTTACAATCAGCATTTCGATACAATCAACCAAGCTAGACAACAAATAAGCCAATTGCCCAGTCAGATGTTGAAAAATGAACCATTTGCTAAAACTATGCGCCAAGTTCAACAAGAAATTGCAAATTCACAACCATAAGCCAATTGTTGTTTGCCCCATAGCTAGATACAATTCCATGTATATGCTGTAAATTGTAGACTGCTGATCTAAACAAACTGTCTCTTCCAGTATTTTCGGTAATTTCATAGACTAGGCAGTTTTAAACAAATAATGAAAAACAAAAAATCGAGAGCCTTTTTAAAATGGGCCGGTGGCAAATATAATCTAGTAGAAGCCATTACTGAACAACTACCCCAAGGCAGAAAACTGATAGAGCCTTTTGTCGGCGCAGGCTCAGTGTTTTTAAATACTGACTACCCTAAATATTTACTGAACGACATTAACCCTGATCTGATTAACCTCTATAATATTGTGAAAACCCAATCCGAAAGTTATATTGCGGATAGCGCCACTTTATTTAATGCCCAGCACAATCAAGAAAAACGATACTACGAGTTAAGAGACAAGTTTAATCGTAGTACTGATATTTATGAACGAGCGGTACTATTTCTTTACTTAAACAGACACGGATACAACGGGTTATGTAGGTATAACAATAGCGGTGGATTTAACGTACCTTTTGGTCGTTACAAAGCTCCCTACTTTCCTGAGAAAGAGTTGATATTTTTTGCCGAGAAAGCCAAAAAAGCCACTTTCACTTGCGAGTCTTTCGAAAAAACATTTTCTAAGGCGAGAAAACACTCAGTGATATACTGCGATCCTCCCTATGCGCCAATTAGTAAAACTGCGATGTTTAATGCTTACGCGAAAGGTGGGTTTACTTTAGATTGCCAAGTAAGATTAGCCGCCATTGCCACTCGTACTTTTAATCATCGTAACATTCCTGTACTGATCAGTAATCACGATACGGAATTTACTCGCAGCATATATCAAGACGCAGAAATCAGCACCTTACAGGTCAGTCGTTTTATTAGTCAAAATGGGGGGAATAGAAAGAAAGCGGCCGAACTGTTTGCGCTCTATAGTCATACTTCGCACATCAGTAAATAATACCAATTCCATTAAATAGCGATGCATTCACAACGAACCAGCAGTTTGTGAATAAGCTGACGACGTGCAGGTATGATTGCTCCCATTCCAATACTGCCAACCCAATGCAAAATCAGCTGGGACGTTCCCGCTGAGTGCACAATGACTTATTGGAGTTGGTCTAAGGATCAATAAAAAGGGAAGATTATTTTCGGTCGGTATAATCTTCGGTAGTGTAGTCTTTAGTTCTAGAGAGCAATTCTAATAAATCAATAAAATGAAACTGATACGAACTAGAGCTGCCTTTAATCCAAGAAGACCAACTCACCGCATCAGATTGTGTCGCTGCACACTTATTAATAGGATGGCTTAAGGGTAAGGTATGGTTAAATGCTATATTAGGCTCGCATTTACAAAACAACTGGCCTTCATCTAAAGAGGACGAGACATTACCCAAGGTTAAAATCGCAATGAGGCCGAGTCCGCTCAAAGAACATATCGATGCTATTTTCCTATTCATAATAATACTCTCCTCAATAAAGATGAAACATTATACTCACGTACAAAATTTCGACAACTCCCACTTAACTCAGTAGTTAGTTAATTCGTCGTTTTATGGATGATAATCACCGTAGGAAAGTAAACGGCTTAAACAAAAATGCCAGCTATAAGCTGGCATTCACAAGATGTTTTTTTAGTAAAAACAGCTTAGAAACTTGTGCCCCAACTCGCCACAAATTTAATATCGCCGTCGCCCGAATCTGTTTGCGCTTTAGATACGCTAAAAGTGAAATCGCCTTTACTAATATCTGCTTGGATATGAGCAAAATCAACATCGCCCTGAGTATCAGTATCAAAGTCGTAGTAACCTGCAGTTAAACCTAAGCTGTATTCGTTTGGCAGATCAAAACCGTAACTTACGCTGTAATAAAGGTCGCCAGCATCAAAAGTTGAACCATCGTCATACTCACTATTTGCCGTGTAAGCTACGCCAAACCCGAACGCACCTAATGAACCATTAAAATAGAGTTCTCCAAAGTTACTGTCAGTTAAATCTGTATAAGCATAATATACATAGCCAACATCATAACTAAAGTCACCCGACTGTCCGCCGTAACCAAGATAAAAGTCAGTTTCTGCACCAGAACCTTCCCCTAAAGAACCAACCCAAGTTCCTGCATAAAATCCAGAATCTGCGGCATAATCAAGACCACCAGAAACTGATGCAGAATCACTACTCTGGGTCATGCCACGCCATAAGTAATTGCTTGTAACGCCTATATTTGCACTCACTTCAGCAGAAGCAACTTGGCTAAAACTTGAAGCGGCTAAAACAGCTGCGGCTAGTGTGGTTAATTTTAGAAATTTCATGTGTGTTCTCCAATTTATTTAAAGTAAATTCGGTTTAAAAACTACTTATGTGTTTTATTTTCCTGATACTGGTAACGCAAATCCGATGCCGAAAAACCAAAACCCTTGGAGGTCGTTTTATTTACTTGTAAACAATTGAATAATATGACTTTTAATTATTTTAACTAAGACAATGATATTTAAACCACTGTTTTCAAATATAGTAAATAGCACCACAAGTGAACATTTGTTCAGTTTTGGTGCAAAAAACATACAGCTATTGTCAATACGTAAAATTAACTAGATACTTATTTTTCATATCGCTCTTATTGTACTTTTGTCTATTTCCATTTTTCTGTAAAGTACTAGCTTTTGAGCATTGGGCCTTCTATGACTAAATACTTGATAGCACCTTCGATTTTGTCTGCAAATTTTGCCAAGTTAGGTGAAGATGTTGATGCAGTATTAGCCGCCGGTGCAGATGTTGTGCACTTTGACGTTATGGACAATCACTATGTTCCTAACTTAACTATTGGTCCTATGGTGTGTGAAGCACTGCGTAAGCATGGCGTAACCGCTGATATTGATGTGCACTTAATGGTGCAGCCGGTGGATGACTTAATTAGTCAGTTTGCTAAAGCTGGTGCAACCTATATCAGCTTTCACCCGGAAGCGACCCAGCATTTAGATAGAAGCCTGCAGCTTATTATCGACTCGGGCTGCAAACCTGGTTTGGTATTTAACCCAGCCACTCCCTTACATTATTTAGATGATGTAATGCACAAGTTACATCACATTTTATTGATGTCGGTCAATCCAGGTTTTGGTGGCCAGAGTTTTATTCCCCATAGTTTAGATAAATTAAAGAAAATCCGAGCATTAATTGATAGTTCTGGCTTCGATATTAGATTAGAAATTGACGGTGGAGTAAAAGTCGATAATATTCGCGCCATCGCAGAAGCGGGAGCCGACATGTTTGTTGCTGGCTCTGCTATTTTTAATCAATCAGATTACAGCCAAGTTATCGATCAAATGCGCGCTGAACTAGCAAACGTAAATCGTTAACCTTTGAAACTACTATATAGATTAATAAAATTATGAGTAAACCTATTGTATTAAGCGGCTGCCAACCTTCTGGCCAACTAACCATCGGCAACTATATTGGCGCACTTCGTCAATGGGTGAATATGCAAGATTCACACGATTGTCTCTATATGCTAGTCGATATGCATGCCATTACTGTGCGCCAAGATCCCAAAGCTCTGTATAACGCCTGCTTAGACGGTCTAGCATTGTACATAGCGTGTGGTATCGATCCTGAAAAAAGCACGGTATTTGTTCAGTCACATGTACCGCAACATGCCCAATTAGGTTGGATTATGAATTGCTACACCCAGATGGGTGAGTTAAATCGTATGACTCAATTCAAGGATAAGTCAGCTAAAAATGTGTCTAACATTAACTCTGGTTTGTACACCTATCCAGCACTTATGGCCGCTGATATTTTACTTTATCAGGCCAATCAAGTACCTGTTGGGGATGATCAAAAGCAACATTTAGAACTTACCCGAGATATTGCTGCTCGTTTTAATAACCTATATCAGCCAACCTTTACCGTTCCAGAACCTTTTATTCCAAAGGTAGGTGCACGAGTCATGAGTTTACAAGATCCTACAAAGAAAATGTCTAAGTCAGACGACAACATTAATAATTTTGTAGGCTTATTAGAAGACCCTAAAAAGATTACGAAAAAGATCAAACGAGCAGTGACGGATTCAGACGAACAAGCGCGCATTTATTTTGATACGGCAGAAAAACCTGGCGTGTCTAACTTATTGAGTTTGTTGTCATGTGCAACAGGTACGCCTATTAATGAACTTGTACCAAGCTACGAAGACAAAATGTATGGGCATCTTAAAGGAGACGTTGCCGATGCGGTTGTCTCTTTATTAGAGCCAATACAAGCGAAGTTCGCTACTTTACGCAATGACCAGACCGAACTCGATCGCATTATGCGTAATGGCGCAGAACAAGCACAAGAGAGGGCACAGCAAACTATTGACAAAGTATATAAAGCAGTTGGCTTCATCCCTAAACCTTTGTAACTTACAGCAAACAATATGTTGCTACTGATCGATAACTACGATTCGTTCACACACAATTTGGCCCGATATTTTATCGAATTGGGCCAAGATGTGCTTATCAAGCGGAATGACGAAGTTTCTTGTCAAGAAATTCAAGCTTTACACCCCGACTATCTGGTTTTTCTCCCGGACCTTGTACCCCTGATCAAGCAGGCATCACATTGCAAGCTATTGCAACCTTTGCTGGAAAAATTCCTATGTTAGGGGTGTGCTTAGGCCATCAAGCAATAGGCCAGGTTTGGAGCCAAGGTAATACGAGCCAAGCAAGCTATTCATGGTAAAACATCAAGGGTATACCACTGTGACAGCCAGCTATTTCAGCAGGTTGAAAACCCATTCAATGCCACTCGATACCATTCACTTTTATTAGATATAGATTCTGTACCCGCACAATTCACTGTCACAGCTTGGTGCCAAGATGACCGAATCCTCGAGTCTAAAGAAGTCATGGCAATTGAATATAAATCGCAAAAAATCTATGGTGTACAATTCCATCCGGAGTCTTTATTAACCGAATATGGGCATAAAATACTAGAAAACTTCCTAACTAGCGCTTAAATGGGCAGAAATTGTGAAGAACAATAGTGATAGTGGTATAATATGAACTTTGCAGCACACAATAAAAATAGCATTTACCGAGTTTATTATTAGTATGGAAAAAATCCTTAAAACCCGCTTGAACAACTTGTTTTTAGATAACAAAGCAGCGCAATTTGCAGTGCAAAATGAAGGTCTACCCGAAGCACAAGACGTCGCCCAACAACAAAATGAAAACAACCAACGGCAACTACTTGATGTAGAAAAACAAGCACTTCGCGAAAAACGATTAAATGACAAAGCGGAACAAAGCCTAGTGCGAACAATTGACCAGCAGCTTAATGTCGAAATCGAAAAACGTATCGAAGAAAGGTTAGAGGATATAGAGCACATCTATAGCAAGATAATAGGCATCGATAAAGCATTGCCAAATTTACTGGATACAATTGGCGTAAGAGCTGCCACCATTTCTAAAATTGAACCGGTAGCCACTGAAATCCCTTGGTTTTATAACGATTTAATGAAGTTAATAAACCAACCAAAATACAAGCGCTTAGACAACAAAGGTAACGTGATTTTAGTTGACAACTTACGTGTTGGGTTGAGCTTTTTTGGCATTGAAAACTTAATCCAGATTGTCACATCACTATCGTTTAGACGCTGGTTACCGCAAATTACCGACCCTTATCCCAAAATAAAAACTCGCATTTGGGAAGAAGCGTTAGCCACCGCGTTATGCTGTAAACAATTAGCCAGTTTCAGTAAAGTTGAGCCTAATCATGCTTTTTGTCTTGGCATGTTCCAACTCATCGGTAAAGTGGTTATTGTCCGGAACTTTTTTCGTATTTTTGACGAAGTACAACGAGAAGCAATAATCGAAGCTGAAAAGTACGCTAAACATGATGCACACCGAGCTTTAAGTAGTATCTCGCCTAACGGAGACTTTTTAAATACTCTGATCGAGAAGCATGCGTTTAATATTAGCACTCAGCTTATCAATAAAATGGATTTGAAAAGAGTGTTCATCGGTAATGCAATGCAAGAGATAAATCAAGACTTAGCTTATGAGCAGCTATCACCTATGGCCAAAGTACTTAAGCAAGGCAGCGCTTATGCCAAGTACCGAATTTTGAAACAACATAAATTAATTGACCTAGCACAAGCGAAAGACTTTGTAAGAACAATGAATCTACCTAAGGGATCTTTAGAAATTCTACAAAAAACAGACATACGTTCATTACAGCTCTCTACATCTGAAACTTAAATTTTTTGAGCATATTCATGCACTTCAATGATGAATGTGCAGTCTATCAAAAAGTCCTGAAACATCGCGTTCAATATGTATTAAACGCGTTAACCTGAAACTTATCCAACCCTCTTTATTGGCTATCCTGCGGGCAAATTGGCTACTCTCATCGGCCCTATTCACTTAGTATGGCTAAGCTGATGGCGTTTCCTTCACCGATCGTAGTCTTGTCATTGCAATGATTTGGCTTTCAAATAATTATTCACTTTTTCTGCAATAAAAGCTTAATCCCTTTAAAAATGCTGGCTTCAGAGATATTTATTACAGACAGCATACATAACATCTGCCATAATAACCTTTCTTTTTCGAACACATTGAGTCATTTTTCACTCTAGTATGTAAGGCCACAATATGAATGTTACCCGCGATTTATTTAATGAAGTAATGGTACCCAATTACAATCCTGCAGCAATTATTCCAGTAAAAGGATTAGGCTCTCGATTATGGGATCAAGCTGGTACCGAATATATTGATTTTGCCGGCGGAATTGCTGTGAACGTGTTAGGCCATTGCCACCCAGAATTGGTCAATACGCTAAAGAAACAAGGTGAAACTTTGTGGCACTTAAGCAATGTGTTAACCAATGAGCCCGCTCTACGCTTAGCCAAAGAACTAGTGAATGTCACCTTCGCAGAAAAAGTCTACTTTGCCAATTCTGGCGCAGAAGCAAACGAAGCGGCGTTAAAACTAGCCAGACGTTACGCTTTAGAGAAATTCAGCGAAGAAAAAAATCAAATCATTGCCTTTAAGCAAGGCTTTCATGGGCGTACTTTTTTCACTGTAACTGTAGGTGGGCAAGCGGCTTACTCTGATGGTTTTGGTCCAAAACCAGGCAATATAGAGCACGTTGAATACAACGATTTAGCGGCACTAGAAGCGCTCATTTCTGACAAAACCTGTGCTGTAATGATGGAACCACTACAAGGCGAAGGCGGCATTATTAGTCCAACCAATGAATTTGCCAAAGGCGTTCGTGCACTATGTGATAAGCACAATGCACTACTTATTTTTGATGAAGTGCAAACTGGTGTTGGCAGAACAGGAGACCTATTCGCTTATATGGGTTTGGATGTAGTGCCAGATATTTTAACTAGTGCCAAAGCGCTGGGTGGCGGTTTCCCGATTGGAGCCATGCTGACCACCACTGCTATTGCCGAACACTTAAAAGTAGGAACACATGGCAGCACCTATGGTGGTAACCCTTTAGCTTGTGCCGTGGCTGAAACCGTACTTAAAATAGTCAACACACCAGAAGTGCTCAATGGCGTAAAACGAAAAGAGCAATTGTACCGCAGCGGCTTACAAGCCATTAACCAAAAATATGCCTGCTTCTCAGAAATACGTGGTAAAGGACTATTAATAGGTGCTGTGTTAAATGAACAATATGCCGGCCGCGCTCGTGACTTTTTAGTGGCTAGCGCAGACGAACAGCTAATGTGCTTAGTTGCTGGAGCCAATGTAATTCGTTTCGCCCCATCTTTAGTCATTCCTGATGAAGATATTCAGCAAGGTCTTGTTCGTTTTGAACGTGCCGTAGCTAAAGTTGTTAATGCGTAATTTGAAGCTAAAGGTAAGTCAGTTAACATGAATATTATTCGCCCAATCCGAGAAAGCGACAATGCGTCGCTTTTTAGCATAGCTCAAGCTTCTGGCGTTGGGTTTACGTCTTTGCCTGTCAACGAAGCCTTATTAACCAATAAAATCAATAAGTCGATTCAATCATTTAACTCTCATGTTACCCAGCCGGGTGATGAGAGCTATTTGTTTGTAATGGAAGATTCTCATACTAAGCACATCGTAGGTACTAGCGGAATTGCGTCAAGTGTTGGTTTAGATGACGCTTTTTATCATTATCATTTAAGTAAAGTAGTGCATGCTTCAAGCGAATTGAACATTTACAACATGGTGGATATTCTTACCCTATGTAACGACTACACTGGCGTATCTGAAATATGCACGTTATTTTTATTACCCGAGGCCCGCAATGGCTTAAATGGTAGATTATTATCTAAATTTCGCTTTTTGTTCATGATGGAACACCAGCATCGATTTTCAGAGACTATCATCGCAGAGATGCGCGGTATTAATAATGAGCATGGCCAATCTCCCTTTTGGCAATGGCTAGAAGAACACTTTTTCTCTATGGACTTTCCAACTGTTGATTATCTGACCGGCATTGGACAAAAACAGTTCATCGCAGAATTAATGCCTAAATACCCAATTTACGTCAGTTTACTGAGTAAAGAAGCGCAAGCTGTAATTGGTCAAGTACATGAAAAAACCAAGCCAGCATTGCAAATGCTAGAACAAGAAGGTTTTAGCTGCCGAGGGTATGTAGATATTTTCGACGCTGGCCCAACAGTAGAGGCAAACCTCAAGCATATACGCAGTGCGCAAGCAAGCCGCCGTTTGCCAGTCAAAATACATACTAGCATTGATCAAGCTGCAGACAGTTATTTTGTCATCAATACCGCAGTAGAGAATTTTAGGGGCATCACCACAAAGCTGCAGGTACATGCTAGTGCCGATTATGTGAATATAGATCAAGAATCTGCCACAGCATTAAATATTTCAGACGGAGACTCTATCCGTTTCGCGCCTACTCACTTCAGGACTTAACCATGAATAATACCACTCATTTTATCGCCGGTAATTGGTTTGCTGGCGAAGGTCATGACATCCGCTCGACCGATCCAGCCAAGAAAAAGGTTATCTGGCAAGCCAAATCTGCTTCACAAAAACAAGTCAACCAAGCGGTAGAAGCTGCACGCTCTGCTTTTGTTTCTTGGCGTAACCTGAGTTTTGAAACACGACTAAGTTTTGTGAAAAAATTTGCTGAACTGCTAGCCGACAATAGACAAGCTCTTGCGTTAACTATTTCGCAAGAAACCGGCAAACCCCTTTGGGAAACCGCCACCGAAGTAGCGGCAATGATTGGTAAAATTGGCTTGTCTGAAAAAGCCTATCATCAACGTACAGGAACAACAGAAAACGCCATGCCCTTAGGCAAAGCCTTTATTCGTCACAAACCACATGGTGTAGTTGCCGTATTTGGTCCTTATAATTTCCCTAGGCATCTACCCAATGGCCATATAGTTCCCGCTTTATTAGCTGGCAACACTATCGTATTTAAGCCGAGTGACCTGACCCCGCTTGTGGCTGAAAAAACCATACAGCTATGGCAATCAGCAGGACTGCCAGCGGGCGTATTAAATATGGTGCAAGGCGAAGTTGAAACCGGCAAGGCATTAGCTGCTCACTCCAACTTAGATGGCTTGTTTTTTACCGGTAGCTCGCGTACCGGAAAAATTCTACATGAACAATACTCTGGTCATCCCGGAAAAATACTAGCGCTTGAGATGGGCGGTAATAACCCGTTAATTGTAAAAGACGTAAAAAATGTCGAAGCAGCGGTACACGACATCATTCAATCAGCATTTGTGACATCAGGTCAACGCTGTACCTGCGCTAGACGTTTGTTTATTGCAAATGATGAAAAAGGTGATGAGATTTTAGCCAGATTAGTCAACGCCACTTCTAAAATAAAAATTGGCGATTACGATGCCGAGGATCAGCCTTTCATGGGCGCAATGATTTCAAAGCAAGCCGCGGCTTCAATGGTACAAGCCCAGCAGCAATTAGTTGATCTAGGTGCAACCTCCCTGCTTGCGCTACAACACTTAGACAGCGAGTCAGGGTTTGTTAGCCCAGAGCATTATCGATGTGGGCAATATTTTGCAACAGTTACCTGACGAAGAACATTTTGGCCCATTATTGAAAGTGATCCGTTATAGTGATTTTGACGAAGCAATTGACGAAGCTAATAACACCAGCTTTGGTTTATCGGCCGGACTATTAAGCGATAGTCAAGCCGACTATCAACACTTTTATAGTCGCATTCGAGCAGGAATAGTTAACTGGAACCGCCCCATTACAGGTGCCAGTGGTGCAGCGCCATTTGGTGGAATAGGCGACAGTGGAAATCACAGAGCAAGTGCTTACTACGCTGCTGACTACTGTTCTTACCCAGTATCATCTGTGGAATTGGATGAAGTTGCTCTTCCAGCAACGTTAAATCCCGGCCTTAGCCTTTAACATCTGCCTAGAGGAAATTTTCATGCAAAATCAAATCGACAACTTGTTTTCTCAGCTCTGGCAAAACTATCTAGCCATTACCCCTTCAGCCGAAAAGATTCACGCGTTGTTGGGCGAATTAGAGGTGTCAGAGAGTAGTCAATCCCCTAAGTTAGTGAATGACCACATTGCTTTGCGTACCTTTAATATTGACAAAATTAACTTATCTAAGTTGGCCGAGCATTTTTTAGCCTTAGGTTATGCCGAAAAAGGGCAATATAATTTTGAACAAAAAAAGTTGGTCGCTAAACACTTTGAATACCCAGACAACTCAAAACCGAAGGTATTCATTAGTGAATTATTGGTTGAAGAAATGCCATTAACGATACAAGCCATTATTCATAAAATGGTCAGTACGGTAGATGATAACGCAGCACAGCAGAGTGATTTTTTATACTCTGGCACCCATTGGCAAGTCAGTATTGAAGAGTATGAAACACTCGCTGCTCATTCAGAATATGCCGCTTGGATGTCTGCTTAGGGATTTAGAGCCAATCACTTCACCATTAGTGTGAATCACCTTAGCAGTATTGAGTCTGTAGAGGCGATTAACCAAGTACTTAAAGAGTCAGGATTTACGCTAAATACCGCGGGCGGTGAAATTAAAGGCGGCCCAAATGTACTGCTAGGTCAGTCGTCTACTATGGCCGATCAGTTCGATGTTCAATTTAGTGACGGTATCAAACAAGTGCCTAGCTGTTTTTACGAATTTGCTCAGCGCTACCCTATGAAGAATGGTGAGCTTTACCAAGGATTTGTTGCCGCTTCAGCAGATAAAATTTTTGAAAGTACGAATAAAAATTGATAATAAATTCACCACGAGGTTGATCAGAACCTTGTGGTGAATTACTTGCTGTATTGTGATTAAACAGTAAAAGAAGAACCGCAACCGCAAGTAGTTGTGGCATTAGGGTTGTTGACTAAAAAGCGAGAGCCTTCTAATCCTTCGGTGTAATCTACTTCTCCGCCTACCAAATATTGTAGACTCATAGGATCAACCACTAAGGTCACTTCATTTTTGTCAATGGTAGTGTCGCCTTCATTGACTTTTTCATCAAAAGTGAAGCCATATTGAAACCCTGAACATCCACCACCGGTTACATATACCCTCAATTTTAGATTTGGATTCTCTTCCTCTTCCACTAAACCTTTTACTTTTTTAGCTGCAGCATCAGAAAACTCAATGGGTAACGCGGTTTGCACCGTCATAACAATAACCTCAACTCAAAATTAAATCTGGAATTAACAGTATGCAATTATCCAGTACTTGACTAATATGGTCAAGTATTCTCTTAACTATCAGACACCAACCAATCAAAGGTGGACGCCAATTCTGCTTTCTTACGTTTATTAACATAAATATCAGCACTTATTGACACTTGCTCTGGCTCAAATCCCTCAGGCAATAACAATTCCCCATCTATTACTTGAAAATATTTGAATCCAAACTTAAATTTATCTTTGCCCGGGTTAACTAACAAAGCGTCAAGTGAGTATTTTTTAGCTTGACCTTTTTCACTGCCCCTTAACTCAATCGACAAATTCCCTCTAAGCATGTTTTTCATTTTATTCTGTTGTATCAACACCAATTCAAAGCGATAAGTATCTAAGCTTAAAGTAGGCTGAACGTAAAAGCCGTCCACTTGTAAACCTTCAGGTGCCGACTCTGGACTCATAACCTGTTGATAAAAAGCTATTTGTGTTTTAAGTGCTTTTTCTCGTTCAATACCCTGCTCAAGCTCAGAAAATGCTTTTTGTTGCGCTAGTTTAGCCACCTCTAACTCAACACCTAAAATATTTAAGTTCTTGATCAGCCTGTTATTTTCCATTTTTAAATTGGCAACACTCTGTTGATGAACAGCAATACTGTCTTCTTGGGCCAAATAATACATATTGCCGGTATGAAAACCCGCGTATAAACACAGGCCCATTACGATAACCAATAGCCAATAGACTTGAAATGCGCCGAATTTCTGTTTTAACTCAGATACTTTCAATCTTCACTCTCTTAAATAAAAAATATATTGGCTTTGCAAACAGCTTCATTCCAATTACTAAGGCTGCTAATATTTGGATTGTATACCCAATATCATTGAAATTGCACGGCGTTGCTAATTAGCCTCTGCAACAGTTTAGCTTTATTAGTTGATTCAGGTGAATGAATGTGGCCAACAAAGATGCAGTTTCAAAGAGCAAGGTCACAATTCAAAGCTATCATCTCTTTAAATGACAATGACCTATGGTAAGCTAAAATAGTTCCCCATTTTTTAATTGGCAGCCTGTGAAACTAGACGCATTCAGACAAGAACTCGCAACACCACGCACTTCAATACAATTGTGTCTAGTGGGGATCATCAGTGGGATTTGTGCCGCTTTGTTGATTATTTTGTTTCGTTTGACGATTGAATGGATACAGTCTTTTTACTTACCAGCAAGTAATCAGTTTGCTCAGCTTGATCCCACCCATCGTTTTGTTATGCCGATCATAGGCGCTTTAGCTATTTTGATTATTGCGTACTTAACTGGTTTTAAATATTACAGAATGGGGATCCCATTTGTCATTCACCGAGTTAAGCACTTTTTTGGCTACATTCCAATTCCTACATCTATTAATCAATTTTTTGGTGGAGCAATTGCCCTCGCCACTGGCTTTTCTGTTGGCCGAGAAGGTCCCTCTGTACACTTGGGAGCATCTGGTAGTACATTTTTTGGTAAATGGTTCAAATTTCCTGAAAACAGCATCAGGATCCTTTCTGGTTGTGGCGTTGCAGCAGCCATATCAGCATCCTTTAATACCCCTTTTGCAGCAGTAATATTTGTTATGGAAGTGATATTTAGAGAATACAAACTCTATATTTTTATTCCTGTTATGTTGGCCGCTGCCTGCGGTACTGTGCTTACCAGAGTCGTATTTGGAGAAGTACAAGAACTAGCTTTTATTCAATTAACTGAATTTAGCCGGTGGATATATTTATATCTGGTATTACTAGGTGTTAGCTTGGGATTCATCGCCTCATTGTTCAATAATAGCTTAATGTATATCGTTGAAAAATTTAGTCGAATAAACATGGTAACCAGATTGCTATTAGCCGGCCTTATTACTGGCGCTATTGGTTTTATAGTACCCGAAGCTCTCGGCGCTCATTTTGATTCGGTTAACCAATTATTTAGTCACGATTCTAGTATATCCTTACTCACTGGCATTTTAGCCGCCAAATTTATTCTAACCATATTTGCAATTGGTCTAGGCATTCCTGGCGGGTTAATGGGACCAGTGTTTGTAATTGGCATGTTAAGTGGCGTAATACTTTGCACACCTTTAGGTTTGTTTGTGGACGATACGAGTGGACTATTTGGCAGTTTTTCATTGCTAGGCATGGCTGGATTAATGACCGCGGTTGTTCATGCTCCGCTCGCTGCCTTATCGGCGGTAATGGAACTGTCTTATAGTCCAGAATTAATATTACCCGCAATTTTAGTCGTGGTACCTGCCTACCTCACTTCCACACAGTTTTTAGGTAACCGTTCTATTTTTATTCGCCAGTTAGACTTTCAAAAGTTACCTTACAGCACTTCTACGGTGACGGAATCGCTACAAAAAACCGGGGTGTTGGCGGTAATGACTCGTAATTTCAAACTATTAACCGAACAAAGCAACGAACTTATTGCTGAACTTAAAACAGACGAAACCTTGAAGCTATTACATATAAATGTACAAGATCCAAGTCATCCAATTTCATTACTAGAATACGACCATGGCATAGATAAAGAAGCTGCTCGCCTAATATCTAACCCTATTCAAGGCTTGAAATTTCAAGCAACCCTTGCCGAAGTATATGCCTTATTACAAAATAAAAGAGCTGGTGCTGTATACATCTACGCAAATACACCTGATAATATTGTGGGTATTGTGACATGGGATATGTTAAGAAATTATCTACATAAAGCCAGTTACTAAGAAAGGATATTAATGACTCTACTTTGGATTAAAGCTCTACACCTGTTTTTCATGGTTGCATGGATGGCTGGTATTTTTTATCTTCCCCGCCTATTTGTTTACCATGCCACTGCAAAAGAACAAGTAGTGCGAGACCAGTTCAAGGTTATGGAAAGGCGATTGTGGTTTTTTGTTACTCCCTTCGCTCTACTGACATTAGTATTTGGTATTTGGTTAATTACCCTATATGGCAAAGATTGGTTTGTTGCAGCTAAATGGTTACATATAAAAATACTGTTAGTTTTTGCAATTTATATCTATCATTGCTATTTGTATGTATTGGTAAAACAATTCGCTAGAGATGAAAACAAGCACTCTGCGCGATTTTACCGATTTTTGAATGAGGCACCTGTTTTAGTTTTGCTGGCAGTGATTAGTTTAGCTGTGGTGAAATCTTGGTAGCTTAATTTCCCATATATTACGTTCGGAATAATAAAAATGGATATGGATCAAAAGAAATTAAGACAATTGCTACAAAATTCTGACAAAACTTTTGAGCAGTATCAGCAGCATCCTAGCTCTGATAGTTTCGCAGAGGAATACGAACAAGCAAAAAACGAGTTAAATCAATACATGGCGCAAGTCCGCAAATCTATCTCACATAAAAGCCCTTAAACTAAGGGCTGTTCACCTTTCTATTATTTAAATATGACAGAAACATGACATTCATCCCATCCTAGTCTTTAACCCCTCCTTCAGAAAATGTTACACTCTAAAGAGCACGTTACGAGTCAGTCTAGCTCAAGACTTGATTGCTATTATTCTTCAAATCCACCAAAGAGCTCAAATTCATGTCAGATAAATTAGCCGGACACTTTTCCGAAATCCTTTCAATCTTAGGAGAGGACGTCACGCGAGGCGGTCTAGTTGACACTCCTACCAGAGCAGCAAAAGCCATACAGTTTCTAACAGATGGATATCATAAATCAATCGAAGAAGTAGTAAATGGCGCCATATTCGAAGCTGATACCGATGAAATGGTTGTCGTACAAGATATTGAGTATTACTCGTTATGTGAGCATCACATGTTACCTTTTATCGGCCGTTGTCATATTGCATATTTGCCCCAAGGAAAGGTACTAGGTCTATCTAAGTTTGCCCGAATAGTCGACATGTACGCGCGCAGACTACAAATTCAGGAAGGGCTAACCAAGCAAATAGCGAATGCCGTACAAAAGGTCACAGGAGCAGCCGGAGTGGGGGTTATTATGGAAGGTAAACACATGTGTATGATGATGCGCGGTGTGCAAAAACAAAGCTCATCGATGACTACCTCAGTCATGCTAGGCTCATTTCGCGAATCAAATGCTACTCGCAATGAGTTTTTACGTTTAATAGGGAAATAGTTTCCCACTTTCAAAGGTAAAACAAAGGATTAAGCGCTACGCGCACAGGGCATCCGCTTCGCTTACTTTTATGCTTCGCAAATGGGATCATGATTGACTATATTGAACTTGGCTGCCCCTATCAATACGCATACATCAAAACGATTTAATCGCACTTATCGAAGTGAAGTGTTGAACTTATATCTGTTCAACAATTTACACGAAGTGAAAGAAACCACATCGAAATGGATAAATATTTACGCCAAAGAAAGACCGCATGACTCGCTCAATGACATGACGCCAAACGAGTACAAGAATGCGGCATATCAATTCTACGAAGAAGCTGTTTTAAGAATAGGATATTTACATAGCCAAGCCAACACCATACCAGTTGTGTTGAACAAACTAAAAAAGAGAACTGCATGAGTAAACAGAAGAACAGCTTACTTCTGCCCACAATACTTACCCAGCATAGGTTTTGGCATAATTCTTCTATAATCTCTTAGAATAGGATTAATCGAATAAGCGATGATAATTTGTTACTTTTCGCACTAAACCTAGCATATTAGTGCCCTAATAAAGGGCAAGTTATAACCAAAAATGAGTATTATCAATGTTAAGAAAAATCTGTTTAACTGCTTTTGTATTTTGCACCCTGTTATTTCAGCAAAGTCAATTAATCGCCGCTGATTATAGCCAATATGGACCTAAGCAATTTGATGTAGAAAATAAATGGACAGCCATTGTAGCGGCATATGCGCCAGAAATTAAAGCCATAGACAGCGCCTTTGAAAAATTAAACGACGCCAAAATTGAAAAAACGCTGAAAATACGTGGAGTAGAATATCAATTAGGCACCTACAAAGGTGAACCCGTGGTTATTTTTACCACGGGGATTAGCGTGCCAAATGCCGCTATGACCATGCAAATGGCCCTAGATTACTTCCCTATTGATCGGGTAGTAATGATGGGGATCGCCGGGGGTATTAACCCAGAATTTACCCCCGGTGACATTGCCGTTCCAGCTCGTTGGTACTTTCACGACGAGTCAGTGTACCCAAACCCCGATCCTAAAAGTCCAGGGAATATATACTGCCTGATTATTACGAGCACGCCTTAAAGGAGTACAAATCCAGAGAACTCAAGGATCCCCATGCACCAGCTTACGAGAACTTTGGATTTGTGCACCCAGAAGAAATGGCGGTCATCAAACAAGGTTGGGACAGCCCTCAACAAATGCCATATTTTACCGCGACTCCGCAGTTGATAGAGCTAACCAAAAAAGCGGTAAAAGCCGTCAGCCCAATTAAAATGCCTTCTGGACATCCAATAAAGATTCAAGTGGGCGGTAATGGCGTAACCGGCTCATTGTTTTTGGATAATGCCGATTACCGTAAATGGTTGCAACGAGTTTACAAAGCCCAAGTCAGTGAAATGGAATCTGCCGCGGTTGGCCAAGTATGTTTTGTTAACGACGTAGACTGGATCATCATTCGTTCTGTCAGCGACTTGGCTGGGGGCCAGCAAGGTAAAAATGTAGAAAACGTTTTCGACGGCATTGCCTCTGGAACTGGCACAAAATTAATGATTGGCCTACTCGATCAAATTGTTCAACTGCAAGAATAAAGATCAGCACATGGCTACTAGCTAAAAATAAAGGCTGGCTGGAAAACTATACCACCAGCCTTGTTAATTGCCTCACTCACCCTGTGTCAACACAAAAACTCTTGCGGAATACACAGAAGCTCCCTATTAAAAAAGGGAGAAGGAACCTTCGGAACCAAAATTTAAAGCAAATTATTTGTCTAGCCAGTCAGTTTTAATTCTGACATTGAATAAAAATATTAACTCAAGGCTGAGAATGACTTTTACTTTGTTAGGCGAGTCCCCTTCAAATGTCTTACTCAGAGCATGTATCATGCTTATCTCAATCCCCCTTCTAGGTGTTAGACATAAGAGATTATACGGCGAAATTAAACAGTAAATTTGAAGTGCTGTCATTAAATATACATCGATTAAAATTTATTCTGTTTTGTTTTGGTTTTAACTTTACTATACTCGTGAAACAAAAATGTCTACTAAGATAAAGATGTCAGCCAAATCTCCCACCAATACTTCCGCTAAGAAACAAAGCTCTATCCATTCAAGTAAACTTGAAGCCGTTCTTAACACGGTCATTGATGGCATTGTTACGATTAACAATAAAGGAGTGATCTTAAGCTTTAATCCTTCAGCAGAACGCATATTCGGTTACAGTGTGAATGAAGTTTTGGGTAAAAATGTCAAGATTTTGATGCCAAACCCTTATCATGATGAACATGACGGGTATCTACAAAACTATCTATCAACAGGCAATAAAAAAGTTATCGGTAAAGGACGGCAAGTAGAAGCCCAACGTAAAGATGGCAGTATATTTTCCATGGAGTTGGGGCTAAATGAGATGGTAATAGACAACGAGACTATGTTTGTAGGTACTATCAGAGACATTTCTGACCGAAAATTTGCTGAACAAGCGTTGAAAGAAAATCAAGCCAAACTACAAGCAATCGTTGATCATACTGTCGATGGATTAATCACCATCAATGAGAAAGGGATGATTGAGACATTTAACAGAGCTTGTGAAGATATTTTCGGGTACAGTGCAAGTGAAGTTATTGATAAAAACGTCAAAATGCTCATGCCAGAACCCTATCATGGAGAGCATGATAACTATTTAAATAACTACCACAAGTCAGGCAACAAAAAAATTATAGGCCTTGGGCGTGAAGTAAAAGGCCGACGTAAGAACGGAAGTACCTTCCCACTGGACTTATCGGTAAGTGAGGTAAATGTAAACGGCCTTAGATTGTATAGCGGTATTGTGCGTGATATTACAGAACAGAAAAAATCAGAAGAAGCTATAAGGCAAGCAAATGCTGAATTAGAGGAGTTTTCATATCGCACTTCACATGATTTACGTTCGCCTTTGGTTTCATCTATTAAATTACTAGATATGGTTCAATTCGCGATACAAAATGATGAAAAAGATCAGGCCTTAATGAGTATTGGCTATGTACAAAAGTCTCTATATCAATTAGAAAGCCTTGTTAAAGATATATTGACTTTAGCACAAGTCACAAAAGAACCTGAAAACGTCGAGTTAGTGAATATAGAGACATTAGTTAGTCAGGCACTAGATAAGCTTCAACATATGGATAACTTTGATCGTTTAGTCATAGAAAGGGACATGCGTTTTAATGACCAATTTTTGACAAAGAAAAATCGTTTAGTATTAATTATCGAAAACTTGCTTTCCAATGCAGTGAAGTATCAAGACCTTAAAAAAGACGCATCTTTTTTACAGATATCCTCATATCAAGAAGATAATCACTTAGTACTTAAGGTTAGTGATAATGGACTTGGAATACCTGAAAACCAGCAAAACCAACTATTCCAAATGTTTAAACGTTTTCATCCCAAAATAGCGTTCGGTTCAGGCTTAGGTTTATATATGATGAAAAAAAGCGTAGACATACTTGAAGGAAAAATAAGATTCGAGAACCAAAACGATGGTTGTGCATTCATAGTTACATTACCCATGTCCCTCAGCCAAAAAAGCTTGTAGCTTAAAGAGATATTTATGAAAAAACATTCAGTGTTAGTAGTGGAAGACAGTGAAATTGATCAATATATTGTGAAGTACATGATTCAAAAATTTGATCCGGAATTAGAAATATTGCAAGCACTAGACGGACAAGAGGCCCTTGAAATTCTAACCACTTTGAATGAACAACCCATCGTCATATTTTTGGATATTAATATGCCACGCATGAACGGTCACGAATTTTTGAAGGAATACGAACAAAGCCAAATAAACAAAACACCGGTTGTTATGCTCAGCTCATCATTCCAAAAATCAGATAGAGAGCAATGTCTCATGCATAAGTGTGTAAAGAACTATATAGCAAAACCAATAGATGTATCTCATTTAGACTCAGTATTTGCACTAGCCAATAATTATGGTTAAACAAATGCCATCCTATAAAGCTAAACCAATTGAGACACCCATAGTAGTAATGGGTGTTAAACCATTTCAGTTAGCGCTTTTCTAATCCATTCGGTTTAAATTATGCGCCAGACAACCCAATTGACGATGTTAACGGGTATGATGACGTGATTTTGTGGGGTGAACCAATTGAGACACCCATGACAAAATCGAGCTTTAAACCATCTAAGCTCCCGCTTTTCTAATCCATTCGGTTTAAATTATGCTCAAGACAACTAAATTGACGATGTTAGCGGGTATGATGGCGTGATTTTGTGGGATGTGGTGAATATCAGGCGTCGCCTGGCTTCAACAGTGATGTTGATGAGGTTTGTTACTTTGGAAAAAAGGCTAAGCGTGTTTAAGTAGGGCTTTGGCTTTACCTATGCCTCGTATTTTTTGATGTTGGGTGTGTAGGCTGAAGTTTCGCATTAAATGTTCACTGCCTACAGCATAACAAAAGTGCTTTTCGAATTCTGTGGTTAAGGTCAGCCATTGTTCGTCGTTTAGGCCTAGCCTTTGTAGAATGGGCTGTTGCTGTGTATCGATTAATCCTGACTTATCATCTCTGATAACACGACCTGTGGTGTCGATGAGGTCGCAGTAATCTTTTAGTGAAAAAGCGATGCCTCTCGGCATGTTTTGCCTATGAGGTTGCCAACAAATGGCATTAAACCTTTGGGTTGCTGGTGGTGTCTCAAAGCTTGTATCCGAGTTTGAATACTGGTGTGGTCAGAGTCCTCAGGTGTGTTGGCCATATTGGCGCGAATGGGGTTTAAGTCCACGTAAGCCATGCAGGCCAGTAGGGCTGATTTATCGAGTAGTGCTTGAGACTTAAACCGTCCTTCCCAGAATCTGCCTGTGCAGGCATCTTCTTTGTTGGCTTCTCGGGCTATGTACTCATTAAGATTACGCATCAACCAACTGATGTCATACAAACGCATCCGGTAAATTTCAACGGTTTCTAGAAGGGTATGCCGCTCACTCTTGCTCAACGTGTCATCTCGCATAAACCGCTGCGACAACAAGGTGCCTTTATGCAGTTGATGCCAGCGAACGAGCACTTGTTTCACCGTCCAGCGCTCAGCCAAGGGTTTGTTCACGCACAGCACCACATGAGTGTGATTGCTCATCACCGCATAGGCGCAAATGTCGATAGCAAAGATGCGGCTTAAATGAAGCAAGCGTGTTTCAACCCAAGTCCGCCTATGTTCATAGCTCTGGCCTGTCAACGTATCTTCACCACACAAAAATGAACGGCGAACACAGCGCGAAACACAATGATAATAAGGGGTGTCGACTAAACTGATTTGGCTTTTACGAGACTGAGGCATCATGGCCATCCTTGGTTGAATCACTACCATTAGTCTAGTTCAAATTGCGGATTCGTCGAATTTAATCATGGGTGTCTTGATTAGGGGGTGTCTTGATTGGTTGCCATCTTGATTGATTGCCGCGTTCTGTAACACTCCCCAAACAAAGCTAAGTAACTTGCAATTTGAATGGTTATATTTGTATTGAAATTTACTGTCGGTGTCTGGTTAGGTGTCTAGATAACCCCTGATATCTGCATTGGAATTTATGATGGGTGTCTAGTTAAAATGGTTTCTACCTTACCATCTCAGAATCCAACTTGAATTTGACCGAACAATTTAACTAAATGGCGATGTATAAAAATCTAACATTAGAATGTGCAAACAATATGTACTGATCTTAAAAAGCCTACACAGGTGGTAGAACATCTATTGATTGGCGAATTTACTTTTCTGCATAAACTTCAACTCTATTGCGGCCTTGCCCTTTAGCCATGTATAACGCAATATCTGCTTTTTTATAAAGTTCATCATAATTGGCGAACTGCATATTACCCATCACCACACCAATACTCGCAGTAACATTTAATTTGTGTAGATGAGACATGTTTTCAATACAAATTCTCATACGTTCAGCAAACGAACGAGCAGAATCAATATCCTTGCACATATTCAAAATGACAAATTCTTCTCCGCCAATTCGAGCAAACGAGTCATTTTCACGGCAAACCTTGCCGATGGCTTCAGCTATGGCAACCAGCACTTGATCGCCCACGTCGTGCCCAAAAGTATCGTTAATTCTTTTGAAGTGATCGAGGTCAAGCAGTAAGAACGCCAAAGGTACACTTTTCCCCTTTATTTGACCAATTTTGTGCTCTAAAAAACGACGGTTTCCTGCGCCTGTTAAGGGATCTGTTTCTGAGGCAAGCTTTAAATTTTGGTTTGAGGCTTCTAATCGAGAGATAGCCTGCTTTCTGAGCATTAAAACTAAGAACAGCACTAAACTAAGCAACGAAAAGACAATTCCAGCGAGTAAATACCAAGCGTTAAGCCTTGATTCTCGTTCACTGACCAGTAATTCCTCTTGAAGTTTTATATAATCACGCTCTTGCTTTAACTGGCTTTCTAGCTTTTCTACCATGCCTTTTTGGATAAGAGGTTGAACCACGTTTCTTCTTTTAATATATTTCGCTTGCGTGTTTGCAGCGGCCCGAAAGTATTCTTGGCTCAGCTCTAACTCGGCTAACTTTTCGTACAGCGCCATTTCACTTTCAACAGAAATTTTGTCTTTAACTTCGACTATTCCTGTACGATACAAAGCAATTGCTTGATCGATTCTATCAGTTTTTATTAAAACCTCGGCTAACCCCAAATAAGCGGCGGCAACCGCTGGCGGGTAGGCGCCGCCCTTTTTGTCATCGATTACAAATCTATATAAGTCTTGTGCGGCAGATAATTCATTTAATGCTTTGTATACATGAGCTAAGGTGACAGAAGCCTCACTGAAACTAAAATCACTAATATGCGCCTTACTATCTATTACTTTCAAAAGCAGCTTTTTGGCTGTCATTGGTTTGCCTGATTTAAGTAATGACACACTTAAACCAACGGTGGCATTCATTTGCATTTCAATGTCATTAATTTCGGTATTAATTTTTATCGATTTTTCGAAATATACTGCTGCGTTAGAATAATCATTTTGCGTGTTTAGCATATTACCTAAGTTATTATAAATCATCGCTAAGTCTCGAAGGTCACCACTTTTCTTCGCAAATTTAAGCGCTTCAAGGTAAAGCTTCATGGCATTTTCATGATCAACTAAAAGCTCATACAAAACCCCTAACACCCTATTAGCCGTTGAAATTAAATGGGGATTTTCCGTTAGAATTGCGCTATCAATGGCTTGATTCAAATGTGTAAAAGCCAGTTGGTTCAACCCCTGGTACATTTCAGCATGGCCTAGCAAGCGTAACGCTTTTGCTTTATTAAATTGCCCTAGCGTGGCATCAGGAAACGTTAAAACTTGGCTCGCGTAATGCGCTGCTTTTTTCGGATCGACAAAAAGATAGAAGTGACTTAGTTCAAGTAATGGTGCAATACGTTCTTCTGCACCTAAAGGGAGTTCGACTAGCTCTGTTCTTAACAGCTCAACTTTAGCTTCATCGGCAAAAACAGACTGACATACGTACAAAGAAAAAAGCAATACTACTATGTACTTAATCATCTGCGACCTTTATCACTAAGAGTAACTTCAATATACATCATCGTGTTAATTTACAGTATTTTTGCGATCGTAGCAGAAAAGAATGATCTATTATATTCAAGTCCCCTCCAAATACCCTTGGTAGTCGACCTGTTTGACTGCAACCTTTAATGCAGTTAAATATTCTTTACTGTATAATCTCGCGCAATAAACCATCGCCATGCTTAGCTAAACATTTAAGCCAAGGTATATTACATTAGCGTTAGTGACTAAATTGTCATATAGCGCTGCTCTGAATAATAGATGCCTATCTAGGTATAAGTTAAAAGCTTTAACCAAACGATTTAGAGTCCTTTGAAAAGAGTCAGATGAGACCCCTATGACAGTACAACAATTCGATCCAAATGCCAGCCCCAAAAGTAGTAACTCGGCAGCTAGCCAAACCACTACTTTAGACATACCAGCCAAAATGATCGAGCAACAAGCCGAACAAAACACTCCTCATGCCAATGGCTCTAAAATTGGTTTTATCAGCTTAGGCTGCCCCAAAAACCTTGTGGATTCTGAGCGCATTTTAACCCAGTTACGCACCGAAGGTTACGAAGTAGTACCCAATTACGATAACGCCGATATGGTCATTGTAAATACCTGTGGTTTTATTGATTCTGCAGTCCAAGAGTCTTTGGACACGATTGGTGAAGCTCTTAGTGAAAACGGCAAAGTGTTAGTAACCGGGTGTTTGGGTGCGAAAAAAGACGAAATTATTGAGTTACATCCAAATGTATTAGGGGTCACCGGACCTCATGCTTACGACGAAGTACTGACCCAGGTGCATCAACACGTAGCGAAGCCCGTGCATAACCCTTTTATTGATTTAGTGCCACCACAAGGAGTGAAGTTAACCCCTAAACACTACGCCTATTTAAAAATATCTGAAGGCTGCAATCACCGATGCACGTTTTGCATTATTCCCTCAATGCGCGGCGATTTAGACTCACGTCCAGTTGGAGACGTTTTAGGTGAAGCTCAGCGTTTGGTTAAAGCGGGGGTCAAAGAGCTATTGGTAATTTCTCAAGATACGTCAGCTTATGGTGTAGATGTAAAACACAAAACTGACTTTTGGGATGGCATGCCTGTCAAAACCCATATGCAGCAATTATGCGAAGAATTAGGCAAGCAAGGTGTATGGGTACGTTTGCATTATGTTTACCCCTACCCACATGTAGACAAAATCATACCATTAATGGCTGAAGGAAAAATATTACCTTACTTAGATATTCCTTTTCAGCATGCCAATAAACGTATTCTTAAATTAATGAAACGCCCCGGCAGCTCAGAGCGTGTATTAGAGCGTATTGCCAAGTGGCGTGAGATATGCCCTGAATTAGTCATTCGCTCCACTTTTATTGTCGGCTTTCCATGCGAAACAGAGCAAGAATTTGAAGAGTTATTAAACTTTTTAAAAGAAGCTCAACTTGATCGCGTAGGCTGTTTTAAATATTCGCCGGTAGAAGGTGCCACCGCCAACGATTTGCCAGACCATGTACCTGATGAGGTTATGGAACAAAGACTACAACGCTTTATGGCCGTGCAAGCCGAAATCAGCGCTGCTAAATTACAAACACGAATTGGTCAAGAATATTTGGTATTAATTGATGAAGTTGACACTGAAGGCGCCATAGGTCGCTCTTATATGGATGCACCTGAAGTTGACGGTAAAGTCTATTTAACTGACGAATTTGATGTACAACCAGGTGATCTAGTCTGGGTACAAATCATTCATGCTGACGAACACGATGTGTGGGGCGTTAGGGTCGAAGAATAAGTATTCAGATACGTTTCACTGTGCTTAAAAATGAAAAAGATGATTGCGCCAATCATCTTTTTTTGCCTAGCAAAAGGCACTCGGCTAGCCATACCAATCCATACTAATAAGTGATCTCTCAAAGTGCACAGTGATTTAATGGAATTGGCATTGTATATAATCGGAGTTATTACAAACTTGCATCAGCCGTTTGCCAAAAGGGAAAAAAATGACGGAGCAAATCTTAGATCTAGTCAGGTACTGGACGACTTCTGATTTTTGGTATGCTAGATGGTGAAGGTACAGAGTCTAAGGATCTAGATAATTGTTGTGGCCACAGCGCTAAATGGCACGGCTACCTCTTCATGCAGTAAGTGTTGCAGACAACATGTTTATCCATTGTTTTCATGGCACGACCACCAGATAATAAGACTCACAAGGAACACAAAAATGTTCGTTATTAAAAAAGCGTTTAATCTTGTTCTTAATAGATCAGGGTATTGTTCATTGGTATATTTTTTAAGCCTAATCACCTTCACAAGTCAAGCTCACGACGGACACGCCTATGCTACGCATTGGTTTGCTTGCGAATATAAAAAGCTAAATGACAGCTGTAATTACTTAAGTAAAAACACCCTATATAAAGGCTCTTGTCGTTCAATTAAATCTGCAATGATGTGCGTCAAAAACCAGCCATTGGTGATGATTAAACGAGTAAATGAACAGGAGAAAACGGACTTAAATAACTCCCCTCATATCCTTCAACACAAAAATGAGACAGAGTTAGCTGCTGTGAAAATAAACCAATAAAAGATTATTTGTATGCAGCAATTGTAATTCTATCTTCCTGAGGAATATGTCAATTGAATAGTCAATTATTAATTCAGGATGCATAGTTATTTAACGGATGGGTATAAGTTACAATCACACGCATATTGCTTCGCTCTAATAGACTACAGCACTATCATTAGTATCAAAATGAATACCTCTCGACCAATAGGAGTTTGTACATTGTGGGAGCATCAGTAAACGATTTAGCGCAAGTAATCCAAATAGTGGTTGCCCCCATTTTTATGCTAACAGGCATCGCTGGTTTTCTAAATGTAATGTCTGGACGCTTGGGGCGCATTGTAGATCGCGCTCGAATTATGGAACGCCGCGTTCATACAATAAAGAATCCAGATTTTCTCGACCAATCTGAAAAAGAGCTTAAAAATTTATGGCGTAGAATTATTTTGATTAACCGCTCAATAGGCTTGTGCACCGCCTGTGCGTTATTCGTGTGTTCTGTGGTGGTATTGTTATTTTTAAGTGATTTTTTAGCTTTTGATTTCAGTCAAACAATTGTTGCGCTATTTGTTATCGCTCTATTCTTACTGATCTTTGCGCTATTAACTTTTTTGAAAGAAGTACAACTGGCCACCAAAACCTTACAAATGGGCAAAGAAATAATCGAAGACTAACACCTATCTCTACTATAAATTAGCAGCCAATTTACCAATTAATACCAATTAAGACACCCATTAATACCAATTAAGACACCCATCACTAATACCAATCGCCAATCATGGGTGTCTTGATTAGCTTTTGATTAGCTCGCTGCTTCTCGATCAGATATCGGTACTTATATCGCCTGTCATTCCGGTAGTCTTTTAAGCCGGAATCGGTTTGCGCTTCACGCTCAATTCAAAGCCACACAAGCCAGCTACTCCTCATCAATATTCAATTATGGGTGTCTTGATTGGGGGATTGTTAAGAGTACTGTATGGCAAGTGTTAACAATCGATGTTATTGCAACAAGCGAAAATAAAGCTATTATAGCTACAAATAAAGATTCATTGAAAGAGATTTAAAAGGTAAAAAATGATAAATAAATGTAAACCACTCCATTTATTTGGTGCTTGTTGCTCTCATGTATTATTGCTCTTTAGTGTGCTTTGCTCTCAACCACTATTTGCAACGCAGCCTCCACCTAACGTAATTGTTATATTAACTGACGACCAAGGTTACGGTGACATTGGAGCACACGGTAATCCATGGCTAAAAACGCCAACAATGGATGAGCTATATAATACCAGCACGCGTTTTACTGACTTTCATGTAGACCCTACTTGTTCGCCTACTCGTGCGGCATTAATGACGGGGAAATATTCAACGAAAGTCGGAGTATGGTTAACCTATGCTAGTCGACATCACTTATTAAAAAATGAGCTGAGCATGGCAGACGTGTTTTCAAGCAATGGCTACAAAACCGCTATTTTTGGTAAGTGGCATTTAGGCGACAATTATCCTTTTAGGCCTCAAGACCGGGGTTTTGAAGAGGTGTTTATTCATGGTGGCGGGTCAATTGGTGAAACGCCTGACTATTGGGGCAACGATTATTATAATGATGTTTATTTTCATAATGGCAAACCGGAAAAAGTAAATGGTTATGCTACCGATGTGTGGTTTGAAAAAACCATTAACTTCATTCAACAAAATAAACACCAGCCTTTTTTGTTTATTTACCACTGAATGCAGCTCATAGCCCCTTAAATATTCCTGAGAAGTACACTAAGCCTTATTTAGATAATCCTAAAATATCATCTAAGCAAGCCAACTTTTATGGCACGTTAGCCAACGTCGACCAAAATCTTAATAAACTTCGCCAGCAATTAGTTGCACTAAATTTAGACAAAAACACCCTCTTACTATTTCTTAACGACAATGGCACCGGACATGGAGCAACACTCAAAAACCCACAAGACAAACGAAGCAATAATGGTTGGGCGATCCAAGGATATAACGCTGGTTTACGAGGTAAAAAAGCATCCGTTTATGAAGGAGGGCATAGGGCGATGTTATTTATGCACTGGCCAAGAGGTGGTTTAAATAAAGGCCAGAACTTTAGCGGCTTAACTAGCCATTTTGATTTATTACCAACGCTAATTGAGTTGTGTAATTTAACTATGCCTAAACCAACAAAATTTGACGGTATTTCTTTAGCTCCGTACTTAGTTGCAAACTCATCCCCCGATAACATAGCGCCAGAACGTACACTTTTTGTTCATCACCAAGGTCGTTCAATAAAAGGTGTTGGAGAAGGGAAGCTCATTAAAAATAAAGATTACTCAGTAATGACCAATAAATGGCGCATGGTGGGTAATGAATTGTATGATATTCATAATGATCCAGGCCAACGGCATGATATAAGTCAACAGCACCCAAATGTGGTTAAAGAGCTTAACATCGCTTACCAGTTATGGTGGCAAGATATTGAAGCAGCGGACGATAATTATGCTCCATTTATTATCAACCCTAAAAAACAACCACGCGTAAAAATTACCACACAAAATTTATTAGGTGGTGATGTGTATTATAGCCAGCATGATAACCGCGCTGGAAAGCTTGCTACTAAAAGCTTCGCTGTTATTGATGTTGAGCAAGCAGGCAAATATCAAATTAGATTACGCCGCTATCCTGATGAAGTAAATTTAGCCATGAACGCGCTTGCACCGAACTTTGCTATAGATCCTAAGATTCATGATCAAGCCTTTAAATTCTATCAGTACCCAAGTAAACAATTATCTATTAGCCACGCCCAATTAACACTCGGTGAGATAACATTTAGACAAGTCGTCCCCCCAATGCAAAGGAAGTGGTTTTCACGGTTGATTTAGCGCTTGGTGAGCAAAAAATAAGTACTAACTTGCAATTAGCCAATGGGGACAATACAGGTGCCTACTACACCTATATTGAGCCAGTACTCACCGAGCACTAGATAGATTTCTCATCAATCCATAATAAACTGTGTTCTCTCAGAATGCATCCCGCGTCTTTTGTACAAGGTGTCGGAGCAGTAATGCTTGCCCCTTTTAAGTACCGACGACCCTGAAAGAAGCCGCTACCGCAGAGCCTGTATTTCAACCCAGGATTTTGTGTATCATTACTCTCTATATACAATTGGATTTAGTGAACTAATTAGGTTATGAGAACGGAATTAAGAGCAAAAATCATCGAGGTTTGTGACAAAAAAATTGCAACTAAAGGTGACAATGTAGGTTTATCTTTCTACGCATTTTTTAAGAATAAAAATGATAATCCCGAATTGCTGATGGAGGCAGCGACATGGTGGATCCAAACTCATAAGCTTGATCATTTCGTTAAGGCTCATACAATTAAAGAAATGGTTAAGCGTGATTTATGAGGCACATTTATAGCAACCGAAAAGCCCACTTTACACCAAGCATGATGCACCCCATACAAAAATGCCAGTCAACTTCACTGACTGGCATTTTTTACAGGAAGACACTAAATAACCCGAATACTGGATAAGCCGAAACTATCGATAACGCTCTTTTTGTGTCTAGCGGCGTTGGATTGTCTAGCAATAACACGTTATTACGTACGATAATCCGCCTTTTGTTATACACAAAAAATTTCGTCTTTGAGTAAGCCATTAAGTAAACTGATGTAAACAAATGACTTTAAGCTATTGAATTATAATGTTAAATTAAATTCGTTCGAACGATACTTTTTATCCAGAACTCAGGTTAAATATTCTGTTAAGCCCCGACATTAATCGCGATTAACAACCGCATTATGGTAAACATGCTGCACATCATCACAGTCTTCTAACATGTCCATAAATTTATCAAACGTTGCCACGTCATCACCACTTACTTCAGATTCGGTTTGTGGAATAAAGGTAATTTCTTCGGCGTCAAATTGTATATCTGGCATCGCATCAGTTAAGGCTGTTCGGGTACTGTTAAATTCAGTGTGAGGGGCGTAAACAGTAATTACACCTTCTTCACTTTCAACTTCTGTCACGTCGACGTCAGCTTCCATTAAAATTTCTAAAATGGCATCTTCATCATCACCGGCAAACGCAAACACGGCTTGGTGATCAAACATATGGCCAACCGTGCCTTCTACGCCTAATTTAGACGACGTTTTGGTAAAGCAGTTACGCACATCGGTAATCGTTCGATTATTGTTATCAGTTAAACAATCCACTATTACCATGCAGCCACCAGGTCCAAAACCTTCATACCTTGCGGGTACATAATCTTCGCCAGCACCACCGGCAGCCTTATCAATAGCTTTTTCGATAACATGACTAGGTACTTGGTCTTTCTTCGCTTTTTCAATTAAACGACGTAAAGACAGGTTGGCTTGGGGATCGGTACCGCCATTCTTAGCCACCACATAAATTTCTTTTCCGTATTTAGAATATACTTTCGTTTTTGCTCCAGCTGTTTTAGCCATAGAGACTTTACGAACTTCAAATTTTCTTCCCATCTATCAATTCTCTTCTAATTCTTGATTAGGCCCACTTGGCTTAGTGTGTTGGATTTTACCGATATTCACGGCAGAGTACAAAAGCAAATATTGTCTATGATATTTATGCTACGTGCTGTGAAGCTAAGTAATCATGAGATTGCATTTCTTTTAAGCGACTCAAGCAACGCCTGAACTCAAAATTTAACTGGCCTTGGGTATACAAATCCTCCATCGCCACTTCTGCTGACATAATCACTTTTACATTTCGCTCGTAAAATTCATCTATCATAGCAATAAACCTGCGAGCTACATCATCAGTAGCCTGTCCCATTTGCTCAACGTTGGCGATAAGCACAGAATGATAAAAGCGACTAATTTCCATATAATCAGTTTGACTTCTTGGGCCATCACACAGCGCTCTAAACTCAAACATCACGACACCATCAGCATTTTGTAACGAGGGTATCAGACGCCCTTCTATTTCAATATTTTGCTTACTTGAGCCCGCATCAGGAGCCAGTTGGCTAAAATACAGCTGTAAGTTGTCATTCGCTTGTTCATCTAATGGATAGTGAAAAATTTCTGCTTGCTCTAAAGTACGTAATCGATAATCCACACCACTGTCTACATTTACTATTCGCGTATTTTGATTGATTAAATCGATTGCAGGCAAAAAACGCGCTCGTTGCAAACCGTTTTTGTATAAGTCATCGGGCACAATATTTGAGGTAGCCACTAATACTATGCCATTAGCGAAAAGCTCTTGCATCAACGTACCTAAAATCATCGCATCGGTAATGTCCGATACAAAAAATTCGTCAAAGCAAATGACCCTAGCTTCTTTAGCAAAAATTTTCGCGATGGTTTTTAAGGGGTCTGACTGACCACCTAGCTTTTTAAGCTCATGATGAACTCTATGCATAAAGCGATGAAAGTGAATGCGCATTTTGTTCTCAAATGGCAAACATTCGTAAAAAGTATCAACTAAATAGGTTTTCCCCCTGCCAACTCCCCCAAAAATAAATCCCTTGAATAGAGGGTTTAGTCATACCTTTACCAAAAGTAGATTGAAGTTTAATTCGCCAAGTTAACTTTTTTTCGGGTTGTGTTAATTCTTCATATAATCGTTGCAGCTCATTAACCGCGTTCTCTTGAGCGGCGTCATACTGAAAATCAGCATCCAGCAAATCGGCTTGGTACTTCTGCCAAGGAGTATGTTTTATCATAGGTTGAATCATTCCTACCATTTATTGTGCAATCCAAACCTAGTGAACTGGCATAAAATTTACACTTGAATACAAATAAAATGACCGCATTGAAAATGCAGGGCGTATAATAACAATAATCGGTAAATATTGCGCTTGTACACTTAAAACAAGTTAGCGAAGTAGTTAAAATTAGGAGATTTTATGGAATGGTTAGTAGGTTTATTATTACTTGTAGTTGGCGTAGTGATTGGCTTCTTTGTTGCAAAATATTTCAATGACGAGGAAAAGCAACGTCAAGACAGTGAGAAAAACGAACAAACAGTGAAAGAACTAATGGCACAGCAAGCTATCCATCACTTGCAAGAAAGTAAGAAAATAGCGCAACAGCTTAGCCAACAATCTGAAGCATTGAATCAACAAATTTTACACTACGAACAAACCGTCATCGCCCAAAAATCGGGGGATGAGAACATGAAGCTAAACTATTTTGGTGAGCATGCTACGACCTATTTACGCAATAAAAGCGAAGATCCTAGCCGAGAAAAAGACAATGCGAACGTCCAACCTTTGGACTTCTCGTCAGAGGCTTCTGGTCTATTTTCAGGTTCAGCAGGTTTTACCGAGAAAGAAAATAAATAAGGAACTTTTTATCGCCCTATATACTCTTTGTGTTGTTTATTAATTTAGTTATTGGAGATAGTAATCGATGAATAAAGTCATCAATCGTTTAGTGGTAGCATGTTGTGTTGTTGCGATTAGCTTGTCATCTCAGGCAGCCATACCATTCTTTTCAACCGACAAAGATGAAATTCCAAGCTTAGCACCAATGCTCGACAAAACGACACCGGGTATTGTTAGCATTTCAGTAGAAGGCACTCAGGTTTCAACCCAGCGCGTGCCCGAAATGTTTAGACATTTTTTTGGTGGTAATAATGAACAAGTACAAGAACGTCCGTTTAAGGGCTTAGGGTCTGGAGTCATTATTGATGCTAAAAAGGGCTACGTGGTGACCAATAATCACGTGGTGGATAATGCGGATGATATTACGGTCAAGTTAACCGATGGTCGAGAATTCAAAGCCAAAAAATTAGGTGCTGATGCGCAAAGTGACATCGCATTGTTGAAAATCGAACCCGACGAATTAACCGCCGTACCATTGGCTGATTCAGATAATTTACGAGTGGGTGACTTTGTTGTGGCAGTAGGCAACCCTTTTGGGATTGGCCAGACAGTTACCTCTGGTATTGTTAGCGCTTTAGGTCGTTCTGGTCTAAACATTGGCGGTTACGAAGACTTTATCCAAACCGATGCAGCTATAAACCGAGGAAACTCAGGTGGCGCACTAGTCAGCTTACGCGGCGAGCTCGTTGGGATAAATACTGCGATATTTGGACCCAACGGTGGTAATGTCGGCATTGGTTTTGCCATTCCTTCCAATATGATGAAAAGTTTAGTCGATCAAATCATAGAATTCGGTGAAGTGCGACGCGGCTTATTAGGCATTACAGGTCAAGATATCGACTCTGGTCTAGCTGAAGCGATGAATTTAGATGTGACTAAAGGCGCATTTGTCAGTGAAGTACAACCAGACTCTGCTGCGGAAAAAGGTGGCATTCAAGCCGGTGACATTATTATTGAAATCAATGGTAAAACTATCATCAGTTTCCAAGAATTAAGAGCGAAGATTGCCAGTAAAGGCGCTGGTAGCGAACTTGAGTTAACTATTTTACGTAAAGGAAAGCGTAAACAGATAGATGTCACCCTAGGTGATGCCACTCAAGCAGTCGTCGCGGCGAAAGAAATCCATCCCGCTTTAGAAGGCGCAGTATTAACCAATGGTAAGACCAAGCAAGGTGATAGCGGCGTGGTAATTTCTGAATTGCAAAGTCGTTCACCTGCCGCTCGAATAGGTTTACAGGACGGTGACGTGATCATAGGTGTTAATCGTAAACCTGTAGATACTGTGATTAAACTGCGAAATGAACTTGAAGATAGCAAAGGTGTTATCGCCCTCAACATTAAGCGAGGCACTGCTTCAATTTATTTAGTTATTCGCTAAACTCCGCTAGCCAAACCGCCTCAAAATGACAGATTTAAAATGCCCATTTTGAGGTGGCATGGGTAAATAATTAGCGACTTGCATGCAGTCCCTTCAAGTCGCTACCAACTATTTGATTTCAGTGTTATTATTCCAGCCATCTGACCTGTAATGACTCAATTGCTTGTGCCAAGACTGTTAATATCTCTACTAAAATCTATAATGATTGGCGTGATCATTTCTTCGATCATTCTACTGCTGGTTCCCGATCTACGTGAAGGTAGTGGACTCCCCTTAGATATTTTTTCTCAAAAAGAAAAGAAAAACAAAAAGTTAAGTTTTAGCAATGCGGTTAATTCAGCAGGTCCAGCTGTGGTTAATGTTTACAGCGAGAGCTTAGATTCCTCAAGTTATTACCGTCGACAACCAGTGCAACGTACCAATCTAGGTTCAGGGGTAATCATGAACATAGAGGGATATATTCTGACTTGTTTACATGTAATCGAAAACGCAGTGACTAGCACAGACAATATCATCACGATTGGTTTGCAAGATGGCCGTTTAGCAGAAGCACAGATTGTTGGATTTGACCCGATAACTGATTTAGCTGTATTAAGCATTTCAGAAGAAAACTTAACTGTGGTGCCGCAACAAAGTGAAAACGTTAATGCTGTTGGCGACGTAGTACTGGCAATTGGCAACCCTTACAATTTAGGACAAACAGTTACTCAAGGCATAGTCAGCCGTATTAGTAATAACGGCTTGAACAACTATTTTGATTACATTCAAACCGATGCGGTACTCAGTGAAGGTAATTCTGGTGGCGCTTTAGTTGATAGCGAAGGCAACTTACTGGGCATTACCAATGCGAATTTTAAAACGCGGGTTAGCAGAAATAGAGTTGAAGCTGCCGAAGGAGTGTCATTTGCTATTCCTTACTCGTTAGCTAAAAAAGTAATGGAACAAATTATTTCAAACGGTAAAGTAACCCGAGGAGCCCTTGGCTTTACTGCCTTAGAGCAACAACCCACAGGTAGTGGCGGCATTTTAGTAACCGCAGTTAGCCAAGGTGGGCCGGCTGAGTTAGGAGGCTTGCAAGTTAAAGATATAGTCGTCAGTGTTGACGGGCATCCTACAACAAGTATTCGTGACACGCTAAATTATATCACCAATATCGCCCCAGGCTCGACCATCACCTTTGACATTATCCGTGGTGGTAAAAAGCGAACTCTTCAAATGATAGTAGGCGAACTAGAGATTTAGTCCACTACCGCTGCTAGGGTAAATTACTCATTTACCCTTTTAATATTCGCACCTAAGCCATTTAGTTTGCGCTCAATATGTTCGTAACCACGATCTAAATGATAAATCCGATCAACTTTAGTTTGCCCTTCTGCCACCAAACCAGCGATAACTAAACTAGCGGATGCACGTAAATCCGTGGCCATAACCTGCGCCCCTTTTAACGTGGACTTGCCATCACATACCGCACTATGACCTTGCAGTGAGATTTCGGCCCCCATTCTCTGCAATTCAGGAACATGCATAAAACGGTTTTCAAAAATGTTTTCGGTAACCACGCCTGTCCCTTGGGCTAGACAATTTAGCGCCACAAATTGCGCTTGCATATCAGTAGGAAAACCGGGGTGAGGAGCTGTTTTAATATTAACACTTTTTAATTCTTGACCGGTCATATCTAGCTCGATCCAGTCATCACCAACCGTTAGTTTGGCCCCCGCTTTAGTAAGTTTATCTAGCACTGCATCTAAGGTGTGAGGGGCCGCATTTTCACAACGAATTTTGCCACCAGTCACCGCTCCAGCGATGAGAAAAGTCCCGGTTTCAATTCTATCAGGCAGCACCTTATAGCGGCATCCAGATAAGGTTTCCACTCCTTGAATAGTGACTTTATCACTACCAGCATTCTGTACCTTTGCGCCCATAGCATTCAAACAGTTCGCCAAGTCAACGATTTCTGGCTCTCGGGCGGCATTTTCTAAAATCGTTTCACCCTCAGCCAAACAAGCAGCCATCATTAGGTTTTCAGTCGCGCCAACACTCACCACGTCCATAAAAATATGCGCGCCTTGTAATCTGCCGTTAACTTTAGCTTGAATGTAACCGCTATCTACGTCGATAATCGCGCCCATTTGCTCCAACCCCTGCAAATGCAAATTCACAGGTCTTGCACCGATTGCGCAGCCTCCTAAGCAAAGAAACCGTAGCTTGACCAAACTTAGCCAATAGCGGGCCTAGTACCAAAATCGAAGCGCGCATGGTTTTTACTAGTTCGTATGAGGCATTAAAGTTATTAATCGAACTAGGATCAATAACAACTGATTGTCCGTCTATGCGCTCTGTTTTAGCCCCTAGCTCACTAAGCAACGCTAAGCTAGTGTGGATATCTCTTAACTCGGGTACATTATCAAAATAGCAAGTTGAGTCAGCCAGAATGCTTGACATTAAAATGGGTAAAGCCGCGTTCTTTGCACCAGAGATAGTCACAGTGCCATGCAGAGGCGCGCAGGCCTCTATAATTAATTTGTCCATTAAAATACTCTATTTAGATAAGAACTGGAGGGAAGCAAATACAGAGAATAACTACTGAGGAAGATTAAATAACTTTTCTCTTTTCCACTGGGTTTCAGTAAAAGTTTTGATAGACACAGCATGCATCACGCCTTCAGCAATTTTTTCGGCTAAAGGTGCATAAACAAACTGCTGCTTTTTCACTCGGCTCATATCTTCAAATTTGTCACTTACCGCTATCACTTGAAAATGCGAACCTTCGCCGCTCACGTGAACCTCGGCTAAGCCTAAGGTTTCTAATAATAACGATTCAATTTGTTGCGTATCCATAGTCAATCCAATGTAGTAAATAACTGCTTATTGTAGCGATAAAAGCGCATCAACGTCGCTAATTTTTGCCAAATTCACCAAAGTTTCAGGAGTACCGACTATTTCTAGCTCTATATTTCGCTGCTGACAGTCTTTTAGTAAGTTAAGCAACCAAGCTAAACCTGTGGTATCTGCATGAACAATACCCGACATATCTAACGTCGCTGATTTACTTGGTGTACTTTGATGAAACTTTATTAGCTCCTGCAGCGGTTGACGACTATTAGGAACCGTATCTCGATTTAAATCGCCTTGCAGTAAAAAATGACCTTCACTTTGCGCAACCACCATTAACTCTTTCACCACTATTTCCTTTTTACTTCGATTCTAAGACAAGCGGTTTGTCAATGGCGCTTTTCATCGAATCAATCACAGCTTGTATACCGTCTTTACGTAAAATAGACTCAAACTCACTTTGCTTACTGGACAGCATACTAATGCCCTCGGCTACCATGTCATAAGTTTTCCATTCATTGGTTCGTTTGTTTTTTCGTAATTTAAACGAGAGGTTAATGTCTGGTCGATTCTGATCTTTAATAATGGCACGTACCGTTATTGCTGTTTCATCATCTAGCTCTTTAGTAGGTTGAAATTCTACTTGCTGATTTTTGTAATAGGACAAAGCACTGGCATAAGTCGTGATTAAATAAGAGCGAAATACCGCGATATATTCTGGAATTCTATCTCTAGGTACTTTTTTGAAGTTATTGCCAAGCACTTTTAATGCAGAGAAATTATAATCAATATGAGGCAATAATTCGTCTTCCATGATGGTGCGTAATAATTCAGGGTTCTTTTCTATTTCAGACCTTTCACTTTTAATTCGTGCAAAAGTCTTATTCGCTACCTGTTGAATCATTTCATATGGATTCGTTTCTTCGGCCTGCACAAAACCAGACGAGAGTAACAAACAGCCACCGGCTAATAATTGAGTGAATCGTTTTAACACTTTACATTCTCCTTACTATCTTAATCGTTTTTGCCAAACAAGAATTGGCCGATTAGATCTTCTAATACCAATGCTGATTTAGTGTCTTCTATGTAGTCACCATCAGCTAAATTTTCAATACCGTCCATAGCAAACCCTGGATTAAAACCAATGTATTGCTCACCTAACAGACCCGAAGTTAAAATGGCGACAGAGCTGGTTTCTGGAAATGTTTTAAACTCTGAAGAGATACTCATAGCCACAACTGGAGTAAAATCTTCGTGATCAAGCGTGATACTATCAACTCGCCCAACGGTGACTCCGCCAACTTTTACTGCTGAGCGCTCTTTTAACCCGCCGATATTGTCAAACTTAGCGAACAATACATAACTTTCACCGGTGTTAGACATACCTTGATTCGCGACTTTTAACGCCAATAGCAAGCCAGCAGCAATAGTTAACACCACAAAAAAACCTACCATCAATTCTGCTTTTCTGGATTTCATTCCCATTTCCTTTACTCAATTCCGAACATTAATGCAGTTAGAATAAAATCTAACCCTAAAACAGCTAACGACGAGAACACCACTGTCTCAGTTGTTGCCTTGCTAATACCTTCTGATGTGGGCACAGAGTCATACCCTTTGAATGTCGCTATCCAGGTGATAACAAACGCAAATACAAAACTCTTAATTACACCATTCATCACGTCTTTATTCCAATCAACAGTTGATTGCATAATCGACCAATAACTTCCCTCATCAACGCCTAACCAATCAACGCCAACTAAGTGTCCACCTAGAATACCAACCGCACTAAAAATCAAGGCCAGCATAGGCATAGAAATAATACCAGCCCATAAGCGAGGTGCGATCACTCTGCGTAACGGGTCTACCGCCATCATTTCTAAACTACTCAGTTGTTCTGTTGCTTTCATCAAACCAATTTCAGCAGTCAGTGCTGAGCCAGCTCTCCCAGCAAACAATAAAGCAGTCACCACGGGCCCTAACTCTCGTAACAAAGAAAGCGCAACCATCGGCCCTAAACTGCCCTCAGCACCATAGCCGACTAAAATAGTGTAGCCTTGCAGCGCCATGACCATGCCAATAAACAAACCTGACACAATGATGATTAACAAAGACTGCACACCAACCACGTGTAGCTGCTTGATAGTCAAGGGAACGAGCTTACTGGGTTGAGGCTTAGCAATAATTGCGCCCCACAACATATAAAAAGCTCGGCCGAAAATAGTAATACGATCTATCGTAGACGCCCCGATTTGGGCTAACCAATTCATAATTCACCGCCTAGAAATGCATTTTTAATATCAGACGCAGGATAATGAAAAGGTACAGGACCATCTGCTTGACCCAATAAAAACTGTTGCACTAATGGTGAATCACTATTACGAATTTCATCAGGCGTGCCACTGCCAATCACTTTACGCTCGGCCAAAATATAAATGTAATCGGCAATAGTCAGAACTTCAGTCACATCGTGCGTCACTACTACACTTGTAAGCTGCAATGCATCATTTAATGCTTTAATCAATTTGACTAACACCCCCATCGAAATAGGGTCTTGGCCGGCAAAAGGTTCGTCATACATAATCAGTTCAGGATCTAGAGCAATAGCTCTGGCCAAGGCTGCGCGTCTTGCCATACCACCAGAGAGTTCAGCTGGCATCAATTGTGCCGCTCCTCTTAGACCTACAGCTTGCAATTTTAACATCACAACTGTATTGATCAGTGTTTCAGATAATTTAGTATGTTCACGTAAAGGAAAGGCCACATTGTCAAATACAGACATGTCAGTAAAAAGTGCGCCACTTTGAAACAACATACTCATTTGCCGACGTACTTCAAACAACCTATGTCGACTCATATTAGGTATGGACTCATCTTTATAACGAATATCACCTTTATCCGGTGTGAGTTGCCCGCCCATAAGTCGGAGCATGGTGGTTTTACCGATCCCACTAGGCCCCATTATGGCCGTGGTTTTACCTTTTTGAATCCGCATTGAAATATCATCGTAGATAATTCGCCCACTGCGGCTAAACGTAAGATTGTCAATTTCAATCAAATTTTCCATTAATAGAGGGGGTTCCGTATCAAAACTATAGTAAAGGTTAAAAATCAACCCGATTTTATGCTGCACATTGTATGCGCTTTCCTTTCAAAAGAACAAAACAAAAAGTAACAAAGTATATTCAATAACTCTTAAGCTGAATGATGGCTTAACGACTGTCTAAAATCTGTAAGAAAATTGTAATTTTTTGAAAAAAACGAAGGAGTACTCAACACCTTCAGCATGCCCCTCTTGTTTTCAACCATAATTGTACTTATATCTGCCAACAAATACGTGTCATCAATAGACCGGTTAAAGAGTAAAAAGTTACAAACATATTTTACAGTTGTTTTTTTTATTCTTTCTTTCGTATGCAACCCGTGAACTTTTTGCGACAATTAGCGATAAGCTCATATGATTATTAGAAGTGGACATTTGTGATATTAGAAGCAGGGTATTTTGTTATCTGGTTAGTTGTTTTAAGTTGGGCGGCTGATAGATTTGTTTTTGGCGCTTCTGTGCTAGCAAGAAACATTGGGGTTTCGCCTATGATAATAGGCTTAACAATTGTCGCAATGGGCTCTTCTGCCCCAGAAATAATGGTCTCCGCGACCGCATCTTTTAATGGCGTTACAGATACAGCCGTTGGTAATGCTTTAGGCTCAAACATAACCAATATTGCACTTGTTTTAGGGATTACCGCTCTACTCAAACCTTTATCCATTGCATCTAGTACTTTGAAAAAAGAAATGCCATTGCTGCTGGCCGTGTCTTTACTGGCCGTTTACTTTCTTTCTGATTTTGAATTGGTTAGATTTGAGGGCATTACGTTGATGGTTTTATTTTTCAGTGTGATTGGTGGTTTAACCTGGATGTCTTTGAACATGGAAAAAGGCGATCCACTACAACCTGAGACAGAAAGCGAAATTCCTGCTGGCGTGGCAACATCCAAAGCCGTGTTTTGGTTAATCGTTGGTATGATCTTATTACCCTTAAGTGCTTATTTCATGGTGGGCTCTGCTGAAACCATTGCTCGTTACTTTGGCTTAAGTGAACTTGTCATAGGGCTTACCATAATTGCAATAGGCACCAGTTTGCCAGAATTAGCAGCAAGTATTGCAGGTGTACTCAAGGGCGAGGATGACCTTGCTTTAGGGAATATTATTGGTTCGAACATTTTTAACATACTCGCCGTGTTGGCTATGCCTTGGCATCATTGCACCTATGGCGCAATTGACGTAAATGCTGCGACCCGCGATAGTTATGTGATGTTAGGCCTCACGGCATTGTTACTGGTCTTTAGCTTTAATTTTAGAGGCAGTCGACGTATCAATCGAGTCGAAGGCTTTTGCCTTATAGCCTGTTTCGTGGGCTACCAATATTTACTGTTTAGATAATGTAAGTCATTTATTATGTTTATTGATTCAGCCTTAAGAGTGTTAGCCATAGAACAACAAGCCATTGAAAACTTAACCCAATATGTGGATGAGTCTTTTGAACAAGCTTGCAAGCTCATGTTGTCCTGCAAAGGTAAAGTCATTGTGTGCGGCATGGGGAAGTCTGGGCACATAGGCAATAAAATTTCAGCGACGCTTGCGAGCACCGGCACGCCAGCTTTTTTCATGCACCCAGCAGAAGCCAACCACGGTGACTTAGGCATGTTGACCGAGCAAGACATTCTACTCGCCATTTCCAATTCCGGAGATACAGCTGAGTTATTAGCCTTAATTCCGGTAGTAAAACGCTTAGGTGTGCCAATCATAGCAATGACCTCAAACGCTAAATCTACTTTAGGTCAATACGCAGACATTAACCTGTGTATCAAAGTGGAAAAAGAAGCCTGTTCTCTAGGTTTAGCTCCCACCTCTAGCACCACAGCCACCTTGGTAATGGGAGATGCGCTTGCGGTGGCGTTATTAGATGAACGAGGGTTTACCTCTGAAGACTTTGCTCTATCTCATCCAGGAGGCTCATTAGGTAAGAAACTACTCTTGTCATTACACGACATTATGGTTAAAGGGGATTGCTTGCCACTAGTTGCACCTGAACAGACGCTGCGCCAAGCTCTGGTTGAAATATCGAAAAAAGCACTCGGCATGACGGGAATAGTTAATACTAATGGCCAGTTATTAGGTATATTTACCGATGGCGACTTACGCAGAGTGCTCGACAACAAAATTGATGTACACCAAACCACGATACAAGCAATTATGACTAGCAACAGCATTACAGCGTCACCAGACATGCTAGCTGCCGAAGTGTTACAACTTATGCAAAAGCACAAGATCAACTCTTTGTTTGTCACCGATGCTAACAACAAGCCTATAGGGGCAATCAACATGCAAATATTACTGCAAGCAGGCATCATCTAATGCCTTCTATCGAGACGCCTTATGGCCCAATCAGTCATGTATTAATGCAGCAACTAAAAGCCGTTAAATTGTTGGCTTGCGACGTAGATGGGGTTTTTTCCGATGGCCGAATTTACATGGGCCAAGACGGCGAAGAACTTAAAGCATTTCATACTAAAGATGGATATGGCATAAAGGCGCTACAGAACATAGGCGTACAAGTCGCCATCATCACTGGACGTAGTTCGAATATGGTCGAAAATCGCATGACAGCTTTAGGGGTGAAGCACATTTTACAAGGCTGTGAAGACAAACAACCGGCTCTCCAAAAGTTACAAGCTAAGCTTGCTATACCTGTAAGTGCAACCGCGGCCATTGGTGATGATATGCCAGATGTAGGCATGTTTAACGCTGCAAATTTAAGTGTTTGTGTACAAGATGGTCATCCATATGTTGCTCAGCATGCTGATTACGTTACCCAAACAAAAGGCGGATTTGGTGCAGTACGAGAATTATGCGATTTAATTTTACTAGCCAACAACCAATTAAAACTCATCCACGGCTCTAGCGTATGAACCGAACAACCATATGTATCGCGCTATTATTTATACTTGCCTTAAGCCTTAGCTTACCGGGTTGGTTGAAAAAAGAACAAGACTTGCCAGTAACACAAACCGAAGAAGCATGGATCCCTAACTACCAAGCTAAGAAAATGCGTAGCACTCTTTACGATAAAACCGGTAATATTAATCATCAAGTATTTGCTGAGTATATGGAAAACTACGATTTACTGGGCTTCACCCTTTTTAAGCGACCAGAGTATTTATTGTATTCTCAAACTCGTCATCCATGGCAAGTAAATGCCCAAGAAGGTACATTGTATGAAGACCAACGCTTACAATTTGAAACCGATGTAGAAATAAAAAGTCTGAATGACGATGGTTATATGCAAATTATACGCACACAATTTGTCGAAATAAACTTGATAGACAAAACCATGACCTCAGATCAGGCTGTAGAAATTGTCGGTCCGAATTATGTCATTAACAGCAACGGTTTTACCGTTAGCCTTGAAACCCAAAGATACGAGTTATTAGATCATGTTAAAACCGTTTACCAGCCATCTCCTCAAAACTAGTTTAGTCCTAGTTTTCTTGAGCTCAGCCTCTAGTTTTGCTGGCAAAGAAGACTTTACTAAAACAATAAAAGTTGCCTCCAATTATCAAGAAGGTGACGGTATCAATAAACAGGCAATATATCGAGGCAATGTACAAATTAGCCAAGGCACCTTAATGGTAAAAGCCGACGAAGTTCAGGTTGACGCCAGTTTAGGTGAAGGCAAAGAAGTCTTCATTGCTAGCGGAAATCCAGCGGAATATTCACAACAACAAGAAGATGGCAGCACAGTTAAAGCAAAAGCCAATCAAATTATGTATAAACGCGCCACGCGTTCATTGTCACTTGATGGTGATGCACTAATCGAGCAAAACTCGAGCAGCGTAAAAGGAAATTCAATATTGTTTAATATGGAGCTTGAACAAATTATCGCTCAAGGTAACAATCAAGAAAGTGGCCGTGTTATCACGATATTCCAACCTGAATCTACTTCTGAAAGTAACGCCGCCAAACAACAGGAATCACAACCTTAATGGCCCAATTAAAAGCCACACATTTAGCTAAATCTTATAAATCTCGGCAAGTTGTACGGGATGTCAGCCTAGAAGTTTCAACTGGACAAATAGTAGGTTTATTGGGTCCAAATGGCGCAGGCAAAACGACCACTTTTTATATGATCGTGGGTCTAGTTCCTCTAGACAAAGGTGAAATTTATATCGATCAACAGGCACTGACGTTAGAGCCGATGCATGTTCGTGCGCGCCAAGGCATTGGTTATTTACCTCAAGAAGCTTCTATATTCCGAAAACTCACGGTTTATCAAAACTTGATGGCGATATTGCAAACGCGCAAGGAACTATCTAAAGAACAAAGAGAGCAACAAGCCGATTCATTACTCGACGAGTTTAATATCAACCATATTCGCAACAGCTTAGGTATGAGTTTGTCTGGTGGTGAACGCCGACGAGTAGAAATTGCTCGCGCTTTAGCAGCTGATCCTGAGTTTATTTTACTAGATGAACCTTTCGCCGGTGTTGACCCTATTTCAGTAAACGACATAAAAAAAATCATTCAACATTTGCGTGATCGAGGAATTGGTGTATTAATTACTGATCATAATGTACGGGAAACGCTAGACGTATGTGAAAAAGCTTACATTGTTAGCCATGGTGAACTGATAGCATCGGGTACTGCCGAAGAAGTTTTAAGTGATCAACGTGTAAGAGATGTATACCTGGGTGAGCAATTCAGGCTATAGTTAGGCCTTCGATTAGCTCGGCTGATATCAACAGAAATAAGTATAAGAAGTAAATGAAACCCTCTTTACAATTAAAATTTAGCCAACAACTCACAATGACACCACAGTTGCAGCAAGCAATTAAGCTTCTGCAATTGTCTACACTTGACCTGCAAACAGAGATACAAGAAGCACTTGATTCTAACCCTCTGCTTGAAGTTGATGAACAAGTAGATAATACAGGTGGTGACAAGGCATTAGAAACCAATCATGACGCAAATGGTGCGAATGACACGGCGGAAGTTAATGTCGATAATATAGAGTCTGGTGATGCCTTACAAAACAATGATATTCCTGAAGATTTGCCTTTAGACAGTACCTGGGATGAATATTTAAGCGCATCATCGGCACCGGCCCCGTCTACCTCTAGTAGCTCAGGCCCAGCAATGGACGACGACCAAGTATTCCAAGGTGAAACCACCGACAATATTCAAGATCATCTGCTTTGGCAAGTACGCCTAACCCATTTCAGTGACACAGACCAAGCCATTGCCGTAGCCATAATAGATTCGATCGATGAAGGCGGCTATCTAACCATTAGTACTGAAGAAGTACTGGCGAGTATGGATGACGAAGAAATTGAACTGGATGAAGTAGAAGTTGTTCTAAAACGTATTCAAATGCTCGATCCTATTGGCTCTGGCGCCAGAAGCGCGCAAGAGTGTTTATTGATTCAGCTTAAGCAATTTGCTGCCGACACCCCTTGGCTTGAAGAAGCCAAAATGCTGATCACCGACTATTGTGATCTAATTGGTAGTAAAGACTATCGTACGCTCATGCGTAAAACTCGATTGAAAGAAGATGAACTACGTGAAGCCATGCGCTTGTTGCAAACCTTAAATCCACGCCCGGGCACAGCGGTTGTAACCGGTGAGCCAGAATATGTCATTCCAGACGTATCGGTGAGTAAAAAGAATGGTCGCTGGGCCGTAGAGTTAAACCCAGACAGCCTGCCCAAACTAAATGTTAATCAACAATACGCAGCCATGAGCAAGAACGTTAAAAACAGTTCTGATGGCCAATTTATTCGATCTCATCTACAAGAAGCTAAGTGGTTTATAAAAAGTGTGGAAAGCCGCAACGAAACGCTACTTAAAGTGTCTAATTGTATAGTGCAGCAACAAATGGGCTTTTTTGAGCACGGCCCGGAAATGATGAAACCAATGGTGTTAAACGATGTAGCGGAAATGGTAGATATGCATGAGTCAACTATTTCAAGGGTTACCACCCAGAAGTACATGCATACACCTCGAGGCATTTTTGAACTTAAGTATTTTTTCTCTAGCCATGTAGCCACAGACGCAGGCGGAGAATGCTCATCAACTGCCATAAGGGCATTGATCAAAAAACTAGTCGCTGCTGAAAAGCCTAGCAAACCACTAAGCGACAGTAAAATTGCTCAATTGTTGGCCGACCAAGGTATTAAAGTGGCACGGCGGACAATAGCAAAGTACCGGGAATCATTGTTGATCCCCCCATCTAACCAACGTAAAAGCCTGTTGTAGGCGAAATTTAGAAGGAATAGGCAATATGCAAATTAACCTTACTGGTCATCACGTAGATATTACAGATTCTTTAAGAAACTATGTAGACACTAAATTCACTAAGTTAGAGCGACATTTTGAACACATTAATAATGTGCACGTTATATTAAATGTAGAGAAGCTGAATCAAAAAGCCGAAGCTACCGTTCACCTCAGCGGATCAGAGGTGTTTGCAACATCTGAGCACTCAGATATGTATGCAGCAATAGATGGTTTAATCGATAAACTTGATCGTCAAGTGATTAAACATAAGGAAAAAGTCAAACGCCATTAACACCAAGCATTAGAGGCTGTAATGGAATTAAAAAGCATTATCCATCCTGACTGCACACTTTGTGCAGTTCAGGGCAGTAGTAAAAAAGAATACTTGAACTCATCAGTCAAACCGCCATTCAAGTTGTGACTAACATCGATCAAGGCACAATACTCGCGAGTTTAATGTCCAGAGAAAAAATGGGCAGCACTGGTATTGGTAACGGTATTGCGTTACCTCATGGCCGCTTAAAAGGCCTTGAAAACGTTTTAGCAATAGTCGTCACCAGCGAATCGCCTATTCCCTATGATGCAATAGACAACCTTCCTGTTGATATTTTCATCGCTATTTTAGTACCAGAAGAACAGGCAAGTGAGCACTTAGGTACGTTATCTGCTATCGCACAGAAATTAACCAACAAAGACACCTTGCAACAAATACGAGACGCCAAAACTAATCAGGAATTATTTGAGGTAATGAGCTAAATGAAACTCATAATTATCAGCGGACGATCAGGCTCAGGTAAATCTGTGGTGCTACGCTCCCTAGAAGATCTTGGCTACTACTGTGTAGACAATATTCCAGTAAATTTGTTACCCACACTCACCCATACAGTGGTCGACGAATATGATCAGGTGGCTGTTAGCATTGATGTGCGAAACTTACCTAAAGACACCAATGAGTTAGTTGAGATCCTTGACTACCTCCCGGCTACTTGGAATTTAACCATACTCTATTTAGATGCCAGCGACGACATTCTGATTAAACGCTTTAGTGAAACCAGACGCTTACATCCTCTATCGAAACAGAACAAGTCGTTATCTGCTGCGATCCAAGCAGAAGGACAGCTTCTGGCTCCTATTGCCGAGCGTGCCGATCTATACTTAGACACCGACCAACTGTCGGTACACCAGTTGGCCGAGATTGTTCGCGAGCGAATCTTAGGTAAAAAAGTTCTAGACTGGTACTTGTATTCGAATCATTTGGTTTTAAGCATGGCATCCCCAAAGATGCTGATTATGTATTTGATGGGCGCTTTTTGCCCAATCCTCATTGGGAGCCCGATTTAAAGCACCTGACCGGACTAGACAGCCCAGTGCAAATATTTTTAGGTTCACAACCCATAGTGACTAAATTTATTTGGCAAATTCAGAATCTCATTTCTACTTGGTTACCCCACTTAGAGCGCAACAATCGCAGTTATGTCACCGTTGCCATTGGTTGCACTGGCGGCCAACATCGTTCAGTTTATGTCACTGAAACCTTAGCGAAGAATTTCAGCGATGCTCACCCAGATGTGCAAATACGCCATCGTGAATTAAATAAGTAGCTTATGCCAAGGATAGAAAAGACACTGCTTATCGTAAATAAGCTAGGACTGCACGCTCGCGCTGCCACACAATTAGTACAACTATCGACTAAATTCGATGCTGAAATAACCTTACATCAAGGCGACAAACAGGCCTCGGCTAACAGCGTTTTGGGTTTAATGATGCTAGAAAGCCACCAAGGTGAAGAAGTTAAAGTAGTCAGTGAAGGAACCGATGCTCAAGAAGCCCTAGATGCAGTTGAAAACTTAGTTGCTAAGTATTTTAACGAAGAAGAGTAGCCCATTTAAGCACTATGCATAAAACGCCTCCACTTAGTGCCCGGAAGTTACACACTACCAAGGGCAATCTGCGATAATCATTGCAGTCTAAATAATGCCTCCCGCTTGAACGACTAACTTTTGTAGCAGCCAATTTTATTTACCGCCCCAATGGACTCTGTGGACGCACAAAAAGAAAAGTCACGGCAGGCATATCTATAAGCTATCCTTTTATTGATCGAACCATTTGGAAAAGCTGATATGTATAGAATGTTACTCCCAAAAAATGGTAGGTGTACGGTAACTGTGATATTGCTATTGGCGTCAATACTCTTTTCACAATTTAGTAGAGCTCAACCTGAAAAAACGACATTAACCGTAGCTATATTAATTTTTAGCACCGATCAAAGAAATGCTTTTGAAAACATTGCTAGTTTATTTAATAAGAAATATCCGCACATTGAAATTCGGTATATCTCTAGTGACGATGCTAATTTTAAAGAAAATTATAGCCTTTGGGATAAAAATTCAAAGTACATCGATGTTTTAAATTGGCCTTGGGCCGCTCGCTTAACTGACTACGCAAATTTAGGCTGGTTGGAGCCAGTCACTGACCTTTGGCAACACACAAATGTTGGTAGCCATTACTCCAAAGATATGAAATCACTAGTGTCTGTCGATCAAGATCAATATGCGATTCCCTATGCCACAGGTTTCTGGGGATTTTACTATAAAGAGTCTGTATTTAAAAAGTTCGCTATCGATATTCCCACCACATGGCACACATTTTTAGCAAGTTGTAGAACCTTAAGAGCTCAGAAAGTTATTCCCATAGCCATAGGCACTAAACAACCTTGGCCAGCAGCTGGGTGGTTTGATTACTTAAACATTAGAATTAATGGCCTAAAATTTCATATGCAGTTGTTACAAGGGCACCTCTCTTTCAATCGTGCTGAAATCCGCGAAGTATTTGCCTATTGGAAGGAACTATTAGACAACCAATGTTTTATTCGAAATTCTAATTCCTTCACTTTTAAACATATAATTCCTCTGCTCTATCGAGATTTAGCAGGGATGATTTTAGCTGGCAATTTCATCACCACACAAATATCACCGGCAATGCGAGATGACATTAAATTTTTCCGGTTTCCCACAATAAAGCCACATGTTGCAGTTGCAGAAGAAGCCCCTACAGATATGTTTGTCATTCCTGCATCAAGCAACAACAAAGCTGAAGCTAAGCAGTTTCTTTATTTTTTGTCACAACCTCAGGCACAAGAAATTCTAAGCGAAATGGCTCATTTTATACCCACCAATCAAGCCACTAAAACTAAGCCTCACTACTTTCTATACAAAGGGCAACACATTTTGAAACAGGCTGTAGGCTTTAGCCAATACTTAGACAGAGATACAACGAAAGCGTTTTCTGATAAGGCAATGCGTATTTTGGCTAAATTTATTGAAAGTGGTAACATCTCGGAAACCATTGACGCGCTTGAAAAAAGCAGACTACAAACCTTTAGCCAAACTGAGCCACCTCCCGCTAACTAACCCAGGATCGGTTTAAGCAACAGTCATAGAATTGAAGCAACCAACCTACTAGAAAGCGAGTTACGGACATATAATGCTGTTCCAGATGCATTGTCCTCAAACGCTATCTATGGAAGAAAATTCAAACTATCACTCTGTGCTAGTTTTTAATATGAATACCCAAACTCAAACCAATAGTCCCTCGCCACGACATTAGACGGGGGATGCTAAGGATTAGTTTAGAGTAACTTTGTAATCTCAATTAGCACTTTAACGAGTAGTCTTGGCGTTGCTTTTGCTTTATCCATAACGCTGTTTTTTCTGTTTCCCCCTCCCCCCATAAGGGCATCGTAATGTGCCAAGATAGTGCTGTCATTAACTATCAAAGTCACAGAGGGTCACATGAGTAAAATGACAATTGGATTAGATACTGCGACGTCTGTTTTTCGTTTAGTGTTCATGAATGATAGAGAGCGAGTGTCAAAAAAGAAATACAGCGCACTCTTTAGTTCCCAAGCAACATACCACTAGTGATAATCCAAGATTATTGGGTATCAGTAAGCGAGGGAATACGTATTTAGGCACACAATTTATTAATGTCGCACGAGCAGCACAGAGGCATATCGGCGATAAAGATGACAGCGTGAGTCGTTGGTGGCGGGAATGGTTAACCTGTATGAGTTTCAGTAAAGCCTGTGGGGCATTAGCCAACAAAATGGCCAGAATGGCATGGGCCATGTTGCATTATCAGCTAGACTACTTGCCAGTTAATGTAAATAAAGCAGCCCATTAAGAAAGCGCTCAAATAAGTGAAAACCTATCGACAAATTGCAAAAGACAACAAGGTGTTGATTAACAGTTCATAACCGTCTTACTTCAATCAGATAGTATCAAGGGTCTTCGAGGCCGCCGGATTAATAAGATAGTAAGATGCGAACAACCATTAAAGCTATAACGGATAGATACGCTTATAAAAAGCCGAATATATGGCAGCAATGGATTTTGTTAATTGATCAAAATGATGTCTTGCAATGGGAGAGGGGCCATATAAGGTATTAAACCGATAAATTACTCAACTTTACTTTTTTAACAAAAACTTCAGAAAATTTGTACTGATATAGCAGTAGGTTTCGATTAAACTAGTTGCCTAAAATCAATACCCTATATCTATTTCATTCTCTGTTAATTCAATTGGATAATAATTAGTAAGCCATGCCTGAGACCTTCGAAGCTAAAAGTACAAAAAGCCAACTTCATGCTATCGATGATGCATTAGAAGATGACAATACAGGACTAGTTAAAGAAATGCTGCAACAGTTGCAGCCTTGCGATATTGCCTTACTTTTAGAATCGAGCCGCAGTCGTAATCGTTTAGTGCTGTGGCCATTAATTGAACCCGAGCTTTATAGTGATGTTCTAGAAGAGTTATCTGAAGACGTTCGTAATGGCATCATCAATACCATGCTGCCAGAAAAAATCACAGATGCACTCGAAGAGATGGATACTGATGATTTGGTTGAAACCCTCAGCACTCTACCTGAATCGGTTTCCCAAGACCTATTGGCGACCATGGACGAGCAAGATCGGCAAAGGGCTGAACTAGGCCTGTCTTACGGTGAAGAAACTGCCGGTTTCATCATGAATACCGACACTATTACGCTAAGACCCAAAATTAATGTAGACGTCATCTTAAGATATTTACGACTAAAGGGTGAAATGCCAGAACATACCGATACCTTGTATGTGGTAGACAGTGAAGACAAATTAATGGGAGGGGTGGCCATTACTAAATTAATTACCGCTGCCCCCGACACCCCAGTTGAATCATTGATTAAAGACTCAATTTCTATCCCTGTGGATATGGAAGATGGTGAAGTCGCCAATTTATTTGAACGTTACAATTGGCTATCTGCCCCTGTAGTGGATAGTAACAACCATTTAGTAGGCCGAATTACCATAGATGATGTGGTAGATATCATTCGTGAAGATGCCGAACATTCTATGATGAGCATGGCCGGTTTAGACGATGAAGAGGATACCTTTGCGCCTGTCGTTAAAAGTACTCAACGTCGGACCTTGTGGCTTGGTGTTAACTTATTTACCGCGTTAATGGCGGCTGCGGTAAGTGATATGTTTGAAGCAACACTGAGTGAGCTGGCTGTGTTGGCCATACTTAACACCATAGTACCTAGTATGGGTGGGGTTGCGGGTAATCAAACCCTAACACTCGTCATTCGAGGGATGGCATTAGGTCATGTTACCGCCCGTAATGCGCGCTGGTTATTGAGCAAAGAATTAGCGATAGGCTTTTTAAATGGCATTATTTGGTCGGTACTAATTGCATCTGTTATAGCCTTATGGAAACAAGACTTTATGTTAGGTGCGGTAATTGCCTTTGCCATGATGATTAATATGATTGCCGCAGGTCTAGCTGGCGCAAGTTTACCTATGATCATGCGTAGGTTGAATATCGATCCCGCTTTAGCTGGGAGTGTAATATTGACGACCATCACTGATGTAGTGGGTATTTTTGCCTTTCTAGGCACCGCCACTTGGTTACTACTATAAACAGTGAATCGGAGCAATTTTGAACCACTTACAAATCTTTAGTTATAGCCTTATTGCTCTTTTTGCTTTTGCAGCAAACTCGGTACTTTGTCGATTAGCATTAGCTGTTGAACAAGTAGACGCGGTCAGTTTTACCGCAATCCGTTTACTCTCTGCAGCAGCAGTATTGATAATATTGATCGCCATCAAAAAACCCACGACATTTAACGGGATGCGCCGTTATATTCACTATGGCAGTCGTGCGGGTGCAATTTATTTACTGGTCTATGCTGCAGGGTTTTCTTTCGCCTATTTAACAGTAAGCACAGCGACTGGCGCATTGGCCCTATTTGCTAGTGTGCAGTTTACCATGCTATTTAAGGGCTGGTTGGCTGGACATAGACTCAATCCTTACGAGTTAACTGGCATACTGCTGTCTTTGATAGGCTTTGTTTATTTTGTGTTTCCTGAACTTGAAAAACCCAGTCTAGAAGGTTGCATATTGATGATTGCGGCAGGTATAGCTTGGGGGTTTTACAGCTTAATTGGAGCCAAATCTACCCAACCTTTAGAAGATACCCTAGGCAATTTTCTACGCTTGGTGCCGATTAGCTTACTAGGATTAGTAGTAATTTATCTGTTTAGTGACTGGCAAATAAGTTTAGCTGGCCTAGCTTACACTTTGGGCTCAGGCATACTCGCTTCTGGCTTGGGTTATAGCCTGTGGTATCACGTATTACCAAAACTTAAGCCTAGTATTGCCGCGGTCAGTCAATTGTCAGTTCCTATCTGGGCCGCTTTTGGTGGCGTATTATTTGTCAACGAGGGGATAGGCTTGCATTTGGCTATATCAAGTGGTCTGATTTTAGGGGATTTGCCTTGTCTTAGTCAGTCGTTCTCCTGCCCCAGCAGAAAAATAGTCACGACATTCGCGCAACAATATCAATCCGTACTAACAGGTTATTTTTGCTGCTGAATTTTGAGCATAGTTTCGGCATAACCTGCGCCCAGTTTTAACATACTGTCGTTATCAAAATGCCACCTATCCATTGCGGTCAATTCCGCAGAGCTAACATAGCCGGTGCACGCTAAATGGCTGGGCAATGCTGCAATTTGATGATTAATTAAAGGTGTGTCGTGAATTTGCCCTGCCACAAAAGGCAGTGTTGGATGCTGTAAGTCAGCTCTTAAATTGTTCACCAAAGCCACTAACTTAGGAAGATAATCAGCGTCTTCAAAGTCCGATTCACCTTGATGCCATAGTATACCTTTTAAGGTGCCCGTTTGCTGTGCTTGTTTAGCTCGCCTTAGCACTTCTTGATAAAAGAATTCACTCGGTTGCCATTCCACAATACTCGAGCCACCTTTGGCATTCACCACTAAACCTATTTTTGCAGATGGCTGCTGTGTTGCCAATTGAGCTTGCATTGTTTTAGCAAAAGCATAACCAATGCCCAATTTTTGCATCGACATTTTTTTGCGGATACTAGAATACCGATTCAGTGGATTATTGGCTAACTGCCATTGCCCTTCTGCATCTAGTAATAGCGTATCGTCAATAACGTTAAACTGTTGTGCCACTACAGGCGCGCGTCCTGCCATATTTGATTGGCCAATAAGTATATATACATGAATATCTTGCTTATTAGCCTCAATATTATTCACACTACATGCACTGACTAACAGACTCAGCAGCACGATTAAAATGTAAGTTTTCATAGATGGTTGCTCTATCCATAAATGTTGTGCCTAGTAGCCACCTGTAGACAACTCAGAGGCTCAATAGGATGAGTGATCGTCATAATTAACCACGTAACAGTCATACTTACTTGACCGCCTTATTGCTACTCATCCTAAAGTGTTTCAACTGTTTAACAAAGTGATATTTCGTCATACAACCTGATAATAACTCCGCTTCTGTGCGGGCATATCAATCTGCTGTTATTCTGAAAAAGTAACAGCCTGATTAAATAAAAAATTAGAACTTTGAACTATCTCCTTAGACACTGGTCACAAATAGCGTGTTTAGTTTTATGTGTGTCTCCTAGTATGTGTTTTAGCCCAGAACTTTATCTGGGCTTTTTTTATCCTTAAATTGGGTAAAGGCCCCTAATGATATTTTTAGGTTTTATTTTTGAAATGCGTGAACTAAATAAAAAACCGTTAGTCATATGTAGCGTGTTTAGTTTTATGTGTGTTTCCTAGTATGTGTTTTAGCCCAGATTTTTATCTGGGCTTTTTTTCCCTTAAAACAAGTAAGAAAGCAACCGATTGTTTTCAGGTTTTATTTTTTTGAAATAGGTGAACTTAATAGAAAACCGTTAGTCATAAATAATGTGTTTAGTTTTTGTGTGTTTCTCAGTATGTGTTTTAGCCCAGATTTTTATCTGGGCTTTTTTTTGCTCTAAAGATGAAAAGAAAAATTAACGCTATTTTTTCACTAGTATTTTTTAAAACTGCTGAACTAAATAGAAAACCGTTAGTCATAAGTAGTGTGTTTAGTTATTGTGTGTTTCTAAGTATGTGTTTTAGCTCAGGTTTTTATCTGGGCTTTTTTTTGCTGTTAGAATGGAAAAGAAGAATCATTGCCGTTTTCCGCTAATATTTTTTAAAACTTCTGAACTAAATAGAAAACCGCCAGTCATAAGTAGTGTGTTTAGTTTTTTGTGTGTTTCTAAGTATGTTTTTTAGCTCGGATTTTTATCCGGGCTTTTTTTTGCTCTAAAATTGAGAAAGAAAATTATCGCTATTTTTAAAAACTTTTGAACTAAATAAAAAACCGTCGGTCATAAATAGTGTGTTTAGTTTTTGTGTGTTTCTAGTATGTGTTTTAGCCCAGATTTTTATCTGGGCTTTTTTTGCTGTCAAACTGGGTAAAGGCACCTAATGATATTTTTTGGTTTTATTTTTGAAATGCCTGAACTAAATAGAAAACCACTAGTCATAAGAAGTGTGTTTAGATTTATGTGTGTTTCCTAGTATGTGTTTTAGCCCAGATATTTATCTGGGCTTTTTTTTACTTAGGATTTAATTAAAAACTTCACCCGCACCATCGCTAGCACTACAAATATAGATGGTCTCTTTATAACCTGTTTCTGTTTGGTAAGTTTGCTCAATTAATTGCTTAGCACCTTCCACCATATCGTGAGGCATTAAAGCAACCATACAACCACCAAAACCACCACCGGTCATGCGTGCACCACCTTTTGTGCCTAGATAATCATGCAGTGTTTTTACCACAAAATCGATTGGTGCAACGGTAATTTCAAAATCATCACGCATTGACGCATGCGATTCAGCCATCAGTGTTGACAATAATGCAGCGTCACCAGCGCGCAATGCATCAGCAGCTTTTAGAGTTCGCTCGTTTTCAGAAACCACATGATGCGCACGTCTATAAACTACATCAGACAGTTTATCCTTATTAGCTTGCAACTCTTCAAGACTAATATCGCGCAAAGCCTTAAGACCCAAAATACTGGCGGCTTCTTCACACTGCTCACGGCGAGTATTGTATTCACTATCCACCAAACCGCGTTTAACATTGGAGTTGATGATCATCACAGATAGATCTTTTGGCATTGAAATTAACTGAGTGTCCAATGAACGACAATCAAGCAATAGCGCATTCAATTCACTACCACAAGAGCTCACCATCTGATCCATGATCCCGCAGTTACAACCTACAAATTGATTTTCTGCTTCTTGACCATTAACCGCCACATCCGCTTTACTCAGAGATAAATTATAAAGTAAGCGGAATGTTTCCCCTATCGCCACCTCTAAAGAGGCAGATGAACTTAACCCAGCTCCTTGAGGCACGTTTCCCGTAATGGCAATGTCGGCGCCTTTAAACTGGTGACCACGTAGTTGAAGGTGTTTAATCACACCTCGAACATAGTTGCTCCACAACTGAGTAGGATGGTTGGTAATCTCGCTATCTAGCGAAAATTCATCTTGCTCGTTATTGTAATCTGCCGCCACCACTCGTACGGTGTAATCTTCTCTTGGCGTCACGGCCACAAGTGTTTGATAGTCAATGGCACAAGGTAAGACAAAACCGTCATTATAATCTGTGTGCTCACCAATTAAATTCACTCGTCCTGGGGCTTGAAAATGACGAGCTGGGGCTGCGCCAAAAGTATCGCTATAAACTGAGTTCAACTTCTCTAACATTGTTTGTGAAATATTAGCCATATTTAATTATTCTCCTGCTGACTCGTTGTAATGCACATCGCTTAACTCTTGCAAGCGTGCTGCTGCTTGTTCCGCCGTCAAATCTCTTTGTGGTTCGGCCATCATTTCATAGCCGACCATAAATTTACGTACCGTAGCAGAGCGTAATAACGGCGGATAGAAATGCGCGTGAACTTGCCAATGATCAGTGTTGTCTACATTATTCGGCGCACCATGCCATCCCATCGAATACGGAAATGAACACTGAAATAAATTGTCATAACGGCTAGTCAATTTTTTTAATGCAACCGCTAAGTCGGCACGTTGTTCTGGATTAACGTCGGTCAATCTTGGGCAGGTAAACTTAGGCATTAAAATGGTTTCGAACGGCCAAGCGGCCCAATAAGGTACAACGGCAATCCAATGCTCTGTTTCTACTACAGTACGAGAACCATCTACAGACTCTTTATTGGCGTAGTCTAACAGCATAGAGCTACCATGTTTTTCATAGTAAGCTTTTTGATTCTTTTCAGCTTTTGCTACTTCATTGGGTACAAAATCATTTGCCCATACTTGCCCATGAGGATGAGGATTTGAGCATCCCATAGCCGCACCTTTGTTTTCAAATACCTGAACCCAAACATATTCTTTCGATAGATCAGCCACTTGCTCTTGCCAAGTTTGCACGACACCTTCTAAGGCAGACAAAGACAACTCAGGTAAGGTTTTGTTGTGCTCTGGCGAGAAACAAATAACCCGGCTAGTACCTCTGGCCGCTTCTAAAGTAAATAAATCATCATTAGATTGACCTGAGGCAGGCGTGTCTTTCATAAGCGCGGCAAAATCATTGGTAAATACAAAAGTGCCTGTATATTCCGGATTCACTTCGCCATTGATACGAGTATTGCCTGAACATAGATAACAACTCGGATCATGAGCAACACTCTCTGTAGCTTGTGGTTTTTCTACCTGCCCTTGCCAAGGTCTTTTGGCTCTATGTGGCGAAACTAAAACCCAATCCCCTGTAAGAGGATTACGGCGGCGATGTGAATGATCAATCGGGTCAAATGTAGACATTATATTAATAACCTAAATAAATTATGAATTAACGAAATAGTACAGCCATTTTAACTGTTAAAAGTAAAAATGGCATTTAAAAAACGAAGTTAGTCATCGACATCCTGCTGCCCTAGCCAATCAACTAACTTTTGTATATCTTTTTCTGCTGCTTGCTGCAGTTGTTCCACCCAGTCGTGCACATTTTCCCACCAGGCTGGGTGATCACCTTGCTGAATTTCATTTGCTAGTTTTTGCACGCGTGCTAAACCAACTGAACCGGCCGCACCCTTAATTTTGTGAGCTTGAGAACACACCTCTTCTTTTTCATCTGCGCTTAAGCTTAATTGTAGTATCTCCATATACTCTGGCATATTGTCTTGGAATACTTTCACACTGTTTCGCACCATCTCATGACCTATGGTATCCACAAACATTTGCAACAAATCTAAGTCTAAAATATCCTCAAACTGACCATTAGACGGTTCATCAACAGGCTTATGGGGTTCGTGAGGCTCATCGCAGAATAAGTTATTAAACACTTCAATAATGCGGCTTTTCTTCACCGGTTTTGCGATAACGTCATCCATGCCATTATTCAAATATTCTTCACGGGTTTTGATCACATTAGCCGTCAGTGCAACAATACTGGTCTGCTCTACCAAACTTTCTTCGTGCATGATATTCGCAACATCAAACCCAGTCATATCCGGTAATTGTATATCAAGCAAAATAAGGTCATATTGCTTGTCGCGCGCCTTAGCAACAGCCTCTTTACCAGTCATAGCCACATCCACGTGTTGACCAAGTTTTTCTAATAGGGCTTTTGCTACCATGACATTAAGCTCGATATCTTCGACCAATAAAATCTGTAAACCTGTCACTTTTAATTCAGAGACTTGAACAGGTTTTTGACTAATCGCCAAAGGTAACTTAACGGTAAAACAGGTGCCTTTACCTTTAACGCTGCTGACCGATATATCACCATGCATCAACGACACCATCTGTTGGCAAATTGCCAAGCCAATGCCCGTGCCCGTCGCACTTTGATGCTCAGGTAAATTGACTTGATAATACATAGCAAATATTTTCTTTAAGTCATCTTCTGGAATACCGACACCGGTATCACATACCTTAAAAATAACCATACTATTTTGTTTATCAATAGACTCAGCCGACACATCAAGAGAAACCTTTCCTTTATGGGTAAACTTCACAGCATTAAACAATAAATTCCACAGTATTTGACGTAAGCGTGTGCCATCCACTTCAACTAACGCTGGCAGAGGATCAACAACCGTAACGTCAAATGCTAACCCTTTATCTTTAGCTATCAAATCGATAATGCTGCCCAATTCACTGCTAAAGTCTCGCAACGAGACAGTTTTCAAAGACAGTTCAAGTCTATCTCTATCAAGGCGATCTAAATCGATAATGTCGTTAAATATGTTGCCTAAGGTAATCCCACTCGCATAAATGGTACTGACCCAAGAAAACTGTTCGTTTGTCAACTTGGTGTCCCGAAGCATGCGACTCAAGCCAACAATGCCATTTAACGGCGTTCTTAATTCATGACTAATAGTGGCAATAAACTTAGTCTTATCTTTACTGGCTTTAGCAATCGCTTCTTCGGCCTGTTTACGCTCGGTAATATCTCGGCCAAATGCTAATAACCCCAATAAGGTATTATCAGCATTATAAAAGGGCACTCTACACATTTCGAAATAACGACGTTTACCATCGGCAAAACGTAACCAGACTTCTTCTTTGACCGTTTCATTTTTTTCTAGGACGTACTGGTCACTTGTCACAACTTGATTAGCCAGCTCTTCTTCAAATACTTGGTGCGGCGTTAAACCAATTAATTCTTGCTCGGTCTTGCCTGTCATTTGTTCAGCAATTTTGTTACAACCAGCAAATTGCCCTTCGGGATTTCGATAATAGATAAGATCAGGAGACGCATCGATAATCGAGCGTAATAAGGTAGATAGACGGATAGCTTGTTTCTCTTTTTCTGACTTATCTTCAATTTCTCGCTCTAAGTCAGTAAACATATCTTCCCGCTCTAACTGAGCATTTTTGCGCTGCTCAATTTCGTGATTGAGCTGCTTGATATTATTCTGTAGGGTACGGTTCAATAATTCATCAGAATCACGTAACCGCTCTAATTGTGTAACCGCTTCTTTTAAACTAACTCTAGATTGTTCTAATTGTTTAACTAATTCACTAAAAAACCACAACACCCAAGGGGCACTTAGTAACGACAACAGGGTCGCGCCAATAAAGTCATCAGCCTTGACACTTCCATCGAGCAAAACCCGCAAAAAGTAGGTGCCAATGAACGTGAAAATAAGTGTCAGAATTACAAAAAAAATGCTTGCTTTAACAGCACCAAAGCGAATGATGAATTTGGCAAAACGCACTACCCAAGGATCTATTGTTGAACTTTTTGACATATTGTAAGGTCTCAAATTTGGACGAACTAGTTAGTAATTCTGGCCATTTATGCAAAATAGTAAGATGGCCGATGATACTTAATCGGCGACATGCTACCAAGATTGTCCGTAGGATCAAATTAATGCGTCCAATTAAACAATTATAAGACCTACAAAAAAGACTATTTATGCTTTAAAAGTGAATACTTATTCTATTACAAATTCCAAAAGCAACAAAAATACCCATCAATATTAACATTTGATAAACAAAAAAGCATGAATTTCGTTATTTATTTATAGCTTATAACCAAGCCCTTTAAATCTCATAAAGACATGATTTATATAAGTTTTATTCCCCACCGATAATTATGTAAGAAATTATTTTCAATTCACTGGAAGATGGTATTTGATTTATAAATTGATACTCGGTATTTTACACGACCTGCTTAGTATAAATATTCGATAATCGACTGGCATCCTCAATAATAATGACGAACAAAAAATATCAGGTCAGGCTCAGCGCCAAATCAGGTATTAATACAAGTCTTTAGTATATTATTAGCAGTACGAAATTAGAATTAACACTCTCCCAGTCGATGGTTGAAGGAGTTTACATTAATGAGTTTATATCATCCTAACGATTCAAAGGATAACTGTGGATTTGGATTAATCGCCAACATAAAAGGCGAGCCAAGTCACAAATTAGTCAGCACTGCTATCGAAGGTCTAGACCGAATGCAGCATCGTGGCGGTATTGCGTCTGATGGCATTACCGGAGACGGTTGTGGGCTTTTATTACAAAAGCCAGATGCGTTTTTCCAAAAAGTAGCGACAGAAAATGGCTGGAAGTTAAGTAAAAAATATGGCGTGGGAATGGTATTCCTTAATCCAGATGAAGCTTTAGCTCAAACTGCTCGTGATATTTTGACCGAAGAATTAGAAAAAGAAACCTTATCTGTTGTAGGCTGGCGCGTCGTGCCCACTGACGATGGAATTTTAGGTGACTTAGCCATAAGCTGTGTGCCACAAATCGAACAAATTTTTGTGAATGCTCCCTCAGGTTGGCGTACCGAAGACTTAGGTCGTCGTTTGTTTATGGCCCGTCGCCGTACCGAAAAACGACTAGAGCAAGATCCTGAATTTTATATCGCCAGTTTATCTAATACGGTAACGGTTTATAAAGGTTTGGTCATGGCCGGTGATTTACCTAAGTTTTACTTAGATTTAGCCGATCCTGAAATGAAATCGACTATCTGCGTATTTCACCAACGCTTTTCTACTAACACCCTGCCTCGCTGGCCTCTAGCTCAGCCATTCCGCTTTTTGGCACACAATGGTGAAATTAACACCATTCGTGGTAACCGAGATTGGGCGCAAGCCCGTACTGGCAAATTTAAAACACCACTTTTGCCGGATTTGGCCGATGCAGCACCATTTGTAAATGAAGTGGGATCTGACTCTTCATCATTAGATAATATGTTAGAGCTTTTCCTAGCCGGTGGTATGGATTTATTCCGCGCCATGCGTCTATTAGTGCCGCCCGCATACCAAAACAACAAAACCATGGATGAAGACTTAAAAGCCTTCTACGAATTTAACTCCATGCATATGGAACCATGGGACGGCCCTGCAGGTATTGTATTGACCAATGGTCGTCATGCTGCCTGTAACCTTGATCGCAATGGTTTACGCCCTGCCCGTTACGTCATCACTAAAGATGGCCTGATTACACTAGCCTCTGAAATTGGTATTTGGGATTACGACGAACTAGACGTGGTCGAAAAAGGCCGTGTTGCGCCGGGCGAGATGTTAGCCATTGATACCGAAAGCGGTAAAATTTGGCGTTCAAACGAAATCGACTCTGAGTTGAAAAACCGTCATCCATATAAAGAATGGTTAGATAAGAGTATTCGTCATTTAGATCCTATCGAAAAATGCGACACACCAGAAATTGGCAAACGCATGTTCGATGACGACATGATGAACACTTACTTCAAGCAATTTAATATTAGTTATGAAGAAATGGATCAGGTTATCAAAGTTCTTGCTAAAGATGGCCAAGAAGCCACTGGCTCTATGGGTGATGACACTCCTATGGCGGTACTTTCTGGCAAAAACCGAACTATTTATGACTATTTCCGTCAGCAATTTGCACAGGTAACTAACCCGCCTATCGATCCATTACGTGAAAATCACGTCATGTCGTTAGCGACTTGTATAGGTCGTGAAAAATCTGTTTTCACTGAAACCTCAGGTTATGCTGATCGTGTATTGTTTGATTCACCCATCATGGTGTATACCGACTTAAAACAATTACGTGAATATGATCCAGAACACTACTATGCAGAATTTGTTGAGCTAAACTATCAGCCTTCTGAGGGATTGAAAAAAGCAATTAGCCGCGTATGTGACGAAGTAGAACACCTAGTCAGTCATAAACGAGCTGCCTTTGTTATTCTGTCTGATAGAAAAATCAAGCAATCACTGATCCCTATTCCAGCAGCAATGGCGGTAGGTGCAGTACAAAAACGTTTAGTTGAAAAAGGCTTACGTTGCGACGCCAATATCGTTGTTGAAACGGCATCGGTACGTGACCCTCATCATTTTGCTGTGCTTTTAGGATTAGGAGCAACAGCCATCTATCCGTTCCTTGCTTATGAAATTATTGAGCAAATGTGTGCAGATAAAGAACTTGAACAAACACCATTAGAAGCCATTGTTAATTACCGTAAAGGGATTAATAAAGGACTTTACAAAATCATGTCGAAGATGGGAATTTCTACCATCGCCAGTTACCGCTGTTCAAAATTATTTGAAGCAGTAGGTATCAATAATTCTGTTATGGCAACCTGTTTTAAAGGTGTACCTAGCAGAGTACAAGGTGCAGATTTTGATGATTTTGAACAAGATCAAATTAACCTTAACCGTGTAGCTTGGCTTAAACGTAAGTCACAAGACCACGGCGGGCTATTAAAATACGTCCACGGTGGCGAATACCATAGTTATAACCCTGATGTTGTTACGACGCTACAAAAAGCAGTCGTCAGCGGTAACTATGCTGATTATCAAAAATATAGCGCGTTGGTGAATGAACGACCCATTGCATGTTTCCGTGATTTACTTGCGTTTTCTTCGGACGCTGAAGCGATTTCTATTGACGATGTAGAACCGGCAGAAAACTTATTCAAACGTTTTGATACAGCCGCTATGTCAATTGGTGCGTTAAGCCCAGAAGCCCATGAAGCGTTAGCAATTGCTATGAACCGCTTAGGTGGTAACTCAAACTCTGGTGAAGGCGGTGAAGACGTTAAACGTTTTGGTAATGAGAAAAACTCTAACATCAAACAAATTGCTTCTGGTCGTTTTGGTGTTACACCTCATTATTTAGTCAACGCCAAAATACTGCAAATTAAAGTAGCACAGGGCGCCAAGCCAGGTGAAGGTGGTCAACTTCCGGGTGATAAAGTAAATGCATATATTGCTGAGCTACGTCATTCTGTGCCAGGTGTCACTTTGATTTCACCACCACCTCATCATGATATTTACTCTATCGAAGATTTAGCTCAGCTAATTTTTGATTTGAAACAAGTGAACCCTGAAGCGTTAATTTCGGTGAAACTAGTATCAGAACCAGGCGTGGGAACCATTGCTTGTGGTGTAGCTAAAGCCTACGCTGATTTAATTACTATCTCAGGTTATGACGGTGGTACAGGTGCTAGCCCATTAACATCTGTTAAATACGCAGGTAGTCCTTGGGAATTAGGTTTAGCCGAGACGCAACAAGCGCTAGTCAGCAATGGCTTACGCCATAAAGTACGCGTTCAAACTGATGGTGGTTTAAAAACAGGCCTTGACGTAGTAAAAGGTGCCATTTTAGGTGCTGAAAGCTTCGGATTTGGAACCGGCCCCATGGTAGCACTAGGGTGTAAATACCTACGTATTTGTCATTTGAACAACTGTGCAACAGGCATTGCAACACAAGACGAAAACTTACGGGACAACCATTTCATTGGTTTACCGGAAATGGTTATGAACTACTTTAAGTTTGTAGCCCAAGAAGTGCGTGAGATCATGGCTTCTTTAGGTGTTAGCAAATTAGACGAGCTAATTGGCCGCACAGACTTGTTGAAAGTATTGGATGGCGTGACCGCTAAACAAAACAAGTTAGATCTACAACCTATTTTGGCTAAGCCAGAAGCTGGCGATCATACCAAGTTATTCTGTAGTGAAGGCGCCAATGCACCAGCAGATAAAGGTGACTTGAACAAGCAGTTACTGAATGACTTACAAGCCAATGTAGAAAGTAAATTAGGTGGCGTATTTAAATACAACATCCGTAATACTGATCGTTCGGTAGGTGCCATTATTTCTGGCTTAATCGCCAAGAATCACGGTAACAAAGGCATGGACGAGCATCCAATTAAATTACACTTTACCGGTACAGCTGGACAGAGTTTTGGTGTTTGGAATGCCGGTGGTCTAGAAATGACCATTGTTGGAGATGCCAACGATTATGTTGGTAAAGGTATGGCTGGCGGTAAACTCGTTATTCATCCACCTCGAGGCGTTAGTTTTAAAACCAACGAAAGTGTCATTGCCGGGAACACCTGTTTATACGGTGCCACAGGCGGTAAATTGTTTGCAGCTGGTTTAGCGGGTGAACGCTTTGCTGTACGTAACTCAGGCGCAATTGCAGTAGTAGAAGGCATCGGTGACAATGGTTGTGAATACATGACTGGCGGAATCGTAGCCGTGCTAGGCCGTACTGGGGTTAACTTCGGTGCCGGTATGACAGGCGGATTCGCTTACATTTTAGACGAGTCTGACGATATTGAGCAACGCGTCAATGGTGAATTAGTAGAACTATTATCGATTCAAGATAAAGCCATACTAACCGAACACCTACGCGGCTTGATTAACCAACATTATGAAGAAACTGGCAGTGAGCATGCGCACAATATATTGAGCAACTTTGCCGAGTTTTTACCGAAATTTAGACTGGTTAAACCTAAAACCAGTGATGTTAAAAACTTACTTGGTCACATCAGTCGGTCTACCGCCGAACTACGTGTTCAAGTGCAATAAGGGGGTATCATGTCTAAGAATGTATACCAGTTCGTTGATGTAGAGCGTATCGATCCACCAAAGAAACCTTCTATCGTCAGACGTGAAGAATTTGCTGAAATCTATCAGCCAATGAGTGATACCCAAGTAGCCGGTCAAGCTGATCGCTGCTTAGATTGTGGTAACCCTTATTGTGAATGGAAATGTCCGGTACATAACTACATTCCTCAATGGCTTAAATTAGCCAATGAAGGACGTATTTTTGAGGCGGCTGAATTATCTAGCAAAACCAACACTCTGCCAGAAGTCTGTGGACGTGTTTGTCCTCAAGATCGTCTATGTGAAGGGGCATGTACCCTAAACGATGAGTTTGGTGCAGTAACTATTGGTAGTATTGAAAAATACATTACCGACACAGCCTTTAAACAAGGCTGGCGTCCAGACATGTCTAAAGTGGTGAAGACCGATAAAAAAGTCGCCATCATTGGAGCAGGTCCTGCAGGGCTAGGTTGTGCCGATATTTTGGTTCGAAATGGCGTAACACCTGTTGTATTTGATAAGTATGAAAAAATTGGTGGCTTGCTTACTTTCGGTATTCCATCTTTCAAGCTAGAAAAAGAAGTGATTGAATTACGTCACGAGATTTTTACTGAAATGGGCATTGAGTTTGTGCTCAACACCGAAATTGGTAAAGACGTACCTTTCCAAGATTTGTTAGACGGTTACGATGCTGTATTCCTAGGCATGGGGACCTATAAACCTATGCAAGGTGGCTTTGAAAATGAAAAAGCACCAGGTGTATACGAAGCATTGCCATACTTAATTGCCAACGTAAACCGTCAATTAGGACTAGAAAAATCTGCTTCTGACTTTGTCGATATGAAAGGCAAAAAGGTGGTGGTACTAGGGGTGGTGATACCACTATGGATTGTGTACGTACTGCCATTCGCCAAGGTGCAACTGACGTTACTTGTGCCTATCGCCGTGACGAGCAAAGCATGCCTGGTTCACGTCGTGAAGTAGTCAATGCTCGTGAAGAAGGGGTTAACTTCAGCTTTAACCTGATGCCACTCGACATAGCAACAGACGAAAGTGGTAAGGCCATCGGCGTGAAAATGGTGAAAACCGAAATGGGCCAACCAGATGCAGAAGGTCGTCGTCGACCAGTCGTGATTGAAGGTTCAGAACACGTGCTTGAAGCTGACGCAGTCATTATTGCTTTTGGTTTCCAGCCAAGTCCTGCTCCATGGTTTGCAGATTATGGTGTCATCTTAGATGAAAAAGGCCGTGTTCGCGCCCCTAAGAATGGCAAATATAAGTTCCAAACAAGTAATCCACAAATATTCGCCGGTGGCGATATGGTGCGTGGCTCTGACTTGGTTGTAACAGCCATAGATGAAGGCCGTAACGCTGCAGAAGGAATTTTGGATTATTTAAGAGTGTAAGCTCTATCATCCACTGACTTTAGAAGGCCTACTGAAAAGTAGGCCTTTTTTATGCGCGATCCATTCCCCTTAGCGACAGCATAAGCATTACCTCACTTCCAATTAACATTTTTCCGGTATTAAACCTCATAATAGCAATCTGCATTGGCATTAATTTTCAACCCTGATTGTTAAAAAACCAATAAACATTGGCATCTTCGCTTCAAATTTGAAAGTATAGTGTCAACAATAAACAAACATTCATCACTTCTATGAAAACAAACCAAGCGTTAAACATAAGTGCCATTGCCTTAACCTTTATTTTAAGCAATTGTTCTGCATCAAAAGACTCCCCTAACAACACAGAGATAAACCTGAGTAATCAGCGCCAAGCTTCACAGTATGCTCAACCAATTGATGTTATTCAGAAAAAATCTACGCAAAAAGTTAAACCCAATATATTGTGGATTTTGACTGACGACCAAAGAGCGGACTCGATTGCAGCGGTCAATCTAGCGCTAAGAGGAACCAAAGAAAGTGAGCTAGGTTACGTAGAATCTCCTAACCTTGATGCCCTAGCCGAAGAAGGCGTATTGTTTCCACTAGCCTATAACCAGTCACCTTGATTGTTCACCATCTCGATATTCGATGGCAACGGGGCAATATCCCCATCACAGTGGTCGATATGGCTTTGAGTATTCCCATCGCCAAAATAAGCATGCTAAACCAACTATTCCAGAGGTGCTTCGGCAGCATGGTTATCAAACTATGCTAGCAGGCAAGCTTGGATTAAGGCTAAAGAGAGGCTTAAACGTTGGCGGATTCCCGCTAACCTATGACTACCAAGTTGAGCGATACGCATTAGAGCGCGCAGGGATTGGCGATTGGACCAAAACCACAGTTCACGATCCTAAGACTAACAAACCAACAGTAACCGAGTTCTTTCATCACCCAGACGGTAGCAAAGACTCTTTTGTTTATTCAAAAAATGGAAAATTTGTCGACCAAGCTAATCCCGCAGACAAAAAATTAGGCATTATTCGTTCTTATACTCGCAGCTTACCCGTGTTGATTTTAGGTGGCGAAAGCCCCATGCCAGAAGACAAAACAACAGACGGTAGAATTTTACAGGCATTTCAAACCTACCTGCGCAACGCCAACAAAACTTACACCTCTATGCTAGGGGATAAGATTAAAGGGCCAACCGACGATAAACCTGTAATGTTGAGCCTGAGCTTTCACTTTCCGCATACGCCAGTATTACCACCAAAATCTTATAGAGAGCGGTTTAAAAAAATCCCTTATAAATTACCAGAATTCAGCCAAGACGAGTTGACAAAGCTGCCTCCTCAACTGGTCAAATTATACAAACAGTTAAAAGCCGATGGTTTAACCGAACAAGAAAAACTACGCACTATTCAAGATTATTATGCCTTTACCGCATACGGAGATTCGCTAATTGGCAAGGCGATTAAAGATTTTAAGGCCTATAGCGAAAAAACTAACCGTCCATATTTGATCGTGGCTACTGTCGGCGACCATGGCTGGCATTTAGGCGAGCAAGGGATCCAATCAAAATTTGCCCCTTGGAATAAATCAGGTCACGGTGCCATGATAGTTGTGGACTCATCTGGTGAGTATTTTCCTAAAAATACCGTACATAAAGATTATGTAGAATATGTTGATATTGCCCCAACTTTGTACGCTGCAGCCGGTGTAGACATAGATAGCGCCAATCAGCATTTAGATGGTTTTGATTTAGCCGACGTGATCCGCGAACCAAAGTTGAAACGTGACTACGTGTTGGGGGAAATGAATCAAATGGTTGGCGATAGAGTGTACCTACGTTCTAAGCAATTTGGGTTTTCAATGAAAATTCGCCCTAAACATGGCAAACCAGGCGAAACTCACGAAGCTGGTGAAGACATTATGTGGGCAGTGAATGCACCAGCCAAGAGTGTTGAGATGGCTTTATACGATATGACCTGCGATCCAAATGAGCGCAACAATGTCGCTTATGACCCTGCATACCAAGACATCGCTCAAGCGCTTCGGCTGAAAACCCAGAACATCTTTTTGGGCGATAATCGACTTGAGGTCAATTGGAAAAAACCAAACGATTCTCATATTAGTGATTTTGCAATGGGTGCCCATGACCGACAATTAACAGTAGTAGACAAGCTACCTAAACCGAGTTGTGGCTAGAAGAGTAAGAGCTAACAGGTGCTGTTTTGAGCCCAAGCAGCACAGAGTAAGTACATGTAAACTCGCCTGAAAGGAGCGCCCCAGCGGATTTTGTACTAGGTTAACGGTACTTGAAAGGGAACAACCATAGCTGCACACCGTCACCTTGTTCAAAAAACGCTGGGGCGCCCTGAATGCGCAGTTATTTACTGGAATTGATATTACAACTTTCTCCAAAGCTCTAGCCCTAAGCCTACTGCTTAGGAGAATTAGTCCTAACTTAATCTGGCATTTTTTAGAGAAGCTGACATTCAGCTGTTTATTAAATAATTTTACCATCGATGTATTTAAGCTAATTGAAGGGCTGTCAATAAATACAGGTATAATGGAAATAGTAAAATATTGTCCTTATTGCTTCCTATTATGTAAATTTTCTAAGTCTCACTTTGCTTTTCATAAAATCGATAAGTTATTAATCTAACTATGGAAAATATTCTTCACATAGTTTTTAATAGGAAGCAGAAAAGTCGCGTTAAAGTCAGGTCTCCTTTTGTTTTTGGAACTCTTATTATTTTGAGGGAGAAAAGGCAGAAAATACCTAATTAAATCAAAAGATAAAAACTAAAAGTGACAAAATTAATAATCAAGTCGAGAAGTTACATATACGACATGCTCGATAATAAGCGTTAAATGGCATCAATCATGGAACGAGAAATAATTAAGGGCGTTCACTTAAATGACACTAAAGAATTACTGCTTATGTTAGAGAGTGGCGGTAAATCAATGTATCAACATGTTTATCGGGCGGCAGCAGGAGTTTATTGGGACAATGAAAGTGGTGGATTTAAATCTACTCCAATTGCAGGTTGGTCATGTTCTCGATGGTTCTCTCATATCATCACTGCCGTAAGTTATGAATTGGGTGTTAAGCTTGTTTTAGGTGAAAATGTCAATTGGCAAAATGTACCCGAAGCAGATATAACAGAGATTGTTCAGCATCATGCCATTTAACAAGCCAAGTCAGCGGGAATTTTACTCGCTGAAAAACGTTCATAAAATCCCCTGCTTGGGGCGTTATGTGCTCTATAAGACAGTTAACAAGGAAGTAATATTATGTTTAGAAAACTATTTAGAGACAAAGAAAGAGGATCTCAAAAAGTCGAGCTTCAAGATTTTGTTCATCAAAGTTTGGTTCAAATCGCGAAAGGTATTGCTTACGCCAATAAGGACTTAAGCTCAAAATTTGAAGATATTGAGTCACATTACCTAATGGAAAATGGAAAAAACGATCAAAATACACGAGTCAAAAAGCCTCATACAGTTTCATTTGATATTGCTGTAACATCAGCCTCAAAGATCGATGTTAAGAGTGGCGTTTCATCAAAAATATATGTAGCCGATGCAAATATGGAAGGTTCTCTAGGTAGGGAAACTAAAAGCGTTTCGCGCGTTCAATTTGAAGTTACAGTCAATAAAACAGTCGGTTATAAGCAGTCTATTGAGGATCGCACATAACAACCCAATCAACCCACTCACTTCGTTCGCTGGGAGGCATACACGCGGGGCGGCTTCGCCATTATGCCCCACGTGTCTGCGCCCGTTATTGAAAGTTATATTGCAAAGGACATATTATGAACTTTTGGTTGGCGTTAATTTCAATATTAGTAGGCTGTGCAATTTGTAGCCCACTGTTTAAATATATGTTTAAGGCTATATCAAGTAATGCCCCCGAATTTGATGCTGGTTATAAGAAGGTTGTTAAAAGGGACGCAACCGAAGATTTCGTATCAGGATATGGTTCGAGAGATACGACAGTGAATCAATTTGCGGCTGCGAATTTTGTTGTATTGCTTATACCGTTTATACCAGCATGTTTTATTGCAGTACCTATTTATTGTTTACTTAATTGGTTGTATCAGCATGCAATATAATCGGGTAGCCGGAGGTGTCTAACCTCCAGCCCCCACAACACCCTGCATGTGGCTCCGCACACGACTACAGGATGTAGGAGGTAGGAGGTAGAGCGAAGCAGGATGCCAGAGCCGAGGGCGTTTCAAGTAAATATCGGAAATATCGGGGTCACCCATAAGTCAGCCGTTGTCAACAGTGCGATAAAAGTCGGATTGCTTTTTAGCAAACATTTAAGTTTGTGTTTCCTTACAGCGTGTTCCGGTTTTTATTCGCTAATATGTTTTTCTATTGGTTGTGCTGGATAATTTATCCGCAACAGTCACCCATCTGGCTCTAGTCCTTGGCCTGTAAAGGCCAATTTCCCACGCACCTCGGTGCGCCACAAAAACTTCAGTTCCCCATGTTATCCAATGCGGTAAACGCACAGAGGTGGTGGTTAGGCTTTCGCCTTCCAGACCCAACTTGGCTTAACATGCGGGCGAACAAAATAAAGTCCGGTATCACCCTCCATTCAGAATAACACTGGTTTAATATCCAACCCCGATTGCTGGCTGAATGACACCGGGAAACTAACTAAAGACACGTTCGATATCGAAGGCCTGTTTATTCTTTAACATGTGAAATACCGCTCTGGCGATTTTATGGGCGACAGCTCTAATGGCAACAATACCATTGCGCTTTTGTTTTTTACGCTCGTAAAAACGTTTGGCTTTGGCATCAAACCGTACTAGAAAATGGGCAGCCTCGGAAAAGGCCCATGACAGGTATTTATTGCCTGCTTTACGGTTACCTGTGCCTTTCTTCTTGCCGTTACTTTCACGCACACTGTTGACACAACGACAATAAGACGCGTAATTACCAGCGGCTTCAAATCGGTTGATGTCACCTGTTTCTAACATGATAGTTAAACCTAAAATCGGACCAATACCGGTTACGCTGGTCAGCAGTTTGAATTCATCTTTAAGCTCCACCGCTTCCAGTGTTTGTTGTTCTATGATGGCAATCTGTTTATCTAATGCCTTAAGGATGGTGAGATTGGTATGAGCTGAATGATATAAAAAACTGCCTGATTCGAAAGGCAGTGTGAAGGTCTTTTTACGAATGTCGACACAGTTGACCCGATACCCTAACGAGCGCCAGATTTGATTTTGAATGCTTATCATATGGCTGGATGCATGTTTCACCAATTGTCGCCTACGTCGCAATAAGTCCCGTACTTGTCGGTATTCAGGCGGGTAAATATGACCGGTAGGCAATATCCCTAATCGCATCAAATGCGCAAGGTGAAAGGCATCCTGATGGTCGCCACTGTATTTTAAACCGTCGTATTGTTTAACCGCTGCAGTGTTCACCAGCTCCACTTGATAACCATGCTCCATCAGGCCATCCACTAACCAATACCAGTTAAAGGTAGATTCAATGGCCACCGCTTTTATCTGCTCTTTGTAAGGTGCGGGCAGTTCAAGTGTGATGTTTAAATTGTTGTCGATACGCTTATCCACAACCTTGTTATCCTCTTCGTCGATGACAACCACGACGTGATTGTTTGAATGTAAGTCAATGCCCGAGTAAAATGACATAACAGCCTCCCGTTTGTGATGGTTTGAGCACCTTTCAGCATAGCTGAACATGGACTCGGAGGCTGACTTGAGGATTTTCAGAACAAAGTTAAATTATTCGTGATGAAACCTGCGGGGTTTAGGTTCGCTGAAACATATCATTTGTCACCAAGTTTACCATTCGACCTGAGAAGTTATTTCGTCCGCTTTGGCGTGAACGCTCCAATTAAGACACCCATAACTAAATTTGATGACAATCTTTATAAGATTCACTTTTATGGGGCTCTCGATAAGAATGTCTTCGGGGTTTTAGCGGATAAATGCTGGATCCCTGCTAACAACATGCAGGGATGACGGGCTTTGACGGCAAGCGCAGAACCAGCGGACTAGGTTAGTTCGAGATTGAATTGCATTGTCGGTTTAGAATTAACATGGGTGTCCTGATAAGTGTGTCCTGATAAGTGCTGCATAATGGATCAAGTAGCCACTCCAAATACCGCCCCTCAAGTTTGGTAATAGCGTTACTTTGGTTGGACAAAAGCGAATATCTATAAAATCGAAGTGTAGAGTAAAAAATTTTGCAAAATCAAATCATCCAAGGCAAAGTTCATTAATTATAAAAATTAAAGAAAGATGAGGAAATGGTCTGTCACAATCGACTTTTTCTACAGCCTCGTTATAGCGAATAAGTACTGGGGAATTAATGAGAGGTAGTGTTTTTTCAAGAGTGTTTAGACGTGGAGAATATAGTTCCTCAATAGGACTATGCCTTTGGCTGAAGCTAATCCTTCTTGAGGCATATCTTGGTGAGCAGCTTGTCGAAATGTTATCAGTAACAGCTTCATTTAAAGAAGGAGATGAAGGAATGAATTTCGCTGGTGACAGCTCGAATGGTGCGAAAGAGCCTATGATGTTCTTTATACCAGCGACGAAATTTAATCGTATTTTAAAGTCCCATATCTTGCAGTTATTGAATATTAAGTATTTCAATCATTATGGTGTATTGCGTGAAAGTGAAGGATATTCTACGGATACAGAGCCACGATATGAAGCTGCTCCAAATAAATTATTCATGTTGGTTGAGCTAAAGTTAGCCTATAACACAATATGGGTCACGTTAAACATAGCTATTGATGTAATAGTATATATCGTAACGAATGACCTAGCTGCAACATTAGCATCTGGTGCGTTAGTTGAGTTTATAAGACGTTTTAAATGGTAATTATATCAACATAGGTGAGTGAAAATTCGCAATAATCGGGTAGCCGGAGGTCTCTAACCTCCAGCCCCCACAACACCCTGCATGCGGCGTAGCACACGACTACAGGATGTAGAAGGTAGAGCGAAGCAGGATGCCAGAGCCGAGGGCGCTTCATTTAGGATAGTGAAGTGCAACCCAACCATCTCGCAGTGAATAAAGCCTTTCGGATTTTAAATAATCAAGTGATAAAGCTTGATTAACCCCCGGGGTTTTCGCACTACGCCATGATCCCTTGCTGGTGATGCCACAAATATCAGCAATGTCGAATGAAGTAGCCGTAAAATAGTTTAAGTCTAACGTCCGCTTTGGACGTTAAGTTGAAGTTATAATTAAAGGTGCTCAATAACCGCTCTTGGCACCTATGAGACTGTCAGGCTAGGTCGAAAGCGTTTAATGCTAAAAGCGAGCTCAAGTCTAAGCTTACTGCTTAGACGTTAGAAGCATGCTAGATTATCAGCTTAGTATGCACCTTCACTATAAATAAGCTCATAGCTGTGACTATAGATTTCTAATATGTTGCCAAATGGGTCTTCCATATAAATCATACGATAAGGCTTTTCACCTGGATAATAGTAACGTGGCTTAGGCATGCGTTTTTTACCACCCGCTTGCACAATGCGATCTGCTAGTTCTTCAACATTAGGATCTTGCACACAAAAGTGGAATACCCCTGTTTTCCAATATTCAAAATTATCTTCGGGATCGGTTTGATCTCTAAATTGAAACAACTCCACACCAATCCTGTCACCTGTAGATAAATGAGCAATACGAAAACTGCCCCAACCAGCACCAAATACATCTGTGCACATTTCACCTATAGCACTATCGTCTTCTTCTATTTGCGTGGGCTGCATAATTAAGTACCAGCCTAAAACTTCTGTATAAAACTTAACTGCTTTTTCTAGATCTGGTACTGAAATACCGATATGTGAGAAATTTCTTGGGTAAACCTTGCTCATAATTTGTCCTCTGCGTTGAAATTAATAACAGATTACAAAACCATTTTAATCACGTAAAATTATCATTTATTATAAAAATGAGTACGAATTGTAATGATAAATACCAACTGGTTACACACTTTTTGTACCCTAATTGAAGTAGGGCAATTTACCCGCACAGCTGAAAAGCTGCATATGACGCAATCCGGGGTAAGCCAACACATCCATAAGTTAGAAGAACAACTGGGGGTGACTCTTCTCGATAGACAAGGCAAAACATTCACCTTATCTACTGCCGGGCAAAAGCTTTATAAAGAAGCAGGGAAGATTTTGACAGATCTCACTAATTTGCAGCAAAGTGTTGTCAATGATCCTGCCTTTGAGGGCCATGTGCGGGTAATGTCACCGGGTAGTCTTGGGCTAAAGCTATATCCACAACTATTAACCTTACAACAACGTTATCCAAAACTGATAATAGATTTTCGATTTGCACCCAATTCAGACATTGAACAGGCCATCGTCAACGCTAAAATCGATTTTGGCTTTATGACTATTAAGTCCAAACTTGTGGATGTCTGCTGTCAGCCCATTGCCAAAGAGCCGTTGCTTTTAGTTACCCCTAGTACTATTGAACAACCTAATTGGTCAACTTTAGAGGCACTAGGCTTTATCGGTCACCCGGATGGCAGTCATCATGCTAATTTATTGCTCAGTCAAAACTTTCCTCAGTTTCAGCACAGTAACCTATTCACAAAAACAGGTTTTTCTAACCAGATTGGTTTGATCTTAGAACCAGTTAGCTTAGGATTGGGCTTTACCGTATTACCCAAACATGCTGTGGATGCTTTTTCGCCATCCAGTAAAATCAAAATACACCCTCTGCCAATTCCCGTTAGCGAAACATTATTTCTGTGTACTCGGCGAGGGATTAAATTACCAAAACGCATCGATACTGTGATAGCCGAAGCTAAAAAATCCTTACAAGCAGAACAAGTACTCGGCGAATAGCCCCAGCCGTTACTAGAGCATATGAAAGAGCGTGGCTACAAGGGCATGGACCAAATAGCCTTGTGATCTAACGTTCCACTGTCGACTATATTTGAATCTAAATCGGTTCGATCAAAACTAGAAGCTGAAAATATCAACTCGAAACCCGTTTTTAACGACTCTCCTTGGGGGTAGTATGTAACAAACTCAGCTGAATTGAGCTTATCTACGTTAGTTAAATACTTTGCCATTTGAATAATAGACGCATCAGAGAATCCAGCGAATAAGTACACTTGATTACCACTTGGCCCCTTAAACTTAGCGAAAGAGCCATAATCGGTGTACTCCTGATGCAACTGACCAGTAATGCGATAGACTTTATCGGTGGTTTTGTGAAACAACGCGGGGGTGTTCTTTTTTAACCTAAAGTTTGAGCCCTGAAAATAGGCATCGAGTAAGCCCAATGACTTATACAAACCGATATAAATTAAATTGAAATCTCTTAAATCAGCAGGGCTAAGCTCTGAGGCAAGTTTGATAGTGGCGGGCTTATCTTGTTCGAATAAAGGTAAGATATGTTGTAGTGCAAAAACACTATTCTTAAGAATAAAAGCACTGCCAGCTTTGTTGATAACATCCTGTTTTTGAGGGTATTTTGTTAGATAATTCTGCAAATCATTATCATTGTTGACAGAGTATTCTCTTATTGCTCTCACGAGTTTAGTATCGGAATCAAGTTCGGATAAAAAATACAAGTCGCCAATGACAATAAGCGTCGGCTTGTGGTTAGTAAACAATGGTTGCCAAAGAGAATGCTGGCGCAATACGTTATATTGACTAGGCCCCACCTTGTCAGATGTGAGCTGCCCCCATATATTGACTATCACCGACAAAGCTAATAAAGCAGACAATATCCAAATCAGACTGGTTTTAGCAGGAAACGAATTCGATTCAGCCTCCGACTTGCCATCAGGTACTACATTATGCTCTGGCTTACTCAAACTATCTACGAACTCAAGTCCATATCCACACTGGCGGAATAGTGATTTGAAACGCCTCATCTTGCCCTTCATTTTGATAATAAAGCTCTAGCTTTTTTCGAAGATTAGAAATGTAAACACGAATAGAGGCATCTTCCGCAGGGTTGAAATCATGCCCTTTACCTAACGCATTTGTGGCTATTTCGATCTCCTTAGGCGCGCTAGCAATTTGTCCATTTTCAATAGAGCTCAAATAATAATCGACTAAATAACTGACAAGCTTTCGATTAACTTTAGAGCGACCTAAAGCCACACTGTTGTTAATTCGTTCTAATTGAGCGGTGACCTCTGACGGTTGAGGCTGAATGCAGGTATGAATAGGGTTTGTCATGGTTTTATAACAGTTAAATTAACTCTCCGACTTACTGTTAAATTATTATTTTTTACTTATTTTTTACAATCTTATCAAATAAGCTGTATCTGGATAGTTTATTCAATTTCTGTTTGCGCAGATAGTTAATTATAGGTGAAAGATGAATTTTATTTTTAGACAAACCTTGAAAAGCACTTTATTTTTGTGGTGTTTCGCAGGGAGTTGGGGCAATGTTGCTTATGCCAATCAGCAGGGCGAAAAAGCATTTAAAGCAAATTGCCAAGCCTGTCACGCACTGGATAGATTTAGCACTGGCCCTTCTTTAGTTTATATTCGAGATGCTTACCCTAAATCAGCACTTAGTGCATTTCTGGCTTGGGCCAAGAATCCTTGGCAAAGTGAACCCCGATACCATCCAAATGCCACCCATGGCACATGTGGGCGACGCCACTTTAGCAGACATTCACGAGTACATTTTACTAATCAGTAATCGTGTAATGGAAAAACAAGCTAAACCTAAGTTTAAGGGTTTTCGACGTCCTAAGCGGGATTTTCCATATATAACGCGCACCTACAGACCCTTTACCAGCCCTGCTTCGATAAGCGTCAGCTTAAGTCCTGCACTATCTGTAGTATGGGATAGCAGCATCGCTTCACTTCGTTACGCCTACCCCACCAGCATGCAAATGAGCGGTGAAAAGAACCGTGAAGAAAATCGTAAGCAGATTTTGTACATGGAATCAGCTAACGTGCCTTTTTCATTTATTCGAGGCCAGAAAATAGATTTTAAAGGGTATGACCTAATCGACGGTAATCCTGAATTTATCTACCAAGTGGGCAAAATTAAGGTTAGAGAAAAAATCTCGCTAGGCAAAACCGCAAAGAGTTTTGTGCGCCATTTCATCATAAGTGGACTGGCTCTGAATGGTGATAATGAGAGGATTAGCCTTGATTTAAACCATCAAAAACATGCCAATATCAAGGTGAGTAAAGGCACATTAACAAACAATATATTACAATTAACCGCCACTGAAGCGGCTGAGTTTAGCGTCGAGGTGTCACTATGAAAAATCAGATACGAAAATGTGCAATACAAAAATATGCGGTTATAGTATTAACCCTTTTAATAAGCCAAGCAGCTAACGCAAGCGCCAATTGGCAAGATTACTATAAAATTGAACGGGTAAATTACCCTGACACTGTAGACCCCCAAATTGGTGGACTAACCATCATGAAAGATGGCCGTGTGGCCCTCGCTGTATACAGTGGCGATATCGTAATATTTGACCCAGAAAAAGATTCGTGGTCAACCTTTGCTAGCGGTCTGCACACGCCTCTTGGTTTAGTGCAAGACAGTGACAACAGTTTTGTGGTGATGCAAAAACCAGAACTAACTCGAATTGTCGACAAAGATCGTAATGGCCTAGCTGACTCATACCAAACTATCTATGACGACTTTGGCATGAGCGGAAACTACCACGAATTTGCCTTTGGCCCAGCGGTAGACAGTAAAGGTAATTATTATATTAGCTTAAATGTGGCCTCCAACTTCGCCGGTATCTATGAATATATTCGCGGCGACTATAGCCCATTCTGCAACCCAGAAGACAAAATGCGCCAGTGGCACGACCGCGACAAATGGATTAAGGGTTACCGCAAACAAGTTACCCGAATGTTTTCTTGCGTACCTTATAGAGGTTGGGTTATGAAAATATCTGCAGATGGCCAAGCCGAACCATTTGCCTCTGGGTTTCGCTCGCCAGCCGGACTGCATGTAGATCCACAAGACAAACTTTGGGTAACAGACAATCAAGGGGATTGGATTGGTACCAGCCCGCTTCACCAAGTAAATAAAGGCGATTTTGCCGGACACCCTGCCTCATTGCATTGGCTAAAAGGCTGGCAGAAGAAACATTGGGACATCAAGCCAGAAGACTTAGTGGATATTCGCAAACCTGCCGCGGCCTTATTTCCTCAAGGAGAATTAGCCAACTCCCCAACCCAACCCTTAGCGACTATTAGCCGCGAATTATTTGGTTTACCAGAAGGCGAGTTATTAATAGGTGACATGAACACCGCGCACCTTATCCGATACTTACCCGACCCTTCCAGCCAAACCGCACAAGGTACCTTAATTCCCTTCATTGCGGGGGACGACTTGGGCATAGGTAACTTTAAGTTGGATTTTGCCCCCGACGGGAGTTTATGGATAGGTAAGATTCATTTAGGCTGGGCTGGTGATGAAGGTCTATTAAAGATCACTAAAACAGACAAACAGATGTTCTTTGTTGAACAAGTAAAACAATTACCAAGCGGATTTGAAATTACCTTCAATTCGGCACTCGGTGGCCAGCCTAGTAAAGTTGATATTACCAGTCACAGTTATCACTACCACCCAGCATACGGCTCAGAAAAAGTTGATCTAACTGCTATTCCTGTCACTCAGCTCAGCGTATCCAACAACGGTAAGGCACTTAGAATTAGCATACCAGAGCTTAAAAAAGGTCAGTTGTACACCATAGATTTAACAGGCTTAACGGATAAGCAGGGAAGACCCTTAATGGGCGACGTACTTAGATACAACCTAAACGAATTAGTCAAACAAAGTGAATCAAATTAAGTCTTGGATTAAATAATGCAGACTTTAAAAAGCGCCAATAATCATCACTTATACAACAATAGAATCAACTACGAGGCAAGAAAAACAATATGGTAAACAATATTTTAAAAGGGCTAGCGCTGACCTTAATCAGCAGTGCTTCACTCATAACACAGGCTGCTGAAAATGATGTATTTGGGTATACCAATACCCCTATCATCCCAGGTACCAACTGGCATGTGCACGATCCAAGACGTCCACAACCTGAAGTCGTCAAACCTAAATCGGCTGTCATCCAGCAAGCGCCTTCTGATGCAATTGTGTTATTTGACGGTTCTAATATGGATGCCTTTGAGAGAACTAAAGACGGCAAAGCAGTGGATTGGTTAATTAAGGATGGTGTAGTAACCATTCAAAGTGATAAAGAAACCGGTAAAAACCAAAGCATTCGCACTAAAGAAAAATTAGCGGACATGCAATTACACATTGAATGGCGTTCGCCTGTTAATACGGATAAAAAGCGTCAACAAAAAGGTAACAGTGGTTTATACATTATGGGCCGTTACGAAGTGCAAATTCTCGACTCGTACCAAAACCCAGTATACCCAGATGGCCAAGCAGCTGCACTGTATGGACAAACCCCACCTTTAGTTAACGCCTCTTTGCCAACGGGCGAATGGCAATCATACGATATAGTATTTGAAGCACCACGCTTTGATGACCAAGGCAAACTCATTAAAAAGGCTCACGCCACTGTGTTCCATAATGGAATTTTAGTACAACACAGAACTCCACTAAACGGCCCGACAGGTCACAAGTCTGTCAAAAAATATCAAGCTCATGGCCCCTCGCCATTGGTGATCCAAGATCACAGTTCAGCTGTGTCATTTCGCAACATTTGGGTAAGGAAGTTGGATTAATTAGTTTATTTGTAGACCTGCAAAGCAATAACTTTGTAGGTTTACGCTTAGTTCAGTCACTATGTTCTTAAAGCAAAGCCAATTGAGACACCCATGATAACTAACTTATGAATATCCCTTAGAAATCATGACAATACGTATGAGACCAAAAGGTTATCCCCACCGTCATTCTTGTAGGTAGTTACTGTGAGCTACCTACGGGTATGATGAATTGAGCTGGGACCTCTCTTGAGCTAAAGATATGGATCCCTGCTAACAACATGCAGGGATGACGAATACTGCCTGTTCATCTGGCAATATTATTTAATAATCGTCGACTGGAGTTAATGCTAGTAACAGACAGAGAAAAAGTTCTTATGGGATTTAAAGGCAAGATGACTCTATTATTGCTTTAGTAACCCAGTTTAAGGTTTTACACTGTCTGAATATCTACTTTTCTGCCCACTACTTTTAAATTATCAGCAATGATATCTGTTGTATGCATTTCAGAAACACAGCATGACAAGTTAGGGTTTTGTAGAGCCCATAAATACGCTTTAGAGAATTTAGACATGTCTTGATCGGGAATTGCAGTGTTTAATTTTTCGAGGCGCCATTTTGGCTGATCCTTTAACCATAATAATTTAGCTACTTTCATGGCTACCATACCTATTCCCGCTTCTTTGGCTTTGAATACGAGATTTTCTAGGGCAGCATGATTGGCAATATTATAAGCAAACATAGTAATATCGTAATAATCTACTTCGATAGCTTTTGCCAAATGCCCAGCCACATCGTTATGAAAGGACACGCCTGAGGCGCTGATCAACCCTTTCTGTTTAAATTCTGTCAATACTTCTTGAAGCACTTCATCGTCCATCATTTCGGGCATAGCAATACCATGAGGGCAATGCAATACGTCTAGATGATCCGTTTGTAGACGCCTAAGTGAGTCTTCGAGTAATTTGTAGGCGTGCTGCTTAATTTTAGCTCGCCACTCAGATTTAAAACCATACTCTTGAAGCATCAAATGTCGATAATAAGTCTTCAGGAATTGCGCTTCTTGGCCAGAAAAATAATTCATATGATAACCCGGTTTCATTACCGAACGCTGTTCAATCATTGCATTGGCTTTTTTAAGCAAAGCGTCTTTTTTACCTTGTGGTAAGCCTTTTTCGATTTCTCGAATGACTCTGTCTATATACCCATAATAAAAACTTAACTTAGTTGATAGAAAAACTTTGTCTCTATTACCTGACTTTTTTAAATAATTACCTATGGTGGACTCCACTTGTCCATTGCTATATGCCGGCGCCGTATCTATGTAATTAATGCCTTTATCAATCCCATAGTCCATTACTTGATTGTAAGAATCGTCAGTAAAAGGGAAAGTTCCAAGTACCAACTCTGAAGCCATCATCCCCGTTCTACCCATCATCCGATAAGTCATTCCATTTTGTTTGTTTCGCCAAATAGGTTTTATCTGCTCTAAAGGTTTGGCTACTTTTTGATTACTTGTTGCAGCTAAAAGGTTTGGTGCGAGCGCCAGCCCTATAGAAGAGGCAGCTGTTTTTTTAAAGAAATCCCTTCGAGAATTTGTTGGCTTTGTCATGGGGCAATCTCATCAACTCGGTTATTATGTACATTACTTGCTCAATAATACTTTAAACATATCACAATTAATCTTTATACTTTTAATAAAATATTGTTAACATATTTTGCTTATGCGTTTTGTGAGAATTAACCTAACATGCTTACAGGATTATATTTCGGCTCTTTTAATCCCATTCATATAGGCCATGTGGCCATAGCAAATTATATGCTTGAGTTTACAGATCTAGATGAAATATGGTTTGTGGTGAGTCCACAAACTCCCCTTAAAAGAAGCATGTACTGTTAAATGATCAATGTCGTTTAAAGATGGTGAAATTGGCAATTAACCAAGACCCAAGGTTTAGTGTATCTGACGTAGAGTTTGAAATGCCTAAACCGTCTTACACATCCGATACGTTAACTTATTTGAGCAAACGCCATCCTGATAAAAAATTTGTATTAGTAATGGGCGCAGATGGTTTGTCAACTTTTCCCGGTTGGAAAAACTTCGAGTTCATTCAGGACAAATATACACGCTATGTATATCCAAGGTTCGAAGAGGATATTAAGACGTACAAAGGGCAGAAAAATATTAAGTTTGTACAAGCACCCAGAATGAAAGTCTCTTCCAGTTTTATAAGGGATGGGATTAAAAGTGGTAAAGACATCCGGCACCTCTTACCTTCCAAGGTGTACAGTTTTATTCAAACTGAAGGTTTTTATCTCTAACTTTCGCCAGCGGTCCATAAACGTATACGTAGGCGTACGAAAGAAGAGAGCAACACATTATTCATAACGCCGTAAGTTAAACTATGCAAATACTATTAACTCGATAATATGGAAAAGTTACAATGAAAAAACATAACCCTCGCGCCTGTTCCCCACAGCTGTATATACCTTTTTTTATTCCTGACGTTATTGCTATTTACAATGGGAGTAAGGGCAAAAGACACAGATGATTACAACCTATCGGCAGCTATGCAGGGCGTTAATCAAAGTAACATTTTTTACGACAAAGAGTTTTTTAATTGGGGCTCTAGCATGGTTAAAGGTGACGATGGTAAGTATCACCTTTTTTATGCGCAAATGCCTAGAAAACACGGTTTTTATTCTTGGTTAACTGATGGGCGAGTATCTCGTGCCGTTGCTGACAGTCCAACAGGTCCTTGGACACATGTTGGCGTTGTTTTGGAAGGCAGAGGTGATGGCCATTGGGATCAATATACGGTTCATTGCCATAAAATTTATAAGTTCGATGGTAAATACTACTTATATTACATGTCGACTAATTCGGGGGATATGGATTTAACACAAGCCCAACTTGAAGAAGTACGCCGCAGTAAATGGAAACCCGATAACTTAAGAGGCATGATGCGTTTGAATCAACGTATTGGCGTTGCGGTCGCCGATAGTATTGATGGCCCTTGGAAACGCTTTGATAAACCTTTAATCGAGCCTGAACTCCCAGTGGCCAATCAGGTTAATAATGTCAGCGTTACTCAACGTCCCGATGGTGGATATCTGATGATTGTTCGTGGTGATCAGCCAGATCAACCTAAAGACGAAATTATTCGTATGCAAGCGGTTCTATTAGCCAACCACCCGCTTGGACCTTGGCATATGCAGGAGAAACCAGTGGTAAAAGACTATAATTCTGAAGATCCAGAGGTATGGTACGACGAAGAACGTAAACGCTATTACTCCCTTTATCACGCTTTTGGCTACATGGGTATGATCACATCCGTTGACGGTCTAAATTGGCAGCGGGCTAAAAATTATAAAGTATCTGATAAATCATACCTCACCACAGAAGGTAAAAAAGTTGCCGTGCGCCGATTTGAAAGGCCAACAATATACCTTGAAAATGGCAAACCGCTAGTAATGACTGCTGGCATATTGATGCCAGATGGCGATACCCATTCGTTGTTTATACCGCTCAAGCAATAAAGACGTTTTAACAATGCCTATGAGCGATTAGATAAGCAGCCAAAAAACCTAATAAAAACCTAATAAAGACACCCATGATAACTAACTTACAAATATCCCTTAGAAATCATGACAATACGTATAAGACCAAAAGGTTACCCCCACCGTCATTCTTGTACGTAGTTACTGTGAGCGACCTACAGGTATGATGAACTGAACTGGGACCTCTCTTGAGCTAAAGATATGGTTCCCTGCTAACAGCATGCAGGGATGACGAATACCGCCTGTTTATCTGGCAAAGCCAATTGAGACACCCATGATAACTAGCTTACAAATATCCCTTAGAAATCATGGCAATACGTATAAGACCAAAAGGTTATCCCCACCATCATTCTTGAGGTAGTTACTGTAAGCTACTTACAGGTATGATGAATTGAGCCGGAAGCTCTCCTAGGCTAAAAATATGGAGCCCTGCTAACAGCATGCAGGGATGACGAATACCGCCTGTTCATCTGGCAAAGCCAATTGAGACACCCATGATAACTAGCTTACAAATATCCCTTAGAAATCATGGCAATACGTAAAAACCAAAAGGTTATCCCCACCGTCATTATTGTAGGTAGTTTCTGTTAACTACCTACAAATATGATAATTGAGCCGGAAGCTCTCCTAGGCTAAAGATATGGATCCCTGCTAACAGCATGCAGGGATGACGAATACAGCCTGTTCATCTGGCAAAGCCAATTGAGACACCCACGTTAACTAGCAGTAAATCTTGAGTATTTGGTGGGATATTGTTTTGGGTTGTTCCAGAGTAGTCAATTACTCAGCCTTTTTTAATATTTAACATTATGCTCATTTAAAGAAAAAGCTTTGTCGTATAGACTAGTTTTAGGCCAGTAAAGTGGATGTTACTGACTTTTGGTAGTCGGCCTGCCTTTTTTACTTATTAAGATATGTAAACTTGCAAAGGAATATGGATATGACATTTAAGAAAACTCTACTCGCCCTATCAATCGCTTTATTAGCTAGTTGCGGCGATTCGGACGATAACCCCTCCACAAATAATCCCACCACACAAACCGGTTTCTTCATTGACTCAGCCGTACAAGGTTTAGCTTATCGTTCTGATTCTACTTCTGGTATCACTGGTGCAGACGGAAGCTTTGAATTTGTTGAAGGAGAAACTATTACTTTTAGCGTAGGAAGCTTAGAATTAGGCAGTGCTGTGGGAGATACCTACATTACGCCAATCAGTTTGGTATCAGGTGCTACCGCTTCAAACGAAGCAGTCATCAATATAGTACGTTTATTACTAATGCTAGATACCGACAATGATAGTAGTAATGGCATAACTGTTTCGACAGAAGTTCAAGGTGTTGCCGCATCATGGACCCAAGTCAATTTCACCGACGTGGCAATTAATTCACTATTACAGGCCTTGATGGCTGAAGTAGAGATGGCTGATAGCCGTACCGCCACTTTGTCTTCTGCCGCAACCGCACAAGCCCACCTTGAATTAAGTTATGCGTGCATCGCATCGGGTGTATTCTCAGGTACATTTTCAGGTGATGATTCTGGTACCTTCGGTTTGTTACTTGAAGCTCAGCGAATTGATTTGGGTGATTTTGGCGACAACTTGCCAAGAACAGGGGTAACCAGTGCAGTCGTTTACAGTTCTGTTGAAGAAGAGCTATACGTGACGGGGTTTGGGGCAGGTCTAAGTTTTGACTCATCACTTGCTGTTATTGCAGGATCTGTAAATTCTGGGGCTGAGTTTAGTGGAAACCTAACTGACAACAACATGTTAGCGGGAAATTGGCGAAATGACATCTACGCTGAGTCCGGTACATTTAGTGGCGAACGAATTGCCGGTGACCCCAGTGCCATTCATCGACTTTCCGGCATTGTTTTAACCAATTCAGTCTTACCCGACGCAGATAATATAGGCTATATAGCAGTAGACGTTTTTGCTAATAACAGTTCATCTGGCTACATTGTCTTAATTGATGGAACACAAATAGCTATTTCAGGCACTTACAATCCAGAAACATCAGCTATCAGTCTATCTGGTGAAGACAAGCAAGTAGACATTAACTTTGACCCAAGTGGAGATGCAATTGTTGTAGGCGGTATTCCGTCTTTTACAGGAACATGGACAGGCCAAGGTACAAGCGGCAATGTCGGCGGCTCTAGCTGTCAGCTAAATAACCTGGATCCTGGATAAGCCGAGCAAGTCCTTACATTCCCGAAAGATCTAAAATGCAAGAGTGATAGGGCTGTAAAGGATACATAAAATCAAATTCAAGCCACCCTTTGGTGGCTTGATGCTATCAGGTTACGACAAAACCTACCCTTCTATTCCGACTCTTTAGCAATTTCCCTTAAGGCAGCTTCAAATACTTCTACTGGCTGGCCACCACTGATTAGGTGTTTATTATTGACGATAACGGCTGGCACTGAGCTCACACCGGCTGATTGGTAGTGCTGTTGAATTTTTCTCACATCAACTGCGTACTTATCCGTCGCTAAAATATGTTTCGCTTGATCGACGTTTAGACCTACTTTTTCAACCACTGCGAGTAGCTGCTGATGATCACTTGGGTTGCCCTCTTGCTGAAAATACAAATCAAACAAGGCCAGTTTTAATGCTGTCTGGTTACCACCTGTTCCTTTGCTATGGGCTTCTTGATCAAGTTCATGCGCCCAATGTAATAACCGATGAGCATCAAAGGTATTATAAATTCTACCGCCACCTCTTTCGCCAAACTCATAACCTACAGACAAGCCTCGTTGCTTTATAGTTTCACGATTTTGAGCCGCTTGCTCTTCGCTTATGCCGTACTTTTCAGTGATATGCTCCACAATCTCCTGACCCTGCATCGGCATTTGTGGATTTAATTCAAAAGGCTGCCAAGTAATAGTGGCTTGGATATCGGGTGCAACATTTTGCAACGCCTGCTCAAGGGCCTTGTAACCAACAATGCACCATGGGCAAGATACATCTGAAACTATGTCTAACGTTAATTGAGTGTGCATAAACTACCTTAATTTTTATCTATAAATGTTAAAGACCTGCCTTTATCGACTAATATCTCATTTATTTTTGCAACAACCACATAAGCCCATTTCTAATCACATCTGGATTAGCCGAGAGGTGATTTTGATTATCGATAGTAACAAACTTGTACTGCCACTGTACTGGCTGTTCTTGCCAAAATGTCACCCATTCAGTGGCGGGTATTTTATATTTGTCATCATCAAGTTCAGCGATTGAGACAAAGGCTCGAGGTCTGTTTTTGTTTGGCGGCAATGGACGCCTAAAATAATCTACGTTTCGATATAGAGCGGGGTTACTGGCAATGACGCCTGCAAAAGGCGCTTGACCATACATGCTGGAATACAAGGCAAACTGACCACCTAAAGAATGGCCAAATAAAAACTGCTGGTTCTTATCCACAGGATATTTTTGTTGAATTCTTGGCATCAATGTAGAGCCAATAAATTGTTCAAAAACCGCTGCACCGCCCCAATGCTCACGCTCTTTTGACGGAGCAGTAAAATCATGACTACGGTCATTGCCCTTACGCCAATCGTGAGTACCGTAACTTATACCCACTATAATCATAGGCGGCAGATCCTTCATCCATCTTAAGTGGGTATAGTGAGCTGCAAATAGCGGGAAATTAGTGCCACCATCGAGTAAATACAAAACAGCGAATTGTTGACTTTTTGACTTGTCGTATTCTTCTGGAACACGCACAAAAATATGATACGGCAAGGTACTTTTAGTTTTTCTAGGATTGGTTATCGAAAAGTACTCTACTTTGCCCAACCCTTGGAGTTTATCCCAAGGAATTGATTCAGTATGGGCTAAAGACAACTTAAGAACCATACAAAACAGAACCATCAAGCCAAGCAAGTACTTACAAACTTTACTGAACATTACGTGTTTCACCTTTGTTAGTTGTTATCAATTCACGATGCTCCACCTCAGGAAACGGCTGGCAAAAGTAAAGTAGCAAAACCTTTCACTCTTGGTATTAAAGCGGTGGCCTAAACCCAAAAATAGAAGACACTGCTGTCTCAAGAGTCATTTTCCACCCTTGGACGACGAATTATCCGCAGCGCACAAAAACCCATGCCGGCAATCAACCCGTCTAATAAAGCGGCCAAACTTACGGCGCTTACCACTCCCCAAATCAAAGCAAAAGGATCAAGTAAAATCATATAGCTATATTGTTGCATGGTTTCAGAAAGCAACTTAGGGTTGGCAAAAAATAACACATGGCTGGCTCGTAACACTAGGTTACGTTGTAACGCTGCCATTTCAGCTTGCAATGCAGACACACGCTCAGACATAAAACGAATATTAACAGCGTCGTCTCGAAAAATAGCATCGTCACTTTTCTCATAATGATTGATCAAAGCTTGCATATTACCGTCAAAATATCGGTCTGCGGTTTGCTGAAAACCCGCCAGTAAATCTGTGGCTTCGGTTAAATGTGCATCGACTCGTTTTTGATATTGATCAACGACTGCGGGAATTTGGATCCCCATCAATAAGCCACTACAAAATACTATGAGCCGTAAATAATCAGTAATGAATTTCATGGGCATTCCCCTATTTAATACTCAGAAACATCGTATGTATTCATTCCATTGCGAATAATGAGACTAGGACTCCTTAGGTATAACCATACCTCAATGCCATCATTAATAATAATTGTTAACAAAGTGAGATTGTCAAAAAGGACGGGGCTTGACCCACCGGCTAACAATCCGCGAACACCTTAAATTTGGCATTTTTATTGCTTTAGTTCTCTTAAATTATTCACACGTCGAACTTTTGACATTCGCTTTGGAGAGACCATGGAACTAGCAATAATATTAATGATGTTACTAATCATAGTGGCTGTTGGCGCAATGAAACTACATGAACCGGCGTTGGGCTTCCCGTTTCAAAAGAAGACTCACCTTTTTACAGCGGTAGAGCGTTCCTTCATCGATTTAATTGAGAACGCGGTAGGTAGAGATTTTCGTATTCTGTGTCGGGTTAAAATGAGTGATGTGTTAGCGGTGCGCAAAACAGCCGACAAAAAAACAGTTAAAAACGCACTTTCTAAAGCCGGCAGTAAACAATTCGACTTTGTATTGTGTTCCAAAGATACCATGACACCTCTTTTAGCCATTGATTTGGTCCATTCAAATGGCAAAGATGGATACAAAAATCAGCGAGACTACTTTGTTAATGGCGCTTTAGATGCTGCGCGTATTCCACATATTCGCATTAAGGTTAAAGCAGGCTACACAGTTAAAGATATTCAAGAATGCATTTATGCCAAATTACCTAAGCAAAAACAGGCTGCGTTACCGCTGCTCCCAAGAACCGCTAACCTAGCCAGCGAATTTGCTACTCAGGCTCGCCCAACACGACCCATTAAGACCAATAAAACGGTACCACGACCAGTGGCTGCAGCTTAACTCAATCCCCTAAGCCAACTTTTTCGTTATAATCAACATCTAATCCGCTGTTCCCTGAACAGCGGATTTTTTTAGTCAATTGAATAGCATAGACACGCTATACCCCTCCCACAAAAGTCATATATAAAAAAGCAATTTACTATATAACTTATTCAGGTAAACTGTATGTAACATAAGTTAACATGTTATTAACGCTCACCTGTTAGCCCAAAGGCTATTCAGAATAGACTCGGAGAATGACTTTGAATGGCATCAAACATCATCGCCTTAACGCCAACGGCTTTACACGGGGTATATCAACACTTTTGCTAAGATTTGGCATTGCGTTACCAGCTGTATTAATAGTTATGCCTAGTACTGCCGAAATTAAGTTTAATAATGATATTCGCCCATTATTGTCAGACAAATGTTTTCACTGTCACGGTCCAGATAAAGCCGACCGCAAAGCTAACTTGCGTTTAGACACGGCGGAAGGTTTACTCACCGACTTAGGCGGATACGCTGCCATTGTGCTTATAGCAACCCAGAAGACAGTGCCGTCTACCAACGTATCACCCACAGCGATCCAGAAGAGCGTATGCCACCCGCACATATGCACAAAGACCTAACTGAGCAAGAAATTGCTACTATTTACCAATGGATTAAAGAAGGGGCAAGTTATCAAAACCACTGGTCTTTTGAGCCTATAGCTGCAGAAAAAGTGCCGCAGGTCAAACAAGTAGAATGGGCCAACAATGCCATAGACAACTTTATCCTAGCCAAATTAGAACAAGCACAACTATCGCCTTCACCTAAAGCAGATAAACATACTTTAATTAGGCGCTTAGCTTTGGACCTAACAGGTTTACCCCCTACTCCACAGCTGATTGCCGAGTTTGTTGCAGATGACTCCGCGCAAGCATACGAAAAAGCAGTAGACACCCTCATGGCCTCCACCGCCTATGGTGAACACCAAGCCCACTACTGGTTAGATGCGGCGCGTTATGCTGACACTCACGGCTTGCATTTAGATAATTTACGCAGTATATGGCCCTATCGTGACTGGGTCGTGGATGCGTTTAATCAAAATAAACCTTTTGACCAATTCACTATCGAACAATTAGCTGGCGATTTGTTACCTAACCCCACTCAGGATCAGTTAGTTGCTACTGGCTTTGTGCGCTCAAATCCAAGCACCAGTGAAGGCGGTGCCATCGATGCTGAATATGCCGCTATTTATGCTAAAGACAGAACAGAAACCTTATCGACTGTTTGGATGGGTTTAACCACTGGTTGTGCAGGTTGTCATGATCACAAATTTGATCCTATCTCACAAAAGGAGTTTTATCAGTTAACTGCCTTTTTCAGAAATACAACAGAAAAACCAATGGATGGGAATGCCGCAGATTACCCACCTTCTATGCATGTTTTTAATGAGCAAGATTCCATATTGATCAAACAACTGAAAAACAATAATGAGTCACTTAAAAACAAAATTGAACAACTAAGCAAAAGTAGTTCGGCAGAGCTTAAACAGTGGATTAACAGTCACAAGAACAAGTCCTTACCGATAGTGAATAATGAACTAGCTTTCCACCTACCAGCAAATGAAGGTCAAGGAAATAAAGTAACAACCCAGTTAAATCAAAAAACCTCTACAGCCAAAATCACAGGAAAATACCAATGGGTAGAGGGCAAACAAGGCAAGGCCCTTGCCATTAACAAATCAACATTGATAGAACTAGGTGACGCGGCTGAATATGATTATGAAGATAGCTTCAGCGTCAGTTTTTGGATAAAACCACCAAAAGAAGAAATTAAGGCGCAGCCCATAATAAGTCGAATTAGTGTAGATCCTGAAAAAGGGTGGTGGGACCGACAGAGTAAAACTGCAGGTTGGTTTGTTGAAGCATTAAACAACAAATCATTAAGGTTGAGTTTAAATTTTGGCGATACCGCTTTTATTCACGGCAGTATTTGGAATGTAATGGAGCCTGACGCGTGGCACCACATTACTATTCAATATGACGGTAGCGCTAACCAAAATGCATTTCGATATTACGTAAATGGTGAAGAGCGTGGCAAAGCGCAAGCAAAAAGTTTATCGCCAGAAGAATTAGCAAGCGTGCAACAAGCAAAAATTAATAGTCCTTTGGCTATCGGTTTTGTGCAGAACCCTTACGCTCAGAAAGAAGATCCTAAAGCCCCAGATATTGTAGAGAAAAATAACAAAACTCCTTATGTCGCTATACAAGATATAAGGGTGTACAAGAATGTACTAACGCCTGAAGAAAACCACCTGATCGCCAAACTTCCTGACATACAACAAGCACTTTTGGCAACAAAACCTACAGAAGAACAACAGACATTGTTAAGTGCTTACTATACCAGTCAGTATTCTCAACAAGGTCAACAATATTATGCAGAACGTCGTGCACAACTGCCACAAATAACGGCCATTCAGCAACGTACACCTATCACCCTTATTCTGGAAGAGAAAACAGACAGCAAACCTTATGCCCATGTATTAAATCGAGGCCAATACGATGACGAAGGCGAAAAAGGTATTTTCGGGTACTTTGGCCATGCTGCCCAAGATTGAAAAAACGGAAGGGCTCAATCGATTAGATTTAGCCAAGTGGTTAGTCAGGGATGATCATCCTTTGACAGCTCGTGTAACTATTAACCGTTTTTGGCAATATGTGTTTGGTCGAGGATTAGTTGAAACCGCTGGTGATTTTGGTAGCCAAGGCACACCTCCGACTCACCCTGAATTATTAGACTGGTTAGCGAACGATTTCAAACAAAACGGTTGGGATGTGAAACGTGCCATCAAACAAATGGTCATGTCTGCCACTTATCAGCAATCATCAGCCTATACAGAAGAACTACTTAGCAAAGATTCTCTTAACACCTTATATGCCCGTTCTTCTCGCCCTCGCTTAGATGCCGAAGTCATTCGAGATCAAGCATTAGTCGTAAGTGGATTGTTAAATGACCAAGTGGGAGGCCCACCAGTAAAACCATATCAACCTGCAGGTTTATGGAAAGCAGTAGCCTATGTAGACAGTAATACTGCTCACTTTAAACAAGATCATGGCGACAAGTTATACCGTAAAAGTTTATACACCTTTAGGAAACGTACTGCAGCTCCTCCAGGCATGTCGCTATTTGATGCACCTGACAGAGAGAGTTGTGTAGTCCAGCGAGAACAAACCAATACACCACTGCAAGCATTATTACTAATGAACGACCCCCAGTTTGTTGAAGCTGCGAAAAAAATGGCGGAAAGAGTCTTAATAGAGAACCATTCCAACAAGTTTAGTTTCTTAATCCAACAAGCTTTAGGCAGGTCACCAGATGAACCTATGTTAGCGAGCTTACGCCAGTCCTACGACAACCTGCACAAGCTTTATTTAAGCAATGAAGGGGCAGCCCAAGAGCTACTCAGTGTCGGAGAATCTAAAGTTGATCCTGCGCTGGACCCAATCGAACTGGCCACATGGACCATGTTAGCCAACCAAGTATTTAACTTAGACGAATTTATTACCAGAAACTAACTCAACCAACAATCACTCACGAAACAATAGGTTTAGTTAGGGGCGCAAAAATGGGCCGATTGGAGAAAAGAATATGAAGAACAATAACGACACTGACTTTAATAAACAATTTAGCACTCTGAGCCGTCGTGGCTTTTTAAAACATGCGGCAGCCGGAATAGGAGGAACAGCTTTAGCAGGTCTATTGGGGCAAAGTGCTTATGCTGCGCAAAATGCGCAGGTTCAATTAGGTCAGGGGAGTTTAGGTTCGCCACACTTTAGACCCAAAGCTAAGCGGGTGATCAATCTGTTTATGGCAGGTGGCCCTTCGCAACACGACATGTTTGACTATAAACCCAAAATGAAAGCGATGTTTGGCAAGGACTTACCAGAAGAAATACGCAATGGCCAACGCCTAACCGGTATGACTTCTGGACAAGATAGCTTTCCTATTGCTCCTACTAAATATGATTTCAAGCAGTATGGCGATAGTGGGGCTTGGGTCAGTGAGTTAATGCCCTACACAGCTAAAATGGTAGATGAACTCACTTTTATTAAATCTATGCATACCGAGGCCATTAACCATGATCCTGCTATTACTTATATTCAAACTGGCTCGCAACAACCGGGTCATCCAAGTATGGGCTCTTGGTTAAGTTATGGTTTAGGCAGTGAGAACGCCAATTTACCTAATTTTGTGGTGTTACATTCTAGTTGGACCGGTAGAAAAACCGCTCAAGCTTTGTATAACCGCTTATGGGGCAGCGGTTTCTTGCCAGCTAGTCATCAAGGTGTATCGTTTCAGTCGACAGGTGATCCTATCTTGTATTTAACCAATGCTAAAGGCGTCAATGCTGATGTCCGTCGTACTATGTTAGATGGTTTGAGAAACTTAAATCAACAACACTTTGCTAAGATGGCTGATCCAAGTATTACCTCACGCATAGCCCAATATGAATTAGCCAATCGCATGCAAAGTTCGGTACCTGAACTAACTGACCTTAAGAAAGAAAGCAAAGCGACATTAGATTTATACGGCCCAGATGTGCACAAACCGGGCACGTTTGCATACAACTGTTTAATGGCTAGACGTTTAGCTGAACGCGGGGTGCGTTTCACCCAAATATTCCACCGTGGATGGGATCAGCATCAAGATATAGCCAAAGATTTACCTAATCAGTGCCGTGATGTAGATCAAGCCTGCTATGCCTTAGTGACCGATTTAAAATCTCGAGGTTTGTTGGAAGATACGATTGTGACTTGGGGCGGGGAATTTGGTCGCACCATATATTGCCAAGGTAAACTCACTAAAGAAAATTATGGCCGAGACCATCATCCACGTAGCTTTACCACTTGGGTTGCAGGTGGCGGATTTAAACCAGGTATAACTTATGGTGAATCTGACGAGTTTGGCTACAACATAGTTAAAGATCCTGTGCATATTCGAGATTTAAATAGGACTGTGTTGCACCAGCTGGGAATAGACCACAAGCGATTGTCGGTAAAACACCAAGGCCTAGACCAAACTTTAACGGGTGTAGAGGAGTCACATCTAATTAAAGGTATTATTAGTTAAATTATAAACAACCGAACGAAAGTAAGCACTTGCAAACTACAGCTAAACCACAAAAAGAATACAGATTTAGAGAATTATATGCAGTCATCGTTACTAAAAAAATACCACAACCACTAAAATACGCTTGGGTTATTGGTCTTGGATTCATTACCTTTTTACTTTTGTTACCTTTTTTAATTAATCTAGATGGGGAAACAGGTAACGACTGGGCCATATTTTTTGGTCGCTTTCATATAGTTGTGTTACACCTACCTATTGGTTGGCTGATGATTATTCCATTTATCGAATTAATCGCCAGAAAATGCGCCCTACCCGAGCTTAAAAAAGCTATTCGTTTCATTTTAGCTTTAGCGGCTTTTTCAGCCATTTTAGCCGTCAGCATAGGATTAACCTTAGCCAGTTCAGATGGTTATTCTGGTGACATTGTCACTACACATATGTGGTTGGGGATCTCTACAGCAATCTTTACCATTTTAGCTTGTTTGTTTAACGAAAGTTTTCAAGCTAGCGCTAAGAACCTATTCCAACAAGCCTATTACTTTAGCCTAGCAACCGCTCTCGTTGCCGTAACCTGGGGTGGGCATTTGGGTGGGGCTCTGGTACAAGGTGAAGGTTATCTAACTGAAAAATTACCGACTGAGTTAAAAGTGACTTTAGGCTTTGAAGAACAAGAACAGTTGCTAAGTTACGATACACCGATTTATCAAGGTTTTATCGAACCTATGTTGGCCGCTCAATGTATGAGTTGTCACAATGCGGGCAAGGTAAAGGGTCAATTTACCTTAGATACATTAGAAGGCTTGTTCAAAGGGGGAAAAGCCAAAAAGCAGGCATAGTAGCGGGTAACTTAAAAACCAGTGAAGTGTTCCATCGAATTACCTTACCTCGTAGCCATGATAAGGCTATGCCTCCTGAGGGTAGAACCCCGCTAAGTGACGAACAAATTGCACTGATGCGTTGGTGGATAAAAGCTGGCGCACCTAGCTCAACCAGCATAAATCAATTGGAACCAGAGGTATTAAGCCCTGAAATAGTGGCTTTAATTGACGCCAAAATTAGCGAGTCGATAGAGCGTAGGTATCCCACTAAGGTGTATACCAGCATTGAACCTAAAGAGTTAAAACAACATATTCAAAATTTAAAAACAGGCTTTGGCATAGATATCACGCCTGTTTCACAAGATCCGAAAGATGGTCTACAAATTACCGCGTTTAACTTTCACACTTCTGTAGATGATAATGCTTGGCATGCATTGGCACCTTTAGCAGAATTTATTTCTTATGCTGATTTTGGTGGCATGACAATCACCCAACAAAGCTGGGGGCAATTAGCCAAGCTCCCTCAGTTACGCTCATTATTGCTTGATAACGCCATTCTTGAATCAAGTGACGTAACACCCTTAAATCAGTTAAAAAAATTGCAAGTTTTAAACTTATTTAATACGGGTATCGATGATAGTGTCAGTAAGTCTTTAGCTAACATAACTAGCTTGAAAAAGCTGTACTTGGGCCAAACCCAAATCTCAACAGATGGCTTAGCTAAGATTCAAGATAGCCTAAAACAAACAAAAATATATCATTCGTTAGTCGAACAAGCGGCCCTTACCTTGCCAGCAACAAACACTGACGAAAAACCATCAACCAAATCAGAATATGCTGAATAACCTTCAGAATTTAAGGCTTAGATACTCATGTTAAAAATAAAAAATCCTGTCACAGTTATACTGTTGTCTGCACTATGCAGCTTGAGTTTTACGCAAGTTAGTTTTGCCCACGAACACAAGGTGCATAAACTGGCTCAACCGGCAGCGGTTATTGAAGGCCGAAAAATCATTTCAGGGGGTTACGAATACCAGCCAAACTTATTGCAATTACCCAAAGAAGTGAAGATCAAACATGCTCATGGCTTAACTCGAGATAACCAAGATAATATTTATCTTGCCTATGAGTCTCATGACATTGACGACCAGACTCACGCCATTGCCATGTTTAATAAACACGGGCAATTTATAAAATATATAGGTGATTCTAAACTAGCTTGGGGCTCGCCTCATGGTTTAGATTTAGTCTATGAAAATGGTAGAAAGTACTTATACCTAAGCAATAATTGGTTGACGGTACGTAAAATTGATATGCAAGGCAATCTAGTTTGGCAGTCAGATAAAGCGCCGGATCACGCACCTTACCAAACCGAAAAACCTAAGTATCGTCCCACAGATACCGCCACTAACCCTAACTCACAACAAGTGTATATCGCTGATGGTTACGGCAGTTCGACTATTTCAGAGCGTGATAAAAACAATGGCCAATTCAGTCAAAAAATTTGGACAGGTGAACAATCTGGCAAACATTTTAAGACTCCTCACGGCGTAAGTTACGACTCCAGAAATGACCAAATATTAGTGGCAGACCGTGAAAACAGCCGTATTGTGGCTTACAATCCGCAAGGTAAATTTATCCAAACCATTGAAGGTGATGGCATTAGTCGAGTATGCAATACCGACACTTGGCAAGACCAACTATTAGTACCGAATCTAAATGGTACAGTGTCTTATTTAGATAAAAACAATCAACTTATAGACACCATAGAAATCAATCAGGTGTTGGGCGAAAAAGGCCATAAACACCCACACGATGCGATATTTATGTCGAATGGCGATATTGTAATAGGTACTTGGAATCCAGGTAGACTGTCTTACTGGAAGAAGTTAAGAAACTAGTGTTTAAAAACAAAAAACCAGCCTCTCGGCTGGTTTTTATTATCTGACGTTCTCCTTTTCAGGAGCTAGTAAAATTACGCGTTAACGAAATCTTGACCTAATTTTATGTCACCACGTAAACCTTCAATCATAGAAGCTTTCGCGCTTTCTTCAAATGCACTCAATTCACCGTATGGTAGAATTTCTTCTACACCGTTTTTACCTAAACGGACTGGGTGAGAGAAGAACTCAGCGTCGTCGCTATTCACTTCAACGTAAGTATATTCAACTACGTTTTCACCGCGCATTGCAGCAACAAGTGATAAACAGAATCTAGCAGCTGCTTGACCCATAGATAGCGTAGCTGATCCGCCGCCCGCTTTAGCTTCTACTACTTCGGTACCGGCATTTTGGATACGCGTAGTAAGGCTAGCCACTTCTTCATCAGTAAACTCAACACCTTCAACTTGAGATAGTAAAGGTAGAATAGTGGTACCAGAGTGACCGCCAATAACTGGCACATGTGTATTTGCAGGATTAAGGCCTTTTAGCTCACCAACAAACGTTTCTGCACGAATAATATCTAGCGTCGTGACACCAAATAATTTGTTTTTGTTGTAAACACCTTTCGCTTTCAGAGCTTCAGCTGCAATGGCAACGGTAGTATTCACAGGGTTAGTGATAATACAGGTACATGCTTCTGGACAGTTGTCAGCAATAGCATCGACTAGGTTTCTTACGATACCAGCGTTGATATTGAACAAATCAGAACGATCCATGCCCGGCTTACGAGGTACGCCTGCAGGGATCAATACAATGTCACAACCTGTTAGTGCTTCGGCTAAGTCGTCTTTTCCAAAACCTTGTACTTTAACATCGGTAGGGATATGGCTTAAATCAACAGCAACACTACAGGCACAACTGGGGCTACGTCATATAAAGACAGTTCGGTACCTGCTGGAAGTTGAGTTTTTAACAATAGTGATAACGCTTGGCCGATACCACCGGCTGCACCTAATACAGCTACTTTCATAATTATCTCCTGTGAATTCTATGTGTGTAGGGTGTGTTGTTCTTTTCTAAATGACAGAATAACACGGTAATTCTAACGATAACTTTATGTATTCTATGCCTAAAAGAGCATGTTAGCTTTTAAACATTCGGTCATTATACTAAATAACCCAAACAATATGTGGGCAAATTGCTTAAACCCAAGCAATGGGGCAAAATAGCCAGAATAATTAAGAGGAAACTATGGCTACTATTAAGCAAGAAACGCTAATCAAAGCATTCAAAGATATTTTAAAAACGGAGAGTTTTGGCTCACAGGGCGATATTGTCAGTGCGCTAAAGGTGCAAAGCTTTGACAATATTAGTCAATCCAAAGTATCACGTATGCTCAGTAAGTTTGGCGCAGTCAGAACCCGTAATGCTCGTGGTGACATGGTTTATTGCTTACCTCCAGAGCTAGGTATGCCAACAGCCAAAAGCCCACTCAAACAATTGGTGCTAGATGTGGTACACAATAACGTGATGGTGATCATTCGTACTAGTCCAGGGGCCGCTCAACTTATCGCTCGCTTGCTCGACTCTTTAGGAGAAAAAGATGGGGTGTTAGGCACGATTGCCGGCGACGACACTATCTTTATCGCACCTGCTGATATTAACAATATTGAAAACACCCGAGACCGAGTAGAAGCGTTATTCGAGAATGTATAACTTGAACTTCACTCTGAATATAAAGCTAGCCATCTCTGGCTAGCCAACTATTTGCTATTTTCTAAAACAAGATCAAGCCACACTAACCTATGATCCGACGAACTACTGCGATCTTTTATCAGTCGATACAAGGCGTCATCTTTAGTAGGCCAAAACACTTCTGCATGTTGCACAGTTAACCCAGCCTTTGCAGGCAAAGCGTAGTCGGCGCGCATTCTCCAGCCTGCCGTATGAGTCGCCGCGAGATGATTATTTGGGGTGTGCGCTTTGCCACCTTTACTTTTAGGGATAATATCCGCGTTGACCTTAGTGTGAGTTAACAAATCAACAATGGCTTGTTTGTGAGAATCTCCCTCACTCATTGATGAATTCAAGTCGCCCATCACCACAAAACGCTGCCCACTGAAGCCACCGGTATGGCCTTTATCATCATAAATATACCCAGCTTGCTGACCGCCGCTTATGTAGTCCACCCAAAAGCGCACTTCATCATGGTTACGTTTACCATTGCGGTTTTCTGGGCCGTCAAACACCGGAGGCGTGGGATGACTGGCTAAAACATGTAGGGTCTGACCATTTACATTGATTGGCACATCCCAGTGAGACTTAGACGACAAACGTAAATCTTGCTGCGCCTGTGCCGAATACCAAGGCTGACCATTTTCATCGGCTATAGTAGTCAGCGTGTTGTTAGGCATATCTTGCCATTTAAATAATTGAAAAGTACGCACCTGCGCTTTATCAATAGGAAAACGACTTAATAACACCATACCATACTGACCCGGGTAAAAACCAAAGCCAAAAGCATCATCTTTTGTACCAGACGCCACACCGTCTTTATTCAAGTCATGACCACTACCCACACCAGTATTTACAGGTGCAGTGTAATAATAAGGGTAGTCAATTGGCTGCTTGCCATGTTGTGATTTTGCCAAATAATTTTTAGTAAAAGCCAATACACCTTTTGTATCATCATCGGTGTAATCAAACTCATTGAGCAAGATAATATCGGGGCGTACATGTTGAATAATTTCAGCAATATTCTTAATTTGCTGATGCTCACCTGTGGCTAAGCGTTCGAAAAGCTCATCACCGGTAATGCTATTTACGTCTTCAACATAATTAGTGGCATCCATACTGACGTTAAATGTCGCCACCCGTATTTGTTCTGCTTGCGCCAGTTGCGACATAGCCACCACCATTAAAAATACAATTCTTAACATTATTTTAGACAACCATAGTTGTGAATTTATAAGGACTGGATTATTCATCTAAGTTTATATTTCACCAACATTAAAACAACAGAAATAAAAAAGCCGATCATGAAGACCGGCTTTTGGATTTAGTTACTAAACTACTTATGGGTTTAGAATCTATATCGAACACCAACCCTAACTTGCCATAAAGACTGAGTTTGGAAAGGTGATTGGCTAGCCGCGCTAGTATCTACTTCGTTGTAAGTGTATGTGCCATCGTCTTCAATATCAGCATCAATGACAGCAGCAGAATTAAACGGACCTTGGTTAGTAACACCCCAATCATCGTTTAACAAATTACCGAGGTTTTTGATAACTAAAAACACATTACCACTATGACCTTCAACAAAACCAGGGACTTCCTGATCAATTCTAAAGTCAACTCGAGTACTCCAGTCAGACTCTATAGAATTACGAGCAAGGATAGAACCACGGCTTCCTTCTAAACCAAAATCTGACACAAATTGGTCAAAATCAGCTTGAGCTTCAGCAGACGCGAACTTCACAGCTGTACCATACTCTTCCATAGTTGGGATATAAACTAACTGTCTATATGCATTTGTATCTTGGTTAATTCGCAAGTTTTCATAAGTCACTGAATATGGACGACCTTTCTTACGACTTCCAAATAACGAGAAAGTAGTATCATGACCATTGATCAACTCAGCAGAGTAACGCAAGTTAAATGTAAAGTTATGAGGAACTTCATAGTTTGAAGTCTCAATACCTGGGTTTAACGGGTCTGATACAGATATATTGCTGTAATTAGAAAACGAAACAGCACTTGTCATTGGATTGTATTCGGTAGATTTGTTGTAGGCATAACCTACAAAAACATCTAAACCATAGTCATACTCTTTGTTCATAGCAAAAGAAACGGTAGTTGAATCACCGTCTTCAGGAGCATTTGTTAAGATAAAGTCATTCTTTAAGAAATGACGACGAGTTGAATTACCATCGGTATCCGTAACAGTTAATTTTTCATATACCGGACGACCATCAACTAATGTCCCATCTTGCTCTATTGATGCATCAATTACAGTCGCTGAATCTTGTTTTTTAGTGTATAGAAAATCAGCTTGGAAGATGTAATCATCTTCTGTTGCGTAAGTCACACCCAAATTGTATTTCCATTCAGTTGGTAATTTAAAATCATCAGCAATTGCATTTGTACTTGGCTCCGCGCCAAATGAAGGATCATTGTCTGCTACTTCTTGCACTTGCTCAACCAGCGGATTAAAAATTGCGCGTCCATCACCAGATATCAATCCAGGTATTGGGGTTCCATCAGCGGCTAAAATTTGCGTGTCTGTACGTAATGTATCGATGTTTGTTATACCATCGTTTGAATATGAATTAGACAACCAAACATTCGGATTACCACCTTGATACAATCCTAAACCACCACGAAGTTCAAATGAATCATTGACTGCGTAGTTAAAACCAACACGAGGCTGTAAAACGCCTTCACCATCAAAGGTATTCTGATTGCTATAACCATATCTATCTTGGAAGTCTTGGTTAAAGTTTGGCTTGTCGCTGCTAGAAATCCAGTCATAGCGCAATCCAAATTGAAGCGTTAAGTCATCTATGCTCCATTCGTCTTGCACGTACAAAGCATGCGTTGCATATGAAAATGAAGCCGCCGCATCATCTGGGTTGTTTGTAACTGCAGAGTTATTGTAATAAATATCATCTACAATACCTGACTCAAAGTCATCAAGACCAGAAGTACCATCACTACTGTTTCTAGTTCTATCACCACCAAAACGATATTCACCAATTGTATGCTGCATAAATAAATTAAATACACTTAGGCTTTCATACTCGTAACCTCCAGTAATCGTATGGTCATCTAAGTAGTATGTACCTGCAACTTTTAAAGTAGTGCTATCCCAATCTAACTCATTTGACTGTCGAGAATCATCTGGACCAAGAAAAATAGCGCCAAAGCCTTCAAGTGAGCTAATTTGAACTTCACCGAAACCGCTGTCTTGGTCTACAGACTGTTGCAAGTTATCTAGTTTCGTATGTCCAATTCTGATTTCAGTTGAGAAATCATCAGACCAATCTGAATAAAGTGATGCAACCACGGCGTCTAATGTAGCGCCTTTTTTATAAAAATGGTTTGATAGTGTGACTCTAGAACTTGACTCATCAGATTGATCAATTAAGAAACCGTCATTGTAGTTATATACTAACGCAGCACGATGTGAATCGTTAATGTTCCAATCTAACTTCAACAAGAGCTTTTCATCTTCAACCGGTGCCGAAGTTGGTAATCCTCCCGCATCATAGCCATAAACGTCTTTTGCAATTTGAATCGCACGATTGACCTCTTCCATGCTTACGGCGCCATTATTTAAAGCTTCATAAGTGAATATTTGTGCTCCTTCTAATTTCTCATATGCAGCAAAGAGAAATAACTTATCCTTAATAAGCGGAGCTCCGACATTAAAACCATAACGTTTAACATCGAAGTCACCTAAATCTACTTTTTCACCAGCAATTTCATCGCCCTGCAAAGCATCGCTAGTATAATCGAAGAAAACACCACCGTGCACTTCATTAGTACCAGACTTAGTTACAGCATTTATGTTACAACCAGTAAAACCACCATATTGAACATCGAAAGGCGCTATTTCAACAGCAACTTGATCAATTGCGTCAAATGAGAAAGGCATTCTGATAGTTGGGTAACCATTAAAGTTAAGCCCAAAACTATCGTTCATGCGAACACCATCAACAGTTAACGAACTAAAACGGGGATTATTACCGCCACAAATGATTGCTTCGTCACCATTCGCTTCAGCAATACTAATGCGAGGGTCAATTCTTACTAAATCTTTAATGTCTCTATCTGCTGTCGCGGCTTGCTGCAGATCAGTAATGTCAAAAGTTGAACCAGGACTTGTTGTGCCAAACTCAACGGCTCCCATAGCAGAGCCAACAACAGATATTCTTTCGACATCGTCGTTTGTAAGGGTTAAGTTCAATGAAGGAACTTCCCCCAACTGCAAAAATATGTCATCAACCGTTTTATCTGCAAACTGATCTGAATCAAAAGTAATAGAGTATGGACCGCCAACACGAAGGCCTTTCGCTGAAAATTGACCTATTCCGTTGACTGTTGTCGTTTTAGTTGAACCAGATGGAACATGGGTAATAATGACTTTAGTTCCAACGGCTGGGTTTCCTTGCGGACCTGAAATTGTTCCCGTTAGACTTGAAGAGGTTTCTTGCGCCATCGCAGCAGACGATAGTCCTACTGACATTGCAACAGCTATCGCGATGCGATTGAGCTTATTATTTTTTAACATGTGTTCATTCCTATTTTAGTATGTTCTGTAATAAAACAATCAATTTGCCAAAAACACCTGACCAATTCAGGTAGGCTTTTTATGGTCGATGTTAATACGACTTCTAATTAAAACGGCCTGAGTGTAACAGATACATTATGACACTTTTATTACAGCTACAAGTACGTTATGTAAATTTCATCAAACTGTCGCATTTCTTGCACGAAATCAACCGAATTGGTTACAGTAGTTAACAATAAGCTAACAAAATAGACCAGATGGTCTAGTAAAAAAATGTTATTCTTCGCTGACTTTCATTCTGTTCGCTGGTATCTTCAATAAATCTTTTTACACTTCATTTGGACGGGTATGTCTTCACCATTAATAATTGCAATATCAGGTGCATCTGGGTCGGGAAAATCTTTGTTCACCGAAAATTTGTTAAAGGAATTTTCAGAAGAAGGAAAGTCTGTACAGGTTTTACGAGAAGATCACTATTACCGTAATCAAGATCATTTGCTCATGCATGAGCGTGAAAAAACCAATTATGATCACCCTAAAGCATTTGAACACGAACTCTTGGTCGAACATTTAGAAACCTTGCGCAAATGGCAGTCGGTTGAATATCCCCATTATTGTTATAAAACTCACACTCGGCTAAATAAAACTGACACATTGAATTCTGCGCCAGTCATTATCATTGAAGGCATTATGCTATTAGCCAACGAAGCGCTTCAGCATATGTTCGACATTAAAATCTTTGTCGATACACCTTTAGATATTTGTTTGTTACGCAGAATGAAGAGAGACATTATAGAAAGAGGTCGCACTATTGAGTCGGTAGCCAATCAATACGAAGCGACAGTTAAACCGATGTACCATCAATTTATCGCTCCTAGTCGTTTTACCGCCGATGTTATTGTCACGCAAGGTGGCGAAAACAAAATCGCGCTGGATGTTATTAAGTCTCACATACAACAAACCTTGTTGTAGTTCGTAACATTAAATTAAAAATAATAAAAACAAGAATGAAGGAATAAGTATGGTTAGTTTAATCGGTGTTGTCTTAATGTTAGCGATTGCATACGCTGCCTCAGTCCACAGGAAATCTATTAATTGGAGAACGGTTGGAGGCGCTTTTGCTATTCAAGCTGCAATCGGTGCTTTGGTACTGTATTTCCCACCAGGAATTAGTTTTTTACTGGCGTTAACCGGCTATGTTGAAAACATCATTAGTTATAGCCAAGATGGCATAAACTTTATCTTTGGGGATTTAGGCAATAAATCTATAGGGTTTATTTTTGCATTCAATGTGTTGCCCGTCATCGTCTTTTTCTCGTCATTAATTACCGTTTTGTACCACCTAAAAATAATGAACATCATTATTAAAGGAATAGGTGGCGCCCTACAAAAACTATTGAAAACCAGTCGCCCAGAATCAATGTCAGCCGCTGCTAACATTTTTGTGGGTCAAACTGAAGCGCCTTTGGTGATCAAACCTTTTATTCCAAACCTAACACGTTCTGAATTATTTGCCGTGATGGTGGGTGGTTTAGCGTCTATTGCTGGCTCTGTCATGGCAGGTTATGCAGGCATGGGAGTTGAAATAAAATACCTTTTGGCTGCCAGTTTCATGGCTGCTCCGGGTGGTTTATTGATGGCAAAAATCATCATTCCAGAAACCGAAGAGTTCAAGAATGAGCTAACTGAACAAGCCTCGAAAGACAACGAATATGCTAACGTATTTGATGCAGCCGCCAGTGGCGCGGCGTCAGGCTTAAAATTAGCGGTCAATGTGGGTGCAATGCTACTTGCTTTTATCGGTTTAATTGCCTTATTAAATGGTCTTATTGGTTGGGCTGGCGGACTATTCGGCGCCGAAAACTTGAGCTTTGAAGTTATTTTGGGTTATGTATTTCAACCTATTGCTTGGACCTTAGGTGTGCCTTGGGAAGAAGCGAACTTAGCGGGTAGCTTTATTGGTCAAAAGATGGTGGTAAATGAATTTGTTGCCTATTTAGATTTTCTTAAATATCAAGCAGACCTTTCGCCCCACAGCCAAGCCATCATCATTTTTTCTTTGTGCGGTTTTGCTAATTTTTCATCTATCGCTATTTTGATGGGTGGGATCGGAGCCCTCGCCCCCAACAGACGCCAAGAAATTGCACAACTAGGATTGAGAACGGTTTTAGCTGCAACACTCGCCAATTTGATGAGCGCAGCCTTAGCTGGTTTTTACCTTAGTTTGTAACAACACATTAAAAATATTTAAAGGTTTACATTATGGAACTCGTCGCTGTCGACTATCAAGCACCCAACGCAGACAAATTATTTGTTGAGTCATTACGCAACACTGGCTTTGGTGTATTAAAAAATCATCCTATTAGCCAACAACGGGTGGCGAATATCTATCAACATTGGCAAGGTTTTTTTAACAGTGATATCAAAAACGATTTTGCTTATGACAAAGAAAAACACGACGGCTTTTTCTCTACAGCAGTATCAGAGACTGCCAAAGGATTTAAAAAGAAAGATATCAAAGAGTACTTTCATTATTATCCATGGGGCCGCTGTCCTGACTCGCTAAAGCAAGAATTAGCAGATTACTATCGAGACACCAATGCCCTTGCCTCTGAGTTGCTTGAATGGGTTGAAAAACACTCGCCAGCCGAAGTATCTGCTAAGTACACCCAAGTATTATCGAGCATGGTAACCAACAGCGAACAAACGCTGTTGCGCATTTTGCATTACCCCCCACTAGATGGTTCGGAAGAGCCTGATGCGATCCGCGCTGCGGCTCACGAAGATATTAACCTTTTAACTATATTACCTGCCGCGAATGAGCTAAGGACTACAAGTAAAAGGCACAGGCGATAGCTGGATTGACGTACCTTGTGATTTTGGTAACTTGATTGTGAATATTGGAGACATGCTGCAAGAAGCTTCTGGCGGTTATTTTCCATCCACCACCCATAGGGTCATTAACCCTAAAGGCAGCGATCAAACTAAATCGAGAATTTCTCTGCCGCTGTTTTTACACCCCAATCCAGAAGTGGTGTTATCAGATAGATATACCGCCAAGAGTTATCTAAGAGAACGCCTAGATGAGCTAGGTGTGTAACGATTAAATTTAGAGATACAAAAAAGCCCCTTTACCGGTTAGACGGTTAAGGGGCTTTTTTCCAACGTATACAAGACAATTCAATAACTTAAAGTCATTCATTCACATCACTTTACTTACTGGCTTACTCGGTGACAAAATTTTTCGTGTATAGCAAGGCCGATTGTCGTACGTAATAACGTGTTATTGCTAGACAACCCAACGCCGCTAGACACAAAAAGAGCGTTATCCAGGATTCAGGTTATCTATTACAACGCTCTCAAATTATCTAACTTTGTTTGATATAGCTGTTCGGTTTGCTTGTTATTGGTATTATTTCTCGCTAATTTCAAATAGCGTTCACTTTGTTGCATTTCACCAATTTGAAAATAAACCTGCGCCAAACCATAGTAAATTTCGTGCCTGTTACGATCCAAGGAAAGCGCTTTTCTAAAGTGCACCAAAGCTTCATTCCAATTTTTTCTTTCTATTTGTTCTTCACCTAAGTTCACATAATAGTAGGGATTTTTTCTTCGTTTACGTTCAACCCGGGCGAATATCTTATTAGCTTGATCTTCTCTATCGGTAAACTTATATAGATAAGCTAAGTTTTCCCATGTAGTTAGACTATTCGGATCTAACTCCAATGCAAATTTATAGGCGTCTTCCGCTTGTTCAAAAAAGTCCAAATGACGATACAGTATGCCTAAATTTATCCATGCCGCTTGAAATGTGGGTTTCATTGAAAGCGCTGCGCGAAAGTATGCATAGGCTTGGTTAAAGTCATTCTTTAATAGTGCATCAGCCCCCTTGTTATTGTAAAACATGGCTATCACATTCTGTTTACTAACGATCCTTTTAGAAAGCATCTCTCTTGAAGATTGCGGATCAAAATCAACCTGATAACTCTGATTACGCAAGTAGAAAGTATTTTCCTCTTTGCTCGGGCTGGCACTTAAACGTAAATTAATATGCCCATTTAGCAGGCTATACCCCGAACGTCGAGTCCAGGTTTCTGGCACGGCTATCTCTTGAAAGTCGACGTTAAACCCGGCTTCTTTAGCCAACGAATACATCATAATTGACAGAGACAAACAATTAGCAGCTTGATTGTGAAAGGTTTCACTGGCTAGAGTATTTGCATCACCTCTGTAAAGTAAATTCATTTGCGAGCGATCAAACACTGCGTGTACTAACGCGCTCATTTGTTCTTTAGGTTCATTGATCCCTTCAATAGTGTTGTGTACATAGGCCTTAGCTATATCATCTAGTTTAAAAATCTCTTCTTCGGATTCAACGACATATTGATGTTCATGACTAAAACCCTGATCATAAAATTGCGGTACCTCTATAGATGCTTTTTCCACAGTAGACTGACATGCAGCCAACATAAAAAAGCAACTAGCGACAAATAACACCTGTACTAGATTCGTTTTCATAATAAATATCCTACTTAAGTTATCCATCTTTAACTCTTGATTGAATGACAAAGATACTCAACTTGGTTAACAAAATATTAACATACAGATAATAGCACACCAATTAGTATTTATTCTCGCAGAGTGATATTGCGGTTTTATAAAAACAGTAGTCGTAATAGAATTACGTCAAAGTTTACTTACCAAAAGACATAAATATGAAAGTTGCCATTTTAGGTGCCATGGATGAAGAAATAACGCTAATACGACAATCCCTTGAGGGTTGCCAAGAAATTAAATATAACCACTTAACGGCTTATGTTGGTCGTTTAGGCGATGTAGAGGTAGCACTGGTTAAATGTGGCATAGGAAAAGTAGCTGCGGCTGTATCTACCGTAGCCGTGATCAACCATTTTTCTCCAGACTATGTGATTAACACAGGCTCGGCCGGTGGATTTGCCAGCCATTTAAATATTGGTGATATTGTTATCGCCACGGCATTACGCCATCATGACGCGGATCTTACCCATTTTGGTTACGAATTAGGTCAAAATGCAGGCATGCCGGCCCAGTTTGATTGCGATCAAAAGTTTAGTCAGGCGGCACTATCAGCAGTGAAATCCTTGCCAGATATTCAGGTAGAGCATGGCCTTATCTGCACAGGAGATTCGTTTATAGGCAGTGATGAAGCTGCGGCTGTTATCCGTCAAAAACTTCCCGTCAGTGTGTGCGGTAGAAATGGAAGGCGTTGCCATAGCTCAAGCGTGTTATTTACTAGATACACCATTTTTGGTGGTACGTTCGCTATCAGATATTGCAGGCAAAACATCAACGGTTTCTTTTCAAACCTACTTAGAACAAGCGGCAAAGAATTCAGCCCAATTAGTCATGCAAGCCATACTAGAGCTTTCTAAATCGACTACATAAGTTTGATTCGAACACGCTCATGCAAGGGTTTATTGATATTTTAGTTGATCCATTCTGGTTGCCTTTTTGGACCCTGCTATCGGCCGTGGTAATTGAAAAACTTCTACCATGGCCAGATAAATATCACCCCCTCAGTTTGTATAAACTGTTTGCTATACGAATGGCAAGCAAGGTCATGCCTGGCGAAAACGACGCTGCCCAACAAAAATTAATATCAGGCAGCCTAGCCGCTGTAGTCTTGTTATTCCCAGTTTGCGTAGTGATTGCCGTGTTTATATATCTGTCTGAATATCCAATGTTTTTTCAAGGGCTGTTTTTACTGATTGCACTGCGATTTCAAGACATACAACGCACGAGTAGCAAAGTAGCCCATTACTTAGCTAGAGATAAAAAGATCTTAGCTCGGCACACACTTCAACCCTTATTATTAAGAGCAACAGACAAACTGTCTCCAATGGGCCTTGTAAAAGCAAATTGCGAATGTTTAATACTTAGATTTGGCTACCAATTTTGTGCGGTAGTTTTTTGGTTTTTATTAACTGGCGGTGTAGGGGCGCTGATTTATCGGTTGTTATATGAAAGCTCACAATGCTGGAACATAAAAAACCACCGCTTTGCATACTTTGGCTTAACCGTTAGTAAGGTTATGCAGCTAATGCAGTGGATACCCAATGTTTTGGCCGGACTTAGTTTAGTATTGGTTACGGTTAGTTTTACTAGTTTAAAGCACCTTCTCGTCAAAAAAGGTAACACTGAGCCACGCTTTTATTTATTAAATATTAGCGGCTCGGTATTAGGCTTTGAATTAGGTGGCCCAGCTTATTACGGCACAAAAAAATCCGTAGTGCTAAATGTGGAGGGGAGCGAGAGGTGGTACTAGCCGACATTAAACGCACTCAAAATATGATTAACTTAAGCACATACCTTTGGCTAACTATTTACTTTCTAGGCTATACCTTCAGCTATATACCAAATTAATGAAAGGCCCATATTGTGGACCAACCTGCCTAACAGATTAAATATTGATGAATACCCGTTCCATTATATTCTCGCTAAGTGGCTACTTATCATTACGGATTAGCGTTATTTATTGGAGTTGATATATGATAGGCAGAACTTCATCAAAACTGGTCGCGCCCTATGTCTAGAATAACCTCAAAAACACTAAACCAATTGATTTTTGGATTACTTGCTTGCATTGGTTTATCAAGTCACGCTGCTAGCATTAACGAAATCAGTCAAGCGGCCCTATTAGACGTAGACAAAACACAACATATTATTGTTGATGTACGCACAGCAAGAGAATATTCAGAAGGTCACGTACCCGGAGCGATCAATATTCCTTTAAGCAAGATACAAAAAGACGCCACAAGACTTAATCTCGACAAAAATAAAACAGTGGTACTTTATTGTCGTTCCGGTTATCGAGCGGCAAAAGCGGCGGATATTTTGCTCGATAATGGCTTTGAGCATTTGTTGCACTTAGAAGGAGACATGCTAGGTTGGAGCAAAGCTGGATTAACCACCGAAAACTAACCCTAATCCGTATAACACACAAAAAAGCCAGTAAATAAATCTACTGGCTTTTTATGTTTAAAGGGTGTTTAGCACTAATGGTACCGTTATGATGTAAAGCTCACTCTAGCAAATTTTCTTTTGCCTACTTGTAGCACCACTGTTTGGACTGTGTCGAATAAGTACTTAGTTTCTTCGACTTTTTCACCATCTAATTTTACCGCCCCTTGCTTGATCATACGCATTGCATCAGAGGTTGAATTAGTTAAAGCCGAGTCTTTCAGCACATTTGCTATCATCATGCCTTCAGCAGGCAGTGCATATTCAAACTCCGGCATTTCATCTGGGATCACATTCTTTTGAAAACGTTGAATAAAATCGTCGTGCGCCTTTTGTGCAGCCACTTCTGAATGAAAACGAGCGATAATCTCTTTAGCCAAATCAATTTTAGTGTCACGAGGATTTAAGCCATCTGCCACCTGTTGTTTAATGGCCTCAATATCAGCCGTAGGCTTAAAGCTTAGCAATTCATAATAACGCCACATTAAATCATCAGATATTGACATGATTTTCCCAAACATATCGTTTGGCGCATCTGTAATACCAATATAATTACCTAAAGATTTCGACATTTTTTGTACGCCGTCTAAACCTTCAAGTAAAGGCATCATTAAAACAGTTTGCTGCCTTAGACCTTCTGATTTTTGTAACTCGCGACCCATTAACAAGTTAAAACGTTGATCCGTGCCGCCTAATTCAACATCAGCTTCTAAAGCAACAGAATCCCAACCTTGCACTAAAGGATAAATAAACTCATGAATTGCAATGGGTTGTCCACCAGCATAACGCTTTTTAAAGTCATCACGCTCAAGCATACGCGCTACGGTTTGCTTAGCTGCAAGTTTAATCATGTCTGCCGCTCCCATTTTATCCATCCATTCGGAATTGAAACGAATAGTCGTTTTAGCGGGATCTAGAATTTTGAAAACTTGTTCTTTATAGGTTTCAGCATTAGCTAATACATCATCTTGAGTCAGCGGCTTTCTAGTCACATTTTTTCCGGTAGGGTCGCCAATCATCCCTGTAAAATCACCGATCAAAAATATAACTTCGTGACCCAACAATTGAAATGCCCGTAATTTATTCAGTAAAACGGTATGTCCTAGATGTAAATCTGGTGCCGTTGGATCAAATCCAGCTTTGATTTTTAGGGGTTTGCCTTCTTTTAACTTAGCAACCAGCTCTTCTTCAATTAATATTTCTTCCGCACCGCGTTTTATTTCAGCCAGCGCACTTTGCCAATTAGACATTTAGTAAACCTACGATAAATTTTAATATATGGTTAATAACCCGTATTTTACTAGTCTACCTTAAGCAATGAAAGGAAAAGGCCTTTTTTTCTGTCATCAAAAATAAATTCAGTAAAGTGCTCAAAAAACGTCCTTAGACTGGAAAATACACTCTAATACATATATTCTGCTAATAGGTTCCATATTCAGTGTTGTTGTTGTGCTAAGAAAATCTATTAAAAACCTGCCCAAGTTACATAAATTGCTAATCTCAGTTTTGGCAGGTGTATTGTTTGTTTTATTTTTGCTCCCCTCTGAGCCAGTCAACGCGTATAAAAATACGCCTCCCCCGTTAGAGATTGGCAAACGTTACAGTTTAGATATTAATACCAAAAACATCGAGCCTCCGGCAGTAGAAGAAACCGAAGAGGTGAGCAACAGACGCAGTTTTGAAGTGAAAAGTGGTGATAACTTAGCCATTATTTTTAAACGAGCCGGTCTTTCTCCTCAAGAAACATATCGAGTCAGCAAAGCGGGTGAGCACGCCAAAAAATTATTGAAAATGTTACCTGTGTGACATCCTTGAGTTAGACATTAGCAGCGAAGGTAAATTGGTGAATCTATTTTATACATATTCGCCCACCGAAACCTTAGTGATTAAGCATACCAACCAGTCTGAGTTTGTTAGCTCAATAGAAACAAAACCGGTAGACACTCGGGTAAATTATGCCCAAGGCAACATAGTTAATAGTTTGTGGAATGCAGCCCGCAAAGCAGACTTAACCGACAATCAAATTATGAGCTTGGCGGGAATTTTTGGTTGGGATATTGATTTTGCACTAGAGCTAAGAGCCGGCGATACCTTCTATGTTATGTTTGAAGAACGCTTTATAGATGGCGAATTTATTGGCAATGGCGATATTGTTGCCGCACAGTTTGTCAACCAAGGTGAAACATACACTGCTATTCGATACTCAGACGGCAATTACTACACTCCCGAAGGTAGAAGCATGCGTAAGAGTTTTCTGCGGGCACCGGTTAATTTCAAATATATTAGTTCAAGCTTCAAATTAAAACGCTTTCACCCGGTACAAAAACGCTGGAAGGCGCACAGGGGCGTAGATTACGCTGCCAACCGAGGTACGCCAGTCATGGCTGCTGGCGATGGCCGAGTGATTAAGTCTGCCTATGACAAGTACAATGGTCACCATGTGTTCATTCAGCACGGTGAGAAATATGTGACCAAATATTTACATTTTACCAAGCGCAAAGTTAAGAACGGTCAAACCGTTAAGCAAGGGCAAATTATTGGTACGGTTGGCTCGACCGGCTTGGCTTCTGGTCCGCATTTACATTATGAGTTCTTGGTCGATGGCGTACATCGTAACCCGCGTACGGTTAGCTTACCTAAAGCAGAGCCTATTGATAAAAAAGAGCAAGCAGAGTTTTCCTTGCTCGCAGAGCAAAGATTGTCACAGCTGAACAATAACAAACGAATTATGCTCGCACTGAATTAAACGGAGTAATCATGACCGACCTATATTTAGGGTTGATGTCTGGCACCAGCATGGACGGAGTTGACGTTGCACTAGTTGATTTATCCGGTCCCCACCCCAGATTATTAGAGTGTCAAACATATCCTTATCCGCCGCAGTTGCTGAATGATTTGCATGTACTTTGTACGCCAAGTGACAATGAAATTGAATTGATGGGCGCAGCCGACAGAGCCGTTGCCAGAGTGTTTGCCGAGGCATCATTAAAGCTACTCAAAGACAATTATATTCGGCCCGACCAAGTGACCGCCATAGGCTCGCACGGACAAACCATACGTCATCAACCCACTGGTAAGAATAATTTTAGTCTGCAAATTGGCGATCCGAATACCATCGCGACCCTCACCGGAATTGACGTCATTGCTGACTTTAGACGTAAAGATATTGCCCTAGGCGGACAAGGTGCCCCGTTAGTTCCTGCCTTTCATAAGGCGGTATTTGCCAGCGACAAAAAGGCTCGAGTAGTAGTTAATATTGGTGGTATATCCAATATGACCTATTTGCCTAAGAATTTTCGACATGACATTGTCGGCTTTGACACAGGACCAGGCAATACCTTGCTAGATGCCTGAGTGTAAGTTGCACACAGGCAAAGAGTACGATCATAAAGGCGAATGGGCCGCGCAAAGTCGAGCCGATAGTGGCCTACTTAGAAAACTATGTGAGCATCCATACTTCTCAGCCCCTTTTCCAAAGAGCACCGGACGAGAACTGTTTAACCTCTCTTGGCTACAGCAAAATATTTCTGCTTTACCCTATGACATTGAACCGCAAAGCGTTCAAACCACGCTCGTCATGTTTACTTCAGCGACAATAGTGCAACACGTACAGCAATTTAAAGACGTAGAAGAAGTTTATATCTGTGGTGGCGGGGCGTTAAATGAGTTTTTGCTTGAAGTGCTTGAATCTGAATTACATGAGTGCGAGCTTTTTACTACTGAAGAGTTAGGGGTTGAACCCAACTCAGTAGAAGCGATGGCTTTTGCCTGATTAGCTTATGCTTATACCAATAAAATCCAGGGTAATATCACCAGTGTCACAGGCGCAAGCAAAAGTGCAATTTTAGGCACTTTTTGCCCAGCATATTAGTACCTTAATTACAACTCAAAATAACGAGTGAAACACTTATATAGTTGTGTACCACTAAGCACTGATGCCGAAGGAAAATGCAATATCGCCACTAGATCACAAGGCGCTAAAATTTGGCTTACCGCATCCTTTTCTTCTAGTTTATCGACATTTAGCACTTGCGCTAGCACTTGCCCTTTGCGAAGCATTTCACCTTGGCTTAGCCATGTATTCCACTATTCCCCCTTGCTGGGTATACAAAATCTTGTAGTCTTTTAACAAAACCGCAATTCGGCGGATAGGTTCAGGCTTAAAATCATCACTGGTAATACAGCCTTTCGCCGTTAAGAAAGACAAAATACTTTTTGCATCGTACTCACCTTCTTGAAAATTGATCACCTCTTGACTGCCCATTTCTAAAGTAAAAGCTTCAACATTAAAATCAATTGGCTGTTGTCGCATTGCCGTCACTTTGTCAGTCAGCAACCACCAAGGGCAAAAAGTGGCTTCATCTAGAGCACCAGAAAACACTTGAGGAATTAAAATCGTATGCGGAATATTGAATAAGCGTGCGGAATCTTTAGCATATTCTGGTACATAAATATGTCGAGTAGCAACAGGACCATTGTGTAAATCAAGTACGTAATCTGCGTCAAACGCTTGCTGTTGTAATTTTAGGTTTAACCTTTGCGCCAAGCCAAGCCCCCAGCATTCATCTAACTTTTGTTTCAGTTGCGCTTTCATGGCATGTCGGAAACGTTTTTTAATCGCTAAGACCGATTCATCAGCAGCGATACTCTTGGCAAAGCTATCTACAAAAGCAGCGTCAAAATGGTAACCTCGATTCCAATTAGTACCATTTACTGGATCAAACCTACCTAAAGTATATTCTCCTGCCTTAATATTCGTACCTACAGGATTACAGTTGGGCACCAGTACCACTTCACCACAAATAGGCAATTGCTTAAGCCATTGAATCAGATGATAAATCACCACATTGCCTTGCACTTCAGCGCCGTGAATTGAACTCTGAATATATACTTTGGGACCAGGTTGAGAGCCCACAAAACGATAGAGCGGAACATTCATATTCCGCCCAGAGGCATTCTGTGCCACAACTAAGTGTTCTTTGTGCATCTTATTCATAGTAGAGCGACCCAATTAATAGGTCGATATTAGACTTTTGATTCTGGAAAATGCCTAGAGATTGACCTTTTGACGCCATTTCCCCATAAAATAGCTTCATTAAATAAACTGTGCAGTAACTTTTGCTCTAAGTCTAAAATCTTAGCACTGCGAATAACCTTTAACCAATTACCACTTTCAAATGCCTGCACCAACATCAAATACATTGAAAGTTCATTTTGACCACCACACAACGCTACTTTTACATCTTCGATTAAAGGTAATTTCTCCATCAAGATTTGCATATCTTGGTCAAGTAACGCATCAAGCATCGAAAATAGTCCGACTAAAAATGCGGTTGGCGGATTATTGCCTAGATTTTTTTCAACCCCAATCAAGTCACAGAACTTTGCACGCACTAAAGACAAATGTAACAACTCTAGTGGTTTGTCATCCGACAAATTAGTCAGCGCTAACAGAGCAATAAATTTCTTAATTTCTACTTCGCCCATGTAATTTAATGCATGGCGCAATGATGTAATCTTGTAGCGTTTGTTGATAGTTGGATTATTGATAAACCTCAACAACATGTACGACAAACCCACATCATGCTCTATCACACGGTTAATGTTCTCTACGTCAAAAGTTGCGCTAGAGCTTGCCCCCATTAATTCAATTAAAGTCAATTTTGATGTGGGTAAATTCTGATGAGGTATCGACTCGGGCTTGGAGAAAAAGTATCCCTGAAAGTAATCAAAGCCCACATCTCGACAGATATTAAAGTCATCATGAGTATTAACTTTATCCGCAATCAGTCTAACGTTGGCATCAACAAACTGCTTCAAATTTTCAGAAATATGCGTCACATTACTTTTACTGGTATCAACTTTCACCATATCAATAAAAGGTAATATTTTACTCCATTGACTTTCCACACGACAATTATCAATCGCGATGGTAAACCCCATTTCCTTCACTTGTTTGCAACTGTCTAATAGGCTAGTAACAGGATCTCCGTCAGTACTGAGTTCAACCACTACATTTTCGGGATTTAACGAAGAGTGCAATTTTTGTAATAGAGTTTCAGGCTGGAAATTGATAAAGGATTTCTTACTACAAGAAATCTCATCAAGCGCCAAAGTCCTGCAGTTTTGAGTGAGTAGCTTATTGGTAGCTTCAGATTTTTCTATAGAAGGATAACTATTATTCACTCCATCTCTGAACAGTAATTCATACGCAAAAACGTCTTTATCGATATCTAAAATAGGCTGGCGAGCAATAAAAGCAAACATATTCTTCCTGTCAAATGTCACATAAAATTAAAATTATTGTTTTTGTATTACTTCTGTTTGTTCATTAATCATACCACTAATAAAAAGCATAGTTATACAGGTGTCTTGCATAGAAATAAAATTACCCGTACTTTTTTAAGAATAAAATACAAAGCTAGCAGCTTATTACGCAAACCTTAAGCCAAAATTCATGACTTCAAGTAAGCAATAAACTTAAGAACTAGGCCTGTTACATTATTTTACAATGCAAAAAACAGTAATAGTCAAAGTTAGTTAGGCAACAGTTCCCTATTCAGTCAATAAAAATATATTCAAGTAGTTGAAAATTAGCAATAAATCACTAGATTGCAAAATAATTGAAACTTTTGCATAGCGAAGCGGTCTTTTATAGCGAGAATTAACAGTATTTAAGAGTCGCGGTTCAATTTATATTTTGTTAGTATCGAGGCATATAGCGTAATAGGAGATATCAATGAGTAAAGACTTACGCACGTTAACATTAACAGTACCTCAAACAGGTAGCATAGAAACATACATTCAAGCAGTTAGTGGCATCAATATGCTTACGGCTGAAGAAGAACGTGGTTTAGCTGAACGTTTACAACAAGATGATGATTTAGAAGCGGCAAGAAAATTAATCATGTCACATCTACGCTTTGTGGTGCATATCGCCAAGTCATATTCTGGCTATGGTTTGCCTCAAGCGGACTTGGTTCAAGAAGGCAACATTGGCTTAATGAAAGCGGTAAAACGTTTTGATCCTAGCGTAGGTGTTAGATTGGTTTCATTTGCCGTGCATTGGATTAAAGCCGAAATACATGAATTTGTATTACGTAACTGGCGTATCGTAAAAGTGGCAACCACTAAGGCACAACGAAAGTTGTTCTTTAATTTGCGTAAAAATAAAAAGCGCCTAGGTTGGTTTACCCACGAAGAAGTGCAAAATGTTGCAGATACCTTAGGTGTAAGCACCAAAGAAGTATTGCAAATGGAAGCGCGAATGAGCAGCCAAGACCAAGCATTCGATTTGTCAGCCGATGACGATGAAAGTGGTAGTTTTGCTCCGGTTCAATACCTAGAAGATAAAACAGCTGATGTTGAATCTGATGTAGTTAATGCAGATTGGGATTCTAACGCTTCGGGTAGACTTTACGCTGCAATTAAAACTCTTGATGAGCGTAGTCAGCATATTATCCAAACTCGTTGGTTGTCTGATGATAAAACGACATTACAAGATTTGGCTGATAAATATGATGTATCTGCTGAACGTGTTCGTCAAATTGAGAAAAATGCGATGAAAAAACTACAAGGTGCCATGGCAGCTTAAGCATCTCACATTTTTATACGTCACAAAAAAAGCGCATTTAACCTGCGCTTTTTTTATGTCTAACTATTTATAGCTTTATAGCAATTCCAATAACTGGGCTCAGTTTTGCCAGGCCCTCACTATGTAAAAGCAATGGGTAAGTAACCTGAATGCTGGATAAGCACTATTACGTGATCAGCTTTCATCAATCAAAGGTAAGACCCAAAAAACACCTGAAAACTCAGCTACAGCCGCATCGCCAGCCAAAATAGACACAGTTAATTTAAAGCTACACTTTTTATTTTTATTTAAGGGCTCAAACTTGCCGCTAATAGACTCAATGTTACAAACAGCTTTGGGTTGCATGGTAACAGGTTTGTGATAATGAATATTACCGTCGCCTAATACAATTTCTCCCTCTAGGCCTTTCTCTTTAAGCTGCAAAAAAATCATGCCCCAACCGGTTAACGTCGCTAAAGAAAAAATACTGCCGGCAAACATAGTCCCATGCAAATTAATGTTTTTGTTAAATGACGCTCTAACTTCTAAAGTGCGACCTGTATATTGGATGTAACTTAATTCCCATTTGCTCACTAATGGGGATAGTTTCGCGCCATGTATTCTGCAATAACTCACACCACTTTGGATGCAATGTAATGGTACCAGGATCGATTAATTTCTTGACCATTTTGTTGGCGTTTTTGTTCACCCATGCCGTGAGTTATATCGTCATCTAATTCGAAGCCTGCGCTCTTAAAAACTCAATTGCCAATTGTGTACTGTTAGTAACAATTCGCAATGCACCTTCTGCTCTAGCCACAGACTCCAGCGAGGCGATGATCATTTTAGCTAAGCCCTTACCTCGATAATCCGGATCAACCGCAATATGTCTCACCTGAGCTTCTTCAGCGGTATTCATGTGCACTCGGCCGACAGCAATAATATTGCCAACTTGGTCTCGAATTAGTCGATGCTGGCTAACTTGCTCATATTCATCTTTCTCAGAACCACAGGGGAAATTCCAAGGCTCTCTTAGCAACTTCCAACGAAACATAAAGTAATCGTCAAAGTCTTGTTCTGTAGTAGGTATATCGATTTTAAACATCTAAAAATTTAATCCTGCTATGCCACTAATTAAGTAGCAATATGAAAAATTGCGAACGACATTAGACCCTATAAACTATTTATCAGCAAATTATACTTTTAACTGAAGGTCACGGGGCCGTCATTAATTAAGGAAACTTGCATGACCGCGCCAAATTGCCCAGTCTCACAATGAATATCTGTTTGGCGACAAGCATCAACAAAATATTGATATAACTCCTCCCTAGTGCAGGCGAAGCCCCACTAGAAAAGCTGGCCGATTGCCACTTTTGGTATCGGCAACCAAGGTGAACTGAGAAACCACCAGCAACTCTCCCGCTACTTGCTGTAAATTAAGATTCATCTTGTCGGCATCGTCAGAGAAAATACGATAATTCACCTTTCTCATGAGCTTGTCCGCTTTCTCTTGGGTGTCATCTTTCTCAACTCCCAAAAGTAACAAAATACCTTGTTTTATTTCCCCTACTACTTGGTTATTCACTTCTACCTTTGCTTGTTTAACTCTTTGAATTAAGCCTATCACGTACGCTCCTTTGAAATGTCAGCATTGCTTGAGTGGCAAGGCATAATGCCTGAGTAATTCCCGGCTCGGCTACTATGCCCCGCCTCTGGTATAATATGCAATTGGCTATTATCCCAAGCCTTTGACAAAGAAAACGCCGCTTCGATTTTGCACACGCAATCGTAACGACCATGGATAATGGTACTGGGTAAATGCTTAATTTTATCAATTTTCTGTAAAATATCATTTTCAGGGATAAAACACTTGTGCTTAATATAATGGCACTCTAGCAACGCTAAGCTAATAGCAGAATGTACATTCGCCAGTTGCTTGCTCTCATCGGGACGATAATGTAAACGACTGATCCGCGTTTCCCACAAGCTCCACGCTTTAATCGCCGCCATTTTCTGCACCTCATTACCTCGGGCAAAAATATGCGAATAAGCGTCAACGATAGAAAACTCATTCAACATAGAACGAACCGGCGCTAGAAAGTCTTGATAATACTCTGGGAACAATTGTGCAGCTCCACCATCTGCCTGCAGATACCAGTCATAGTCTTGTTCTCTTGCTAAGAATATCCCTCGTAAAATTAACCCCATAACAGATTCTGGCTGCCTAATCGCGGTTAACAAGGCTAAGGTCGATCCCCAGGAGCCACCAAACAATAGCCACTTTTCAATTTGTAAATGTTGCTGAATGGCTAAAACATCATCTACCAATTTTTCACTACTGTTATTTTCCAGCTGGCCAAAAGGTGTCGATTTTCCACAACCTCTTTGATCAAACCCTATTACCCAATATTTTTCTGGGTCGAAGAAACGACGATAATCTTCACCCATTCCGGCACCTGGCCCACCATGTAAGTATAAAATCGGAACGCCTTTAGCAGTTCCTGATTGCTCAACATACAAAGTGTGACCGTCACTAACCTGCAACATTTCAGTATGAAAAGGTTTAATCGCTGGAAATAAATGATTCATAAGGGTTCATATTTGTTATTTGTGAATTGTCTTATTATGGTTTAATTTATGCTGCGTATTCTACCTTTTAGTGGTATTTATCATGACTTTAGATTAGAAAAGGCGACAATAGATCACACTAGCAACCTGCCGAGCGCTTTTGATTGTCGACTTACTAGTCAAGAAAGCTGATAATATTCGACAGTACCTTTAACATTACAGAGAGAGATTAATATGAGATTACTACTTGCCCTTCTTCTTCCATGGGTGCAATTTTTTACAATTGGCCGTCCTTTCGCCGGTATTTTCTGCCTTATTTTACAAATAACACTTATTGGATGGATCCCTGCAGCGATATGGTCCGTATATGCTTTGAGCCAATACAAAACTGATCAAAAAATAAAGTCTGCTTTAGATAAATAGGAAGCAGACATTTAAAAGGATTAATATGAAGAAAATTATAGCAGTAACCCTATTAACCTTATTGGTTTCTTGTCAAAGTGCCTATTACGCTGCGTGGGAAAAAGTGGGCGTTGAGAAACGTGACATCTTGGTCGATCGTGTCGAAGACGCTAAAGAATCTCAAGAAGACGCACAACAAGAGTTTAATTCCGCACTTGAAGAGTTCAGTCAGCTTATAAAGTTTGAAGGCGGCGAATTGCAAGATGTGTACGAACAACTCAGAGATCAATTCGAAGCCAGCGAAGAATCAGCGGCTGCGGTAACTCAGCGAATCAACAAGGTTGAAAGTGTTGCTGAAGCTCTATTTGACGAATGGCAAGAGGAATTAGAAAAATACACTAACCAAACGTTAAAACGAGACAGCCAGCGCAAGCTTAAAGATACGCAAAGACGCTATAAATCACTGCTACTTGCAATGCGTAAAGCTGAAACCAAAATGGAACCTGTTTTATCAAATTTACGTGATAACGTTTTGTACCTAAAACACAACCTCAACGCTAGTGCAATTGGCGCTCTGCAGGGTGAGTTTAGTGGCGTTAAACAAGACATTAATCAACTAGTGGCCGAAATGAATAAAGCCATCATTGAATCGAACAAGTTCATCAATAGCATGAAAGGCGAAGAATAGAAAAATTAGGCGGTGAAGCTATTCACCGTCAGTCTCGACAAAAATATCTTCCGATTCTTCCCGCATAAATATTTCCAACACTCGTGTAAATTCAGCTCCAACTAACACCACGATCCAAGACAGGTAAACCCATAAGAATAAAATAGGAACAACTGCTAGCGCGCCATAAATGACCTGATAGGACGGGAAGTTAGTCACATAAAAAGCAAAGCCTTTCTTACTCAACTCAAACAATGTTGCAGCCACAAACGCCCCAGATAAAGCATGTTTGGCTTCAATTTTTTTAGTGGGTACCAACGTATAAATAATAAAGAACGCACTAATTGAGGTAATAAAAGGCACAAATTTAAGTAAAAAGGTGGTTAAACCTGGCGTGTATTCTTCTGCATAGGTCGCCAACCCCATTAGATAAGAACTCACAATAACGCTCGCTCCCATTAATAAAGGCCCAAGCGTTAACACCATCCAATAAATGGCAAAGGTAAAAGTGACAGGCCTGACACTTTGCGAGCTCCAAATTCGATTAAGCGTTTTGTCTATATTTGAAATTAACAGTAGCGCCACCACCACCAAGGACAAAATCCCAATGCCGCCCATACCTGACGCATTATCAACAAACTCAGCTATATAAGTCTGAACATGGCCACTAGTAGAAGGAAGGAAACTCTCAAAGACTAAGGCTTCCAACTCTCCTCTTACCTCAGCGAAAGCTGGGAAAGCTGACAGAATAGTAAAAAACACCATAATAAATGGAACGAGCGACAATAGAGAAACATAAGCTAAATGCCCAGCCGACACTGTAATCCGATCGTTTTTACAGTGTTCAACAAATAAAATTGAGAAGCTTTTTATTTCGCTAGCCACGCGTCGGCTTCTAACTAACCAATCTTGATAACCTTGCATAAAGCTAAAGCCCTAATATATTGAATTTATTGCATAGTTTGCTCTAACACCTAACATATGGCAAATAACAAAACACCATTGCTTCAACAAAAGGTGAATGCCCCCATCGCTCGGGACTCGGCCATTTCAGCCAGTTTACAACCTAAGGGTTATAAATAAACGTAAAGCCGTCGAGATGTTTAGCAGTCTATTATTGATATTTTCTGTGTAATGTTTAGAATTTCCCCGTATAAAAAATATAAAGAACCCCAAATTATGGCAAATTCAACAAAATGGAACGGTGAATATATTCACCCATACGCAGAGCATGGTAAAAAAAGCGAATTAGTCAAAAAGGTTACTGTCTCTATTCCACTAAAAGTACTTAAAGTTCTGACAGACGAAAGAACCAGACGTCAAGTCAATAACTTACGTCATGCAACAAATTCTGAATTATTATGTGAAGCGTTCTTACATGCATTTACTGGACAACCTTTGCCTGACGACGAAGATCTAGAAAAAGACAATACGCAACGTATTCCTAGAGAAGCGAGAAAACTAATGTTGGAGATGGGTTTGGAAGTAGATGAGGAATAAAGCCCATTAAACCACGGGCTTTGACTACGCTTACACAGCGCGCACAATGGGCTCTAGCAAGCAGTGTTAATAATAAAGGAGCAAGCTTACTCTCTGGCTAGCCCAACCTTATTACCTACTGCAATCACTTGTTCTGAGATCCAATCCCAAAGCTTAGGGTGAGACTGCCTAATAACGCTGTTTTTCTTCAGGATCTGTGCCACAGAGACATTGTGTTCCAGCCAACTTTGTCCGCCATTATTTAAGTTTTGCAAAACCGGCATCATCCTATCAATACTTTTTGCATAAAGCGCTTCTGGCGAGGTGGACTGTTCAAACTCGACCCAAAGTGCAAGAAATTTTTGTTCCTGCTGCGCGGGTAAAATGGCAAACAACCTTTGCGCTGACTGCAATTCGTTTTCATAATCATCGTGAGCGGCGTCATAGGCAAATTTATCGCCTGTATCAATTTCGACAATGTCATGAACCAACAACATAGTCACCACTTTTAATATATCAACTTTTTGTTCTGCGTAGGGCGCTAACGATATTGCCATCAAAGCGACCTGCCAACTATGCTCAGCGCTATTTTCGTAGCGACTTAGGCCAAGAGGCTTGATGCGTCTTTCAACGTTCTTCAGTTTTTCAAGTTCCATAATGAAACTCACAACGGCTTGATAATGTTCGATCATGGATAACTCAATAAAGACTAGATAAAAATGACGCAGTAACAGAAAGTTACTGCGATAAAATAAAAAATTTTATTTTCCTGTAGGGTCTAATTTTGCGTAATACGCCGCTAGGTTTGCAATATCTTCGTCACTAAGACTTGCTGCCATAGGTGCCATTATCATGTTTTTGCGCGAACCATCACGAAAGGCCTTTAGCTGCGCAGCCAAATATTGCTCTTTCTGCCCCGCCAAATTAGGGTACATTGGGATCATTGATACCCCTTTCATACCGTGACAAGCAACACAAGTGCTTGATTTAGCTTTACCAGCTTCGACATCTGCAGCCAAAGCAGAAGTAGACGCAAAACTGGCAGCTGTTAGAATTAATGCAACAGCAGAAATTTTGATTTTTTTCATAACATATCCTTGGTCAATCACCCATACGGGTATAAGTAAAAATAAATAAAACAGGTTCAAATATGATCTTAGAGCACTCATTTGCTACAGAATTAACTGGACTGGGTAGTTATGTCAAGCCTGTTAAGTTAAATAACCCTCGATTGCAGGCGATTAACACCTCTCTTCTTGAAAGCCTAAACTTACCTCCAGAATGGAAAAATGAACAATCACTATTTGCAGCACTATTTTCTGCACAGGGCAAACTTAACCAACTAACTGTAGCCCAAAAATATGGCGGCCATCAATTTGGGCATTGGAATCCCCAATTAGGTGATGGACGCGGACTATTACTGGCTGAGGCGATTGATAAGCATCAAAATCGATGGGACATACACTTAAAAGGAGCTGGTCGTACGCCTTACTCAAGAGCCGCCGATGGTAGAGCCGTTTTACGCTCTACCATTAGGGAAGTACCTAGCAAGTGAAGCGTTGCACTATCTTGGTATACCAAGCTCGCGAGCATTGGCACTAATATCAAGTGATGAACCTCTGTACCGAGAAAAACAAGAACAAGGTGCAATGCTCCTGCGGGTTTGTCAGAGCCACATTCGTTTTGGCCACTTTGAGTATCTGACCCATAGCAAGCAGCCAGAAACACTCCAACAGTTATTCGATTATTGCTTTAAATATCATTTCACAAGCTGCCTGGAGACAGCAGATCCATATCTAGCATTACTAGAAAAAATCACCTTAGACACCGCTAAACTTATTGCCAAATGGCAAGCATTTGGATTCAATCATGGTGTCATGAATACCGATAACATGTCTATCCATGGCATTACTTTCGATTATGGCCCATACGCATTCTTAGATGATTTTGACCCTAACTTTATTTGCAATCATTCCGATCATCAAGGTCGATACTCTTTCGATAGCCAGCCTAGCATTGGCTTATGGAATTTAAACGCACTGGCGCACGCATTCACTTCACATCTAACAGTGGAGCAAATCAAACAAGCCTTAGGTCAATATGAGTCAACCTTTATCAACGAATACTCTCGGTTGATGCTTAGAAAATGTGGACTTAGTTCGGACCAGTCAAACAACTCGGCTAATACTGAAATAGTGAACGGTTGGTTAGCGTTATTATCTACAGAAAAGAAAGATTTCACGCAAAGTTTTAGGCAATTATGCGACTTTGACTGCTTGGGGCGTAATCAAATATTGCGCGAGCAATTTAATGATACAGACAAATTCGACCAATGGGCTACTCTGTATTCGAACACCTTGCTAGCACAAGGAATCCCCCAAGACCAAAGACATCAACAAATGAAACAAGCCAACCCTAAAATAATTTTACGTAACTATTTGGCTCAGCAAGCAATTGAGCAAGCAGAACAGGATGACTTCGAAATGTTCCAGCAATTATTAGCTGCACTGCAACACCCCTACGACGACAATGAGGCTTTTGAGCAATTTTCTAAGCCCCCTTCAGATTCGGGCAAACAATTAGAAATATCCTGCAGCAGTTAAACTGTGTATTCTAGGCATATTGAAACTTTGGTCACTTATACTTTTACCAATTTGCCCAGTTTGAAGGAGGATACAATGAAATATTTAATTATCACTTGTTTAAAACTGAGCCTAATCATCAACTTAAGTATCTGTGCGTTCAGCACAATGGCGCAAAGTCTCGATATCACCAGTCTAACCACAGAAATAGATCTATCAAAACACATTAAATGGACGGTCGCGCAAGACGACATTCAATTATCGGGCGTACAAAATATAAAAGACTGGCAGCAAAATCTGAATCCAGCCTCTCTTCAAGAAAATCAAAACCTATGGGGAGAGTGACTTTATTTTTTGCCCCTGATGTCAAAGAGTCCTTTCTATTGAGTATTGGTAACCCTTCTCTAGACATAGTAGATGTGTATTTATTAGACAATAAAAACCGCATTCTCAACTCTTACTTAATGGGTTCAAATAGAAAACTAGCCGACAGGCCATTTAATCATAGGCATTTCATCACCCCTATTGATAGCCAACAACAAAGTGTCACTATCTACATTAAGGTTCATAGCAAAGGGCGATTGCTCATTCCTGTCAATATCAGCAAACAGTCTTCCTTGGCGGTGACCGAACAAATACTCATGGCCGTCATTGGGTTTATAAGTGGTGGGCTCGCATTGTTATCTGCCTATTTTCTCATTACTTATATATCCATGCGCAGCCCCATAAGGTTTTGGTTCGCCTTATCAACAGCTTGTTTTGCCTTATTATTTTTAAACATTAACGGCATCCTTGGGCAAATTACCAGTATTACCGCCTACATCACCCAAATCACAGTCGTACTATCCGGCATGCTAATACTGACCACCGCCAAAGTGACTTTTGCTATTCTGGAAAAAGTACCCCCGCTGTGGCGCTATGTATTCTATTTGATTGGCAGCACTATGTTGGTAGTGGCTTTTATTTTGCCATATGAGGAACAGGTTTTACTTTCTCTGGCTCTTTCCGCATTTGCCATTTCACTGATAGCGGTACTCGCCATTTTTTACTACAGCCCTGATAAAAAAACAGCAAATATTTTTGCGGTAATTGGTTTGATGCTCATCGCTTTAAGCGCTTCTACGCAAATATATCTATTTCTAAACGATATAGCCGTCCCACAAAGTCAATTATTCATCATCGCTGTCTGCATCATGTTAGGTATTTTGTTGATTGCGCTTGCTATTGACGCCCATGAAAAAACCTTAACTCACAGGCATAGTCAGAAACAGCAATTGGCCATTAGCGACTTGCAACGCTTTTATAACCTTTTCAGAAATTCAGCCGAAGGTTTATACACATCGACCCTAGAAGGCAAACTCATTTCTGTCAATCCAGCAATGTGTAGTCTTTTTGGCTACCAAAACGAACAACAAATGTTAGACAGCATCACCAATGCCAATGAATTTTATGCCAATCCAGCAGACCGAGAACTGTTACTCGGTCAAATACTACAAAACGGCAAAGTCATCGCTAAAGAAATCAAAGGCGTTAAACAAGATGGCAGTGAATTTTGGTTTTCCATCTCAGGACAAATCAAGGAAGAGCTAGGACAGAGCTATTTATTCGGCAGCATTTTTGATATTACCGAACGAAAACAATCTGATATCAGTATAGAGTTTATGGCGTCTCATGATCCATTAACCGGCGTTTATAACCGTAGAGAGTTTGAAAAAAGACTCAACTCGGCATTAGCAAACATTCAGCAAGGTAACAATGAACTCACCCTGCTTTACATGGATTTAGATCAGTTTAAAGTCGTCAACGATACATGCGGCCATAAAGCAGGTGATTTGTTGATCAGTCAATTGTCGCAAAAAATAAACCAGGTAGTCACCGACAAAGGCATAATGGCGAGACTAGGCGGTGACGAATTTGCAGTTTTACTAGAGAACGACAATTCGCAAGTCGCTTACTTATTAGCCAATCAAATCCTTAATGTTGTCGGGGAATTCCGCTTTTTCTGGGAAAACAGTATTTTTACTTTAGGTATTAGTATTGGACAGGTTTCTTGGCAACCCAATATTACCAGCGCGGAACAAATACTCAGTATGGCTGACGCAGCTTGTTACTTAGCCAAAGAGCGGGGCAGAAACCAAATTCATACCTACTCCCAAGAAGACAAGCATGAGCAAAAACACGAGTCGGAACTAGCTTGGCTAAATAAGATAAATCAAGCAATTGATAACAACCAGCTACAGCTTTTCTATCAGCACTACCAAACATTGAATAAATCAAATTCTGGTCATCACTACGAAGTATTACTACGTATGCAAGATGAAGAAGGAAGACTAGTGGCTCCAGCTCTATTTTTACCTTCGGCAGAACGATACAATTTAACGGCGCAAATTGATCGATGGGTAACCGAAAACTATTTCAGGTGGCTGTCCAACAACCCCGCTCACTTAGCTGAATTAGCAATGGTTAATCTCAATTTGAATGGTTACTCTTTGTCAGACAAAGGCCTAAAGTTATATATTTTAAACGCCTTCGAGAAATACAAAATTCCCCATAGTAAAGTTTGCTTTCAAATTACCGAAAGTATGGCTATTTTAAAAATGGATGAAACATTGGAATTTTTTAAGACCTTCCACAAATTGGGCTGTAAATTTTCATTAGACAAATTTGGCAGTGGGTTTTCCTCCTATGTCTACTTGAAAAAGCTGCCTGTTGACCAAGTGAAAATTGACGGCAACTATGTTAAAAACATCTTAATTGACCCAGTGGACATGGCGATGGTGAGTTCGATCAAAGATGTCACCAAAACCATGGGTATCGAAACCGTTGCTGAATATGTTGAGTCAGTTGACGTAATGGTAGCGCTGGGCAAAATAGGAGTGGATTACGCACAAGGTTTTGGCGTAGCTAAACCTAAGCCTATGCAAGATTTCGAAGCTCTTTTATAAAAAGATATCCCGCGACTTTAGGATAATTATTGTATATCCCCTACCATTTAACGGATAATGCCCCATATCGGGAGTATATTATTTTTACTTGCGACAAATGTTCCCAGCAATTTATGTCCGTTTACTTGAGTGTAGTTAAATTTTCATGACCAATCCTTCAGAAAAATATCAATACGTTAGTTCAGCCAAATTACCCACTAAGTTAGGTAAATTCGCTATTCATGGTTTTGTCGAAACAGAATCCGATCAAGAACACGTAGCCCTATCCTATGGAGAATGGCAATCTGATGAAGTGGTACCCATTCGGATTCACTCAGAATGTTTAACTGGTGATGCATTATTTAGTACCCGTTGCGATTGTGGCGCGCAACTAGAAAGAGCGCTACAAAACATAGTAGAACAAGGCAAAGGGGTGTTATTGTACCTACGCCAAGAAGGCCGCGGCATAGGTCTACTCAATAAAATACAAGCTTACAAATTACAAGATGAAGGTATGGACACTGTGGAAGCAAATGAGCACTTAGGCTTTGACGCTGACCTGCGAGACTATACTATTTGTAAACTGATGTTAGACAAGTTAAATGTTAAGCATGTTAACCTTATGACCAACAACCCCAAAAAACATAAAGCGCTAATAGAAATGGGGATTAATGTCGTCGAACGTACACCTATCGATCATGGCATTACCGATGACAACCGGCATTACATACGCACCAAAACAGAAAAATTAGGTCACCAATTTTCTGAGCAACAGCTTAAAAAATAATAATACCATTCAGCTTTTGTTAAGACTTACCTGCGTATAACTTATGTTAAAGATGGTGCTCCCACCATCAATAAACAAAAGGAACGGGTTATGTTAAATCAAGCCAAATACCTAATTATTTTTCTTTGCGTGTTATGTTTTTTAATCGGTAGCGTTATCAATCTAGCCCAGGCTCAAGAGCCGACTAGACTGACAACTGCGCAACAAACCAATGAAGAGGCACAACTTAACCAAGGGCAACTCGAGCAAATATTAGCGCCTATTGCCCTTTACCCAGATACCTTGTTATCACATATTTTAGTCGCATCTACTTATCCTTTAGAAATCGTCCAAGCCGAACGTTGGCGTCAAGTAAACAAAGACCTAACTGAACAACAAACACTCGATGCGGCCGAAAGTAAAGATTGGGCGCCCAGTGTTAAAGCATTAACTCCTTTTACTGATTTATTGACCACATTAAGCACTGATTTAGATTGGCTGCAATCCTTAGGCAGTGCCTTTTTGTTTGACGAGGAGCGAGTATTAGCTAGTGTTCAAGCACTCAGACAAAAAGCTTACGCGCAAGGTAACTTAACTAATAATGAATATATTGATGTAAAACAAGATGCCGAAGAAATTGTTATTCAAAGCGTCAAAAGAGAAGTGGTATATATTCCCTTTTACGACACACGAACAGTCTATGGCAATTGGTGGTGGAACGATCACCCGCCCTACTATTGGCATAGCCCTAGCCATTATATTTGGAGTGCTGGGGTTTACTGGAGCGCAAAATTTTTAATTCGCCCCAGTTTCTATTTTAGCGGGTTTCTATGGCATGACCGTCACATCTTCGCTAACTACGGTTATCGCACCCATAAAAACAATAGACACTGGTCTAACTCACATTATTCTAAACAAAGAGTAAGAGTAACCGAACGTCCTCGTTGGACTCATAGTCAACACCACAGACGAGGTGTTCAATACAAACAAAATGGTAAGCGTATCATCCGGAATAGCGAAAATCCCAATCGATATATTTCGAATAACAGTGCCCATAGTGCAAAGAAGAAACAACAAATAGATAAGCAAAGAATACTGAATGTGGATAACTACCGACACAAAAACAATGGCTCACATTATAAAGAAGTAAAGCGTAAATTAGTGACCCACAATAATCCGGCAAACTATTCAAAACGTCGTGTCGATAAAAATACTTCTGCCAAACGAAATATAGTGAGTCAGGTGCCAAAGCATAAAGAAAGTCGACAAACCAAGAGCAATAGTTGGCGACAGCACACAGTTAATAAAACACACCAGATTAGGTCGTCTAACCATAACGCACCGGCTTTTCAACAAAGAAAGTCAACAAACAGAAAGCCGTCAAACTATCAGGCCAAGCCTCGTAGTTCTTCAGCTCAAAGAACAAATAAAGCACGCCCCGTCAAATCAATACAAAGTAGTCGGAGCAAAGAGCATCGTTAAGGACATCTATATGCAAATTAAACTAGACGATTTAACTCACCCTAAAATTGCCCTGCTGCTAGAAGAGCATCTAGCAGACATGCGGGCCACCTCGCCCGCAGAAAGTGTGCACGCTTTAGACTTGACTCAACTTAAAGCTGCCAACATCACTTTTTGGAGCGTATGGCATGAGGATGAGCTATTAGGTTGTGCTGCTTTAAAAAAAATAGGGCCTCACCACAGTGAGATAAAATCCATGCGGACTGCCCGCAAACATGTACGCAAGGGAGTTGCCGCAACATTGTTAACACATATCATTCGCTACGCCAAAGACAGGGGTATACAACACCTTAGCCTGAAACAGGCAGTCAACCGTTTTTTGCACCAGCCCATCAGCTGTATCAAAAGTTTGGATTTACATTCTGCGGTCCTTTTGCAGACTACAGCCTAGACCCGAACAGCAAGTTTATGACCTTAGATGTGAAAATAAATCTTGCTTCAATAGAACACTAATAGTGAAAACTTGATAAAATAAATCAAATTAAGCACTAGTCAAAGACAATACCAATATGAATTTTAAAGGCAGTCACATCCTTTCCGTCAACCAATTTGATCGTGAAGCCATTGAGCATGTATTTAATGTTGCCCATCAAATGCTACCCTATGCAAAAAGACAGAAACGTACCAACGTTCTCGATGGGGCAATATTAGGTAATTTGTTTTTTGAACCCAGCACCCGAACCCGAGTTAGCTTTGGTACCGCTTTTAACTTGTTAGGCGGCGAAGTAAGAGAAACCACTGGCTTAAGCAATTCAGCATTGGCCAAGGGTGAATCCCTGTACGATACTGCACGTGTGCTTAGCGGTTATTCAGACATCATAGCGATGCGTCACCCAGATGCAGGGTCGGTTGCAGAATTTGCAGAAGGTAGTCGCATTCCAGTCATCAATGGTGGAGACGGCGCTAACGAGCACCCGACACAAGCCTTGCTTGATTTATATACCATCCAAAAAGAGCTGCAAGCCCATGGTAATAATATTGATGGTATGCACATTGCCATGATCGGTGACTTGAAACATGGCAGAACAGTGCACTCTTTATCTAAACTTTTGTGCTTATTTAAGAATGTCCGATTTACCTTAATTTCTCCAAACGAACTTGCGATGCCTTCTTCTATCATAGACACCATCCAAAATTCCGGACATAAGTTCACTATTACCGAACAGTTAGAAGGTAGTCTGGATGCCGATATTTGTTATCAAACACGCATACAAGAAGAACGTTTTCCGTCACAAGAAGAAGCCAATCAGTACCGTGGAAAGTTTCGTTTAAATCAACAAATTTATACTAAGCATTTCCAATCTAAAACCGTGATCATGCACCCCTTACCTCGAGACTCTCGAGCCGAAGCAAATGAACTAGATAACGACTTAAATCTCAATCCAAATTTAGCTATTTTTCGTCAAACAGACAATGGTGTATTAGTAAGAATGGCATTATTTGCTCTCACCCTTGGTGTCGATACAATCGTTAGTCAATTTGATCAAAAAGTGCATTGGCACGTAAACAGCTAATCCATCCAAAATTACCAACAGAAAGAATTTAATATGCAAACATCTCAAAGCCTTTTCAGCCGCGCAAAAATACACATTCCTGGCGGTGTGAACTCTCCCGTTAGAGCATTTAAAGCCGTAGGCGGTACACCACCTTTTATTACTAAAGCTGATGGCCCTTATATTTTTGACGCCGACAACAAGCGTTACATCGACTACGTACAATCATGGGGTCCGATGGTATTAGGTCATAATCACCCTAGTATTCGCCAAGCCGTCATTGACTCTGCTGAAAACGGTTTAAGTTTTGGAGCCCCAACCGAGCTCGAAGTACAAATGGCAGAAAAAGTGAGTGAGCTAGTGCCATCAATGGAAATGTTACGCATGGTAAATTCCGGTACCGAAGCCACTATGAGCGCGATTCGCTTAGCAAGAGGTTTTACCAATCGAGATAAAATCCTTAAGTTCGAAGGTTGTTACCACGGCCATGCCGATGCGTTGTTAGTAAAAGCAGGCTCTGGGGCATTGACCTTTGGCGTGCCCAGCTCTCCAGGTATACCCGCAGATTTCGCAAAGCATACCTTAACGATGGAATACAATAATCTAGAATCTGTGGACCAAGCATTTGCCGAATACCCAGAAGATATTGCCTGCATCATAGTTGAACCTGTCGCCGGTAACATGAATTGCATTCCTCCTGTTGACGGATTTTTACAAGGTTTGAGAGATTTGTGTGATCAGTATGGCGCAGTGCTTATTTTTGATGAAGTGATGACAGGCTTTCGTGTTGCTCTTGGCGGCGCACAACAAAAATATGCAATTAAGCCTGACTTAACCTGTTTAGGGAAAGTCATAGGCGGCGGTATGCCAGTTGGCGCTTTTGGAGGCAGAACCGAGATAATGGAGATGTTAGCACCACTAGGCCCAGTGTATCAGGCTGGCACCTTATCAGGTAACCCCGTTGCCATGGCAGCAGGTTTAGCTTCATTGGAGCAAATTCAACAACAGGGTTTGTACCAGAAGTTGACAAAAAATACGGCAACTCTAGCCGAAGGTTTTAAGGCACTTGCGCAAAAGCATGGCATTCCCATGTCAGTGAATTATGCTGGCAGCATGTTTGGTTTATTTTTTACTGACATTGAAAAAGTGACAAACTATCAACAAGCAATTAATTGCAACACCGAGCAGTTCAACTTGTTTTATCACGGCATGTTGGAGCATGGTGTGTATATGGCGCCCGCTTCATATGAAGCAGGTTTTATGTCAGCAGCCCATACTGATGAGGTGATCCAACAAACCTTAGATATAGCCGACAAAGTATTGGCTAACGTCGCACAAGCGACAAATTAGCGCCCAGTTAAAACGACATAGCTGTTGCTACATCCGTTTGCCACAGCTATGAGTTTTCACCGACTTTCGGTAGAAGTCCAGACCATCAAAAACGAATAAATTGAGTTCAGCCCTACGAGTGCCCAATCGATTAGTGATCGGTAGCATGCTGTTTGATAAATTTGACCGATGGCGCAAAATAAGCCCCACCTGTTTCTGCAACAGTAAAATCGAGCAATTTATCGTAGTTTCCATGTTCGTCACCAAAGATCATGCTGCGCAACATATCGGTAAAAGGCTGTGGGCTACACGCGCAAGAAATAAAAAACAAGCCCTGTACCGTCATATTGCCGTAAGGCATACTTTGCCTTAGTATTTCCACACTTTTCCCTGCGGGATCTTTTAAATTTGTACGTTTGGTGTGAGCGAAGGCTGCTTTTTTATCACTAGCGAATTCAATATTATCGGCTTTACTGCGGCCGTATATTTGTTCTTGTTTTTGCTCTGCTAACAATTGCCACTTGGTCATAAGATGACGATATCGCTGCACATGAATATAACTACCACCGGCAAATTCAGGATCTTGATCACCTACAATAGCCACCTCCAGTTTATGCATACCTTTTGGGTTTTCAGTGCCGTCGACAAACCCGGTTAAGTCTCGACCGTCTAAATATCTAAAACTAGAAATTTCTTCATATAAATCCACGTGTGGCTTTAATAATTGAATGACCTCAGCCCCAATAGCGTGGCAGATATCAGCACGATCCGCTTTGATTTGAATAAACAAATCTCCTGGAGTGATAGGCGCACCACGGTCTTCGCAATGCATATCAGGAAAAGGAGCTAACTCTTGTGGTATTGATCTGGGATACAATTCGTACCAATAGTCAGTACCAATTGCAATGACCCCTGACACCATAGCTTCGTAATACTCTTCGTCATAATGATTAAACAAATCCAACACATGGGCCAACTTACCCCGCATTGCCTGCACCTCGTCATCAACCACAGTGAAGGTTAAATAAAGTGCATGTAAATTTGGCTCTGCACAAATGCCTTTTTGAGCTTGGCTCATTCTAAAACAGCCCCCGTTTATCGACACTAAAGGCGTAATATACCCCAGTTTTCACTTCACGTATAACGACTTAGAATAGTTAGCTTTTTACCAAAAAAAAGGCCCTGCATCTATAGCAGGGCCTTTCCTAAATAATGTATTGGTGGAGGTGATCCACCAACTAAATCACATTAAGACTTTTTAGTTGTGAAATCAGGGTAAGCTTCTAAGCCACACTCACTGATATCAACACCTTCAAACTCTTCTTCTTCGCTAACGCGAATACCCATAACAGCTTTAAGGATTGACCAAACAATGAAGCTAGTAACGAATACCCAAACAAAGATAGTCGCCGCACCTAATAACTGACCAGAGAAAGTTGAACCGTCGTTAGTGAAAGGAACAAGCAATAGACCTAAAAGACCAACCACACCGTGAACAGAGATAGCACCTACTGGATCATCAATCTTCAATTTATCAAGAGTAATAATACTAAGCACGACTAAAATTCCACCTAAAGCACCAAATAATGTTGCTTGTAATGCAGTCGGGGTTGAAGGCTCAGCAGTAATAGCCACTAAACCAGCTAGAGCTCCGTTTAAGGCCATTGTTAAATCAGCTTTCTTAAATAAGATATGAGCTAACAATAAAGCAGCAACCAAACCACCTGCCGCAGCAGCATTTGTGTTCAAGAATACAATAGCAACCGAATTAGCGCTTTCTACAGTAGCCGTTGCTAGTACAGAACCACCGTTAAAACCAAACCAACCCATCCATAAAATAAATGTACCTAGAGTAGCTAGCGGTAAGTTAGCGCCAAGGATAGCGTTGACACGACCGTCAGCACCAAATTTACCTTTACGAGCACCTAATAGTAGTACGCCTGCTAAAGCAGCAGCAGCACCTGCCATGTGTACAATACCAGAACCAGCGAAATCAGAGAAACCGTTGTCGCCTAGGTTATACATACCAAATACGTCATCGCCATTCCAAGTCCAAGCACCTTCCATTGGATAGATGAAACCTGTCAATACAACAGCAAAAGCTAAGAAAGCCCAAAGCTTCATACGCTCAGCAACCGCACCAGAAACGATAGACATTGCTGTCGCTACGAATACAACCTGGAAGAAGAAATCTGCAGAAGGAGCATAAGTTGCAGGATCTTCAGCCACACCTGTAGCACCATCAGCCATAAGACCATCAAGGAATATTCCGCCACCATACATAATGTCATAACCGCAAATCATATACATGATGCAGGCAATCGCATACAACGAAACGTTTTTGGTCAAGATTTCGGTGGTGTTTTTTGCACGAACTAAACCGGCTTCGAGCATAGTAAAACCTGCGGCCATCCACATAACCAATGCGCCACAGATCAAAAAGTAAAAGGTATCTAGGGCATAGCCCAATTCAAAAGTAATTTCCATGTCTATCTCCTCAATATCTAGATGGCTTCGCCATCGGTTTCGCCAGTACGGATTCGAACGGCATGCTCTAAGTCATAAACGAACACCTTGCCGTCACCAATTTTTCCAGTTTTAGCGGCACCTACAATGGCTTCTACTAAACGTTCGACATGTTCATCTTTTACGCCTACTTCAAGTTTAACTTTTGGTAAGAAGTCCACCTGATACTCAGCGCCACGATACAATTCAGTATGACCTTTTTGACGACCAAAGCCTTTAACTTCAGTTACGGTAAGACCATCGATTCCTATTTCGGAAATTGCTTCGCGCACATCGTCAAGCTTGAATGGCTTAATGATCGCAGTTACTAATTTCATGTTGTCGCTCCCAGTGTTTTTATTTATATAAATGGTTCAAAACTACAAACCATAAAACAAATCCTATGCCACAAATTATTAAGCTTAAATATCAACAACTTAATAGTAAACGCCACTATAATTCACTGGCTTTTAGCACTTTACAGGTGCACAATTAATCACTTGCACCAATAAAGGGCACACTGGTTAATTAATTGTTAACGGACAGGAATGATTTTTCAGGAAAAAAATGCAATAGTGAATTGAGTTTAATCTCCAATCTCAGCATAAGGCCAAATATGAAATTTGAAATCACATCACAAGACGACATTTCTTGCATTACGTTGCGAGGAACCCTCAATGCTTTAGATATGATTTTCATGATCCAAAGTCCTGAATACCAAGAAGCCATATCAGCCAATAGAAAACTATTGTTTGATTACACTGAAGTAGATGACTTTAAACTAACGCCTGAAGACGTGATGGGTATAACCCTGCTAGGTAAAAAAGTCTAGACAGATTCAGCGCTTCACATTTAGCGGTGATAGTAAACGATGATCAAAAAGTAACAATACAGAAAATTAGTCAGGCTATATTCGAAAATACCGACACCAAAATCGATGTAACTGATGATAAACGAGAGGCAATGAAGATATTACAATTGGGCATTTAACGAGAAGTTAATATCCAGAACTCAAGTTAGATAATAAAAATCGGGTCTAGAAGCAAGATGGCGCAGGACTGAATATTGAACTAATTCCCTCCGCGAGACTCTACTACAACTCAATTGTGGTTAATTTCTAGTCTGTTTGAGTGCTTAAAAAAAATAAAACGTTACTTATTACCATTTTTCTATCAGTGATTGTCCATATCATCGTTTTGTTGATTCTGCGCAATTCAGTCAGCAATGCCAACAAGAGCCCCCCAAACAACGAACCAATAACCTGATACAAGCTAAATTATTATTTGAATTACCAAAACCACCAGTAGTGAAAACTCAAGCACCACCTACTCAGCCTGAAGAGCAACCACCTTTACCCAAGCCTGCGCCGTCCCTAAAACCCAACAGAATCTCTACTGAACTAGAGCCAATTGAAGTAGTAGCGAGCCATCCCAACCCCACACCTATCCCTACTCAGCAAGAGATTAAGCCACAGACTAAAGACAAACCTGTAACAGCACCACCACAAGTCCCCAGAGTCGAAGAACAAATTGCCACTCCTGTCGAACCAACAAGCTCAACCGTAATAAATAGCCAATTTACAGGAACAGCAGGCAAACATGTGCAAGCATTAAATCAACAAAAAGATGCCCAAATGGCCCGAGAAGCTAGAGAATATTATCAGCAACAGAAAAACTCCCCAACGCTTGATACGACTAACAGAAATAGGTTTGCCAGTGAAGATGAAAAGTTGTTAGACAAAACAAAAGTGCGGGCAAATTGTGATGGTATAACGAGAAAAACCGCTTCAGTTTTGCTGGGCATTATGGGCGCAAGAATTGATTGTACAAGCAAGCCCGATATCAACACCTACATTAACAAACACGTCAATAAAGAAGAATTGCTCGACGCTAAATATAAACAATCACAACATAAACACCCCCGGTCCATCGTAATCCAAGATCCCCCCAATCAAGACACCCATCAAGATCCCCCCAATCAAGACACCCATGATTAAATTCGACGAATCCGCAATTTGAACTAGACTAATGGTAGTGATTCAACCAAGGATGGCCATGATGCCTCAGTCTCGTAAAAGCCAAATCAGTTTAGTCGACACCCCTTATTATCATTGTGTTTCACGCTGTGTTCGCCGTTCATTTTTGTGTGGTGAAGATACGTTGACAGGCCAGAGCTATGAACATAGGCGGGCTTGGGTTGAAACACGCTTGCTTCATTTAAGCCGCATCTTTGCTATTGATATTTGCGCCTATGCGGTGATGAGCAATCACACTCATGTGGTGCTGTGTGTGAACAAACCCTTGGCTGAGCGCTGGACGGTGAAACAAGTGCTCGTTCGCTGGCATCAACTGCATAAAGGCACCTTGTTGTCGCAGCGGTTTATGCGAGATGACACGTTGAGCAAGAGTGAGCGGCATACCCTTCTAGAAACCGTTGAAATTTACCGGCTGCGTTTGTATGACATCAGTTGGTTGATGCGTAATCTCAATGAGTACATAGCCCGAGAAGCCAACAAAGAAGATGCCTGCACTGGCAGATTCTGGGAAGGACGGTTTAAGTCTCAAGCACTACTCGATAAATCAGCCCTACTGGCTTGCATGGCTTACGTGGACTTAAACCCCATTCGCGCCAATATGGCCAACACACCTGAGGACTCTGACCACACCAGTATTCAAACTCGGATACAAGCTTTGAGACACCACCAGCAACCCAGAGGTTTAATGCCATTTGTTGGCAACCCCAGGCAAAACATGCCGAGAGGCATCGCTTTTTCACTAAAAGATTACTGCGACCTCATCGACACCACAGGTCGTGTTATCAGAGATGATAAGTCAGGATTAATCGATACACAGCAACAGCCCATTCTACAAAGGCTAGGCCTAAACAACGAACAATGGCTGACCTTAACCACCGAATTCGAAAAACACTTTTGTTATGCCGTAGGCAGTGAACATTTAATGCGAAACTTCAGCCTACATACCCAACATCAAAAAATACGAGGCATAGGTAAAGCCAAAGCCCTACTTAAACACGCTTAGCCTTTTTCTAACTTCGCAGACCTTTATCAACATCACTGTTGAAGCCAGACACGCCTGATATTCACCACCCCCCACAAAATCACGTCATCATACCCGCTAACATCGTCAATTTAGTTGTCTTGAGCATAATTTAAACCGAATGGATTAGAAAAGCGGGAGCTAAGATGGTTTAAGAGCCATTGCTATTTATGGGTGTCTTAATTGGAACACATTCTACAAAGGCTAGGCCTAAACAACGAACAATGGTTGACCTTAACCACAGAATTCGAAAAGCACTTTTGTTACGCTGTAGGCAGTGAACATTTAATGCGAAACTTCAGCCTACACACCCAACATCAAAAAATACGAGGCATAGGTAAAGCCAAAGCCCTACTTAAACACGCTTAGCCTTTTTTCCAAAGTAACAAACCTCATCAACATCGCTGTTGAGAATTAGCACGCCTGATATTCACCACACCCCACAAAATCACGTCATCATACCCGTTAACATCTTCAATTTAGTTGTCTTGAGCATAATTTAAACCGAATGGATTAGAAAAGCGGGAGCTAAGATGGTTTAAGAGCCATTGCTATTTATGGGTGTCTTAATTGGAACATCTTAGTGAGCAATTCATAACGTAATTATGATCACAAATCTATGCTAATTGGTATTGCTGCTTTCGTCTGCACAACTCGGTGGTGTTCTGCTGTTAATCGAAAATTTTCTGCCACCATTTTTTCGGTTTTTCTGGTATCCGCGACTCGCCAAAACATTTTTTGGGTACCGCTGGCAATGCGTCGGTAATGGCCGGTACGCTGTAAGTATCTTTACAGCCAGCTTTACTTAATTGACCTGTTCTATTGTCAAAGTGGCTGATAGCAAGACCAGAGGGGAAACGCCTAACTAAAGACTTGGGCTCTTGTTGTTGCTGGTAGCCAATGAACAACTGCATAGCTCCACTGGCACCACTTAAGTTGACGGGTTGGTTGTTATCTTTTCCTATCCAACTGGTGATCAACATATTTTTGTCAAAGCCACTAAACCAACTGTCGCGGTAATCATCTGTGGTGCCAGTTTTTCCTGCCATATTTACATTTGGAAATTTAGCTTTAATACTTTTCGCAGTGCCTTCTAATGTGACTTTATGCAGGGCATAGTTTAATAAGTAAGTGGCTTTTTCATCCACCCGTTGCTCTGGGATAAATTCGAAACTCCACAATAAGGTGTTATCAGGTGAGACAATATCGGTTATCGAGTGCAGTGGGATGTAACGACCATTATTAGCAATGGTTTGATACATTTGGTTGACCTGCAAAGGTGAAAAGTTTACCGCTCCCAATGTCATGGCTGGATACAGTTGAATTTCTTCTTCTACGCCTAAACGCCATATAGTGTCTGCTATCGTGCCCAAGCCTAAATTCATACCTAATGTAACAGTGGGAACGTTGAGTGATTTGCTCAAAGCAGTAAGCAAAGGTACTTGCCCTCTAAACTTTTTATCTGAATTTTGTGGTTGCCATAACTTACCTTGGGTGCTTTTTAGCTTAATAGGTTCGTCCATTAACAAGGTAGCCAAATTATAATCGGCAGCTTGCTCAAGAGCAGTTAAATAGATGGCCGGTTTAATTAACGAACCAATCGCCCGCTTGGCATCGAGCGCTCGGTTAAAACCAGCGTAATTAGCTTCACGACCGCCAACTATTGAGCGCACTTCTCCAGAATCAATATCAGTGACTATCATGGCGGCTTCAAAGCCGGTTTTACCAATGCGGTTCTCTTGTTTAACGACACCTTCGCTGACTGCCCGTTCAGCCTTAAATTGAGCGTTAGAATCTAAGGTGGTAAACACTTTTACCCCTGACGCTAAAATATCTGGATTATCTACAACTTGTTTTAATTCGCGCCTGACCATGTCCATAAATGCCGGATGCTTGTCTTTTTGCAAGCTTTTGCCGATAGCCAGCTTAATTGGCTTTTTCACTAACACTTCGTATTCGTTTGCAGTTAATTGATGAGCTTCAAACATCATACGCAACACTAAATTACGCCTGGTGGTTACCCGTTCAGGATGACGTTTAGGGTTGTAATAAGATGGACCTTTGATAATCCCAACCAACATAGCCATTTCATCAATGCTTAATTCGTTTAACGGACGAGCAAAATAAAAGTAGCTAGCTAGGCCAAAACCATATACGCCAGTATTGCCGTTCTGTCCCAAAAACACTTCGTTCAAATACGCTTGTAAAATGGTTTCTTTGCTGTATCTAAGCTCAATGATTAAGGCCATTAAGGCTTCTTTGGCTTTACGAGTAATAGATTGCTCGCGGGTTAGAAATAGGTTTTTCACCAACTGCTGAGTCAAGGTGCTGCCACCTTGTACTGTGCGCCCAGCAGAAATATTGGCGATCAATGCACGCATAATAGACAAAGGTGCAATACCATAATGTTGATAAAAGTCGTTATCTTCAACCGCGACTAACGCTTGGGTCAATAATGGCGGCACATCGGCCATATTTACCAACATGCGATCTTCTCGCTCACTGCTTTGCAGGCGAGTAACCAGCCAAGGTTCAAGATAGATATCGTTAATACTCTGCCGTGTATCTAACTCTAAGATCTCGCTTATTCTTTGACTATTAATGCTAATTTCAATGTTACGCAATGGTTCACTGCCGTGCGCAAAGTCAAACTTCCTCCTCTGTATTCGGATCCGCTTACCTAATACTTGGTATTCACCAGAACTATCAGCCCGGATCACACGCCTGTATCCCAAGAGCTTTAACTCTTCTTCGATTTCTTGAATGGTGATTTCTTGTTTTACAGCAAGATGCATTGGCCTAGCAAAAATTTGTGCGGGAACTTGCCATTTGTTACCGGCAAATTTTTGACTAATTTGTGCATCTAAATAGACACAGTAACTGCCAAGCACTAGGGCAAAAATGAAAGACAGTTTAAGCCAATGACGACACAACCAGCGAAACGGATTTAGCCTACGCCACATTGATTCTTTTACTGCTTTGTTTTTGCCTGACTTAGCGCTAGATACTCGGGACTTATTTGCTGCTGGTTTACTCATTATTTAATATTCATTCTTTTTTTAGTAGTGGTTGTGGCTGGCGATGTAGCTGGGCTGTCTGGCCAGAAGTGACGCGGGTAACGGCCTTTCATTTCCTTTTGCACTTGTTGATAACTGCCTTGCCAAAAACCCGGTAAATCTTGCGTAGTTTGAATCGGCCTTTGCGCCGGCGACAGTAACTCAATTGTAAGGGCTATTTGTCCCAAACCAATAACAGGGTGCTCACGCATACCGTACATCTCTTGCATTCTAACGGATAAGGTTACCTTATTCGACTCAGTATAAATCAGTCGCCCGTGTCTACCGCTAGGCAGCAGTAATTTTTCTGGTAATAGTTTATCCAATTCTTGTTGCTGTTGATAATCTAATTGGCTTTTAAGTTGTTGCAAAAATTGACATTGAGACAATTGCTGCCAAGTAGTTTTGTCAGACAAATATGGCAATAACCATAAGTCAGCACTATGCAAAAGTCCTTGCTCTGAAAAGTCAGGCCAAACATTGTCTTTGTTTAAATCGCTCGCCAATCTAACCCGGAATATGTATTGCCAACTGTCATCATCAAAAGGTAACGCCGCGATGCCTTTTTTTACAATTACCTGCTGCCACATATTTACAATTTGCTCTGCGGAAGGTCGAGCCATTGGCTGTTTTTGGATAACAATTTCACCTAGTAATTTGCGCTTCTGAGCGCTAATTTTTTGTTGGCTCTCGTCCCATTGCAACACTTCGCTTTCGTTGAGCAAATAAGCGAAGTGTTGTTCAATTTGGGCTAAGGAAATGGGTTCAGCGTAACGTATTCTTGCATTATTTTGTTGCCTGTCGTTGCCTTGCTTGTCAGTCGACAACATAGCTGCGACTGCTAGCCATTTTTGTTCTAGCAGCTCATCATCTTTAAAGAGCATAGCGCCAGCACCATTTGCTAATTGATAACTTTCGTTACTCCGCTGCTTAGCCAACCAAACAGGAAACGCAAAACCTACTAACACCGCTACATCAATAAAAGGCCAGTCGACAAGCGCACAAGATAATTTTTTATGCCATAAACGAATAATTTGCCAAATAGCGTGATTTTTTTGTTTTAACAAAAAATGCAGACGAGCGGAAATTTCTGCTCCCGTAGATTGGCCGTTATAACGAGGCATAGGGTCTTTACTTTCAAACAAAGCTGCCAAAGCGCAGGCTAAACTTAAATGTGCTGGGCTGATTTTCTGACTTTTTAATAACATAACAGCGATCGATGCATTACAACCCAGAGCATGCACTTGTCTGCCGAGAGACGTTAATCCTTGTTTGCTATCAAATACATTTAGCCGATTTAAAAGGTCTCGCCCTTGAGCTAATTGAGCATCACTTGGATAGTCTATCAACTGCAATTCTTTTACGTCAGCCCCCCAGACAGCACTTTCTAGAATAAAACTACTCATGTCACTTTGTAATATTTCAGGGGGATTGTGGGGCTAACCTATCTTGCTGTTCCTTGCTCCATAATCGGTAGCAAGTGCCTGCTGCTAAACGCCCTGCTCGGCCAGCCCTTTGCACCGCAGATGCTTGAGAAATTCTGCGCGTTTGCAAATGGGTTATGCCACGGTTTAAATCAAATATGGCATTTTTTTCAATGCCACTGTCTACCACCCATTCAATGCCTTCAATTGTTAAACTGGTTTCTGCAATATTGGTCGCTAGCACAATTTTACGTCTACCTTGAGGAGCAGGTCGTAGTGCCTTATCTTGTAAATGTTTAGCTAAGTCAGAATACAAGCGGTGAATAACGACTTGCTCGGCCCCGTTATTCACAAAGTACTGTTCAAGCCATTCTGCTGTGTGATTGATTTCTGCGGCACCGGGCAGAAATACCAAGCCATCTTTTTGCTGCAGAGCAAATGCATCCACGGTTAAACGGCAGGCATTTTCTACTAAGTTATGGTTGGCATTAGGCGCCCGATAGACCAAATCAACTGGATAGCTTCTGCCCAACGACTCAAGTATTTTGGCATCGGGTAATAATCGACTAATAGCCGCTACGTCCAGAGTCGCAGACATAACCAACAATCGTAAGTCGTCACGCAGCGCCTGCTGCACTTCAATACACAGAGCCAACGAAAAATCAGCATGTAGATTACGCTCGTGGAATTCATCAAAAATCACCAAAGCCACTTCGGGCAATTCTGGTTGATTTTGTAACATACGCGTTAAAATACCTTCTGTGACGATCTCTAATCGAGTGTTAGCACTGACTTTATTTTCACCACGAATGCGATAACCTACTGTTTGTCCAACCGCTTCATTAAGCTGCTCAGCCAAATATATCGCTATGTTACGAGCGGCAATACGCCTAGGTTGTAGCAGGATAATTTTTTTATGTGTAAACATATCTAAATTAAGTAACGACAAGGGCAGACACGTTGACTTGCCGGCACTCAGGCGGAGCCACTACAATTCCGTCACCTTTTGCTAATTGGGCGTGTAAATCGGATAAAATTTCTTGTACTGGCAGCAACTGAATTCTCTTAGAATGAGTTCGGTATAATGACGCTGATCATATCAAACTTATTGAATAACCTAAGTATTGGATTAAAAAACAGGAAAAATAATATGCGAGCATTTTTAGGTTTATCACCCGACGCCTCAACAAAATTAGCGATTGAAGCTTGGCGCAATAAGGCGTTGCCTTGTTTTAGCTCACCGGTCCCAGCGGCAAATTTTCACGTAACCTTAGCATTTCTAGGCCAAGTGAATACTAAACAGTTAGACAAATTAACCAGCCAAATTGACGCAACGATTAACTCAAGAGCACAACCTAAGGCATTCCCTGTTAACTTAGATTTTATGGGCTACTGGGCCAAACCTAAAGCTTGCTGGTTGGGCAGTGAGCATACTCACAGTAGCCACCAGCAGTTAGTTAGCCAATTGCAAAGAATAGCAAAAAGTAGTGGTTTAATTATCTCTAAACAAGAGTATATCGCCCATCTGACCCTAGCGAGAAAGTGTGCCATTGAACCGCCAGCGCCACTAATCCCCCCACAATTTGGTTGGCAAGCTAAGGCGTTTCATTTATTTGAATCTGTTTCGAGCGCCCATGGTGTGTCTTACCACATTCGACAATCGTGGCCGCTAGATATGACTTTTAGCTTCCAACAATAAAATCCCTCATTTTAGGCTGCGCAATACATGCCATACCCCATCATTCTAGTGTTGCCAAAATTTTTGCAACATTTTCATTGATAGGATAATGACTACTCCATCCTAAACGCACGACCACAGTATTGTGTGATGGTATCATCATCACTCTTTGGTTTTTACTGCCCGACATGGCAAAGCTGCCTACTGGTAAACTCGGCCAACGTAACTCATTACTGCCGCTGTTCAGCCAAAACTGATAACCGTATCGAGGCTCATTATCACTATTGTTGGGGGTTTGTGCCGCGACCACCCACTCTTGACTTAATATTCGTTGGTTATTGATTTTCCCCTGTTCCAACATTAGTAATCCCATTCTGGCCCAATCTCGAGCCGATGCAAAAATATAAGAACTACCAACGAACATACCTTCGGCATCTACTTCGAAAATGGTGTGACTGAGGCCGAGCGGCTTGGCAACTTGTAGGTAAAAATAGTCAATAAGTGCTTGCTGCCCACCTAAGGTTTCTGATGCTAAGCGCATAAGAATATTGGTGGTACCAGATGAGTACATAAAATGACGGTCTACCTCATGCTCTGCTGATTTTGCCAAAGCATAACCAGAGGCGCTGGGCTGTAAAAATAACATACGCGTCGCATCTGTGCCTTGAATATAAGTTTCATCAAAAGCCAAACCTGAGGTCATTTGCAACAAACTTTGCAGGGTAATATTTCGACGCTCATCTTCTAGCCAAGCGTCGAATAAATGACTTTGTTCTACCTGTATTTTCTGTTTGAAGGCCAAATTTCCGAGTAGAATGGAGGTCAGGCTTTTGCCCATAGACCACCCAATAATTGGTGTACCGGCGCGAAAACCATCGGCATAAGACTCTGCAACTATTTTCCCGTCTTTTACTACCAATAACGCCCGTGAGTCTAAGCCCGCTTGATTATCTTGCCGTAACAATTCATCTAGGACGACCTGTATTGTTGGCTCAATTGAATTTACGGTTTCTCCTGCGGGTCAGGATAAAGATGATTCCCTTAACGGTGGGGCCCTAAGCGTATCTAAATCAACGAGCGGTTGGGCGTAATCGATAGTACACCCAAGGCCAACCCGATAAGTGGCACTTGAGGTAGATAAACCGATAAAGTCTGCTGTCACTGAATGCTCGGTATAAACAATCGACAGTAATTTCGTAGCCACCGAATAGGCCGCTAAATCCTGCATGACTTGCTGTTCTGACAAACCAGAAATAAACCTACCAGAACAGGCAATTTTCGCCCCCATGCTAGTAGACACATCTAAAGCATCACCAAGGGCAAAAGGAGAAATACTCATTGAGCGCAAGCCAACCATCAACAATAAAATAATGACACTCAGACTTATTAAGGTTTTTTTCAACATGGTTTACACGTAGTAATATGATCCGCAGTCCATCATAAAAAAAATTTGTCTTAACCGCGACCACTGTTTATTACCACCAAAATACATAACTGGCCTGCAGGGCAACCACCAACACAGCCAATTCTGAATTATCTATTTTTATTATTTGCCTTTCTACGCAAGGAAGTCACAATAGGAAAATTAGTCACACTCAAAGTATTTTTTATTATGCAGCAAACATTTAGATTAGTTATTGATTGCCCAGATCAAGTTGGATTGGTAGCGGCCGTAAGTCAGTTTTTGGTACAGCAAAATGCCACAATTGTCGAAGCGAACCATCATACAGATTTACAAACTGGTCGATTCTTCATGCGCCACGAAATTCGCGCAGATTCTATCAATATGGGGCTCGAAAAAGTTAAGCAGGCGTTTACACCAATTGCCGATAAATTTAACATGAATTGGAAAATGATTGATTCGTCGAAAAAACAAAAATTGGTGTTGTTGGCCAGTCACGAATCTCATTGTTTAATGGACCTATTGCATAGATGGCACACCGGTGAACTACCTTGCGAGATTCCGTGTATTATCGCCAATCATCCACAAATGAAACAATATGCCGACTGGCATAACATCCCTTTTCATTGGGTCGATTTTAAAGACCAACCAAAAGAGAAAGCCTTTTCAGAAATCGAAAAACTGATCGAAGCCTATCAAGGTGATTTGACGGTTTTAGCTAGATTTATGCAAATAGTGCCAGACCATTTGTGTAAAAAGTTAGCCGGCAAGGCTATTAATATTCACCACAGCTTTTTACCTTCTTTTGCTGGTGCAAAGCCTTATCAACAAGCATACGAAAGAGGTGTAAAACTAATTGGTGCAACTTGTCATTACGTGACTAGCGATTTAGATGAAGGGCCAATTATTGAACAGGAAGTGATGCGTATTAGCCACAGTGATAGCGCTGCAGACATGGTGCGTAAAGGTAAAAATTGTGAAAAAACAGCTCTAGCCAACGGGGTGCGTTACCACTTAGAAGACAGGGTTATTATTCATCAGCATAAAACAGTGGTATTTGCTTAAGGCTTTCCTTAAGCATATACAATTTTATACAAATCAATAGTTTCATAAGGTTAAGCATGATACGTAAGCATCTAGGGTTCGCTTTGAATATTGTGGCATTAGGATTGTTTTTTCATGGCATTTTACTGACCATGTTTAGTTTTGATATGGAGATGCAAGCGTTATTGAGTGGCTCTTCACTGACCTCTCCACTCATTGATAAAGAGCTTTCGATTATTGCTACGGTCGAAGAATTGTGGAATGACCAGCGCTTTATGGTCGCGGGGTTAATTTTTGCGTTTTCGGTGTGCATTCCGTTGCTAAAAACAATATTGATGTGTGTTGCTTATTTTGTAAAAAATCTCAACCTTGCCAAAAAAATACTCAGCTTCGTTAGCTTAATTGGTAAATGGTCAATGGCTGATGTGTTTGTGGTTGCAATATTTTTAGCTATATTGTCGACCAATCACGCCGATACTGCGACCACCCAAACATTTAATGTATTTGGCTTTCAAATTTCGCTAGAAATTAGCACGCAAACCTTGTCTGCGGTAGGGGAAGGATTTTATTATTTTACTGCCTATTGCATCGTGTCTTTACTGGGTAGCCAATTAGCGCTATCGGCCGCTAAAAAAGCTTACTCCAACAATAAAACTCAGATTTAAAGCAAAAGCATTACCCAGACCGGACGTCTGGGTAATTTTTAACATCTACGCCAAACTATTCAACATAGTTTCTGCGTCACTTACGGCAAATTCACCGGCCGCTTCAACATTAAGCGTTGTCACCACGCCATCATCAACCAACATAGAGTAACGCTGGGAGCGCACCCCGCCAAAGGTCGCAGTTTGCATGTCTAAACCAATAGCTTGAGTAAATTCTGCACCACCATCCGCTAACATCGTAATAGCTTCTGCATTTTGTGTCGCGCCCCATGCACTCATTACAAATGCGTCGTTAACCGATAGACAAATAATTTCGTCTACCCCTTTGGCTTGTAACTTGTCGGCTAGCGTGATGTAACCGGGCAAGTGCGCTTCTGAACAGGTAGGCGTAAATGCGCCCGGTACCGCGAACAACACCACTTTTTTGCCAGCAAAAATATCAGCTGTTGTAGGGTTACTCGCATCTCCGCCTTTACGCAAACTAAAGGTTACTTCTGGTAATTTATCACCAACTTTTATCATTTTGTCATCCATATTAAGTTAATTAACTGAAACTAATTGATCTTACATAATTTAATTTCTAACTAAATAGTCAGTAAAACTATCTTTAAACCAATCTTCGACCAACTGTTTCTCAAAACCAAAGGCTTGGTTTTTATGTCGCAAAGACACACCGTTCATAAAGGATGTATCACGAATGTTCTCTTGCTTCTCTAACAACACATTATCGCCGCCATCCAACAACTGATATGTAAATTTGATTCTGGGTGGAAACATATGTCGCACTACGCGTATATTTCTTGAGTGGGTCTCACCTGCTAAGTCTAAATCTGTCACCTCTAATTTTAGCAAATAGCCGTCAGGCAGCTTTTTAGCCAAACGATTCAGCTCTTTCTCAATATTGTAAAACGCATCATCTTTAGTCGTTTGATAACCGCTGAAAGAATCTTTAATGTCGGAATATTTGTCTGGTTCAGTCCAAGTCACTTCAACTTTTGCCAAAGCAGCAGTTTGAAAACTAAAGAACAGACATACAAACAAAGCTAAAACTCGATTAATAACGTTCATCATCTATCTCCTCAAAATAACCACCTTTGATTAGAGCACAGATTGTTAAAAAAATGTGTAACATTTCTAAACTATATCTAACTCTAAAAGCTCATGTCTTTTAATTAGAAGCAATTACAGTGTGATAGTTCAAATACGGTTCAAGCTGATTAGCTCCACTTTGTGTTTCGAAGCTCCGTTTTCAAAAAAGAGACCGCAACATAACCTGTGCTTAAGTGCTCCTTCAAGCAAACTATAAAACAACTTACTTAGGGTGCATGATATTGAAAATAGCAGTAAATACTAAAAATAGCTTCTCAATCAATTACCTTGAGTAAGCTCTTGTATATTACTGCTCAGTCACTACATCTTGAGCTGACGCAGCTTGGCCGCTACTATGGCTGATAAGGCAATGAAGATTGGTGTAAAATAATGCGAACCTTGCCATCTTCACATATTTTGAATACAAAGCTCTTGTTCACAAAAATATGACTGTCATCTTCACCAATAAAGTGCACGTTACATTGAACAATTGCTAAATCACCGTGCAGAATAAAATCTTCTTTACTGTACCAAACCTTGACCCAAGGCTTGAGTTTAAAACCGTTATCATTAGGGTAATCACTGTTACCGCCAACAAAGTAGGAAAGCGCACCTTCTTTAGTAGGACGAAAAGTTTGCTGGCCAAATGTTAACGTAGGCTTAAATAACACATGGCCATTGTCGTAATCGTAACTTTCAGATAGCACCTGAAGAGAGAATGCTTGAACATCGCCACCTTCGGCATGAACTTTTCCAACTTTTACTACATTGTCGCACCAAGTTTGTAGTGCGGTATGTACCATTTCTTTAGTAAACATAATCTATATCTCTCCTTTAACAGTGTCGTTTGGTTAGACTTCTAATGCTTATACCACTGTAGGTATTCCAACCAAGTGCTAACACGACTTTAATTAACAACCCAAAAACGAGTAACACCATAGTGCGGCATCATTCCATACACTTTAGCGGTGTTACTGTCTCAAAAAGTACTTTTACAGTGTGATATTATCACGCTATCAGCTTAAACATTTAGCCGTAGTTAACAATAGCAATTAGAGATAGCTTTTATCTATCAATAAAAATAACTCAACTTATGATGGAGTACGCGAAAAGCAGTTTAGAGCACATTTGTTTCACTTGGGAAATATCACGCCACAGCTAATGATGACAGGTGGTTGCAGAACCCAGGACGCAATTACTCTGGTTTCACTAGCAACGCAACCTCTTCATTACTCCCGTAGGCGAGAGTTAAAAGCACATAAACTGCATGGCTAAAACCCTAAAGAGCCTCATTATTTACGATTAAATACACATCAAATCGATTGGCTTTACCTCGCATTTCTATTTGCGGTTTTTTATCAGCTAAGTAGGGGGCCCCTGACGGGCGTTTAACCACTACTCGTTTTGTAGCCAAGGCTAACGCGGGGGCTAATAGTAAATTTGCGTCTTCATCTGGACCGAGTAATTGCTGAAATAAGCGCATTTCTTTTTTTACTGCCGCACTTTTTTTACGGTGAGGGAACATGGGGTCTAGGTAGACCACATCGGGGATGTTGTCAGGTTGTTGTTCACGCCAATTAGCTAACAATTCAAAAGCGACCCCATGAAATAGTGTCATTCTGCAATGTAACCAATCGGCTAAATGGGGGTCTTTGGTGGCCCGGCGCAAACCGTCACTTAATAAGGCCGCCACCACGGGTGAACGTTCTATCATATCCACATCACAGCCTAAACTGGCTAATACAAAGGCATCTCGTCCTAAACCTGCTGTAGCATCTAACACCTTAAGCTTATCGATCCCTTTCAAACCAACAGCTTTAGCTATGGCTTCCTTTTTCCCCCACCATGTAAGCGCCTAAAAGTTAAAGCATCAGAAGCAAAGTCCACCAACACAGCGCCCACTTTAGGTTCATCTAATTGACGCAACTCTAGTTGATTAGCCTGTTGAATTAACGCTAACCCGGCGTCTATATTTGCTTGATACGCTAAGCCCCACTGCTGTGCAGTGTGTTGAGCCAGTTCAATAACCTCAGCAGTAGCATCAGTTGCAGTTGTAATATTGATTATATTTTGCAAAGTATCAGGCATGTCCGTACTGCTCTTTGTGACCTAACCAACGATTGATAATAGCTTGAGCGTTAGCTGGATATTGGTTCCATAAATGATTGGCAATGTTTTGTACTTGTGGGATTAACTCTGCATCACGAATTAAGTCGGCAATTTTTAAATCGGCTAAACCTGTTTGTTTGGTGCCAAGTAATTCACCTGGGCCGCGAATTTCTAAATCTTGTTGAGCAATATAAAAACCATCATTCGACTCTCGTAATACCGCTAAACGTTTACTGGCGGTTTTTGATAGCGGGCTTTGATACATCAATACACAGTGACTTTCGACCGAGCCCCGACCTACTCGCCCCCGTAATTGGTGAAGCTGAGCTAGCCCTAAGCGTTCGGGGTTCTCGATGATCATTAAACTGGCATTAGGTACGTCCACGCCAACCTCTATGACAGTAGTAGCCACTAACAAGTCCAGTTCGCCGCCTTTAAAGTCGGCCATAATCTGCTGTTTTTCATCAGACTTTAACCTGCCATGCACTAAGCCTACTTTAAGCTCTGGTAATGCGGTACGTAACAAAATGGCGGTATCTTCGGCTGCTTGGCTTTGCAAAAACTCCGATTCGTCGATCAAGGTGCATACCCAATAAGTTTGCCTGCCTTGCTCCACACTGGCATTACGCACACGGTCAATCACTTCATCACGTCTAGTGTCGGGCAATACTACGGTTTTGACTGGAGTTCGCCCTAGTGGCAGCTCATCAATAATCGAGGTATTTAAATCGGCGTAGGCAGTCATGGCCAATGTGCGCGGAATAGGCGTAGCTGTCATAATAAGTTGATGAGGAAATGCCCCTTGAGATTCTCCTTTTTCACGCAGTGCCAACCGCTGATGCACACCAAATCTGTGCTGCTCATCGACTATCACCAACGCCAAATTATCAAACTCAACGGTATCTTGAAATATAGCATGTGTGCCCACCAGCATCTTAATCTCACCAGACTTCAAATCAGTAAGCACTTGCTCTCTTGCTTTTCCTTTTAATTTACCAGCTAACCAACCTATTTCGATACCAAGTGGCTCAAACCATTGGCGAAAGTTATTAGCATGTTGCTCGGCTAGTAGCTCAGTAGGCGCCATTAACCCGACTTGGTAGCCACTGGCAATGGCCGACAAAGCCGCCATAGCGGCCACTAGGGTTTTCCCCGAGCCCACATCACCTTGCACTAAACGCATCATGGGATAATTTTGCTGCATGTCTTGCTGAATATCAGCTGTCACTCGATGCTGAGCGCCAGTGGGCTTAAAGGGCAAATTAGCCAAAAACTGCTGTAAGATGGGCGCTCCCGCTGGAATCGGATACGAGGCTTGTTTTTGACTTTGCTGGCGCACTTTTAGCACACTCAAATGATGAGCCAGTAATTCTTCCATCACTAACCTTTGTTGTGCAGGGTGTTTACCTTCTTCAAATAGCGCCAAAGTCACATCGGGTGGCGGCCTATGCACTAGTAACAAAGCCTCAACCAAACCCAATTGATATTGATATAAGCCCTCTGGTAGCAGTTCGGCTAAGCCACCTTGCTTCAGTAACGTTAACGCTTGCTCGGTAAGATTGCGTAAGGTGAGTTGCTTAATCCCTTCAGTGGCCGGATACACAGGAGTCAATGACTCTTGCATAGTTTGCGGTTTATCAAGATCAATGGTTTTATATTCGGGGTGCATGATCTCAAGACCATACTTACCCGCTTTCACTTCGCCAAAACAACGAATAGTGTTGCCCACTGCTAGATTACTTTTTTGCGCGGCCGAAAAGTGAAAAAATCTAAGGGTTAAAGTGCCTGTGCCGTCACTCATACGCACAACCAGCATACGTTTGCGGCCAAACTGCACATCACAAGAGGTGACTTCACCTTGAATACTGGTATGCAAGTGAGGCTGTAAATCAGCGATAGGATAAATGCGAGTACGATCCTCGTATCGCATAGGCAAATGAAAAAGCAAATCTTGCACTGAAGCGATAGACAGCTTCAAAAAATTTTCAGCCATCTTGCTACCTACACCTTTTAATTCGGTGATAGGGGTTTGAGCCAAGCCTTTCATTGAGATTCTCTCATTAAAGGCGACTCATTGCAGAGCAATCATTAAACTGGATAAATAAAAAGACATAAACTTAATAAACCAAGATAGCGATGCAGGCGAATCACTTATTAAGCAGCGAATGCCTGTTTAAATATACATTAGATACATCATCGAAGAATTAACTAAATGAATCAAGTATTTATCCATTTGCAGCATACAAAAAGCTAGATTCTAAGATCTACAGAGACAACTTCGCCGCTTGATACAGTAACTCTGGAGAGATCCTCGTTCTTGTATCTGGGTTAACATAGTTAAATTTCACTATCCCTTTTTGATCAAGAATAAACACCGCAGGTGCAGGTAACACCGCAGTGCCGGTCGCTTTATCATTGTTTAGCACTATGTTTTTCTTGGCTTTATAAGCATCACGCTGCTGGTCAGCAACATAATAACCAATGCCAAAGCCGCTTATCGCTTGTAATTCAGCATCTGAATATAGTTTCACCGTAAACTTAGTTTGTAATTTTTGCTCTTGCAATTGAGCTGGGGTCTCAGGTGAGACAGCCAAAATTTGATAGCCCAAATCATCTAACTTGCCTTCAATATCTTTTAGCCCTGCCAATTGACGACTACAGTATGGACACCAACCACCACGATAAAAAATAACTATTGTTGGCTTGTCCATCGTCAAAGCCTTAAGACTTACTGCATTTCCCTCAACACTTTGCAAGGTAGCTTTGGGGGCCACTTGGCCATTTAACAGTGGCGTCACGTCTTGCACCGAATCAGCAATTTTAGTGCGATCTAGTGCTAAGCTAGAAAACGAGATAAACGCTGTAACAACAATAAATAGTGATAATTTCTGCATGAGAGTTCCCATAATTAATTAAAGTGAATATGCCACGCCTAATAGACCCCAATCAAACAATTTTAATTTCACCTAGCTGAATACGTATGCAACATACTGTTTACATATCGGCCTAGGGGTATGATAAAACATGGTTTAATTTACGTTAATTTCACGGGCAAACACATAATGTTTTCTAGTTTATCAAACAGGTTTTGTATACTTCTGCTAATTGTTACAGGTCAAGCTTGTAATCAATCTCAACCACCGCTAGCCGCTACCGATATCACGCAAACGATTGAGCCCAGCTTAAAAGCTATGCGCTCTACCTTAGATGGTGAGACGCGCATTATCAACGTAAAACTAGGTAACGATATTACAGTGGCCTACGACACCAAAAGTTCGGCTTTATTTAAATTATGGCAAGGTGACCTTAGCCTATCGGGTGCGGTGTTTGATCAAAAGCATGGTCCTCAGCCCACAGTGCGTGGCCAAACCTTTATTGAAAATGGCACAGGCACGATGGTCTGTTAAATCTGGCAAAGTCAGTTATCACGGCCATCAACTTAATCAGCAAAATGTAAGTTTGTTATATCAAGCCAAAGGTCAACTCAATGGTCAAGCTTGGCAAGCAGAGATAACAGAAATCCCTAGCGCGACTATTGACACCAAAGCTAACGGCACTGCGATTTCTTATACTCGCACATTCACTGTTTCTGGACTTCCCGATAGCCTAACACTCAACATAGAAGATATTAAAGCTGGCGCCAATACCCAAACAACAGGCCAAGCTGAATACTATGCCAATAGCCAATCACTAACGTTACAAAATGGCAAATCCAGTTTTACCAGCAGATTTTCGGCCATCGAAAAATCAGCGCTAGCAGCCGCTACACCGATACAAGAAATACACCCTGGTTTAGCCTTGATTCAAAATAGTGATTGCGCCGCTTGTCATAATCCAGAGGTAAAAACAGTTGGCCCTTCATATGCAGCCATAGCGCAAAGATACTTCACGATCAGCGGAGCCAAAGAGCAACTAAGTCAAAAGATCATTACTGGTGGTGCTGGCAATTGGGGAGACGTCCCTATGACCCCTCACGCGCAGTTAAGTCAGGGCGACGCAAAACTGATGCTCGACTATATTTTCTCACTACATACGAAAGATGCCACACAAGGTGACAATAACAATGTATTGCTTGGCAAGCCGAGCGTAGCCATCACTTTTCAAGCGAGTACGCCTGAACTCACTACAGACACCACTGGTGCTTTTATTTATCAAACAGGTTTATTAAACGGCGATCCTGATGAAGAGCATGCTCGCACCAGCACGCCAAGTTTAGGCGCCCATGTATCGCAGATACACTTTCCGAACACTGAAAATTTAGGGCCTACATCTAACGATTTCATGTATCAGGTAAAAACCAACTTAACATTAGAACAAGACCTAAACACAACCATACGACTTGTCTCTGATGATGGCGCTTACCTGTATTTAAATAACGAGCGAATTATTAACAACTGGGGATTCCACGCCGCAGAGCCCAAAGATGCAGAAGTAAAACTAGCAGCAGGTATACACCCAATTGAAATTATCTATTTTCAAGCCGGTGGTGGTGGAGCGTTGTCACTGCAATGGCTAAATCCCGAGTCTAAACAATTCGAAGTGATACCGGCAAACATGCTACAAGTCACAAAAAACGACATTAAACAGGTGAAGGCTATAGTCACTGATCCAGACATTATTAAATCCGTGCCTGGTGACCAACAAGAAGTTGCCGGAGTGCATCCTTCCTTTGATTTAAGCCAAGCCCGCCCCGATGAGTTTAAACCTATGGTGGGCGGTATCGACTTTATGCCAGACGGCCGCATGGTGGTAACGACTTGGGATCCCGAAGGTTCGGTTTACTTAGTCGACAATTACCAAAGCAGCCCAGAGCAAATTAATGTAACCCGCATTGCCAAAGGCTTAGCCGAACCTCTTGGGGTAAAAGTGGTAGACGGCGATATTTATGTATTGCAAAAACAAGAGCTAACTCGCTTAGTCGACAGCAATAATGACGGCTTTATGGACAAATACGAATTAGTCTCTAACGACTGGGCAGCGACAGACAACTTCCACGAATTTGCTTTTGGATTAGAATATGAAGACGGATACTTTTATGGCGCATTAGCCACTGCCATTTTACCCGGCGGGGCCAGTGCTGACCCACAGGCGCCTAGTCGCGGCAAAGTGATTAAAATAGCCAAAGACACTGGCGAAGTTGAATTCATTGCTCATGGCTTGCGTACCCCTAACAGCATTGGTCGTGGTATAGACAACAAACTATTTATCGCCGACAACCAAGGAGACTGGCTTCCCGCTTGTAAAATTGTCGAACTGACACCTGGCGCTTGGTATGGCTCGCGCTCGGTAGATTTTGAGGGTACAGCTAATTTAACCGAAACCTTACCGGTAGTGTGGCTACCTCAAGGAGATATAGGCAACTCAGCCAGTCAACCCGCACCTTTGAACATTGGCCCTTATCAGAATCAAATGATCCACGGCGATGTAACTCATGGTGGCATTAAACGCGTATTCGCAGAGCGTGTAGATGGTCGATTACAAGGTGCGGTATTCCGCTTTAGTCAAGGCTTAGAGGCTGGCGTAAATAGACTGATGTGGGCACCAAACGGTAGCCTAATTGTCGGAGGTGTGGGTAACCCCGGTAACTGGGCTCATGGTCAAAAGTTATGGTATGGCTTACAAAGCCTGACTTACAATCAACACTCTACCTTTGAAATGTTAAGTGTCAGTGCCCGCAGTGACGGATTCGAAATCACCCTGACAGAGCCCATTAAACAAAACCGAGTGGTGCAAGCCGATGATTTTGAAATACAACAATGGTACTTCGAACCTACCGCAGAATACGGAGGTCCGAAAAAAGATCAACGTCAGCTGGCAATTCAAGCCCTGACTCTGTCTGATGATCGTACTAAGATCCAAATCAAATTGGATGGATTAAAAGAGAACCATGTGGTGTATTTTAGAATTAAACGGGCTTTTGAAAGCGAAAACAACCATCAGCTATGGAGCACAGAAGCCTGGTATACCCTAAACAAAATCCCACAAGATAAGCCTGTTGAGTTAAACCCTGCTTATGCAATTCAGCACAATGTCTTGAGTGAAAGCGAAATAGCCCAAGGTTGGCAATTACTCTTTGACGGACAGTCTCTAGGGCATTTCAGAAACTATAACCAACAAACTATAGGCAAACGCTGGGGCCTAGATGATGGCAGTCTATTTTTTGCTGGTCGCACGCCACAAGAAACTGGCTGGCAAACAATAGACGGCGGTGACCTAGTCATCACTCCACAGCCAGTTGAAAACTACGAGCTAAATTTGGAGTGGAAGGTTCAACCAGAGTGGTAACAGCGGGATCATTTACAACGTAAAAGAAAGCCCCGAGTTGGAGTTTCCATTTTTGTCAGGCCCCGAGATGCAAATATTGGATAATCCTAACCACGGTGATGGGCAAATTGAGAAACACCGCTCTGGCGACAACTACGATTTAATTAAGAGCAAATTTGTGAGTGTATTGCCCGCAGGCGAATGGAACCAAGGTACGCCTAGTCGTCAATAATGGCCATGTAGAACATTGGTTAAACGGCTACAAACTTGTCGACGTGCAAATGTTCGACGGCAACTGGAAGAGCTTAATTGCCGCAAGTAAATTTAAGGACTGGCCACACTTTGCGAAAACCCCGGGCGGTCACATCGTCCTGCAAGATCACGGCGACCAAGTCTGGTTTAGGAATATAAAAATCAAAAAATTGTAACCCGCACTCAGATAAATAAAAACGGAGCATAGGCTCCGTTTTTATTAAAAATCATATTGCTTTATTAGTTGATACCTTCTCCAATAAATGTTCTAAACTTTTCAGGACTTCCATCTTCATCTCCTGTCAGTAAAAAGTACACCATTCCCGCATCTGATATATCTGCAACGTCATCAGGGTGTCTTTTCATTCGCTTATAAATCCATTGTACACTTTTATCTTGATGCGCTTGCATCCACTGCCACACTGACCAATCATGCTTTGAATTCCATAACAGTGCGGGATCCCATTTGCCATTTTGATCTTTAATTCTTTTGTATTGCATTCGGCCGCCACTTAAGGCTATGACTTGCTCTAAAGTGTGATGTTTTTTGTCGTCGGCTACTGGCTTTTTATCAAATTTAGGATCGCCCCGACGTAAGTGGTTATCGTTGTAGCCACTGTGTGAAATAATATTCACATGTGCGAGGCTGGCAGCATGACCATTTTCCACCACATTTTTGACCGCCCTGTACAAGAATTCAGAGGGTCCCATATGAATGAAATATAATGGATTGTCATGCGTCGATTCTTCAAGTACCTGCGTTAAGTGATGTAACGCGTTTTTGTAATCGGCACTCACATCAAAGAACTTACTTGGATCATAATTCCAATTTTTGATGGCTCCCTCTACCCCTATTGCCATTTCGTTAATATCAGTTGTGTGGGGGGCCGAATCGATGAAATTATTATATGAAAAGTGTACCAGTTGATTGTGCCGTTTTAACTTAGCGATGATGGCCAAGGTAGCAGGTGTTGCCCCCAGTCATCAGGATCGGCTCTTGGCCAAAAGTGAAGGTTGTCAGCTTGATTGTTGCCGTCGGCACTAATGGCAATACGATTATGCTTATATCCCCAACCCGACGCCTGTATGTGAGTAGACACAATGACGCTTAATACAAAAATCAACATGATGCTTTTCATTAATTTAGTCCGCAATAATTCTTTAAAGACAATAAAGGCTACAGCAGCCCTTAGTGCCAGGTCTACAATTAATTGATGACAAAATAACTTTTTGAGAAATACAGTCTTCAATGGTGACTTCAAACAACACAGAGAAAGCACATTTAACACTTGCCTGAAAGGAATGCCCCAGCGCCTTTTGCTCTGCGTTCTTGGTATGTGAAAGGCAGCAACCATTCCCTCATACCGACGCCTTGTTCAAAAACCGCTGGATCCATTCTGAAAATTCTCTTATCAAGAAGGATTGGTATGAGGGACGTGGCTGCTTATTTCGCAAAACGCCTAGTATATATATTTTTATTTAGCTCTTTAGCCGCATCAACTAAGGGTTGATAAGGTATGTCAGCGACACTAACAAAACCGACATTGTAGTTTTCGCCATCGTAGGCTCTGCCAGTTAACGGTGAGTCAATATACTGGAACCAATGCGCACCGACTAAATAAGGATTATCAATTACACTATACATATACTCTTGATATTTCTTACCTCTATCAGCTTGATTTTCAGCATGGATTAATCCTGGGTTTAATAAACCCGAATCCATCGCTCCATTATGAAATTCACCAATAATACTAGGCATATCCAGCTCTGCTAGAATATCCCAGTATGGCTGATCAATCCCCTCTCGGTAATAATTGTAACTCATCACATCAACCCATTTGGCGGCAGCATTTCTCACTTCTGGGGTCATCGCCCAATGTGCAAACCTAGGCCCCATGTACATATGATTCGGCATATGCTGTTTTAATAGTGTACCGACTATGCTGAAGTATTTATCAGCGTAGTCATACAACAATACTGCAAAATCACCTTGCATTGGTTGAGTGATATTTTCGACAACAAATCCGCTCTCTAAGCTCTGCCATGAATCGAGTTGGCTGCCCCAAGCCTGATTAAGGGCATCTATATTTTGGTAGCGCTGCTGTAGTTTATTCACAAAAGCACGTTTAAGAGGACTTACAGCACTGGGTTGTTTAAGGGCATTGATCACTATGCCATATTGCGCTTGAGGACTTCCTTCAGAGCCCCAACTTTTTTCATTGTCGATAAACACCCCTACACACCAAGGGTTATCTTGCACTTCATTGGCAATTTGCTGCACTGCTACTGCCGCTCGCTGAGCAAAAACAGGATCAAAAGGGTCTGGCATTGCGCCCCAGTAATCATTGCCTGAACTTACAGTTTTAAAATCCCCTATAATCCAACCATTGGCAAAATACGGCAAACGATTCTCTTGGTAGTATGCAGGGTCCACCCAATTGCCAAAAGAGGTAAAGCCCCAAGTATGCATACGTTTAATGGTAGTGTCTCGCCACTTGGCCATTAACTCATTTTCGTCATTAGTCGCGTATTTGCGAGCTAAATTGGCGCGATAAAAGCTATAGGTTTCACCATGCTCAAGTACCCCACTGTGCACAGTTCGACGATAACCAAAACTCGCCGCCTCATCATCCTCATAACTAGGTAGCCAAGTGAACATATTTGAACGCAGCTCTGAGCTAACGTAGCGGCTAGCTAAGGCTTTCTCTGGCGCGGGATTTAAACCAATAGAATCTTCAGGCGTATAATCATCTGCAGCTCTTTGTTTTATCATTGACTTATCAAAGTCATAACCGGTAATCGTTGAGGTATTGGCCATACGGATGTTGGCAATACCATTAGAAAAGAACAAGTAACCTTGGGGGTCAACCAACGTCCACTTACCTTGATATTTCTCGGTTCGATAATAACCTGTTGCTTGTAAACGCGGGCCATCAGCCCAACCATTAAATTTAGAACGAGACGTAAAAAGCTTATCCTGTAGGCTCTTTTGCTCTTTGGCAGACTCTGCCAATAGCGCTTTAGTACTGTTTACTTTACCCACAAAATCTAGCTTGGCATTTTGACCGAATTTGTCCACTAAACCCGCTGCAAAATTTGGATCAAAGTCTTGAGGCTCAACCACACGTAGGTTATCAATTTCTAACTGCTTATCTTCAAGCACACCCGAAACCATAAAGCGGATACTAGCAATAGCTGAAATATCAGGTTGCTTTGCCCCACCACGCCAAATAGTTTGCACATAATCATGTTGCCAACTGATAGGATTATTGCGCATGCCAGTGTTTAGTCCAAGAGATGGCGTATTAAGCTCAATCAAATAACTTCTTTGGCTATTAGCTGGAATAACCACACTACGCAATTGTGAAGCTCCTTTGTCGTCTTTTGTATAAATGTAGGTATGCACCGAAGATTGATTAGGATTCCCTACATCCATCACCAAGCCTGCATGGCGAAACTCAGAGAAATCCCAAGGCATGTCAGGCTTAATGGTAAAGGAAGTATTATGGTGATTGGCTGATGCCAAGTTAATTTTCAAACGCGAGCCAGATTCATCTTTGGTCAAAGTTGAAGTGGCGTTTTCTAGCTTAATTAATTGCAAGTCTTGCGCTTGCTCAAAATCTACCAATAGCTTTTCTTTACTACTCAACTTTTTTGGGCCAGTTTGCTCTGAGCAGCCAACGCTCATAGCCACCAAAAAATCAAACCCCAATGTTTAACGGCATATTTTTTCATAAACCCTTCCTAATGCTATTGCATACTTTACTAATTGCCTACCAATAATGTTTCATTTATAGCATCAAAATATACAATTTGAAAGATTGTTAACAATATTCATTTAACTTTTAGGTGTTTTTTACATTCGTTAAATTACAGAGCGAAAATTAACATCAACTCCAATAAGTGAATATTCCAGCCCATATTGATAAGTGACATCTCAGAATCCATCCCGCGACTTTGAACAAGGCGCTTGTATGAAGGAATGGTGGCTTTTTGGATGGAAGCTAGGGTGTAAGGGGTTCAGATCAGCAGCACTTAATTTTAAAGTGCCTACTTTGGCGCAAGACCCATACTCTCCAGCTTTAATAGGATCTCAGCTTTTTGGTGGTTAGCGATGTCTAGCCGATGTTTGCCTTCTTTCGCGGCAATTAAGGTGTATAGAGAATTGAGTCCCGTACCTTCTACCTTCTGCTTTAAGCGTTTATACAATTCAAACGAATCAATGGCCATAAACTCTTCAACAGAATGAATATCAACCTTGGCTAACATTTCTTCACTTTTAAGACCAAAGCCCTTTAAGTCTCGAATATTCATGCCGCGAAAAGGGTTTACATTCGGTTGTTGTATTCTTTGCCATCAAGGCATCGTCTGCTTGAATATGACCATGCTCATCGACATAGGGATATTCAATGCCCTTGCGGTCACATATTTCGCGGTACCTTGGGAAACCACCTTGAAACAACACTTTTTGACATTCTTCAGCTGATAATTGTGGTTGATTATACATCCCTGCAATTTGCCTTTGTCTTTGCGCCTCGTACAAGATCAAAGCTGCGGCCACTGATACATTTAATGACTGCACCATGCCCACCATAGGGATCACAATTTCTTGATCAGCAAGAGCAATAGCTTCATCAGTAGCACCGTGTTTTTCTTGGCCAAGAATAATCGCAGTGGGTAGGCTGTAATCTACTTCGCGAAAATCTACCGCTTTGTCGGACAGGTTTGTTACCAACACTTGCATCTTCTGTTGTTTTAAATACCTCACTGCATTTTCGATCGAGCTGTGTTCTCGGGTATATACCCAATTCTCACTGCCCATGGCTGTACCTTTACGAATTTGCGCTTTTTTCTTCCAAATAGCCTGTACTTCGTGCACACCTACGGCATCGCAACTTCGCACAATAGCAGAAACATTGTGGGGTTTATCTAGCTGTTCTAAACACAGAGTTAAACTAGGTTGACGCAAAGCGAGTAACTGCCTGATGCGCATATTACGCTCAGGCGACATGTTAATTTCTGGACGCATAAATAATACTAAATCGAGCCTATTCCGGTAATTCCATTACTCCATCAATTTCGATTTGAACGCCCTTTGGTAAGGCACTAATTTGCACCGCAGCCCTGGCAGGATAAGGTTGCTCAAAATACTGGCTCATAATCTCATTCACCGTAGCAAAATTAGATAAGTCAGTTAAGAAGATATTAACTTTAGCCAAGTGATCAGTCGAACCACCGGCAGCTTCGCAAACCGCACTGACGTTTTTAAAAACTTGATGAGCTTGCTCAGCGAAATCATCTGAAATCACTTGCATGGTTTCTGGCACCAATGGAATTTGACCAGATAAATAAACCGTTGTACCAGACTTAATTGCTTGGCTATAAGTACCAATGGCGGCTGGCGCCTTGTCAGTATGAATAACAGACTTAGACATAAGAATATCCTTTTATTATTAATTTAATGATTAGCAGGGTTTAGTTGTTTTTTCTTGCTTGGCTGTGTCGAGAGACACGTTGCACTTCGGGCATGATTCTAATTTTTCGCATCACATTCGCTAACTGTAAGCGATTGCGAATACTCAACTCAATATCAATGTAATAGACATTGCTTTCTTTTTCTTCTGTTTGTAAACCAATAATATTGGAGCCCACAGAAGCAACAGTACTGGTCAACGTGGCCAATGTACCTTGGTGATTGATCAATTCAATTCGAATCGAGGCGCGGAAATCTCCACTTATGTCTTCGCCCCATTGCATCGTCAATACTCTATGAGGCTCTTCTTTCTTTAATTTACGTATATTGCTACAGCCAGTTTGGTGGATCACTAGACCTCGGCCTGGACTAAGTACAGCAACAATCTCATCATCTGAGAATCGGGTGGCAACAACGAGAATAAGACACAAGCAACCCTTCAGTACCTCGAATGGCTACTTTAGTTTCTTTTTGATCTAGTTCTGTCGACTCGCCTAATAGACGTCTGGCAACTATAGCGCTTAATTCATTACCTAAACCTATGTCGGCAAGGAGTGCATTGAAATCATTATGTTTGGTTTCAGTTACCACTCTGTCGATATCTTGTTGTGGAAGATCGTCTAACTTCACTTTACCCAAAGCATGTCTGAGTAAACGGTTGCCCATGATGACGGCTTCTTCTGAGCGTTGTGTTTTCAGGTAATGCCGAATATGAGAACGAGCCTTGGCGCTAACCACAAAGTTTAACCAATTAGCATTAGGCTTAGCTCGCGGCGAGGTAATGATTTCAACTGTTTGGCCATTTACTAAAGGTTTGCTGAGCGAGTAAGGACGCCTTTCAACCTTAACCCCAACACAAGCGTTACCAATACCGGTATGCACCGCATAAGCAAAATCTACAGCGGTTGCGCCTAAAGGCAATTCAATAATTCGCCCGTTAGGCGTAAACACGTATATTTCATCTGGAAATAAATCCGTTTTAACACTTTCAATAAATTCAGATGAAGAACTGGCACTTTGCTGCAATTCTATTAAAGACTGTATCCACTTCTGTGCCCGTACTTGAGCCGTGGTATCATTGTTATCGTTAGAGTCTTTATACACCCAATGTGCCGCTACGCCCTTGTCTGCCATTTGATCCATGTCATGGGTACGAATTTGAATTTCTACCGGAATACCATGTGGTCCAATTAACGCGGTATGCAATGACTGATAGCCATTGGTACGCGGTATGGCAATGTAATCTTTAAATCGACCTTCAATCGGTTTATACAGACCATGCATGGCCCCAAGCGCTCGATAACAGCTGTCGACGGAGTCAACTATGATTCTGAATGCATAGATATCCATCACTTCGTTAAACATCAATTCTTTATTTTTCATCTTTCGATAAATAGAATAAAGATGCTTTTCTCTTCCTGTCGTTTGCGCGTTAATGCTCAACTCGGCTAATCGGCTGGTTACTTCTTTCTGGGTATTTTCTATGATTTCTTTACGATTACCGCGAGCCTGTTTAACAGCTCCTTTTAACGCTCGAAAGCGTAGCGGATACATAGCTTGAAAGCCTAATTCTTCTAATTCATTCTTAATATCATGAATACCTAGGCGATGGGCAATGGGGGCATAGATGTCTAGAGTTTCGCGAGCAATGCGCCGTCTTTTATCTGGTCGTAACGAACCTAAAGTGCGCATGTTATGAGTACGGTCGGCCAACTTAATCAAAATGACACGGATGTCTTGCACCATTGCCATCATCATTTTACGAAAGTTCTCGGCTTGAGCTTCTTGTTTGTTACTGAAGTGAATTTTGTCTAATTTACTCACCCCTTCAACGAGCTCTGCTACGGTTTGCCCGAATTCGCCACTTAGGTCTTCTTTGCTGTACTCGGTATCTTCAATTACATCATGTAACAGCGCCGCCATAATGGTTTCATGGTCGAGTCGCATGTCGGCTAAGATTGCCGCAACCGCTACAGGGTGGGTTATATAAGGGTCGCCACTAGAACGCATCTGTCCACTGTGGGCATCTTGAGCTAGCACAAACGCTCGCTGAGCATCCGCTACCCATTCTGGCGGCAAATAGTTTTCTAACTTTTGTTTTAAACCCTCAAAAAGATACACAAATACTGCTTTTAGTAATTAATCAGGTTATTAGAATACGAGGAAAAAGGACACAAGCCAACGGCTAACACTAATAAATGTAGCCGTAAGCTAAAAAAAACGTTATTCTGCAGAAAGAATATTCGCTACAGAGGCAAATTCTGCTTGATCTTGCTCTTGTTGATCACGGAGGGTTTCTGCGTCTAATGTATCAGCAGTGACCAGTCCTTCTTCAATTTCACGCAATGCAAGAACAGTAGGCTTATCTGTGCCTCTTGGAACTAAAGGGTCTTTACCTTCAATTGCAATTTGACGAGCACGACGAGCGGCCACTAGAACCAAATCAAAACGATTGCCAATTTTATCTACAGCATCTTCAACTGTTACGCGAGCCATGATGATCTCCATCGGGTGTTAATATGAAAAAAAGGTCGCATAGTGTACTTATTAATTAAGCACTTTAAAAGCTATTTGATCGGCAAATGATCAATCTAACCGAAATAAATTAAAATACCTTGAATCTTTTTTCTTCTTGCCCGTATACTAAGCGCTCTTGTCGGAGTGCCTTTTTAGGCTGAGACCGTTAATTCGGGATCCGTTGAACCTGATCGAGTTAGTACTCGCGAAGGAAACAAGCGAGAGCATGAATCTATGATTTTTAATAATTAAGATCAAATATTTAGCTCCGTTAACCAATAATTTCATGGTCAAACTATCAACCTGAATTACTGGTGCTTTTCAACAAAATACCTCTCCAGACAAGCAACTTCCTTTTCAACTGTATTTGTGAGATTGCTAATGTCAAATCGTCGTCAAACTCGTGCGCAAGCACAACAATTTATTGATAATTTAAAACCCTTACTCCACCCCAATTCAAGCAAAGTGTACTTACCAGGGATCCAACATGATATCCAAGTTGGTATGCGAGCAATTCAACAGACCGATACTATTCTAGGAGGAACCGAGTCTGAACCTGTGACAGAAGCTAATCCTGACATAATGGTTTACGACTGCGCTGGGCCCTACTCTGATCCTGATGCCAACATTAACGTACGTCATGGCCTACCTAAGCTTAGAAGGGACTGGATTATTCAGCGTAAAGACGTTGAACAATTGCCAGATGCCAGCTCACGCTATACCCAACAGCGTATGGCTGATGATGGCTTAGATCACCTACGTTTCGACTCACTAGATAAACCACTTAAAGCCAAAGCAGGCAAATGTGTCACGCAAATGCACTACGCTAAAGCAGGTATTATTACTCCAGAAATGGAATACATCGCGATTCGTGAAAATATGGCTAGAGAACACGTTAGCCAAGATGTCTTGACTCAAAAAGCGGCTGGACATGCTTTCGGTGCCACAATCGGACAACCCATCACCGCTGAGTTTGTACGGGATGAGGTGGCTCGCGGACGAGCAATTATTCCGGTTAATATTAATCACCCCGAAGCCGAACCTATGATCATTGGTCGTAACTTTTTAGTTAAAGTCAACGCCAACATAGGTAACTCAGCTGTAACCTCATCTATCGAAGAAGAGGTAGAAAAATTGGTTTGGTCGACTCGCTGGGGCGCCGATACTGTAATGGATTTGTCTACTGGACGATATATTCACGAAACTCGAGAATGGATAGTACGTAACTCACCAGTACCTATTGGCACAGTGCCTATTTACCAAGCCCTCGAAAAGGTCAATGGCGTCGCCGAAGATCTAACTTGGGAAGTGTTCCGCGACACCTTAATTGAACAGGCCGAGCAAGGCGTGGATTATTTTACTATTCATGCCGGCGTGTTACTGCGTTACGTTCCCATGACCGCTAAGCGACTAACCGGTATTGTATCTCGCGGCGGTTCGATTATGGCGAAGTGGTGTTTGTACCATCACAAAGAGAGCTTTTTGTATGAACACTTCAGAGAGATTTGCCAACTGTGTGCAGCCTACGATGTGTCATTGTCATTAGGTGACGGCATGCGCCCAGGCTGTATTGCTGACGCCAACGATGAAGCCCAATTTGCCGAATTACAAACCTTGGGAGAGCTGGTGAAAGTCGCTTGGGAATACGATGTACAGACTATCGTCGAAGGCCCTGGACATATTCCTATGCAACTCATAAAAGAGAATGTTGAGATGCAACTTGAAATCTGTCATGAAGCACCGTTTTATACCCTTGGTCCGCAAACAACAGATATCGCACCAGGCTATGACCACTTTACTTCGGGGATTGGTGCCGCTCAAATTGGTTGGTATGGCGTCGCGATGTTATGTTACGTCACGCCCAAAGAACACTTAGGCTTACCTAATAAAGAAGATGTCAAACAAGGGCTTATTGCTTACAAAATTGCCGCCCATGCAGCAGATGTAGCTAAAGGCCATCCTGCGGCACAAATTCGTGATAATGCTTTGTCTAAAGCGCGCTTTGAGTTTCGCTGGGAAGACCAATATAACTTAGGGCTCGACCCCGATACCGCTCGCGCGTATCACGATGAATCTCTACCGCAAGAATCAGCCAAAGTCGCACACTTTTGCTCCATGTGCGGACCTAAATTTTGCTCCATGAAAATTACCCAAGAGGTGCGTGATTATGCAGCAACCCAACCAATCGATGTAGAGCAAGATGCCACCCGCTTAGTAGAAAGCCGCATGTTGAGCGAGACAGAAATAATGCAAGCTATGGATATCAAATCGAAAGAGTTTAAAGCCCAAGGAGCCAATATTTATACACCCGTTAACGAGCAAGTGGGTCAAGGTTCGAAATAAACATGCATAGTACACAGCATCAACACTTATCTGCTGCGAGCACCGATGAGCCTAAACCTATTGTCTGGAGCATTGCTGCTTCAGACAGTGGTGGTGGCGCGGGTATTCAAGCTGACACGCTAACCATTCATGACTTAGGCGGACACCCATGTAACGTGGTAACCGCTATTACTGCGCAAAATTCAATTCACATTAGTCAATTAACGACCAGCGATGCAGCGGTATTGACTGCACAGTTAAATTGCCTAGCCGCAGATATGCCGCCCAAAGGAATAAAAATCGGCGTGTTAACGAGCGCTCAACAAGTACGATTACTCAGTCATTGGTTGCAGACGAACCTAGACGCTTTGGCTGCAAAGCTGGGGCAGTCTATTCCGGTCATTTGGGATCCAGTGATGTTAGCGAGCAACGGACACATGCTCACAGAGTCAACTGCAGCACCTTCCACTAGCGACTATTTGGCATTGGCTAAACAGGTCTCTCTGATTACCCCCAACTATTCAGAGTTTTGTCGTTTGACCGAAACCAATCACAGCGAAAACATGCACGATGACTGGCAACAACAGCTACAGAAATTTGTGCAGAAGACAGGTACTAATGTGTTGCTAACTGGCGGAGATCAAGCCAGTCAACAAGCGGTAGATTGGTTATACACAGAACAAATTGAACATACCTCAGCCAAACATCTACAACAGCTAATTGGCTTTAGCAGCCACCGAATTGCCACCCAGCATAATCATGGCACGGGCTGTACTTATTCGTCTGGTATCGCCAGTGCTATGGCGCTTGGCTACCCGCTGTTAGATGCCATTTGCATTGCCAAAGCGTACGTCAATCAAGGGCTAACTGCAGGTTATGCCGTTGGACAAGGACCCGGTGTTTTAAGTCGAAACGGTTGGCCGCAGCGGCTTAGTGATTTCCCTACTATTATACTACCCGCACAACAAAGCCTGCTTTTAAATGAAAAATTACGCTTTACCAAAGTGCAAACACCTCTACAAGTGTATCCAGTAACTCAATCCGTTGGCGTACTAGAACAAGTACTAGCGGCAGGCGCCTTAACCGTGCAGCTAAGAATTAAGGGTTCTATAGAGCCCGTAGAGTTAGAGCAAAATATCAAACAAGCCATTGATTTAGGCAGACAATACCAAGCTCAGGTGTTTATCAATGACCATTGGCAGTTGGCGATTAAGCATCACGCGTTTGGTGTACATTTAGGCCAGGAAGATATGTTAGAGGCAGATTTAAAACAAATAGCTGATGCAGGCTTAGCATTAGGTTTATCGTCCCACGGCTATTTCGAAATATTACTGGCTGCACAACGTAACCCTAGCTACTTAGCTATTGGTCATGTATTCCCAACTCCGACTAAAAGCATGCCCTCTCAACCTCAAGGTTTATCCAAGCTCAGTCGCTATGGACAATTACTACAAGGTAAGCTGCCCTTAGTCGCCATTGGTGGCATTAACGCTGAAAACATGGCGACAATTAAACAAAGCAAAATAGATGATATTGCTGTTGTCAGAGCCATTGAAGAGGCGGTAAATCCAGGACTAAGTTGGCAAAACCTGCAACATCATTGGCAGCAAAACCAATGACTCAGTTAACCAATAAACAATTGGAGCAATATTATCGCCAAGTGCTACTGCCCCAAGTAGAAGAAGCGGGCCAATTAACATTACTCAAACAGCGGATACTGATTGTTGGTATGGGCGGGTTAGGAACCCACTGCGCTCAGCAACTGTCTGCAGCGGGTATTGGCCATTTACATCTTATGGATGACGATGAAGTCGAGCTTTCAAACCTGCCCCGACAAATACTCTATAGCCCTGCTGATATTGGTCATAAAAAAGTAACGCAGGCTCAGCTCAAACTAACAAAATTAAGCGATAAAAAGAATGTAAGCACCCACTCTTTGTTATTTTCTCCAGCCAACATACAGCAACTATTGGCGAATAATATCGAGCTTAAGAAAGCATTTGATCAGCAACAGCTCACAATCTTAGATTGCTCAGACAATATGCCTACCCGACAAGCAGTCAATACTTGGTGCGTAACCAATCAAGTGCCGCTAGTGAGTGCTGCCGTATCCGGGTTTGATGGCCAACTCATGTTGATTGACACGCGCCGCTACCCTGAACAAGGATGTTACCACTGTATTTTTAAACAACAACACACCACCACTACATGCGCGGAAATGGGCGTGCTTGGCCCTACTGTGGGTGTGGTAGCGAGTATGCAGTCATTGATGACCTTACAACAGATTTTAGAGATAAATGAGCCCATCCCGGCGCTGCATATTTTTACAAGCAGACATTTAAGCTGGCGAAAGATCACTAGACAAAGGGACCCCCTTTGTTCAGTTTGCCAAAATGTGTCCACAACCGCCTGTGCAGACATCAAAACGCGAAACGATAACACTAAGAAAGGAAACCACTGATGTTGATGTTAGACATTTATATTAATCAACAGAAATTAGCCGTTAAGAACGGCAGCAATTTACAACATGCAGTAGAGCAATACCTGAGCGAGTACGAATCAATCGAGCTGGCAAATGTGGCGCTAGTAGTTAATCAAAATATTATTCCACGAAGCTATTGGCAAAGCCGATTGTGTCGAAATCAAGAACGTTTTGAAATATTTAGCGCCGTAGCAGGGGGATAATGTGTTAACCATAGCAAACCACACTTTTGGCTCCAGACTATTTTCTGGCACGGGTAAATTTAGCAGCACTCAAACAATGTTAGATGCCTTAATTGCATCAGGTTCAGAACTTGTGACTCTTGCCATAAAGCGTATTGATAAAGAACAAGGCACAGATAACCTAATGGCACCTTTAACAAAGTTGGGGATTAAATTACTGCCAAACACCTCGGGGGCACGTAATGCAGAAGAAGCCATTTTCGCCGCCCAATTAGCCCAGCAAATGTTTAACACTAATTGGCTAAAACTGGAAATACATCCCGACCCCAAATACTTAATGCCCGACCCCATAGAAACGTTAAAAGCCGCAGAGCAACTAGTCAAACTGGGCTTTGTTGTATTGCCTTATGTACATGCTGACCCAGTGTTATGCCACAGATTAGAAGAAGTAGGTTGTAGCGCTGTAATGCCCTTAGGTAGCCCAATTGGCAGCAATCAGGGTTTATTAACACGGGAGTTTATTGAGATAATTATCGAACAAGCCAATGTTCCCGTGATTGTCGACGCTGGCATTGGTCGTCCTTCCGATGCGACTGCGGCAATGGAAATGGGAGCTGACGCAGTACTCGTCAATACCGCTATAGCATCAAGTAAGCACCCAGTAACTATGGCACAGTGTTTTAAGCAAGCAGTACACTGCGGCCATCAGGCCCACCTTGCGGGACTTGGCCAAGTCAGTAATCAAGCTCACAATACTAGTCCGTTAACAGGCTTTCTTCAGGCGGATTGTTCAGCACAATCAAATATGGGCACTAACTAATGGCATTTGCTGACATATTTGCAGACCTAGACCAAGCCCATTTACGTATGGCGATGTACAGCAGCACATCGTTAGATGTAGAAGGAGCCTTACAGCAACCCGCCGGTAAGTTGTCAGCCTTAATGGCCTTGTTGTCTCCCGCAGCCGAGCCTTATATTGAACAAATGGCTCAGCAAGCTATGGCCTTAACTCAGCAGCGCTTTGGCCATAACATTGGTTTATTCATCCCCTTATATTTATCTAACCTCTGTGCCAATGAGTGCGACTACTGCGGCTTTACCATGAGCAATAAAATAAAACGTAAAGTGCTCAACGTTGAGGAGATTGCCACAGAAATTCAAATTATTAAGCAACGGCAATTCGACTCGGTATTGTTGGTTTCCGGTGAGCATGAAACTAAGGTAGGTATCCAGTACTTTAAACAGGTAGTGCCTCAGGTCAAACAACATTTCAGTCACCTAGCCATGGAAGTTCAACCTCTAGAAATAAGTGAGTACGCTCAGCTTAAGGGTTTAGGCTTAGACTCGGTGATGCTTTATCAAGAGACGTACCAAGCCCGCACCTACGCCCAACACCACACCCGCGGTAAAAAACGTGATTTTACCTACCGCCTGAATAGTCCTGACAGATTAGGCCAGGCCGGTATAGATAAAATAGGTTTAGGCGTGTTGTTGGGGCTCGATGATTGGCGACTGGACGCCTTGATGATGGGTCATCATTTACATTATTTAGAAAACACCTACTGGCGCAGCAAATACAGCGTATCTTTACCTAGGCTACGTCCTTGTGTCGGGGGCATTCAACCTAAAAGTCCAATGACTGATTTGGGCTTGGTACAAGTGATCTGTGCGTTCAGACTATTTAGTGAACAGCTGGAGATTAGCTTATCGACCAGAGAATCAGCACAATTACGAGACAACCTATTGCCACTAGGCATTACTCACATGAGTGCCGGCAGCTCAACACAACCAGGAGGATACGCCGCGGCTACAGCTGAGTTAGATCAATTTGAAATCAGTGACCAACGGTCGGTAGAGTTAATCGCTAATATGATCGCCAATAAAGGTTATCAAGCTATTTTTAAAGACTGGGAAAGTGGCTGGCGTTAATATTACGCCAGCTTAAAATGACATAAACTAGACACCACCTAGCAAGTTTTCAAATAACTGTTGGTGACGAATAATTTGTTTTTCTTTACGTAAACGACGAGTGATCACTATGGCGTCTAATTCGGCTAAGGCCGCAGCAAAATTGTCGTTCACCACAATATAATCGAACTCGTGATAATGAGAAATTTCGGATACCGCTTTTTCCATTCTTTGGGCAATTACCTCAGCAGAATCTTGGCCTCTCTTGGTTAATCGGCTTTGCAACTCTTGTTTAGAAGGAGGAGCAACAAACACTGTAGCGGTATCAGGGATTTGTGCCTTAACCTGACGCGCTCCTTGCCAATCAATATCTAAAAACACATCAATGCCTTGACGTAGGGTTTGCTCAATCACAATCTTAGATGTGCCGTAATAGTTACCAAATACTTCGGCCCATTCAAAAAATGCATCTTGTTTGATTAAAGCTTCAAACTCAGCTCTATCAACAAAATGATAGTGAATGCCGTCAACTTCACCCGGTCTTGGTGCTCGGGTGGTATGAGAGACCGAGACCTGCATCTCATTATTGTGAGCATTGTTTGATTGATGTTTTTCTAATAAGGCTTTAATTAAGCTAGATTTTCCAGCCCCTGAGGGTGCAGTAAGAATAAATAAGTTTCCGAGAGTATGTGACATAAGCGATTAATCATTAATTATTAGTGGCGCGAATAGCTAGCAATGTTAGCATATTGCTAGCAAAACGGCAGATTACAAACGAGTAAAATAATGAACGATAGCCAATACCACCAAATGACCGATGACTTATTACTAAGCATTGAAGAAATGTTAGACGAATGTGAAGTAGACATTGATTACGAATCTGCGGGCAGCATTTTAACAATGACCTTCGAAAACGGCACAAAAATCATCATCAATAAACAGCCTCCATTACATCAGTTATGGGTGGCGACTAAATTCAATGGCCATCATTTTAACTTCCAAGATGAGCTTTGGATAGATGAGCGCACCGGCGTAGAGTTTTGGTCTTTCTTAGATGAAGCCGCGACCAAGCAAGCGGGACAAAACGTATCTTTGCGCAAATAAAAAGTAAACGAGAGTATTTGAATGAGCCAACAAGATTTACCCTATGTAGAAGTAAACCCAACAACCCCCGCCAAAGCCGCAGTCATTTGGCTGCATGGTTTAGGGGATTCAGGCAATGGCTTTGCCCCCATAGTGCCTGAGCTACACATACCTGAAGCATTAGCTGTACGTTTTATTTTCCCCCATGCACCTATTCGTCCTGTCACTGTCAATAATGGTATGGAAATGCGCGCTTGGTATGACATCAAAAGTATGGACTTTAATAGCCGAGCTGATAGAGCGGGTGTCGATGAATCCTCAGCCTTAGTACAAGCCTTAATCGAACAAGAGATCGCCCAAGGTATTCCGGCCAATAGAATTGTTTTGGCTGGATTTTCTCAAGGCGGGGTGATTGCCTTGCATTTAGGTACTCGCATTGAACAAAAACTGGCAGGCATTATGTCGCTATCAAGCTATATGTGCGAGCCAGAAAGCTTGAGTGCTGAAGCCCATACCGCCAACAAGCACACTCCAATATTTGTAGCCCATGGCCAACAAGACGACGTCGTCCCTATGGCTATGGGGAATGCCGCATTCAACACTCTCCAAAGTAACGGCTACCCTGCATCTTGGAGTGAATATGCGATGCAACATAATGTCTGTATGCAGGAGATAAACGATATTTCCAACTGGTTACAAAAAGTATTGGCTTAAGCGTTAAGTAGAGGCTCTGGCACAAAACGAACCTTGAATTCAGTGCCAGGTATTACAAAATATTCTGGCCTTTTTCTGGGTCAGTTGCTTCTTTAGCTTGTTGACGAATATCCTCTACGTCACTGGCAAGGTCTTCTTGCTGTTCATTATTTTGCCAATCCACCGCAGCACGCCTTAGTCGAGGCTGGTCGTTAGGATTGGTATTGTTGGCGTTAGACGCATTTCGTTGTTTAGCTTCAAGGCCATCTGCTTGATGCACAGCAATGCCTTGAGGAAAAATAACCTCTCGCGCATCATCTGGCATGTTGATCCCTTGTTTTTCAAACTCACGCATAATGGCACGCATTAAATATGACCCTACCTTAAGTAAACTATGCTCATGCACATTCACCCAAAAATAGACTTTTAAATTCACAGTAGAAGACGCAAGCACATCGACTAACACTTGCGGCTCTGGCTCGGTTAACACAGCGTCTGTGGATTGTAGAATATTCAGCGCCAACTTTTGTGATTCGATAATACTCGAATCGTAACCAATGCCAATCACAAAACTACCTCGTGATTTCGGATTGGCCGTTAAATTACGAATAATGTTTTTATAAACAATAGCATTTGGAATTTGCACATGATCACCGTCAAAGTCGACTAAAGTCGTAGCACGAGCGGTCACCTGTTTGACGACACCTAGTCTCCCTTCAACTTCAATGATGTCATCTATCTTGAATGGCTTTTGAATACTCAGTAACAAACTAGAAATGAAATTTTCAGCGATATCTTTGAAAGCAAAACCAATGATCAAACCAATTACGCCAGTACCGGATAGTACCGCCACAGCGAACTCGCTTAAGCCAGCAAAACGTAAGAATAGATACAAACCAAATAGGATAAACAACACGCTGATTAAGCGCCTAGTCACGAGTCGAATGAGTTGGCTGCTGCTAACAAAAGTAATAGGCCTTACGAATAACTCTGAAAGAGGCCTAGCTAGCAATACTATCACTACAAGCAGCAAGAACCCTAAGCCAATAGTGGGTAGCTTTTGCAGGAACAACTGCCAGTTATTTTGTAGATCTTGCCAAATTAAGCTAGTTTCAGCACTGATAAACCCTTCGTCACTGCTTAAGACGCTTGGCGCTTCGGTATTTACATTAGCTAGTTCCAACGGCGAAGATACCGGCCAAGAGTGAGGTTGCGACAGGAGAAATGAGAAATCGGCGTGGGCAAAGGAACACGGCACGACAAAAAGCATCAATAAAACAAATAAACTGCGTAGTTGCATAATTAGTTCCTTCCCCATAATTAAGCTAATAGCTAGCCTGATCTTAAATAACGGTGTGTTCGCCTAATTCTTTACCGGTAACCTTAGCCCCTGTGGCCAGTTTTAACATGCCAGTAAAGCTAGGATCATTAGTCCAAATCTCACCGTCGATTAAATCAAAACGCATCAACAATAAACCGGGATCATCTTTGCCTTTGGCATACCAGGCTTCTATCCCTGTAGACCAAAATTGGTCCACTTTACTATCGTCTACTTCAGCCACCAATGTGCCCATCACACAAGCAAATAAGTCATGCCCTTTACTGACAAATTGCACCATTGCTTTGCCACCCGCTGCGATCCGGTTGTCTTTTTTAGTGAAAATCCAAAAACAGTTTTCTCTGTCTTTGTCTACATGGGCATGCATAGGTTCACTATGTGCACAGTGGTGCGACAGTCCTACCATCACAGATCCTTGGTCAGCTAAATCATCCCATAACTGTTTTTTAAGTTCGTTCGACACGTTCTACTCCCTAACTGGTTTGATTAATGAAAAATATCGAGCCCAACTTTGGTTCGATGAGTAAGCTAATGCATCTTACATTCCAATCAAACGTTAAATTAAAAATATTTTATTTCAATGGGTTACAGATAGATAACGGAATTTGCAGACTTCAGAAAAAAGACACTATGAAATAATTACACACTAGTGGAGTAATCTTGTTACGGAGAAATGGCTGACTGTGATAAAAATGTGAAGAAATTTAAATACTCAAGACTCGGTTTATATAGGCATTACATTCATTCACAAAATATGCTTACTTAAGGAAATAACGATGTCTCATTTTAAAAAATTAATGACCCTTTTAATAATTGGTTTTTTCAGCGAAACTGTTTTAGCCGCAGACGATGCCATCAATACTGGATTTTTTAACAATACTGCGATTGATGGTTACGATACCGTGGCCTATTTTACGCAATCTAAAGCCATAAAGGGCAATGAACAGTACATCCTGACTTGGCGTGGTGCCGACTGGCAGTTTTCAAGCCAACAAAACCTAGATTTGTTTAAAGCTGCTCCAGAAAAATATGCGCCACAGTACGGAGGTTGGTGTGCCTATGCCATGGCAGATGAGGGTAATACTGTTCGAATAGATGGCGAAGCTTGGGACATACATGAAGGAAAACTGTATTTAAATTACAGCAAAAGCGTGCAAGCTAAGTGGCATAAAAAGCAATTGGACTATATTCAGCAAGCTGATAAGTTCTATCCAATCGCAACCGATGTAAGCAACTACTAACCTGAGTTCTATGCATAATATACAGCGTTTCCAATTACAAGCCGCGTCGATAGAAGATGCGGCAGCTCTGTCAGAACTGGCCATTCGTTCAAAAGGTTATTGGGATTATACTGCTGAGTTTTTAAAAGATTGCCAGCAAGAGCTAACTTATACAGCTGCCCAAATTGCCGCGGATAATTGGTGTTTTGTTGTGGCCAAAGATAACACAACTGCTTCGCTAGCTGGGTTTTACGCCTTACACTTTACGCAGCAGCATCAAGTAGAGCTTAGCGCGCTATTTGTATCTCCTTGTTGTATTGGCGAAAAGCTCGGCAAGCAATTATTTGAACATGCCATAAGCAATAGTAAAAAGCACCATTGTAGTAAGATGCAGATCCAAAGCGACCCTTTTGCTGAAGGTTTTTATCTGTCTCAAGGAGCGATAAAAGTAGGTGAGGCAGAATCACAAAGTATTCCCGGCCGGTTCTTACCTTTGCTAAACATGCCGCTGTGATCCCCCTCTTTATTAGCAGCTACCAATTTAAAATAATTTTACCGGATTGACCCGATCCCATGACATTGAAACCTTTCTGGAATTCTTGGATCGGGAATTGATGGGTAATGATGGGCATTAAATCTAAACCGCTTTGGATCAAGCTAGCCATTTTATACCATGTCTCAAACATTTCACGGCCATAAATCCCTTTAATCGTCAGCCCTTTAAAAATAACTTGATTCCAATCAATCGCCACGTCATTTGGCGGGATACCAAGCATGGCAATTTTACCGCCATTGTTCATATTATCTAGCATACCTCGTAGTGCTGTCGGCACCCCAGACATTTCAAGCCCCACATCAAAACCTTCGGTCATGCCTAAGTCGGCCATCACATCTTTAAGGCCCGTGCTGGCCGCATTAACGGCACAAGTGGCCCCCATTTTTCGGGCTAGGTCGAGACGATATTCATTCACATCTGTAATCACTACATTGCGCGCACCTACATGCCTTGCCACGCCAGCGGCCATGATGCCGATTGGTCCTGCGCCTGTAATCAACACATCTTCGCCAACTAAGTCAAAAGACAAAGCAGTGTGAACTGCATTGCCAAATGGATCAAATATTGCCGCCAAGTCACTGCAAATATTGTCTGGTATCTTAAATGCGTTAAATGCGGGGATGGCTAAATACTCAGCAAAAGCACCTTGTCGATTTACCCCTACCCCCGTGGTATTACGACATAAGTGCCGGCGTCCGGCTCGGCAATTGCGGCAATGTCCACAGGTGATGTGCCCTTCACCTGAAACGCGATCGCCTACCGCAAACCCTCTCACCTCCTGCCCTAGTGCCACTACTTCGCCTACATATTCATGACCTATCACCATGGGGACAGGAATGGTTTTTTGTGACCAATCATCCCAGTTATAAATGTGCATATCGGTTCCACAAATGGCGGTTTTGTGAATTTTAATCAATAAGTCATTGTGCCCGACTTCTGGGATTTCGCACTCAGTAGCCCAAATACCAGGCTGGCTATACAGTTTCGCTAGCGCTTTCATGCTATGACACCTAACTCTTGGCCCACTTGAATAAATGCGTCAACCGCTTGGTCTACCTGCTCTAGGCTATGTGCGGCAGACATTTGCGTACGAATACGGGCTTGGTTTTTAGGTACCACCGGAAAAGAAAAACCTACTACATAGATGCCTTTTTGCAACATGCGTTCAGCCATTTCACTGGCCAGCTTGGCATCGCCTAACATCACTGGAATAATCCCATGATCTTTGCCCGACAAAGTAAAACCTGCTTCAGTCATACGAGCTCTAAAATGCTGGCTATTGCGGTTTAACTGTTTTCTTAAGGCATCACCTTCATGCATCATATCAAAGACCTGCAATGAAGCTGAAACAATAGGCGGCGCAACCGAATTTGAAAACAGATAGGGGCGAGAGCGTTGACGTAACCAGTTCACTATTTCTTTGCTACCGGATGTATAACCACCAGACGCCCCACCAAGTGCTTTACCTAGGGTACCGGTTAAAATATCAATTCGCCCCATCACACCACAATATTCATGACTGCCGCGACCACTTTCACCAACAAACCCCGTGGCATGGCAATCATCTACCATCACCAGAGCTTGATATTTGTCGGCTAAGTCACAAATCGACTTTAAATCGGCAATTACCCCATCCATAGAAAAAACACCATCTGTGGCGATCAGCTTAGTTCGAGCTCCGTCGGCGTCTGCCTGGATTAATTGCGCTTCTAGGGCTTGCATATTGTTATTGGCATAGCGATAGCGCTTGGCCTTGCACAAACGCACACCATCGATAATACTGGCATGATTTAAGCTGTCGGAAATTATCGCATCTTCAGCCGATAAGATGGTTTCAAATAACCCACCATTTGCATCAAAACACGATGGATATAAAATCGTATCTTCTGTTCCTAAGAATTCGCTAATTTTTCCTTCTAATTGCTTATGGATATCTTGAGTACCACAAATAAATCTCACCGAAGCCATGCCAAAACCATGAGAGTCTAAGCCTTGTTTCGCTGCAGCAATTAATGCCGGATGATTAGCTAAGCCTAAATAGTTATTTGCACAAAAATTAAGTACAGGTTGATTTTGATGAACCACAACCTCAGCTTGTTGACTTGAATGAAGTATTCGTTCAGTTTTAAACAACCCTTGTTCTTTTGTGTCAGCAAGCTGTTGATTTAGTCGCTCGAAGAATTCTCGTTTCATCATTGTTGCCTCAAAAATGGGGGGAGTAGTTAAGCAAACAGCAGAATAACCAAGATACCCCAGTCACAAAACTATTCATTAAAATTACAGCTAGGCTCTCTGTAAATATTAATTGCCAGTCACTACCATGCATCGCTCACCCAGGCTAACGTATTGTTAATTGCATCGAAGGCTGACGCCCTTGTCCTTTAATCACTATTTGACTAGGTGAAAAAGTTACGAAACTAAAAGCGGTGTCGGGCGTGTCTAACATGGCGTGAAAGGTGACAAAGTGAATGCCCTCGGTTGTTCCGTAATGACCATCATGGTTATGCCCGCTAAACCAAGCTTTCACAACTTTGTAGGGTTTAATCAACTCTAGCACTGCTGCGGCATTCCATAAATTATGCATGTTCACCGGAAAAATAGGGAAGTGACTGAGCAAAACAACTTTCTTGTTTTCTCTTGTAGCCTTGTCTAAGGCTTGCTTGAGCCAAACCAATTGCTCATCCCCCAACGCCCCATTCCAACGCTTTTGCTGTGAATATTTAGCGTGATACAAAGCCATATTTTCGGCATGCTTTGCAGTATTTTCTGGCCAACCATAAGTACTCACGTCATTGCCATCTAATGCAATAAAGCGCCAGTCAAAATGGTCAAAAGCATAATAACGAGCTGGGACACTTAATTTTCTAACAACTTGGGTCTTAAATTCATCAGCCACCGAGAAATCATGATTACCTAACACATGATACATTGGAGGCTCAAGCTTATCTGTGATGGCCAATAATCTATCGAAACTTTTGAAATCCTTATCGATAAAATCCCCCAAATGGATAACTGCGTCGGGCATTTTTGCATTTAAGACAGCAACCGCCTGCTGCAATTTATCAGGGCATAAGGTATATAACCTTTTGCCATTGTCAGGCTGTTCAGCATATTGACAGTCTGCTATTACAGCAAGAGTAAAATTAGACTTTGCTGAAGAATTGTCAGCCACATTTTGCGCTGTTGCACTCAGATGCGCCGCCGCTAGAACAACTAACGTGCCCCGACATATCAACCCTGAGCTAATCTTTAACAGATCACCAAATAAAGAATTCATATCCTTCTCACCTATCGACCAATGCACCATGCATTGCGTGACTTGAACAATGACTGCCTAGATATATTAAATAAAATACACAACAAAAGTGATGAACAATTCATGAATACTTGTCCATAAGTTCACTCATTAATCACCCCTTCCATGCGAAGAACACACTTGATAAGCAAAGCACATACTGGATGATGAACGCTGCGTATACCCTAGAAACCACACGCTTAACTAAGGAGCCCCTTTAAACAGCAGGAACGGCTGGCTTTATGGGTGTCTCAATGGGAGTGTTATGGGTGTCTCAATTGGAGTGCTATGGGTGTCTTAATTGGAATGGTGAATAGGCCTAAAAGCCCGTCATTCCTGCATGCTTTTAGCAGGAATCCAATTTCTATGAACTAAACGCAATTCGCCAAAGCAAGCAAAAACCGCAACTAAAAAGTCCAGCTCTATAGCCGATAGGATAACGAAACCAAACTTTGGTAGCAGCTTAAAAATCAACCAACTTTACCCCCTAACATCCCCACTGGTTTTATGGGTGTCTCAATTGGAGCATTGTAGGTCACAAAACTCTGTCACTTATCTCACTTATCCACTGATTAAATTTCGATAGCGTTGTTTCGTGACGTCGCTTTAACCTCAACTCATCACACATTACGTCAATAGGAGAATCTGAGCTCTTCGTAATTGCAAATTTCGCTAGGCCAAGCGCTTCTTCATATGCAAGTTCACTCCATTTCCTCTCAAATCCAAAAGTATCAACGCCTCGCCACTCAATAAGATCAACTCGGTCTTCAGGTGACTGCCAGAGTGTAGGAGAATAGCCATCATTGCAATTAATACCTGCAAATTGCTCTACAACTTTACATAAATACTCAATCTGCTTCTTACTAGTCCTTGTGAGACCGTGTAGGTTAGCAATTTCCAAAGCTAATGAGTGGAGTGTGATTCCTGGGCGCTCCGATAATACTTCCTTTACCAGGGAGGTGAGTAGCTCTTTATGCTGAGGCTCGAAATAATCGTCGGCATTAAGGGCTTTACTCTTTAAAGCTTCACTTTCAGCTACTTCGGAAAGGTCCTCAACAGCAACCCCGTCATTTACATTTTCACCAAGCACAATTGCTTCTGAAGGTGTGCTTAGCTCTCTTTCCTTTACAAGAATTTCTCGCAGTTTCATGTCAACTTTATCAATCGCAGACTCAGGATCGACAAAGTAGTCGGTAGACCACAGTCTTACAATATTCCAACCAAGACTTTCCAATATAATTTGTCTTACTCTATCTCGATCTCTTGCTGTGGGTGAACCGTGATAAGTAGCACCGTCACACTCTACACCAGCGATATATTTTCCAGGCCTGTCAGGGTGCAAGACCCCTAAATCAACCCTGAACCTACTCACTCCTACTTGGGTCTGAATTTTCCAGCCTTTAACACGCAATGCCTGAGCAACAGCTTCTTCGAGATCACTGTCAAATTGATCTACTCCATGATCTGCAGAGGCTATTTCAGCAAGCGCAATTGGGCCTTTTTCAGCAAATTCTAAGAAGTGCTTTAAGTGTTCTACGGCCACCGAGTTGGTTCGACTTAAGTCAATCATTGAGGAGTCGAAACTAGAAAATACGACTACTTCGGTTGTCGCTCGGGTAATAGCAACATTCAATCGACGCTCACCACCGCCCTTATTAAGTGGCCCGAAGTTCATACTCATTGTTTTTGCTTCAGGCTCAGTTGGCCCATAGGCTAGACTAAGCATAATGACGTCTCTTTCATCTCCCTGAACTGACTCAAGATTTTTTACAAATACAGAATCTCTACTTTGACTGTCTTGGAAATACTTTTCGATTGAAGGGTGCTGTCTCCTCGCATCGTCTAGTAAGTCCTCTATGGTGCGTTGCTGGTCAGTATTCAAAGTTACTACACCTATAGATTTGTTGTGCTCCTGCTTGCCTAAGAGTCTGCGTACAATTTCATCTACGACTGCTTGAGCTTCGACAGTGTTATTTCTCCCCTTACCTTTTGCATATATACCGTTAACTCGGTGCAGAGACACCGCAGACTCTTTGGTTTCTGACGAAGGATACGTGACAAGTGAGTTTTCGTAATATTTGCTATTTGAAAAGGCTATCAATGTTTCATGTTTACTTCGGTAATGTCCCATCAAACGCTTCAGCGGCAATCTTGCTGCCAGAGCCTGATCAAGAATTGATTCCAAATCCTCTTCGTCAGGATCTTCCGAATTTCCTCCCGCAGAAAAGAAGTTTGTTGGTGGCATTTGTTTAGGGTCGCCAACAATAATTACGTTCTTACCTCTAGCAATAGCACCGACAGAATCCCAAGTGGTCATCTGTGAAGCTTCATCAAAGACGACTAGGTCGAATCCTTTAAAATCAGAAGGCAGAAACTGTGCGACAGACAGTGGTGACATCATCAAACAAGGACACAAATCTAGTAACGAGTCGCCAATCTGATTGATTAAGGCTCTGATGGGAATATGACGTGTTTTTTTCTGAAGCTCTTTCGCAAGAACACCAAACTCATTTGGATTATCCTTTGCGCCTTTGACAGGCTTACTCTCAGATGCCAACGCTACAATATAATCGCTAGTAATTTCAGCCACACGTTCGTCAAGCTCCCTAAATGATTCTATAGTTTGTTCGTGCGTTGAAGCTTTGAATTGACGAAGCTCATGCTCTTCGTCAATTAGTAGCGGCGCAAGCCAATAGCAGAATGCGCTTCTAAATTGCTGACTCAGCTCTTCATGATTAACTAAGCCGTTCTCAAGCCCTGAGCATAGAATCTCAAGGTTTACCGATAACGTCTGTTCTTTAGCTGATTGCCATTCACACCAATTTTTCAGCTTGTTCGCATTGGCGTTTATATTCCCCAAGCTGTTTGAAACAGTCTGCAGAGATTCTTTTTTGTCTACAGGTATTCCTAATTGTTCAAGGTCATCATTCACACTTAGAAATGTTTCTATAGTCTTTGAATAGGTTTTAGCGATAGCAAAAATTTTAGACCCCTCCAAAAACTCTCTACCATCAATAAACCATTTTTTAACAGGAATCAGTACCTCTGCAGGATCGTCAGTTAGGGACACGAGTTCGGAAATACCCCGTCTAATTTCGCTTCCTGTTTCAGCCTTGTTTTGCAGAGTTTCAGCATCAGTTCCCCACCCTTCCCAAATGGAATATTTTTCAACGTGCGGAAGCTTACTTTCAATATCTAACTTCTGCTCCTGGCGAGAGGCCAATCTTGTCGATGATAGAAAAATCAGTTATCTTAGCTATGCTCAGAGAGGCTGCTTCTTTATTGATCTTCCGCTTATTGAAAAAAGCCTTCAACCAACCAGATTCAGCTTCTTGTGATAATTTTTTCCACTGTTGAACAGGCACTTTAGATACGTTCTCGCTCGTAACACCGTGAGATATTTCACCGAGGGTTCTATCAAACTGCGCTTTTAAACTCGCTAACTCGTGAATCACTCCGATACGCTCTTTTGCGCCCATATCGATAGCAAATGCGATATCCTGATCAAGAGCCTTCTCTGCTAGAGCATAGGCATTCTTTAGAGCAATAAGGTTTACAATAGTTAGATCGATACTCTCCAAAGCAAATAGAGGAAGCAATTCGACTAGGCTATCTTCTATAGCCTTTGACTTCTTCAGCCACTCATCAATTGATATAAGAAGTTTAGACTGCCAAACATTAGACCATTCTGTTGCAGTAACGAATCTGAATGCATCTATATTAAGGTCGCGTACATCAGAATAAGCCAGAGACAACTGCTCAATCAACTCTTGTGTTGACTTCAGTTCTCTTTCTGACCTTATCGGTGCACCGGCCAAATCTTGCGGCCATTCAAGTTTTACTTTCAATGTATCAACGTTAAGCGCAATTGAAGATATTGCCTCCCGTGCTGATATACCGAAATCACTCTTTCGATGCAATGCCCTAACATAGTTGTTTAGTTTTTCTTTCTTCTGCTTAAGATCAGCGACTGACGCTTCCCAAGTACGTGGATTTAGCCCTTCACGTTTTTGCCAAGCATCGTTTAGCTGCTCCAATACTGTTCGCTTGTTCGCCTTATTACTATGCAATTCAAGGCATAAGTGATCTAACCCGACCTTTTGAAGTCGGCGATAAACCACATTTAGTGCGGCCATTTTCTCAGCAACGAAAAGTACCTTTCGCCCCATACCTATATTGTGTGCAATGATATTGGCAATAGTTTCAGATTTTCCCGTGCTAGGAGGCCCCTCAAGAACAAAGTCTTGCGCTTTAGCAGAAGCATCGACTGCTATTAGCTGTGAGCTGTCGCAGTTGAGCGGTGTATATATTTCAGCTGGATCAAGCTTCTCGTCTATGTCTTCCCTGCTAACAAAATTGCTTTCCTGCGGATATGGCTCTCTTGGACTATCTATCAAATGTTGAACAAAAGGGTTTTCTTTCAGGTCATCAAGTCGATCACGCAGATCTCGCCACATCAGATATTTCGCAAATGAAAAAGAACTTAGTACCAGCTCTTCTACAAGCTCAAATCCGGCTTGTTCTTTAACCGCGTCTCGCACTCGCTGCCAAATAAAAGGTACGTCTACACCACTGTCATCCTCAGGTAATTCATCTTTAAATTCATTAAGCCTTATGTCGTGCTCAGATTGAAGGAACTCAATCAGCGTAAGGTTGAAAATTGGCTCTTCTTCTCGTAACTGTTCTACGTATACAGGAGCACGAGCGCTTCGCCGAGTGAGTTTAACGGGGATCAAAAGCAATGGGGCTTTATAGCTTTTCGAATCTTCGGAATTTTCTTTCCACTTCAGGAATCCTAGCGCTAAAAAGAGGGTATTTGAGCCTCCTTCTTCAAGGTCATTCTTCGCTCGTCTAAATAACTCAACAGAATTTTTTTCAAGCTTTTTCGCTGGCTGATTAGCAATCAAAACCTTATTCTGGATTTGGCTTAGCGCGTAATCGCGATGTACATCTGACCCGGTCTGCAGGCGAAATATCTCGCTGTCTCGGCCGGGAGTAAAGTGTGGACTTTCTTGCGCAGAAAGAAACTTGAACTTCGTACCGTCAGCCAGCATATCTTCCATCGCAGCAATGTCAGGGCAATAGAGCTTAATAGCTACTGCTCTGTCGCTGAAATTCAAGAGGGTATTTCTCTTTGTAAGGTCTAATAATTTTCTCGACCAAATATCTATTCTGGTTTCAGGCGTATCCTCGACTACTTGCTCATCTTTTCTTACAGGTGGAAGTGGTGGAATTATTGGCAGATCAAGCTCATCCGCACTACCTTCCGACGTTCTTTCTTCCTTAACTTCTTCTACCGTTGATAACGGCTTAATTGATTGAGTCCTAGCCTGTGCGATGTCAACTACCATGACAAACTCTGATTCGTTTTCTTCAGCAAGTAGAGCTCGCGCATGGTCTTTCGCTTGTTCAAAAGTAACGGCTGAGTCATTTGTAACCAGCGTAGTTTCGAATAAAATCAAATCCCGATTGTCAACGCGCTTTCTAATATCTTGTGGATCATCATTCGTTAAAACTGGTAGTTTTTCATCTATTAACCATGCACCCGCAAATGCATGTCCTTTTGTTACCGCTATAACGGGGTTCAACCCCATCGCCTCTATACAGCTGGCAAATAACAATGAAGTATCTAGGCACGCAACCATTCGCGAATTGCTTATGTCGGAAGCCAACCTAATTCTTTGGCCTTTACTGGCAAAGCCTTGTTGTGGGCTAACATACGCCAGCTTCTCTTTAAAGATAACATTCCAAAGAGCGGCGAGCATTAAGTAGGGTTTTTCTCGCGTGTTTGATTGATAACCGTCAATCGCTCGCCCATAGCCACCTTTTTCTAATGCAAGAACACATTGCCTTACGAGAGACTCAACATAAACGCCATTCGGCTTAACAAACGCGGCTAAAAGCGCTGGTTGCCTTTCTTCGCCCCCAGAAATTGGCTGGTAGTATATCTAGTTTAACGTGTTGTTCTGCGAGCAAGTCTTGTTTATCGCTGAAGAGGGAAAATGAAAGCTCATGTGTAATCTGTTCAGTTATACCGAATAGCTTTTCGAAAGGGAAACGAAGTTCTTTTAAATTGATGCCAATAGATTGACCTGGCTCCAACTGATCAATCTGCCAAATCTCTTCGCTAAGCCATCCATCAATTCCATCCAATTTTATTGTCAACGAGCTATAAGACGGCAACTCTTTTTCATCGTGTTTTGGATAGCTAACTCGAATAGACTTTAATACTGGGTAAGAGTTTTGCTGGGCGGCCAATGAAAAAGTAGAAATAATATCAACCGATAAATCTACACACCCGACACAAGGTTCTTCGACAACGGTACTCTCTATAGTTACATTTTTCATCTTTCGAATCCCTCCACATTGTATTTTCCCTTCTGCAACAGGGGTTAATGGTCCTTTCTGCCGACTTATCATACTTTAGTTCAATAGGGATTTAAATTAACTCATGACACATTATTGGAGGCACCATAACCAAGACCAACAAGGTGATCATAAGTAATAAGTTTACATATGACTTTAAACTGTAATCTGCGAAGTTAGTCGCCATCCAAGGTTATGCCAAAAGCTTCAGCATTCTTCACAATGAAAATGACCAACGGAAGCCGGTCACGTTAAAGTTGAGTCGCTGTACGTTTTACAGTAAACCAAAGATGAAGCCTATCAAGCCTCAACAAATGCGTTTAGTAGCTGCCATGAAGAAATATACACAACAAAAGAGATGAACGCTGCGTATGCCCTAGAAACCACACGCTTAACTAAGGAGACCCTTTAAACAGCAGGAACGGCTGGCTTTATGGGTGTCTCAATGGGAGTGCTATGGGTGTCTTAATTGGAATGGTGAATAGGCCTAAAAGCCCGTCATTCCTGCATGCTTTTAGCAGGAATCCAATTTCTATGAACTAAACGCAATTCGCCAAAGCAAGCAAAAACCGCAACTAAAAAGTCCAGCTCTATAGTCGATAGAATAGCGAAGCCAGACTTTGGTTGCCGCTTAAAAATCAACCAACTTTACCCCCTAACATCCCCACTGGTGTTATGGGTGTCTCAATTGGAGCAACTAAAAAGTCCAGCTCTATAGCCGATAGGATAACGAAACCAAACTTTGGTAGCAGCTTAAAAATCAACCAACTTTACCCCTAACATCCCCACTGGTGTTATGGGTGTCTCAATTGGAGCAGTTTAAATATTGTCTTTGACCTTTGTCGGCGAAGCCGATGTTGTTATTTTACCCGCGACTACAAATTCCCCATCAAATGATTGGCTTGTCAGATGAACAGATATGGACATCTGTACAAGGCAATCTTTTATAGCTGGGAGCGGCTTATTGCCGGTCTGACATAGAAGACGATTATTTGGTGGATTAGGAATTTGTTTGGAGGCCGGCTTCTCTTGCTTACTTTTCTTAGCTGTTGAAGAAAAGTCAGTCGGGTCGCAGGGATGCGGCTTGAAAAAAGGCATGGATGCCGTACGCGAAGCACATAGGGTGAACGAAGTGAATAATCTTTGTGAGCAAAGCGAATGCTTTAAATGCTTTTGGAAAAACGAAAAATGGTGTCGACTACCGGAGTCGAACTGCTATGAGGTCTAGCTGCTGATTACAAGTCAATTTGCGGTGATTAAAGCAAAAAATGCTGCCGACTACCGGAGTCGAACTGCTATGAGGTCTAGCTGCTGATTACAAGTCAATTTGCGGTGATTAAAGAGAAAAATGGTGCCGACTACCGGAGTCGAACTGCTATGAGGTCTAGCTGCTGATTACAAGTCAATTTGCGGTGATTAAAGAGAAAAATGGTGCCGACTACCGGAGTCGAACTGCTATGAGGTCTAGCTGCTGATTACAAGTCAATTTGCGGTGATTAAAGAGAAAAATGGTGCCGACTACCGGAGTCGAACTGCTATGAGGTTTAGCTGCTGATTACAAGTTAATTTGCGGTGATTAAAGCGAAAAGTGGTGCCGACTACCGGAGTCGAACTGCTATGAGGTCTAGCTGCTGATTACAAGTCAATTTGCGGTGATTAAAGAGAAAAATGGTGCCGACTACCGGAGTCGAACTACTATGAGGTCTAGCTGCTGATTACAAGTCAATTTGCGGTGATTAAAGAGAAAAATGGTGCCGACTACCGGAGTCGAACTGCTATGAGGTCTAGCTGCTGATTACAAGTCAATTTGCGGTGATTAAAGAGAAAAATGGTGCCGACTACCGGAGTCGAACTGGTGACCTACTGATTACAAGTCAGTTGCTCTACCAACTGAGCTAAGTCGGCACTGTTTTTACTTCTAAGTGACGCCATCTTCGGGTTGTTGGTAAACTACTTAAGTCAGCAGCTATCCCGAAAACGAGCGCTATTCTATGCACAAATCAAACTTTGTCAAACAAATAACGTAATTAGTTTTCTACTGTTTAAAATTCAGCCAACCGAATAGCTTCATCTTTGAGCATAGGGAAATATTCGGCTGGCAAATATTCACTTAACGCCCCTATCACTTTTGCTAACTCTTTATAATTGTCAGCACAAAGATTGAAATGTCCCATCTTACGCTTTGCTCTAGCGGTTTTACCGTACCAATGAAGATGGCACCCAGGAATGCTTAACATATCTCGATCGAAGTCTTTACAGCCGATAATGTTGATCATGGCAGTAGGGGATTTCACCTTAGTAGAACCTAAAGGTAAGCCTCGTACTGCCCGCAGGTGATTTTCAAACTGACATGTTTCTGCACCTTGCATTGTCCAATGTCCTGAGTTGTGTACTCTTGGAGCGATTTCATTGACCAAGAGCTGTTGCCCAATTTGGAAGAACTCAACCGCTAGTACCCCTACATAATCAAGAGACTCTGCAAGTTTAGTGAAGATATCCTGAGCTTGTTGGTTTAGCGCCTCATCCACTTCGGTAGCGGGAGCAATTGAGACATGTAATTGGCCTTCGTAATGGAGGTTTTCTGCAAGCGGGTAAAAGGCAAACTCGCCCTCCACATTACGCACTGCAACCAAAGATACTTCGCGCTCGAAAGACAACATTTTTTCAACAATAAGAGGTACTTTTTGCAAGTCTAGTTTAGACAGCGCTTCTTTTAACTTAGGCAACTGAGACTTATCTTGTAAGCGCCATTGACCATAGCCGTCATAACCATCTCGACTGGCTTTAATAATCAGTTTTTCACCCAATTTTTCCATAGCAGCATCAAGCTGTTCTACGTCAGTGACAATCGAAAATGGGCAATTCGCAATATTCAACTTTTCTAATAAAGTCTTTTCTCGCACCCTATCAGCACCCGTCAGAATTGACTCTACATTGGGTTTAAGTTTGCCACTAGCATGCACAGTTTCAAGCAGAGCTTCTGGAATATGTTCGAATTCTACTGTGACAACATTGGCCTCATTGATGGCCGTATCTAGCGTGCAATTGATAACGTCTTTACTAATTGGATCAACGATTTTGTTGTCCGCAACATCTACAGCTTGCACATGCAACCCCAAAGGATGGCCAGCTAGCGCCATCATTCGTGCCAATTGTCCAGAACCTAATACTAAGATACTCATGGTAATTCTAAAGTGGCTTGCGCTAATACTGTCGCGGTCTGTTCAGCACGAAAAGTTTTAATCGCATCTTCCACATTTTTGTCTTGTAGGGCAACCACTTGCGCAGCTAATAAGCCCGCATTTGCAGCACCAGCTTCACCAATAGCTAAGGTACCAACAGCCACACCTTTCGGCATTTGCACAATAGATAATAAGGAGTCAATACCGTTTAATTGACTAGAGCGAACCGGCACGCCAAATACAGGTAAATGAGTATGCGCGGCGATCATGCCTGAGTAAATGAGCAGCACCACCTGCGCCACCAATGATGACTTGAAAACCTAAATCAGCGGCTTGTTCTGCAAATTCAGTTAACAATTGCGGTGTTCGATGAGCAGACACCACTTTAGCTTCATAATCCACACCAAGCTTTTCTAACATCAAAGCCGCTTGTTGCATAGTGGGCCAATCCGATTTTGACCCCATGACTATCGCCACTTTAGGCATAACTTTTCTCGCTTAATTACTGAGTTAAGAGGATAGACCGTGTTATAGAACTGCCGTATCCCTAAAATTTCAAGCTGGATATTGTAGCCGATTGCTATTCGCTAAGAAACCTTAGCCCAACTTGGTGAAAATCAAATATTCTTAAAAACAAAAAATCCGCCTTAAGTTACCCAAAGGCGGATTACAAAATGCTAAATTAATTTAACTTTTTTGTCTGCGCATGGCAGTAAAAAATTCATCATTGGTTTTGGTCATAGACAATTTACCAATTAAAAACTCCATCGCGTCAATTTCAGACATCTCATGCACGATTTTACGCAAAATCCACATTTTCTGTAACTCATCTTGCGTAGTCAGTAACTCTTCACGACGGGTACCAGAGCGATTGTAGTCAATGGCAGGGAAAACACGTTTCTCTGCAATTTTACGATTCAGGTGTAATTCCATATTACCTGTACCTTTAAACTCTTCGTAGATTACTTCGTCCATCTTAGAGCCCGTATCGATCAACGCGGTGGCAATAATGGTCAAACTGCCGCCTTCTTCAATATTACGTGCCGCACCAAAGAAACGCTTAGGCTTATGCAGTGCATTGGCGTCAACCCCACCGGTTAAGACTTTGCCGGATGAAGGGATCACGGTGTTATAAGCACGGGCTAAACGAGTAATAGAATCTAATAAAATGACCACGTCTTTTTTATGTTCAACTAAGCGCTTAGCTTTTTCGATAACCATTTCAGCCACTTGCACGTGTCTGCTAGCTGGCTCATCAAAGGTAGAGGCGACCACTTCACCGCGCACAAGGCGTTGCATTTCGGTTACTTCTTCTGGTCGTTCGTCAATTAACAATACCATTAACAAACATTCAGGATGGTTAGCCGCAATAGATTGCGCGATATTTTGTAGTAGCAAGGTTTTACCCGCTTTAGGTGGAGCAACGATTAATCCACGCTGGCCACGGCCAATTGGCGATGCTAAATCTAACACCCTAGCAGTAATATCTTCACTGCTGCCATTACCACGTTCCATTGTTAAACGTTCGTTGGCATGAAGGGGAGTTAAGTTTTCGAATAAGATTTTGTTGCGAGAATTTTCCGGACGGTCGTAGTTTACTTCAGCTATTTTCAGTAGTGCGAAATAACGTTCACTGTCCTTTGGTGGACGAATTTTTCCGGAAATTGTGTCGCCGGTACGCAAATTAAAACGTCGAATTTGACTCGGAGAAACATAGATATCATCCGGCCCAGCTAAATAAGATGAATCATTGGAGCGCAAGAATCCAAAGCCGTCTTGAAGTATTTCCAATACACCGTTGCCAAATATGTCTTCACCGCTTTTCGCGTGAGATTTTAAGATGGAAAAGATGATGTCTTGTTTACGTGCACGAGCCATGTTTTCTAGCTTCATTTCTTCGGCTAGTTTAACCAGTTCGCTGATCGGTTTATTCTTGAGTTCCGTTAGGTTCATAATTGGTGGGTCTTTTTTGCTAAAAGCTTGGCTTTACAGTCAAGTTTGATTGAATGATTCAATAGTATTTACTTATTTATTATCTTTGAGTTGAGCAAAATAAAATAAAGGATCTGTTCAGGTGAGAACAATACAAAATCTACCATCAAAAATCCATTGAGTCTATAAAATTGTTCGCTCTATAGTCAGTTTGGTTCATTTGTTAAAAAAATCAACACCGAATAATAACGCATAGGCGTCACTATTCAGAGTATCAATACACAAAAAAACTCAGATAATACTGAGTTTTTTGTGTTTAAAGCATAACCTTAATCGTTATACATTTTCGTTTAAGAACTCGATTAATTGAGCCTTAGACAATGCTCCAACTTTAGTCGCAGCAACATTTCCATCTTTAAATAACAATAAAGTTGGGATACCTCTGATGCCATACTTTGGAGGAGTTTCGTTATTTTCGTCGACATTCAGCTTGCCAACTGTTAACTTGCCTTCAAATTCGTCAGCTATTTCAAGTAAAATTGGCGCGATCATTTTACAGGGGCCACACCATTCAGCCCAAAAGTCAACTAACACAGGACCAGCAGCATTGATAACATCGGCCTCGAAACTATCGTCAGACAAGGTGATAATTTTGTCGCTCATTTTTTTCTCCGTAATTTTTACTGTCGCTTTAGTTAATAAAGCGCGGTTATGATTGTTATATAGAAACTGGTTTTTAATGCAAGCAACGATAAGCTATAAGCTATGCAAACTACACACTTAACCGATACACATTTTTCAGATCTTGCCATAAATAAGCAGGTTGTCGAGGCATTATCTGCCGCTAACTTTAATCACTGCACACCTATTCAGGCTTTGAGCTTGCCACCTCTTTTAGAAGGTAACGATATTGCAGGCCAAGCACAAACTGGAACGGGCAAAACCATAGCATTTTTGGTTGCCACTTTTCATTATTTGTTGTCTAACCCTCAAGACTCAAAGCGTCAACCTAGGGCTATCATTATGGCTCCCACTCGTGAACTAGCCGTGCAAATTTTTAATGATGCAGAGTTGCTTAGTAAACACACAGGGCTGTCCCTTGGATTGATTTATGGGGGCGAAGGTTACCAAAGTCAACGTGAAAAGTTACAAGAAGGTGTAGATATTATTATCGGCACCACCGGTAGGATCATTGATTACTACAAGCAGGATATTTTTTCGCTAGAAGGTATTCAAGTCGCAGTACTAGATGAAGCCGATAGAATGTTTGATTTAGGCTTTATCAAAGACATTCGTTATTTATTCCGAAAAATGCCCAAGCCGACTGAACGTTTGAGCATGCTATTTTCAGCGACGTTGTCGTATCGCGTACAAGAATTGGCTTATGAACACATGAACAACCCAACGCATGTGCAAATTGAACCAGAGCGTAAAACCGCAGAACGCGTAAAAGAAGAATTATTTTATCCTTCTGACGAAGATAAGCCCTACTTATTATTAACTCTAATGGAAGAAGAATGGCCAGAAAAAGCCATTGTATTTGCCAATACTAAGCACAGTTGCGAAAGAGTCACCGACTGGTTAAAGGCCGACAACCATAGAGTAGGTTTGCTAGGTGGTGATGTGCCACAAAATAAGCGTTTAAAAATTCTTGAAGATTTCACTTCTGGAAATATCGATATTTTAGTGGCAACAGATGTGGCGGCGCGTGGTTTACACATTGCTTCAGTGAGCCATGTATTTAACTATGATTTGCCTGATGATGCGGAAGATTATGTGCACCGTATAGGCAGAACAGGTCGAGCAGGCCAAAGTGGTAGCTCTATCAGTTTCGCATGTGAAAAATACTCGTTAAATTTACCTGCAATTGAAGAGTATGTTCAACATGCTATTCCAGTATCAGAGTATAATCCAGCCGATTTAATTAAAGATGTTGAACCGCCTAAACCCCGATACAAGAAACGTATGCAAAACGGTAAACGTCCACAAAGACGTCCTACGGGGTCTCGTCCAAATAGAAAATGAATACTACTCAAACCGTCACTTCTTTTGCTCAACCTGAGCAGTTATATGCAGCTGTCGATTTAGGCTCTAATAGTTTCCACATGGTGGTGGTTAGGGTCTCTGCCGGCAGCGTACATACAATTGGAAAAGTAAAACAAAAAGTTCGATTAGCTGCTGGTTTAGATGAAAATATGTATCTTGATCAAGCAAGTCTGGAGCGCGGCTGGAAATGCTTAGAAATATTTGCCGAACGCCTACAAGATATTCCTCTAGCAAATATTAAGATCGTCGGCACGGCCACATTACGCCTAGCCGCTAATGCCGATGTTTTTATCAAGCGTGCAGAACAAATTTTACAGCATAAGTTAAATATTATTGATGGCGAAGAAGAAGCGCGACAAATATATTTAGGGGTTGCTTACACATCTGCTAACCAAGGTAATTCCTTAGTTATTGATATAGGAGGCGCCAGTACTGAAATCATTGTTGGCAATGATATGTCACCTATTCATTTAGTCAGTTTGAATATGGGCTGTGTAACATTTAAAGAACGTTTTTTTGCCGACGGTGTTATTTCCTCTCAGGCTTTTGAGCACGCCATTGAGCACGCAAAAGCATTATTAAACCCCGTCACCAATGAGTTTTTGAATTTTAGTTGGCAGCAATGTTTGGGCGCTTCGGGCACCCCTCAAGCAATTGTTGAGATTTTGGTCACACAAGGTATTAGCGACGCAATTCGTTTAGATTATTTACATAATTTAAGACAACAGTGTATTGACTGCACGTCGATAGATTTACTTGAAATAGACGGCCTAACAGAAGCACGAAGAGCCATATTTCCGAGTGGTTTAGCTATTTTAATCGCCCTGTTTGAGCAATTAAGCATAGAAGAAATGCAAATTTCAGGCGGTGCCCTAAGAGAAGGGTTAATCTATGGCATGTTGGATAATATGCAGCAAAACGATCGACGAGCTCAAACATTAGAACAAACCATTGAGCGTTTCCATATCGACTCAACTCATGCTCACCGAGTGAAAAATCTGTCTTTGAACCTATTTAAGCAGGTACAAAATCAAATCGATTTACGAAAAATCGATTGTGAACCAATATTAATTGCCGCTTCTATGCTCAGTGAGTTGGGCATGCACATAGAATATAAACAATTTCATTTGCACGGTGCCTATATTCTTAGTTACTTACCTTTAGTGGGATACACACAACAACAACAGACGGGCATCAAAGCCTTAGTACAAAGCCATAGACAAGAAATTAAACTGGAAATATTTGAAACCTTTCATGCAGACGTGAGGGATATTCTAATGGTATTGAGTCGCATATTGCGCCTTTCTAGCATTTTATCCATTCGTCGAAAAGATCATATGCTGGCCGAGTTTAGCCTAACAATTAAAGAGGGGAATTGGACGATTCAATTCCCAGAAAAGTGGTTGAAATCCCACCCATTGATTGACGCGGAGCTGGCAAATGAAAAATGGCAGCAGCATAAAGTGGGTTGGAAATTAGAATGTTTCTAGTGACAAGACATTGTTTTTAGGGGTATATTTCAAATAACCAGTATGGATAAACTAAATAACCTGAGCGCGGATTAGCGACGCTAGATTAAAGGCCGCAATGATTCGCGGGCTGTACTTTGATAATCAGTAATTTTAGTTTCAATATGGATATCATGACCTAAATGAGTTTACTGTTTGGCTCGGTTGAGTACTCAACTGACATAGCTTCTGACAACCTAACAAACCTACTTGAAAGCGTGCTACTTCAAGCTCCTTCAGGTATTTTGATTTTATGTTGCGAGCAAACTCTAGATAAATTCTCCGCGTTTGACGCATTTCTTAAGTCTATCCCCATCCCTATATTTGGTGGCATATTTCCGTCTTTAGTATTGGATAACGAAACAAAGGAACAAGGAATTATTTTTGTTCCGATAAGAGTGCCCCTTGATATCAACATTTTTCAAGACTTAGAGCGCGCCCAGGAATTTGAGTTTTGCTTTAATCTAACGAGTCATCAATCATTGATGGTTTTGGTAGATGGTCTTGCTCGCAATATAGATCATGCGCTTAATCAAATATTTTTGCAATTTGGCCAAACCCAACAGGTGTTTGGCGGGGGCGCGGGCTCATTAAGTTTTGAGCATAAACCCTGTCTAATCACTAACCAAGGGCTGCTCCAAGACGCTATGGTGGTTATTGCTTTGCAATTAGAAACGCAATTAGCCATTGGTCATGGCTGGACTAAATTAGCAGGCCCTTACTTAGCCAATCAAGTAGATGATAACCGCATATTGCAACTTAACTTCCAACCTGCGCTAGCAATTTATAAACAGGTCGTAGAACAACACGATGGTCGATTATTTAGTGAACATGATTTTTTTGAAATAGCAAAAACCTATCCATTTGGTATGGAACGTTTAGACGATGACGTATTAGTGAGAGACCCAGTAACCGTTGAGCAAGAAAGTTTAGTCTGCGTAGGAAAAGTGCCAGAAAACACTATGCTGTATGTTTTAGATGGTCAACATACCAAGTTAATTGATGCCGCAGTACAGGCCGTGCAAAAAATAAGTAACAATATGCAGCATCCAGCGGCAATGATTTTTGATTGCATTAGTCGTAAGTTATTTTTAGAAGATGACTTTAATGCTGAACTAAGCCAGATTTCGGCAGAATTGAGTCACAATGAAGTTTTATTTGGTGCCCTTGTATTGGGTGAGATTGCCTCTGGCCAATCGGGCGCGATCCATTTTCATAATAAGACAGCCGTTGTAGCCATGTTCGAAGGCAAATAAGGAATGCCGCTATGAATCGCACCCTGCAACTTGTTTCGATACAACATGAGCTATCGATGAATATAGGTTTAGGCCTAGAATTAGAACAAATGCTACATGCCTTTATTCAAAGAGCACAACATCGCCTTAGTCTTAGTGCCGTCACTATAACCTATAATCTTAGCAATGCTGCTCATCAATTAGACGGTACCAGCGACACCTGCTTGTCTTTTCCACAACAAAGCCAAACATCTCGAGATTGGCTGCAAGACAAAGCCTGTGCGCTGTTTAGCCAACAAAACGGAACTTATGTTGAACATGAGTTGAACGATTATTTTTATTATTTCTTTGTGATCCCCCATTTTGGTGTGTTGATCTTAGAGCGAAAACACAAAGCGATTGATACGATGATCTTGCATGCTTTGCTCCCTCTATTAGAGAAGTTAGCTAACAGCTGCCAAGCATGTATTGAGCATCAAAATTTAAAGGCTGAAATAGAAGCCAGAAAACAAGCAGAACAATTACTGATTCAACAATCTTTATTAGACCCACTTACCAGCTTACCTAATCGTAAAATGCTAAACCTCAAGCTGCGTGAAGCTTTACACGAAGCTGCGCAAGGCAGATGCTTTAGTGCAGTCTTTTTTATTGACTTAGACAGGTTCAAAGTTATCAATGACAGCTATGGACATAACGTCGGCGACCAAGTACTAAAGTTCGTAGCTCAACGTCTACTCAACTCGACTAGCGAGGAAGACACCTTGGCACGAATGGGTGGTGACGAGTTTATTTTGCTGGCCAAAAACTTGTCCACCGATAGGCAATCAGCCATAGAAAAAGCGAAACGCATTGCCGAGAAATTATCGCTACAAGTAGCGAAACCCATTTATATCGAAGATAACAGTCTTAGCATTTCCATTAGTACAGGTATTAGCTTAGTACCGGCTGAAAATGCTGCATCAAAAAGCATTGAGCAACAAGCAAACACTGTCATTCGCCGCGCAGACATCGCCATGTACAGCATCAAACATGGCAACCGAAACGGCTTTAATTTTTTCACAAAGGACTTACAGTCTTTAGCTGAAAAACACACCCAAGTAGAAAATCACTTAAAGTATGCAATAGAACGTCATGAGCTAGAGGTACATTATCAACCATTGGTTAACGCTCATAATCAAATAATGGGGGCTGAAGCTCTGTTGCGCTGGAATAACGGCCAGTTGGGTCAAGTGAGTCCAGCAGATTTCATCCCAGTGGCAGAAGAATCAGGATTAATAATAGAGCTAGGGAAATGGGTATTGGCAGAAGCATGTAAACTGCTCAATAGATTAAAAGACTTAGGTAAGCCAGATAGCTTGAATTACATCAGCGTCAATGTTAGCCCGCGACAGTTTAATCAACCCAGCTTTGTACAAGACGTGGTGAGGCTCTTAGAAACTTACAATATTAACGGTAATCAAATTAGAATAGAGATTACTGAAGGAGTAGCCATTGATAATATCGACTTGGCTATTCGTAAAATGTTGCAATTGCGAGAGTTTCATATTGAGTGCATGTTGGATGATTTTGGCAGCGGTTACTCATCACTTTCTTATCTAAATAAATTGCCCTTAAAAACCATCAAAATTGACCGCAGCTTTGTCAGTCAAATAGATGCATCCGAATATCATCAAGTGATTGTCAACGCTGTCAAAGATATATGCAACTACTCACAGCTGGAATGCATCGCTGAAGGGGTTGAAACAGATACCGAGTTACAATACTTACAGTCTCGAGGAATTAGCGCTTATCAGGGATTCTACTTTCACAGGCCGATGCCTGTGAAAGCGCTTTTAACGTTATTGTAACCCTAATTATCGGTGTTAACCTTTAGTATCAAGCAACTGCGCGGCTTGTTTCGCAAAGTAAGTTAAGATTCCATCAGCACCTGCTCGTTTAAATGCTAGCAATGATTCTAAAATAACTTGCTCTTCATTTAGCCAACCGTTGGCAAATGCGGCTTTATGCATGGCATACTCGCCACTGACTTGATAGGCAAAGGTCGGAACTTTACATTCCTCTTTACAACGGCGCACAATATCTAGATACGGCATTCCTGGCTTTACCATCACCATGTCTGCACCTTCTTGTAAATCTAGAGCAATTTCTCGTATTGCTTCGTCTGAATTAGCAGGATCCATTTGATAGCTTTTTTTGTCGCCGCCTTTAATATTCCCTGAAGAGCCGACCGCATCACGGAATGGCCCGTAATAAGCAGACGCATATTTAGCAGAGTACGCCAAGATGCACGTATTAATATAGCCATTGTGTTCTAGCGCTTGGCGAATCGCCCCAATGCGCCCATCCATCATGTCAGACGGCGCAACAATATCAGCACCCGCTTCAGCATGAGACAATGCTTGTTTGATCAACACCTCTATGGTTTCATCATTCAAGACATAGCCAGACTCATCAATCAATCCATCCTGACCGTGTGAAGTGAAAGGGTCAAGGGCAACATCTGTAATCACACCCAACTCTGGCACAGCCTTTTTAAGCGCGCGCACAGCCCTTTGCGCTAACCCTTGTGGATTATAAGCTTCTTCCGCATGCAAAGACTTAGCAGTGGCTGGGGTAACAGGAAACAACGCTATAGCCGGGATCCCAAGCTCAACCAATAAATGAGCTTCTTTCACCAACAAGTCTATTGATAACCTTTCTACACCGGGCATAGAAGGCACCATTTCTTTTTGGTTTTCTCCTTCTAATACAAACATTGGATAAATTAGATCGTTTACAGACAAGCGATTTTCTGCCACTAAGTTACGAGTGAAGTCATGTTTACGCAGCCTTCTTAAGCGGCTATTAGGAAATTGTTCGTGCATCATTACTCCTATGTATCTTGTTCAATCGTGCTACTAGCTAACACTTGATTGCGGCCTGCATTTTTGGCCTTGTATAATTGCTGATCGGCTAACGCTAATATTGCGTCTTCAGGCATCGACAAATCGGCAACAGCGCAACCGATACCAGCACTAATCGTTATATTTATGCTTACCTCACCTACTTGTATAGGCGTATTTTCAATATTTATCCTTATATTTTCCACTACCGCTATCGCACCTTGAAGCTCTGTATTGGGTAATATTAACGCGAACTCCTCTCCTCCAAAGCGACACGCTTCGTCACTCGGGCGTTTTAACGCGGCTTGAATTTGTTGCGCGACGGCTTTTATACATTCATCACCTATCAAGTGCCCATAGTTGTCATTGACCTTTTTGAAATAATCAATATCTAACATCACTACTGATAGTTGCGTCTGCTCTCGGCGACTTCGGCGAACTTCAGCGACAAGCTTTTTATCAAAATAGCTGCGGTTACGCATACCGGTTAACCCATCTAAGGTGTTTTTTTCTTCTAGCTCACGATTCCTATCAGATAGCTCTCGCAACGCAACTTCTAACTCTAGCGTTCGCTCTTGCATTTTATATTCTAATGCTTCGGTGGCTTCATCGGTGGAACTCAAGGCTTGGATCTCCTCCAAAAAAGAGATTTTATCATTCTCCAAGTAATCGATTTTCTTCGTTAGCAATTCTTGTTTTTGTCGATGATAACTAACAACTAAGGTAAGGGTTATCCAGCCAATTTTAAGCACAGCGCCAAGCAATAGAGTAGATTGAGGGGCACTCCACAACCCTAGCTGTTGCATCCCAAATAAAAAACTACAAACTATAAATAAGCACCAAGCGAGTGTGTAACTTTGCGCCATAACAACGTCTTTAAGCCACAACCCTATCCCTGTAAATACAATTAAGGTACTCGTCAAAACGAAAGGAAGCACGACACTGAGCATTTGGTGAGCCGGGGGCAGGAAAAGGCCTATTACTAAATTTAGTAGCAATAATGCCGCAGTGCTGATGAGTACCCGACCAACCCATTTACTGTACAGCCAAATTTGCAATAAAAAATAAGTAAAAACTAAAGATAAACATAGGCTTAAGTTGACAAAAATTTGCAGCGAATATTGTTGCAGCCACACGTTATCAGGCCAAATAAATCTATCGTTTACCCCATAAAATGAGGCAAGTGCTCCCCCCAAAAAATGACTAAAATACAGTAAATCAAAAAGCGACAAGATGAAGTATAAATATATGCCAAAAAATTTATCAGCCCCACCACAGTGATGGCACCCAAAAATAGGCCAACAACAAAGTTATCTTGATGGGCTGAAACAATATTGAAAAACACCACTAAAAAAACGTACTAAACCCCAGGGCAATAAATGTCTCGGCATTAACGCCTAGATTAAGTATCTTTTTACGCATTTTTTGCCTCATTGCTGGGTAGAGCAAAAAGCATTTGACTGTTATTCATACTGGCATTTCGCACTGTAAGTAAATCTAGCTGCATGATATTGGCAACGTGTTCGGCAATGTAAGGAAGATAGGCTGGCTCATTATTGCCTTTATCGACCTTTCTATTGTTGGCTAAGCCTTTAGGTCTCAAATATGGAGCATCTGTTTCGAGTAGCAAACGTTCAATAGGTAGGGCTTTTACCGCTGCTCTTAATGCTTCTCCTCTTTTAGGATCACAAACCCATCCAGTAATCCCAATAAACAAGCCTAAATCTAAGTAGGCTTGCATCTGTTCAATCGTGCCTGTGAAGCAATGAGCCACGCCGCCCATTAACTGATTTTGATACTTTTTGAGTAAATTAAGTTGCTCATCGAAGGCATCACGCTCGTGCAAAAACACAGGCAACTTCAGTTCGCATGCAAGTTCAAGTTGTTGTTCAAAAGCGTAGATTTGTTCCGCTGGTGTAGAAAAGTTTCGATTGTAGTCAAGGCCGCATTCGCCAATGGCGACAACTTGAGACGATACCGCAAGCTTGCGTAAAGTATTCTGAGTTTGTGCATTAAACTCACTTGCATGATGGGGGTGCACGCCTACCGTCGAAAATAGGTGCTTAGGGGAAGATTGCGCTAAATCAATTGCCGCTTTACTGACATTAACAGATGTACCGGTAATGATAATCTGGTTAACCTCGGCTTCTAGAGAACGAGCAATTACCGGTTCAACTTCCAGCCTGCTATCGATAAAGTTAACACCTATATCACACCAAGACATAACTCAATTTCTCTTTATGAAGATGTTGATAAACATTCTACTCTAACCAACAAAACTTAACGCCACAATAACGGATTGCTACGCTTTTTCATTTTTGTTTTCTGTTTCGTGATCAGCTTCAGTATCTGTTTGTCCATCGACTTCGGCTGTTTTTTTACGGGAGTAAATAGCCCCAACAATGATACCGAATTCAAATAAAATCCACATGGGTATCGCCAGCAAAGTCTGCGAGATAATATCGGGTGGCGTCAACAACATCCCCACCACAAATACGCCAACGATAACATAAGGTCGTTTGGCTCGAAGTGCGTCTGGCGTGGTCATTCCGGTCCAGCACATTAACACTATGGCTACCGGAATTTCAAAGGACAAACCAAAAGCAAAAAATATTTTCAGCACAAAATTTAGGTAACTACTGATGTCGGTGTTAATTACCACCCCTTCAGGCGCGACACTTGTGAAAAAAGCAAATGCTAGTGGAAATACCACGTAGTACGCAAACGCCATACCTAAATAAAAAAGCAACGTGCTAGAGAACAACAATGGAGCAACTAAGCGTTTTTCGTTTTGATACAAGCCCGGCGCGATAAATCCCCACATTTGATAAAACACCATAGGTATGGCAATAAAAAACGACAGCACCATAGTCAATTTAAAGGGCGCAAAGAAAGGCGAGGCAACGTCAGTTGCAATCATTTCGGCTTGTTCAGGAAGGGTATCCAACAGGGGCGTTGCTAACCAATGGTACAAATCCTGGGCAAAATAAACCAAGCATAAAAAAACAACAAGGACACTTAAAAACGCTTTAATTACACGACTTCTAAGCTCAATTAAGTGTGCAACTAAGCTGTTAGCTTCAGCCATTCATGATTACTCTTTAGAATAGGGTTTTTGTACAGATTTCGCCGCTTCACGAAGTTCGTCAACAGACTCTTGTAACTCAGGAGACAAGTTTTCTAGGTTTTGTTGCTCGGCTTTTTTTAAGTTTTCGTGCAATTCATGAATTTTAAATTGTTGTTCGACTTCTTGTTTAAATCCATTCGCCACACTTTTAACACTACGAATAGTTTTCATAGTAGAACGTATAGCACCATAGGCAACCTTTCTGGCCCTAAGACCACCAAAGCTAACCCAGCAATAATTAACAGTTCAAAAAAGCCAATATCAAACATTAACTAGACTCTTTCTGTTCGCTCTTGGTTTCTTTTACTTTATTTTCAGCCGCAGCAGCAGTTTTATCTTCTACTTTTTCGTCAGGCTTCTCATCTGTTTTCTTAAAGTCAGCGTCTTTATCTTCGTCACTCATGGCTTTTTTAAAGCCTTTTAAAGCGCCACCTAAATCACCGCCGATACCGCGCAATTTTTTTGTGCCAAACAACAAAATCACAATTGCTAATATAATCAAAAGCTGCATAGGGCTAATGCCAAACATAAAATACTCCAAAATACATAATAAGTGTCATTATACGGTTCTTAACCGAAAGGTCACTGAGTTTGATGTGTTAACTTGTAAAAATCAAATAGAAAAGTTGCAAATTTTCTGTTCTGCGATGCAGTCATTAATCCATCTAAAATCAACGACTGCAGTTTTACAAAAAGCTTGTTTTAAACTAAGGGAAGTTTAATTTACACTGTAGTTCAAATGTGTAGATGATCGCTCAATATTCAACCGTCCGTATGCGAATTGATATACAACAATAGGAAAAAATTTGATAAGAATTATTTTTTTGAGCCTTGCCCTTATATTTACCAGTTCGGCGCAGGCACAAGAAAAGGAGCAGCCACTCCCATGGTTAGATTCTGTCCACGAAGGCGTGGTCGATTCTGTCAGTTCAACCGCGGTGTGGTTTGATGACTTTTTCGTGTTAAAAGACTTCAATGCGACGCAAACCGCTGCAGGAGAGTCTCGAATTAGATTGGGCTGGGAACCTAGAAGCAGGGACTTCAGTAAATTCGAAACTCGCTTTAAAGTGAGATTTAAACTGCCCAATTTGAAAAACAGAGCGGACATCGTTTTCTCCGACGATAGCGATCAAGAGTCCGATACCCCATTGAGCGTGCTGCGTAATCAAGACACTCCAGAACAGAATCGCTTCAGTTTGGCCCTGCGTTGGAAGAGCAAGCCAGACAGTGGATTTTCACACCGCATTGGAGCTGGCCGAAGATTCCAACTATTTGCCAAAAGCCGCTACCGACAAGCTCATTTTTTATCCAAGCAAACAACATTAAGTTGGGAAACATCTGCTTACTATTATTCTAGAGATCGATTGGGAGCAGACTTTTCATGGCGTTTAAGTTATCAAAAAAATGAAAAATCAATCATTCGACAAAACAATCATTTTTACTTTCGTGATCGAGAAAATGATTGGTTATGGCAGCACAACCTACAACAACTCAAGCAAATTGATGAGAATAATGCATTGGTTTCTGGGCTTTACATTGAAGGAAGTAGTAGGCCAAACTATCAAATTGACGAATACTTAATAAGCTTTCGCTGGCGCAGAAATACACTACGCAAATGGCTATTTTTTGAAGTAGAACCTTTTGTCATGTGTCGAAGAGACGAAGATTTCTCTCCATCCCTCGGTATGGCTCTCAGGTTTGAAGGCCACTTTTTGTAAGTTCTAGCAAACAGACGGTTAAAGCTTTTTACTATTCCAAGCTAGGATCCAGCTCAGCACACCCACCCCCGCACACGTTACGCTAGGCCACACTAAATGTTGATAAATAGGTAAAATGCTAGCCACAATAATCAAACTACAACCTACCATGACTAATTGGCTACTTCGGTGTTGTTGCTTGAGCTGTAGTTGCTGTTTTTCAAATTGCTGTCTTTGCTGCTCTGGCAAAGTTTTGACTTGTTTAAGGCTGTCGTATACCAAATCAGGTATCTCTGGCAATTTTTCCGACCAGTAAGGTAAATTTGCAGAAATTTTATTGTACATCGCCTTGAAGCCGATCTGCTCTTTCAACCAATTTTCTAGAAAAGGTTTAGCGGTTTGCCATAAATCTAACTGGGGATCTAATTGGCGTCCCAAACCTTCAATATACAACAAGGTTTTTTGTAATAAGACCAACTGTGGTTGGATCACCATATTAAACCGGCGCGCGGTGTTAAAAAGCTGCAACAATACATTGCTAAATTCGATTTCAGCTAAAGGCTTCTTAAAAATGGGCTCACACACTTTACGAATTGAAGCTTCAAAATCATCGATGTCGGTATCTGATGGCACCCAGCCTGAATCAACATGTAACTCTGCCACCTTGCGATAATTACTGTTAAAAAACGCAATAAAGTTCTCAGCCAAATAGCGTTTATCTTCTCGGGTTAAGGTGCCTACAATGCCAAAGTCGATGGTGATGTATTGTGGATCTTGTGGGTTATCGTATGCCACAAAAATATTCCCTGAGTGCATATCTGCATGAAAAAAGCTGTCACGAAAAACCTGCGTAAAAAATACTTCAACCCCTCGCTCAGCCAGTCTTTTCAAATTGGTATTACGAGCCTGTAATTGCTCGATATCAGAAATAGGCGTACCATAAATCCGCTCCATCACCATCACATTTCGATGACAATATTCACTGTAAATTTTAGGCACATATAGCGCAGCTGAATTTTCAAAGTTCTGCTTGAATTGAATACCATTCGCCGCTTCGTGCGTCAAATCAAGTTCATCGATGATAGTTCTCTCGTATTCACCCACTACTTCGACTGGGCGTAAGCGTTTACCGTCTGGCAATAGGTTTTGTAACACGCTAGCTAAGGTGCGCATTAGCTCAATATCAGATTGAATTGTCTGCTTGATGTTTGGACGTATAACTTTCACAACCACATTTTCGTTGTTGCTTTTCAATTTAGCAGAATGCACTTGAGCAATAGATGCAGACGCTAACGGTTTGGTTGTAAACTCACTAAAAAGCTGATCGATAGAAGTAAGGCCAAAAGCATGACGAATAATTTGCTGAGCTTGTTCGCTATCAAAAGGTTCGACTTGGTCTTGTAAGATACTGAGCTCTTTGGCGATATCCGCTGGCAACAAATCTTTGCGAGTTGATAGCATTTGGCCAAATTTAATAAATACTGGACCAAGAGATTGCAAAGCTAAGCGAATACGAACACCTTCAGACTTATCTTTATGTTTATTTGCTAACCAAAAAAACAACCCTCGCCCTAATTTTGCGTACCAAGGTAACCACTTATTTGGGATCATTTCGTCTAAGCCATGCTCTAACATAACTTTATTAATATGATATAGGCGAAAAATTCTCACTGCTTTGGGGGTTCCTTAGTTAATTTAGATATCTTAGGGCTGATGGCTGATGGCTCAGCGTTAGCTTGCTGTGCAACTGCTCGTTCTAGCAGAGCGACTCTGGCGGCTAACCGTTCGCTATTACCTCTTAGCTCAGATACGTGTTCACTAAATAGAATGACTTCATTCTGACTCACTGCTATTGAATCTGTTTGGGTCAGGTTGTTGCTTAGTTTTTCTGCCCCTTCACTTAATCCCTGCTTAGCTTTTTCAAAAAGACTCTTTAGGCTAGAAAATGTTTGATGGGCCACCACATCCCCCGTGTATTTAGAGAGTTGTTCTTCCCAGTCAATGTCTAGCTCTTTAAGCAAGGAGCTAAACGTTTGGGCAACGTAAATATCACCGATCAAATTCAACTTTTTCTGTTGGATCAGTTGAGTCAATTGACTGCTATCTTGCAGCTTTGGCAGCGTTTCTAAATTCAGCTCAATCAAACAATCTGCGGCTTGGGCTTTCGGTTCTTCTGCAGACTCAGGCATGACTGCCCTTACATCAATCTGTTCTGAAAAACTAAATAGTAATGGCCAAGGAAGCTCTACTATCTCGACTTGTAAAGAGCGCCCTGACAGCTTTTGCAAACGATCTTGACTGTCAGCATCAAGCTGCAGCAACCGATTCATTGCTAGCTCAATACCTGAAGTGATGAGTTGCAATAAAGGCATATTAAAATTTAAAACCTCGATGTAACGCGACAATTCCACCCGTTAGGTTTTGATAGGTGGTTTGCTCAAAACCCACGGCATCCATCATACTTTTAAGCACCTCTTGTTCTGGATGCATACGAATAGACTCAGCCAAATATTGGTAACTGTCAGCATCATTCGCCACTAACTTGCCAATTTTTGGCAACAGATGAAATGAATACATATCGTAGGCTTTGTTCAACACTTCGTGTGTTGGCTTAGAAAACTCTAATACTAACAATCGTCCGCCTGGTTTTAATACACGAAACATAGACGCTAACGCTTTATCTTTGTCTGTTACATTTCGCAACCCAAAGGCGATGGTAATAATATCAAAGGTATTATCTGGGAAAGGTAGCTCTTCAGCATTGGCTTGAACATACTCGACGTTGCCTACAATGCCTTTGTCTCTAAGTTTGTCACGACCAACTTTTAGCATAGCATCATTGATATCAGCTAACACTACCTGCCCTGATTCGCCCACTATACGAGAAAATTTTGCGGTTAAATCACCCGTTCCACCGGCTAAATCGAGCACTTTATGCCCCGCTCTAACACCGCTACAGTCGATTGTGTAACGTTTCCATAACCGATGGATACCCATAGACATTAGATCATTCATAATGTCGTATTTGGCTGCTACTGATTGAAACACGTCTTTGACCATGTTCACTTTTTGGTTTTTATCGACTTGTTTAAAACCAAAATGGGTGGTTTGTTCTTGTTGCGTTTGATTATCTGGAGTTTCAGGCGCGCTCATGACAGCTCCTTGAGTAGAATATAGCGATAGTTTACCCAAATATGTCCCTTGCCAACAGAGAATGTTTGTAGCTTTTTAAACTGAAGATGTAACGAAAGGTCTTCAGCCGAGATTCGACTCATCGGCTGAAGAAATTAACGCATGAAATTAAAGCTCACTAATGATTTTGTCTAACCCGGCTTTCGACTTTGCTACCGCTTGCATAGACGATAACCCGTCTGGATATTCCTCTTGTTCTACTACTAACCAGCGCGTACCGCCAACTTTAGCTTGGGTGGTTATTAATGTTCCCCAGTCATAATTATCATCCCCTAAGATAGGGCTTGCACCTTGTGGGGTTCTGTTAGGCCCATGGTAATGACGAATTTTAAGGTGTGTGGTTAGCGTGCGTCCTGGATAACGTTTAACATACTCAACAGGGTCTTTACCGGCAAAGTTCACCCACCCCACATCCAATTGTAACAACACACTTTGCGGTGTGTTTTTGGCGATGTAGTCCCAATACGTTGCATCGAGATACGTGTTGAATTCATGGTCGTGGTTATGATAACCAATGACCATATTTTTCTTGGCCAGTTTTGCCGATAGACTAACTAAATCAACGGTCAAACTGTGTACGCCACTTGCTTCAAATGCTCGGGCGTCGTAAGGAATGATGACCATATCGATTCCTACCGCTTTTAAGAAATCTAGGGTTTTATCAAGCTTGTCATCTCCTAAGTCTTTAAAACCGACATGAGCACCACTGGCCTGTAAACCAATTGAAGTTAAGTAGTTTTTAAGCCCAACTGGGTCACTTGCATAAGGACCAAAATCCCCCGCAAACTCCACCCCTTGAAAACCCATGCCAGCAAGCTCTTCCAAAGTACCTTTAAAATCTGCTTTCAATGCGCCCTTCACCGACCACAGTTGTACGCTGATTGGTGGTACATTAACTTTTGTATTAGGTTGTTGTTGGGAACCACAAGCTGATAACCCGATCAAGGTCAGCACCAAGTAGCAAGACAGTAAAATTTTCTTCATTTTTAACACCTTTAGTCACGTATATTAGTTGCCTGATAAACTCTCATTTAATATTAATGAGAGATTTTTGCTTTTTTACCTTTACCTTTGAGCGAGCTTAAAAACGCCACAACATCTCGGATTTCTGCTTTACTCAACATGTAATTCATTGGCGGCATGCCGGATGCCGGACGTTGAATGTCTTTTATGTCTGATTTGTTATATCGATGCAACTTACCTTCTTGCTCTAACTCAATAGTATTATCAGTTTCTGCTGTAAACACACCACTGACTTTACTGCCGTTGTGCATGGTTAAATTGAAAGTACCGTACCCTGGGGCAATAGCACCACTTGGATCAACTAAAGCCTGTAACAAGTATTCCGCAGAACGCTGGCTACCGATAGCAGATAAATCTGGACCTACGTTTGAGCCCTTCTTATTAATAATATGACAACGAATACACTGGGCAGCACCATTGGTATAAAAAATATCACGGCCAACTTGTTTGTCGCCCCCGGCCAACGCCCCAGAAAACTGTGTTAATAAATCACTGCTTTGCATTTTTTGCTGATACTCGCTGTACAAGGCTGTAACCTTTGATGAGGAGTTCTTTTCAACAGCACTCAATAACTCTAGGGTAATTGCGTTTTCCCCTGTTCCAACCATAAGCGCCTCTAGCTTAGACGCCAACCAAGCATCAATCTTAGCTGTGGTTTTTGTAGATATTGTTGATAATGCAATTTTTTGCAGAGCAACCGAACCTGATGTTAACAACTGCTCAACTTTTTCTGTCCCTGCAGCATGATCTTTATCCAGCACTAATACTAAAGCCCCGGCTTTCACCTCAAGTGCTTTACTGTCCAGTAACTTCTTAGCCGTTGCTATACCTTGAGCAGGGAATCGTTCCGCTAATAAATCAAGAGCTTGAATACGGATGTTACTTTTTGCGTTAGGGTCTTGCGCTATTTTTGCTAAAACGTCTTCAGATAACTGATAGTTAAATTGCTGAGCAATACTCATGGCCTGCACCAACGCTTTGCCTTCAGTATTTTCTAGAATTTTGGGTAAGTACTGTAAAACTAACTGACTGATATCCGCTCTAGACTTGTTGGCCAGGCTAGGTAAACCAGTAATGGTATCGATTGGATTAAGATCGTTCCACCCTTCAATAGCGGCAAGCGCTTCCGACGCCAAACGCTCTTTTAAGCCTTTCACAGCAGCATAAGCCAACAAACGCTTAGCATCTTCAGCACGCCCCTCATTGAAATTGGCATTAATAATGCGATGGTGTACAAACTCCTGCACATCTGTATTAGCAATACGCTTGCTATCTAGTAGCTCTGCCACTTTAGAACGAACAGAAGTCAACGCCTTGTCGCCAATCGCTAAAATCGCTTCATCAACTATCGCGATAGAATCATCATGTAAAAAATCGGCAACTTGATCATCTTTCAATTCACGTAAGGCCAATAACACCGCCATACGCACATCTTTCGACTTGGCACTTTTGTGCTGGATCCAGTATTTTTTATCCACGCCTTTAAGCGCCATCACTAACCCATGGCGTAACCATAAGTCTTTGTCGGATACCTCGACCAACTTGTTAATTACCGTACTTACAGCACCACTAGAACCCATTCTGCCTAAACCAATAGCTGCATACATGGCTACTTGGCCATCATTATCAGCCAGAGCTTTGATTAATGCGCTTTCGGCGAACTTGGCTTTATGATCACCCAACACTCGAGCGGATTGAATTCTTACCTGCTCATTTTTGTCATTTAACAATGGGATAAGGGAAGCTAATTTTTCTTTTTGAATACTATGGTTTAGTACTAGTTGGCTTAATCCCCAAATACTATGAATACGAGAAAATACATCTTTACTTGGGTCGTGAGCTAAGGCATCAAACTGAACGAAAGCTTGCTGTCCACGCTTAGCCAATTCAAATTGTGCTTGTTGGCGAATTCGTTGATGATCTGTTGCCAATAAGTCAGCGAGCTCACTCACTGACTTAGTCGAATAGTCAGCCAATAAAACATCGTGAAACTCGTTATGTTGTTTCACTAAGTTTGCTGGAGCTTCTAATAAATCTAACGCATAAATAGCACCTTCGTTAACGTTGCTCCAACCACCAAAGTTAAACTCAGAAATATAAAACCGGCCATCAGGACCAAAGTCTATGTCGCTAACATTGACACCTTTCAAAAAGGTTGTTTTTTCGATTGGTAAAAAAGACGCACCATGCTCTTTAGTTTTAAAAGTAGAAATATATGAGCCGGACTGAGAACCGCCATAATGCGCGATGAAAAATGTATTACGCCACTTTTCGCCCAGATAATTGGTTGGGTTGTAAGTAAAACCTGATGGCCCTCTTAATAGTTTTAATATACCTGGCAACATATAAGCGGGTTGATTGTCATTTCTAGGTATCGACATGTCGTTAGTTAACCAAGCTACCGGAATATCTTTATCCCCAGTATACTTAGCCGAACGTAACTCTAATTTATCAGTAAAACTCATGATAGTCTGATGGCCAGCATGCCACCCCGAATCACCTCCTTCAATTAGGTGATTCACTCTCTCGGTATCACTACGATCACCGTCATTATCAGCTGTGAAGAGGTTACCAAACTCATCAAATACTAGCTCTTGAGGGTTGCGTAAACCGTGGTAGAACACCTCTAGGTTTGAACCATCTGGATCAGAACGGAACACCGCTCCATGATTTGGTTGATGTAGAGTATCCCCTTCTTTCGTCGTGATATCATAACCTCGATCTCCTAAAGACCAATACAACTTGCCGGCAGGTCCCCAAACCAATCCATGTAAATCATGACCCAAAAAGCTAACTCTAGTACCGAAACCGGTTAACAATTCCTCGCGTTTATCAGACACACCATCTTTGTCTTCATCTTCTAACACCCAAAGACTAGGTATATTGGTGTAGTAAACTTTGCCATCTCGTTCAATCACCCCCACTCCAAGACCTTCGAGTGGTTTATTAAACCCGTCAGCAAACACCTTACTGCTATCAGCAATGCCATCGTTGTTGGCATCTTCAATCAAGACAATTTTATCGGGCACGCCTGGCTTTTGATTATCAGGAAATTCTGCAGAAAAATTCTTATATAAGTCTAAACGGTCATCTAAGGTTTCGATCTCGATATCGGCGATTGTTGCTTCTTTAGAAAAGCGCCTAACATCCTCCACACCTTTGCCAATTCGATATAGCTCAGTCATAAACATGCGCCCTTTCGAATCAAAATAAAAGTAACTAGGGTTTTTGGTTAGAGAATTATCAGCCCATACATCTATTTTAAACTCATCTGGCTTGGTAAAGGTCTTGGCTCTGAGGTTAACATCGACCTTGCTATTGTCAGCGATCGAAGATAATGGCGTTACTAATAAAACGGAAAAAAGGAACCTTTTCAAATTATTCATTGTTAACGATCTGTAAATACTATTTTAATAAGATGGTATCTAATATGCTTAATATTTCCTAGTGAATAATCCGTTAGCAATGCAATAAAATCGGCGCATTGCCAAATTTCCATAGAGCAACCTAGCCGCCAGAAAACTCAAAAAACATTGTTCTGGAAATTCAACGCCGACAAATTATTAAAACGCTTATTACTAATAAAAATATCCAAGAAATTAAAATATATAATAACTGTCATATTACTGTAACAAAACTATGATTTTGTTTTGTGGCTATTACCAGCATTAAATGTTACTATTTTGTTGAAGTAAAATAAGAGGTAATTTCAAATGCGTAATAAAATTTTAGCAGTAGCCATTCTTTTCCTATGCTCGGGATTCTATTTTTGCCAAAGATACCCAAAAGAGCTTGTTTAATTGCTTGGACCTAGGTAAATATTCTGTTGATGAAAACTGCACATCATCACTCATTTCCACAAACAGTCAGTTCATAACATTGCAAAAAGAGCTTTCTATAAAAATGGAACAACAAAATCCAAATGAAATGGCAACAGTGCAATTTCATCCACAACAAATGCTGATAAAAGTGATAGCTCAAAGGCAGAAAGAACGTAAGTCGAAACTTATTGCAGCAGTGCAAAGCAATAAAGCTGATGCATCTATCGCGCTTTAGTTTCGGTTATTAACTAGGCAAACACAATTGATTGTCTATACCCATCACTAGAAGACCACCTTTTATAAGGTGGTTTTTTTTGTTCAAGTTTTCACGATGACTCATTCCTAACACAACTTAAAAATGCCGCTAGGTAGCCAGAAATCTGGATTATCAGTGTAATTTCAAATTGAGTTTTACAAACAATTCAAACACTAAAGAGTATGCCCAGTTAAGCTTGGGTTACGATCTATTTGGCAACGAAATTTTTCGTGTATAGCAAGGCGGTTTTTCGTAGGTAATAGCAGGCTATGACTAGAAAAACGAACGTAGCAAGATGCCAAAAGAACGTTAACGAGAGACTCGGCTCATCCCGAGCCCAGATGAGCTATTGAGCAATCAATACACTCACTCAATGAAATTGTCGCCAACGCTTTTCGATAGAATCATGCTAATTTCTTGTAATGAACGACCACTTTCTTGTTGTAATTGGTTAAAACTATTTTGGATAGCAGTTAAACTGCGTTTTGACTGAGCAGAGCCTGAGATAATTTCTCGCTGTGTAAAGTACCCGACTACATCATTGCTGAGTAAAAAGGTATCTTTACCTATCGCTCGAAGGCCATAAGAACCTGTATTTCCTCCTAATCTAGCGCCATTCTTCTTTAAATAAGCCCACAAACCTATAATGTCGTTAGTTGGCCAACTCGCAACAAAATCAGCAAAACTACCATACTCTTGACTGACAGCTTCAATCATTAAAGCATTTTCACGAATGGTTTTTACTTTATTATAATTGCGAATAATTGCGGGATCGGTGGCCTTTTTTTCGAGCATTTCGTCAGGCATTAGCAATATTTTCTGAATATTAAATTCAAAAAATACTCTTTCGAAGTCTGGCCACTTATTACGCACCACTCGCCACACAAAGCCAGATTGAAAAACTTTCTGCGTAAACTCAGCTAAGAACCTATCGTCACCTATTTGTTTAATCGCTTCTGGCGACAAAGGCTTGTCTAATAAAGACTCTAAGATCTCTTGGCCGCCCTTACGTTCACTAGCACGTTGATAAATTGCACTAAATTTTTCTAGATTTTGCATATTGAGCTCTAATTAAAAGAAAGAATGGCAGAGCTTTCCAAAATAGAAAGCCATGCCCTCTTGGCTGGAATATCTGCTAGGCAGCAATACCTGAATGGCGAAGCAACGCATCGACCTCAGGCTCTCGACCTCTAAACGCCACAAATAATTCCATAGGTTCTTTGCTGCCACCCATTTCTAGGATATTAGTCAAGAAATCATGACCCGTCTGTTGATTGAAAATACCTTCTTCTTCAAATCGACTAAATGCATCTGATGACAAAACTTCTGCCCACTTGTAGCTGTAATAACCCGCAGCATAACCACCTGCAAATATATGCCCAAAGCTATTTTGAAAACGGTTAAAACTAGGAGGAATAATCACTGCCACTTCATCACGAACAGCATTCAAGCAAGCTTGCACATTAGTAGATTCGGCATCGACAAATTGCTCATGCAAGGTAAAGTCAAATAAACTGAATTCTAACTGCCTTAACATTTGCATAGCCGACTGGAAATTGCGTGCAGCCAACATATTATCGAGTAACATCTTAGGCAAGGCTTCGCCGCTTTCATGATGGCCAGAAATAAAACTCAGGGCTTCAGGCTGCCAACACCAGTTTTCTAAAAACTGACTTGGCAATTCTACTGCATCCCATGCCACTCCGTGAATGCCAGACACACCACCAACATTAATTTTAGTTAACATATGGTGTATACCGTGACCAAACTCGTGGAACAATGTCACCACTTCGTCATGAGTGAATAAAGCAGGAGTATCGCCCACTGGTCCATTAAAATTACAGGTTAAATAGGCAACAGGATGTTGCAGCGTACCATCCAGTTTTTGACGTCTGGATTGACATACATCCATCCAAGCTCCACCACGTTTTTTCTCGCGAGCATACAAATCAAAATAAAAGCTACCACGTAACTCACCAGTTTCATCATGAATATCATAAAACGTCACGTCTTTATGCCATGTATCTACGTCAAAACGCTGAGTAATAGTCAATTTATATAAACGTTTGACGACCTCAAATAGTCCGGCAACAACCGTGTTTTCTGGGAAATATGGGCGTAGCTGTTCGTCTGAAATTTTATAGGTTTGTTCTTTTAACTTTTCGCTGTAATAAGCAAAATCCCACGCTTGCAACTCATCTGCTTGATAGTACTCTTTGGCATAAGCACTAAGTTCGGCCAAATCTTGCTGTGCTTGTGGTTTTGAACGCTTAGCTAGATCTTGTAAAAAACCATTGACTTGCTCACTTGAGTTGGCCATTTTAGTAGATAAAGAATATTCAGCGTAATGTTGAAAATCAAGTAAATGCGCCAGCTCTTGGCGTAGACTTAGTGTTTCGTTGATCACCTCAGTATTATCCCACTTCCCAGCATTTGGACCTTGCTCCGAAGCTCGAGAGGTATAAGCACGATACATTTCTTCACGCAATTGACGATTGTCTGCGTGAGTCATAATGGGCAAGTAGCTAGGAATATCTAAGGTAAACACCCAACCATCTAATTCTTTATTCTCGGCAGCCTGTTTAGCTGCCGCCAATGCAGAGTCGGGCAAACCAACTAACTCTGCTTGATCGGTAATATGTTTATACCACCCCAAAGTTGCATCCATGACATTATTGCTAAAAGTCGATGCTAGATCAGACAAACGGCTTTGGATCTCGGCATAACGTGTTTTTTTAGTATTTTCTAGTGCCACACCCGACAGCTTAAAATCGCGGATAGACTGACTAATCACCTTTTGCTGAGCTTCCGACAAAGATGTAAATTCAACACTCTCTGCTATTTGGCAATAAGCCGCAAATAAATCAGCATTTTGTCCCACCCACGTGCCATATTCTGACAAAGCAGGCAAGCACGCATCGTGTGCTTCTCTTAGCTCGTCATTGCTCACGACAGAGTTCATGTTAGAAATGGGCGACCACTTACGACTAAGCTCGTCATCAATCTCTTCAATCGGCGCAATTAAACTATCCCAAGTATAAGAATCTTGCGCTAGTAACTCGGTGATTTTACTTTTACACGCTTCAATCGCCTCGGTAATAGCTGGCTGAATATGCTCAGGTTTAATAGCGGAAAACTGCGGTAAGCCGGATAAATCACGAATTGGGTTAGTCATATGTTTCTCTTTTGAAATAAGATAACCATAGTAATAAGGGTGCATAAGGGAAATCTCAATGAAGCTTCATTTTTATTTGCAATAAAAGCGCCCTAATCTTGAAACTAAACTTAGCTTTAGGAGTTCTACTCTAATTAATATTATTGATTAGAGCAATTTGAAAAATGCGGTGTCATTTTTATTCAGAACCTATTATCTTTAATTCATATTCTTTAACTAGGCGGAAACATGGCAGATTTTGATTATATTTGTATTGGCGGTGGAAGTGGTGGTATTGCTTCAGCGAACCGAGCAGCAAAGCACGGCAAAAAAGTAGCAGTAATAGAAGCAACCGCAATTGGTGGCACTTGTGTAAACGTGGGTTGTGTTCCTAAAAAGGTAATGTGGTTTGGTGCCCATGTAGCCGAAGCCATTAATTTGTACGCACCAGATTATGGTTTTGATGTCACCGTCAATAATTTCAACTGGCAGACACTTGTAGACAGTCGCGAAGCCTATATCAAACGTATTCACGGTAGTTACGGCAATATGTTTAACAATAATGGGGTAACACTTATCGAAGGTTTCGCTACTTTTGTTGATAAGAATACGGTTGAAGTAAATGGTAAACACTATACGGCTGACCACATTTTGATCGCCACAGGCGGAAGTCCTGTTCAACCTAACATCCCAGGCGCTGACCTAGGTATTGACTCGAATGGTTTCTTTGAATTAACAGAGCAACCTAAACGCGCAGTAGTTGTGGGAGCGGGATACATAGCCGTTGAATTGGCTGGCGTTTTACATGCCCTTGGCACTGAAACTCACTTAGTTGTTCGTAAACATGCTCCGCTTAGAAATTTCGACACTATGTTGTCTGAAACTTTGGTGGAACTTATGGCCCAAGACGGCCCAACTTTACATACCCATGCAACGCCTACACAAGTCATTAAAAATACTGATGGCTCACTAACAATAGAATTTGAAAGTGGCGAATCAATTGAAACCGACAGTGTTATTTGGGCCATAGGTCGTAAACCATCTAACGATAAAATAGGCTTAGACAAAGTAGGCGTAGCATTAGACGAACGCGGCTATATCAAAGTTGATAAATATCAAAACACCAATGTAGAAGGTATTTATGCCGTTGGCGACAATATTGGCTATGTTGAACTAACCCCAGTGGCGGTTAAGTCAGGACGATTACTATCAGAACGTTTATTCAATGGGCAAACCGATGCACATATGGATTATACATTGATCCCTACTGTGGTATTTAGCCACCCAGCTATTGGTACTATTGGCTTAAGTGAAGAAGAAGCAAATAAAGAATACGGTGAAGACAATATCACAGTATACAAATCTGGCTTCGCGGCTATGTACACCGCCGTAACTAAACACAGACAAATGACTCGGATGAAAATTGTATGCGCAGGCCCAGAGCAAAAAGTAGTGGGCCTGCATGGTATTGGCGCTGGTATGGATGAGATTTTACAAGGGTTTGGCGTAGCCATGAAAATGGGCGCGACTAAAGCTGATTTTGATGCATGTGTTGCTATTCACCCCACCAGCGGTGAAGAATACGTCACTATGTAGTGCTTAAAGAGGGTTGTTTGAGCAGCCTTTTTTGAATCCTTCGCTCTTAGTATCAAAGCGAGCATAGATTTTTTCTATCTCGCTTTTTTGTTTTAGGCACCACATAAAAAAGCCAACGCTAGGTTGGCTTTTACCAGTTTTACTCTTTAAGTATGATTTCTCTTAACGGATACTCGCCGGTTAACGTTCTGATTTCTGGGTATTGAGCAGATATTTCAATCACTTTATCCTTATTTTTACTGCCCCACTCCTTCATAAAAGCCATGTACTTTTTCTTGCTAGGCTCCATATCGGCTAAACTAGCGAAGGTCACGAGCAACACCATGTTGAAATCACCATTTAATGGCGTGTCACTCGCCAATATTTTCCAGTCTTTGATATAACCTAACTCTTTTTGAACCTGAACTGATTTCACCCAGCTTTGACTTAAGCCAGCTAAATATACACCCTCCATATTCGGGTCTATTCTAACTGTTGTCATATAAGTTATTTCTGTACTTAATTAATAATCCTCATAAACTTCCAGCCTTTCTTTAGCCACAACTGAGACTGAAAGAAAACATATGAGGTACAATAATTTTGATAAGTGTATTTTCATTGCTAACTTTCCTTTTAGACATTAAACACCACAATTTTGTAATACTGGATTGAGGCAAGCCAAGTATAGCTGCAAAAGTCACGTAAATTTCATAGACCCAAACTAGACAGAACAAAATTACATAAGGTACTGACTTTACTCAAATATTAGTAATTTGTGTGACTAAGTAAAACCGACTAATCTGTTAGCTAAAATGAGGCAATGACTTAAGGTACTTTTTCCCAATGGGTAAGATTTGCTGGTTATGTAGTTTAGCGTCCAGTGTAGAGCGACAAATACTGTGGATTGCAGAGAGCTTAACCAAATGGGAACGATGAATACGTACAAATTTATCGGCGGCCAGTTCTTGTTCAATCTCTTTCATGGTTTTACGCATTAAATAATTATCATCAATCGTTTGTATTTGCAGGTAATTGCCACTTACTTGAATACAGATAATATCAAGTTCGCTAATGATGACTTTAGCCTGTCCTTTGTATACCACAAAAGTTTGTGCGGCATTCGTTGAGACATTCTGTAACTGACTCAGCTCACTTTCGAATTGTTTAAGCTGCGCTTCGGTACGCAACCTATACATATAAAAAGAACAGGTAATCAATGTCAGTGCAGAAGCGACCACATACCGAGGAAAATAGATATAGATAGTACTAATGGCGTCATAACCTTGCACTAAGTACTCGATTAATACACGGTAACTACTCACCATAAGACAACAAAAAGCGAGCGTTGTCAGCGACACCCAACGCCCTTTACGAGTTGAGAGGTTTTGGTTGCACGCAGCATGTAACAACCATGGTGACACGGCCAACCACACCAACCAATCTTTTATCACACATTGCAAGGCTTGCTGCCAAGAATAGTAAGGACTGTCATTTATCACTAGCATATAGCTGTAACAGTAAGCGGTCATAAAAGTAAAAAACGTTGCCCACAGCAGTAATAACTTACCCATGTACTTTACCTGTATTCTCGCTTACTAGCGGCAAACTGGCTAACAGGCGACTGATAACATCAAGAAAATTTCTATTGGCAACAATCATAATGGGCTTAACTCCAACAGTTGATTGGGCTAAATACTACCTGAGCCTTAGGTGGATGAAAACTTGATTTCATATACCAATTAACTGTGTTTCACATAATCTAAGGTGCTGTAACGGTATTTTTGTCCCACACACAGGCGTTTTATCACAAACAGGTTTTACAAGTGCAGGAAAACTTATCATCTGTGCCAATGTAAACTTCCTTCAAACAGCGTTATGCGATATAGGTTTAACAGCAAATGAAAATACCCAACAAACTATTCTCTGTATTACTATTATCAGCCTTGCCTATCAGTGCAATCGCTGAACCACCGCGCCCACCTTTAGGTAAAAAATGGGTACTTAACCATACATTTTCAGATGAATTTAATGGTACCGAGCTCGACAAATCAAAATGGTATGACTATCACCCTACATGGGCTGGCCGTGAACCTTAGATATTTTTACCCTCACAAATAACCGTACACGATGGCTTAATGCGAATAAAAGGAGAAAAGCTCAAGCATGATAAAGTGATCACTTCGGCAGATATTGTCACCGCTGAAGGAACCGAACGAACTTACAGCATTGCCGGTGGCGCGGTGATTTCTAAAACTGAAAATGCTTATTTTGGCTATTACGAAAGTCGATTCAAGGCGGCGAAAACCACTATGTCCACCACCTTTTGGTTAGCCACCCGCAATTGGGACTTCCTTACCCGAAAGACTGTAATGACAGGTATGGTTTAGAACTGGACATTCAAGAGTCGATTGGCCGAGAAGGCGACTTTGACGGCAAAATATTTGCTAAAGGTATGCATTCTAACGGCCATTTTTGGTACGCCGACTGTGATGGCAAAATGCAAGATTTACGTTCACCCAAAGTAACATTTAAAAAGAACAACTTCGCATCTGATAGTTTTAATACCTATGGCGGTTGGTGGCACAACGAAAGTTCGGCCAGCTTTTATTTCAACGATGGCGCGCCTAAATTTATGAGGTTTTATTCACAAGTGAAAGACAAACCTTTTGATCAACCCATGGGGGTCAATTTAGTGTCTGAAACCTATCCGTTCCCTTGGGTGGAGCTCCCTAATTCACAAGAATTAGCCGACCCAACCAAGAACGTCGCATATTATGATTGGGTGCGAGCCTATTTACTCATTGATGCAAATTCTGCAAGCACTCATCAAGACAATAGCTTGCCCACTCCCCCCATTTATGCTGAATCAATTCAGCTTCACTTAGATTCTGCGACGTTAATCGACAGCAATAAAGTAGAAATTTTAACGGAATACAAAACCAACCAGCGCCGAATTCTCAATATCGAGTTAAAAGATCAACAAGGAGCAGTCGTCGCCTCGCATAAAACCTTGGTTAATCCAGGCTTTGCTTTTGTCTCGGTTAAACTGATCGCTGCAGAGCCTTTGCCAATTAACCAAACTTATAGTGTAACTAGTACTATTTGGGCGGAAAAAGATACCAACAAACAACAAGTATTGTTTCAGCAAACTGCGGGACTATTCAATGTAAATACATTGCACAAACAGAACGAAGTAAGTCAAGGATTAGCCCAGTTGGCGATCACAGAGTTAGAGACAGTCAAGTTGACTCAAGCACAAGGCGTATATCATTTCGACGTTTTAGACAACAAAAATCAAAGCGTTCTACAGGGTATCACATACGATAATACAATTGACGTAAGCAGCTTATCTAAAGGGGCTTACGCCATTAAGCTAGACGGTATTCAGTTGGCTAAGTTCACAATCCCTTAATACTTATTTGTCCTTTCATCCATAAAGTTTGGGCTAAATTCAGCTTAGCCCTAAGCTTTCTTCGTCTCTTCCACTAGTACGCCACTGCTTAATCTCACCATTTACTGTGAAACTAATTCTCACTCTGTGTGTAATTCTTGCAATCATCTGACAGTACACTGAATACACCACATGCCAACAAAACAAAAAAGCAAATAAAATCAATCAGTTATAACAATATGTTTTCTTGGCACGGTTCACGCATTACCTATTGTGAATATACAATTTCGATTAACTAACCAAGAGGAAATAACTATGTTGGGCTGGGCATTAACATTTTTGGTCGTAGCAATCATCGCGGCAATTTTTGGATTTGGTGGTATCGCAGGAGCTGCTGCAGGCATCGCTAAAATCATATTTTTTATTTTTATCGCTTTACTTGTTTTATCTCTCATTGTGAACGCTTTAAGAGGCAAAGCACCAAAAGTTTAGACGTAAACACTACATTTATTGGCTTTATTATTTAATTTATTTAACAAGGAAACACCCATGAAAATTTTTAAAACTATGACAACGGCTGCAATTACTTTAACCGCTCTATTTGCATTATCAGCCTGTGACGGCGAAGCGGAAAACGCTGGTGAGGAAGTTGATGATGCAATGAGCAAAGTAGAAGAAAAAGCGAAAGACGCGGGCAATGCCATTGAAGACCTATGTGAAGACGCAAAAGAAGGCGTAAACGCAAAAGACACTGACTGTTAATTTACAACGTCATTAGCGAAAATAGGGGCGTACAGCCCCTTTTTATTGCCAAATTTTTATTTTTTAACCAATAAAACCAAACAGTACTTTTCTTTACAACTAGCAGTTAATAACCTAATGAGATAACGAATGAAAACCATTGCTCCCTCAATTTTTGCTTTAACATGCTTTAGCGCTTTTTTCTGTCACTCAATCTACGCAGAAGAAAATGCCAGCATTCTAGAGCTTGATAAAGCAAAAGTTGAAAATGCTGATTCTATTTTGGATGAACAGGATGACTCAACAAAAAAGGCTTTGAAGAATCCATTTTCACTATCCCAGCATAAACAAAATTACTTTTTACCTTTGAGTTATGCATCTAACCCCAATAGTAAAAATGTGCCGGGACTGACCAGCGAAAATGTCGATAACCTCGAAGCTAAATACCAAATTAGCGTGAAGTTACCGTTATACGTTCCAAGCAACGACACCACAGGTTTGTATTTTGCCTTTACCGCCAAGTCCTTTTGGCAAGTGTACAACAGTGACGTTTCGAAACCTTTTCGTGAAACTAATTACGAACCAGAAGCCTTCTATGCTTGGCAAAATGAATTATCTATTTTGGGATTTAAATTCAATCAAATTCAACTCGGTATAAACCATCAGTCGAATGGACGATCTGACCAACTGTCCAGAAGTTGGAATCGCATTTTTGGCTCAGTGGTATTTAGCGATGCCGACTCATTTTACTACCTTAAGGCTTGGTATCGTATACCAGAAGATCCTAAAACAGGCCCTGATGATGCCAGCGGAGATGATAATCCCGATATCACAACTTACATGGGCCTAGCCGAACTGGGGTACGGTACTAGCTTTGGTGACATCAACCTACTAGGCACTTTAAGAAACAACTTAAGAACCAGTGACAACAAGGGCAGTATTGAATTAAATCTTACCTATCCATTAACCGACAATTACGATTTACTACTGCAATACTTTAACGGTTACGGCGACTCACTCATCGACTACAACCGCCACCAACAGCGCGTAAGCCTGGGTATTCAGTTGAAGTATTTCTAAGGTCTTATTCGGTTACAAACATATGGCAGGAAAATCTATGCATATTGCTTATCTTTATTGTTTAGTCGCAGTGTTAGCTTTGTTATGTGGTTATACCGCGTCTATCAGCTACTTCTCAATCATATTTTACTGGATCAGTAGCTCGTTTTTTCTAGTGTTTATCGCCTACATGTTAGAGGCACCTTCTATATTTAGGAAAAAGCGTGACGGCACTATCCCTTTTTATATTCGCTGGTTGTTTGTGCCTTTTTTGTTTGCAGTACAACTTTATAATTCCTGGGCCCGTAAAAATGACAAGGTACCCGCGATCCAGAAAATTGACCATAACCTATATCTAGCCTGTCGATTGTTTCCCTCTGACATGGATACCCTACAGAACCGAAAAGTTGGCGCTATCTTGGATGTAACAGCCGAGTTTGATGGCTTAGACTGGTCTGCCAATAATGAAGAGTTAAGCTATTTAAATGTTCCCGTTTTGGATCACCAAAGCCCATCGCCATCACAATTATTGGAGTGCGTGAATTGGATCGAGAATCACTTAGCTAACAACACTGGAGTAGTGGTTCATTGTGCCTTAGGCAGAGGCCGCAGTGTCTTAGTGATGGCCGCATTTTTGCTTAGTAAAAACCAACATTGGACGGTATCGGACGCTCTACAAGCAATTCAAGGAATACGCAGCTCTGCTGGCCTCAATACAAGTCAGTTGCGAATGTTGGCTAAAACTCATGAACAGGGTTTGTTAGCGCAAAAATCAAGCATAGCTCTGATTGCTAATCCAGTTTCTGGAGGAGGTAAATGGCCTGCAAACAAAAAGCAAATCCTACAACATTTATCCCCACACTTTTCAATTTCAGTCTATGAAACCAGTAAAACAATCTCTGCCCGAGAACTTACCCAAAAAGCTATCGCCCAAGGCCATAAAACGATAGTAGGTTGTGGTGGAGATGGTACGATTAACGAAGTCGCTTCGGCACTTATCAACAGCCGCCTCTCGTTGGGTATTATTCCCCTGGGCACTACCAATGCCCTAAGCCATGTATTGCACGGCACAATGAGCAAGGTGTTCCCAATAGACATCTGCTGCGAGGCAATAGTACAGGGACAAACTAGAACAATTGATACCGCCAAGTGCAATGATGAGTCAATGCTATTGATGGTTAGCCTAGGTTTTGGACAAAAAATGATTGAATCAGCCAGTAGAGAGCAAAAAAACGATAATGGTCAATTAGCTTATGTAAAAGGGCTGTGGCAGGCAGTACAGAGCGACGAGGCCTTTAGTATTGAATTGTCAATCGATGACAAGGCTCCCGTAATGCTAGACACCACTAGCTTAGTCGTGGCCAATTCAGCACCGTTTTCTAGTATATTAGCCCAAGGTAACGGCGCACCAGACAATACAGACGGACAACTAGATATGACTTGTTTACCCAAAAGTGACGTCTTAGGTGGGCAATTTACTCAACTCACTAAATTAGCCGCATCGGGGTTAACAGAAGATAAAATGAATGAGACAGCGTTTGTCTGTCAGGCCAAAAAATACGGATAACCTCAACTAAGCCACTCAAATATATGCTGGATGGCGAAAATCGTCGGGCTGACAACATATACATTGAAATTCAATCACAGTCTTTGAAAGTGTTAGCGTAGGCAGAACAAATCACACATTATTAATTTGAGGTTACCATGCAACTTAACATTACAAAACTTGCTCCACTGATGGAAAGTGCCCGCGCTAGTTTTTGGTTTGTGCCGAGTCAAATGATATTGCTGACGGTACTTCTCACCTTGGGCACTGTCTATTTTGATGCGGTTTACATACCCAAGCATCAACTTTCTTGGCCCTTGCTGTTTGGTGCAGATGTAGACGCCATGCGTTCGTTACTTGGTACGATCGCCGCTTCAATGATAACCGTTACTAGTATTGCCTTTTCTATCACTATTGTCGCCTTGACCTTAGCTTCTTCTCAGTTTGGCCCGAGGTTATTGCGAAACTTCATGATGGATAGGGGCACTCAAATAGTGCTTGGCGCATTTATCTCAAACTTCTTATTTTGTATTCTAGTTTTTTGTGCCATTAGCTTTCAAAAGCCGTACGATTTCACCCCTAGTTTAAGTGTAGCTACGGCCATATTCATGACTTTCGTCAGTGTCGCAATATTGATTTACTTTATTCACCATGTGGCTAAATCGATTCAAGCTGATGTTGTAATTGACCAAGTTTATCGAGAACTACAAACCAATATTAACAACCTATTTCCATCTCATCAGCAACCATCCAACCCCGACGTGCAAGCGTTCTGTGAAACCGCCGAGCAGGCTCATGAGTTTCAACATAAAGTGTTATCGAACAGCGATGGCTACGTACAGACGCTAGATATCGAGCAATTGGTTTGCCTAGCTACACAGCATGGCTGGCTAATTAAGTGCTTCTACTCCCCTGGAGATTTTATTGTAAAAGGCACTGTTGTGGCCCATATTAATGCAAATGCGAGCATTCCAGCAGAGCTTGCAGACAAGGTATTGCAGCAAATGAGCTTGGGCGCATACCGTACTCCAGTACAAGATCCCGAATTTGCCATCCACCAATTAGTAGAAATAGCGTTACGAGCGTTGTCACCGGGGATTAACGACCCGTACACGGCCATTACCTGTGTGGATAAGTTAAGTGCAGTGCTGTGTGAGTTAACCAACAAAACCTTCCCAGCAAAAGTGCATTTTGATGACCAAGGAATTTTCAGATTAGAGTCTAAGCAATTGAGTTTTACCAGTATAGCTGAAGCTGCATTTGATCAAATAAGACAACAAGCCAAACTTAATCTAGCCGTGTCTATCCGCCTACTGGAATCTTTACATCGACTATCTGGCTGTGCACAAACCGAGTCCCAGTGCGAATTTGTGTTACAACAGACTCAGATGATAGAACAACAACAAAATACTCATGACCTAGCAAAAGGCGACCTTCAGGAAATAAATAGCCGTGTCAGCAAGATTAAGAAGGTACTTAAGGCATAATGCTGCGCGGCTGACGCTAGGCATTTTTATTTAGCCAACACCTAAACCCAGTGTTTTAATATAACATTATCGACACCCAGTGGAATAACAGCACTTATAGGAAAGACTGTGTTAAAAAAATTATCATTACTGATTGCTCAAGGTTTTTTAGCTTTGTTACCCATATCGCTAACCTTGTACTTCGTTGTGTGGCTAATTTCGACCATTGAATCGAGCTTAACACCACTGATTCCCGAACAATTTTACTTCCCATAGTTAGGATTAACCTTAGGCTTAGTAGTATTGTTATTTACGGGTTTAGCTGTAAATGCTTACGTTGTTAGCTCGGTGATAAAATGGAGTGGGCAGATACTTGAACGTATCCCTATCATCAAAACCATTTATGGAGCCATTCAAGATGCGGTGAATTTAGTCAATATAGGCAAGCGGCAAAAAATGCAAAGTGTCGTTTCCGTTAAAATAACCGATAGCATTCATTTAATAGGGTTTGTCACTAGCCATGAAGGGGCAAAGACCTTGTTTAAGAATAATGAAAAGTTAGGTGTATATGTTCCCCTGAGTTACCAAATTGGCGGTTACACCTTATACATCGACAGAGATCAATTGACACCACTGGATATTGACGTAGAAACAGCAATGCGAATAGCACTAACTGGCGGTAGCATGCCAGAAACAAAAACGCCTGCAACTGAGTGAATTGGCTAAGCGTCACTTGCCTCCATACATTTGTAATATTTGCCACCAGCAGTAATAGTTAATCTCATGCATAGGTGTGATAAACACTTTCAGCACTGCCAAGTTAAGAGGCACGCCATACGGTCACCGAGCAATAATCAACACTAGCTGGCAACACTAGTTAACCTGATGAAAGGCCAATTCACTCATTAAAGGAAAGTGGTCTGAGTCAATAGACGGTAGTCGCTGTAGCTGAACTAAATGGAAGTGTTCACTATGAAAAATATGATCAAGCGGCCAGCGTAAAAAGGCATATTTAGCGTGAAAGGTATTATACATACCCCTACCAATTCTTGGATCTTGCAAACCACTGATCTGCCTAAAGGCTCTAGTTGTGGGTGACCATGCTACATCGTTCAAATCACCGGTCACTATGGTAGGTCCCAAACGACCTTGCACTTGCTTGGCAATTAACAGCAACTCCCGATCTCTTGGTGTAGCTAGCTTGTTTTCTGTGGGACTAGGAGGCGCGGGATGCAAGAAGTGACACTTAATTTTAAGCTTGTCTTGCAATAATAAATAGCAATGAATCGATGGCACTCCTTCTTCAACCAAATCAACTAACTGCACATCTTCTAAGGCATACTTGCTATACAAGTGCATACCATACAAGTTATCTAACGGACGATTAACACGATAAGGATAAGATGAGTGAATTTTTTCTAACGCCTGCTGCCACCAAATATCTGACTCCAAGGTAACTACAACGTCGGGTTGGTGCTCTTCAATTAATCGAATCAATTTTTCAGCCGAGTGATTTGGCATCAGCACATTGCTATTCATGATTTTAATCGAAGGGGTAGCATTTGCAGAACGACTGCTAGGCACCTGTTTAGGGTATAGCCAAGTGTAAGGCAATATCCAAAAACTGATAGAGCGCGACCAACAAATTGACTAAAAGTAAGCTAATAGACACCGCCTGCACTGATATGTAAAAACTACTACATGCCATAGGCACCAAGCAATACAGGCTATTTGAACTCGAGGAAACTCCCACACCCGGCATATCCAATGATCAGAAGGAACAAATGGTAATAACGTAATTATCAGCATAATTACCGTAAGGACGAATATCGATATTTCAAACATATTTATCCTTCAAACTTCAGGTCAAGTAACAACTTCAGCGCCTTATGGAACTGGAACTATGAGTATTTAGTGTACCCACCCAAACAGTAGCTGTCATGTATTAACAGCCTTTCTTTGATTATGTAATTTTTGCAGACCAACAAGTATGATTTACATAGAAATGTCTCGGCTCAGTTACCATGCATTGATAAAAAATAGTTAACACATTGATAAATATATAATTTTTATCAAAAAACGAGTGGCATAGAGGTTGCTTCTAGAATATTACTAGCGCGGAATTAACCGCCTTAGTTATAGGAGAAAATCATGCCAACCGCAGCTAAAACAGCAACTAAAGCAAAAGTGACCGACTCTCATTCACAGACACCTATCGCTGACAGAGTAACAGAAACCTTACATGAGTCAGTAAATACATTAGGTGAACATGCCACTGTAGCCGAAGGAAAGCTTCGTGAAACGGCGACAACGTCAGCGCAAAATTTCGAACAAAAGCAACAGCAAGCCAAACAGTACTGGGATCAATCCAGTGTGGGTAAATTCACCAAAGAAAACCCTGTAGCCACAGCGGGCATTGCTTTTGCTGCTGGGATGTTAATCACTTCGTTCTTCAAACGTAAGTAGAACAACTGACGTGAAATCATCTACGCAATCCCCTGTAATGAGCAGGCGTCGGCTGAAGCCGATGCCTCTGCCGCAGATGTAATATCAGCATGGGAAAAGGTGCTTCAAAGCATAAAGGTTAAAATGCGCCTGAATGCCGAATTAATAGCCGCGGACTTTCGTCTGTCTCTACGTGCCATTGTTATTACACTAATATGCATATTACTGCTGGTGGGATTAAGTCTAACTACCTGGATCACGGCACTCGTCGCTTTGTGCGTGGGGTTGATGCAGTGGGGTATGCATTGGGGATTATGTGTAGTAATTGTCTTGGTGTTACATGGCTTGGCGATATGGTTAGTGAAACAAATCATGGGATCATCTGTACAAGCGATTGAAATGAAAACCAGCTGTGACGCCATACTTCCTAAAAGAACAAATAATAGGAGCAAGCAGGATGTTTGATTTTATGCAAAAGCAAAAACAACAATTGGCACAAGCCAAGAAGGATCTTGAGGTTGCACAGAAATATTCACAACGCCGTCGCTTAGATGCCCAACAAAAAACTAAGATATTTCTATCTTCAACAACAGGCATTGCCAGCGCATTTGGCGCGGGTGCTATACATGGTGCTACCAGTAAGCAAACTCAGTCCCCTGTATCTAGCCTACTCCCCATGTTAATGCGTATGCTTTAACACCTATTAAGCATTACTACGCTAGACTTTGCAGGCGATAACACGGCTAATGGTTCCTTTTGTACACGTCAACTATGTCTGCCATGCTGGCCGCTGAACCTAGTGAGAATCACCAGCATCGCTTAATGCAGTTCCTTCATATTTCTAGTACCAATCTGCTTTAACGGCTTTGGAACTTACCGCCCGGACCTACGCTTAACTTAATCAACCTGAGTTCTGGATAAGAACTATCGTTTAAGCTACACACTAGTTTACGCTAAGCAATATCAATATAATTCAATGGCTTAATAAATTTTTGTCTACATAACCTCAGCTAAATGTTACTCGGTAACGAAACTTTTCGTGTATAGCAAGGCGGATTGTTGTACCTAATAACGTGTCATTGCTAAACAATCCAACGCCGCTAGATAAAAAGAGCATTATCCAGAGGTTCGGCTTATTCAGGGTTCAGGTTAATCAGTTGCCAGTAATGCTTTGTTCGATTTGAGTAAACTCGGTTAGTTCTTGATACTCAATAGGTAGCTTGTTATTCATCATTCTAAATACATGAATACCGTTTTGACTTATGTGCTGAGCTATTTTGCCAAAATGTTGATTAAACAAAGTCGTCAGTTTGCCATTGGCCAAAATCTGTTGCATCCCAAGGTTTAGCCGAGTGACCACTGAACTATGTTTTTGTGACAAGTGAAACAACACGGGATGGGGATAATAAAACATGTGATTAGGCGCGATGCTTAAGCCCTCGGCACCTTGTTTCTGCTTGAGTAATTGCTCGTCAATTTCAATAAACCCCAAAGGTAACAAGTCAAAACGCTGGGCCGACGCCATTTTGAAAAGCTTACTAAGACTAGCTTCAACGACGGTAAATCCAGCATCTTTATACACTTCAACATCACTCCATCCAGGCCCCTGACCAATGGTATAATGTTTTAAACTATCCAGAGTTTTTAGTTCATGGATTTTAGCGATGAGCTCTTTACGCATAATAATTTTTCTAAGGCCAAAGACACCGTTAAAAATAGGTTGTTTGATCACCGCAATCTTATTATTGAGCGGATGGTAGGGGCTAGCCCATAAGATGACATCTTGATGTTCATGAGCAATTTTATTCAGGCGGGTAATGCTGTAGCCAGATTCCCGTAAAGATATTGTGTAATCGCCATAAGCCTCTTTGGTTTCTTCCAAAACTAAAATCAATACATTGAGTTCGTAGTCAGATCTGGCTGGTAATTGACTATTGGTAAGAAATTGAAAATGCTCAGCTGCCACAGACCTAGGTAAGATTAAGAAAAAAGAATCAGCGCAGTCGATTTTACCGACAATGAACTGAGCAAGTATCTGCAGAATATAGAATAATTTAAAATTGGCGCTCTCCCAGTGTGAATGAACCACCAAGCTGCCACTCATAAGTGGCCATTTAAAAATAACGACTTAACAGAACAGATAGAATAAACCAAGCCAAACCAGAGTATAGGGGGAAAAACCAAAGGTTTGACTAGTGTATCTAAATGAAGTCACTAGCAACCTACCACAGGACATGCCACTTCAGAGTATGCATTCACGTCTGCCAGCAACTACGTCCCTCACCATAACTGACTGTAGAAAGGATTATAGATACTCAGAAATTACGGACAAAATTTATTGGCATATAAGCTGGGAATTTTTTACACACGTCTAGGTAACAGTTACAGCCATTCTTCCTTTTAAAATCACATAAAAACAAAATACCTATATATATCAATCAGATAAAACATGGCATTGAATTGGCATTAGTCTAAGTGAACTTTAAACAGGAGAAACAATATGAAACGTACAACCCTTTCACTATTAATCGCCACTGTTATTAGTACTACATCTCTAAGTGTTAGCGCAGAAAACACTTGGAAAGAAGGTGCCAAGGATGCTTGGATTGATGGCAAAGCCGAATCAACATTGTTATTTAACGGCAACTTGAATTCTTTCGACATTAATACCGATGTAAAAAATGGCACTGTCATTTTAACCGGTAAAGTCGACACTTCAGTAGACAAAGCGTTAGCTGAAGAGTTAGTTGCTTCTTTAGATGGGGTAACCGATGTTGAAAACAACTTAACAATAGTGTCTGCAGATAGAGACAATGAAGACAGTGAGGTCATGCAAGATCTTAAAGACTCAAAAGTCGAAACAGTAGTAAAAACAAGACTTCTGTTTGAATCTGAAGTGAGTGGCATGGATATTGAAGTAGAAGTAAACAAAGGAGTAGTAACCTTGATGGGTAAAGTAGACTCGGATTCAGAACGAGAACTAGCTTTAGCCATCGCTGAAAATACCGACGATGTCACGCAAGTAGTAGATAAACTTCAACTAGAAAGCTAAATATTAATTCTAGAAAAATGTGCCGCGCTCTTAGGGCGCGGCTTTATAGTTTGAGTCAGGATCTAAGTAACATGCATAAAATCAGTACAACCTTTATCAATTTATTTCGAACCAGAAGCAGCAAAATAATCGCTCCACCTGTGACCCATTTTAATTGGTTTGCACGTTACGACGTAGACCAAAAATCAACCAAAGTAGACTGAACTCATTACACTCACTCTTGTCATTTATATGTAAGTAAACGGCCCAAACAACAGGAAATTTATACATGACTGCTAGCAGTAAAAAGTTACTACAACCCGCTGAATCTGCATATTTAGGGCGTGTTTTTACCGATATTGAGCAAACGTTAGCCGTTGTGGGTACCTGCACTACGACAGAAAGTCTATCTATGTCTTTTTCTCAATCTTTCAATGTACTTAAAAGTACAGATGCTTCAGTCCTATTCAAAGCCGCAGCAACTAACGATATAGACTTGATCATTTTTTGCGCACAAGGCGAGAAGGCGATGTGGGTAGAGTCTTTGCGCAAAATCCGTTCACACTCAATTTTAAATGCGATCCCTGTTATCGTACTGACCGAACACAACTCAGTTAATGAGCAACTAATAGCGTTAGAACTTGGTGCACTGGATTGTATGGCGAAGCCTGCGAATCCATTTGTCTTACACGCCAAAGTTGCCAACTACATGAAATTAATGAAAAACGTGAAGGAATTAGAACTCGTTTCTAGTACCGATGGGTTAACGGGCTTGTCAAACAAAATGCAATTAGAGACCATGGTTACCAGCGAATGGTACCGAATGAAAAGAAGTCAAAGCCCCTTATCTTCATTAATGATAGACATTGATTACTTTAAACCCTATAACGACAAATATGGACATTTAGCCGGCGATGAAGCACTTAAGGCAGTTGCGGCTGTTATCAAAAACGTAGCGAGCCGAAACTCAGACTTTGCAGCCCGCTTTGGCGGTGAGGAATTTGTCGTACTGCTGCCTAGTACCGACGCAGACGGCGCTGAAAAAGTAGCAAAAGATATTTTAGATGAAGTGTCAGCCTTAGACATCCCCAGTGCTAATCAGGAACTTCCTCAGCTAACTGTTAGTATTGGTATCAGTAGCTTCGAACCCCACTGTCTGTCTCAACAAGACAAAAGCCCGGGGCATTTACTAGATCAGGCCGACAAACAACTATATCGTGCCAAACAGCGTGGGAGAAATAGATACTGTCGCTAGTAACCTAGATGACTTATTAAGTGTACTAGCGTAATTATCAAAAAAACGCCAACCTACTCACCACAAGAAGCGATGCATTGCACTGACAATGACGTTAACACACATCACTTTAGTCACTATTCAGACATATATGGACGCTCCGCTATGGTCAAGGCAATATTTGCCTCCATCTTCAATTTGAAGATGTTTACTTCTTTATTTTTATTAGCACATCAACTCTGACGATAAATAATTAAGGGTCGTACTGACATATATCCGGCCTATTATGAGAGTGAGGTTATTGGTGTACTCTCTGGCCCTAATGAGATCCGCACTTAACTGTCTCAAACACCCACTCGGTTTTAAAAACCTAGTCTCGTACAGACTGTTGCTAAGTGCGGGAAACCCGCTTTTACATCATTTTTCGTCGACTTTGATTGTGTATTTTATCTATATCGTTTTATCATATTAGGCTTGATATTTAGCTAGCTACCGGCTGATAGTTTTCATTTCGCTGTAATAATATCCAAGCTAATCGGGCTAGACGATTGGCCAGTGCTACCGCCGCTTTGTTCTTGCCACGTCGTTCAACTAGTTGTTTTACCCATACGGACAATTTGTCATCTCGGTTTTTTGTGCGATACATCACACTGCGCGCACCATGTATGAGTTGTTTGCGTAAATATTGATTACCGCGTTTGGTAATACCGCCATAAAAAGACTTTTCCCCACTGGCATATTGCTTAGGAGTGACACCTAACCATACCGACAATGCTCGAGGGTTTGCAAACTGACTCCCATTGCCAATTGCTGCATATAATGCGGTGGCATTAAGCACGCCTACACCTGAGTAGCGTCATTAATCTTTGGCATAGGGGGTTTTGTTGAACATATTGCTTTAACTCGTTTTCAATAGACTGGCAGCGCTTGCTGAGTTGGTCGTATTCTTCCTTGGTGTCTCTTAGCTGGTGTTTCATTCGTAGGCTAATACGTTCATCTTTTGGGTCAATAAGGGCGGTAATATGCAGTGTAAAGCTTTTTAAGCCTTGAGGGATAATCACGCCATACTCGCTAAGTAGCCCTCGTATTTGATTAATAATACTGGTTCGTCTGGCAATCAACTTATCACGAATACGATGCAGTGCTTGAATGTCTTGTTGCTCCACAGATTTAAGCGGCACAAATTTAATGTTAGGGCGCCAAGAGGCTTCCGCAATCGCGATGCTATCATTACGGTCATTCTTATTCCCTCGCACAAAAGGTTTAACGTGTTGGGCAGGAATTAAACGCACGATATGCCCCATCCCATCAAACAGCCGCGCCCAATGGTGGCTTGAATAGCAGGCTTCCATAACCACAATGGCTTTTTCTTGCTTAGCCATAAAAGGTGCCAGTTTCTGACGAGAGAGCTGTTGATTACTTTGCATTTTATGCTGGGGTGAAAACACACCTACTTGAAAGACATTTTTTGCCAAATCGATGGAAATAGTATTAAGATTATTCACAGGACACTCCTAAGTAATTAACTGTTGTTTACACATTCAGTTTGGCGCCATTTTGACGCCGTTGCTACTTTGGAGCGTCCATCTCATCACCCATGAAACCTTCGGGGCTTGGAAAAAATATCTGATAGTGATGGGTAAAGAATCGGCCCAATTGAAATGACTCAGCTTTTATTTCCTTTCTCTGTGTGGCGTAGCGCTTTGGCACCACTATTGAGACACCCATGAAACCTTCGGGGCTTGGAAAAATATCTGATAGTGATGGGTAAAGAATCGGTTCAATTGAAATGACTCAGCTTTTATTTCCTTTCTCTGTGTGGCGTAGCGCTTTGGCGCCTTAGTAGAAGTTTTACGCAGGTTTTATCTCTTTGCTGAAAAGTCTAGGAGCCTTGTTGACAGCATAGGGGAACGACTGGCTTTGAGGTCGGTTTACAATATTGACAGTCCAGTTCCAATTCAGCTCCCCATCGCACCAATTGAGGTAGCTCTAATTTAGACACCTATAATCATCTTTCACAATTGCCCATAGTTACAGGCAAAACTAACGTTACTATCGTTATACCAAAAAGCACAAAGCATAGAGAAGTGCTTTGTGCTTCGTTAAATGATTGCGCTGTATGTGACCAGAATCCTGGATAAGCCGAACCTCTCGATAACGCTATTTTGTATCTAGCAACGTAGGATTGTTTAGCTTAGACGACACTTCTTATCCAAAACTCTGGTTATGTAGTATTATTGCTTGAGGTACTAACTTAATCGTCTTTAGAATGCTGTTTTTTGGCTAAAATAATTCCGCCAATAAACAGGACAAAAATTACCAGTCCCGCCATTATCAAAATATTAATAATTGTATCCATATCACCTCCTAATTCAAAACGTCTAACTAGATACTAGAAGCATCTGCTGCTTGGTCTTTGTTCGCTTTGTTTATCGGTTTTAGCATTGTATTCAGTTTTTCGCCACCTTTAGCGCCAAAGTCTAAAGTACGTATTGGGAATGGTATCAATATATCTGCCTTAGCTAGCGCCTGCTTAACAAGAATCACCGCTTTATGTCTCGCCTGCATGAAACCCGGTTCGCCGGGATAGTCGATCCAAAACCAAACCAATAAGTTCACACTGCTATCAGCAAAACTCTCGGCAAATACTGCTGTTTCCTCTTTACGGATTACAAAGTCACATTGATTTAACGCATCAACAATAACATCCGCCGCTTCTTGCGGATCATCTGCATAGGAAATACCCACAGGGATTTCAATGCGTCTCACCTGAGTGGTGGTGAAGTTTGTCAGTATATTCCTAAATAAAATTTTATTCGGCACTACTTCTAACTGCCCAAAAAATGTCTCGACTAAGGTGTTGCGAAGGTTGATGGTTTTAACTGTGCCAAACACTTTATCTGCTTTAATCACATCGCCGATTTGAAAGGGTTTTCGTACCCCCATGGCAATACCGGCGATAAAGTTCTCGGTCATATCTTGAAAGGCAAAACCAATAGCCAAGCCAACAATCCCAGCCCCAGCTAGCAACGAAGTAACGGCTCCTGATAGGCCAAGAAAATCCAAAGCAATAAAAATACCCGTTGCTAAAATGCACACCTTAAAAATAGATGCGAGCAGTGAGGCTATCTGCCTAGAATCTAACGTTTTACGTAGCAATTGCCCCATGGCTTTGCCGGCATATCTAGCGATAATTGAGAACAAAATTACGATAATAATAGCGACCACAAAATTGGGTAAATGCTTTACACTGGTTTCCAACCAAGTTTGTAATTTTTCGGTAACTAAGTTCACGTACTTGTCTAAATTAACTATTTCCATGGTAGCTCCTTAGGGTATTAGATTGTCTATTAATAGCAGTCCACCTTGATAAGTGTTTTTCAGAATGCTGCTTGGCAAGCTTTCTAGCTCCCTTTTAAATAGCGAGAAGGCAGGGCAAAAAGTTACCGAATGACTCGCACTTAGCTTGTTGACCTGCTTGAGAAGGACTGGCAATGATTGTCAGTAAACAATATTTAGCGCAACTAGTTACTATTCATTTCAGCTACATATTCGGTGGCTAGTTCAGTTTTTTGACTATGGTCTAATACCTTGCCTGCTTGTTGGAAAAACTCTCGTTCTTCTTCATCTAAATGGTGAGTAACTTTATGCTGCAAAGCTTTCATGGTTTTTAGCCACTCGGGAGTATCCATAGCGGTTTGTTCGAGTTGTTCAACTAACTCATCAATTTCATGATGCTCGGCAATTGCGTGCCGAGTCACTTGGACCGTGTTGTCAGATTCAAGTAGAGGTACGTAAAAGTGGCGCTCTTCGGCAGTGGCATGGTCGGCAAGTTGTGTTTTTAATTCAGCAAAAAATCTCGACGGCTTGCCGAATCACCTGACGTTTCTACTAAAATTTTCATTAAGAATCTCTGTTTTTCATGATCGCTACGTAGAGCAGTAAAAATATCCATAATTAACCTCATTAGTAAATAAGTTCTATCTACCAATGCCAATTGTGTACCAAGTACTGGTATTAAACTAACCTACTGTTTTATATAATTAAAACCATATGAGGAAGCACTTTTTACAACTGGGGGGACTATGGTTCCATGAAATTATTACACAGAGGATTGTATTCTTTGCACATTGATATAAGGCGCTCAGTTGAGGGGGCTTCCTTCTTCATCGGGGCACATCGCATTTTCGAAGAAGGAGCAAATCATAAAATTTGAAAAATGCGGCGCAGCAGGCTAGTAGCTAGTTGGCCGTATCATCAACCAAAGCTTGATAAGTGAGATTACGCAAGTCATCCGCGTACCTATGGGTACCACTTGGAATAAACTGCGCCATACCAATGATGATAAGTTTTTCCACCGGATCCACTCTAAAGTAAGTTGAAGCCATTCCTCCCCAGCCAAAGTTTCCCTTCGAGCCCATGAATTTTAGTTGTTCGGTATCCGTTACTACTGACATTGCTAGTCCAAATCCCTCACCATCAGCCCAACGACTAAAAGGAACTAGATTCGCCGGAAGGTGGTTTGAGCGCATATACTCAACGGTTTTCCTACCTAAAATTCGCACTCCGTTCACCTCGCCGTGATTAAGTAACATACGGGCAAAAATAAGGTAATCGTCGATAGTCGACACCATTCCTCCCCCTCCATTATGAATCCTAGGATCATGCAAAAAGTCTCCAAGAGGTTCATTTTTCCATAAGAACCGTCTTACCGTCAGCATTGTTGTGATACACCGCCGCGAAGCGACTCACTTTATCAGCTGGCACATAAAAACCAGTATCAAGCATATTTAGGGGTTGTAGAATTTGCTGACTGATATACTCACCGAGCTTCATCCCACTAATTTTTTCTACCAGATACCCAATAATGTCAGTATTGATACCATAATTCCATTGACTGCCAGGCTGATGATTAAGTGGTAATTTGGCAAGCTCAGTCAAGACGTTTTCAGGTGCCGTTTTACCTTGCATTACCTCTGAGGCACGGTAGAGTTTATCCACTTCGCTGCCAGTAAACCCGTAACTGAAACCAGCGGTGTGCGCGAATAAATCAATAATTCGAATCGGAGACTTTTGCTCTTCTAGCACCATAGTGTCATCACTGCCACTAACGTAAACCTTCAAGTTTTTGAGCTCGGGCAAATATAACGAAATAGGATCGTTCATATGAAACTTTCCCTGCTCCCAAAGGGTCATTGCCGCAACCGCTGTAATGGGTTTAGTCATGGAATAAATACGAAAAATTGCGTCACGTTGCATAGGTTTTCCAGCAGCAATATCTTGCATCCCTTGAGCAGAAAAGTGCACTGTTTGATTGTTACGAGACACCAGAGTCATAACGCCCGCCAATTTGCCTTGATCAATGTACTCTTGCATTTTCCGATCAATACGCTGTAAACGTTTTGCTGAAAAACCTTGATTGTCATCAACACCCGACCGCGTTGTTACTGACTTTGACACCTTGCTAGTATTTTCGTTAACCGAAACAACACAAGCTGGTAGCGATAAGCAAATTAACAATAGGAGAACTTTTTTCATTTTGACAACTTCTAGTTAGGAATAGAGGCCAGTGTAACCATTGAAATTTCAGTTGTCAGTTTTCTATGCTTGCAATTAACAATAAGCCTATCGAACACAACACCTGATAAGATTGACTACGCAGACTTAAAAAATAAAGCCTCCACCTGAGTCTGCATGGATACCAATAATGGTAACCAGAGATGAAAACCAAATTTAAGGTTTTATCCACATTTGAATCGCTTTAACAACCTGAGGTTGTAAGTCGATAAAAGACAGGTTCAGTTAGGTTACTAGCGTCTACATTGTAATATACGTTGCAATTTTCAAAAGTAGCGTAACCTTTGGGGACAATATAGATAGCATCGCCACCGGGTAGATCAAAAACGCCCCAGTCGGCAGTAATGGTATCTGCAGCCCCAACCATGATTTCATAGGAACCCTGTAGAGCCTTTACCACATTAGCTGCGTCTGCTGTAAGGTATCCTACTGTTGTACTAACGGTAGCGTTGCCTATTGAAATAGACCCCGAGCTCAAGGACTGTTGGTTCGACAACGTCGCTTTTGCGTAAGTAAACGTATTAGCAGATTTTAAGGTGCCTTGGATACTACTCATTTGAGCGGCAATTGCGTCCCCCTGCAGGTCAATAAATTTAGGAGCTGCCACCACGGCTAAAATGCCCAAAATGACAATGACAATAATTAATTCTATGAGGGTAAAGCCTCGTGGTAATTTAGCTTTGTTCAAAGTCATATTCGTACAATTCAGAAAGTATTAATCAGCAACAAGTGAGCATCATAGAGTAATTAACATCCTTTAAAAACCTTCAACACCACAGCGCATTGTTTTTTCTAGTTCTTTAGTATACAAAATCTGCATTCAATCACTTGTAGGCGACCTAACGATATCAGTTCCATTAAAAAACTATGCATAGAATGATCTTGCATTTTTTGCACAGATGCAAACTGCGTAACACACGCCAGAATCAAGTGTACGGCTTGAATTCTGGCATGTAATTGACTAATGACTTGCAGCGCTTTGGTATTTGGCATTGGCTTGTAGTGAACCAAAGTTCATCACTTCGCCATTGCGCCAGACAATTTTTGCAGACTTAATTTTGTTGCGCTTCGCTAGGCCAAAGTGAACCGTGTTAATTACACTTTGTGAATGGACCTCACCGGTTGAACCGACAGTCTGAAAAAAGCGCTTGCCATCTTCAGTTTCAATCGTGACTTCCGCTGATAGCGGATCAACCCCTTTTTTAGGGCTATAACCCACTTGGAATTGAATATAATTACCTGCATTTTTTGCTTGGTTTACATATAAATACCACTTACCTGTATCCTCACTGCCATTTAACATGTCAAGCAAACCATCGTTATTAAAGTCAAACGCCTGTCCCATATCACCATGGCCCGTATCGTTAACATCATAAGCACCATGCGCGGTCAGCAACTCAAACCCTTCACCCGTGTTCAATAACAATAAGTCAGCAACACGCTCTTTTAAATAGCCATAACGATGGACAAACAAGTCTTGCTTACCATCATTATTAAAGTCAGCGCGACTTACTCCCCAATGATTACCGCCTTGGGGAATATTCCATGCTTGGCTGGCATTTTCGAAGTGCGTACCTTTGTTGATTAACAGCACATCTTGTACATTTCGATTGTTTGCTGGCCAATCGTAAGTCACATTATTTAAGCCGGTCAGTGAAAACTCCACCCCCAATAAATGGTTTTAGTACGCACCCATTCTGCCTTCCACTTTTTATTACCAAGGTAACCAATATATAAGCCCGTTTCAGACCTATCTTCGGGCCAACCTTTAGCTTGGCTTGGCTTAAAGTCTAGTGTTAGTGGCGCTGTTTCTTGTGCTAGCGGGTAACGGTTATCATTTTTATTAAAATCATGGGGTTGAATATACGTTTGCTGCTTATTTTGCCCTAAGAAAATAGGAAAACCATCTCGATACTGGCGAAAGACCAGTTTTACATCAGCTAAATGAATATCGCCATCAGCGGTAAACTCAATTTGTGTTGTTCCTTTCTCGCCATTGTCATTCACATCCAACTTTTTTGAATTAGGTGAAAAATCAAGAGACTTGTTAGAAATGCTGTAGTGAGAACGACCATTAGCTAGATACAAATCTACTAGCCCATCGTTGTTTACATCGACATCGGTCGCACCGTTAATATTCGTTAATTGCGCGACATCCTTTGGCAACCAGTCATGAGTAACATTGGTATAAGAAAAATTACCATTGTTTTTCCACAACGAAAGTTTGTCTGGGTAGTATAGTAATAAATCGTCTTTGCCATCACGATCAAAATCGACCACTAACGGTTTTTCTACATTAAGCTTTTCAATATCAGCGATACGGATCTCTTCGAATGAACCATCACCTTTGTTATCTAAGAATAGAGTTTGCGGTCCATCATAGTTAGGCGTTTTGGCATTAAACAAGGCTAAATCTAAATCACCATCTAAATCTAAATCAATCCAACGTGGAGCTCGCCCCCTAGCAGGGGTATTTAGCCCAGCCTTACCAGAAACGTTCTCAAACTTCATGTTGGTATTTTGCAATAACGTATAAGAACTTGGGCTGGTACCATTCGCTCCACCATGGGCAAGAATAATATCTAGATCACCATCTAGATCATAATCACCCAACGCAGAGCCATGTAAATCGGGCGCGCCCTTCAGTAATCGCTCAATTGATACTTTACCATTACCTAAATTAGTCACTAATTGAGTAGGGACTTTATTGTGATTGTTTAATATAAAGTCGAAATCACCGTCATTATCAACATCTCCAATTGAAGGGCCACCATACTTATAAGTAATTTCAGTGTCTAAATTAGCCGCCGCGGAGTTATCTATAAAATATGGCAGTTGCAAGCCCTCTACATCTTCCATGGTAATGTCGAGCAAAGTAATATCAGCGCTTCTCCCTTTGAACACTAATTCTTGGGTGCCACCGCCTACTAAATTGACCAAAGCATTAATAGTTTGTTTACCCGTTCTAGATAAATCCAAATTATCCGCTACTACCTTTCCATTGGCATAAACCGATAAGTTGGCATAGCTCTTTTTGATATCAGCCGTTATTGATAAACGCTTGATTGCCGACCCTCTAACCTGATAATTAACGTAATAGTCATTATCAGTGGTCAAAACAAAAGGAAGCACCAATAAATCGCTAGATTTACTTTTAAACTGCTCCTGGGCATTAATGTCACTACTAGAGCAACCAGTCAAAGTCATACCACCAACAGTACTAATACCAATAAAGAAATAGCTGAGAAATTTAATTTTGAACATAATAGACTCGATTGTTATTTTCTCTATAAGATACCCTTTTTGTTAACAAAAAACATCAAACAATAATGATCGCCCCTCAAAATAAAATATGCTAACGAAAAACGGGGAGTATCCAAGCCCTAGGAGCATTATGGTGTCTTAATTGGAATTTTTATAGACCAACCTCAACGTCGGTCATTCCTGCATGCTGTTAGCAGGGATCCAGCCTTTACTAGCAAAAGATAAAACCTAAGAAAAATCCCCGACAAGTTCAGAATGCCCCCCGGTTATCTAGAGGTTATCTAGACACCCATTAGAGGTTATCTAGACACCCATCGTTAATATCTTATCTAGACACCCATTGTAAATTCCAATACAGATATAACCATTCAAACTGCAAGTTATTTAGCTTTGCTTTGGGGAGTGTTACAGAACTCGATGTTTTTAATAGAAGTCGTAAATATTCGCGGTTTTATTGGTTTTGTAAATACATGGTTACCTCACCTTGTGATGACTGTGTTTGCCCTTGGTGATGGTGTTTACCTTAGGCGCGTTTGAGTAATGTTTTTGACTTGCTCATGCCGCGCATTCGCTGGTGGCCGGTGTGAGCTTTGAATTGATGCATCATTTGCTCAGCGCCAGCGGCGTAGCAAAAATGTTGTTCAAACTCTGTGGTGAGGGTAAGCCACTGTGCGTCTGATAACCCTAACCTTTCAAGTATCGGGTTATGTTTATGGTCTATCTGTCCTGCTTTATCTTCACGAATGCAGCGACCTGTGCAATCTACCAATTCACAATAGTCCTTTAGGCTGTAGGCAATGCCTTTACTCATGCCTTGTTGATAATTGCCAATAAAGGGCAGGAGTAGAAACGGTTATCTAGACACCCATCATAAATTTCAATACAAATATAACCATTCCAATGGGTTATCTAGACACCCATCGTAAATTTCAATACAAGTATAACTATTCAAACTGCAAGTTATTTAGCTTTGCTTTGGGGAGTGTTACAGAACTCGATGTTTTTGATAGAAGTCGCAAATATTTGCGGTTTTATTGGTTTTGTAAATACATGGTTACCTCACCTTGCGATGACTGTGTTTGTCCTTGGTGATGGTGTTTACCTTAAGCGCGTTTGAGTAAGGTTTTTGACTTGCTCATGCCGCGCATTCGCTGGTGGCCGGTGTGAGCTTTGAATTGATGCATCATTTGCTCAGCGCCAGCGGCGTAGCAAAAATGTTGTTCGAACTCTGTGGTGAGGGTAAGCCATTGTGCGTCTGATAACCCTAATCTTTCAAGTATCGGGTTATGTTTATGGTCTATCTGTCCTGCTTTATCTTCACGAATACAGCGACCTGTGCAATCTACCAATTCACAATAGTCCTTTAGGCTGTAGGCAATGCCTTTACCCATGCTTTGTTGATAATTGCCAATAAAGGGCAGGAGTTGATGAGGCTGGGCTGTCCTCTTTTGCATGGCTTTCACGCGCTTTTGAATACTGGTGTGTTTGGACGTTTCTGGCGTACTTGCTATTTTCGCTCGCACAGGGTTTAAGTCGACATAAGCCATGCAGGCGAGTACCGCTGATTCATCAAGTAACGCTTGAGATGTAAACCGTCCTTCCCAGAAACGACCGGTACAACCGTCTTCTTTGTTGGCTTCACGGGCGACGTATTCATTGAGATTCCCCATAAACCAACTGATGTCGTATAAGCGTTGGCGATAGATTTCTGCGGTCTCGATTAGGGTCAACATCTCACTATGTGTGAGCGCCTCTTCTCGTAAGTACTTTTGACTGAGTAATGTACCTCTGTGTAATTGATGCCAGTGTTCAAGGACTTGTTTTAGGCTCCAATTATCCGCTGTCGCTTTATCAACAAATAGCACCACATGCACATGGTTACTCATGACCGCATATGCACTGATATCTATCGCGAATACAGACGCCAAAAGCAATAACCGCTCTTCTACCCACCCCCGCCTATGTTCGTAACTTTGACCTGAATAATCATCTACACCGCACAAAAACAGCGACGAACACAACGTGAAACACAATGATAATAAGGTGTATCGATTAAAGAAACTTGAGATGAACGAGACCTAGGCATGATTGACTCCCTTCAAACAACGTAAATTAAGCTTAGTCCGACAATCTAAAAACTCAATGTTTCATTTGTTTATCGTGGGTGTCTAGATAAGTACAGGTTCTGAAAATCCTCAAGTCAGCCTCCGAGTCCATGTTCAGCTATGCTGAAAGGTGCTCAAACCATCACAAACGGGAGGCTGTTATGTCATTTTACTCGGGCATTGACTTACATTCAAACAATCACGTCGTGGTTGTCATCGACGAAGAGGATAACAAGGTTGTGGATAAGCGTATCGACAACAATTTAAACATCACACTTGAACTGCTCGCACCTTACAAAGAGCAGATAAAAGCGGTGGCCATTGAATCTACCTTTAACTGGTATTGGTTAGTGGATGGCCTGATGGAGCATGGTTATCAAGTGGAGCTGGTGAACACTGCAGCGGTTAAACAATACGACGGTTTAAAATACAGTGGCGACCATCAGGATGCCTTTCACCTTGCGCATTTGATGCGATTAGGGATATTGCCTACCGGTCATATTTACCCGCCTGAATACCGACAAGTACGGGACTTATTGCGACGTAGGCGACAATTGGTGAAACATGCATCCAGCCATATGATAAGCATTCAAAATCAAATCTGGCGCTCGTTAGGGTATCGGGTCAACTGTGTCGACATTCGTAAAAAGACCTTCACACTGCCTTTCGAATCAGGCAGTTTTTTATATCATTCAGCTCATACCAATCTCACCATCCTTAAGGCATTAGATAAACAGATTGCCATCATAGAACAACAAACACTGGAAGCGGTGGAGCTTAAAGATGAATTCAAACTGCTGACCAGCGTAACCGGTATTGGTCCGATTTTAGGTTTAACTATCATGTTAGAAACAGGTGACATCAACCGATTTGAAGCCGCTGGTAATTACGCGTCTTATTGTCGTTGTGTCAACAGTGTGCGTGAAAGTAACGGCAAGAAGAAAGGCACAGGTAACCGTAAAGCAGGCAATAAATACCTGTCATGGGCCTTTTCCGAGGCTGCCCATTTTCTAGTACGGTTTGATGCCAAAGCCAAACGTTTTTACGAGCGTAAAAAACAAAAGCGCAATGGTATTGTTGCCATTAGAGCTGTCGCCCATAAAATCGCCAGAGCGGTATTTCACATGTTAAAGAATAAACAGGCCTTCGATATCGAACGTGTCTTTAGTTAGTTTCCCGGTGTCATTCAGCCAGCAATCGGGGTTGGATATTAAACCAGTGTTATTCTGAATGGAGGGTGATACCGGACTTTATTTTGTTCGCCCGCATGTTAAGCCAAGTTGGGTCTGGAAGGCGAAAGCCTAACCACCACCTCTGTGCGTTTACCGCATTGGATAACATGGGGAACTGAAGTTTTGTGGCGCACCGAGGTGCGTGGGAAATTGGCCTTTACAGGCCAAGGACTAGAGCCAGATGGGTGACTGTTGCGGATAAATTATCCAGCACAACCAATAGAAAAACATATTAGCGAATAAAAACCGGAACACGCTGTAAGGAAACACAAACTTAAATGTTTGCTAAAAAGCAATCCGACTTTTATCGCACTGTTGACAACGGCTGACTTATGGGTGACCCCGATATTTTCCAAACTCAGGTAATCCTTTATATTAAGATAATAACTAATCATTAACTGGAGTCATTTTTTGTTCTAAAAGCTATGTAAGTTTCCTTATGAGCGCATCCCATCTTTAATCTTTAATAAAATTAGCAGGGTAATAACAATTCTATTATTTCGATTTTTAATCAATTTGTGATTTTCTTTGTATTTCAATTGTTCCAAAGTCAGCATATTCACTAATATCTGTTGGTAGCTTAGGTAGAGGCAACCTTTTAGCCTCTATACCTTCCTTACAAGTAACAACTAGATATGATTTTTGATAATTAAATCCAGAAACAACATCATTGTAATTAAGTTCACCAGAACCTGAGTAAGAAAACAATAATTTGTCATTTTCAAATAAATCATAGCTACACAACTTATAAATAACCTGATTCTGATCTGTAACCGTAGCCTTTACATTAACTACCGTATCAGTAGGAACTAAACAGCCTGACAGAAATAAAAGACAAATACTCACTGCTATATTTTTTAACATTTTTAATTCCCTGTTATCTTATTTTGGTTTTTTCGAGCAAAATTTTTCGCCTCATTCTCCCATTTATCTGGGGATAACAAATATGAACCTATTCCCATCCTGCCTGTATTCCATTGTTTTATTACATGAAAATATTCGTGTAATAATAAATTATGATTATTCATAAAACTTTTTGGAGAAACATGGGATGGTAAATATATTGCGTTTGTCAAAGTTGTAGCGTCAACTCTCCACCCTCTTAAGCCATTTAGCCAATTTAAAAAGTTCGCCCATTTAGAATTTGCATAAAGTTCAACACCATTAATATCACTTACACTAACATTCATTACCTCACTGACAGATGTTGCTAGGTTTGAAGGTAGTGAAAACTCATATACTCCAGAATCTGGATCGTGCTCAGAGGCTGATTTTGAACTTGATCTCTGAATAACATTATAACAATTAGGATCATCTTCACAATTTTGATAATTTTTGTCATCACGTTCTTCAAGTTTTGACATTCCAGTAGGGTCAGTATATCGGTATGGATTGTTCGCCACATAGGAATAACGATTGAATGAATCCACTGTACCAATGTACCCAACTGGATCATTGGAGTAGAAACGACCTATAACTGGATCATAGTATCGTGCCTGCATATAGCTTAACCCTAAATCGGTATCAAATTTATGCCCTGTGTAACCAACATCATCTTTAGGTGTTTCTATACTTTCACCAAAAGGCTGATAGTGCATACGGTCGGTGACCGTTCCTGCTGAATTGGATTCAGCAGCTGTGCTGCCTAGGTAATCACTGTGTAAATAGGTGACAGTACTGGCTTTTTTATTGGCGACTAACTTACCACCCAGATAGTAATAATCAATATGTTGATTATTGGCTTTACGATACATGAGTTTGCCATTACTGGCATAAAAGGAGTAACTGAGTCCGTTAGAGCCGTGCTCTTTAACCCGCTTATTATTACCATCGTAAGTGTATAGGTAGCCATCAGAGTCCACCATTTGGTTGGCAGTGTTGTAACCAAAACTACGGGTGCCATTGTCGGTCACATTGCCTTTGTCGTCGTAACTAAAGTTGTAACTTTTACTGCCACTGGTGTAATCCAATTGCTTGTTGCTGTTGTAGTAATAATGGATGGTTTGGTTACCCAGCTTGTAATAGGTAATATTGCCTAGGGTGTCGTAATTCACATCTCCAGTGCCTAAGTAGCTATCCGTAATGTTGTTGAGTCTATCGAGACCATCAAAGGTCAGTCTCAAATCATAAGCATTATTCACTTTGTCATCTAAAAAGGTGACATTGTTATTCGCATCATAAGTAAAGCCATGATTAAGGGCATACGTACTGCTGCGCTTATCGTAGAAGGTATTCGGTAGGCCTGATGTTTTTTGCGTAGACGTATGGGCAAAACCATTGCCGTAACTGTGAGATTTAACCATGCCGTTGGCATGATACAAGGCATTAGTGGCGTAACTACCTACTTGTTTAGCTTGGCCAAGTGCATTGGGTGCATAACCAATGTTTGTACCACTGGGGTAGATTGTATTGGTTAGATTACCTGTGCTGTTGTATATGTAATCTAATACAAAACTTTCGCCGTCTAGAGAAAGGGTCTCTTTTTCTATCATGTTTTCAGAATTGTATTCATAAGCAGTGACCACATTGCCAGCGGTCAGCATGGCTAGGCGACTGTTCTTATCATACACATTACTTTAACTAGACACCCATCGTAAATTTCAGTGCAAATGTAACCATTCAAACTGCACGTTATTAAGCTTTGTTTTTGATGAATTTGAATTGTTATGGGTGTCTTAATTGGAGTTTTTGTTTGGCTACTACCTCGGTAGAGTGGTGGGATCCATACATCGAGTTCTGGTTTAAATAATAGAGGCAAGCATGTGCTTATTGATTGGTTTTAACAGAGAGCGACTAATGCCATTGGCGTCTAGTGTGCTTTGCTCTATAGACTCGCCGCTGACTAAGATAATTTCACCAACAGTGGCTGTTTTGTGAATTAGCGTGGCCAGTTTTAACCCACTGGTGTCAGGTAAGTTTTGATCAAGCAATGCAATATCCCAAGCGCTATTCAGAGCTATGACCTGCCCACATGCTTGGCCTGAGTGGGCTACTTCAACCTCGCAGCCTAAAGATTCAAGTAATAGTTTGGTTAATTCAGCTGCGTCTATATCATCTTCTACCAATAAAACACGGCGCACTGATCCTGGGCCGCTGGTCTGTGATGGCGGACTTAATAGCGATTTTTCGGGGTCAGCTTTAGCTAACAGCTTAGACAGCTCTCTGTGCAGCAGTGCCTTATTGACTGGCTTAGGTACCACAGCATTAAAACCTAAGCTTTGTAGCTTTTCTTTTTCACCTTTCATGGTAGCGGCAGTCAAGGCGATAATTGGCATTAAAAAACCTCTCTTGCGCATATTCACCACGGCTTCGCGACCATCCATTAAGGGCATATGAATATCAATTAACACGGCTGCAAAAGGTTGACTATTGTTATTTTCGGCAGCAATAGCATCTATCGCCTGTAGGCCGTTTTCAGCATAAACTACTGACAAACCAAATGAACTTACAATATGACCAATGAGTTCACGAATATCTGCTATGTCATCTACTACCAAAATTTTACCTGCTAATGATGGCAGCGCTTCGCCACTTTTTGCCAACGCAGAAGCGGTAAATGTGAGCATAGAATAATGCTCACTATTGGCATTGTTTTCCGCTATTTGTAAGGTAAAACAACTACCTTTTCCCGGCTCAGACGTGACCGATATCCCCCCGCCCATTGCTTTGGCCAATTCAGAGGAAATGGCTAAACCTAGTCCTGCTCCAGTTTCTTTGCGGGAGACCATGTCTTCAACCTGTTCAAACGGTTGAAATATATTCTGTAGTTTTTGCGCTGGGATCCCCGTACCAGTATCAACAACTTCAAACATTAGCTGGCATTGATTATATTCAATTTTGGCCGCCACATTTAGCCTGACAAATCCCTCTGAGGTGAACTTAATTGCGTTATGCACTAAGTTTATTAACACTTGCCTTAGACGAGTGGGATCTTGATAAACTTCTTGCGGCACTGGACTACTGCAGGTTAACTCTAAGGTAATACCTTTATCGGCGGCCGCTACTTTTAATAATGTATGAATGTCGATTAAAAAATCTTCAAATTTAATCGCAATAGGGTTTAGCTCTAATTTTTTGGCCGCTATCTTAGACAGGTCAAGTACGTCATTCAACAGACTCAAAAGATGCTTGCCGTTATTTAAAATAATATTTAGTTCAGGATTGGCTGCTTTGGCTTTGTTGCTTTCCAGCAGTAATTCGGTGTAGCCCAGTATAGACGTGAGGGGAGTACGTAACTCATGACTAAGGTGAGCCAAAAAACGGTCTTTTGAGCGGCTTTTCGTTTCGAGATTAATGCGTTCTAATCGTTCTTTTTCAATTTCTTGACGAGACAACGCATACCGAATGGAACGAGCAAACCGCGGGCTGTCGAATTCAGTTTTCACTACAAAATCAACGGCACCTGCATCAAGAGCGGCTTTATCTAACAAGTCATCCGATTGACCGGTCAACATAATAATGGGAATACGGCATTGTATGTTAGTGGCTTTTTCCAACACAGTAAGTCCAGTCAAAGCCCCCAACTGGTAATCAAGCAAGCAAATGTCATGACGATTTTCTTTAAGCAAGGCTAGCGCTTCGTCTGGCGTGCTTACCCAGTCAATGCTAAAGGCGTAATCTGCTAAGTCATCTAAACAATCGCTGGCAATAATGAAATCGTCTTCATCATCTTCAACTATCAATACACGAGCTTGCTTTTGGATCATGCTAAAACCTAATGTTATCTATTGCTGGGAAGCTCGACAAACTCTATCCAATACTTGCCTAGGGCTTTCATTAGATTGACTAAACCTTCAAAATTGACAGGTTTAGTGATAAAAGACGCGGCACCTAAATCATAACCTTTCACCATGTCTTCTTCTTGCTTGGATGTGGTCAAAATAACCACAGGAATCGAACGCAGATTGGGGTCTGCTTTTATTTCTTGTAAGGCTTCTCTGCCATCTTTTCGTGGCATATTTAAATCAAGTAAAATTAAACTAGGTCGGGGGTATGCCTCTTCGTCTGCGTATTTACCTTCTCTTTTTAAATAACTTAGTAGCTCTACCCCATCTACTACACAATGTAAGTCATTCAAGACACGGCTTTCTTCGAGAGCATCTCGAGTGAGCAGTCGGTCATCTTCATCGTCATCAGCCATCAATATGGTGATCGGTTTTTTACTAAGTTCTGACATTCGATATTCCATCGTTATTAAATAAAATTGCGTCTACAGGGATTTTGATAACAAACTGCGCTCCGTGATTTAGTTCACTTTTGGCTTCTATCGTCCCACCGTGCCGTTCAACAATTCGTCTGCACACGGCAAGACCTATTCCGGTCCCTTTAAATTCCTTGCGCCCATGTAGGCGTTGAAAGGGAACAAAAATTTTGTCGGCAAACTCTTGTTCAAAACCAATACCGTTGTCGGTTAAGGTCAATACATGCCAGGAGATATCCAGACCAGTTAATGGATCTGCGGCTTGTTCATTTTGGTATGTGAGTTGGATTTGTGGTGGCACATCTGGCTTTCTAAATTTAATCGCATTAGAGAATAGATTGAGAAAAAGTTGATACATTTGCCCTTTGTCACCTTGAAATTGAGGCAAAGTAGCTATGCTTATTTGCCCCTGACTTTCTTCAATAGCAATTTCTAGATCGCCTAATATTTCAGTCATTAATTGATTAAGGTCAACCTCGACAAAATCTTTACCTTTAGTACTCACCCGCGAAAATTCGAGCAAATCATTTATAAGATTCGACATCCTCTCCGCAGCCACTTGCATCCTATTGATATAGTCTGCGCCTTTGCCTTCTAACTGTTCAGCGTAATTCGACTTCAACCTATCGCCAAAAGCACGGATTTTTCTGAGTGGTTCTTGTAGGTCGTGTGACGCTACAAATGCAAAATCTTCTAGCTCTCTATTGCTTCTAGATAGCTCATCCGAATATACCGTTAATTCTTGTGTTCTAATCTTGACTTGCGTAGCGAGGTTCTCATTTTGTTGTTCAAGTGACTTTTTTAGCTTGTCTTCATTATTTAAATTTAATCGAGCAATCACTAACATGCCAAACAACAGCAAAGCACTCGTTATGCCGGATATAAGAAAAGTGACAGTGGCTTCTTTTTGCAAGGCTTTAAGTTCGTCGAACAAACTGTCTCGATAAGTAAATTCAACGGTTTTAACCTCGTTTAGTATCTGCAATAACTCTTGATACAGATCTTTACCTCGTCCAGTCATGACGCGACTTAAAGCACGGGTTTCACGATTTTCCAATGCCAGTTCGACAGTCGTTTCTAACTCGTCGAGTTTACTTTGGCTCAAAGTCAGCAACTGTCGTATTTTGACTAAATAGTTTTCGTGTTGGTATTTAAGATTGGAGACCACATCCATTTGTTCCGACACTTTGCGCAGCGCACGTTTATAAGGGGTGAGATATTCTTCCACTTCGGTTAGTAAATACCCCCTTTGTCCTGTCTCGGCAGACAGTATGGATATGTGCAAATCATTTAGCGCCAAAGCCGCCTCTGACGTATTGTAGAGCTCATGCTGGGTACGAGATAATTCGCTTATAGTCTTAGTTGCTAAATAAGCATTGCCACCAATTACACTAATAACTATTAAGGCAATCAAGGTCCAAGTAGGCAAGGTGTTATCAAATAATTTGCCTGTTGTTAGGGCCTCACCGAACTTTCTAAACATCAGCTGATTTACTTATAGCTTGCAATGTCGCACTACAATCTTGACAGGCAGCAATAATTTTATTTAGCGCTTCAATGCCTTTTTCTTTCGGCATATCGTTTTCTAGCACCATCTTAATCAACTCAGCGTTCATTGATATACGGTTAAGAGGACCTCTTGCATCGTGCACCAATTTATTTAGAGAACTCGATTCATTGTCTGGCATGTATTGTCCTATGATTTATTTTGTTAACTCACCGTATGCATGCAAACGGTTATAAAGCGTCTTGGTGCTTATCCCTAACATTTCAGCGGCTGCAGTTTTATTACCGTCAACTTTTTCTAGTGTCACTCTAATCAAATTCTTTTCAACATCTTCGATTGTTTGCCCTGCACTGACATTATTTTGCTCTTCATTTTTTCCGGCCAACGAAAAAGGCGACGCAAACGAACTAGGTAAACGTAATTCATTAGAATTTGGATCACTCATAATAAATGTTCTATGCACACAATGCCTAAGCTCTCGTACATTGCCCGGCCAATCGTAGTCACAAAGACGTTCAAGTTGCGCTTTATTCCAACTAAAATGCTTATCGTTTTCTTGATTCAGTTCATCCAAAAACGCATTCGCTAGCAAAGGAATATCTTCTTTTCTTTCCCTGAGCGCTGGGATAGTGATAGGGAACACCGCAAGCCTAAAGTATATGTCTTCACGCAAAACCTTATCCTGAGCGATCGATTCCAGCGAGCGGTTGGTGGCTGAGACAACGCGACAATTAACAGCGATTTCTTTTGTGCCGCCCACCCGAACGACTTTTTTACTCTCAAGCACTCTGAGTAAATTGGGCTGCATATCCAATGGCATTTCGGTGACTTCATCTAAGAATAAAGTGCCATTTTCGGCTCGCTCGAACACACCGATTTTTTGCGCTACAGCTCCGGTAAAAGCGCCTTTTTCATGGCCAAACAATTCGCTACTGATCAATTCATTCGACAACGCTCCACAGTTAGTCGCGATTAACTTGCCTTCAGCTTGACTCATTCTATGTATGGCACTCGCCACCACTTCTTTACCTACGCCACTCTCGCCCATTAGCATGACATTAGCTTGCGTGCCAGCGACTCGCTCTATCATAAGATAAAGCTCTTGCATGGCCGCAGATTCGCCAATTAAGCAGTCAAAATGCAACTTAGTAGAGGTTTTGTTTGCTTTTTTAGCTGCAGGCTTCCTATTTAGAGCTGACTCAATATCTTCTCTTTGCAGAGGCTTAACCAAATAATCAACTTTGGGTCCGCATACTTCTGACAACATACCTTTAACCGAAGGGTGTCCGGTAATAAACGTGATATAAGCGTTCGCGTGGATGGTTTTTAAATGGTCGAGCAAATGCAGACCACTGCCATCTGGCAACATGAAATCCAGTAAAATATGATCAAAAGATTGGCTGGCTAACCATTCTTTAGCTTCAGCCAAATCAGCTGCCACTTGGATATTGTGGCCCAAAAACTCAATAATGTTTGCGGCTATTTCTGTAAACTCACGATCATCATCAACTAGCAGTACGTCTAACAATTGGTGTGTCCTCAATATATTTTTTGATATGTTATCTAATAATGACCGAAACTCATACGTAGTTTTTAAATGTATGTGTAATTTAGGAGTTTTACTTTAATTTCAGCTTGTTATAGAGAACAAATAGATAGATGAAGAGCCAATCATTTACAAAAAACTGGCTATCTCGGTTAGTTCTTTTTTCTTGGCAGCATGAATAGGTACGGTAGCATCTGCGGCTGGGTAACCGGCTATCAACAACATAAAGGGTCTTTCGTTGTCTGGACGCTGACAAATTTTAGCCAAAAAGCTCATCGGCTTAGGGGTGTGAGTCAAAGTAACTAACCCCGAGTTATGCAGTGCATTGATCAAAAAGCCAGTCGCAATCCCAACTGACTCGTGTACATAATAGTTATTTTGCTTATGACCATCTTCTAATTCTGTCTGTTTGCGGCTAAAAATAGCAATCAGCCAAGGGGCGTGTTCAAGGTAGGGTTTATTAGCATCTGTGCCCAAGGGCTTTAAAGCATCCAACCATTCTTCACCTGCGCGCCCATTGTAAAACCCCTGTTCATGCATCTCTGCTTGCTGTCTAACTTGTTTTTTTATATCCCTTGAGTGAATTGCACAAAAATGCCAAGGTTGTTGATTTGCTCCGTTTGGCGCAGTACCGGCCGCTTTAATGCAGTTTTCAATAATCTCGCGGGCCACAGGTCGGTCACTAAATTGACGAATGCTGTGTCGACGCTTAATGTCAGTATAAAACTGCTCTGACCGCGCCAACATCTCTGCCGATGGATACTCAATAAAATCAGTAAGTGGCAAACTCTTGTGATCTTGCATGGCATGCTCCTTTAAAACAATCAGCCCCGTATTTCTATTACAACCCCACTGCACAAGCAACTAAAAATTGAGCAGGTTAAGCTCTTGCTTGTGCTTCTTCTCGACTAGCGAGATATTCGTTATAGGTACCTTGGAAATTAATCACCCGCTGATTTTCTATTTCAATGATACGCGTAGCGAGTGACGATACAAATTGCCTATCGTGACTCACAAAAATCAAGGTGCCATCGAACTTTTTCAAGGCGTTATTTAAGGCTTCAATGGCTTCCATATCCATATGGTTGGTAGGTTCGTCCATGATTAACACATTAATGTCAGACATCATTAATTTGCCAAACAACAGACGGTTCTTTTCACCGCCCGAACATACTTTAGCCTTTTTGTTGAAATCATCAGCACTAAACAACAAGCTACCTAGCAATGCGCGTACCGCTAAATCATCGTGCTTTGGGGTGCGCCATTGTGACATCCAATCAAACAAAGTTAAGTCATTGTCAAAATCTTTAGTGCTGTCTTGTGGACAATAACCAATGCTGGCGTTTTCTGACCACTTTACGACGCCCTCTTGCGCTGTCAGTTCATTCATTAAACAGCGCAAAAACGTAGTTTTACCCACGCCATTTTCACCGATCACCGCCAACCTTGCGCCAGCTTCAAGGATTAACTCACCGTCTTTAAACAATAATCCTTCTTCAAAACCATGACCAAACTGCTCTAAAATTAACGCTTGGCGATGCAACTTTTTATGCTGCTTTAAGATGATTTTTGGGCTACGACGGCTGGATGACTTCACCTCATCTAAGGTAATTTTCTCCATTCGACGGGCCCGAGAACTGGCTTGTTTGGCTTTTGATGCATTTGCAGAGAAGCGGTCAACAAAGGCTTGCAGTTCATCAATTTCAGCGCTTTTCTTTGCATTCTCAGTTAACAACTGTTCTTGAATTAGCGACGACGCTGCTTGATAAGCTTCATAATTTCCCGGATAAATGCGTAATTCACCATAATCGATATCGGCCATGTGAGTACAAACAGAGTTCAGGAAGTGGCGATCATGGGAAATAATGATCATGGTACACTTACGTTCATTCAATACTTCTGCCAACCAATTAATGGTGTAAATATCTAAGTTATTGGTAGGTTCATCCAACAGTAAAATGTCTGGATTGGCGTACAGTGATTGGGCCAATAATACCCTAAGTTTGCGACCTGGGGCGACTTGCGACATCAGGCCATAATGAAATTCAGCTTCGATTCCGGCTTGCAACAGCAATTCTTCTGCTCGTGCTTCTGCAGTGTAGCCGTCCATTTCAGCAAATTGAGTTTCGAGTTCGGCTACATGCATGCCATCTTCTTCACTCATTTCTGCTTTTGAGTAAATTTCGTCTCTTTCTTTTTTAACTTTCCATAAATTCACATCACCCATGATGACGGTATCAACTACGGTAAACTCCTCAAAAGCAAACTGGTCTTGACTCAGCGTGCCGAGTTTTTCTCCAGGGGTAATGGATACATTACCAGCACTTGGCACCAAGTCACCGCTAAGAATTTTCATAAAGGTCGATTTACCACAACCATTCGCACCGATTAAACCGTAACGGTTACCATTGCCAAATTTAGCTGAAATGTTTTCGAATAAAGGTTCGGCACCAAACTGCATGGTGATATTTGCGGTAGAAATCAAAGTGGGTATTCCAGAAGAAGTAAGTTAGATGGTATGTATGCCATTGCCATATGAGGCAATAAAAGCGCGCATCATACGTAAGTGCCTAGCAAAAGTCGAGGTGAGTAGATGGTTTTTTATACTGCAGAGGTCAGGTATTGAGGATGAGCTATCCTGATATGGATTGCAACGCTGCCGATTATTGTTAAGCACTAAACCAAACGAGCCTCTGGCACGAGGCTGCCGGATAGCAATTATGTCGCAAGCTTAGCATTAGCCCTTAGCGATATTACTATTTTTGTCTTCAGCTGGGCGAGCTTGCAAATATTGCTGAGTAATTTTTTCCGCTGACCGACCAGCCACGTAGCCACCCAATCCAATTTTTAATAGCGTCCAAGCATCTTCAGATAGTCTAAAGGCCAATACACCAAAACTGTCGAGCACCACTAACGCTAAGAATGTCAGCATAGTGATAGGACGCCAGTTCCTCTGGATCCAAGATTGACCTGTGGCCTCAGCCGTAATAATGGCTGTTTTACTTTTAAGTAATTGGCTTTCGTAGTCCATCACTTTGGCTAATAACTCATTTTCTACCGACTTAATTTGCGCTTGTAACTGCAGTTTTTCTTCATCACTGGTGTGTAGCTCGTCCACCAATTTGACTGCGGGTTCAAATATGTTGCTAATGAGTGAAAATATATTCATGTGCCTCTCCTTAGATAAATTAGTTTGCTTGATTAGGCATGAGTTTTACTATTGCCTCATAATGTTTTTGAATTTTAGTTCCGTAAATTTGTTTTTGCCCCGAACCGTTGTACATACCAGCAAATTCGATGAAGGCTAAATTTTGTAAATAGTTGAGCATTTGGGGCGAAAAGAAGTCAAACAAGCCATTTATTTGCCCTTGAATATCGTCAGAAAAAGCGGCAAACATTTCTTGAACTGACTGAAAACCAATACGCTCAAAATGAAACCCCATGATTTGCGGTGCTCCCATGCTAATAGATAACATGGCGGCTTCTTCGTCGAGTTGGCGGGCAAATTCAAATACTTGCCATTCCTTATGTTGCTGCCCATGAAAGCTTTGCCATGCAAAATCTGGATCGCCTCTCCATTCGTGTCCAAGCCATACTTTGTCGTTGCGATAACGAAAATGTTCGCGATATTGTTGAGGATTATTTTTTCCCCAATAACGCCAAAACTTGTGATTTTCAAACCGAATGATCATTCGGTTTTGGTTGTTTTGTTCAAATCCTTTGCCAGAACTTTCAACACATAGAATAGCCAAAGAACAGGCAACCTCTAAGTTTTTCTCTTCAGATAAAGAACCTAAAAGGCCTCCCCACCTATTCCATACGGTAGCGACGCTGCGCTGTTCATTTGAGCCAGATATTGGCAGTATTGTTTTTGGCGTCAGACGAGATAATTTTTGGCCATGTTCTGCAATAGGAATAGGCAAATCTTCTGCGTCATCGGCAATGTTGATTCTTCCCGCGTTATCATCGCTATCTTTTGTAGCCGTTATTTTTTGCAAATATCGACTAGCAACATAGGCACGATTGCCATTAAATCGAATTTGACACCAGTCTTTCTGTTGACCTTCTACCCAAACTTGATTATCGATAGCCAATTGGCCGCATAACGCCGCTGTCGCGTTGGGCGTGGCTCGTACATTTAATAGCCGCACATTCACTTGCGCTAAGTAGCCACCGGACACGTAAACAAGATCAACATAACGGGCAAACACATAAGCGGTAACACGGTTAAACTCAATTTCTAGCCATTCATCTAGTATCGCAAGCGTTTTTATCGCCGCACCTCGATTTAGGGTGGCTAGATACTTGCCGTTACTTGAGGGAGTTGCCCGTACATTCAATCTAGCGGTGTTCACCGTTCCGGTTAGCCTAGATAAATCATTCACCGGTTGCAGAGTAGTTTGCCGACACAAAAGCGTAAGTATCTTGATAATTGATCTGTAGCCAATTGTCATAAGGACCGTTACCTTTAATGACCATGCCTTGTGACAATTGCCCTACAATATTTCCGCCGGTAGTAGGCATACTGCGTACATTTAATAACGAACTAGAAACGGCGGCTAACATAGATAAGAACTCATTTTTAAGGACCCAAATAATGTCGCAAACATGTCATCATTCCTTCGACTAATTTTGTTTAATGCTCAATATAGGTGGTACAGCTAATATATTCAAATCCATCGTTATACCAAACTAATTTGATCGATAATTACCAGAGTGCCTCCAGCGATTTTGCTCTAGGCGTCGGTATAACAAATGATTACCCACTTTAAATACCAAGAACCTAGGGCAAAATCCCTGGGGCATTCCTTCTAGTGATTCAAGCTATCTACTAAGGGCAGAGCGTGTATGTCTTACAGTTGCAATAAAAAACAATACGACTATAAATAATACAGTAAGACATAAACTGACAATAAGACAGCAATCCATAAAGCAGTCGTGCCTATAGGCCAAGAGCGGGCAAACATACCACGCTCCTTGCTGTCGGCCGTGTGAGGCTGACCTAGGTAACGAATAGCCATAAGATGCGAGAAGGCTTGTATGCGAATTCTTTGTTTACCAATGGCAGCGCCAATCGCACTAAACATTCTGTCGACAATCTTCAGTAACGAATAGCCAGCTCGTCGCCACAGCCAATCAATATCTAAACTAATGGTTAACGTACGTTTCATCAAAGGTAATAGCACAAAGAATGCTAAACCAGAAAATAGCAGCAGCTGTAGGTAGAATAGAACTTTGCCAATTTTATAGGGTACATAATCAACTGGGTAGGGCAGTAGTCCATAGAGAAGCTCCGGAAATACGCCCAACAAAATACACACCCCAGAAAATATCACCATGGCCAAGCTCATATTCCATGGCGCATCTTTAGGCCGCAAACCAGAATCTTTCTGAAAAAAGACAAACCACGGGAATTTTATTCCTGCATGCAAAAACACCCCAGCAGAAGCCGCAGTTAATGCCATATACACCCAAACCAATTCCATATCTACAGCCGCCTGAGAAATCATACTTTTAGTAGTAAAGCCAGAGGTAAGAGGGAAACTAGAAATGGCTAACGCGCCAATAATTCCACATACACAAGTCAGTGGCATAGTGCGGAATAACCCACCGAGTTCAATACATTTATTTTTGCCCGTACGATAAATTACCGCACCAGCACTCATAAACAGTAACGCTTTGTAAACAATATGGGCGAAGGCATGAGCGGTCGCGCCATTCAGCGCCATTTCCGTCCCTATTCCTACAGCCACGACCATGAATCCAACTTGATTCACCACAGAATAGGCAAGAATACGTCGCACATCGTTTTCTAATAAAGCAAATATAATTCCATACATCACCATAAACAGGCCTAAACCAATCAATGTAGACTCACCAGGAAATAATAAGATAAGTACTAACACAGCTGTTTTCGTAGTGAATGCCGACAAAAACACCGAACCCGTTGGCGTTGCTTCAGGGTATGCATCGGCAAGCCAAGACGATACTGGAGGGGCGGCGGCATTGATCAACACGCCTATTAGTATCATCCAAGTACTAAAGTCTGAGGCAAGCATAGGTTGTATTTCTATGGATCCGGTGTTGATCACCACACCGACAATGCCAATCTGCAGTATTACGCCGCCTAGTAAATGCATGATCCCATAGCGTATACCAGCGGCTCTTGCCCTTGCAGTTGCCCCACAAAACACCACTATGGTAGAAAATATTGCCATCAATTCCCAATAGATAAACATGGTAATGAGATCACCGGCAAAACAAACACCTATCGCCCCACCAGCATATGCATATGCCGCTGCAAGCTCATACCACTTAGCAACTCGAAACGAATAAATCCCGCCAACCAACACCATTATGGCAAACACAGTAGCGAATAAACGTCTAACAGGACTACCTTCGATAGGCTCAATGGTATAAGTTAGAAATTTGATGGCGCTTTGCACACCATCAGGGATCTGCCAAATGGCCCACAAGGTGATAATGGGCGCAAGCAATAAAAGCGAGGTTCTAGCGTGCCCCTTTAACAGTCCAATCAGTCCAGCTGCAATTAATAAGACTAATGCAGGTGGAAATAAATCAAACCCCATTATTAAACTCCTCTAGACTGTTACTTTGTTGTTTAGAGGTGCTTTCAGGCTCTGATTGCGGTTGAGTGGATTGTTGTGGCGATGCGCTGGGTTCATCGTAATAGTTTTCTGGGCGCTTTAAAACATAACCTAATAATTTGGCGATCAGGACCATCACTAGGCAACTAACAAAGCCGTAAATTGCACCAAAGCCAAACCAAGCATCAAAACCAAAATATCCTTTAACGTAGATGACTGTCTGAGCCAGTACCACAATAGTAAGGACAACAAATGTGCCAATCCATAACTTACGGATCGTTGCTGGCCGCACAAGCCAATGTAGTTCTGTACCATTAGTCATTTTTACCCTAGCCCCTTAATTACCTGGCTTTCCAGTTCAATTACCGGACCATTAAACAAGAAGAAACCAAGCGTTAACAATGCGGTCAAGCACAGCGCAATTACGGCTAAAAGCGGCGCTTCACCGTGCTCTTTTCCGCCTTCTTTTTCTCGCTCAAACCAAGCCATATACAAAATAGGCAAAAAGTAAGCGGCATTCAGAGCCGTGCTGCCGATGATAGTGAACACAACAACTAGGTTGTTCGCTTCAAATGCGCCAGCCAAAATATACCATTTAGAGACGAAGCCCGCGGTTGGCGGCACTCCAATCATACTCAGAGCCCCTATCGTAAATGCTGCCATTGTCCATGGCATTCGTCGTCCAATACCCCGCAATTGAGCAATTTCGGTTTTTTTAGAGGCTACGTAAATCGCCCCTGCGGCAAAGAACAACGTAATTTTGCCAAATGCGTGAGCCACCATATGTAACGAAGCGCCTAGCTCTGCCAACGGCTTAAACATGGCTGAGGCCATGACCACATATGAAAGTTGAGCGATGGTAGAATAAGCCAATAGGCGCTTAATGTTTGTTTGCTTTAAAGCCACCACACTCGCAGCTATGATGGTAAATGCAGCTGCATACAGTAACCATTGACTGCTCGATGCCTCGAACAAAAACTCGATACCAAAGACATAAATAATTACTTTTGTTATCGCAAATACACCGGCTTTAACGACCGCCACAGCGTGTAACAAAGCACTAACAGGAGTAGGTGCCACCATGGCAGAAGGCAACCATTTGTGCACCGGCATGACCGCCGCTTTTCCGATTCCAAATGCAAACAGCCCCAATAGCAATCCTATTTCTGGGTCATTCAATTTACCAGCCAGTATGCCACCACTAGTAAAATCGCCTGTACCTGCAATATTGTATGTCCAAATGATTGCCGGTAAAAAAAGACCAATTGATGTACTAATTAACACCCCTAGATAAATTCTTGCTGAACGCACTGTAGCGGCATCTCCCTTATGTGCGACCAATGGGTAAGTAGAGAGTGTTAATAATTCGTAAAACAAAAATAAAGTAAACAAGTTGCCCGCGAAAGCGATCCCCATAGTGGCCGAGAGCGCTAAGGCAAAACACGCGAAAAATCGAGTTTGATTTTTCTCTTTATTACCTCTCATGTAGCCAACAGAATAAATCGAATTAATAAGCCAAAGGCCAGATGCCAATGCTGCAAATAACATCCCTAAAGGTTCAACTGAAAAAGCAATGCTTAACCCCGGCATCACCTCACTAATCTCAACCGCCGGTCGCCCTCCATCCATAATGGTTGGTAACAACCCCCACACCACAAATATTAGAGCTATTGCTGTTATAGCAGTAGCAGTTTCGCGAATATTCGGCCCGATTCGCCCTGCAAGAGCAATGACCAATGCACCAATGATGGGTAAACCGATAGCCACTAAAATCGCAGTTTCTGGTGTCATAATATATTCCCCAGAAGCAAGGCTGCTGTGCTATCCGCCAACGCTAGTGGCAATTGTGGGAACAGTCCGAAGTAAATATTCATTAGCGCCACCACACCGGTAATAAACAATAACTGTATTGGCGCTTCGGATATTTTAGCTGCTTCAGCGTTGTCGACAGGCTCTTTAAAATATAGAGCTTCTACAATACGCCATACATACACCACTGCCATCAAAGAACTCACTAGAATAATGGCGACTAGCCACCAACCCCACTTTTCATTTTGCAATGCCGCATTAATCAATAACCATTTACTAATAAACCCAGCTGTACCCGGCACACCGACTAGGCTAAGACCACTTACAACAATAGTGGCGCAAGTCCAAGGCATTCGACTAGAAGCTCCGCCAAGTTGACTTAAACGCAGATCGCGGTAGTGGTAAGCTATGCAGGCAACCCCCAAAAACAAGCCTCCTTTGGCCAGTGCATGATTGAACAAATGCATGGTACTGGCACTGAGGCCAGCAATACTCACAAAGCTGACACCGAGTAAAATGTATCCGATTTGGGCAATAGAAGAAGAGGCAAGCAGCCGTTTCAGATGGCCTTCGAATATAGCCACCGCAGATGCAATCAATATCCCTAATATTGCCAACGGCATGGCAAACCACGCAAATTGCATGACATGATCAGTAAGATTGCCTTGAAATATCATGTAGTCGAAGCGAATAAGAACATACATCGCCACTTTAGTGGCGCATGCCGCCAGAAATACCGTCACCATATGTGGCGCATAGGCATAGGCATTGGGCACCCAAACGTGTAGAGGAAATACAGCCGCTTTGAGAGCTAAACCGATGGTAATAAAACCGGCGGCTATCAATATCGGGTTTATTTCAGTCACGTCACCAATTCTAGCTTGCATATCAGCGAGGTTAAGGGTGCCTGTCATCATATAAATCAAGCCAACACCAATGAGGTAAAAGGTCGCGCCTATCGTGCCCATCATTAAATATTTGAACACAGCGGGGAGCGCTCGACGATTGGGGCCGCCAGCAATCAGTATGTAGCTGGCTAAAGATGAAATTTCCATAAATACGAAGATATTAAACGCGTCAGCAGCAACCACTATGCCGACTAGACCAGATAGCGCTAACAACCAAGCCGAATAAAATAGCGGCTGCCGCGAATATTCAATCTGTTGGTCGATACTAGGTTTAGCTGCTAGCAAAGCCGCAGCACTGGCTCCGGTTACCACTAACAGCATAACCGCGCTAAAGGCGTCTACAGCGAGCGTTATTCCGAAAGGCGCTGGCCACCCCCCATGGCATATTCGATGACATGCCCATCTAACACAGCTAACGTAAGGGCAATTGCAATAGCAAAACTAACCAACGCGGTAGCAGTCGCCCCAGCCCAAGCTAAGCCCCGTGGTTGTAACATTACCATCAGCGGCGCCGATAACATGGGCACCACAACTTGTAGAGCAGGAAGGTGGGCTAATAAATCCATAGTGTTTAGTCAGCGTCCAAAATTTCGTTTTCTTCTATCGTGCCATAACATTCATTGATACGTACTACTAACGCTAAGCCCAATGCCAAAGTGGACACACCGACAACAATAGCTGTCAGGATTAATACTTGGGGCAAGGGATTAGAAAAAATTTGGTTTTCTACGCCGGCTTGTATAATTGGCGCGGTACCGCCTTCCACTTTGTCCATAGTGATATACATCAGAAACACCGCAGATTGAAAAATTGACAAGCCAATTAATTTTTTGATGAGGTTGGCTTTACTAATGACGGCAAACAACCCTACCGTCAAAATTATCGCAAACACCCAATAATTAAAATAACCTAATAATTCCAAAAACTTCATGAAAATCTCTCTCGGGAAGCGAACGTATGATAAATAGACAGCAATGCACCGCAAACAGCCATCCCCACCCCTGCCTCAATTAATAAAATACCTAGGTGTTGGCCAGCCACGGGATCCGCAGCCAGTACTGAATAGTCTAAGAAAGCGCCGCCCATTAGCATACACACCACGCCTACTCCGCCATACAGCAACGCCCCACCGACAACCATACCAAGTAATACAGCACGGGGAATAGCCCGTAGCGCAGCTGGACCACCTTCGAGCAAAGCGTAAAGAATCACGCCAGTGGCGATGATTGCACCGGCCTGAAATCCTCCACCTGGCCCGTACTCACCATGAAATTGCACATAAAGACCAAATAACACGATAAACGGAATGACCAGCCGGCCCACGACTTGTGGGATTAAATGATGTCGTAAACCACTTTTTTTCTCTATTACCTGAGAGGGCTTTCTGGCAGGGCTAACACCTAAGATAAATAAAACACCGATACAAGCAGCAAAAACAACAAACACCTCGCCCAGTGTGTCGTAGCCTCGAAAGCTCCCCAGAATTGCCGTCACTACATTAGGTATGTCGATATATTCGGGTGTTTTTTCTAGATACCAAGGCGCCACATGTTGATGTACTGGCGCTTCTGGATCGCCAAGTCGAGGTTTATCAAACGTAGCGTAAATGATTAACATGGCTAAAATACCGACCGCACTAAAAGCCACCCAACGGCCACCCTTACGGGGCTTTTCTCGATCATCGGTTAAAGATAAAGCACAAAGTAAAATAACCGTCGTCACTCCCGCCCCTACCGCAGCTTCTGTTAGTGCAACATCAGCCGCGTCTAAAATGAAAAAGTTGGCAGCCATAAGCAAACTGAATATTGATGTAAGCATTACGGCTACAAACAAATCTTTTGTACGCACAATAGCTATCGCCGTAATGACAAGTAACGTGAGTAGGAAAACAGCAAAGACAAAAATCATTTTGACGCCTCTTCATCAGGGTCATCACTAACAGCACCAGCGTCAGGCTTAATACCAGACAACAGAGCTGCATTTGCAAGTGCATAAGTAGCTGTAGGCCCAGTAAGTAGCAAAAACAATACGATTGCAAACAACTTCAAAGCAGCCAAGGTCAAGCCAGCCTGAAGCATTATGCCAACAAAAATCAAAATAGTTCCCATCGTATCGGTCAAGCTAGCGGCATGGATTCTTGTATAAAAATTCGGTAGGCGTAAGCCTCCGACGCCACCTATCAACACACAGGCTCCGCCTAGCACCAGTAGGATCCAACTGAGAATATCTAATACAAGATCAATCATCTTGAGCCTCCGATTTTCTCTTGGTGCGGTTTTGAAAATATTCTAATACAGCAAGTACACCCACCATATTGACCAATGCATAGGCTAATGCAAGATCAAGAAAATCAGGTCGGCCATAAAAAAATGCTAGCACAGATAATAACAATACAGTCTTGGTACCAAACACATTCACCGCCAGCACTCGGTCGTATACGCTTGGTCCCTTTAGAGCTCGTAACAAGGCTAAAACCATGGTTACCAAAATCGCAATAGACACGACTATGTACATATTTATTTTCGCTCCAAAGCTGCTGCTCGACGATTAGCCTCACCCTTTTGTAATTCTTGCGCGCTTTCAACGGTCAAGCAATGGATTAATAATTTACCATCGTGTACATCTAAAGTCACTGTGCCTGTAGTGACAAAGTGATAGAGTTCCCTAAAATCACCTGCCCCACATCGGTCTTAGTTGCGGCATCAATTTCTACTACAGTAGGGCTGATAGGCATGGAAGGTTTTAAAATAAGCTTAGCCACATCGATACTTGAAACAATGATCTCTCGTAACAACCACAGCCAATAACCAGGTAGACGAGGCATCAGCCTTAATAGAGCTTTATGATGCCTGAAAAAACCCATTCGATGAGCTAAGTATGTGCTAAGCAAACAAGAAAATGCGCCCAACCCAATCAGTAGCGGTTTATATAGTCCCGACCAAAGTAGCCAAGATACAGCTAGCACTAGCAATAAAAGTAAAATAGACGAAACTTTTGCTTTTCCATGCTGTGGATTTAGGCTCGTTTTAGGTATTTTCATTATTTGCAAGGGTAATTCTTTATCAGTGATTTATAGACAGCATCCATAGCCGGTTTACTTTTTTCTTCTGTACTTAAGCTCGTCGCTATATCGGCAGCAACAACCTTAACCACATTCTTTAAAGGTAAGGGATCGCCTAAACAAAAACCGGCTAATTTTGCAGCTCGGGAAAGTTCAATACGGCCTAGCATACGAGTACGCATCGCTCGCTCAGCGTACGATTCGTTTCCAGGCGCGTTATTTTCAGCGTTTAACATAACTCGGGCATCGGTGGCGATAGCACCATCAATAAAGCCTTGTATATAACGGACACAAAACTGACCATCGGCACCCCTAGGGTCGGATTTAAGGATTGCACAATGAGAGGCTAATTCCTGTGCTGAGAGCACTTCAAATGAATTAGCAGTGGGAACTAAGGCTAGTTGCAAGGTCAATACCGCTACAGCCAATTTAGAGTAAATTTTTACAGTATTACGCATGCTTGAATGTGTATTTGTTAGTGACATTTAAGGAAGCTCTTTACAAAAATTTAACAATCATTATGGACTATTTATTAGCCTGTGCAAGCATAAGCGAATGAAAATAATACATTAATTTAGGAATCGGTTGATTAAAAAATAATCAGCTCGCTTTCCCTAATAGGTAAAACTTAAACCCATTATGGTTAAGACACAAGGGACGATAGAAAAGAATTTGTAAGTCACACCAATCCATTTTGGACAAATACCGGCGAGTGATGTGATTCTGAGGGGGTTAACATCACGATATTAAATGACATACAAAAATGCCGCTTCAAATAAGCGGCATTTTTAAGTTTCCAAATTGAAAACAGCGAACAGTTATAGAATAAATCTACTTAAATCTTCATCTTCAACTAGTGCATCTAGGTGTGAGTTCACATAGTCGGCATTTATCGATATAGACTCACCACTTTTTTCTGACGCATCATAAGAAATATCTTCCATCAATTTCTCCATCACAGTATGTAAACGCCTTGCTCCGATGTTTTCGGTGCGTTCATTTACCTGCCACGCGGCATTAGCAATACGTTCAATACCATCTTCAGTAAATTCTACGTTAACCCCTTCGGTTTTTAGAAGCGCTACATATTGTTCGGTTAACGAGGCATTAGGCTCGGTCAATATACGCACAAAGTCATGGGCAGTTAATGCTTCTAACTCGACACGAATAGGCAATCGACCTTGTAACTCAGGGATTAAATCAGACGGCTTACTCATCTGAAATGCGCCAGAAGCAATAAACAAGATATGATCCGTTTTTACCATGCCGTGTTTCGTCGATACGGTAGAACCTTCAACCAAAGGCAGCAAATCTCTTTGCACACCCTCACGAGAAACATCACCGCCACTGCTGTTGCCTTCTCGCTTACAGATTTTGTCGATCTCATCAATGAATACTATGCCATTTTGCTCTAACGATTCTATAGCTGTGGCTTTTAAGTCTTCTTGATTAACCAACTTGCTTGCTTCTTCATCTATTAATAGCTTTAGGGCTTCTTTAACCTTAAGTTTTTTCTTTTTCTTCTCTTTACCAGATAAGTTTTGAAACATCCCTTGTAGTTGATTGGTCATTTCTTCCATGCCAGAGGGAGCCATGATCTCGACGCCAACCTGAGGAGCCGCCACATCAAGCTCAATTTCTTTGTCGTCTAACTGACCTTCACGTAATTTCTTGCGAAATACTTGCCGAGTACCGCTATCTTGAGCTTGTTCTTTTTCGCCAAAAGCGTTTTCTGGCGGGGGCAACAACGCATCTAAAATGCGCTCTTCAGCCGCTTCTTCTGCTCTAAATTTAACTTTGCTGGTAGCTTGCTCTTTCGTCATTTTGACAGCGATGTCAGCTAAATCACGTATAATAGTTTCGACTTCTTTACCAACATACCCCACTTCAGTAAATTTTGTTGCTTCTACCTTTATAAACGGAGCGTTGGCTAATTTAGCTAAACGACGGGCTATTTCAGTTTTACCTACCCCTGTTGGGCCTATCATTAAAATATTCTTAGGTGTTACTTCTTGACGTAAGTCTGCTTCAAGCTGCATTCGACGCCAACGATTTCTTAAAGCAATAGACACCGCTCGTTTTGCATCTTGTTGACCAATAATGTGGCCGTCTAGTTCGTGTACAATTTCTCTTGGGGTCATTTCTGACATAATTAAAACCTTTTCTTTTGACAGTAAAACAACGTATTCAACACGTCGCCTGACTTAAATATGAGTACTTAATAATCGATTGTTTCGATCGTTTGACTGTGGTTAGTGAAGACGCATATATCACCCGCAATGGTCAAACTTTTCTGGGCAATTTCTTTGGCCGACAGTTCGGTATTGTCTAACAAGGCCATAGCGGCCGATTGAGCAAAATTACCGCCAGAGCCAATAGCGATTAAGTCATTTTCTGGCTGCACAACATCACCATTACCGGTAATGATAAAAGAGGCGGTTTCATCGGCAACTGCTAACAATGCTTCAAGCTTGCGCAACATACGGTCGGTACGCCAGTCTTTCGCCATCTCTACCGCAGCTCGGGTTAAGTTACCTTGATGAATTTCTAACTTAGATTCAAATCTTTCAAACAGAGTGAAGGCATCTGCGGTACCACCAGCAAACCCCGCTAAAACTTTGTTGTTGTATAAACGGCGTACCTTCTTGGCATTGCCTTTCATTACAGTATTGCCCAATGACACTTGGCCATCACCCGCTATTACCACTTGATTATTTCGACGTACAGATACGATAGTAGTCACTAAAATTCCTTAAAAAATTTCGAGACAAATATATTGTCAGTTGGGCGCTAGCCATTAATTAAACAAACTAAAGTGCGCGTTATGAGCTAGATGTGGGGAGAGATGCCGGCTTTTCAAGGTAAAATGACAATATGGAGGTAAGATTTGTCTTTTTGCAACACGTTTAGAGGCTGTCAACGAAATGCATAAACAGCCATAGTATTTAACCAACCCCTATTAATAAATTGACACGTAGGGCGAGTCTAGGTGGGTTTAAGTAAGGCCCAGAACAACGCTATTAATTATCCACTGAAGAAGATTACAAGTTCCAGTTCCAAATTTTACAACCAATGATTTTGGCGCGTTGTAAAGTATGACGGTCTTTTTCGGCTAAACGTTTATTTTCGTATGGACCTAATATGACGCGATACCAGCGACCAGATTTGGTTTTTACTTGGGCCTCTAAACCTTGGAATGCAATTCTCGCTCTGAGCTCTTCTGCTTGTGACTTTTTGCGGAATGAACCACATTGCATTAACCGCAATATAATTGGGTCATCTTGTTGTTTGTTTTCAATTTCAACTGTGTATTCGGGTAAACTCTTAATAAACTCCCACTCTTCTTCAGGGATCTCTGGCAAGTCATCTTCCGACTTTTGTTTTTTAGTCGTTTCTGCAACCAAGGCCTTTTGCTGCGCTGGCGCATTTTCTTTAAGACTCCACAGGAAATAGGCAAAGCCTGCAACCAAAGCCAAGATAATAATCATACTGAATATCGGAAATTTTGATTTTGCCGGTACAGGGGCTTGTTTATTGTTTTGCCCTCGGGCTACATAATCTTTTTGGGGCATGAAAAAAGTATTCCAATGTATTGCTAACTATCTAAGGCACCCAATCTTACCTTGACTATATGTTGAGTAAATAGATATTTGCATTTACTCATTAAAATTAACTCAACTGAAATCTTGTGGATCAATATCTAAAGACCAGCGTACTTTATTTGCCAAATATAAGGTCTCAATTTGATTTAGTTGCTGTCCAAGTGCCCGTTGCAAACTGCTACGCTGATTACTCTGCAATAGCAATTGCATACGATATTGTCCTTGCCTTTTTTCCATTAAAGCGGGAATGGGTCCAATACAAGATACACCTTGGCGCTTGATTAAAGAGCTGCGCCACATTTTGCAAAAAGAGTGGGCGTCTTGGGCACTTAATGCTTGTGCCTTAAACAATGCTTGATAAGTAAATGGCGGTAAATTCCCATGTTGCCTTTCTAACAGCGCATATTTGGCAAAATGGGCATAGCCATTGTTAATTAAGTCTTGCAGCAAAGGATGCCCCGGATCATGGGTTTGCAACCACATTTCTCCGGGCTTTTCGGCCCGCCCCGCTCTACCCGCTAGCTGGGTAATCAATTGCGCCAAATTTTCAGCGGCACGATAATCAGCACTAAATAACGCGCCATCAACGTCCATAATCAGCACCATGGTAACATTCGGAAAATGATGCCCTTTAGACAATATCTGCGTGCCAATCAATATTTGATGTTCATTATTATTGATACTACTAAGCATCTTATCTAGTTTACTTTTACCTCTAGCACTGTCGCTATCAATTCGAATATTGCTGAACTCAGGAAAATACGCTGTTAACCCTTGCTCCAACTGTTCAGTCCCTACCCCCATTGCGGTCAGTTCAGTAGAATGACATTGCTGACAACTGCTTGGAATACTTTTGGCATTGCCACAATGATGACACTGCAATTTGTATAACTGATTATGTAACGTAAATGGCTTATCACAGCGGGTACATTGTTCAACAAAACCACATTGATGACATACCAGTGCAGGTGCATAACCCCGACGGTTGATAAACAACATCACTTGCGATCCTTGCTGCAGGTGTTGCTTCATCCTGTCTAACATTCCTTGGGCAATACCAAACTTAAGAGGCTGCTGGCGAATATCAAACACTTGTTGGCTTGCCACTGACGCATTCCCTGCTCGTTGATGTAACGTCAAGTGATGGTACTTACCAGTTAAGGCGTTATTCAGTGTTTCTAGCGCCGGCGTAGCCGAACCCAAAATAAGGGGTACTTGCTCTGCATGCGCCCTAACCACAGCTAAATCTCTGGCGTGATAACGTAAGCCATCTTGTTGTTTATAAGAAGCATCATGCTCTTCATCGACAATCAGTAGACCAGGGTTGAGCATGGGCGTAAAAATTGCGGAACGTGTGCCAATGACTATACCTAGTTGGCCTTTAGCACTTTTTTGCCAAACAAGTAGGCGTTCATTATTTGTCAAACCAGAATGCAGTACGCCCACATCAATACCAAATCTATACCTAAACCTGTGCACTGTTTGAGGGGTCAACCCAATTTCTGGGACCAAGATGAGTACTTGCTTACCTTGTTGTAGTATCGGCTCTATGGCCTGTAAATACACTTCCGTTTTACCGCTGCCGGTAATGCCATCGAGTAAAAAGCAAGCATACTCGCTTAACTTAGCCTCAATACTACTAATCGCCAGCGCTTGTTCAACGTTGGCATTTGGCTTGTCTTGAATAATTAAAGACTGTTGCCAAGTCGAAATGCTAGAAGGCTGCTTTTCAAGCACTTCAATGATACCTTTGTCGATCAGGGCTTTACTTGCGGCCGCACCAAATTGCTCTTTTACTTTTGCTTTAAGACAGTCACCTGCGAGTAACTCACTCAATAGAGCTTGCTGTTTGGGTGCACGGGATAAACTGGTTAACTCAGTCTTTTTGCCTAGCGCTGTCGCTGAATAAAACTCAATGGGCTTCGGTAAACTGGATTCACCTTTACGTAATGCCACTGGCATTGCACTTTGTACGACATCACCAATAGGGTGTTTATAGTACTGGGCTAACCATGTGCAGAGTTTACGTTGGGTTTCATCAAATATAGGCTCATCATCAATAATGTCTTGGATAGCTTTGAGTTTGCCTACTTCCCAAGCCGACTCTTGTCCTATCTCCCATACCACGCCAATTAATTTACGGGGGCCAAACGACACCCGCACCCGCGCCCCTATTTTAGGCATAACGTCTACTGCTAAGTAATCAAATAGCTGTCTTTTAGGAATGGGAAGTGCGATGCGAAGTATTGACATTAAGTACAACTAAACCTGTAAAAATAAGAAAATGGCGATAAAAACAACAAAATCCTTGATCGCGTCAGCCCCTTACATTAATATGCGCGCCACTTTGCGGCAAGCCACAAAGCTTTTTAATTTAATTATCGTATGGTGTTCAACTTCGGGTTGAATAGCGATGCGGCCTGACGAAATAAGGTAACCCATGAAACAAGATATCCATCCTGATTATCAAGAAATGACTGCAAACTGTTCTTGCGGAAATGTAATCAAAGTACGTTCTACTTTGAAAAAAGACATTAACCTAGACGTATGTTCTTCTTGCCATCCTTTTTACACTGGTAAGCAACGTAACGTAGACACTGGTGGTCGTGTTGATAAATTTAACAAACGTTTTGCTGGTCTTTCTAAGAAGTAATTCGATTTGTAGTCTGTTATGCACCTATAAGTGCTTATTCAGTCTAAAGCCGTTCGCATAAAGTGAGCGGCTTTTTTGTTTGTAATAAGCAAAAAAACAGGAAACGCTAATCTATTCCCTGATTATAGCATTACCCTTTTATTGCCAGCACCACTCTAGTCGCTTTGCATCATATCTTCTAGAGCGTCGGTTAAGTCTTTAATAGTACGAACTTGTTTAAAGTTTTCAGGCTGAATAACTTTACCTGTTTCTGTTCTTAGTCTCACTACCAAATCAACCACATCGATACTGTCTATGTCTAAATCTTCATAGATATTTGCATCAGGTACTATTGCAGCTTCATCAGTTTCAAACTCTTCCACTAAGATGGTTTTCACCATTTTCAATATTTGTTCTGAATTCATTTGCTTTCTATCCTGCCGCTCTGGCTGCTAATACAAAATCATGCAGACTTTTTACCGAATAAAAGTACTTTTTACTTTCATCAGTATTACCGTCTATTTTAACGTTATATGCTTTTTTAATCGCCACCCCTAATTCTAGGGCATCGATAGAATCTAATCCTAGACCATCAACAAATAACGGGGCTTCATCTTCGATATCTTCTGGGGTGACATCTTCTAAATCCAGTGCATCAATGATTAGGGTTTTAATCTCTAGAATAAGAGCGCTCATAAAACTTCCTTTTTATTATTAGTGTTAAAGGGCGTAAAAAGTGATTGGCTTAACCGAAATACAGTATATCACCCACTCGCCCTCTGATATGTCGCTAATGATACCAATCAATGCACTATTAGCAACTAATGCTAACAGCAAAAATAGACTGCTCAGACCAAAACTACGGAAAATTAAGTCTTAGTAAGACGCCATAGCTGCTGATTGATCTGTGTGGTCCAACTGTTTGTACTTGAATAATAAAATGACAAAAAATCTAACGCTTGGTTTTCAGAGACTTTACCGTCTGTCGTACCATCACAGCCCATTATCATTTGTTCGCCTTCATTATTAGGCGCTTCAAGCAACAATCCTACTCCCACTGTTTTCTCAGCCCCAACATAAGAGGCATAGCAATCTGGTACCACCCAATCCGCAAATACGTACAGTATTTTATCCAATTGATTGGCATGTAATTTAGCGACTGCATCCACCAAGCCCACCATAAAACTCGTTTCACCTGCTGCCACAGCAGAAATTGGTGCATGATTTTTAGTATAAATACTATACAAACCTGATACTGCATTGTGTACCGACAGACCAAATTGAGTTGGTGATAAATCTTCTTTCTGGGCGACGTTTTCAATTAAACCAGTGGTGCGATTTAGATCTCCATGACGAGAAGAAAACACACAAGGCAAATCCCCTTGCTGATGCTCGGTTGCTTCAAGGGCACAATGCAAATTGACTTTAGCAAAAGGGCTGAGTCTACGCCTTTGCATAGGCGGAACCGATTTTAAAGCAGGTAGCGCACTTTCATCTAAAAACGGCCGTTCGCCTGCTGCCCAAGATCGCCATTCAACGTCAGTTTCAACGCCCGGCGCCCAAGCGACACATTTAGCAATTTGAAACGTTAACCCGCTACTTTTTTCACTCAAAATATTGTTCATCCATTTATTAAACTACATTATTCACAACGGTCGACATTTGCTTTCAATCCCCTCGCCGATACCTTGTACTTTACCATTAAACCGTGTCTGACTGAGCACCGTTAAGCTATAGTCATTTTGCCCTAAGGTTTGATAATGGTACTGATACCCCTTTACTTTTACATTGCCATCAATCAAACATTGAGACAAGTCCACTTGCGACAATTCAATCGTTGGAATACGCACAGCTTTAAAATAGGCTTCTTTCGCTGTCCACAAACGATAAAATACTGCACTTTGCTCCGCACTGGATTGCAAAATTCCTCGCTCTTTCGCTGTCATGAACATCGTGGCCAACGCTGCAAAATCTCGTTGCTTATGTTGTTCAACATCCACTCCCAAATGACATTCCTTGTCAGAGACAACCACCGCAACAATATGTTGGCTATGACTGATAGATACATAAAAACACTTTTTGTCATTTGCTAGCAGCCAGTTCTGGTAATCGACTAATTGATAGTCATGCTCTAGGGGAATAGCAAACCTTGCCTGTAAACAGTACTTAATTAGATACCGAGCCAAACCGAACTGCCGTTTTTTAGCTTTACTTTTAAAAGCCATGGTAGCGCTGCTTGTCTAACGAGTTCAAGCGCGAGAATATTTCTTCATCTGTTACCCAGATATCGCGAAGATCCGCGCTATACAAATGAAATTCGTCAGTTAGCTCGTTTATCACAATTTAGTGTATCCACTCAGTGTTACCTCAAATAGCGGCTAATAGTAATAACTACCGAGGGATAATGCATTAACTTATCAATCAAACTTAACGTTTACAAAAGTGAATTATGCACACTGCAAATGAAGCAACTTATAAAATCCATGTTAAACTAGGCGCCTGTTATTCTCGTCCTTAGATCCAATATGTCTTATCCCAAAATGCTGTCACCGCTAAGTTTAGGTTTCACTACACTAAGCAATAGAATCATTATGGGTTCAATGCATACTAATTTAGAAGAGCAGCCAGAAGGTTTTCAGCGTTTAGCTCAGTTTTACGCAGAAAGAGCAGCAGGTGGTGTGGGGTTGATTATCACCGGCGGCGTGTCACCCAATGAAACAGGTGTGCTTGCTTCAAATCGCGCCATCCTAAAAACCGAACAAGATATCCCACCACATCAATTAGTCACCCAAGCGGTTCATCAATACCCAACTAAAATTTGTTTGCAGATTTTACATGCAGGTCGTTACGGTTATCATAGTCAGTTGGTTGCTCCTAGCGCCATCCAAGCCCCCATTGTCCCTTTCGTGCCACACCCATTAACCGATGAAGAAATTGAACAACAAATTACCGACTTTGTTAATTGCGCCAAATTAGCCAAACAGGCTGGCTACGATGGCATAGAAATCATGGGCTCAGAAGGGTACTTGATCAATCAGTTTACCAGTACTCGCACTAATAGCCGCACTGATAAATGGGGCGGCAGCTTCGAAAATCGAAGTCGTTTTCCACTGGAAATAGTACGTCGTATTCGAGCCAGTTTAGGTATGGATTTTATCATCATTTACCGCTTATCTATGATTGAGCTGGTCACCAACGGCAATAATATTGAAGAAGTCATTGCCTTGGCTAAGGCGCTTGAAACAGCAGGGGTAAATATCATTAATAGTGGTATAGGTTGGCATGAAGCCAGAATCCCTACTATTGCCAGTAGTGTGCCTAGAGCGGCTTTCACCGAGGTCACCGCGAGCGTTAGAAAACATGTAACGGTACCCGTTGTTGCGTGCAACCGAATTAACACACCTGCCGTAGCAGAAAGCATTTTACAAAATGGTGACGCTGATTTGGTCTCCATGGCTAGGCCACTGTTAGCAGACAGCCATTTTGTAAACAAGGCGCAAGCCAATGCAGCCGACACCATCAATACTTGCATTGCTTGCAATCAAGCCTGCCTTGACCATATTTTTGAAGGCAAGATCGCCAGTTGCTTAGTTAACCCTCGCGCCGCATTTGAAACCATTTTGCACTTTAGGCCAACGAGTACACCTAAGAATATCGCAGTTGTCGGTGCTGGTCCCGCCGGTGCTATGTTTGCAATTTATGCCGCACAAAGAGGCCACCACGTGACCTTGTTTGAACAATCTGCAAATATCGGTGGCCAGCTAGCGTTGGCGGCAAAGGTGCCCGGAAAATCTGAATTTAATGAATTTATTCGCTATTTGAATGTCACTATTAAACGCTCTTCAGTTGAGCTTGAATTGAGTTGTGCACCGAGTAACATTCAACTCAACCATTTTGATGAAGTAGTGATTGCCACTGGTACCCAACCTAAGGCATTGGATATTCCTAGTACATCTGAACTCCCAGTATTTAATTATATTGATGTGCTACAAGACAAAGTCGATACCGGTGAAAAAGTCGCAATTATTGGCACCGGAGGCATCGCCTTTGACGTTGTCGCTAAATTAACTAGTACGGACACTGAGCACCTCCCCTTAGCCGAGCAAAGTAAGAAATTCGCTGAACATTGGGGAATTGATCTAAGCAACAAACATGAAGGCGGCTTGACCTTAACAGATACTGACTCAAGCCAAGAATCAACCATTACCATGTTACAACGTTCAGTACGAAAACCTGGAGCGGGACTAGGACAAACCACGGTTTGGATCCATAGAGAAGAACTCAAGCGACAGAAAATTAAAACGATATCAAAAGCCAATTATCAAAAAATTAGCGCACAAGGCTTACACATAGAAAACCGAGGAAAACACCTTATTTTAGGAGTGGACTCAATAGTGGTGTGTGCTGGGCAAGAAAGTAATCCGAGTGTTAACTTGCAACATTTGACTGTACCCTACCACCATATTGGTGGCGCCAAGCAAGTGAAAAAACTAGATGCGATGTTAGCTATTCAGCAAGCTGCTGACCTAGCTTCAAGAATATAAAAATTTTGTGTATGCTGCTTATGCGCGTATCAGGTTCTTAACTTAAATGTACTTGAAACCACAATCCAAGAACACCAACACCAACACCGAGCACAGAGTATGAAATATCTAGATCGAACTTGGCGCTTGTTTGCAACGGGATTTTGCTTTGCCATGTTTGGTATAGGTGGGATAATTATTGCTGCAACTTGGCTGCCGTTTTATGGCCTTATATATAAGAACAATGAGGCACAACGTAAGAAATCTTGCCGTTATGCTGTGCACTTGACGTTCAAGAGCTTTGTTTGGCTGATGTACGCAGTGGGAGTGTGTAAATTCGACACTAAGGGTTTAGATAAACTCAAGAATCTGCAAGGTAAAATTTTAATTGCCAATCACCCGTCACTGATTGACGTGGTTGTACTCATTTCCATAGTGCGAAATGCTGACTGCATCGTAAAGCAAAACTTATTAGAAAACGTATTTACCCGTGGCGTCATTCGAAATACTGGCTATATCAGTAATGCCGATCCAGAGGAACTAATTAAAGACTGTGAAAAATCTTTACAACAAGGTAGCACACTCATTATCTTCCCAGAAGGCACCAGAACCAAGCCTGGCACAGCCCTTAATTTCAGACGAGGCGCGGCAAACATAGCGTTACGTTGCGCGACCAATTTTCAACGAGTGTTAATTGAAGTCACGCCACCAGCCCTGACCAAAGGTTGGCCTTGGTACAAAGTTCCTAAACGTAAAATACACATGAAATTGGTCGCATTGGATGAAGTAGAGATTAGCCCTTACGATACAGGCACAGCAAGCAAATCAGTGCGCCAATTAACCCGTGATATAGAAGGGCTATTCCAAGCTGACACGGCTAACTTTTCATCTATTTACCGCAATTCGAATAGTTGAGCTAGCCTTGCCGATTTTATTAACTGCGCTCACACTATTATATCCAATATTGGCCTATTTAGGCTTGCAGTATACCAGCCCAAGTGTGGTTGCTGGGGTCTTAATGGGCTTATTAGTTTTACGCTTTGCTGTTTATAAATCCAAGGCTAAGCAAGAGAAGCATGTAAAGTTGATGTTTCTAGCTGTACTCATCTTACTTACCTTTTCTTTGTTTACAGATTCACAATTCGGCATACGTTTTTATCCGGTTGCCGTGAGTCTGATATTTTTATGCTTATTTGCTTACTCGCTGATATTTCCCCCTACCGTGATAGAACGCCTCGCTCGCTTAACTAACAACGACTTTTCGCCGGCGGGAGTAAAATATGCACGCAAAGTCACTATAGCTTGGTGTCTATTCTTCGTGTTAAATGGCAGTATCTCTTTTTACACTTGCATGTATAGCGACATGCAAACTTGGACGCTATATAATGGCGTGATTTCGTACGTGTTAATGGGAATATTAGGCGCCGCTGAATGGCTAATAAGACAGACCGTCAAACACAAACATTAAACTAGGCTCGTTGAAAGGAAGAATAATGCAGCGGTTTGTAGCTTTTTTATTAATATTGTTATTTCCTACCTTTACCGCTTTAAGCATTGAATTGTCTTGGTTAACCGCAAACAATCAAAGTGGCCGTTTTGTTCAAGAAAAACACATAAAAGCCTTAAGCAGACCTTTCGTTACCAAAGGTCAATATCACTACTCCCAAGACTCAGGCTTACGCTGGCATACCTTACAACCAGTCGATAATCAGCTGTTGATCAACAAACAAGGTGTGTCTGAAATTGAAAGCGATGGTAGCACCAAGTTGATCACCTCTGATGTCAGTTTTAGTCAGTTGTTACTGTCTATTTTTAGTGCCGATAAAACCTTATTGACCCAGCAATTCACGATGCAAGAGACCCCTTCCGGATTATCCCTGTCGCCGTTGAATCCTAAGATCCAAAGCATAATCAAGCAGATCAATTTAACAGTTGTAGCAAAGGAGTTACAACAAATAGAGTTAGATGAAGTGAGCGGCAATTTAACTGTTATCTCGCTCACTCCTAGCCCCATTCCCCCTGTGGTTGATTAGTTAATGCCGTGGTTAAAAAATAGCAGTTTGCACATTTTAGTCCCGTGGTTTTTACTAACCTGCGGTATGTTTGCCACATTAGGCTACAAAGTGATTCAGCAAGATATTGCTTTTGATGCCAATATCATGAATGTATTGAACTTAGGTGAAGATATTGATGATTTAACTAAAGCCGCTGCAGCGCCTTTCGAAACAAAAGCCTTACTATTAGTTCAACACCCTAACCCACACACCACTCGGTTAAGCTTAAGCAAAATTCGCCAACAGCTATTAACCCAAGATATCGTCATTACCGCAACGACGGATCCTAGTCAGAGCTTTGATATTCAACGCTTGACTACTGCTTACGCACACTATCCCCTGGCTTTTTTGAGTCACTAAGGCCACAGAAGCACGCCATGCCGACAACTACACCTATATCGTTAACAATTACCTGCAAATGCTCAGTGGTCCCACTAATCCATTGGTCTCGCTAACCATTGACCAAGCGCCATTGCTAAATTTGGCGGATTGGTTTTCTGATAAATTGACTCACTCTGCTTGGCAACAAGATGGGAATTTCATTTATACCGAGCAAGATGGCTTGAGGTATTACCCGCTATTTTTGGATTTTGCTCGCACTGCCACTTCAATGGACAAAGTGGTCGATACCATTGATCTGGTAAATCAAGTCATCGCGACCAATAAAGCAAAGGATATGACCCTTTACACCAGTGGTTTTATATTTCACTCAGCTGCGATTACAGCTCAGGCTAGTTTTGAAATGCAGCTATTTGGTGGATTATCCTTATTAGGCGTATTGCTTCTGACATTTATTAGCTTTAGAAACATACAGCCCTTACTCTGCATTAGCCTACTAATTGGCAGCGCGATGTTAGCGGGCATGCTGGCATTGACTTTGCTGTTTGACACAATTCATCTGCTGTCATTAGTCTTTTCGGTTAGCTTAATCGGCATAGCTGTTGATTATGGTTACCACATTTTGCTAACCGCCAAACATACAGGACTTAGAAAACAGCCACTAACAAAATATATTGCAACGGCCATTTTAGTCAGCGGTGGTACAACTTTAGTCAGTTATTTACTGCTACTACTTTTACCTATTCCACTTTTACAACAAGTCGCGGTATTTGTTGCCGCAGGTTTAGGCTTCACCATATTAACTGGCTTAACACTCATTACCCATTGGCCATGGCACGCTCAGAGTAAGCAGACAAAAATACAAACCACTAACAATCAATTTGCACACCCTAAGCAACTAATACAACCGGTGAAAGGCTTTAAAGTGCTGTTGGCTGTACTTATATTCAGTAGCCTAGTTACGCTACCGAATTGGTATTTTCAAGATGATATCAACGTGTTCAATAGCAGCCCTAAACACTTGCTCGAAAACGAAAAAATAGTCAATAAAATCATTGGTAACCAACAATATCCGAGATTTATCTATACCCATGGCAGCAATCAACAACAGTTGTTAGAGAGATTTGAGCAAATTAGGCGAGTAATTGAATCCCACACCCAAGGCGAGTTTGAACTACGTGGAATAGACCAATGGCTACCTTCAATCAACACCCAGCAGCAAAATTGCCAATGGTTGTTAACTGGTCTAGAACATCAACAACTTAGTACCATCTCTACCTATATTCCGGCACAAACACTTACGCAATTAGCCAGTTGCGATACTGAGTTTATGACACTGAAACAAGTACCTGAACAAGTGACAGCGTTATTCCCAAGCATCACTCAAAAACACGACAAAACGACCGGTATATTGAGCTACATGGGGCCAATAGATGAGGTGTTTTTGCATAGCATTCAACAACAGCTAGACTTCCCAATTTATTACTTTGATCAACCTGCAAAGTTTAGCTCGGCATTGACCAAGCTACGCACTTACATCCTGTACTTTTTGGCCGCTGCTGTCGTCGCTCTGCTACTATTAATGACCATTCGATACGGGCTAATTAGGGGAGCGCTATTGGCTACATTGCCTATAGTCACAGCATTCAGTTCATTGGCTTTGAGCCATATAATTTTAGGCTATGTTACTATTTTCAACTTACTAGGCTGCATTTTGATTGTTGCGCTCAGTGTGGATTACGCAGTATTTTTGCGCGAACATGGTCGCCAACCTCATGTTATCAAAGCAGTCGGGTTATCCGCCGCGACATCTGGCTTAGCATTTGGAATGTTTATTTTCAGCAGCACACCAGCCATTTTACAATTTGGCTTGACCATTTTAATTGGCGTATTTATCGCTTGGCTGCTGTGCTTGATGCTGCCAGTATCACTACTAGACAAAACGAAACATGCTCAATAATTGCCAACCTAAACGACTTAAGCTTACTTGCCTCATCCTATTATTGATTGTGCTGAATGCTTGTCAGGTTTTACAATACTCACCTGCACAAGTGGACCTTGGGAGAGGATAGCCATTATGTGTTACAGCCAATCCCTACAAAGTTTGACGGCCAAGTGTCATTGCAAAAACTCACAGTCACAGGGCCCGATACCAAACATGTATTGTTGGTACAAACCGAACTACAAAATAACCAAATCAATATGGTAGGCTTTAGCCAATCAGGCATTCAGCTGTTTCAATTATCGTGGCAGCCAAATACCGAAGTAAGGTTAACAACCAGCATTGTATTGCCAGATATCCAAGCTGAACAACTGCTAGCCTATTACCAATTATCAAATTGGCCAGAAGAAGATATTCAGCTAGGCTTACAAGGCATGCAGCTAAAAAATAAACCCGATAAAAGCCACATTAGGCAGTTTTTCATAGGTCAAGAATTAGTATTTTCAGTCACCCAAAATAAACGATTCAATAGTATGCTTCATCATCGCGACCAGTATAAAATTGAAATTGAAAATATTGATTAAATATTGAATCTGAAAGCAATAAATGTTCAGATTACACCTCATTGTAATTCAATCAAATCAATCAGGATGAACCCATGAAAATTACGTTAGTTTGTTTAGTGTCTTGTCTTTTTTTATCGATGAATGCAGCGGCCAGAGATGACCGTCTTAAATTTCCAATCGAACCTCTTTTGAGTTCAGAAAAAGCTAAACAGGCATTGTTGGATATACCGATCTATTTTGCGGGTCAACCACACGCCACACCAGTGAAGACCTATGGTGAGATGTCGACTAATAAAAAAACTAACGCGTTCAATAAATCAGACCAAGAAGCCTGTGAGTGGGTATTACTTTCAGCTTTAAAAGCTTTACAAGAAGGTGCTCTTAAAAAGGGCATGAATGCTGTAGTAGACATAAAGTCAAACTATAAACACAATGAATTTGTTAGTAGTACTGAATTTGAATGTGGAGCGGGTACTTTTCTAAGTGGGGTCGCCTTGAAAGGCACTGCCGTTACACTCCCTTAAAGCAAGATTATCCTGCCGGCATTTTGCATTAACTTTGTAAAATGCCGATTTGCCTATCTCAGTAGCATTCTACTTAATACCCCGTTATTTCATGCGTAATGTCCACTAGGTTATTGGTAACATTCGCTACTCATTACATGTAAAGGATGTAATTGATACCCATGCTTGGACTTGAAGTTGAAAACCTAAGTTATCGCTACCAAGGAAATAATCAATTAGCACTGGACACGGTTAATCTTAAGATCGAGGCTGGAAGTTGTTTGGGTCTCATTGGACCAAACGGAGCAGGTAAATCAACACTTCTATCGATTTTGTCTGGCTTATTGGCTCCTAGCAACGGCAGTATTAAGTTTACTCAGCAAGATCAATCCAACCCGTTCACTGACAAATTTATTAAGCAGCATATCGCCTTAGTCCCCCAAGAATATGCATTCTATAGTCAATTAAAAGTGCGCCAAAACCTAGAGTATTTTGTTAGCCTATGCGCGTTAAATACCAAACAACAGCAGCAAACGATTGAAAGAGTCATTCAACAATGTCAGTTGCAAGAAGTGTTAGACACTAAAACTTCGGCTTTGTCAGGCGGTTTCAAACGAAGGGTAAACTTAGCCATCGCGTTACTCAAAGATCCGCAAATTTTATTCTTAGACGAACCAACCGTAGGTGTCGATCCCGTATCAAGAAATGCCATATTGACACTAATTAATTGCCTGAAACGACAAGGTAAAACCATTATATTTACCTCGCATATGCTCAGTGAAATTCAATCCCATTGCGACCAAATATTTATTTTAAAACAAGGCCGGGCAATTTACTTTGAGCAAGACTCAGCACATAAGTCACTGCAAATAAGCTTTAGCAAACCAGTATCCCACACACTTATCACTGAATTAAATTCAGATATAGAGAATACACTGCAGCCAAGCAACACCCTTAGGCAAAACAGTGTTTTTACCTGCAATATCAGTTCAGAGCGTGTAGTCTGTGACATTATTCAGTTCGCTGAAAAACATAAAATAGAGATTGAAAGCTTACAATATGGTAAACACTCACTTACTGAACACTATCTAAAATTAATGGCACAAGATGATTTTACAGAGCATTAAAAAAGAACTGGTAATCGTTTTTAGTGACTTGCACAGTCTAGCAGTATTATTTTTAATGCCTTTAGCGTTTATGATTATCATGACAGTAGCCATGAGCGGACGCCAGGCAGACATTTTAGATTCTGTAAGCTTGATGGTAGAGCCGAATTCAGCCGGACAAGCCGAAACCTTGTACCTCAAATATCTGGATAATTTAGGTTACGGCTTAACGCCCGATCCTACACAAGCCAGCGCGATAATTAGTTTTGATCAGCATTTCGGTGAAAACATACTAGCCAACAACACACAGAGTATTCTGGCGATTGAATATCAGTCTCGCAGCTCTTTACCCCTGCAAGCGTTGATTAATCAGCACCTACAACTAGCGTTTGCTAGAGTGAAACTACATTTATACATGTTAGACACTGAAGAATTAGACAACACTTTGCCTATTCAACAGCAAATGGATTTAATCATACAACAAACGGCAACCGCCCAATTAATTGACTCAACCCAAGAAAGTAAGTTAGTACCCACGGTGGCAATAAGCATCCCTTCTTGGCTGGTATTCGGTATTTTTTTATCGTGTTACCGATTTCGCTTACCTTAATTAACGAGGCACATAGCGGCACCTTAATTAGATTAAAGACATTTCCGATTAGTATGCATCGCTATTTTTTCAGTAAACTAAGCGCTTTTTACTGCATCAGTATTTTACAATTTTTGCTATTAACTCTGATTGGCTTAAGGTTAGTGCCGTTAATTGTAGATTCACCACCCATTGACTATGAGCAAATTTTAACATTACTACCTATGGGCCTATTTATCTGTTTAAGTGCGGTATGTTTTGCCGCAATTTTCGCTGCTATGGTGAATAGTTTTGAGCAAGCCATAGTGGTAGGTGGAGGGATAAACATAATTCTCGCCGCGCTAAGTGGTTTTATGGTGCCATTTGATATAATGCCAGAGGCTTTGCAAAATATAGCGCAGTTTTCTCCTATGTTTTGGTCAGCACAATTGATTAAACTGAACATGGTTGACACGCCATTTATTGAGTCTGGGACAAATATTATTAAACTTTGTCTGTTCAGTGTGATGTGTTTAGCGGTATCGTCACTATTATTTAGCCGTAAGATTAGGGAACTACTATGGAATTAGACGAATTAAAAAAACAATTAAAGCAGTTGATCATAGTTGAATGCGATAAAGAAGATGATATGTCATGGCAAGAAATAACAGACGACGAACCTCTATTCGGCAAAAAATCTAATGTCGGCTTAGACTCACTCGATGCACTACAACTCGCCTTAGTGCTCAAAGAAAATTTTGGAATTAAAGTGGAAGGTTCCAAGGAATCTCGAAAACACTTGCACTCCATCAATAGCATTGTCGAATACATACAAACAGTAAAACGTTAGGATTTATGAACGTTTACATCCATTCTAGCCTGTCTCACACTGCCTGCGGCAGCAGCAAAAGCCAGCCTTTGCGTTTTCACAACGCGGCAAATTGTAGCCTATTAATGCCTGATCAAGTCGATGTCCCTTTTTACAGTATGCAAGGCATCGATATTGATACTAGCGAGCAAAGAGTATTCGATTCGCTTACCACTGTGACTAAACAGCTGATTGAAAACAGTGGGCTGCCCCCTAGCGAGCTAAAAAATACAGCGCTGATGTTGGGTTCAACTTCATTGGATATTGGCACGATAGAACCCAATCAAGGGCAAAACATTTGGCTACCGAAAATTGATCGTCTTAGTCAGCATTTACAGCAATCTTTAGGCTTAAGCCCTTGTCATCTAATATTCAATACAGCCTGCACCGCAAGTATTAACGCCTTAATATATGGGAAAAAACTTCTGCAGCATAGTCAGTTTAGACACCTCATAGTTGTTGGGTGCGAGTTCTACAACCATTTAACAGTGGATGGATTTCACTCCTTGGACTTGATCAGCAAAGGTAGACTGAGTCCTTTTGAAACCGGACGAGATGGGCTCATTTTAGGTGAAGGTATTGGAGCACTATTGCTTTCGAAAGATAAACCTAACCGAGAACGTTATTTTAGCCTGTTAGGTGGCCACTCTGCCTGTGATACTTCTAGTTTAACCATGACTGCGGAAGATGGCAGTCATATAACTCAGGTATTAAATCAGGCTATTGCCCGCTCAAATTTAACAGCGGCTGATATTAATTTAGTCAAAGTGCATGGCACAGCTACATATAACAATGATATTTCAGAGTACAATGCCTTACTCCAAAGCTTTTCTACGCCTCCTCCAATCATCGCCTTAAAACCGTTTATCGGTCATACACTAGGCGCATGTGGAGCAATAGAAATTGCCCTTATGGACACATTATTATGCGCTGAGAACCTCCCCCTCATCGAAACGGGAGCAACCGACAAAATGCTACCTTTTGCAGCAACAGACCGAGCGCTTTATCACTATAAAAATATGCTCATTAACCATTGTGGTTTTGGTGGTAACAACGCGGCATTAGTTTTAACGGTGGTAACGGCATGAAAGTCACGGTCTTAAAACAAGCAAGCTACTGTCATGATCGAACTGTAGAAAACAAAACACTTAGACGTCAGATTAAAGATGAATTTGGTGTGGCGGTGCGCCGAATCGACAACTTTACCCTGTCAGGGTTAGCAGCTGTAGCCAAGCTAAATGCTGATTTACAGCAGTCTGATAAACTAGCGCTGATTAGTTGTGCTCAGTATTTTTCAGTAGAACTCTTGCAACAACTAATATTAGAAGTGCACGCTAAGCAATCAATTAAGCCCTTAAATTTCGTTTCAACTGTAGGCAATGCGGCAAATTTTTACATTGCTAAAGAATTTGCTATGCATGGTAGTAATTTATTTGTAGGTGCTGATCAACAAGCCATCGAAAAAACACTGCTGATAAGCGCCCTAACCTTAGCCGAAGCAGAGAACCAGCAGGCAGTAGCCCTCATCTGGAATGAAACACAAACTCATCGACATTGCCATGCTATGTTGTTGGAAAATGCTCACGCTGATTGCATAGCAAAGAGGTTCACTGCAGAGCAATTGTTATCTGGTAGTATCGCCACGCCCTTCATATTAGACATCAATGATTTATACTCAACATAATCGGCAGAGCACAGCAGCCAATGCTTAGGTGGTTGCCCTAAATGAACAGTGTCAGCCCAACTCAAGCGCGGAACGTCATTCAACAGCCATTTTAACTCTTCAGGCGACTACCAATCGGCATTGATTAAACCCATTTAAACTCTCGCTAAGTGGCTACTATCAACGCGGATTGGTATAACTACTTTTTTTAGGTTTTTTCTCACGTAAGGCAATATCTTGTCGATTATCTTTTTCCTGGATCTCAAAGCATGCTTTGTCCGGTGATGGTTCACCAAACATCAAGGCCGGATTATTGGCCAAGCCAACAGGCTCCTTAGGTAATCCCATGGCACTTTTGTCTAATACTTGATTCGCATTTAAGTCTAAAAAGGCACGCAAACATAAAGACCTAGGAGCGATATTTTTCAAAGTGAAAGTGCTGTCGTTTCTAGCCGCTGTCATAGTGAAGGCATGGCTGCTGATAGCTTGTATATTCTGCCATTCATATTTACCCTCTATCGGTATACCGAGGTTAAATAGCTGAATATGTAGTTCGCCTGCTTTAGGGTATTTAGTCGTAAAAGTTAATTCTAGATCTGCCGAAAAGCAGTGGTTACTCATGCTAAATAAGATGAGAAAAAACAGAGAAAATCGAAAACAGTTATCAGGGATTGGCATCATAAGTATTAGTTCACATTAGACTAAGGTTAAGTATAATAAAGCTTTACTGAAGAAGGAACAATCAGGCTACTTATGCATAAAGTGCTTACTATTTGTTACACACAAACAGGCCAGTTAGCTGCCATAAAGAATTCGGTCTGTACCCCCTTAGAAGAATCAGATCAAATATCACTAGAAACACTTGTTCTTGAACCAGAAAAGCCTTTTCCTTTTCCATGGCCTTTCTTCAAGTTTTTTCGCATATTTCCTGAAACGGTAAAAATGCAACCTATTGACTTAAAGGCGTTCACCACAAAACATGAGAAATACGATTTGATCATACTTACCTATCAAGTTTGGTTTTTGTCGCCCTCATTGCCCATTGCCTCTTTTTTGCAATCGGAACAAGCTAAAGCACTATTCGCTGACACCCCTGTCGTCACCATCATTGGCTGTCGTGGCATGTGGTTAATGGCCCAAGAAAAAGTGAAAACCCTACTTAAAGGCCTAAATGCTAAGTTGGTTGATAATGTGGTATTAAGTGACGATTGTGGCGCATTTTTTAGCTTTCTAGCCACCCCGTTATGGATGTTAACAGGCAAAAGAAAACCCCTGTCTTGGGTGCCAGCTGCCGGTATTGCACAACAAGAAATTACAAGCGCCAAACGGTTTGGTGAAGCGATTAAACATCGACTTGAAACTAATCCTGAGCCTATTCAACAAAGCATGTTTGGTAACATGTCTGCTGTGACCATTAACGAAAAATTAATTGCCAGTGAAAGAATGGCGAATCATAGCTTTGGTATATGGTCAAACATCCTCCAAAAAATTGGCCCGCAAGACAGTACTCGAAGAGCGATAGGCCTCTGTGTTTACGTTACTTTTTTAATATTATTAATCCTCACTGTGGTCCCTATTAGCGCATTGCTTAAGAAACTTATTTCGCCGCTGACTAAAAGCAAGATCATTGCACAAAAAAAATACTATGCGGAACCATCGGGAGAGTAGTTAGAATATGGAAAAACAAGTATTTATTAACAAGTTATCGGTAACTTTACCCAACACTGCGGTAAACAATAACGAAATGGAAACACGCCTTGGCCTAATAGGCGACAAAAAGTCTCGTGCCCGCGCTGTTATTTTACGCAGCAATGGCATCAAGCAACGTTACTACGCAATCGATCCAGAAACAGGCAAACAAAACTATACCAATGCTGCATTAGCAGCCGAAGCAGTAAAAGGTCTATTTAACGACGAGACTGAGCTGGCAGCAATTGACACTTTAGTGGCATCATCCTCAATGCCCGACCAAGTTATGCCCAATCACGCATCTATGGTGCATGGCGAATTGCAAAGCCCGCCTTGCGAAGTTGTCTCAACATCTGGCGTGTGTTTATGTGGCGTGACCGCACTCAAATACGCTTATCTAAATGTTAAAGCCAATGAAAGCCAAAAAAGCGTAGTAGTGGCCAGCGAAGTGGCATCTTCAATTATGCATGCTCGTAATTTTGATGCTGAACACCAACACAAGGTGGAAACCCTCGACGAACACCCCGAAATGGCCTTTGAGAAAGATTTTTTACGCTGGATGTTATCTGACGGTGCCGGAGCCGCTTTGTTGTCTGACAAAGCCAATAATAAAGATATCTCGCTGCGTATTGATTGGATTGATAGTTTCTCTTTTGCCAATGAGCTTGAAGCTTGTATGTATGCTGGCGCTGAAAAAATTGACGGCAAACTAAAAGGTTGGCCATCTTACAGCGGCGAACAAAGAGAGCAAGAGTCAATTATGACGGTAAAACAAGACGTGCGCTTGTTAAACGAGAATATTGTTCGAATAACCGTTGAAGAAACCTTAAAACGCATTATTACCAAACGTCAATTAAACCCTGCTGACTTTGATTACTTTGTACCTCATTACTCGTCTAATTATTTTCGAGAAAAAGTCTATCAAAGCTTGGTTAATATTGATTTTGAACTACCCTACGAAAAGTGGTTCACGAACTTACCTCAAAAAGGTAACACTGGCTCAGCCTCAATTTTTATTATGCTGGAAGAGCTACTTTATTCTAAGCAACTTGAAGTGGGCCAACGTATTCTTTGTTATATTCCTGAAAGCGGACGCTTTTCCAGCGGATTTATTCAATTGACAGTAGTCTAATATGCGCCAAGATAACGTTCCCCAAGATGACAGCCCAACTTATGATGGCCATAAAAAGTTAGTGTATGCCACCGACAAAGAAGGGCATTACACTGGCGTACAATCGAGTGGATGGGAAGTAGAGAGTTTTGCTACTTCAATGGCCGTTGAAGACTTACATCGTTTAGCCGCAGAAGCAAAACAAGCGGTTTTAGCGGGAACAGTTTCTCCCTTAGCATACCATATGTACCAACATCGTCTTGACGTAGCCAACTTGGCCCAAGTCAGCGGCTTTTTTCAGTGGCAAGTAAAGCGACATTTACAACCCAAAATATTCAATAAGTTAAGCCAACGTAAGCTCGCCATTTATTGCGACGTTTTTGCTTTGTCACTACAACAACTCACTCAAGTAACAGAAAAATAATGACTCAAATTGTAAATGCTTTTACTCATCGCCAGTCCTCGCATTGTGAAACTGGCGTAGTAGCAAATATGCTGACCAATCAAGGACGCATCACGATGAGTGAACCTATGGCATTTGGCTTAGCATCAGCGTTAACCTTTGCATATTTACCTTTTATTAAAATCAATGGTTTGCCACTTATAGCGTATAGAATGCCACCAAAAAGTATCATTAAGGGTGTCGCTAAAAAACTAAATATGACGGTAGAAAGTCAGAAGTTTTCTAACCCCGACAAAGGCATGCAAGCTTTAGATGCTGAACTCGCAAAAGGGCATAGTGTTGGTTTGCAAACTTCCGTTTACTGGCTACCTTATTTTCCTGAAGATATGCGTTTCCACTTTAATGCCCACAACCTGATTGTATATGGAAAAAATGCCGATGGGGATTATTTAATTAGCGATCCAGTGTTTGAAGATGTAGTCACCTGTGATGCCGACAGCTTAAAACGTGCTAGATTCGCTAGGGGGCCCTAGCTCCCAAAGGGTTAATGTATGTTTTAAAAGATAATCAACAACCCTTTGATCTGAATACTTTGATTTACAAAAGCATTAAAAAAACCGCCAAGATGATGTACGGCATTCCTATCCCAGGCATTCCGTTCTTTGGCATAAAAGGTATTACTTATCTGGCCAAGCAAATTGAAAAATTAGAATCCAAACCTATGAAATACAAACGTTTGTACTTAGGGAACATAGTAAGGATGCAGGAAGAAATAGGCACTGGCGGTGCCGGATTCAGATTTATGTATGCCAGTTTTTTAGACGAAGCAGCAACTTTAACAGGCGATACAGAATTGTATGAATTGTCAAAATTGACCACCGAGATCGGCGACAAATGGCGAGCATTCGCTATGCAAGCAGTATTATTTTGTAAAAAAAGAAAAAGATATTTCATTAGGCGATATTGCGGATATTCTACGAGAATGTGGTCAAATGGAAAAACAATTACAGACTAGATTATTATCTCTAACTGTAATTAAATAACACCACTCTAGCCGTTATTACGTCAGTTTATTAGAGTACGCCAACTAAACTTTAAAAGGATGAAAATGATGTTAACAACCAAAGCAAGAAAACTTCTAACAGTAATGGCAGCTATCAGCGCTGTCACAATGGGCTGTTCTTCAACAAGCTCTTCAGGAGACGCGAACAACTACGGAATCCAAGAAGGCGCCACTATGGTGACACTTGTCAACTTGCACCCTGACCACAAACGAAAAGTACTTTATGCAGTCAACTATCAACTAGCCGGTTCTATTATCCCAATGTGTACCGAAGTAAAAATTGAAGATGTTGGCAACAAAGAAATAGAGTTTAATTATAATGGCGTTACTTATACCTACCTTTGGGATAAGCATACTAGAAATGCTGGTGAGTCATTATTGAAAAATGTATCTAACTTCATTGGCCCCGCTTGTGATAAAAACAAAGTAGCATCATTAAGTGCGTTGGACCAAGCAGGTATTAAATCTGGTAAACCTAGTGTAGGTATGACAAAAGACGGGGTTTTATTTGCGATGGGCAGACCGCCTATTCATGCTAATCCATCTTTAGAAGGCGCCACTTGGATGTACTGGCTAAACAAATTCAAGAAGCAAGCAATTGAATTTGACGCCAATGGCAAGGTAACAGAAATACGTTTGTAAACAATATAAACGACTAACCATAGCCAAGAATAAACGAACATTCTTAAATCAACCATGCCAGTTAGGTATACTAACTGGCATTCTTGTTTTCATTAGTTAACCCCCCTAATCAAGACACCCATAAAAACAATGGGTTTTAAAAGAACCTCCAATGAGACACCCATATCAGTAATGGCTCTTAAACCATCTCAGGTCCCGCTTTTCTAATCCATTCGGTTTAAATTATGCTCAAGACAACTAGATTGACGATGTTTACGGGTATGATGACGTGATTTTGTGGTGTGTAGTGAATATCAGGCGTGTCTGGCTTCAACAGTGATGTTGATGAGGTTTGTTACTTTGGAAAAAAGGCTAAGCGTGTTTAAGTAGGGTTTTGGCTTTACCTATGCCTCGTATTTTTTGATGTTGGGTGTGTAGGCTGAAGTTTCGCATTAAATGTTCACTGCCTACAGCGTAACAAAAGTGCTTTTCGAATTCTGTGGTTAAGGTCAGCCATTGTTCGTCGTTTAGGCCTAGCCTTTGTAGAATGGGCTGTTGCTGTGTATCGATTAATCCTGACTTATCATCTCTGATAACACGACCTGTGGTGTCGATGAGGTCGCAGTAATCTTTTAGTGAAAAAGCGATGCCTCTCGGCATGTTTTGCCTTGGGGTTGCCAACAAATGGCATTAAACCTTTGGGTTGCTGGTGGTGTCTCAAAGCTTGTATCCGAGTTTGAATACTGGTGTGGTCAGAGTCCTCAGGTGTGTTGGCCATATTGGCGCGAATGGGGTTTAAGTCCACGTAAGCCATGCAGGCCAGTAGGGCTGATTTATCGAGTAGTGCTTGAGACTTAAACCGTCCTTCCCAGAATCTGCCAGTGCAGGCATCTTCTTTGTTGGCTTCTCGGGCTATGTACTCATTAAGATTACGCATCAACCAACTGATGTCATACAAACGCATCCGGTAAATTTCAACGGTTTCTAGAAGGGTATGCCGCTCACTCTTGCTCAACGTGTCATCTCGCATAAACCGCTGCGACAACAAGGTGCCTTTATGCAGTTGATGCCAGCGAACGAGCACTTGTTTCACCGTCCAGCGCTCAGCCAAAGGTTTGTTCACGCACAGCACCACATGAGTGTGATTGCTCATCACCGCATAGGCGCAAATGTCGATAGCAAAGATGCGGCTTAAATGAAGCAAGCGTGTTTCAACCCAAGTCCGCCTATGTTCATAGCTCTGGCCTGTCAACGTATCTTCACCACACAAAAATGAACGGCGAACACAGCGTGAAACACAATGATAATAAGGGGTGTCGACTAAACTGATTTGGCTTTTACGAGACTGAGGCATCATGGCCATCCTTGGTTGAATCACTACCATTAGTCTAGTTCAAATTGCGGATTCGTCGAATTTAATCATGGGTGTCTTGATTAGGGGGGCTAGTTCAAATTGCGGATTCGTCGAATCTAATTATGGGTGTCTTGATTGGGGGGGCTGAGGGAGAGTAGAGCTCCCTTAGTTGCCTTATTCATTTTTAAAAGTGTATGTATGATGGTTGTTTTGGTATTTCATCTTCGTGCAATTCCAAATATTTGGGAGGTGAATTACATAACCTGAGCTATAGGTGAGAAATATCGTTCAAGCTAAATAATATCAATACAATTCAATAATTTAATATGTTTTGTCTAAATAACCTCAGCTAAACGTTACTCGGTAAAGAAATTTTTCGTGTATAGCAAGGCGGATTGTTGTACGTCATAACGTGTTATTGCTCAACAATCCAACGCCGCTAGACACCTAAAGAGCGTTATCGATAGGTTCGGCTTCTCCAGAACTCAGGTTACATAGTCCTTTTAAAGATCAATGAGGTATTTATTCCACCAAAAGCGAAGTTGTTACTCATCACGTAGTTGGTGTCTATATTTGCACCGTCCCCAACTATGTAATCTAGCTCACCGCACATAGGATCAATGTGATTCAATTGAATAGTTGGCGCAAACCAATTTCTATTCATCATTTCGATGCTAGCCCAAGCTTCAATCGCCCCACATGCACCTAAAGTGTGGCCTAAATAACTCTTAAGTGAGCTAACAGGTTTGTTTTTACCTAGCACTATTTGAGTGGCTTGAGTTTCAGCAATATCCCCTTTCACTGTAGCGGTACCATGTGCACTGACGTAGCCTATTTCTTCGGCCGAAAGCCCTGCATTATCTAGTGCTTGTTGCATCGATATAGCCATAGTATTTTTGTTGGGTTGAGTTACGTGCAGGCCATCCGAGTTAGTACCAAAACCAACCACTTCGGCTAAAATTGGCACGCCACGAGCGATCGCGTGTTCTCTTTCTTCTAAAATAAGGGTGCTTGCACCTTCGCCAATCACCAGCCCATCTCGTTCCAAATCAAAAGGGCGAGGGGTTGATTCTGGATGTTCTTTTTTAGTACTGGTAGCAAACAACGTATCAAACACAGCCACCTCAGATAGACAAAGTTCTTCACCACCCCCGCTACCATTACGGTCTGCTTACCGTATTTTATGGCTTCATAGGCGTAACCAATACCTTGTGAGCCAGACGTACAAGCTGAACTTGTAGTATGAATACGCCCTTTAATTCCAAAAAATACGCCTATGTTCACGGCTGATGTATGATTCATCATTTGAATATAGCTAGTAGCGGTCATCCCCGACATGTCGTGATTTTTCAACAAATCACCAAAGCCGATTAGTGGTGGCGTCGAGCCAATCGATGAGCCATAGGCAACCCCCGTAGCACCATTGGTGAGTACTTTATCATTTAATAACTGACTTTGTTCGAGCGCCATTTCAGCACTGCGGGTCGCCATCACTGACAAACGTCCCATAGAACGGGTTTGTTTGCGGGTATAGTGCTCTGGTGTTTTAAAGTCTACAACCGGGGCGGCTAAATCTGTATTCAAACCTTTAACGTTCTGCCACTCGGGCATGCGTATTACAGCATTTTTCTTTCTTTTAAGTGCCGATTCAAAACTTGCCCAATTGTCCCCTAGAGCGGTTATAGACGCCATGCCTGTCACTACTACACGTTTCATTAAGCCATACCGCCATTCACTGAAAGCACCTGACGGGTAATATATGACGCGTCGTCAGACATTAAAAATGCGACAGAACCTGCCACTTCATTTGCTTGGCCCGCTCTTCTTAGAGGGATCATTTTAGTAATTTCATCCATCGGTAATTCATCCGTCATACCAGTATCAATTAAACCAAGGCGCAACACAATTGACCGTAATTTTACGTTTAGCTAATTCTAAGGCTAATGCCTTGGTGGCCCCTATGACACCCGCTTTAGATGCGCTGTAATTGACTTGACCACGATTACCAATTACGCCTGATACCGACGCCATTGTAACAATTCGTCCGCCCTGCCTATTTCTTACCATAGGCATCACTAAAGGGTGCAAAACGTTGTATATAGCATCTAGGTTGGTATGCACAACATCGTCCCACTCACCTTCGGTCATGGCCGGAAATGCGGTGTCTCGGGTAATGCCAGCGTTACAAACCACGCCATAAAAAGCACCATTATCGGTATGATCTTGCTCTAAGACTTCCCGCGTTTGGCTACGGTTAGCAACGTCAAATTGCAAACAATAACTCTCGCCACCTAATGCCTTAATTTGTTTAACCACTTCATCGGCTGAGCTACGATCACCTCGACAATGTACCACTACGTCAAAACCATCTTTAGCTAGCCGTAACGCTACCGCCTTCCCTATTCCTTTACTGGAGCCTGTTACTAAAACTCTTTTTGTCATTTTTCTGTTTGCTCCTTTAAATAAAGACTGGGGTCTTCTGGTTCATAAACATTGATTTTTGCCTCAACCAGTTTTTTTGGCCTGCATGTATGCAGCACTCAAATACACTCAGTCCATTATCTTCTTTAAACAATTTAGTCACTGTCGTTGTCAATATTGTACCCAAGGAAAACTCAGCTACGTTAGATACATAATTACGCGCACTGACCAAAAAACCGAGCGCAACCTCGCCGCCTTCATCAACTTTTAATGCATTCGCATAAGCCGCAATAGTTTGTGCTAAATATTCTAAACCAACATAGGCGGGAATGGATTTTTTTTCACTGTTGTAAAAATTACTATCGGTGCGGATCTCCACCGAGCAACTTGCAGACGAGGGTGTATAGCTGATCAATTCATCTACTAAAATCATTGGGTGCCCATGAGGCACAACTTGCTCAATCGGGTATTTATTCATTGCTTAGGCCTATCACCAAACTGACATTGTTGCCGCCGAAAGCAAAAGAATTGCTTAAGCATAAACTCACGCTATCCACTTGATGATTCTCTGTTGTTACCCAGTTCAATTGAGGTAGCGCAGGATCTTCTACAGCATCCCATAAATGCACTGGCAGCTTTTTATGCTGCAGTGCTAAATAACAAAATGCCAACTCAGTTGCGCCAGCCGCCCCTAATGTGTGCCCTACATAACCTTTAGTAGAGCTAGCAAATGGCTTGTTTGGGAAAATAGCTGAAACAGCTATTGCTTCCATTTCATCATTCTTTTTAGTCGCCGTTCCATGCAGATTTATGTAATCAATATCCTTGGCTACAACACCAGCTTTGCTTAAAGCCTGTTGCATCGCGGCGATAGCGCCTTCGCCTTCGGGATGAGGTGCAGACATATGATGGGCATCGCTAGACTCTCCCCACCATAAAGTTTTATCGGTGCCTTTTTACGACTAACCACCGCCAAGGCGGCAGCTTCACCAATATTAATACCATCGCGGTTTGCGCTTGAAGGATTACACACTCCACTTGACGTTGATTCTAAAGCACTAAAGCCATTTACTGTCATCCCACACAGGGAATCAACGCCGCCCACAACGACCGCATCTAATAAGCCTGCTTGGATCATTTCAGCAGCGGTCATAAAAGTTTTAGCACTTGATGAACAAGCCGTCGAGATCACCGACACAAAACCTGTTAAGCCAGCATAGTGGCTAATAAACTCTGCTGGATTAGACAATTCTTGCAGTCGATAATCATAGGGCTCTGGAAATTCACCATGCTCAACTTTGTGCAACATAGCATCTTCACCTTGCGCGATGCCAGAAGTACTAGTACCCAATATGACGCCAATTCGCTGGGCTGAATATTCACACTTAAAATCATTAACCACTTGTTCGATTTGCTGATAGGCCACTAGCGCCAGTTGGTTATTGCGACTTTGAAAATGTTTAGGCAAGTGACTTAAATCAGGTAATTCGGCTGTGACTTGACCAACATAAATATCGCCATCACACAATAAGTCATTGCGGATCATCATGCCTGCTTGCGACCCAGAAAATAACTGCTGTGCAACGTCTTCTAAGCTGGCACCAAGCGGATTACACAAACCAAATCCATTAATATAGAGAGGCTCTAGGGAACTCAAATCAATCCGCCTCACACAATTTTGTTAGCATTCTTATACCTCGCGTAGAATTTTTTACAAATGGGTTGCTTTCATCCTAAGGCATACCCCGCCAAAATAGAAGTAATCATGGGTTTAACTTCCGAGTCTTCATCTTGGAAAAAAATCACATTCTGCAGGCTAGTATCATACCAAGACATAACAAATGTTTTGAAAACATCAATTCCTTTGCGCAAAGGCTCTTCGTAGTCGACTTGCCAGTTCACATCTTCACCAGACAGTTGGCGATCTAGCACGGTAGCGGCAGACCAAGCTGACCGCATAGCGATAGTCACCCCGGAAGAAAACACCGGATCTAAAAATTCACCTGCATTACCTAACAGAGCATAACTAGGGCCATGTAAAGACTTAACGCTGGCAGAATAACCGCCAATGACTCTTGCTGGTTGTAACAACTCGGCATTTTGAAATAGCGCACTTAAATTGTCATCTTGATGAATAAACGACAAAAGTTGTTGATTAGCATTTTGAGAATCATCTAAGCATTCTGGCCTTACAACCACACCGACACTCGAAGTACCATCTGAAAACGGAATAAGCCAATACCAAACATCCGCTATTTCTGGATGCACTGTTATTAATATTTTCTCTCGATCAAAATTGGCCGACGCTGGAATATTGTCTTTAAAATGGCTAAATACCGCTTTACGATTGCCTAAGTTGGTCGGCGATTCCAAATCTAACAAACGGGGCAGCACTCGCCCAAAACCACTGGCATCCAACATAAACTTGGCGTTAATCTGGTAATCACCTTGTGCTGTAGAAATTTGTAAACTCGCAGAGTTTTCATCACTAGAAACTGATTCTACAGTGTGTTGATATCTAAAATCAGCGCCAGAACCTGCCGCTGTGTCTGCCAGTAACTTGTCAAATACCGCGCGTTTTACCTGAAATGTAGTACTAAGGTCCATTGGAAAATTTGTTTTCAAAATTAAAATCTGAACGTTCACCTTTTCGATAAAACGCTGCGCCATTTTTGTATTGAAACCCTAGTTCGGCAGCATGTTCATGTAACGCGTCTAACATACCTGCCTGTTCTACAAATTCCATACAATGGGGTAGTAAACTCTCGCCAATGGAAAAACGAGGAAACAATTCACGCTCAATTACAATGACACTCCATCCCTTTTTAGCCAACATAGAAGCTGCGATTGCCCCAGATGGGCCCGCTCCAATAATTACTACATCACAAACTTCTGCGTTACTCATTTTAATTTCTCCATATATAAACGCATGTTAACTAGTGGCTACAAATATTAGATGTTACAAAGATTACGCACCAGAAACGTCATTAGCATCGAGATAAGGCGATAATTTCTCTATCAAGCAAGAAGGAGCCTCGAATAGCATTTCGCCATCCGACATATCGACCGCCACTTGGATGGTATAAGCTTTATTTAAGACCTTACCTGACACTTTATCTTTAATAATATATTCGATTTTCATTCTAGTTTGATATTCAACCAAACTAGCTTCGATCACGATGCAATCACTCAACTTAGCCGAAGCAACATATTTAAGACGCATATCAACAATCGGCCAAAGATAACCCGAGGCTTCCATATCTAAATAGTTATAATTAAATAACTTTAGCAGTTCACAACGTGCGACCTCTAGATATTTAACATAGTTGCCATGCCAAACCACCCGCATAGAGTCCACATCAAAAAACTGCACTTCCATTTCAGTTGAATGACTGACTATAGGTTTAGCTTTCATACAGCATCCATTTTTGTTGCTGTACATATGCAACGGTTTGTCTTAACAGTTTGTCGGTTGGTCGATCTTCTTCAACTAGTTGGAAAAATTCACCAATATCGCTAAGCATGTCTGCCACATCAGCCGTTAATGATTGTGCTTGCAGTTCACCACTTCGAATACGTAACCAAACACCTTGCACCGAGGCTAACAACGTCGCTGCAATCACTTGCTCGGTCAATTGTAATACTCTTAAGCAGTCTCTAGCGGCAATTGTTCCCATGCTCACTTTATCTTGATTGTGACATTCAGTAGAACGAGAAAACACACTGGCAGGCATAGTCAACTTGAGGGCTTCTGCTGTCCACGCAGAACAACCGATTTGAATAGCCTTAAAACCATGATTGATAAAACGTCTGTCACCCTTAGCGCCAGACAAGTTAGCAGGCAAACCATGATTCATTTTTTCATCTACCATTGTGGCAATTTGTCTATCAGCTAAATCGGCTAAATTGGCCACACAGTTTTTCAATGAATCCATCGCCATTGCAATATGACCACCATAAAAATGGCCGCCATGTAAAACATGTTGACCAATGCCATCAATAATAGGGTTGTCATTAGCACTGTTGAGTTCGTTAGTAATCATACTTTCAAACCATGGCAAGCTATCTTGCAGAACACCAATTATGTGCGGAGCACAACGGATAGAATAACGATCTTGTAAACGTTGAGAATTACGAGGGTGAGAGTGATGATTTAAATCGTTTTGGATCCAAGAAGCGATTTGGTTCTGATCAGGATGAGGCTTAACGCTAAATAAAATATCATCAAAGTGATTACTATTGCCTTTTAATGCCAAACTTGAAAGAGCCGTAATTCGAGCCATTAATTTAGCCAGATAAGTTGCTCGATCAAACGCTAAGCACGCCAATGCAGTCATCACCGCCGTACCATTCATGATAGCTAGCCCTTCTTTGGGACGTAATGTGATAGGTTCAAGGCCTGCTAATTTGAATGCCTCTGCACTTTGCATAATCTTGTCTTGGTAATACACATCTCTTTCGCCAATCAATGCGCCAGCAACATAAGATAATGGTGTTAAATCTCCACTCGCTCCCACAGATCCTTCTTTAGGAATAACTGGAATAATATTCTGATTAAGCATGGCAACTAACAAATTGAGTAGCTCCCAGCTGACCCCAGAGAAGCCTTGTGACAGCGAAATCAAACGAGCAGCGAGTATCGCTCTGCCTTCTTCAATACTAAAAAGTCACCTAACCCACAACCATGAAAGCGTGTAAGGTGGATGGGCAATTCATGCACAAAAGATAAAGGCACTTCAACGGTACAAGAGTCTCCATACCCCGTGGTAACACCATAAATATGACCGTCTTCTTCTAGTAACTGGTCGAGAAAAATGACCCCTTGATCAATCTTGTCTGTAAAGGATTTGTCTTGTGACAACACTACCTGTTGACCCGTTTTTGCAATACTCACCACATCTTTAATAGAGAGTTTATTTGAACCTAAACATACTTTATTCAAGTCTGACTCCATTTAGTTAACTCCCGCTTTATCTTTTTTTTGTTCTGTTGTTTTTTGTTTTGTTTGTTCGGGTTCACTAGCTTCATTAGCCCGCCAAAAATCGAAAAAGTTATTCCATTGATAAGGTGCTTTTAAACAATAATGCCCTAGTCTCTGAGTATATTTTGCCATTAAACTTTGGAAATACTCTTGTCGTTCTTTCCTTTTTACTTTGATTGGTTCAGCAAATTCTTCAATGTAAGTTTGGTAACGCCCACTATTTGAGTCTTTTAAGCAAGTCATAAAAAACACAGGACATTCCATGATAGTAGCTAAAGCAAATGGGCCAAGCGCAATCGGCGCTGGCTTAGATAAAAACGGCACAAACTTAACACTCTCGGGATTGTTAACCGATGTACGATCAGCAAAAATCACCACCGCCTCACCGTCATCAATTTTTTGCTTAAGCATGATGGTATCGTCTGGCCCAAAATTATTTACATGAATAAAATTAATTGCAGCTTCTGGGTTGATGCGTTTAAGAAAATTATTAAAAGAAGGGGCATGTTCGTTGTAGGTAATAACGTTGAGTTTTTTCTTGTTCGCGCCCGAGCTAAAAATAGCCCGGCAAATTTCCATATTTCCAAGGTGTGCGCTAAGTATGACAGCACCTTTACTAGAGGTTAACTTGTCATAACATTCGCCGTTCATAATCTCGATATCATCGATATGGATTTTACCCAACCAAGCATCAAACTTATCAACTATAGCTAAACCAAAAGTAATAAAAATTTTGAATGCATGTCGGTGTAACGTAAAGCCGCTAGATTGAGGAAGGTTTTGCGTCTTTTCGATTTGTAACCAATAATCTTTGGCTGCATGACGAGCAATGTGCCCAGTTAAATAAAAATATAACATGACTGGAAACAAACAGACTTGAAACAGCCATTTACCAAAGACTTTATACACAAATACTAGGCATTGAATACCAAACATATTGCCACGTTCTTTTAAGCTCGACCAATGTTGATTCTGCTGCATGTTTACCTTTGAAAGTGTCGTAATAACAAGCTGGGACTGCGTACCAGCATGCCAAAGAAAAGTTTGCTATGCATTTTGGAAATTAGCCAATTGTCATGTAAAGCATTAAAATGAGAGATACCGCCTTCTGGATAATGTACTTTGGTAGTAATAAACCTCACCGTTAATCCTTGCCAAAACAACCTGACCATCACTTCTATGTCGTAGTCCATCCGTTGTCCTAAGCTAACATGATCGGTTAATTTTACATAAGCGGCGAGTGGGTATACCCGAAAACCACACATAGAGTCTTTAATTTGCAAGGACAATGTTTCTATCCATACCCAAAAGTGCGTAATAAAGCGACCATAGTAGCGGCCTTTTGAAATACTTTCGTCATACACTGGACGACCACTAATCAAACTATCAGGAAAAGCTCTAGATTCGGCCAATAGTTTTTCAACGTCAGCTAAATTATGCTGACCATCCGCGTCGACTTGCAAAGCATGGGTCATCCCTATTTGATGGGCTTTTTTTAGCCCTGTATCAACTGCTGCCCCTTTACCACCGTTTTGCTCTCTACGAATAAGCACAACATTAGAGAACTTATCATCAATATCAGCCAACACCTGTTGGGTTGCAATATTACTACCATCATCGACTAAAATAATGGGCATTTGAAAAGACTGAAGACTGGCTATCGTGCTTTCAATAACGTCAGCATGATTATAATTAGGGATAACAAAACAATACTCTGAAGTCACGCAAACAAGACCTTACCTGACGCATGCTGCCCATGCTCTGAGCTATAACTAAATGAGTACTTTTTGTCATTGAGTTTTTTTAACACTAGCGTCAGTTGATATTTAGGGCGAATAATAATTTGAAATTTTAACGCGCCTAAACCAATAAATTTGGCGGCATCAACAGCATAGTGTTGCGTTAAATACTCCATTACCCAATGAGTCATCACGACGCCTGGAAGTACAGGATTGGAAGGAAAATGGCCTGCAAAGTAATATAAGTTTTCCGGGATATCGAGCTGTATTGTCACACTACTCTCTGTCACTTCAGTGGCGATTACTTTTCCATGATAAACATATTCAGTCAAAATAAGACTCCGCTTCCAATCTACTTAATTTTCCTCTGGCATTATAGGGTAATTCGATTGGATATCTATATTTTTTGGTAGCAATAGGGCTTCATACCAGTTGGACAAGAAATCTCTAAATAGATGATTAAGCTCAATCTTTTTCAGCTTTTGACTAGCTTGCTGGCCCGCTCCGTTCAATACGATTAACGCTGCTAATTTGCGTCTAGTTGTGCCAATAACGACCACAAAGGCATCATCCACCAACTCATGTTGCTTAAGTCGATCTTGTACTTCGTCTAATGAAATTCGCTTCTCTTCGATTTTAACAACACTATCGGCCCGCCCCAACACCCGGAAACGATCATCAGCTACTATTTCAACTCTGTCATCAGCATAATATACGTCTTGTTCAATATACGGAGACGAAATGGCCAACAAGTCGCAATTTGGCTGATAGCCCAATTTTATGTTGTTAAAAGCTTGCCAGTCATTGTCATTGGGGTGATGTTTGTGTCGCCAACCTATACCACCAGTTTCGGTACTGCCAAATACTTCGACAATTTCGCAGGTGAGCGACTTTTGCAATGATACGTTCTTATTAGCATCCAATGGCCCCCCTGACGAGAATATTGTTTCGACTTGTTCTTTTACCGGAAGTAATGGGTTATCTAGCGCCATTCTATGCAACTGTGCAGGACTAGAAACAATGGTCACCTTCTCTAACTTTGCGAGCTTAATTTTTGTGGCAAGCTGTTCGGGGTATTCGAATGCTTGACTGACCAAACGGTGCCCTTTAGTCATTGGCCATAACATTTTAAACAACAAGCCGTAAATATGCTGGTGAGGTACAGTCGATAGAAAGGTTGAACCGGAAACCTTACTGGCAAATTCGGTCTCTAGGACATCTACCTCTCGCTGTAACAACTTATACTGCTTGTTAATAACCTTAGGTACGCCGGTAGAACCTGATGTATAAAAAGCAATATTAGAGCTGAGCGGAATACGCAGCTCTATATGAGGCCCAGCCTGATAATCTACAGTAGATGGGACTGTAGGTTGAAGACTGACATCGCCAACGCTAGCCTCTACAGACTCTTTAACATGTTTAATATGCTCCGGCTGGCCATTTTGTGGTAACACCACTGATTTTTCGGCGCTCAGCAGAGCCATAAATATGGCCGAGAAGATAAAACTGTCAGGCTCATACAGCAGCCAAGTTTTAGCTGGGTGATGGCTAAATATTTGTTGATATTTAGCTGTCAGCCCAGCCCATTGCAAAGCACTTTTGTGCTCTTCAACAAAATGTATTGATGATGATTGAATACTAAAAAAAGTGGATTCCATTAACTACTGTCGTTCCTGCAAGTCTCAAAAAAGCACCTTGAAGATGCAGTCAATATAGCGATATCAGATAAATTATAGCAACGCAATTAAACAACTAAGCATCTAGAATGAGCCTGCGCTTTTTGAGCAAGGCAACGGTGTGCAGGAATGATTGCTCCCTTTAAAATACCATTAACCTAGTGCAAAAATTCGCTGGGGCGTTCCCATGGCTTGTTTTAAAAGTACATACTCTGCGTGGCTAAAACTCAAAAGAACGAGACTTCTTTGTTACTAACGAGTTATTCATTCAAGCGTCTGGATCATGTGCATTGAAATTATCGCTGAGTGTACATTTACTTAATGCAGTTGGCATTGATGCTAATTCTACCGTGAGCAGATACTATTTACAAAAGTAATAAAAAAGGCGCTTACCTTGCGATAAGCGCCTTCTAATATTGTTTACTTAAGCAATTACGCTTTAGTAATAACGTCTACTAAAGTCCAGTTTTTAGACTTAGACAAAGGACGACATTCACGTACTGTTACTACGTCACCTTCGTTGCACTGGTTAGTTTCGTCATGTGCGTGTAGCTTAGTAGTGCGTTTAATGAACTTACCATAAATTGGGTGTTTCACTTTACGTTCTACCGCAATAGTAATGGTTTTATCCATTTTATTGCTAACCACACGACCTTGTACTGTACGACTAGTTTGTTCAGTCATATTATGCTCCTACAGAAGGCGCAGCAGCCTTTTCAGTCAGAATGGTTTTAACACGCGCGATACTGCGACGCACTTTACGAAGACCGTCAGTTTTTTCAAGCTGACCGGTACTCGCTTGCATACGCAAGTTGAATTGTTCACGAAGCAAATTTAATAGCTCTGTGTTCAATTCTTCTACGCTTTTTTCTTTCAGTTCTGTGGCTTTCATTACATCACCGTCCGAGTTACAAAAGTAGTTTTAAATGGCAATTTAGATGCAGCCAATTCAAAGGCTTCGCGAGCTAACTCTTCTGGAACACCTTCCATTTCATATAGCACACGACCTTGGTTGAATTTGGCAAACCCAATATTCAACGTTACCTTTACCTTTACCTTGACGCACTTCTAGAGGCTTCTCAGTAATTGGCTTATCAGGGAAAACCCTAATCCAAATTTTACCTTGACGTTTAACTGCACGAGTCATTGCACGACGAGCTGCTTCGATTTGGCGAGCAGTCATACGACCACGTCCAACCGCTTTTAGCCCGTAGGTGCCGAAACTAACGTCGCTACCAGCGGCAAAGCCACGGTTACGACCTTTATGCATCTTACGGAACTTCATACGTTTAGGTTGTAACATAATTAGCCCTCACGCTTAGGAGCACGGCCCTTCTTCTTAGGTGCGGCAGCTGGCTGCTCGTGAGTAAGTGGTAAACCACCTAATACTTCACCTTTGAAGATCCATACTTTTACGCCAATGATACCGTATTGAGTTGCTGCTTCTGACGTTGCATAGTCGATATCTGCACGGAAAGTGTGTAATGGAACACGACCTTCACGATACCACTCTGAACGAGCAATTTCAGCGCCGCCTAAACGACCGCTTACTTCAACTTTGATACCTTTAGCACCAATTCTCATTGCGTTTTGTACCGCACGCTTCATAGCACGACGGAACATAACACGACGTTCTAGTTGGCTAGCAATGCTATCCGCAACTAGCTGACCATCTAACTCTGGCTTGCGTACTTCAGCAATGTTGATCTGAGCTGGCACACCGGCTAGCTTAGAAACGTGCTTACGTAGCTTCTCAACGTCTTCACCTTTTTTACCAATTACCACACCAGGGCGAGCAGTGTGTATAGTTACACGAATGCTTTTAGCTGGACGTTCGATAATCAATTTCGAAAGTGAAGCACTTTTAAGTGCCTTAGTCAGATACTGACGTACCTGATGGTCATTAAACAGGTTATTCGCATAATCTGCAGTATTAGCGTACCAAGGTAGATGTCCATGGTTTGCTGATACCCAGGCGTATGCCCGTAGGATGTACCTTCTGTCCCATTATCTTCTCCTAGTTATCAGACACAACAACAGTGATGTGACTGCTACGCTTAAATATACGATCAGCACGACCTTTCGCTCGAGTCTTGATACGCTTCATAGTTGGACCTTCGTCAACGAAGATTTTAGATACTGTCAATTCGTCAATATCTGCGCCTTCGTTATGTTCGGCGTTCGCAATCGCTGATTCTAGTACTTTCTTAACTAGATCCGCACCTTTCTTCGGGCTATAAGCCAAAATTTCAAGTGCTTTTTCAACGTGTAAACCACGAATTTGATCTGCTACCAAGCGTGCCTTTTGAGCAGAGGTACGAGCATGACGATGTTTAGCAAAAGCTTCCATAATCTATTTCCTATCTCTTGGCTTTCTTATCCGCGACATGGCCACGGTAAGTACGCGTTGGAGCAAATTCGCCCAATTTGTGGCCGACCATTTCGTCACTGACAAATACAGGAACGTGTTGGCGACCGTTATGGACTGCAATGGTCAACCCAATCATATCTGGGATGATCATAGAGCGGCGTGACCAAGTCTTAATTGGTTTTTTCTCGCCTTTCTCCACTGCAGCCTCGACCTTCTTCAGCAAGTGTAGGTCTATAAATGGACCCTTCTTGAGAGAACGTGGCATGGTGAATCCTCGCTGTTACTTATTACGACGACGTACGATTAATTTATCAGTACGCTTGTTACTACGTGTTTTCTTACCCTTAGTAGGCACGCCCCAAGGTGATACTGGATGACGGCCACCAGAGGTACGACCTTCACCACCACCGTGCGGGTGATCTACTGGGTTCATGGCTACACCACGTACAGTTGGGCGGATACCGCGCCATCTGTTCGCACCGGCTTTACCAAGTGAACGTAGCATGTGTTCTGCATTACCGATTTCACCAATGGTGGCACGGCAATCTGCTAATACTCGACGAACTTCACCTGAGCGTAGACGAAGTGTTACATAACCTTCGGCACGAGCTAGGATCTGCGCGTAAGCACCTGCAGAACGAGCAATTTGGGCACCTTTACCAGGCTTCATTTCAATAGCATGTACCGTAGTACCTACTGGAATGTTACGCATTGGCAAAGTATTACCTGCTTTAATTGGTGCATCTGAACCCGACTGGATAGCGTCACCAGCTTTAGCGCCTTTAGGAGCTAAAATATAACGACGTTCACCATCTGCATATAACACCAAACAGATGTTTGCAGAACGGTTGGGATCATATTCTAAACGTTCAATTTTGGCTGGAATGCCATCTTTGTTACGCTTAAAATCGATAACACGATAATGATGCTTATGGCCACCACCAATGTGACGCACGGTAATGCGACCATTGTTGTTACGACCACCAGATTTGCTGTTTTTCTCAAGCAAAGGAGCATAAGGTGCGCCTTTGTGTAGATCAGGATTTACAACCTGAACTACGTGACGACGACCAGCAGAAGTCGGCTTAGCTTTCAATAATGGCATATCTAATCCCCTTCTTAGCCTTCGCTGCCAGCAAAGTCGATGTCTTGACCTTCTTTAAGCACAACGTAAGCTTTTTTCCAGTCTTTACGCTTACCGAAAGATGCACCGTGACGCTTGGTTTTACCCTTAACGTTTAGGGTACGAACAGAATTAACTTCAACTTCAAACAGTTTTTCAACTGCTGCTTTGATTTCTTCTTTGTTCGCATCTTTGGCTACTTTCAAAACAACAGTGTTGTTTACTTCAGCAGATAGCGTTGCTTTTTCAGAAACATGTGGTGCTAATAGCACCTTAAGTAGACGCTCTTCATTTATCATGCTAGCGACTCCTCTAATTGTTTAACTGCTTCAGCAGTCATCAATACTTTTTCGAATGCAATAAGACTTACTGGGTCAATACCCTGTACATCACGCACATCAACTTTATAAAGGTTGCGTGCAGACAAGAACAAGTTCTCATCAACTTCTGACGTAACAATAAGTACATCTTTAAGCTCAAGTGCCGCTAACTTAGACTGTAAAGCCTTAGTTTTAGGTCCTTCAACTTCAAATTTTTCAACCACGATTAAACGTTCTTGACGTACCAATTCAGAAAGGATGCTTTGTATCGCACCACGGTACATCTTTTTGTTAACCTTTTGGCTGTGATCCTGTGGCTTAGCAGCAAATGTTACACCACCAGAACGCCAGATAGGACTACGGATTGTACCAGCACGGGCACGACCAGTTCCTTTTTGACGCCAAGGTTTGGCACCACCACCGCGTACTTCAGAGCGTGTTTTTTGTGCTTTAGAACCCTGACGAGCTCCTGCACCGAATGCAACTACTACTTGATGTACTAGTGCTTCGTTAAAATCACGTCCAAAGGTTGCTTCGGATACTTCAAGAGCGCTTTGCGCATCTTTCAATACTAATTCCATCACTTAACTCCCCAGACGTTACGCTTTAACTGCAGCTTTGATAATGACATCGCCACCAGCTGCACTAGGAACGGTACCTTTTACTAATAAAAGGTTGTTCTCAGCATCAACTCGTACTACGTCTAAAGACTGCACTGTTGCACGCTTGTTACCCATCTGACCGGCCATTTTCTTACCTTTGAAAACTTTACCAGGTGATTGGTTTTGACCAATCGAACCAAGGGCGCGATGCGACAATGAGTTACCATGTGTATTACGTTGGTGGCTAAAGTTCCAGCGCTTAATAGCACCTTGGAAACCTTTACCTTTAGAAGTACCCGCAACGTCAACTAATTTAGTGTCGTTAAAGATTTCAACAGTGATTTCACTGCCTACTTCAATACCTTCACCTTCATTGTCGTCCAAACGGAACTCCCATAAACCACGACCAGCTTCCACGCCAGCTTTAGCAAAATGACCTGCTGAAGCTTTGTTGACGCGGCTTGCTTTTTTGTCGCCAGCGGTTACTTGAAGCGCCTTATACCCGTCGGTTTCTTCAGTACGTAACTGAGTAACACGGTTCGGGGTGGCTTCAATAACAGTCACAGGAATTGAAACACCATCTTCAGTGAAGATGCGCGTCATTCCTACTTTACGACCGATAAGACCAATCGCCATGTTAAAACCCTCTCTTGTTAGCCCAGGCTGATTTGAACATCAACACCAGCAGCCAAGTCCAATCTCATTAATGCGTCTACTGTTTTATCAGTAGGCTCAATGATATCTACCAAACGCTTATGTGTACGAATCTCATACTGGTCACGTGCATCTTTATTAACATGCGGTGAAGTAAGAATTGTATAGCGCTCTTTGCGTGTAGGTAGTGGAATAGGACCGCTAACCTGAGCACCTGTACGCTTCGCAGTTTCAACGATTTCAGCCGTAGACTGATCGATCAACTTGTGATCAAACGCTTTCAAACGAATGCGAATTCTTTGATTTGGCATCGATTTAGCTCCAATCGAAAGAACAAAAAAATCATCCACACCATCAATTTCTATTGATAGGAGGATGCGTGTAAACTATTAGCCCACAATTGGGGCCCTGTTTTTTTCTGTTGGTATTTTGTGAACTAACGTGCTTTGAAAACAAAGTTATACTTTAGTTCTGACCAACTAACATTATCCGCTAAGACAATGAGGCGGCGAATTATACAGATAACCACACCCTTGACAAGTATTTTTTCAGAAAATTGTTCATATCATCAACAGAGTTGACTTTTTCAGTGTTCTCCCCTCTGCACAAGGGTTGTCCTTAGCTAGCAGTGGACTATAGTTTGCTTGTCTACTCCAAATTAGAACTGACACTAATGACCAACTCAGACGCTGACCAAGAAAAATTTACATATATCAATCAACTGCTTGTATCTTACCCTTCACTTATGGATGCTTATCAACAGCTCGAGCCATTTATATTGCAATGGTTTGGGGCGGAACGAATGAGTATTTTTATGCGCCGACGTCAACATCAAGATTTACTAGCTCGGTATAAAACCGGCACGGAGACCTTAGAAATCAACGTACCAATCAGTCCAATGTCCATTGCCGGTTATGTCGCGCTTAGTCAGTTGCCTTTGTTGGTAAACAATCCCTACGACAAAATAGAATTAGCCAATATTCATAAAAAACTTAACTTTGCTGAAAAGTTTGATAGGGGCTCAGCATTTAAGACCCGTAATATTATTTGTGTTCCTATCTTGGACTCCGGTGTGGTGATGGGGATACTGCAAATTATTAATAAAATAGACGGAGCCTTCTCTGCTGTAGATTTATCTTTAAGCACCAAAGTTTCAGACATACTCGGGCAAAAGTTTCGCTACGAATTGGGGGGCACCAGAGAGCCTTTTGATTACTTGGTGCACCGTCAAGTAATAGATGCCAAACCACTACAACAGCTTAGTCAGTCTAGCCACGACAATAAGCAACTTGCGCAGCGTTTGATGGCAGAATATAAAGTGCCTGAAGATGAATTGGGGTTAGCATTAGCCGTGCATTATCAAGTGCCGTACATCCCATTCGTACCGGACAAATATCATTTATATCAAAGTGAAAGCAAATTAAACCTGTCTTATTTAAAACGAAATCTCATCGCTATTATCACTGACACAAGCGGTAAACCTATTGTACTAATGGCCGAGCCCAGCAACGCTACACTGTTGATGGAAATAGAAAGTGCATTAAGTATGGACAGTTACGACATCTCGGTAAGCCTACCGAGTGTAATTTTGCAGTATTTAGGGGAAACTGCTAACGAAGGTAAAGGCACTGGAGCAATAGACGACATCCTCGACGAAATAGGTTCTAGCACTGAAGAAAGCGACGAACTAAACGAAGAAATGCCTGACGATGCGCCAGCAGTTGTAAGGTTGGTCAGTCGAGTATTGCACGACGCAGCTCGATTAAACGCTTCGGATATCCACATTGATCCAGAAAAGAATGCCGCCACACGGGTTAGAATGCGAATAGACGGAGTGTGTCGAGATATTACGCAAATTCCAGCGTCCCATCACAATGCAGTGATAGCTCGTATAAAAATCATGTCCAATTTGAATATTGCTGAAAACCGCGTTCCTCAGGACGGCAAATTAGCTTTCCGTAAATCTGGGCAGTTAATTGAAGTCAGGGTGGCGACCATTCCAACTGTAGCTGGAGAAGGGGTGGTCATGCGTATTTTAGCTGCGGGTGGCGCCATGCCGATCCACAAACTTAATTTGTCCCCAACTAACCAAGCGAAAATAACCGAGCTGATCCAACAACCCCATGGCATTATTTTGGTAGTTGGACCTACCGGATCTGGTAAAACAACGACTTTACACGGGATTTTAGGGCATATTAACACTCCAGATAAGAAAATTTGGACCGCAGAAGATCCCGTCGAGATAACCCAACCAGGACTACAACAAGTGCAAGTCAGCCCTAAGATAGGCCTAACCTTCGCCCATGCCTTACGGGCCTTTTTACGCGCCGACCCAGATATTATTTTAATCGGAGAAATGCGCGATAAAGAAACCGCTCACGCGGGTATCGAAGCCTCGCTGACTGGGCACTTGGTATTTTCTACCTTGCACACCAACTCTGCCCCAGAAACCATTACCCGCTTGCTGGACTTAGGTTTGGACCCTGTTAACTTTTCTGATGCGTGTGTAGGGATCCTCGCCCAACGCTTAATTAGGACGATATGCCCAAGCTGCAAAGAACAATACCCTGCCACGACTGCAGAAATCGCTTTTATTCATCGTCAATATGGCAAAAACTACCTTGCTGAACTCAATCTACCAGAGCAAATTTTGTTGTACAAAGGACAAGGCTGTAGCGCCTGTGCAGATACAGGTTATCGGGGTAGAACAGGCGTTCACGAATTACTATCAATGAGCAACAACTTACGCTCATTAGTCTACAAACATGCTTCTGTAAATACGATGAAAGAGCAGGCTATGAGCGACGGTATGCGTACCCTAACCCAAGATTGCATAGTAAAACTACTTAATGGTTATACGGATATCGCGCAGGTACAAATTATCAGTGGAGCAAGTTTCCCCCATTAGTAATCATAAATCGATGATTTACTGAATGGGTTGGAATATCCTTCGTAGCTAACAATTAGTTGCCGCTCTTTTACGTGCAAGTTTAAGTTTGAGTGCTGCAGATTATATGTTCGTTTAAAATTGACCGACAAGAGATGCACTTATCTCTTTGAACTGGCATGAATTCAGTATGTCACTGGCCTTGATAAATCTGGCATAATAAAACCGCGATTCAATTTATCAATAGTTAGGTATACATCATTATGCAAAAACGACTTGTTTGGGATTTACCCGTTCGCTTATTTCACTGGATATTAGCAATATCGCTAGTGGTGCAGTGGTTCACAGCCGAAGTCATAGAGAACGCCATGGATTTTCACTTTTACCTTGGTTACTTTATCTTAGGCTTGATCATATTCAGGTTAATTTGGGGCTTCATTGGGACCAAGTACGCCAAATTTAGCAGCTTTATTGCGGGTCCTAAAGCCATGCTAGCTTATCTTCGCGCACTGATGAATAGAGAAGATACCTCTACCATTGGTCACAACCCTGTAGGCGGCTTAATGCTGCCGTTAGTGTTAACTTTGGTGGGAATACAAGCTGTGACAGGTTTGTTTACATCAGATGACATAGTCCATTCAGGGCCATATTATGATTCGGTAAGTAGCTCGGTGCAAAAGACATTGCAGTGGTTGCATCATCAAACCTTTAGTTTTCTGTGGATATTTGTTGCTATCCATATAGTCGCAATTCTTTGGTACAAATTCGCGCTAAAACATGACCTGATACGACCAATGTTTAATGGTAAGAAAGTCGTCACTGAGCAACAGGCAATTGCTAATTCCCAGCTACTAAAAGCAGTAATACTAATGGTGGTCGTAGCTGTATTTGTTTATTGGCTGGTAGAAATCAATCCCCCTATCCCAGAAGATGATTTTTACTACTAATACATTCGTGATTTCAAACAATGAGATACAACAAAAAGGGCTGTTTAGTAAAACCAAACAGCCCTTTAAAATGAGTATTGCTTATCAGCGAATAAGACTAACCGGAGATCGGGATTAGATTAGTCTTTTTTGTAACTATCGTGGCAACCTTTACAGGTTTTAAAAATATCACCGATTGCACTTTTATATTGGCCTTCATTACCACTTGCTGCCACCGCTTGTAGTTTAGCCGCCGCTTTAGTTAAATCATTTGCTTTGCTATTAAAGTCAGCCTGATTTTTCCAAATTTTATCCAATGCTTCTGTATCAGTATCAAAACCACTAGTATCAGTTGCAAAATAATCTTCTAACATCAATGATAGCTGCTCAAGACGCATTCCATTCGTTTTCAGTGTTTCAGCATCAAAAGGTATCGCACCTTTATTCATGGCGCCTAACGCACCAACATTACTTTTAACTAACTTTAGAATCGCTTGACGAAATTCTACAGCTTGATTGGCTTGTTTCTCTGATTTTGCTGGTGCCGCTCCTGCTGTGAATGCCGAGAAGAATAAAACACTGCTTAAAACAACAATTGTCATCTTTTTCATTTGTGGTCCTTTTTTGATAATTTAAAAATAGGGCTGTAAATGCAAACACTTATGCTTGCTTATCACGGCGACTCGCTCCCAAGAATCATATTGTGCAGTTCACACAAAAGCAATACTTCGCGATGCACATTCACCATAATAAGCGTACTTATTTTAAGCGAAAGGCGTCGCCTTGAGATATGCCATGTAAAAACTGTTTGTACCCAGCTTGCTCTTTTTCACTCACAGAAAGATAAATTAACGAGTCAGCTATCACGTTAATAGTATTTGCCGAACTCTGCATTTTAGCCCCTGCAACATCCAAGGTACTGCCTTCTAGCTGGATGGCAGTCGCACCATGTAAATTCACGTTGGTCATAGTAACAAAAGACTTTTCAATTTTAACTGCTGTGCCATTAGAGTTAAGATTGACTTCACTCATGGTGACCTCTGAATTTTTAATGATCAAATTGCGGGCCGATAATTTATCTAAGGTAATATAGCGACAACCTAAAATGTACACATTTCTGTATTCACCGCTATAGGATTTATCTGTTTGATTTTGGCAAAACAAATCTTCTTTTTCAGCGCTGTATTTAGCCAAATATTTGTCGGCAGGAATAGGAGGTTGTTGCAATGCAAAAGTTAGTTTTTGCATGAAATCCCGAGTTTTATCTTTCATTGGCACATGCCCAGCGTCTTTGACCACGTGAAGCTGAGCGTTCTCTAACTGATAGGCTAATAGCTGCCCAGTTCGTAGCGGGGCCACCTGATCAAATTCCCCCCAGATGATATGCGTCGGAGTCGTAAACTGATTGATAGCAGAAGAAAAGTCTTCATTAATTAACCCAATTGCGGCATTTAAAGTGGGGCGATCTTTATAGGCGTATTGTTGGGCAAGTTTATTGTCGATTAGCACTTGGGTCGGGTCGGGTAACTTATCTAACTCACGTAAAACAGAGCCACTGACCTGATTTACAATACGATTAAATTGATTCACCGCCTCGTCGACAATACTAAAGTTCTTTTGATAGTTGGCTAACCACTCGTAACGCCTAGGCATTTGGGTCATATGCCGCACAAAAGCAGAACGATGGAGTACACCTGCAGTATCAACCATAATCAGTTTTTCCACCATATTGGGATAAGTCGCGGTAAAACGTAAGCTAATCGCTCCCCCCATTGAATGCCCAATTACGGTCACTTTTTGCTTGGTGAATTGCGGTATCAACCACTTTAATAAATCAGCGTAGCGCTCTGGAGCCAACTGTAACGAAGTACTATCTGATTCACCAAAGCCGGGTAAATCTAAAGCCACAATATGATAATCTGCTTCTAAACTCGCGATCACATCAAGCCAATCTCTAAGGCCGCTATAACCCAGGCCATGCACCAGAATAAGCGTTTTGTTTTGCCTCTCACCTGTTTCGATAACATGCACTTGCCCACCAAACACAGGATTATCGATATGCAATTGTTGCCAATGACTAGGCAGGGGCACCAATGCTTCTGCAACAGGCTTCTGCAACGCTTGATTAGCTAGCGCACTGCTGACCCAACCGAAAATCAATAAAAAGTAAACACTGCGAAACATGTCAATCTTTCCCTTCATATATGTTACACAACCACAATTGTGCCCTTTGAAAAATATCTGTAGCAACAATAAAGTGAATAAATGATTTTTAAACTTACAGTGAGCTAGTAATATGTTCAACTAACTCAGGCGCAAAGCAATAACTTTCAACAATTGAGTAACTTAGCTACTTTGATCTGATTGGGTAATTTATCTATTTATACAGCAAATTAAGAAGAGGGATATTTAATGGCCGATAATAAATTAGAAAAGTCGTTCGCGACATTGAAGCAAACCATTCCTCTAATGTTGAAGCACAAAATTCCAGCGGTTCCCACCAACTACGCGCTTTGGTACACCTATGTCAACAACGAATCAGCAGAATTGAATTCTAATATTAATTACGCATTAGAAAATAACGTAAAAATTACTGAGTTAAAAACCAAAGAATTGTATCGCAGTTTTATTGCCGACAAAGAAGAAGTCACCGCATGGGGATTGCGCCAATCAATTGAAGCCATGCTAATTGAATTAACCCAGTCGTTAAAAGATACCCATATCGAAACCACTCATTTCAAAAAAACCATGGATAAATCTGTCGACGATTTAAGCAAAGTAGAAAAAGAAGGTCTATCTATCGAAGAAGTGATGGCCTTGGTACGCAATTTAGTCAAAGACACACAAAATATTCGTCGCAGTACCATTAGTTTTAACGCCGCCCTCACCGAAGCCAAAACCGAAATAGAGACACTAAGAGGACAATTAGAGCAAAGCCAGCAGCAAGCGCTTTATGATGCGCTAACCGGTTTATGCAACAGGCGCTATTTCGAAGAGGAGCTTGCCAGTCTGTCACAGCACTCAAACTTGTGCCTAATAATAGTCGACTTAGATCACTTCAAAAAAATAAATGACAACTATGGTCACGTCATGGGCGATTTAGTGTTAAAAGCCACAGCCAAAAAGTTGCAGGCAACTTGTCGAGATGGCGCCCAAGCTTTTAGGTTTGGTGGCGAAGAGTTTGCCATAATTGTACCCAATGCAAATTTTGCTAAAGCCAAGGAGTATGGCAGAGTCTATGCGCCAAGGGATTGAAAAAATTGCCGTAAAGGACAGGCGTTCAGGAAAAATACTGGGAGACATTACAGCCTCAATGGGCGTAGCTGAATTATCAAAAGGTATGAACCCATTAACATTGATTGAAACAGCAGATAAACAACTATACGAGGCAAAGCGTTTAGGTAGAAATCGAGTAATGCCGATGTCTTAATAGAAATATAGTTCTTTTAGTTTATTTTTCTTGTATAATCCCGCGCAATTTTTACTCATATTGAAGTTGGAATAATGAAAGATTTATCAAAATATAGAAATATTGGTATTTTCGCCCACGTTGACGCGGGTAAAACGACCACAACAGAAAGAATCCTTAAACTAACTGGTCAAATCCATAAAACTGGTGAAGTTCATGACGGTGAATCTACTACCGATTTCATGGAACAAGAAGCCGAGCGTGGTATTACTATCCAATCAGCTGCTGTAACTTGTTTTTGGAAAGATCACCGCTTTAACGTAATCGATACTCCTGGGCACGTTGACTTCACAGTAGAAGTTTATCGTTCACTTAAAGTATTGGACGGCGGTATTGGTGTATTCTGTGGTTCTGGTGGTGTAGAGCCACAATCAGAAACTAACTGGCGTTATGCGAATGACTCAGAAGTTGCACGTATTATCTTCGTAAACAAATTAGACCGTATGGGTGCTGATTTTTACCGCGTAGTTAAGCAAACTAAAGACGTATTGGCTGCTAACCCATTGGTAATGGTTTTACCAATTGGTATAGAAGACGATTTTGTTGGTGTTGTTGACCTACTTAGCCGTAAAGCATACGTATGGGATGACACGGGTCTTCCAGAAAACTACAAAATCGAAGATGTTCCTGCGGACATGGTTGATAAAGTAGAAGAGTATCGCGAACAGTTAATCGAAACTGCTGTTGAGCAAGATGACGATCTGATGATGGCTTATATGGACGGTGAAGAACCATCTATTGAAGACATCAAACGTTGTATCCGTAAAGGTACACGTACAATGGACTTCTTCCCAACTTACTGTGGTTCTGCGTTTAAGAATAAAGGCGTTCAGCTAGTTCTTGATGCGGTAGTTGATTATTTACCGTCTCCAACTGAAGTTGATCCTCAGCCTCTAACTGATGAAGAAGGTGAGCCAACTGGTAAGCACGCTCTTGTTTCTCCAGACGAAACATTTAAAGCATTAGCATTTAAAATTACTGATGACCGTTTTGGCGCACTTACTTTCGTTCGTATCTACTCAGGTACACTTAAGAAAGGCGACACAATCCTTAACGCTGCGACAGGTAAAACTGAACGTATCGGTCGTATGTGTGAAATGCAGGCTGATGACCGTAATGAATTGAACAGCGCGCAAGCGGGTGACATCATTGCTATCGTAGGTATGAAGAGTAATGTTCAAACTGGCCACACTTTGTGTGATCCAAAAGATCCAATCATCCTAGAAGCTATGGTATTCCCAGAGCCAGTAATTTCAATCTCTGTTAAGCCTAAAGATAAAGGTTCAACTGAGAAAATGGGTATTGCCATCGGTAAAATGGTAGCTGAAGATCCTACTTTCCGAGTTGAAACAGATGAAGATTCTGGTGAAACAATTTTATCTGGTATGGGTGAACTTCACTTAGATATCAAAGTAGATATCCTTAAGCGTACGTACGGCGTTGACTTAGAAGTAGGTCAACCTCAAGTTGCTTATCGTGAAACAATCACTGCTGAAGTTGAAGATTCTTATACTCATAAGAAACAATCTGGTGGTTCTGGTCAGTTCGGTAAAATTGATTACCGTATCAAACCGGGCGAAGCAAACTCAGGCTTTACTTTCACATCAACTGTTGTGGGCGGTAACGTACCTAAAGAATTCTTCCCAGCTATCGAGAAAGGCTTTAAAGGCATGATGGATACTGGTGTACTAGCTGGTTTCCCTGTATTAGATGTTGAAGTTGAATTATTCGACGGTGGATTCCACGCAGTTGACTCATCTGCAGTAGCATTTGAAATCGCAGCTAAAGGTGCATTCCGTCAATCAATTCCTAAAGCTGGTCCTCAGTTAATTGAACCAATCATGAAAGTTGACGTATTTACGCCAGACGACCATGTTGGTGACGTTATTGGTGATTTGAATCGTCGTCGCGGTATGATTAAAGATCAAGAAGCCGGTGCAACTGGTGTACGTGTTAAAGCGGATGTACCTCTTTCAGAGATGTTTGGTTATATCGGAAGCTTACGTACTATGACTTCTGGTCGTGGTCAATTCTCAATGGAATTCTCTCACTACAGCCCTTGTCCAAATGCTGTTGCAGAGAAAGTTATTGCAGATACAAAAGAGCGCGAAGCTGCTAAAAAATAAATCTTTAGTTACCGCTTAAGCGTTATGTAAAAGCCCTATTAATGAAAATTAATAGGGCTTTTTTGATCTAATCAAGTTTTGCCCCTTGAATATTGATACTTGTAACCGCATTGTATTGCTAGTGTAAATTAATCTTATCTTTATTAACCTTAAATCATGGCCAGTTTAGATATCTCTATAAACCTTCCTCAAACATTTAGGACATTTAATGAAATTAAAATCTCTTGCCTTATTAACGGCATCATCTTTATTTCTAGCAGCTTGCGGTGGCGACAAAACAACCACAGAAGCTGGAGCTGACAAAGCAGCAGAAACTACTGCCACAGCCGCAGATGCCGCATCTGATCCGGCGTTAGCTTCTTTAGAGCAAAAGTTAAGTTATATCGTAGGTACTAACTTAGCGGGCCAGTTTAAAAGAGATGGTATTGCTTTAGATCTTAACGCTTTCTCTATGGCGATTGCAGATATCGAAGCAGATAAAGAGTCTCGACTTTCACAAGAAGAAATTCAAACAGCCATCCAAACCATGCAAGCGAAAGCACAAGCAAAACAACAAGCGGCCCAAGCCGAAGCAAGCGCCAAGAACATTGCTGAAGGTACGGCTTACTTAGAAGCTAATGCGAAGAAAGACGGCGTTAACGTTACTGAAAGCGGTTTGCAGTATAAAGAGCTAGTGGCCGGTGAAGGTGAAAAACCAACAGAAGATAGCACCGTAAAAGTTCATTACAAAGGTACCTTAATTGACGGTACAGTATTTGACAGTTCTTACGATCGTGGTCAGCCAGCTGAGTTCCCATTAACAGGTGTTATTAAAGGTTGGACTGAAGCATTACAATTAATGAAGGTTGGTTCAAAATTTGAATTAACAATTCCAAGTGATCTGGCATACGGTCAACGAGGCAGTGCTCCAACAATCGGCCCAGACTCAACACTAATATTTGAAGTTGAATTACTAGAAATAAAATAATTCACTGAAATAAATAGTTAACAGCCTCAATCGAAATATCGATTGAGGCTTTTTTATGGCAATTCTATTTGTTCGATTTTAGGGCTTAGTAAAAACGAGGCTGCCAAAATCAGCGTTAAAGTCTACGCACCATACGCTCAAACTATCTAAATCTTCCATCGTCTTACCCGACGGTAAACGCAATATAATTGTTTCATTGGCATATCGCTGACCCTCAATACGTTGGCCAATCCCAAATGAATCTGGCCCAGTAAAAGTAGAATTAAGGCCACCATAAAAGCGCACATTCGGTGCCTGACCATCAAAATTAAACATACTTACTTCAATCGTGCAATTATCAACTATTCGTGCAAAACCAGACACCTCATGAGCCAAAGTGCTGAACTCTCCCACATAACCTTGTTTTGCAGTAGCAGTTGCGCAACTACCGCTATTCGCAGATATATTCGCTAAAGATAATCTCAGATGATCAATCGCCGCTTGGCTAGTAATCAAACTAGTGTTAGCTGCGCCAGCGTTTGCCACAACGCTCTCCACTTGCTGGGCAAAGTCATCACTAGCAAAATCTACTGTCACTCCCATTGCTTGATTGTGGGCGTCGTCGCTAATCGTAATACCATTAGCTGGCATACCGTCAACATCTAGAGTTTGTAATAATCGAGCCATGTTCTGTACCCGCACATCCTCCAAATCGGTGACGGCAAATACATCTAGAGGCGTTAAGCGCTGTTTTGCCATAACCGGCGGAAAGTCCAGATCGCCAATGGAGAATGTCACCGTCTCGCCTGCCACATAACTAAAATATCCATCCGCGTCGGTTGTGCCCGACTGACTTGCAGTGTGAAACGCGAGTCCTTGTACAGCTGAATCAATAAATTGTCCGGTTAAGACCGTTGGTTCCGAAGGTTCGGGTTCTGTGGGTGTGGTCGGTTGAATAGGCGGGTTAGATATCACAGGAGCAGCAGAATCTGAGCCACCACCACAGCTTGATATAACCATTGCAGTAAAAAATAACAGGCTTAAATGCTTAACTTTAGCAACACACATAATTGATACCAGATAAATAAATATACTAGCTAGTATGCGTGTTAGCTAAAGTTAAATCCTCACAGAAGTATCACATTTTCATCAAAGATAGCTTTTGGGGCTTGAAATAACGGCTTAATCCAAGCGCAGCAACGCCTATTAACCAACCAAACGCGCCGCCACCAGAGCCTCCATTATCAGTACCGCCGCCAGATGTAGGCGCATCAATCAAAGTATTTTCGGTGGGCACAATTTCTGGATGAGTCACAACTGTTTCATCTATCACCACAATATCTGAAATCACGATTAAGTTGTCATCGGTTACCGCAACCTGATTATCAACATCGCTTTGCGTATAATTGCGGATTGGGACTTGAGCAAAAGGTGACCCATATTGAATAATGGTCTGACTGGCAATGTCATCTGCCACATCCATGCCATCGCCAAGTACTTGCCCAAAAACGGTAAATCCTCCCGCATTCGTGACACGATCTAAACTATTTGCATTGTCTGCTAAGTTAATAAACCACTGCGATCTAGCACTATCAGGGTCACTGCCTTTGGCCATTGCAATAGTACCTCTTACGTTCGACAATTTAGGTTCATTCATCACACTATCGCCAGTCTCGACACTGTCTAATGTAAAACCGTTCTCAGCTTCAACTGGCCCTGTATAACTAAAACCACCTGCTTGGATGACAAAACCAGGTACAGAGCGATGTACAACATTGCTAGCATAAGCTCCAGAATTGACATAACTCAGAAAGTTCTCCACCGTTTTTGGCGTGGTTTCATCAAATAGATTGACTTGAATATTGCCCAAAGAGGTACGAATTTCAACGACCGTGGCGTTGCTTGCAAATGAAGATGCTAGCAAAAGCATAGCAGCTGAAATTTTTGTTCTATTTTTTATTGGTATCATAAGCTCTATTTCTTATTGGTTATCACAAAGATGGGTTTACGCCATAGCGTAAAATATCTCGACACTTTTACATAGCCCTCCTTTGCATCAAATTGTAACTAACCTGAGCTTTGGATAATAAGTATCGTTTAAGCCAAACAATCCAATACTGCTAAACACAAAAAGAGCGTTATCCAGAGGCTCAGCTTATCCAGGATTCAGGTTAACTATTCCATTTTTACCTACACTCCTCCATCAAAGCCAATGTTTACTCTACCATTGCTGATAGGAATTAATGTAAATATCAAATACTGTAAATTTAACATCGCTTGGTATTAGACCTCCCAAGGGAAAGTATTCATTCACCCAATAAAAATGCAGGGCAATACCGTAACATCTGCCGCTAGCTCTATGCGTTGTGTTGAGAGTGAGTACAGCCAGATTGCGCGGCCCAAAAGTCAATTAAAATGGTAGCGGAAATTCAGTAAACACTTGTTGAATTTCAGCCATAGCTTGGTCTGACAAGGCAATGTCAAACGCCTCTATGTTTTCCTGTAACTGCGCCAAACTCGTAGCACCAATAATGGTTGAGGTAACGCCGTCCACTTGATCACACTCTAGGCTAATGCTAGTTGTGACGGTGTCAATTTATGAGTATTGGCAATATCTACATACTTACTGGTAGCAGCGTGTACCGCAGGTGTATCGCGAAAAATGCCATTTCGTTGAGAGAAAGTCCAACGAGATCCAACAGGAAGCTTTCCATTTAGATACTTGCCACTCAAAATGCCGCCAGCTAATGGCGACCAAGGTAAATAGGCTAAATCTTCATGTACACAGTTTTCAATTAAATAAGGCCAGTCTTTAGCATGCAACAAACTAAACTCATTTTGGATAGACACCATTTTAGGTAATCCATGTCGCGCACTCAATTTAAGATAGGTATTGATCCCCCAAGGCGTGTCATCTGACAGACCACAGAAACGTATTTTTCCGGCTTTAATACACATATCTAGCGCTTGAAGAATTTCTAACATTTCGCTTTCTTCACTAGCGGAATCTACGTCAGTAAATGAAATTTTGCCCGGCCAATGTTTAGCAAAATGAGGAGAGGTACGATTAGGCCAATGCAGTTGAAACAAGTCAATATAGTCAGTTTGTAAACGTTTTAACGAACCATCTACAGCCTGAATAATCGACTCACCGCTAATTTTTGCACCACCTCGAATATAAGGTAAACCAACACCGGTAATTTTTGTAGCAAGAAATATATCTTTACGCCTGTCAGGGTTCGCTGCTATCCAATGACCTATAATCGTTTCGGTCGCACCGTAAGTTTCCTCAGAAGGAGGCACAGCGTACATTTCAGCAGTATCAATAAAATTAACGCCCTGAGCCAATGCATAGTCAATTTGTTGATCCGCATCCTGTTGATTATTTTGCATGCCCCAAGTCATACTGCCCAAACACACCCGAGATACCCGCTCACCACTACTACCTAACACACTATATTGCATTGCATATTTCCACTTTATTTGATTTGAATACTGAAATTTCACTAGGGGTTATTGTAGTTATTTATTCTATATCGAGTAATCTGATAAACAAGCTTATTGAGACACCCATAAAGATAAACCTCGTAAGGGCTATCAAGCTTATTGAGACACCCATAAAGATAAACCTCGTAAGGGCTATCGTAGAATTTAGCTATGGGTGTTTTGATTAAATGGGTAAATAGAAAGTAGAGCCAAGCAAGTCGTGAAAAGCAAAGGCTGGATCCCTGCTAACAGCATGCAGGGATGACGGGGGTTGTGGTGTGACTGCAGATTAACCACGCCATGTTGAATTCCAGACAGCTAGTTTATGACAGCTTATTAAGACACACATAAAAGAGAGCTTATTAAGACCCTCATAAAGGTAGCTCCCATTAGGATGACCATCAAATTTAGTGATGGGTGTCTTGATTACATCTTGATTACATTGTGATGGGTGTCTTGATTACATTGCATCTTGATTACATTGTTGATTACATTAATGACAGGTAATTAAAGCTAACCGATTCTGGCTTATACGTTATTCCTGCATGCTGATGGCAGGAATGATGAGATTTAACCTCGGGCAATAATCTAAAGCTTACAGCGGCAGCCATAAAAAAAGGCCACCGAAGTGACCTTTCTTGAATCAGTTAATAGCTAAACTATTAAAGGATTTTAGCTACTACGCCAGCACCAACAGTACGGCCACCTTCACGGATTGCGAAGCGTAAACCTTCGTCCATCGCGATTGGGTTGATTAGCTCAACTTTGAATTTCAAGTTGTCGCCAAGGCATGACCATTTCTACGCCTTCAGGAAGCTCTACAGCACCTGTTACGTCAGTTGTACGGAAGTAGAACTGTGGACGGTAACCTTTGAAGAATGGAGTATGACGGCCACCTTCATCTTTAGACAATACATATACTTCTGCTTCGAAGTTAGTGTGTGGGTTGATTGAACCAGGCTTAGCTAGTACTTGACCACGTTCAACTTCTTCACGCTTAGTTCCACGTAAAAGGGCACCAACGTTCTCACCAGCACGACCTTCGTCTAGAAGCTTACGGAACATTTCAACACCAGTACAAGTAGACTTCATTGTATCTTTGATACCAACGATTTCTACTTCGTCACCTGTGCGTAAAATACCACGCTCAACACGACCTGTTACAACCGTACCACGACCAGAGATTGAGAAAACATCTTCAATTGGAAGTAGGAAAGGCTTATCAACGTCACGCTCTGGCTCTGGGATGTATGAATCTAGCGCTTCTGCTAGTTCTACAATTTTCGCTTCCCATTCTGCTTCGCCTTCTAGGGCTTTAAGCGCAGAACCTTGGATAACTGGAAGGTCGTCACCAAGGAATTCGTATTCAGAAAGTAATTCACGTACTTCCATTTCTACCAATTCTAGTAATTCTTCGTCGTCAACCATGTCACATTTGTTCATGAAAACAACCATGTAAGGAACGCCAACCTGACGACCTAACAAGATGTGCTCACGTGTTTGTGGCATAGGACCATCTGTTGCAGCAACAACCAAAATCGCGCCGTCCATTTGAGCAGCACCAGTAATCATGTTTTTAACATAATCGGCGTGTCCAGGACAATCTACGTGGGCGTAGTGACGAGTAGGAGTATCATATTCAACGTGAGACGTTGAAATAGTAATACCACGCTCACGCTCTTCTGGAGCGTTATCGATTTGATCGAATGCCGATGCAGCACCACCGTAAGTTTTAGCTAGTACAGTTGTGATTGCAGCTGTTAATGTTGTTTTACCGTGGTCAACGTGGCCGATAGTACCGACGTTTACATGCGGTTTAGTACGTTCAAACTTTTCTTTTGCCATTGTCTATTCCCCAGCAAAGTACATTAAGATAAATTTTTTAGATTGAGATGGGGAGAGAAATGTGTGGTGCTGATAGGCAGATTCGAACTGCCGACCTCACCCTTACCAAGGGTGCGCTCTACCAACTGAGCCATATCAGCATTTCACAAAAATGGAGCGGACGGCGAGAATCGAACTCGCAGCATTAGCTTGGAAGGCTAAGGTATTACCACTATACGACGTCCGCACTACTTGCTCTCATACCATATCAAGCAAAAAGTGGTGGAGGGGGCTGGATTCGAACCAGCGAAGGCGGAGCCGTCAGATTTACAGTCTGATCCCTTTAGCCACTCGGGAACCCCTCCGAGATTGATGGTGCCGACTACCGGAGTCGAACTGGTGACCTACTGATTACAAGTCAGTTGCTCTACCAACTGAGCTAAGTCGGCACGTCATCAAGTGGGTGCGGATATTAGAGTAAGAATTGGGGTCGTGCAAGTAGGAATTTAAAAAAAATTCAATTTTTTTTACTGATTGGCTAAATTAGCAGCAAAGCGACTAGTTTTATAGCAAAAAATCATAATTTAATGGCTAATATAATGATGCAAAGGTATGTTCGTAGCAGATTACAAAAAACTAATAATTCGAAATTTATTCAATTAGTAGTGATTAATTTTAGTTATTGAGTTTTTTCTGAGCAATAACGATCAATGTTATTTATGCACTGCCGGCATGAGAATAGGCATAATTTGTCTAAAAGGGAGTTTTTGATGAGCCAAGATATCTACCAACAAAGATACTTAAGTGAAAAGAAAGTAAGAGAGGAGCTCGAATTACTGCTAGAGGCCAAAACCTTAGAATTAGAAACCTTAAAGAATAACCTAAACAACACAATAAAAACCAAGACCAAAGAAGCGCTCAGTTCCTCTAATCTTGCAAAGACTCAGTTCCTTGCCAATATGAGTCATGAAATAAGAACTCCCCTTACTGCTATTATCGGTTTTGCGCAAATATTACGCCACGAAAAACCCAGCCCGTCTGAACAAGATAAATACTTAGACATCATCACCACTAACGGGCGTCATCTAACCAACCTAGTTGCTGAGATTTTAGACTTAGCCCAAATAGACTCGCAAAACCTTACTCTGAAAAATAAACGTTTCAATTTGGTTCAATTATTAACAGAGTTGCAGGCTGTTCATTTTGTTGCGGCTCAGTCAAAGTCACTATCCTTAGACTTTGATGTTGCACAGGGTATTCCAGAATGGATAGTAAGTGATCCCGACAGATTGAAACAGGTGTTACATAATTTGTTATCAAACGCCATTAAGTTTACTGATCATGGTGGCATAACGTTTCAAGTGTGCGCCAATTGGCAAAGCTACACGCTAACTTTTGTCGTGACCGACACAGGAACAGGTATCTCGGCGGAGCAGCAAGAACATATATTTGACAGTTTTAAGCAAGCTGATAGCAGTGTCACACGTAAAAACGGCGGTACTGGATTGGGATTAAGTATTGCTAAATCCATTGTAAAGTTGATGGGAGGACAATTGAATGTGGAATCAGTACCCAATCAAGGCAGTCAATTTACCGCAACCATCAAAAGCAACAAAATGGAAGGAAGAGCTCATCTGCTTCCTTTGTTCCCCAACCCAATGTCCGCCTCAGAGTTTATTCAAGCGCCAGCGTTAAGTGGTGAAGTGTTGCTAGTCGAAGACGTGCCAGTGAACCAGCAATTGATTAGTCACCACATCAAACAAACCGGCGCAAATGTAGTGCTTGCCGAAAATGGCTTGCAAGGGATCGAGATGGCCATGAGTAAAGAGTTCTGTGTTGTATTGATGGATATTCAAATGCCAGTATTAGATGGTAAAGAGGCATTAAAAGGCCTATTACAATTAGGCTATAGCCGTCCTATATACGCGTTAACAGCTAACGTTATGCAAGAAGACAAAGATGAGTACAAACAGCTAGGCTTCAACGGCGTGCTTCATAAACCACTAGAACTAAATCATCTGTTTGAGGTGCTAAGTCAGCATCTTCCCCCTTCAAATGAGGTGGCCGAACATCCTGCAGAGCTCGCCTTGAACAAGACAATCAACGATATTATCAAACCGAAATTTTTGTCGTCTTTGCAAGACCACAATCCTCAACTAAAGCTCTTCAATGAACAACAAGAATATGCAAGAATAGCCGATATATTACACATAATTAAAGGCAATGCTGGCACCTTTGGCTACGATATTCTGACTGAAACCGCTGATCTTGCTCTAACGTTAATTAGAAGTAACAACGCCCAAGATGCATCCATTCCCGTACAAAGTGTAATTACGCAAATAGATACAATATTACAAAATGAGACAATACGTGGTTGAAAACATTAATATATTGCTGGTAGACGATGTTGAATACAGCCGAGAGATTTTACGAAGCGCAATTATATCTTGCATAGATGACAATAAGTTCCCTATTCGTCCTCACTTTTTTCAAACCGGTGATGGCACAAGTGTGATAGAAATAGTTCAGCATAGGAATATTCACCTTATCTATCTTGATATCAATTTAGCCGCCATCACGTCTGGTTTAGATGTGTTAGAGGGGGTCAGAAAGATATACAAAGATCTAGAGGTGGTGATGTGCTCAAGTGAAAGCTCATCAGACAACGTCATGGCCGCTATTAAGAATGGGGCCAATGGCTTTATTGTCAAACCTTTTAACTCTGGGCGAGTAAGCGATACCTTAAAAAAATATCTACTTAAAAATAAGCTGATAAGCGATTAATATTCATAACAGCTCTACCATAACAGCCTCAGTGACATTTGAATGAGCACTAGATTACAAGTTGCCCGAAGCCTAGCCCACCGGACGCTTACGGAAGATGAAAAGCAAAAGTATATTTGTGCTGCTGCCGAGTGTACATTTATTTATTGGAGTGGCTATAAGTCGCTTGTTGCTCGACATAAGCTAACATCCCCTCAAGCACAAGGTTAGCAAATGGTTTATTTTTGTGTTGGATATGTTGCTTGAGTAATCCTTGATGGCCACCACCGATAAATATTCTGTAGTCATTAAATTCAGACTGCATATAGTTTTCTGTCGATAGCAAAAAGCCCTGCATCGAGGCTAAAATTCCCATATTGATACACACTTCTGTGTCTTTACCGAGTGACAAATCAGTAGGAAAATCTTGCTCTATACTCAGGTTTTCTGTGTTTTGCAGTAACGCCACTTGCATCGTATTAAAACATAGGCGCAATCCAACCGCCTAAATGTTGCCCAGTTGCATTAACTACATCACAAGTCATAGCGGTGCCAAAATCAAGTACTGCAAAATTACCTGCATACTGCTTGCGACACGCCAACATGGCTAACCACCGATCAACACCCAATTTATTAATTTTTTGATAAGCACAAGTTAACCCCGCGAATGCTGCCTGGGACGCTATGTGGTAACTTTCAATATTGTTGTCGGTCAGTACAGTTTGAATTTCTTTGACCTTTATTTTTTGTCCAACCGCAGAAATGTAACACGTTTTTACTGTTGCAAGCATGGCTAACAAGTCGTCGGCTTTTTGTATAACGCCAAAGTGCTTTTTGCCTGTTGAATCGACCAATGCGTACTTTATGCAGGTATTGCCCACATCCAATAGTAAAATGTTATTTGGCACGGACACTAATCTCTCCACCATGAAACGACTGCAAACCGGATTGTGTCTCTAACAACAAAGCACCATTGGTATCAATACCTCTACCTATGCCTTCAATGGTCTTTTGTCCCATAATCAGCCTAATAGCCCGGTTAGCGTATACATCGAGTTGCTTCCATTGTTCGACAAATGGCTTTAAGCCGTCTTGCTCAAACAGTAATAATGACGCGTGCAACTCATCAATTAAATAACCCGCCAGTTGATTACGATCAATTGGAGTTTCGCTAATTTGCATTAAATCAATCCAAGGTTGATCAATGTTTTTCACATTATTTGGCAAAGCGACATTTAGCCCTATGCCAATGACGCAATCACAACCTGAACCAATTTGACCTTCTACTTCAATTAATACACCGGCTAACTTTTTACCTTGGGCGTAAATATCATTTGGCCATTTCAATCTAGCATCATCAATACCACACAATTTTAAGGTGTTAGCCACAGCCACACCAATAGCCAAACTCAAACCAGCCAAAACAGTGTAACCACCAGTAAAATGCCAATGCATAGACAAGTACAAGCTAGCGCCATAAGGAGAAACCCATTCTCGACCATGCCTCCCGCGCCCAGCAGTCTGCGCTTCAGCCAAGCAAACATGACCGTTAACTAAGTCGCCTGACTTGTTCTTAATATATTGATTAGTCGAATCAATCACATTCAACACTTCAACATTAGCAATATTCATACAACTAAGATGTTTACTGATTACCACAGGTTCTAACATTGATAGAGGCTGAGCTAAACGATAGCCTTTACCAGTAACGCTATAAATATCTAGACCTAAATCAGCCAAGGTTTTTACATGATTTGAAATAGCCGAACGGCTAATCCCTAAAGATTCACCCAATGCTTCTCCCGAATGAAACTTACCATCTGCTAATGTAGCCAATAAAGAGCTGCGGATATGGCCTAAGTTGTTTTTCATGGCTTGATTCTTCATAACGCAGTCATACCATTTCTATCAATTAATCTCACTTCATTTTCCAAGGCAATGGTAAATACTTGCAACACTTTAGCGCGAATCTCTCTGGCCAATGTTAATAGCTCAGCGCCCGTTCCAGTCCCGTCATTGGTCAGCACCAAAGGTTGACGGTGATGGCAACTAATGCCCCCCACTTTTTTCCCTTTAAATCCTAGCGTATCAATTAACCACGCAGCCGGCACTTTGACATGAGCGGCATTCACAGGGTAGCTTGGTATGCTTGGCCAGTCTTGCTTTAAGTCTGCATATAATTGCCTAGTAATAACCGGATTTTTAAAGAAGCTACCGGCATTACCTAGTTGGTTTGGGTCTGGGAGTTTGCTTTGTCGAACCGCAACCACTGTAGCAAAAATGTCTTGTGCTGTCGGGGCAGAGAGCGTTCTCAACTCTCCATAATGCGCCACACCTTGCCAAGCGGTGGGGAATTTCAATGTTACTTGGGTAATCACTGCTCGATTTAATAATGCATGTTTGAAAATACTGTCGCGATAGCCAAATTGACATTGTTCTGCATCTACACTCTTTATTTCACCATCAACTAAGTCAACGTATTGTACTTGATGAATGAACGTGGCTATTTCAACACCATATGCCCCAATATTCTGTATTGGTGCGGCGCCAACTGTACCTTGGGATTAACGCTAAATTCTCTAGACCGTATACTTGATGTTGCATGCACCACTTAACGAGTTGATGCCAATTTTCGCCCGCTTGGGCAGTGACATAAAAAAATCAGAGCGTTGCTGTAAAGAAATACCAGTGCCAGACATTTTTAGCACCGTCCCCTGATAGTCTTCTAAAAATACGGTGTTGCTCCCTTCGCCTAACACTAGGTATGGAGTGGCCCCTAAGGATGCCAACACGGCTTTTAACTCAACACTAGAAGCAACAGGAATGATGTTGCTAGCAGATGCGTTTAGATTGAAGGTATGAAAAGGAACAAGAGTCTGCAAAACAAAAGCCTAAGAGAAATTTTCGCTATTTTAATAAAGATCATGGTGAATACTAGTACTAATTGTCACCCCAAAAATGACAAACCTTCTATCACCCTACTTACTGAGTGCAAAAAAAAGCCGCTTCAAGTGAAGCGGCTGACTCTCTTTATCACTATTACTAGGATAGAGCGTCTGAGGGTTGGGTTAACTTACTTTGAGGCGTACCTTCAATTACCAAGACAGATTTTTCTAGCGCTTCAATTAAGGTATCGCACTCAAAATCTGCCGGTTTGTCACCAATGATAGCCACTAACACGTCTTTCACTTCTGCGTTCATGCCGCAAATATACAATAGTTTTCCAGACGCTTTAGTGTCCGCAATAATGGTATCTACCGCCATCGCCGCAGACACATCCATTGCTGGGATCCTAGAAAAGTCGAGTATCAATACCTCTGAACCCGGTTTTACATTTTGTCTGACATGGTGACCTAAGTCAGCTGCAGCACCAAAACTCAAGGGGCCTGCAAAGTTAAATATATTGACTTTGCCATGACCTTTTTCTAGCAATGCTTGTTCTTCAGGGTTACTAGAAAACTTAGGGATAGCTTTTAACTGTGCAATCTGCAATTGAGCTATTTGACGTACATAAGCCAAAGCCGCCAACACCACACCTACACCTACTGCAGTGATAAGGTCAACGAAAACGGTTAATCCCAATACCAATATCATTAGTGCAAAGTCCCAACGAGGACCGTTGTGGGCACGTTTAATGTAGCGCCAATCAACAATATCTAGACCAACCTTAACCAAAATACCTGCTAAAACCGCGTGCGGTATATTGGCAGCAAGTGGGCTTAAACCAAGCACAACAGCAACCAGTACCAAAGAGTGCACCATTCCAGATAGTTTTGTTTTACCACCAGAACGAATGTTAACCACGGTACGCATGGTCGCACCTGCACCAGCAATACCACCAAATAAACCGGCTACTGCATTACCCACGCCTTGACCAATAAGCTCTTTATTACTTTCATGACGAGTACGCGTCATGTTGTCAGCCACTAACGAAGTCAACAAGCTATCTATTGCGCCCAATACAGCCAAAATGAAGGCCGCTTCTAATACCAAAAATGCTTGGCTCTGTTCATAAACAGGTAAATGCAAACTAGGCAAACCGCTCGGAATTGCCCCCAAGACAGGCACTTCAGCAAGTAATAGGCTAATTAACGTACCGATAATTAATGCTGCTAATGGTCCTGGAATATATTTGCCAAATTTTGCTGGCCACTTAAGCGCAATCAACAATGCTAACGCACCTAAACCCAAGGCAACAAAATTAATATTTGAAAGAGCTTGGGGCAAATAAGACAGTGCCCCTATAGTGCCGCCTGGAGAGTCATGCCCCATAATTGGCCCAAGCTGCAAAATAATAATAATTGCCCCAATACCTGTCATAAAGCCTGATATAACCGGATAAGGTACCAATCGAATATATTGCCCTACACCTATAATGCCGAATATTACTTGAAAGATACCAGCTAGAATTATTGCAGTGAAAATAAGCTCAACATTTCCCGACAAACTTGCGAATAAGCCTGCGAGAACAACAACCATAGGCCCTGTTGGCCCTGATATTTGTGAAGGAGTACCACCAAAAAGCGCGGCAAAAAAACCAACAGCAATCGCGCCATACAAACCTGCCAATGGCCCAAGGCCAGAAGCAACACCTAGCGCCAAAGCGAGTGGTAACGCTACGACACCAGCAGTAATACCACCTGTCAGGTCTCCTCGCAAATGTGAAAAATCAATTTTCATTTCTTTCTAATCCTTGCCTTTATTTATAAACCGATAGCCGATTTAAATTGATTCTCACCGGTGTAGCACTCTTGCATAGGTTTAAAGCTCTCACTTTGAGGATCGAAACAAAGCACTTCACCTGATTCAATATTATAAACCCAACCATGAATACGCACTTCTTTACAGGCTAACCGACCCGCAACCGAAGGGTGTGTTTTGAGGTGCTGCATTTGTAGCAACACATTTTCCTTGGTAATTTCTTCTAAATGTTCACTACCAACCGAACCGTGTTTATGTTTAACCACTTCGGTCGCACCACGACAGTGCCCAAGCCATTCTTTCACATGAGGGAGTTCATCCAGCGCTTCTGGAGAAATAGCGCCTTTCATGGCACCACAATCAGTATGGCCGCACACCACTATGTCAGATACACCAAGTGCAGCCACGGCAAATTCGATAGACGCGGTCATGCCACCAGTTTGGTTACTATGGGGAGGCACTACATTTCCCGCATTACGACAAATAAACAAATCACCGGGCCCTGTTTGCGTAACAAGATTCGGATCTATTCGCGAATCTGCACAAGTAATAAACAAAACTTCTGGATTTTGACCGGTTGCTAACTTTTGAAACACTTCTTTGTTTTTTGGAAAAACATCTCGTTGAAATTTTGCAACACCTGAAATCACATGTTCCATTACCTACTCCTAAAAATTTATAAATGAAAACTCAATTACCCCTAACCACTTCAAAATACCTGCTTAGTATGAATCTCTGTGGAATTTCACTTCTGTGTTGTTTGTTGTTAAAAAGCAAACAACAGTATTCAAAGAGGCACCTTGAATTCACATACCTAGCCGTTCTTCATACATTATTTTGCGATGGTTTAGGCATATAGCTAACAACGACCTTTAGTTTTGCCTGATAGCTTTATAGAAAAATACAGAATCTCGTGATAGTCTTTATCTATTAGCGAAACATATTGCAATAAAACGATGCCAAACACTCAACCCCAACTGTCTATTAAACAACTAAAGTATTTTGCAGCAGTCGCCCACACGCTTAACTTTCGGCGCGCTGCTCATCAGTTAGGTATCAGTCAACCTACGCTTACCAATCAAATTCTTAAACTTGAAGAAGGGTTGCAATTAACCCTTTTTGAACGCTCGCGAAACGGCACCATGCTATCTGCTGATGGTCGAGAGTTATTAAATCATGCAGAACAGATACTGAATACAATCAATGAATTTCAAAGTGTTGCACGAGAACTATCTCAAGGCCCCAAAACCACGTTTAAATTAGGCATTCCACCTACATTAGGTCCTTACCTACTGCCTTTTGTTTTACCCCAGTTACACCACCTTTACGACAAACTTAAGTTTTACGTACGAGAAAGCGCGCCAAACGAACTGCATGCGGGTTTATACAAAGGTGATTACGACTTAATTATTTCCCCCTTAGCAGGTTTACCCAGTGACTTTGTGGTAGAACCCCTATTTACCGAACCTTTGAAGTTAGTATTGTCGAGCGAACACCCTCTAAGTGAGAACGTATTTGTAGAGCCTGATAGCCTTAAAGGCCTAAGAATCCTCACTCTAGAAGATAAGCATCACTTCCATCATCAAGTGTTAGATGTTTGCAATGAATTAGGCGCCGAATTGCAGCGTGATTACGAAGGAACCAGTTTAGATACCTTAAGACAAATGGTAGTAATGGGTATGGGAGCGGCATTTTTACCCGGCCTATACGTACATTCAGAAATGCACAACCCTGAAGCGCTAAAAGTGTGTGAAATAAAAAACAAGCCTATACTCCGTCAACATGCACTGGCATGGCGAAATACCTCTCCGTCACGCGTGTTTTTTAGGGAGCTTGCCGACCGCTTTCGCCGAATCATTCAGGCCCGTCTAAATCACGTGGTTGAGGTATATAACCCTTAACCCGTTCGCTATTCACTGCCCCTTCCCCGAAAGATAAAAATGAAAAATACGACATGAAAAATATGACACCACCACCAAATTAATCATTCGTATTTTTCAGCCGAAACCATTCATATCTTTCATCAAACAAAAAATAACATTAAAATCAAACAGTTAAAACATGGCATTGAAAATGCTTTATACCGTTAGAAAATTAATTTAGCCCGTTTATTAAATGGGATAATCACAATTGGCTTGTCGAGTCTAACGGAGAAAAAAATGAAGCGACAGTTTCAAAAAGTAGGGTTGGCGATACTCGCTGCCTCATTTACGGTTGGCGCTTTACACGCCAGTGCAGCTACAAACGATACACAGCATACTTCTTTATTGGGTGGGCTTTTGGGCCTACAAAGTACTGCTACCTCATCAAGTTCGGCAGATGCGGCAAGTTCAAATACTCTTAACCTTAGTGACCTTACGTCAATTGTCGATGTAAACCAATTAACCGATGCTCTTGGCTTGCCTGAGTTGCCAGTGGTTAGCAGCTTAGTCAGTATGAACAATGAAATATTGATCCAAGGCGGAGAGCTACCGATACTTAGAGACTTAGTTAATTTAATAGGCGGCGTGATTACCCACGAACTGCCCATTGTATCGGGGATTGGCATTAGAGTCAGTGACCTACAATTAGCCATATTAAAACAACTACCACTTATCGTTAAGGTCACCGAAAACCAAGCCGTCTTTACTGCAGGCTCACTAGAACAGTGTCAGGTGTATGGTAGCCACGTTTTAGACGCGTCTTTCAACAAAGTAAAATGGAATTTATATAACGGTAGAGATATTGAAGCCAACGTTTCAGAAATGGAACTAACCTTAGCCAGAAGATTTAGGTCGCGTTTTATCGGTTAGATTTAACGGTCGCACCTTATATTCTAATTTCTTTAGAAACCAAAAGGGCCAACTAAATCTGAAGGCCAGTGACTTTTATCGTGATGCTAAATTAGCCCCTTACGAGAACGCAAAGCTTGAAATGACTTTCTCCTCTTTTGGCGCAAACTATTATTCGCAACGTGACTTTTCAATGAATATAAAGTTCCAAGAAGAGTGTACAAGAAACTTAGTCAAAGGTTATGAAACCCAAGCAAATGACTTTGACAGTAATAGCTACTATATTCAGGCCATTGGCGCCGACACCCTGCATGAACAGGGAATTACAGGTAAAGATGTAACCGTTGCGGTGATTGACAGTGGCTTATGGGCCAGTCATTCAGCTCTAAAATATGATACCCAATATGGCAATCGTATTCGCGCTGCTTATGATGCAATCAACGACACAAATTTAACCACCAATAATCTAACAGACGAAAATAGTCATGGCACCCATGTAACTGGCATCATTGCCAATAGCCAGCATGCAGTCATTGATGGTTATAGCAAGAATCACTATCAAGGTGTGGCTCCCGACAGCAACCTAGTCGTAGTGAAAGCATTTCACGAAGACGGGCATAGTACCTATTTAGACGTTATTCGTGGCCTACAATTTATTGCAGATAATCATGAAGAACTGGATATACGTGTATTAAACATGTCGTTTGGTGCTCCGCCTAAGTCACATTATTGGGAAGATCCAATCAACCAAGCAGTTATGGCGCTATGGGCTGAGGACGTTGTGGTTGTAACATCGGCTGGTAACACAGGCCCTACGGCTATGAGTATTGGTGTACCAGCTAATGTGCCGTATGTGATCAGTGTGGGGGCTATCAGTGACAACTACACTCCAGACAACAAAAATGATGATTTCCTATTGAGCTTTTCATCGCAAGGGCCGACCCATGAAGCTTTCGTAAAACCAGAAATGGTTGCTCCAGGCGGCCATATGTTTAGCCTAGCTCACCAAAACATGTATGTGCCGAGCAACAACCCACAATACCAAGTAGGCAATGACAAATTTATTATGTCTGGTACTTCTCAAGCTTCAGCAGTGGTAAGTGGCATTGCAGCCTTGATGTTGCAACAAAACCCAGAACTATCTGCAAGTGATGTTAAATGTCGCTTAATGAGCAGTACCAAAATGGCCCAGTTTAACGGCCAATTGGCTTATAGTCCGTTTCAGCAAGGATCTGGATATGTGGACGCTGTCAGCGCATTAAACTCAACTAATACTGGCTGCGCTAACCAAGGCATGGATGTTGTGGCTGATTTAAATGGCGACACTCATTATATGGGCGCGGCGCGTAGCGACGGCAATGGTCAATACTACATCCAAGGTCTAGAAGCCTTCATGTGGGATGAAGCCTTCATGTGGGATGAAGCTTTCATGTGGGATGAAGCCTTCATGTGGGACGAAGCCTTCATGTGGGACGAAGCCTTCATGTGGGATGAAGCCTTCATGTGGGACGAAGCCTTCATGTGGGATGAAGCCTTCATGTGGGACGAAGCCTTCATGTGGGATGAAGCCTTCATGTGGGACGAAGCCTTCATGTGGGACGAAGCCTTCATGTGGGACGAAGCACACATGATTCAGGAGAGTTGGTTAAGACAAGAATAAGTTAACTCTGCCAGCTATCGGCTCCTGCTTTAATGATCAACAAATAATTTGTTAGTCATTGATACAGGAGCCTTTTTATTGGCAGCAGCGCCCCTTTGAGGTAGTCTATTTCAAAATTGTACGCTTCTTCGGTTCCATAATGATTAAGAATAGTTATTTCTGGCTTTTATTTACCTTTTTCACTGTCCATCTATCTGCCGCTGAAATCACTAATTTTAATTTTACCCCCGCAAGCATCAGTAAAAACCTTTCGCAAAAAACCATAAGACAGATTTACCAAGATCATACTGGCTATATTTGGTTGATAACCCAAGAAGGTTTATCTCGCTTCGATGGTTATCAGCTACTCAACTTTACTCACAACCCTCGAGCTACAGATTCTATTAGCTCAGATAACGTTCGCGCCGCCATTGAAGACAAGCAAAATAGATTATGGGTTGCCACAGATGGGGGGGTTAAATTTGTTTAACCCAGCTAAACAGAACTTTACTCGGCTAAAGGCCAAAGAGAATGATCCGAGTAGGCCAATGTCTAATGGGATCAGAACGATGTACCGTGATCCTCAAGACATGATTTGGCTTGGTTATAACGATGGCAATTTTAGTCAATTTGATCCCGAGGCAGGTGTGTTCAAACACTTTGAGACCCAACAGTTAATGCCAGCCGGCAGTAAACGTGCCCAGATAACCTCCATTGCCAGCTATAACAATCAAATCTGGCTGACCACAGATGGCAATGGAATATTCCTACTAGACAAAACCACGCAAAAACTTAGCCGTTGGTTTACTGGTTCTGCAGCACCATTATTTAGCGACCGACTCACCCAAGTATTCATTGATAACCAACAGCAGCTTTGGCTAGCGAGCTACGACTCAGGGGTTATGGTAGGTCGCCCACAGCTTAATAACTTTAGACATTTGCAACATCGAGCTGAGCAAAGCAATAGTTTGGCCGCAAATCTAGTGCATCATATTTATCAAGATCATCAACAACGGATTTGGATTGGAACTGAAGCAGGCATAAGCATTTGGGACGGCCGCAATCAATTCAAAAATTACTCAAGCGCAGATAGTTTAACCCACGACAAAGTACTGTCCATTTTTGAAGATAGCACTGGATTTATGTGGATTGGCACCTTTCACGGTTTAGTCAATGCTATAGAAGTGCCTTTTGAGCACTATGACAAAGGCTTGGCTAGCAATGTTATTATGGGCTTCGCCGAAACGCGTTCATCCAATCAACAAACGTCGATTTGGGTCGCTAGTTACGGTGGACTGACGCGACTAGACGAAAACGGCAAGATCCAACAAGTCTTTGACAAAAATAGTCAAACTAAGTTGAAAGATGTCCGTGTTATGAGCATCAAAGGAGATAATAACTTATTGTGGTTTGGTATGCGTGCCGGTGGTTTAGGTCGACTAAACGTTGACAATGGATCCATTGATTATTTTAGCCATAACCCAGATGAGCCAAATAGTTTAAGCTTCGATGGAGTCACCACTATTTACCCAGATAGTATGGGCAATGTTTGGGTCGGTACCTATGGCGGGGCTTAAACTTTCTCAAAGCTGGTGGCAATGAGTTTATTCACTACCGCCATGAACCTAATAACCCGAACAGTATCAATAGCGACAAAATCTTAGCTATATATCAATTGCTAGACGGCACAATAGTTGTCGGCACAGTTTCGGGAATAAATTTACTCAATCCTAACACCTTAGAATTTGACCGCATCGAACATCAAGCCGACAATTTCGATAGCTTATCGGCCCCTGTAGCCTGGGCATTTCATCAAGATAAAATGGCCCAGCTTTGGGTTGGCACCCAAGGTGGAGGGTTAAACCAGTGGTCAATCCAAAACATTAATCAGCGTCACAATAACTTTAAACGATATGATGGCTCTAACGGGCTACCTAGCAGCCATATCTATTCCATTTTAGAAGATGACAATAACCACCTTTGGTTAAGCAGCACCCAAGGCTTAACAAGAATGGACAGAGCATCGGGTAAAGTGCGCCACTTTGATACTTACCAAGGTTTGAAAGACAATGAATTCAATCATGGAGCCGCGTTCAAAGATAGCCATGGCTACATGTATTTTGGTGGAAATTCGGGGGTAGTTCGCTTTCACCCCAACGACATCAAAGACAACCTAACGCCTCCTCCTGTGGTTTTAGTACGTATCAAAAAGCTCAATGAACAAGTCTGGTTTGACGTTCCTTATCAACAACTAGCCAGCTTAGAACTTGATTATCAAGACTATTTCATTTCATTCGAGTTTGCCGCTTTAGACTTCAATGCACCTGACCTGAATGAATATCGCTATCAACTTGAGGGTTTGGACAACGATTGGATTGAGCTTGAAAACAGACGGTTAGCCACCTTCACCAATCTTCCTTCAGGCGACTATGTGCTAAAAGTTCAGGCCAGCAATCATCAGGGGTTATGGAATACGACAGGCGTATCTTTACCTATCAGGGTATTGCCACCGCCTTGGAAAACAATTTGGGCCTACAGTTTATACACATTGGTCATTGCTCTGATCATTATAAGTTTCATATGGCGTTTCAATAAAAAACGACAATTAGAAAAACAGCATTTAATAGAGCTAGAAGAAAAAGTAGAAGAACGCACCAAAGCCCTACGCAGTGCTAACGAACAATTAGTCGTGAGTATGCAAGAAACAGATAAAGCAAGAGTTGCTGCAGAACAAGCAAGCCGTGAGAAAAGTAATTTCTTAGCCATTATGAGCCACGAAATTCGCACCCCAATGAATGGAGTGCTTGGTATGACGGAAGTGTTACTCAGTTCAGAGCTAAAACCCAAGCAACAACATTTTGCACAACTGGTATATCGTTCTGGGCGGCTGCTACTCGATTTACTTAATAATATTTTAGACTTTTCGAAGTTAGAAGCGGGTAAAGCCACTTTAGAATCTGTCCCGGTTGATGTAGAAGCCTTACTTGAAGATGTATGCGATCTTTTTAGTGAAACAGCGCACAACAAGGGGCTACAAATCAATCCCATTTTAATTAAGGGCGAGACCCCGATAGTACTTGGTGATCCAGCTCGCTTACGACAAATTTTGGCAAACCTCACCAGCAATGCGATTAAATTTACCGAACGTGGGGAGATTAACCTCAGTGTAGAAATCCTGCCTTGTTTTGAGCATCAACCGATACCAAAACATGCAGAATACCCACACACCGGCATCGCCTTTCATGTCCAGGACACCGGAATTGGCATGGCTCCAGATCGCCAGCAAAAGGTCTTTGAAATGTTTACCCAAGCCGACGCTTCCACCACCAGAAAATACGGAGGTACAGGCTTAGGTTTGGCCATTTGTAAACAGCTTACCGCGCTCATGGGTGGCAAAATCCAGCTAGAGTCAGCTGAAGGAATTGGCAGTCGCTTTAGTCTAGAAGCAGACTTTCCATTAATAGAAAATGTTCTACCTAATACCAGTAAAATAACCGATTGCCCTACCGTTTATTTGGTCAATTTACAAAATGGCTTAGGTCACTCTTTAAGCGCGATGCTAAGCAAATTACAGATTAAACACTTACACGTACAGAGAGTCAAAGCAGAATTAGCCGCCGTCAAGAATGGTATTTGGATCAGCTTGCCTGAACATCAACCCGCCATTCAAAATGCTAAAATTGACCTTAAAAAATGGATTTGCCTTCTACCTTCGTCCCAGTGGCAAGAAAATGATCAGCGCAATGTGTTAGCACTACCCATTCATTTAATTAATTTACAATCATGCTTACATCATGCTTTAGGGATTGCAGACAATAACAGTAACGCTAAGTCCACCGAACAGCGCAACCTACAAAACTTTGCGGCTAAGATACTTGTTGCTGAAGACAGCTTAACCAATCAAGAAGTAGCAAAAAGCATGCTAGGCATGTTAGGTTGTGAAACTTGGTTGGCTGATAATGGCGCAGAAGCAGTAGACCACATTAATAACCATCAACCAGATTTAGTCTTGATGGATTGCCAAATGCCAATCATGGATGGCTACGCTGCCACCCGAGAAATACGTAAACAGTGGCCACACATCCCAGTCGTGGCATTAACGGCTGGAATGGGCGACAATTTACATCAGCAATGCATGGACGCGGGCATGAACGAAGTCATGTCTAAGCCTTTTTCTATTCAGGAATTAGAGCAAACTTTATTACGTTATTTACCTTTACCTGCCGATAACAATGAAGTAAAGCAAAATACGGATGTTCAGATAAATGACTTGCCGAATAAGCAATTAGAAATAGATGAGTTATTAGATCAAGCGACAATCAACACCTTGCTCAAAATATCTCAAGATACCGGTAACGACGTGTACGGCAAAGTACTCGATGCATTTTGCTCTGAAGCGGATGTATTGACTAAGAGCATACTAGAACAAGCTGAAGGTGAAGATATTAATTTTACAATGATTGCAGAACAAGCTCATGCGTTAAAATCTATGGCAGGTAATACCGGCGCAAAAGCGCTATTTGAATTGTGTAAAAGCCTAGAACGTCAAAGTAGCGAAGGGCAAGTAAACGAGCTAAGCACTTTGGTCGAACAGATCAGTTCAACCTTTAATTTAAGTCGTGCTGCTTTGGAGGAGTTCCGCAATGCAAATTGAGAACCCCTTAGAGTATTAGTGTGCGACGATGATCTTACCGCGCGAATTTTAATGAGAGAAACACTCAGCTCTGCACAAGTTGAAGTAATAGAAGCCGAGAATGGCAAAATCGCGCTGACCTTATTCGAACAACATCAGCCGGCACTAGTAGTGCTTGACGTATCTATGCCAGGAATTAGCGGCTTTGAAGTGTGCCAGCAAATACGTCAACATAAAGATGGCCAACATATCCCTATTATCATGGTGACAGGCTCAGACGATATTGAGTCTATTCACAAAGCTTACGCCGTTGGTGCCACAGATTTTATTGCTAAACCAATTAAGTGGCCTATTTTAGGCGAACGGGTTAAGTATATTCTTAGGGCCAGCCAAGCGTTCGAAGACTTAGTTACCCAACAACAAGAACTACACCAGTTAGCGTTTTATGACGCGTTAACAAGCTTACCCAACCGTCAATTTTTAATGCAAGATATGAAGAAGTTTTTGGCGTTGGCCAGACGTAACAACTATCATGCAGCGATGTTATTTATTGATTTAGATAGATTCAAACGCATCAACGACACTATGGGTCATAGTTATGGCGATAAATTATTGCGCAAAGTGGCATTGCGTCTACAAACAAACCTTAGAGATAGCGATGTATTTGGAACGTTAAGCGAAGGGAGTAAGCCAGAGTTAGCCAGTTTTGGGGGCGATGAATTCACTATTTTTTTGAGCCGACTAAATGACAGCAATGAAGCAATGCATATTGCTGAACGAGTAATACGTAGTTTTAGTCAACCGTTTCAATTGGAACAATATGAAGTGGTCATTACGCCTAGTATCGGTATTTCAATATTTCCAAATGATGGCAACGACGCAGATACCTTATTAAAGAATGCCGATACCGCGATGTATTTTGCGAAACAATCTGGCCGCTGTTGTTATAAGTTTTATTGTGACTCAATGAACGCTAAGGCAGCCTTACGCTTGCAACTCGAGCAAGACCTACGAAGTGCACTTTCTAGTGGAGCGATACTGCCATTTTATCAACCGCAAATTTGTGCCCAAAATGGCAGAATGGTCAGTGTTGAAGCGCTAGTGCGTTGGATCCAACCACAAGGACGAATGATTGGCCCTGATGAATTTATTCCTATTGCTGAAGAAACAGGGTTAATTATCGAGTTGGGCAAACAAGTATTACAACAATCATGCCATCAGGCTAGCGTTTGGATGAAGAATGGTAATCCCATTCGAGTTGCAGTGAATGTATCTGCTCATCAATTTAAGCAATCCGACTTTACTGACCTAGTCAAGCAAACACTCGAAGAATACCAATTGCCCGCATCGTTACTAGAATTAGAATTAACTGAATCAGTCATCATGAGCGATGCTGAAGAAAACATCTCCCGCTTAAAGGAATTAAAAGCGATAGGAGTGACTTTGGCAGTTGACGATTTTGGTACAGGCTACTCTTCTCTCAGTTATTTGAAACGTTTCCCAATCGATATTCTAAAAATTGATCGCTCTTTTATGTGTGATATCAACTCGGCTCCAGACGACATTGCTATTGTTGATGCAATTTTAGCTTTGGCCTCCAGTTTGAATCTTGGTGTTATCGCCGAAGGTATCGAATACTCGGAACAAATCACTATCCTAAAAAGTACTAATAACTTGTTATTGCAAGGTTACTTATTTAGCCGTCCTGTTGCTGCTGAATATATCACCCTTGATAGAGCAAGACTTTAGTAGCTTAGTTCCAGCAACGTGAGTCTCGGCAATATGCGGTTTTCTAACCAACACAATCAACCAAGGTCAAAAGTACAAGTATATGTTGAAGCCGATAGCGAATTGCTTGTTCCTGCACTTGAACGCATACTGAACGAAAATCATATTCGTTTGGATCTCATAGACTCACCCGTCAAAGAACAATCTCTACCGCTATTCATTGTTTGCAAGTCAAACCTTACTGCAGCTTCCACAATAGAAAAGTTTAGCCTGACCAATCCACTCATTTATTGGTTACCCGGCACAACGTTTGATGGCTCCAACGAGCAGCCCGCGATTGGCCATTGGTTATCAAACTGGCAGCAACCTAAGCAATTACAAGCAATTTTATCCTTGTTTAATCACAGCGCGACCATCTCAACAAAATTGGCCCATGCCGATAAAAAATTATCCCTTTTATCCGGTTTTTTAGGGAGTACACCGTTACGCTAGATGCAAATGGTTTGATAGTAGACGCGGGGCCGGAAATAAGTCAGTTATTGGCACAGCCTTTACAAAAATTATATGGTCAGCCATGGCAAAAAGTGGTGAAAATTCCATCCCCGGCAGCAAGGGCTAGAATAAACGCGATAATCGACTCTGCAAATACAATACATTCAGCTACACGCATCTCCACGTTTCCCATTCAGTGTACCGAGCAGATAATGATGATGGATGGCTTTGTTGGCCCAACATCCGAGCAATCTATCGTGCTCATTTTACGTGAAGTCGCCAGTTGGCCGGTTCATGAATGGCATGCGCAACACCCGAATGAACCAGTAAGCCTGCTACTGATTAATCCTGACAACCTGTCAGACATTAACCATCACTATAGCCGCGAGCAAGGTGACGAAGCGCTCGCGGAGGTATTACAAACCATCTCTGGCATCCTTCGAGATAATGATTTCGCGACGCGTTATAGTGGCGCCGTCTTTGCGGCCCAGCTACCCGATACAAACGCCAAACAGGCACAGCAATTAACTAGCCGATTACATCAACTATTGGCAGGCAAGCAATATACTCAACATAAGTTATCTTTGTCTTTTAGTATTGGTGTGGCCACCATTGAAGGCCAAGAGCAAATTGACGAGCAGTCTCCCTTAGAGCTCTTTCGTCGTGCAAATACGGCATTACAAGCCGCACGTAATATTGGCGGTGGCAAGTTAGTCACATGGCGTCCTCAATTCGACTCAAATGTCATCGCCAACCTAGACAGAATGAGCGGTAAATTCTCCAGTGAACCCAACGATGATTTTCGTGTGATGATGTTGCAATGGGACGTTATTCGTTTGCTAGGACAAAATCATACGTTGCAGACTTTTGCTCAGCAAAGTAGCAAATTACTACAGTCTGGATTGAAAAGTGACTACTTGGATTTTTATCTTTTAAAACAAGGCCAACTAACAAATATTAGTGCCAATAATGTTAACCCCCTCACTGACCATAGTCTTGATTCACTAGAGTCATGGGCGAGCAGGCAGTTGCAATTACAGCTCAAAAGTACGGCAAGGCTTAAATCAGAGTCGACCGTTATTGAGCAACAAGTTTGTACCTTTATTCCTTTGATGATTCGACAACAATGCGAGGCCATCATTTTAGCTAAATGGCCAGAGAAACTCACGCCAACAGCCAAGAAACGAGCGGCACAACTTCTGCAACTTGCCCCTAACTTTGCAGCCACGTTAGACAGAATTTTATTACTAGAGCAAGAACAGAAGCGCCCCTCCCTCACGCAACAAGCGCAGGGGGAAACCCATCAGCTAATTTTTGAATCTGCGGCCATGCGCACTCTAATACAACAGGTTCAGCTTGTTGGACCTACGGACGCTACAGTTTTAATCATTGGCGAGTCTGGCACAGGCAAAGAGCTCATTGCACAGCAAATTCACAACCAAAGTTTGCGCCCGGAGAAGCCCTTTATAACAGTAGATTGCAGCACCATAGTCGAACACTTAATTGAAAGTGAACTGTTTGGCCACAAACGGGGCGCTTTTACAGGAGCAAATAACGACAAACTAGGCCGTATTGCGCAAGCTGATGGCGGAACGTTATTTTTAGACGAAGTGGGAGAATTACCCCTAGAAATCCAGTCAAAGTTGTTGCGCTTTGTGCAAGAAAAAACATACGTTGCTGTGGGTGACCAACGTGTAAAAAAAGTAGACGTGCGCTTGGTGCTTGCCACCAACCGCAACTTGGCAGAAGAAGTAAACAAAGGGCGCTTTAGAGGTGACCTTTATTACCGTATCAATGTGTTTACACTGCACTTGCCAGACCTTGAGCAAAGAGGCACTGACAAACTTTTGCTCGCTCGTCATTTTATCAGCAAATATGCAGCACAATACGGTAAATCTATTCGCGACTTATCAACTAAAGCAGAAGCAAAAATAATGGATTATTCTTGGCCGGGTAACGTCAGGGAACTACAAAACAATATAATGCGCTCGGTTATTGTTTGCCCCGGAAATACAATTGAAGCTGAGCATATTGTACTACAGCACCAGCCTCAAATTACCGATAAAATAGATAGCACACATATTCAAACAGTGCCGGCAAGCCCCTCGCCATTTGTTGATTTGCCAGAGTATTTTACAAGAATGGGCAAAACTCGCAGTTAACTATAAGCACACCCAGAGCCCATCGCGCTATTATTTGAAAAGCATCTAGTAGAGCAATGTCTTAAAAAATGGGACAGTTTGTACAAAGTGTCACAAAAACTCAAAATGCCAGAGTCAACCCTTCGTCGTCGCTACCAAAAAGCCAATGAAGCCGTTTTTAGCCCTCTCTATCCGAAGACTTACAAAATAGATTGAATCAGCAACTAGCGTTAACCATTCAAAATGAACCATCTCAGGGGCTGTGGACAAGGTTAGAGAGCCTATTGGTAGAAGTGGTTTTAGCATCAACAGCCAATCAGCAAATACGAGCTAGCCTACTGAATGTTTCACAACCTACTTTACGTAAATTGATTGGTCAACTTGAATCTTCTGCAGCGAGCTAGTTACCAATCCTGATGGCATAGAAAAGACAAATTTTTGCCATCAATAGGCAAACTAACGATCATTTTCACGCGCCCTTAGCAGTCAATACGCTAAGACAAGCACTCGCGGTTTTGGCCTAGTAGTTGCTTTTCAAGATCAATTAATTTAAATCACTGCGCTAACCATCATGCAAATAGCCAAAGCTCTGACCCTTTTCGATTACATTAGTGACAATAACCAAGCCACCAGCACCCTCGAAAATTTAGCCAACAAACAAGCCTCGAATATCGCCAGTAGTATTCAAGCGGTAGATGACGGCCTAAGCTTAGGTCAATTTGAAGAAACCTTAGACAAGATTGAAAGTGGTGAAATTGAGGTCAACTCAGAAACCTTACAAAACTATTTTGAGTTTAATAAAAACAGATTGACCAACCAATTCAGTCAACTCATCGACACATATCAAATAACCACAGAGACCGAAATATCTATCCAAGATGACAAACTCACCGTCTCCGGGGACACAAAAAGCGCCCAGCAACTACAGCAATATTTAGATTCTGACCAAAATTTAAATAGGTTAATTCAACAAAGTAGCCGATTATCAAAATTAATTGAATGGGATCAAGCCAAACAACAAGCCAGCATTTACAAAGAGCAGGATATGACGGACGAGAAAATTGTCGACTTCTTAAAAGATAGCCGAAAAATAGTTGGCGATAACAACAAACTACTTTTCACGAACGCTGGCTTAGGCTTTGATTCTGAAGGCCAGACTCAAGCAATTATCGAACAAACCGAACCCAAGCAAGAAAAACAACCCTAACTTACACTAGGCTGGATTGGCTCAACCGCGGGATAACGCTCGGTATGCTGACATTCCTCGCTCTCGTCACTCCGGTGATATGTTAAGCCTTCGTCATTCCTATAGTCTCTGCCAACAACATATAGGGATGACAATTTGAGCCGGAATCGGTTTGCTTTTGTCCTTTATTGCACCCGCCATTTATTCAACAATGACTTTATTGAGCTCCAATAATTAACCTTCATAATCATGGGTGTCTCAATAGCATCTTTCTAAATTGCTTCTAACACTACGATCAAAGGCTATGCGCTGAATTCTTCTAACGCTGAAATGGCCGCTTTTGCTTTGCTCGTTTGAACAAAAATATGATCGTGATAATAAGCTGCAATCACATTAGCGCTAATCCCCTTTGAAGCCAACTTACTGGCTACTGCTGCAGTCAGTCCAACAGCTTCCAAACTAGAATGAACAGTCAATATAATTTGGCTATAGGAGCCTGCAAACGATAGACCCGCCTGCTCTGCAATCGACTTTTCAATAACAAGAGTCAAGCCTTCAGGTTCCATAAAAGTCGCGATTGGGCTCAACTCAACGTACGCTTCGAGACCACCCGACACGGTACAAAAAACAAATTCAATGTCTAGCAATTTGGGGCTAATTGAATGCAGTAGCTCTTCTAAATCTGTAATACCTGACATCTTAACCTCTCCTTTTACAAACCTTCATAATCATGGGTGTCTTAATTGCAGTAGTACTTATTGACTGGTCAGCTCAAAGCTCTCAATAGCAGCTGGACGGTAAAAATAATAACCTTGCATATTTTTACAGCCTAACTCTAATAATAAGTCTCGCTGCGCTGCTGTTTCTACGCCTTCCGCGGTACACTGCACCTCAAAACTAGAACACAATTCTAAGATAGTTTTGATCACCCCTCTGCTTCGTTGGTTCTGCTGTATGTTATTCACGAAGCTACGGTCAATTTTTAACGTATCGAAAGCCAATTTATGCAGGTAACTTAAGCTAGAATACCCAGAGCCAAAATCATCCAAGGCGACTAAAAACCCTTGCTTTTGCATCTCTCTCGTTATGTGCGAACACTGCTCTAAATCAGCCATCATTGTGGTTTCGGTAATTTCGAATTGTACACGATTAGCTTGCACGTGGTGTTTGTCCAATATGCCGGTTAGTTTGGCGAGAGTGGCGCGATTAATCACATCATTAGCAGATAAATTAAACGACAAATACAAAGGCTCTGGCCATTGTTTTAAATTTTGAATGGCCAGTTCAAATAAGTGCAAGGTGATTTGAGTAATCATGCCATTTTTTTCGGCAATCATAATAAATTGATCTGGCGGTATCTTTCCTAACTCTGGATGAAACCACCTTGCTAAAGATTCAAATCCAAGTATTTCACCAGTTTGACCATCCACTATTGGCTGATAGTGAATACAAATTTGTTCTTGTTTTATACTTTGAGTCAGCGCTAATTCAACTTCAGATTTTTTTCTTATCAAACTTTCATGTTCTTCAGAGAATATGATAGAGCTACCACGAGCGCTATTTTTAGCTTCGTATAGGGCGAAGTCAGCCCTATCCATTAGCTCTTCGGCTGAGTGCCCAGCCTCGGGGTAAATAGCAAATCCACAAGAGCCGGATATTTGTACTAAACCTGTACGCATTTGAAAAGGCAGTTGTAATGTCTCAGTAATTTTTTGGCCCAACTGCTTAATTTTGCTGTAGTCAGCATCGTGTTCCATTACAAAGGCAAATTCATCACCGCCTATACGGGCTATCATGCTGTTAGCACAAAACAACTCACGAAGGCGAGTGCTCACTTCCGTTAAAACCCTATCACCAGCTGCGTGCCCATGAATGTCGTTAACCGGCTTAAAGCCATCTAAATCAATTAAACCAACGATAAAGCTTTGCTTTATCTGTTTTTTCGAAAGCTTGTCATTCAAATAATTAGCAAAACTACGTCTATTAGCTAATTTAGTTAAGCCATCTTGATTCGCTAACAATTCATTTTGCTCATTTAGTTTTTTGGTATTTAGGTGTTGTTGCTCAAGCTGTTGGTTCGCATCAATCACACTTGAAAACGCTCGGTAATAACTGCGCGTTATCATAACGAGCGCAACCAACACTAAGCCAAAATTATTAGCGATAGCTAAAAATATTGGGTGACCGGTATAGACAAAAAAACTAATGAATGGAATGCCAACTGTAAGGCCAATAGCCCAAGTAGCTGCAGGCAAATGAATAAGACAGACGATAACCCCTATCGCAGTGATTGACATAAAATAAGCTACGTGAGCACGCAACTCCACACCACCATAGCTATAAAGAGTGTAAGCCCAAATAGAAAAAGCTATCCCCATTAACCCCGCAAAGAAAACAGTCATTCTTATTTGGTGTATGGCCTGACGCAGAGTGAACTCATTATTCCGATAGCCATACCAACGTATCCCTCGGGCAATACAGACTAAGGCCAAAATAGCTGCAATATAGAGTGTTAAATAATCTGGGGCGACACCATAGTGGGTGTACGCTAGCGAAAGGGAATTGACTAGCAAAATAGAATACAACAAAGGGACTTTGGTGATCAGCTCTTTAAATTGAGCAAATACAATATTGGGGTTAACATCCCCTCCCTCTATTAATTTAAGTATTACTTTTAGCTTTTTAATAATAACTTCTTCCATTCCATCGAAATAACCGCAACATCCGTTAGATGGTGAAAAGGCCCCTAAAAGGGGCCCATGACTAACAACACATTAAGATTAAACCCGTTCAAACACAGTCGCAATACCTTGACCTAAACCAATGCACATGGTGGCCAAACCTAAGGTTTTGTCTTTCGCTTCCATTAAGTTAATCAGTGTACTAGAAATACGTGCCCCAGAACAACCTAAGGGATGACCTAAAGCAATGGCACCACCATTTAAGTTAACCTTATCGTCATAATGCTCCAGCCATCCAAGTTGTTTGATGCAAGACAAAGCTTGAGCAGCAAAGGCTTCATTGAACTCGGCAATTTCAATATCGTCCATGCTTAAACCGGCTCGTTTAAGAGCTTTGCGTGTAGCCGGAACAGGACCAAACCCCATGATAGCAGCATCACAACCCGCTACAGCCATAGCTCGAATTTTTGCTCTAGGAGTTAAGCCCAAAGCTTTGGCTTTGTCGGCTGACATAATCAACATAGCCGATGCTCCATCTGACAAAGCAGACGAGGTTCCAGCAGTCACAGTGCCATTTACCGGATCAAATACGGGCTTAAGCGCGGCCATAGTTTCTACTGTCGAGTCTGGGCGAATCACTTCATCGGCCTTAATTAACTGCAACACGCCATCAGCATCATGACCTTGAGTGGCCACAATTTCGTTGTCCCAACGACCTGTTAAGTGGGCCTTATGTGCCAGTTGATGTGAACGAGCCCCAAAAGCATCTTGCATTTCACGACTAATACCATTCTGACGACCTAATAACTCAGCGGTCATTCCCATCATGCCTGACGCTTTAGCTGTGTGTTTAGCGATGCCCGGATGAAAATCTACGTTGAAATTCATGGGCACATGACCCATATGTTCGACTCCTCCGATCATATAAACATCACCACGACCAGACATGATACCACTTGCCGCATCATGCAATGCCTGCATCGATGAGCCACATAAACGGTTAACCGTTACCGCACTGGTTGTTCTAGGAATATCGGTCAACAACTGAGCGTTGCGGGCAATATTAAAACCTTGTTCTTTTGTTTGCTGTACACAGCCCCAGATAATATCTTCGATTTCGCTGGGGTCTAGCTTCGGATTACGCTCTACTAGTTTAGTCATTAAATGAGCAGACAAGGTTTCTGCTCGTACGTTACGAAATATTCCGCCTTTAGAGCGACCCATAGGTGTACGTATACAATCAACTACTACCACTTCTTTCATGATCTTCTCCTTGGCCTTATTGGGCGAAATAAGATTGATTCGATGCGGCCATTTCGCGTAGCCCATCACTAATTTGATAAATCGCACCTAAGTGCGCGTACTTATCAGCCAACGCCACAAAGCGTGCTAAGCCCATAGTTTCAATAAATCTGAAAATTCCACCTTTAAACGGCGGAAAACCTAAACCATATATCAAGGCCATATCAGCCTCTGCAGCACTGGCAACTATGCCTTCTTCCAAACAGCGCACAGCTTCATTGGCCATTGGGATCATCATACGCGCGATAATTTCATCTTTGTCAAAATCTTGCTTATCTGCGCAATGTGGAGCCAAAAGTGAATAAACGAGCTCAGCCGCGACTTTCACTGGTTTACCACGCTTGTCGACACTATGATCGTAGAAGCCTTTGGCATTTTTCTGGCCCAAACGTTCAGCTTGATACAATACGGTAACTGGGTCATTTTCGATTTTTTGTAATCGCTCAGGAATACCTGCTGCCATTACGTTAGAGGCATGCTCAGCAGTATCCATCCCTACCACGTCTAATAAAAACGCTGGTCCCATTGGCCAGCCAAATATTTTCTCCATCACCTTGTCTACGGCAACAAAATCGGCTCCATCGATCAATAACTTGCTGAATCCGGCAAAATATGGAAACAAGATACGATTCACTAAAAAACCGGGACAATCATTCACTACAATTGGGGTTTTACCCATTTTCAAGGTTGCGGCAACAACCGCAGCAATAGTGCTGTCAGACGTATGCTCACCCCTTATGATTTCAACCAAAGGCATACGATGCACTGGATTAAAGAAGTGCATTCCACAGAACCGTTCCGGTTTAGTTACACTTTTGGCCAGTTGATTAATCGAAATGGTCGAAGTGTTAGAACAAATTACCGTTTCATCAGCCACGTGCTGTTCTGTTTCAGCTAGCACCATGGCTTTTACTTTTGGGTTTTCGACGACAGCTTCAATCACTAAATCAACATTTTTAATTGCTGAATAATCCAACGTTGGGGTGATGTTATTTAAGGTCGCAGCCATTTTTTTAGCATCAACTTTTCCCCTAGCCATGCCTTTGCTCAGTATTTTAGCAGCCTCAGCCAAGCCCAAGTCTAAGGCAGGCTGAGCAATATCTTTCATGATCACAGGTGTCCCCTTGACCGCTGATTGATAGGCAATACCACCGCCCATAATGCCGGCACCTAACACTGCTGTCTGCGTAATGTCTGTGATGGCTGACTTGGCTAACTTCTTACCTTTAGATTTAACCAATTGGTCTGCTAGAAAAATACCCACTTGCGCTGTAGCTTCATTCGTTTTAGCGAGTTTGGCAAAGCCTTGGTTTTCTATTTTAAGCGCCGCATCGCGGCCTAACCCCGCGGCTTTCGCAACTGTATCAACCATCATGTGCGGGGCTGGATAGTGTTTGCCGGCTTGTGCAGCGACCATAGCTTTGGCGGTAGAAAAACTCATCATGGCTTCATTAGCATTTAACAATAACGGGGATTGTTTCTCTTTGCGTACAGCCTGCCAATCAAAGTCACCCGCAATGGCTGCCTGTAACATTTGCATTGCCCCATCGACTAACTTGTCTGGTGCGACAACTGCACTAACCGCACCCACGGCAAGCGCTTTCTCGGCCTTGTTATCACGACCAGTTGTCATCCACTCCAAAGCATTGTCTGCGCCTATTAAACGAGGTAAACGCACTGTGCCACCAAAGCCAGGCATGATACCCAATTTGACTTCAGGCAAACCGACGCTAGCGGTGGTATCAGCAATACGATAATCGCATGCCAGAGCCATTTCAAACCCGCCACCTAAAGCAAAGCCATTGACCGCTGCGATGGTAGGAAAAGGCAAATCTTCAAAACGATCAAATACTTGGGCTGCCTTGGCTACCCAGACCAGTACATCTGATTCAGGCATATCAAACAAAGCAGTAAATTCTGTAATGTCTGCGCCAACAATAAAGTTTGATTTGTCAGAGCGAACAACCACCCCTTGTACATCTTGATTGACCTGCAATGCCTGCGTAGCTTCATCCAGTTCGGTTAAAGTCTGTTGATCAAACTTATTTACTGAGCCTTTGGCATTAAACACTAGCTCGGCAATACCCGTTGCTAGTAATTCAACAGTTAGGCTCTGGCCTTGGTATATCATCTCTATCTCCTTTGGCTTAAGCCAAGTTTAGGGTGGAGGCTATTAACAACCATCTAAGTTGTTAACAAAATAAAAGCGGCCTATAAAAAATAACATTTTCCGCCAAGGGCTCTTATTATGTGTACAAATTGAAAATTTGCAACTGGTCATTCCAGTTGAATCGATAATTTTTAAAATTGGGGCTCACAATATTTAACATTTAGGGTAGTATAATTATCGTTTTTATAACCCTTACTTAACCACTGGAATTTGCCATCATTCGTCATACATTTTCGATAATTAATGTGTGTTTAGTACTCACATTAGCTAGCCATAATGCCACAAGTGAAACAACACTCGAACAGCAACGTAAGGTCTTTAGTCATGCTGAAAGTTTGACGCACAACCCTAAAAGTCAAGCATACAAGCAATCGTTAAATCAATTACAAGGCTATCCTCTGCGACCTTACATTGAGCAAAAAACGCTCAGCAAGTATCCTTACATGGCAAATAAAGACGCTATAGAGCGCTTTTTAGAAGAGTATAAATATTCACCATTGGATTGGCCATTGCGCAAAAAGTGGTTGGCTTATTTGGCCAAGCAAAAAGAATATGAGCTATTCGAAAATAACTATCGCGATATAGGCGACACCGCCATAAATTGCCAACACGCTCGGATACTTTTGCAAGACCCAAAAACCAAACAACAAGCATTTAATTTAGCTGAACGATATTGGGTGGTTGGAAAATCTCAACCTAAAGCCTGTGATCCGTTGTTTAGAGAATGGAAAAAGGCGGGACATCAAACCCCAGAACTCGTATGGAAACGACTTTCATTAGCCGCTGACGGCGGCAACCACACGCTCATTCCTTATTTAAAAACCTTGTTACCTAGTAGGCAACAGTACTTAGCCGACATTTGGTTAAAAGTACGCCGCTCGCCTAGCCAAGTTAGTCGAGTTTCAAATTTTCCAAATAGAATTCCACATCTTGAGCAACAAATAATCAGTTACGGGCTGAAACGCTTAGTCTGGCACGATCGTGATTTAGCCCTGCGCAGTTGGGAAACACTGTCAAAACGTTTTGCCTTTACTGATGAACAGAAAAAATCTATTTTTCATCGCTTTGCGGTTTCGTTAGCTTTAATAGATCACGACCAAGCTACCTTATGGCTTGAAAAAGCCAGCCACTATCAAGCCGACGAAGAATTAGCTCGCTGGCACTTAGCGCATGTTTTACGTCAACTAAACTGGCAGCAAACATTACAGGTAATTGAGTCTGTTCCTGCTGGCGTAGCCGCTGGCAACATTTTCCAATATTGGCAAGGGCGCGCATACGAAAAATTGAATGCAGCTGAATTAGCCACCGACCATTTCAGTAATCTAGCAGAACAGCGCCATTACTATGGATTTATGGCCAGTGCTAAGTTATCGAAGATGGCCAATATGAACGATCGCCCTTTAAAGCCTTCGCAGCAAAGCATAAAACAAATCACCCAACTTCCAGCAGCGCAACGCGCTTTAGAATTTAGAGCACTAGGGCGTAATGTTAGCGCACGTCGCGAGTGGAACTTCTTACAAACCCAATTAACGTCTGAACAAAAAGCTACGGCGGCCGTTATTGCTAATCAACTAGGATGGCATGATCAAGCCATATTCGGATTTTCAAAATCAGGTTATTTAGATGACTTAGCGCGACGCTTCCCTATGCCATTTGACACAGACATAGAATACAACGCCAAGAAGAATAATATTGACCCCGCTTGGGCTTTTGCCATTGCCAGAAGAGAAAGCTCTTTTATGCCAGACGCCACTTCGGGAGTCGGTGCTTTAGGTTTAATGCAAATCATGCCCGGCACCGCACGTTACTTAGCAAAAAAGAAAGTATCAAAATCTTTTTGTTTAAACCTGAAGAGAACGTGGCTCTGGGTACGCAATACATGCGTTATTTACTAGACAAAATGAATAACAATACAATTTTAGCCACAGCTTCATACAATGCCGGTTGGCGACGCGTACAGAAATGGTTACCGGAAAAAGAACCTATTGCTCTCGATTTATGGATAGAAACCATTCCGTACAAAGAAACGCGCAATTACGTCAAGGCTGTTTTAGCATATAAACAAATTTATCATCAACATTTGGGGGTAGCAGCAATACCTTTCAGCCGTTGGTGCAAATGGAAATAAAGCCCAAAAAGTTGAGAAGCCTTAGTTAAAACTGAAATTCTGCATATGATATAAGCTTATGGTAGGCTAACGGCAAAGTAGCAAGTAACAGTCACACGAGCCACAAGATGCCAGAAATTTCAGCACACTATTCGCAACATATTGGTCAACTTCAATTACGCACAAAAGAAGCTCTGCAACGAGAAAGTATCGATGGATTAATTATTCATTCGGGCCAGAGCAAACGTAAATTTTTAGACGACAACAATTACCCGTTTTCGGTCAACCCACAGTTTAAAGCTTGGTTACCGGTGATTGATAACCCCAATTGCTGGTTAATCGTCAACGGCCAAGACAAACCTAAGTTGATATTTTATCGGCCTAAAGACTTTTGGCATAAAGTACCTGACGAGCCCAGCGATTTTTGGGCCGAGCATTTTGATATTGTTCTATTATCGCAAGCAAATGCGGTTGAAAAACACCTACCTTTCGATAAAAGTAAATATGCCTACATTGGCGAATATATTGAAGTGGCCAAAGCGCTAGGGTTTGAGCTTATCAATCCTGACCGCGTGATGCACTACCTTCACTATCAACGTGCCTACAAAACAGACTATGAACTGGATTGTATGCGCCAAGGCAAACCGAATTGCAGTCGATGGGCATAGAGCAGCTAAACTGGCTTTTGAGCAAGGGCTAAGCGAGTTTGACATTAACCTAGCTTACCTTTGTGCCACTCGCCAAGGTGATAATGACATGCCTTACAACAATATTATTGCCTTGAACCAGAACGCCTCAATTTTGCATTACACTCAGTTAAATACTCGACCACCTGAGGACAGGTGTTCCTTTTTGATAGATGCTGGGGCGAACTATAACGGGTATGCTGCTGACATCACCCGCACCTATTGCGCTCAAGATCATGATTTCAATCAGTTGATTCAAGCCATGCATAAAGTCACTCTATCGTTAGCCGACGAGCTTAAACCTGGCTCTAGCCTATACAGAAATCCACTTGCATGCTCATCGCCAAATTGCCGAATTATTACAACAATTTGAGTTGGTCAATTTATCGGGTGAGCGTGCCATGGAAGAAGGAATAGTGCAGACCTTTTTCCCCCATGGAATTGGCCACTTTTTAGGCTTACAAGTGCATGACGTAGCTGGTCATGTATCTGACGATAGAGGCACACCCAACCCAGCACCGAAAGATCATCCATTCTTGCGTACCACTCGAACTATTGAGCCTAAGCAAGTATTCACTATCGAGCCAGGCCTTTACTTTATTGATAGTCTACTGGCTGAGTTGAAATCTAGCTCTCAATCTAAGTACATCAATTGGAACGTTGTCGACAACATGCGGCCTTTTGGCGGTATCCGTATCGAAGACAATATTATAGTGTTCAGAGATAGAAACGAAAACATGACCCGCGAGTTAGAGCTGAATTAGCTACCACTTAAGGACGTTATCAAAAAGTGAGCACTTATCAGCGCTAGTTAGATTAATCTATAGATCATTGTTTTAAGCTAGTGTAGGTTATATAATTAACCGCTGTCTAAATTAGAATTGGAAAAGTAGATACGTGCGACCTATTGTCTTGGCTGTATTGGTTCTGTTTGGATTATTTTCAAACAGTAACGCTAGCGCTCAACTTGATCACGCTATCAGTGTACCTAATTTAATTTCTGGCATTAGCATAGATGGCAATTTAGACGAGCCTCAATGGCAACAAGCTCACACGTTCGAGTTGGCGTATGTCACCAGCCCATTCGAAAACACCCGTCCTCCGGTTAAGACTCAAGTCAAAATATTTGAAGACAACGATACTTTATATGTCGCCTTTAGTGCTGAAGATACGGATATATCCAAATTAATAGCCCTTTATGTCGATCGTGACCAAACCTGGGATCATGATTTAGTTGGTATTAAGCTCGATCCTTTTAATGATAACCGCATTGCTTATCAGTTTTTTGTTAACCCTTTCGGTATTCAAGCTGACGCTATTGAAAATGAAATGACCGGTGACGAAAGTGACAACTGGGATGCTATTTGGCAATCGGCTGGTAAGGTACGAAAAGATGGCTATCATGTGGAAATGGCCATACCACTGCGGATTATGAATTTCGCTGAAAATAGCGAATTAAAAACTTGGGGCGCTGAATTCGTACGTTTCTACCCACGCAAAGACCGCCTTAGAATCTCCAACAGAACCATAGACAGAAATAACGCCTGTGCCTTGTGCCAAATGGGTGATATATCTGGATTCAAGCGGGCTAAACAAGGAAAGAATCTGGCCATAGTTCCCACTTTGGTTTTAGGCAATGGTCGCAGTCGCTCTGTGACAGAAAGCCTAGACTGGGAAAATGCCGACAATCAAGAAGTAGGTCTAGATATAAAATGGGGGATCAGCCCTGAAGTATCATTTCAAGCAACGGTAAATCCAGACTTTTCGCAAGTTGAGTCGGATGTAGCGCAGCTCAGTATCAACAATACGTTTGCTCTTTTTTTGATGAAAAGCGCCCCTTCTTTTTGGAGAATTCGGACTATTTTTCTGGTTACGAAAATCTAATTTATACCCGTAACGTCAACGCCCCTGATTATGGCGTAAAGCTCACTGGTCGTGTCGATAAGCAAACTTTCGGGCTATTTATCGCCAACGATGAAAATACTAGTTTGATCGTACTAAGGTAACATTAGTTCTGAAATCGCATCAATAGAAGAAGAGTCCATTAACCTTGCGGCTCGCTACCGCTATGACATCTCTGATGATTTATCAATCGGCTGGACCAGTACCATTCGGGATTCCGACAATTATCATAACTATGTAAATGGATTAGATGCCAAATATCAAATTACCGAACAAGATAGAGTAAGGCTGCAATTACTTAGCTCAGAAACCGAATATCCAGACAAGTTGTATAAAGACTTTTGTAGCAACAACTGTGAGGCCAGTACCGACTATTCCGAAACCGTACTACGTTTGCAAAACAGTGATAGTTTTTCAGACACCGCCTATCGACTTTCATACGAACATGAAGAACGAGATTGGTTTGCTAACGCACAAATAGAATCAACCGGTGCCGATTTTAGAACTGATTTAGGCTTTGGATCTTTTGCTGATCACGAGAAAGTTGTGATCGGCGGGGGATATAATTGGTATAGCGAGAATTCTTGGTGGAATCGAATTCGGGTTGACGGTGACTGGGATATCACGCACAACGACAACAATGAACTACTCGAAAAAGAAACAGAAGTGTATTTTAGTGTGCATGGCAAACGCCAATCTTATTTTGAGCTCGGCCTGTTACACCGAGAAAGAGTGGGCTTACGCCATGATCCAAGTGTTTTGACTATTACCAATAACACCACATTATTCTTAGAAGATGCCGCTAGTATCTATTTTGAGTACCGTCCTATTTCTTCTCTCTATCTAAGTTCGTACTTTTCTTATGGTGACCAAATTGACTATGACAATGATCGTTTGGGTACTCAATTTCAATTTCAACCCACATTAACCTGGGACATAGGTAAACATTTACAATTGGATTTGCGCCACACTTATCGCAAATTGGATATTCAAGACGACAACCTTTTTATCGCTAATTTAACTGATCTTCGTTTTACCTACCAACTTGATCAAAGGCAATTTTTGCGCCTAATTGCAATCTACTCTGATATTGAGCGGAACCAAGCTTTATACCCCAATAATGAAGTGCATATGCAAGTTAAACAACTGGGTACGCAGCTCTTGTACTCATACAAACTTAACCCTTTAACTAAATTCTTTGTTGGCTACTCAGACTCTGCCGAACAAAACACGTCAATACATTCGTTAACTAAGAACGAACAATCGGTCTTTATGAAATTTAGTTATGCTTGGTTAAATTAACCAGCTATTGCTAAAACCCTATGCTTTATTGCTCTCTTGAAAAGTATAAAATTCACCCAATATCTTACTGGTGATAATCAATATCACTCACTTAAAGGAAGTAAACTATGGACGTCTTATTCGAATATATTTTTACCGCGCAAGCTCTAACACTAATTTTTATAATAGTGCTACTCAAGACTTCAATTAAGTTTGTTCCACAAAACCGGGCATATGTGATTGAACGGTTTGGCAAATACCAGTCTAGCAAAGAGGCCGGTCTTAACTTTATTTTGCCTTTTGTGGATCGCGTAGCTGCCGATCGCTCTCTTAAAGAACAAGCGGTGGATGTACCAGAACAAAGCGCAATTACCAAAGATAATATTTCATTGCATGTGGACGGTGTTTTATATTTTCGAGTACTTGATCCATACAAAGCCACTTATGGCGTAGATGATTATGTCTTTGCAGTCACTCAATTGGCACAAACCACCATGCGTTCAGAATTAGGAAAAATGGAGTTAGATAAGACCTTTGAAGAAAGGGATTTACTTAACACTAACATTGTATCTTCTATTAATGATGCAGCCGGTCCTTGGGGGATTCAAGTTTTACGTTATGAAATAAAAGACATAGTGCCACCTCATTCAGTGATGGAGGCGATGGAAGCTCAGATGAAAGCAGAGCGCGTTAAGCGAGCACAGATCTTAGAATCAGAAGGTGATCGTCAAGCGGCAATCAACCGTGCGGAAGGTGAAAAGGCTTCGGTTGTATTGGCTGCAGAAGCGGACAAAGAAGAGCAAGTGTTACGAGCCGAAGGTGAAGCTAAGGCCATAGTGGCAGTAGCGACCGCTCAAGCTGAAGCTTTACGCCAAGTGGGTGAAGCCGCCGCCACAGAAGAAGGGCAAAAGGCTATACAGCTAGATTTAGCAACCAAAGCCATTGAAGCCAAGCAAGCTATTGCCAAAGAATCATCTGTTGTACTACTGCCTGATTCAGGTACCGACGCTGCCAGCATTGTTGCCCAAGCCACAACCATTATTAGCCAGTTAAATAAGGGATAAAATATGGATTGGGCATTCAACAACCTAGCCGACAGCCTACTCATTCTAGGCATTGTTTTGTTAGTCATAGAAGTGGGAGTATTAGGTTTCTCTACCTTTGTTTTATTTTTTGTTGGCTGTGCAGCGGTCATTACCGCAGGATTGCTGTACACGGGCTTGATGCCCGAGACCTTGCTCGCAGCATTATTGAGCACCGGAATACTCACCGCCTTGTCTGCTATTTTACTATGGAAGCCTTTAAAAAATATGCAGAGCAAGGTCGATATCAGTAAACCAAAAGGTGATTTGGTAGGTCATAGTTTTGTACTTCAAGATGATGTATCACCACAGCTTACTCCCACCTATCGCTACTCTGGGATAGACTGGAAGCTGCAATCTAGTGAGACTTTAGTAAAAGGCACTTTGGTAGAAGTAACCGATGCATCGGTAGGTATATTTACAATTCAAGCCATAGTTGACTCTTAACCCTCGGTTTTTTAATGAATTTATATCCAGACCATTGACTCCCACTGGCATTTAAAGATACTAATAATGAACACCCGAAAATAGATGTAAGGGACACTCATGGCCAAACACCGACCACTATTCCAGTATATTAAAAATCATGATGTGTTATTTACTGAATTAGCCATTATCAGAAATAGCTTTGTCGAAAGCTTGGGACTCAACGATTTCACCTATCACAAAACCCCTAAATTTATCAGCGCCGATGGTAGCCGTTTAACTATAGAGCCTGAGCGCAGTATTGTGGTTGAAAGCTACCAAACTCTGCTTGGGGTAAAAAACATTCTTGAAAGTGAAATTCAAGGGCTCTATATCGTCAATAACAGCGACATAGGGTTTCGGTATCCTACTGCAGCCATTGCTGGGTTAGATGCACCATTTATCAAACGCTTTCGCTCTGAGTATTTTCACGAAGACAGTGAAGATAGAAACATCTGTCGTCCAATCAATTTGTCCTACGGTATCAAAAGCCGAGGTAAAGCTGACAATAGGCAAGAGTACGAAATTTGGGTGCCAGACGAGGCACTCAACCAAGACACCTCGGCACTATTTATTGATAAATATGGTGAGGACTTACCTGACGATATTCGCCAATTTGCGACACAACCGGCAGTGGTACATGGCTGGATGGGTGTAAAAAGAGCGGCATTTGAAGCCATTTACCTTGACAAGAAAAACATGGGTGACATAGCCATTGTTATTGGTCTCTCAGTTGATGCCTATAATATCGGTGCTAACCCTGACTTGTCTTATTCTGAACAAATAGGCAGTTCGGTCGCCTTGCAAAATGCCGAGTTAGAGTGGGAAATCATGGGATACTACGCTCCCCAAGGAGTACAGGTTGAACACGATCAAATATGGCAAGCCATAAATCACGGAATTGAAGCAGTGAGCCAGCCAATCAACAGCCTGTATCAAAAACAAATATTGCCCTGCAACGAGAGTAAAACGGAACGAATACTAAGTACCATTCAGCAATTAGGCGTGACTACTGAACAAATCGAACATTGGGATCTAAAACCTTCTGAGTTTTTACAAACGGTAAGCCCCAACAGGCAAAAAGCTCATGATCCGTCACGCAGTGTAAATTTACTTGGTAGATTGAATAGGTTGTTCTATCAAGAAAATTACAAGTTACCCTCACTATCTGATATACACGAACTAATCGCGCAACCTAGACCTAAAAGATAAGCTGCTTAGCCCTGCATATGATGAGCCTTACAGAACGACTCTTCATATGCAGAATTCATAATTAGTACTGCCTAGTCACCGGCCACTTGCATGGCATCTATTAACACTGAGCCTGTTTGCACGCTGCCTCTGGTTTCTGGTATGCCACCAATAGCGACTATGTTTTGCATCATGTCAGCTAAGTTTCCGGCGATAGTAATTTCATGTACCGGATATTGAATAATACCGTTCTCGACCCAAAATCCTGCCGCACCGCGAGAGTAATCACCTGTGACTATATTTACCCCTTGGCCCATTAACTCAGTCACCAATAAACCAGTCCCCATTTTTTGCAGCATAGCTTGGTCTGATTCACCGCTATTTTTAACCAGCCAGTTATGAATACCACCAGCATGCCCTGTACTTTGCATACCAAGCTTTCTAGCCGAATAACTGGTTAATAGGTATTGCTGTAAGACACCGCCTGTAATGATTTCGCGGTCTTGAGTTTTTACCCCTTCATGGTCAAACGGTGAACTGGCGAGACCTGCTAAAATATGCGGACGCTCCTTAATATCTAGCCAGTCAGGTAACACTTGTTTACCTAAGTTGTCTAATAAGAACGAGGACTTTCGATACAAACTGCCCCCACTTATGGCGTTGATAAAATGACTAAATAAGCTCGATGCCACTTCTCGATGAAACAACACTGGCACTTTACAGGTTTTAACCTTTTGCGCACCTAATCTGTCTAACGTAAACTGCGCAGCGTCTTTACCAATTTGTTCAGGACTGTCTAAAAGGTTAGCTTTACGGTTAACAGAATAGGCATAGTCTCTTTGCATATCACCGTTTTGTTCGCCAATCACCACACAGCTTAAGCTGTAACGGCTGCTGTTGTACCCGCCATTGAAGCCATGGCTATTACCATACACTTTAGTCCCCAAGTTGGCATTATATGACGCGCCATCAGAATTAGTAATGCGGGGATCTATATTAAGCGCACTCGTTTCAGCAGCTATAGCCTGTTGAATCCCCAGCTCGGTATCGAGCTCGATCGGATGGAATAAGTCTAAGTCTGGATAATCTATGGCCATCAGCTCTTTGTCAGCTAAACCAGAACAATCATCTTCACTGGTGTGTTTGGCTATTTCAATGGCTTTTTCTACGGTTAAAGCCAAGGCTTTTGCCGATAGGTCAGCCGTTGAGGCACTGCCTTTTTTCTTGCCATGATAAACCGTAATGCCTAAGCCGCCATCATTGGTGAACTCAACTGTTTCAACTTCTTTCAAGCGCGTAGACACCGCAATACCTTGTACTTTAGACATACTGGCTTCTGCTTGAGACGCGCCTTTTTGTTTAGCCAGCGCTAAAACATCTTCTACTATATTTTGAATTTCTGATAATTGTTGCTGCATGAGACCTTCATTTTTGATGCTTTTATTCCACAATCCACGATTTAAATGATGCCCAGTAGGCAAACTCTTGTTTTGTGTATAGTTTATTCGTGCTTTCAGGGTTACAATCTTCAACTAGTGTATCACTAAAGATAATGACATGGTTGCCTCAAGAAAAAACAATCAAACTGAAAACAGTTTCGACATCGAAGAAGAAGTAGAGTTTCTCAGCAAAACTCAAATCAAAGCCCAAGCCGAAGAATTACAAAAGCTTGGCACCTCCTTAGTTCACTTAGGCCCTTCAGCCTTAGCCAAAATTCCAATGGACGCGGAGCTGCTTGAGGCAGTTATGCTGGCCAGAAAAATTCTGCGTAAAAAAGAAGGCTATCGCCGACAGCTGCAATTAATTGGTAAATTGATGCGTAGCAGAGATGTGACGCCCATTGAACAGGCATTGCTGACAATCAAGTCTTCTCACAAAAAGGCGACCAATGCATTTCACAAAATTGAAGAGTTGCGCGATAAAATAATTACCGAAGGGGATAGTAAAATAGAGTCAACTTTGGTTGAATACCCCTTGTTAGACAGGCAGAAATTACGTCAATTATTTCGTCAAGCACAAAAACAACAAGCCGATAACAAAGCACCTAAGGCGTCACGGGAAATGTTTAAGTATTTGAAGGATGTGATAATCGGATAGTTAAATACGTATTCGACTTATTGAATATTTGAGCAGTTTCAAAATGAGTTAATAACGGATAAACAATATGCAGCTAAAAAATGTTTGGTTCTATTCTTTGCTATGTTCTACTTTAACACTTTGCAGCTGTGGTGGCGTATCGGGAGATAACGGCGATGACCCGTTTGGTACCGGCACGGATTCAGATGATACAACATCTAGTTACACCCTGACATTATCAACTCTTGATGAGCAATGCAGCACATCATCGCAAAGCTTTACAGCGGACCAAAATAGCTGCGTTCAAGCGAGGCTACTGCAGGATGGCAGCCCCGTACAAGGCGAAATAGTAACCTTTAGCAACACGTTAGGCACACTTTCGGTCTCTAGCAAACTCACAAACGCAGATGGGGTGGCACAAATAACCCTGAGCAACAATGATGCTGAAGTAGGCGCTGGAGTGCTCACCGCGACTTATGATGGAGAAAGTACTGACCACAACTACGAATATTTGTTTGGAGATTCTTCAATAGAACAAACAGCTGCGATACAAGTTACCATGTTTAGCAATGGTATTGGCGTTAACCGCTTTCAAGCAGATTCCCAAGTACAACTGCAAACCGAAATATTAGATGCAAACGACACCCCTATTGCGAGACGTGGTCGTCACTTTTAGCGCGCAGCTAGGCAGTTTGACCACAAGCACTGCTCTTACCGATGATCATGGTATTGCCCAAGTGACGTTGTCTGCGACAGACGCTGATGTTAGCGCGGGTATCGCTACCGCCACAGCAGTCGTGAATGATATAGACTTAGCAAGTTCACTAAATTATGAAATTCAAGCAGCCGGAGCTATCGGCGAACAAGTGATTCGCCTAGGTCATTTCGACGAAAACGGGCAATTTGTTGAAAATCAAATGGGAGTCAGCACCCGCAACAACGCAGGGGATGTGGAAATAAGTGCCGGTGGCACCTTAGGTTTATCCATTGCTTTAGTGGACGAAAATGATCAACGCATCTTAACGCAAACGCCTGTTACCTTTACCTCTAACTGTGTGGCAGACGGCTTGGCTTCAATAGACACCTTAGTCAACACCATTAATGGTGTTGCCAGTGCCACTTTCGAAGATCAAACCTGTGCCGGTGGAACAGGAAATAATGACGCTATCGTTGCCTCTATCGTGTCAAACAATTCCACGTTAACTCTGTCTCAAAGCATTTCAATTCAAGCCGAGTCTATTGGTTCATTAGCATTTATTTCAGCCGAACCAACAACCTTAGTGTTGCGTGGTACCGGCGGGCAAAGTAGCGCTTCGGTATCAACATTGGTATTTCAAGTGAATGGTGCCTTAGGAAATCCGTTAGCTCAGCAAGAAGTGACATTTGGCTTAAACACCAAAACAGGCGATCTATCACTGTCAGCAGAACGAGGGATCACCAACTCTCAAGGTCAGGTTAGTACACGAGTTACCGCTGGCGGCGTGCCCACGTCGGTACGTGTCACCGCTGAAGTAGAAACAGACTCTGGTGACATAATAGTCACCCAATCAGATTTGCTATCGGTGAATACTGGCTTGCCAGATCAAAATAGTATCACTCTATCTGCCGACAACCTTAATCCTGAAGCTTTCAATATAGACGAACAGCAAGTCAATTTAGTCGTACGCCTAGCCGACACCTTTAACAATCCAGTGCCAGATGGCACCTCGGTCAGCTTTACTACCGAAGGAGGCTCAATCGACGGCAATTGCGTTACTGTATCAGGGGCCTGTGGTGTCACTTGGACCAGTGCCAACCCAAGAGTGCCAGATCACCGAATTACCATTCTAGCGACCGCTATTGGCCATGAGACACTATTTGATAGCAATGGTAACAATATTTATGACGATGCAGATGGCAACGGATTTAACGACAATACAGATAGTGGCTTTGGTACCAGTCTGTATGGGCAAACTGGTTTTGTAGATATCAGCGAAGCATGGCGAGATGATAATGAAAACCGTATTTTCGATAACGGAGAAATTTTCTTAGACTACAATGCTGATAATGAATTTAATCTGGCAGATGGTTTTTACCCGGATAGCAATAATTTCACTTCTGAAAATACAGTATTCAATGGTCCACACTGCACTGGCAGCTCCTGCGGCAGTGTAGCCGAACAAACTACCACTATGCATGTTCGTCGAGCAATAGTGTTAGTTACCTCTAGTTCTGCAGCTCAAATTGATATTTTGGATAGCGGCGCAGCGGTCGTGGCCAGTAACTATCAAAATACTGTGGCCACCACAGCCATTGACCAAAATGCATCGCAAAGCTTTACCCTAGTCTTTGCCGATACTGCCCGCCAACCTATTGCCAGTGGCTCCAGTATCGTCGTTAGTACTAACGCGGGAGAATTAAGCGGTGCAACAAATTTTGTTATGCCTAGCACCAATGTGAATTCTGACTTTCGAACGACTTTCGTACTAACAAACACCGAAGATGAAGCGAAGTCAGCAACAGTAGTTGTGCAGATCACTTCTCCAAGTGGCATTGAGTCAACAAGCAGTATGGTCGTTGCATTAAATTAGTGACTATCATGTAATGAAAAGTGAAGGTATCGGTTCAGCAACAAGACTATTGCTGAACCGGTAATAAAACGACAAAAGCAGCAACGATATGAGGTCTTAAGCGGTTCCGCCCACCGTTAGCTCATCGACTTTTAAGGTAGGCTGGCCAACGCCAACCGGCACACTTTGCCCGTCTTTACCACATACTCCTACGCCATTATCTAAAGATAAGTCATTACCTATCATAGATATTTTTTGCATAGCCTCAGGGCCATTACCAATTAACGTGGCACCTTTAATGGGCGAGGTGATCTTGCCTTTCTCAATTAAATACGCTTCAGACGTAGAAAACACAAATTTACCCGAAGTAATATCCACCTGACCACCACCAAAATTAGGGGCGTAAATACCTTTATCGATAGAAGCAATGATTTCTTCTGGCTGGTGTTCCCCCCTAGCATGTAGGTATTGGTCATTCTGGGCATAGGCAAGTGAGCATAAGACTCTCGTCGACCGTTACCCGTTGCAGGCACTCCCATCAAGCGAGCATTCATTTTATCCTGCATGTAGCCTTTCAAAATACCGTCCTCGATCAATACGTTGTATTGAGTCGGGGTCCCTTCATCATCTACACTTAACGAACCTCTTCTGTTGGCCAACGTACCATCGTCCACCACAGTACAACCTTTGGCGGCAACTTGTTCGCCAATTCTGCCGCTAAATGTAGAGGCTCCTTTGCGATTAAAGTCTCCCTCTAACCCGTGCCCTACTGCCTCATGCAACAATACACCAGGCCAACCGCTACCTAATACCACTGGCATTTGTCCAGCCGGAGCCGGTATGGCTTGAATATTTATCCGAGCCATGTGAATTGCCTCATCGGCTACTTGTTGATAGCGAGGCTGCCCATCATCTTCGGATAGAAAATACTCATAAGCATATCGACCGCCCGCACCAGAACCACCTCTTTCACGTCGCCCATCTTGTTCCATCAGGACCGAACAATTAAGTCTAATAAGCGGCCTTATATCTGTACAAAAAGTGCCGTCAGTGGCAGCTATTAATACTTCTTCATAAACGCCACTAATGCTAACAACGACCTGCGTTAAAGCAGGCTCTTGTTTACGGATATATTCGTCTGTCGCTCTTAATAGTGCGATTTTTTCTTGTTCTTGCATGCCCAGTAAAGGATTATCTGCCTGATAGCGGCTAGTTGTGGATTTTTGTTGCAACGGTGATATTTTGTGTTTTCCACCGGCGACAGAAATACTCCGAGACGCTTTAGCTGCTTTTAATAGCGCACTAGGGGAAATCTCATCTGAATAGGCAAAACCAGTTTTTTCACCGCTTACCGCTCGCACCCCCACGCCACGTTCTATATTATAACTTCCTTCTTTAATAATACCGTCTTCCAGCACCCAAGTTTCGTGCTGACTAGACTGAAAATATAAATCGGCAAAATCATTATCATGTTTATAAATACTATCTAACGCGGTCTCTAATGTAGTCCGTGTCAGCTCTGAAGCTGTGAGTAAGTTTTCTTCTACCGAATTAGACAAGTTGACTCCTGAATTGATTATGCTGATGTACTGGCATTTTACTGCGTATTTCATCAAGTTGATGATGATCGATTTGAGCTATTATTTGACCCGTCCCTGAAGGTAAACAAGCCAAATTCTCTCCCCATGGAGACATAATACAGGAGTGGCCATAGGTTTGTCGTTGATTTGCATGAATTCCACTTTGCCCCGCAGCCACCACATAGCACTGATTTTCTATGGCTCGTGCCGCAAGCAAATTCATCCAATGCACACGACCTGTTTGCCTAGTGAATGCAGCGGGTAATACCAGTACGTCTAATTGTGCAATTTGCCCCATTGCCACAAACATGGCTGGAAACCGAATATCATAACAAATGGCTAGACCTAAATTTCCAAAAGGTGTTTTAGTGACCACCACACTATGACCCGCTTTGGTATAGCGAGATTCTTGGTATGTACCAGTATTGTCATTTATCTGTACATCGAATAAGTGTATTTTTTGATATTCTTCGACAATTTTGCCGTGATTATTAAACAACAAGCTCGAAGCAGTATATTGATTAGGATCCTGACAAAATAGTGGAAAGCTGCCTCGCCACTATCCATACATCGAATTAGCACTGGCCAACTCAGCCATGCGGTTTTGCACTGGCCCATGGCCTTTCTCTTCAGCAATTTGTAACAGCTTATTGTCATGAGTTCCAAAACAAGCGAAACATTCTGGCAACACCACTAAGCATGGTCTTTCTGCTGGAAGATTCTGTAACTGTTGCTCCACATGTAACAAATTTTCTGCTACGTCGGGCGTGGATGTCATTTGTATTGCGACAATATTAGCCACTAACGGACTCCTCTTCTACTACATGAATTGAAACTGGCTGCTGCAGACTACTGTCCACAGGCTCAGGGGCTGGCTCAACCAAAGGTTTGGCGCGTGCTGGTAAACTGACTTCTTTGCTATCACGACCTAACTCATTAAGAACTGGCTCATCGAAGGTGCCCGTTAATGAGAATTTAATATTCGAAATAACCTTGGCCGACGTCAACACTTGGTCAATCGCTAAGGCTGCCAAGAGCCGTGGCAGGGTTAACCATCCAGGCAACAATAACAGGTAGGCTGGATGTCACTTTAGGCGCGAAAGCGATTTGATAATTTAGTTGTTTTGCGGCTAAGTCCGTATAGCCATGCATGGTAATTTCCCCGGCCCCGCCGTCCACCACAGTATCTTGTGTATCCGCCACACCATCTTTCACTCCAAACTTCCGTCAATCTTGTCGTAGAAAAAACCTTTGGCAAACACATCTCTAAAATCCAGAGTTAATTTTCTAACCAAAGACTCTAGGCTAAGTAAACTAAATATTCGCGATCCTTTATCGGTGACTTCAGTTAAATATCCATCACTTAAGTGCCAATCTACGTCGCCATTTAATGTTTCAAAATTGAACTCGTAAGGTGCTTTCTGCCAGCTTAAGTCAAAGTTTGATGAAGCTTCTGAGTCTTTTATTCCTGAGTTAAAATTAAACCCCGTTAAAAACGCACCAAAATCCGAACTACTAAACTCCCCTATTAAGCGAGTGCTACTTTTTCCATTGGCCAAAAACCAGTCGCCTTCAGCATTAATTAATCCATCACTATTTTTCAAGCGAATATTATCGATACGCATGCCTGTAGAGGCTCTGGATAATTTGATATCAATTTTGCCTAGGTCATTTTCTAGGTAGCTGCATCTAGCACAAGAAAAACTAATAGGTGGTAAGGATTGATAACTAGGCGCAAAAAGGTCGTCTTGCTCAGCGTCATCGGATACCCATTCTGCTAACTGAATGAAGTCAGCATTAATATTAATACCTTTGCCTAACCAATCCTTGTATATAGCGACTTCCATTCGAGTTTGTTTGGCATTGACATCTAACAACCATGAGTCACTGGTGTTTTTTGCCACCATATCTAAGTCGGTTAACCGCTGTCCCCCCAACAGTACCGTATCAGCATTAATAAAAATCCTTTTCGGCGCTTCCAATAACAACGGTTCCTCAGTGGCAGGAATGTCTGTAATCAGACTGTCTAATACCTGATACCACTGCGTGACATCCAGCTCTGGTAAATTGGCCGATATACTAAAACCTAATCCCATACCAACGAGTTCGGCGTCACCAATAGCCAAATGCGCTCTCGAAAACTGCATATCTTGGTGGGGAAAGTTACCATTGAACTCTATTGCTTCTCCTAAATTAATTTGTACCGATGAGGCCCGCTGATTCCCTTGGCTGATAACCTGTAAGGGCAAAGTTTGCTCTTTATCTTTAGCAAAGGGGGCCGGTAAAGTGGAAGATACATCAGTTAATTCACTGTTTATTTTAGCCGAGTAAGAAAAGCCTTCATTCAAGATAGTTAGATCGATCTGACCGTTCCAAGTGCTGTTACCTGTAAGATAAGGCACTAAGGTCGGATGATAGGTGGTTAATAACGGCGTCACTTGCCATTCACCGTTTAATAGGATTTTAGCTTGATAACCTTGCTTTTCTGGGCACCGGTGAATTCAACATCCACCTTTTGGTTTAACAGCAAACCATCTATGTTGTCGAAGAAAATTTCATCATTTACAAAGGCGACATCACCACTAACCTTGGCTAACATTAAGTCCAGATCGGCAATCAACACCTCGTTTTCGGCTAAATGCACTTCGCCTTTAGCGACCACATCCTCGCCGGTCAGCGGAATATGTAAGTGTAAATCAGTGCTAAGCTCGCCACTGACTTGCACTTTTTGCAAGGTCACTCCTAGGGAGTCTGCTAAATCGGATTGCAGCATTAGCTCAGTTACTTGCTGACCTTCAGCTGAGGCTTTAGCGTCAATAGTCAATACTGCGCCATCCTGTAGTACTGGTATTTTTGCGGCCAAGTGGGTCAGTTTAACATCCAACAAATTTCCTGTTGGCTAGACAAGAACAAACCTTGGTTTTCAAAAAGTAGGTCAACATCTAGTTCAGTCAATGCAGGCCAATCGCTAGAAAATCTAAAGTTTCCATTATCTACGTTTAGGCCTAATTGAAAAATCCCTTGATTATCCGCAAAAGGAAAAGCATTCAGCGCACCATGCCACAAAATATCTCCGCCGGCGATAAGGCCACTGTTTAGTGAGTCAATAAGATAATCTTTGGTTTCTGTACCCATTAATTTAACGGGGTACAATCTTGGTAAGTGAGTCACATCGACGGCATTAACTTTGGCATCCAAAGCGAGAAAATTACTTTCACTGTGATAAGAAAATTTAGGGCTAAAGCCTATCAAGTCACTTTTAAACAATGCGTTGTCGGAAGTAATGGCAAAGCCTTGCTCTGAGGTCTGGACGTACAAGTCCATGAAGAACCTTTCGTAATCTATATTATGGGTCAACAACTTATCTATCGCTAAAGTGCCAGACTTACTTTTTAACGACACCATTGCATTTTGATTGTACCAATTGATATCGGCCGTTAAACCTTGCATACCTGTAAGCAATAGGTCGGTCTGCTGCCATTGAATTTCCACTAAAGACGCTTTCATGGCTACATTGCCATCAACGGTACGATTCAGTTGTAAGTTTGTTAATTCAGCTTGAGGTTGCAATGTATGGACAATCTCCATATCAGCCTCATTAACAACTAAAGGCAATAAATTCACCAGTGGAGACAAACGGACAGCCTGTTTGTTCTGTAAAAATAAAGAGCCGCTAGGTTCGACTTTTCCAAGCCAGTTAGTCACAACCACTTGGTCATTCAGTTGCAAAGTGAGATTATCAAGATTAAACAACCAATCTTTTTGATCAGGGCTAGCGCTAATCTGCCCTCCTAAAACAACCGCACTGATATCACCCGTTGGGGTATCCCATTTAAAGCGACTATTCGACAAATCCAGTTGGATTGACTGCAGATCATTTTCAGCTATTAAAGCCCACATAACAAAACTACCGCGGCTTTCAACCAACTCGTGGGGAGTCACCAGCCATTGTTCTACCCAAGGTGACAAATCAACTTCTTCACCCTCTGCAAAAAATACCCCAGTCAGCTCTTTCTTGTCACCATATAAATCTAAAACAAAAGATGCTGAATTTCTTGCTAAGTCTTCTACCTGTAACTGCCCCACTCCCTGATGATGTAAGCCTTTGTTTACCCATGACACTTGGTCAATTAACACCACTTGTTGATCATGAGGAGTATCAATAATGATTTTGCTTTCACTAATAGAAAACTGCTGAAGCTGCTGCAAGAATAAATTTTCGAGGGCGTCGATTATTTGTATTTCGGAGTTTTCTTGCTCAATCGTAGTAAGATCTAACGTCAGCTCCAACTTATTTAGATCAAATTTATTGGCTTGCACTTGTTTGGCCAGCACAGATTGCCAAAAATCAATATCAATAGCGGTTTCTGCGATGGTAAGTTTGATTGAAGAATCTTCGTTGTTTGCCAGCGCCACATTACGTAACACTATGGCTGGCCCGACTCCTTGCCACTTGGCCGTAATTTCTTCAATCACCAATTGGGTGCCAACTTGTTTAGATAGCCAATCTTCAAGATAGTGCTTTTGCTCATTCATGTAAGGCAAAGAATAGCGTACTAAACTAAGAGCCACCGCAATGACCACTAAACTACAGGCAACAAGTGCCCACAGTTTTTTGATCACGTAAGCGACATAATATGACGCTGATTTAGGCTCTTTTTCACGTTACCATTTTCTCAATTGGATTATTTACATCATTACTACGTCAAATTTATCTTGGCTGTATAACGATTCAGTATGTACTTTAATTTGCTTTGTGACGAACATTTCTAATTCAGCCAGCATGTGCGACTCTTCACCTAGTAGCGCCTCTACAACCGCTGGAGAAGCGTACACTACAAATTTATCTGCGTCGTACGCACGGTTTACTCTGACTATTTCTCGCATAATTTCAAAACAAACGGTTTCTACCGTTTTGACTGACCCTCTGCCTTTACAGACGGGGCATTCACCACACAATACATGCTCTAAGCTCTCTCGCGTGCGCTTACGGGTCATTTCAATTAACCCCAAAGCAGTAAAACCATGGATGTTAATTTTTGCGCGATCTTTGCTCGAAGCCACTTCTAAACTATGCAGTACTCGGCGCTTATGATCTTCGTCAGCCATATCAATAAAATCAATCAAAATCATTCCACCTAAATTGCGCAATCTAAGCTGCCGAGCAATGGCTTGAGTGGCTTCAATATTAGTATTAAAGATAGTTTCTTCTAAATTACGATGACCAACAAACGCCCCAGTATTAATGTCAATCGTTGTCATTGCCTCAGTTTGGTCAATAATTAAATAGCCACCAGACTTTAAATCGACTCTTCTTTCTAAAGAGCGTTGCGCCTCGTTTTCAACGTCATACAAATCAAAAATGGGCCTATCAGTAGGATAGTATTCTAATAGTCGGTTGAGTTCAGGCGCATATTCTTTAGTAAATTGTTGCAACTCATTAAACGATAACTTTGAATCAATGCGAATTCGGTCTAGCTCAGTTCCAACGAAGTCTCTTAATACCCGGCGAGCCAATGGCAAATCTTCATATAATATATGGGATTTATTTTTCATTCTTGAACGAATTTTTTCCCACAAACGTCTTAAAAAATCTGCATCTTGCGTCAACTCTTGTGCTTTGACGCCTTCGGCAGCAGTGCGTAAAATAAAGCCACCATTTTCACTGCAAAATTCTTGAACCAGCCCTTTTAAGCGTTCTCGCTCGGCTTCATCTTCGATTCTCTGGGATACACCAACATGCTCTACACTAGGCATAAATACTAAATAGCGAGAGGGAATAGTAATATCAGTAGTCAATCTAGCACCCTTAGTCCCGATTTGATCTTTTACTACCTGTACAACAATATTCTGTCCATCTCTAACTAACTCACGTATGTCTTGCTTCTCTATGTGGCTAGCATTGACTTCTTCTACAATTTCACTATGCACGGCTATATCTGAGGCGTGTAAGAATGCAGCTTTATCTAGGCCTATATCAACAAATGCAGCCTGCATACTAGGAAGAACTCGACTTACCTTACCGCGATAAATGTTACCAACCAATCCTCGCTTAGCGTGGCGTTCAATGTGGATTTCTTGTAAAATTCCGTTTTCAATCAGTGCCACCCGAGATTCCGAAGGTGTAACATTTATTAGTAGCTCAGCACTCATTCTAAAACCCCAAATTCCGTTAATAATGACTTTGTTTCATATAAAGGTAAGCCTACTACTGCACTGTAGCTACCATTAATTTTTTTACAAATTGTCCACCCAATCCCTGAATACCATAACTACCGGCTTTATCTTGCGGCTCACCAGTAGACCAATACCAATCAATCTGACTATTCGTTAGAGGAGCAAAATGCACCATAGTTTCAACGAGTATCGATTTTTGTCGCTTTGCACTCGTGACCGCGACAGCTGTGTACACTTGGTGTTCGCTATTGGATAACAAACTTAATGTTTGTTGTGCGTCGGCATGATTTCTTGGTTTGCCCAATATTTGATTATCTTTGACAACCGTTGTATCCGCACCTAATACCCAACAATCCGCATTTTGCTGATGAAAGCCTTGTTGAGATTTCTCAGTAGCCATTCTAATCACATAAGCTTTAGGATCTTCGTTAGGTAGGGGAGTTTCATCGATATCGATTGAACGTTGTACAAATGCCACGCCAAGCTGATTGAGTAACTCAACTCTGCGCGGCGATTGGGAGGCTAAAATGAGCATGCTTAGTGCAATCTTAGTTGACGACGAACTTTACGCAGCAACCAAAATATCCAAGGCCACATAACCATTGCGCTTGCGACAGGCCATAAATAATCGAATAAGAAATAAATATCGGTAAGTAAATGCTGTAACCAAAAGATAACTAGATTATACAACGCATTCAGTAAACCTATCACTATCGCTTGCTGCCATACCGAATAGTTACGCAACCTTTGATAATTTGCTGCTAATACATAAATAGTCAAACACAATCCAAAACTGTGAATACCAATACTTGTACCCACGAGAATATCTAGGAACAAGCCAGTAATGAAAGCAACACCTACGTTAACACGATTTGGTAAGGCTAATACCCAATAGCTCAGAACCAACATCACCCAATCTGGACGATATAAATCAACCATGGCAGGCATGGGCATAATCTGTAAGACCAAGGCGATAATAATACTTAGAGCGATAGAGTAGTTGCGTAAGCTCATTCCGTTACTGCCTCATCTTCAACGTTTTTTCCGACCAAAGTAATAATAAATACTTTAACCTATCTAACTGCGCTATTGGGGTAGCGGTAACTTGAGCAAATGGTCTGCTTTCGTCGCGCACAATGGACTTTACTTTGGCTACTGGATATCCCTCTGGAAATACTTCACCTAGCCCTGACGACAACAACAGATCACCGACTTCAAGATCGCTACTATGAGGCACATGAGGAATGAATAGCTCTTGCAAACTACCAGCGCCAGACACGATTAAGCGTACATTACTACGGGCGACTCGCACTGGAATGGAATGGGTAACATCGGCTAACAGAAGCACGCGGCTATTGGTAGAACTAACCTGAACAATTTGGCCCACAATACCTTTGTCATCGAGGACTGGCTGACCTTCGAACACGTTATTAATCGCACCTTTGTTAATTAATATTTGGTGACTATACGGATTATTGTCGACAGCCATTAACTCGGCGACCAGTTTTTTAGTGTCGTCATGAACAGGAGAATTTAACAAACGACGTAAACGTTCGTTTTCTTTTTCAAGAAACGTAAACTGCTGTAACCGCTCACTCATTAACATGGCGTCATGAGTCAACTTGGCATTTTCATTGATTAACCTTTCTCGAGAGACCAATCGACCGGCACTAGTATTTAATATCTCACCGGGTAAATTCGCCAAATATTGTAGTGGGCTCACCAAAGAATTGAGATAAACACGAGTGGTTCCAAACCCATTGAATTTATGATCAAATAAAATCAAAGCAACGGATAGGAACAAACTCAGAGCTAGGCGACTTTGTAGAGAGGGACCTCTAGAAAACATCAGATTCATGTATGTTTGCCTAAAGGCAGCTTGATGCTGCCTTGCTTACTGTATTAATTATTTAAAACTACTCGTAACTAAAGAGGTCGCCGCCATGCAAGTCGATCATCTCAAACGCTTTGCCGCCACCTTTTGCCACACACGTTAGAGGATCATCCGCAACCACGACTGGAATACCAGTTTCTTCCATCAGTAAACGATCTAAGTCTTTAAGTAAAGCACCACCACCGGTTAATACCATGCCTCGCTCTGAAATATCAGAAGCCAACTCTGGTGGAGACTGCTCTAACGCAACCATAACCGCTGAAACAATACCGGTTAGAGGCTCTTGCAATGCCTCTAAAATTTCGTTGCTATTTAGGGTAAATCCACGAGGAACACCTTCAGCTAGATTCCGACCACGTACTTCGATTTCTTTTACGTCTTCACCCGGATAGGCGGCGCCAATTTCGTGCTTAATACGTTCTGCCGTAGCTTCACCAATTAATGAACCAAAATTACGACGAATATAAGAAATAATGGCTTCATCAAACTTATCTCCACCAATGCGCACTGATGAAGAATAAACGATACCGTTAAGTGAAATAATAGCGACTTCAGTAGTACCACCACCAATGTCAACCACCATAGAACCTGTTGCTTCCGAGACCGGTAAACCAGCGCCAATAGCCGCAGCCATTGGTTCATCAATTAAGTAGACTTCTCGAGCACCCGCACCCAAAGCTGATTCACGTATCGCTCGACGCTCTACTTGTGTCGAACCACAAGGCACACAGACCAGGACTCTAGGGCTAGGGCGTAAGAAATTATTATCATGAACTTGCTTGATAAAATGCTGTAGCATTTTCTCAGTCACATAAAAATCAGCAATAACGCCATCTTTCATGGGGCGAATAGCTTTAATATTGCTAAGGCGTTCTACCTAACATTTGTTTGGCTTCACGACCGACAGCCGCAACGCTTTTTGGACCACCTGCTCTTTCTTGGCGAATAGCAACAACAGATGGTTCATTAAGAACAATTCCTTGATCTTTAATATAAATCAGTGTGTTTGCTGTACCGAGGTCGATGGACAAATCATTTGAGAACATTCCTCGAAGCTTCTTAAACATGGAAAAACCGAATCCTGGTTGGTAAGTTATATATATCCATTAATTTTACCAACGCGCCTAGATTTCAGCAAGAGCTGAGATCCCTTAGCATGATAAAAAGTGGATTTTTGACGCTTTTTTTGTAAGAAAACGTTGAAAGTGCTAAAAACTAAAGTTTTCTCAAAATAATAATAGCCAAATAAAAATCCCGACTAATAGTCGGGATTTTTATTTATATGAATTTAGCAATAGAAAGTTATTGTTCTCTAACTACGCGAAAGCCAATGTAGTTTGCACGGAAGCTACCATCCAACTCCATTCGAGTCGATGCTCTAGCTAAACGCGGCGCAAAATTCCAAGCGCCACCTCGAACAACCGCATGGCTTGAACTTTTCTCACTTACTGTCCACTCCCACACATTGCCTACAGTATCAAACAAACCAAAATCATTGCGTTCAAACGAACCAACAGGAGCGGTACTAACGTTAGACCACTGGCTACCACACCAGCCACAGTTCGCGTTATCTGAGTTAATTCCCTCACCCCACCAATAATCTGTCTCTTTGCCTGCTCGTGCGGCGTACTCCCAACGCGTTTCAGTAGGTAACTTATAAGCTTGGCTACTGGCTTTCGAAACCCAATCTACATAAGCTTGTGCATCTTTCAAACTAACGCAAACCACAGGATGGTTGTCAGACTGAGCAAACCCAGGGCTACGCCAATTGCGATTGGCTTGCCACACCGCTTTTCCATCTTGATAGAATGCGCAACCTTCGCCTTTTTCGGCATCGGTAACATAACTAGTAGCTCGCACAAATGCTTTGAATGCCCCTACACTAATTTCTGTTTCACTTATTCCAAAAGATTGTTTTAGATCTTTTGTTTGCACCGGTCTTTCGTTAGCTAAGCCCAATCCAGTAATGTCGCCCATACGGAAATTTCCCGCTGGTACCACAACTAGGTCAGGTCCGGGGATATCTCCGGCTAATATGTCTTGGATACGTTCGCCTTTGCTAAAGCGATATTGAGCACGCTCTAATTCTACTTTTATGGTTTTTGATTCATTTAAAGTAATTTGTTGGTGATTTGATTCATAACCACGTTTGGTCACTTCTACGTCATGTTGACCCGATGGCAACATAATTTGCAATTTAGTCGAACCATAACTTACACCATCAATAAACACTTCATCATCAAATACGTTTGAACGAACAGTTAGCTCATACATCACTGAATCATCCGTGACCAAAATAGGCGCCGCAGCCCCCAACTTAACGGTATTCTTACCGGCAAAGCTAACACAGTAACGGCGATCTAAGCCTAACAACTGGCACCCTTCTGAGCGTTTTAAATTGCCTTGTAATTGCAGGTTCATTTTAACATTGTAGTTGCCCTGACCACTAAAATTGCTGTCAGCTACATCACTACGTAGAACTTGTACCGATACATCTGATGTTGGTCTTCTTTTTTCTACTTCTTTGGCTTCACTTAAACTGCTATATACAGTGTCCAAGAATCGCTTGGATGCTTTTTGCTTTGCCAATGACTTGCCACGCTCGGTACATTTAGACAATGTTTCGTCTTTATCACAGGCTATTTTGTGACTAACTACGACCGCTTCTTTACGGTTAAACTCTTCATATAAGCGATCTACACGTGCGCTATTTAACTGTTCTTTTAACCCTTCAATGGTATTCAATAAACTATGTTTAGAGACCTGCATTTGTTCGACTTCTTGCAGCTTCGCTTGCCACTGATTATATTTATCGCTAATCGCGTCTTTTATCGCTTTGTGAGTTCTCACCGCCTTGGCATAGGCTGATCGTGCGGGGGCAATATCTAGCTCGGGGTTTTCAATGACTTTATCGTATTGTAAGTTCATTTCAATTAACGCTGATTGTCTATCAGCATCAGCTAAAGTCACATTTTTTCTTAGGTCAGCTAACCCTCTTTCTAATTTAGCAGCATTGCTAATTTCAGAATCTAAGACACTGTTATAATTCTCATATTCTGACTGTTTAGCGGAGATTTTTTGTTCTATGTCAGAGACAGAAAGCCCTGCAGACAAAGCGATCTGGCTAAACGAAAGTGCTGCGAGAAAAGTTAATTGAGCTATACGGTTCATTATTCGGTTCCAAAGGGTTGCCTAAAGGCAACTATTTTTATTGTTATGATACAAAGCAGGGTAAAGTCTGCTAAAACAACTATGTAGCTCTATGCTATTGAGTTACAACAAAAAGCGCAAGAGCGTTAAACAAGCAAATTGAATTTTATAGACAAGCTCAAGCCTAATTAAACACCTCACGCCACTGAATAATACGATCATTGCCCCTAAATAAACCAAAACTTATGGTGGCATTCGGATAATCAGTGAGATCTGCAGCAGAGCCTAGGTCAGGCCCATCTGGACAACTAGCTAGATTACAAATCACTTTATCACCATTCCAATCATAATTTAAATACTCCGGCCAAATTGTCGGCGTAAGTACCGGGTTGAGTTGTAAAATCAATTCACCTATTTTGTTTGGCGCATTAAACAGTAAGTCTGAATTGTTAGCTGCTTTTCCTAACAGTAAAACATTAGCACTACTGAGACTATCAATATCATTGGTTAAATCCGCGTCTCCTTTTTTCGACAAAATAAGATGTCCACTCGCTTCTGCAAAACCGATCTCTGTGTGATTATCCCATGAATTAACTAACCATTTACCATCATCAAAATACTCAGCCACAATAGGCACCTGCAATGGTTCAGTTTCTGGTCCGTAATTGCTTTTTAAGGTTAATCGTCCAAATCGTAAGCTGGCACCTTCTACATCGGTAAAATCGTAGCCATCACAGTCGCTAGCGGCATAGTTTTGTTTAAAGCAAAGACCATTCTCATCGGTAAAAAAGTCTGCTAAATAGTTGATTTCTAAGCTTGCATCAAACGGCTCTACAGGCCCATACATTACACCGCTAGCATTCACTTTATTGTAAGTGATTTTAGTACTATTAAGGGCTATACGCTTAGCAAATTCTGAAGTTACAATGGTTGTTAAAGGAGCGTTTTGATGAGCAACTTGAGCACTGCCCACATAAGAGCTGGTGTCGCTAAAACGTAGTTTGGCTGGGTTATTTAGGTCGGCTAAAGTGGGAGCATATGTCCAATCACTGTAGATATAATTCTTGGTAGTTTCATCTAGTGCATTTTTAGGGATAATTAACAAGGTAGGTTCTTTCGCGAAAGTGATCCCCTGACCCACATAACTAAAATCGTCTGCCCCACTATTAACATGAACGTTCTGTAAACTGGCGTCGGCAGCTGTCGACTCTTCGCTTATGTCATAGTAGCCCGGTATGAACGTCCCTAAGCTTAATGCGTTAGCGTCTATTTGATTACCCAAGTAATTTGAATCTTGTACATCAAGGGAAATGCGTCCAGTTTCGCTATAATAGGCCGTTGCATAAGTATGTTGGCCACCGGAAAATGTTAGCCCGTTAACACGAGTGAAAGTTGTTGTCCCCGTTGCGCTTGTCACTGTGCTACCGTTTTTATATCTGAACTCACCGTCTACGGTATTGGTAACTGTAGGGTAATCTCGAACTACTTTTAGCGATAAATTTGCTCCTTGGTAGTTTTGCAATAAGTGATCATCTACACCGTAGGCACCTATCGTGTAGCTAAAATTATTTCCTGCTGTGTATAAATCAGAATCTGTCGCACCGCTATACAATAAGGCATTGTCTGCGACACTTAATTTCAGGTAACTAGGGTAAACATCAACTAATGCCGTACCTTTAGCTATATTGGGATGACTATCACTTTGGGCACTTAGCATTAATCGTCCCGCATCGGCATAGTTCAATGCCGTCAACTCAGCGTAACCTCTGGCGTTAAAAGCGACCGCAATCGTTCCCGTTGACTCACCTGTTCCATCACCATCAATAGCAATTCCAGAAAAAGGCGTTAAACATTTATCTTCTGTAGGGCTAATGCAATCGTACCCTAAGGTAATATTTGTGGTGCTTGTTAATGCAGCCTGGCAGGCACCGGTAGACGTGTTTTTTTCGACTGCGCGCAAATTTACCTGTTGAAAATTGGCTTCTGCCAGCTGATCAGGCAAAGGATCGGCAGCGGTTTCGCCAAAGAATACAAAAGCCGAATCAACAAACTCTATTTCGCAAGTTGTGGTGCCACCGCTAACACAACTCAGTGGTGCAATTGGACTAGCACTCGTTTGGGCTATATTGTAAACACCTGCACTTTTGATGCTTAAAGACGTAGAAAGCTCACCTGTAAAAGTCATAGTATCGCTATTCGCCCAGCCAGAAGGAGATAAGGACAGGGTCGTTTCATTACCATATAGCGTATCACATTCTGCGTCAGCGCAAGCTTTAACAGTAACTGGCAAAGCTTCGCAGGTTAATCCTCGACCGGCATGCTGAATTTGATAATGGTGCGGCACAGGGCATTCATGCCTTTCGTTCATTATGGTTTGTACATCAGTATTAGTTAACTTTCCCTGATAAATACGTACTTCATCTATTAGACCATGGAAATTAAAGGAGCTGCTTGCTGACCAACCTCCAATATTAAATTCACTATTGACATAGGCTCGACTTAAATTCGCTAAACTTCGACGTTGTGACAATACTTGCTCAACGCCGTCGATAAAAATACGATTATCCGTAACACTACCATTAGTAAATTCAACAACAATATGATGCCAGCCATTAGCTAAGCCTGCACTCGACACACCGTAAATATCACCCGCCCCTGTATTAAATCCAAAAGCGCCATATGCCACCCATATATCGTGAAGATCCCAACCTATAGGCATGACGCTAGTTGTACCATCCCAATTCATCCAAAAGGTAACGCTAGTTTTGACTCCTTCTGTTGTACTATCTAACGACAAACCTGTCACCTGAATTGAACCGTCATTTTGACTAGCATAGCCACAAGTGCCAAGTGCCCCAGTCAAAGCAGGTATGGCCGTGGCAGGTGTTGAATTACTGAGCACTCTGGCATGATGATCGTTGCCAGAATAATCTAAGACTTCATTTGCACTACCATCCCAACTAGACTCTTCAAACCGATACTCTACGAGTAAAGTTGCTGGCGTTGGACAAACTCGAGGGCTGCCGTCAACATTCAACCCAGCAGCTTGATTGTCATAAAGTGCATTTATTTCACTTTGGGTCATAGCTTGATGATAAATGACCAGCTCATCTAACAATCCGTTAAAGGCTTGGGAGGCGTCGAAATTCCCACCAATGCTGTCTTGCTCTTGACCTAAGATTAAACTCTGAATGCTTAGTGCTGATGTTGGTTGCGTCAAGCAACCCTGCAGTTCTTTATTTTGATAAATACAACTTTGGTCTCCCTCGCGTGTCCAAACAAAGTGTTGCCAGTTATCATCGGCGACACTATCTACAGTGATATCACCGTTAACCGTATTCTTAAGATAAGGCCTAAAGGTATCCTTATCATAAAACCACATAAGTAAATCGTTTCGGTTAGTACCGGCCCCCGATAAGATAGCTTGAGTGCCCGTATTGGTTGTTTTGGCCCAAACAGATACAGTAAAATCGGTTTGCCCTGTTAACACCTGTTCATCTAAAATTAAGTAATCATCGATACCAGAAGCACTTAGATCTAGCGCATTACACACTTTGCCAATAGCAACATCTGCGGAAACCAGCCTGGCCGTTTAGGCCTCCAACATGTTCTTGCACGGTATTATCAAGATCATTATACAGAAGCTCGTCAAATCGATATTCAGCAATCGGCTTAGCAGGGCATGGGTGGCGTTCACTCATTATCGTTTCTATTTGTGCGGTCGATAATTCACGATCATATATTCGTACCTCATCTATCAGGCCGTAAAAATCATAACTTCTACTATTTATCCAACCACCAATACGCAGGGTGCTATTCACATAGGTATTGTCGTTATTTGGTGAGCCTGTACGCTGACTTAAGACTTGCTCTACACCGTCAATATGAATGCGATTTTGGCTGACACTACCATTAGTAAATTCAACCGCTATATGATGCCAACCATTAGCTAAACCGGCACTCGACACCCCGTAAAGATCGGCGTTTCCAGTGTTGAAACCGATTCCACCACGCACAAGAAATAAATCATGATAGCTCCAGCCGATAGGCATAATGCTACTGGTACCATCCCAATTCATCCAGAAAGTAATGGTTGTTTTAACCCCATCTGTAGTGGTATCCAGAGGCAAACCTTGGATCTCAATCGAACCGCTCGTTTGGCTAGCATAGCCACAAGTGCCAAGGGGGCCTGTTAAGGCGGGAAATGAGCTCTTAGGTGTGCTGCCGTTGGTAACACGTCCATGGTAATTATTCCCCGAATAATCAAGCACTTCATTTGCAGTACCATCCCAATTAGTTTCTTCAAACCTATATTCCGCGATAGGCGTGGCCGAGCAAGTGGGTTGGTAACTAATACTTATGTCATCAATATACATCCCAATTTCAGCATTATTAGCGGAAGCCAAAAAGCGTATTTGCGTGTTATCAGCAACGTAAGATGAAATATCAAAAGATTGTGAATTGGCTGAAGTATCTGTGCTACCTATATAGTAGCTACGTAAGGAGGTCCAACTAGCACCTCCATCATTAGAAATCGACAATACAACTGTTTGGTCACCTATGTTAACACCACTTCGGTAGACAAATGACAACGTGGCACTAGAGGCCCCATGTAAGTCTACTTGCCGATACACGCCAACATTATTGTATGTCCCAGCGCCGCTGCCAGACGTTATACCAAGGCGCAAGCAACTGCCATCTGAACATAAGCTGTTGTTGACTCTTGCTACGCCCGAATTGACGCCGTCCGATTCGCCAATTTCCGTCCAGTTACCACTCCAATTTACACTGCCGCTATTCTGACTGTATGAATTCGTTGTGAAGTCGTCTGCTACACTTTGTACTGAACAACTCGTTTGAGAGCTAACGGAGCCAGTCCAAAAGAGAATAACTAAGATGCCAACATAGGTAGTTATTTTCTTAAACAACGAATGAAATAAATGACTGGACATATTTTCCTCAACTACAACATAGCATCGACATAAACGCTGCGGGTTACAATTACACTCCCAGCCCCGCAGCGACCGATACTTGAAAACTTAACGTAAGAATAAGTTTGACTATTATCAGAGACAGTGATGTTGTTTGGGATCACTTGGGCGCTACAACTCTCCAATCCTTTTAAAGCGGAAAAATCAAAATTAGTTGGGTTACTACAGGCACTAACGCCAACAGTGACAGGATACTCAGCGGCTAAACAACGTTCAAGTCCAGACCTCGCTGCATTTAAAGCCCGCTGCCCTAATACTTCGTATACAATTGATTCAGACGACGAGGACAATACTCGGGTCATGGTGATACCAAGTAGACCAAACACTACAATAACGAATAGTGCTATGGTCAGCATGCTGCCCTGTTGTTTTTTACTATTCTTGTAGCCTTGGTATGAACATTTTAGTTGTGTGTTAGGGCACATTAGGAATATGTACCTCCACGTTATAATTGACCACTTCTTCATTTAGTTCAAATGCTAACAACAAGTTAACCAAACCATTTCGGGTAAGACTCGGCTGACTAACCCTAAAGGGTAAATCGTCAGTATTGTTCCAGTTGTTTTTTAGGGCTGTAGACATTAATACGCCACCTGAAGAATACACGGTTTGCTCTTCGTCGATAGAAGTTTGATGACGAACAATATTGCCTGAACTATGGGCACAATAACTCACCGCATAACGGGCAAAATATATGCGTGAAGCAGGTGATTTGTCAGCAAAGGGATCTGCAAACGTCAAGCTTGCGGTGTGTTCTACGGAACCAGCGGTAGCACAATTGCTATCATCAGTATCGGTACAACTTAAGACTTCTCGACGTTTAGCGCTATCGCCATCATAAATATCAGCAGGGCTGACAGGGTAAACGAACCCATAGTCAGTGCCAGTTGAAGACAACTGAAACCCCGCTAGGTTATCGCCAAACTCGACTATAGTACCTTGTGCTGTGGTGTCTGGGTAAACGGATAGAGAAGTATAAAAACTAGCCCAAAGCGCGGGTACGAACTCTAAACATTGGATCGTATTAATGGAATTTGATTTAACCCGTGCGCTGTTTGGAATGGCTTGACGTACTTCACGATTCAAACGCTCTACTACAAATCGACTTTCACTCAACACTTGATCGCGCTCATTTACGTCAGTATAAATATCCATGCCAGTACGAATAAAACCAGAGATCCCAACAGACACCACGCCAAGTACAATAATCACTGTAATTAACTCGACTAGTGTAAAACCGCTATTTGTTTTTGAGCCCACCTTAGAAGCCATTAATAATTACTCCTATAGGTTGCAAAAGTAATGTCTTCGTCGTTCGGCGTCGTCACTATCACTTTTATATACTTAGTATTACCCACATAAGTCCCTCCACCAACAACACTGTCGTCTATCCCATCAAGGTTATCATCGTAAAACACCGTAACGGCTAGACTAAACCCAGCATATAAATTTTTACCATCAATACTTATATTGCCGCCTAGGGAATTTTGTTTAAAGTCTGTGCCTGTTGCCAACAAACCATGGTAATCATCCACGTCGTTAAAGGCGGAACGATTTTCTTCTGGCCCTAAGTTTTGACTTTGGGTGCATGGGTTTCCCGCCTCATTACACCGTATAGTCCCACCTATACGGCTAGAATTCTGATCAAATGGTTTACTAGAAATTTCATTGACAAGCGATTGCGCCAGCTCAGCAGCACGTACTTGAAAAATAGGGTCAACACTGCGAATAGCCTGCGGCACAATCAAAGATACAAACAATGTCATAGCAATGGCAAATACTACTAGCCCCACCACTAGTTCTACTAAGGTAAAGCCTTTACTTTTAATCGCAGGCATGGATAAACCCTTGTGATTCAACACATACTTTAGCGATTGATTCGCCAATAACTTCGATAACACAGCCAGCGTCGCAGCTATTGATACTCGTTTGCGGGCGACCTAATGAGTCAAAGCGAACATAACCATATGCCGCACCCGTTGAGTCTTGAGCCCGTAAACTAACATTTTCACTGGTCATTTCAGAGGCTGTAGTTGCCAAGTAATCGGGGTTAGAATAGTCAATGGCGCTATTGCACGTTACTGATGTAACGCTAGGGGTCTCATAACTCATTTCAGGAGGACCAAAGGCCGCAGGAGAGGTACTTAAATTAATTTGAAAACAAATATCAGCTCGGGTGTCAAACATGGCGCGGGTCTGCATACTACGTAAGGCTGAAACTAAGCGCGCTTGATAAGTATATTCAGCAAAGCCTTGAGAACCACTAAAACGACTGTAAGCAGATACTGCTAAAACACTAATTAGAATGATGACCACAATCATTTCTATAAGGGTAAACCCTTTAGGCTTGACTGAGTAAGTTTGAGTATTTGACATCATTCCCATCTTTATGCGATGTACGCTTTTTTAGGCTGCAGGGAAGACGATTATCCTCCACTGCAGTTTAATGCATATTTGTTAACAACCACCAGATACTACTGTGACGACTGGAGGGACGTTTTTACCTGTCGCCTCTGTATATAAAACATGGCAACTAGCTTCGGTTACACCGGTCTTAGTGTAATCAATAGTAGGTGAGCCGGTAGCAGGAATAATAGCAAAAGCCCCTGCTGCGGGTGAAGTTGTAGTTGCACCTGCAGTTCCAGTAGTAGGACCTGCTACAACAGTAAATTCAGCAGAACTAATATCCACCCAACCTGACAACGTACCTGCGGCAGTTTCTGCATCTGGGTAGCCATAGTCAGTGTTAATGTTCTGTCCACCAGCCGTTATCTGCGACGAAGTTCCGGTACTTGTGTAAGCATTGCCTTGCTCACCCGCGATGGCTGATTTAGCAAAAACTAATTGTGCACCACCTTGTAGTGAAGCTTTCACACCTTGCAAAGTAGAGGCAGTAGCATCGCTTTGAATATCAATAAACTTAGGGGCAGCAGTAACGGCTAAAATCCCTAAAATAACAATCACAATAATAAGTTCGATGAGCGTAAAGCCGCTTTGTTGATGGCGCATAATTTGTTCTCCTAAGGATGTAAAAAATAAAAATTTATACAATACAAGTTCGTTATACCACTAAAGCACATCATTATGCGATCTAGTTTAGGTATGTCATTTTTGACCTATGAATTATTACTAAACACTATTACCTGACCAATGCGTGGATCATAAATAAATCCATTACCATCTGTATTGTCAACTGGCTCACTCGCTTGATTTTTTATGGTTTGTGTCAGGTAATAGAAACACTGATCATTACCGCCAGACCCTGTATCTTTACTGACACGAGTAAAGTATCGATAATTTTCAAATGGACGATTTGACCAATCTGAAGAAATTGACGGCGCACTTTGCATGATTAAATTAAAAATGCTTTCACAATCCAATAGGCTCACAACATCATCTTCGCTGCTCGAGTCGGTATCCAGTTGTCCAGTGGGGTAACCAGTATTCTTGTCAATACCGACTTGAATGCCTTCGATAGTGATATAGGTAGAATCTGAGCCGTTATTTTCTTTAGGTCGTCCTTCTAACTCCCATTGCGCTCTGACTAGACCAACACCTGTAGCGAACCCACCAGCAACTCCTTCAACGGTGGCATCTTCAGCATCGGTTGTTACGTCTAATAACCTAGGTAGCGCTGTAGCAGCCAATAATCCCAATATGACCACAACAATCACTAACTCTATTAGGGTAAATCCTTGTTGTGTTTGCTTGTTTTGACTTTGACTGCAAAGCCTACGATTAATAATCAACATTTATATACTCCAGCAAAACGTAATTTAATTTAAGTATTCTAATTTTAACACTTGGCCTAACTTCATTTTATAATCAAAGTAAGCGCCTGATAACAATTGATATCGACAGGTAGAATCGATTTTATTACCAGTTAATGATTCCCCAGAATGAAAGTTGACGACGACTTCATAACCATCAACCTCTAATGGAAAACCTAGCACCATATTCCATAATTTTGTACAGCCTTTAGCGCTTTCTTCAACTTTAGGCCAACCTTTACCATCCATGTACATTGGTTGTTTTTCGGTTTCGATTAATGTCTTTTCTTCACTCAATTGACTGGCATACATGGCGACCACTATTTTTTCAGGTCGACCTTCAGCTTGCCATTGCCAATGAGCATTATTAACACTGGCATTAAAGGTATCGGCCAGTTTCTCAAATGACAAACGCCTAATATCTTTGGCATTATCATTCAGGTAATACAGAAAACCCGCGATTAACGCCACAAACACCACCACTACCAAAATAGTATTAAATAAGCCTCGGTTACGCTCTACTGCCGCTTCATGTTTTTGCACCGCAATCAGCCTTTTATAGCGCTCATCATATCCCACATTGGGGTAAAAATACCTAGCGCAAGCACTAACACCATGGCCGCCACCACCATAATTAGTATCGGTTCAATTTTGGCGGTTAGACTTTTTAAATCGTAATCTACTTCTCTTTCATAGAATTCTGCGGCTTCTGACAACAGCTCGTCCACTCGGCCAGTTTCTTCACCCACATTAATCATTTGTAAGACCAAGGGGGTAAAAAGCTTACTACTACTAGCGACCCTAGATAAGCTTTCACCTTTCTCAATGCTCTTGCGCATTGTTAACACCCTATCGGCCATAAAGCTGTTACCAACCGCTTCAGATACTAAATTTAATGCGGCTGTTAAAGGTACACCTGAAACCAACATCATTGAAAAACTACGACAGAAGCGACCTAAAATCGTACGTTCAAAAATAGTACCTACTATAGGTAAGCGTAACTTAGCTTTGTCCCATTTATATTTACCTCGTTCGGTTTTTAAATATCGAACCAGTAAGAAAACACTCAGTATGATGGCCCCTAGCAAGTAGTGCCACTTAGTCATAAAAAATTCAGACGTACTTAAAAGGATCCTTGTCATTAACGGCAATTCGGCACCGAACGATTTAAACATATCAGCAAAAACAGGGATCACCACCATGTTCATAATAACCATAGCAACAACAATGGCTACCAATACAAATATTGGGTAGCGAGTAGCTGACTTAATTTGTTTACGGGTTTCCATTTCTCTTTCAAGGTAGTAAGACAATTGATGAAAAGCGTCATCTAATTTACCGGTGTTTTCACCGACGTGGACCATACTGACAAACAGTCGATTAAATACCTTTGGATGCCGATTTAGCGCCGTTGAAAGTGTTCTTCCGCGTTCTAATCCATCTGCCACATCATACAGGGCGACCTTCATACGTTTAGAACTTGTGGTGTCGGCCAAGCCTTTCACTGCACGCAAAATCGGTATGCCTGATTTTGCTAATGAATACATTTGCCTAGAGAACATAACAAGATCATCCAGCTTTATGGCTGGCGTAAAGAAAGAAACCCCTAACTCTTTAGTTTCAGTTGCCTCAGCATCATTACTCTGGGTAATATCAATAGGCACAAAGTTACGGCTGGACAGTATTTGCGCAACCGCATTAACATCACTTGCCTCTAACACACCTGTCGCTAACTCCCCTGAGGGCTTTCTCGCTTTATAGTTAAAGTTAGCCATTGTCACCTCCTTGCGGTGGTTCTAGTGGTGCCAGTTCTAGGGTTGAACTTTTTATCGCTACATCGGCTTGCTGAACACCTTCTTGCTCTTTTAGACTATCGTTGGGCTCATTTGATAGCGGCTGCTCTGTGTCTTCTTCTGACTGCTTAGCATTATTGTCAAAGTTTTCATCGAACACCATCTCAATTAACTTTAATACTTCATCAACAGTTGTGACACCCATTTTGGCGTACATTAAGGCCACTTTAGCTAAGGGCACAAAACCGGTACTTTTTTCTGCATATTGGCTAAAAGCAACTGTGTCGTTCATTTTCAAAGCATTCATCATGCTTTCAGTCATCTCTAATAATTCGAAAACGCCCACCCGCCCTTTATAGCCAGTTTGGTTGCAATTCTGACAACCTCTGCCTTTTTGAAAGTGACCGATCCTAAGTGCTTATCTAGGCCATTAAGCCACACCAATTCTTCATGATTTAACTGGTAATCGGTTCGACAATTGTCGCAAATTTTACGGACTAATCTTTGCGCCATAACAGCCCGCAACGAACTCGCGACTAAATAACCTGGAGCTCCCATATCCAATAGTCTGATGGCGCTACTGATGGCGTCATTAGTATGCAATGTAGATAGCACTAAATGACCGGTTAATGCGCCTCTTAGGCCAATTTCTGCTGTTTCTTTATCACGCATTTCCCCCACCATGATGATATCGGGATCTTGTCGTAAGGTGGTACGTAAAACATTGGAAAAACTCAGTCCAATTTTGTTATTGGTTTGTACTTGGTTAATTCTAGGCAAGCGGTATTCAATAGGATCTTCCACCGTAATAATTTTGGTGGCGGCTTTATTCAATTCACTAAGTGCACCATATAAAGTGGTGGTTTTACCCGAGCCCGTTGGTCCCGTCACCAAAATCATGCCATGGGGTCTGTGCAACAACCCTCTAAAACGTGCCAGTATATTATTCGGCATACCTGTTTGCTCTAAACTGAGTATACCTGCAGACTGATCTAACAATCGCATCACTACCGACTCACCACCTTGAATTGGCATAGTGGAAACCCTAACGTCAACAATATGTCCTTTTATACGTATGCTAGTGCGTCCATCTTGAGGAAGACGTTTCTCGGAAATATCTAGACTAGACATCAGCTTTAATCGTAAAACTAAAGCTGATGCAATATTATTCTCTTGAATAACATTTTCTTGTAACACGCCATCCACACGCATCCGTATTCGCAGCATTTTTTCATCTGGCTCGATATGGATATCTGATGCTTTTGCCTGTAGCGCATCTTCAAAAATTGAGCGCAATAACCGTGCAACCGTAGTGTCTTGTTCGTCGCCAACACCACTGTCAAAATCAAATTCGCTATCGTCTTGATATTCTTCTGCTAACTCTTGAGCAAATGAAGCTATTTCATTAGTACGGCGATATAAATTATCGTACGCTTGAAGTAATTGCCCATCACTGACCACTGCAACATCAATCGGCTTTGGCAGTATTCTTGACAGCACATCAATAGCGGCCAAATCTGCAGGGTCACTCATTCCAATTAGCAGCCGATCACCTTTATCTTCTAATACCAGAGCACGGTGACGCCTAGCTTGTACTTCAGGTAATAGATTAACTGCAGCACTGGTAACATTGTGTTTATTGATATCTATGTGGGGAACTTTTAAGTGCTGAGATAAAAACGACAATAATTGGCTTTCAGTAACAAAGCCCAGCTCAATTAGCATTACCCCTAACTTTCGCCCCGACTCTTTTTGAGCAGCCAAGGCCTGCATCAGTTGAGCTTCGCTGATGATGCCATTCTGCAATAATAAATCGCCTAAGCGAATTTTGACTTTTGGTCTCATTTCGCACCCATCAATATTTTTATTCTTTGTTCGACAAAGGCGTTAACTACATTTTCAAGTTGATTCGATTGTTTAGCTTTCTCGTATGCCTGTAGCGCAGATTCAGTATGGCCGATTTGATCTTCTACTATGGCTAATCCGAGCCACCACTTACCATTATTTGGTGCGATACGTGTCAACACTAAATAGTCGGCTTTAGCCGTCTCTGGTTGCTTTAGCTCACGAGCTAATCCGGCCCGATAAGCGAGAAAATCTTCTGAATCATTCTGTGGCTGAAAGCCTTTAAGTAAATCCATTGCTTCTATTTTTTGACCTTGTGCGACATGGATTCGCGCCAGCATCATCTTAAAATCAGCCCTCTGTGGAAACATCTCAATTCCATCTGTCAGCAATAATTTGGCTTGTACGTAATTACCTTGCGAAAATTTGATTGATGCTAATTTTTTGCGGGCGCTGATGTTATCTTTCTCTAATTGCAACAACCTTTGTAAGAAAGCGCTTGCATAGGTCAAGTTACCCGCCGCCAAGTTTTCTGAAATATTCTGTTTTAATTCTTGAAGCTGCTTATTGCGTCCACTACCACTCATTTTAAAAGTAGCAGGCTCTTTAATGGGAGTCTGCACCGTTTCTACAGCGGCCAAAGGTTCTACTATTGGCCTTGCCTCTGGTACCACCGACTGTTCCGGCAATATAATCTCTTGGGCCGGCTCATTGTATTCTACTTCGGTTTCAGCGATATGCTGCAGCGCTGGGGGAATAACAGGTTTTTCCTGAATAACCACTGGGGCAACAGGCGCTTGCTGCACTTTGATACTCGGCTCCACCACGGCCATTTTTTTTGCCGAACCGCTTGTCTCAACTTTGGCTTGTTGCTGTAATTTTTGCTCTTGCTGAATCGGAGTCTGCGTGGTTTCATCAACACCGAGAAAATTCGAATTACTCAGCAAAGCATAAACAATGGCAGACACAGCCACCAGCAACAAGATAATGACTCTAGTTTGACTAGGCTTTTTAGTGGGTGGTTGATAGTCAGCATTTATCGGCGATGAGTTCGCTTCGCGCTTTTCGAGATCTTGCAACATCTTGTTGATAACGCTCATGCAAAAAACCTCATAAAGCCAAAATAGCCAGCGACCATAATCAAGATCACACAACAAAAACCGATCAGGACATTGTGCAAACAATTTGAGGTAGGCGTGGCTGCTTCTGTGTCTTTAATTGCCAGCTTCAAGTAGGTAGGAGTCACTACTTTTTGCCCCTCTCCATAGGCTAACATTAGTGCTTTATGACACAAAACATTCACAACACGCGGCGTACCTAAACTCGCTTTGTACAATATCTTGCAACACCTGCGATCAAAGACTTCAGTGCCTTTATAGCCCGAAACAAGCATTCTATGTTTAACGTATTGATAGACTTGATCGACGTCCATCAATTGTAAAGTATAGGCAAAAGTAATGCGCTGCTTTAACTGCCTCAGTTCTGGTAAAGCCAATTTGTCATTTAGTTCCGGTTGCCCGAATAACACTACTTGAATCAACTTACGTGTCTCTGTTTCTAAATTCGTAATGAGCCTCAATGCTTCAATGCTTTCTAAGGGTAAGGCTTGAGCTTCATCAATGATCAGCACTACACCTTTACATTCATGACTTAACTGAATCAGACGCTGTTGAAGGCGCTGAGTAAACTCTTGCTGATCAGCCTGTTCTGTTAGCACTACATTAAGCTCGCCGGCCACAGCCCTACGTAATTCAGCAGGGGTTAAATATGGGTTGGGTATATAAGCCGCAACAAAGTGTTGTGGCAATTCATTCAATAACTTGCGACAAATTAGTGTTTTTCCAGTGCCAACTTCACCAGTCACCTTTATGAAGCCTTCACCAGAATTCAACGCTGTTAGTAAAACCTGAATCGCTTCTTTATGACTGGGCAAACCGAAAAAATAACTGGTGTTAGGAGTCAGCGTAAAAGGTAGTTCTTTAATACCATAGTGGTACAAATACATGTTTAATCCACTAACAACCAATCAGCCATCTGATTTTTACTACGACTCAACTCTTGCTTCCAAGTCTCACTATTCACAACCGTTGGACGAATTAAAATAATCAGTTCTTTTTTGATTTCCTTATCACTTACGCTTTTGAATAAATTTCCTAAGATAGGAATATCACCTAACAGCGGTGTTTGTGATTCTGAGGTGGATATGATTGATTGCATTAACCCGCCAATCACAACAATTTCTCCTGATTTTGCTTTAATAACCGTATCAGATTCACGAATATTGCTTTGTGCTAGTGGCAAGATATATTGCTCTTCATTCAAGGTGACCACTTTTTCTTGTTCTTCTGTTTCAATAACGGATGGATGAACATGCAACAACACTTCGTTATTTTTGTTGATCTGCGGCGTAACATCTAATGCAATTCCCGAGAAGAAAGGCGTTAACTCTATGTTAGGTACCACAGACGTACTACTTGCAGAAATGGTACTTTGACTAGAGACATCGGTGACAAAATACTCGTCATCACCTACTTTAATGACTGCTTTTTGGTTATTAGTAGCAGTCACTCTGGGACTAGACAGTACTTGAACATTGCCCTGAGTAGATAGCAATGACAGCACCCCTGAAAAATCTTTATTGACAAATGATAAGCTAGTGACATTGCCAAGGGCTGCACTAATTGAATTACCTATATTTCCGGCAGTAGTTGAAAATTGAAAATCAGTAGAACCGCCATTTGCTAAAATTTGTCCCCAATTAATTCCTTGCTGATAACCATCATTGAGTGACACTTCGATGATCCTCGCTTCTAGGATAACTTGTCTTTGGACTATTTCTTCGGACACTGTTAGGAATGCTTTCACAGCTCTAATTTCGTCAGGTAAGGCCCGCACAGTAACCAATCCAGCTTGTGGCGTGACCATCACACTTCGGCCATCATCAGCAGGGATCATAGACTCAAGCGTTGCTAACAAATCCGTCCAAAAATCGGTTTCGGTTGTAGTAGAGATATTGGTTCCATTCCCACTGTTAGAAGTACCACTACTGCCATTGCCACCTGTACTACTATTGCCGCTAAAACCATTTAAGCCATTTGAATTGGTTTGATTATTACTGTTGCCGCTACTACCTGAGGAAGCTTGTGATACACCACCCGATGTGATGCTAGTTTGGGTCATTCCATTTCTTTTCATCAACAAATAGTTGACCGCAAACGTCTCGGTACGCATACCTGCTGGGTATACCCGGTAGATATTTTGCTTACGCTCAATTTCAAATCCATACAGCTCAGACACCAGCTCAAAAACATCCTGCAAAGAGACTTGTTTTAAATCTAAAGTAATGTCACCGGTTACCTCAGGATGGATGGCCACACTATAAGGCGTATCTTTTACGATGCTGCTAAAAAATACCGTCGCAGGCAATTTCTGTGCATTAATATCGTACTTAGCAACACCAAAAAGCTGATCAGTTGGCCCATCTTGAGTGGGCAATAAAGCCTGATTAACGGCATCAGGTACTTCATCTAGGGGCTTTGATGCTGAATCTTTTGGTTGATCAAACTCAGCAATAGCCGAATCCATCGAGCTTTCAACCACACTCTTAGTTTGATGAGTTTGACAGCCACAAACGACAACGAGCAAACTAATATATAGTAATTTTCTAAAATCCATCATTGATATCTTTTTTAATGTTGTGGTTATTAATAAATAGTGTCTTTTGCCCACTACTTGTATTTAGTACCGCTTGATTCTGCTCAATTTGAATAAGTTTGTTACCAAGCACAAGGTCATTCACTTGATATTGCTTACCATTAATAACGGCATATTTATTTTGACCATTAACAAACACTGCATTTAACACCAATGATTCCTAGCCACCATTCAGCATTTCTTGCTGACTAGCAGCCCCTTTGGGCTCAGTTGGATCTCGTAGGTTTTTTCCATCAACCAACGTAATTTGGCTAATCCATAGAGACATAAAAATTAGTAAACGCACACCTTATACCCCTATAAATGCTCTGCTAGTACTGACAGTATAAATTTCCAATTCAAGCTGCCCGATTGGATATTGTTCAACTTTATAATCAAACTTTTGCCAATAAAACTTCCACTTGAGTGACTCTAATTTTTCTAAATAGGCCTGAATTTCGAAGTATTTCCCTTCCAATGTGATATTCACACCATGCCGAAAAAGATCTGGCTCAACTTGCTGTTCATCTTCAGCGGCAGACTTAAGGTATAACGGCGTTGGCGTAATTGACTCTAAACTAACAAGTTTAATGCCTTTGCTACTGGCCAGAACGCTCTCAAGCACCTGCCCCATTTGATTTGCAGGTACTAAATTACTAATCTTCGAATGTAAGGTTTCGTCCAACGAAGCTATTTGCTCATTTATCTGTGCAATACGCTTACGAATCGAAACGTTTGGATCGATTTGCAGTTGCGCCATCAATGCTGCGGATTGTGAATCTATGGTGGTAAGTTCACTTTTTACACTAGCAATATTGGTCTTTAGTTTTTTGGTTTCGTCAAAGGTCGGTTCTAACAGCAAGGTGTACATTAACAGTAGAATAAGAACAACACCTGCCACAAGAATCATGACTTGCTCTCTGACACTTAAATTAAGGAACTTAATAGAAAGTTTCTCAAATTCCGAATCTTTAGATTCATTCATAATTCGTCACCTGAGCAGTGTTTTTACTATTGTCGGAGGACAATACAAAATTTAGTTGTTGGCCATCATCACGATAAATACGCGTATCAGAAAACTCCTGCCCTTTAAAATATTTCGACCTACCTAAATTATTGACCCATATCGGAATAACCGCTGAATTGTCTGCAGCCCCCTCTATTCGTACGCTTTGGCGATCGAAATATATACTGGTAAGCCACAATTCACTATGATAATTTTCGGCTAAATCAACCATTAACTTAGCAAATCCACTACTTTTCTCGGACGCCTGCCCCGCCAATTCTTTGTAGACTCTATTTTTCACTCTGGCAGTTTGTTGCTTTTTCGCCACCTCTTCGACTAGCTTCGGATCTTCCGCCACGTTTTCTAACTCAAGCTGCAAAGAACTGAGCAATGCACTCTTCTGAGTTCTCTCATTTTCCAAACGCTGTAAGTCTGTTGCTAGCTTTTGATCAGAAAAAACCAAATAACCATCAATGGCTAAGAAAATAGCCAGAACAAGTCCCCAAGAAATTAAGACAAATGGCAGCGAAAGCAACCTTAACTGTGGTTGTAACTTGGCTGAATAGAGATTAATGCTATGTTTCATTCGGGCGAGACCTCATCACCGATTAAGGCTGCACCTAGGCTGGTGAAACTATTGGGTGACAGCTCTAGACTTTGCTCTTTGTCAATTTCAGGCGTAAATTTTTCAACTGAAATAAAAATCAAATCCTTAATAAGAACCGCTAACGCCTCTTGGTGAGCAGTATCTAAGGCGAGATACAACTTTTTAACTGGTGCTTGACGCAACTGACTTTCGAAATAATCCATCGACCGTTGCACTTCAAGGCCTAGGTTGTCAACTATACCCATCGCTAACTCTTCGGGCGACAAACTGCCCAAATTTTCATAGCCACTCAATCGACGGGAAAAGAAGAGCTTACCTTGTTTAATAATATTTAGACTTAGCTGCCCACCTTGCTCTTGTTTCAACACGATTGCCGCTTCTTCACTAAACGGCAATAATTTACAAATGGCCAATTCTTCGATGCCAATTTGAGCAAGCACCAGACCTGCGTTCAACACACCATTTCGGATCTCACAAATCTCTTCCTCAGGGATAGCAACAACATTGACTTGTGGAATTTTGGATAAAGAATTAGGTGGGTCAAAGTAATCAATTACGAGAGATTCATCACTGGGGAAATGTTCTTTAACACTCCATTGCAGCGCTTGTGCGACTTCTGCATCTTCTACGGCAGGTTTGTCTAGCTGCATAATCTGGTATTTGGAGATTGACAATACTACATTACAGCGAGTGTTAAGCCATTTTTGTTGTTCAACAACTGACTTAAGCTGTTCCTGCCACTCCTCTAACTTAATCGTCTCTTGATGGACCCAAGTTAATAAACCGTTGACGTTTTGCAAACAAGATATATGCAGATTTTGCATACCAAACTCAATCCCAATAGAGTGGAATTTAGATGCTTGTCTGAAACTAGATTTGATGTACTCTCGCCATCCAATATTCATATATCACGCTAAGATGCCCGTACTTCATTTCATTACAACAAAAAAGAATACAAAGTACCAGTCCTAAATTGACATTTTTAATTACAATTTAATGAGTGAATCCAATGATTTATCGGCTTTTTCATAACCAAAGAGTTTGTTTTAAAACGTTTATTTACTGGTAAAAAAACATTCCTGTAGGACCATGACACAAACAAATGTCTGCGGCCAGACAGTTAGATCCTTTTAATATCGCTTGTTTGATGGGATTTATTTTTCTTATCAAGATACATATTGCCATCAGCAACTTCGATTAATGCTTGGCTAGTCACAGCATCTAAGCTTCGAATAGCACCACCAATTGCAATTGAGACATCAATGTAAATTAGTTCATTGCTTGGTGATTTAAGTGCATACTTATCATTTATGATTGCGCGTTTATTCTCGATTATTTCCGATAACAATTCGAGACGGGTAATATTTGGTGTAATTAATATAAATTCGTCGCCGCCATAACGACAAACGAAATCACTAGCTCTATTAAACATCAACAAACGTTGCGCTACTTGCTGCAGAATAATATCTCCAACGGCATGACCATGTGTATCGTTAATAGATTTAAAGTCATTGATATCAAATAATATCAGAGCATAAGAACGACCATAACGGTGAAAATCAGCTTCAAAATCCTCTAACCGATGATCAAAAGCCGCTCGATTATACAAATCGGTCAATTTGTCTTTAACAGCTAATTCTTCAAGTGCTGCATACAGAATGCTTCGCTCTCTGGCAAATCTAATTGCTCTTTTAAAGCTTGAGGGTGAATTTCACCTTTTAACAAATAGTCTTGAGCACCAAGTTGTATGGCTTGTAAGCCCAATGTTTCATCACTTCCTGTCAGCACGATAATTGGAATATCCTGACTAACTTCCTTTACGTCTCTTAGGGTTTGTAAGCCAAAACTCTCGGGAATATTTAGGTCAACAATCAGTAAATCAGGAATAATATTTTGTAAGGTTCTTTCGATGCCAGCAACTGAATCAAAAACAATGGTTGTATACTTACAACTGTCATCCGTATTAATTATTTGTTTAAAGAGATAAACGTCGTCTTCATTATCTTCTAACAAATAAATCGTTATCTCTGTGTTCATTAATTAGCATCCCTATTAATTGCTGCTGAAAGATAGTCGCCTAAGATTTCTTCTACATAGTTGCGAATAATCTTTCAAATTATTGAATAAATTAATAGAAATCAATTCTGATGTCGATGATTTTTGCTATCGAGAGTGGAAATACTATGCTGGTAACTTTATTACTTGCCAATCAATAAAGGTAAGAACAAACACTTGCTCATTGATTAGCCTGTGCTACTTAAATACGCAGAAGTACAATTGTCGATCTTATTTTAAGTTAAAGCGACGTCAAATAGACGCCACTTTATTCTGTATGCCAATCTATTTTGGCCTAAATACTTATTTATACGCGAGGCAAGCTTCAACTTCTTCTTTAGAACCTAAAATAACCGGCACTCTTTGATGAATGGCCTCTGGCATCACTTCCATAATACGCCCTGCACCTGTATCTGCTAATCCACCGGCTTGCTCAATCAAGAATGCCATAGGGTTTGCCTCATATAACAAGCGAAGTTTACCGGCCTTTTCTGGCTCCCGATTATCAAACGGATATAAAAATATACCGCCGCGACACAATACTCTATGGATATCACCCACCATAGCGGCCACCCAACGCATGTTAAAATCTTTACCTCTTGGACCTTCACTACCAGCTAATAAATCTGCAATGTACTCTTGAGTAGAGCCAAGCCAATGACGTTGATTCGACGCGTTAATAGAATACTCAGATGTTTGCACCGGTACTTTTACATTGGCTGTAGTTAACAAAAAACCGCCATGGGTTTTATCCAAGGTATATAAGTGCGTACCTTTACCTGTCGTTAAGGCAAGCATGGTTGATGGACCGTATAGCACATAACCCGCGGCAACTATCTGTGTACCTGGCTGTAAAAATGCTGATGGGTCATCCGGTTCCATCCACTGTGGGGCGTGGGTAATTGAAAAAATAGTGCCAATCAAACTATTAATATCTGTATTCGAAGAACCATCTAATGGATCAAAGCTGACTAAATAATTACCGTTTGGGTTGCACCCCACTACATCGTCTTCCTCTTCAGACGATATAGCTTTAACATAACCTGACTCACTTAGAATATCTTTCAATATCTGATTAGAAATAACATCTAGTTTTTTCTGAGTTTCACCTTGTACGTTTTCACTCAATGTTGAACCGAGTACTCCAGCCAAAGCACCTTGACTCACCCGGAATGAGATTTCTTTACAGCCGGCTAAAAGTGTTCTGAGCAACAAGATCAGCTCCATTGGCGCGCCGTCGTCTTGCAATTGCGAATTTAATCTTTTCATCAGTATTACTACCTTATTGTTTGTAGGGACAAAGATAAGTGGCTTGTTTTTATTATTGCTATTGCCACAATACAAAATAATTGTACCTGCTAACAACAATAATCTCAGTAACCTAACGGAATGCTTTATAACCAGAAAAAGTAACCAGCAAATTTGCATTTTTTTACAATCTTGATTGGGTTAGCCAATATTGTTCTGATAACCTACTGCCATTAGCAATTTGTATAGGCAATGTATGCATATCCATATTTTAGGAATTTGTGGCACTTTCATGGGCGGTATCGCGGTAATTGCCAAGGCAATGGGTCACAAAGTGACGGGCTCCGACAGCAATGTTTACCCGCCTATGAGCACTCAATTAGAATCTTTAGGCATTGAACTATTTGAGGGATACGATCCCGTACAGTTTTCACCAGAGCCCGATATGGTGATAATTGGAAATGCACTTTCTCGTGGCAACCAAGCCGTTGAATATGTACTCAATAGAAACTTACCCTATATTAGTGGTCCTCAGTGGTTACTAGAAAATGTTCTAAAAGATCGTTGGGTATTGGCCGTTGCTGGCACACACGGCAAAACGAGTACTGCTAGCATGTTAGCGTGGATACTAGAATTCGCGGGCCTTAAACCTGGATTCTTAATTGGCGGAATTCCTCAAAACTTCGATGTATCAGCCCGTTTAGGCGACAGTCCATTTTTTGTCATTGAGGCAGATGAATACGATAGCGCATTTTTCGACAAACGTTCAAAGTTCGTCCATTACCGTCCAAATACGCTGATACTAAATAATTTAGAGTTTGACCACGCTGATATTTTTGACGATTTACCAGCTATTCAAAAACAATTTCATCATTTATTACGTATGGTGCCTAACAATGGCTTAGTCCTGCATCCCAAGCATGATCTGAATGTGACCCGCGTTTTAGATATGGGATGCTGGACGCCGGTTCAGTCTATTGGCGGTGACTGGCAGGTAACCAATACCTCCGCTGACGGGTCCTACTTTGAGGTTATGTTTAAAGGACAGCCTAGCGGTACAGTAGATTGGGAGTTACTTGGTGAGCACAATGTTAACAATGCATTGATGGCGATAGCCGCCGCCAAACATAGTGGAGTCACCAGTGAAGTAGCAACAGCAGCGCTAGGTCAATTCGTAAACGTAAAACGCAGAATGGAAGTCGTAGCACAAATTAACGATATTACCTTATATGATGATTTTGCCCACCACCCTACAGCCATAGCTACAACCGTTAATGGTTTACGAGCAAGAGTTGGCGACGCCCGAATCTTAGCCGTGCTAGAACCTCGATCAAACACTATGAAAATGGGGGTACATAAAGACACCTTGGCCGCTTCTTGGAAACAAGCCAATCATGTGTTTATTTTTGAACCGACTAGCCTAACCTGGTCTATGGACGACCTTTTAGCACAAAGTGAAATAACCGCAATGCTTTATAAGGATATGGATTTACTAGTAAAATCAATCGTCTCATATGCCCAGTCAAGGAGACCACATACTGGTTATGAGTAATGGCAGTTTTGCAGGGATTCATCAACAACTAGTCGATGCCTTGCATGCAAAATTTCCTCAACAATAATACATTTTTAATGAGACAAACGGATACAGCAAATGAAACTAACTAAATTAATCCTAGGCCTGACAATCTCTGTTTCGAGTTTTCAAGCGTTAAGCTGGGGGCAAACTGGGCATCGAATCACAGGCGCCATCGCTGAACAATATTTAACTGCAAACGCACAAGCTGCAGTTTCAGCCTTGCTACCTAATGAAGATTTAGCTGAAGCATCAACTTATGCTGATGAAATGCGTTCTGACCCAAGTGAATTTTGGCGAAAAACGGCCAGCCCTTGGCACTATGTAAATGTGCATGATGGCCACTCTTACCATATTGAAAATGCGCCATCAGAGGGCGATGCAGTGACAGCCCTTGAAATGTTTTCCAAACAATTAGTCAGTAGCAAAGGTAGTCGTCAGGAAAAACAATTAGCCCTAAGGTTTATTGTGCATATCATAGGAGATTTACATCAACCTTTGCACTCTGGTACCGATATCGATCAGGGCGGCAACAAGATTAAGGTTAATTTTTTCTGGGAAGACTCAAACCTGCATCGCGTGTGGGACTCGCAGTTAATTGATCGCCAAAAGCTATCTTATTCAGAATGGACTGAGCGCTTAACTAAAAAAATAACTAAACAACAAGCGAAAGAATGGATGGTGACAGACCCGGCGATATGGATAAAAGAAAGTACTGAAGTGAGGAAAACGTTGTATCCGCAAGATACTAAGCTATCGTGGGACTATCAGTACCAACATTTGCCTGCGGTTAAGCAACGCCTGCAAATGGGCGGAGTCAGAATAGCCGCTTACTTGAATCAGTTATTTAAATAAGTACTTTGCCTATGCAACCCGCACAGACTTTTCCTCAGGTATTAGCTGGCCCGATTATTCGCCAGGCTAATGCTGAGCAAGTTAGTGTCTGGATGATAACATCAAAAAAATACCGTTTTTTGGCAAAGTTGTTTAATCCTGAATTACACAAAGTGTGGTTTGAAAGCGAATTAGATAATCAGCAAGTCTCCACCATTCAAGTGGGTGAACATGCATTTATTAACCTGCTCACAATCAATCCTGTTAGTCATATCGACTGTGGTTCCCGCGTAAGCTATGACATTCAATTAATCGACGAAAAACAACAGGCCGCATCCATCACAGAAGTTTGTGCAAAGCTGCTTTACTGTGGACAGTCTCACCCAAGTTTTGTCGTATCCAAAAGCATAAAACGAATCTTACATGGCTCTTGCCGCAAACCTCATCATAACAGTGACGACGGCTTGTGCGTAGTTGATAGTCAGCTCCAACGAGCTTTAGCTGGAGAAGTAGAGCCCCCCAACCTACTGATGATGTCCGGTGATCAAATCTATGCAGACGACGTAGCCGGCCCCACTCTCGTTGCTATTAAGCAAACCATTGAACAATTGGGATTATTTCATGAAGAGCTACATGGTGCAGTGGTTAGTAACAGCAAAGAGATATTTGACCATGCAGATTGCTACTATCAAAGACCTGAGCTATTACCCGATACATCAGCCACAGACAATACTTATCGCAATTTTTTCGCTGGCAAAAGAAAACCTATTTTCACATCGGTAAACGCCAACAATCACTTGGTGTCATTTGCTGAAGTAATAGCGATGTACATTTTGACTTGGTCGCCAGAAATGTGGCAAATAGTGAAGCTGTCCGATGCTGATATTCCTCCAGTATTTCAATCAAAATTTGCGCAGGAAAAGGTAGCGATAGACAAATTTTCAGCGGGGTTAAGTCAAGTCCGTAGAGCACTAGCACATGTGCCCGTTTACATGATTTTTGATGATCATGATGTCACAGATGATTGGAATTTAACCCGTGGTTGGGAAGAAGCGGTCTATCAAAATGAATTTGCAAAACGTATTGTAGGTAATGCCTTGATTGGCTACTGGCTATGCCAAGGCTGGGGTAACAAACCTGACATTTTACAACCTCTTCACACTGCTTGTAAGGCGCATTTTAGTCATCATGGCATCACCGAACACGACGCCTTAGTCGACAAATTATTAGCCTAGGAGCATTGGCACTTTCACCTAGATACTTTGCCCAAAATTGTTGTCTTGGATACTCGCACTCAACGTTGGCGGTCAGAATCCAGTTTAACAAAACCGTCGGGGTTAATGGACTGGGAAGCATTGTGTGATGTACAACAAGAGCTAATCGGCCAAGAGTCGATTATCATGGTTTCAGCCGCTCCCGTATTTGGCGTGAAATTGATTGAAACTATACAGCGAATTTTTACCTTTTTTGGCCAAGCATTGACAGTTGATGCTGAAAACTGGATGGCACACAAAGGGACGGCCAGCGTCATGTTAAATATATTCCGCAATCGCAAAACGCCCCCCAACTTTGTTATATTATCTGGCGACGTACACTACTCTTTTGTATATGACATAAGTTTACGGTTCAGGCAAAACAGTCCTCATATTACTCAAATTACCAGTAGCGGTATTAAAAATGAATTTCCTGAAAAGCTGCTCAACTGGTTTGATACCCTCAACCGTGTTCTTTATAGCAAATATTCACCGCTAAATTGGTTTACGCAACGCAGGAATATGCGCATTCAGCACCGAAAACCTGAAGGGCATAAGGTGCGTACGCTGTTAAATAGTGCAGGAATAGGTGTACTAGAAATCGATAAAAAATGTGAGCAAGTCTGTGCTAAACAGCTTTGCGCTTCTGGCGAAGAAATAACCTTCGAGTGCCACAAAGACATTAAGAGCGTACACCAAGAATGAAAGATGCTGCTGACTGGTATTCACATTTAACAGTACAGCTCGATTACGCATAACCGAGCGTTGAGTTTATGCCTTACAGATGAAACGGTTTACTTAAACTATGCACTGCATCAATGAAGATTTTAGCATTTTCTGGTGGCACATCTAAGTGAATACCATGCCCTAAGTTAAAGACATGTCCTTCTCCTTTACCAAAGCCATCCAAGATCAATTGCACTTCTTGTTCAATTCTTGCCGCTGGAGCATACAACATAGACGGATCCATATTGCCTTGAAGCGCCACTTTATGCCCGATACGTTTTTTTGCATCAGCCATATCCACGGTCCAATCTAATCCGACCGCGTCACAACCGGTATCAGCAATGGATTCAAGCCATAATCCAGCGTTCTTTGTAAATAAAGTAACAGGCACTTTACGCCCATCATTTTCGCGGGTTAAGCCATCCACAATTTTATGCATATACTGCAACGAAAACTCTTTGTAATCACGGCCAGACAACACCCCCCAAGTATCAAATACCATAACAGACTGAGCGCCCGCAGCGATTTGAGCATTGAGGTATAGAATGACTGAGTCGGCGAGTTTATCCAATAATAAATGTAACGCTTGTGGCTCGCTAAAAGCCATTTTTTTGATCTTAGTAAAAGCTTTGCTTGAACCGCCTTCAATCATGTAGGTGGCCAACGTCCAAGGGCTTCCCGAAAAACCAATTAGCGGCACTTCACCATTCAGATTTTTACGAATAGTACGCACAGCATTCATCACGTAACCGAGTTCATCTTCCGGATCGAGCACCGGCAACTTTTGAATATCGGCCATACACGTCAAGGGACGTTCAAATTTTGGGCCTTCACCGGTTTCAAAATACAAACCTAAGCCCATCGCATCAGGAATAGTTAAAATGTCCGAAAATAGGATCGCTGCATCAAGGTCGAATCGACGCAATGGCTGCAAAGTCACTTCACATGCTAGCTCGGCGTTTTTACACAGAGACATAAAGTCGCCGGCTTCTGCACGTGTGGCTTTATATTCCGGTAAGTATCGGCCCGCTTGGCGCATCATCCATACAGGTGTTACGTCTACTGGCTGGCGCAATAAAGCCCTCAGGTATCGATCATTTTGCAATTGTTGCATCGGTTTCCTCTATAAATATTGAAAACTATACCCAAGCCTTCGCAAAATGCGCGTCATTTTGCAATCCTTTGAGTATAAAGTCATAAGCTGGCTGTATTGTAGCGATTTTACCGTTTGAAACTAGCGCAAACTCCATTAAAGCCAACAATAATTAACCTGAGCTCTGGATAAGAAGTATCGTTTAAGCTAAACAATATCATTATCATTCAATGGTTTAATATATTTTTGTCTACATAACCTCAGCTAAATGTTACTCGGTAACGAAATTTTTCGTGTATAGCAAAGCGGATTGTTGTACTTAATAACGTGTTATTGCCAAACAATCCAACGCCGCTAGATACAAAAAGAGCGTTATCGAGAGGTTCGGCTTATCCAAGATTCAGGTTAATTAATATCCGTTCGTGGTTATGGGCATAACACAACAGATTTAATCAGTATGATTTTTCATAAGTTCTTTTGTACTTTCAACCAATTGACCGGCGATTGACAATGTCGATGGAGTAGTGGGTAAATGCTCGAGATCAAACCAATCAGCAGTCAATATTTCTCTGCCGTCAACTTGTATTTCGCCTGAATCGTAATCAGCTAAATAACCCATCATCAAGGCATGGGGAAAAGGCCAAGGCTGGCTAGCAAAATACCTTAGATTAGTAATTTTCACACCTACCTCTTCAAACACTTCTCTATGCACGGCCTGCTCTAGGGTTTCTCCACTTTCTACAAAACCAGCGATTATCGAGTACATTTCTCGGGATTTCTGCGACTTACCTTGTGCCAAAAGAATTTTGTCTTTATGGCGGATAGCGACTATGACACATGGCGATATTCGCGGGTAACATCGATGCTGGCAGCGCGTACATTGCATAGCCATTTCCCAATCTACTTGTTGCATTTTTGAACCGCATTGGCCACAAAATCTATGGGTACGTATAAATAACGCCACTTGCCATGATCGCGCAGCGATTTCAAAAAAAGCATTTGAGCATTCATTTAGCACACTGCGCAAACCAACTAGGGAAAAGTGCTGTTGAGCGACATTTTCGTTGCCCATATCAATTAGCAGACAAGGTAATTCATCATAAGTACCAATTTTCACAACTTGTTCTTTATAAGCATGCGCAAAACCTAATTCATGCCAAGCACACTTTAGCAATGACGGATGGTCATTCGGTATTAGCACTTTGTCTCCACTAAAAATCAACCAAATAGCGTAGGTTTCGTGGGTAATAGGTATATTCTGTTCAATCATAATAAATATAAACACTGATAGTATTGATGGTAAGATTAACACGCTAAAGTTATGTTCGGCATGATAGGATTGCAACGCGGCGACAATATTAATACAACTACCCAATAAACAACAATAAGTGATATTATTTGTAGGTTTATTTTAAAGGATAAAAAGTGAATATTACTAACCAACATGATGGCGCAGAAGCCCAAGTCTATAAAGCTAGGCAATTTTGTGAAGACAAAGGCGCTAGGTTTACTCTTTTGCGAGAGAAAGTTTACGCTTTGTTACTAGGGCATGAAGGGGCTGTTGGTGCCTATGAATTACTCGATGCGCTTAAATTAACTGAATCAAATGCTAAGCCAGCGACCATTTACCGTACCTTAGATTTTTTATTGGAGTTCGGCCTTATTCACAAAATCGAATCAACCAATGCTTTTGTCGCTTGTCATCACTTTGACTGCCATCACCCTGTGCAGTTTTTGATTTGCGATACTTGTGGGGAAGTTAAAGAAATTCAGTCTGTAGGACTAAAAGATACCCTAAACAAACAAGCAGAAACAGTCGGGTTTAAAGTTGTAAAGCAAACAATCGAAGCGCACGGGACATGTGCTGCTTGCCAGTAAAAGTAAAATTTAAGGGTAATCTCCATACATGAATTCTGAATTTATCAATCCATTTATTCTCGCTTTAATGAATGTTTTAGAAACAATGGCACACACCACCATAGTACCGAATAAGCCGCAAAGAAAAAAATAATCTAGCTGGCGGCGACGTATCAGGATTAATAGGTATGGTTGGTGACAATATCAAAGGCTCACTTTCTATATCTTTCGAAGAAAGTTTGGTTTTCGAAATTATGGATAAAATGCTAGGCGAAAGGCCTGATAGTATTGATTCTGAGGTAATCGATATGGTGGGTGAAATAACCAACATGATTTGCGGTGGTGCTAAAAGTGAATTAGATAAAAAAGGCTACCACTTTGGCATGGCAACACCTGTTGTCGTGTCCGGAAAAAATCACTCTATTGACCATCAAATCGATGGCAGAAAAATGGTTTTGCCATTTACTCACCCCGCTGGAAATTTATATTTAGAAATGTGTTTTAATAAGTAAATAAGATATGTGGACTCAACAACGATTAATTTTAGCTCCGAGGACTAGAGGTTATCACCTAATTACTGATGAGGTAGTCAACCAACTCAAGGGCTTAGAAAAAATATCTACAGGTCTCTTACATCTGTTTATCCAGCACACTAGTGCGAGTTTAACCATCAATGAAAACGCAGATCCAACTGTCCGAGCAGACATGGAAACACACATCAACAAGATGGTACCTGAAAATATGGCTTACTATTTACACAATTATGAAGGAGATGATGACATGCCGGCTCACATTAAAGCGAGCTTACTCGGCAACAACCTCACTATTCCTATTTGTAACGGTGCACTTGCATTAGGCATGTGGCAAGGTATTATTTTAGGCGAGCATAGGAACCAAGCAGGCAGTCGTCATTTAATTGCAACTTTATCAGGGCAAACGTAGAAAGAATGTTTTGATTTATAAATTTAATGGTAGAATTAGCCCAAAATTAATGTTAACTGGAATTTTAAGGAAAATCACACATGAAAAAATTATTAGTCGCTAGTGCGGTCGCATTAGCCATGGCAGCCAGTGCTCACGCTGAAACAAATAAAGAAGGCGAGAAATGGGTAGCTGGATTTGTTGAGTACTATTCAACTGATCAAGCAGAAACTGGAGCACCGTTTTATATAGACAATGGTATGGGTTTAGGTGTTGAGTTCGGTTTTAGATTCAAACCTCAGTGGGCCGCTCGTATCGAAGCTGCAGCTCTTGATATCGATGCAACACCAGATGACTATTCAGGTAGCCGTTTTGGGATAGACGCATTATATTTTTTACCAGATGATTTGTTTTATATACTAGGTGGACTTAAGACTACTAAAATTGCAGAAAGCGACTATTACGTAGATCTTGGTATTGGTAAACATTGGGATATCAATGAAAACCTTAAAGTCGTTACTGAAATAACGGCGTACCAAAATTTAGATACTAGCCATACTCACATGGGCTATAAACTAGGTTTAGCATATTCGTTTGGCGAAACGTCATCTTCAACACCAGCTTCTGCTAGAGACAGTGATAATGATGGTGTAAATGACAGTAACGATTTATGTGCCAATACTCCTTATGGAACTAAAGTTGACGCAACAGGTTGTGCGATAGCTGCTGTACAAGCTGCTGACTCAGATAATGACGGCGTTGCAGACGATAAAGACAAGTGTGCAAATACTCCAACAACTGACAAAGTTGATGCAAATGGCTGTAGCATATTTACAGAAGAGGAAGTATCAGTAGATCTTAGAGTATTGTTCTCAAATAATAGTGCTGAAGTGAATTACCCTCTTGACCCACAAATTAAAGAATTTGCGGACTTCATGAAGAGATTCCCATCAACAGATACCGTTATTGAAGGTCACGCTTCTGCTCCAGGTAAAGCTGACTACAACATGAAGTTATCTGAAGATAGAGCGAAAGCTGTACGTAGCTTGTTCATTGATCGTTATGGTATTGACGCTAAACGTCTAACCGTTAAAGGTTTCGGTGAAACCCAACTATTAGATACTTCAAATACTCCAGCTGCTCATGAAGTTAACCGTCGTATTACTGCGAAGGTTTCTGCAAGCACACGAGTTAAAGTTAAGAAATAACAACAACTGGTTGTGATAAAAAAGAGATGCATTTAGCATCTCTTTTTTTGTTCCGAACTAAAAATAGCGCTAGTATTTAACCTGAGTTCTAGATAAGAAGTATCGTTCTAATTTAATATTATACTATAATTCAATAACTTAAGATCATTCGTTCACATCACATTACTTAATGGCTTACTCGGTGACGAAATTTTTCGTGTATAGCAAGGCCAATAAATATAGCCTCAGCGAACATTTAGCTCATAGCGCTAAATTAATATTCATCTTCCAAAGCTGGACCCGCATAGTTATCAAAACGTGAAAACTGCCCTTGGAAAGTAAGACGTGACGTACCTATTGGACCATTACGTTGTTTACCGATAATAATTTCCGCGATACCTTTTTCAGTACTCTGTTCGTTATACACTTCGTCTCTATAAATAAACATAATTAAGTCAGCATCTTGCTCAATAGAGCCGGACTCCCGTAGATCGGAGTTTATTGGTCTTTTATCGCTTCTTTGCTCTAGACTTCGGTTTAACTGAGAAAGTGCAACTACTGGTACTTCTAGTTCTTTTGCCAAGGATTTCAATGAGCGAGATATTTCGGCAATTTCTAACGTTCGGTTATCACTTAATCCCGGAACTTGCATCAGCTGCAAGTAATCGATCATGATTAAGCTAATCCCACCTTTATCACGGGCTAACTTTCTGGCTCGGGTACGTACTTCCATCGGGGTCAACCCAGACGAATCATCTATAAATAAATTATCTTTATCCTTCAGCATGGCCATGGTATTTGACATTCTAGCCCAATCTTCATCATCCAATTGAGCAGTACGTACTTTAGTTTGATCAACCCGACTCAAGGAGGCTAACATACGCATCATAATTTGTTCTGAGGGCATCTCTAAGCTAAATACTAAGACCGGCTTGGTCTCGAGTAACATGGCATTTTCACACAAGTTCATGGCAAAGGTGGTTTTACCCATAGAAGGCCTAGCCGCCAGTATGATTAAGTCTGATGGCTGTAACCCACTGGTTTTCTTATCTAAATCTGTATATCCGGTCGAAACACCCGTGACATCTTTATTACTTTTAACTAGCTCTTCTAACCGGTCTATGGTTTTACCTAAAACGGACTCAACATTTTCAGGCCCTTCATTTTTGCCTGTCCTTTTCTCGGCAATTTCGAAAACCTTGCTTTCCGCCATATCCAGAATTTCGCCGCTATTGCGGCCCTCAGGGTTATACCCTGTATCTGCAATTTCGTGAGCAACAGCAATTAACTCCCTAGTAACAGCTCGCTCTTTTATGATTTGTGCATAAGCGGTAACGTTTGCTGAACTAGGGGTATTTCTGGCTAATTCACCTAAATAGGCAAATCCACCAGCAGCTTCTAATTCATCTAGATTTTCTAAATGCTCTGAGACCGTAATTAAGTCAATTGGGGAGCTATTGGATAGAAGGCTTAAAATAGAACGATAAATCAGCTGATGTGAATGATTGTAAAAATCTTCTTCCACCACTATTTCAGCCACCTTATCCCAAGAGTCGGGGGCAATTAACATGCTCCCCAAAACGGATTGTTCCGCTTCAATGGAATGCGGTGGGATCTTCAGCTTTTCAACTTTGTGATCTTTATTTTTGTATGGCACTTCTTTTACAGGCATGGATTATATCAATTCAATGAAACGACAAATTATGGTTAGAATAGTACTACTAACCTCTACAAAGTGAACCTAGATCTTACATTATTTATTGAGGTGTTTGCTAACCGCTTCCATAAAGCGTGCTCCATAGCGTTCTAATTTAGTTGCACCTACACCATGAATATCAAGGAATTCGCTGGACGACTCGGGACATTTGTCTGCAATATCCGCCAATGTCGCATCACTAAACACCACAAATGGTGGTACTTCGTCTTGTTCGGCAATACTTTTTCGTAAATGTTTAAGCTTGGCAAATAAGGCACGATCATAATCTTGCGCTTGAAACTTAGATTTTTTACCTAAATTAACAGTCAATCTAGGCACAGCCAATTGCAAAGATTGCGCATTTTTTAACATGGGTCGCGCTTCTTCAGTTAATTTCAGTACCGCATTTTGCGTAATGTCGACTCTTACCAACCCTCGGTGAATAAGTTGGTTAATTAAGTTATGCCAATACTCATCTGATTGCTGCTTGCCGATCCCATAGGTAGACAGTTGTTCATGCTGATTTTCAAAAATTCGCTTGAGCTGTTTGCCACGTAAGACATCAATAACATATTGACTCGCGACGTTTTGCTTTAGTCGCAAAATACAAGATAGTATTTTTTGCGCATCCACTGTTCCATCAAATGCCTTAGGTGGATCAAGACAAATGTCGCAATTTCCACAATGCCCAGCAGAGTATTCAGCGAAATAATTGAGCAGAATTTGTCGCCTACAAGTTTGGGCTTCTCCAAAGGCTTCCATAGCCGCAAATTTTTGCAACTCAACCGCGTTTCGTTGCGGGTTTTCGCCAGTAGAGATCCATTGGCGAATACGCGCTGCGTCTTTCTCATCAAATAATAATAAGGCCTGTGCTGGCATACCGTCTCGGCCCGCTCGACCAATTTCTTGATAATAAGATTCAATGCTTCTCGGTAAATCAAAATGTACCACGAAGCGCACGTTAGACTTATCTATGCCCATACCAAATGCAACAGTCGCCACTATGACATCAATTCGATCTTGAATAAAATCACGTTGTATTTTATCTCGAATTTCGCCTTCTAAACCCGCATGATAGCCAGCACAACTCACCCCTTGTTTGGCCAAAGCCATGGATAATTCATCTACTTTACGGCGGCTATTACAGTAAACAATGCCACTACCATCTTGTTGCTTTACAAAACTAATAGCTTGATCCGTAGCTTTGTATTTGGTGATTTGGTTATAGCGAATATTCGGGCGGTCAAAACTGCCTTTGAAAATGAAAGGCTGCGCCAAACGCAATTGATGAGCAATATCCGCTCGAGTAGCAAGATCAGCCGTTGCAGTTAGTCCCATAATGGGGGTGTTCGGTAATTTTTCTTTAAGTTGACCTAACAGCCTATAATCTTTACGAAAATCATGCCCCCAGTGTGAGACACAGTGGGCTTCGTCTACCGCGATTAAGCTAATATTGAGAGACTGCAAACGTGCCATGAATTCCAACTGCATCAAGCGTTCAGGTGCAACGTAAATCAGTTTATAAACACCATCTTGCATACCTTTAAACACCTTGAACATTTCTTCCGGCGTCAGGTTTGAATTAATGTAAGCAGCATTCACGCCATTGGCTAACAAAGCGTCAACTTGGTCTTTCATCAGAGAAATTAGTGGAGAAATAACAATAGCCAAGCCAAGGCATAAGCATAGCTGGAATTTGGTAACACAGAGATTTTCCACCGCCTGTTGGCATTAAAACCAATACATCTTTTCTGTCAAGAATATGGCTAATGACTTCAGCTTGGCCATCTCTGAAATGATCATAACCAAAGGTGTTTTTTAATACCTCACGTGCTTGAGATACTAATAATGATAGGTGTGTAGTCTGTGATGACAAAGAAAAACCGAAATAAGTTCTAAAGCGTAAGTTTACGTGTTTTTAATTTAAGCTTCACTGCTAAATCAAAGATTATTTGTTAGTAATTTTGCAGTGAGGGGTTAACTAAGCAAAAGCAATGCACTTCCACCTACAACTCTTTCGTTTGCACTGAGCTTTACGAGGTGCTCTTGGGATGATAAAAGTTCTGCGCGCTACACGTTCTATAGGTTGCAGAAAGTCGTGCTTGCTAGGTTAGGTTTCAGGTAAATACGCTTGTTCTAACAAAAATTGATACACTAAAAATTAGAAATTTATCAAGACGTTACACTTTTTTGTCACATCTAAACTTGTATGGTAATTTTAGAAATGACATATTACTCAGATTCAGGCCACCTAAACGTAATAATTCGAGTAAAGAAATTACAAAACGATTAATTGGCTTTAAGCGTAGAGTGAGTATTCTGACAAACATTTGTCTTACCTCAGTTATTTTCATTAGCCTTGTCGCTAGTATTTTTGTATTACTTAGATAGAGGTAAATTCCGAATAATGTAGATATTTTGAGTTTAGCTGTTTAAATTACACCCAATTATCATATAATCTGGTGTACTTAGCGGTAATTCAAACAAATATTTTATTGTTGGGTTCGTATCATTGGTTGTATTTTTCAAGGATGTCATGACAACTTATCACAACAAACTTACTTTACTGATCATAGACGATGATCCAGTTTGTATCTCAACCCTCAGCTCACTCTTTTCCAGTCTTTTTAAAGTAGAAGTGGCAGGAGATGGTAAATCCGCGCTGCAAAATATCATGCTAAAGGATATAGACTTAGTATTAAGTGCCATTAATACACCTATCATCTCTGGGCAAGAGCTATGTACATTCGTTAAAAATAGCCAAATAACCGCGCATATTCCTATTATATTTTTAGCTGATAAAGCTACCTTAGACGAAGAAGACGAATGCTTAGCGATGGGGGCTATCGACTATTTAGATAAAAATGCACGCCTTAGTATTTTAGTGTCCAGAGTTAAAAATATTATGACTATGGTTGCCCAACAGAAACGCCTCGCTCAAGTGTCGTGCACGGACGGCTTAACGGGTTTAGCCAACAGAATGCAATTGGATACCACCCTAAATAAAGAATGGTATGCGGCAGAGCGAGGTAGCCACCCTTTAACTGCGATGATAATCGATATAGATAACTTCAAATTATTCAACGACGCGTTCGGTCATTTGGAAGGCGATAAATGTTTAAAAATTGTCGCTAGAGTGATAGCTGCCAGTAAAAGAAGAGAAAGTGACTTTTCTGCTAGGTATGGGGGAGAAGAATTTGTTCTTTTATTGCCATTTACCGATTTAAATGGGGCCAAACAAGTTGCAGAACAATTACTCGACAATGTGCGTCGTCAAAATATTCCTGCCCCTGAAGGCGCTTCTCATAAAGTTGTGACTATCAGCATCGGATTAGCTACTTTTTCGCCTACCGATAGCGACAACACCTTAAATGATGCGACAGACTTACTAGATAAAGCAGACACCAACTTATTTATCGCAAAAGAGGCTGGGCGAAATCAATGCGTATTTGATTGAGCCATCTGTCGTCTCATATTCAAATCTGCATTGCTAAAGATATTCCAGTATTTTGCAACAGCCCAGCCTTGCTTGGCCCGGCCATACTATAACGACTGCTCTCTTGCTTTTAGTTGCTACCTAAATAACCTGAGTTCTGAATAAGAAGTATCGTTTAAGCTAGACAATCCAACGCCGCTAGACACAAAAAGAGCGTTATCCTGAGATTCTGGCTTATTCAGGACCCAGGTTAAATAGCACTATACTTTGCTTAACTTAGCAAAAGACATAACGAGCCACTTAGTGCCAAATTCATCAAAATTAATTTGCACACGAGCATGCTCACCCGCCCCTTCGTAATTCAACACAGTTCCTTCAGCGAATTTAGGGTGGCAAACCCTTTCTCCCAATTTAAACCCTGTTGATTCAAAAGCGGTATGCCCAGTTGTGGCGGTAAAACGATTCTGTACTGGTCTACTAACGGTGGTTCGCAAACGCACTTCTTCAATACAGTCTGCTGGAATTTCTTTAATAAATCGCGAAGGCGTATGATATTTATCTTGCCCGTAAACGCGCCTATTTTCGGCATATGTGATATATAACTTTTGCATGGCACGAGTCATACCGACGTAACATAAGCGCCTTTCTTCTTCAATTTTGCCTAGCTCTTCGTTACTCATTTGGCTAGGAAACATGCCTTCTTCTACCCCGACCAAAAAGACCAAAGGAAACTCCAGTCCCTTCGCCGAGTGAATTGTCATCATTTGCACAGCATCTTGATGATCATCTGCTTGTGTTTCCCCAGATTCTAAGGAGGCATGGGCCAAGAATGCCGATAAAGGTGTCATATTGTCGGCTTCTTCCGGTACGACAAATTGTTTACAGGCGGTAACCAATTCCTCTAAGTTTTCTATCCTGGCTTGGGCTTTTTCGCCTTTCTCAGCTTTATACATCGCAAAAAGACCAGAATGTTTAATCACATGGTCCGCTTGCTGTTCCAATGGCAACTGCGCTATATCTTGAGCTAATTGATTTATAAGTTGAATAAAAGAATTTAGTGCATTAGACGCTCTGCCTGTTAAACGCTTTTCGCTTAGCATGCGCTGGCTTGCGTCCCACATAGATAATTCTTGCGCTCTCGCTAAGTCTCTAACCAATGATAGTGTTTTGTCACCCAAACCTCGGGTTGGTGTATTGACGATTCTCTCAAATGCAGCGTCATCGATTGATTGATTCACCAAGCGCAAATAGCCAAGTGCGTCACGTACTTCTTGGCGCTCGAAGAATCGCAGACCACCGTAAATTCTGTAAGCAATAGACTCTTGTAACAATGCTTCTTCAAGCACTCGAGATTGCGCATTATTTCGATACAAAATAGCGCAATCAACTAAAGCATTCCCCTGATCTCGCCACTCTTTAATACGGGAAATGTTAAATCTAGCTTCATCTAATTCATTAAACCCGGCATACAAAGATATCCTTTCACCATGGCCATCTTCGGTCCATAACTCTTTCCCTAAGCGGCCTTGGTTATTATCAATAACGGCATTGGCAGCTTTTAATATATTACCTGTAGATCTGTAATTCTGTTCCAGCCTTACCGTTTGGGCGGTTGGAAAGTCCCGTAAAAAATGCTGAATATTCTCTACATTTGCTCCCCGCCATCCGTATATAGACTGATCATCATCACCAACAATAATCATGTTATTAGTCGGCGCAGCAAGTAACCTCAGCCATGCATATTGAATATTATTGGTGTCTTGAAATTCGTCCACCAAAATGGCTCTAAAACGCTTTTGATAATGAGCGAGTATTTGTGGATTATTAGCCCATAACTCATGGGCTCGTAACAATAACTCTGCAAAATCCACTAAGCCTGCACGATCACAAGTTTGTTGATAAACCTGATAAATTTCGCGCATTTTTTGTTGGTTGGCATCACCATAGGTTTCTATGTGCTGCGGTCGTAAACCTTCATCTTTATTGCCATTGATATACCACTGCACCTGCTTTGGCGGCCAATGCTTTTCGTCTAAGTTTAGACTTTTTAGTACTCGTCGAACCATTCGATATTGATCGTCAGAATCTAAAATAGTGAAATTTTCAGGTAAGTTAACATCAGCATAATGGGTACGTAGCAATCTGTGGGCAATCCCATGAAAGGTGCCAATCCACATATTGTATAAGGAACTACCTTGCAAATGCTCTATACGGCCACGCATTTCTTTTGCTGCTTTATTGGTAAAGGTCACTGCCAAAATACCGTATGGCGCAATTCCTTCCACTTCCATTAACCAAGAAATCCTATGCACTAAAACTCGTGTTTTACCACTACCGGCACCCGCCAAAATAAGCATATCAGTTGCAGGGGCTGCAACAGCTGCGCGTTGTTTATCATTTAGTTCATCAAGAAGTCTAGATACGTCCATGGGCCAAATTTAGAAAGAAAAAGATGAGGCATGATATCAAAAAATACTGTATTTAAATACACTAATGCCCCCCTTTGTCACGCAATTAGCTCGACTTATGGGAGGATTTTGAACAAAGAAAAGTCTATTATGGCTTTTGTTTTTCTTCTTCATCCCAAAATACTAATTTGGCACTTAATGACTACAAGATGAGAGTACAGCATGAGCATTGATTTTTGGCGGCAACTAAAACTAGAAGCAGAAAATTTAAAGAACAGTGAACCGCTATTATCCAGTTATGTGCATACCTGTATTCTGGCCCACCACAATTTTGAAACAGCTCTTGGATTTATTTTATCGAATAAACTAGCAGACACTGTGATGAGCTCTTTAACCATTAAAGAAATTTTTGAACAATGCTATCTCATGCATCCTGAAATAGCTGAAGCCGCTATGGTAGATATTCAGGCAGTATTTAATCGTGACCCAGCAGTGACTTCTAATCTAACAGTGTTACTCAATTTTAAGGGCTTTCAGGCAATACAAGTCCACAGACTAGCCAATCAACTCTGGAAAACAGGCCGCAAAGATCTAGCTCTATTTATTCAAAGTAGAAACTCCGAAGCTTTTTCTGTCGACATTCATCCGGCGGCGCATATTGGTCAAGGTGTCATGTTTGATCATGCCACAGGTATAGTCGTGGGCGAAACCGCGGTCATTGATGACAACGTATCTATTATGCAATCCGTTACATTAGGCGGAACGGGTAATGAAGCAGGTGATCGCCACCCTAAAATTCGAGAAGGGGTGATGATAGGTGCAGGAGCCAAAATACTGGGCAATATCACTATAGGTGAAGGCGTAAAAGTAGGAGCTGGCAGTGTTGTATTAAATGATGTTCCGGCACATGTCACTGTAGCCGGTATTCCTGCAAAAATCGTTGGCAAACCCACTTGCCAAAAACCATGTGAAACAATGCAACAGAATATTTTAGAAGACTAATTCTAATAGTTGATTAAGCGACTGTAATTGCACATGGGGTAAAGTCAAAATGTCTTCGGCACTCGGTTTCATCTGTCTGTCATCCGCATACCAAGCAGTCTGGTACCCTGCTCGCGTTGCGCCATATACATCTTTTTCTAAATTATCACCAACATGCAATATATTTTTGGCGGCAATACCCAGTTGCTGTTGCACCGCATCAAACATGGCTCTGTGCGGCTTCATAGGCATATTTAAACTTGCTTTAAAAGATGCAGAGAAGTAGTCGGCAATACCAATTTGTTGAATATTGACGTTGCCATTAGTGATAGCGACCAAAGGAATTTTATTCGCCAACTTTGCTAATACAGCGCGAATATTACTATCAACCACAAAATCACTACGATGAAAATAAAAGTATTCAAAGCAGCGTCGAGCAGCTTCAGACGCTTGCTGTTGTGTATAACTTAGCCGCTTAAATCCTACTTCTAGCGTTTGCAGCCTAAGCTGCCCCATATCGTTTTGTAAGCTTGGTCTGTTTGTTAATAGCTCTTTTTGTATTTGTCGCCAATCAAATTTTTGCAGGCTTTGGGTCAGAGGATACTCTTGATACATGAAGGCGCTCAATGCATCGTCAGCATTTTTAATAATACTGCCATTGTCGTAAAGCGTGTCATCTAAATCAAATGTCATGGCCTGTATGGCGGATAGTTTTTTATAAAAAATCATGGGTATCTTAAGTGTTTGCTCTGCTCATGAGTTAGCGAGATTTTTTGGCTCGTGGATGTGCTGCATCATAAACCTTAGCTAAATGCTGAAAATTCAAATGAGTATAAACTTGGGTTGTAGATAGATTGGCGTGTCCCAGTAATTCTTGCACTCCACGTAAATCGGAGCTGGACTCAAGGATATGGGTAGCAAAACTATGTCTGAGTTTGTGAGGGTGAACCGACTGATTTAAGTGCTGATTTACCGCCCACAACTTCATCCGCTTAGCTATTTGTCGAGTACAGATCCTATTTTTTAGTTTACTGACAAACAATGCCGTTTGCTCAGAGCCAGCAAACTCGGGACGCCTCTTTAACCACTCTTGTAGGGCGGCAAAGGCAACTTTACCAATAGGCAAGATGCGTTCTTTATTCCCTTTACCAATGACTCTTAGTTGGCCATCAGCTTGCACACTATTTAGATTGAGGTTCGCGAGCTCGGCTAGTCGCAACCCACAACTATAAGTCAATTCCATCATAGCTTTATCTCGGATCGCTAAGGTTGAATCATCAGCAATCTGTAACAATTGTTGCATCTCATCCACGTTAAGCTGCTTAGGTAAAGGCTTGCCTTGTACAGGAGCTTGTACTTGAGCTGCGGGATTAACAGACAGTAACTTGTGCTGCACAAGATAATCACAAAACCCTCGAATAGCCGACAATCGAAGGGCAATTGAACGAGCACTTAACTTGTTTTGCCGAGCACAACTCAAAATATTGCGAATATGTTCAGTAGTCAATGCTGACCAATTGTCTATAGGGAGGTCACTAAAAGCAGCAAACAACTGCCTTTGATAACTGTCGATCGACTTTGCTGCTAGATTTCTCTCGTACTTCAAATGATCAAAGTAACGCTGTAGATAGTCAGTTAACTGTGCAGATAATAAATCAGATGTTTGCATATTACCTCGACTAAGACAGCGCATTAACGCTGTATTAGTAGGTTAATAATTTTGGTAAAAGTATACCTAAAAATTGCTGCAATTGAGAAATCAGCAAGGTATCCATATCGGGATTAAAATGACTTGGATCTTTACTACCAATGGCTAAAATACCTAGCTCACCAGCATCACCTAGTAGCAGCAGTGCCACAGAATTCGCGACTTGATCGGCAAACAATAATTTTCGTTCATGGTCACTGAGTCGCCCAAAAAAATGATGCTCCTTTTTAAAGCGCTTTTCAATAAATAGTCGACGCTGTATTTCTGGCAGCGCATTGGCACCTTTGAATGGCATTAAACTGACTGACGCTAATTGTAAGTTTTCTTGGATGACTTCTTCCAAAATATACGTCAAGTCATAAATCGAAGTAGCCTTTAAAATGCGGATATTCAAGTCTGCGTATATCCGGTAAATCTCTTCATTCTTTTTGGCTATGGCAATCAGTTGACTTAGCTTAAGGTTCAATGTGCGTACTTTTTTGCGTAACTGTTCGCTTTGCAGTTCAACTAAAGATACTGACCCTTTCTGAGCATGAGGAATTTCAAGTTTCTCGACAATATTGGGGTATTGAGCAAAGAAATCTGGGTTGTCTAACAAATATGCTGCCACTTGTTCAGCGGCTAGTTGTTCATCGGTTTCTAAAGCAGTATTTAATTCCATGTTGTTATTATATCTACCCTTTACTCATATGTTTATAAAGCCATCAAAAATATGTTCAGCCGCGCCTGTCATTTTTAATACATTATCCCTTCCTTGCCAACGTATTTTTAAACTTCCTCCGGGTAAATCGACTTTTACATCTTTACTCAAGCGATTTTGAAGTTGGCCTACTGCCACCGCCGCGCAGGCACCACTGCCACAGGCAAGTGTTTCACCCGCCCCTCGCTCGTATACGCGCAACTTAATATGACTAGGATTAATAATTTGCATAAAACCAACGTTCACACCTTCGGGAAAGCGTTCATGCTTTTCTAACAATGGTCCCATAGTTTCAACATCAGCCGCTTGAATGTCATCAACCAGTAACACGCAATGTGGATTACCCATAGAAACAGCACCACAAAAAAGGTGTGATCGTTGGCACGAATGATATAGGTTTTCTCTTGTTTATTCGCTTTTAAAGGGATCAGATGAGGAGCGAACTGAGGTACGCCCATATTGACGGTGACCAAGCCGTCTTTTTCTAAGTACAACACCATACGGCCAGCTTTAGTGCTGACCACTATTTTGTTTCTATTAATTAAGCCTTTCATCTTAACGAATCTAGCAAAACACCTAGCGCCGTTCCCACACTGTGAAACTTCCGACCCATCGGCATTGAAAATTCGATAATGAAAATCTTGTTCGGGATCATACGGAGGTTCGACCAACAGAAGCTGATCAAAACCGATACCAAAATTACGATCGGATAATTGACGGATTTTCTCTTGCGAAAAAAACACATTTTGGGTCACATTATCAATAACCACAAAATCATTACCCAGACCTTGCATCTTTGAAAACTGGATTTGCATTGTCACTACTTAACTAAAATTATTGTCTGGTCAGTCAAAGTTTTGACCAACCAGAGATTCTAATTAGAGTTATATCACTTCAAGCAATGACTGACTATGTCTTTAACAATTGATAGCATAAATAATATCATTCTAGGTTAATTATTATCTCAGGATACTATCAATTGTTTTGCTGGCCTTTCAGTTTTTCTGTTTGCCGTTGAATACGCTTTTTCTGTTCGCCAGACAAACCATACTTATAGTGTTGCTCTGGACTAAACTTAATATTGTGTCGTTTCATTTGACGATCATCTACATCCAAACTTAAATCCACATCAAAGCGGACTAAATTAGAATGGTTTTTATCCCAACCATTAACACCAGTAAAATGAGACAATCCCCATGTAATACCTCTGCCGTCTTGTGTATTGGTAAACGCATCAGGAACATAAGGACCTGCAGCAACTGGCATCATTTCCACAATGGAGGCTATTTCAAAGTTCACCCAGTCTTCGGCGTATTGAATAGTATTACGCTCATTGCCATCACGGATAGCTAAAGCTGCCACGCCTTTTTTGAATGGGAACAGGGTGGTTTCATGGCCTGAACTCAAAACGGGATTTAGCGGATGTTTCTTAAAAGGTCCCAATGGATTTTCAGCAATCGCCAAACCTTGCATTCTAACCAAGCCTCTGCGCTCATCCTGCTTAGAGAAATCAGATTTGTAGTACAAATATATTTTTCCATCATGCACCAGAGGATAGGGGTCATGAATTGAGTATTGATCCCACTCACCTGGCGCACCATTTGGGATGACAATTTGATTATAAGGTGTCCAAGGTCCATCTGGCGAATCGGCATAAGAAACGGCCACTGGGCAGTCGTCTCCGCGTTTCCCACTAGCTTCCATAAACCCCTGATAGTAAAGGTAATACTTTCCTTTCCACTTTAAGATATCGGTAGTAGAAACCGAACGCCAACCAACATTGGGTTTAGGCGGACGTGGCACAGCCACCCCTTGTTCTTGCCACGTAAAACCATCGTCAGACGTTGCATACCAAATCTCAGACAAATCCCAATCAGCAGAAGGAACCGTGTCACTGCTTAAATCTGCCCCCTTTGGAGACACTTCGGTATTGCGATAGGTATACCAGACATAATATTTACCGTTTTCAAAAATAATTTTTGATGGATCACGGCGAGAAATAGTGCCGTCACCGCCGTTATAGTCAAAACCTTTAAGTTTGGTATATTTGAATTGAGTATATAACTCGTTGTTTTCTTGGCGATTAGCCAAGTAGTTATCATAATTACGTGCAGCAGATGCACTCAAGGGACGATCAGGTTTTTTATCAGGCATATAAAACGGGAATGCTTTATCGGCCTGTTTCGACTCTTGATTATTCTCTGCATATGCAGAACACGAAAGAAAAAGAATGGATATAACACTGCAACATATTTTCACTGTAAATTTCCTAGTAAAAAAGATGTTGCAAGTGTAAACAAAAAGTCGCTAGGTTCCTAGAGCAACCTAGCACTTAGTTAACAATTAATTGTTTGGGATAATTTCATTTTCAAACAGTTGCTCTATTGTTTCGCGTTTTCTCACCAAGTGAACTACGTCTTTATCAATGAGCACTTCAGGTACCCTAGGACGACTATTATAATTTGATGCCATAACAAAACCATAAGCTCCAGCACTTCGCACTGCCAAATAGTCATCAGGTGCAATGGCTAACGCTCTGCCCTTACCTAAGAAATCACCTGTCTCACAAATAGGGCCGACTATGTCATACAAGGCTTTTTCTCGGGGTAATGCATCGTTTAGCGGGATGATATTTTGCCATGCAGAATACAAAGATGGGCGAATAAGGTCGTTCATTGCAGCATCCACGATGGCGAAGTTTTTCTCAGCCCCTTGTTTTAAAAACTCTACTTTTGTCAGTAAGACACCCGCATTAGCCATAATAGCCCGACCAGGCTCAAAAATTAGCATTAGATCTTCACGCCCTGTTAGGCGCTGCGCAATGGCTTGGGTGTACTGATCTGGATGAGGAGGTGTTTCATTATCGTAAGTCACTCCTAAACCGCCACCTACATCAAGATGCTGAATTTTAATACCGTGTTCAGCTAGCTCATCAATTAACGCGAGTAGTATATCTAACGCGTCCACAAAAGGCGCTATATCAGTTAACTGCGAACCAATATGACAATCTATTCCCACCACATTTAAATTAGCAAAACTAGCAGCATATTTATATATTTCAACGGCTTGCTCTCGCTCAACGCCAAATTTATTATCTTTCAAACCCGTAGAAATATATGGATGAGTTTTAGCGTCAACATCGGGGTTAACCCGTATCGAAATTGGTGCTGTTTTACCTAACGATGCCGCCACACTATTAATACGTGCCAACTCGCTACGTGACTCAACATTAAAACACTTAATGCCAACTTGAAGACCAAGAGCAATTTCTTCAGCCGTTTTGCCCACACCCGAAAACACAACTTTTTTAGCATCGCCTCCGGCTTTAAGCACTCGTTGAAGTTCTCCACCAGACACAATATCAAAACCCGACCCCAGTTTAGCCATAACATTTAGTACGGCTAGGTTTGAATTAGCTTTTACTGCATAACAAATTAGGTGGGGTTGTTTGCCCGCCGCGTTATTAAACGCGTGCCAATGACGTTCTATTGTTGCTTTTGAATAGACATAGCAAGGAGTACCGAATTGTTTCGCTACTTCTTCAAGTGCCACGTCTTCAGCAAAAAGTTGTTGGTTTTTGTATGCAAAATAATCCATCTTATTTGTTCCCCTCAGATGATTCTTGGACATCGCTAGTAGGGTTATTCGTCTCTGGTTTTTCTGGCAAATATAAGCTCTTCTTTTGCCCACATGAGGAAAGAGCAATTAGGCTAATTATTAGCCCAGCAAGTACTCGTAATTTAAAAGAATGACACATAACAACAATAACCGTATTTTAGTATGGTCTAATGATGTCATTACATGGCGCAAATGCAAAGTATTGCTACATACTGAATACCTTATTTTATGCCATATGAAATAACAAAGGGCTAATTATCCTGATAACGAGATATGCCTTAGGGACGTTTGTACCGAAGGGGGAAAGGTAACTTGCTGCCATAATGATGAACATAACCCTTGGGTATCTGCCCATTTTTTCCTTAAAATCCAGTCGATCAAAATATTCGGATCTGACTTAAACTGTACGCTAGCACTAGGCTCAAATTGCAACCATTGCTCAATCACCTCCAAGTCTAAGGTTTGCATCAATTGACATAATCCTAGATCCGCCAGTGTGTTCGCATTAGATGCTTGTTCAAATTGCCCAGCCAAAGGCTTCAGTAACATACTTTTATTAAAATGTAGGCACTCACTTGCCATTTCAAACCCTGCATTCGCAATGACACCTCGACATCGCGCTAAAGCGGCTTTAAAGGGTAACTTGGCGGGGGCGTGCCACACTATGTTGTCATTTACATGAGCGTGTTTTATTGCAGGATGAAAACAAACAAAGTCATATTCAGAAAATGTTGACAATGCGCTTTGTATATCATCGACGTCCTCAAAAGGTAAATACACCAAGATACTTTTATCTTTCACATTTTCGATATGTTCGTCATCGATGAATGGCGGTAAAATTGGAAAACCAAAGTGATACCAATGAATACCCAATTTAAAATCCGCTGGGGCAAAATAGCGCATGAGAATTTTATCCATCAAGCCAGCCCCTTGCATAGGAATTGGATGAACAAAAGCCGCTTGATGACTCAGCGATATCGAAGGAATTTTCTGTCTTTTTGCGGCCCATGCGGTGATAGGTTCAAAATCATTTAGCAATAAATCATAGCGAGCTAAATCTAAAGATTTTACATCTTGATAGAACTGAGAAAGTTTAAGGGCTCGATAAGTCTGCCAATAATTGACGCAGCCTTTTTTAGTGACAAAACTCAAACCTTGGAAAGTTCTAAACTCACCAAACACTTCCATATCAAAATAGCCATTGACATCTCGACCAGAAAAAATAAAGTCAACTTCTACATCCGAACGTTTTGCCATGGCTTTGGCCATGATTCGAGCTCGGGTAATATGCCCATTTCCAGTGCCTTGCACACCAAAAAGTATTCTCATTTCTACAAAACCTTTAAAAAATAGATAAACTAATTAAAGCAATACTCATTCCTAATGCAGCACCAGCCACTATGTCTCCAGGGTAATGCACCCCCAATAACACTCTAGATAAGCCAATGCAGCTGGCCCAAAAGTAGGCGAAAATGAGTAAATTTGGATAAAAAGCACTCACCAAAGACGCCATTAAGAAAGCGGCTGCGGTATGCCCTGAAGGTAAACTGAACTTGTCAGAAGGTGTGATATGCGCATTGAAATTATTAGCGCAATCACATGGACGTTTTCGTTTTAACGCCCTCTTTAGAATTAAATAAACGGGTATCTCCAAGGTGTAAGCCAACAACCCAGATGATAAAAATAGTGCACCATGTTCTGGCTCTAGCCACCAAAGTAGTGCTCCAAGTACAACATACAATTGCCCATCGCCAGTCTTAGATACCCATTTTATCCAGCCGCAGTCTCTTTTCGCCATGAGATTAAACATCCAGTAAAATAAGGCCCTATCGCTCTGTGCCAAAATTTTCATAACATTAATCCGTATGGAGAACTTGCTTCAATTCTAGGCGGGCTATGTGAATGAAAAGTGACACTTTAGCTAAAGTTAGATGACAAAACGGGAGGTAAACTTACCGAATAAAGATGGATCTGATCTTTACTTAAAATAGGTTTACACTGACGTATAGACCGCCCACGCTAACTTAAATAACTAAGGAATAAATATGGATTACAATACTTCTACTCTTTGTGATTTATTTGCTGATAGTGTCGACGTAGTAGAGCCAATGTTTGTCAGTTTTGGCGGTAGCCCTTCTTACGGTGGAGAAATAACGACAATCAAGTGCTTCGAAGACAAAGGACTTATTCTCAAAGCCTTAGAGCAACCTGGGCTAGGCAAAATTTTACTCATCGATGGCGGAGGCTCGATGCGTTGTGCGCTAATTGATGCGTATACAGCTCAAGTAGCTTTTGATAATGGCTGGGAAGGCATAGTGTGCTATGGCAGCGTTAGAGAAGTAGATGATTTAGAAGAAATAAACATCGGCATTCACGCCATTGCATCTATCCCCGTTGGTGCAGATGACCAAGGCATTGGTGAAATTGATGTGGCGGTTAACTTTGGTGGCGTAACCTTTTTACCAGAGGATCATTTATACGCAGATCGCACAGGAATTATTTTATCGCCTGAACCGCTAGATCTTGAATAGCAGCAAGTATTATTACCACCGCAATTTACAGATAAAAAAACGCCGTGACTCAAATGAATCACGGCGTTATTGCATACTTCAAACAAAAACTAGTTATTTAGAAACCAATACAGATACATTTTTAATACCTGCTTTTTTCACTTCGTTGATTACTTCAGTAACGTTACCATGTTTCGCTTTAGGGTGAGCTTGAACGGCAGCTGACTCTTGATTATTTTCCGCTAAGAAGCTTTGAATATTAGCCTCTACTCGGCGAATATCCACTTCACGCCCATTAACAATAATGGTGCCGTCTTCGTTTACTCGAATAGCCAAAGACTTAACATTAGTCGGCGGCGGCGGCGTCTTAGAATCTTTAGGACGATTAACTTCTAAACCTTTTTCTTTCACAAAAGAGGTCGTTACTATAAAGAAGATAAGCATGATGAACACGATGTCCAACATGGGAGTCATATCAATGGTTGCTTCGTCGTCGGCAGAGCCGTGCTTTTTTCTTTTCATTATTAATAATCGCCAATTGGGTTAAACGAATCTTTCTAGTATAAAGACAGTTTTGCCTTAGAGCATCAATTAATTAATATTAAATTAATAAAATATTAAAATTAATTGCTAGCACAAGTATGCTATAGCCTGCCGTAAATCACGTAAATAATCCAGTAGGTTTTGATAATTATCCATTGAATAGTGACTTGAAATGAGTCACAGATCGAGCTCAAGCCTTATTCTACGTACTTAGAACCAATCCAACTTTTGATTTATTTTCGTTATTTCTCCACAATTATTTGGCGTGTAACCGGGTAAAACAGCTACGTCATGGATAAATTTTTTACTTTGCATCGTATCAATTAACTGCTGCGCTAAAGGCTGTTGTAGTGTTTTATTTTTACAAACCAACAAATAAAATTCTGCTGCTAGCGGTAAAAAGCTCAAACCAAAATGCCTTGCAGCGGCTTCAATTCCCAAGCCTACATCAGCCATCCCTGAAGCGATATAAGCCGCGACGGCAGAATGTGTATACTCTTCTTCCACAAACCCGTTAATGTCTGCGCTACTAAGCTTGGCCGCTCTTAACAACTCATCTAGCAAAGAACGTGTACCGGAATCTCTCTGCCTATTAATGAACTTCACATCGGTACGAGTTAAATCGTTAATACTCTGGATGTTTTTAGGGTTGTCGGGCTGCAAAATTAACCCTTGTTGCCGAGTAACAAAACTGACAATTTTATATTCGTCTACCCTAAGATATTTACGAAAAATCCCCTTCATTTTTTCACTTACTGCCACCATAGGCACATCGAAGCCAGCAAATTCACAGTCTCCTCGACTTAATGAGGTTAATGCGTCCTCTATACTTTTGTACTGTAAAGCCAGCGGCAATGTCTCACTATAATCGGCTAGTAAGGACACAGCGTAACCATGGCTCGCATGAATACGCAAAGCAGGTTTTACGTCCACTAAAATTTGTTGTATCTCCTTATTAAGCTCCGAAGTTAAATTATCCAATTGTGGTCCTAATCGGGCCGAAACTCGATGTTTTGACCACAACAACTTTTCACCTAATAACGATAGTTTAGCGCCTCGCCCTTTGTGTAACTCGACCAAAGGCATGCCAAACAGGCATGAAGATTTTTGGATTAAATTCCAAGCTGAACGATAAGAAATGCCGACACTAACAGCAGCAGCCGTCAATTTATTTGAATGTTTAATTTCTGCTAGCAATCGAAATAACACGGGTGACAATTCGTTACCTTGCTCGTCGACAAAGGTCCAATTAGGTTTAATATTGAGCTTCTTAATATGCATATCTATTCATATTTAGCATCTGACACATACGTGTTATTTTAGCTTCCATTATTTTTTAGTCGACCAATATATGCATAAAAATACATATATTTAACTGATTGCCCCTTGTGGTAAGGCCAAACATTATGAGTGACGTTTCAAACTGGGATCCAGTAGCTGTAAGCGAGATTATTGACTCTTTGCGAGACGTGGCAGGAGCCCTGTTACCCATCTTGCACGCTATTCAAGATTCTCAAGGCTACATTCCTGAAGATTCCGTAGCGATGATTGCCTCAGCTCTTCACCAAACGAGCGCGGAAATACACGGTGTGATCAGTTTCTATCATCACTTTCGCACAGCCAAGCCCGGTAATCATATTGTACAAATTTGCCGAGCAGAGGCTTGTCAAGCAAGGGGCGCTAGAGTTTTAGAGCATCATGCGAAGACCTCACTCAAATTGGATTACCACGGCACCACAGCAGATCAAGAGTTCACCTTAGAGCCTGTTTATTGTCTAGGAAATTGTACAAATGGACCAAATGTACAAATCGATGACGAAATTATCGCTAGGGTATCGCCGGAGAAATTTGATCAATTGCTCGACCAAAAAACCACTTATATTGTGGAGCTAAAATAATGAGCATGACTGTATTTATTCCTCGCGACACCTCAGCTCTTGCACAAGGCGCGCATCGCATTGCGGCGCTGGTAAGAGCTGAAGCACAACAGCGTAACCTAGATATTAAAATTGTCCGTAATGGTTCACGTGGCATGTTTTGGTTAGAACCACTACTTGAAGTAAGCACAGAACATGGCCGAGTGGCTTACGGACCAGTGAGTGAATCGGATATTTCGTCTTTGTTCGATGCAGAGTTTCATTTAGGTAAACCCGAACACCCATTATATTTGGGGCAAACTGACAACATCCCATATTTAGCCAAACAACAAAGATTAACTTTTGCCAGAGCTGGCATTATCGACCCTGTGAGTATTGATGATTACCTGCGCCACGACGGTTTTAAAGGTTTACGAAAAGCCTTAACACTTTCGTCGCAAGCAACCATTGATGAAGTTACATGCTCTGGCCTTAGAGGGCGAGGTGGCGCGGCTTTTCCAACTGGCATCAAATGGCAAACCGTGCATGATTGCAACGCCTCACAAAAGTACATTGTGTGCAACGCTGACGAAGGAGACTCTGGCTCTTTTGCCGATCGTTTAGTCATGGAAGCCGACCCATTAATGCTAATTGAAGGCATGATCATTGCCGGATTAGCGGTTGGCGCCAATCAAGGATACATCTACCTACGTTCAGAATATCCTGTTGCCCATCAAATACTCAACGAAGCCATCGAAAACGCCTATTCTCAAGGTTACTTAGGCGGCGATATTCTAGCTAGTGGTCAAACATTTAATTTAGAAGTACGTCTAGGCGCAGGCGCTTACATCTGTGGCGAAGAAACCTCTCTGCTTGAAAGTCTTGAAGGTAAAAGAGGACTCGTACGTTTTAAGCCGCCCTTACCTGCAATTGAAGGTTTGTTCGGATGCCCGACTGTAATCAATAACGTTTTATCCTTAGCGGCCATCCCATACATTTTGGCCGAAGGTGGCAATCACTATGCAAATTATGGCATGGGCCGCTCAAAAGGTACTTTACCTCTTCAATTGGCCGGCAATGTCAATCAAGGCGGACTAATCGAGTTGGCTTTTGGTTTAACCTTAAGAGAATTACTCAATGAATTCGCCGGCGGCACATTTACCGGTAAACCTATGCACGCCATACAAGTAGGCGGGCCATTAGGCGCCTATCTTCCAGAAAGCCAATGGGACACACCGTTAGACTACGAATCCTTTACAGCAATACAAGCAGTGCTAGGTCACGGTAGTATTGTCGTATTTGATGACACAGTAGACATGCTACAGCAGGCACGATTTTCGATGGAATTCTGTGTCGCAGAATCTTGCGGTAAGTGCACACCATGTCGAATCGGTTCGGTCCGTGGCTTGGAGGTTATAGATAAGATCCAAGCTGGCATTAACCCGCAGCAGAATATCGAATTGTTAGATGACTTATGCGAAACCATGATCCACGGCTCTTTATGCGCTATGGGCGGCATGACTCCCTTTCCAGTGCAAAGTGCCTTTAAACACTTTGCCGACAGTGTAGATGCGTCAATAGCGAAACATGCAGGAGAACAATAATGGTTGAAATATTCGATCCAAAGACAATCGATTTTGATAAAGATTACGGTACCCCAGCTAGTCAATCAAAGGCCATGCTTAGCCTGAATATAGATGGCACAGACATATCTGTACCTGAAGGCACCTCAGTGTTAAGAGCCGCCGCGATGGCAGGTATCAATATTCCCAAGCTGTGTGCATCAGACAACCTAGAAGCCTTTGGCTCTTGTCGCCTGTGTACGGTACAAATTGAAGGACACAGAGGTTATCCCGCATCTTGCACCACACCTGTAGCCGAAGGCATGCAAGTCAGTACGCAAACCGAACCTCTAGCTAAGTTACGTAAAAATATCATGGAATTGTATATTTCTGATCACCCGCTAGATTGTTTAACTTGCCCAGCTAATGGTGACTGTGAATTACAAGATGTAGCTGGAGCCGTAGGCTTACGAGAAGTACGTTACGGCTTTGAAGGCGAAAACCACCTGCAAGCTGAAAAAGACACCAGCAACCCTTATTTCACCTTTGACTCAAGCAAGTGTATTGTTTGCTCGCGCTGTGTGCGAGCCTGCGAAGAAGTACAAGGTACCTTTGCTTTAACAGTAGAAGGCAGAGGCTTCGACTCAAAAATTGCAGCAGGACAAAATGGCTCATTCTTAGAGTCTGACTGTGTATCTTGTGGGGCGTGTGTTCAAGCCTGTCCTACCTCCACCTTAATGGAAAACACAGTAATTGAAATGGGCCAGCCAGAACACAGCGTGATTACGACCTGCGCATACTGTGGGGTTGGCTGCTCCTTCAAAGCGGAAATGAAAGGAGACAAAGTCGTGCGCATGGTGCCTTACAAAGGCGGCCAAGCTAACCAGAGCCACTCTTGTGTAAAAGGTCGTTTTGCTTTTGGCTATGCCACCCATAAAGACAGAATTGTTGATCCTATGATCCGCGATGATATCCACCAACCATGGCGCAAAGTAAGTTGGCAAGATGCTATAGAGTTTTCAGCCAAGAAGCTACGAGCCACCCAAGAAACATATGGCAAACAAAGCATAGGCGGCATTACCTCTTCGCGTTGTACTAACGAAGAGACCTATTTAGTACAAAAACTGATTCGTGCTGCATTTGGCAATAACAACACAGATACCTGCGCTCGAGTATGTCATAGCCCAACAGGATACGGCTTAAAAAGCACCTTAGGTGAATCAGCGGGCACGCAGACTTTCGACTCGGTCAAACACAGTGACTGCATATTGGTGATAGGGGCTAACCCAACCGATGCCCACCCAGTGTTTGGCTCTATGCTGCGTAAGCGCCTTCGACAAGGAGCTAAGTTAATCGTTGCCGACCCGCGTAAAATTGATTTATTAAATACCCCTCATGTAACAGGAGCGATTCACTTACCTCTGCGCCCAGGGACTAACGTCGCTTTGGTAAATGCAATCGCTCACACCATCATGCAAGAAGATTTACAGGACCAACACTTTATCGATGCACGCTGTGATGATGCCGCCTTTAAAAAGTGGCAAGCATTCATTCTTGAAGATAACAATTCACCAGAAGCTATGGAGCCGATTACAGGAGTGCCAGCAGCAGATATTCGCCGAGCAGCCAGAGAATATGCCAAAGCGGGTAACGGCGCGATTTATTATGGTCTAGGCGTTACCGAACATAGTCAAGGTTCGACTATGGTAATGGGAATTGCTAATTTGGCTTTAGCCACAGGTAATATTGGCCGCGAAGGAGTAGGCGTTAACCCGCTACGTGGTCAAAATAATGTCCAAGGCTCTTGTGATATGGGCTCTTTTCCTCATGAACTACCAGGCTATCAACATGTATCCGATCATATTGCTCGAGGGCACTTTGAGAAAGTGTGGAACGTAAAATTAGATCACGAACCTGGACTGCGTATTCCCAATATGTTCGATGCTGCCATAGCGGGTAAATTTAAAGGGATGTATGTGCAAGGAGAAGATATAGCTCAGTCAGATCCCAACACCCACCACGTAGAAAAAGCCCTCAAGTCGCTAGATTGCTTAATAGTGCAAGATATTTTCTTAAACGAGACTGCGAAATTTGCCCACGTATTATTACCTGACTCTACCTTTTTAGAGAAAAACGGTACTTTTACCAACGCAGAGCGCCGCATCAATCGAGTGCGTAAAGTGATGCCAGCCTTAGGCGGCAAAGAAGATTGGCAAGTCACTGTTGACCTAGCTAACGCCCTAGGCTACCCAATGAGCTATAGCCATCCTTCAGAAATAATGGATGAAATAGCCAGCTTAACGCCGTCGTTTACAGGCGTCAGCTATCAAAAACTAGAAGAGCAGGGCAGTATTCAGTGGCCTTGTAACGCACAACATCCAAATGGTACCCCCACTATGCATGAGGTGGACTTCCCTATAGGCAAAGGCAACTTTGCTATTACTCAATACTTAGCCACCGAAGAAAAAACCAGTAGACGTTTCCCGTTATTGCTCACTACAGGGCGAATACTGTCTCAATACAATGTGGGGGCGCAAACCCGTCGCACCGACAACCAAACCTGGCATGACGAAGATCAACTTGAGCTACATCCTAGCGATGCTGAATTGCGAGGCATTAAACAAGGAGACTGGTTAGGAATAACAAGTAGAGCAGGGCATACTGTGCTGCGAGCTTGTATTAACGAACGTATGCAACCGGGTGTGGTATACACCACTTTCCATCACCCTCACAGTGGTGCGAATGTGATCACCACAGATAATTCAGATTGGGCCACTAACTGCCCTGAATACAAAGTCACAGCCGTACAACTAGAAAAAGTCAGTCAACCTTCTAAATGGCAGAAAGAGTTTGTTGATTTCCATAAGAAACAAATCAACTTATTGGCAACAGGTGTGAACTCTGGCGAGGCCATGCAAAATTAGATGGACATAACCAACCCAAAAACTTATGAGCAATTTGTGGTATCAGAATGGCGAACAGACGGGATTAGCTGCCATCCAGATACCTTAATTGAAGAAGTACCTATTGCACTGGTGTACAACGGCATTTCTCATGTAGTGATGATGGCCACGCCTCAAGACTTAGCCGATTTCGCCTTAGGTTTTAGCTTAACCGAGGGTATTTTACACGCTGCCAGTGAATTGCTAGACATAGAAATTGTCGAGCAAGCCAATGGCCTTGAAGTATTACTCACAATCACTGCTAGGCGCATGGCTCAACTCAAACAAATGAGACGCAATTTAACCGGTCGTACTGGTTGTGGCCTATGTGGTGCAGAATCGCTACAACAAGCCATTCGCCCAATAAAAACCATAACCAGCCATCTACCCATCAGTGATCAAGCAATTCAGCTGGCAGTTAAACATTTGTCTGAATTTCAGCCACTGCAAGATTTAACTGGGGCCTGTCACGGTGCCGCTTGGTGCAACGCAGACGGAAAAATTCTTGTCGCTAAAGAAGACGTAGGCCGCCACAATGCATTAGACAAGCTACTGGGTGCGTTAGCCAAGCAAAATGCTGATTTTAGCCAGGGTTTTGTACTGGTTTCTAGCCGAGCCAGCTATGAAATGGTGCAAAAAGTAGCCAGCGTTGGGGTCAGTGTATTGGTGTCGGTATCTGCTCCTACAGCCTTTGCCGTAAAGTTAGCGAAACAAAGTCAGCTCACTTTAATCGGTTTTGCACGAACCGCTCGCCACTTACGTTACAACCCAATATCAAAAAATGAAGAAACCCTATGTCCACAGAACAACTAGTCAAAATGGTCAATCAGATTGCCACTAATAATAGCCACCAAACCCAACAAGAGTCGGTAGCATTAATCGTTAACCACCTAACAAAGTTTTGGGCCTTGTCTATGAAAAAGCAAATTATTGACTATGCCAAACAAGATGGAAAAGATTTGCTACCCTTAGCGATGTTATCCATCAATGAACTGGCTAAAAAATATCAATAGGCGTGCGACAAAGCGCACTCTATTGGCACTAGTTACTTATGATATTTTACCCTGTTCGCTCCTACACCGGCTCATGTAGCACAGACACGTCGCATTTCTGCGTTTTCTAATTAGCTTCAATTTGCTCCACTTTACCGACTAAAAATAAATATGAACAACATCCCGTTACGGCTAAAGCAGCAATGAACATTAAAGCCGGTTTAAAGTCACCATCTTGAACTAGCCAGCCTATTAAAACAGGAACTATTACTGCCGATAAACCGCCGACAAAATTAAAGCAGCCTCCAACTAATCCAACCAATTTCTTCGGCGCAATCAGAGAAACAAATACCCACGAAATGGAAGACAAACCATTGCCAAAAAAAGCGATGGATAGAAAAGTAATAATCCAAAAAGTATCATCAGTATAGTTCGCACCGATGATGCTAATTGTTAGTAGTAGACCAGCAATAATTGGCGCTTTTCGCGCAACTTCTTTGGAAAATCCTTTTCGTACCAAAAAATCAGATGTAAAGCCGGACGCTAGCACGCCAAAGAAAGCAGCAATAAATGGCACAGAGGCTAAGAATCCTGATTTAATAAAGTCCAATCCTCGATATTCTACAAGGTAAGTAGGAAACCAAGTTAAGAAAAAATTAATGCCCCACCAAGGCAAAACTGACCAATATATATACCCCATAATTTTCGATGACCAAATGCTACTTTCAAATTATCAAAATTAATTTTGGCCTTGTCGGTATCAGCCTCTTTCTTTACAGATTGGTCGGTCAATAACGTTAATTCCTGCTTACTGATAGTTGGATGATCTTTAGGGTCACGATAGAACGTATACCAAATCAATGCCCATAGGATCCCAATAAGGCCAGAGATAACGAATAATCCACGCCAACCGAAATAGTTCTGTATAACCACTAAAAGCGGCATTAAAAATGCCAAACCGATAAATTGTCCAGAGGTATACACAGCAATGGCTGAAGCTCTTTCATTTTCGGGAAACCATGATGTGACAATTTTGTTGTTGCACGGATAAGAAGGCGCTTCAAAAACGCCAATAACCATTCTGCAACCAATCAACGCCGTAAACGAAGAAATAAAGCCTTGTACAAGTGTCGCGATAGACCAAGCAATTAGGATGAAAGGGTACAAAAATCTAGCTTTAACCATATCAACCGCAATGCCGCCGGGGATTTGCAATATAGAATAAGTCCAACCAAACGCAGAAAAAACCAAGCCTATCTGCACCGATGTTAGCGACAGTTCTTCAGATAATGCCGATGCTGCAACAGATATATTGGTACGGTCCATATAATTGATTACAACGGTAATAAATATTAACAGCAGTATTTGAAAGCGCTTTTTAGTATTGCCGGCAGAAGGTAAGTTATCATCCCTTCCAGCAGCGTTAGATTGTGTAGCCATACTCATTACCTTTTAGACTTATTGTTATATTTACCAGTTAGTAAAAGAACCATCTTTTTTGCACAGTCGAGGAGTTTCCCAAAATTTAAACGTCAAATTTTGAATTAGCTCTTCATTTACATCGACACCTAAACCTGGAGCGTCATTGACCTTCAAAACATTTCCCTCAACTAACGGGCGATTGATGAAATACTTGTCGTAGTCTTCCATTGAACCATCATACGGAGGGAGCTCTAGCCAAGAAAGGTTACTAATGGCCGCACAATAGTGAACAGATGCTGCAGTACACAAAGGGCTAAGTGGGTTATGTGGCATCATGTCGATATAATGTAACTCACACAGTGCCGCTATTTTCATCGACTCAGTTAAACCACCAGCATTGCAAATATCCACACGACCAAAATTGGTTAACGCACTTTGTGTATAATGAGAAAAGTCCCATTTACTTGTAAACTCTTCACCAATTGCAAATGGTGTATTCACCATTTGCCTTAATGTTTGATATGCGGCTGGGGATTCATCTCTAATTGGCTCTTCGATAAAATCTAAGGTTCCCGTTGGCATTCTATCGATAAAAGAAACGGTCTCTGGTACAGACAACCTGTGATGATAGTCTATTCCCAGTGTGATCTCAGTCCCTAACGCTTGACGAGCAATCGTCATCCATTTGGCAACTTCAGCAACAGATTCCCTAGGCTCAAAAGTACTTGGAGCCTCGGCATTACCATGCTCACCGGTGGTTGCCCGTAACACCTTCCAACCTGCATTTTTCAGTACTAGGAGGTCATCTATTAATTCTTGTCCCATTGGTTTGATACTTGTAGCAAACAATGGAATTTCATTTCGTTGCTTGCCGCCTAATAGTTGGTAAACAGGAACACCTAAGGATTTTGCAACTAAATCGTGAAGGGCAATATCAACCGCTGCTATTGCAGCAGCCAGCACTCTGCCCCCTTCGAAATATTGGCCTCGATACATTTCTTGCCACAAAGCACCAATTTGCTTTGGATCTTTACCAATTAGAAACTGCTTGAAATGTTCAATTGCGCCTATCACAGCTTTTTCACGACCTGATAGCCCCGACTCTCCCCACCCGTAAATACCTGAATCAGTTTCTACTTTGACCAAACAGACATTACGAAAGCCTGCCCAAAAGCCATAGGCTTTAATATTAGTAATTTTCATTTAACTGAGAACTCATCCCCTTAACAATATATATACAGAATATACACAATTAAATATACTTTTACACGGATTATATGTAATTTATATAAATGAAGTATCTTTTAAATGATAGGATGTTTATATTTAAGTAGATAACAAATTTAAAACAGTATTTAAATCAATAATTAACATAACAGGATGAGGATTATGAACCCCATTTGCACAAGCTCAACCGCTCTGAAACTAATCATCTCAGTATTAATACTTATGGTTACCAGTGCGCATGCCCAAGACCGCCCTAATATTGTCATTATGATGACAGATGATCAGGGCTATGGTGATATCGGTATGCACAACAATCCATTTTTGAAAACGCCCAATATAGAGAGGCTAGCTACCAATGGACTAGAAATGACTCACTTGATAACCTACCCCAATTGTTCTGCTACAAGAGCAGGGTTAATGACAGGTCGTTATCCTTACCGTACTGGTGTCACGGCAGTGACTCAGGTGGATCACTTTATGCGAGGAAGTGAAACAACGCTAGCCGAAGTATTAAGTGCGGCGGGATACAGAACGGGGATTTTCGGAAAATGGCATTTAGGCGATAACCATCCAATGCGACCAACAGACCAAGGCTTTCAAGAAGTCTTAGTGCATAAGGGAGGTGGGATTGGTCAGGATGCTGGACCTGCCGGCAATACCTATTTCGACCCCATTTTAGAACACAATAATGTATCGAAACGTTATGAAGGTTATAGCGATGATATTTTTACCAATGCTGCCATCGATTTTATCGAACAAAAAAGTGATAAGCCTTTCTTGGCTTATTTGGCCACCAACCTTCCACACTTACCTTTACAAGTTCCCGATGAACTTGCCGAGCCATATCGCAAAATGGGGTTGCACGAGGACAATGCTCTTGTCTACGGAATGATTGCTAGTATTGATTATAACGTCGGTCGTGTTCTGGATAAATTGCAAGCTCTTGGCATAGAAGAAAATACAATCGTTATTTTTACATCTGATAATGGCCCTCGTCATCGTCGCACTAAAAATGATTCTTACCCTGGTAGATGGGTGTCAAACCTTAGAGGAACCAAAACTAGCGTATATGACGCCGGTATAAGAGTTCCATTCTTTGTTAGTTGGCCGGGCAAAATTGCAGCTCATTCACAAACCAACGAAATGGGTACTATTATGGACCTATTTCCAACACTGCTTGAAGCTGCCCAGATAAAGTCCCCTAAAGACAATCACATAGACGGCCAGTCACTGTTACCTCTGTGGACAAAAAATATTAATGACGGGCTCGAAGAAAGAGACTTTTTTGTGCAATTACACTATGGCCCGACGCCATTTAAATACATGCATTTCACCTTAAGAACCCCAAAATATAAACTCGTCAGTCCTCACCCATTTCCTCACGGTATCGTGCATCAACCAACCGACTGGGTACTTAAGAATGTGCTCAAAAACTTGGAATTGTATGATGTACAGGCCGATCCTAGTGAACGTATTAACATTGCAAAAGATCATCCTAAAATAGTTGATGCTATGTTACTTCGGTACGAAAATTGGTTTGATGAAGTCACCGAAGAACGTGCTGCAGCTGGCATTGAGAGAATTTCATTAGGCCATCCAGCCGAACCAGAAGTCAGTCTTTCCCGCTTTGATTGGGGTGGGCCTAGAGTCATTTCTCGTTTCGACTATGGCGGGCCAAGAGTCATAGAAGACAATCAACTAGGTCATTGGCGGGTTCGCTCAGAAAAGGGCCTTTACACGGTGACTTACGACTTACCAGAAGTGTCAGAGGGTGCCGTAGCTTACCTAAAATACGGAAAAGTATACCTGTCTAAAAGTCTAAACCCAGGGCAAAAACAAGTTACATTTGAGCAAGTCGAATTACCTGCAGGTGAAGGTAACTTCCATGCTTACATCAGAGATCAACGACTACCAGTAGGCCCTTACTTTGTACAAGTCAATAGATTGGACCTTTAATTAGCCAACAAAATTAGGTTGAAAAGAATATGAATTTCACTAAATCACTTAAGCCCTTTTCCATCATATTGGGGCTACTGATACTGCTTAGTTTCCAATCCAATGTTAAGGCAGCTAATGAGAAAACGACTAAGAAGCCCAATGTACTTATTCTAATGTTTGATGACATGCGCTTCGATACATTTTCGTACCGAGGCGGCCCTGTCAGTACTCCCAATATAGATGCCTTAGCCGCACATTCGAGCCGATTTGACTATGCCATGTCCACCACCGGCTTGTGTTCCCCTCTCGCGCCGCTTTTTTTACTGGCCGCTGGGGACACAAAACAGGCTTAGACGACAACGTCGAACTTTATCATTCAAGAGTCGAAAGCCTATCTTTAAAGGAAGGGGGTTGATTAAACGTGCTGCTGACTCAGGCTATATGGTCGGTTACGTTGGGAAATGGCATATTGGGGCCAAAGGCCCTAGATTAAGAGGCGCAGAATTTGTTACTGGCAAGTCCGAAACCGTACCACGAAAGTTAAAACCTCGAGTACCTCGAGATCGCCAGCAGGGCATTGCTCATTATCACGCGGGCGGGCTAGATGACAATGGTGAAAAGCATCAATACTACCAAACACTAGATGGTACTTACGACGACACCCATGCTGCAGAAAAGGTTCGCGATGGGCAAAAAATGCTACGTAAAGCAGCTAAGGATGAGCGACCATTCTTTGGGGTTATTAGTTTTAATCAACCACATCCAGCTTATCGAGTGCCCGAACCTTATGCCAGTATGTTTGACCCCAGAAAGATTGAATTGCCTTAGCAATTTTAAGAGCAAAAGAGTAAATAAACCAATGGCACAAGATGGAATATGGTGGCCATGGCATGATACTGAACATATGTCTGAATCCGACTGGCGAAAATCAAGGGCACATTACTACGGGGCAATTGCAATGGTTGACCGAGCAGTAGGCGAAATAATCGATACGACCAAGCAATTAGGTATGTATAAAGATCTAACTATTGTATTCGTTGGTGATCAGGGCAGCATGATTGGCGAACACAGCCTATACGACAAAGGTCCTTACGCATATGACGAACTCATGCGCATACCTATGCTAATTAAAAATCCCAGCACACACCCACGGGTAATTAACCGTCATGTGTCACTTATGGATGTGGCTCCAACTTTAGCTGAATTAATGTCACTACCAGAAGATGGAGATGTAGATGGCCACTCATTACTACCTCTTATGCTGCAAGGGGACTCAGCCATCTCAGACCAACAAGATTTTTTTTATATGCATACGAATGGTACAACGGAGCATGGTTCGGAGTTAGAGCAATAAGAGACAAAGATTTTAAATTCGTTTGGTATCCAAGTGATGATACAGACGAATTATATGATCTAAGAAATGATCCCCTAGAATTAACCAATTTAGCAAAAATACCAAAATATCGGAAAGTAGCATTGCGCATGGCAAATCAACTAGAATCTGAATTGATACGAGTCGCAGACCCCTCTGCTGAACGTCTAAGTTTTCAAAAACAGCTATACATGCACTAACAAAACGCAGCAATCACTAACAGGTAAATTCATCAGCGTGTTAGACATTACAAACTTGGCAGCTTTGTTTGTCTAGTGCGCCACCGTCATTCCATTGTTAAAATAGACCATTGTCTAAACTACCTCGAGTCAACCTACCATCCTTAATTAATCAAAACTCATAATTATGAGTGTCGTTTCAAATTGAATTTTACAAACAATTCAAACACTTAAAATTATGACCCAGTTATATTTGGGGTAAGATTTATTCGATAACGAAATTTTTCGTGTATAGCAAGGCGGTTTTACGGACGCAATAGTGGACTATTACTAGAAAATCCAGTTCAGCTAAACGAGTAACAAGGTATACGAGTATACCCTCAGGAGTTGGCAGTAAGTAGGCAGTTGACCGCCTTTGCGCAAATTGCGAACGGCTAGTAGATGTAAAATGAATTACTGTGACAGCGGTTTTCCGACAGCCATATCATAAAGTTGTTGATAGCTTAAAAACTTGCATGCAAGCAATCAGAAAAGGCCAATATTTAAGATGTCAATTAACAAGTAGATGGCAAGCCTGAATATGGCCGCAGATTTGCCATCTACTTTATATTTTTACGACTTAGAAATTTGCTCTAACACCAAACAACACACGTCGCCCAGAATCTTCGTAAATAGCCGGATACCCATTACCATCTATGGATGCGGTTGCTTTATCTAGCAAATTAATTGCCTCTAATACAACAGAAAAGTTTTCGGAAATATCATAAGTGACATTACCGTCAAGGATACCCGATGCTTTGATAAAACGTCCAAAACCTTCCTGAGCACCTGTCGCGATCAGAAACTCATCTCTCCAAGTATAAGAAAATCTAACGGCTAGTTTTTCACCTTCATAATATGCACTTGCATTAAAATTGTTCTTCGAAGATCCAGTCACTTTAGTCGGTTCAGAGTTATCAATGTACGTATAATTGAGCATCGTCCCCATATTGCTTAAGATACCTTGGCAGATCCGAAAAGTTATGCTGAAAAGTTAATTCAATACCCTGCAAATCAACCCCTTCACCATTTTTAAGGGAATTGATAATAAACTCTTCACTAATCGTTCGTGAGCTGCCATCGGCTGACAGTTCGATAATGTCGAGGCTTTGATTCAAAGTCTCAGTTTCCACCAAAGATACCAACTCTTTTTTGAATATTGTTGATGATAGAATCGAACCACTAGCAAAATACCACTCCAACGAAGCGTCTATATTATTTGAACGAAATGGGTCTAAATAAGGGTTGTTTTTATTAATGGTTGGCGGCACATTAGTTGCTGTTGTTGACGGTGAAATTTGTGACAACGAAGGTCTAGACATAGTTTTTGATGCAGAAAATCTTGCAACTAAGTCGTCAGAAATTTCATATGCTAAATTCAACGAAGGCAACACATCGGTATAAGTACGGCTCACACTAATGGCCTGTCCGGCTGGAATAGTAATAAGCGCCCCAGCATCAGGCTGAAAGGTAATTCCCGCTAGATCTGGGCCTATACCATTAGTGACTTGCTCTGTTTCAACCAATCTTACTCCAAAGTTCCCTGTCAAAGCATCGTCAATTGCAGTAAAATCTGCTTGTGCATATGCAGCAGTAACCGTTTCTTGTACATCCAATTTGGCTGTCTCGTTAAAGCTAATAGCCCCCATAGCCTCAAGTTCTTGCCGACTAAAAGCCTCGACTACATCACGAGTTTTAGCTCGTAGAAACTGGTTTGGAACATAAGCTGGGCCATCATAAGCGTCTAAAAAGGAACCGCCACCAGCTCCAGCTAACTCCACCACCGGCGCGCCTTCAAAACCTCCACCTGCACGAGCCGGAATACCGTACCTTGACGCCAATTCACCTTTATCAATGTCTAGGCGTCGTTGATTGCCGAATTGTTCGTGTTCAGAATAGGTGCTGCCAAACTTGATAGTTTTGATAATTCCACTATCGAAGTGGCGTGCCACATCAAATCGTAAGCTTTTTATATCATCTTCAACTTTGCTGCCAAACTCTCCGAAAAAACTTAACAACTCAAAGTTACTTAAATCAGTCACTTCTATTTGCGCTTGCGGTGACAACACCAACGAAGTCATATCTTCGTCTAACGTAGTATCGTACCCAGCTTGGCTAACATAGCCTCTCGTTAGAATATTCAGACCATCAGCTAATTGTTCAGAATGAGAGAGGTTCAACTCTCCCTTAAACGTCCATTGATCTAGCTCATATTTTCCACCCAAAGCGTAAGCAGTAGTTTTACCTTCTCTTGATTGGTATCTGCCGCCGGGTCGAAGTTCAACATTCGTCAATTCGACTGCTGTGGTCAGTAAATTGTCACCTACTTGTTCGAAGATAGTACCAGAGTCAACTAACTGCTCCGCACTAGTGGAGGTTATTCGACCAACAGTATTCCCAAAGTTATATGCTGATTGGCCCCGAATGGACAAGTTATCAATTTCAGTTTGAAATACATCAACATAACTGCTCAACTTATCTGATGGTCGATACTCTAAACGCCCAATAAGGCTGGTTCTTTCTTTCTCTTCTTGAAAGGTTTCTAACAAGAGAATGTTCTGAGTATAGTTACGTGAACGTCTAAAACCACGACTTAACGATGACTGAGTTTCTGCGTTACGTTCTGTGTATGCAGCACCAACGCTCAGGCCAACTTTTCCATCTGCGAATACGTTAGAGTACATACCAGACACCCTTGGCGCCACTTCACCTGAATTTGATTCGTGAGCGAGTTGGGTAGACAGTGCAAGCCTTTCCTTCCCGTAATTTAAAGGGCTATGAGTACGCGCAATAACAGTGCCCGATAGACCACCTTCTTGTAACGACGCCATTGGCGTCTTGTAAACTTCAAGTGAGCTAACAAATTCAGAGGGTAAAGCAGAGTATTCAAAATTTCGAGATGCAGTGCCTAAGTAGTCCAACGCAAATGCAGACGCGATATTGCGCTCATTCATAGTGGTTTGCGTAAACTGCGGAGGTAAACCGCGAATACTTACTTTGGACCCTTCCCCTCTTACTCTTTCTATTTGAACACCGGTAACTCTCTGTAGTGATTCAGCAATATTCTCATCAGGAAAGCGTCCAATATCAGTAGAGCTAATGACATCAACGACTACAGGTGCACTACGCTTGGTTTCCGTAGCCAAGATAATACTAGATCGGATCCCTTTGACACTTATCACTTCTACATCTTCGCCATCAGAGACGGCACTTACTTCACTTTGTTGCGCAAATGACTGCCCTACACTCGTTAGTGCAAGGACCCCCATAGCAGTTATAACTGATTGTTGTATATAGTTTTTCATAATTATAGTTCTCAATGATGCTGCTCAAAAATTTACTGTTACTGAAAATGTGTAACACCCCATAAAACCAAGCGCTGACTTTAATAATGAATTATGCGCCAAAATCAAAATTACATACCAAAATGAATGGATTGTATGTAATTTAAATTGGATAGTATGTTATGAACTTGTATTTATCAAGTGTTGAAAAAGTAAATTAGTTGGTTTTGGTATGATTAAAATATAAATAGACTTGGGTTTATATTATGATATTTAGATAATTCTCCCCCTAGAAAAGAGTAGTAACGCATGAACATGAAACTTGGCGAGGTTAAACGCTCACCTCTCATTGAGGATGATAATAGTGTTTATTCTTTTATCTTAAATGATATCGCCAACGCAGTATTTGTTAGTGGAGACCGACTAGTTACCACTGCATTAGCCAAAAAATATGATACGAGCATTACCCCTGTTAGAGAGGCATTGAAACAATTACAAGGTGAAGGGTTAGTAACCATCGCTCATAATAGTGGCTCCCGGGTGGCATCATTTGAGTACGAATCGATGCGAGACACCCTAGAAGTACTTCATCTATTGGAACCATTTTTGATCGAATATTTTGTAGAAGAACATACCGAACAAGAAATATCTGCATTGGAACAACTCATGGTGCAGATGGAAACAGCTGACAATTTGTCATTTAAGCTGTTAGATACCGATTTTCACTGGAGTATGTACAAGAATCACTATAACCGCAAAGCTGTGAACTTATGGAGAAAGAATCGCCTGCAAATGCTCGCCGCACATTCTAGCGTGCAGCTAAAACGAGCGCGTATTCAACAGAGCATACAAGAGCATCGCGAAATTATGTCTGTATTAAAAAAGCGAGATGTCAAAGGAACATTATTAGCAATGCAACAACACTTAACTAGTAGTGATGAATACTGGTCACGCTATTTAGGACGTTGAGTTTTCGACTAATCTGCGCAGCCAGTTGAATTAAAATTTTAGCTCTTCAGATCAGACAACATATAGACGCTTTGCTACTTAAAATGGATCGGTAGAATCAGGCCAGTTAATAGGTAACAACATATTTTTGCGCAAATCACGAAAATGCCAAGCAAGATGCAAAAGAGATATTATATTAACTAATTAGAACGGAGTCGCTCTTTTATACTGCGAGATAGAAGCTCGGTAAATTAATGCTTCACAGCGCTAACTTACCGTAGCCAAGCCTAAAGCAATTTTATTGCATTAGGCCTTAGTAGGTTTTGCTTAAACAGCAACTACTTTATTTGCACAAGGACCTTTTTGGCCTTGGCCTACTTCAAATTCAACTGCTTGACCGTCGGTCAAAGTAGCATAACCGCCACCAGCTTGGATTTCTGAATGATGTACGAACAAATCTTTGCCGCCGTCTTCAGGTGTAATGAATCCAAAACCTTTATCTGCGTTGAACCACTTAACTGTACCTTTACTCATTTTTTTACTCATAATAGTTGGTGAAATAAAAACTTATATCCGGATTCACCAGTTCGAATATAAGATGAAATTTGTGATTCAAAGCAACATAAATATAGCTTTGTTACTAGAAAAGAATCATCGGTGTACAAATTATCTGCACCAGAGTACTAGAGTTAACCAAAGCTTGCACTAATAAACGCTACTTATGTTAACTTTTATTTAATTTATTCTGCAATTCATGATTAATAGTTTGAAAAATTAGCGATTCTTGCTCATTCAATAGTTAGGATTGCTCTACTGCTCGACCTAGCAAAGCAAAATAATTTAAAAAACGCTGCGCAATTTCGCCTCTTTGCTTATCTTCGGGATAAATACCTAACTTAGCTTCAGTACTTTGTTTAGTGCCTTGTACTAAAAACGCATTTTTTCTCACCTATGGTCTTGTATACATGCTTCAAAAGCCCGAGCAACGAGCTCTTGTGGTTGGGCATAATAATACGCTTTCAGTGCTTTATCAGCTTTGGCACTTTGCTTTACAAATTGACTAGGCTGGGATTTATCCGCCCCCAAAAATATAGACTCAAAACATTGTGCTAGCTTGCTATTCAATGAGTGCTTGATCTGGGCTCGATCTCGCAACCAGCATACAGACGCAAATTCATGTGGCTTTACCGCACTGAACATTTTATCACTGATGTAATGATCAAAGGCATGAAACCACTCATGTGCTAACGCACCACCACCGGCATTTTTGGCCAACGCTAAGGTTTTTTTCTGGGCATTATAATGAGCGCTACTGTGTTTTTGTCCGCCGCTACCAAACGCCAGTGACAAACTCGAATTTAAAGAAATAACCGGCGTAGGTATCGCCAGAATATCCATTAAGTCAAACAGCGCATCAAAAAATAAATTGGCGGCTATTTGCTGTTCTTTTGCAGTCACCCACTTGCCAATAGTTACCGTCCGAAAACCAAAGATTTTGACAATGTCTTGAAAACTAACATCTGCGCCATCTCGATGGGACGGACCATTTCGATAGAAAGGTTGATGAATTCTAGAGGTCGTTGAAGTCACTAAACTAAAGGCTAGTCATGTCTGCTAAAATTTGTTCGCACCATGTATCAATTCGTTCGTCGGTTAAATCATATTGATTTTCATCATCCAGACTTAACCCAACAAAAAACTCTTTGTCTGCAGTTAGCGCTTTAGATTGGGTAAACTCGTATCCTTGATTGGGCCAATAACCCACTATGTCACAATCAAGCACCACTAATTCATCATGTAACATTCCTATGGCATCTTGAAACCAATCGGCATAGCCAATTTGATCCCCTAAACCAAAAATTGCGACCTTTTTATTGGCTAGGTTTAATTGTGCGATGTCTTGCCATGTCGATTGCCAATCTTCCTGTAACTCGCCAAAATCCCAAGTGGAGATACCAAAAATAAGCTTGTCAAAATCTTCTGTATTTTCCAAGGGAGTGTCTTTGATATTAAAAAGTTCAACGCATTCATAGCCCATCAACTCATCAAGTTTGAGCTGAATTTTCTCAGCGGCCATTTCGGTGTAACAAGTCGTTGAACCATAAAACAACCCTATTTTTACCGAGTTTTTAGACATAAGTTCCTATATATTTAAATATTATGCAGTATATGCTTAGATATTAATTGAGTAAGGATATAATACCAATAAGCTGACATATTTGAACGTATTTAAGACAGAGGCTACCGCCCGTGCCTTCTTGGTAGGCAAACAATTTAATATCAATTATAACTTGACCATTTGGTCCAACGTATTTATAAATATCGCCTCAAATTACGAGCCACATCATATAGAATGGAACACGTATGAAAACTTTTATTGCTATAACTATGGCTCTTAGCGCACTAACGAGTTGCGGACAAGCTACAAACACTGATCACAGTAATCACATTCAGAAAGTCTACGGTCATTGGGTCAAAGAAAAAAACAATGTAGTGATGGTCGACTCTCAGCCTTCGGGCTTAACTCACTGGCACGGAAAATTAGTGACGTTAAGTGACAGAAGTGCTGACAAATCACACCGACTAAAATTACGAACCATTGCCCCCCAAAGCAGCATTTTAGTTGGCCCCGACATGAAAATGCGGCTGTCGCCCGAGATGACAAATAACTGCTTTGCCGAATATGTGAGTGACAATCCTGACTTAGAAGCATTAGCCGTTGATCCTGACAACGACAAGGTGTTTTACATGATCACAGAAGACGCCACTAGCGCCCCTTCCATGACAGAAAGTTGTCAACGCAGGTATGCTCAATCAGGTTCAACAGAATACCCAAGATTATTGGTGAGAATTGAAATTCAATCTGAAACACATGCCCTAATAACACATGTTAGACCCATTCAGTTCTCCACTGAAATGCAAATTGGCGATTTTCCAAATGATGGAATTGAAGCCTTAGCATTCGGCAAGAATCGTACCCTATACTTAGGAGTCGAAAAAGACCAACAGAAAAAGGCGCGTCTATTCTCGCTACAAATGGATGCACAATTTTGGCAAAGCCAAGACTTTGCATTGGTGTCGGATTTACCTATCAAATTGCCAAACTTTAAAGCGGGCAATCACCCAATCAATGGCATGGATTATTACCAAACACCTACCGGTGCTGAGTTTTTGATTTTAGCGGCTAGAAATGATGAAACGTTGTGGATTGCCGACCTTTCAGGGCAAAAAGAAGCGAAAATTATTCCACTTGAATTTTATGCTGAAATAATCAATGGAACAGGCGTCTGTCAGGACTTCGAACAAATGGATAATTCATCGATTGAAGGTGTAGCAGTAATCGATGAAACCTTGTGGTTAATAAATGACCCATGGAAAGCGGTATATTTAAATAATATTCACTGCCCACAGAACAAAAGAAATTATCAAACCTTTTCACCACTTTTGTTTAGCCTCCCAATTCAATCTCATTGGTTTGACTAAAGATAGGCATCTGCTAGCACTATTCACTCATAGCGCTAGCAACTCATACCCTAGCGCTACCCTTTTAGGCGACTGGCAAATTTTTTCTTAAACTTTGCTAGCTTAGGGGCCACCACCATATTGCAATATCTGTTCTCTGGGTTATTTGAAAAATAATCCTGATGATAATCTTCAGCTTGAGAATAGTTGCTAACCGCTAGCAATTCTGTCACCAGTGGATCTGGCCAAATTTGCTCGTCGCTTATCTCAGTTAGCAATTGTTGAGCAATCTCTTTTTGTTGCTCATTGTGATAGTAAATACCACTGCGATACTGCGTTCCTACGTCATTGCCTTGGCGATTAAGCTCAGTAGGATTATGCAAAGCGAAGAATATTTCAAGCACTTCTCTAAAACTGATTTGCGCCGGGTCAAAATTAACTTGTACTACCTCAGCGTGCCCAGTGTTACCGGCACACACCTGTTCATAAGTTGGATTATCAAGGTGACCATTGGCGTAACCTGAATATGCCGAAACCACACCATTCACGCTGTTAAACGCAGACTCAATGCACCAAAAACATCCACCCGCTAGCGTTACTGTTTCAATGTTTGCCATAACTTCCTCGATTATATAACGACTTAATAGTTTAATAAGTGGAGCCTAAAGACAAACATTTCAATTTAATTGAAAAATAAATTAAAAACTTGTCGGATTGTGGTCAACTCATTCGACGGTATAGTGCATATAAGCTAATTTATATGCATTACTAATAATGGAGATACAAGATGCAATTTTTAGCTTTGATATACGGTGCCGAAGGTCAAGATGACGTGGATATGCAAACGCTGATAGAGCAATACACAGCGTTTGAAGCAGAGGCAGGAGCAGCCGGAATTTTAGGTGGTGGCAATGCGCTAGAGCCAGTAAGTACAGCAACATCTGTCCGGTTAAGACAAGGAAAACCCGAGATCACTGACGGGCCATTTGCCGAAACCAAAGAACAGCTCGGAGGATATTATTTATTCGAATGTAAGGATTTAGACGAGGCACTAATGTGGGCGGCGAAAATTCCAAGTGCACGATATGGCACGGTTGAAGTTCGCCCAATTATGATTATTGAAAGTTGAAAGACGCAATAGCTCGTATATTCCGAGCTGAGTCTGGCCAGCTTTTATCTTCACTCATGTATTTGTGTAGAGATTTACAGCTGGCCGAAGACGCCTTACAAGACGCCTTCGAACTAGCCAGTCATCAATGGCCCCACCAAGGATTGCCACGCAATTCTGGCGCTTGGTTACACACGGTCGCCAAACGCAAATTAATTGACAGGCTACGAAAAAATACCTCCCAAGCCAATGTATCCACTCTGCATACACTCGAACAAGCTGAAGAACAAACGGAGCAAGACATAGCGGAGCAAGATTACTGCGTCCCCGATGAGCGACTTAGGTTGATTTTTACTTGTTGTCATCCGGCATTAAACCAACAAGCCCAAGTCGCTCTGACTCTGAGAACCTTATGCGGGCTGTCGGTAAAACAAATCGCTCGCGCTTATTTAACCTCTGAAATCGCCATGGGTCAGCGTATTACTCGCGCCAAGAAAAAAATCAAGAATGCAGGAATTAGCTACTCGGTGCCCTCTAAAAAGCAACTACCTGCCAGACTTCCGAGCGTGTTAAAGGTGATTTACCTTATCTATAACGAGTCTTATAGCGCATTTGAAAGCCAAACGTTGACCCGAGCAGATTTAGCCTTAGAAGCGATTCGTCTCAGCCAGTTGATGGTGGCATTATTACCTAACGCAGAAGTGCTCGGCTTAGCGGCATTATTGTTATTACACCATGCCAGAAGCCCAGCAAGGCAAAGTTCAGATACAGCCTATATTCCCTTAGAAAAACAGAATAGAGCGTTATGGAATACGGAGGCAATCAACCAGGGCAAGCGTTACTTAGCAAGGCACTACACTTTAAGCATCCTGGCCCTTACCAAATACAAGCAGCCATTAGTGCCTTACACGCACAAGCAATAGACTGGATCTCCACCGACTGGCAACAAATACACTTACTGTACAAACGTCTATTTATAATGAATCCATCTGCGGTAATTGAACTAAATTGCGCAGTGTCACTCGCCAATGCGGGCCAACCAGTAGAATCCTACCAGCAACTACTTAAACTGGAAAAAGCTTTAGACGCTTACCAACCTTATTATGCAGCAAGAGCTGAATTAGAAGCGCAACTTGGAGATCAGCACTCTGCGATAGCGTCCCTCAAAATAGCGATAAAGTTAAGCCAAAATAATAGTGAGAGAGATTTTTTGATTAACAAACTTGAACGACTGAATACTCCACAGCCACAATGATCTTGACCTCAAGTTATGGCAAGTAACGCTTTTTCTACTCGCAATCCTGCCTATGATTATCCATTTAGCGACATTTTAAAAAGGGACTGGTAATATTGCCGACATTATAAAAACAAACAGGAAGATGTATGAGTGCGACTCGCGAACAATTTGGTTCACGCTTAGGATTTATATTAGCCGCAGCAGGTTCTGCTGTGGGTATTGGCAATATGGTTGGATTTCCAGTGGCAGCCACTAAAAATGGCGGTGGCGCGTTCTTGTTAATCTACGCTATTTTTGTGGCCTTTATTTGTTTACCTGTAATGTTAGCTGAAATGTCAGTTGGCAGAAGTAGCCGAAAAGATCCACTGGGAGCCTACTCCACCATGACCAACTCTCATGCAGGTTGGAAAATTGCTGGCTGGCTGTCAATTCTTACACCATTTATGATCGCGGTTTTTTACTTAGTCATTACTGTTTGGATCTTTGGCTATGTGTTTCAATCATTGGCAGGCAATCTAGACATGCTGGCAGATCCCAACACCTTTGGTACCTTTATCAATGGTTCGGATTTGATTTACTACTTAATTGCGGTACTGGCAATTATTTATTTAATTCTGCAAGGCGGAGTTAAGCAAGGGATAGAAAAGGCAGCAAAAATCATGATGCCAGCTTTATTTATTATGCTAGTCGCATTAGTTATTTTTGTTCTGACCTTAGACAATGCGTTTGAAGGTGTGAAGTATTATTTAGTGCCAGACTTCAGTAAGATCAACGCGTCGGTAGTGAGCGCGGCCTTATCACAGGCCTTCTTTTCACTCTCTCTAGGTATGGGAATAATGATCACTTATGGCTCATACTTAAGCAGCAAAAGTGACTTGCCCGGTTCGGCCAAAATGGTCGCGTTACTAGATACAGCTGTAGCCTTTATTGCTGGTTTAATGATACTACCCGCTGTGTTTTCATTTAACCCAAATATCAACACCAGTGAACTAAGCGACTCCTCGGTTGGTATGATTTTTACCTTTTTACCTAAAATATTTTTAGCCTTACAAGCCAGCATTGGTTATGCAGGTGCAAGCACTGTGGCATGTATATTTTTCATACTAGTCTTTTTTGCTGCTATCACCTCTATGGTTTCTATTTTTGAAGTACCTGTTAGCGCGCTGATGGAAGACAAAAAATACAGCCGTCGGAAAGCCCTAATTTGTTTAGGCTCACTGTTAGTCGTAATGGCCGTTATGGCAGCAACATCATTTGGGGTAGTAGACTTTTTCACTAACTTTATGAGCTATGCTGGGCAAAGCAAGTCATTCTTTGACCTAATCATTGATGTGTTCTACGAAACTATTCTGCCTCTCAATGGCTTACTTATTTGTATATTTGTTATGTATAAATGGAAAAAAGTAACCTCAACGAAGAGTTAGACAGCGGCGGCTCTCACACTGCTAGTAGCTGGTTTATACGTTATGTAAACTTTTCAGTGAGTACATTTATCCCTGTAATTTTATTCCTAGTATTTATCAACACCATAGCGCTCAAATATTTTGGCGCGGCTTTAATTGGTTAAAGCATACCAAGTAGTCCTGATAAGTGACCACTCAAAGAAAATGTAAGCGCGCTTAACCAAAACAACTGCATGGCCTGCTAAGTTAATACCTAGCAGGCTTTCTTTTGTGTTCCAGCAACACACAGTCAACTTATTTCAAATTCAGCAGCAAACAAGCTCCCAGCAGCCTTTCTCGACATTCTGTGCATGCTGTCAAATACTCAAAAAACCGATCCACTAGAACAGTCAAAAATAAACCCAATTGGGACACCCATAATTGTTCTAGGGAACGTCCTTAGTATTTGACCGTGCCCTTAACCATGCCCCGCGTCGAACACATCCTATTTAAGCAAAGCCATACTTGATAAGCCCAGCGAACCTATGATGAAAATAGAATTGTAGTTATGGGTGTCTCTATAAGATTTGTAAACTTACAAGGTTTCAACGAAGTCAAACAGCAGCCAGTAAATTTTAATTATAACCATCAAGAAAACGTATTTACTTTACTTCGTGCTTTACGATTAAGTGATGAAATAACGCAAAAAGTAGAGCAGCAATATTCTGAAAAGGGACATTAATAATGACAAATTCGCTCCACATGAAAGTAACTGTGCCTTTGTTGGTCATGGGCATACTTACTGCTTGTACGCATAGAGTTGAGGTGGCAACAAAAGAGCCTATAACGATTAATTTAAACGTTAAAGTTGATCACGAGATCAGAGTGAAGGTCGATAAAGAGCTCGATACCTTGTTTAGTGAAGACAGTGAATTATTTTAGGAGATAACTGATGAATGAAAATACATTAAAGTTAACCACAGTTTTAGCTGCAATAGGCTTGTCTTTTTCGGTGTGGGCGATGAACTTAGATGAAGCTAAAAACCAAGGCTTAGTGGGTGAAAACAGCACAGGTTATCTCGGTTTAGTGGTGCAAAATAATGCTGCAAAAGCCCTGATCAGCGAAGTAAATGAAAAACGCAAAGCACAATATTTAAAATTAGCGCAAGTAGAAGCCTTGGCGGCAGCGAAAGCGATTAAAAAAACCAAAGCCGGGCACTATATTGAAGTAAATGGTCAATGGGTAAAAAAATAAAGTATAACGTGTGATATGTGTTTGTTTGATTTTGCGTTGTAATATTTAAATGCGCGAAATCAGACAAACATCAGAAAAGTGATTAAGTTTTTGCAGCTCCAGTAAGATTGACTATGATTAAATAACTGCAATAAGTGTGAAGGTTATTAATGCATAAAAAATTAATTGTGTCTGTGGCATTGCTATTTGCTGCTATGTTTTCGCAAATGAGCAAGGCTGAGGAAAAACTTGATGTTGCATTTCTCGTCGCCAGTGCAGATCAACGTTTAGTCCTTACTGAATTAATTAATGAGTTTGCAAATTCACACCCTGATATTAACGTTTCCTACACCTTGTTTAACGATACTCAATACAAGAAAGCGGTAAAAAAATGGTTAAATCAAGGCTATGGACCGGATGTAATAAATTGGCAAGCCGGTGAAAGGCTAATGCATTATGTGCGTACCGGGAAAGTACAAGCGCTTGATACATTATGGAAAAAACACCACCTTGAAACACAGTTCCTGCCAAATACCAAGGCGGCCATTACTTGGCAAGGCAGTGTATATGCTATACCTGTGACCTATTATTATTGGGGAATGTATTATCGTAAATCGCTGTTTAAAAAGTATGGATTAACAGAGCCCACCACATGGCAAGAGCTTTTATCTGTGGCAAAAACACTTAAAGCCAACAATATCACTCCTTTTACCTTAGGTACTCGCTATCATTGGCCTGCGGCTGCTTGGTTTGATTATCTTAATTTACGAATCAATGGGCTGGCTTTTCATCAGCGGTTATTATCAGGCCATATACCTTTTACCGATAACCGCGTACGACAGGTATTTATACATTGGAAAGAGCTGATAGATAAAGATTACTTTATCGATGAGTCCGAGCACTTAATGTGGGATGAGGCCATGTTCCCGCTGTTTCGCAAGCAAGCGGCAATGACCTTAATAGGTACTTTTTTAAATGGCCGCATCCCCGATGAACAAAAGCCTGATTTTGGTTTCTTCCGTTTTCCCATTATTAACCCTCAAATTGGGGTGTTTGAAGATGCACCATTAGATGTATTTATATTGCCATATTACAGTGCCTATAATTCTAAAATAGAACGCTTTATAAGCTTTATTGCCGGTGCGTCGTTTCAACAATCATTAAATAAAACCTTGGGTACACTGTCGGCAAATATAAATGCCGAGCAAGGGGGTAATGAAGTGTTAGACATTAGCTACACTATGCACCAACAAGCTGACGGAACAGCGAACTACTTTGATCGGGATGCACCTGTTGGCATAGCCGAGCAAAGTATCGAAGTATTTTCCGCTTTTTTAACCCAGCCCGATATTGACTCGACCTTGCTAAAATTGGAAGCTATTAGAAAGCAAATTGGTCATGCAGCTAGCACTAATTAAAGTGTACTAGGGGCTTTATTAAAATGTCGTTTAAACTCGCGGCTAAATTGTGAGGCACTGCTGTAGCCCACTTTTAGTGCTGCTTCGTTGGCTTTATTTCCTTCACTGGTGATCAGTTCTTTTGCTTTTGCTAAACGTATTTTTTTAAGTATTGCAGCGGCGACTCGAAGGTCACTTGTTTGAATGCACGATGAAATGAAGAAACACTCATATTCACATTTTCTGCTAAGGACTCTACGCTAAGAGGTTGTGCGTAGTGTTTATGGATTGTTGATAACGCCCGAGCAATGCGAGCATAGTGGCCTATCATCCTTGAACAAACCTGTATTTAGCCATCACTCGGTAACATTTGATAGGGGCTGGAATAGGTTAGTTGAATGCCTAATTTTGCTAAGCTTTGACTGGCGTCAATGCTCTTTCCTTGTTGACTATCTTCTTGCGGCAGAAACTGTGGTGCAGGTAAATCTAGTTTTTTTGCTGCCCAAGTGTAATATTCTTCACGGCTTGGGTATTCAGTTGCACATAATAAAAACGTTTCGCCCCATAATTGTCTCAGTAAAATAACATGTATTGCCTTGATAATATCTTGTTGGTGAATCAAATTGACCACCTGTTTTGCATTGGGTAGAGATGTTTTACCGGCTAAGAATTTGACTGGATGGCGTTCGTCACCTACTAATCCCGCCAATCGTATGATACTCGCTTGCTCAGCAAAATACTGCTTAACCAATAGTTCTATGGCTAAGTTAGCTTTTGCTGATTCAGTTTCTGGGTGAGGCGAGCTGTGCTCATTAACCTTGCCACTAGCATTACCGTATACTGAGGTAGTACTCACCAACAATACATGTTGAATATTACGTTGTTTAGCATGTTTTAATAATGCTTCAACGGCCTCTACGAATCCTGCTTTGTGAGGAGAATTTCTGCCCACTGGAATATTCAAAAATAGCACATCACTGTTAAATATATTGTCAAATTGCGAGGCCTGTAAATCTCTCGCCAATTCGAATTGCAGCCCATTAAGCCCCATATCTAACAACTCGGCGACCCCTGCTACAGAGCGCCGAGTAGCCACTACCCCATAACCACGTTTTTGCAAACTTAATGCCAGTGGCAAGCCTAACCAGCCAGCACCCACTACTGCTATTTTCATATCGACCTTTGTGAAATACTTATTACCCAACTATGGGTTTTATCGCACTATGTAGTCGATAGCAATGAATACAGTAGCAACAATCTTGCAGCTTAAGAGTGAAGTGCAAATCACATTCTATCTTTGTGTTTGTATACATGCAGTAAATCAAAATTCTGTAACGATTTGACCTGTTGCTGAAGTTCAGTTTCCGTTTTGTCTATGTCGGCTATCAAGGCACAGGTTTTTTCTACTTTATCTTCGAGCACTAACGCGGCAGACTCAACTCTTTGCTCTACTTGTTGTCCAAATCGCTCCATCTTTTGCTCAAAATCTCCGCTGTCTCCGCCATTAAGCAGCAGCTCAGTGCCAATAGAAATGAGCAGGCCACCCATCGATTCAGAAACTAAGCTCTGTATAGCTTGCTCAAAGTCAACTTGCCATTGTTGCCCTAAAAAACTACCATCTTCGAATACTTGAGAATGCAAGCGTAACTCTCCGTGCTTTCCATAAAAGTTGTCATGAACTTGCTGGTCTAACGCCTTGAGTTTTTTAGAAATATTAACTAAGGCTTTGCTATCTGCAGCCAATAACTCACCAAACACTTCAGTAATGGCAACATTGGCTAACGCAACAGCGTCAGTTGCTATGTCTGCAACCTGAGGTGCTGCTTGATAAATTCCGAAGTAGTAGTTTTCAACTAATCTTTGTTGCTTGGCATTGAGCGATACAGTTTGACCATTGACCGATAACCTCTGATGCTCATTTATTTGTACAACGGTCTTATCTTCTAGGGTAATGTTTAATACCTTGTTATTGAGTTGTAAGTCGCCATGCAACTCAATATTACAGTGATTCGCCATCGCCACACTTGAACTACAAAACAACACACCTGCTAAAAATATTTTACGCATATCACTCTCCAATTAGTACATTTCGCAAATTGCAAAGCTCAGGCCAGAAGTAATATACCTTTAAAAACAATGCCTTATGTATTTCCTCATTATTCTATTTAGGTAGATAGGTTAAAAAATGGCGATTATCACTAAAAAGTAGGGTTCTAAACTAGATTATTGCATGAGCCTCAAACCCATAATAATGAACAAAAACAACAATAAAATATGCTTGAGCTATGCAGTTTTTAAGATTTTTGGTGCATAATAGCCACAGTTAGGAATTATTAGGAATTTATCTATGAGTAATTGGTACGAACCCATTTTATTTGGATTGGCTTTGATCACTTTTGTATTGGGTTTAACTAGCGTTATTATGGGTGCATTACCGCAACCCGCTGATAAAGACACCATGCAAACCAAAATAGAATACGGCTTTTTTGGCGTATCTGGATTAGTCTTATTTGCCGTGTTTTTGTACGCTCTCCTTACCGCCTAACCTAGTATTAACTAATGAGGCCTATCACTCACTCGCTGATAGGCTCTTAAGTTGAATATTGGTAGCATTGCCAAGAAGTGATCAAATATATCTCCTTGAATCGCTTCATAGTTTACCCAAGCTTTATCCGAACAAAAGCAGTATACCTCTAATGGCACACCCAACTCTGTGGGCGGTAATTGCCTTACCATTAAGGTCATGTCTTGATTGATCTTAGGATGGGCGACTAAATAAGCCTGCATATACGCTCTTAAGGTCCCTATGTTGGTTAACCTACGGCTATTGACCAAATCTTGATTATCAATCTTTTGCTCTTGATGAAAGGCTTGCAGTTGCTGTTTTTTCGAATCAATGTAGCTTTGGATGTAACGAATATTAGAGAATTCATTCAACATCGCCTCATCGCAAAATTGGATACTTTGAATATCAAGGTAGATGCTACGTTTAATTCTGCGGCCACCGGACTCTGACATACCGCGCCAGTTTTTAACCGATTCGGTAATCAATGCATAAGTTGGAATGGTTGAGATAGTTTTGTCCCAATTTTGCACTTTAACCGTTGTTAGGCCGACCTCTAATACATCTCCATCGGCCCCGTATTTCGCCATTTCAATCCAATCACCTGTATTCACCATGCGATTAGCGGCAATTTGAATACCTGCAACAAACCCTAAGATAGTATCTCTAAATAACAGCAGTAAAATGGCAGTAACGGCACCTAAACCCGATAGCAATAAAAGCGGGGACTTATCTAATAAATTAGAAATAATCAACAGGCCAGCCACAATCACTACAAACAATTTGCCTACCTGAACAAAACCAGTAATGGGCGCTTTTTTAGCTAAATTAGACGCATTGTAAGTGCCTTCAATAGCATTCAGTAAAGCACTGCTAGCCTTGACCGCTACGATCAAAATATAAATCAGCGCTGACTTTTGTAAGAAAACTAATAGCGAGATATTCTCTATTAATACACCACTCAGAACATAAATAATGAGGGCTGGAAAGATATGCCTACTGCGTCTAAAAAAACTAAATTTATGTAACTGATCGTCAAAATTATTCTTACTTTTCATCACTAAAGAAGTCATTCTTCCAGTTAAGAATAATCCAGAAATTCTTAAGCTAAGCCATGCACAAATAAAAATAATCCCTAGTGATATCAATTGGAATGTCCAACTTTCTGGCTTCAACTCAATTCCTAAAGAAGTAAGCCCTAATACTAATTGTTCATGTATCACGTTATCTATTTGCACCGACAAATGTCCTTCCCACTATTTATGTATTCAATTATTGCTAAATCTAACCCGAGGCTTAAGGCTAGCCTTTATTGGATTTGGAAGATAACTGTTCGATGTCATTGTCCTTATCTAACCACAGCTGCGTTAGCCAACGCTGAAACTTCACCCTTTGCGCTCTATCATCAAAATAATCTGGGCCAAAGGACTCGCTATTTAACAAATCAGCAATGGACTGCACTTTCACTTGAACCTGAACTCGACGCACTTTACCACTGACAAAATCCCAATATGATGGCGTGCCATCAGGATAGTGAATAGTTACATCGAGTAATTTATGCAATTGCTGACCCATAGTACTTAGCACAAAGGCAATACCACCCGCCTTTGGTTTGAGTAGATGCTTAAATTGACCATCCTTGGTGTTTTAACTTTTCATCTGTCAGACGAGTGCCTTCAACAAAGTTCATAATACTCACGGGTTTAGATTTGAACTTTTCGCACGCTTTACGGGTATTTTCTAAATCTTTACCTTTTAACTCAGGACGTTTGGCTAACAATGCTTTGCTGTATCTGTGCATGAACGGAAAATCAAGGGCCCACCAAGCTACCCCTAAAAACGGCACCCAAATAAGCTCTTTTTTCAAGAAGAACTTCAAAAATGGGATCTTACGATTAAACACGCTTTGCAGTACTAAAATATCTACCCAGGATCTATGGTTCGAAATCACTAAATACCAATCTTCGGTACTCAAATCCTCTAACCCTGTCACCTCAAATTTCGTGCGACTAAAAAGCATTTGATTAACTTTATTCACACTAATCCACAACGTAGCGCACCCATCTAATAGATAAGACATAAAGGTTTGCCAAATTTTTATCGGAATAAGTTTAAGAAACGAAAAAATCAGTATTGGCATTAACCAAAAGATTGTGTTTAAAAAATAGCCAAACGTGGTCAGGGCACCAAAAATAACTGAAAAAACTGCAAACATATTTATTACTTCTCCAAAGACTAAGGGCCAATACTTTTTGTGGCCTAGCACTTGTTCATCAGGACTTAACGAAAAACACCAACCTTTTGCAATTTTAAACTAAGTAGAGCCAAGATACGTAGCAATTATTTACATTTGAATTGGTTTGACCCGGCAATTGCGCTTTAACTGAGTTCATTTATATATCATTATTTCAATAACCACGTTTAAAAAGGGTCCCCTGAACAGTGAATAAACAATTAGTATTAAGTGCAACCATTGCTACAGCCATTGGTTTAAGCGCCTGCAGCTTAAAAGAACCGTATCCTAACAGTCAAGTCGAGAGTATTTCTACAAAAGCCGCATTTCCTTTACCGGCTGGCATAACAAAAATAACTTCGGTGTCTAAAAATAACGACGAACTTGTTATTCCATTTACTAAATATCAATTAGACAATGGCCTAACTATTGTATTGCATCCTGATGACTCCGACCCGTTAGTTCATGTGGATGTGACTTATCATGTGGGCTCTGGACGAGAAGAAGTAGGCAAATCTGGCTTTGCCCATTTTTTTGAACACATGATGTTTCAAGGCTCAGAGAACGTAGCCGACGAACAGCATTTTTCTTTAATTACCGAATCAGGCGGCACCCTTAACGGCACCACCAATACCGACCGAACTAATTATTACGAAACCGTGCCATCTAACCAGCTAGAACGTATGTTGTGGTTAGAGTCTGACCGCATGGGATTTTTCCTCGACGCCGTCACTACCGAGAAATTTGAAAACCAAAGAGAAACCGTTAAAAATGAACGGGGACAAAACTATGATAATCGCCCTTATGGTTTGCTACGCGAACGCGTTAACGAAGCCATGTATCCAGAAGGCCATCCTTATTCGTGGTTAACCATTGGCTATATTGAAGATTTAAACCGCGCCAACTTAAATGATCTTAAAAACTTCTTCTTACGCTGGTACGGTCCGAACAATGCCACCCTAACCATAGGTGGCGATATGGATGAATCCCAAACCTTAGCTTGGGTTAAGAAATATTTTGGTGGCATTCCTCGAGGTCCAGAAGTACAAGATCCAACATACACGCCCGTCACATTGAGTGAAGATAGATACATTTCCATGCAAGATAACGTCTCTTTGCCTTTAATGTACATGGCCTGGCCAACTGTACATGTTAATCATCCAGATGAAGCCCCCTTGATGTATTGATGTCAATTTTAGGCTCTGGAAAAACCTCTTTGTTGTATAAAAATATGGTTAAAAATGGCAAAGCAGTACAAGCCCAAGCTGGCCATGCCTGCCAAGAGTTGAGCTGCCAATTTGCCTTATTCGGTTTACCTACTCCAGAGCACATCTTTAGCAGAGTTAGAACAGATCGCCCGCGATTCATTGTTAGAGTTTGAAACCCGAGGAGGGGCTGAAGATGATGACATCGAGCGCGTCAAGGCAGGAATTGTGTCAGGTATGATTTACGGCCTTGAAAGTGTTAGCGGTAAAGTCAGTAAACTAGCGGCCTATCAAACCTTTCGCAATAACCCTAACGGCATAGGTGATGATGTAGCCCGCTATGAAAACGTCACTAAAGAAGACGTGATGAGGGTGTATAAGAAGTACATTAAGAATAAGTTTTCGGTCATTATGAGCATTGTACCTAAAGGCCAAGGCGACAAAATTATTAAGCCAGACACTTGGCAGCGCTACCAGCGTAATATCCCTGAAAATGATCATGCTACCGAGCTCGCTTTACGACCAGGGACATCTGATTTTGACCGCTCAGTTATCCCTCCTTCAGGAAAAAACCCAAGCATTAGTGTACCTGCTCTATACCGCAGTCATACTGAAAACGGTATTGAAATACTAGGGGCGATTAATGATGAAGTGCCTACCACCGCCATTCGTATTCGCATTCCTGCAGGACAAACCAGAGAGAGTCTAGAACATTTAGGCTTAGCGTCACTGACTGCCGCTATGATGGGCGAAGGTACCTTAAAATCAAGTGCTGAAGATCTATCTAACCGACTACAAAAATTAGGCTCAAATGTCAGCTTTTCGGCTGGTGACAAATTTACTACGGTGAATATTCGTAGTTTAACTGAAAACTTAGCTCCCACTTTAGCCATCGCCATCGAGCAACTCACTCAGCCTAAGTTCGCGCAAGCCGACTTTGCTCGATTGCAAAAGCAATTTATCGAAGGCTTAAAAAATGCCAAGAAAAATGCCAGTGTCACCGCTACCAATGCATTTAATAAGCTACTGTTCGGTGACAACAACAGCTTTGCTTATGCCAATAGCGGCACCATTGGTACAGTTGAAAAACTCACATTGGCCGATGTCAAAACCTTTTACAAAGATCACTATGGCCCTGCGCAAGCCGAAATTATTGTGGTCAGCAACCTAGATCAACATCAGGTGAAAAACGCTTTAAGCGGTATAGCGAAATGGCAAGGTAAAACCAGTGCTAGCAATAAAATACAAGCTTACCCTGAGCTCGACGCTGGTACTTTGTATTTTATCAACAAAGAAGACGCAGCCCAGTCAGAAATTCGTATTGGTAAACGCGCCCTTAATTACGATGCAACTGGTGAATATTATCGTGCTGACTTAATGAACTACAATCTAGGTGGTGCCTTTAATAGTCGTATCAACTTGAATCTACGTGAAGACAAAGGTTATACCTATGGCGCTCGTTCATATTTTCGTGGCAATGAGTTTAGTGGTAGTTATCGGGCTCAAGCAGGTGTACGCGCTAACACCACAGCCGATTCAATCATTCAGTTCAGAAATGAAATTGCTGAATTTGTCGAACAAGGTATGACAGACCAAGAACTACAATTTATGAAGAGTGCTATTGGTCAACGAGACGCGCGTAACTTCGAAACCCCAAGACAAAAACTTGGATTTTTGGCTGAGATCATGACCTACAGCTTAGATGAAGGTTTTAAAGATCAACAAAACCAAATACTGGCCAACATCAGTAAAGACGAGTTAAACGCTTTGGCCAAAAAACACCTACAACTAGACCAAATGATCACGGTAGTAGTAGGCGACAAATCTAAGGTGTTAGATTCACTCAAGCCTTTATTCGATAAAATCATAGAGCTAGACGAAGAGGGCAATCCTCTGTAAATAGGTTTTGCGATTACATTCTGCAATAGTAAGCCGCTGCAATTTTTGCCGCGGCTTTTTTTGTTCAAAAACAGCTAATTTCTAAATGTAATTTTTATAATCAACTCTGTATTTCTTACATGCCAGCCAAACAATCAAAAGATTTATAGCATATATATCAGTTAGTTAACTAGGGCATGATCGTTGCTCTACTCACTCTATTAACCTTAAGACGGAAAGTGATAATGAATCAAGTTGCCTATTCAGCTTATATGGCGTTCTTTTTATATTTAGTCATGCTATTCATTCAATGGCTTGTCGCTACGTTTAGCAAAGCCAAAGAACCTAACGCCGTGCCCGGAAAAATTAGTGAAAGCTTGTCACATGACAGCTTTATTTTCCGAGCGCACCGAACTTTTCATAACACCCTAGAGAACAGCGCTTTGTTTGTCGGCACTGTGTTATTTGCCTTCGCAACTAACTATCAAAGTCCCATTTTCGCCATCTGTGTATGGGCGTACCTGTTGGCGAGAATTGCCCATATGGCCTTGTACTATGGAATTGCGACCGAGAAAAACCCAAGTCCACGTACCTATTTCTTTCTAATTGGCGTGGTGGCAAACGTAGTGATGCTCATATTACTGGGACTAAGACTGCTCTAGTTGTCCGAAGAACGAGCCTCGATCCTGACCTTTGCAATTGAACTTATTTAACCAGAGTTCTGGATAAGAAGTATCGTTTAAGCTAAGCAATATAATTCAATAACTTAATAAATTTTCATCTGAATAGACTCAGCTAAATGTTACTCGGTAACGAAACTTTTTGGTGTATAGCAAGGCGGATTGTAGTACGCAATAACGTGTTACTGCTAAACAATCCAACGCAGCTAGACGCAAAAAGAGCGTTATCGAGAGGTTCGGCTTATCCAGGATTCAGGTTATTTAAGGAGATAACATGCAACGCACATTAATAATTGGCGCAAGTGGCCAAATTGGTAAAAAACTAACCCAGTTAATGCTAGAAAAAAATCAACAGGTAACCGCCCTTGTGCGGGATAAAAGCAAATTGTCCGACTTAGATAGTGACAAACTCTCGATTGTAGAAGGAGATCTCAGCAAGGATTTCGAACACGCCTATAAAAATTGTAACAAGATTGTATTTGTGGCTGGCTCTGGCGGTCACACTGGCGCAGATCAAACCATACTAATTGATTTGTGGGCAGCCTGTAGGGCGGCCGATTATGCGATTAAGCATGATGTGAAACATTTCATAATGGTAAGCTCTATAGGTGCAGACCAGCCTTCGATAGGTTCAAACAGCATGCAGCCCTATTTAGTGGCTAAACATATGGCAGACGAGCACTTGATAAATAGTGGACTTTGTTATTCGATTATCCGCCCTAGTACACTCACTAACGAAGCCGCGACAGCAAAATTTACCAGTCAGCGGCCAGAGCAAAAAGAGCAAGCTATAATCACCCGTGATGATGTGGCAGAGGCACTTTTGTTCTGTATAAGCACTCCACCTAAGAAAAGCGCTATTACCGAGCTTTTTAACGGTAATAAAAAAATCACTGAAATATTCTAGCCTTAAAACGCAAACCTGCGACTAGGCTTCACAACCAGCTTCCCCCATGATAGGCAATGACTTGTTGTGGGGCAGATGACATTGGCATGAAGACTTATTTGATGATCACAGATTAATATTCAACCACTGGTTCATTTCTTTAAAATCAACTAAAATGCGCGCCCTTTTCAATCCAGCTAAATTAGGTCACAGATGAATCCAGCACTCAACGCACAATTTCTGTCGCTCCTATTCTTGAAAGGAATCACGCATGCACAAAATACAGTTTAACTAATTGATTTATCAATGTTTAATTTTTATTTTTATTTTTATTTTCAAATATCACTGTCTACTTATTGTCACTCCACTTTAATGAAATAAACAGAAATCCACACTAAATTAAGTCGCTCATTTCCGTTATTTGATCCACTTCTGCACTTAGCTCTTCAACCGATTCACTAATGATTTGAATACAGGTATCAATATGCTGTATTTCAGAATCAGTTAACTGCTGTTTAAGTGCATCGGTTTTGGCTAAATCAACAGATGCTTGCACTTGCTTGATCATTTGCCTCATCAACAATTGCAGACGAGGGAGTGATATATCAAATTCATGGGCGAAGTCTGCCAACATGTAAGCAGTAAACGGGTGATTAAAATTACCAGCACTGCCTGCAACATATTCACCTATCGACATCGCGAAATGGTTTGCCATTGGCGCATTAGAGTTTTCATCAGCTTGTCTTGCCTGGATCTCTCGAATGATGGCCTCAATATTTACCAAATCGTAAAATGGCGTAAGACTTAAACCTTGTTTACCCATAAAGAAACTGATGTTTTTACCGTGAGCATCATAGTTACGCACTAAAATATTAAAGGTCATCCAGCGTATAAGTTGCGTTTGATACGCTTCGGCATTAGTTGTTTTTACATTGAACAGCTTCGGAAAAGACACACCATCACGAATATAAATACCGTCACCATCATCACCGTGTTGACGCTCGTATTTGTAGGAAGGGGGTAGGTTGGTTGCTTGGCAGCCGTCGATAACGTGACGACGCATAACACGCTGTTGCTCAGCTATTAACTTACGGTCAAAACGGTCAATGACAAACGCGCTGACTTCTCCATATTTTCGTATTGCCACCTCTGGTACATCGATACCCGAATGTTTTGCCAGTAGCATGGTAAATAATTCATTCACCGCAATAAAAGGCGCTTTACCCGTTTCAAACTTAAAGATCTTATTGGAGCAAAGCTGGCCTTCACCAAAGCCTAATTTACCATCTATCTCTAATAAGTTAAGTTTGTCTTGTACACCCGCGACTGATAGCCTTGTACGACCATCCCAATAGGTAATTGATTCTCCTGCATTGTTAAAACGATCTAACTTTTCGATGAGTTCTTCATTAGTGACTTCTCGAAAAGAAGTTTCGGTTTCTTCATTGCTTTGGCTTGTAAATGATAACGCGCCAGATGTGTCAGCGCCGATGATCTTGATAAGCCCAAAGGTATTATTTTTGGAGATAGTGGTAATACTAGTGATCTCTTCTAACCCTTTACCTTCAGGTAACAAGTTTTGTAGAAAGTTCCGAACCGCCCTGTGATCAGACTTACCGTTCAAAGGCAGGTGGGGCGAGATAGCAAAACCCTCTTTGCTCCAATCAGGCTCGTAAGTTAAGGTTAATTCGGTTTCAGAGCCGACTGGAATTACAATGGTTGCAATTTCACGAGAATGACCAATATATACGTGCAGAGTATTTACATCAGTACCAGTCATCACTTACCCCTGTTTCTTGTTTGGAAGTAGCATCATCACAAAGAAGACTAAATGACAGACCAAGGTATTCCATTACTTTTAGCAGATTTGCTAACTTTACATTGGTATTGCCTTTTTCAATTTTCACTAGCGTGGGCTTGGAAATAGAAAGAGCTTCAGATACATCCACCAGAGACAACTTCATTCCAGTGCGCTTTGCGGTGATCGCGTCAGCCAACTGACCTGGTGAAAAGCGCTCTGATAAATTAGGCATAGGGGTTGCTTTAACCGCTTTACCTGTTCTGTTTGTCTTGGCAAGATTACTCATATAAGTTAACTATTATTTACTTTTAAATATAAAGTAATGTCGAAACCGTTATAAGTCAAATATAATTAACTTATAATTTTTGAGAGCCTCTTTCTCATTAAAAGTTAGTTATAATTTACTTTTAATACTCTAAATAAGCGTCTGGGAAAGCTAGTTCATTTTTAATAGCACGCCTTACTTCATAAATATTAACTAAAACTCAATAAAAAAACCGTAGGTTCGTTTTTTTGTCCAGAACTAGCTTCATTGAGTGCACCTACAGCAGTATTTTTAACCGCATGCTGGGTTTCAACATTCTGTATTAGTGAATTTAGAAACACTAAATAGTAGAGGGCAACGCCTCTCGTAAACCAAGTAAATTCATGGCTTCATTATCTTCTAATTGATCAACTAAAACCTTCGCCCATATGGTTGCTGCTCCTTTGGTTGTGAATGTTTTAGATTTACTAAACATTTTCTGGCCTTTGCGCTTCTGTCTAACCTCAGCACAAAAAACTATTTGTTCGCCTCTGAAGCGTTTTTTGATAAAATAATGAGCCATAAAAAGTCCTCTGATTTTGTCACTCCTTTGTCACTCCAACTGTCACTTCAAAGGGTGAAAACTGACGAAAAACAGCGGAAATCACCGAATTTTTGAAAGGTAATTATTTTGCAAGAAAAAGCGTCAAGCCCTTATAAATCAATGGATTAAGCCTTATGAATGCTAAAAAGATAGATCACCGATTTTCGGTTGCGCCCATGCTTGATTGGACTGATAAACATTGTCGTTATTTTCTACGTCAAATATCCCAGCACACTTTGTTATATACCGAAATGGTGACCACTGGAGCGATCATTTTTGGTAAGGGAGACTACCTAGCTTATAACCAAGAAGAGCATCCAGTGGCCTTGCAGTTAGGTGGTTCTGACCCTACCGACATGGCACGTTGTGCAGTAAAAGCCCAAGAATATGGTTACGACGAGGTCAACATCAATGTGGGTTGCCCGTCGGATCGCGTGCAAAATGGTCGTTTTGGTGCGTGTTTAATGGCCGAACCCCAAACGGTAGCCGACTGCATTCAGGCAATGCAAGCTGAAGTGGATATTCCTGTTACGGTGAAGTCTCGCATTGGTATTGATGAGATGGATGAATACAAAGACTTATCTAACTTTATCCAAATTGTGTCCGACGCTGGCTGTGATACCTTTGTGGTACACGCTCGTAAAGCTTGGCTGAAAGGCCTTAGCCCTAAACAAAACCGCGATGTACCACCATTAATGTACGACCGTGTATATCAGCTTAAACAAGAATTTTCTGATTTGCATATTGGCATTAATGGCGGCATCAAAACCCTAGAAGAAACTCAGCAGCATCTAGCGCATATTGACAGCGTGATGATTGGCCGCGAGGTATATAGTAACCCCTATATTCTGGCAGAAGTCGATCAACGCTTTTATCAAGATAGTGCGCCAATCAAAACTAGAGTTGAAGTAGTGCAAGCCATGTTGCCTTATGTTGCACAACAAATTGAACTCGGAGCCAGACCTTGGCACATCGCTAGGCATATGCTGGGTTTATTTCAAGGCCAACCATAGGTGGCAGAATTTGGCGCAGGTATTTAAGCCAAAACGGCACTAAACGTGATGCAGGGATAGAACTATTGACCGATGCCTTAGACACACTATTAGAAGCGCAACACAAAGCTACGCAATTTCAAGCAGAGATGCTTCCTTAGTAAAGTCCCCATTCAAGGCATTTCTAGCGCCTATCTACATTAGTGTTTTTGACCACATATGGTGGTCTAAAACACTAACTAATTAATTTCTTCAATCTATTGATTTACCTCTCTCTCAGAAAAAATTAAAAATAGCTATTAAAATCAACACGATAAGATTCATCTTTCAGTTGGCATAACTTTAGCTATAGGTACAGCGAATAAATCATTAACTGCTAGAAAGAAGTCAGCAGTGTTAACTAAACAAAGGAAATTAAAATGTTCGCTAAATCTAAAATCGCTGTCTTCGCTTTAACCCTAGGTACGTTAGCCAGTACCACCACACACGCTGCTGAGAGCTCAGTAGAAAGATATGTTACCACCTTTGTCAATCAGGCTATGGTGGTGGCCAAACAAGAGTTACGAAATGATGTGCGTGAATCTGTGATCAACTCTGCACAAAAAGTTAATTTTAATGGCCTAACCACAGTGAAAACTCAAGTCACCATCACAGACATTAAAACAAAAACAAACAAAATTGAAAAAGCTAACAAGCTATAAGAGGAGTGATTATGTTTTATCAATCTTCTTTACTGATATTACTATTTCTACCAGTTATAATTTACCTAGCTGGGGCATTGCTGTTCAGTGTTATTAAAGCCATTCATCAACATATTAGTATGAATGAAGCCCAAACTCTTAATGTTTACCAAAACGGTCTCTAACAGCTGTATTGACCGTTTTTTCGTTGTGCTCAATTACGTTATGTAAAAAACTGATCACAATTTAATTTTTATGCGCCTTATTTTCAAAATAGACATTTATGCCTACAGCACAAAGCATTATGAATAAAACAATCTCCGAATGAATCCCCCAGAGATCACCTTTTGCACCAAGGCCAAAAGCAGTCACCATACCAGGAAATATAGCCCATTGGGTTCTAGTCATTTTTAATCCTAAATTTATTGTTATCGTACCAATCTAGCTAAAAAATTGATAATCAAGCGCCATCCCCATCATTCCAATTCCACCAAAAACTAGTGAGAAACCTTGTCCACCTAGTATAAAGGCCGAACCAAATGAGGCTGCCCCCATTGTATTATGAAAATTGCTGAGATTATTACAAGTTTCATCTGACCACTGCCTTGAACCAGTATCACTGCTTTTAGGAATTGGTCTCCCCCGAAATTAAAGTCATTTTTAAGTCAATATCACTAAATTCATTGGTTAATTTAACCAAACAGCAAATACCCCACTAATGATTAAAAGTAAAAACTCCATACAAAACATTAGATTACATGTTGATTATAACTTGGCACATGACTTGTAATAACCAGTTTAGTGCTGGAATAGCCCAGCAGTAAAACTCATTAATCTGTGGAGGAATCAAAATGGGTATGTTTTCAAGAATGTCAGATATTATTCAAGCGAATATCAATGGGATTTTGGATAAAGCAGAAGATCCGGTAAAAATGGTGAAGCTACTTATTCAAGAAATGGAGGAAACATTAGTTGAACTGCGTTCAGTAGCAGCAACCAACTTAGCCGAAAAAAGGCAAGTAGAACGGCAAATCTCTAAGCTGAAGCAGCAAGCTGCTGATTGGCAAACTAAAGCAACGTTAGCCATAGAAAAAGAACGAGAGGACTTAGCCCGTGCAGCCATAATTGAAAAGCACCAGTGTCAGCAAAAACTCGATGCCTTAGCAGAGGAAATGACAGCCGTAGAAGATGTGTTAAGCAAATTGCAGCAAGACACGGCAAGACTTCAAGACAAATTGCTCGAAGCTAGAACCAAACAAAAATCACTGATGATCCGTGAACGCTCTGCCGCTGTACGAATGACTGCTAAGAGTAAAACCCACAGTGTAAAAATTGACGACGCAATTATCAGGTTCGAACAATATGAACGCCGAATTGATGATTTAGAAGCACAAGTAGATGCATACGACTTAGTCGATGAATCTCACAGTTTACATTCGCAATTTAAGGAATTGGAATCAGCCAATCAAATTGAGCAAGAGCTAGCTGAGCTACGTAAAAAAGTCGCTTAACCATTACTAGCGAGAAAAATAAGTGGCAATACTTTTGTTGCCACCACACATTTTGGGAGAATGAAGATGAAACACTATACTGAAATAAACAGACTATATAAGTCGAATGCACATCGTAAGATTACTGGTGTTTGCGCTGGCTTAGCAAGATATTGGGATGCCCCTAGGATGGCGGTTCGCATTGCAGCAGTAGTCTGTTTAATTGCGTTGCCAGTCGTTACAGCCGTCGCGTACGTTACTGCCACGCTACTGCTTCCAAGTCGGTAGGTCATTGTTATGTTTAAGAATCTAGTTTTAGCTATTCTAATAGCAATTGTTCTAACCACTTGTTTTGGGCACTTGGCGACAGAATGGTTTGATTGGAATATGTCGTTTGCCAATGAAAACCTAGAGCCGTTAAGTGCTATTTTAGTCGTTACAGGAGTCGTCGTTATGTTGGTAATTATTGGGTTTATCGTTGCGATTAGTTTGTTTGGAGCCATCTTACTGGGCTTATTTGCAGCCACTGTTGGTCTATTTATTGCGGGTATAAGTGTGTTTTGGCCAGCTATATTATTTGCCATTGTTATTTACTTACTGGTCAGAGATAAAAAAACTCCCGCTTATTAGTTGGCATCTTGTGGTGATTTACTGAATAATAAAATCACCATGAATAATAGAAGATCCCATTATGATTCGAGTTGTAATATTAATGCTAAGTTTGGTGAGCAGCCTAGCCTTTGCCGAATTAGTCATCACCCAAGCAACAGTAAGACTATTGCCACCCAGTGTGGCAAATACCTCAGCGTACTTTACAGTTGAAAACAAATCGAACCAAGATGAGTTTCTAATCTCTGCCAGTTCAAAAGTAGCAAACAAAACGGAGTTACATAATCACGTACATCAAGATGGTATGATGAAAATGCAACAACAGGCAGAAGTTAAGATCCCCGCCGGTCAAAGTGTTCACTTTGCACCTGGTGGATTGCATATTATGTTATTTGGTTTGCAACACACTCTACAAGAGGGGCAAGACGTCCCATTAAGCCTGCAGACAAAAAGTGGGGCAAACATTACGTTTACCGCTAAGGTCACAAACCCTTCGGCTCACAAACATCATTAAGGAGCAATAATGAAACAATATCTAACCCCTAAATGGCTATTAAGTACTGCTGGCATAATTGTTCTTTTACTATGGATATTGTCTATTTTTTGGAGCGTAGAGCCAGACACATTCGAGCCATATGCTATTGCCAATAAACACGCCACTGAAAATCAACAACAGCTTGTAGCTGGGTACACTATTACCACGAGTTTAATTGTGGTTAGCGAAACATTACTCAATAAGTCTGGCGGCTATTTATCGAATGACGTGATTCCCCCCAGTGTGATGATGGACAACATGCCAAGCTGGGAATTTGGTGCTTTGGAGATGGTGCGTGACTTGGCACTATCAATGCGTAAAGATTTTAGTCGCTCGCAAAGCCAGTCGTTAGAAAACCCGTTTTTAACTAAGGCCCAACCGCAATTTAATAATGACAGTTTAAGCTGGATATTACCGTCGGCGGAGTCCAAGTATCAAGAAGGCATTGATAACTTATATAACTATCGTGACACCTTAGCTGATTCTAGCCAGCAGCAAGGCCAATTTTATGCGCGAGCTGACAACCTCCGAGATTGGTTAAAACAAGTTGAGAAGCGCTTAGGCAGTCTTTCCCAAAGACTAAGTGCAAGTGTCGGCCAAGAGCGTTTGGATACTAACTTAGCGGGTGATGCCGAGGCATTACAATCTACGCCAACCGCCAACAAACTCACAGAAAAAACCAATTGGTGGTTACTAGACAACAATTTTTATGAGGCTCGTGGGGCAAGTTGGGCACTATTGCATTTTCTAAAAGGGGTTGAAGTTGACTTTGCTGACGTACTCGAAAAGAAAAATGCCAGAGTAAGTTTGCAACAAATCATCCGAGAACTAGAAGCCACTCAAGAAGCGCTATGGAGCCCAATGGTTTTAAATGGCAGCGGGTTTGGTATGCTGGCCAATCACTCTTTAGTTATGGCAAACTATATATCCCGTGCGAATGCTGCTTTAATCGAATTAAGTGAACTATTAAATCAAGGATAAGTAATGAAAAAAATAGCAACTACTCTAGGAATGCTCACACTGTGCTCTAGCTTTTCAAGTCAAGCAGATACCATATTGGGCTTATATGCTGGCGCACAGGGTTGGAACATGGAAACCGAGGGAGGATATTCTCGCGACGGTGACAACAGAGACTTTAACTTTGAAGATGAAACTAAAGGAAGTTTTTATGTTGCATTTGAGCACCCTATTCCGTTGATCCCAAATATTAAATTACAGAAAACGGAAATGGATACTCAAGGAGATATCACCTTAGAGCAACAGTTTGACTTTGGCGTTCAAACTTTCACGACAGGTTCGACATTAAACACTGATGTCAGTTTAAGTAGTACCGATGCGATTTTGTATTATGAATTTTTTGATAACGATTTAATTAGCTTTGATTTTGGTGTAAACATCAAATACCTAGAAGGTGAATTACTAGTTGTCGATACAGACCAACCAACCCGAACAGGTTATGAAGATTTTTCAGGCCCAGTACCTATGCTGTATTCTAAATTGCAACTAGGTTTGCCTTTTACTGGATTCGGTGCTTTTGTTGAAGGCAGTTATTTAAGTATCGATGACCACTCTCTAACTGACTATCAAGCAGCGATTACCTATAGCCTAATGGAAAATTTAGCCTTAGATGTCACCTTTCAAGCTGGCTATCGAGCATTCACTTTAGAGTTAGAAGATTTAGACGATATTTATTCAGATCTTGAATTTAAAGGTGTTTTTGCAGGAATAGAAGTACACTTTTAATTTCATCTGATTTAGTTATAAAAAAGTTTCTTTTATTCTTTCCGGTTATGGACATAGAACGTTAATCTATAGTGGTATTAATAAAGGTTAGCGATTCTATGTCTTCATCTACACATCAAAATATGGGCTTTGCCGCTGGATTAACTGATTCTCAGTGGGCTCAAGTAAACCATGCCACAAGTGCCTTAAATTCACAACAACTTACTTGGTTAAGTGGTTATTTGGCTGGCCTTGCTCAGTCAGGTCAAGCTGCACCTATGCTGCCAGCAACTGCCGCATCAGCAAGCCAATCCGTTACCATTTTGTATGGCTCACAAACAGGCAATGCAAAAGCCGTAGCTGAAGAGTATAAAGCCAAATTAGACGGCTTAAATATTCCTGCTAAGTTAGTCAATATGGCTGATTACAAAGCTAAGCAACTGAAAAGTGAAAGTCACGTAGTTATTGTGGTGAGTACACATGGTGAAGGTGAAGCACCAGACGACGCAGCTGAATTCCATAGCTTTTTGGGTGGCAAAAAAGCGCCTAAATTAGCAGATCTCAAAGTTCTCAGTATTAGGTTTAGGTGACAGCAGTTATGAATTTTTCTGTCAAACAGCTAAAGACTTCGATGAGCGCCTAGAGAAACTAGGAGCCACCCGTTTATTAGACCGTGTAGATTGCGATGTTGATTACGACGCAATCGCTACTGCATGGTTTGATGATGTCACCGCCAAAGTCAAAGACACCCTTGCAACTGATGAATCACAAGCAAGTGCAGTGGTCACGACCAGTGTCAACACTGGCGCGAGTCAATTTACTAAAAAGGCACCTTTTACGGCTTCTCTAATTGAAAGCCAAAAAATTACTGGCCGTGATTCAGTTAAAGATATTCGTCATATCGAAATTTCCTTAGAAGACTCAGGTATTCAATACAGTCCAGGCGATGCACTGGGTGTATGGTTCAAAAATGACGGGCAATTAGTCGACGAGTTATTAGCTGCTTTAGATTTGTCTGCAGAATCTCAAATAGAGTTAGCAGGTCAAAGTTACAACATAAAAGACGCACTGATTGAAAAATTAGAGCTCACTCAAAGTTATCCTACTTTTGCTAAAGCCTACGCTGAATTTGCTAATAATGCCGAATTGACTGCATTACTCGAAGACAAGACCGCATTGAGAGAGTTTTTAGCTGTTCATCAAATCATTGATATTGTACGCAAATATCCAGCTAAGGTGTCTGCACAACAGTTTGTAGATACACTTAGAGGCTTAACCCCCAGACTATATTCTATTGCCTCTAGCCAAGCAGAGGTTGAAGAAGAAGTTCATCTTACAGTGGCGCTCGTTGAATATGACGCTCACGGCGAAGCTCATCAGGGTGGCGCTTCAAGCTTCTTATCAACACGTCTAAATGAAGGTGCTGAAGTAAAAGTTTTTGTTGAGAAAAATGATAACTTCCGATTGCCAGAAAACGGGAATACACCCGTTATTATGATTGGTCCGGGTACAGGTATTGCCCCATTCCGTGCTTTTATGCAGCAACGTGAAGTTGATGAAGCTGAAGGCAAAAACTGGCTATTTTTGGTAATCCCAATTATACGCAAGACTTTTTGTATCAAACCGAATGGCAACGCTTTGTCAAAGACGGGTTAGTTGACAAAGTATCTTTGGCGTTTTCTCGCGATCAAGAACAAAAGATTTATGTCCAACACCGCATGCTTGAACAAGGTGCAGAGCTATATCAATGGTTAGAAGACGGCGCACATTTATATGTATGTGGTGACGCCAACCATATGGCCAAAGACGTACAAGATGCACTGGTTAAGATAGTCATTGAACATGGCGGTAAAACTGAAGAACAAGCAGAGCAATATATTAACGACTTGCGCCGCGCTAAGCGTTATCAGAAGGATGTGTACTAATGAGCACTGACAACAAAAAATTTATAGTAGAAGGCAAACTAGCCGACAATGAGCGCCTAAAAACCGAAAGTAACTTTTTACGAGGCACCATTGCAGAAGACTTGAAAAACGATATTACTGGCGCTTTTGTCGGTGATAACTTCCAGCTTATTCGTTTTCATGGCATGTACCAACAAGACGACCGTGACATTCGTGCTGAGCGAGCAAAACAAAAGCTTGAGCCACTGCAAAATGTCATGTTAAGAGCGCGCCTACCCGGTGGTATTATTTCCACTGACCAATGGTTAGCAATTGATAAGTTTGCGGCTGAAAAAAGCATTTATGGCAGTATTCGTTTAACCACTCGTCAAACATTTCAGTTTCACGGTGTGCTTAAACCTAACGTTAAGCCTATGCATCAAATGCTAAATCAAATAGGTATGGATTCTATTGCCACCGCTGGTGATGTGAACCGTAACGTATTATGTACTTCTAATCCGGTTGAGTCAGAACTGCATCAAGAAGCATACGAATGGGCGAAAAAGATCAGCGAGCATTTACTACCTAAAACGCGAGCCTATGCAGAAGTATGGTTAGATAGCGACAAGGTAGAAAGTACAGAAGAACCCATATTAGGAAGCACTTACTTACCTCGTAAGTTCAAAACTACAGTTGTCATTCCACCACAAAATGATGTGGACGTTCATGCTAATGACCTGAACTTTGTGGCAATTGCCGAAAACGGCAAGCTTATTGGCTTTAACGTTTTAGTAGGTGGTGGACTTGCCATGACTCATGGCGATACCGATACGTTCCCTCGTAAAGCTGACGATTTTGGCTTTATCAGCCTAGAGCACACTCTGGCTGTAGCAGAAGCGGTTGTTACCACTCAACGGGACTGGGGTAACCGAGTTAATCGTAAGAATGCCAAAACTAAATATACCCTAGAAAGAGTCGGTGTAGAGAACTTTAAAGCTGAAGTTGAAAAACGTTCAGGTGCGGTATTTGCAGCCAGCAAAGCATATGAATTTACTAGCCGTGGGGATCGTATTGGCTGGGTTGAAGGGATTGATGGTAAACATCACTTAACCTTATTTATTGAAAATGGTCGCATTTTAGATTATCCAGGCAAGTCGCTTAAAACCGGTTGTGCAGAAATTGCAAAAATTCATCCTAGCGATTTTAGAATGACAGCAAACCAAAACCTTATTGTGGCTGGGGTACCTGCTGAGTTAAAAGACAAAATTGAAAACATTGCCCGCGAGCATGGTTTAATTTCTGACGATGTAAGTTTGCAACGCAAAGATTCAATGGCCTGTGTTTCGCTTCCTACTTGCCCATTAGCTATGGCAGAGGCTGAGCGTTATTTACCTAATGCCGTTACCGAAATAGAAGGTTTGCTAGCCAAGCATGATCTAGCTAACGAAAGCATTATATATCGTGTAACGGGCTGCCCTAATGGCTGTGGTCGCGCTATGTTGGCTGAAGTTGGACTAGTAGGTAAAGGCCCTGAGTAAATACAATTTCCATTTGGGTGGAGACCGCCAAGGCACACGTATACCTCGGATGTATAAAGAGAATATTAGCGAACAAGAAATCATGCTTGAACTAGATGAGTTAATTGGTCGCTGGGCAAAAGAACGCAATACTGGCGAAGCTTTTGGTGATTTCCTTATTCGCGCAGGTGTAGTCAAGCCGGTTATTAATTCGGCCAAGGATTTTCATGATGAATCACAAGTTCCAGCTTAGTGAAACAGCAGGTAGAGAATTTCCCTCGCCTGCAGCTCTTGCGGAAATCAACACCAGCTTAGAGCAGAAAACTGCTCAGCAACGTGTTACTTGGGCATTGGATAATTTACCCAGTAACTTTATGTTGTCTTCAAGCTTTGGTGCACAGGCAGCAGTAATGTTGCACTTAGTGACGCAAGAGTATCCAGATATCCCTGTAGTTTTAACCGATACAGGCTACTTGTTTCCTGAAACTTATCAGTTTATTGAGCAGCTGTCAGAGCGCTTAAAATTGAACTTACAAGTATTCCGTGCCGACATGTCACCCGCTTGGCAAGAAGCCAAAATGGGCAAATTGTGGGAACAAGGTATTGAAGGTATTGAGCAATACAATTTACTCAATAAAGTCGAACCTATGCAAGCAGCCCTTAAAGAGTTAGCCGTTAGCACTTGGTTTGCTGGACTACGTCGCAGTCAGTCTGATATGCGCGAAAAGCTGCCTGTAATACAACAGCTCAAGGGTCAAGCAAAGGTTTATCCAATTATCAATTGGTCAAATCGTGATGTGCATATGTATCTTAAGAAGCATGATTTACCTTACCACCCATTGTGGGAGAAGGGTTATGTGTCTATTGGTGATTGGCACAGTACACGATCTCTAGAAGAAGGAATGAATGAGCAAGATACTCGCTTTTTCGGCCTAAAAAGAGAATGTGGACTGCACGAGTTTGGCGACGGCATCTAACATATAGCCTCAGTCTTTCTCAGACTAGTTCTGTCATGTCAGTGCTTCATTATGAGCACTGACATCCCCCCTTTCCCTGTCACTTCTGCACACACCATAGTAGCTAACCTGAACTGGATAAGCCGAACCTTTCGATAACGCTCTTTTTGTGTATAGCGGCGTTGGATTGTCTAGCAAAACGAAGTGAGCAAACAGCGCTTAACGTTTGTTGCTATATTTACCACATGATGAGTTCTAAAAACCATATTCACTATCCCTTCATACTTTATGTACTTGAAATACAGCCATTATTGGAATATACATTAACATTACTGATTGTGTGGACTTTTTAAATTACCATTATTAGGTTAAAGTTGAAGTGTGATGGATGTAAATGGAAGTTAAATGAGTACTATAAATTACGACAACGATGAGTTGATTTTTTTACCGGAAGAAAACTTCTCTGATACAGACACTTCAGACTCTAGAGGTGAGTGGAATATACTTGTTGTCGATGATGATGAAGAAATTCATTCAGTAACTCGCTTGGCTCTATCTGATTTAGTCGTAGCAGACAAAAGTTTGCACTTCATCCATGCACACTCCGGAGCTGAAGCCTTAGAAATCATTGCAAAAATGCGGTCTTCAATTGCCATTATTTTACTAGACGTAGTAATGGAATCTGATGACGCTGGGTTAATCGTGGCTCGCAAGATGCGTGAAGAACTCAACATTTTAGAGCCTAGAATAATATTACGTACCGGACAACCCGGATATGCGCCAGAAGAGCAAGTCATTAAAGATTATGACATTAATGACTATAAAACCAAAACCGAGCTCACCAGAGGTAAACTAGTTACCACCATTATCGCGTCAATACGCTCCTATCAACAAATATTGTCCATTAATCAAAGTCGCTTAGGCTTGCAAAAAATCATCTCTTCAGCTGCAAATCTAATGGAAGAACACTCCATTAAAAGCTTCTGCGAAGGAGTCGTCACTCAGATAGGTTCCTTAATAGGCATTGATGCTGGCGGCATTATCTGTGCTAAAGCAGGTTCTGCTTTGGATTTAGAGAACGACGATGATATCTATGTTCTTGGTGCAGCCGGAGAATTTGCAGAGTACATCAATAAGAAGCTAGAAAATTTACATAGCGCGCAAGTGGTTAAGTTTGTACACAGCTGCTTATTGCTCAAAGAGCATATTTATGAACGAAACTTTACTGTACTGTATTTGCGCAGCTCTGATTACGAAGCAGCGGTGTACCTCAAAATTGGTCACAAAATTAGCGACGTTGATAAGCAACTAATAGAAGTATTTCTATCCAGCGTATCGGTAGGCTATGAAAACGTTAATTTATTTCATGAACTACGAAATGCTGCCTTTAGAGATTGGCTAACAAAGCTGCCTAATCGCAGTGAATTCATTAATATGCTTGATAAAGTAGCGAATCCGTCAACGCACAAAGAAGATTTAGTGGTCGCACTCATTGATATCAACCACTTTGCCGATATTAATGATGGCCTAGGGCAAAACGCAGGAAACAACATCTTGCTCGCGGTTGCCAAGAGGTTAGAAGAAAACTTAGCTGACAACGTTCAATTAAGCCGAGTAGGTTCGGATGTGTTTGGCCTGATTGGTCCCGAATATTTGGTCAACCCAAAGATTATCGATAAGTTGTTTGTGGCCCCTTTCGTCGCAGGTGAACACACACTACCACTTTCAATAACCTTTGGACTATGTCGATTGATTGGCAGTAAACAATCGGGCATCAGTATCATGAAACAGTGCAACATTGCGCTCAATCTAGCGAAGAAGAATTTAAAATCGAATTATGAATACTACGCGCCGGAAATGGAGCAGCAAACGACTTGGCGTCTAGACATGATTAGGCAGCTCAATCATGACTTTGAGCAACGAAAACTACAATTGTGGTATCAGCCACAAGTTGATCTAGTCACTGAGCAAATAGTAGGGATGGAAGCCCTATTACGTTGGCCCACAGATGATGGAAGTTTTATCTCTCCAGCGGTATTTGTTCCTTTAGCAGAATACTCTGGGTTAATTTTAAGTATCGGCGCATGGGTACTAGAAGAGTCTTGTAGGCAGTTAGCGGCATTAAATGAACAAGGCTTTCATGGTCTAAGAATGGCAATAAACATATCAATGCCGCAATTTAGAGATCCTAAGTTCATTGAAAATGTAAAAAATATCATTGCCAAAAACAATATAGAGCCGGATCGTATAGAGCTAGAAATTACAGAAAGTGTGGTTATGGATGAGCCGCAAATAGTGGTGGATGCACTACATGAACTCAAATCATTTGGAGTAAAAGTGGCTATTGACGATTTTGGGACTGGCTTTTCTTCAATGAGCTACCTACAAAAGTTGCCGTTAGATCGATTAAAAGTAGATCGAGATTTTGTAAAAGACATCAAGCCAGGAGAGTCAGCGTTTCTAGTTGAAACCATTGTTACACTTGGTAATAAACTAGGCTTGTCGACTATAGCTGAAGGGGTAGAAAAACGAGAGCAAGCCAGCTATATGCTGAAATTAGGTTGTGACGAAGCGCAAGGCTATCTATTTGCTAAACCCATGCCTTTTGACCAATTACTAGAATATTTAAGAGAAAACGACTAAGTCTTTGCCAAACTTAGCCAATCAAGCGTAACATTAGATTTCAGATCGCTAAGTAACCTAAGTTCTGGATAAGAAGTATCGTTTAAGCTAAACAATCCAAGGCCCCTAGACACAAAAAGAGCATTATCGAGAGGTTCGGCTTATTTAGGATTCAGGTTAAGTATTCTCTTAAAATTTTCTGCATTTGTGGCAAGACCTCTAATTCAAACCAAGGCTGCTTTTTTAACCATATATTATTCCGTGGGGATGGATGTGGTAATAACAGGTATTTAGGCTGATAGTCACGCCAATTTAATAATCTATCGGTCAAGCTTTTATTGTCTGCCAAATAGTAATCTTGTGCATGCTTACCAATTAACAAAATTAATTTACTCTCAGCTCCTCGTAGTAGTTCTGCGTGCCATTTAGGCGCACACTCTGGCCTTGGCGGCAAATCCCCAGACTTACTCTTACCTGGGTAACAAAAACCCATTGGTACAATAGACAAGAGTTGGGGATTATAGAAATGCTGTTCATCTATTTGCAGCCAAGAGCGCAAACGATGACCAGACGCATCATTCCAAGGCTTAGCACTGTCGTGAGCTTTTATACCGGGGGCTTGACCAATTATTAAAACGTTAGCGCTGGACGAATACTGAATGATTGGCCTAGGTGCAAAAGGCAAGTGCTGTATGCACTCGGTACAACGTTTTATTTTATCGAGAATTTCCACCTACTCACCCTTTATACCAACCCTCAATGATAAGTAACCACTCAGCAAGAATTTAAAGGCGCTAGAATGAGCGTTTTGAATCAATAATTCGTTACTAAAAAAAGCCGGTGCTCTATCGAGTCCGAGCAACACAGAGAAAGCGCATTTACCACTCCCCTGAACTAATACGCCAGCGACTTTGCTCTACACTCTCGGTATTTGAAAGGGGGCAACGATGCCTTCATACCGACGCCTTGTGCAAAAGTCGTTAGCTGCATTCAAAAACATCATTCATCAATATGGATTGCTATTACAAACCTAAATCAATTTCAAAGTTTATTCAGAACAAGTGGGTAAAAAGTTAATCTGATTCAAACGTAACCATTTCTGTCTTTGAAGCGCCAAGTTTTGTTTTAGTTCTTTATATTTATAGTGAATTTCTAGATTTTCATAACTACGTTGTAATGACTGTTTCTTGATTGCCATCATTTGTTTTTTTGCCGCATAATACTCGGTCATACGCTGGGCTAACAATTCATATTCTTCTTGCACACGCATTAATACCTCATCAGCATTATGCAAGGTCGCCACTTTCTCTTTAGCCAATTTTAATTGCATGGCCACTTTAGCTTTCTCTATGCGCTCTTCAGGGCAGCGGCGCAGGTTCTTAGTCCAACCTATAAAGGACAAACCACGTATTAGCCATTTAGTTGGATCAAACTGCCACCATTTAATACCATTCCTATAGTCGTATTCAAAGATATGGTGATAATTGTGATAACCTTCACCAAAGGTAAAAAAGGCTAAAATATCGTTGTCTCGAGCTGTATTAGCATCAGTATAAGGTTGCCTTCCCCAGATATGTGCTAAAGAATTAATGAAAAAGGTTACATGATGCACAACCACTAACCTGAAGACTCCCGCCAACAGTAACATGCCCCATATATCGCCATTCAACCAACCTAACAAAATAGGAATACCAAAATTAGCCGTTAGCATAATCGCTAAATAATGCTTATGTTGCCACATTACAATTTTGTCTTTTTGCAAATCGCGGCAATTGTTGTAGTCAGCGTATCTGTGCTTTTGATACTCTCTTAACATCCAACCAACGTGAGAAAACCAAAAGCCCTTTTTCGCGGAATAAGGATCGTTTTCATTATCATCAACATGACGATGATGGATCCTATGGTCCGAGCACCAGTGCAAAATACTATTTTGCAGAGCCATAGCCCCGCCTATTGCCAGTACACAACGTACAAAAACGTTAGCATCAAAAGCTTTATGAGACCAAAGCCTATGGTAACCAGCCGTAATGGACATGCCTGAGAAATATATTAAGAAGATGCAAGCCGCAATTTCAAAGCCATCAAAGCCATTTTGAAATGCTTCGAACGGCACTAAGATCAGTGCAATCAGTCCGGTGATAATAAATACCAATATATTGGTAATGATGAGGCGTGGCTTTTTCATTCAAAAGTTACTTTCAGCTTACAAGTGTACGCAATTTTACTTTGCTTCAAAACTTAAGCAAGTACTATGTTAAATTTATATCAAACCATGGCTTATTTTTCTCACACCACTTCAGTAAAATAACAGCTAAAACATTGAATATTAAATATAAAACCATTCTATATTTAATATTGTATTGTTAGTGAGTGATTTAACAAAAAAGTACCACATACTTTAGTGGTGTCTATTAGACACTTATTTGCGTTAGAATCCGGTTAATGAACATGAGTAAAGAGTCTATATTGAGCCGCCAAGAACAAAAATTACGCACCCGTAGAGCAATAATCGAAGCTGCTTTTTCGTTGTTGGACGAACAACGCAGCCTGTCTAGTATTAGCTTACGAGAGATTGCTCGTGCAGCCGGAATTGCTCCCACATCTTTTTATCGTCATTTTAAAGATATTGATGAGTTAGGTTTAACCCTAGTAGATGAAGCTGGATTAGCGTTACGCCAGTTAATGCGTCAAGCCAGATTAAGAATAGCCTCCGGTGGCGGCGTAATAAGCACATCTGTAGACACCTTCATGGAATTTATCACCACCAATAACAATGAATTTCGCTTATTGTTACGAGAACATACGGGCACATCGACTGCATTCAGAGCGGCAGTGTTAAGAGAAATCAAGCACTTCAATGTAGAGCTTACCGACTACACCATAGCGTCAACTGGCTTACCGGATAAGATTGCAAACCTACAAGCAGAAGCCATGGTAAAATTAGTATTTAGTGCAGGCGCTGAAGCACTCAACGCCACACCAGAACAGAGAAAAAAGATCGGCTCTCGAGTGAAACTACAAATGCGCTTTGTCGCCAATGGCGCCTTGCTAGCCGTGCAGTCAAAAAAATCGACCTAGATTTTTTGTAGATACACGCCACACTCAGCATGGTGGGTGTATGGGAATTGATCGAACAAGGCAAATCTACTCACCCTATGAGTCTTCAATAGGCTGTCTAGATTGTGTTTTAAGGTCTCTGGGTTACACGAAATATAAATAATATTCTGGTAGGCTTTAATCATATCGACAGTGTTGTCATCCAAACCTGCGCGAGGAGGATCAACTAACACGGTTTTGCAGTTATATTCTTTTAAATCAATCCCTTCTAATCGTCTAAAAGTCCTAACACCTTGCTGAGCTTGTACAAATTCTTCACTCGACATGCGAATAATTCTTAAGTTATCTATATTGTTTTTAGCAATATTATATTGCGCAGCCGCTACCGATGTTTTAGATATTTCAGTGGCCAATACTTGATCGAAGTTTTGCGCAAGAGGCACAGAAAAATTGCCAGAGCCACAATACAACTCCAGTAAGTCCCCCTCACTATTTTTAGTGATATCCAAGGCCCATTCGAGCATTTTTATATTCACTTTAGCATTTGGTTGAGTAAAGCTGTTTTCAATTTGCTTGAAAAAGTAATCTCGATTTTGAATAGATAGGGTCTCTATTACATAGTCCTTATCTAAAACGATCTTTTGCTTTTTCGCCCTGCCAATAATATCGATTTTATAAACCTGCTGCAGACGACTACGTAACGCTTGCATTGCAAGTTGCCATGTTTCATCTAACGGCTTGTGATACAACAAAGAGACTATGATTTCACCACTTAGGGTAGCTAAATAGTCGATTTGAAACAATTTTCTACGCAAGGTTTCATTGATTTTGAGAGCCGCGATAAGGTCAGCCATAACGCTATTGATCAATTGACTGGCGGGAGGAAAATGCTGAACTTGATACTTTTGCTTAGTGCTTTGGTCAAACATAACGTGATGCAATTCATCACCTTCATGCCACACTCTAAACTCAGCCCGCATTCTATAATGCAAAGGATCAGAAGCAAACACTTCCAACTGCGGCATATTATATGACTCAAAACTACTGCCCACATATTCTGTTTTGTGCTGCAGTTGTTCAGCGTAGGTATCAGCCTTAATTTCAGTTGGGCGCATGGTTTTGTCCTTCACAAACATCTAGAAAAGGCGCAAGGTAAAGGGTTTTAAACAATACTGCAATAATAAATATAAAAGCACCAAATATTACCTGCTAAGACTAAATTTTAACCAAGTACGGCCGATATAATGTTGAGGGTAGAGAGGATTACATTATGAACGTTAATCAATTGAAAGATTTTTAGGTGACAAACCACAGCATTTAGGCAACAAGGACAGTATTCAAAATCAACTTCGCGACTCTGGGTTAAAGCAAGCCATTGATACTCAAAGTAATTTTGTTTCTATGCAAGCCGACAAATTTAGCTCTAGTGCCACTTTTGGCGTTAGGGTGTTTTCCAGTGCCTTAAATTCGACCTTAGAATTAAACCAACAGAAGCCTAATTTTTCGGAAAAAAATCTCAGGAATCAGCAGATTCTTTATTTGATTTTGAAGAAGTTGCGAAAAATGTGCTGAATTTTGTCGGTGGTGTAATAAAAAATGCACAAAATTCCGGTGCAGACGAAGAGCAATTAAATGATCTATTCGAACAAGCTACATCTGGGGTGTTGCGAGGCATAAAGCTGGCGGAAAAAGATCTCGCTGGGTTTATGAATGAAGAGATTGAGAAAGGTATTAGCGAAAGCAAAAATTTGATTACCCAAGGTATCGAAAACCTCAGGCAAAAAATTTTTAATCCCGAGGCAGCCGAAGATATTACTGCACAGCAAAACAGCTCAATTACCAGTAACACCAATGCTTCCTATACTAAACTAGAAACAGGGGAGTTAAGTATTCGTACTAAAGATGGTGATCAGGTCACCATTAAATTTGAAGACTTAGAAGCATTTGAACTTAACCAGCTGCAAATTAGACAATTAGCAACCGAGCAACAAGAAGCTGAAGTTAAGCCCAGCCCTAAACCCACAACGCAAGAATCGACGGTAGAAACTGAAGTAGATTTTTCGAATAAGGCTCCAAATGCTCAAGCTTCAATTGTTCAAGATGCTGATCAGCCTGATCCAACACGAGAAGCTGTCTCAACAGAAAATAGTCAACCACCAGCAACAGAAACCAGTACAAATGCCATTTATTATCAGCAGCAATCTATGTCTTTCTCTGTCACCGGAGAGTTAGACGACGATGAGTTAGCTGCCATTGGACAGTTGGTCAGTGATACCAATGATCTTGCTTCTGAGTTTTTCAATGGAGACCTAGAAACCGCTTTTAATCAGGCATTAGAACTAGGCTTTGATGAAAAAGAACTCACTGGTTTTGCATTGCAATTAACCAAAGTTGAAAACACGCAAGTTATTAAGGCCTATGAAGCTGTATCTCATTTTGATGAAACCAATCAAGGAAATGAAGACGCAACCAAAGCGGTCAAACCTGTGGCTGATTATATGGATAAGCTGCTCAATGTATTGGAAGGCTCGCGGCTACAATTAGAAAATCGAGAGTCATACAATAATATTGCGAACGAGATGATTAATAGACTAGGGGACGTAGCGACGCCAGATCTTATTAGTGCAATCAACCGATTCAACGAGTTCAACCAAAAGTTAATTGATAACTTGCCCATTGGCTTTCAACCATAAAAACAACCAGTAGTCATGACTGACCTTCAAATAATTGGCAAGCGTTTTATGCGAAGGTCCATGCTCATATCGACTAAATATTCTTTTGAAATATTAGCTTTTTCTAGCAAACTAGAAAAAGCAAAGAATAGAGAGGCGGTAGATGACAGACTCGTGGCTTTTATTAACTGCCTTTTTGGTGTTCATCATGCAGGCAGGCTTCCTATGTTTAGAAACAGGCAAAATTCGTAGTAAAAATAGCATAAACGTCGCAGCTAAAAATATTTCGGATTTTATTCTGTCTGCCGCCATTTACTGGCTTTTTGGTTTTGGTCTAATGTTCGGCGATTCATTTAACGGCTGGTTTGGACTGTCAGAATTTGTCTTTGGTGAAAGCAATACACCTTCAGAAATTAGTTATTTTGTATTTCAATTAATGTTTTGTGGCACCGCTGCAACGCTATTGTCCGGTGCAGTAGCCGAGCGCATGACGTTTATCGGTTATCTATGGATCACGATTGTCATGGCCAGTGTCATTTACCCTATTACCGGTCATTGGGCATGGGCTTCTTTTTTTAATACTGATAACGTTGGATGGCTGCAAGGGCTAGGTTTTATCGACTTTGCGGGCTCTACAGTAGTACATTCCGTTGGCGGCAGTGTGGCCTTAGCGGCCATTATTATCGTTGGACCTCGCTTAGGAAGATTTGATGCTGACAGTAATTTACCCAGTGGTAGTAACTTACCATTCGCTGTGCTCGGTACCCTACTGCTGTGGTTAGGTTGGTTTGGATTTAATGGCGGTAGCACCTTAATATTCAATGAGTCAGTCCCTAAAATCATTCTAAATACATGTATAGCTGCAGTGTGGGGAGGGATATTCAGTTCTATATGCCACTATTATATTCACCGCTTTGTAGATGTCAGCTTTATTTTGAATGGCGTGTTGGCCGGCTTAGTGGCCATTACAGCTGGCTGTCATGCATTATCCCCCTTGGCATCTGCCATGATCGGCTCGGTTGCGGGGATCATTCTATATGCTGGCACCTACTTACTCGAAAAAATTGAAATTAGACGATGCTCTAGGCGTAGTACCAGTTCATTTATTTGCTGGGATATGGGGCACCTTATCGGTTGCCCTATTTGGCGACTTACCTTTATTAAATACAACTCTCACTCGACTAGATTTATTTTTTGTACAGCTAACGGGGGTTGTATCTATAAATGCCTATAGCTTCATCGTTAGTTTTATCTTACTACTGATAATTAATCGATTTGTTCCTCTTAGAGTCACTGCCGAACAAGAAACTCAAGGCATGAATATATCAGAGCATAGAGCCTCGACTGAGCTAATTGATCTACTCGGAAGTATGCAGAAACAACAGCAAAATGGACAATTTTCCACACCTGTACCGGTTGAGCCTTTTACGGAAGTTGGGCAAATAGCCCAGCAATATAATCAAGTTATTAGTCGAGTGAATAGCGAAATTACCGAAAGAGATAATGCGATTGATAATTTTAGAGCCAGCGAAAAGCGCAAAAGTGCGATTTTAAACTCCTCAATGGACAGCATTGTCAGCATCGATTTTGATGGAAAAATCATCGAATTTAATCCCGCTGCAGAAAAAACCTTTGGTTATCTAAAAGACCAAGTATTAGGCCGTAGCTTCATCGAATTGTTTGTATTACCGAATGAACGAGCCAATGCTATTCACAGTTTAGAACACAAATTTTCAGCTTCTCAAGGCCTCTTGTATAACCGCAGAAATACCACGTTTTTAATGCGTAGTTCTAGTGAACAATTTCCTGCAGAAGTGACCATCACTGGGGCCAATTTAGGTAGTGAGCTGAAAAACGAATTCACCTTGCACATACGTGATGCAACACGGCAAACTAAGCTGCAAAATAAGTTAAAACAATTGGCTTATAGCGACTCTCTCACGGGCCTATACAACCGCACGTTTTTAATCGAGAGTATCAACAAGTTAATTAACCAAGCCACGCCTGCAAAACTGGCTGTATTTTTTGGACTTAGACCATTTCAAAAATATCAACGACACCTTAGGCCACGCAGCTGGAGACAACTTATTGCGAGAAGTAGCTGATCGTTTAACCAATGTAACAGCTGCAGAAGACACAATTGCAAGATGGGGAGGAGATGAATTTATTGTCTTACTCAATAATGCCGAGTCTATTGAACTTATCCATGAAAGAGCCACTCAGATACTGGCACAAATGCGTAAGCCTATTACCTTAGAAGGCCGAGAAATCAATATCCCCACCAGCATTGGTATTTCAATATTCTCTGCTTCAGTCAAAGGGGCCTCAAAATTAATTCAGCAAGCAGATATCGCAATGTATCATGCTAAACAACATGGTAGAGATAATTACCAAGTATTTAGTCAAGAGATGTTAAACAAGTCTATTCGTCAGTTCAACTTCGAACAAGAGATGAATAAAGCCCTGCAACTAGAAGATCAGATTCATTTAGTTTTTCAGCCTAAAGTGAACACTAAAAAGAACGTCGTTGGCTTAGAAGCTTTGATCCGTTGGGAACATCCAACCGAAGGTTTGATTTCTCCAGGTGAGTTTATTCCATTAGCGGAGGAATCCAATTTAATTATCAACGTCGATCGCAAAGTCATTAATTTGGTGTTTGCTCAGTTAAACCAATGGAAAGAAGAAGGTACCCCTTTGGTATCAGTATCAATTAACTTGTCAGGTAAACACCTCGTTTCTAACGATTTGATCCCTTACATTATGGCGCAGCTTAAGATTCATAATATAGACCCCTCACTTGTAGAATTTGAGATAACCGAAGGAGTACTTTTAACTGATATTGAACGCAGCATTAGCGCAATGACGGCCCTTAAAGAGTTGCAAATAAAAATATCCATTGATGACTTTGGCACAGGATATTCATCCCTCAACTATTTAAAAAGATTGCCCATAGATATTCTCAAGATTGATCGTTCATTTGTGGATGAATGCGCTAGCACTAAAGAAGATGGACAAATTTGTGCGACAATAATAGATTTATCCCACAATTTAGACTTGCAAGTTGTGGCTGAGGGTGTTGAAACCGAGGCTCAATTAGAATTCTTACACAAGAAAGGCTGTAACATTTTTCAAGGTTATTACTTTTATAAACCCATGTTAGCAAAAGAAATAAAGAACCTCCCTTTTAGTAAAGTTTAAATTTAGCCTAAATGAAATGGCGTCATTCTACTTCAATCGGCACAAATAATAAGCTAGCAGGTAAGTAAGCATTCACACTGGAAATAATACACATGACTTAACTTTAGGTTGCGCTTGACCCTGACGCCAAGCTTGCTTATAAATGACATTCTTTTCTCGGCAAAGTATGTTGAATGTCTGTTAAACACCCCATCATCGCTATCACTGGCTCATCTGGTGCTGGTACAACCATGACCACAAATGCTATTAGACATATTTTTCGTAATTTGTCTGTTAATGCTGCTGTAGTCGCTGGTGACAGTTTCCACAGATTTACCCGTCCAGAAATGGAAGTAGAAATACGCAAGGCCCAAGAACAAGGTCGACACATTAGCTATTTCGGCCCCAGAGCCAATGATTTCGAAATGTTAGAAACCCTATTCACCGAATATGCAGAAACAGGAATGGGCAAGCACAGGCAATATTTGCATACTTTTGATGAAGCTGTTCCTTTCAATCAAATGCCCGGAACATTTACTCCTTGGCAAGATTTACCCGAAAATACCGATGTACTTTTTTACGAAGGTTTACACGGTGGCGTGACCAATGGCAAAGTGGACGTCGCTAAACATGTAGATTTATTGGTAGGCATGGTGCCCATTGTAAATTTAGAATGGATCCAAAAAATTGTTCGTGACACCAATGATCGAGGCCATTCACGTGAAGCCGTCATGAGCAGCATTGTCCGCAGCTTGGATGACTATTTTAAATTTATTACCCCACAATTTTCTCGTACTCATGTTAATTTTCAACGCGTGCCTACTGTTGATACCTCTAATCCGTTTAGTGCTCGGGAAATTCCCAGTCAAGACGAAAGTTATGTCGTAGTGCGCTTTCGTCGTGAAATGAAAACCGTGGATTACCCCTATTTATTGAAAATGATAGACGGTTCATTTATGTCCCGCATCAATACAATAGTTGTCCCCGGCGGGAAAATGGGCTTAGCGATGGAATTGATCTTGATGCCATTGTTAGAAGAATTATTAGAAAAAAACGCCGTGCCGGCTTTCAAATGGACTGGGTAACGAACAAACAACCAGAGTAATCAAATACTAGGTTATGTTTGCATTTAATAAGCAGTGAAACCGCTAGCTAGACAATCCAACGCCACTAGACACAAAAAAGAACGTTATCGAGAGGTTCGGCTTATCCAGGATCTAGGCTAGATAAGCTATTGCTGTGCACCGCTACTTGATTACGCCCTTTATCTTTAGCCTCATACAATGCCACATCAGCGCAACTATACAATGACTCAAAGGTGGCACCTTGCCAGCACTGCACTATACCAATTGAAACTGAAATGCTAATTGGTTTTGATGAGGTGTTAAATTGAGAGGCGTTTATGGTATCGCACAAGCGCTGGGTAATTTCTTTAGCCTGTTGTAAGCTGGTGTTAGGTAAGAATATACCGAATTCTTCTCCGCCAATTCGCCCAAAGGGATCATATTCACGTAGTAAAGATGTAATAATTCTTGCCATTTTAAGCAACACTTTATCGCCTACGACATGCCCATACTCATCGTTTACTTTTTTGAAAAAATCAATGTCTAGCAAACAAAATACCGCGCTTTGCGCTTCCTTGCGCAGCGCTTTAGTTCAACTTTTATTTGATTGATAAGACAACGTCTGTTGGAAATTTGGGTAAGTTCATCGGTAGAGGCAATGTTTGTCAACTGGGTAGTGTGTTTATGTAGATCTTGCTCTAGCATTTTCTGTTTGGTGATATTTTTGGCTTGCAGTAATAAATCACCATTACTCAATGTTTGCTCTGAAATAAGAAACCAGCGCCCATCAACTAAATCAATTTCGAACAGTCTAAATTCTCTAGAGCGCCTTTTTTTGCTGGATTCAAGTAGCCACCCATCAATGTCAAGGGTATCAATCTTAGGGCCTTGCTGATTTTTGAAAACCTGCCGATATAATTCGTCAAAAGATTTGCCGATAATCTTGTCACTATCTAAATATAAAATATCGGCAAAGGCTTGGTTGCAACCTTGCAAAATATCATCCGCTGTAAAAATTGCATAGCCGTCCTGTGACACGCGTAAAAAGTCACCCATTCTGGCCGCTAAAGTGGCAAATCCTTGATCCATATTTTCCGTTCCAACTTATCAAAGTGATATTTATACACCCACTAAGTTACTACTCTACCAAGAACTAATATCACTCAAGGTAATAAAACTATTTTAAGCTGCTGATGACTATATTCATCATACAAAATAGTAAGTTAGCAGAAATTTACAACCCTATGATTTAATACCTCATTTACTTAAAAATGCAATTGGTCAAAATTAACTCAACAAACAAGTACAAAAACTCGCATTTGCCGTGCCTTACACTTACTCCAATAAATAAAAGTCCCCTCAACGAGAATTTGAAAGCACATAATCATGTGACAAACTTTGTAACAAAGCAGAAGCCCAGTAATTCAATGTAAACTTTTGAATTGTTTTACTTTCACATATAGTGTTGACCTACCAATATTTATTAAAGCTGGACCTAGCATGGGACAAGAAACTACAAAAATTTTAGTTGTTGATGATGACATGCGTTTACGTAGTTTGTTAGAGCGCTACTTAATTGAGCAAGACTTTCAAGTCAGGGCAGCGGCTAACTCTGAACAAATGGACAGGTTTTTAGAACGAGAAAATTTTCATTTAATCGTGTTAGATCTCAATGCTGCCCGGTGAAGACGGCCTATCTATTTGTCGTAGATTACGTCAAAAAGATAATGAAATTCCTATTGTTATGTTGACCGCAAAAGGCGATGAAGTAGACCGCATCATTGGCCTAGAAATGGGGGCAGATGACTACCTCCCCAAACCTTTTAATCCTAGAGAACTACTCGCACGCATTCGGGCGGTATTGCGCCGCAAAACAACAGAAGCACCAAGTGCGCCCCTTCATTGGAAGAGCAAATAGTAGAGTTTGGCAAATACTCTTTAAACCTTGGGACCCGAGAAATGCTAGCTGACGGTGAACCTATGACTCTGACTAGCGGCGAGTTTGCCGTACTTAAGTCTTTGGTTACTCACCCTCGTGAGCCTCTATCTAGGGATAAGTTGATGAACTTAGCAAGAGGACGAGACTATAGCGCCTTAGAAAGAAGTATCGATGTACAAGTCTCTCGTTTACGTCGCATGTTAGAAGAAGACCAAACTAACCCTAGGTATATTCAAACAGTTTGGGGATTAGGCTATGTATTTGTTCCAGATGGAGAAAGTGCATCTTAGTATTCACTTTCTTAACCAATTGCTGTTAATCCAATGAAAATTTTACCTAGAAGTGCTTTTGGCCAAACCGTGCTATTGATTTCTATTTTATTATTGATCAATCAAGTGGTGTCTTTGGTTTCTGTGACGTATTATTTTGTTAGTCCCAATGTACAACAAATAAATAACCTACTCTCAAACCAAATTAAATTAGCTTTTATCGAAGGCTTAAATGGACCAGACTTACAAGTTACTCAGCGTATTTCTGATACGACAGGCATGCGGGTGTTAACCAATCAACAGGCATTAGAACAAGGCTTGAATCAAGCTGTGCCTTATCAATCTTGGTCTAAGCAAATGTCCTATAACTTGGGTGGCGAAGCGCAGGTTAAAATCACTCATGGTGAACCTTATTTATACTGGATAAAGCCTCCGCAAGACCCCTCAGTGTGGATCACCATACCCATTGTCGGGCTCGGCCATGGAGAAGGTTCGCCGCACTTAGTGTATTTATTGATGATAGGCATATTAAGTGTAGGCGGCAGTCTTATATTCGTCAGAAGACTTAACCGACCTTTAAAAGCCTTACAAAATGCGGCGATTACAGTGGGAAGAGGGCAAGTACCCGAACCATTAAAAGAAGAAGGGGCATGCGAACTCATCGCCGTGACAGGGGCTTTCAATCAAATGTCAAAAGGCATCAAGCAATTAGAAAAAGATCGCGCCCTGCTAACTGCTGGTATTTCACATGATTTACGTACTCCCCTTACTCGTATCCGATTAGCCAGTGAAATGTTACCTGATGACCAAGAGTGGATAAAAGAAGGGATAGTGCACGACATAGAAGATATGAACGATATTATCGACCAGTTTATTGATTACGTGCGTCAAGATCAGCAAGAAAGCCTTGCTATAGGTGACATAAACGATTTAATCAAAGACGCCGTGCAAGCTCGCAGTATAGAAGAAAATCACAATATTAAATTAAACTTAGTCACTCTCCCTAAAACACTCATTCGCCGAGTGGCGCTACGTAGAGTGTTAGAAAACCTAATAGAAAATGCCTTTCGCTACGGCAGTGACAATATAGAAATATCATCGATTTATCACAAGAAGCAGCAAAAAGTTGGCTTTTCAATAAGAGATTTTGGCCCTGAGCATTCCTGAAGGCAATATGGAAGCGCTATTCGAGCCATTTACACAAGGAGATATAGCGCGAGGCAGTTTAGGCTCTGGCTTAGGTCTAGCTATAATCAAACGTATTGTCAGCATGCACTCAGGTTCAGTTAGCTTAAGCAATCACCCTGAAGGTGGTTTAATCGCCAATGTGGTTATTTCAATTAATACCTAACCTAATGTGAAGAATAAGGAGTATCGTTTGAGCTAAACCATATCAATATCATTCAATGGTGTAATATGTTTAATGCAAATAACCTCACCCAAATGTTCACTCTGTGACGAAATTTTTGTGTATAGCAAGGCGGATTGTCGTAGTTAATAACGTGTTATTGCTAGGCAACCCAACGCCGCTAGTCAAAAAAAGAGCATTATCAAGGGGGTCGGCTTATCCAAGATTTAGGTTGCCTAACTTTGCTCTTCATCTATAAATTCTTGAAGACTAATACAGAAGTTCTCATAACTTGTTTGGGTTTGCTCAAACAAGCCGACAATTTGCTCTAGATTTTGTTGTTTGGCCTGCATTTCAATTTGGCTATACAAGCCATGTAATTCAGTGGCCCCGATATCGCCAGTAGACCCTTTCAATGAATGGCTTTGTTTACTAATATTGTCAAAATCTTGCTTATCAATGTACTCCCCAGCAACCGCATTTGGTCGGGAGATTTATTGGCAAAAATACGACAGATCTGTTTAAACAATTTTACGTTTTGCATTAAACGCATTAATGCTGACTCTTTATCCCACATAACGACATCTCCTTTTTCTATCATTGGTTTGGTCAATGTCTCAACCATTGCTTCTTTTACAGGGCCAGCTTGGTAGACCGATAATGTCCACTTAATGACAACTGTCACTAACAAGTCCAAGCTGATTGGTTTGGTAATGTAGTCACTCATACCAGCATTGATACATTTTTTCCTTTCACCTAACATTGCATTGGCTGTCATGGCGATGATAGGTAGGTGACTATTTTCTTCACCCGCTATACCACTTCTAATCTGTTCACTGGTTTTGTAACCATCTAAAATAGGCATTTGGCAATCCATTAAAATGCAATGGATCTGTACTCCTTCCTTAGTCTTAGCTTGCAACACATCCAATGCTTGCTGCCCGTTCATGGCTCTAAATATATTCATCGGCAACTCGGCCAACATGCCACTTGCCACCTCAATATTAATTTCGTTGTCATCAACTATTAGGATGTTAGCGCCAGCCAACTTCCTCTTATCATCGATATAGGAAGAGTCGTCTGCCACCTTTGTAAAGACAGGTAACAGTGCGTCTTTCTGCTCTTTGCGATCACACAATTTGTTAGTCAACTCTGACAACTGAATAGGTTTATTCAGCGAACTAACCGCAAGGTGCTCTAATAACGGAATGGGCTGGCCGCTATTACGCAGTACAAAAACTTTAGGCGTAAAACTAGTAATTAGTTGCCAGTGTTTATCCAGCAGCGACAAATACGGCGATGTGAAATCAATAAAAATATAGTCTGGAAACTGACTAGGCATTGCAGTATTACCATCTAACCAATCTATGTACTCCTGCTTTGCTAGACAACTCGCGCCATAGTTTTTCAACAATTTTGTTGCGCTAATTTCTAACGCCGAGTAGGGGACCACAATCAAGCAACGTTTGTTCTCAAGTAATTTAGGCGTACTGGATAGAACACAGTTTTCGGTAGGTAAATCGATGTGAAATTCAAACGTGCTGCCAATGCCTTTAGTTGATTCAAAACTAATTTCACCATTTAATAAATGAGTAAGTTGTCGGCAAATAGACAAGCCAAGTCCAGTACCACCATACTTAGAAGCAATTTCAGTATCTTCTTGGGTGAATGCATGGAAAAGTTTACTTTGGTTTGCCTCTGCTATGCCAATACCTGTATCCGCAACTGAGCAAGTAAAACGTGTTATGTTCAAGTCCAAAGGCTGGCAATATGCAGTGACTTTAATATGTCCTGTATCGGTGAATTTAATCCCATTACTAATTAAGTTGGTTAATATTTGTGAGAACCGGTGAGGGTCACTAGTAATGGACTGGCAGCGAAGGTCTGCAATATCTAGAATCACCTCTAAACCTTTTTCTTGTGCTTTCACCGCTAAGCTACAAGTTAAGCTTTCAACTAGCTCAATGGGGTTGAATGCCTTAAAGTCTAAATCTAATTTGCCTGCTTCGATTTTAGATAAATCAAGTATGTCATTAATTAACACAGCTAAAGAGTTAACACTGACAGCTGTCATCTCTAAATAACGAAGTTGATTTTCAGTGAGAGGATCTTTACGCAGTAAGCTTAGCGTCCCCATAATACCATTGAGTGGGGTTCTCATTTCGTGGCTAATATTGGAGATAAACGCATTTTTGACTTTGCTAGCCTTTTCTAATTCAGCGGTACGGCTGGCTACCTTTAGCTCTAGTTCTGAGTTTATTTGTTTTACTTTTTCCTCTGCTTGGCGCTCGATGGTTTGGTCTCTGACAATTATTGCCACGCCCATAAACCGATTATTAGCTCCCACAATTGCAGATAAAGACAACGACAAATACGTTTTTGAATGACTTGATTCAAGTACAGAATCAACTTCGTGCAAAGGATTATCAACAGATACGCTCTGTATACAAGTAAGAATATCAATATCGTCAAGCAGGGCAAGCTTGGCAATTGACTGGCCCAAAGCGTAAGACTCACTGTATTTAAACATTACTTCTGCGGCGTGATTCCAACTTATAATAGTGCCGTCGGGTTTAGTACTGATGATTGAATTTTTTGAACCTTTAATGATAGCCGCAGACAACGCTCTTGCCGCTGAAAGTTGATTATTGCGGCGCATGGCACGAGCTAAAATCATCAAAAACACCAATATGATGACTGTTATGGCAAACAGAAAAACATATACGCTAATACGACGTTCCATGGCCACCGTAGAAGCGAAACGCTCAGGGCCAAAACACGAATGAGTAAAAAACCATCTTCGCTAATACCCGCCACCCTGACTTTCTTTTCATAAGCGTAAAATACCGTGCTCACATCATCAGCTCTGACTACCTTAGTGAAATCTTGGGCGATTGCTTCTTCCATTTGATAGCTATTTTGCCATTGCAACTCTGGTGCTAAATCTCGGCTGAATTTTTCTCTGTCATTAGGCGATACTAAATAATAACCATCATTATCAGTCATCACCAATTGGAATTGGTTGCCGGCCATTAACACTAATGAATCTAGAATAGGCTGAGCATTAATATTTAAAATGAGGAACCCCAGACGTTGATGCTCGTTGATAAATATTGGTATTGAAATGCGCAGTGTGGGCCGATATGGGACTTCAATTTGTCCAAATTCTCGATTCAAAGAAAACTGCGACATATACAGCTCACCTTCTGCTAATTGCAAACTCGCAGAAAAATAATCGCGATCTTTCTTACTTTGCAATTGGCTTGCTTTTACCCTTTGAATTTTCCCCAATACACGCTCGACTCGAACTAACTCTAAGCCATCTTCATTGCCACTAATGATGCGAATTTGATCGTATTCTTGATTATGCTCCATGAAAGCGACAAAAGTGGTTTGCAATTGCTCTGCCCACTGCTGATAAGTATTTTGGCTATCAGGGTCTATACCATTATATTTCATCGCTCGCACTAGCCCAGAGATTGGAGGCGTTTCATGTAAAAAGCGAATATCACGACGATACTTGTCTAATTGCTCCTGCATTTGTGCGTCAATATGATCGGCTGTCTCATGCAGCCTGCTTTCAACTTCTGTTTTAACAGAAATATTTAAACTAGCTTCAAATAAACCAATTACCACTATAACCAATATTGTTACTGAGAAAGCAGCGTAGGGGATCAAGTGACGATTATGTGTGGGTTGTGATAAGTAATTTTTAGGAAAGCTGCAAGCATTGACGTCACCTAGCCCCAATTGGCTTTATTGCATATTCTACAATCGGTGCACAAACCAATCGTAACTCGTTACAACTCATCGGGCTCAATATAATATTGATTCCTGCCAAGTTGCTTGGCCTTGTATAAGGCTTTATCTGCCTGCTCAAGTATCTCCTTTGGGATAGGGTTGATTTGGGCTTAAAAGTAAAAATTCCTACACTCACTGTCACGATATTAAGTGGTGATTTTGCATGGGGTATTTTAAGGTCAAGCACAGACTTAAGTAACGCTTGAGCCAAGTGCTCAACTCCGGCCAGATCAGTTTCTGGTAAAACACATAAAAATTCTTCCCCTCCAAAACGAATTGCCACATCAGTCGGACGTTGTACAACTTCTTTAATAGAGTCTGCAATTTGTCTTAAACAATCATCACCTTGCAAGTGGCCATAGTAATCGTTATAAAGTTTAAACCAATCCACATCTAACATCATAACGCTCAAGGGATGATCGCTACGAGTAGCGTATAACATGCTCTTTTCCAAGACTTCATCTAATACATGTCGATTGTTTAAGCCCGTTAAGCCATCCTTATACGACATCCTACGCAACATGTCTGCTTGTAGCTTACTCACCAAGTGAGACTTGATGCGGTTCAACAATGTGACCCCATTAACAGGTTTAGTGACAAAATCTACGCACCCCGCATCCCAACAATTTATTTCACCTTCTACGTCCAATATCGATGTAATGAACACTACTGGAATGTGTTGAGTTTCAACATTTTGTTTCAATTTTCTACAGGTTTCTAAACCAGAAATGCCTCCCATCACCACATCCAACAAAATCAAATCAGGTAAAGTTTTTTGGCAAAAATCTAAGGCTGATTCTCCCGAGTGAGTGACAACGGTTTGATACAACCCAGATAAGAGACTGTCTACGACTGCGGAGTTAACTGGGTCATCGTCCACAATTAGGATAACCGACGCGGCCAACAACTCTTCCGATATTGAAACAAACTGATTCAAACTATGCACCTGTGTCTTTAAGCATGTTTAAGATAGCAATAATTACCTGAGTAAAATAGCTCATATTTTATAGAAATTAAGAAAATATACACTCAGCAATCCCCTAAGCGTTCAATTTTTAACTTTGACCTGTTTGAGTACTAAACGTACCAGAGTGAATACTTTCAACATCAATGGCATCAAAAGAATATTCTGAATGACAGTACTGACAATTCATTTTTATCGCGCCGTCTTGGCTGACAATATCCAACAATTCTTGTTTGCTGACATTCGCCAATGCGCTCGCACTTCGCTCCTTGCTACAACTACACTTAAATACCACGTCTGTAGCAGGATAAAGCTCTACTTCTTCTTGGTGATAGAGACGATACAAAATTTCTTCAGCCGGCAATTCAAACAGTTCTTCATTTTTAATGGTGTCGGTTAATTGGCCTAAATGCTCAAAATCGGTTTCATTGGCCTTTGTCGCACTACTACTAGTAGGCATAACTTGTAAAAACAAACCGCACACTTTTGCATCACCTGGCTTTAACTGAGTTCGTAATATGACTTTGGTGGCCAATTGCTCAGATTGTAAAAAGTAACTCTCAATACACTCTGCTAAGGTAGGTTTATCAAGCGCGACCATTCCCTGATACCGTTCACCGTCTTTTGGTGTGATGGTAATCACCAACACCCCTTTTTGAATTAAGCCTTGCAAGGTATCTGGTAATTCAACAACGTTTTCATCCCAACGGGCCACGCCTCGCAGCTGTTGGCTATGAGTACTGTTAATCACCGCATAGTTCAACACGCCCTCACCTTGCAATTGAATTGCAATATCGCCTTTAAATTTTAGGGTTGCAGTTAACAAACTCGTGGCAGCCATCAACTCCCCAAGTATTGTTTGAATCACCGGTGGGTAATGATACGAGTCCAAAATTTGTTGATAACTCGATTGTAAGCGAACCAGCTCCCCTCTAACGTTACCTTTATTGAATAAAAACCGATGAAGTTGGTCAAATGCCATATTGATTACCTTGAAAATTACTGTTGTTTAAATTGAATGATTTGTCGACGTTGCTTTTTGTCTGGTCGATGATCTGGTTTGGGACTATGAAAGGCGCTTAGTTTACGCGCTTCTGCATTACTTGCACGTAGCTTTTCACTCGCCTCAGATTCTTGATACATCAATTGCGCCAAGGGCGCTCCTTGGCGTTGTTCTTTTAATTGCAGCACCTCGACTTCTTTAATATCAAATCCCTGTGGAACTTTTATGCAAGCACCTAACTCTACTGTCTTACCGGGTTTACTGCGTTGACCATTATATTGTACTTTACCAGATTGCACTGCGTCTCTAGCAATGGCTCGGGTTTTGAAGAATCGTGCCGCCCATAACCATTTGTCTAAGCGGACATTAATTGAAGTTTCAGAGCTTTTATGCATGATTTACTACCCTTTAATTATTTTTTAGGATTGTTATTTTTTTGTAACCTTAAACGATTAGAGTTGTAGCTACTGTTACTACTCGCTATCATAAGCCCGTTACGTTTTTATATAATCCCACCGAGAAACAATGACATTCGCAAATTATAACGCTAATCAATTATGGCTCCAACTAGTGAAAAACCAACAAAAAATAAACCTGTTGGTTGTGGCTGTATTGGCGATTTTCTTATTGGCTTATGCAGCGGAGCTCACTTGGCGACTCTGGCCCATGCCTGTTAACACCGAAACCACTCATGCAACTCGTCAACCAACAAGGGTTGTATCCGGTAATAGTCAAACAAATTTAGCTGATATAAAGCGTCTCAACCTTTTTGGTGATTTAACTGCACAACCTATTGAAATAAAAGAAACTGTCACTGATGCCCCCGTAACTCGTTTAAGTTTAACCTTAACAGGCGTGGTAGCCAGTACCAACGAAGATGAGGGTGCCGCCATAATTGAAAACCGAGGCCAACAACAAACCTACGGCATAGGTGAAAAAATTGAAGGCACCAATGCTTCGTTAAAAGAAGTGTATGCCGACCGGGTTATCATCAAAAATGGTCCACAACATGAAACCTTAATGTTAGATGGGGTAGATTACACGAAAGCTAATTCACAGAAAGAAGCCAACCAGAAACCTCGGCTTATTAACACCCCTCAAGTTACCGATCAAAGACGCACATTGTCTGACGATGCCATAGAAGCCACCAGAGAGTTGCAACAACAACCCGCAAACTTTACCGATTACATTGCTGTATCTCCCCAACGCAAAGATGGAGAATTAACAGGATATCGTGTGTCTCCGGGTAAGAAGCCCTCATTATTTAAAGCAGTAGGGCTTGTGTCTGGAGATATCATTACTGAATTAAACGGCTTAGATTTGACTGATATGCAACAGTCGTTGGAGGCCATGAATATGTTAAAAGAATTACAATCTTTGCAAATGACGGTTCTGCGCGAAGAAGAACTTATTACCATTTATCTTGATCTACCCGAAGGGGAAGAGGAATTTTAAGCATGACGTGTTGTAGTGGCAAACGCCGAAATTATTTTAAAGGATTAATCATCGCCTTAGGCAGTGCTTTTTTTGCAGTATCTAGTTTAGTGGCTGCGGCCGATTATTCGCCCAATTTCAAGAATACTGAAATCAGTGAATTCATTAATATTGTGGGTAAGAACTTAAAAAAGACCATTATTGTAGATCCTAATGTACGCGGAAAAATCACTGTCCGTAGTTACGATTTGTTAAACGAAGAACAATACTACCAATTTTTCCTAAACGTACTGCAAGTGTATGGTTATTCAGTTGTAGAAATGTCGAGTGGCGTAATTAAAATCATACGCTCTAAAGACGCTAAGTCCTCCAATATTCCCGTTGTAGAAGGTAGCCCATTCGAGGGCGACGAAATGATTACTCGGGTGATGCCTGTTTACAATGTACCAGTTCGTGAATTGGCGCCATTGCTACGTCAACTAAATGATACCACTGGCGGTGGCAACGTAGTGAGTCATGACGCTTCAAACGTTATGATGCTGACAGGCCGTGCGGCAGTGGTAAATCGTTTAGTAGAAATTATCGAGCGTGTGGACCAAGCTGGTGATGAAGAAGTCGAGATAGTTAAATTAAAATATGCGTCAGCATCAGAAATGGTACGCATAATAGAGAGTATCAATAAATCTCAAGGCAAGGCCCCTACAGCAAATAGTAAGTCAGCACCAAGAGTTGTCGCTGATGATAGAACAAACAGCATCATAGTCAGTGGCGATGTTAAAGCTCGTCAACGTTTGGTGAATTTAATTGAACGAATGGATCAAGAATTAGAAAGCAACGGCAATACTCGGGTTATTTTTCTAAATTACGCCAAATCGGAAGAGCTAGTCAAGGTGCTACAAGGTGTGAGCGCCAGTATCCAAGCAGAAGCAAGTGGTGGCGGCACCAATAAAGGCTCATCTCGAGCAGCGAGTGGCAACAACCGTTCCATTAGCATTGATTCGCACGAAGATTCTAATGCCCTAGTCATTACTGCTGAGCCCGATATGATGCGCTCACTAGAAGAGGTAATTAGGCAACTCGATATTCGTCGCGCGCAAGTGCAAGTAGAAGCCATTATTGTTGAAGTATTTGAAGGTGATGGGGTCACGTTAGGTGTGCAATTAGGTAGTGAGAAGGGCGGCGGTACTCAATTCACTAATGGTGTAGCGGGCATCGGCTCTTTGGCAGTAGCAGCCGAGCAAGCGCGAGACCAAGTAACAACCACAACAGGATTCGACGACGATGGTAACCCCTACTCTTTTGATTCGGTAGAAAAAGGCGACTTCACGTCTTTGGCGTCTGTATTAGGCGGCGTAAATGGCATGATAGCCGGCTTTGTGAAAGACGGCTGGGGAGCAGTGGTACAAGCGGTGAGCACAGATACCAACTCCAATATTCTTGCCACGCCACATCTCACCACTATGGATAACGAAGAAGCGTATTTTATCGTTGGTCAAGAAGTTCCTATTATTACCGGCTCAACTACAGGTAACAACAATACTAACCCGTTCCAGTCGGTCGACCGCCAAGAAGTGGGTATCAAACTCAAGGTCACACCACAAATTAACGAAGGTGATGCAGTTCAATTACTAATTGAGCAAGAAGTATCAAGCATAAGCGGCGCGACCAATGTTGATATTATTACCAACAAACGGGAAATAAAAACATCGGTGATTGTTGATGATGGTGGCACAATTGTGCTGGGCGGCTTGATTGATGAAGATGTGCAAGAAAGCATTTCTAAAGTACCGCTGTTGGGTGACATTCCCATCATTGGCAACTTGTTTAAGTCTACTTCCACCAGTAAACGAAAACGTAACCTAATGGTCTTTATTCGCCCGACTATTGTTCGTGATGGCGTCACTATGAATGAAATTAGTCAACGTAAATATCAATATATTCGAGGTGAACAGCTAAAACGTCAGTCTCAGGGCATTCCATTAATGCCTCTAACCGAAGGGCCTTCTTTACCAGAATGGGATGATAGCTTGAGTTTGCCCCTTCGTTTGACGAATATATACAAAACAAAGATAAGGCCGAGGACTAAGTTATGTCTGCCGCGCAGATTAATATAGCTGATGCAGAAGAACAGGCGTTAGTAGAGTCTGGCACAGACTTAGACACGCCTATTGAAGAAGCAGAGCACAAACAGTTAGCTTTTAGTTTTGCTAAACGCCATCAGGTTTTATTAGATACGGGCGAAGAGCCAGCCATTTTGTATCACACTCAAGATACTGAGTTCCAAGTGTTTGCCGAAGTCAGACGCTTTTTAGGAGCTGAATTTCGTTTGCAAGAAATCGAGCTAGAAAAATTTGAGTCATTGCTGACCCATGCGTTTCAACGCGATTCATCGGCTGCCAAACAATTGATGGAAGACATAGGTAACGAAAGCGACCTATTTAGCCTAGCTGAAGAATTACCCGATACCGAAGATTTACTAGAAAGCGAAGATGATGCACCAATTATCAAACTCATCAACGCCATGCTAGGTGAGGCCATCAAAGAAGGGGCTTCGGATATTCATATTGAAACTTTCGAAACTCAACTTTTAGTACGCTTTAGAGTCGACGGTGTATTGCGAGAAATACTCAAACCCAACCGTAAAATGGCTTCTATGCTGGTTTCTCGAATTAAAGTTATGTCTAAAATGGACATTGCTGAAAAACGGGTACCGCAAGACGGTCGTATTACCTTACGAATTGCTGGTCGCGCAGTCGATGTGCGCGTATCAACCATGCCTTCTAGTCACGGCGAACGGGTAGTGTTGCGTTTATTAGATAAAAACAATGTACGGCTAAATCTCGAAGATTTAGGCATGACCCAAATCAATCGAAACTTTTTCTCTAATTTGGTACGTAAACCACACGGCATTATTTTGGTTACCGGCCCTACGGGTTCTGGTAAATCCACTACTTTGTACGCAGGGCTAAGTGAAATCAATTCAAAAGACAGAAACATTCTGACAGTAGAAGATCCTATTGAATTTGATTTGCAAGGAATCGGCCAAACCCAAGTTAACGCAAAAGTGGATATGACTTTTGCGCGAGGTTTACGGGCCATTTTGCGTCAAGACCCCGATGTGGTCATGGTTGGTGAAATACGGGATCTAGAAACCGCGCAAATCAGTGTACAAGCCAGTTTAACTGGTCACTTGGTTATGTCGACCTTACACACCAATACGGCTGCCGGCGCCATTACCCGCTTAGAAGACATGGGTATCGAACCCTTCTTATTGTCCTCAAGTTTGTTAGCTGTATTATCACAACGTCTGGTCAGAACCTTATGCCCAGACTGCAAAGTGCCGCACACACCTAGTGAGCAAGAATGCAAAGTGCTAGGCATAAGGCCCATAGATGTTGCGAATCATGCTATTCATTCGCCCAAAGGCTGTGCCGCTTGTAATCAAACAGGTTACCGAGGCAGAACCGGGATTCATGAGTTGTTAGTGGTGGATGAGGGGATACGTGAATTGATCCACAATGGCCATGGCGAACAAGCCATTGAAAAGCATATTCGCCAAACTACTCCTAGCATTCGTGACGATGGCTGTAATAAAGTTTTGTTGGGCTTTACCTCACTTGAAGAAGTGTTGCGTGTTACTAGGGAAGACTAATGGCCGCTTATGCATATCAGGCCATGGAGAAAAATGGCAAGACTAAAAATGGCGTGTTAGAAGGGGATAACCCGAGGCAAATACGCCAACAACTCCGCGAATTAGGTTTGATCCCCATGCAAGTGGATCAAGTGGCTGACAAAGAGCGCAAATCTCAACAGAGTTTTACCTTATTTAAAGCCACTATTTCAGCCGCAGACCTATCTTTACTCACCCGTCAGTTGGCTACGCTAGTTGAATCATCATTACCTATTGAAGAGGCATTATTAGCCGTCGCTGAACAATGTGAAAAACCTCGCCAGAAAAATATGATGATGGCCGTACGCAGCAAGGTAGTTGAAGGCCATACCTTGGCCGATGCTTTAGGTGAATTCCCTCATGTCTTCGACAATCTATTTTGTGCCATGGTTGCCGCGGGTGAAAAGTCCGGCCATTTAGATACGGTATTAAACCGTTTAGCTGATTACACCGAAAACCGCCAAAAAACCCGTAGTCAAATCACGCAAGCCTTGGTTTATCCAATGATAATGATGTTTTTTGCCTGCGCTATCGTTATTTTATTACTGACAGTTGTTGTGCCCAAAATTGTGGGACAGTTCGAACATATGGGTCAAGACCTACCCACTATCACCCAAATATTAATAGACGTCAGCGAGTTTTTGCGCAATTACGGATTATTTTTGGGGGCGGTGATAGTTCTAATTATGGTGATTATCGCCAGAATATTGAAACAACCCGTGATGAAAAAACGTTACCACAAGTTTATTCTTACCTTACCATTAATAGGTAAGGTATCTAAAGGCTTAAACACCGCGCGCTTTGCCCGTACCTTGAGTATTTTAACGTCAAGTGCTGTGCCCCTTTTGGAGAGTATGAGTATTGCCGGTAATGTACTCGAAAATTTACACATTAAAGCGGCAATTAGAGACGCAGCGGGGTTTGTCAAAGAAGGGTCTAGTTTGCGGGCTTCTTTAGAACAAACCAAAATGTTTCCCCTATGATGATGCATATGATTGCCTCTGGCGAACGTAGCGGTGAATTACAACAAATGCTCGGCAGAGCAGCAGATAATCAAGACAGGCAGTTTGAATCTTTGGTTGGCGTATCACTCAAAGTATTCGAACCAATCTTAATCGTGACAATGGCTACAGTAGTATTATTTATTGTACTGGCTATTCTACAACCAATTATGGCTTTAAATTCTATGGTGAACCTCTAATGAAATTACAACTTAAAAAATCAACTTTAGCTCTTAACAAAGGCTTTACCCTCATCGAAGTGATGGTGGTGTTATTAATTATTGGCATAATGGCCGGTATTATTGCACCACAAATTTTAGGCAGCCAAGAAGGCGCCCAACTTAAAAAAGCCGCGGTAGATATCCAGCAATTAGAAAGTGCCCTAGAAATGTACAAGTTAAGAAACAATGTTTTCCCCACAACAGAACAAACGTTAGATGCTCTAGTCAACGCACCTACCATTGATCCTATTCCACGTAATTTCCCTGATGGTGGATTTATCAAACGTCTTCCGCAAGATCCTTGGGGAAATGATTACCAACTATTGAGTCCGGGTGAGTTAGGGGCTATCGATATTTTCTCTAATGGCCCAGATTTAGAAGCCGGCACCGAAGATGATATTGGTAACTGGAATCTAAACGAATACTTAAACTAACCATTAATAAATCGAACTATTGTGTTTCACTTGCCCAGAAAATCTATTTCACAACATGGCTTTACTCTGATCGAAGTCATGCTAGTACTGGTGATCATGGGCTTGGCTGCGAGCGCAGTAGTATTTAATTTTAATGGGCAAACTGGCGATGAGTTACTAAAAAAACAAACCCAAAGATTAGAAGTCATCTTCAATATGGCATCTGACTATGCCGTATTGAACCAAAGACAGCTAGGCTTACGTGTAGAGCAAAAAACCAATAGCTACTATTTTATGCTGTTAGACGAGAACCAAGAATGGCAGAAGCTAGAAGGCCAGCCTACTTTCGAAGAATATGAACTGCCAGAGTTCTTTAAGCTAGAGTTGTCTTTAACTGATTTACCTTGGGAAACAGACAACAATTTATTCAGTACTGAAGTATTCGATGAAGAATCTTCTTTCGACGAAGACATCGTTCAAATTGGCGACGAAGAAGACATTAAATTATTACCACCTCAAGTGTTTATATTCTCCAGTGGCGAAATTACCCCCTTCTCATTGTCTATCGCCTACGAGCCTGAATTCACTGATGAGCTACCGGTTTATTATAGACTCAATGGCCTAGACAGTGTTCCTTTGGAGCGAGAGGGCCCACTAGATGAGCTTTTAGGCGTGGCACAAATCCATCGTTCAAAAAACAAACAGGACTAACGTTAATAGAAGTCATGGTGGCCTTGGTGATTTTTGCGCTCACTGCTTCAGCCATTGTCAAAGCGTCAGGGGACCATTTAAGCAGTGTTGGCCAAATAGAACACATTACCTTCGCGACTTGGGTAGCCAATAATCAACTCACCCACTTAACCATATCTTCTAACTGGCCAGTAAAAAACAACCAAACTGGATCAGAAGACATGGCCGGAAAAACGTGGTACTGGAAACAAAAAGTAGAAAAAACCGAAGATAACGCAATGGTCAAAGTTGAAGTGATAGTCGGTACGGATAGTAAACTAAACAATGCCGTCACGTCAGTGTCTGCTTTTATCACTAAGCGCAACTAATGATGATAGTAAGACAGGCTAAAGCCGGATTTACCTTATTAGAAATACTCGTCGCCATGTCTATCTTCACCTTGATCGGCTTAGCCAGTGCTGGTGTCATCACCTCAGTCATAGACAGTGACAAATTATCTAGCGAACGGTTTGAGCAATTAGAAATACTACAGCGCACGATGTTAACGATTGAACGAGACCTAATGCAATCTGTGCAAAGGCCCACACGTGTTGAAGGACAGCTAGAGAAAACGGCAATAGTAGGCGGCGAAGGTGTACTTGACAGTGACGCAGATGGCATCAGCTTGGTAAGAGGCGGATGGCACAACCCTCAGTTGATATTGCCCCGCAGCACACTGCAAGCTGTTGGCTATCGTATGCAAGAAAACCAATTACAACGATTGTACGGCAACTACGTAGATAACGTCATTGGTTACGAGCCCAAAGTAAAGGTGCTGCTGACCGATATCGAAGACTTTCAAGTGACCTTTTTGACCGACCGCAAGAATTTAGATGAACCCAATCAATGGCAAGAAGAGTATTCAAGTGAGACCCTACCCATTGCGATATCGATTACGCTGGTCAGTAAAACATTTGGCGAAATACATCGAGATTTCATAGTGGCTAGCGATTCATGAATAAATCAATTGCACGACACCAAAAAGGCGTCGCCCTAATCATAGTTTTACTAATTGTCGCCATTGTCAGCGTACTAGCCACAGAAATGGGAACACGATTGCAGCTGCAAATTAAGCGAGCATCAAATATTAAAGAAAATAACCAAGCTTATTGGTATGCCATGGGTGCTGAACAGTTTGCTCAAAAATCTCTAAGCGAATTGTATAAAAGCAGCAGTGCAGTAATTCATTTAGAACAACCTTGGAATCAAGAGTTTACCTTCCCGATTGAAGGGGGCATTCAAGCGCAACTAGTTGATTTACAATCTTGCTTTAACCTAAACGCATTAGGAATAGCCAACAGTGGCACGGGCGCCAATACGGAATTAGCCCAACGACTAAACGCCTTCTCTCAAGTAATGGAGACGATTGAACCACAAATTCCTAGTTATGAGATAGATACTGTTCGTGAATCCTTAGCGGATTGGTTAGACACCGACAGCCAAAGTAGATCATTAGGCGCGGAAGATAGTGAATACGAAAGCCTGCCATTTCCCTACGTCGCAGCCAACGATTTAATGACGCACAAGTCAGAAATGCGCTTAATAAAATGGCGTTAACGTTAATTGGTTGGATAAGTTATTAGCATTAAGCTGTGTATTACCCGCAGACTCATCACTTAAAATTAATGTGAATACCGTTTCTGAAGAAAATGCAGGTATAATTGCTGGTATGACAGGCTTAACGTTAAGCCAAGCTCAATCTGCACTTTCAGCTAGAGGTAACGATGGATTTGATAAACCAGCGGGGTTTTTAAATACCGCTGAAATTAAAGCCATAACGTTAACTGATGAACAAAAAAAGTGGTTTGATGTCACCACTTCATACTTTATTTTGCATACTAGAGCCAAATTTAATGACGCAACATTTGCCATGCAAACCGTATTTAAGCTTGATAGCAACAATAAAGTACAAGTAATAAGACGAGAATTTAGCGGCTTCTAATGAAGTATTATTTAATCACCCACAATCAATTGCAGGGCAAGTAAACGTTATGGAACAGTTAGTAGTACGCCTAGGCGCTAATCCAAGTGACGGGATCCATTGGATTGTATGGTCTAGTCAACAAGACGAAATTATTGCCTCTGGAGAATTACCAGATGCTAGCCATTTAGCCACGCTAACAGACAGAGCTGGCGGCAGACCTATTGCGACTCTTGTGCCTACCAGTGATGTTTTGCTGAAATGGGTAGACTTGCCAGCAAAGGCTGGTCGTAAAGCGCTGGCGGCTATTCCATTCATGCTTGAGGAAGAAATTAGTGGTGATATTAATCAACAGTTTTTTGCCCTTGGTCCCAAAAATGGCAATCAACAAGCCGTAGCTATTGTTAATAAAGAAAAACTGCAAGCTTGGCTAAATATCATTAGTGATGCAGGGTTAGCCTGCAATCAACTACTACCTGACGTACTGGCTTTACCGGCCGAACAAGAAGCGTGGAGTATACTGGAGCTTGGCCAGCAACTACTTGTGCGACAAGATAGCTGGGCTGGTTTACAAGGTGAAGCAGAGTGGCTTACTCAAGCCATTCAACATCAGGCCAAACAACTCGCTAAAAAATCCAATCAGATGTTATCTATCAAGAATTACTCAGCCTTAGACTTATCTGCTTTTGAAAACATCGAAAGTGAGAGTGCACCGCTCGAGTTACCCATGAAAGTGTTAGCGGAAGGGGCTCGCGCTGCGCAATTTAATTTATTGCAGGGTCAGTACAAAGTTAAAAACAAAAGCAACGAAAATTGGAAAAAATGGCGCTTGGCAGCAGTGCTTGCAGTCGTAGCGTTATTCACCAGCATAATTGACAAGACCCTAGAGTTGAATAAAATTGACACTCAATTAGCCAATATAAAAGCCCAGTTAGATAGTGAGTACAAACGTGCCTTTCCAGATGCAGGTGCCTATCGAAACCTAAAAACCACTATGCAACGCAAAATGAAAGCATTAGAACAAGGTGGCGGTGGCAGTTCTATTTTAGCCATGCTCAGCGAGTTACGCCCAGCGTTTGAAGCGTCCCAGGTTAAACCTCAAACAATGCGATTTGATAGTAAACGCGCGGAATTACGCCTACAGGCCGTAGCGAATAACTTCGAAGCCTTAGATAAGTTCAAGCGCTAAGGCCGAGGCCCAAGGTTTTGAGGTAGAGCAAGGTTCTATTAACCAAAAGGATGATCAGGTAATCGGCACCTTGTCGATTAGGAGTTAGGATGGAAAAGTTAACAAATCTGTACAAGCAGTTAAACTCTCGTGAACGATTATTAGTCTCGGTTTCTGGGGTGCTACTAGTTTGTGCATTATTTTACTGGCTGGTTTGGTCACCTTTAAATACGTCAATAGAAAGAGGCAGAACGAGTTTAACCAATCAAGAATCGCTTTTAGCTTGGGTAAAGAAGAACAGCAGCCGAGCCATTCAGCTACGTCAATCGTCAGGCAACGCCAGTCAATTTTCTGGCTCTTTACCGCAGGCAGTGAATCATGCTGCCAGTAGAATGAAAATTCAAATTTCACGGATGCAACCCCAAGGTGAAGAGTTACAAGTATGGGTTGACCAAGCTCCATTTAACGATGTACTCAGTTGGTTGCAATCATTAGAAAAAGTAGGGATTAGTATTTTGGATATTGATATCGCCGAAGCAGATGCACCTTAGCCTAGTTAAAATCAGGCGCTTAAAATTAGGAAAATCATGAAGTCTACGTTGAAATGGGGCAGTGTTTGCCTTGTTATATATTTTGTATTTTTAATTGTTAAACTGCCAGCAATAGTGGTCTTACCCAAATTACAGCTACCGCCAGACGTAAAGATTAGCGGTGTTAGTGGTACCATTTGGCACGGTCACGCACAACGAATTACCTATCAAGGGCTTCCTTTAGAAAACGTAAACTGGTCACTTTCATTTTTGTCTTTATTACTGCAAGACATCAATTTACAACTGAAAGCAGGGAATATTCGTCAAACAGAGCAAATTGCACTTAACGGACAATTACAAATTTCAGCGGATAACATTCAAGCCTCCAACCTACAAGCCTATATACCTGCAGATATCGCTATGATGTCTTTACCGCTGCCGATTCCGGTACAAGCAGAAGGGCGCTTTAAAGTGCAATTAATTACTGCCGATTACGACTACTCAACAGGTTGCCAAACCCTCGAAGGCCAAGGCCAATGGTTAAATGCCAAAGTAGCTGGTGTTGGCAACACTATAGGTTTAGGGAACTTTAATGCAACTATCACTTGCCAACAACAGCAACTATTGTTGACGGTAAAAGAGCCCAACAGTCTTGGCTTAGATGCGCAAGTAAAAGTCGCCGCTAATCTACAATTTAATGTTACCGGGCGTTTTAAACCCAGCACTGAATTGCCTAAAGAAGTGCATCAAGCGGCGCAGTTTTTTGGCAAGCAAGACAGCAAGGGTTATTACTCTATTACGTTCTAATAATATAGCCAACCAAGGCAGGTTGGCTTAAGCCGAAAAGGGCTGCTGTAAAATATCGTCCACTAAATATCGATAGTCTTGAATAGATGGAAAGTCGTCGATTTTTTTGACGGGCTGTTTACTGTCTGGGTTGCTGACAGCCAAAAGGTGTTTTATACCAAAGTCTTTCGCCGCCTGTAAAATCCCTAGACTGTCATCCACAAAAAGCGTGTGCTGTGACGCAAACCCCACTCGCTGCTGCAGCTTTTGCCACAACAATTGCGATTCTTTTGTGACGCCAAATTCGTGAGTAGAAATTAATAAGTCAATGTGTTCATCTAGTTGCGTATGCTCCACTTTAAGGGACAAACTATCTGGATGGGCATTGGTGACCAAAATTACTTCGCGCCCAGAGGCCTTTAGCGCATCGAGAAAAGGTAGGGTGTCATCTCGCATACTAATAAGGTGCTCCACTTCTTTTTTGGCAGCAACTATGTCTAGGTTTAATTTTCTAGCCCAAAAATCTAAACAATACCAATCAATTGTCCCTATGACTTTTTCATATTCATCGGCCATTTGTAATTTAGCTTGTTCGATGGGAATCTTATGTAGCGCAGCCAACTTTTTAGGTAGGTGTTGCAACCAAAAATGATTATCAAAATGCAGATCCAGCAGAGTACCGTCCATATCTAATAAAACTGTATCAATTTTGTTCCAAGCAAGCTTTGACAAGTGGCGTGTCCTCTTTTAAACGGGTATATTACATTCTATTGATTTTTGGCCGATTTACTATTAAACCAGTTAAATGAATAAACTTTTTATTGTTAACTTTAACTAGATACTAATCTTTACTTTACGTGACGTTAAAAACAAACGTACCAGATCTGATATAAACGCGAAATTTAAATGAGCAACATAAACAAAAATAAAGCGCTCCCACAAATACATGATCGTAAAATAGTAGCCCAAAGCGCTCTATTTAAAATTGAGCAAATTGATTTAGAATTTAGTAATGGCGAACAAAGGGTGTTTGAGCGTATGCCGGGTAGCGGCAGAGGTGCTGTCATGATAGTGCCTTTTATAAATGATCACGAATTTTTGCTAGTCAGAGAATATGCTGCTGGCACCCATACCTATGAATTGGGCTTTCCAAAAGGCTTAGTTGACCCAAGGTGAATCTACCGAGGTTGCCGCTAATCGAGAACTAAAGGAAGAAGTCGGTTTTGGCGCCAAAGTCTTACACCCTTTACACAAAATGAGTATTGCACCAGCATTTTTTAATTCACCAATGGCAGTTTTTATCGCCGAAAATTTATATCCAGAAGTCTTACCGGGAGATGAACCAGAACCCCTAGAGGTCATCCGCTGGTCAATCAACAATGTAGATGAGCTAATGGCTAGAGACGACTTTGTCGAAGCCAGATGTATCGCTGCGCTACTTTTAACCGAGAAATGGAAAAGGCACAATAATGCCAACTGAAAATGCACAATTGCTAGAGATTGCTAAACGTTCTGCCGTTAAAGCGGGTAAAGTCATTCTAGATATTTATAACAGCGGTGACTTTACTAGCTTTCAAAAAGAAGACGATTCGCCCGTTACCACCGCTGACTATAAAGCGAATGAAGTAATTATGGATATCTTGCTTAAAGAGACGCCCGATATTCCTGTCATGTCTGAAGAAAGCGAATGTGGCCCGCTGAGCGAACGCAAAAATTGGCAGCGTTACTGGTTGCTCGATCCCATAGACGGTACTCAAGAGTTTATTGCCCGCAGCGGAGATTTCGCGGTCAACATAGCCTTAATTGAGAACAATGTTCCGGTTATCGGAGTGATTTATTGGCCCGCTGGCGATGCGCTATATTACGCCATACGAGGACAAGGTGCTTTCAAAGAAAGCCCATCTGAAACCAAGCAAATTCACGTACGGCCCTTTAAGGATGTTGACAAAGATGTGGTGATGATTGCAATTAGCCGCCGTCAAGCTCGTGAAAAAGTCATGAATTGTATGAACATAGAACGGATCTATCAATCCGTACCACTGGGAAGTTGCTCACTAAAAGCTTGCTTTATTGCCGAAGGAAAAGCGGACGTATTTATACGCTTTGGCATTACCGGCGAATGGGATACCGGAGCCTCGCAGTGTATTGTGACTGAAGCGGGAGGCTCTATTCTGGCCCATGACTTTACACCTTTAAGTTACAATCAGCGTGAAGAACTAACCAACCCAGATTTTATTGTAATGGGTGATCAAAATGTAAACTGGACATCAATCGTCAAATATCGAAAAGGAGAATGAGTTAAATGAAAAAATTATCATCTTGGTTCCTCACATCTGTACTCGCGTCATCTTTTGTTGCCAACTCGGCCATTGCCGATTGGACTTTGCAAAATGCCCAATCAAGTGTGCACTTTATTTCAACTAAGAAACAGAATATTGATGAAATCCACCATTTCAAACAACTTACCGGGCAGCTAACTAACAGCGGTAAATTTACGTTAAGTATTGATTTAGCTTCAGTTGAAACGGGGATAGAAATTCGAAATACTCGTATGCGCGAACAGCTTTTCAAAGTAGGAACATTTCCCACTGCAGATGTTTCAGCCCAATTGCCGACTGAGGTGATGCAATTAAAAGCAGGGCAAACGTCTAAGGTTGAGGTCACAGCTGAACTCAGTTTAATGCAGACTACTATGCCACTTGCTTTACATATTCAGGTAACGAAAACGACTGACAACAGTTATGTTGCCACCAGTATTCAACCCGTTTTAATTTCCGCAAGCAGTGTCGGTTTGCAGCAGGGAGTGGAAACATTACAAAAACTAGCGGGCTTACCCAGCATTGGGTTAACGGTACCTGTGTCGTTTAACTTACTACTGAATGCTGATTAACCTGAGCTTGGGATAAGCCGAGCTTCTCGATAACGCTCTTTTTGCGTCTAGCTGCGTTGGGTTTTCTAGTCATAACCCACTATTATACTTAGGAAAAACAGCCTTACTACGCAGCAAAAATTTCGTTATCGAATCAATCTTGCCCCAAATATAACAAGGCATATTCTTAGGTATTTGAATTTTTTATAAAATTTGATTTGAAACAACACCCATCATGCCGAGTTCAGGTTGGCTAATACTCGCTTTCTGCAGCGTTAAATTGCTCTTTAGGCACAATATTGACTGACTCGTGGAGTTCTGAGTAAACCAACAGAACTTCACCTTTTTTAAGCTGGTTGACGACTTGTTTTACCTTATCTTCTAAAGAGCAATCGATTTCACCGTATTCTGTCCCCTCGCGTAACACAAAACCTTCAACAATATTACAAAGGGTACTTGGCTCTAATTCTTCAATAGGGATAATCATCAGGCTTTGTTCACGCTCACAATATCGGTAGGGCCAGTAAAAAAAGGCCGTAAAAATTCATTGGCTCGCTGGTGCATCCATATCTTAGGACGCCATGGCGCACCTTGCATGAATCCAACATGACCACCTTTTTCACTCACTTCTAAAGCAACCTTTGCTGACAAGTCTTTTTCCTCAGGCAAAATGGATTCATGCATGAATGGGTCGTCCTTGGCGTGCAAAACTAAAGTAGGTGTGTCGATGTCAGCTAAAAAGTTAATAGAACTGCATTGCTGGTAATAGTCTGTGGCACTAGCATAGCCATGCAGTGGCGCAGTGACATGTTGATCGAATTCTTTGAAACTTTTAAATTTTTTAATGTCGGATTCAGTGACTGTTAGTAAATTTTTATAGTCAATAAAACGCATTTTTTTAAGTAAGTTCTGCACCATGCTTTTCAACAAATATGTTTGATAGACCCTGGAGAATCCATGGTTGATACTGGTTGAACATAGGTCTAACTTGAATGGCACTGAAATGGCCATAGCCGCTTTTAGGATCTTTTGCTTGGGTTGCTCGCTCAATAATTTGAGCAACATATTAGCCCCAAGGGAAAATCCCATAGCCACCTTGCGGGTTTCTGGAAACTTTTGTTCCAGCCAATTGAGAAAATACCAAGCATCTTCGGTTTCACCAGAATGATAGGCCCTAGTTTTAAGGTTTACTTCACCACCGCACCCTCTAAAGTGCATCAACACCACCGCATACCCTTGGCTAACTAAGTTGGCCGCCATATCGTTGGAGTAATGTGAACGGATAGAGCCCTCTAAGCCATGAAATAAGGTAATCAAGCCTCGTGACTGTTTCACATCACCCGCCCATACCAAATCGACAAAGTCACCGTCTGGTAAAATGAGTTTTTCCTTGCGGTAGTTAAGCGCTGCGCGCTTCTGCATAAAGCGCGGATAGATCGTTTGAACATGCCTATTTTTGGCCCACCACGGTGGAACAAAGTCACTAGTTACAATTTCACCATAACGAATCTTTGGCAGGACTTGATTTTCAGTGGGCATTTACACAATACAACAATTAATACATCGCTGCATATTACAGTAATTTGACAATTTTATGAATAGACCCACATTAACTCGTCTTCCCTCACTTACTCACTCTTCGCAAGCCATAGACAGGGGCGGCAAACTATTTGAATTACCTACATCACAGCAGCCAGCGTCTCTTAATCTCTGCGCTAGCTAGTAGCTATTATTAATTTCTTGTATCTCGCTAGGTTTGAAAATCTTTAACTGCGCCTTCATCACACTTTTTACAATCAAGTTTGTAGCCTAACATTGCGTTACGCCCTGCTGAACTGATCACCCATGGTCGGCTGTTCCAAGGTGGATTGTGCCTAACATGCTGGTTGTGACCACAGCCTAACTCAGCGACCCAGTCATTGCGCTCGTCTTGGTGGTAAGCTTGAATTGGGCTTAGCATTTCAACTTTTTGCTCGAATTCTTGTTGCTTAGTTTCAAGCTGTTCTTGTGCGTCTAGCCATTCCATTTCGGCCTTTTCTAATGTTGATTTTTGCTCGGCTTGTTTGGCTAATACTTGTTTAAGTCTGTCTTTATTTTCAGCACTGTAAAGGTCTGTGTCACTCAGTTGGGTTTCAAGCTCTGCCAATTGTTGTTGGGCTTTTTCCATCACATTTTCGTATCGACTAATCGCTTTACGCAGAGGTTGGGTCGCTTGCCTAAACTCGGCTTCTAAACGTTTCGTATTTTTTCTATCCGGCTTAACTTCTGACTTCTCTTGTTGTTCAGCAGGACCTTTTTCCCCCTTGAGTATCCAATCTTTGTAATCATCTAAGTCGCCGTTAAAAGGCTGCACCTGACCACTGTCTACTAAGTAAAAATCGTCGCAAACAGAAGTGAGTAAGAACCGATCATGCGACACTAGGACCATAGCGCCTTGGAAGCCTTGCAATGCGATGTTTAATGCATGTCGCATGTCTAAGTCTAAGTGGTTAGTCGGCTCATCGAGAAGTAGTAGGTTGGGTTTTTGATATACGGTAATAGCCAGTACCAGCCTTGCTTTCTCACCTCCCGACATTGGCGCAACTTTACTCAGTGCATTGTCGCCTCTAAAGCCGAAACCTCCCAAATAATCTCTCAAGCTTTGTTCACTGGCCTTTTTATCTAGTCTTTGCATGTGCGCTAGCGCCGAATCGTCGCCACGTAAAAATTCCAATTGATGCTGTGCAAAATAACCAATGCGTAAACCGGCAGAGGTTTCGTATATTCCTTCCATCGGTGTTTTTTCGCCAGCCAGTAATTTAATCAAGGTCGATTTACCGGCACCATTTTTTCCCAATAAGCCAATACGACTGCCGGGGACTAAGTTTAGATGAAGCTTTTCTAAGATAATGGTGTGGTCATACCCTACTTTTACTTGTTCCATTTTAACTAAGGGGTTAGGTAACTTCGGAGGCGTGAAGAACTCGAAAGAAAATTCTGACGCCGCCATGACTGGTAGCAAGGTTTCCATTCTAGCCAGTTGCTTGACTCGACTTTGGGCTTGTTTAGCTTTGCTGGCTTTGGCTCCGAAACGTCTAATAAAAGACTCTAAGTGGGCAATTTGATTCTGTTGCTTCTCAAACTGCAAACTTTGTAAACGTAAGCGTTCAGCCCGCTGTTTTTCATACGCGTCGTAGTTACCTGAATAACTAACGAGCTCCTGCTGCTCAACACTAATAATTTCGTTAACCGTAGTATCTAAGAATGACTTATCGTGAGAAATAAGTAGCAAAGTACCTGTATAGCGCTGCAACCATTTTTCAAGCCAAATAACGGCGTCTAGGTCTAAGTGGTTAGTAGGCTCATCGAGCAACAATAGATCTGAATGACATAACAAGGCTTGCGCTAAATTTAACCGCATTCGCCAACCACCAGAAAACGCAGTAACAGGATTTTGCATGGCATCGTTTGCAAAGCCTAAACCAGCCAATATTGTTGCCGCTCTAGCTTCAATATCATATGCGCCAGCTTGTTCTAGTGAGCTGTGAATGTGCGCAATTTTATCACCATCGTGTGCATTTTCAGCCGCCTCCAACTGAGATTGCAATTGACGAAAAGTTTTGTCTCCATCAATCACGTAATCGAGGGCAGACCTATCCACTGCTGGTGTTTCTTGGGCTACAGAGACAATTTGCCAGTTTTTTGGAATATTAAAATCCCCCGACTCCGTTTGCAATTCTCCTTTTATCAGCGCAAATAAACTAGACTTACCACAGCCGTTAGCACCTATTAACCCCGCTTTGTGACCAAGGATAAACCACTGCATTGGTGTTTTGCAGCAGCACTTTACTGCCACGCATTAAAGAAACATCAGAAAATTGGATCATGAAAACCTGTATAAAAATGTACTTGCATCTATTGCCTAAATATCGAATGTTCATCAATTTAAGCGAGAAGAGATAACACTAAGAATCTAATACAGGTATCATACCAAGATGAGCAGCCGAAAAAATCACTAATCGATAGTAAATAGAAAGAATGGTTAATAAAACTAAAAGGCGATTTGTTGCAGGCGCAACTTGTCCGCAATGTAAATCACTAGACACCATCATGCTTTATTTTGAAAATAATGTTGAGAAAATACAGTGTGTGAATTGTGACTACCAAGAGTCTCAAGCCGACAAACAAGTCACGAAAGCAACGCGAACTAGTGAAAGTGTTATCGGTGTTTTTAAGCCAGAATAGCCAACGAAAGTAAAGTTTGAATACTGCATGATGTCGGCTTTAACCGACATCATTTTATTCCGTTATTTTGTTTTCTGAAAACCCGTCAGATTGCGCTTTCGAATCAAACCTTTGCAAGCAAGAGAAAACATCCCAAACAGTAGCATCCATATACTCATACTCGCACCTTGTCTTTCAGGTACCTCTTCATAAGCGTCACAGTTGTCAATAGAGCCGCCTTCAATGGGCACTAATTTAACAGCAACAACCTGATCAACGTTAGTCGTAGCGCCTAGTTCATCGTATATGATTTCACCTTTAATATTCTTTGCAGGGGCACTAACCAAAGCGGTAGCTGCAATTTCATTGTTGTCATTTATCGCATTTGCCTGAGCTATATAATAAGGTGAATTACACTCTGTTAGACTATTGAGGCCAGAAAATATGTCGTTTCGGTAATCATAGATAAATCCTTCGGTGCGACGTGTAGTTAATATCGTTTCAGACTCACCATAGCCAACCACCATGTTTTGATTATTTATGGACAAAGCATTACTAGAGGAACCATGGGAAAAATCATCTGGAAAAATGGTTAAATTAGAATCAACATCATGCACAAAGAACTTAGTTCTAGTGACACCAAGCACTCTTTTTGTAGTTGAACCAACCATAATATTATTGTTGTTAATATCTGTTGCTTTACTAGCCAACGCTTCTTCATCTAAATTGATGGTAGTCACTTGATCATCAATATAAATAGCTGCAGCCGTGGTTAGAGACGTCGTATTCTGATAGAAAGCAGGTGAAACACCAACCGCAATGCCATTATCGTTAATGGCTACAGCAGTACTTGAATAAATACTAGTATCTGAGCTATCAGGTTCAATCAACATGCCTAAGGTAAACGTATCAGTCAAATTACCCGAATCATCAAGCTGCCAAATGATACCGCGGCGCTGAGCCACAGTGCCAACATTACCGGCCAACTGAATACTTAAAGATCGTAAACAGGCTTCATCACCAAGACAACTGTCAACCGCAGTTTGGAAAGAGCTATCCATGAATTGAGTTGTACCAACGCCTACAACTTGGTTGTTTACGTTAATATCATAGGCATCGCTAAGTCCGCCACCCGTAGTGTCTGGAGGTGGCAAGGCTGTTGTTCTATCATCAATTTTGGCGAATGCTCGAGAATAAAAGTCGTTCACTACATAGGTAAGACTCTGAGCATCGTCGGTAAAAATGGTCAGGTTATAAAAACCATCTTGACTGGTACCTACGACACTTCCTGAGTTATTGATGCTCCTAACGTTTACCGCAGCACTATTGATATACTCATCTGAAACAAAATCAAATGTATCAAAACCATGAATTAATTCTGTTGTAGAAGCATTGTCCACATAGCCATTTAAATTGGCAATTTGTTGGAAGAAAAGGTTTTGAGAATTACTAGTGATATAACTATACAGCCACAAGTAATCCTGATTATTTAAATCTCCGCCTCTCACGCCATCAAGATTAGTTAAATTATTGATAACGGTACTAGACTCAAAATCTATTAAACTGGTGTCAATATACGGATTATATTGAAGCTGCATGTTGACTGTAATGTCGCCAATACTATTAATAGCCGTAGGAAATGTACTCGTTCCTAATTCCGCAACCGGCAATTCTACCACTCGGTATTGAGCACCGTATGTTTCCGGTATTACTAGTAAAGTAAATAACGACCACACGGCCAATCTTGTTTGTTTCATTTAAAATCCTGCTTACGACTTACTTTTTAAAGTAAAGAAAAGATATTTATTTGAGGGCGGTACTGCATGATTATTCACCAATGAAAAAGTGCTGATGTCCCTCCAAAAGAGAAAAAATCAGCACTCATATCAATTTATTGATTAATCAGCTCTTTGATCAACTAAGGTCATTTTAAAACCTGTAGATGCGAACTCATCCGCTTCAAACAACAAGAATTGATCTTTACTATTGATATTCAATATCAACTCCATGCTATCTAATTTAATGTCGATACCATCGATTGTTGCGATTGCATGAAGTTCATAGGTATTATTTAACAAAGAAATATTACCGCTGCTTTCTTGCAACACAGACAACTTGTTGTCTGCCGTAGAGATAATCTCATCGCTCTGTACAAAGTAAAAAGTAACACGACTAAAATCTTCTGAATCCGTTAGGTTGATAATTCTGATATTGTGGCTATAAATACTCGTACTATCGCTTTTTGTAATAGACAAAGATTTAATCTTAGTTTCATATCCATCAACAATCCCGTCATCATTTTCGTCAAAGTCACCATCATTATCATCATCAATTGGCTCTTCTTTGCCATAGATGAAGATAGCGTTAGATGCGTTTTCTTTAAGACTTAACAAAGCGTTGTTAATGTACAAAGTCTGGCTATTAGGTTCGCTCACACTAAAATCATAGTCGCCATTTTCACCTGAAATTAACTCACTAAATTCACCTAACTGTAGGTCGGTAATGTTAATTTTTTCGCCTTTCAATCCAACAGAGATATTTATGCTGCCCTGATACTCTGGAATGTACTCAGACTCTGCAATCGCATTGTAAAAACTAAATTCTGCTTCTGAATCAACATCATCTAATTCAGTTGTACCATTAATACCAATATTATCGATTGCAAATGGTGAGCTACCAACACCCATGTTCTCTCGTATCGCAATAACATATTGAGTAACAACTGAATATGATTGCGCAACAGAGGTATAAAGTACGTCTGTGCTACCTACTTCTGTAATGTAAAAAACATACTGATCTTGTTCTACTTTGATATTGTCAGACAAGTCTTTGTAGTTAGCTGATTGTACTAACACAGCTTCATTAAAGGTTTCGTTGTCTTTAGACATATAAAGGTCGACATTTTGATAATCAGGATGAAGGTTCAATACTCGAATATTAAACAGATCATCATCATCATCTTCATCGTCATCAACTACTGGAATATCAAAAGCAAGTACATCAGGAGTAAGAATGTCGCCAGTTAAGGCATAAAAGCTGATATTGTCAGATTTAATATCGACGCTATCTTCAAAAATTACTTCTAAGTCACTTCTGTCACCACTTTCTTCATCACGCCATGCTAGTTCAGTAAAATATCTACCGGTATCTAATGCATTGCTTGCACTAACTTTAGAAAAAGCAACTCCGCTATAAGTGACTTCTACTTCATCATCATCATCTTCATCAAGATTTTCATCTACTGTCAGATAAATTTGAGGAGCATTGGGCGATGCATTGTACAACCTAATATAACCCTTGTCGTCATCACTACTTGAACCGCAACCAGCTATGGTTAAAGCGATTAAATATAGCAACGAAAACTTAATGACACTTAAGCCAGCTCTATTACACTTCATTGTTTCTCCAATAATTATCAAAATTTTATTACTGCTATAAAAGTAAGTAACATGTTTCTCATTAAAATAATAACTTACTTTTATTATCGGTAAGGCTCAGACTGCAATTGTACCCTTGAGTTCACTTCTTTACACTTATTTACGCTCAATATTTTTCTGTCATTTTACCGGACGGTAAATTGACTGTTAAATGCCCACATTTTTTAAAGCGTGAGCGTAGTAGTCGCCAAGCGTAACAATTTGTTACCAGAGTGAAGGTAAATCAACATTAATAGTGTGGTGGGGGCATTTCTTCTTTTTCTGAAGCCAGGTTACTCGGTTCAATCGCACTCACTTTGGCTGCTAATTTTTTGAAACTAAATTGCAAACTATCAATTTGTTTTTGCTGATCGATTAAAGCCTGATTCAGGCTTTCGATGGTATCTTCCTGAAACGCAACTTTCATTTCTAACTGTTCAATATTATGTTCTAAGGTATTCATTCTGTGTCAATTTTCCATTTCTCTATTAATCCGCTACTACTCTCAGTCACTATTTCATGCTGATCGGCAAATGCCACTGAATATACTACAGCCGTTGGTGGCTGACTATTGGCACGGGGAGAAACATGCCATTCATTGAGTTCTTTGCCAGATTCAACTGCCCACAAATTGACTCTTTTTGCCGGAGAGCCGGTTAATAAATATTTACCATCTGCGGAAAAGGCTGCAGTTGTAAAAATACGTTGGCGGGCTAAGTACTGTAAGTTGCTGACTTCTTTTCCCGTTACTAAATCCCAAATTTTCGCATCCCGCTTACTGTCTGCGGTAAAAGCATAACGACCTTGATCATCCAAAGCCACTTTGGTTACTCGACTCGAATGACTAAATTTGTGTAACACTTGCCCTGTCCGAGTATCCCAAAGGTAGGCCAAATAATCATTGCCACCGGTCAATGCGTAAAATCCGTTAGGAGATAAGTCAACACTATTCACTTTTTCTTGATGCCCTAAAAATTCAATACGGCGACCTGTTTTCGGTTCAAAAAACATGACCTTACCATTGCTTCTACCGACCAGGATGCCACTAGCAAAGTTGGCAACAGCCACATCTCGAATACTCGCCTCATCAATTCGCCAAAAACCTTCTGGCTCACCATCCGTCAAATTCCACAAGGTGAAGGTCTCACGGTCTGAGGTCACAACATAGCTATTGTCAAAAGCAATATGAATATTAGTCACTAGATTGATACCGTCACCTTGATGACCCCAAACATACTTACGTTTATTAGCAATCAGGTCCCAAACAACAATGCCCGAGTGAATATTCGAAACCACACTAATACTGGCATCTGCTGAAATATCAGCAGCATCAGAAACATCATCAACATGACGAAACGACGCGATTGGCGTATCGCTAGACCCACTACAGCCGCTTAACACTATACAAGTAAATAATAATGCACGACTGACTTCAAATAGATAGTTACGCAAAAGTCTTCTCTCTTTATCAACTTAATTTAACAAATGATGGAACACGCTAAATTAGGTACTTTAAGGTTTAATATATTCTCATTGTCTCAAGGTATTGACCAATTATCAGTACAAAATGGATTTTAATTTGAGCAAAGAAAAAACCGAACATGTCTCCATGTTCGGCTTTTATTTACTTCATTAATTATCAGCTATTTTCCTTGCTGAACCTTATTCCTTCATTTCTATTGCCCACTAATGGGGCTAGTTGTCCCGACTTAACGGGTAAATAAAAAACATAAACCAAGTCGAAAAATAAATGTTTTGAATGTCGTTTGGTACCTCAAAGTTAACATTTGCCGAATTGAAGAAGTACTAAAAAATATCCTATTGAATGCAAGCTTCACTGACAGTAACGGGGCAATATCGATATGTGTCAGGCCTTTCAAAGTATTTAACCAACCGCTTCACTTTGATTAAATTAAGCATAGTCGAAAACAACAGTTATGCATGCAAAATATGAAATATCTCTAGTAACAATTTAAACTAAGCATGTATTTTTTAATTACTAATTTTTGCCATTGCTTAACCTTATGAATTGCACTATTTTTGCAGCTAGTGCATTTGTTCCCATACAACATTTGCCCACAAAATTTTCAACCTAAGGCGATTTTATTGAAAACAAAACTCATCACACCCGAAGGGTATAAAAAATTAAAGGATGAACACGACCTTCTTTGGTACACCGAACGGCCAGCCATTACTAAAATAGTCACCTGGGCAGCGAGCTTAGGTGACAGAAGTGAAAATGCAGATTACCAATACAACAAAAGAAAACTAAGAGAAATAGACCGTAGAGTCCGCTATTTACGAAAATTGCTACCAGAATTGCAAGTCGTTAACTACTCTCCTCAGCAAGAAGGCAAGGTTTTTTTGGGGCCAATGTGTGCATTGAAAATGACCAAGGAGAAGTGAAGCGTTTTCGAATCGTAGGGCCTGAAGAAATATACGGCGACGCAAAAAACTACATATCAATTGACTCTCCCATGGCACGAGCTCTTTTGAATAAGCGTTTAGATGACGATGTGCAAGTGAGTACACCTAGTGGCTTAAAAGAGTGGTTTATAACGGAAATACTATATTCAAAAAAATACCAATTCTAGTTTTACTTTGCTCTTAATCAAGGGCTGCTGCGACTCTTAACCTAGTTGCAGAGTCATAGGTAAGGACCAACTTCAGCGAATGAATAACGCCTCATACACTTAGTATCGCCAAGTAATTCCTGCAAATGTGCCTAACAAACAAAGGAACTCAAGGATAACCAGCCAAATACCCCATAATATTTTATTTGTTAAATACTGGTAATTTCGCAATTGCACCCATATATATTGCCAAGACAAAAATGAACACTTACAGGCTTTTTGATGATAATAGAAAAAATAGCGCAAGAATTAAACGTTAAGGCGCACCAAGTAAACGCGGCAGTAACTTTGTTAGATGAAGGTTCAACTGTCCCATTTATCGCTCGTTATCGTAAAGAAGCCACCGATGGCCTAGACGATATAGCGTTAAGAAAATTAGAACAGCGTCTAAGTTACCTTCGTGATTTGGAAGATCGCAGAAAAGTCATCATTAAGTCGATACAAGAACAAGAAAAAATGACACCACAGCTGCAAGCTAGCTTATTAGCGGCAGAGAATAAAACAGAACTGGAAGATATATACTTACCTTATAAGCCTAAGCGCCGCACCAAAGGGCAAATAGCCATTGAAGCAGGATTGGAACCTTTAGCTGAGATGCTATTTAGCAACCCAGAACTCGATCCCGAAGAGCAAGCCTTGGCCTTTATTTCAGACGCCATTAGCGATTCCAAAGCAGCGTTAGATGGAGCCAAGTATATTTTGATGGAGCGCTTTGCAGAAGACGCGCTATTACTTCAAAAAGTAAGACAGTATTTAAATCAAAATGCCCATATCAAAAGCCAAGTTGTAGCCGGTAAAGAAAAAGAAGGCGAAAAATTCAAAGATTACTTTTCGCATTCGGAGTTACTCAAAAAGGTACCGTCACATAGAGCATTAGCAATGTTTCGCGGCAGAAACGAAAATATGCTGCAGGTAAGCTTAGATGCAGATCCTGAAAAAGATGAAGGCGATAAAAGCTCATATTGCGAACATATTATTTCTGAGCACTTCAACTTATCATTTGCCAATAAAGCCGCCGATAAGTGGTTAGCATCAGTTGTGCAATGGACGTGGCGAGTAAAAATACAATTACACATGGAAAATGAACTATTCGGCGCAATTCGAGAGAAAGCAGAGCAAGACGCGATTGACGTTTTCGCTAAAAATCTCAACGATTTGTTAATGGCGGCACCCGCTGGTCCTAAAATAACAATGGGCTTAGATCCAGGTTTAAGAACAGGTGTTAAATTGGCCATTGCAGACCCAACAGGAAAAGTATTGGCCACCAGCACCATATTTCCACATGCACCACAAAATCAATGGGACAAATCTCTGCGTACCATTGCCACATTATGCAAGCAGCATAAAGTACAGTTAATTAGTATCGGCAATGGCACTGGTTCTCGAGAAACCGACAAACTAGTAGCTGAAATGATTAAAGCCAACCCAGAGTTAGGCGTTAAGAAAATAGTCGTCAGTGAAGCCGGTGCTTCCGTGTATTCAGCTTCCGAACTGGCGTCCAATGAGCTTCCAGATATGGATGTATCACTTAGAGGCGCAGTTTCAATTGCTAGACGTTTACAAGATCCTCTAGCCGAACTTGTTAAAATCGAGCCTAAAGCCATTGGTGTCGGTCAATATCAACATGATGTCAGTCAAAGTAATTTAGGCAAGTCTTTGAATACTGTTATCGAAGATTGTGTAAACGCAGTTGGTGTAGATATCAACACCGCTTCTAGCGCCCTATTGAGTCATGTGTCTGGATTAAACAAAACGTTAGCCAATAACATTGTTAATTTTAGAGATAAAAATGGAGCTTTTAGGAGTCGAAAAACCTTGCTCGAAGTCGATAGATTGGGGCCAAAAGCTTTCGAACAAGCAGCGGGCTTTTTGCGTATTATGAACGGCAACGATCCTTTAGATGCTTCAGCAGTTCACCCTGAAGCTTACCCAGTAGTGAACTCAATCATTCAGCAAGCTTCAATTGCGGTAAACGATATAGTTGGCAACACAGAGGTACTTAAAAAGCTTAAACCGGAAGACTTCGTCACTGATCAGTTTGGTTTACCCACTATCACTGATATTATCAACGAGCTGGATAAACCAGGACGAGATCCTCGCCCTGAATTTAAAACTGCAACATTTAAAGACGATGTTCAATCTTTAAGTGATTTAAAAGTCGGTATGATCTTAGAAGGTGTGGTCAGTAACGTTGCCAACTTTGGCGCGTTTATCGATGTTGGCGTGCACCAAGATGGCTTAGTTCATATTAGCGCGATGACCGACAAATTTATTTCAGACCCACGAGAAATAGTAAAAACTGGCGATATTGTGAAAGTGAAAGTAATGGAAGTAGATGTGGCCAGAAAACGAGTTTCGTTCACAATGCGCATGGGTGATACGCCAAACCAAGGTTCAAACAGTACGGCCAAGGCTCAGGTTGCTCATAAAAAAGCATCTCATACAAAATCACCAAAGCAACATAATCGTACTTCAGCGCCTAAACAAACGAATCAAATGATGGGCAATGCCTTCGCCGACGCCTTTGCTAAAGCCAAGAAATAAGCGCTATTATCATCCCAAAATAAAAGCCCCCAACTTTAATTAAAGTTGAGGGCTTTTTTCATTTCAATTCGATAGCACAAACTATTATGCAGACAACTTCAGATTGACTTCGTGAGGCTGGCTAACGTTTTGATAAAAATCCTTTATCACTGATACTCGCCGGTTTATTTCCAAATCTCTATCCTGTTTAACTTGGCTATCAGCAGTATCATCTGCAATTTCAGCGTTATCCGCAGCTAAGGTTCTTGGGGCTGCCGTTATATCAATTTCTTCAACAATATCTTCTAAATCAAGATCGAGCTGGCTAGACTGACTTTCCTTTAAGCTAGGCGCATAAGTAGTGGCGGCGGTAAGCGCCTCTTGGGCTTGTTCCGCTTTCTCAGCAGCAATTTCTACACGGGCTTCTGTGGCCATCTGCGTGGCTTCATTTGCTACTCGTAAATCTTGAGGAGATGGTTCCAGTGGCGCTAATGCTGCGGCCTTAACTTGTTGCGCTTTACGAATAGTCTCTTCAGGAGTAGAAGCTTTAGATACATCAATAGACACCTCACCACTAGTAGCATAGTTTTTGCCGTCTGGTCCTTTGGTAAATTCATACTGAGGCGATCCCGAATATTGCCCTCCCGTTGAGGCGTGGGCCTGCTCGTGAGCGCGTACTTCTAAATCTCGTTGCTTTAACTCTCTAATTTGTTCTTGTTCAGCATTACTTTGTTGCTCTTGCTGACGCTGTTCGGCGCTTTCTTTGCCTGCGCTCTCATCCTCAGCATTATCTTTTGCTTGCTCACCTTGCGCTGTAATTTGTTGTTGCCCACTTTGATTCGAGGGCTTCTCATAGGTAACAGCTTGGTTATTTTTGTCATAGAGCTTTGACTTTATCAGACTCAGAACCAATCCCTGTTTCGGCAGCAGAATTCTCGGTTCCGGATACTGCAGGGATCGTCTCACGTTGGGTGTTATCTCTTTTTACCGATTCAGTATTAACTGTACCTGTATTAAAAATAACTGGTGTGGGGACCGGGGGGATAACATTCATCAGCGTTACGCCAAGATATCCAAAATTGTACCAACGGTGTCACCAGCAACCCCTAAGACTTTTGCAGAAGCTTGAGCGTTAGCGCCATTTACCGAAAGGCCAACTAAATCGGAGGTAATACTTGAACTTGATTGAGGTAATAATTGCTTAGTGGCTGCTAATTGTGTGACAGAGGCATTTACCAAGACACTCTGAGGATCGCTGTTTGTAGGTGTGCGAACGGCGAGACTAGCCAAGTTGTCTGCGTGCTGCGCAATATTATTTGTGGCCGTTTTAAGGCCCAAAGTACCACTAATAATTGCTGAGTTGACATTGCTATTTATATTCATAAAGCCTCTACACTACTTAACCTCTCATGTTCAATTATTAACCAAAAATGACATTATTTAAAGAATTACCGTGCGTTTTCTCAGTATAGCCTTGAGCGTCAAGCGCTTTTTAAGCTATCGCAACACCTTAGTTAAATCCGTAGCAAAGCTCTGTGGGTTAGAAATGAACGGCGCATGGGATGATTTCCCTAACACAGTAACATCTATTTTGTCTGATAAATCAGCCAATAAGGCCGCTACTTTAGCTGGAACTAGGGTATCCAACCGCCCTAAAAAACGTGACAAGGTACAGATAAGTGACTTAATTGAGTACGTAAGTCACACTGGTCCAATAATTCCAGCCCGACTGATAAAGCATGCCCCGATGGTTCAGGGTATTGCTGTATCGCCAACTTTATTTTTCTCACGTCTTGCCTAGCACTTTCACTCCCCATAGCTTGAATTGCTAAGAACCGCTCTAGTGTTTTAGTGAAATCGTGTTCAAGTTGCTTAGAAAACACCGCCAGTACTTTTCGATCAATACTTAGCCAATCTTCACTTCGGGAAAACTTGGGGCTTGAACAAACTAGCACCAGTTGTTTCAATTTCTCTGGATAAGACAAAGCTATTTGTTGTGCGATCAAGCCGCCTAAAGACCAACCTATCAACGAGCTGTTAGACGGTATTTGCTCAGCAATTAACGCCGCGACTGTTTGCAAGTTGTAGGGAGAAGGTAAGATTTTCTGATTGACCCCAAACCCTGGAATATCCACTAAGGTTACACGGTAGTCATCTTGCAAATAAGGAAGAAGCGGTTGCCATACGCCACTATTTACTCCCCAGCCGTGCAGCAACACTATGTCTTTACCTTGTCCAACAGTAGAAAAATTTAATTTAACAGACATTCGTCCTACACTTACGTTTATCAAAAACAGCATTCTATACTCAAAATCATTGTAATTGCACAGCCGCGAGTGAATGTAGCCAACAAAGTAGCTGCTTCGAGAGTGAGGGAATTAATTGTAAAACTCCAAGGAATAAGGATGTGATATTAATGAACTGGCAAGTCAATCAAAACTGCTTAGTATGCAAACAGTCAAGCTCAACCTTACTTTGTAATTATTGCACCGACGATCTCGACTTATTTGATTGCGAACGCTTTCAGCATAACTTACTGCTTTGGCCAAAAGTTAAAAGAGACTTGGCGAAGGTAAAATTTCCACAGATTTTAGCTTTAGCTAACTACCAATGGCCTATATCTAGATTGCTCACAGGCCTTAAATTCTCTGCGAAGTTACCCAACGCCTTGGCGTTAGCAGCATTGTTTCAACAACATTGTTTAACTGGTTTGCATTCACCCCCTCAGGCAATCTTACCGATGCCGTTGCACGGTAGCCGATATTTCAGTCGTAAGTTTAATCAGAGCATCGAACTAGCCAAGCACATTAGTAAAATTAGTGGCATCCCTATTGATAGCCGCATAATCAAACGATCAAAGGCCACCCAACCTCAAACCAATTTAACCGCAACTCAAAGACAAAAGAACTTACGCAACGCATTTACACTAGACAACAAGGCGAGTATGCAACTGCGGCAGTATCAGCATGTGGCACTATTCGACGATGTAGTTACGACAGGCAGTACAATGAGTCACGCTTATGAACTGCTGCATAAATATCATCCTGACTTGAAAATAGATGTATGGAGTATTTGTATAACACTTACTTCTTAGCGATTTGCCAGTTAGCTGCTGTCAGAAATATCCGTTCTCTGTAATCCTAGCAAAATTTTATTACTTGAGTGTTTTAGTCAAGTAATCTTGATATACTGTGTGCAGTAATATTTTTAGGTGAATACTCCATGATTTCAATTTCAGAATCCGCAGAAGCACATTTCGGCAAACTACTCGAAAAACAAGGCCCTGAGCACAAGCATTCGTGTGTTTGTAGTCAACCCTGGCACACCAAGCGCAGAGTGCGGCGTATCCTATTGCCCAGCTGACGCAGTGGAAGAAAGCGATACGATATTAAAGTTTAACGGTTTTGATGCTGTTATTGACTTAGAAAGTGCGCCATTTTTAGAAGAAGCCGAAATTGATTTCGTGACCGACCAAATGGGTTCGCAATTAACCCTTAAAGCGCCAAATGCTAAAGCACGTAAAGTCGATGATAACGCCCCATTGGCAGAACGCGTGAGCTATATGATTGAAGCTGAAATCAATCCGCAATTGGCGAGCCATGGCGGCAAAGTAATGTTGGTTGAAATCACAAAAGAGAAAGAAGCTATCCTAGAGTTTGGTGGTGGGTGCAATGGTTGCTCTCAAGTAGACCTAACATTAAAAGACGGTATCGAAAAACAGATGCTAGAAAAATTTGCTGGAGAACTCTCAGCGGTTAAAGATGCAACAGAACATAAAGCAGGCGACCATTCTTATTACTAACAGCCAGCAGGCTCTGGTCTTAACACGTCACTAAGATGATGTCTAAAAACTGGTTACAGCGCTTAGGGAATAACCCAAATAAAAGTTGGTCTAGATTTAGACTAGGTTTGGGAATATTTTGTTTAGGCGCTGTACTGATTTTGTTAGGTGCAAAATATTGGGTTTGGTTACAAATACTAGGACTTATTTTAATTGCTGTAGGTTTAGTGCCAGCCGCCTTTGGCTATCTAGGTATTTTGGCTTATCGCATGGCCGCAGGCTTCAAACGGCCACCTTCTTCTTTTGACAAAGATAAGTAAAATAGCCCCTAGCGTAATTCCCCTCGAACACATAAAACATAACATGGCTATCCACAACCCCTGGTTTTGGTACGCTGACAACAACCAAAATGTTGGAAAATAAATTATCACAGCACTGACTACCATACTATTTCGCATGGCAATGGCGCGGGTTAAACCAACGAAAATACCATCAAAAAAGAAACACCAATGAGCAATAAGTGGCAATAAAACTACAAATAGCATGTAGTCTTCCATCTGCTGTCTCAACGATATTTGGTCCGTTAATAAAGCGGTAATTTCTGCACCTAATAGCCCAAAGGCTACACTATAAACCAATGCAAGGATCGTAGACCACACCAAACCATGTAAGGTAACCTGAACAATACCGACTTGACTTCCCTGGCCTTTCTTCTCACCTACTAATGCCTCGGCAGCAAAAGCTACACCATCAAGTCCTAGTGCAATGAGCGTAAAAAACTGCATGATAATGGCATTAATTGCCGCTTCATTTGAACCATAGCCCACCCCTTTAAAAATTAGAAAGGCAATGCATGCCTGCAACATCAAGTTGCGCAAAAAAGTATTACCATTCAAACTTAATACAGGTTTTAAACTTCCTAAAGAAAACCATTGTTTGTCAAATGTTGGATTAATTAACGCTTTGATTGCCATCAATAGGCTAACTATAAAAATAAAATACTCAGCTAATACTGTCGCTAAAGCGACACCAAACACGTCTAACTCTAGCCCCAGCACAAACCAAAAGTTCAACACTACGTTCAACAAGTTGGCAGAAACTTGTATCAACAATACACTTTTTGCTTTTTGCTGACCGATCAACCAACCCACCAACGCCAAATTGGCAATGGCCGCGGGCGCGCCCCAAATTCGCACATTGAAGTATGCCGTTAAACTCGTTTCAATTTCTGCGCTAGTGTTAGCCAAGTAAAGTCCAAGTTGCAATATTTTCTGCTGAAAAGCTAGCAATAAGACCGCAAGTAACAAGCCGACAAGCAAACCTTGAAACAAACTTTTGCTGCCCAAGCTAGTCTCAGAATTCCCCTTAGCTTGGGCACTTAAGCCTGTTGAAGTCATCCTTAAAAAACCACAAACCCAATACACCTGAGTAATAATTAGTGTGGCAATAGATGCCCCCGCTAAATAATGTGTTCCATCCATATGCCCTAACACAGCGGTGTCTACCAACCCCATTAAAGGAGTCGTGATATTACTCAAGATCATGGGCCCGGCTATCAATAATATTTTTTGATGTAAGCTGATTTGGAAAAAGTTTGATAAAATACGATTTTGGCTCATTTAACTTTCATTTTTTAATGTTCAATACTAAAAGGACTCGCGTGAATACAGTGTGGAAAAAAGTCTGGAATATAGTCGGGAAAACTTTATTGTTGACCTTAACATGGCTAACCCTGTCAACAAACTCTTTGGCACAAGACAATGCCGTCATTTTAGTTTACCACCACGTGAGTACAGAAACCCCAAGCTCTACTTCCGTCAGCCCAGAAGTATTTGCCGAACACATGCAGTACTTGGCAGATAACTATCAAGTACTACCGTTAAAAACGGTGATAACTAAACTACAACAAAAACAACCATTACCCGATAAGTCTGTGGTGATAACCTTTGATGATGGCTACAAGAATATTTACCAGAATGCCCATCCAATCCTAAAGAAACATAACTTTGAATACACCATATTTGTCAATCCGATACTGATTGGCAAAGCCGATTATCAATTGGACTGGCAACAAATAGACAAAATGGCTAAAGAAGGGGTGAGTTTTGCCAATCATGGCAATGCCCATATCCATTCACTAGGCATATTAGCCAACGAGTCACACCAAGATTGGCTAACTCGCGTCACCCTCAATGTACAAGATGCTGAACGTTTACTGCAGAAAAAGCTTGGCTATAGCCTTAAATATTTTGCCTACCCATACGGTGAATTTAATCACAGCATGCAACAAAAACTAACCAGTCTAGGTTATGTTGGCTTTGGTCAACACAGTGGGGCGATTGCTTCTCATAGTGATTTTTCAGCTTTGCCTCGTTATCCAGCAGCTGGTATTTATAGCAAGTTGGCATCACTAAAAGTGAAGTTAAGTAGCTTAGCCATGCCAGTCTCAAATGTTACCCCAAATATTGCCGAGTTAGACTCGTCTACAGATAAAATTGACTTGAGTTTTAATATCGACAGCACAGATATTCATCCCAACAACCTTGCCTGTTTTAAGAATGGCAACAAACTGGAGCACGTCAATCAAGGAGGCCAAATATCTATGACGCTAAGCAAGATGCGTAAGCCTGGTCGTCATCGGGTCAATTGCACTGCGCCCAGTAAGCGTTATGGCAATAGATATTATTGGTATTCTAAACCGTTTTTTGTGCCCACTGCTGACGGCGAGTGGTTAAATTAGAAAATGGCTAGGAAGAAATTGCTTTGCTAAGATGCAGGTGAGCCCCCAATCCTAACTTTGCCATACCTAGGGTCACACCTGTTTCAGATTCGATAACAAACCCTAAAGCAGTATAAAAAGCTATCGCTTGAATATTGCTTGCCTCTACATCGAGGCAAATAACAGACTTGTTTTTTTCTAGTGCTAGGCACGTCATCTGCTCTAACAAAACCGATGCCACCCCTTGCCTTTTATTCTGCGGCGCTACAGACAAATGGCCAATACACCATTCATTCACTTTTGGCTGGCTCGTACAGTCTTGTAAAACATGATTATTTTGCAACACCAGTAATGCATTTTCGAGCCCATAAAATTGACTAATACTAGTTAAACTCGCTCGGTGAAAACTTTCACTTAACTCACAATGCCAAGCACTTACACAGCCTACCACTTGGCAGTTTTGTTCAACAACCCAGTGATTATGATAGCCATATTGCCCATCCCGACAGACTAAACTTGTGCGCAGAAAGTTGCGCACTTGAAAAGTTGAATTAAGCGTAAAAAATGCACTCAATAGTTGCGGAGCCGAATCATAAATTAGCTTTGCTAAAGTATCAGCATCATCGGCTTTAGCACGTCGAATAAACATCAATTAGATAATTATGGGGCCATTAGAATTGGCATGTCAGCTAAGATCTTTTGTCCTTCACTAATTGGCAGCTTACCTAGCGCGAAATCCGGTTTAAATCGTCCCACCACCTGTGCCTTGGGATTAACGACGACCACAGAGGAACTATGGTCCACTAAGTAATCAGGATTATCGGTACTTTCAGACATGGAATACATCATGCCCATTGCCCGTACCAACGGAAACAATTGAGCATGCTCGCCACTAACTGCTTTAAAGTCAGGATTAAAAAAGTTGATATACTCGTTTAAACGCTTTGTAGTATCTCGCTTCGGGTCAACCGACATAAAAACCACTTGCACGGGAAACTTACTAGGTGCTTGCTGTAATTCAGGATAAATACTTTTCAATTCAGCCAGCGTAGTGGGGCAAATATCAGGACATGAGGTATACCCAACAAACACTAAGCTCCAGCGGTTTAACAAAGCTGACGGTGTAAACTCCTGATTTTTTTGATCCGTTAATTTGAAGTCGGGCAAAGCGCGTGGTTGCGGGTACACACTGATATGCTGAGTCTCATTGGCAGAGGGTGGGGCAATATTGATAGCGACAAATATACCGATCACTAGCGCGAACAACGCCACTAAGCCCGCTTGTAGTTTATTCATAAATAACCTGAGGTAGTAAAATTAAAAATGGATGTAATGGTCAACTAGTAAAACAACAAACAGCACCATTAAATGAATAATTGAAAATTTAAATGTTTGCATGGCGGTTTCTTTATCTGCTACAAACTTTAGCTTCCAAGCATAAAATAAGAAGCCAATATTCAACAGGCTTGAACCAATCAAATAGATTACGCCTGTCATGCCAATTAAATAGGGCAACAAGCACACCACACATAGCAAGATTGTGTACAAGAAGATTGACGTTTTAGTGAACTCAATACCATGAGTCACTGGCAACATAGGCACTTTCGCACGGGCATAATCTTTTTCACGATGAATGGCTAGGGCCCAAAAATGAGGGGGCGTCCATGTAAAAATAATCAACACTAACAGTAGCGCGTGGGCATGCACCTCACCTGTCACCGCAGTCCAGCCTAATAGTGGTGGAATAGCGCCAGCTAAGCCACCAATTACAATATTTTGCGGCGTGGCTCGCTTCAAATACATGGTATAAATTACGGCGTAACCTAACAAGCCAGCAAAGGTTAAAATAGCGGTTAAACGATTAACCCAAAGTTCCAGAATGATATAACCGGTTATGGTCAAAACTGCAGCAAATATTACCGCTTTCTGTGGTGTTATTTTTCCTTTCGGAACAGGGCGGTTAAAGGTTCTAGCCATTTGACTATCGATACGGCGATCCACCACATGATTGATCACCGCGGCCGCAGAAGACAAAAAACCGATGCCCGTTAAACCCGCAACAAGAATTTGCCAACTTACCCACTCATCACTTGCTAAACACATGCCCACTAAGGCGGTTAGTAATAGCAATAAAACAACCTTGGGCTTAGTCATTTCATAATAATCTTGGCAAGTAGCCAAAAAACTTGAATTCATGTTTGCTGATGAAGTCATGGTTTTGCTCACTCGATTCTCCTAAGTCTTACGATACAGGGTATAGCTAATACTGATCAATACCAGCATTAAACAGGCTGCAATAGCATTATGCAAAACGGCCACAGTAATGGGTAGGCTAAAAATAACATTACTCACGCCTAACATAACTTGTAAAATCAGCACAGAAACCATCAACACCGATAAATTCTTGATCAACCGTGATACTGCTGCTGTATACAATCGAATACATAGCCAACATAAATAGATAAAAGTGACCAATGCTCCCAATCGATGCATCAAATGCATAGTCATTCGCTCATGATATGAATGCGCGCCAAACTCATAATTCTCTGCATGAGGAATACTAAAGGCTCCGGCAAAGTCTAAATTTTCGTACCAAGCGCCTTCACAAACAGGTAATTCTGTACACGCTAAAGCCGCATAGTTTGCTGAAGTCCATCCCCCTAAGGCGATTTGCACCGTTAAAATAGCGATGCCGATAATGGAGTATTTTCCAAATCGCCGCATCCTAGGGTCGCCTCCCGAATTCTGTATGGCGTTAACCTCAATAGTAATAAAAACAAAAATGACAGAACCGTAAAACCACCTAACAAATGCCCCATTACCACCACAGGTAAGAGATTCAAAGTAACAGTCCACATGCCTAAAGCACCTTGAAAACAGACTAAACAAACCAACAAAAAGGGCAACTTGATAGGTTTGTTATAAGATTTTTTAAATAGACTATTTAAAAAAATAAGTAAAATGATAAAGCCTAAACCACTAGCAAAATAGCGATGGATCATTTCATTCCAAGCTTTGTGCTCTTCAAAAGGCCTATCGGGAAACGCTTGCTGATTGGTTTCGATATACTTAGTGGTATCGGCGAAATTTAAATGACCATAACATCCCGGCCAATCTGGACAACCTAAACCGGCGTCAGTCAATCGAGTATAAGCCCCTAATACAATCACTATCATGGCAACAACGATACTTAAGAGAACAAGCTTTTTCATACCTATTTCCTTTAGCCAATTCTTGACAATTTAAGTACTTTTCGCATGTCAGATAGAATATCTCGGCTATGCAACACAGCTTGTTCGGCATCTTGCTGTAGTGGATAACGCAAAATCACATTGTTTAATGTATCCGCAATAAATATTCCGTCTACGTCATTGTTTTTGAATACTTGTTTAATATTCGACAGATCAGTGTTAATTATTCTAACGTGAGATTCTTTGCTGATTCTCTGCAATTGTAGTTGGTGACTTTTTTCATGGCTTATCACAACGGCTTCTGCCCGATCGCTTTCTTTTCCGAGGGCGCTCCAAACTTGCTTAATACTGTACAGAGCATTTTCGCAGCTAACATCACAAAATTCTGGCAACACATAAACCAATTTCCATTTGGGATCTTGGTTCGCGGATTTTATCAAGCTCATATCTAAAGCGGGTTGGATCAAGATCCCCTTATTAGTTGATGCCTCGTTAAACCACCCGTTTTCTAGAGCTAGTTTGGCTAAAATTACCGGCAGTATAAACACCGCAGCGAAGATTAGAATCATCTTTTTGTTGTTGGCTTTTTTGGGCATACTCATGCTAGATCCTTTTTTATTTTTTTCTTTGAGCAATAAAAAATATTATTACCGCAGCTAAGGCCAATAAGAACCATTGAACTGCGTATGCAATGTGCTTTTCTGGCGCCATTACGACTGGCTGCCACTCTCTGACAAAACCTGAATTTGGTACTTCGGTCAATTTGACCACAAAAGGCAGCAAAGGTTTTCTATAATGTTGTTGCATTACATTTAGATCAACTTGTTGCAGTACTTTAGGCCACTTTCCATCAAGTTCAGCCGTTTCGGTTACCATAATATTTTTGCTCGGGAATGACACCAAACCTAAATAAGTTTGCTGAGTACTTGCTAACCTAACCTCAGGTAAAATTGCTCGACTATCTGTTGCTGCCACCCAACCAAAATTGGCAATCAACGTTCCCTGCTTAGTTTCTAGCGGCACCAATACCTGATAACCCACGCGCCCCTGATGTATTTTATTGTCTAGCAAAAAATACTGGGTTAGCTCAGGACTGGCGTCAAATTGAATCGGTACATCTACCATATCATTAATATTCGACAGTACATCAGCTAATCCAATTGCAGTTGCATCTTGCATTTGCTCGATCGACGCTAGCCTTTGATTTTTTTGTTCGGCTCTTTGTAACTGCCAGATGCCTAAAGCAAACATAATGACAACCGCAATAAAAGTGATTAATGTAGAGACTACTGGTAGGCGACGCATATTACTTTGCATATCCCTTTATTCGCTCAAGGAGTGTAACCATGTTAATAAAAATTCTAATTGGTGGTCTAATTATATTTATGCTGTTTAATCTCTTTAAGGCTATGATGATCATGCTTAAAAATGAGCCTAGTAGCCCGCCTATGAGTAAATTCATCGGTCGTCGATTAATGGCGTCAGCGGTGATCATAATACTCATACTTTTGGCCATGGCCACAGGATTGATAACGCCAAATCCCAGACCATACTGATTAAATTAAAAAGCCACGTCGATCGTGGCTTTTTAATCGCGGCACTGATTGATAAGGATTGTTTCTGACTAACCGTCAGGCTTAAATTAACAACCAGCCACAATAAGTAGAAAGTGTTTAGGCTGAATAACCACAGCATGCTTGTGCTTCATGATTAAAGTACCTCACAGTTCAGTGCAAACATTCAGCAAAATTTACCGCTCTTAGTTTACAAAATATAGACGAAGAAGAATAACAACACCCAAACTACATCAACAAAATGCCAATACCAACTACCAGCCTGAAAAGCAAAATGATTGTCTGCAGTAAAATGCCCTTTAAATACTCTGAGTAACATAATAAACAAAATCACAGTACCTAGGGTCACATGAAAACCATGAAACCCTGTTAGCATAAAGAATGTGTTGCCATATATACCAGATTCCAGAGTAAGCCCCATTTCTGTGTACGCGTGAATGTATTCTTCAACCTGCAATACCAAAAATATGCAACCTAAAATAACGGTGATGCTCAGCCATAACTTTAACTTAGCTCGTTGGTTGTTTTCTAAAGCCACATGAGCAATATGACATGTAACAGATGAGACTAACAAAATGATTGTATTGATTAGCGGTAAGCCATACCAACCCATCGCCTCGGTTTTGGTGCCACCTGGTGTTTCTACCAGTGGCCAGATAGCATCAAATGTAGGCCATAAAACTTCAAAGGTGGCTAAATTATTTGACGCTCCACCTAACCAAGGAACCGATATTACCCGAGCGTAAAATAAGGCCCCGAAGAACGCCATAAAAAACATCACTTCGGAAAATATAAACCAAGCCATACCTTGGCGATAAGAGCGATCCAATTGCGCACTATATAAGCCACTCATAGATTCGTTTATTTGGTTTCTAAACCAGCCAACCAGCATAAACAATAACGTTGCAAACCCTGCTAGCAGGATATAACCGCCAAAACCTTCTTTGTCTCGGGTTGACTCAATGACAAAATTTCCGGCCCCAACAGCAATTAAAAATAACGCCACAGCCCCAACAAATGGCCAAGGGCTTTCTGCGGGAACATAATACTTTTCATACTTTTCTTCTGACATAGTGTTCTCCTTTACCCGCGATTCAAAGCCACAACTTCCGCAGAAGCTGTCACGTTATAGAGGGTATATTGCACGGTAAAATAGGTAATATCTTTCGGTAACTGTGGATCCACATAAAACTGCATAGGCATAAGTACTTCTTCACCCGCTTTTAATGTTTGTTGTTCAAAACAAAAGCACTCGGTTTTATTCATATAGATAGCCGCTGTTCCCGGAGAAACAGAAGGCACTGCTTGACCAACGATGGCGGTAGCCGCAGAGTTTTTCACATAGAAATTGACTAAGTTCAATTGCCCTGGATGGACTTTTACTTGTTGGGTTTGGGCTTTAAACTCCCATGGCATTCCGCTATTAGTTCGAGTAATAAAGTCAACCGTCACCCACCTGCTTTCATCCACTTCAATCGATTCATATACCGCAGCTATGTCAGAGGTCTTACCGTTAATCCCCAAGGCATCACACAGCACGTCATACAAAGGCACCAAAGCAAAACCAAAACCAAACATGCCCACCACTATGGCGAGTAATTTAATAACCATTTTGTTATTCTTGGTTTGATTTTGCTGACTACTCATTAAAACTCTTCCAATCCGTTACTTAACTTTGGGTGGTGTTTCAAAGGTGTGATAGGGAGCAGGGGAGGGAATTTCCCACTCAAGCCCTTCGGCACCTTCCCAAACTTGGGCAGTCACAGGCTCGCCTTTTTTCTTACACGCCTTAATCAAAAGCGCTAAGAAAATAAGCTGTGATAAACCAAATGCAAAGCCACCTAGGCTAATCCATTTATTAAAGTCTGCGAACTGTAACGCATAGTCTGGGATACGACGAGGCATACCCGCTAAGCCAACAAAATGCATAGGGAAGAACAGCACATTGACCGAAACCAGAGAGCACCAGAAATGCCACTTAGCCAAGGTAATATCAAACATTTTGCCAGTCCATTTAGGTAACCAATAATACACCGCTGCCATAATCGAAAAGATTGCCCCCGTTACTAACACATAGTGAAAGTGCGCAACCACAAAATACGTGTCGTGATATTGGAAATCTACCGGCGTAATCGCCAACATTAACCCAGACAACCCACCTATGGTAAACAGCACGATGAAAGCTAGAGCGAATAACATCGGCACTTCAAAGGTCATCGAACCACGCCACATAGTGGCTACCCAGTTGAACACTTTTACCCCTGTCGGCACTGAAATGAGCATGGTAGCGAACATAAAGAATAGCTCGGCAAATACCGGCATTCCTGTAGTAAACATATGATGCGCCCACACGATAAACGACAGCAGCGCGATTGACGCGGTGGCATAAACCATAGAAGCGTAACCAAACAGCTTTTTGCGAGCAAAGGTTGGAATAATTGCTGAAATAATACCAAAGGCTGGCAAAATCATAATGTACACCTCTGGATGCCCGAAGAACCAAAAGATATGCTGGAACATCACCGGGTCACCACCACCAGCTGCATCAAAGAAACTCGTACCGAAAAACTTATCAGTCAACACCATAGTCACCGCACCAGCTAACACCGGCATTACCGCAATTAACAAAAATGCGGTAATTAACCATGTCCACACAAACAGCGGCATTTTCATGTAAGTCATGCCCGGAGCCCGCATATTCATGATGGTCACTATGACATTGATCGCCCCCATAATGGACGAAGCCCCCATGATATGCACCGCGAATACAAACAAAGCAGTACCATCATTACTATAGGTAGTTGAAAGAGGTGCATAAAAAGTCCAACCAAATGCGGGACCGCCACCTTCCATAAACAAAGATGAAAGCAAAATCAAAAATGCGAAAGGTAAGATCCAAAAACTCCAGTTGTTCATTCTGGGTAACGCCATATCAGGCGCGCCTATCATCAAAGGAACCAACCAATTGGCAAGCCCAGTAAAGGCCGGCATTACTGCACCAAACACCATTATCAGACCATGCACAGTGGTCATTTGATTAAAAAAGTTTGGCTCAACTATTTGTAAACCCGGTTGAAACAATTCAGCTCGGATAACCATAGCCATTGCGCCACCAGTTAGAAACATAATAAAAGCAAACCACAAGTACATGGTGCCAATATCTTTATGATTGGTGGTAAACAACCAGCGCTTTATGCCTTTAGGAATATGATGATCGTGATGGTCATCGCCATGTAGGCCGTCATCATGAATATCGTCAGTTACTGTTGTCATGGTCACCTACTCCTATTTTCCGTTTAAAGCTGAATTAATATCTTTAGCTTGCACTAAATCGCCTGTGTCATTGCCCCAAGCATTTCGCTCAAAAGTAACCACCGCCGCCAACTCAGACATACTTAATTGTTTGGCGTATGCCTGCATTGCCGTACCTGTAACACCGTTGAGCAATATAGAGATATGCTTAGCTTGATCAGTTGTTGCAATTTGACTTCCTTTTAGAGCAGGAAAAACGCCGGGTAAACCTTCGCCATTAGGCATGTGACAAGCAGCACAATTAGCGTTATACACTTGCTCACCTAAAGCCATGGCTTCTGGCAACGTCATGTTCATGGCTAATAACCTTTGCTCTTCTTCTTTGGCTTTAAGTTGAATAGCCTCTTGCTGCGCAATCCACTGCTCATATTCTGCCGGCTCCTTTGCCACCACAACTATAGGCATAAAACCGTGATCTTTTCCGCACAACTCAGCACATTGGCCGCGATACACCCCAGGCTCGTCAACTTTGGTCCAAGCATCATTGATAAACCCTGGATTAGCATCTTGTTTTACGGCAAAACTTGGCACCCACCACGCATGAATAACGTCATCAGAAGTAATTAAAAAACGTACTCTTTTACCTGTTGGGATAACTAGAGCGCGATCTACTTCTAATAAATAATTCTCGCCTTTTTCAAACTTACCTTGAATTTGCTCTTGTTGAGTTGCCATTTTTGAATAGAACTCAACCTCATTTCCCATATACTTGTAATGCCATTTCCACTGCGAGCCTGTAACTAAAACGGTCACATCGGGCTCGCTAGCATCTTCCATATCAATCAATAAATTTCTGGCGGGAATAGCCATACCAATTAAAATTAGAAACGGAATGACTGTCCACGCAATCTCTACCTTGATGTTTTCATGGAAATGAGCAGGCTTAGCTCCTCTTGATTTCCTATGGAAATAAATGGAAATAAACATGGCAATGAATACGCCCGCGCCAATTACCACACATATAATAAACATCAACATGTGCATGTCGTAAACTTCGGCACTTATTTCGGTCGCACCTTGAGTCATGTTTAATTTGTATTGTTCAATATGGTTTTTGGTTTCAGCAAATACTGGATTGGCTAATAAAACGGAAAGCATAGCCCCAGTTTTAGACAAAGTTTTTTTCACTCGACACCTCTATGTGTATATGACAAACACGTTTTATTATTTTCTCAGTAAAAAAAGACCCAAAGCGACTTCTTAAAACCCAAAGTAGCACGACAAAAAGTTAACTACTAGAAAACACATTGTTATCAAATTGTTACATCTAATCTTAGGATTACTTATTTAAGGGGGGTACGTCTAGCTTTTTTGTTTAAATTACAATCAATCGACTATTTTTTAAACACTTTTGTGAAAAAAACTTATCATTTATGAAAAATAGATTTTATGGTTCTTGAATTATTCAGAATTAAAACGAAGTTGAAGGAGGATAGAGCACAAAAAACGCAGCTAAATAGCTGCGTTCCAAATTAACAAATAGACTGCAAAATCATTGGCATGTTTCGGTGGCGATAAATACAAATAACCGTCCACTTCTCGCCAAATGTGCCATTTCAAGAATACAGATGGCTTTAACTACATCCAGTCAGCGTTACGAATAACGCCCACTGCTATACCTTCAATATTAAAAGGCTGCGTCGCTAAATCGACTTTAATGGGAGAAAAATCCTCGTTCTCAGCATGCAGTAATACTTGGCGCCCTTTTTTTCTAAGCGCTTTACCGTGACATCTTCATCGACTCTTGCCACAACCACTTGGCCATTGTGTACGTCGGTAGTACGATGCACAGCTAGTAAATCGCCATCCAAAATACCAATATCTTTCATACTCATGCCATTCACACGAAGTAAAAAATCAGCACTCGGTTTAAACAAACTGGGATCAACTTTGTAATGCCCTTCTACATGCTCTTGCGCCAAAATAGGTTCACCAGCCGCCACTTGACCAATTAACGGTAAACCTAAATCTTCCATTTGCTCATCAAATGGCGCAGTCACTCTAATCCCCCTAGACGTGCCAGGTAATATTTCTATTACACCTTTACGGGCTAGAGCTTTTAAATGCTCTTCGGCAGCATTAGCCGATCTAAATCCCAATTCACGGGCAATCTCAGCTCGGGTTGGTGGCATTCCAGTATCCAACATAGTGGTTTTAATTAGTTGAAGTACTTCTTCTTGTCTCGCAGTTAGTGGACGCATAAACAGCCTGTTTTTCTATACAGTTAGTGTGAGTATATACAGTTATTAAAAGATCTCAAAGCCTAATGTGTTTTTTTGTGCAACTGAAGTGTTTTACTTTTTAATGTAACCTTTATAAATCAATTCGTTAGTTATAGCTTCAAAGCGCTTTATCATCTGCGATACAGCTTGCAAATATATGCCTCCTATACGATGTACTTCACTTTCAAACGACTTGTTAAAGATGGGCTGATCTTCTGATAACTCAAGGCCAGCCCACCTAGATTCTAGACACGACTATTATCGAATCGTAAAACGATATTTGAATGTAGTTTTGGTGCTTACAAGCCTATGGCTACTGCTCAACTTTTAGTAAATAATCTCTAAAAATAAGCTCAGCCTCTTGTCTAGTGAGTTGACGAAAAAATAAGTCACAGCCAATTAACAAACAATACAACATGAGGCTGTGCCTTTTTGCTTCAACTGGAGAGTATATATCACTGAGGAGATCCATAAGGTAACTCAAGCGCTGTTGGTACACTTGTTGGACAAATTGGTTAACCTTTTGGTCTTTTTGCGCCCACATGTTTATTTCAATTTCTAATCGACTACTTTTCTCAAGGCCTTCAATACATCGAGTCACTAACAGTGACAACTTTTCTTGCGAGCTTTGCCCTGAACTAGAAAAAGCAATAAATTGCTGAGTAAAAGAACTACGCCACGCTTCTAACAGACAACTATCAAACTCTTGTTTAGACTTAAACCAATAATAGAAAGCCCCCTTTGTGACATTAAGTTGCTTACACAAATCAGCTATTTTGATGTACTCGTATCCCTTTTCATCTAAGGTTGATAAGCCTAAACGTAGCCATTTTTCTTTTAATATTTGTTCCAAATTTTTGCCAACCATTTACAACATACCTAGAGGTATGTTAACTTCCTATCGAAACATACCACAAGGTATGTTTTATTGATAACCATCAATCAGCGACAAAGGAAAGACAATGATCGCGCTTAAACATATCAAGAACTTAGTGAAAAACAGCCTCTATTGCTCAATAGCGACCAGCCAAAATAATATCCCTCATTGCTCACCAATCGGCAGTGTCTACATAGAAAACATCAAGCAAGGTTATTACTTTGAGATGTTTTCTGGCGCGGTGGCAAAATGTGACGATCCTCAACCACTAGGTTGTGTGTTAGTGGTTAACACGTCCTTATTATTTTGGTTGAAGTCTTTAATTAGAGGCCACTTTAAAACACCACCAGCGGTCAGGTTATTAGTACGCTTTGGTGAAAAGCGGGTCGCAACCGAAATTGAACTAACTAGATTTAGAAAGCGAGTGGATATATTTAAACGCTTAAAAGGCCATAAAATAATGTGGTCAAGACCCTCCCATGTCAGAGAGTTTGAAATACAAAAAATACTGCCTATTACATTAGGCAACATGACCAAAGTAGATTACAGCATTGAGTAAGGGCTCATTCTCTGTGCCATGCTGCACGCTATTTTTAATGACAAGGTTTGGGCACCTAAGCAATGGTCAGACCGATCACACTACCCATGCTAAAAACCACAGGGTAAGTTTATTTTCAGTGGTTTATGGCGCAGGTAGAATCTGCATGCTTAGCGCATCTCATTTATCCGTAACCAGTAAGAACTATGTCGCAAGCAGAATCGAGTGGTTAACAAACAGCCTACTCGTTGGATAATGTTTAACTCGCTAACCAACCACCATCAACAGCTAGTATATGGCCGTTCACATATTGACTTGACGGGCTGGCTAAGAATATAGCAGCCCCCACTAATTGTTCTGCCTCGCCCCATTTACCAGCTGGGATCCTATTCTTGATACTTTGATTTCTTTCAGGGTTATCTCGCAGAGCTTGGGTATTATCGGTAGCAAAATAACCTGGGGCTATGGCATTAACTTGTACATTCAATTTGGCCCACTCATTGGCGAGTGCTTTTGTTAATCCTGCAATAGCATGTTTGCTGGCGGTATAAGCAGGAACAGTTAAGCCTCCAGAGTAAGACAACATAGAAGCAATATTGATAATTTTTCCATGGCCTTGCTCAATCATTTTCTTACCCAAAATTTGGCTAATTAAAAAAGCGGAATTTACATTTACATCAATCACTTTTTTAAATTCATGCAGTGGATACTCAGCAGCAGGAAAACGAGATATGGTTCCTCCATTGTTAATCAATACGTCAATCGTTTTGTGTTCGGCTAATATGGCACCTAGCATAGTTTCAACTTCTTCGGTATTCGCTAAGTCAGCATGAACAGCAAAAGCTTGGCCTCCAAAACTCTCAATTTCTGCTAACGTTTGTGCAGTTCCACCAGCTTTAGAGCTGGCACAAATAACCTTTGCCCCAGCCTTAGCAAAACCAATTGCCAACGCTTTACCAATGCCGCGACTAGCACCTGTAATAAAAACCGATTTATTCTCGACCGAGAAAAGTGGTACTTCATTCATAAAAATTTCACTTATATTGTTTGTTATTAACTAGATTAGAATTTAATCCCATAGTCTTGCCGCACCCCTAAGAATAGAAGCGTCCCCCCAATAAGCTGGCAGCACTTGGCTGTGCCAAGTCTGACTAAAAACATGCTTTTGAATAATTTCAGGTAACTCATCATATAAGCTATTTATATTAGACAACCCACCACCAAGCACCACAACATCAGGGTCTATCACGTTACAAATATTGGCTATTACCCTGCCAATTCGATCGGTCAATGCATTTATTTCAAAAATGGCATTTGACTCACCTTTTTGAGCTAACTCATAGATCTCTTTACCTGTTTTTTTAAGCTTGGTGCGTTTTTCATAACATCGGCTTAACCCTGAACCTGAAATCCACTGCTCTATACAACCCTTAAGACCGCAGTAACAAGCTGGTGCATTATTTTCATCGAATGTAGCCCACGGTAACGAGTTATGCCCCCACTCTGCAGTAATTGCATTCGCCCCAGAGATTAAGTTGGAGTTAATGACAAGACCTCCTCCACACCCTTTACCTAAAATAATGCCACAAACTACTTTTTTGTTTTTACCTGAGCCATCATAAGCTTCAGACAAGGTAAAGCAGTTCGCATCATTGGCAATTTTGATTGGCCGTTGCAGTACCTTAGACACATCTTCTTTAAGATCTTTATCATTTAAAAACGATACACAAGAGTTTTTCACCATGTTAGAAACGGTGCCAATTGAACCTGACATGCACAGCCCCACAGACCCAGTACAGCCTAGCTTGCCTTCAATTTTTTGACCAAAAATCGAATAGTATTTAGAGCGCTATCGTAATTATTTGGTGCTTCGGCTTTAATCCTAGCAATAATCTCTCCTTGCCCATTAATTGCCGCAGCTTCGACTTTAGTGCCCCCAAAGTAAATACCAATTTTTATCACCAATAAGGCTCCCAAGTTTGGTTAAATCGCGTTAGAGCTTCTAAATAAAAATAGTCCCCCCAAATGCAATATTCGTCGACACCAACGTTGTTAGGTTTGTGGTAGACGCCATGCTCAAGCAAACCAGCACCGAGTGTATGATTGTCATTGGTATAATTATTAATTAGGCTAACCAATATACTTTTGGCCGCTGCTTCATAAGTGTGTCTATCAGGATCATTCAACGGTAAGCTTTTCAGTAACTCCAATATCCCGCAAACAGCAATGGCTGCAGATGAAGAATCACGCGGCTGATCACCCTGCGTAAAATCCAAATCCCAATAGCAAACTAAATCCTCAGGTAATCTATTGAGAAAGTAATTAGTGACGCGACATGCTTGCTCAATTAATGCTGGGGCAGGATAAAACCGGTAAACCAAAGGAAAGCCAGACATCCCCCAGGCCTGCCCTCTTGACCAACAAGATTCATCAGAGAAACCTTGATGAGTGGCTCCTCTCAAGGCTTTTCCTGTGATGGTATCCAGAAAGTAAGTATGAAAAGTGGATGCGTCTTCCCGTACTAGGTATCGCAGTGATTGTCGAATATGACTATTGGCAGCATTTTTATAACGTAAATTACCGGTTTCTTCGCTAGCCCAATACAACAAAGGCAAATTTAAATTACAGTCAATAATCATTCTGCCGGCTTCATTAGGGTCATTTAGATCTCCCCAAGCTTGAATGATGCCAGCCGGCTCAAGGTAACGCTCCAATAAACAATCAGCAGCGAGAATAGCCGCTTCTTTAGCTTCACTATTTCCTGTATTTTTGTAACCTGCAATACAAGATAGTGAATACAAAAAGCCAAGGTCATGGTGATCGACTTGTTCTCTTTTTTGATTCTTTGCGAGTATGACTTGATTTGTGCTAAACCAGCGTTGAGGAAAACCTCATCATTGGATAGTTCGTAAGCCAACCATAACTGGCCACTCCAAAACCCACTCGTCCACTCATTGTTAGCTATTTTATTGTAAACACCTGCGACAGAAGATGGCTCTGGATAACCTTCAGCAAAGGCACTGATATTGCTTTTGACCTTCAGTAAAGCGCTATCAATTGCTCCTTGTAAAAAGCTTGGCGTTAACTCAGCATCAAGATTGAACTGGGCGGGATTATTAATGGTTTCTCGAATGGAAGACTGACCAATATCCACAGATTTTTCGCGAAAGTTAAACATGATGGACGCTCTCCCTGTTAACTCTTCGGATATCGTTAAAATTGAGCACAACAGTTACGTCACCCATGACGACATCCAGCATTGAAGCTGACAAAGATACTGTATTACAACTTGCCATAAAGCCCTCTTAATTAATAAATTGACGCATTTTCTAGCTCTGTAGTTAATCATTTAAATATCAAATATTACTATTCAGCCGGTCCAGCAATTTTTGGCCCAGCTCCAATAGCCTGATTATTTGCTAAGTACATCTTCTGCAAAGAATAGGCAGAGCCAAACGACATAGATACTTATTCAAGATTAACCAACAACTAGAACTTCACTTTTAATTAACATTAATGTTATCGATAACAATGAGTAAGTTCAAGCTTTTTATTGCTTGCGACATAAAGCACAAATTTTGAAACAATTAAAGTTGGCTCGCTTGATTGTTAACAGAACTTAACTTAGTAAAAATAAAGAGGCATATGAAAAACATATGTAATGAATTACAATTTAAAGCGACCTGAATAAACATGTTGTTATAAAAACTGAAGTTGACTGATAAATAACTATAGTTGAGCGAGAATTGAATTTGAAAAAGGATCTGTTTTTAAATAAACAAGGAGTCACCATTCATGATGTGGCGGCTTATGCTGGCGTTTCATCAATGACAGTCTCCCGTGTTGTTAATAACTCAGATCGAGTTAGCGATAAAATGCGTAAGCGTATCGAAGATGTAATTAAAGAATTAAATTACATCCCTAACTTGGCAGCAAGAGCGGCAAGAAGTGGTGTACAACGAATAGGCATTATTTTTACCAATCCTGATTCATCGAATTTGGGCGGTTTTTTAATGGGAGCCTTAGCTTCCGCTAGTAGTTTAGGTTGTGAGTTACTCATTGAACCGTTAGTCGCACACCCAAGCCCAATGGATGCGTTACAAGCATTAATAGACAAGGGGGTACATGGTGTCATTCTACCTCCGCCAATTTGTGACTCGTTAGATGTTCATCAATTAGCCAGAAAAAACTCTGTTATGGTATTGAGTTTTGCTTCTGCCAGTCCAAAGCTGTACTCTCCTGCGGTGCTCATTGATGATTTTTCTGGGGCCTGCGCTATGACCCATTACCTCATTCAGCTCGGCCATGAAAAGATTGCCTTTATCCGCGGCAATGAAAGTCATTCACCGGCTAAAGGCAGGTATGAGGGCTTTGTAGTTGCAATGAATGAATCAAATATAAAAATTAATGACGACTGGGTACTTGAAGGTGACTTTAGTTATAAAAGAGGTATGCAATTAGGCAAAGAACTTCTAGACAAACCTAAAAACGAACGACCCACAGCTATTTTTGCCTGCAATGATGATATGGCTACAGCCATTATTGCCGTAGCACATGGCTTAGGACTAAAAGTGCCGGAAGATATCAGTATTGCTGGATTTGATGATACTGCTATCGCCTCTGCTGTTTGGCCACAATTAACCACTATTCACCAACCCATCAAGGATATGGCAGCTAGAGCCGTAAAACTCCTTGATGAATTAATCAAAAGTGATGGCAAAGAGCAAAAAGTGAATCACTTTATTGCGCCATTTGAGTTAAAAGAAAGAGGCTCAACCGCTCCCCTGCAAAAATAGATTAACGCTTGCGAAAAGCAAGATAAGCCGGCTTGCTCGCTTTAGTTTAGTGTTACTCATTACACTATTCTTTGCATTGCTAAGGCAAACTTGAACTAAAGAATAAGCACTACTCAGCGATGACTCGATAAGGCAGATAAGGAAGTATCCCATCTTCCCAGGCTTTTACTTTTAAGGTCATTTCTTTAACGATTTGCGGATATTTATCAGCGACATCATGTTGCTCTGAAAGATCTTCTGATAAATCATATAAACTGACTTCCTTATAGTAAGGACTCACTATCAACTTCCATTTATCTGAGCGCATGGCTTTACTTATATCTTTTGTCAGCAAGTCAGTTGCGTCTATCGTTAACCCACCATTTCGCCAATAAAGCTGTCGTTTGGTTTGTGCCTGCCCGAGCAAACTAGGCAAAAGATTCACTCCATCTAACTGATGACCTTTTGGTACACTAGCACCGGTTAAAGATAAGACAGTAGGCATAATATCTAACGATATAGCTAATTGGTTATTTACCGTGTTTGCTTTAATTTTGTTTGGCCACCACGCTATGGTGGGCACTCTATGACCACCTTCAAACAAACTCCCTTTTTCTCCACGTAAAGCCCCCGCCGAAGACAATGGCATGGGTCCATTGTCCGACGTAAATAATATTAAGGTGTTATTGCTAAGGCCTTCACGCTTCACCGTTTCGACAATTTTACCGACACTAATATCAAGCTCAGCGATGACCTCTTTATAGACTTCGCTGCCTTCAGTATTTTTATCTTGCTTTTGTTTATTCGGCCCACGTTGAATCGGAGAGTTAGGACCTTGCATTGGGTTGTGGACAGCTTCGTGAGCAACGTACAAAACGAAAGGTTTATCTTTATTCGTTTTTATAAAATCTATTGCGTGCTTAGTAATTAATTGCGTGGAATAGCCTGCCTCATCAACTAGTTGGTTATTGTGCCACCAGTCAAAAGTGCCCATACGGTCATAGTGTGAAATATAGTCGATATTTCCAGACAAAAAACCAACAAAACGGTCGAAACCAAAGTTCATCGGATGATAGCGTTTTTCGTAACCGATATGCCACTTACCCATCAATGCAGTTTTGTAACCTTTAGCCTTCACCAAGTTTGGAAAGGTAACTTGACTGTTAGGGTCAACACCAAAGCGATACGAAGGGTGGGCTGGATCAGCATTCACTACACCATCTACCCCTGATTTTTGTTGATAACGACCCGTTATCAGTCCAGCTCTAGTAGGACTACATAAAGTACCGCTTGAATGAAAGTCCGTAAAACGCATACCTTCTTTAGCCAATTGGTCTAAGTTCGGTGTTTGATGAATTCCATCATAACTACCTAAATCGCCATAACCTAAGTCATCAGCCATGATAAGGATTATGTTGGTTTTTCCGACTCGAATGTCTTGCGCTTTTACTTGCGCTGTAAATGCTAAACAAGCAATAAGCATGATTAAGATCTTCACTAGCTCTTACCCTTATTTGTTTTCTTATGAAAATGGACGACTACAACTGTACTTAAGATAAAACTGCGACAACCCATTCACAGCTGAATTGAGCTCATCTTCTTGGCAATCCGATAGTTGAGGATGCCCATCATCCCATTATTTTTCAGTGGCGAAATGACTAGTGTTATACCCTTCATTAAACTCCCAAGGATCTTCTTGTAGGACTAAACTGTTTTTCGTAGAGTAAATTGTGGCCACAAGTTAAATTTATTGGCGTGACAATTATATAAGAAATAACATCACGCCTTGTTCCGCCTAGAGTCTAGACTCTGTTGTTAAGTCTAGGCCTAAGAATTGATTACTGATTTAACGAAATCTTCAATTTCGCTATCTTGACAGTTATCAAAGAAACACTGTTGAAAACGCGCTCCAGTTACAGCGGTTTTCACTAGTTCAGGATCGAGCGCGCTTAAGCCAGTCAAATAGTCTTTAGCTAAGGCACCTTTTACTTGGTCTAAAATTTCAGCGTTAGCAACTTGAGATTCTTTGCGCTCTGTCGGATAACCTTGACCTTTTTCACCAGTAAAAGCTTTCTCAAAAATATAACGAATATTGATTTCAGCTCCCCAACCAAAACCTTTGGCGAAAGGTAAGGCTAAGGCATTACCATTATTAATTTGCGCAAACAAAAAAGCGTCAGCTGGATCAATACAATAACCACAAGTCACACTTAGGATGTGAATTCAATGACATCAGTGCGCCTTGACCGGTACCACAACCACTAACGACAAAGTCCACTGCTTTTGAATTTAATAATAAACCTGCGATAATACCTAAATGAATGTATGTTAGACGATGGTCGTTATCATCCTTCATGCCGACATTAAATACAGTATGTTGTTGTTCTGTTGCTACTGTTTGCAATTCGTTTAATACCGCAGCGTTTTTACCTGCTTGACTAAATTCGTTCATTAATGCAATTTTCATTATTTCTCTCTCTAATGGTTATCGGTTAATTAATCGTTACTGACATAACCGCGCTGGCCCTTCATTATCAAATAGCCAGCTATCTTTTGTTAATATTCGTGTGAGTAAGGGCACATCATTGCTGTTTGTAAACTACAAACATCAGTATCCACACTCAAATCAAACCACGGCACCCAAATACACTTTCCTTTTAAAATCAATAAATTAACTTATTAAAATGGCAGGAAAACATATATTTAGACTAGATTTAACGTTCCGTTTGACAATATGTTATCGATAACAACATACTATTACAAGGTATTCTTTGCCATGCTACATGGCTAGGAGATCTTCAACATAATGACTTCAGTTAGCGCCTGATAAGCGAAACGCGGTAAAAATAGGCCGAGACACATTGCATACAACTAACAAAATAACAACAAACTCAATTATTACTCGATGCGCCGTTATCGATTCAACGGCAACATGAACGCTGACAGGTGACAAACCTAATTCATGAAAAATGACGATTAAGTACAATTGTTCTAGGAACCTTAACTGCTTAGATCCAGATGTCTTTATAAGAGCATTGCCAGTTTATCTTAGCTTTTGAGTCTATGGATTCGGCATTTTATAGTAACCCACATTAAATTAGTGCTCTGCCCAAATACACCCCGCTCGTGAATTTTTGAAGTAACCAATCACAGCTTATTCAAGTTATCGATGATTAATGAGTACACTTGGTTATCGTCAACATCAAAATACCACTCTACATACAATTAAGCCTGAGTAACTGTATTAGTTCATAGCAGGGCCGCCGATGCGTAAATTACCAACCCAAAGAAACTCTGCATTAAAATAATAACCACTAAGTATGGGGCTAAATAAATACTGCCCTTTAAAATTCGTTAACATAAATATCAACATTAAATTAACATTAATGCTTGCAATTCAATATTGTTATCGATAACATTTAACCATGCTGTTTCGTGATGGCATTTATTGAGAACATAAATACACAAGAACACAAGTACACATAAATTCATTCAGCTAAAACATTTAGCTGGATTATAAATAAGGTAAATATTATGAACACTAAACTAAAATATCTAGTTGCTGTCATGGCCTCAACCTTTTCACTATCCTCTATGGCGCAAGAGACTCAAGAAAAAGACCTAGAAGTTATCGAGGTTACTGGGATTCGAACCGCTTTAGCTAGCGCACTAGCAGAAAAACGAGAATCAGGAAATATTAAAGAAGTAATACAAGCTGAAGATATCGGTAAATTACCAGATACAAACCTAGCAGAAGTACTAGAAAACATTACGGGCGTTCAAATTACCAGAGACCTTGGTGTAGGTTCTAGCGTACAAATACGTGGTACGGATGCAAACCGAGTGGAAATCAATGGAGTGTCTACAGTTGGGTCAGGGGATGGCCGTTCTGGTATCGACTTTGCTGATTTACCCGCAGCGCTTATTTCTTCTTTAGAAGTCACTAAAGTACCTGATGCGAAAACGATTGAAGGATCTGTTGGTGGTACTATTAATCTACGTACATTACGCGGTTTAAGCCTAAAAGAACGTTTAACCTCAATCCGTATTCAAGGTGAAAATAGTGATCTAGCACAAAGTACAACCCCAAGACTATCTGCCACATACGGTGATAACTGGTCTACCGATATAGGTAAGATAGGTGTAGTGCTTACCGGTAGTTATGCCGAGCAAGACGTAGCTCAATTTGCTCCACGTTATGACCGAGATAGAGTCAACTTACTAAGGCACAAATGCCAGCTCTGAAGAGTTTATATTCTTAAAAACACAGTTTTTCACACAACAGCTTAATCGCAAAGAATACGAGACAAAAAACATTACGGGTTCAATTGAATTTGAACCTAACGAGAATACTAACTTCTATTTAGATGTGACTGTAAATGATCAAGAAATAGCGACTAAAGGCACCAATATCTCGATTTCAGGTACTGGAGGATCACATGTGGCCGAAACGACTGTTAACACTGCGTTTGAAACAGTTGACCTAGGTACGATTGATGGTCCAAACGGACCGCTTGTATTGGGCGAAGTAAAAGCAGCACAAAAAGGCATATTAGGAGTAGGGGTGGGTACCGCAATTGATCCCAATATGCGCACCCTGACCAATACTGGTGCTCGAGATACTAAGAGTCAAGTATTCGCATTTGGTGGGTCATGGACAGGAGACAACATAAAAATCAGCTCTGAACTGTCATATGCCGACTCCACTTCAAAAACCCTAATTTAAATACCGTTCTTGATTTTATTAACCCAAATGGACCTCAGCCTTCAGAAGAGTTAGGCTCAGATAACGGCACACCAATTGAATTTGATGCTTCTGGCGGCATGGTGCAATTTGGTATTGCCCAAGGACAGGACACGACACCAACTACAGCTGAACTTCTCGACAAGAGCAACTATGCCTTGAGATCAATTATTCAAGGGCTAAGCAGCAAAGACAACAGTGAAGCGGCATTTCGTGTTGATAGTACTTATTACCTTCCAGAGAGCATCCCTTTCTTTAGCTCAATTGAAGCTGGATTACGCTGGAATGAAAGCTCATCGGTCAATAACACCGCCTCAACAAACCTTGGCCTAAACGGTACTATTTACAGCCCTAGAGCTGATGAATTTGCAGATATTGTATCTGCTGGTCCGAGTAATTTTAATAGTGCAGATGGCCGAACACTTTATTTTGGCGATTACTTGGTTATTGACAAAGATCAAGCATTTGCGGACCCAGAGTCGGTCATTGCAACACTCAACAGTGCCATTCTAGCAAACAATGATGCAAACCTTGCGGCTGGCAATATAACGGTAAGAGAAGATGGGACTTATGGTAACAATACGCTTTCAACCCCTACCACTTCACTAACTAATTTCTTTGATATCACCGAAGCAACGACAGCCTTGTATGCACAAGGTAATTTTGAGCAAGAGGTGGGCGACATATTTATTCGCGGTAGTGTTGGTGCAAGATACATAAAGACCGACTTGGATTCACTAGGTAACGGCGTTCAAGTAGATCCTGATGGAAACCAAATTGTTACTCAAGATGTATCAAGCGGCTCTTACAACTATTTCCTACCTAGACTTAATGTGGTTGCTGAAGTGTCAGACAAGTTAATGCTCCGTGGCGGTATAGCTAAAGACATTCGTCGCCCTAATTTCAGCCAAGTATCGACTTCGGTTAACTGGAACACAGGGATCGAGCAGGGTATTAGTATTGGTAACCCTAACTTAAAACCTGAAGAAGTCATTTCATTCGACTTGTCGGCAGAATACTTTATGTCAGATTCAAGCTTTGTAAGCATTGGATTGTTCCACAAAGTACGCAGCAACCTTTTTGATACGATACGCGAAAACGTAGTAGAAGAAGTAGGAGAAAACGGACAGATCGAAAGAGACATAACTGACCCATGTGAGGGAGGAGGTATCTTCAACGCCACAATCCCTGGTATTAGTCGGGGTGTTTGGTCGTCTTCTACTGAAGGCAATGGTATATGTGTACCAATTCAGACGCACTACAATGTACAAAGTGATGAAACGCAAACAGGTATTGAAATAGCCTTTCAGCATGACCTTTCAGGTTATGAAGAGACATTAGGTTGGGCATCTGGTTTTGGTATTATTGCTAACTACACGTACCAAGAAGCGGGGGCGCAAGTTGACGCATTTAAAGATGGCTCAGGTGATGCCAACTCGTTGAACATTCTACTAGGTCGTTATGATACAGACCAATCAACACCAACATTAGATGATGACGTGGTACAAGAACGCCTTACTTTAGAGAATCTCTCTGAGAATGCCTATAATTTCACATTATTCTATGACAAGTATGACCTAAGTGTTCGTGCACGTTACACATGGCGTTCTGCGTATAGAACAACAAACACTCCTAGTTTTGATTTGCAACGTATTGTTGATGATCGCGCACAGCTTAACTTAAGTGTGAGTTATGACGTCACTGATAGCCTTACGGTTGGTATCGATGGGGTAAATCTACTTCGTGAAGATGAAACGCAATGGTGTGTTAATGAAGGAGCATTACTTTGTGCACAAGGGATAACAGACCGTAGAGTGACTCTGGGCGCAACTGCCAGATTCTAACCTGCAAACACTCTCGCAATCATAGGTTTCTAAGTCTTACTTTCTAAACCTATGATTACCAGCAAGATTTAATACTAACTCCGGCCTTTTTCGGAGTTATCTATTTTTCATGCTAATAACCCTAGCAACACCACGCATAAATAATGCTCAGGTTGAGAACAATATTTTTAATATGTCGAATCTGCAAGAAAATAGAAGAATAAACATGACTAAAGCTAACCGAATCATAAAACTGTTTCTATTATCCCTTATGAGTGGATTGTTTTTGAGCTCACATTTTGTTTCGGCGGGCCCGAAATTATTAGTGACTAACAAGCAACGTGCAGTCATAGTAGACAAAGTACAAACAGTAAAATGGGCCCAAAACGGATATCAAAGCCTTAAAAGCCGCGTTGATTTTTATTTAGCGAAAACAGAAGATAAACCCGATTGGCTTGTTTCACGTTTGGCGATGAATTGGCAAACACACTATACCCGCGCAATCACGAAAGACTCTAGAACAGTCGGAGGGGAAGGAAAAGCCCCGGTGCCAACACCCCGTTTTGCTGGAGCAAGAGATTGGAAGACAAGCCACTATCCAAGCGAAATAGAAAACCTTAAGCCATATAATGATCGCAATGGCCTGATCGAGTTGCGCAACCAAGAAACGGGCAAGTTTGAATGGGTTAAGCCTTCAATTACCGGTCATACTATCGAAAAAATCAATAGCCAATTAATGCAATTAGCTGCAGATGCAGCCTTTATCTATTGGCTCACCGGCGATGTAAAGTATGCTGAATTTGCCGCGCCGATATTATGGACTTACATGCATGGTTTTTCTTATGTAAAACCTCCATTTGTCCCCTCAGAAGAGAATAAATTGAAAAGGATTATCGGGCTCACTTCTTATGAGGTCATTCATGAAGGGATATTAGAAAGCATCGCAATTGCGTATGACTTTTTACGAGATTATATTGATGAAGAGCCAGAAATAGATGCCAATGTAATAGAAACAGGCATCAAACGAATTGTAGATGTTGTTGTTGCAGGGGGCGGAAACCGAGGGAATTGGAATCTCCATCAAGCCTCAAAAATTACTTATGGCGCCTTAGCTCTTGCTGCTGACCAGAATTATAAAGATAAGAAAGGACGTCAACATTATGTTGATATCGTGCTAAACGCTGAGTTACCTCAGCAATTAGGCCTCATTCATGTCATCAGGCAAGGTTATGACCAAAAAACAGCTGTGTGGGGAGAGGCACCGGGTTACGCCTTTGATACAACAGCTAATATCATTGAAGTTGCATCCTTGTTGTCAAATGACAAAAATGGCCGAAAGGTACTACAAGACCCTATTGTAAAACGCGCGGTATTTAATCAACTTCGCCAAATGTATCCAAATGGTGCATCTCACGGCATGGGAGATACCAGCTATACCAGAATTAACACCCGAGCTGTAGAGCTGATGCTCAGTTGGGCACTTAAGACAGGCGATACGAAAACCGCTGCCGAATTATCAGCAATATTACAAGCTGAAATCGTCGCGGGTAAATACTCCAGAGAAGATAATGTAAGTCTGTTCGACATCATCAATTATACTGCCAAGCTACCTCAACCAGCAGCAACAGTATTGCAACAAAATCCCACTTATTTTGCAGAACCGCTTAATTTAGTCATGCTACAAAACAAGCCAGCTTCAGGTGATATAAGGTATGCACTGGGCGCCAGTATGTTAGGAACAAAAGGGGGCATGCCCATACTAATGGCCTTGCCACTGAATTGTACGGGGCGGGACATGTGTTAGGCGTTGACTCAGGCAGAGGCACCAGCTATTGGCAAAAAGATCATGGACAATATTATCGTACTTTACCTAGTCACAATACCGTTATTCCAAACGGCAACGCAGATTACCCGAGCCATGGAGATGGGACAATTGCGATGCAAGTTAAAGCGGTTGAACCAGCTTTTGACACACCAGCAAGCGAACAAAACTTAACTTATCTAACCGCTAGTTTTGCGCATCAAAAGCCCAAAGCAACGCAACAAAGAACGTTAGCCCTTGTACGTATTAATGAAACTAGCGCATTTTACTTTGATGTATTTCGCTCTCGCTTAAGTAAACCGACGTCTAATGAGTACCACGACTGGCTTTATCATGGGATGGCCGATACCCTTGAACTTGAACAGCTTGCCCTAACAACAAGTTCGGTGTTGACCTCAAAGAATGGCAACATGGCAGGTTATGATTACTTCGAAAACGAAGTTTCTGCTACAACAGCAGCAGATATTCATGCTCGTTTCCCACTAATAATTGCGACAGACAAGGTCGCGATGGATGTTTGGGTATTAGGAGGAGAAGGGCGAACCGTATTTGCCGTTGATGCCCCAGCCAATCGCGCTGCACGCCACAATTACGATGAAAAATATTGGAATAAACCGACTCCAACTCTAATTGTTAGGCAGCAAGGCGAAGCTTGGAATCGTCCTTTTGTCTCGGTTTATGAACCTTCATTGCAGTCAGACAGCGTAAAAATTCAATCTGTGCAAGTAGTCGCTGAAAACACTTGGCGCGTGAATGGAAAAGATTGGCATGCCTTGTTGTCGTTAAAGGGCGTCAAACTCGAGGTAAAAATTAACCAAAAGTAAGTATAGATTGCAGCGCAATGCCTTATTAGCGCCACGACTAAATCAAAGTTAGCGCGAACAGGAGAAAAGGGAAATTGCAAGATAATTAACGCTCACAGCCTGAAGGGCCGTTTAGTTAAAAATAATTTTAGGACAACTGCATTTGCACTTACCTGAATTTCTATATTTAAAATCAACGATAAGTATTCGTGGAGAATTGTTGTGAAAACTATTATTTCGAAAGCAATTTTATATTGCTTTAGTATTACATTGTTACAAGCTTGCACCAACAGCCAAGGACAAAGTGACAAAGCTAAAAACGGGGCTAATATTGGTACACTGACATCTAAGCACCCCAATATAATTGTTATCCTGGCAGATGATTTAGGCTTGGGCGATTTAAGTAGTTTAAATCCCTCTTCTAAGATACAAACTCCATCACTTGATCGCATTGCCAATGAAGGCATTCGCTTTACTGATGCTCATTCAAACTCTGCAGTGTGTACGCCAACAAGGTACGGCTTGTTGACAGGTCGATACGCCTATAGAACTCGCTTAAAAAAGGGCGTTACGTGGGGCTATTCGCCTGCATTAATTGAAGAAGGGCGCACTACGGTTGCCTCTTTCTTACAACAACAAGGTTACCACACGGGGATAGTCGGGAAGTGGCATTTAGGCTTAAATTGGCAGGCCAAAGACCCAAGCAAACCCATAGTTGAAATTTCTAATAGCGACAAGTTTCCAAAAGGTCTAGATACCAATGTTGATTTCAGTCAAGCAGTGCAACGCGGGCCTAATGATGTGGGTTTTGATTATTCTTATATTATCTCGGCCTCGTTAGATATGAGCCCCTATGGCTACATAGAAAATCAGAAAATGATAGAACTACCCACGGCTTATACATATGGCAAAAGCCAAAACAAGGACGGACGGGGAATATTCTGGCGTGCCGGCGAAGTACAGCCCAGTTTCGATTTTCACTAAGGTCATGCCTACTTTCACTACAAAAGCAGTCAATTACATTAAACAACGAAAAACCACAGAAAAGCCATTTTTTCTCTATTTTCCTATGAGCGCCCCTCATACACCTTGGTTACCTACGGACGAGGTGACAGGTCAATCCCAAGCGGGACGGTATGGTGATTTTGTGTTAGATGTTGATCGCTCTGTAGGTGCAATTTTGAAAACGCTAGATGAGATGGAGCTAGCACAAGATACTTTAATTATATTTACCTCTGATAACGGATCTAATTGGAGAGAGTCTGATAAAGAATCTACCGGGCATTATGCTAATGCTCACTATAAAGGGCAAAAAGCGGATATTTATGAAGGTGGCCACAGAGTTCCTTTTATTGCTCGTTGGCCTGGCCATATTAAACAAGGCAGCCAATCGGACCAAGTACTTATTACCACCGACTTACTGGCAACCGTTGCTGCTGTTTTAGATAAACCTCTACCCAAAGGAGCTGGTGAAGATAGCTATAACATGTGGCCAGCTTTCACTAATCCAACGTTGGCTACCCCTATTCATGATTATAGTATTCACCATTCTTTAGAGGGTGTTTTCTCAATCCGACAAGGCAAGTGGAAATACACTCCACACTTAGGTTCAGGGGGATTTACCTCTCCTCAAACAATCCCCCCTGAAGTAGAACAAGCAAAGGGAACGCTATATGACTTGGAAAAAGATCACAGGAGTCGAATAATCTATATAACGACTATCCAGAGGTTGTTACAACACTGCACGCATTGTTAGAAGCAGCTAAGTAAAAATTAGAGAACGAAACCTTTAGCTTCAGCCATGGCTATATCTGCAGTTGAAGCATTTTTTATCGAATGGTGGCAACCACATGAATAGCAAAAAACTGACTACGATATTTTGTGTAATAAAACAAATGGTACGCGTGCCGCTTGCTCTATTAATTTTGTCATCTATGACTTATGCAGAAAGCTCTGCTGATATACGACCAGATAAAATTGTCACATATAAGGTAATAAACGATAGCATTTTAAAACTGCATATATTTAACCCGCAAAACCATAAAAGCAATGATTACAAACCTGCTATTGTTTTTTTCTTTGGCGGTGGCTGGAGTGGCGGATCACCAGAGCAGTTTTATGACCAAAGTAAATACCTAGCTTCAAGAGGCATGGTGGCAATTTCAGCAGAATATCGTATTAGGAATATACATAATACGTCGCCAAAGGAGATCCCTAAAAGATAGCAAATCAGCTATGCGCTGGGTCCGTAGTCATGCTATAGAACTAGGCATTAATCCTAACATGATAGCTGCAGGGGGCGGCTCTGCCGGTGGGCAACTTGCAATAGCAGCGGCAGTACTTAAAGACTTTGACGAAGAAGGCGAATCGACATCAGTGAGCCCTCGTCCAGATGCATTGGCATTATTCAACCCTGCCTTTGACAATGGCCCAAATGGTGTGGGTTATGACCGCGTCAAAAGCTATTGGAAACAATTCTCACCACTACATAACCTAAATGAGAATGTACCACCGACTATTGTGTTTTTAGGCACAAAAGACAAATTAATTCCCGTAGAAACCGCGCAGCTTTTTAAGTACAAAATGGAACAGAATGGCAGCCGTTGTGATTTGTTTCTATATGAAGGTCAAATCCACGGTTTTTTTAATAGAAATAAGAAAATAAACAGATACCACGAGACACTATCTGAATTAGATAAGTTTTTGGTATCACTTGGCTATTTACCCCCTAGCAACAAAGGTTGACTAAGCTGTTCTATAACAAATTTATATATGAACCAATAAGTACTTTATTTAATTGAAATCTGATGACCAAAAAGGTGCACTTATGACAAATGCTAAAAATGTAAGAATGAACAATAAAATCAAATTTGTAAGCATATTGTCGTTGTTGACGATTATAACGGCCTGCAGTATTAATTTAGATGAAAAACCTAAAACCACATCTAAGCGGCCTAATGTGTTATTTATTATGTCTGATGATCATGCATATCAAGCAATCAGTGCATACGATAACACGCTAATAAACACCCCAAATATTGATAGATTAGCGAAAGAAGGAATGATGTTTACCAATGCCAGTGTAACAAATGCTATTTGTGCACCATCTAGAGCAACTATTTTGACAGGTAAACACACTCATATTAATGGAAAAATAGATAATTTAACGCCATTTGATACCTCACAAGTTACCTTTCCTCAATTGTTTAAGGAAGCCGGTTATCAAACCGCTATGTTTGGAAAATTGCATTTTGGTAACAACCCAACAGGCGTTGATGATTTTATGATACTTCAGGGCAAGGAGATTATATCAACCCCGAATTTATCACTAAACAAGGGAGCACCACGATAGAAGGGTATGTGACTGATATCATCACCGACCTAACTCTTGATTGGTTCAAGAAAAAGCGTAACCCTGAAAAGCCATTCATGCTGATGTACTTGCATAAAGCTCCACACCGTAACTGGTGGCCTAGCCCCGAGAAATTCAAAGCTTATTCTAAAAAAACCTTTCCTGAGCCTGCCACCTTATTTGATAACTATGAAAACAGAGGCACGGCGGCGAAAACTGCTGAAATGAATATTCTAAAACATATGAAATACAGCAGTGACAATAAAGTGAGAGCAGAAACTCTAGCACGCATGGGAGAAGTGTTGCCAGTCGTACCTGGAAATACTACCTGGGGCTATAAAACGTATGCCAGAGCCACCGCAGAACAAAAAGCACAGTATGATGAAACGCTAGATGCGATCTCTGCTGATTTTGAAGCCAACTGGCCAACTATGACAGATAGAGAAAAAATGCAATGGAAGTATCAACGTTATATGCAGGATTATTTAGCCACGATTGAATCGGTTGATGACAACGTTGGCAGGGTATTAGATTATCTAGATGAAAGTGGATTAGCGGAAAACACTATTGTTGTATATACCTCTGACCAAGGATTTTACCTTGGAGAACACGGTTGGTTTGATAAACGTTTTATGTACGACGAGTCTTTCAAAACGCCTTTATTGATTCGTTGGCCAAACACAATTACCGCGGGTACCACCAATGATGAAATGGTTCAAAACCTTGATTTTGCCCAAACATTTTTAGAAGCTGCACAAATAAGCGCACCTGCTGATATGCAGGGAGAAAGTCTAATCCCACTTTTGACGGGTAATGACAAAGCGTGGGACAGAGATGCAGTGTACTATCACTTTTATGAGTATCCATCAGTACACATGGTTAAACGCCATTATGGAATGGTCACCAAAGAATTTAAGCTCATTCATTTTTATTATGATGTGGATGAATGGGAATTATACGACCGTAAAAAAGACCCACAAGAAATGAACAACGTATTTCATAACCCTGAATACAAAGAAGTAGTGAAAGACCTAAAAACTAAAATGGCAGAACTAAGAATTAAATACAAAGATTCACAAGATTTAGACAAAAAATTTGTTGAAATGTCCAAGGCAAGACAGGTTGAACACTAAGTTTTCACATCACTAAATTAAACACAAAGCCACCTTTCAATTAGACCTTAAATAAAGCATGGAAGGTAGCCAAAATAATTAACCCGACTTAGTCCATTGGGGGGCACACCATTTCAGATCAATAAATATTATGGACACCCATAATTTCTAGTTAACGTTCGCAGATAGGCAATTGAACTGCTTGGCCTATTCTTATCTTTATACATTTCTCGGTTGCTTGAGTTTTGATGTGTAAAAGTGAAAAAACCACTGTTTTTACGAATGGTAGGTATGCTCAATCCCCGCTGCACGGGGATGGGATGTACGTTGACAGGATGTTTGATTAAGCCAATAAGGCTCTCGCGTTGCTATGAAATAAATGTAGACACCCATAAATAAATTAGGACACCCATAATTTCTAGTTAACGTTCGCAGATAGGCAATCGAAGTGCTTGGCTTATTCTTACCTTTATACATTTCTAGGTTGCTTGAGTTTTGATGTGTAAAAAGTGAAAAAACCACTGTTTTTACTGAATGGTAGGTATGCTCAATCGCCGTTATACGGGGATGGAATGTGCGTTGACAGAATTTTTGATTAAGCCAATAAGGCTCTCGCGTTGCTAATGCCCTGTATTTGCCGGTGATGGGTATGCTCAGCAAATTGTCGCATCATGTGCTCTGAGCCAACGGCATAGCAAAAGTGTTGTTCGAACTCTGTGGTAAGGGTGAGCCATTGTGCGTCTGATAGCCCCAATCTTTGTAATATTGCTGGTTGGGTGGTGGCGATATGGCCTTGTTTATCTTCGCGAATGACACGGCCTGTTATATCCACTAGTTCGCAGTAATCTTTTAATGAGAATGAAATGCCTTTGGGCATGTTTTGCCTAGGGTTACCCACAAATGGCAACAGCGTGTGGGGTGGGTGTTGGTTAGTTTTCAACGCGTGAATGCGTTTTTGAATGCTGGTGTGATGGGAGTTTTCAGGGGTTGTCGCTATTTTTGTGCGAATGGGATTTAAATCCACATAGGCCATGCAGGCTAGTAAAGCTCTGTTATCTAACAGAGCTTGTGATTTAAACCGCCCTTCCCAGAACCTGCCAGTGCACTCGTCCTCTTTGTTGGCTTCTCGGGCGATGTGCTCGTTGAGATTGCGCATGAGCCAACTGATGTCGTGCAAACGCTGGCGATAAACCGCAATGGTGTCTTCAAGAGTATGCATTTCACTTTTTGTTAGCTCATCATCTCGCATAAACCTCTGGGTCAACAACGTCCCCTTATAGAGCGTATGCCACAGCGCTAATACCTGTTTATTCGACCAATTTAGCGCTTTGTCTACATCCACATGCAACACCACATGTACGTGATTGCTCATCACCGCATAAGCACAAATATCAATGGCAAACACCGAAGACAAAAACAACAAGCGCTCCTCTACCCAAGCCCGCCTGTGCTCATAATTTTGCCCTGAATAATGGTCAACGCCACACAAAAATGAACGGCGCACACAACGGGAAACACAATGATAAAATGGGGTGTCTGATAAACTGATTAAACTGGCTCTTTTCTGAGTCATAACGCCTCCGAAAATGAATAAACGCAAGCACAACCGCTTAACGATAGCCTAGTATAAATCTACGATTTATCAAATTGTGATGGGTGTCCTAATTAGCTATCGGAATTTCACCAAAGCTAAACAACACATAACGGATTATATTGTTGGCTATTGCAGCCAGACTAGGCCACACCAGTACAATGCTGGTTTAAGCCCAAACGAGTCAGAAATAAGATACTGGCTTTACTATAAAACTGTGGCCAATAATACTTGACCACTTCACTAAGTGTGAATTTTTAGCGTTTCGGGTAGTTCGTAGGCCGTTTAATCGAAAATAATGCCGAGCACTAGGTCAGTATTGAACGCCTACGAATGAACATAATCTTGTTTAATAGAGGGGCGACTTTGACAATTGTCGATTCTATTGTTAATAGTCGTAGCCACTTAACTATTGAATTAGTTTGCCAAAAGAACATTTATACCATTTAGCAAGTAATAGATTAACCCATCTTTACTGTCTGACTAAATGTAGAGCAAAGCCGTTACTTGCTTTAAGATCTAGTTCTATTTGGCTTTTGTGGTTTATTACCAATTCTGCTATTTTTACATGAGTGCGCGTTTCGATGCTTTCATCATCTGTATATAATTTACTTTGATATACAGCGTCTTCATCTAAAAATGAAAAGTCGAGTTGAATGTTTCTTGCTGTAGCTCCAATTAGCCCACCAATGAACCAATCTTTATTTTTCCGTCTAGCGACTATACCTATTTTACCTATCTCTGCAGTTAGAACTTTTGTTTCATCCCAAGTGGTTGGCACAGCATCAAAAAACTCTAGTTCCGGCTCACTACCTATGTATTTAGTGTCTCCCCACAGTGCATCGTCTTTTATTGGGGCCAGTGGAGCCCGATCATACCAGTACAAAAACTGTAGCGGACTAAATAACACAACGGTTTTAGCCAATTGCGATGCATGGGAGCCCATTGTTTCGACCCTGCTGTTGTAATAACAAACGGTATTATCTGCCGCCCCAGCTAACATTCGAGTAAATAAACTAATTAGGGTATGTTCGTTAGTGACGGTGACTTCATCACCTGCAATCCCCTCTTGTGTTAGCAAATTTGGGTAAGTTCTTGAAAAACCAGAAGGTCTATATTCATCATGTACATCAACAACCATTTCATATTTGGCAGCCTTTTCTATTGCCTCGTGTAGCCAAGTTGTAACTTCTTGATCGCCTACTTGTACGAATCCATATTTTATTCCAGCAACCCCCATTTTTTGAATAGCGGAAGTAATTCATCTAGTTGCTTTTCTAATGCTCGACGATTTACATATAACATAACTTTTATGCCCTTTTTTTGGCGTAAGCGGTTATTGTTTCCAAATCGAAAGGGCCCTTAGAACGTTTAGAGTCTAGGGTTATTGTGGTAGCGTCGGATTCGTTTAGCATTTCATCGCCATACCAGCCAGCATCAAAATGCACATATTGCATATTATGTTCGGCAACAAAATCTACGGCGGCGAGCCCACCTTGAGTGGTCAATGTGCTTTCTCTCAGTACTTTTCCTGAGCACAATCCACGAATCGTCTTTAATTTTGCTTGGATCATTGAGGTTTTGAATTAAATAATTCTGCTCTAGAAGCTTCGCATAGTCGTTGGCAATCATTACTACTCTCCAAGGAGATTTAAAGGGCAGTGACATTTTAATTTTCGCATTGTTGCTTCTATTACTTTTCTGAGCGCCCGTTATCACGTCCTGTACAGAGCCAATCACTTTACCATCTAGACTCGAAAGTATTGCTAGTTCAGCATTTGGATCAGAGTTAAAACTTAACCGCGCATAATCAACCAATCTGGCTTCAGCCAAAGCCATTACAAGCCCATTTTTCATTTCTATCACAAGAGGGCGTTCTGCACCGTGCTCTAACTTACTCAAAGGTATTTTACGATATTCACCTTGGGCCGTAAGTTTTCCCGGCTCACGTTTTGGGGTAGACCAAACCGAATAATCTGAGTCGAATCGATAGCTTATCAATTCATCATCAATTTCAATTTCTCCCAACCCTTGCTGTTTAGGTATTTCATAGGAAAAAGCGACCCCTTCATTGTATGCCCGAATGATTAGGTTGAGTTTGGAACCCTGATAGTCTAAATATATAGTAGCCTGATTGTAATTGTCAGGAACCGTACTCAACTCACCAAATCTGGTACTCCACTGATTTTCAATTGACGATTTTTCAACTTTAAGGACCTTGTAGCCCCCTTTAAATCCGAGGTCACTTGACAGTATTTTTAATACTGAGGGTTGGATAATAGTTTTTCCATTGCTTTTGACTAAAAAGGATATGCCTCCACTAGAATCTTCTGTACTTGAAGGAAGTACAACAAAGCTATTAGTGCCATCAGGCGACAACAAACTAATCGAATCTTGGCTACAGCCAGTAATTAAGAGCAGCATACTCGACAATAATACTAATAATTTCATAATTAATTATTTCTCATTCTATGTAATATATTTAATGGTTTAACGCGCATTTTCTTAATCGCTTCTGTCACTCTGTTTCGCCATATCAGTTGGACTGCAACTACATTTCAGCTTTTGAGTAAACTAGCCAAAAAGAAATTTATCGACAATCAACATGTTATCGATAACAATATGATTACATAGTGCACTTAGCGTGACTTTTAATCAACAGTAAGTTTTAAATTAGATGGGTGATGAGTCATTTAAAGTTAGAATTATTAGGTTTACACTAATAACAACAGCGATATATAACTTTCAACGCTATAGCACTCGTGTTTGACTTAACGTGCAAGTAATGATAATTTCTTGCCACACAAATGTTATCGTTAACAACGAGAGTATAATTTAAGTATTAGCCAAAAATGGCAATATTTTCAGTGAGTTTAAAAATGGAGGCGGAGTAAGTTGCCCCCTAAAATTGAGGATCACTCAGTATTAAACTGATCAAGTAGCTAAGCTCACCTAAAGGTCTGCTAGGCCGAAAAGCCATTAAAGATTTGGGTAGAGGGCTGTGACTTTGAGTAAGCCTAAAGCAAGACTTAAGGCTATCGTGGAGTGTTAAGTTATCAATTTTTTTCGAATTGATAATCCTCGCGAAGATCGTATATTGGCGATGGCGTAATGGGCAATATATAGACTAAAACTATCAATAATAAATGAAGGCAGAGTTATGCTCATTTACCCAACAAATATATCTGTGGCTGACAATAACCGTCGGTCAAACAACAGAAAGTGCAAAATTTTTGCTTCTATTCTTAGTATTAAGAAATCACTGTTTCTATACTTATTGCTCACCTTTTTCTTCTTATACAGTGCCAGCGTATTTGCTAAGAATCATATTCCAACATCCAGCCAGCTAGAGCAAAATCCCCTTCAACTGCAGTTCACCTCAAGAGATGTGGATACATTAGCAAACACCACCAGCAAGCAGGCTTCGGATCTAGAAACAGTTCAAGAGATTCATACGACCGTAGATCAACATGTTAAGCCACATACCCAGAACAAATCATTGCGATCGCAGTTGCAAGCCCAAGCTAAACATGACGATGTACATGCCGTTTATTACTCCCCTATAGATAAACAAGCACAGTTGAGTGAATTTGAGCAACTAGAACAAGCAAAAAACTGGCAACTAAAATTTTCAGATCCAGCGACAACAAACTGGCAGGATAACTGGTTTTTAGATGGTGAAGTAGCCCAAGTTGTCCACAGTAAATATGGGATGGAATTAATCGCTGGTCCAGTCAACCTAAATGACGCACACCACGCAGTATTGTGGACAAAGCAGTCTTTCTTAGGAGACCTAAAAATTCAATATCACTATACCCGTACAGACAACGAAATAGTCAACGTAAATATTCTACTGATCCAAGCCACAGGTATTGGAAATAAACAATTCGCCAAGGACATTACTCAGTGGAATGATTACCGTCAAATACCCACTATGAGTAAGTATTGGCTTAATATGCATGCCATTCACATAAGCTTTGCAGCCTTCCCTATGGTCAATGAAAATCCCAATAACGACTATATTCGCGTTAGAAGATATCCAGCAGCCAATCCTCAAGAATTTAATGATACAGAAGTAAAACCTGCGTTTAGTCAAACAGGCTTATTTAAGACTGGCATGACCTACAAGATGACTTGGATGAAGACAAATTCTAGACTATTTCTACAAGTAGAAGGTGATGATCTTACTAAGCAATACTCATGGGATCTGTCAAGGTTTGAGCCCATTACCAATGGAAGAATAGGCTTAAGGCATATGTTCACTCGCTCTGCAGCCTACAAAAATTTTAAGGTATGGCAGTTAAAGCAATTATCTAAGTAAGGACGTTTTTCGGCCAATGAATTTGATATCGTCTCGGGCATATTGAAACAGGTTGCTTCTGGGCGCAATCACTATAAGTAACAAACAAAAGGTGGTTAAAAAAGTGGAAAATAAGAAACCAGACTTAAGCTCAAGCAATAAACTACTCCTTTGGGCACTCACGTCTTCCTTAGCAGGGTTTCTATTTGGGTTTGACACTGTCGTCATTTCTGGCGCTGAAAAAACAATCCAATCTTTATGGGCGCTAACTCCAACAATACATGGCGTTGCCATGAGTGCGGCTTTGTGGGGAACCGTTATAGGGGCGCTGTTCGGAGGATGGCCAACAGATCGATTTGGCAGAGTAAATACACTAATTAGCATAGGCATTTTATACTTTGTATCGGCTTTATGGTCAGCCTTAGCAAGTGACCCATATTCATTTATGTTGGCTCGATTTATTGGTGGGGTGGGCGTCGGGATCTCTACAATTGTTGCTCCATTGTATATTTCTGAAATTGCCCCTGCAGATAAACGAGGGCGTCTGACTGGGCTTTTTCAATTTAATATTGTACTCGGAATTTTAGTGGCCTTTATTTCGAATGCGCTACTAGGAGGCGTTGGCGAAAATGCATGGCGCTGGATGTTAGGCGTAGAAGCCATTCCTGCAGTTATCTATTGTTTCCTTTGTTTTTATCTGCCCGAAAGCCCAAGGTGGCTGATCAGTAAATGCAATAAAATTTCTCAGGGTAAAAGGGTATTAGCACAAGTTAATAGCAAGATGTCTACGCTACAAATTGATGAACTAGCCGCTTCTATAGTCAAGGCTTCGACAGCTGTCGGCAGCAAAACTAAATTTTGCAGCCGAAGATTACAGTATCCTATATTGCTTGCTTTTTTAATCGCGTTTTTCAATCAATTATCTGGCATTAACGCCATACTTTATTTTGCCCCTAGAATTTTTGAAATGACGGGCTTAGGCCAAGAAGCGGCTTTGTTGCAATCAGCGGGCATAGGAATCACCAACCTACTCGCTACGCTTGCTGGTTTGTGGCTAATTGACCGTATTGGTAGAAGAACCTTGTTATACATAGGTTCTGTAGGTTATATCCTAGCACTAGGAACCTGTTCTTGGGCCTTTACCAATGAAGTGTATGCCATTGTTCCTTTTTGTATTTTCTTCTTTATTGCAGCTCATGCAGTGGGACAAGGAGCAGTGATTTGGGTGTTCATTGCAGAGATATTTCCCACTGAACACAGAACAAAAGGTCAATCGTTAGGGTGTTCAACCCATTGGATTTTTGCTGCATTAATGACCTTGTTCTTCCCTCTTGCTGTAACGACTTTTTCAGCCAACTATGTGTTTGGTTTTTTCTGTTTGATGATGATTTTTCAGTTGCTGTGGGTCATTTTCATGGTACCCGAAACCAAAGGAATTCCGTTAGAACAACTACAAAAAAACTCGGTATCACAGAGTCAGACACCAACATCGCGGCTCACACTAAAGGTAAGGCTATTTAACATGAATAAATCAATTAATATTGTCGGTATTGGTGAGGTTCTATGGGATATATTTCCTAACGGCCCTCAGTTTGGAGGAGCCCCTGCTAATTGTGCATGTGCTATGGCTGGCTTACTGGGTGATAAAGCCAAAGTTACAATGATTAGCGCTGTGGGGGAAGACGCACTGGGTAATGAGGCCATTAAGTCACTCAAACAACGTAATGTTGATGTTGCAGCACTGCAGGCTAGCCCTTTAGCTACAGGTACGGTAACGGTTAGCTTAGATATTTCAGGTCAAGCAAGCTATCAGTTTGCAGAAAACTGTGCTTGGGACAATATCCGTTGGTCAAAGTCGTGGAACGAATTGGCCAAGGAGGTCGATGCGATTTGCTTTGGCAGCCTTGCTCAGCGCAGTGTCGTTTCACGGCAAACCATCCAAACATTTGTTGCCGCGGTTCCATCCAGCGCACTCAAGGTATTTGATATTAACCTTAGAGCACCATTCTATTCAGTTGAAACGATTATTCAATCGCTCGAATTAGCCAATGTCCTGAAACTAAATGAAGAAGAGTTACCGCTTATTGCTGATATGTTAAAAATTAAAGGGACTACTGAAAATCTACTTAGGCAACTTCAGCAGCAATTTCGACTTAATAGTATCGCGCTAACACAGGGCTCAAAAGGGGCGATTTTAATTCATCATGATCAACAAGTTGAAGTGCCAATAGTGCCCACCAAAGTGGTTGATACTGTTGGGGCTGGAGACTCTTTTACCGCAGCTCTAACCCTAGGTTTACTTCAACAGAAACCATTAATAGAGATAGCCGAATTTGCCGCCAAAGTTTCTTCTTATGTGTGTTCACAATCTGGCGCGACTCCTCAGTTAACGCAATCACTCTGCAGATAACAGTTCAAATTACAAACCTAATAAGCGAGAAAAACCTTATGAATTTTTTCAGCAAACAATTTTTGCAACAGCACAGTAAAGACATTTTAGATTTCTATACCCCTCGTGTTGTCGACTCCAATGGCGGATATTTTCAAAACTATTATGACGATGGCAGCTTATTTTCTGAAGGTCAAAAACAATTAGTAAGCAGTGCTCGGATCATTGTTAATTATGCTTTAGCCGCAATAAATTTTAGTAATGATGAATACTTGTCTATCGCCAAACATGGTCTTGAGTATTTAGAAAATGTACATTGGCAAGCCGAGACTGAGAACTATGCTTGGACACTGGATAACAATAAACCCGATGATATGACGCAACAAGCCTATGGTTATGCTTTTGTACTACTCGCATACGCCGCCGTTAGAAAAGCTGGAATTATCAAAAGCGATGAAAAATTATTAGACACTTTTACCAGGCTAGAGCAAAGATTTTGGCAGAGAGATTATGGTTTATATGCCGATGAAATAAGCCCTGATGGCAAGTTAAGTCATTATCGCGGTCAAAATTCAAATATGCACTTATGCGAAGCTATGATTGCAGCATACGAAGCAACAAATAACTCCTTGTTTTTAGATAGAGCCAAGTTACTGGCCCATAATATCGTCATTCGCCAAGGCAGCATTAAGTGACAACTTAGTGTGGGAGCACTACACGATCAATTTCCAACCCGATTGGGAATATAACAAAGATGACCCCAAAAACCTCTATCGTCCTTGGGGTTTCCAACCTGGGCATCAAACAGAGTGGGCAAAATTACTACTAATTATTAACCGCTATTCACCACAAACATGGCTAGTAGAACGTGCGGCAGCTTTATTTGATCAAGCATATGAGATTGCATGGGACGATGAGTTTGGAGGTCTTATTTATGGTTTTGATCGACAACGAAAATGGTGTGATGATGACAAGTATTTTTGGGTGCAAGCTGAAAGTTTTGCCACTGCAGCATTACTGTATATAGAAACCAAAGAACAAAAATACTTAACCCAGTATAATGCCATTTGGCAGTATTGTGACCAGCACTTTATTGACCACAAATATGGTGCATGGTTTAGATTATTGAGTAGAGACAATACCAAGTACTCCAATCAAAAAAGCAGTGTAGGGGCTAAATGTGACTACCATACATTAGGTGCCTGTTTCGAAGTGCTAAGAGCGATAAAATAAGGTACTTAGATGAATCCGCGTAGCCAATATAGCATCTCAAATTCGCTGTTAACCTGCACTATCAGCGAGCTTGGCGCAGAAATTGTTAGTCTAAAATCACAGGCTAATGGAGACGAATATATATGGCAAGGCGACCCTGCTATTTGGGCGGGGTCTGCTCCCATATTATTCCCAATAGTTGGGCGTTTGAAAAATGGAAAGTATAGCGTTGACGGACAAGAGTACGCTCTACCCACTCATGGTTTTATTAACAACCAATACTTCACCTTAGTTGAAAAAACAAGGTCGTCTATTACTTTAAGAGTAAAGGCCAACCAAGCAACGCTGCTGTTGTATCCATTTAGGTTTCAATTCGACGTCACGTTTTCACTAGAACAAAAAAGCCTCTCGGTGACATACGAAATTAGTAATAGTGATGACACCGAGCTCTATTTTTCTATTGGTTCCCACCCCGCATTCGCGCTACCTATGACCGAGTTTCGCCATGAAAAATGCAAGTTACGTTTCTCTGAGCAAGAGAACCAGTATTGCCAACTAATAAAAAATGAGCTGTTATCTGAACAGACTTATTCTGTCGAGTTAACCGCTCAAACACTAACCCTGACCGCTGATCTATTTGCTCGTGATGCACTCATTTTTCGAGATATTTGCTCGTCGTCTATTACTTTGTTGATAGATGATGTACCCGTATTGGCGCTTGAAATGGGCAACAATCGGCACTTAGGTCTGTGGGCGAAGCCTAATTCGCCCTATATCTGTCTAGAACCTTGGACGGCAACAGATGAAACAGAAACCACCCCAACAGAATTAAAACTAAAGCCAGACATGCTTTGTCTTTCTTCGGGTGCTACTTACTCAAATTATTATCGAATAGATATTTTTTAGTTTAGTACTCATGCGACAGGATCTCATAAGTTTTATAAGCTTCATTCAAAAACAAAATGGTATCGATAACATATATAATATATAATTTGTCTACTTATTGCCGTGTTTAGACGAAAGGGGTTCGTCCAGTAACATAATCAATAGGATTTAGTATAATTTATGAAGGTAAGCCATGGAGCCTTTGTTGCCCATAGAGGACGCGCTATCTTCTCTCATTAAACGTAATAGCTAAGATATTACAAGGTTAATTTATTGAAGGCGTATCTAATATGAACTTAATTAAAATAACGATCATTTTACTCTTTGTAGGCTTATCTACCGTTGCATTTGGCGCAACAAAACCTAATGTCATCATTATCATTACCGACGATCAGGGATATGGAGAAATTGCTGCCCACGGCAATAACATTATCAAAACGCCTAATCTCGATGCATTACATCAACAGAGCGTTCGTTTAACCGATTTTCATGTGGCGCCTAAGTGCGCCCCAACCCGCGCAGCATTGATGACAGGAACCTATCCCCGCAGAGCAGGCGTGTGGCATACGGTTGCAGGCGTCTCTTTAATGCGTCCCGAAATGCCTACCATGGCAGAAGTATTTTCTGATTCAGGCTATCGCACCGCCATGTTTGGCAAATGGCATTTAGGTGAGAGCTACCCGTTAAGGCCTCACGACCGTGGATTTGATGAAGTCTTTTGGCATAAAGGTGGCGGCGTTGGACAAACTCCAGATTACTTTGGAAATGACTATGGCCAATTTAATGACAATACCAGTAAAGATACCTATTTTCGAAAGGATACACCCGAACTAGCTGAAGGTTATGTTACCGACGTCTGGTTTCGAGAAGCCGTTGATTTTATCGAGAAAAACAAAGAAAAACCGTTTTTTGTGTGGCTTGCAACTAATGCAGCTCACACACCATATCACGTAGACCGTAAATATAGTGATCCCTATGAAGGTAAGGGCGTTAATGCGAAATTTTATGGCATGATCACCAATATAGATGACAATGTAGGCTACCTAATGAGAACGGCTGATAGGCTTTCACTGAGTGAAAACACCATTGTTATTTTTATGAGTGATAACGGCTCTTCTGCGCCGACGTTTAACGCCGGTATGCGTTCTATTAAATCCAGCGTCTATGATGGTGGTCATCGCGTACCATTCTTTATCCGATGGCCGGCAGGCAAACTAAATCATGGTAGCGATGTACCTCAACTAACTTCTCACTTTGATGTTTTGCCGACACTCATTAACTTAGCGCAGTTAAAAGAGCCCGCTAAAGCAAAACTTGATGGCATGGACTTTAGTTCACTATTGATGGGGCAGTCAGACTGGCCAGACCGCAAGATTGTGGTTGAAGTGCAGAGTATTCAAGTACCTAAGAAATACAATGGACCTTCTGTAGAAAAAAATATTGGTAATGTGGTTATGACATCTAGATGGCGATGGGCCAACTACCATGAACTATACGATATTAAAGCAGATCCTGGACAACAACATAATATAGCTAAAGCTCATCCAGACATCATGGCTGAGTTAGAACAGGCTTATGAAACTTGGTGGACAGATGTATCAAGCAGAAATCATGACTATGTTGAAATGATCCTTGGTGATGATCAAGAAAACCCCGTATTGCTTACATGCCATGATTGGCATCCAGATGATGGTGGTGAAATTACACCTTGGAATCAAAGGATGATTAAAGAAGGACAAGCTAAGACTGGCTGGTGGTCAGTCAATATTGCCCACTCGGGAAAATATAGAATCAGCCTTCGTCGTTGGCCAAAAGAAGCCCCAGGCCCTTTACAATTTGGCCACCTCGCTAAACTGAAGATAGGTGAAAAAGTGTATACCAAAGCGTTCAACGCCCGGACCGATACAGTGGTAAATTTTGAAGTTGATTTAGAACATGGCTCAAGCAAACTGCAAAGTTGGTTGGATGAAGAGCACGGCGCTTATTTTGTCGACGTAGAACGGATTAGTCAGATTGCTATAGCAGCCAATTAGTCCAAACAAAAACATAAGCAACAAGAGTATATGTTACCGATTTGACAATTTTTTAACATCTTTATGGTATCGATAACATTTTTAGTGTATATTTTATTCATTGACTAAGAAATTCGAAATCACTCAGAAATGGAAACCCGTGAAAATGAAATTATTGAATAAATTAATCCTTGTTGTATTTACTGCCGTTTTGCAGGTAAATGTCAGCGTTGCTAACGCAGCGGCAGAAGTAAAGAAGCTATCTGATGACGAGCGTATACAATGGTGGCGTGACTCCAAATTTGGCATGTTTATCCACTGGGGAGCATACTCGGTTATTGGCGGAGAACGAGGCAAACAAATAGCCAAAGGTGGTGCCGAATGGGCAATGGATAAACTAGATTACACTATTGAAGAGTATGAGAAGTTTCCCACATGTTCAACCCTGAATTATTTGACGCTGATGAATGGGTTGCCATGGCCAAAGATGCAGGGATGAAATATATAGTTATAACCTCTAAACACCATGAAGGCTTTGCTTTATGGGATTCTAAAATCTCCGATTATGACATTGTGGATGCGTCACCATTTAAGCGGGATATCATAAGAGAGTTGTCCGTAGCCAGCAAAAAGGCTGGGATCCCATTTGGCGTTTATTATTCAATTGTTGATTGGCATCATCCACAAGCACAAGGCAATTTGTTCCCAAATTACAATGCAGGGCAAAAGGATCAAACGGTGGTAAATCCTGAATTTCCAAAATATTACGAAAACTACCTAAAGCCTCAAGTGAAGGAGTTATTAACTAACTATGGTGATATAGACATCGTTTGGTTTGATGGCGATTGGATCGCTGATTACACCACTGAAATGGGCAAAGAGCTTTATGCCTTCATCCGAGACATTCAGCCAAATACAATCGTAAACAATCGAGTTGACAAGGGCCGAATGGGCATGGAAGGCATGGACAGAGAAGGAAATTTTGCCGGAGATTTTGGCACCCCAGAACAAGAAATTCCCGCCACTGGTATTAACTCAGATTGGGAGTCTTGCATGACGATGAATGGCTCTTGGGGTTATAAGCCATCAGACAATAACTGGAAAAGTAATGAGGCATTGATTCAAAATTTAATCGATATAGTTTCTAAGGGAGGCAATTACTTATTAAATATAGGGCCAGATGGCTTCGGCAGGTTTCCGAGTGAAAGCATAAGACGTTTAGCCGATATGGGCGTTTGGACCAGAGCAAATGGAGAAGCGGTTTATGGCGCATCAGCCAGCCCATATGACAGACCAACTTGGGGAAGGTACACCACAAAAGAAGGCGTCATCTATGCCCACGTATTTGATTGGCCGCAAGATGGAAAGTTAGAAATAAACAGTGAAATCAGTATTAAGAAAGCATCTCTGTTAACCGACCCGAGCTCACGTTTAAGAACAAAAATCATCCATGGAAAACCAACCATTCTATTACCCGAAAACGCTCCTGACGACATAGCCACGGTAATAAAAATTGAGCTGTAAACATCTCGCGTAGAGCTTAACGACTATAGCCTTTAAGGTGCTCATGAAATCTAATAACTAACAGATGGCATGAGCATGTTATAGCAAGCTCAATATCGAAATAGCCAGTCCATTAACACTAAGTCCTTACCAAAATTATTGGGTGCTAAGTGCATTACTGTAAGCAGATAAATTTTCATGTCAATAACACCGTTGAATTGGAATGTAATTAAGAATGAAAAACTCAAATAAAGCGTTTTCAGTTACCGCTACTACTTTGCTCTGGCTGATATTTTTATTCGGCTGCCAAAAGAATTTGCCAATGCATTCCTCACTGCATAGTGCTGATGTTGTAGGTGATGCGGAGCCTCTTACAATGCCAGCAGAAAACAGGTTTGTTCGAGATGTACTGGATTTCAATTTAAGTGAGCCAATGGAGTTAGACGAATTACCTAATATTGGCATTCTGTTTATTGAGCGCAGAGGCTTGATCAAGTTATATGACTTCAATTTAGCTAAAACAGTCAGTATTGGGAAATTGGATGTTTATTATCATGAAGAGGATGGACTACTTGGCTTAGCAGTCGATCCTAACTATGCACAGAACAATTGGATTTACTTGTTTTATTCGGTGCCAGGAGCAGCGCCTATTCAGCACGTTTCTCGCTTCACATTAGTCAATAAAAAGTTAGACCTTAGTTCAGAAAAAGTACTGCTGACTATTCCCGTCATCAGAGGGTGTTGCCATAGTGGAGGAGCATTAGAGTTTGGACCTAAAGGCAATTTATTTATAGGTGTGGGCGATAATACTCACCCATTGGGGGACTCTGATGGCTTTGCCCCTATTGACGAGCGAGAAGGGCGGGCTTTATGGGACGCACAAAAATCAGCCGCTAACACCAATGATTTTCGCGGAAAAATACTACGTATAAAGCCAGAAGATGATGGGAGTTACTCTATCCCTGCAGGAAACCTATTTCCCGTAGGCACAGCTAAAACCAAACCCGAAATATATGCGATGGGCGTTAGAAACCCGTTTAGGTTTGATATAGACAATAGCACGGGCATCCTCTATTGGGGAGATGTGGGACCCGATGCTGGTAAAGCAAAACCAGATCGCGGCCCAAAGGGCTTGGGAGAATTTAATCAAGCCAAACAAGCAAGTAATTGGGGCTGGCCTTACACCAGAGGTAACAATCAAACCTACAATGCTTATGACTACTCAGGCACAACTTCAGGGCCAAAATTCGACCCTAATAATTTAGTAAATATGTCGCCAAACAATACAGGTCTTAGCCAACTGCCACCAGCGCATAAATCAATGATCTGGTATGGCTATGACGCATCAGAAGCATTTCCCTAGCTTGGAGAAGGCGGAGTAAACCCCATGGCTGGGCCTATTTTCCATGCTAATGATTTTGTTCAAACGGCTAGAACTTTTCCCGCATATTTTGAAAACAAATTATTTATCTATGAGTGGATGCGAGACTGGTTTTTCGTCGTTACTTTAGACACAAACCAACAATATGTTCGAGCAGAACAATTTATGCCTCAAAGTCAATTTTCTCATCCCATGGATATGATTTTTGCAAGTGATGGCAACATGTACCTGCTTGAATATGGTCAACAGTGGAAAAAACAAAATCAAGATGCGCGGTTAAATCGAATTTCTTATGTGAGTGGCAACCGCAAGCCAAACGCTAAACTAACCGCCGATAAAGTCGCCGGATCAGCACCACTAGTCGTTAATTTATCTGCCGCAGGCAGCGTTGATTACGATGGGGATACACTCGAATACCAGTGGGCAATTAATGGCGAACCAGTTGCAAATAATCAAGAGCTAGGCACGTTTACCTTTGATGAAAATGGTGAATATATTGTTGAGCTTACGGTTGTCGATTCCGCTGGGCAAAAAGACAGTAGCTCGTTGACGATAATAGTAGGGAATGATGCACCTGAAATTAGCATAACAATTACCCCCGATTCCTACAAATACTCAGACAACGGCGTGGTTAGTTATACGATTGAAGTGTTCGACGAACAAGACGGAACCAGTGAAAATGGTTCGATTTCTGCGGGAGATATAAGTGTCACATTTGAATATTTGTCGGCAACAGCGTTAGCAGAAACTTCCGCAGTTGGACATCAAGTAAGCAGCAAGCCTAAAGGCCAAGAACTTACTGATAAGTCAGACTGTCGAGCCTGTCATGACATCATACGCACAGTGAATGGTCCAAGCTATCAAGCCATAGCAGCGAAATATGATGAAACCGATGTTAGATTTCTAGTGGCAAAAATAATTAACGGTGGAGCGGGTGTGTGGGGTGATAGCGCCATGTCTGCTCATCCACAACTGCCACCTGAAGAGGTAGCAGCAATGGTCAACTATATACTGAGTTTAGATCCTAACAACATTGAAAATAAAGGCCTACCGCTGAAAGGAAACGTGCGTTTTGAAAAGCACCTCGGCCAACAAAAAGACGGACAATATATCTTAAGAGCAAGTTATCAAGACAAAGGACTTACGAATAGCGCAATCGATACTGATTCGTCTCGTTTAACTATAAGTGAGCAAATTATTTTTACTGCTAATGGTAAGAGTGAATGACGGTAGTAATCAACCTACGGGAGACAACGATTATGAAAACCCATAAAGAACAGTTTACTGCACAGGCATGGGGACGTTTATGCCTGCCTATCCTGTGTTTGCTAATGGTGCCGAACCTAGCGCAGGCTGAAGAAACACCGCCTAGCCCGTTGAAGTTGTGGTACACAGAGCCTGCATCCGAGTGGATAGATGCATTACCAATAGGAAATGGGCGTTTAGGTGCAATGGTTTACGGGGGAGGCCAAGTAGAGCATCTTCAATTAAACGAAGAGACGCTTTGGAGCGGTGGACCCCATGATTATACAAACCCAGAAGCCTACTCTCATCTGACAAAAGTTCGTCAATTGCTAACTGACGAAGAATATATTCAAGCTGAGAATGAAGCGCAGAAAATGATGGGCAGCCCAGTGAAACAAATGGCATATCAGCCGTTTGGAGACCTCTACCTGACCTACCCTCAAGGTGGAAAAATTTATAACTATCATCGTCAATTAGACTTAGAAAATGCAGTCGCTACGGTCAAATTCGGCTTGGGGGTCAGTGGAGGTATTGTACAGCACACACGCACAATCTTCGCTTCTCATCCTGATCAAGCGATCGTAATGCATTTACAAAGTGATCGCCCGAAAGGCTTAACTTTTGATCTATCAATGGCAAGCCCTCATTTAAGCAATACGCAAGCGATAAATGATGCAGTGCTTATGATGTCTGGTGAAGTTGCTCCTCGAAAAGAACGTGGACTAATAGGCCCATGGGAAGGCAAAGGAACTAAGTTTGCCGCCAAAGTTAAGGTGCTGACTAAGGGGGAACGGTTATCACTCATGGCGACAAAGTTATGGTCCGCGACGCTGATGAAGCGACCCTTGTTTATGTCGCTGCTACGAGCTTTGTAAACTACAAAGACGTTAGCGCAGATCCAGTTAAGCGAGTAGACAATTATTTAGCGAAAGCCGCAGGCAAAAGCTTTAACGAATTATATCAGCGTCATGTCGACGACTATTCGCAGTTATTTGACCGAGTTGCTATTGATCTAGGCGGAGCTAAGGAAGACCAAAGCCTCTCTACTTCTGTGCGCTTACAGCACACAGAGAATGGAGCCTCTGATTCGCGCCTTGCAGAGCAAATATTCCAATACGGTCGTTACTTGTTAATCGCGGGTTCTCGTCCAGGAACAGAGCCAATGAATCTTCAAGGGATTTGGAATGGTACGATGAATCCCCCTTGGGCCAGTAAATACACGATCAATATCAATATTCAAATGATTTATTGGTTGGCCGAAGTCACTAATTTGGCTGAACTACACGAACCACTATTTCGCATGCTCGACGAGCTACAGGATACAGGCGCTAAAACGGCTAAAGTGCATTACAAGGCCAATGGTTGGATGACTCACCACAATACAGATATTTGGCGTGGCGCCGCTCCTGTAGATGGGGCACAGTGGGGCATGTGGCCAACTGGTGGGGCATGGCTAAGTTTGCACCTTTGGGAACACTACTTGTACAGTGGTGATAAGGCATTCTTGGAGAAGGCTTACCCTATTTTGAAGGGGGCGGCAGAGTTTTTTGTTACTGATGGCGTTCTAATTGAGGATGAAGACGGAAATTTAATCACCTCTCCATCTATTTCTCCTGAGCACAGTCATGGCGGAACAACCAAGGACGGCCTTAGTGTTGGGCGGGCGGGTACATCACTTAGTGCTGGACCTACGATGGATGGTCAAATATTGCGTGATCTTTTTGCAATCGTACTTGAGGCAGGAGCACTATTAGACAAGGATAGTAAGTTCCTAAAAAAGATAGCTAATACTCGCGCAAAAATAGCACCCATGAAGATTGGACGACACGGCCAACTTCAAGAGTGGGCAAAAGATTGGGATAATCCAAATGATCCACATAGCCATGTTTCCCATCTCTACGGGCTGTATCCAAGTAGCCAAATTAATCGCTTTGACACACCGAAGCTTTATGCCGCTGCTCGCACTTCACTGATCCAACGTGGTGATGCTGGAGGATGGCCAGGGGCATGGCGTATCGCTCTTTGGGCACGCCTAGGTGACGGAGACCGCGCTCATAATGTATTCAATAATTACGTAATAAATGGCTACTCAAAAGGTTTACTTAACAGTGGTCGTGTATTTCAAATCGATGGAAATATGGGAGCGACCTCGGGTATAGCTGAAATGTTAATGCAAAGCCATAACACAGAGATCGAATTGTTACCTGCATTACCAAAAGCTTGGCCGGACGGAAGTGTGAAAGGCCTACGGGCTCGCGGTGGCTTCGAAGTCGATATCTCATGGAAGGATGGAAAGCTGACAAATGCCACCATCCATTCGCTGCGTGGTAATCCATTGAGGCTTCGCTACGGAAATTCTCTTTTAGAAAAAAACTAGCTTCCGGCACTAGCCTGACATGGGCAGGCGACTAAATATTCTTGTGACTGAATTGATTAGGTTGCATCCTGTATGCAGCCTTCACGGCAAGGCAGCCAATGTATGCAATGTCCATTAGGTCAGGAATATCCCTTAGGGCAGCTATTGCAGATACAGTTATGCGAACGAATAAACCTAAATCACTAAATTTGTCGCAGCATGACAACTATAAGCCATAACGTTAATAGGCAAGGTACATGATAGATAAAGCTAACCTACTTGGTGTTGATAACAATGTATTCCCCCATTTAAGCCGCAGAAGCTTTTTATCCTCTGCCTTATGTTTAGTCGCGACCACCGCATGCTCTTCGCTAAATACCAAGTCATCAGTGCAATTCATTGCTATCAACAGCCTTGATGAATTACGTCATTATGCCTCTGTTGATAATGTGAAAGTACGCCTAAACCCTGGTGTATATACAATTGAAGCGGCCGAATCCCACAAGTTCATGTCATTCACAGGAAAGAATAGTCACTATGATTTACGTGACGTTACTTTGCGTGTTGACACAAAACTATTCAGCTTATTTGGCGATCCTAGTGGCGCGGATGGGTTTTATCGAGTCATTGATTTGTCTGGTGAAAATAGCGTATTTGAAGGCCTGAAAGTAGAAACATTTGGAGACAAACCTGGATACCAAAGCCGAAACAAAATATTCAATATTGTTGGCTCTGGGATAACGTTGAAAAACGTAGATGTTACCACCTCAGGTTCAACCCCATGGGGTTATGGCAGTTTGTACGGAATTAAAGGTACAGTGGTTCGAAAAATGAATGGTATACGGGTAGGTTGGCCAGCAGTAGGGGTTAAAGTCATAGGCTGTAAAGTACACATGCGCGCCATGGGCCACGCAATTTTTGTACAAGGCGCTATTGATACCTTAATTGAGAATTGTCACGTTGATGGGTTAGTTAAAACAACCAATGATTTACTGGCAGAAAAGAGTGGCTACGCATACGACCGACACTTTAAAGTGCCTAGACAGGAATATGTTGAAGGAGTGACCGTTGGCAAAAAAGGTGAAATTTTACCCAACGAAATCATAGCTTTAAGCGAAGATGGCATTCGTTTGTATGGCGATTTTAGAGGGCATGTTACAGGCAGTACGACCATCCGTGACTCTAGTGTTTATCAAATGCGAAGAGGGATTTGTACTGGTTTAGGTGCAGCTGCAGATGTTGTTGAAAATTGTGAAGCAACAGACTGTATTGCCGCAGGTTTTAACATAGGCAATAAAGACAGGTTAATAAATTGTCGCGCTAACGCCAAGTATGCTGAAGCCTTAAGTTGTCCTTATGAAGGATCATCTTTTGCGTCTGTCGATTTAGATATTTTAGATAGCAGAAATGGTCTAGCAAATAATGTACTAGCGACTATTAATGGTGACCATCATAGGATAAAACTTCATACAAAAAATGCAGCTTTTGTTCCCAGTTCCATGCTTATCGCTATAGGTACAAGACGTGGCTATGCCTTTTATCAACAAGGCATTACCGCCCCAACAGGGCTTAGTCTTGAGAACAAAACCGCAGCTAGTGTAATTTATGACAGCTAGCAATAGGCTAAAATTGCTGGACTTCATCATTGCGCCACCAGCATTAAAACACCTGTAGATGTGAATCCCATGGAACACTCTGCCAATCGAGTTATGCCACCTAACAATACAACAGCTTACTTCAATAACATTGCCTATCATTTGCAATGCTATTTGAAGTGAGTCGCCATACTCAAGCACAAGAGCACTTATGAGAAACCTTTATTTATTGTATATCACCGCAATCAGTGTAGCCCTTTCAACTCTTTCAAGCGCAGCTGATTTGCGGCACGCACCCCAAGCTGTAATATCAAACGGATTCGTAACAGCAAAAGTGTGGTTGCCAGATCCTGCAAAAGGCTTCTATCGCGGAACTCGCTTCGATTGGTCTGGAGTTATCTCGAGCCTACGTTATCAAGGTCACGAATATTTTGGCTCCTGGAAAGACTCTGTCGAGCCACACAACGAGATAGTAGGGCCAGTCGAGTCATTCACAGCCAACAATAAGGTATTAGGCTACAAAGAAGCCAAAGTAGGTGAAACCTTTGTTCGCATTGGCGTCGGCCTATGCGAAAAACCAGACGAAGAAAAATATCAGTGGCAGAGAGTTTATAAAATAGTCGACCCTAGTAAGTGGACTATCAAACAAGACAATAACTGGATTGAGTTCACTCATAATTTGTCGGATGGCAAAGGCTACGCCTACCGTTACACAAAGCGCTTGACCTTAACCCAAGGCAAAGCAGAACTTGTACTATCTCACAGCTTAACCAATATGGGTGAAAGACAAATCGACACAGAGGTATTCAACCACAACTTCTTCGTCATAGATGGCCGTCCAAGTGGTCCCGAATTCGAGGTTAGCTTTCCTTTTCCGCTTACGGCAACTCGTGCCGATTTAAAAGGTCGTATTGCCATCAAAGATAATACTATCCACTATCCAAAAGTCATGACAAAAGGCATGGACGGGATGATAGGCACTGGATTAACAGGTTTTAGCACCAAAGCAGCAGACAACGCCTTTCAAATAGTCAATAAAAAAACTGGAGCTGGGGTTAGGGCAAAAATAGATCAACCCCTATCGAAGTTATTTTTCTGGACCATGGAAAATACTATATGTCCTGAGCCCTTCATCTACATGCAAATCAAACCCGGGGCGACTCATAGGTGGAATACTGAATATACTTTTTTTGTACAACCAGCAGCGCAATGATTCACCGGTTTACCATTAAATTAACTTGAGATATGTCAATTCAGCTAGGCCCAAACAACTTTACGAGGCAGTGACAATTAACATTGTTATCGATACCATTTGTAGATAGTATGGGCTTAGATAATAATTTGTTAATAACATGATCCATTCTATGATGAAGTCTAAATATTACTTAATTCTGGGGTTTATTGCCTTAGCCACCTGCCAATTAGGTGTTGCTGCACAAACAACTAAGACCTTTAAAATAGCTACCTCAGTGCAAGCGAATGGTACGGCTGGAAAACTCTTGCAACAATTTGCAGATAGTGTCGAAAAACGCTCTCAAGGTGCAATAAAATTCAAAATATTTCACGGCGGGATATTAGGTAACCAGCTACAGTATTTTCAGCATATTCAACGTGGCGTAATAGACATAGGGCTAATAAATAGCGCTTCGTTAGAATCTGTAATACCGAGTATGGGCGTTATGAATATGCCCTATTTGTTTCGCTCTGTGGATGAATACCGCGAAGTAATGAACAATCAAAATTTTCGTCAAACCTTATTTCAATCAGCTAAGAAACATCATTTTGGCTTTTTAGGTTATATCAGCAGCGACTTTAGAAGTATTTACAGTACCCAACCAATAAAAACACTTAACGATTTAGCAGGTTTGAGGTTAAGAACAATATCTAGCCCAACATATATGGAAATGATCTCTAAATTTGGTGCGGTGCCAACGGCTCTTTCTTTTGGTGAATTGTATGCAGGTATGCAACAGGGAGTTGTCGATGGTGCTGAAGGGGAGTGGCAGGCATTCATCAAGCGAAGTTTAGTGATGTTGCCAAGCATGTTTTATTAACGGAGCACACCCGCTTAACCGACTTTGTTATTTGCAGCTTAAAGTTCGAACAAAGCCTTTCTGCCGCAGAACGGAAAATTATCAATCAAGAGTTTGCCATTATTAGTAACAAATCTATTACCTTCGCCGAGGATGGGGAGAAGTTTGCCATTCAAAAATTAACAGACGAAGAAGACGTGCTTTTTTATCACCCAGATAAAGCCTTATTAATTAACGCTGTTAAACCCATGTACTTAGAACAAATGCAAAATAGTGATAAAGCAGCCCTACTTAAAGCAATCTTTAAAATTGAAGGACGTGAATTTTAATATCTCAACATAATGAATTTTATGTTCGATATTTTACGAATAAAAATATGCCAAATGAATCTATAAAACAACCAGTTGCAATGCAAGACAGCCCACGTATCGTTAGTGGCGTGAACAAACTTATGCAGTATTTTTTGGTCATTCTTTTAGTCGCAATGACTGTGGCAATTGCCTATCAAATTACCTCACGTTTTATTTTTAATTCACCCAGTAAATACACCTAGTAATTTTTGCGGTACGCACTCATTTGGCTTGGAATTATAGGCGGCGGTTATTGTTTTTTCTCTAATAGGCACCTGAATTTACCGTTACTATTAGACAAAGTGTCTGCTAGTACGGCCATAAAACTTAAGTTATTCAATGCATTCACTGTAATGTTATTTGGCTTGGCGTTTTCGGTGGCCGGGCTAGAGTCATTTTCAGCTAATCTTGCAATGAAAACCGCCATGTTCCAAGCACCTATTGGTGGATTGCAGTTATGTATGTTGATTTGTGGTTTGATGATCATTGCTTCACAACTGATTTCTTTTGTAACACTGTTAAAAGCTGAAGCTAAACCAATCGATTTGATTCAAGTTGTTTTAGTGATCACCTTAATTTTTGCAGCTTGTTACACCTTTGCCCAAACCAGCTTGTTTAGTTATTGGGTACAAAATCACATTGAAATGTTCTCGTTAGTTGTGCTGTTTTTGGTGTTTTTCACCTTTTTAATATTAGGTACCCCAATTGCAATTGGACTGGCTATTGCTGGCCTATTTACCTTGTCTTTGCAAGTTGATTTTGCGCCATTATTTCCCACTGCTGGGCAGACCATTTTCAATGGCTTAGACAGCTTTGGGTTTCTAGCTTTACCATTTTTTATTCTAGCTGGTAGCATTATGAATCAAACAGGTTTAGCGAGACGGCTAATCGATTTGTCTATGCTGGTAGGTCGTAAAATTCCAGGCAGTTTATGGCAATCAAATGTTGTGGCAAATGGCCTATTTGGTACCTTGTCTGGTTCAGGTATTGCTTCAGCATCTGCTATTGGTGGCATCATTACTCCAGTGGCTCGTGAACAAAAATATGACTTACCAATGACGGCAGCTGTCAATGCCGCATCAGCCCCTTGTGGTATGCTCATTCCTCCTTCTGGTGCCCTTATTGTTTATTCACTATTAACGGGCGGTTCCGCCAGTATTATTGCCTTATTTATGGCCGGATATATTCCAGGTATGATTATGGCCATAACGGTCATGTTGTATGCTTATTTCTATGCTCGCAAAAAAGGTTATCAAGCCGAGACAGGCAACGTTAGCTGGTCAGAATCATTAGCAGTGTTTAATCGTTCTTTACCTAGCCTTTTTATGATAGTGATTGTTATGGGAGGAATTTTAGGAGGACTATTTACCGCCATTGAAGCCTCTGGCGTCGCGGTGGTTTATAGCCTTGGATTAGCGATTCTGTACCGCACTATTAGCGCCAAGATGATATTCAATATATTTATGGAAACAGCCCTAGTCTCTGGGGTGATCCTCTTCCTGATCGCTTGTTCAGGGATGATGAGTTGGACCATGACCTTTGCCTCAATTCCCGACACAGTGACGCAATTGATCTCTGGATTCAGTGACAACAAACACATGGTGCTATTGCTAATTGTCGCAGTGTTACTGGTCGTCGGTGTATTTATGGATATGGCACCGGCAATGTTAATATTCACCCCAATATTCTTACCCCTAGTGGTCAGTTTAGGCGTTGACCCCGTGCATTTTGGTATTGTCTTGGTTTATGCTTTAGCCCTTGGGGTAGTAACCCCACCGGTTGGTACCGTGCTGTTCGTGGCTTGCAGTATATCAGGCCAGTCAATCACCTCTGTCATAAAGCCTCTACTGCCTATTTTTGCTTTACAACTATTAGGCTTAGTACTCATTACATTTTTTCCCATTTTAAGTCTAATGTTACCTCAGCTATTTGGTTTATAATTCTACCAAAGTGCTAGATAAGAAGGCTTTTATGGACACAAAGTGTGGCAACTTCTAGAGCGCCTGACGCATCGTTTTTTTACATCGAAGCTCAATCCTCATCAGCAATACATGTAAACTCTGTGTTATGCTTCGCGCGATTTTTATTGGCAAGGTTTAGGTATTTATGCAGCGGTTAAACAGATTACTTTTTACTATGGTAACAGCACCTATTAAATGGTGGGTCAAAGTGAAAAGTATTCCAGAGTGACATAGAAAGTGAACTTGGTATCGATAAGTCTAAACCTATCGTTTATTTACTTAGGACTCACTCCGTAACCGATCAACTCGCATTAAAAATGTCGGCAGCGTCTATCGATATGCCTAAGCCGACCACTACCATTGATATTGCAGGAAGTGAGTTTCCTGCGTGCCTTTTTTTACGCAATCCTAGCTCTGTGTTAAACAGAAAAATCAAAAATACTGATATACGAGAAAATGCCGCATGGCTTTTTAAATTACACAGAGAGCACCCAGAGTTAGATATACAAATTGTGCCTGTATCAATTCATTGGGGCCGCGCTCCAGGCAATAACATGTCGGGTTGGTCTGATGTTATTGCCAACCAAGTTTCTCCGAGCTGGTTGCGCAAATTTTTTATCGTGCTATTGCTAGGTCGTGACAACTTTGTTTGTTACAGCAAGCCCGTTTCTTCTAGAGCAATGAGCAATCTCAAAGGTGGCGATGAAGAAATCGCCCATAAACTCATTCGCGTGGCAGGCACCCATTTTCACCGCCGCCAACAAGCCATTACTGGCCCTAATAAACTTGAACGCCATGAACTACACAACAGCGTGATTGGCTCCGATGCCGTTTCAATGGCGATTGCCGAACAAGCGTTATCAAAAAAACCAGCCAAGAAACCGCAAAAGCCGAAGCCAAAGCCTACTTAGACGAGATTGCCGCTGATTACCGAGAAGGGATAGTGAGGTGGGGCGCGAGCATTCTAACTAAAGTATGGAACAAAATTTATAACGGCATCGAAGTCGGTCATGCGTCTACCGTTAGAGAATTAGCCCAAAACGGCCATGAAATTATTTATGTGCCTTGTCATCGCAGCCACATGGACTACTTGTTGCTCACTTATGTGATCTATCATGAAGGTTTAGTAACACCACATATAGCGGCCGGCATTAATTTAAACTTTCCCCTGTTGGTGGCATATTACGCAAAGGCGGCGCGTTTTACTTACGTCGCAGCTTTGCTGGTAATAAATTATATACTGCAGTATTCAGAGAGTACTTAGAATTATTATTCAAAAAGGGGTATTCAGTTAAGTATTTTCCAGAAGGAGGGCGCAGTCGAACTGGGCGATTATTGCCACCTAAAACAGGCATGCTTGCCATGACCCTGCAAGGTTTAATAAAAGGTGTTAATCGACCAATTAGCATTGTGCCCGTTTACATCGGATACGACCATGTCATGGAGGTGTCTAGCTATCTAAAAGAGCTAAAAGGCACAGACAAGAAGAAAGAGTCTTTTATACAGGTTTTTTCGGCCATTAAGAAATTGAAAAACTACGGAGTGGGACATCTTAATTTTGGCGAGCCTATTAATTTGTCTAACTACTTAGACAAACAAGAGCCCAACTGGCGACAATACCAAGAACAAGACCAAGACAACCGGCCACAATGGCTAACCCCTGTCGTAAATGATCTCGCCACCGATGTGATGCACAAAATTAACCAGGCTGTCGCCATAAGTGGAATGGCAATTTGTGCAACTTGCCTGTTAGCCGCTAAAAAACACGCCATGGCGCAGTCAGAGTTGGAACAAGCCTTGGATCATTACTTGGCACTACTGAAAAGCTCACCGTTCAGTGACAGGGCCACTATCCCCGCCCTTAGCGGTAAAGAGCTGTTGGCTAGCACTCTCAAACTCAATAAATTTACCGTCACTGAAGACAGTTATGGCAAAGTCATCTCTCTCAAAAATCAAAATGCAGTAGCCTTAACGTATTATCGAAATAACGTGCAACATCTTTTCGTGGTGCCAAGCCTAATTGCCGCTATAGTCTTCGCCCATAAAGCATTACCCAAGCGCCAAGTATTGTCTTTAGTTAGTAAACTATACCCATTATTAAAACGTGAACTGTTTTTGTATATGGACCTTAAGCAAGCTGCAAAATATGCAGAAAGTCTGCTCAATAACATGCTCGAAATGGGCTTGTTGGTTGAAGAAAATGCTCATATTCAGCCACCTTCACCTTGTGGTGACAATTTTTATAGCACTTGGTTATTGAGCCGAGGCATACGAGAAACTCTGCATCGATATGCGGTGGTACTTAGCCTATTGTCAAAGCAAGGTGCGATTAGTCGTAGTGAATTAGAGCTTAACAGCAGACAATTTGCAGAGCGACTATCTAGCTTACACGGACTCAGCTCTCCCGAATTTTTTGATAAAAATGTACTGGGATCTTTCATTAGCGCATTAAAAGAAAATAAATTCTTAGACGTTAGCGAGAAAGGACAACTTAGCCATACAGCACTCAGTGAATCATTGCGTTCTGATGTAATAAAGCTCATCGAGCCCGAAATAATTCAAAGGCTCAAGCAGATTTAACAACGACTTCCATACCTAGGTTTACGCGGCATTTAGTGAACATAAACTGAAGGCCGCCATTCTTCCTAATCTTGATAAAATCCTCCACCAAAATCAGTAAAAATTAGCTATGCTTGACTTTGGGAAGCAGTATCACCCGATAACATCGCGCAATTGGCTTTGTTGCGCATAGAATAAACTGCAAAATAAGGAAAGTTACATGTCTAAACTCATTCTATCTCTCGATGGTGGTGGTATTCGTGGAGCCGCCACAACTCAGTTTTTGAGCCATGTTGAACAGCAGCTCTCAGAAAAATATCAAAAATCAGTACGTGATTGTGCCGATTTTTACGCTGGTACTAGTACCGGCAGCATTATTGCATTAGCACTGGCAACGACAGATATGTCGATGGCTGAGATCAATAATTTATACAGTTATACCAACGCCAAAAAAATATTTGCCGAAAACAAAGGCTGGTTTGAAGTAGACGGCATCAACGCCCCCAAATATGAAGCTAAGGGCAAAACCTCAATCCTCAAAGATAACTTAGGTAATGCTAAGATAAGTGATGTGACCGACGGAAAACATGTGTTGGCGATAACCTACGGTATTGAAAAGCGTCGACCATATGTATTCAAATCAACCAAGCCAGCATATAAAAATTTATTGTCTTATCAAATAGCCGATGCCTCTAGCGCTGCGCCAACTTACTTCCCAACGAAAGAATTACAACTTCCACCAGATAAAGATGAACATTGGCTAATCGATGGTGGCGTTATAGCGAATAACCCAACTATGTGCGCGTTTGCCGAGGCTTGCCGCCTATGGCCAACGATTGAGAAACGCGTAGTATCTGTAGGTACAGGCTCTCACTCTCGCAAGATTAACGGCCCTGACTCGCAAAAATGGGGCGCGATACAATGGATGCTAAAAGGGCAGATTATTGATTTATTGTCTGACGAAAAAGTAGTCGCTTATCAAGCATTAACCATCACCCCACCCGGAAAATATATAAGGGTAAATGCGGAAATGTGCCGTCAACCTGATTTGCCTAAAGCACCTGACGACGCTATGGATGACATAAGCAAAACTAACATCAAACATCTAAAGATTATGGGTGACTTTTGGTTTGAGCAATATGGCGATGCAGTAGTAGAGTTGCTTAACAATAGTTACGGCGGTCCGTCTTTGGACAGAATAGATCCCGCAACAGGTAAACCGATTGTATACGACCCCAATAATTAAGCCCAATTCAAACTAACCACGAGTAGCAAAGCACTAAAGGGCGACTTGTACTATTAAAAATTAACCCCGTCATCCCTGCCCCCCAACTCTGTCATCCCTGCATGCTGTTAGCAGGGAACCACATGGCCGAATAAGTGACAGTAATGACAACCACAAAAACAAACCGATCTCCGGCTTAAAACACTACCGGAATGACGAAGGCTTAAAACACCACCGGAATGACGAAGGCTAAAAACGCTACCGGAATGACAAAGACGAAGACCCACCCCCGACATTCCTGCACCCAACGCCGTCATCCCTGCATGCTGTTAGCAGGGAACCACATGGCCGAATAAGTGACAGTAGTGACAACCACAAAAACAAACCGATCTCCGGCTTAAAACACTACCGGAATGACGAAGGCTAAAAACACTACCGGAATGACGAAGGCTTAAAACACCACCGGAATGACAAAGATGAAGACCCACCCCCGACATTCCTGCACCCAACGCCGTCATCCCTGCATGCTGTTAGCAGGGATCCACATGGCCGAATAAGTGACAGTAATGACAACCACAAAAACAAACCGATCTCCGGCTTAAAACACTACCGGAATGACGAAGGCTTAAAACACCACCCGAATGACAAAGATGAAGACCCACCCCCGTCATCCCTGCATGCTGTTAGCAGGGATCCACATGGCCGAATAAGTGACAGTAATGACAACCACAAAAACAAACCGATTCCGGCTTAAAACACCACCGGAATGACGAGGGCTTAAAACACCACCGGAATGACGAAGGCTTAAAACACCACCGGAATGACGAAGGCTCAAAACACTACCCGGATGACAGAAGTAGAGCACCCGAAAAACGGAAGTGGAGGCACTGGAGTGGCAGGCAAATCGGGGACGTAATGACAAAGGTGCGCAGCGCATAAGTGACGCTGCACATACTTATCTACTCTGCAAACACACCGTTCAAGTCAGACAAGAAAAACTTATATGCGGGATTTTGGGTTTGCTCTTGATATATATAACCTAACTTTGCCAAATGCTCATCGAACTCAGCCCGTCGCCCATCGTCAATTTCAAAACCTGCTAACACTAAGCCTTCGGCGGCACCGTGATTTCGGTAATGGAATAGGGTGATATTCCAGTTTTCACCTAGGGTATCTAAGAACTTCATCAAGGCACCGGGATGCTCAGGAAATTCGAAAGAGAACAGCTTTTCATTCAACAAGCTTGGTGGGCGACCCCCTACCATATATCGAACGTGCAACTTGGCCATTTCGTTATCAGATAAATCGAAGCATTGATAGCCTTGTTCGTTCAGCTTGCTGCTAAGCGCTAAGTATTCTTTTTTGCCTTCTCGCAATTTAATGCCAACAAAAATATGGGCTTCGCGGTCGGTTGAGTATCGGTAGTTAAACTCGGTAATTGCACGACCACCTAGTACGTCACAAAATGCTTTAAACGCGCCTTTGCGCTCAGGAATTTTAACTGCAAGTACCGCTTCTTTTTGTTCTGCTAATTCACAACGCTCTGACACATAACGTAGGGTATGAAAGTTAATATTCGCGCCACATAAAATGCCACCAAACTTTTTGCCTGTCATGGGGTTGGACTTTAGATATTTACGGATGCCCGCTACCGACAATGCTCCAGCAGGTTCGGCGATAACACGAGTGTCATCAAATATATCTTTAATAGCCGCGCATATTTCATCGGTGCTAACAGTAATGACTTCGTCGACATATTGCTGGCATAAACGAAAAGGTTCTTGACCAATGATTTTAACCGCAACGCCATCAGCAAAAATGCCAACATGATTGAGAGGTACTGGTTTACCAGCCTGCATAGCCGCTTGTAAGCAGGCTGATTCTTCAGACTCTACAGCAATAATTTTCAAATCAGGTTTAAGCTGCTTTAAAAATACCGCGATCCCCGAAATTAACCCGCCACCACCTACTGCGATAAAGAGTGTGTCTAAGTCTGGGTTTTGCTCTAGCAATTCACGGCCAATAGTCCCTTGCCCAGCAATTACGTCCTCGTCGTCAAAAGGTGCCACCATGGTATAGCCAAGCTCTTGTGACAGGCGCAAAGCTTCATCTTTAGCTTGGTCAAAACTGGTGCCATAAAGCACAACATTGACATATTCGCCGCCCAACTCTCGAACGGCTTCCACTTTAATGTCTGGTGCTGTTTCTGGCATCACAATAGTGGCCATAATTTTTTTGCGTTTTGCAGAATACGCCACGCCTTGTGCGTGGTTACCCGCAGAAGACGCTACGACGCCGGCTTTTAGCTGCTCGTCTGACAGTTGGCTGAGCTTGTTGTAAGCGCCACGTAACTTAAAAGACTTAACCGGTTGTTGGTCTTCGCGCTTCAGCCAAATCTCATTACCTATAGCCGCTGACAGCTTATCTAATTTTTGCAAATCAGAATTCACGGCCACGTCATAAACGGGCGACAATAAAATACGCTTTAAATAATCATTGGCTGAAAGGGTCATTTAGTCTTCCAACTTAGACGCATCTCGCACGCCGCCCTTATCAGCACTTGTGGCTAATAAGGCATAAGCTTTAAGCGCTAACGTGACTTTACGTTCACGAGCAACGGGCTTCCAAGGTTTGGCGCTGTTGTTCATGTTGTCACGTCTGATTTGCAATTCAGCATCACTGATGTCAATACCAATGGTACGGTTTGGAATATCGATAAGCATAGTATCGCCTTCCTCTACTAATCCAATACCACCGCCACTAGCGGCTTCTGGCGCACAGTGCCCAATCGACAAGCCTGACGTGCCCCCGAGAAACGACCATCGGTAATTAGAGCGCATTCTTTGCCCAAGCCTTTGGCTTTGAGGTAAGTAGTTGGGTACAACATTTCTTGCATACCTGAAGCCACCCTTAGGGCCTTCGTAGCGAATAATCACTACGTCACCCGCCACAATTTCATCACCTAAAATGGCGGCGCAAGCTGTATCTTGGCTTTCAAATATACGAGCACGACCAGTAAATTTAAGAATAGACTCATCTACACCTGCAGTTTTAACAATACAGCCATTTTCAGCAATATTACCAAATAGTACCGCTAGTCCACCTTCTTCGCTGAAGGCATTGTCTATGCTACGAATACAACCGTCTGCTCGGTCTGTATCAGCGGTAGGCCAGCGACAATTTTGGCTAAAAGCCTTAGTAGTGCGAATGCCAGCTGGACCGGCTTTATAAAACTCTAAAGCACGTTCATTGGCTGGGTTGGTAATATCCCACTCAGCAATAACTTCGCCTATGGTTTTACCCAACACATGGGGAGAGTCAGCGTGGAGTAATCCTGCGCGATTGATTTCTGCCAAAATACCCAATACTCCACCAGCGCGGTGTACGTCTTCCATATGATATTTGGGCGTAGATGGTGCAACCTTACATAACTGCGGTACTTTACGAGACAAACGGTCTATGTCGTCTAAGGTAAACGGGATTTCAGCTTCTACTGCTGCAGCTAACAAATGTAAGATGGTATTAGTAGAGCCCCCCATTGCAATATCTAAACTCATGGCATTTTCAAATGCGTTAAAGTTAGCGATATTACGTGGCAATACAGAATCATCATCTTCTTCGTAATAGCGACGGCAAAGTTCAACAATTTGCGAACCAGCTTGTTTAAATAAGCCTTTACGGTCAGCATGAGTCGCAAGCATTGAACCATTACCTTTAGCAAAGACAAGCCAAGGGCTTCGGTTAAGCAGTTCATTGAGTTAGCAGTGAACATACCAGAGCAAGAACCACAAGTAGGACAAGCAGAACGCTCGACTTCGTTGCTGTCTTCGTCGCTAACATTATCATCAACACCAGCCACCATGGCATCAACCAAATCAAGCTTAATAATTTGATCTGAAAGCTTAGTTTTACCTGCTTCCATTGGCCCACCAGAGACAAAAATAACCGGAATATTCAAACGTAAAGACGCCATTAACATGCCTGGAGTTATTTTGTCGCAGTTTGAGATACATACAATAGCATCAGCGCAGTGAGCATTCACCATGTACTCAACTGAGTCAGCAATAATTTCGCGAGAAGGCAAGCTATACAACATGCCGCTATGGCCCATGGCAATGCCATCATCAACAGCGATAGTGTTAAACTCTTTAGCCACACCACCAGCCGCTTCGATGCTTCGTGCAACTAATTGCCCCATATCTTTTAAATGTACATGACCCGGAACAAATTGGGTAAATGAGTTAGACACGGCAATGATCGGCTTATGAAAATCTCCATCTTTCATACCTGTGGCACGCCATAGAGCTCTGGCGCCGGCCATATTACGCCCTTGGGTAGTGGTTGCTGATCTTAACTTTGGCATTGTTATGTACTCTTTAATTGGGTTGTGTCTATAACGACTTTACAATCGCTAATTATATATAATGAATGATACAGGTATTTAGCCCAAGTAAGAATTCTAGATTGTTATACGATATGTAAACTTATTAATTTTCCACCCACAATCCTTACTTCAATTATGATTGGAAAGCCTAATCACTAGCCTAGGGGCAGTAACTTGATCAATACTTGTGCGGCATTTGTTTCTGACTAGATACAGGTAAAATAAGAAATGGTCACTTGGTTACATTGGATTGATTTAGCTGGCGTAGCAGTTTTCGCTATTGCCGGCACGTTAATGGCTTATAAAAAGCACATGGACGGCTTCGGCGTTGTGGTGCTAGCAGCGGTCACTGCTGTTGGTGGAGGGACATTGCGCGACATGATTTTAGATTTACCGGTTTTTTGGGTGCAAGACCCGAGCTTTTTCTATGTCATTATTTTTGCCGCATGCATCACTATCATTTGGTTGCGCACGCAAAACACCTTTCCTCTCAAGTACTTATTCTTTGCAGATGCCATAGGACTGGCTTTTTTTAATGTAATGGGCTGTCAAAAAGCTCTGGTCTATGGCGCGTCTCCTTTGGTGGCGATAGCATTGGGCACAATGACCGGCGTGTTTGGGGGGCTAATACGAGACGTAATTTGTCGCGAAATCCCGCTGGTGTTAAAAGGAGAATTATATGCAACGGCCTGTATCGCCGGCGGAATAGTTTATATTTTATGCCAGCACTTTGCGATCAATACAATGCTCTGCATGTTGGCCGGCTTTAGCATTACCTTAATGATACGATTGTGCGCTATGAAGTGGCACTGGAGCTTGCCTATATTCAACCCGCACGATGCCGTAAAAGACGAATAACTCGCAATATTGCTACTTTTAGCTAGGTTTAAGGTTAGTCAGCCAAAAACAAATGGAGTTGTACCTTGTCTTTAGCCATTGTTTATTCTCGAGCCAGTGTCGGCATAGACGCACCGCTCATTACTGTAGAAGTTCACTTAGCCAATGGTTTGCCTTGCTTTAACTTAGTGGGCTTGCCAGAAGCCTCAGTTCGAGAAGCCAAGGATAGAGTGCGTAGCGCCCTGATCAATTCCGGCTTTGAATTTCCGGCCAAACGTATTACCGTCAACTTAGCCCCTGCTGACTTACCCAAAGAAGGGGGACGTTTCGACTTAGCTATCGCCATAGGTATTATTGCCGCTAGCCTTGAGTTAACCGAAAGCCAATTAAATAGCATCGAATTCGCTGGGGAGTTAGCTTTGTCTGGCGAAATTCGCCCAGTTAAAGGTGCCTTACCATTCACTTACGCTTGCACCCAAGCTAATCGTACCGCCATTCTACCCTTCCAAAACGCAGCCGAAGCGTCACTAATTAAACAAGCGAAAATTGTCCCCGCTACAGAACTTTTAGAAGTGTTTAATCACATTATTGGTCAGCAAAGGCTAGGCTTATACACTGTCAAAACACTACCCAAGTTAGCCGAATACGAAAATGATCTACAAGATGTAGTGGGCCAAGTTGCTGGCAAACGCGCCTTAGAAATAGCCGCGGCCGGCGGGCATAATTTACTTTTCACCGGTCCACCTTGGTACAGGTAAAACAATGCTTGCCAGTCGCCTCATTACCATTTTGCCCCCATGACAGACGAAGAAGCACTAGCGACCGCAGCGGTGCATTCTATTGTAGGTAAAGCAGTGGATCCTGCCACCTGAAACACCGAGCTTTTCGTCATCCTCATCACACTAGCTCAGCAGTAGCCTTAGTTGGCGGTGGTAGTATTCCACGGCCTGAGGAGATATCGCTGGCCCATAATGGCGTGCTTTTTCTAGACGAACTACCAGAATTTGACCGAAAAGTATTAGACGTTTTACGTGAGCCATTAGAGTCAGGCACGGTCAGTATCTCAAGAGCCGCAAGGCAAGCGCAGTTTCCTGCAAAATTTCAACTGGTTGCGGCCATGAATCCAAGTCCAACAGGCAGCTTGAACGATGGCAGGTGTTCATCTGAACAAATATTACGATACTTAAACCGTATTTCTGGGCCATTTTTAGATCGCATCGATTTACAAGTCGACGTGCCTAAATTAGCCAATAATGAATTTTCAGAACAAGTGAAAAGCCGCGGTGAAACCAGCCAAGTAGTGCGCGACAGAGTGATCAAGGCTCATCAATTGCAACTAAGCCGTTGTGGCAAAACCAATTCTCAATTAGGCAGTAAAGAAGTACAAGAACACTGTGAACTGACAACACAAGATCAACAGTTTTTACAACTCGCAGTAGAAAAGCTTGGCCTATCATTACGTACATACCACCGAGTATTAAAAGTAGCTCGCACCATAGCCGACTTAGCCCATGAACCACAAATACAAAAAACACATTTAGCTGAAGCGTTACATTACCGAGCATTTGACCGTATGCTGGCACAGTTAACCAATAATTGAACGAATAGTCACAAACGACCGACTATTAACCAATGATAAGCAAAGGCTAAACAATAGCATGGCTATTGTGCGCCTTTGCATTTTCTCAATATCAATCTAAAACTGACTCAAATCCTAGGCTAGTTTTAACCTTCTACTATGCAAAAAGCATTCAGCTTATTGCCATCCAAATCTCTAAAATAAGCAGCGTAAAACCCAGCAGACGCTCCTTCAGGCCTAAATCCAGGCTTGCCTTCACAGGTGCCTCCTAGTTCTAATGCTTTTGCGTAGAAGGCATCAACTTGCTCTGGGTTGTCTAATACAACTGCCACCATAGTGCCATTGCCAACAGTCGCAGGCTCTTTATTAAATGGAATTGCAACAGCAATAGAAGGTTCATTGGGTGATTTAGCCCAAGCAATAAAATAATTGGGCTCTTCCATAAATCGCTTCGCGCCAATAGTGCCAAGCAAAGCATCATAAAAAGCTGCTGATTTTACTAAGTCTGCAGTACCTAAAGTTACATAACCAATCATAATATTCTCCAGTGAGTTGTTGTTTTGAACGATTGAATATTAGCGGTTAACTACTGACAGTTATTGTCAGTAGTGTTTCAATAGACTAAAGATTGCTATTTATCATCACGATTTTAAGGTTGCAGCATGCAAAAAGCCGAACGACTAAACGACATTGTTCATCATTTACGAAGAATGCATCAAGCAGTCACCGCTGATACGCTAGCTGAAGTGTTTGAAGTTTCGCCCCGAACCATTTATCGAGATATCCAGAATTTAATCGACTCGGGTGTTCCGATTAACGGCGAAGCGGGAGTGGGCTACGTAATAGATAAGAGTTATCACTTACCACCCATTATGTTTGATGCCGATGAATTAGAAGCCATTGCTCTAGGAATTGGCATGGTCAGTAACTGGACTGATGAACTGTTTGCAGTAAAAGCCCAAAACGCCTATAAAAAAATTCAAGCAACCTTACCCGCCCCTTTGATCCACGAATTGCATCAAATCAGTACGTTTTCGGCACCTAGCAGTTATAAAATTCCCTGGGAAGTGAGTTTCACACAAGTCAGAGAATGTATTCGTAAAAGGAAAAAAGTTCGGTTCAATTATCTAGACTTACAAAACCAAACCACCCAGCGCACCATTTGGCCATTAGCCCTGATTTCATTTAGCCCAGTTTGGTTATTAGCTGGCTGGTGTGAATTACGTCAATCATTCCGTAACTTCCGGCTCGACCGATTATCCGAATTTGTCGTGTTAGACAACCGCTACCCCAATGAAAAAGATAAAAGCCTACAAGCTTATCTGGCTCAGATTAAACATGAATAAGAAAAGTAGCATTAGGCAGATGGGACAGAGTGAAGTAGCAAATAGGAAGAGCTTGCATCCTCACATTGAATGATCTCCAACAACAAATGACCAAACTTTGTCTCTGTCATAGCCGCATGGTGCTAGCAGGGATCCACATTGCTGCATAATTGACAGTTGCGACAACGGCAAATCAAACCGATTCCGGCTCAAAACACTACCGGAATGACGAAAGTGGGGACCCAATTTTACCTAGACAAATATGTCTTGATAAGTATTTTGATAAGTAGGTGTGATAATAAATAATAAGTAGATAAGTATTTTCGCAATGGATTGCGGTGAGCAACGCGAATGCTTCTAAGCCCTTGCGGCTAACAACTAAACAAAGCCTGGATCGCTGGCTCATTTGCCCTTGCTTGCAAACAGCATAAACCTAGTTGATAAGGTTCAATGTTATCTAACGCGATACGACTGACCCTTTGCCCTACAGTAGAGTGATCTAGCACTATGCTTGGCACTATACCCAGTCCACACCCTAATGCGACCATACTGACAATCGCTTCGTTGCCGGCCACTGTGGCGTAAACTCTGGGACGAATGCCTTGTTCGGCAAACCAGTGGTGCACAATACGTTTTGACGGACCAGACTCTGGTAAAATAAACGAGTGATTACGCCATTCTACTTGGTTTAATTTTGACAGTTGCAGCTCTTTTGATGCTATCAGCACTAAGGGAATTTCATCTAGCGGTAGGAATTTTAGTTCCTTAGGAAAATCAGGAGTATGGATCGCAATTGAGGCGTCCACTTCTTGCTGCATCACTTTACTCGCAGACCATGCTGGGTCGCCGGTATTCAGCTTAATTTCTACCTGCGGGTATTTGTGCCTAAAATTGTCTAGCAAACTAGGTAAATGACTTTGACTGGCTGTAACAGAACAAAACAAGCTCAGTTCACCTTGCAGTTGCTGGTGGTCTTGTTTCAACTCTAGTTTAACTTTTTTCCATTCGGAAAGAGTTTGTTGACTAAAACCCAATAACTTAGCACCAGCTGCGGTGAGCTTGACCTTACGATTATCGCGCACAAATAGAGGAGTTGCACATTCTTCCTCGAGCCTCTGTATTGTGCGACTCAATGTGGAAGGGCTAACAAACAGAGCGTCGGCTGTTTTACTAAAATGTAAACTGTTCGCTAGATGTTGAAACAGCTCTAAGCTACGAATATCCATGCATTCTACCTGTTTATTAAGTTTGAGAGTGTAGTTCAAACTCAGCATTGCAATAAACGCAACATTATATTGCAAATATATCATTTTAAACAACAATGAATTTTAACTATTATCTAACAATTGTAAATTTGCACTTACTCAACGTGATATAACATAAGGATTTAACATGGCTAATTATTTCAATACACTATCTCTACGCCAGCAATTAGACCAAATTGGTCGCTGCCGTTTTATGCAACGTTCAGAGTTCGCTACTGGATGTGATTTCGTTAAAGGCAAAAAAATTGTTATTGTGGGCTGTGGTGCTCAAGGTTTAAACCAAGGTTTGAACATGCGCGATTCTGGTTTAGACATTTCTTACGCGTTACGCCAAGCTGCTATCGATGAAAAACGTGAATCTTTCCAACGTGCTAGCGACAATGGTTTTACCGTAGGTACTTATCAAGATCTTATCCCTACTGCTGATATCGTTTATAACTTAACGCCAGACAAGCAACACTCAAGCGTAGTTGAAGCGGTTATGCCGTTAATGCAACAAGGCGCTACTTTAGGTTACTCTCACGGTTTCAATATTGTTGAAGAAGGTCAGCAAATCCGTGAAGATTTAACTGTTGTTATGTGTGCGCCTAAATGCCCAGGAACAGAAGTACGTGAAGAATATAAACGTGGATTCGGTGTTCCAACGCTAATCGCTGTGCATCCAGAGAATGATCCTAAAGGTCAAGGTTGGGATATCGCTAAAGCCCTAGCTTCTGCTACAGGTGGCGATCGTGCTGGTGTTCTTGAGTCTTCATTCGTTGCTGAAGTTAAGTCAGACTTAATGGGTGAACAAACCATCTTATGTGGTATGCAACAAGTTGCTGCTATCTTAGGTTATGAAAAAATGGTCGCTGAAGGTATCGACCCAGGTTACGCAGGAAAGCTAATCCAAGACGGTTTAGAAACAATTACCGAAGCACTTAAGATCGGTGGCGTAACTAACATGATGGATCGCTTGTCTAACCCAGCTAAGATTAAAGCGTTCGAATTGGCTGACGAATTAAAAGTATTGTTAGGCGATTTGTTTGGTAAGCACCAAGACGACATCATCAGCGGTGAGTTCTCACGCACTATGATGGAAGATTGGGCTAATGGCGATGCGAACTTACTTAAGTGGCGTGAAGAAACCGGTGAGACTGGTTTTGAAAATGCACCAGAGTATAGTGGCACTATCGACGAGCAAGAATACTTTGACCACGGAGTATTTTTAGTAGCAATGATCAAAGCTGGCGTAGAACTTGCTTTTGACGTTATGGTCGAAGCTGGAATTTTACCAGAGTCTGCGTATTATGAATCACTTCATGAAACTCCGTTAATTTCTAACACTATCGCCAGGAAGCGTTTATACGAAATGAATGTGGTTATTTCTGATACGGCTGAATACGGTAACTATTTATTTGCTAATGCTGCTGTACCAATTTTGCGTGAAAAACTTATGCCTAATATTGGAACAGACCTTATTGGAAAGGCTTATACAACGGCGACTAATAGTGTTGATAATAAAAAATTAGTAGATATCAATAAAGCAATTCGTGAAAGTGGCGTTGAAACAATTGGTGCAACTTTACGTGGTTACATGACTGATATGAAGGCTATTGTAGAAACTGTTTAATTTGTAAATTCTAAATTTGCAGTTACCAAAAAGCCCGACCTGCAAGTTGGGCTTTTTATTGTGCTATCAATAGTGATAATTACTACTGTATACAAAAAGAGACAGAACGACAGTCTTTATAAAACAAGGCTTACAGCCTAATTGTAAGATTATTTGCTGACTACTCAGAGTTAAAATTAGCTAAAACCTTAATTTTTTCGCGGAGTGTCTCCATTATGATACACAATTAATCTTGCCATGCTTTATATACCTATATAAAATCAGGTATTATAGTGACACGTGAATAGCAGTCGGTCATTTAATGCCAAATACATTAATTGTTTTAAAGGTCAATAATGAACAAATCTATAACTAAAACTACACAAATAGATGGCTGGCTATTCGAAGTGAAAATGGTAAAAGCTATTAAAGTTAAGAACCATGGCGAGCCCTATTCAGCTGTGGCTAGTATGACTGCAAATGGTGACCAAATGTATATTGACTCCCATTTATCTTCAAATAATGAAGAGCTGCAAAAAGATGATTTTATGGCCATCTATAAATTCTGCCAATCTATGGGTATGAAAAATATCAGTTACGATAGAATTAAGAATGGTTTAAAAACAACTAAAAATATAGATATTGTAGAAAACCAGCAACCCAAACTTAGAGTTATTTAACTGATAGGTCACAACCTACTACTTATCGGCATACCAGTACAAAATAAAAGAAATCCCGCCAAAGGCGACAAAGCCTAGTGCAACAGGTGTAATAGTTAAGTGAATAAAGCTGCCAACAAAAATGGCAGTGGCAACAGAAAAAACACTGCTTAATGAGCCTATAATTGCGGCACCTAAACCAGCCATTTTACCTAATGGCTGCATGGCCATTGAGTTTACATTGCCAAACACAATTCCAATACTAAAGAATGCGCAAAACAGCACGCTTACAAACTGCCATAAAGGTGGAACCCCCTCATAGTTAAGACACAAGACTACTAGTATTGTGGAAAACAACATCCAGCCTAACATAGCCCAAGTACATAGTTTACGCATACCTAGGCGCATCACTAAAGTGCCATTTGTAAACGACGCTAAGCCTATTGAAAATGACAATAATGCGAAATACAGAGGAAATTGCTCCCCTGTATCATAAATTTGCTGAAATAGGGTTTGTGAAGCGCTGATATAAGCTAAAAAAGCACCAAAAATAATACCCGATGAAATAGTATAAAACATCACCAACTTATGGGTCAGAATGAATTTACTCGACTGCCATAACTTGCCCCAACTAAATGGCTCTCGCATTGATTTTGGTAGTGTTTCAGGCTGACGTATAAAAAACCACACACCAATAATAGTGCCGATAATTAGGAACGAAGAAAATATGTGTCGCCAAGATAGCCCACTTAATATTGCTTGCCCAAAACTAGGGGCAATCATGGGCACTAAAATGAACACCATCATGATAAAAGACATGACCCGTGCCATTGCTTCACCTTCATATTTATCGCGGATGACTGCCAAAGTCGCTATTCTGGGGCCGGATACACCAAAAGCTTGAATCACACGACCAATTAGCATCACCACCAATGATTCCGAAAACATGCATACCACTGTACCAACAGCAAATATGATCAGACCATGTAAAATAGCGTAGCGCCTGCCTTTATCATCAGACAGAGGCCCATAATACAATTGACCAAATGCCATACCGAGAAAGAATAAAGATACAATTAAATGAGTTTGCTGGGCATCGGCAATCGCTAAATCAGTGCCAATTTGGTGCAAGGCAGGCAACATAGCATCAATACTTAATGCTACCAACGAAGTCATCAACGCCATCAACGCCACAAATTCTACCAGGCCAATATCTGCCTTAGCGGGTTGTACTGATGTTTGATGATTCTGTGACATGATAAAAACCGATAAGTTGAAAGCGCAGAATTCTAACACTACCTAACCAATGTGCTTTTGTTTTTTTACGTTAGTAACTAAAATTACTGTTAGAAAAGATTACCCATCGACGCTTTAGGTAAAAATCACTTTTTCTACTCTGCTTTATCTGAGTTTGCCAGCACTTTTACTCGGCCATTACGTAGACTATAGATCCAGCTATGAATATTGATCGATTGCCCGCGCGCCATCGCATCTTTTACAATATTACTTCGACGCACATTATCTGCTTGCTCCATAACATTTAGCTCACAAAGTCGGGCAGACCTATCTAAGCTATTTAATTTTGCGAGTTCTTCGCGGTGTTTGTAAGCGATATCTTTGATATGCCCCAACCAGTTATCGATTAACCCAAATTGTTGCTCGCCTAAAGCGGCATCAACTCCGCCACAGCCGTAGTGGCCGCATACGATCACATGCTTAACTTTCAATACATCCACCGCATATTGCAATACAGACAAACAATTAAAGTCAGTATGAATCACTAAATTCGCCACATTTCTGTGCACAAAAATGTCCCACAGGTAACAGGCCCAAAAGTTGATTGGCCGGCACCCGACTATCTGAACAGCCAATCCATAAATACTCTGGCTTTTGTCTTTCAGATAAACGATCAAAAAACTCAGGATCGGCCGCTGTCGTGGACTCAGACCAGAGTTTATTGTTTTCAAGCAATTGAGATATTTTTTTCATATTCCCTCTCTGTTTTCAGCCACAAGCCTAGCATCAGTCTAGTCATCATACAGGTTATTGCTCGAACTAGTGCCAATCTGGAGTGATAAGTAGCCACTCAGCGCATTCAAAGAGAGCCTTATCAATTCTAGATACTATAAACATACCTATTACGGATTATCACTTTGTAGCTTTCGCTTTATTGGAATTGTTCCCATTGCAATACCATTGCCTAACAATACAATCAGCACCCCTATGAATGCCTCTAAATGCCATTCATACCCTTCGAATAAGGTAGATAATGCCAAAGCTACAATGGGGTAAACCAACACCACATAAGCCGCTTTATCTGAACCCATTTGCTTCACTAATTGCATATATGCACCAAACGCAAATACCGAACCAAATACCGTTAAATACAATATAGAAAGGTAATAGTGTGGATTAGTAGGTACAACAAATTCAGCGCCTTTTACCAAAGCGGCAATGGTTAAAAACACCACACCATAACTCATAGCCCAAAAGTTCATTTGAATAACAGGCGTACCATGATCAAGAATTCGTTCAGACACCACATTGCCTAAAGATGCGAAGAAAAAAGATCCCAAGGCAAAACTTATACCCAACAATAAATAGTCATTAGCAGTGACTTTTGAAAACTCAGGTGAAAAAATCAAAGCAATACCTATCATACCAAAAGTAGCCCCCACAATGACTTCTCGACGAATTGGCTTGTTTAACAATACCCGCCGCAATAGCACATTAATATACACCATGCCTGAACTCATCAAGGCCACAATAGCACTAATGATGTATTGCTGACTTTGGTATAACAGAGAGTAATCGAGGGTGTACAAACACAACCCAACCAAAGCCATTTTAATATGAATGTGCACAGGCAAACGTAAAGGTAACTTCTTAATTTTGCAGTAACTCAACAAAATAAAAGCCGCGGCACAGAAGCGATAGGCGACAGACAAAACAGGATCTACTTCACCAAACTGGAAAGTAATTGCTAACCAAGTTGAGCCCCAAATAAGCACAACCACCAGAAAAAGAATTGGGTTAGACAAAGGTATCGGGCTCTTTTTTGAGTTAACATGATAGCTAGAGTATATCCTTTATGTTAAGTGGTTAACCAATGAAAAAGTTATTGATTTTTGTTTCTGGCTTCGCCATTTTGCTGGTTTCATTACTTTTTTTCCGAGCCTTTACAGTATTCGAGGATAAACAATACTCAGTCACTGCACCTATCCCAAACATAAATCTTAACCAGCAAGAAGTGCTGCAGCGCTTCAGTCGTGCAATACAAATACCCACCGTATCTTATGACGACACGACACAGTTTGATCACTTGGCATTTTCAAGCTTCCATCAATTCTTAGCTGACTCATTTCCGTTAATTCAACAACATACAAAGCTGCAGAAGTTTGCAGATTACAGTTTACTTTACCATTTGCAGGGTTCAAACTCACAACTTAAGCCGGTACTATTTATGGGTCATATTGATGTCGTCCCGGTTGATCCTGCTTCACGAGACTTATGGTTACAGGACCCTTTTGGCGGAGCAATTATTGATGGCACAATTTGGGGTCGTGGCAGCATAGACGACAAAGTAAGTGTGGTGGCATTAATGGAAGCCATGGAGCTATATCTAGCCAGCGGTAAACAGCCACAGCGCAGTATCTATTTTGCTTTTGGCCATGACGAAGAAGTGGGTGGTGTAGGTGCATCAACCATCGCCAACTATTTTAGAGCACAACACACTGAATTTGAGTTTGTACTAGATGAAGGTGGTATTATTTCTACCGGTATAGTACCCGGTATAACTCAACCTGTTGCATTGGTAGGCGTTGCCGAAAAGGGTTTTGTTAATTTTAGGCTAACCGTAAGAGGCGAGGGTGGCCACTCATCACAACCCACAACTCACAGCACAGCGGGTATTTTAGCTAACGCTATAGTTAAAGTTGAAGACAACCCTTTTCCAGCCACTTTAGATTTTCTTGAACTAATGTTTGAACGTATTGGTTATGCTACCGACTTGTCAATGCGTTTACCCTTAGCTAATTTATGGTTACTTGAACCACTTGTCATTAACACTTTATTGGCCAAGCCTAGTTCTGCCGCTAGCGCCCGCACCACAACGGCCGTCACTATGTTACAAGGCAGTAGTAAATCAAATGTGCTACCTACAGTGGCAAGTGCGGTGGTAAATTTTAGAATTTTACCGGGGGACACTGTTGACAGCATTAGCGCGCACTTAGAAAAAGTGATTGATGATCCAAGAGTAGAAATCACTGCAGAACTTGCTAGCGAAGCCTCTGCGCTATCGCCCGTAGATAGTTATGGCTTTAACTTGATAGAAGCAACCATTAGACGAATCGACGACTCGATTTTGGTTACACCGTTTCTACTGATAGGCGCTACCGATGCCAGACACTTTCATGGACTATCAGACAACATCTATCGATTTATGATGGTTTCCTTAACGCTGAAACACTCAAACAGTTCCACGGCATTAATGAACAAATAAGCGTGGAAGACTATTTACGCTCGATTCAGTTTTATCATGCCATGCTAGAACAGTCGGCGAGTGCTAACGGGGCAGCCCACTAATATGTAGCACATTAACGTGGCGATTGGTTTTTACGTGCGTACAGCCAAGTTAACCCTAGCAAGATTAATGTAACAACCACGGCCACAGGCTCAAATAGACTACCCAGTACTTCTCGATACTTTTTGGCCCAAAATAAAGCGAAAAAGCAGTGGCTAGTCATTATCACTCCAAGCCAAAAATTGATCTGTTTGGCCCACTTTTTTTGTTTGAACCCATACCAAGCTAAATTACCAAATAGAATAGCCACAACCAAAATCATAGTTGGAATAATAAAATGCTTGCCAATAATAAAGGTTTGTAAAACGGCTAAAGCACTTAATACAGCAAACAATGCCATTAACCAGTCAAGCCCATAACTAAAGTTTAATTTTTTCACACTGCTCGCCTTTTATTTTCATCAATAGCTGATGATTTGGATTCGGTTAGAATTAAGGTACAACTAGCAGAATCCAAGTTACGTGCCAGAGTTTTTATTATTTTACAGCGTTCTAGCAGACAATGCCTAAGCCATAAGTCTACAAGCTTAGCGCCCAAAACTGTAAAGACCGAGTCAAATCCTAGCCCAACAATACAAGCGTTCAATGGCAAATCATGCCCCAAGATGAAGCATGTATTGTCACACCAACTGCAGCATGGGTGTTTTTGTGTTAGCTGTAAAAAGCTAGTTAAACTTGGAAAATATTGGCTTGGAGACAATCTTGAAAAGCGTAATACAAAAACTTTTGATTAATGAGTTCGCAAATCAAGTGATTTACCAATATTGAATAACGAACGCCATTAGCGAATGACAACCAGTTGAGATAGAACCCAGAACAGCACTACACTAGCTGCTGCAATCTACTAATCGACAAAATCCCTTTCCCAACCGCAACCTTTGCAGGGTTATAAAAGGTAGCATTAAGCCCCTGTTGTAAGGCCGGTATTATGTCTCGCTCGAGCGAATCACCTATCATAGTAATGTGAGTTGCAGGCACTGCCAGCTTACGCACTATTTTGCCATAATATGCCGGATCGGTTTTACCTACGGCCAAATTTTCACGACAAAAAATATGGTGGATATAATCACTTAACCCAGCTCTTTGTAGTGCTTGGCGAATTTGAATTTCTGTAGAATCTTCGGCGTTGGTTGCTAGGTGGCATTTTGCATGTTGACTCAAGTGTTTTAAGCACTGCAAAGCACCGTCCACCACTTGAACCTTAGGCCAGTTACACATCGGCCCCGTTTGATTGGGTAAATCGACCATTAAGGTGTCTCCCCAATCAAACAGGTAATGCTTAGCTGTCATGCTAGGCAGATAAACCTATGAGCGAACTTCGCCATCACCCAATACAATAAACTTCTCTGTGGTTAGTGATTCAGCGCCCATTGGTCCGTAAGCGTGTAACTTGCTGGTGGATATACCAATTTCAGCCCCTAAGCCCAATTGGCCGCCATCAGAGAAACGAGATGAAGCATTAGCCATGACCACAGCTGAATTAATGCGGCGAATGAATTCTTGGGTCTTGGAGTAATCTTGCGAAACAATGACTTCTGTATGCCCAGAGCTATACTCTTCAATATGTTCAATAGCTTGTTCAAAGTCGTCAATCACTCTTACTGCAATTTCCATGGCTAAATACTCTGCATGCCAATCATCTACTGTCGCTGCAGTAGCATCAGCAAAATACCCTATGCTGTTTTCACAGGCATGAATTACCGTATTGTGCTCGGCTAACATTGCAGCGGCTTTAGGCAAAAATGACGCCGCCACATCCTTATGTACCACTAAGGTTTCCAGTGAATTACACACACCGGTACGTTGTGTTTTACCATTTTTAAGAATGTTCAACCCTTTATCTTGGTCGGCATCACTATCTATGTATAAATGACAAACACCTTTAAAGTGCTGAATCACAGGAATACGGCTGTTTTCAGAGACAAATCGAATCAACCCTTCACCACCACGAGGAATAATAAGATCAATTGACTCATTTAAGGTCATGAGTTCGTTCATCACTGCTCGGTCAGTATCTGGGATCACAACCACAGCAGCAGGATCGATTTGATGTTTAGCTAAGGCAAACTTTATACATTCTGCCAACGCCAAGTTTGAGTGAATTGCTTCTTTACCACCACGCAAAACTACCGCATTACCAGCTTTTAAACACAGGGCAGCAGCATCGATCGTTACATTAGGTCGCGATTCATAAATCATCGCGATAACACCTAACGGAATGCGCATTTTGCCCACTTGAATGCCACTTGGCATACGTTGAATACTAGAGATATTGCCAACAGGATCGGTCTGCCCAGCTATTTCGATCACTGCATTGGCAATGCCTTGAATACGACTAGGATCCAGTGCTAGGCGATCTAACATCGCTGCATCTAAACCATTTTCTTGTCCGGCTGCCAAGTCTTTCTCATTTGCAGCTAAAATGCTTGGCGTGTTGGCAGACAAAGACTCAGCGATATCTGTTAATAACTGATTTTTCTGTTCAGCATTTAAATTAGCAACTTGGCGTGCAGCTTTTTTAGCTTGCTGCGCCGCTTCGGCAATAGAGAAACTCATGTGTATACCTCGATAATTGGTTAATTTTTCAATGTCTAGATGACACTGATTTTTGCACGTTACAACAATACTAGATCATCTCTATGTATTGCTGCTTCGCCCAAAGAATAGCCTAATGTGGCTTCGATTTTATTGCTTTTTAGTCCCTGTATTGCACTCAGATCTGTAGCGCTATATAAGACAAGCCCCTTAGCTATGGCTTTATTTTCAAAACAAATATGAACAGCATCGCCAGAGGCAAACTGCCCTTCAACATTTATGATACCAGACGGCAATAGAGAAGCGCCCTTCTCTAATAGTGCATCTTTCGCTCCTATATCAATATGCACGTTACCCTTCACTTTCAAGGTGTGCCTTAACCATGTATCTCTGGCACTGGTTTGGCTTTTGCTGGTTTTAAACAAAGTACTAAGGCACCATACCTGCGGCCAGTAATTTAAACGCGTTGGCGTCTCGGCCATTTACGATTAAGGTTTGAATACCTGAACTAACGCACTTGTCTGCAGCTTGGATTTTAGTTTGCATGCCGCCCGTTCCAACATCGCTGCCTGCTCCACCAGCTAGATCATAGATACTTTGATCAATCTGCGAAACTTCACTAATTAATTTGGCGTTTTGATTTTTACGTGGATCGGCATCATACAAACCATCTATATCTGAACAGATAATCAACGTATCGGCTTCAGCCACTAGGGCCGTGTACGCAGCCAGATTATCATTGTCACCCACCTTCAACTCATTTACCGCAACGGTGTCATTTTCATTAACTATGGGTAAAGCATTGTTCTTGAGTAGCTCTCGCAACGTATTTTTAATATTCACATAGCGAGTACGATTATGTAAATCGTCAGCGGTTAGTAGAATTTGCGCACAATCAAAATCAAACAGACTGGCCCAGTTAGCCATCATTTGAGTTTGACCAATTGCTGCCATAGCCTGTTTTTCTGCGATGGAAGGTTTATGTTTATAGGCAATTTTACCCTTTCCGGCCGCTACACTGCCTGAAGAGACCAAAATTACTTCTTTTCCTTGCTTGCGACTGTCAGAAATAAATTGAGCAATTGCCTCTAAATATCTGGTACTGCACTGATTATTGCTAGGCGCAATTAAACTACTGCCTACTTTAACCACTGCCCGTTTCCAGCTAAAACTACTCATAATTCACCTTTAAATTCTGTTCCTATAGCCTACGGAAAGTTGTATGAATAACAAGCCGATGTAGTTATAAGCTATGGTTTGATCATTGTTGCTGCGGGATATTTATTTCAAAATAGAGTCATTGACAACATTTTTTGCAAAAAATCTTCAAAAATTAACTTTAGTTTGATAAAACTCTTTCAAGCAAAAAAGGTAGAATTACGAGGCAGAACATTCTAATAAATACAAAGACACTACCTGCGCTCCACCACTAACAAAAAATCAGGGAATTTCATGTTTAATAAAACCATCTCCATAGGAGTTTTGTGGCTTGCATTCGTTGCAACTGCAGGCGCCGCTATTAACCAAACCAAAGGCGATTTTGAAGATAAATTTCGTCAGCTAGATGAGTCTTTACCTACTCCAAACGTATACCGCAACGCGGCAGGTGAACCAGGGCACAAATATTGGCAACAGCAAGTTGACTATAAAATTAAGGCAACACTAGACGAAGAAAAACGTCGAATTACTGCCAAACAAACCATTACCTATCACAACAATTCACCCGATACTTTAAAGTACTTATGGGTACAACTTGATCAAAATAAGTTCCGTGATGATTCGCTATCAGCTACGACAACCACTTTTGGAGGCATAGGCAATCGAGGACCGGCAACTTCAGCAGCTACATCCAGCACCCCAGCCCAGTTAAGCCTTGATGCATTGCGTCGTCAGCAATTTGTCGATGACAATGTGTTAGGTTACGACATTAAAGCCGTGACCGACAGCAGTGGCAACGCGCTGCATCATATGATTAATGGCACAAACATGCGCATTGATTTAGCCAAGCACCTTAAGCCTGGCAAAAAAGTTGTGTTTAAAATTGATTACGCATTCAACATTGTCGAAGAAGATGCGGTTTCTGCCCGTTCAGGTTACGAACATTTTCCTGATGACGAACGAGAAGGCGGAAACGATATTTTCTTGCTTGCGCAATGGTTTCCGCGCTTACACGCCTATACCGACTACGAAGCTTGGACCAACAAAGAGTTTATCGGTCGTGGTGAGTTCACCCTTGAGTTTGGTAATTATGATGTAGAACTTACTGTTCCTGCTGACCATATTGTCAGTTCTACTGGTGCATTGCAGAACCCAAGAGACGTATTAACCTCGACTCAACGTAAACGTCTTGAAGAAGCAGAAAACGCCGAGCGAATTGTTTTTATTGTGACGGCTGAAGAAGCGCTAGAGAACGAAAAGGAAGGCTCGGACAAAACTAAAACATGGCAATTCAAAGCTAAAAATGTACGTGACTTTGCTTGGGCTTCATCACGTAAATTTATGTGGGACGCGCGAGGCCATCATCAAGAAGGTAGCGACCAACCATTAGTTATGGCTATGTCATTCTATCCGAAAGAGGGTGGCGATTTATGGAAGAAATATTCCACAGAAGCAGTTATTCAAACGCTTGAAGTGTATAGTCGCTTCTCATTTGATTATCCTTATCCAGTAGCCCAATCAGTCAACGGCCCTGTTGGCGGAATGGAATATCCAATGATTACCTTTAATGGTCCTCGTACCGAACTTCAAGACGACGGCAGCCGCACCTATACGCAAGCTGAAAAACGCTTTTTAATCGGCGTGGTTATTCACGAAATTGGCCATATATATTTTCCTATGATAGTTAACTCTGATGAGCGCCAGTGGACTTGGATGGATGAAGGGTTAAATAGCTTTTTAGACGGTGTCGCTGGCCGTGAATGGGATCCAACCATTCCATGGGGTGTTGAACCACGAGACATAACAGACTATATGAAATCTTCGAGTCAAGTGCCTATCATGACACAGTCTGACAGCGTGCTACATTTAGGTCCAAACGGCTACACCAAACCCGCCGCAGCACTGAATATCCTAAGAGAGACTATTTTAGGACGTGAGCGTTTTGACTTTGCCTTTAAAGAGTATGCGACTCGTTGGAAATATAAGCGCCCAACCCCTTCAGATTTTTTCCGTACGATGGAAGAAGCTTCTGGCGTCGACCTTGACTGGTTCTGGCGTGGTTGGTTCTATAGCACTGATCATGTAGATATCTCGTTAGATAAAATATCTAAACTACGTTTAGACACTAAAGATCCTGATATTGACTTTGCTCGCCAACGCCAAGAAGAATTAGATAAACCGTTATCTCTAACTGACGAGCGTAACAAAGCTGAAGGTAAAAAATTGTGGATTGAACGTTTTCCAGATATCAAAGATTTCTATGACGAAAACGATCGTTTTACAGTTACCAACAAAGAGCGCAATAAGTACCATAAATTCATAAACCAGCTAAAGCCTTGGGAAAAAGCCGCGTTTGAACGTGCGGTTAAAGAAGACAAAAACTACTACGTATTAGACTTTTCTAATAAAGGTGGTTTGGTTATGCCGATTATTTTAGAGCTAACCTTTGCCGATGGTTCGACAGAAAACCAGTATATTCCAGCTGAAATTTGGCGTCGCACACCCAAAGCGGTAAGCAAAATGATCATCACCGACAAAAACAAAGAGCTGGTTAGTGTAACCGTTGACCCTCGTTGGGAAACCGCTGACGTAGACACCAGTAACAACCATTATCCACGGAAAATTATTGAGTCTCGTATCGAAGCTTACAAAAAGAAAAAGAGCACCAAAAAAGTATCTAGAGACATCATGCAAGATATCAAAACTGAGTTGAACAAAGACTCAGGTAAAGATAAAAAAGCAGATGAATAAACAGCCATGCTTAACAGATTACTTCTGGGTGTGATCACGGCGCTACTTTTTGTAGCGCCAATGTCTCAAGCACATCAGCAAAAGTCATCAATCAGTAAGGTTTTATTTAACCCTAGAACCAAAAATATCGAGATTATGCATAGATTTAGAGTGCATGATGCTGAACATGCAGTAAAAGAAATTTTTGGTAAAGATGCAGACATACTGGACTCAGAAAAAACCCAAAAAGATTTTAGTGACTACGTAAATCAAAGATTTAGATTGTTTAATAGTGAGCAACAGGGCTTACCCCTAAAAATGATAGGTTATGAATTAGAAGGTAATTTCTTTTGGATATACTCAGGAGACTGTACAACCGACTAAGCTAGAAAACTTAACTATTAGGCATGATGCCCTGCGCGACTTATGGCCATCGCAAGTCAACACCATCAATATTGAAGGGAAGGGCAAACTGCAAACGTTAACTTTTGCCGATTCTGTAGAACTGCTAAAAGTAGAGTTTGATCATTAAAGTCATATGAGCGGGGTTAATTTCCTGCGTCAAACAGTAAAAACGCCTTAAATTATCATTAATTTAAGGCGTTTTTTTGTAGGCCTTTAAATAAAAAACTCTAAAGAGCAGTAGCTTTTGTACTAACGAGTTATTAATTCAAAACGCCATTTAAACGTGTTGGTAATGTGCTTTTAAATTCTCACCGAATGGCTACTTACCATTACGGATTGGTGTTAGCCTGAATAATACCGTTTTTAACCAGAATACAATCCATATTCGCGGCTTCAGCAGCTTGTCGACCTATTTCTGTATCTTCAAAAACAACACATTCACTGGGCGTTGCACCGAGCAACTCCGCCACCCGCAAAAAGGTTTCTGGGTGAGGTTTACCGTTAGTGACATCAGAGGCAGTGACTAACGTCGAAATTTTCTGATCCAAGCCCGTTTTAGCTAATAACTCAAGTGCGTGCTTGCGCTCTGATCCGGTTCCTATCCCCATTTTCAATTTACCCTGATAGAAATCTAACACCTCGCAAGTTTGTTGAATAACACTAGGGTCATCGGCTAAGGCTGTCCAACACTCACGCTTTTTAGCAGCGACTACTTCAGGGTCGTGTGTTAGCGCAAACTTATTGTTGAGTAAAACGGCTATTTGCGCAGTAGGCACCCCACCTAAACTATGCATATACTCAGGATCGAACTCATAACCAAAATACTCACAAGTTTGCTGCCACGCTTTTACATGTGCACCCATAGAATCGATTAAGGTGCCATCCATATCAAAAACGATAGCTTTGTAACGAGTCAAATCCAACATTTGTTGCAATTACCTTATTTTTAATAGTGAAAGCACAGGTTGAGGTTTTGCCATTTCATTTGCAAGTTTTACCTTAAGATTTTAAGATATTTAATATGTGTTCCTCTCGAAAAGGATTACACTAATTTACAATCTACTCATATCATTTAGATGAGATTTTGAGTAGGGTCTATGTGTAAGTTCGTAATCCAAATACAGGTAATTTCATGAGCGAAGAATCTAACAAGTCATTAGTCCCACATTTCGCAATCGGTGCAATTGTTATTGCAATTATATTAGCCGTGTTTTTTTGGCCAAATGAACCAGAAGTCGAGCCCGTACCTGATGTTATTGCGCCCACAGTTGAACCCATTACAGCCGAGCCAGTTGTTGAGCCGGAAGTATTAGAACCCGTTGAGCCTGAGCCGATCCCAGAGCCAGTTGAAGCCCCCGTCGTGATAGAACCTATTCCCGAGCCCGAGCCTTTAGACACAAGTGATGGGGCAGTTAAAACCAAATTATTAACTTTAACTGATTACGACGCTTTTGCTCGTTTGATTATTGATGAATCCTTACTACAGCGTTTCGTTGTCATGACCAACACCCTGGCTGACGAAAACATCTCACCGAGTCATAATGTTCTAACCAATCCAGAGCAGTCATTTCGCGTATACAGACAAGCAAATAAGGATTGGATAGATCCCGCCAGTTATAAACGCTATACACCTTATGTAGATGTTTTAGACTCAATAGAGACAGATTCGTTAATAGAATTGTACGAAGAATACAAACCTGCCATTAAAGAGATTTTTGCAGAAATTAGCAGCCCAAATGATGATTTCGAAGAAAAACTAGTCGAGGCTATAGACATTTTACTGGATACGCCCGAAGTTCCTGTTCCCGTAGAAGTGTTTACCGACAGCGTGATGTTTAAATTTGCAGACGAAAGATTAGAAAGCCTTTCAGGACCGCAAAAACAGCTATTACGTACAGGCCCAGAAAATATGCGCCGCATTAAAGCCAAACTAAGAGAAATAAAAGAATCTTTCAAGCAATGAGCATTAGCGGGCTTATACTTTAATTCAATCATTTTTGTATATGCCCGCAATTCTTGAACCTGTACGCCAGCAATAAATAGAATCAAACACTTTTCACTTTTCACTTTTCACAATCAAACTATCAATACTTTTGCCGTCGCTAAACACTCTTAAGAGCAGTCCTTCATTTCAGCGTCTTGATGATGTGCTGTTAAATTCTCGCTGAGTGTACATTTATACTGATTGAAGTGGGTATGACAGCATCATTCACATGCCTGATTACATTCACTTGCCCCCGCTGTATTAATGCCTTACCAATATGAATTGACATAAACTGGAAAAAAATACACTCGATGCTATAAATAGTAAGCGTACTGTATGAGATGCGGTATTTCATTTATGAAAGATGTTGAGTGGAAAATCTGAATAATTCAGTACAGGGAAATGTATTGAAGTAGTTGCATTTATAGCAATCCATTTTGGAGTCTATCCAAAGATGGGGTTTTACAACGTGTAGCCTAAAATTTCATTTAGGTGAAAATCAAGGAAATTGTTATGGCAATAGGAGAAGAACTTTCAAGTATTGATTTTAAATCTATGATTGGCGGTCCACTAGATGCGGTTGTTCGAGCGCAAGCTCAGTCAGCTCAAACCTCTGTTGATTTTATTAAAGCAGTAGGATTTGAAGAAGATTCAAACGAGCCGACAATGGTAACCTTTAGTTATATGAAAGCGGTAGAAGTAAAAGATGCCGATGGAAATGTAACCTCAGTCGAACCAAAGAAATTTGATTTAACGGTACCAATACTCACTATGTTACCTATACCTTTCATACGGGTAGAGGAAACCACTATTAGTTTTAACGCCAAAATAAACTCGGTACAAGAGTCTACAACGTCATCATCTAGGAGTTTAAACGCCAGTTTATCTGCTAAAGGTGGATGGGGGCCTGTATCGGTCAAAGTCAGCGCGAGTTATTCCAGCAAAAGTGCTAAGTCGAGCTCTTCTAAAATCGAACGAACCTACAGCCTATCGGTTAATGTAAGGGCAGTGCAAGACGAGTTACCCGCAGGAACTGAGAAGCTTTTGGGTATTCTAGAAAACGCGATAACCGAAGTGGAATCAACAGCTTAATAAAAGGGGCATTATGCCCCTTTATTTTCTTTTCCTTTCTATTTTGAATAATAATACAGGAGTTAAATATGTCAGAATTAAGTGAAATATTAGGTGCGGTAATGATTAGCTTGGTCCACGCTAGGCGACTAGCTGACGAAGAAACAGCAGCAGTTGCAGAATATTACAAAGATAACCCACTACTAGAAGGCATGAGTTTACCCAGAGTAAGAGTGCCTGAGTTAACCATAGATATGCCTGTCACATTCGAACAACATGTGCCAGCCAAAGACGCAGAACTTGATTCAACGAGCAATATTCACAAAGCGCTAATGGAGCAATTTAAACAAAGTTTAGATGATGAAGATATTTTAAGTAAAACCAAGAGTTTTCAATCTACTTTCGATAAAGAGTCTAAATTAGCTCTAGAAAAGTTAGCAGACATACAGCGAACCGGTGGCAGCAGAATCACCCGCGAAGCGTTACTCAGAAGTATCGATGACGCCTATGCTAAATCCCTTAAAAAGAACATAGCGAACAAAGAAATACCATTCGAAAAAACGCAAATTGTAAATAAATCCATACGACACAAATTATCCCAAGTTGCGCTGAAATCAAGCTCAAGCCCACAGTCATTAGTTACTAATGCCACCACTAGTTCGGTGAAGGAATCTGCAAATGCTGCGAATAGTGTGCGTTTACAAATCACCTTGCGAGAAGAAGGCTTAGAGTGGGCAACAAGTAGTCAAGATGGAAAAATTAAAAACCGCTTACAGCCCGAGTAACTTATGCGTTCAATTGCTAAAGAAAAAATAATCCAACAGTTAATGCTACTCACAAACCTAACCGACAAATACGCTCTGTTAGATCCAAGCTATCCACAAAAATCGTTGGCTTGGTTAGTTGAAACTGAAAAAACCTTAGAGCCCTTGCGGTTGCCTATTGTTTCAAGATTAGCCGCCTTACGAGGCATCTTGTTAGCCAGTGACGACGGTTATCAAGATCCAATTATAGCGGCATCATCGAGGAGTAAACGTAAAGCTAAAAGAGCCCTGACAGCTCACATCATTACCCAAGCTGAACAAGCTCTTCGAGAAGAAATAGAAATAATCGACCACGGGTTTAGTGAGTTAATAGATAAGCTTTCCCAACTATTAGCCATTAGATTTTCCCAACAAGAGTTACCTTCAACGCCACACGTTACCATGGGATATGTAGATAACATTTGGCGGTTACTAGGCGAAAATCAAGAAACAAAAAGCATGTTTAGGTACATAGAGGCGCGAATAGGTGAAACAGACCGCAGATATCTGCTGCAATCATTGTTAGATAATATGCAATCTCATAACGACGAGTAAGCTTAAAAATGAAAAGGGGTTAACGCCCCTTTTTAACGACATACCGATAAGGGCTTTTTTCAATATCCGTTGCTAACAATTCATGCTCCATAAATCGACAAAAACTAGGAATGTCACGGGTAGTAGAATGATCATCTGCCGTTACACATAAGGTTTGGCCAATTTGCATTTCACGAATTTTCAAACGCACCATCATCACAGGTTCTGGACAACGCAAACCTAAAGCATCAAGCTCAAAATCTGCATTGTCAAAAAGATTTACGTCAGTCAAAAAATTAAATCCCGTAATCTACTCGATACTGTTGAATATTAGCTAAATGTTCCGCCATTTCTGGTTTATCAGCTAAATATTCGACTAGGTTAGCCAAGCTCACAATTGACACCACTTGGGTAGTAAAGTCACGCTCAACTTCTTGAATCGCCGACAACTCACCTTGGCCTTTTTCTTGTCTGTCTAAGGCAATTAACACCCCCGCCAAATCTGCATTGTTTTGCTCAATCAATAACATAGATTCACGGATAGCAGTACCAGCGGTAATCACATCATCCACCAGCATGATTTTACCCGCCAATGGACTCCCCACTAAGTTGCCACCTTCGCCATGGGTTTTTGCTTCTTTGCGATTAAAACAATACGGTTTATCCACCCCATGCTTATCTGCAAGTGCTACAGCGGTAGTTGTGGCAATAGGAATACCTTTGTAGGCTGGGCCAAACAGTACATCAAACTCAATATTCGACGACTGCAGAGCTTGCGCATAAAACTGGCCAAGTTTAGCTAAATCGCCACCCGTATTGAATAAACCGGCATTAAAAAAATACGGGCTAGTACGCCCAGACTTAAGGGTAAACTGCCCAAATTTTAACACTTCACGGGCTAGAGCAAACTCAATAAATTGTTTTTGGTAATCTTGCATAAATACCTCAGTTCTTATTTGTGAGCTATGAGAGACGAATATTGGCTTAGGCTCTCGGCTTGGCTCAATACTTGCGCCACATAACTCGGCACTAGCTTTACGCTAACGCTAATTTTTGTTCGTCGAACAACTCTCGAATGCCATGTTTTGCCAGCTCTAGCATTTCATTTAGCTCATCAAAATCAAAAGGTTCGCCTTCGGCAGTACCTTGTACTTCAATTAGCTTACCGGTATCGGTCATCACCACATTCATATCTGTTTCGGCATCAGAATCTTCAAGATATTCTAAGTCGGCAATCGCGACACCTTTATATACACCTACCGACAAAGCAGCAATCATGTGTTTAATAGGGTTAGTTTTTAAAATACCTTTGCTTCGCATCCAGCTAAGCGCATCGGCTAATGCCACACAAGCACCGGTAATAGAAGCCGTTCGCGTACCACCATCAGCCTGAATCACATCACAGTCAACGACTATGGTATTCTCGCCCAACAGCTTTAAATCAACCGCAGCGCGTAACGAACGAGCGATTAAACGTTGAATTTCTAAGGTGCGGCCACCTTGCTTGCCTCGAGCCGCTTCGCGATCGGAACGCGTATGAGTTGCTCTTGGTAACATACTGTATTCAGCTGTAACCCAACCTTTTCCCTTACCTTTCATAAAACGAGGCACACCTTCGGTCACCGAGGCATTACATAAAACCTTAGTATTGCCAAATTCGATTAACACCGAACCTTCGGCATGGCAGGTAAAATTTCTGGTAATAGTAACAGGACGGATTTGACTAGCAGTTCTTCCACTCGGACGCATGGCGTACTCCATAAATAATTTTGCCGCGAATTATAACCAAAAAGCACGAGTCAGTGCTGCTAAATTAACTCAAATATTTGCTCCTGACATATAATTAAAAGTGAATCGCGCTCGCAGATAAAGAATTGAAAGGTATAATACAGCCACACACACTTTGGAGTATTTTGAATGATTTACAGTATGACCGCCTTTGCCCGACGAGAACTTAAAGCCGAGTGGGGCACAGCTGTATGGGAAATTCGCTCTGTTAACCAACGATTTTTAGAAACCTACTTTCGTCTCCCCGAACAATTCAAAAGCATGGAACCCGTTTTACGTGAACGTTTTCGTAAAAGTTTACAGCGCGGAAAAGTGGAATGCGCACTAAGATTTGTTGCCAACGACGCAGCGGTAGGTCAATTAAGCATTAACGAAGATCTAGCCAAGCAATTGATGCACGCGGCCGATTGGGTACAAAACCAAGGAACCACAACAGGCGTTAATCCAGTGGATATTTTGCGTTGGCCTGGTGTCATTGCTGCCGAAGAAGCCGACATGGACAGCATTCAAGGCGACATTCTAAAAGAATTCGATTTAACTCTGAAAGACTTTATCGCCGCCCGCGCCACCGAAGGCGAAAACTTAAAAGCCCTAATAGAGCAGCGCCTAGACGGCATTCAAGTTGAAGTAGATAAAGTCACAGGCTTTATGCCAGAGATAATTCAATGGCAAAGAGACAAAATTCAAGCCCGCTTTGAAGAAGCCAAAATTGAACTAGACGCCACTCGTGTCGAACAAGAAATGGTCATGTTAGCGCAAAAAGTCGACGTGGCCGAAGAATTAGACCGCCTTGTATCGCACATTGGCGAAACCCGTAAAATCCTCAAAAAAGGCGGAGCAGTAGGCCGCAGACTCGATTTTATGATGCAAGAGTTTAACCGCGAATCAAACACCCTAGGCTCTAAATCAATCAACACAGACACCACTCAATCAGCAGTTGAGCTTAAGGTTTTGATTGAACAAATGCGCGAACAGATCGCCAATATTGAGTAAGCTTTCTTAGTCACGCCCTCCTTAAAAAGCGCCCTTTATGAAAGGGCTTTTATCTTTCTAGTTGTCCCGAACTTAGATTAGTTATGTCATACAACATCTATTCATTCAAAATAAGCTATTGCCAGTCATCACTTGAAATTCCTCTAAGAGCTTGATCTGCTTTAGCATTTACATACCCATCCAAAGGCTAGAATTTTTGATGTTAGCTTACGATAACCTTTTTACGGGTTAATGGTAAATTGAAAAGACTGCTTTAATAAAGGTTGGATCTTCACCATTCTGGCGTCAGTTTTATCATTTAGATTTAGCCTTGGATCTATGGTCGCAAACCCCCAAAACTGTAAAAATCGCTCAACAAACCTAGATTTAATTAATATGCTTAGCTGCTCTTTTGGTGAGAAATAACCGTCTGTAGGAAATGCTAGAAGCAGATCAGGGAAAGCCGTCACCACCTCTTCAACAAGCTGCTCCATACTGCTGTGACTTTGAAGACGCCACAGCATAAACAACCAAAAATTCCGTAAATCCACATCATATTCTAAGCTGTCGAAATACGCCCAGTTATATTTACTGACTGCAGCATCTAACATAGGTTTGAAAAAGGCCTGTATGCCTAAAGCCTGATACTGTTTTTGCGCTGCCTTTTTTACATGGTAGCAACCGCTACGTCGATAAATAATACCACTAATTTCCGCTAGCACTCTGGTGTAGTGCAAGGCATTAAATTTATCCTCGTTACTGCCAGCAAACTCACTAATGCTTATACCACGTTCGAATTGCGCAACTGAAAATTCTGGCAATAACTCACTAGCCTGCTTGACTAACTTAAGCGGTAAGTTGCCTTTGCCTGTGGTTTTGAATGAGCCATCTTGCGCCATGGCTTCATCAATAATCAGAGCTAGATAGCGCATCACAGGACTGGCAACAAGGCTATCCGGCGTGCTGATTGTGACCCATTCTAATTCATCAAAAGGTGCATAAAGCCAATTCCCCATTTGTGTTGGTGTTACACCACAAAAATCGGCATTAGGTTGATTGTTACGATCCTGCATTTTGCGCTGTAAAGCTACATTCATCTCATCCAGGCTCAAACCTGGGTTCATTGCTAACATGGCTTCAACATCATCATAGATTTGAGCATGCTGCTTAGAGCTGCTGTTCATACAACAACGTTTGAACTTTTTATCACTGCCACAGTGGCAAGGATCGTTTCGACCGAGCTTCATTATGAGTTTCTTATATTATTTGTTAAAAAACGCTACTTTTACTTGTCTAGACTATTTTAGTGTATTGGCAATTGCAAATACACCGACTAACAAGCAAGTTGTCTTCAATAAAGTCGTCATCTTGAATTTGTGTTTTTAACCTCAGTAACAATTGATTGGATAAGGTAATTTGCTGTTGTAGACGATCATCTCCCGCTGGTGAAGACTCAATGGTGAGTAACCACTTACTACAACTCACCCGTTAAATTGACACTGCCAAAGCAGTTTTTCGAACTACGGCAGAATATATGAAAGTGGGGCGAGCTGGATTTCGCCTTGAAACAGTATTTCTTTTTCTTGGTTAAAACCAAAACAATAATGTTTGATTAGTGCTGACTCTGTCGAATCAGTATTGGCCTCGGCAATCGGAGGACCCACTAAAATATGTATTTTTTGGTCACTTCTCAGTTTGGCCACGTTGTGGCGATCAACAGAGATTTTATGAGCGGTATACACCATTGGATTACGTTTAAAATCAATACCTTCGGCTTTGCCTCGTTCTAGCAATGCGCAAGAAATTAAGCTGGTGCAGTATGTTTCGGGAAATGAAATTTTGTCATTCACTTCGTCTAAATAATCTGACTGTTCGACACAAGAGCTAATTAAGAAGTTTTTGGCGTTACTATTGGTGGTAAATTTACGCTTATAAAAATAGTCTGAGCCACTGATTATGTTTCTGTCCTGGATATTGTCATTGATTAGAGCGGAATCAATGCTAGTTTCATTAGCAAATAAAGGTTGGTCGGATTCGCTTTTAAAACCAATTAAAACAATACCTTGTTCATTCTTTAGCACCACTCTATTGGACAATATGGTTTGTTCTTTTGTCGACATACGCGACTTTTTAATATCGGCGGTAAGTTCATCTTTAGGGCGCACAACACCAGCAAAATTGAAAGCATAATTGCTAAATTTTAGCCCATGCTGCTGAATCGTTTCTAATTCTCCGTTTTGGCATCGGTATTGTTTGACTAAGTCTTCAATTAAACACTCAAGTTGAAAGCCCAAGGCGATGGGTCCGCCAAAAGGATTATTGACGATTTGATCCCATTGTTTTTTATCATGAAATAAATTGAAGTCGTCTGTTGCGTTACGGGCAACATCTATGTGTACGAAGTCTAAACTAAAGGTTGTTACACGTAAATCCATGTGGATACCGAATTAGTAGAAGCTGAACAAGTCACTGATTATACAAATGGTTCGAGCCGTTTTACCAGAAGCAATGTTTTATTTTTGGTCAACTTTTTTGCGGCTATTGTTAAATTGCGTTGACTAACGCCGGTTATCACTGGCATATGTCAACATTGTTTGAACGAGTAAATTGTAAAAATTCAGCAAATATAAAGCGCAATCAACTATCGTTTGCATTACTCTATAAAAACTAAGTTGAGTAAAGCAACCAAGATGGTGACCCTGTTTAAAGGTAGCGATTAGATTAACCAAGTGTTTGCCTATTATTTAATTAGCTTTGGTCGATATTTATTTAACTGTTGAGCAAAAAATGAAACAACGATTGTTGGCATATTTACGAGGGTTTTGTACGACCAGCCTTCGAGCCGCTTGAATGTAAATAATTCATTGAGAATTACCATTAAGACAAATACTAATATGCCCACAAAATCAAAAAATACAGTGTCGAATAAGTCAATATATTACTCTATCTTGGTATTGCTAATTGGCATTCTTTGCTCATCAAACATATACCGAACGGCATTATCAAACGAAAAAGCAGACACTGTTAATAAATTGCAACAGCATGCGGCGACAAATGCAAAAGACATTGAAACCGAATTTAGGCGTTCATTCTTTCAAGTATCTGCTGTAGCAAATTTGTTTGCTTCTTCGACTTGGGTAACTAATGCTGAGTTTGTGGCATTTATTAATCGAGTCTTTCCTGATTTTCCAGAGGGTAGAAGGCTCACTTCAATTCAAAGAGTGCCCGTTGATAATGCCAATGAATTCATCGCTAAAATACGAGAGAATCCTGGTACTGAATATAGTCACTTTAGTATTTTTAATTTTACCTCTACTGACCAAGTCATAGCTCCACAAGCTATAGATGGGCTATATTCGGTGATTAGCTATACCTACCCAGAAATTAAAAACCTTAATTTTATTGGCAAAAACATATCTGCAGATTCAACTATAGGTTCGTTGATTTACCCCGTCATGGCGAGTGAGTATCCTATCGTTTCTAATTTCTCACGGCCGGTTAAAGTAATACAAGATGAACCGTTTGTTTTGCATATTTATCCAATTCTAACCACAAATCCTCAGAATTTAGTGGCGCAAAACGTAGCTGGGGTAATTGTTTCCAATCAACGTATCCATAGTTTATTTAGTAACACCCTGCTCAATGACGAAGTAGAGAAATTTAAATACGTTATAAGTGATCAACAAAACACTCACTATTATTACCCAGAAAAAATTGACCACTGAGCAACTCGTAGATCAATCACTATTACAATTCGTTTTTCCTATAAAAATTGCAAACAGCCAATTTACTTTGACCGTTATACCGTTAAGTCAAAACTTACAAAACCCAGACAGTTCGTTAGTTGTATTGCTATTTACTGGCATCTTATTAAGCTTTTCGCTAGCGTTTATTACTTACTCATTTTTATCAAAGCAAAACCAATTAACTTACGAAGTTGAGCGCCAAACATCTGAACTTGTAGAACAAAAAAACTTACTTAATATCAAGAATATAGAATTAGGAAAAGCGGTAGAAGAGGCTAGGGTATCTGAAAATGCTAAGGCGGATTTTTTGGCTAACATGAGCCACGAAATACGCACCCCACTGAATGGCGTTATCGGCCTAACAGGGCTACTGCAACAAACTAAATTAGATAAATTACAAAGAGAATATTTAAACAAACTCGCTTTTTCTGGCAAACATCTGTTAACCGTAATCAACGACATTTTAGATTTTTCTAAAATTGAATCGGGCAATATCGTTTTAGAAAACAAAGCTTTTTCGATTCACAGCGTCGTAGATAACTTGCAAGTAGCTTTTGAAGATCAAGTTCGCGCTAAGGGTTTACATTTTAATGTAGCGCTAGAAGGCAAAATATGCCCGGATTTAATGGGTGATGTATTTAGGATCAATCAAATATTACTCAACTTGTGTAGCAATGCCATAAAATTTACCGAAAAGGGTGGTGTACACGTAGCGATATCGATGAGCAAGCATGCGCAGTTAGAGCATACATTCGACGTGCAATTTAAAGTGATAGACACCGGAGTGGGCTTAGAGGAAAGCCAAATTGGAAATTTGTTTAAAAAGTTTAGTCAAGCAGACACCTCCACCACTCGAAAATTTGGTGGCACTGGGCTTGGTCTAGCCATTAGCCAAAGATTGTGTCAGTCAATGGGGGCAATATATCGGTGGACAGCCGCAAAAACGAAGGCAGTACTTTTACCGCAGTGATGCGCTTAGAGTTGAACAAAAAGGTTCTCATCGAAAGTGACAAAACAAGTGGCAAGCTCGATAATATTGATGTGTTAGTTGTTGATGACAATCCAATTGCATTAAAAATACTCACTAACTTTTTAAGAAACATAGGGGTACGGCCAATTCCTGTACAATCGGCACTAGATGGTTTAGAAGTTCTGACAAACAATGAATATGACATAAAACTGATTGTTTCTGACTGGACTATGCCTGTAATGGACGGTGCAACCTTTATAGAAGAAGTAAGAAAATTAGCCTTAAACACTCAACCTAAAGTGATTATTGTTTCTGCATATGAAATATCCACCTTTAAAAGTGAGAGCGACCAATTACATATTAGTCATGTACTAAGCAAACCATGCCATGCCGGCACACTTTATAAAGCTATGGAAGAATGTTTAAACGCCAAGGCTCCCAAAAAACAAGTTATTACCCCCATCAATAGGTTGGCAAATGTAGATATTCTAGTTGTTGAAGATAACGAGATAAATCAAGTTGTAATAGAGCACTTACTGACTGACGAAGGGGCAAAAGTCAGCATTGCTAATCATGGTAAAGAGGCAATTGATTTACTTAATGAGTTTAATACCTTTCAAATAATCCTTATGGATATTCATATGCCGATCATGGATGGTATTGAAGCCACTAGGATTATTCGTGCCCATCCAAACCCAAAGATATCTCACATTCCTATTGTAGCGTTATCGGCCAATGTACTAGAAAAAGATGTACAAAGTTACCTTACAATAGGCATGAACGCTCATGGCGCAAAACCGGTAAATATAGAAAGTTTAATCCAAATTATATTGCCCTTACTGAACAACGATTAGACAAAAGAAAAAAATAGATGGCATATTGTCTACTTTTAACATTTCACTAATAATGTGTCAGTTTTTTTACAGTAACAAATAAAAGACATCCTATCTCATTGAATTTAAAAGAATATAATTATTGGCCTGTTTATTGATTAAAGTCTACTTAGTCACTAAATAAAGTGGGTTTTACCCATAATATAACTAGGTTTACCGAATTTCTCTTGAAATTAAGGTATTCTTTTTACCCCTATTGAGAAGCATAGATGTCCTGTTTAACTCGTAAATTACAACAAAAACTAGCTCGTTATGTACAGAAAAACAGTGAGTCATTTAATTCACAAGATCCTGAAGCCATCCGCGAAGAATTGGTGAACAAAGGATTTGTCCGTCATCGGTAACGACTGATCAGTTGATTTTGATTATGAAAGATTCTAGTTCAATTTAAACTGCAATAGATTCTTTAAAGTATTTATTAAAGTCGAGATTATAATCACTGGCTATAATCGATTCAGTTATTTTTACTCCATCAGCTTGGGTCGCTAGGTCGATGTCTACTGGTGGTAGGTAATGCTGATTCTTAGCTGAGTAAAATACTTTAACTTTTGGTTTAGTTGATTCGCTAGGATGCTGTTGTAAGACCATAGCTATCTTTTCATTGTTTAATTTAACTAATGTACCGACTGGATAAATTCCCACACTTTTTACAAATTGCATGACTAACTTTTGATCATATTTGTGTGGTGAGTCTTTTATCAATATTTGTAGGGCCTTTTTCGAAGGCATACCAGCTTTGTAACAGCGGTGTGCGGTAATCGCGTCATAAGTATCTGCTATAGCGATCATCCGTCCAAAGTCGCTTATCTCATGATCATCGAGCTGTTTAGGGTAGCCAGCGCCATCTAGTCTTTCATGGTGCTCGCTAATGGTACGAATAATAGAAGAAGGGATTTGCATATCAACTAAGACGTCGACCCCAAATTGCACGTGTTTGCGCATCACGTCCATTTCTTCATCAGTTAATTCTACCATAGCTTTATGCAAAATTTCATCTGGTATGTTGATTTTACCAATGTCGTGTAAAAAGCCGGATAGCGCCAACTCCTGTACGACATCATCTTTAAGTCCCAATTGAATCGCAAAATTTGCCAGCAAAATAGCAACATTCAATGAGTGTTCAAGTAGATATGAGTCTTTCTCACGAATTTTGGACATACACATAAGTGCATTTGGGTTACGGTCGATAGAAGAAACTAAACTGGAGGTAAATTCTCTATGAACCGATATATCAACTGGCAGGCTGCAGCGCTACGCGATTTAGTAATTTTCTTTTGTAGACCTTTGCCCTGCTCAAACAGTTTAGCTGCATGAACGATTTCATCTGCAAATGATTGCGCCTTTTTCTTTTTGGCTCTGGTACGGGTTCAGGCTCTGACGGTTCAGGCTTGAGTTGTTTACTTAAATCAACATTAACCTGCTTGATCCCCTTTTCTTTGAGGTATTGGATTGCTTTAGAGGAGGTGATTCTGCCACGACTTTTAATTTTTAAGGTACCAGATTGTTTGGCGATAGACTCAACAAACATGCCTACTTCTAATTCATCGATGTCGAAAATTTTAAACAAAATTAAGCCTTACTTAGCTGTCTGCCAATAGCAGTCATTGTCATTAATAGTGAAGATAGAAACAATACCTAAAATTCCAATTTGTATAAAATATCAATTAAATCCGGTGTCCATTTGAACAACTTCATATTGACACGGTTATTTAGTATCACAACGTCTTCCTCTTGTAACAAGCCTATTTGTGTTTCGGCTTGCTCCGAGCCTGTAGGAAAAGCGATTTGGCCATTTGAACGTAATACCCTGTACTAGGGGCACTTTTATTTCTTGCGGCACAAACCCTAGAGACTTTCCAACCAGTCTTGCTCGGCCGGGTAAGCCTGCTAAATCTGCAATTTGTCCGTAACTTGCCACTTTACCTTTAGGGATAAGTTGGACTGTACGCCAAATGTGTTGATAGTGCTTAGGCGAGCTCATATCAGCTAATTAATGGATAATAGAGGTCAATATCAGCTAGCTCCAAAAGCGGCCCCTGACGCTTAACCTTACGGTATTCTGCTAGATCACGTGGTGGAATATGACCAACTATCAGCTCAAGGTCGTTCAGTCGGGCCCCCTGAGACACCAAATAAGTAATATAAGAATGTCTGAGTGTGTCTGCACTTAGCTGGTCTGGAAATGCTAGCTCTGCGTCATGCGCGGCGTTCAGAATTATTTGAGTAAAGTCATCTTTACCAATTAAATTTGACCAAATAGGAGCAGAATCATTTTTGCTTTCACATAATTCAGCCAATGCTAAGGAATAGTGCGCGTCTATATTAAGAATACGAGACTGTTCACCTAAGATTTGCACCCTAGCATAGTTATCTTTAAAGCTTGTTTTTGACAGTAAGGCCAGTTCTTCTACCTGTACCCCAGAATAGAGTAGGGCGAGTAACACTTTACCTTGCTTATTAGCTACCCTGTATAACGCTTGATTTTCGGCTACAGACAATATTCTCAACGAATCAACATGGCTAGATGCATGTTCGCCAAGGCGCAGATGTGGGTCCCTTACATTCAGCTTGGTATGTTGTTCATTAGATAACTGGTTATAAGGTCCTTGTCATAGCTGCCCCGGCATTACTACAAAGTTAGTAGCTGTGTTAGTTGGTTGTTTTTGTTTCACTATGTAGCCAAACAATAGCAATGCAAATACACCACAACCGAGAGACGCCAATAGGCTGAATATAGTCATACGCCAATAATCGGGGCCAGTTGGGCTTTCAGGCGTGAATGGCTGCTCTAGAATAGTAATAGTGGCGTCAAATGGTTTTGATACCTCTTGCACCACCAAGTTATCGCGAATAGTTTGCGCTTGCTGTTGAATAGCATCTAATTCTGTCGTCAGTACTTTATACGCTTGTAGCCTTTGACTAAAATCTTGAGCTTGTTTGTTTTCTAACCTGAACTGCCTTTCTGTCTGTTTTACGTTGTCTATTGATTGGCTAAGATCTCGTTCAGCTTCTTGTAAATAATACTGTTGGCTCTGCTCTAACTGTTCAGCCAATGACTGCTTCAGGGCTAACTGAGTCTGTTGCTTAGCGACTATTACCGGGTCTCGTGCTAAATATACTTGGGTATATTTGCTTTCCAATGCAGTAAGCTCACTTTGCAGTAGCTGTAGTTCTTGTCGAGTCTTGTTAATTTGTTCTTTGTCAATATCTCGTATAATTGACTGACCTTTGTTTACCGATTCTAACAGGCTATTAAGTGAAGATTGAGCAGCTGTTCTCTCGGCAATTGCTTGGTCTAAATTAGCGCTTAGAGCTTTAATTTTATTTAAGACTCTATTTTCGTCACGTTCGAGTGACGTGATGTCGTTTTCTTTGGCAAACAATTCAATTGCCCGTTGTTTTGCCGTAATTTTTTGCTCAATACTTTGTAGTTGAGTATTACTAGAAGCTAAATTTTGGGAATTGTTTTTTACTTTTTCAGCAGACTCCAATGCTAAGTATTCTGCAATCCAAGTAGATAGCACAGGTTGTAATATTTCAGCTGAATGATGGTTAGCCGATAATGTAATAAATCTGCCGTTGGCGGCAGCAGAAAACAATTGCGGTTTACTTTCAGGCGTCACTTGTAAGCCTACATTTTGCTCTAAGGTGTGCAATACTGATTGAGTCAAACTACTGACTGAGTAGTTTTTGTTGATGCGCCTCAACTTTACGCTGCACAAGTTCAGAGAACTCCAATTCGGTTTGTGCAGGAAACGTAAAAAGCAGCACGGCTTGACTACTGTATATGGCAGGGCGAGTCCAAACCCACAAACTAGCCAACATAAACACGAGCAAAAACGTCCCCAGCAGAACAAACCATTTTTGTCTCTGAGCTCGCATTAGCTGCTGCTGAATATGGTCAAATGAGCCATTGGTAAACGGCTGATGCGGGATATAGTCAATATTATTAGTTGGCATTTTAAAGACCAATAGATACGAAAGTTAAACCAATTGAATAAGAATTTTTATTTAGGCACATAAACATCCAAGCTGTTTTAAAATTTGTTAAAGTATCGTGCATTATCTTATTTCAATTAACACGATTATGCGATTATTTGTCGTATCACATGAAATTAAATGCCAATTAAACACGTCACCAAAAGAAAACAATGTCATAACTGCTATTACCCAGAGGTGACCTGTGTATGCCAATGGTTGTCGCCAATTATCTCTCCCTTACGCATTATTATTCTGCAACATCCCAAAGAAGCAACACATGCTAAAAAATACAGTCAGGTTATTACAGCTAGGCCTAAAAAACCTTCAGGTAATACAAGGCGAGAGCGCGGAAGATTTTAGTGAGTTGGCCATAGAGGTTACAACAGCACCTAGCCAATTTAGCCTTTGTTACCCAAACATTAACAGTTTAGCTATTGAATCGGCCTTTAGTACAGCAGACAAATCAGCACAATTTAGCCAGCAACATACAATCATTTTTATCGATGCGTCTTGGCGTAAGGCACTGAAAATGTGGCATTTAAATCCATGGCTACAGCAATTGACTAGTTGGCACTTTGATAATCCACCTGAAGGGCAGTATAGAATAAGGCAAACCAAACAGAAAAATGGCTTATCTACCTTAGAAGCGGTGACGTACGTGTTGACGAACACTAAGCAAGTTGATTGTTCTGCATTGCTTACTCTTTTCTTAAAAATGCAGCAATTACGGTTTGCTGAGGTACGTAATAGCAATCCGGAATGAATAGTAGCCAGTGTTCTTTTGAGTTCGAACAACACAGAATACCCCCACTCAACACTCGCCTAAAAAGAATGCCCCTGAGGCTCTTACACAGCGTACTCGGTAACGAAATTTTTCGTGTATATCAAGGCAGGTTGTTGTACGTAATAACCTGTTATTGCTAAACAATCAAAAAGCCACTAGACATAAAAAGAGCGTTATCCAGAGGTTCTGGCTTATCCGAGGATTCAGGTTACTTGCCAATACGCATTGGTATTAATGCCAAAAACAAAAAACCCGACAAGTTATTCACTATATCGGGTTCCACATGAAACATTGTTTAAAAATGTTTCAGATATTTATCTTAAATTACTTACGCAGTTTTTGAATTAATCTTAACTGGGCAATTGCTTCGGCTAGCTCTGCAGCTGCTTCAGCGTAATTAAAATCAGCACCTTGGTTGGCAATATGCTCTTCAGCGCGTTTTTTCGCATCAAGAGCAGCTTGTTCGTCTAAATCTTCAGCACGAATAGCGGTATCAGCCAATACAGTCACGGTCTCAGGTTGTATTTCTAGCACGCCACCGTTGATGTAGATGTTTTCTTCATCACCATGTTGCTTAACTAAACGTACCATTCCAGGTAACAGGGTAGTTAACAAAGGAGCATGACCAGGATGGATACCTAATTCACCTTCGCTACCTGTTATTTGAATAGCTTCGACTAAACCGGAAAAAATACTGGTTTCGGCGCTTACTACGTCAAGTTGTACTGTCATTGCCATAATGAACCTCCAATAAAGTTCTTAAACATGCATATTCGATTTTTAAGCCTATTCTGTTTAACATCATGTAGGAAGCGCGCAGGTTGTTTCGTTTATCTGAGCACTTCCGACACATTATTCGGACAATATAGGCTAAAAATTACATGTTTTTAGCTTTTTCGCTTGCTTCTTCTATAGGAACCAACCATGTAGAAAGCTTGCTCTGGTAGGTGATCATATTCACCTTCCAAGATACCTCTAAAGCCACTGATGGTGTCTTTCAATGAAACATACTTACCAGGTGAACCAGTAAATACTTCAGCTACGAAGAAAGGTTGTGACAAGAAACGTTGGATTTTACGTGCACGAGATACAGATTGTTTGTCTTCTTCAGACAATTCATCCATACCCAAAATAGCTATAATATCTTTCAGTTCTTTATAACGTTGCAATACTGATTGCACGCCACGAGCTGTATCGTAGTGCTCTTGACCAATAACTAATGGGTCAAGCTGACGAGACGTTGAATCTAGTGGATCAACCGCTGGGTAAATACCCAAAGACGCGATATCACGAGACAATACAACAGTTGCATCTAAGTGAGCAAAAGTGGTAGCTGGTGATGGATCGGTCAAATCATCCGCAGGTACGTATACCGCTTGGATTGAAGTGATTGAACCCGTCTTAGTAGAAGCGATACGCTCTTGTAGCACACCCATTTCTTCAGCAAGAGTAGGCTGATAACCTACCGCAGAAGGCATACGACCTAGTAGTGCAGATACTTCTGTACCAGCTAGCGTATAACGATAAATGTTATCTACGAAGAATAAAACGTCACGACCTTCGTCACGGAATTTTTCAGCCATAGTTAAGCCAGTCAAGGCAACACGTAAACGGTTTCATGGAGGCTCATTCATTTGACCGTAAACTAGTGATACTTTATCTAGTACGTTTGATTCGTTCATTTCGTGATAGAAATCGTTACCTTCACGAGTACGCTCACCTACACCAGCAAATACTGAGTAGCCGCTGTGCTCGATTGCGATGTTACGAATCAATTCCATCATGTTTACGGTTTTACCAACACCGGCACCACCGAACAATCCAACTTTACCACCTTTAGCGAAAGGACATACTAAGTCGATAACTTTGATGCCTGTTTCTAGTAGTTCAACTGAACTTGATTGATCTTCATAAGTAGGTGCTTCACGGTGAATAGACATACGCTCTTCTTCACCAATAGGACCTGCTTCATCGATTGGGTTACCCAATACATCCATGATACGGCCTAGTGTAGCCTTACCAACTGGAACCTGAATAGCTTCACCAGTATTTTCTACTGTTAAACCACGGCGCAAACCATCAGTTGTACCTAGTGCGATTGTTCGCACTACGCCACCACCAAGTTGCTGCTGCACTTCTAGGGTCAAACCTTGCAAATCACCTTCGGTAATTCGCAATGCGTCATATACTTTTGGAACCGAATCTTGTGGAAACTCAATGTCCACTACGGCGCCAATGATTTGGACGACCTTACCTTGACTCATGTTAATTCCTCTTAAATTCTAAAACCTTTGCCTGATTTTATTAACAAACTAGACGGCTGCCGCGCCGCTGACTATTTCACTGATTTCTTGTGTAATAGCTGCTTGACGAGCTTTGTTGTATACCAATTGCAAGTCGTCAATTAAGTCGCCTGCGTTGTCAGTTGCAGCTTTCATTGCAACCATACGAGCAGCTTGCTCTGATGCAGCGTTCTCAACTACACCTTGGTACACCTGAGACTCTATGAAGCGTACCAAAAGCATATCTAGGATAGGCTTTGGATCGGGTTCATAAATATAGTCCCAACGATGTTGTAATGTTTGTTCATCAGATTTTGGCAAAGGCAACAATTGATCGATCTGCGGCTCTTGCGCCATGGTATTTACAAACTTATTAAATACCAAATATAAACGGTCTATTTTGCCATCGTTAAATGCATCCAACATAATACGCACTAAGCCAATGATTTCATTGACGGTAGGCGCATCACCTAAACCAGATTCAGCAGCTAAAACATTGCCACCAAAACGATTGAAGAATGCTACTGACTTAGCACCTAGTGCTGCAAAATCAGTTTCGACACCTTGGTCTTGCCATTTTTTCGCTTCTTTTACGACCATTTTGAATTCGTTGGTGTTTAAACCACCACATAATCCACGGTCAGTAGAAATAACGATATAACCCACGCGTTTTACTTCGCGGTCTTCCAAATATGGATGGCGATATTCAAGGTTAGCGTTAGCTAGGTGACCGATCACACTTCGAATGTTCTCAGCATATGGACGGCTTGAAGCCATACGATCTTGCGCCTTTTTCATTTTAGACGCTGCAACCATTTCCATAGCGCTGGTGATCTTCTGAGTATTTTTAATACTGCCGATCTTACCTTTTATCTCTTTACCGCTAGCCATAAACTCTATCTCCGATTATTCAACTTGATGACTGCCGTTCTCTTATAAATTAAGAGACAGCAGCCTAATTGATTACCACGTTTGTGTTTCTTTAAACTTAGTTAAAGCTTCACTTAGTGTGGCTTCAATTTCTTTGTCGAAATTACCTGTTGTATTGATAGTGTTCATCAGCTCGCTATATTCACTGTTCATAAAGGAATGAGCAGACGCTTCGAAGTCTAGAATTTTATCTAGAGCAACGTCTTTCAAGAAACCTTTTTCAACAGCGAATAATGAAATACCCATGTCTGCTACCGATAAAGGTGCATACTGGTTCTGTTTCATTAATTCTACTACGCGCTCACCGTGCTCAAGTTGTTCACGAGTTGCTTCATCAAGATCAGATGCAAACTGCGAGAACGCCGCTAATTCACGATACTGAGCTAGAGCTAGACGAATACCGCCACCTAGTTTTTTGATGATTTTAGTTTGAGCAGCACCACCAACACGTGATACCGAAATACCCGCGTTAACAGCTGGGCGAATACCCGCGTTAAACAAATCAGATTCTAAGAAGATCTGACCATCGGTAATCGAAATTACGTTTGTAGGTACGAAAGCTGATACATCACCGGCTTGTGTTTCAATGATAGGTAGTGCAGTTAAAGAACCTGTTTTACCTTTCACTTCACCTTTAGTGAATTTTTCAACATATGCTTCGTTAACACGTGCAGCACGCTCTAGAAGACGTGAGTGAAGATAGAAAACATCTCCAGGATACGCTTCACGACCTGGTGGACGACGTAACAATAGTGAAATTTGACGATAGGCAACAGCTTGCTTAGATAAGTCATCATATACGATTAACGCATCTTCACCGCGATCACGGAAATACTCACCCATGGTACAACCAGAGTACGGAGCTAAGTATTGTAATGCAGCAGATTCTGAGGCAGAAGCGGCAACAACAATGGTATTAGCCAATGCGCCGTGTTCTTCTAATTTACGTACTACGTTAGCAATTGTAGAAGCTTTTTGCCCTACCGCTACGTATACACATTTAACACCAGAATCTTTTTGATTGATGATGGCATCAATCGCTAATGCTGTTTTACCGGTTTGACGGTCACCGATAACCAATTCACGTTGTCCACGACCAACAGGGATCATGGCATCAACTGATTTATAACCAGTTTGAATAGGTTGGTCTACCGATTGACGTTCAATAACGCCCGGTGCAATTTTTTCTACAGGTTCAAAACCATCTGCATCGATAGCGCCTTTGCCATCGATAGGTGCACCTAGTGTGTTTACAACACGACCAAGTAGGTTACGACCTACTGGTACTTCTAAGATACGGCCAGAAGATTTTACTTTTACGCCTTCTTGTAAATCAGCGTAAGGACCCATAACTACCGCACCTACAGAATCTCTTTCAAGGTTCAATGCGATAGCGTAACGACTACCAGGAAGCTCAATCATTTCACCTTGCATTACATCAGCAAGGCCATGGATACGGATAATACCGTCGGTTACACCAACAATAGTTCCTTCATTTCGAGCTTCACTTACTACTTCGAACTTCTCAATACGTTGTTTGATTAGTTCGGCAATTTCAGTGGAATTCAGTTGCATGCTCTTTCCCCGTTATGCTTGTAACGCGTCTGACAGACGGTTTAATTTACTACGAAGTGAACCGTCAATAACTATGTCACCGGCTTTAATAAGAACACCGGCAATCAATTCAGGATCCACGCTACAATTTAGCTTAACTTTTCTTTCAAGACGTTTTTCAAGAGAAGCACTAAGTTCAGTTTGTTGTTTTTTGTTAAGTTTGACAGCCGAAGTAATATCAACATCAATCTCTTTATCTAAATCGGCCTTAAGCTGATTAAACAAAACTGAAATATCAGGCAACGCTTGTAAACGTCTATTTTCAGCCAAAACTTGTACAAAATTTTGACCCTGTTGGTCGAGTTGTTCGCCACACACGCCGTTAAAAATTTCAGCGAGTTTTTCTGCTGCTATCGAACCAGTTAATAAAGACTTAACCGTCTCGTTTTTTGAAACTTCAGCAGCAAAGGCAAGCATATCTTGCCATTGGGGAACCGTTTTATTCTCGACCGCGTAATCGAACGCAGCTTGAGCGTAAGGGCGAGCGATAGTAGTCAATTCAGACATAGCTCATTTTCCCCTTATAGCTCAGCGACAAGTTTTTCAACTATGTCACTTTGTGCTGCAGCATTAATTTCACGCTCAAGGATTTTTTCAGCACCGGCTACAGCTAAAGCTGCTACTTGTTTACGTAGCTCTTCTTTTGTGCGGTTTCTTTCTGCTTCAATCTCTGAGTATCCCTGAGCAATGATTTTCTCACGCTCGGAATGACCACGTTGCGTTTCTTCGTCAACAATAGTTGAACCACGCTTTTTGGCCTGTTCTATAATTTCTGCTGCTTGCGCTTTTGCATCTTTAAGCTGTTCGGTTGCTTTTTCTTGAGCAAGTTCGAGATCTTTTTCGCCTCGCTCAGATGCAGCTAAACCATCAGCAATTTTTTGTTGGCGTTCTTCGATAGCGCCCATAATAGGGGGCCATACAAACTTCATGCAGAACCACACGAAGAATATAAATGCTATCAGTTCACCAAGTAGAGTGGCATTGATGTTCAAGACCGCTACTCCTCTTTAATAGTTCGTTGAAAGAAATGGATAACTACTATTAAGCACCAAGTACAAACAACATATAAAGAGCGATCGCTACACCGATCATTGCGATTGCATCGATAAGACCCGCTACGATAAACATTTTGACTTGAAGAGTAGGAGCTAGCTCAGGTTGGCGTGCTGCCGACTCAAGAAATTTACCACCCAAAAGACCGAAGCCAATTGCTGGCCCCAATGCGCATAGACCAATCAAAATACCAACTGCGATATATAGATTACCTAAAGTTAATGCATCCATAGATTTTCACCTTGTGTTTAAGTTAAAGATTAATAAAAAAACGTATAAAACTTGTATTTAGGCTTCCTTGCCTTACCCCTTAAAGGGCCAGCCTAAGCTGTTTCAATTCTTTCCAATAAAATTAGTGTTCTTCACTTGCTAAACTCAGATACACGATGGTTAACATCATGAAAATGAACGCTTGTAACGGAATAACTAACAAGTGGAATGCAGCCCATAAGAAATGCAATGGTAACTGCCATAATCCTATTGTGCCTGCGATAAGAATAAAGATAAGTTCGCCGGCATATAAGTTACCGAACAAACGTAGTGAAAGTGATAATGGCTTAGCCAATAACGCCACTACCTCAAGAATAAAGTTGAACCAGTATAACCAAGGCGTATTAAAAGGATGAGCATAAAGTTCTTTTAAGAAACCGCCTACACCCTTGATTTTTATTGAATAAAAAATCATCAATACAAATACACCAATTGATAAGGCAAATGTCATGTTTACATCAGTAGTTGGTACCACTTTCATGTATACATGGTGTGGGTCATAACCCAACTGACCACCAATAAATTGAGCAAATGAAGGTAAGAAATCTACAGGAATTAAATCCATAAAGTTCATCAGCAGTACCCATACAAATATGGTTAATGCTAAAGGTGCTATAAGCGCACTTTTACCGTGATAAGTACTTTTAACAGTGTCGTCGACAAACTCGACTATTAGCTCCACACAAGCCTGCCATTTACCCGGCACACCTGTCGTTGCTTTTTTAGCTACTGCTCTAAAACTTAATATAAATACGAAACCCAACACTATTGACCAAGCTAAAGTATCTACGTGAAAAGTCCAAAAACCTTCACCTACCGAAGCATTAGTTAAATGGTGCTGAATGTAACCACTGACGGTTTGCTCGCCACCTGATTCTGCCATTTTGCCATCCACAATTTTAAAGTTAAAAATCAGTACTAAATCTCGTTATCGAATATTTAATCTAACGACTAACGCGATTCAAAAAAATAATAATTGGCCATTGAGCCATTAACGTTACGGCATATGTGACTAAAAGAGCAATTGGTTGTAAGTGTTGCCACTTATAAATCAATATAAACATCACTATGGTAAATAAAAATTTAAGCTTACTTCCTTTACTAAAACTCCGCACTACTAGCTTATTTTTACTAGCACCGGCATATCTGAATACTAAGAAAGCAAATACCATTCCTGGTAAAACACATATCAAACCACCATAAACAGCTGATATTGCTTGATATTTTCCAAAGAAAATAAAATAAATAAAGCTGACAATTAAAGCAATTACACTTTGAAAAAGAAGTACTTTTTTTAGCCAATTGTCGGCCTTCTTGAGCCAAGCTAGTAGCCAATTGTTACCCCGTTGTCATTAAACCTTAATCAAAAGCGCCAAAATTATACTTAATTGGTGGCCATTTACAATAGAAAATAGAGAATTTGTAACTGTATATGAATAAATACTTACTATTCTCCAAGCCTTTATTCGTAAAGGGAGCAGCGAATTGTTAATTTCTTGTTTCAGCACTTAAAAACTTAACATATATTTAAAATATATACTTATGAGTGTAACCTTTTCACTTGATATGAGTCAGTATTCCATCAAGTTGATCTAAACTAGAAAAATTAATCACTAACTTGCCTTTTCCTTTAGCATTGTGTGCAATGCTAACTGGCGCACCTAGGTTCTCAGACAATTGCGTTTGCAACCTTTGCACATCCGGATCTTCTTTAACCGGAGTTTTCTCTTTTGCGGGCTCTAGTAATTTTCGCACTAGATTTTCGGTGTCCCGAACAGTCAGTCCTTTACCAGAAACAGTTTGCGCCGCTTCTGTTTGCTTTTTCACCTTCAAGGGCCAACAATGCGCGGGCGTGACCCATTTCAATATCACCATACTCAAGTAATAATTTAACGTCTTCATTTAAGTTATTCAGACGTAGTAGATTAGTAACGGTTGTACGGGACTTACCAACAGCAGTAGCCACTTCTTGATGAGTCAATTCAAACTCGACCATTAAGCGATCAAGCGCTTGCGCTTCTTCCATTGCATTTAAGTCTTCACGCTGAATATTTTCTATAAGGGCGATCGCTACCGCAGATTCATCTGGTACGTTTTTAACTAAGCAAGGTATAACATCTAGTTGAGCTATCTGCGACGCAACGCCATCGCCTTTCACCAGCAATAATTTCATATTTTTCTTCACCAATTTCGCGTACGACAATAGGCTGAATAATGCCTTGAGAACGAATTGAAGAAGCTAAATCCTCTAGCGCTTCTGGAGACATATCCTTTCGAGGTTGATATTTGCCTGGCTGCAAAAATTCAACTGGGATTTTTCTAAGTTCACCTTGTTGTTCAGGCGCTTCGGCTTCGGTGTTTTCCGCCTTTTTGACTTTGACTGGTTGCCAAAAGTGCATCTAAACCTCTACCCAACCCTCTTTTTGCAGACATGTTTTCCTCAAAATCGATTTTGTAATTATTTTAATTGCCGTAATATTTTTATTAGCCGTTTTTACTCCGGCGTAATATTTCGCCAGCCAAAGCTAGATATGCCTTAGCTCCAGTCGAAGACTTGTCATAATACATAGCAGGTGATCCAAAACTGGGGGCTTCCGCTAGTCTTACATTTCTGGGAATAACGGTTCTGTATACTTGTTCGCCAAAATGACGTTTCAGCTGTTCTGATACATCATTAGCTAATCTGTTTCGTGGATCGTACATAGTACGCAGTACACCTTCAATTTTTAATTGAGGATTAACCACAGAAGCCAATTTTTTAATGGTATCCATTAATGCTGTTAAGTCCTTCTAGCGCATAATATTCGCACTGCATTGGCACTAATACAGAGTCGGCCGCAGCCATTGCGTTTACCGTTAATTGATTCAGCGAAGGAGGGCAGTCAATAAAAATAAAGTCGTAGTAATTTTTAACAGGTGCTAGTGCATTGCGCAACCGAACTTCTCTAGCAAATACTTCCATTAATTTAATTTCGGCAGCGGTAATATCACTATTGCCGGCTATCAAATCATACTTTCCAGACGTTTCTTTAATCAATACTTCTTCTACAGGTTTTTCTTCAATAAGTAATTCGTAGCAAGTATTGTCAACACTGTACTTATCAACCCCACTACCCATAGTAGCGTTGCCTTGTGGATCTAAATCGATAAGTAACACTTTTCGTTTAGTAGCAGCCATAGAGGCAGCCACATTTACCGCAGTGGTGGTTTTGCCAACCCCACCTTTTTGATTGGCGATTGCAATGATTTTGCCCAAAATAGTCACCCAATTTATTAGTCAGCAGATTCCATATCTGAGAGATTCGAGTATTATGAATAATTAGTTGCGTTAAGGATAGCGTTTAGATTGTTTTTTAATTTTAACAATATGTCGTTCACCTTCAAGTTTAGGTACCGTTAACCTTATTGTATCTAATACTGCAAATTGCTCGGGTAAGTCGCTCATTTCTTTTACTGGTAGTTGACCTTTAAGCGCCAGAAAAACGCCATCTGAATCTATAAGATGTTGACACCAATGCAACATATCTTTTAACGAAGCAAAAGCTCTACTCAAGACTCCGTCTAGTTTTACTTCTGGGTTAAATTCTTCGACCCGTGATTGCACTGGCTGTATGTTATCAATCTTTAATTCATAGGCGACTTGCTTCATAAATCGCACTCGTTTACCTAAGCTATCAAGTAAAATGAAATTCTTCTGAGGACACATAATGGCTAAAGGTATGCCAGGTAAGCCTGGACCCGTACCCACATCTATGTATTCGGATCCATCTAAAAATGGGGCGACTACAATAGAGTCTACAATATGCTTGATGATCATTTGCTCAGGATCACGAACAGAGGTTAAGTTGTAAGCTTTGTTCCATTTGTCCATCATTGAGACATAAGCAATTAACTTTTGCTGTTGGGCAACAGAAATAGCTAAGTCACAATCTTCTAAGCTATTTTGTAAAATACTGAGTAATCTAGATTCAGACATTAAACCGATACTTTTTTAGTGTTGTGGGTGCTACCAGCTAGCAGGCCATGTTTTTTCAAATAAACCAGTAGCAGAGACACTGCAGCAGGGGTAATACCAGAAATTCTTCCCGCTTTACCAATTGTTTCAGGTCTTGCATCTGACAACTTAGCCACGACTTCATTACTCAAGCCTGAAATTTGACTAAAATCGAAATCATCAGGTATCAAGGTATTTTCATTGCGCAATGTTTTGGCAATTTCGTCTTTTTGGCGTTCAATATAGCCTGCGTATTTAATTTGGATCTCAACCTGTTCAGCGGCTTGAGGGTTTTCTAATTCAGGACCTAACTCGCCAATAGCCATTAATTTCTTGTAAGTCATCTCGGGACGTCTAATCAAATCTTCTAACGTGTTTTCACGGGTTACAGGATTTTTCAAGATGGTATTAAGTTCAGCAACTGCATTATGATTAGGATGGATCCAAGTTGATCGTAAACGTTGTCTTTCTAACTCTACAGCCTCTAATTTTTCATTAAATGCCTGCCAACGTTGATCATTTACTAAGCCAGCGGATCGACCTTTAGCGGTTAAACGAAGATCTGCGTTGTCTTCACGTAATAACAAGCGATATTCTGCTCGACTAGTAAACATTCGATAGGGTTCTTTGGTTCCCATGGTTGCTAGATCATCAACTAGAACTCCCATATAAGCCTCATCTCGACGTAATATCAGTGCTTCTTTTTGTTGTACTTGAAGAGCCGCATTGGCCCCCGCTAGCAAGCCTTGTGCGCCAGCTTCTTCGTATCCTGTTGTGCCATTTATTTGACCAGCAAAGAATAGACCGGCAATATATTTTGTTTCTAAAGTCTGTTTTAGATCCCGCGGATCAAAAAAGTCATATTCGATCGCATATCCTAGTCGAATAATATGTGCATTTTCGAAACCTTTTATTGAACGAACTAGATTCATTTGTACATCAAATGGAAGACTCGTTGATATACCATTTGGATAAACTTCAATACTATTCAACCCCTCTGGTTCAACAAAAATTTGATGTGAATCTTTGTCTGCAAAACGATGAATTTTGTCTTCTATCGAAGGACAGTATCTTGGTCCAATACCTTCTATAACGCCAGTGTACATAGGAGATCTATCTAATCCACCGCGTATTATTTCATGTGTTTTTTCATTCGTGTAAGTAATATAACAAGGTATTTGTTGAGGGTGATCGCTAGGCTTACCTAAAAATGAAAATACAGGTACGGGTGTATCACCATCCTGTTTTTGCATGACGTCATAATTAAGTGTTCTAGCATCTAATCTTGCGGGTGTTCCAGTTTTTAGACGATCAACTCTAAAAGGTAAAGCACGTAAACGATCAGCCAATGCGATCGAAGGAGGATCGCCAGCACGGCCTCCTTTATAATTTTCTAGGCCGATGTGTATGGTACCGCCCAAAAAGGTCCCTACGGTGATTACAACCGCCTTAGCTCGGAATTTTAAACCCATTTGAGTGACAACACCTACAACTTGATCCTGTTCTACGATCAGATCATCGCAAGATTGTTGAAATAATGTCAGATTTTCTTGGTTTTCAATCAGTTTTCGAATTTCAGTTCGATAAAGGGATCGATCAGCTTGAGCTCGTGTCGCCCTTACTGCTGGACCTTTACTAGAGTTCAAGGTTCTAAATTGGATACCGGCTTTATCTATGGCGCTTGCCATTGCACCACCTAGTGCGTCAATTTCTTTTACCAGGTGACCTTTACCAATACCGCCTATAGCGGGGTTACAAGACATTTGGCCTAAGGTTTCAATATTGTGTGTAAGTAATAAAGTATTGACACCCATGCGTGCAGAAGCTAATGCGGCTTCAGTACCTGCGTGACCACCACCTACAACGATTACGTCAAACTGTTGTTGATAAAACATGAAATTCCTCTATTACTTTGATCAAAATTTCCCAAATAAAATGGGGCGCATATTCTATATGTAATTCACAAGAAGTAAAATGCTTAAAATTCATTCAATTTCAGATCAATGATCTGCTTTATATATTTAAGATCTTTTAGATCTTTATTTATTACTACTATTATTAAGTAGCTAGTTTTCTGTTGATAAGGCTTTTTTTATATCTAAAACAGTTAGTTATATTGATCATGACTATGTGGATAGTCATTGATCAAAGAGGTATAAAGTGGGTACAAGTAGCTCTTTTATCCACAAGGCTAGTTTTTAATATTTGTATACAGTGGATATAAATGATTTGTACCGTAGTTATACCCTATTTTACTCACAGTACGACAAATCTTTTGATCTAACTGTGCGTAACTTGTGATCTAAAATTAGATTAAATCTGTTTAGATCTTGATCTTTAAGGCAAAGATCTAAATTTCTGTCAAATTTAGATCTTTATCAACAACCACCGCATTTTTCGATCATTAATGTGCAAAAATTATTTTAAAAATAATTTTGAAAACTACAATTTAGCTGGGATTACTCTAGATAACCTGAATCCTGAATCCTGAATATGCTGAACCTCTCGATAACGCTCTATTTGTGTCTAGCGGCGTTGGATTATCTAGCAATAACACGTTATGACGTACGACAATCCGCCTTGCTATACGCGAAAAATTTCGTCACCAAGTAAGCCATTAAGTAAAGTGATGTAAATGAATGACGTTAAGCTATTGAATTATAATTTAAATTAGAACGACACTTATTATCCAGAACTCAGGTTAGATAACCTGTTTGAAAAGGGTAAAGACTATTAAATTAGGGAACAAAAGCTAGAAATATTTTATGAGTGATGGCCGCTTTTTACTTTACTCATTAGACTAACTAGTTAACCTGAATCGCTGGATAAGCGAACCTCTCGAATACGCTCTTTTTGTGTCTAGCGGCATTGGACTGTTTAGCTTAAGCGATGCTTCTTATTCAGAACTCAGGTTACTTATGATGATGCAGTAAACTCCTACTCAGAGCATGTTAGGTAGCCATAGTAGGTATAAGCCAATTTACTTGGCATAATTCTTTATAGCTAGATGGTAGTCTTCTGTAGTTAATACATTTTATTTAACTTGGTTTGGTTGATAACCAGAAGTTTTACGTACGGCTTGTGATTCAGGTTGTGTAGGAATAATTTCTTTACGCCTACTTGGGCCTGAAAATTTCACTTTATAGGTATCGTATTCTTTAATTGATTCAAAGCAGTAGCGACCAATAGCGTTTTCTAATTCCACTAAGTTATGATTAGTAATTAAAATACAATTTTTGTGATTGGCGAGTCTTTGTCTAAGTACATTACCTAACCAACTTTGTGCGTTCTTTTTGAGAATGGTTTCGTTGACACATACTTCATCTAAGATGAGCAAATCTACATCCAGTAATTCTTGATTAATTTCTCGGTATTTTTGTCCAGCGTTATCATTAGCACCGAAATCATATGAGAATAGTCGCATATCAAGTAGGCTAGATAATTGTCGGTATAGAACAGATATTTCAAACTTTTCAATTAATTCGTGGGCAATAGCGCCTGCCGTGTGAGATTTTCCACGGCCATAATCTCCATAAAATATCATCATGTGGGCGCCACTTTTTCGCCAACTTAAATCTTCATGGGCGGCAATAAAAGATCTGGCATAACTGACTGCTTCGATAACATCTTGGCTATCTTCGACTAAGTTTGCAAATGTCCATTTTGAATTAAGATCTGAACGACCTTGAATTTCTTGGATACGTTGTTTTTTACTTTCTTTTTGTAATTGCTTAACGTCACGATTCGCTAATGCTTCATACTCCATTTTTAAACTAGCATAGTCTGTGTAGTTGTCTGGAATATGTTGACGACCTAGGGCTTTACCTAATTGTTGAATTCTATCTTTAATACTGTTCACTAGAATCGCTGTCCCATTTTTGTTTGTGTTAAGTTTTTACTGTTTTACCGTATTTAGCCACTAAATTTTTGGTATTTTCGTCGGCTTCTATACCTGCTTGTGTTTGAACAATTTGCTGGCCTATTTTTTGAGTGGGTTTAAAACCATGGGCTAAGCGCATTTTTTTCAAATTAAACACAAATTTTTGTGTCCATTGATATTCAGTAAATTGAGATTCGGGGCGACCTAACCAGTAAGCAATAAAGTCCCCTAATTCATTAGCTGAATATTGGTAATCTATTATGCCGACTAATTTTGACAAATCTGCCACTAGCTTTTCATTAGGCGTCCAATTTAGTTTCATTGTATGCCAATTAAGGTGAAGATTTGAATATTCATTTTCTTCCATAGTCGTCAGCGGTAGTAATAGAACTTTACCGTTGAAACTATGGTTCAGCTCAACTTCTTCTTGGAAATTGACTAAGCCAACATTCAGTAGTTCTTTAATCAGACTATTTACCTGGCGACCTAGTGTATATTTCTCTTCTTTGGCATTGAGTAAAATTAACAAACTCTTGTAATTCAAAGGGGGCGTTTTTGCTGTTTTTTCGTCGACAGAAGGTCTAATACCCAGTAAGTATAAAGTACGGGCATCATTGCTTAACGATTGAAGTAGGGCGGTTTGTTCAGCTTTATTTATTTGCATTAAAACTACTATGTGTCTGTTCGACTATTGATTAATCCAACTTTGTAGCCATTCTACTGCAACATCCTCTGGAATTGGATGATTTAATACGTCTATATGTAAACAAGGTTCGATCAGCTCGCTTCCGGCAATCGTCAATTGTTGCTCTATATGCTTTGCAGCAAAACAAAATGTGTCGTAACTCGAATCACCTAAACCAACAACTGTGAAATATTTCGGTTTTATTGGCTGTTTATCAAACTGTCGAAAAAAGGTTGTAAGTTGTCTGGTAGGTCGCCAGCACCATGAGTCGAACTGCAAAAAAGCCAAATTGCAGCTGGATCTATGTCAGGCAAATTGGGTGACAAGTGGATATTGGTTGTGTGATTTTGGGATTCTAGTTCGGTTTGTAAAGCTTCTGCCACGTATTCACTTGCACCTAAAACACTGCCTACTATTATTTCGTATTGTGCCATGTCTACTTTCCTATACAAAACGACGAGAATATTTTACTTAATAGATCATCTGAACTAAATTCGCCGGTAATTTCGTTTAAATGTTGTTGGGTTAAACGTAACTCTTCGGCTAATAACTCGCCGGCAATATTTTCTTCAAGTTGATGTTTGCCTAAATATAGGTGTTCTGCGGCTCTATCAATTGCGTCTAAATGGCGACGACGAGCAATGAATTGCCCTTCGGATCCAGAATTAAATCCCATACAGTCTTTCAAATGTTCAGTTAAATAATGAATGCCTATCTGACTGCTAGCGGAAAGTGAAATAACCGGATATTTACCACTGTTGTTAAAGCCGGGATTTTCGTTAGTCAAATCAACTTTATTACGAATAACACTGAGACCGATATTTTTTGGAATTTGCTGATAGAATTCTGGCCATATCTGGTCTGGCTGTGTTTCTGTCGATTCAGTACTGTCTAACATAAATAGAATACGATCTGCTTGGTGTATCTCTTGCCAAGCTCGTTCAATACCGATTTTCTCAACTTTGTCTGGGCTGTCACGCAAACCGGCTGTGTCGATAATATGTAGTGGCATACCATCGATGTGGATATGTTCTTTTAAAACATCTCGAGTGGTGCCTGCGACATCGGTAACTATTGCTGCGTCTTTACCGGCTAGAGCATTTAACAAACTTGATTTGCCGGCATTGGGTTTGCCTGCAATGACAACTCGCATGCCTTCTCTAAGTAATGCGCCTTGTTTAGTTTGTTGACGCAATGATTCGAAAGACTGAATGATGTTGTTTAGATCTTGTTGAATTTTGCCATCGCTTAAAAAGTCGATTTCTTCATCAGGGAAATCAATAGCAGCTTCAACATACATACGTAAATGAATTACTTGTTCTACCAGAGCATGAATATTCTCAGAAAATGCCCCTTGTAATGAACGCAAAGCGCCTTTTGCTGCTTGTTCAGAACTGGCGTCTATCAAATCGGAAATAGCTTCTGCTTGAGCTAAATCTAACTTATCGTTCAAAAATGCGCGTTCACTAAACTCACCTGGATTAGCGATTCTTATTTTGGGAATATGCAATATGGCGTTAAGTAACATGTCCAGAACTACTTGCCCGCCATGGCCTTGTAACTCCAATACATCTTCACCGGTAAAAGAATGAGGATTTTTAAAGAATATCGCTATTCCCTGATCAAGCATATTATTGTGTGTATCGGAAAAAGTTAGATACTCTGCTTGGCGGGTTTTGGGTACTTTACCCAGTATTTTTATAGCCACTTCACTGGCTAAACTTCCCGATACTCGAATTATTCCCACACCGCCTTTTCCTTGACGCTGTGGCTTGGGCAACGATAGTATCTTGTTGTTCAGAAAAGCCATTTGAATTCATGTTTAGCTAGTCTCTAAAGTTAGTAAATTGTAGCGGTTGATCTATGTCGGAGTCTTTGGCTAGTGCAATAACTTTCTGTAAGTCATCTCGTTTCTTGCCTGTTACTCGTACTTGGTCTGCTTGTATTTGAGCTTGAACTTTTAGTTTTGCATCTTTAATAAGTTTGATTAGTTTCTTTGCTACAGGCTGCTCTATGCCTTGTTTAAACTTCACGGCTCTTTTATAAGTCTTACCAGAAATATCTATTTCTTGAGGATCTAAAGAAGCGTTATTGACGCCTCGTTTTGCACAAGATGTTCGTAACATATCCATCATTTGTTTAATTTGGAAATCGCCTTCAGCTTTAAGCGTGACAATTTCGTCTGCAAAGCTAAAAGAGGCTTGTACACCTCTAAAGTCGAAGCGGGTACTAAGTTCTCGATTGGCATTGTCGACCGCATTTCTTACTTCGACTAAATCTATTTCTGACACTATATCTAGCGACGGCATATTCATTCCTCTTTTGTTAGTTTTGCCTATTTGACTTTATTTAAGCAAAAAAAGCCCGTTTTATAACTTAATTAAGTATAAAACGGGCTATAGATTGTTTTATTTACTTAGTTTGTAAACCGCGTTTTTCCATTGATGCATAGATAAACTTAGCTTGAACTAAAGTAATGATATTACTGATTAACCAGTATAAAACTAAGCCTGCTGGGAAAATGAAGAAGAACAAACTCATTGCTACCGGCATAAACTGCATGATTTTCTGTTGCATTGGGTCAGTCATCGTCATGGGCTGAAGTTTTTGTAACAAGTACATGCTGATACCCGTTAATATCGGTAATACAAAGAACGGGTCTTTTGCACTTAAGTCAGTGATCCAAAATATAAAATCAGCGTGTCTTAATTCTACACTTTCTAGTAGTACCCAATATAAAGCTAAGAAAATAGGCATTTGTAGTAAAAGAGGGAAACAACCACCCATAGGGTTAACTTTGTCTTCTTTATACATTTTCATCATGGCTTGTTGCATTTTTTGCTTATCTTCGCCATAGCGTTCTTTTAAAGCGTCCATCTTAGGTTTAAGTGCACGCATTTTTGCCATTGATTCATATTGCTTTTTCGTCAGTGGGTACATGGCTCCTTTAACCACAATTGTGATTATAATAATTGAGAATCCCCAGTTTCCTACCAAGCTATGGATAAATTGCAAGAAGTGGAACAAGTATTTGGATATCATCCATAAAAACCCGTAGTCCACCGTTAAATCAAGACCTCTAGCTAGTTCTGCTAGGGTATCTTGATCTTTAGGACCTAAATATAATGCACTGGTAATTTGTGCGGTTTCACCAGGTTTTACAGTTACAGGTTGTCCAGTAAAGCCGATCACACCGTTAGTGTTTTGTAATACTCGGCTGAACAGAAAATTGGTTTCATCTTGAGGTGGTATCCAAGCAGAAACAAAATAGTGTTCTATCATAGCGGCCCAACCGGCTACTGTGGTTTTCTTCAGCCCTTTTTCAGCCATGTCGTCGAAGGTATACTTTTCGTATTTATCTTCATCTGTAGAAATCGCTGCGCCTCTATAAGTTGGCATAAACATGCTGCCATCTTCTTTTAACATGCTTTGTTTAAGCTGACCAAACTGCTGTAGTTGTTTTGAATCGCTAGTGTTATTTTCAATAATATAACTGACATCAATTTTGTGACTACCTTTAGTAAACAAAAAGGTCTTAGTAATTTTTACGCCATCTGGTGTAACTAAAGTTAGCGGTACAGTTAAGGTATCGCCTTTGAGGGTATAGCTATTTTCAGTAGAAGTGTAAGTAGGACGCCCTTTACTATCTGGACCGTCTTTACCAATCAAACCACTTTGAGCAATGAATAGTTCTTGCCCATTAGGTCGCAGTAAACTATAGGATTCGGGAGAATTTTGAACTACTGGAAATTTAACAAGATTGGCAGATATGACATCACCACCTACCGTATCAATACTCAAATCTAGAGTATCTGTTTTTACAGTAATTATTTTTCCCGTTTGAACGTTACTCGCTTCAAAAGTTTGTCCAGTGGTTGAACCAATAGGTACATCTTCTGTATTAGGAGGCGAATCAACTGAATTTTTCTGCTCTGCAGCAGTAGGTGCCGCTACAGGTTGAGGTCCATAATCTACTTGCCATTGCTGCCATAACATAAAAGAGACAAACGCTAAGGCAATTAATAAAAAACTGCGTTGGGATTCCATAAAATACTCTAATTAACTACTTGTTTATACGTGTGACTTATTAATTTGAAACCATTAAACCACTGTTATATTACTTTTTTGCTAACAACTTATTATTAATATGGGCATAAGAATAAAAATCATTATTTTCTTTTCTTTTTCTCAGGGACTGGATCGTGCCCTCCTGAGTGTAGTGGGTGGCATTTCGATATACGTTTAATGCTTAACCAACTACCTTTTATAAATCCATGCTTTGTTATTGCTTCAATTGAGTAATAAGAACAACTCGGATGAAATCTGCATGTTGGTCCCAACATCGGAGAAATAAAAATTTGGTAAAATTTAATTAGTCCAATTGGGATTTTTCGCAACGCGATACTAATTTTTTCCATAATTTACCAAGTAACAAAACTATTTCTTCATTTGACATTTTATCGAGGCCTGATTTACCAACCACCACTATATCAATATTTGGGAATGTTTGTCTTTTCACGCGAAAACTCTCACGAATTAAACGCTTCACTCTATTTCTATCGTGAGCATATTTCACCCGTTTTTTAGATAAAGTAATACCTAAACGAGGATTATTAATATCGTTAAATCTTGCTAATAAGGTAATTTGGGGAGAAACAGAAGGAATTGCTTTTTTGAAAACATATTCAAAGTGGGTGGGAGTAAGTAGTCTTAGCTCCCGAGAAAAGTTATTTTCACCCACCTTGATTAATTAAGCTGATAAACGAGCACGGCCTTTAGCACGACGATTAGCAATAACCTTGCGGCCATTTTTAGTCGCCATACGGGCACGAAAACCGTGTGAACGCTTACGTTTTAAGTTGCTTGGTTGAAAAGTTCTTTTCATGACCTAGTCCCGCTCTATACATAAGGTTAAAACAAAATGAGCAATTACGTGAAAACCAATACTGGAATACACCGTGCTCAAAAATGACGCTGAATAATAGGGATCACTAAGACTTTTGTCAATCAATAAGTTGCTTTAAAACTAAATATTTAGTCAATTCAGTTTTACTCGGCTACTAAGGACAAAGTTAATAAAAATCCAATTTTGGTATTTTATCCACAAAATAATTCTGATTTGTTTTTTATCGGAATTTAAACTCGAATAAAAATAAACAGTTGATAGATGGTTCTACTAATTAAACTCTAATTGATTTTATTATTAAATATATATAAAACATATAGTTATTAATTAATTTCTGTTTATTTACAAAAGTATGTTGCCTTCTTAGGGGGAAAGCGAGATAATCCACAGTCAATTTTTATTTATTCAATTTTTGGTTAAATACTGCACTGTTATTGTGTTTGTCGTTAATACATAATGTTGTGGGTTTGTCCTTTAAAAAGGCCCTTTTTTAACGAGGGTTGGAGTCATTTTTTAATGTCTATGTGGAATCAATGTCTGGAAAGGCTGCAGCAAGATTTACCCATTCAGCAATTTAGTATGTGGATAAGGCCTCTTCAGGCGGAACATGGCGATGGGTATTTAATCTTTGTTTGCACCCAATCGCTTTGTATTGGATTGGGTTCGTGATAAATATTTCGCGCAAATAAACAGCTTGTTAACTGAGTTTTGTGGAGATAAAACACCTCAATTGCGTTTTGAAGTCAATAATGGGAAAGTTGGCATACAAAGTAACAGTAATCCTCAAGAGCCTTTGGCAAAAACAGTTGTGTCTAGCCAAGCCAATTCTCAAAGCAACTTAAATAGTATCTTGCCTAATAGCACTCCAAATAGCACAGAAGTGCCAGCTCACAAAAGTAACATTAACTTAACCTATAAATTTGATAATTTTGTTGAAGGTAAATCAAACCAGTTAGCTAGAGCAGCATCACAACAAGTAGCTGATAACCCTGGTGGTGCATATAACCCACTATTTATTTATGGTGGCACGGGTCTAGGTAAAACTCATTTATTGCATGCTGTAGGCAATGGCATAATGGATAAGAAAAAAATGCTACTGTTGTGTATATGCATTCTGAACGATTTGTTCAGGACATGGTTAAAGCATTGCAAAATAATGCTATCGAAGAATTCAAACGTTACTATCGATCCGTAGATGCATTACTTATCGATGATATTCAGTTTTTTGCCAATAAAGAGCGTTCTCAAGAAGAATTTTTTCATACATTCAATGCTCTGTTAGAAGGTAATCAACAAATTATTCTTACCTCTGACCGTTACCCTAAAGAAATTTCTGGTGTAGAAGATAGGCTTAAATCTCGATTTGGCTGGGGGCTAACTATTGCCATTGAACCACCTGAATTAGAAACTCGTGTGGCTATTTTGATGCGCAAAGCTGTAGAGAATAAAATATTCCTTCCAGACGAAGTGGCATTTTTTATTGCTAAACGATTAAGGTCAAATGTTAGGGAGTTAGAAGGCGCACTTAATAGGGTAATTGCTAACGCTAATTTTACAGGTAGGCCTATTACGATTGACTTTGTTAGAGAGGCGTTACGAGACTTGTTAGCCCTACAAGAAAAGCTCGTCACAATTGATAATATTCAAAAAACAGTCGCCGAGTATTATAAAATCAAAATGGCTGACATTTTGTCAAAACGCCGTAGCCGAAGTGTCGCTAGACCAAGGCAAATGGCTATGGCGTTATCTAAAGAATTAACTAACCATAGCTTACCCGAGATAGGGGATGCTTTTGGTGGTCGTGATCATACAACGGTATTGCATGCTTGCCGTAAAATAGTTCAACTTAGAGAAGAAAGTCATGATATAAAAGAAGACTATCAAAATCTAATTCGTACACTTTCTTCATAAAATATTCATGAGTATAAAAATGAAATTTAGTATTAGTAGAGAAAACTTTTTACAGCCACTGCAATTAGTCTCAGGTGCTGTTGAGCGTCGTCATACACTTCCAATTTTATCTAATGTTTTAATAAAGGTTAGTGATAACTCACTTTGGTTAACTGGTACAGATTTAGAGGTTGAGTTGATCTCTAATGTAACCTTAACAGGTGAGTTTGTGGAAGGTGAAATTACTGTCCCAGCAAAGAAGTTATTAGACATTTGTAAAGGGTTAACTGACGGAAGCAATATTGAATTCAGTGTCGATGGTAATAAAGCATTATTACGTTCTGGACGTAGTAAATACAGTTTATCCACTTTGTCTGCTGAAGATTATCCGAATTTAGAAGATTGGCAAGGTGAATTAGAATTTGAAATTTCACAACATGATTTAAAACGACTAATAGATAGCACACATTTTTGTATGGCTCAGCAAGACGTTCGTTATTACTTAAATGGAATGTCTTTAGAAACGGAAGATAATTTAATTCGTACAGTTGCCACAGATGGGCATAGATTGGCTCTTTGTCGATTAAGTTATGATAGTGCTCCTTTGCCAAATAGGCAGGTCATTATTCCTAGAAAGGGCGTATTAGAAATCATTCGATTAATCGAAGACAACGATAAGTTAGTTAAAGTCCAAGTGGGCTCTAATCATATTCGTATTTTTTCTACGGATTTCATATTTACTAGTAAGTTAGTAGATGGGCGTTTTCCAGATTACCGTAGAGTTTTACCAAAAGATGGTGATAAGAAAATTGAGTCTAGCAAAGATGTGCTTAAACAAGCATTCTCTAGGGCGTCTATCTTATCAAATGAAAAGTTTAGAGGTGTTCGTCTGAACCTTTCTAATGCCGAATTGAAGATAACGGCTAATAACCCAGAGCAAGAAGAAGCTGAAGAAATTGTTGATGTCGATTATGCAGGCGATGATCTAGAAATTGGTTTTAACGTTGCTTACTTAATTGACGTTATGAATGGCTTAAATTGTGAAGATGTGCGTATTACTTTAGCAGACTCTAATAGTAGCGCCTTAATTGAAGATGCTAAAGATGACTCTGCTTTATACGTTATTATGCCGATGAGACTATAGATAGTTTTTATTCCACTTTAAGAAGAAACATTAAATGAAACTGGACAAGGTCCAGATACGTTCTTTTAGAAATATTAAAGAGTTGTCACTCGTTCCCAATAGAAAACTAAATTTGTTTATTGGGGATAATGGTAGTGGCAAGTCTTCTATTTTAGAAGCTATTCACTATTTAGGTTTTGCTCGTTCGTTCCGAACCAATAAGCATAAGAATGTTATCAAAACTGCAGAGCTCGGCTTTACTGTTTTTTGCGCTATCTCAAAAGAGGGAGTCTCTGACATACATAGATTAGGATTGGCTCGAGATCATAACGATACGTGTACCATAAATATAAATGGCGAAAAAAGACAAAAAGCTACGGAGTTAGCAAGTCATTTACCAATTCAAATATTTACTCCACAAAGTTCAGACCTTCTCTTAGGGGCTCCGAAATTACGTAGGACTTATTTAGATTGGTTATTGTTTCACGTGGAACAACCATTCAATTCACAAATTCAAATATTCAGAAAGTCCTTAAAGCAGTTAAATTCAATTTACAAAACTTCTCGTAATAATCAAGAGAAACAATATTGGTTAGAATTGTTTCAAAGGCAAGGGGAAGCTATTTCAGACTACCGAGAATCTTTACTGAACGATAAGTTAATTGAGCTAATTAATTTGAACTTAAAGGACTTTTTACCTGAGATTTTTTTGGAAATTTCGTATTATAGGGGATGGGAAAAGGGTGTTAGTTTGGCTGATGCATTAGCCAAAAATATTCATAGAGATCAAAAAAATGGTTTTGTTAGTGTAGGACCACATAAGGCTGATTTAAGAATTAAGGCAAAAGGTATACCTGCACAAGAGTTGCTTTCAAGAGGGCAACTTAGAATGCTAGTAGCTGCAATGCAGTTGGCTCAAACACAGTATTTGTACGAAAAGACAGGTAAAACATCAGTGTATCTTTTGGATGATATTGGTGCAGAGCTAGATGAAGAAAAGAGGAAAGTGTTTATTAACAAGTTATATGGTTCAGACTCGCAATTGTTTGTGACAGCCATTGATTTAAATGAACTAGATTTTCTAAATAATTATAATGATAAAGCAGTGTTTCACGTGGAACATGGCCAGGTGAGAGAGGAGATTTAACCGAATGGCAGAAGAAAATGTGTATGATTCGTCGAGTATCAAAGTTCTAAAAGGGCTTGATGCTGTTAGAAAAAGACCTGGAATGTATATAGGTGATACAGACGATGGTACTGGACTTCACCACATGGTATTTGAGGTTGTAGATAACTCTATTGATGAAGCTTTAGCGGGACATTGTTCAAGTATTAACGTAAAGATTCACATTGATGGTTCTGTTTCCGTGAAAGATGATGGGCGTGGTATTCCTACAGAAATTCATGAAGAAGAAGGGGTTTCAGCAGCAGAAGTTATTATGACTGTGCTACATGCCGGTGGTAAATTTGACGATAACTCTTATAAAGTGTCTGGTGGTTTACACGGCGTTGGTGTTTCTGTGGTGAATGCTTTGTCTAAAAAGTTACAAATACAAATAAGACGAGCAGGGAAACTTCACGAACAAGAATATAAACATGGTGAGCCACAAAGTCCGCTATCAGTTATTGGTGAATCTGAATCAACAGGTACAAGTATTCGCTTTTGGCCAAGTGAAGAAACCTTCACCAATGTAGAATTTCACTATGACATTTTAGCTAAAAAACTACGTGAACTATCTTTTCTTAACTCTGGCGTGTGTATCATTTTAGAAGACGAAAGAGATGGTAAAACTGATAAGTTCGAATATGAAGGCGGAATTACTGCTTTTATAGAGTTTTTAAATCAAAATAAAACGCCTATGCATCAAAAGATCTTTTACTTTGATTCCCATAGAGATGATGGAATTTCAGTCGAAGTAGCAATGCAATGGAATGATAGCTTCCAAGAAAATGTTTTTTGTTTTACAAATAATATTCCTCAAAAAGATGGTGGAAGCCATTTAGCTGGTTTTAGAGGTGCGTTAACTCGTACATTAAATAACTACATGGACAAAGAAGGTGTAGCTAAAAAAACCAAAACAACAACCAGTGGCGATGATGCGAGAGAAGGGTTAACTGCCATTATTTCAGTTAAAGTTCCGGATCCTAAGTTCTCTTCGCAAACTAAAGATAAATTAGTTTCTTCAGAAGTAAGACCTGCAGTTGAAACCGTTATGGGTGAGAAGCTGAGTGAGTTTTTACTTGAAAACCCTACTGAAAGTAAAATTATTGTTGGCAAAATTATCGATGCGGCAAGAGCGCGAGAAGCAGCTCGAAAAGCACGAGAAATGACACGACGCAAAGGGGCATTAGATTTAGCAGGTTTGCCTGGTAAATTGGCTGACTGCCAAGAGAAAGATCCTGGTTTATCTGAATTATATATAGTGGAAGGGGACTCTGCTGGCGGCTCAGCCAAGCAGGGGCGTAATCGTAAAAACCAAGCCATCCTTCCTCTTAAAGGTAAAATTCTTAATGTAGAAAAAGCACGCTTCGATAAAATGCTTTCTTCCCAAGAAGTGGCGACTCTGATTACTGCATTGGGTTGTGGTATTGGACGCGATGAATATGATCCAGAAAAGCTTCGGTATCATAGGATTATTATTATGACCGATGCCGATGTTGATGGTTCGCATATACGAACATTGTTGCTTACGTTCTTCTATCGTCAAATGCCAGAAATAATCGAAAGAGGGTATATCTATATTGCTCAACCTCCTTTGTACAAAACCAAGAAAGGTAAACAAGAGCAGTACTTAAAAGATGATGACTCATTGACTAAATACCTAACGTCGATTGCTTTAGATAACGCGTCTCTACATGTGAATGAAGACGCACCAGCTATTAGCGGAGTGGCTCTAGAATCTCTTGTGGCACAATATCAATCAACAATTGCTATGATTGGTCGTATTAGCCGATTAATGCCTGCTGTGATACTTAACAAGCTAGTATATAGCGGTATATTGAGTTCTGAAGACGTTAATAGCGAAGCAAATCTCGTTGAGTTTGCAGATGAGTTTACTAAAGGCTTAACAGAAGATGAAATAGATGGCGCTACTTATTCATTTGAAGTTCGTCACAATGCAGAACGAAACAATTGGTATGTTGCGATCATAATTAGACTGCATGGTATTGATACAGAATACAAAATCGATAAAGAGTTTATTGATTCCAATGAATACAAACGTATCAAAGAACTAAATCAATCTATTAACGGAATGATTGAAGTAGGTGGCTTTGTAAAAAGAAACGATAAAACCAAGCCTGTTTCTAGTTTTGTTGAAGCGTTGGATTGGTTAATGGCTGAATCGAAAAGAGGGCAATACATTCAACGTTATAAAGGATTGGGTGAAATGAACCCTGGTCAACTGTGGGAAACTACAATGGATCCGACAACGCGAAGAATGTTACAAGTAACAATTGAAGATGCAATCGGTGCTGATCTACTGTTTACCACACTTATGGGTGACCAAGTTGAGCCGCGACGAGCATTCATTGAAGAAAACGCATTGAAAGTTGCAAATTTAGACGTGTAGTTGAATTATTCAAAAACGACAACTGAAAAAGCCGTCCTAAAATAAAAGGACGGTTTTAAAGCCAGCATTTCTTGCTGGCTTTTTCTTATAGGTAATTGGGATAGGTGTTTATGCCGATACCACACTCAAGTGCGGCCGCAATTCACGATGACATTAATCGAATTATTTACTACTACCCCTCGGCTTTCAAAAGCAGCTCAACAATAAAATAAGAATACTGGTTTCTGTATGCCAACATTTGTTTAATTCGAAGGGATAGGGATTATTAGCCACTGACTTAGTTGCAGCGGTGTAGTGTATTCAGGTGCCGCTAGTCTTCATAAACTAATTACTTCTCTCATATTTCATTATCATGAGCGAGAAGGGCATCTATTGCTGAAAACGGATAGCGCAGATATTATTAGAATTTTTAAATCAAAGAGCAATATGTTCTCTGCCCTTAATGAGACTCCTATCGATTAGGTACTTGAGTATCTCTGAGCTTGTAACATTACTTGTAGATTCATCTCTTTTTGAACCAATTCTTGTTCATTGACGCTTTACTTAAAATTTCACAGTACTAATACCCTGAAAGGAATATTGTCTTAGCGGCTTTTGCTTTAATTTTTTGGCATACAAAAGAGAACTATCATTCCTTCATACCGCGACGCCTTGTTCAAAAACCGTGGGGTTCATTCTGTTACTTATCATTAAAGATCAGCACTATCACCGCTTGATGTTTCCATAAAGAGAATCTCTTTATGGAAACATATTTACAAAAGGGGATACCGCCTTTTGTAACCTCGGCAGTTTGCAAATACTGGAACAGTTATTCAACTGTAACGTGCAATAACAATACGCCTTTAGGGGCTAATTGGAAGTGATCCTTCATTGATTTACCTGTCATCATATTAGTTATGTTAAGTTTTTCTCCTCCTTTCAAGGAGAGCGTAAGCTTAGCTTTATGTTTGCCTAGATTATTCAAATTTACCAAATAACTGCCATTCTCTTGCTTTACGGCTCGCCAATTAACACCTTTATATTCTGTACCATTATTCTCATCAAGTACTAAGTCAGGCAAGCCATTGGAAGCGCTTTTAAGAGAGACTTGACGAATCTCTGCAATGTCGGCTTTGCCAGCTAGATTAATTAGATTGCCTTTACTGGCTGATAGTGTTTTTGTGTGTGGCTGTCCATATTCGTTTTTACTTAAGCTTTCATTACTATCTATAATTACTGTACCGCCTTGATCCAAATAGGTTTGCAATGTATTTAGCTCGGCTTGGGTGACATACTCAGTCTTATAGACAACCACTGTATCCCATGATTTATTATCTTGTTTTTTAATGATATTTTCCGTAACAAATCCTACTGGGAAACCATCAAAGTAAATTTTCTCGTACAATTTAAATTGTTGGCTCATATGGTTCGTCTTGTTAATAGCTGACGTTTCGGAATGAAACAGACGAATTGGCCGACGCTGAGCTCGCAGCGCCATAATCTCTTCTGAGAAACTATTTAAGTCATACATAACCTGCGTGTAGGCATTGGCAATATGTGGCTGTTGGTTAACCGAACCAGCAAAGGAGCCAGCGAGGGCATTATCAAAGAAATTAAGTTCGCCTTCTAAGCGGTCTTCAGGGGAGCCATCAGGGTCTCTGGCCCAGAACCATGCCAAATTAACATCCATGCCCTGAACAGTCGCTAGCCAGTAGACGCTTTCTACATACTCTACTGAAGTATCGAATTCTCGCCAATTGCCTGCAGACAGAAAGTGAGACTCTGAATTGACGTGGATTTTATTCGGAGATACGGACTCCATGAAGTCGTATGCTAAACTGAGTTCTTCCCAAAAATAAGCATAATGTGCTTCCCATGCTTCTGGATTTTTCGCCGTTCGGCTGCGTGTCTCACGGGCTTTGGCATCATCGCCAATCATAGTTGTCAAATCAGTGAGTGCTTCTAAATCAATGCCTTGATGACGTTGATCATCGGTAAACAAGTGTGGCATTATTTTGATATGGGTATCCGCATCTGGATTGCCTTTATGAAGCTCATTCTGAACAAAAGTGAACCAATCGATAGCGCGATCCATATTATAGCGAGCGAGGTCATAAAACTTTGGAGTGCCTTCTAACTTAGCGGGAATGGGCATGGGAATTTCAATTGTATCAAAACTAGAATACTGAGAATTCCAGTTCTTATTGAGTTGCTCAATGTTGCCGTGATACTTGTTGCGTAGCCACTGCCTGGCTTTGTTGACAGTATAAGAAGATATATTCTGCATCTCGCCAGTTCTTCGCGTCCAACCGCTACTGATGGTATACCAGTGAGGTTCGTTAGCGAGAATGTAACCGAGTTGAGACACTTTTTTCCCGCGTGTAAGGGCGCCGGTTTCTTTGGCAATTGTCCCCCAAACATCTCTAACTAGTGGATTATCAATATCGTAACCAGTGAACAAGGATCGGCCCAAGCGGACCTCAGGCTCTAGTTTCTCTACCCATTCAGGAATTCCCATGTTCCAATAGATCAGAAAGCCTACATTTGTATCAGAGATATCTGTGACTTCCTTTAAAAGTTCTTGATTGAAGGTGCGATCTTCATTGAGCAAAAATGAATTGATCGCTCTGTCATGATCGACTGGATATAGGTTTTCGCCACCGTGAAAAATCGCACCCAGGTGATCATTATAGACTTGGGTATCGGTCAACGGACGGCCAACCGACTTTGAGAAATAATCGTACAAGAAAATGGGTTTTCCATTACTCAGCAGCATATCGTCACTAACTTCAATATTTTTCCAGTCCACCTTGTTAACAGGGCGTCGTTGAATGTCGCCACTTAATACGGCGGAAAGTTCAGCAATACCACCATCCAGAATACTCAAAACTTTCTCGCGTTGAAAGTCAGGGACCATGGCCGCCAGTTCTTCCTTTTTGTCCTTAAATCCATAGTACTCGCCCATGAGATAAGTAATGGCATCTTGATTGTTTTCATCCCAATTTGCGAACTTTAAGAATTCGTTAGCAAACCACACAACGGTTTCCTCACGGGTTACATCTATGTCTTTAGCACGAGCTTGAGCCATTATTCTTTCAAGGGTTTTCAGTTTAAGACGTGCCGTTTGCTCTAACTCACTGGTGGCTTTCGTCGCTGGTTGAGTGACCTTTGTTGATTGCACTGATGTTTCTGTAGATGAAGTGCTGTTGTTGCACGCTGACATAAATACAAGCGCCGAAGCAATAGATGCTCCTATGAAGTAGGGTTTCATAATTCTTTCCAATGATTAATGACTATGTAAATAAAATGTATTGAATACATATTATAAAAATAAACATAATATGTATATAGTGTTAACTGTTGGAGTTTTGTACATGCCTCTCGCTCGTCTCAATCTGGCTGGCATTCATTGGGTGACTGTTTGGTTTCTTGACTGACCTAGGTATAACAGGTTAGTTGGTAACCTACTTTTCGTGAATTGCCGTGAAACCTAGGGGATATTGTTACGCTCGAAAAACTCACTCTACCTAACCTATCTGTGTTTTCGTCAACTTTTTGGTTGTTGATATTTGAATGAGTGCTGTAGGTTAGGAATAGTTGATAGCAGTTTCTTTAAACGCTGAATGACTCGCGAGGCCATCGCAATGGCAACTATCTTTATTGGGGATAATTAGTAGGATCTATGATAATAGGACAAATAAAAAAGGCCACATTAACGAGTGACCTTTTTTGCTTGTAGTTGTTTATTTGGAGAAAACTATAGTTTGTTCACTATGACATCTGGTGAACCGAATCCACTAAAATCAATAGTAAACTCAAATGTGCCTGTTTCCTTAGGCGTAAATCTAAAGTTCTCGTCTGTTGATTCACAATTAGTACTGACTGCTTTACCTAGTATAATTACCTGATCTTTCTTCCGATAGAATCCACAATTTAATCCAGGTGTCCATTCTGCATCAGCAAATTTAAAATCATAAGGCTGACCATCTGCAATTAGTTCTATACTTGTTGAATAAACCTGTTCTGATTTTTCTACTAGCTTATATTTCTCATCTGCTTCCCACCAAGTAAATACTCCCCTTAGATATAGGGAGTCATAATTATCTTCTTGGGTGAACGTATCTATAGCCGTGCTTGCACAGCCACTCAATATTGTTGTGAGCAAAATGAGTGAAACAAATATATTTTTCTTTATCATGATAGCGACCTTAAAATTGAATCCTATTTTAAAACCGATATATCAGCACAACATAGAAATAGTCCTCTAAGCCTTGAAAGCAAGGTTAAACGATTAATTCTTATTGCTTTATCTTCTGCCATTACCATAACATTTTCGAAGAAGTCATCAATCGGTAATTTAAGCTCTGCTAGGGCTGTTAATGCACTTGAATAATCAGACTTGGCCAACATGGGTTCAATTTTCTTTTCTAAGGTTTCTAGTGCCTCAGCGAGCGCAACTTCCTGTGGCTCAACAAATAATTTAGCATCGAGTTGCGTATCTGCGTCATAAGGATTTTTAGTTAAGATGTTTGCTACGCGTTTGTTGGCGGCTGCTAGCGCTTCCGCTGAATCTAAAGTACTGAAAGACTTTACTGCTTCAATACGAGCTGCAAAATCAGCTGGACGAGTAGGGCGATTAACTTCAACAGCTTGAACAACGCCTGCTGCCACTCCTTGCTCTCCATACCAAGCTTTAAATCGCGCTAATATGAAATCGACGACTTTATCCTTTAAGCCTTCAGTTTCTATCTTATCTTCAAAAGTCGTAATTGAAGCTTCTACTAGCTCTTCTAAGTCTAGTGGCAGTGATTTTTCGACAGCAATACGCAATACACCAATTGATGCACGTCTTAACGCAAACGGATCTTTGTCGCCTTTTGGAGTTTGTCCAATACCAAATATGCCAACTAGAGTATCTATTTTGTCTGCTAAAGCAACGCTAATACTCACGTTTGATGTCGGTAAGGAATCACCAGCAAAACGGGGCATATACTGCTCATTTTGAGCAATGGCAACTAGCTCAGACTCTCCATCTACTCTTGCGTAATGCATACCCATAACGCCCTGAACATCTGGAAACTCCATAACCATATTTGTCATGAGGTCTGTTTTACAGAGTAGACCCGCTCGGTAAGAGGCATCTTGATCTGCATTTAACATGACTGCAATTTTCTTTGCCATTGCCGCAATGCGTTGCGACTTTTCAAATAATGTTCCTAACTGTTTTTGAAACAAAATGGTTTTTAAGCTTTCAAGCCTAGACTCTAAAGTGTTCTTTTTATCTGTATTAAAGAAGAACTCTGCGTCAGCTAACCGCGGCCTAATGACCTTTTCATTACCACTGATGACTGTTTGTGGGTCCTTACTTTCAATATTAGTAATAAACACAAATCGTGATTTCAATTGGCCATCTTTATTCAACAATGGAAAATATTTCTGATCGTCTTTCATTGTATAAATGAGCGCTTCTTTAGGGACGTCTAAAAACGAATCATCGAAGCTAGCGGTTAAAGCAATAGGCCATTCGACTAATGAAGTGACTTCTTCTAGAAGGTCATCGTTGATATCTGCTATCGCATTTTCATCTTGGGCCGCTTTGTTTATTTGTGCGAGAATCTTTGCTTTACGCACGTCATATTCAGCAATGACGTAGTGTTTCTCTAGTTCGGATAAATAATCATTAGCACTCTTTAACTCGAAAGGAGCATTGGAGTGAAATCTGTGGCCTTTAACCAATCGTGACGATGGAATTCCTAACACAGAACCTTGCACTAGGTCTGAGCCGAACAGCATTGTCACAGTGTGTACCGGACGTATAAATTGTGTAGTTTTCGCTCCCCAACGCATAGGTTTAGGTATAGGCAATGCTTTCAGTGCTTTTTCAATTAAGTCTGGCAATAAGGCATTGATTACTTGGCCTTTTACATCGGCCTTAAACAGTAACCATTCACCCTTGTCTGTTTTCAATCGTTCAGCCTGAGCAACCTCAATACCATTAGATTTAGCCCAACCTTGAGCGGCTCTAGTGGGCTCTCCATTTTCATCAAATGCTGCACTAAGGGCAGGGCCTCGTTTCTCAACACTTTTGTCTGCTTGATACTCAGCTAGACCATTTACTATTACCGCTAAACGCCTTGGTGTTGCGTACCATTTTACTTCTTTAAAACTCAATTCGTTTTCAGAGAATTGAGTTGAGATGTTGTCTTTAAAGGCTAATGCTAGTTTAGCCAGCGCTTTCGGGGGAGCTCTTCTGTTCCGATTTCTACTAATAAATTTTCAGTGCGCATGGCTACTACTTCTCCTTTTTACACATTGGAAAGCCAAGGGATTCACGTGCATCGTAGTAAGCTTGTGCACAGGCTTTGGACAGTGTTCTTACTCTTAGAATATAACGCTGACGTTCAGTTACAGAAATAGCGTGTCTAGCGTCTAGTAAGTTAAAAGCGTGAGATGCTTTCATAACTTGTTCATATGCTGGTAAAGGCAGGTTTTTGTCGATTAAATTCTGACTATCTTTCTCGCATTGGTCAAAAGTGGCAAATAGAGCATCGACATCAGCATGCTCAAAATTATAAGCTGATTGCTCAACCTCATTTTGATGAAATACATCACCATAGGTTACTTTACCCATTGGGCCGTCTGTCCAGACTAAGTCATAAATGCTATCTACACCTTGTATGTACATGGCAAGTCTTTCTAGACCATAGGTTATTTCGCCAGTAACAGGTGAGCATTCAAGCCCGCCCACTTGTTGAAAATAGGTAAATTGCGTGACTTCCATACCATTTAACCAAACTTCCCAACCAAGACCCCAGGCGCCCAGGGTGGGGGATTCCCAGTTGTCTTCTACAAACCTAATGTCATGTACTAAGGGATCAAAACCTAACTCTTTAAGAGAGCCTAAATACAGCTCTTGAATATTGTCTGGGGAAGGTTTAAGCATGACTTGAAACTGATAATAATGTTGCAGGCGATTAGGGTTTTCACCGTATCGACCATCAGTCGGTCTACGACATGGTTGTACATAGGCGCTACTAATCGGCTCTGGCCCTAAAGATCTCAAAAATGTCATTGGGTGAAAAGTTCCGGCCCCAACTTCCATATCTAAGGGTTGTATAATGACGCAACCTTGGCGTGCCCAATAATCTTGGAGCGCTAAAATTAGGCCCTGAAATGTCTTACTATCAAACTTTTGCATCGTCCTGCCAAATATTAAATAAATTTCAAAAAAACATTCGCAAGTATACCTTTTGTATCAGCCCGTATGTAGGCTAAAAGGCAATAAAATAAAACTTATCTTTTAGGTAGCGGTGTGTTCATACAATCCATATTGATAAGTGCTCTCTCAGAATGCATCGTGCGGTTCTTGAAGAAGGCGTCGGTACCAGCAATGTTTGTTCCCTTTCAAATATCGAGAGCGCAGAGTAAAAGCCGTTGGGGGATTCCTTTCAGGCGAGTGTTAAGTGGGTTTACTCTGTGTTGTTCGAACTCGTAAAGAGCACGGGCTTGTTTTTGATTAGCCAAATATAATGGGGCACATTTTTAAGTGAGTGAATGGTTTGTAAAATTCAACTTGAAACGACAATCGTTATCCCTCGTTCAGTTTGCTGATTTTTACGAGGGTATGGGAGCTGGAAATAGAGCAATGGTCATGTTAAATAAACTTCAGCATGGTTAAATACCTTGCTAAAGTTCATTTTGTTAAAACTGGTTTACGGTAAGTCGATACAACTAGATGCTAAAATGCGCTAGCTTTTCCATTTCTGCGAGAATTCTTGACTCTAATGTCGACTCTAACGACTCTCGCTTAATATCTTGTTTCCGAGTTTCCATTTTAGGCTGCTTGTTTCTTTCTTGGTGAGTCGGTAAGTCTTTTACTGCTTCATATAGTTCAAACATTGCGGGATATTGTTTGGCAAAATCTGGTTTGTTTAACACCGGTAACCCTTCCAATAAGTGGTAGATGCGAATGCTTGCTTCTGAGAGGTTGCATTGCTGTTGTTCTACGCCTTTGGCAATGGTTTGAATGCTTTCAGTTATGTTAGTGACTCTTTTGTTTATATTGGCTTGACGGGCTTTGTTTTGAGCCTGAAGCTTAAATAACAAAGTGCCTGCATAAAATGCCAATGAGGATACAAAAAGTAGTGCGACAATGAGGGCAAATATAAGCATACTGATTAGTCTTTATAATCGTCTATATTAATTGCTTCATATGAGTCAATAGGGTTTTCTTCAAATTCTGTAGACTCTTCCGGCTCTTCATTTAATCCAAGCAGTTCACACAATACTTTATGTCTAGCTAAGTTTTTATCGACAAAGTGTTGCTCTTCTTTGCTGACCTTTTTACCAAGTTCAATTTTATTTAACAAATCGCTGAGCTGTTGATTATTTTCTATCGCGTCTAATTCTTGGGCAGGTGAAAAGTGTTTTACTTTAGGCTCAGATACAACTGTTTTTGTATCTGCAGCAAATAGATCTATAGGCTTCTTACTGCCATGTCGGGGGTCTTTTGGGGAATTCGCTTCACCCGTTGCTTTAACTAACTTTGCTTCACTATTTCGGCTACCAGCGGGTTTACCTAAATGTTTCTTAACTCTCTTCTCGACAGGTTTAGCTTTACGTGTATTTGTAGATGATTTGGGTATGCCAATTTGACCTACTTTACGAGATTTTTTCTTTCTGGGCATGATACACCGGTATAACAATAATTAATGGGGGATAATATTACATGAGTTTTTGCTAATTAGCCTGAATTGTCTGAACTTAATATAGAAAAAAGCGATAGTTAAACTATCGCTTTTTTAAAGATAAGAGTGTCAGTAGACACCTCTCCCAAGACTTGTTCAATCGAACAAAGATATTAACGTTTTCACTTTTTATGTTTATTAACGAAAACCATAATATACGATCATCCTGATGCATTATTATTCGTCCATGTATTTCTCAAAGTTACAATACTCTAGGTTAACTTTGTTTACCTTAGTGCTTTTTAATCAGGCTATTTGCCTGTAGTTCCGTGTTGTTCAATACCGTTGAAGAATACAGAATAAACAAATATTTACAACTTATTTACAACTAAATTAACAAATAAATTGCAACTTGGGAGTTAAATTTGGCCAATTCAGCCCATATGGTCACTAACTTGTTTGTTTAGTGTAGGCCAGCTACATAATTGGCTAATACTTCAATGTCATTGTCTGACATTTTTTTAGCGATATCTTCCATCATCCCATTCGCAGAGTTTGTACGGTCACCTGAGCGAAAAGCTTTTAACTGGGCTTTGACATAATCCGTATGTTGTCCACTGATATCAGGAAAACCTGACAAACTTGTACCGTTGCCTCGAGGACCATGGCATGCAATACACGCTGTAATGCCTCTTTCTAAATCGCCACCTTTGTATAACTTGCTACCAAGTTCTACAAAATTTTCAGGTGTTTCGCCTTGTGTTCCGGTTTGACTTGAAAAATAAGCTGCGATGTCTTGAATATCTTGTTCGCTAAGCGCTGCTGCCATGCCGTTCATCACTGCATTATTACGACCTTCACTGCCGCCTGTTTGGCTGGCTAGTTTAAAGTCGTTTAATTGTTTTACTAAGTATTTAGCATGCTGGCCTGCTAGTTTAGGGTTCAAAGATATCGCACTATTGCCGTCTGCACCGTGGCATGCACCACAGGCTATAGATTTGGCTTTACCTTTTTCGGCATCACCTTGGGCAATAGATGAAGCACTAAAGCTTAAAAGTAAACAAATTAGTAGGCTCGTATTTTTCATTTTTTCTCGTTAAGCAATTGATTAGCGGATTGATCCTTGTTTTAGATCCTAGTATTTTACACATTTAAAGCGTGAGTAAAATAAAATCGTGACATAAGTTGACTAATATCTACCGCAAAGCAGAGTGTCATGCCCCTTTAAGCTGGTATAATAACGTAAATATTATTTCAAAGCTGTGAGTTTTTATAGCTTTCTAGGAGTTTTCGTGAGTTATTATAGTCAAGTGAAGTTCAGTATTAGTGCGCCAGATATTTCACATTTAGGTCCCGATGAGGGAATTGAAATTGCTTTTGCTGGGCGTTCAAATGCGGGCAAATCTAGCGCACTCAATAAATTAACCAGACAAAAAGGCTTAGCTAGAACCAGTAAAACTCCTGGTAGAACGCAATTAATTAACGTGTTTACACTGGATGAAACCCGCCGTTTAGTTGATTTGCCGGGATATGGGTTTGCACAAGTGCCCTTAGAAGTTAAGAAAAAGTGGCAAAAATCTCTAGGTGAATATCTACAAAAAAGAGAAAGTATCAAAGGTTTGGTTGTGCTGATGGATATTAGGCATCCTTTCAAAGATTTGGACCAAGAGTTAATTCATTGGGCTGTAGCGGCTGATTTACCTGTCTTAGCATTATTGACTAAAGCCGATAAACTTAAGTCAGGAAAGCGCAAAGAGCAGTTATTGATGACCCGTGAAGCGGCTATGGCTTTTTGTGGTGATGTCACAGTTGAAGTCTTTTCTTCTTTAAATGGAATTGGACTCGATCAATTGCAAGGTAAATTGGATGAATGGTTTGGATTAACCGAAGAGTAAAAAAAAGCCCTATACAGAAGTATAGGGCAAAGCACTTTGAGAAAACACATACAAATTACATCTGCATTGTTGATACACCAACAAGCCTATATACAGACAGCGAGTTTTAGGTTTTGTTCCCAATAAAATGATTTTTTTGGATAAATTTATTCGCGCCATATTTATTCATTTATTTTAGGCAAAAAAACCTCGGCAAGTGCCGAGGTTCAAGCAAAGGTTAGATAAATCTTACCTCTGTACCCTACAGTTTTAAGTTTAATTGATTCGGTGTATATATGCCAAGGCGAATTTAATAATTTATTACTTTAGAGTATAGGTTTTACTTATTTCGTAAAAATCAAACTAATGTGCCTCGTCCCAGTTTTCACCTATGCCAGCCTCGACAGTCAGCGGTACACTAAGTGATACAGCGTTTTCCATTAGTTCAATTATTTTGGACTGATACTCTGCTATTTTATGTTCTTTTATTTCAAACACTAACTCATCATGAACTTGCATAATCATTTTAATGTCGTCTTCTGTGTGCTCTATTATCCATTGATCAACTGCTAACATTGCTTTCTTGATAATATCCGCTGCTGTTCCTTGCATAGGAGCGTTAATAGCTGCTCGTTCTGCGCCTTTTCTGCGCATACCGTTACTGGAATTTATTTCTGGTAAATATAAGCGACGTCCAAATACTGTAGATACATAACCTTTTTCTTTAGCTAATGCGCGTGTGTTTTCCATATAGGTCAGAACTGCCGGGTAGCGTTCAAAATAAAGATCCATGTATTTTTGTGCGTCATGGCGAGGAATATTAAGTTGTCTTGATAGTCCAAATGCTGACATTCCATAAATTAAACCAAAATTGATGGCTTTAGCGTTTCTACGTTGCTCTGTACTGACGTCTTCTAAAGGCGTTGAGAATACCTCTGAAGCTGTAGCTGTATGAATATCTCTGCCGGCTGCGAAGGCGGCAAGCAATCCTTTATCACTAGATAGATGGGCCATAATGCGTAATTCGATTTGAGAGTAATCAGCGGCTACTATTTTATAACCTGGCCTAGCCACAAATGCTTGCCTTACTCTACGCCCTTCTTCTGTTCTGATCGGTATGTTTTGCAAATTGGGTTCTGTTGACGATAAGCGACCAGTGGCTGCAATGGCTTGGTGATAAGAGGTGTGCACCCGGCCCGTTCGCATGTTAATCATTTTCGGTAACTTATCGGTATATGTATTTTTTAATTTACTTAAGCCTCTGTACTCCATCAATAGCTTAGGTAAAGGGTAGCTGATGGCTAATTCTTGAAGTACTTCTTCGGCGGTAGAAGGGGCGCCTTTCGGCGTTTTTTTCAATACAGGTAAATCCATTTTTTTGTAGAGAATTTCCTGCAATTGTTTGGGGGAGCCTAGATTGAACTCTTCTCCGGCGAGTTCGTAAACTTCTTTTTCTAAATTGATGATCCTTGATGCAAGATCTTGACTCTGCTGCGCTAATTGCTGGCTGTCAATCAGAACTCCGAATTGCTCCATACGTGCTAATACACTTGAAAGTGGTAGTTCAATGTCGCTAAATACGCTGTTTAATTGACTGTCTTCGGCTAACTTTTTTGCAAGCACATTATGTAGGCGCAACGTGATGTCTGCATCTTCTGCGGCATAGGGGGCAGCATCATCAAGCGATATTTGATTGAAAGTTAACTGTTTCGCTCCTTTTCCAGCAATGTCTTCGAAATGTATGGTGTTGATATCTAGATAGGTTTTAGCAAGGCTATCCATGTCATGTTTTGTGGCTACGCTGTTTAATACGTATGATTCGAGCATAGTATCAAAGGCTACGCCTTGTAGATTGATATGATAATTGGCCAATACATTTTTGTCGTATTTTAAATGTTGCCCCACTTTTTTGATTTTTGGGCTTTCGAGAATTGGCTTTAATACCGCGAGCACTTCGTTTCTATCGAGTTGTTCTGGTGCATCTGGGTAGTCATGAGCAAGAGGAACGTAAGCGGCTTCTCCCTCAGAGACTGCAAATGACACGCCTACTATTTCCGCTTCCATATAATTGAGGCTTGTGGTTTCGGTATCAAACGCGATTAAATCTGCGCCATTTAGTTTTTCGATCCATTTGTCGAAATCTTGTTGAGTCAGAATACACTGATAGTCAGTTTCTTTCGTCGCTGGATTGGATGACGCTGTTTGTTCAGCTGTAGCGGTAGTAGAAGTCGTCGCTTGTTTTTCTGCATCGGCAAGTAGCCTTTTTAGCTCAAACTGCTTACCAAGTTCTATTAGTCTATCGGTATTTTGTTGACTTGCTTTTAGTTCATCCACTTTTACCGGCAAGGTTACATCCAGTTTAATTGTGGCCAATTCGTATGATAGTGGCAGGTGCCCTAAGGCATTACGCAAATGTTCTCCTATTTTACCTTTTACGTTCTCAGCATTTTTTATTACTTGCTCAAGAGTGCCATGCTCAGTTAGCCATTTAGCTGCTGTTTTGGGGCCACATTTATCAACTCCTGGAATATTATCGACTTTGTCTCCCATTAACGCCAAGTAATCGATAATCTGATTGGGCTTTACGCCAAACTTTTCGAGTACTGAGGCTTCATCCAATTCAACATTGGTCATAGTATTAATGAGTCTGACATGGGGATTGACTAATTGAGCCATATCTTTATCGCCAGTAGATATAATGGTTTCCATGCCAATTTGTGACGCCTGATGAGCAAGCGTTCCAATTACGTCATCTGCTTCAACCCCTTCTATCACCAGCAAAGGCAAACCTAGGGCTTCAATAATATTATGTAAAGGTGTGATTTGAGTGCGTAAATCGTCTGGCATAGGAGGGCGATTAGCTTTGTATTCAGTATAAAGGTCGTTTCGAAATGTTTTTCCTTTAGCGTCGAACACCACAACAATATTTCCTGTGGGATAATCTTTCTGTAGGCTCTTGATCATATTTAACACCCCAGTAATCGCACCCGTAGGTTGACCATATGAGGTCGATAGAGCTTGCAAATAAGGAACGTGATAAGCTCGAAATAAATACGATGAACCGTCTACCAATATAAGTGGGGAAGGCGAGGAAGAATTGTCTGGGTTTGTCATATTAAAGCTCAGCATATTTGTTTAGTGTTAAGGGAAGTTCGAGAAAGAAGCATGCCATATCTTGATTGCTTCATCTATTCTTGAATTTGTTTAATAACTGTGGATAACTAGGTAGATAACATTATAGAGAGGGATGTTTGAATTTTTAATTTCTAGTTGCAAAAATTAAAAATTAATATAAAAAACAGCACCTTAATTGCTTTTTTATAGTATGAAATAATAGTAAGCGTGATAAAGTGTCGGTGTGGATAAAAAAGTTACAGTCAAATTACTAAAATTCGAGCGTGCTAAAAGATACACAGATTTTTGGTTAGTGGATAGCTATTTTATAAAATATTTCAGTTGATTTTAACAATAGTTAAAATCAAAAAAATATAAGCCTCTATTCCAGTGGTTTGTAGCTTAGTCTTTCTATTTACATTGATGAATTTATAAATGAAAGTGTGTAAGTACCAACAAACATTTTTGTTTGAGTGTTTTTTTAAATTTCTCTTTTGATTTAACGATTAGCAGACAATAATTATCTAAATGAATTTTACAGTGATTACATTCATGCCGTTACTAGGCTTTATTAAAACGAGTTTATCTTAAATCATGCAATATCGTACCATCATTCGTATTCTGGGATTACTTATTGCGTTATTAAGCGTCACTATGATCCCCCCGCAATTGTCTCTATTCTTTATGCTGATGGCAGTGGCTTACCTTTTTTAATGGCATTTATTTTATGTCTTACCACTGGCTTAGCGATTTGGTATCCAAATAGGCAGTACAAGTTCGATTTAAGAGCCAAAGAAGGCTTTTTAATAGTCGTGTTGTTTTGGACCGTATTGGCTAGTTTTGGTGCGTTGCCCTTTTTGTTGTTAGAACAACCTCACATGTCTACAACAGATGCTTTTTTTGAGTCATTTTCAGGCTTAACCACAACGGGTGCCACAGTCATTGAAGGTATTGATTATTTGCCTAAGGCTGTTCAGTTTTATCGTCAACAGCTGCAATGGTTGGGTGGAATGGGGATCATTGTACTTGCTGTCGCTATTTTGCCGATATTGGGCGTAGGGGGCATGCAGTTATACCGAGCTGAAACCCTAGGACCTGTGAAAGACTCAAAAATGACGCCCAGAATTGCAGATACTGCCAAACATCTTTGGTATATCTATCTATCTTTGACAGTCGCATGTACTATCGCTTATTGGGCTGTAGGAATGAATTGGTTTGATGCCATTTGCCATGCTTTTTCTACTATCGCTATCGGAGGCTTCAGTAATTATGATGCTAGCCTAGGGCATTTCGATAGTGTAGGTGTCAATATTGTTTGTGTTGTTTTTCTTTGGATAGCAGCCCTTAACTTTGCTTTGCATTATGCTGCAGCTAGTGGGCGTTCATTAAAAGGCTATTTTAACGACCCAGAACTTAAAACATTTTTTCTGATTCAATTCTCCTTAGTGTTAATTTGTTTTCTGGTATTGCTACAGCATAGTTGGTTCGAAAATGTTGGAATGACCTTCGACAAGGCGCTTATCCAATCTGTTTCTTTCAGTACAACCGCTGGCTTTGCTACTACTGACTTTTCAAGTTGGCCAGTGTTCTTGCCAATCATGCTTATTTTTTCTAGTTTTATTGGCGGCTGTGCTGGCTCGACGGGTGGAGGACTAAAAGTTATCCGGGTACTGTTGCTATTCGTCCAAGGAAACCGCGAGGTCAACCGATTAATCCATCCCAAAGCCGTTTATTCTGTCAAATTAGGTGAGCGTGCTTTACCTGATAGAGTGGTTGAAGCGGTATGGGGCTTTTTCTCAGCTTATGCCATGATATTCGTGATAATTATGGTCTGTTTGATTGGTACTGGCATGGACGATGTAACAGCCTTTACTGCGACAGCTGCGACACTGAATAACTTAGGTCCTGGTTTAGGTGAGGTCGCTGGTACGTATGCAGATGTGACTGATGGAGGTAAATGGTTGTTAATTTTGGGAATGTTGTTTGGGCGGCTTGAGGTGTTTTCCTTGTTGGTATTGTTTTCACCAACATTTTGGAAGAGCTGAAAAAGAGACCTGTATTTTATCAGGCCTCTTACCTATGATTATTCAGCTAAAAATGACTCTTTAGTGATTAATTCAATATCCATTAATTCTTGCCTAAACACCGGATCAATGTCTTCGTTTTGCAATGCAAGCGTTCTATTTTTCTCAAATTGCTTTGAGTGAGCTTCAATCCTTTTACCTAACGTAGACCAAGCTTGCTTTCTTACATCGAGTGGCCAAGCTTCAAGCTCGATTTTATGAGAGTTAATGCTAGATACCATCATGTTAATTAATGTTTGGTAATTCATCATACTATTTCCCGCTTTATTCATTTGCTCGGCCGACATAGAGCCTAATGCGGAAAGTAGGGGGCATGATTCTTCAACCAGTTATAATATTTACTCAGAGCTTTTTCATCGTAATTATCATCAATGTAGAAGTTTTGCGTTCTAGATTTGGTTACCACTTTTGGCTTTGTTGTTTCTACATAGGTAGTGGTTGGTGCGGGAGTCGGGGCAACCACCGGTGTAGGAGCTGCAGTAACGGTTGCTTGCGGCATCGGGTCGTCAGCGCCGCCAACTGTGAGTAACCCCCTTTGCCTAAGCCACCCTTGACTGTTTGTGCTTTATAATTACGTAATGCATTGACCATTTGATTGTAAGAATCAGCAAAAGAAGCAACAATTATTTTACCTTCTGGGGTCTCAGAGAAACCTTTGGCTCCGCCGGCTAATGGACCTGCGAGCATTCCACCAAATAAGTCGAAATCCCAGTTTCCGGCACTGCCCACTGCAGCTGATACTTGAACCCCTGAGCGATTTTCTATTAACAAAAGATTGGTGGACGCTTCATTCTTTTTCACGCCACCGCCGACTATAGAACCCAAGCTTCCCAATAAGGCGCCGCCCATTGCTTTTAAGCCTTTTGTACCTTCTGCAGAAAATTGAATAGATGGGCTTAAGGTGTAGTCAGCAGCAACCATTTGGCCGCCACCTATATTGCTACCAGAACGTAATTGCCCCGATTGCATTAACTGCCGCTCTTTGTTCATCGATGCCATAGCGGCCCCGCGCTCAACAATAACAAAACAATTTGACTGTTGGATCATCAGTCGAATGACGGGTAAAGTACTGCCAAGTTTGGGATACCTTGAGCGATAATCACGCCACCAAGGCGCACTTTTATCTTCAAAAACGGTTAAGGTGCCTAGGGTTTGTTCACACTTCTCGAGGCTTGAATTTTCACCTGTTGTATTTCCACCTCCGGCACCACCGGTGACGGTATTACCATCAGTACTTCCCATTGTTGGTAAGGTTGACATACAGCCAGAGATTAATGTGCTCAATAACGTGACAGCGAGCATTTTAGTTAGGGGTTTGTTAAATTTAGGATAGGCTGTTTGTATAGCCTTCATACCTGAAGTAATTTGATGCATAACATGTTCCTTGGGTATAAAAAATCTTTAAACTAACTTTGATCAATGTTTTGCCTGATATGGTGAAAGATCATACTTACCCAAATGGACCACTTAGGTAATACAACTTTAAATCATATTCAAATATCAAATGCTTGGCAGTATAGGGGGCTGTATATCTTTGCGGGGTACTTCTACTGTTTCATTGTGTAAATACCGCATCATTCACTGAGAAAATAACAGCCTATAAACTTTAGCAACTTTGAATTGTGAAGTATATGAATGTTTGGTTGAATATTAGCCAAAGAAGAAAGCGCTAGGTTGGAACAGCTTTTCAACGTGACTGATGTATTTTTTGTCTACTAAAAAGAGAATCACATGGTCGTTCGGTTCTATTTTTGTATTACTGTGGGCAATTATGACTTCATCTTCGCGAACAATCGCGCCTATGGTTGTGCCGGGAGGGAGTTTAATTTCGCGTATTAGTTTTCCTACCACCTTTGAGGTGTTTTGATCGCCATGCGCAATTGCCTCGATTGCTTCTGCAGCGCCCCTGCGGAGTGAGTAAACGTTTACTATATCCCCTCGTCTTATATGGGTTAAAAGTGCCGATATTGTGGCTTGCTGTGGTGAAAAGGCAATGTCAATCTCTCCACCTTGAACTAAATCAACGTATGCACTTCGTTGGATCAGCACCATGGCTTTCTGTGCACCTAGACGTTTAGCCAGCATGGCTGACATGATGTTGGCTTCATCATCGTTAGTAACAGCGATAAAGGCGTCAACCTGCTGAACATTCTCTTCTGTCAATAATTCATGATCCGATGCATCACCTGAAAAAACGATCGTTTTATCTAAATGGGCAGATAAATATTTTGCACGCTCAGGGCTATATTCTATAAGTTTTACATTGTGATCATGTTCTAATAACTTAGCTAAACCAGCGCCTATTAAACCGCCACCAGCAATCATGATGCGCTTATAACTTGACTCAAGTTTTTGTAATTCGCTCATGACGGTACGAATGTGTTTAGTGGCCGCAATAAAAAACACTTCATCATCGGCTTCAATAATGGTGCTACCTAACGGTCTGATTGGTTTTCCACGGCGATAAATAGCTGCTACGCGAGTATCAACATTAGGAATGTGTTCTTTCAACGTAGACAGGGCATGTCCCACTAATAAACCACCATAATAAGCCTTTACGGCTACTAAGCTGGCCTTACCGTCGGCAAATTCTACAACCTGTAACGCGCCTGGGTAATCGATTAGGCGCTTAATTGCTTTTGTGACTAACTGTTCAGGGGCGATTAAATGATCAACGGGTATATCTTGATGCTTAAACAACTGCTCTTGGTAGATGATGTATTGTTCGGATCGAATTCGCGCTATTTTGGTGGGGGTTTTATACAAACTGAAAGCAACTTGGCAAGCCATCATATTACTTTCATCACTGTTAGTTACAGCAATTAGCATATCGGCGTCTTCAGCCCCGGCCTTTTTCAATACATCTGGATGAGACCCCATACCTGCAACAACTTGTAGATCAAGCCTATCTTGCAATTGCCTTAACGTTTCAGGATCTGAATCAATGACAGTAATTTCGTTTTTTTCGCCAACTAAATTTTCAGCTAGTGTGGCGCCAACTTGGCCAGCACCAAGAATGATTATTTTCATGTTTTAAGTGGTCTTTAAACCTTATTGTGAAGCAGACTTTAGCAGTCTGGCATAGTAGAAACCATCCATTTGTTGCTGTCCAGGAAATATTTGTTGACCTGGCTTATCTTCAGAGTCGTTATTAAACTGGCTATCTAGTATTGCATCCGGGGTCGTCGTTAAAAAATGCTTTATTTGTAGATGGTTTTCTTCCGGTAAAATCGAACAGGTGGCGTATAGCAAGGTTCCTCCTGGTTTTAAAAGTGTCCATACGGCATTCAATATTTGTTGTTGTAGCTCAACTAATACTTCAATATCTTTTGCTTTTCTTAACCACTTTATATCCGGATGACGGCGAATAATTCCAGTAGCGGAGCAGGGGGCATCGAGTAATATTCGGTCATATAAATTATTATCCCACCAGGTCTCTGGTTGGGCGGCATCACCCACCACTATTTTCGCTTTGTGTTCAAGTCTCGCTAAGTTTTCTTCGATTCTTTTGGCGCGAGTTGGATCAATTTCCAACGCGGTAATGGCTGCAATATCTGCTTGCTGCTCAATTATGTGGCAGGTTTTTCCACCGGGCGCTGCACAACAATCTAAAATATTGTCAGTCGCTTGTGGCGCTAAATACTCTGCTGCCAATTGAGCAGCACCATCTTGTACAGCGAACCATCCTGAATCAAATCCTAAGCAATGATGTGACGTCACAACCTTTGCTCAAAATTAGGCCATTAGAATGGACGTCTGACGTTTGATATTCGATACTCTTGGCCGTCAATGCTGTTTTGAACTCAGCTAAAGACACTTTTTGCCATTGACTCTTAGCCAAATCGGCGCTTTTGTTTGCATATTGGCGACAAGCTCAGGTAGTTTGTCTTGATAAGCATTATCTAGCTTTTTAAATAACCATTTAGGTAAGCCCGAGGCAATTTGTTGGTTGGGTGGCTCTTGGTTGGACATGTCTTCTCGAATGAAGTTTCGCAAAATTCCATTCACTACACCTTTCATTGCCAGTGTATTTAAGGGCTGACAGGCGGCAACGGTTTCAGACACAGCTGCGTGTTGGCTGACTCGACTAAATGCCAACTGATAAAAACCCAACATGATCAAGTGTTCGACAATTTTAAAGCGATTTTTTAAAGGTTTGTCTAACAACTGCCGCAACCAATGTTGCAATATTGGCAGATTGCGCAAGACCCCATAAACCATTTCTTGTAACCAGGCTTTGTCTTGTTCTTTTAGTTGCGTTTGTGCAAGAGGTAGGCACTCTCGTGCAGACTGGCCTTCTTCAAGAATTTGAAACAACACTTTGGCCGCATCAGCTCTGAGATTAAATGTGGCTCGACTTTTGTTGGCTTTCATAACACAGAGCCTAAATCAAATAAGATCATTGTAAAACGTTACCTTGGGCAAACCAATCTGCTCTGCCATTTAATATGTCTGATACTGGCATAGGTTTTTTGCCTGAGTAACTGAAGGATTTTGAGTAATAGAAAGCCTTGACCTGTGGCCACTAAAATACCTGCTTTGTCAGCACTCACAATTTGCCCTGGGGTACTATTCAATGAGTCACCTATGACTACTTCTGCAGCGTGGACTTTGACATTGGTGTTTTGAACACGTAAAAATGCCACTGGCCATGGATTAAAAGAACGAACATTCCTTTCTAGTTGCTGGGCGTCCAATTGCCAATCTATCTTGGCTTCTTCTTTCGATAATTTATGGGCATAGGTCGCCTTATCTTCATCTTGAATTTCTGGGGTTAATTCAAATAGCTGAACTAAAGTGGCTATTAATGCTTGTGGACCTATCTGCGATAACTTTCGATAAAGCGAAGCGCTAGTATCTTCAGGTTGGATAGGTAACGCTTGCTTGAGTAACATTGCGCCTGTATCTAAACCTTGATCCATCTGCATAATCGTCACGCCGGTTTCGTTATCACCAGCCCATATTGAGCGTTGAATCGGTGCTGCACCGCGCCATTTAGGTAATAAAGAGCCATGTACGTTTAAGCAGCCTAATTTAGGGGTTTCTAACACGGCCTTAGGTAAGATCAGACCATAAGCTACCACTATCATGATGTCGGCATTTAAACCTGCCAACACTTGTTGGGCTTCAACTGTCTTCAATGACTCAGGCTGATAGACCGTGATATTGTGCTCAACGGCTAATTGTTTAACTGCACTGGCCTGTAGTTTTTTTCCACGTCCGGCGGGCCTGTCGGGTTGGCTATAAACAGCCACAACTTCATGTTCAGAATCAATTAATGCCTGCAAATGCAAAGCTGCGAATTCTGGTGTACCGGCAAAAATGACTTTCAAAGGATTACTCAACCTGTTCTTAACCTCTGGCCGCTAATTTAGCTTCTTTTTCTAGTTTCTTCTTGATCCGCTGACGCTTCAACGGAGACAAATAATCAACGAATAGCTTACCTTTCAGATGGTCAAGTTCGTGTTGAATACAAATCGCTAATAAACCTTCTGCATCCATCGAGAAACTCTTTCCTGCTTTGTCTAAAGCGGTAACAGTAATTTTTTCAGCTCTTTCAACTTGGGCGTAATTGTTAGGCACAGACAAACAGCCTTCTTCACTGATTGTTTTTCCATCCATGTGGGTGATTTCTGGATTGATAAATACTAAGGGGTTATCTTGCTCTTCAGAAACATCCATTACCACAACTTGCTTATGTACATTTATTTGGGTCGCAGCTAAGCCAATGCCGTTTTCTTCACGCATGGTTTCAAACATATCTGCAACTAAGGTGGTAATTGTACTGTCTACTTTTTCTACTTTTTTTGCGACCGTGCGTAATCTCTCATCAGGAAAACGCAAAACTTCTAATATTGCCATTCTATTATTCAACTATAATGAGTCTTTCAAAACCGACTCTTAAACTAATTACACCAATACTTGGTATAGGTCTCTATGTCCCTATTTGTATTGGTCTGTGTTTTATTTGCTACACGCTTAAATAGATTGCGCTATCTAAACCGTTTCATCATTGGCTATTCTAGCTTAAATGGATCGAAAACATAATAGTGACTGTATCAAGGAGGATTAAACAATGCTGATTAATGATTTAATCAAGTTAACGCTGCTGGGGTTTCTGTGCCCACAGCTATCCTTTGCTAAAGTATCCAGCGAGGTTACGGCTGTCTATTTTGTGGAGCATGATACTAGCTTAGGAGGTAATGTAGATTCGACAGAAATACGCCGTTCGGCTAACAAAAAGCAAAAAGTGTTAACGCTAGCTATGGTTCGAGAAGAATCTAAACCTGTCATTCAGTTGTCTCCCAGTATAAAAAAGCAGCCCAAGCGGCAAACAGCTATTGCTTGGTCTGTTTTCAGCCCTTACATTGAAAATAACATGCTAATGTCTGTCGATGAGTACAAGCGTCAGGTCTATGTGCTTGGTAATCATGCAGGAGCAGTAAGGTATGAAACTGATGACTTAGTGTTAAGTAGTCCTTTACATTTTGCAACTGAGATTCTAGTAACAGGTCGCTATCAAATTGTTAGGGCACATCAGAAACTGTATGACCTGCAAGGAAAGTTGCTTGGCCTACAAATAGAACATATTGCTAAAGTTGACGTGCTACCTAGTCAACAGTCGCGGCACGGTATATTAAAAATATCTCAAAGTTTGTCAGAAGTTAAACCTTGGTGACAGAGTCATTCCATATCAATCAATAAGTTTAGACGATATACCAGTAGAGCCAGCAGACAAACAACAAGGGGTGATTGTTGCTGGTTTAGAGCAACATAGTTTGTTGGCTCAGTATGACCTTGTAGTTCTAGATCTTGGTCGTGACAAGCTTGCTGCTGGTACTGTTATGGGCATTTACAGTCAAGGGCCAGACATCATCAAGGGTGAGCCCCCTCGTTATTCTGCTAAAGCGTCGGCCCTGAGTATTGCGCATATTTCTCAACCTAAAATTGAACAGCCGGCAATGAAAGTGGGTGAAGTGATAGTAGTTAATACTTTTGAAAATGCCAGTTATGCACTTATCACTGAGTCAACTAAAGTGATAACAACAGGAATGATTGTCGCAAAACCATAAGTCGAACCACCAGCATTAACCTTGAGGAATAGCTATGCAACAGGATGTTGAAAGTACAAGGCTCTCTCGCCAAATCAGATGCTTTGCTTGATTGGCTTACCCTTAGGCAAATTCCGAGATTTTCAGTGGCCAGTTTAACCAAGCTTTCAGCCAAATATGATGTGAGCTTAGCTGAACTACTTGGGTTACCCCCTAAGCGGCTAAGGGAAATGGGCTTCAATGAGAGCCAAATTAGTGTTATTCAACAGCCCGATCAAAACCTTATAGCTGCCAGCGTAACCTGATTAAACGCCGAGCCGAATCGGTTTATTTTACATTTTGAGCATCCAAACTACCCTGAGTTACTCAAACAAATATCAAGCCCACCTGCTATTTTGTATGGATACGGAAATTGCCAACACTTAGGCCGCCATCAATTGGCCATGGTGGGGACCCGTAACCCGAGTGCTCATGGTAAAGAGCACGCAAAAATGTTTGCTCACAAATTAAGTCAATTAGGTTGGACCATTACCAGTGGCTTAGCCCTAGGTATAGATGGTTTTTCTCATCAAGGAGCACTGTTAGATAAAAACATTACTGTGGCTATTTTGGGTACGGCTATTGATAAAATGTATCCTAAGCGCCATATCAAGCTTGCGGAGCAAATATTAGCTCATGACGGAGTGATTGTTTCTGAGTTTGCTCCGAATACACCGAGTAAACCAGAGAACTTTCCTCGACGAAATCGAATTATCAGCGGCTTGTCTGTAGGCACATTAATTATTGAGGCTGCCATTAAAAGTGGTTCGTTAATTACCGCGAGATATGCTTTAGAGCAAAATAGAGAAGTCTTTGCATTACCCGGCAATATCCATAACCCAATGGCAGCGGGTTGTAATTATTTAATCCAACAAGGTGCAAAATTGGTAACCTGCATAGAAGATATAAATGAAGAATTTGGTCATGTAAATTTACCCTGTTCGATGATAAACCAAGCGATTGAGCAAAAAAAAGCAGATCAGAGCTTGGCATCAGACAATTTGTTAGATAGTGTAGATTTTGAAGTGACGCCATTAGATGTAGTGGCGCAGCGCAGCGGCATCGCAGTTGAAAAGCTCATGTCGATATTATTAGAGTATGAGTTGTGTGGTTTAGTCAGCGCCGTACCAGGCGGTTACATTAAATTGGGGGAAAAATAATATGTTCGATATCCTCATGTATTTGTTTGAAAACTTTATTCACAACGAATCGGAAATTCGGGTCGATCAAGACGAACTAACCGACGAGCTAATTAGAGCAGGGGTTCCATCATGATGAAATCTATAAAGCACTCTCTTGGCTAGAGAAGTTGGCTGCTTTGCAAGAAACTGACATCAAGCCTTACTTTGCGAAAGGTCCTACTTCTTTTGTAACCCGTATTTATACCCAAGATGAAGAAATGCGCCTTGACTTGGAATGCCGCGGTTTTTTGATGTTCTTAGAGCAAATCAATGTTTTGGACTCTTCGACACGGGAAATGGTCATCGACCGAGTCATGGAAATTGATTCTAAAGAGTTTTGTTTAGAAGACATGAAATGGGTTGTGTTGATGGTGCTATTTAATGTGCCGGGTAAAGAGAACGCCTATGCTCAAATGGAAGATTTACTATTCGAAGAGCCAGAAGGTCCGCTTCATTAGGCGCGCAACAGAATGGGTCTAAATAAGTGTTGAACTTAAGTGTCTAAAATTGACCATTCATTATTTTCTGCCCATGAACAGGCCTCAGAGCAGGCGTTTGGCCCTTGTCCCAAATGCCAAGCTAAATTAGCCATAAGGCACGGAAAGTCTGGTGCCTTCATTGGCTGTACTCGCTATCCTGAGTGTGATTTTTCAAAACCTCTGCATGAGTATGAAAATGCTGACCTTAAGGTTATCGATGGATCTTCATGCCCATTATGTCAATCACAATTAGTCATTAAAAAAGGTCGATTTGGCTTATTTATTGGCTGCAGTGACTTTCCGACTTGTCATTATATTGAGTCCAACAGTAAAGCTGAAGAAACAACTGTGACGTGCCCCTCATGCCAAAAAGGTCAGCTTAGCAAGCGTTCAAATAAATTTGGAAAGACATTTTATTCCTGCGACAAATATCCCAAATGTAAATACGTACTCAATTCGCCTCCTGTTTCTATGACATGCCCAGAGTGCGAATGGCCTGTTATGATTAAAAAAGTCTTGTCTGGAAAAGGCGTTTTACAGTGCCCTCAAAAGTTGTGCGGTTATAAAAAGTCGGTAGAATGAGCTATCTTGTCTCTTTCTACCATACCCTTAGCGCTTAACTGCGACTAATTACAAGTAGTACTTTATCCAATGAAACAATTAAAAAATGAAGATTCTTTGTTAGAAGAGTTTTTAGCCGGAAAGATTTTTGCCTACCCTACGGAAGCTGTTTTTGGTTTAGGTTGTGATCCAGATCAAGAACACGCTGTTTTAACTCTGTTAGCATTAAAACAACGACCAATAGAAAAAGGCCTTATATTAGTGGCTAGGAGTTATTCTCAGTTATTGCCTTATGTTAACGATGCGGCAATTCCTATGTACAAACGTACTGAGATATTTTCTAGCTGGCCTGGTCCTAATACTTGGTTGTTACCAGCGGCTAAGAGTACGCCTCGATGGCTTACTGGTGGCTCTGAATTTATTGCGGTAAGAGTCAGTGCTCATCCGCTAGTGCAATCATTATGCGAGCTATTTGCTAAGCCTTTAGTGTCTACCAGTGCCAATTTGACTGGTCAGGTATCGGCAACAACCGAGCAGGAAGTGATTGAACAATTTCAACAACAAGTGGTGTTAATACCTGAGTGAATTAGGAAAAAGCCGTAAACCAAGTAAAATACGTCACGGAATTACCGGACAAATCATAAGAGATAATTAGTCACATGTCAGACGATACAAGCCCCAACATAGAAAAAGTTAAAAAGTACCTTTTAAAATTACAAGACAACATTTGTCAGACCTTAGAATTAGCCGATGGCAAAGGCCACTTCATTGAAGATAATTGGCAACGAGAGTTGGGCGGAGGAGGCCGAACTCGAGTACTGACTAATGGCAATGTAATTGAACAAGGTGGAGTCAACTTTTCCCACGTATTTGGTGGCGAGTTACCCGCGTCGGCAACAGCAGCAAGGCCAGAACTAGCTGGTAGGAGTTTTCAAGCTGTAGGTGTGTCTTTAGTTATACATCCTAAAAACCCTTATGTGCCTACCACTCATGCCAATGTACGATTTTTTATCGCCGAAAAACCTGGTGAAGAGCCGGTTTGGTGGTTTGGCGGAGGATTCGACTTAACGCCTTTTTATCCTTTTGAAGAAGATGTAGTGCATTGGCATACTGTCGCGAAAAAGGCTTGTGATCCATTTGGTGAGAATGTTTACCCTGAATATAAAAAATGGTGTGACGACTACTTCTTTCTTAAACACAGAGGTGAAACGCGTGGCGTAGGTGGTTTGTTTTTTGATGATTTGAATCGACCTGGTTTTAAGAAGAGTTTTAAAACAATGAAAGCCATTGGCAACGCATTCCTGGATGCTTATGTGCCTATCATTGAAAAGCGAAAAGACACGCCTTATACCGAGCGCGAACGTGATTTTCAGTTATACCGACGGGGTCGTTATGTGGAGTTTAACTTGGTCTGGGACAGAGGTACCTTGTTTGGCTTGCAAACAGGAGGGCGCACTGAGTCTATTTTGATGTCTATGCCGCCGCTTGCCCGATGGGAGTATGATTATCAACCAGAACCAGGTAGTAAAGAAGCTGACTTATATGACAATTACCTAAAGCCTAGGGAGTGGCTATAGTGACTGACAAGTTTATCGTTTTTGGCAATCCCATTGCCCAAAGTAAGTCTCCGCAGATACATACAATGTTTGCTGAGCAAACTGGGCAAGATATTAGTTATGCTCGACAACATGCTGAGGTAGAAAGTTTTAAAAGTGACTTAGATCAACTTTTTTCAGATCCTCAAGCCAAGGGCTGCAATGTCACTGCACCTTTTAAAGAACAAGCGGCAGAGTGGGCTGATGAATTAAGCTCTGGAGCCAAGCTAGCAGGAGCGGTAAACACTATTATTCGCCAACCAAATGGCAAGTTTTTAGGTGACACCACAGACGGCCCTGGCAGATAGTGCAAGATTTACTGCGTTTGAATGCCGTCAACAAAGGTGCCCGTATTTTACTTTTGGGTGCTGGTGGCGCTGCTAGGGGTGCTTTGCAATCTTTATTAGCTTTACAGCCCTCATTATTGCTGGTGGCGAATCGCACCAAAGCAAAGGCAGAACGGTTAGCTTCGTTGATCCCGCAAGATAATTTACAAGCCTGTGGCTTTGACGATTTAGTTAAGCAAAGTGAGCCATTCGATTTGATAATTAACTCCACATCGGCCAGCTTGTCTGGTCAATTGCCACCTATTGCCGACAATATTATTGCTAACTGTGGTTTTGTCTATGACATGAGCTACAGTGACAAGCCTACGGTATTCCTTAGTCATGCTAAAAATCTAGGCGTGGCTCGCATGTCTGATGGTTTAGGTATGTTGGTCGGGCAAGCCGCCGAGAGTTTTTACTTATGGCGTGGGGTTAGACCGGCAGTAGAGCCTGTGATTGCCGCCCTTAGAGCAGAATTGTAAACTGTAAAAGGAGTACGGGCTCTCTATGAGAATTACACTTTTTCAAGTTGATGCTTTTGCTACTAGGGTTTTTCAAGGAAACCCCGCTGCCGTTTGTCCACTAGACGAATGGTTAGAGGATGAGCTGTTACAAAAAATAGCTGAAGAAAATAATCTGTCCGAAACCGCATTTTTCGTTGTCACTGAGCAACAGATCTCTTTACGCTGGTTCACGCCCGAAGCTGAGGTCGACCTTTGTGGTCACGCTACGTTAGCCGCAGCTCATGTTTTGTATCAGCATTTAGACTACGCCGAACCAGAAGTAAAGTTTCAAACCCGTAGTGGTGAACTGCTGGTGGCTAAAAATGAGACTGGCTACGTAATGGATTTTCCCGCCACTGTGCCGCAACTTATTGCCCCTCCTGCGGCCTTGCTAGCTGGCCTCGATGGTATAGTGCCAAAGGCTGTGCTTGCCGCCTTTGACTATGTGGTGGTACTTGAAAGTGAGCAAGCCGTACGAGACCTAAAACCTAAGTTTGCAGAATGGCTAACCCTCGACTTAAGAGGGGTAGTGGTAACTGCGAAAGGTGACGAAGCAGACTTTGTTAGCCGCAGTTTTTTTCCTAAGCTCAAGGTGAATGAGGATCCTGTCACGGGCTCGGCTCATTGCGAACTGACACCGTATTGGGCGAAGCAACTCAATAAGTCAGCGCTGCAAGCTAAACAAGTATCTGCGCGAACAGGACTGATTGGTTGCCAGCAATGGCAAGATAGAGTGCGACTAACTGGCAATGCAGTGGACTATTTGGTTGGTGAAATCAATCTAGACTGGAATGATAAATAACCTTTTAGCAAGGTGTTTATCCAATTTAATCACTATGGATTGGTACGCGTTATCTTGATGAGTATTGCATTGCTTATCTGCATAAAAAAGGCTTAGCAGTAATTAGGGGTGCGGATCCTATTCACTGCCAAGCCAATTAAAATTGACACGATGCTAGTTGGCAAACCTTACTGCTTGGCTAAGTCTGCCATTTTCTGGGCGCGCATACTTAATTCAGCCGCTTTAAATACGTGTTCTTGGCTCATGGCATTTTCGGTTCTGTTTATTACGTCTAAAATGAGTTGTCCGAAGTATGGAAAGCTCGATTGACCTAAACAATCAATTTCTTGTTCTTTATCATGGTTTGTAAAAAACAACTTAGACGCAGGCGCTTGGCGAGCTACATCATTGTATTTTCTGCATTCAATATTGCCTTGGGTACCAATAATTATGGTCCGACCGTCGCCCCAAGTGGCTTGTCCTTCAGGGGTAAACCAATCAACGCGAGTATAAAAAGATGTGCCATTGTCGCCTGTCATGGAGATTTCACCAAAGTCTTCAAGGCCCGGCTTATCACTGTTATTAAAGTTTTCAACTCGTGAAAAATTTATGCTTGCATTGGTTTCACCAGCATAAGTCAAGAACTGCTCTACTTGGTGTGAGCCAATGTCGGTTAAAATCCCACCATAACAATGTTTGTCGAAGAACCAGTCTGGACGAGTCGCTTTAGCCAAGCGGTGTGGTGCAAGATTAACAACCTGTAGAACGCGGCCAATGGCCCCTTGTTTTATTAGCTCTCCCGCTTGCCATGCGGCTTCGTTATGGAGTCGTTCAGCATAATACACAGCGTATTTTTGTTTGGTATGGGTTACTACCTCCTTGACCTTAGCCAACTGGTCTAAGGTAGTGAAAGGAGACTTGTCGGTAAAATAATCTTTACCTGCCTGCATTACGCGTATGCCAATATCCGCTCGTAAATGAGGAATGGCGGCCGAGGCAACTAGCTTAGTGTCACTATCATCCAAGATTTGTTGGAATGAATCAGCGACAGTGGCTTGTGGATACTTCGCACAAAAAGCCGCTAAGCGGGCTTCATTGGAGTCGTAGACGTACTTAAGCGTAGCGCCAGCCTGCAATAAACCGTTAGTTTGGCCATTGATATGCCCATGATCTAAATAAGCAACAGAGAAGGTAAACTCGCCCGGTTGCACGACAACTTCGCTTTTGCCAACTGGTGCATAGTTTGCCCCGTCTTTCATATTGGTTTTGTTAGGTACAGATCCTTGAGCCATTAGATATAACCCATTTTAACTAAAGTTGAATAAATTACACTGGCAAGCACAGTAATGATACAAACTGCCATTGCGATGTTAATAAATAGACGCTTATTGCCTGTCGGCATGGCTTCGCCAAGATAGTCTTTTTTGTTGTTCAACACTGCCCAGCCGATATAAGCCACGGGTAGTAAAAATCCACAAATTGCTGATGTTGGCAATACGACATAAGCGCCCATTGTTTGCCACACAAATACGCCGAGAATTGCTGGGGTAGGGGCTAGTAAAGCCAATTTGTATTTAATGCTGTTTTCTGACCAACCAAACATCGCCGCTGCTGCCGAGCCACAACACAACATATGCATTACAAGTGAACCCACTGCCATGCCAAAAATACCAAAAGCAAAAATAAGGCGGCTAGTGACTTCATCAAGTCCAGCTGACATAAACATAGTGCCAGCCTGAGTGGGACTTAGTTTGCCTTGAATATCTAGATCAGAGCCATAAAATGCACCCGCCGCGGCAATGGAAATTAAACTAGTGACCAAAATGTAAGGCACCACTAAACCTAAGCCTATGTCGTATCGAGACAACTCAGCATGCTCTTTTCCCCACTTTTTATGCAGTAAGGTGTAACCATAAATAAAGGTCATGTTAATCCCAACGGCACTGCCTAGTGCGGCCATGACCACTGTTACACCTTGTGTATCTGTAGGCAAAGACGTAGGAATATAGCCCGCTGCAACGGCTGCCCAGTCTACTTTGCCATTAACAGAAGCACTAATCACTACCCAAGCAAACGCAACAATAATCAAAGCACTTAGCACTTTAATACCTGTTTCAAAATATTTAACTGCGTTGTTTTTGCCGCCTTCACTGTCATGATCACCGTATTTCCATGCAGTAAATGCTACCCCTATCCATATTAGTATTGCTAACGCTAACAGGTACATATCTCGCGCTGAGCCTGTGTCTTGCTCAACTGAGAAGCCAGTGCTGACCACTATTATTTCTTCTAACATCGCTGCGCTTAATGGGTAGTGAGCAAATCCCCAAATAATACTTGAGGCAAAAGCCGCGATTGCCCAGCCCCAAGCAATTGGTGCATTCACATGCTTTTTCATTGCCTCGAAAGGTTTGTCTTGGGTATGCAAAGTTTGGTGAGACAAGACAAATAGCATGATGCAACCAATGATCATGGCAACAGGTTGTACCCACAATAGTTCGTAGCCAAATAAAGCCCCAATAGTTAAGGACGTGACAGCACTACCACCACCCAAGGTCATGGCACCTTGTAACCATCCTGGCCCACTTAGTTTGACATATGATGGGACGCGGGCGTACCACGGTTTGCTAGCTAAAGCTTGGAGTGAGGCTATTTCGCTGCTGTTATTCATAATTAGAACTCTTTATTTCTATCATTAATGTATGTTGAGTGGCCATTAACGATATGATGCATTCATATCGACTTTGGCTTGTGCATTCGACTTTTCTCGCAAGGCTGAGTGACTGGCTTTTTCGGTCAATAGCTGTTGATACTTTTCTCTATCCAAAGGCAAGGAAACCGATTGTTTATTCCAAGTGGATTGCAACATAGCATTAGCAATATCTAGTGATGCTAAGCCGTCTTCTGCGGGTGCAATTAAGCTCGCTTCACCATGTATTGCTTGTATAAAGTTATTCATGATAATGGCATGTTGATTGACTTTTTCGTCGGTACTAATGTCGGTAGTCGTGACGGTTGGCATACCAAACATTTCGTTGGTATTAGCGCAAAATTCAGCGGTATTTTGATCATTTAACTTTTGACTTAACTTGCCATTTTCAAAATGAATACTGCCTTTATCACCAATAATATCAAAGCGATTTACGCCATAGGCTTCGCCGGTTGAGCCAATAAAAACCCCCGTCGCTTGATTGTTATAGCGTAAATAAGCGGTGACTTCGTCTTCGACTTCTATGTTGTGGTACTTACCAAATTCGCAGAACGCTGTTACTTCACTGGGCACGCCGCAGATCCACTGAAAAATATCTAGGTTATGGATACATTGGTTGACCAATAATCCACCACCTTCGCCTTTCCATGTGGCGCGCCAGTCACTTACCTGAAAATAAATGTCGGGGCGAAACCAGTTGGTCATGGTCCAATGGGTACGTTGTATGTCGCCTAAAACTCCACTGTCAATGAGTGCTTTCATTTTTATGAAAGTAGGATCGGTACGTTGATTTAACATCAAGGCAAACTGGCTGTTAGCGGGTTTTATTTTGACTAGTTCAGCCCCTTCCCAGCTTGACAACCCTATGGGCTTTTCGAGCATCACATGTAAGCCTTTTTCTAGGGCATATTTGGCAATAGCAAAATGTGACAAAGTAGGCGTGGCAATTAATACAGCATCTACCATAGCCGAGTCGATTAGCTCTTGGTAATTGTTAAAGTGTTGAGCACCGAGTTCGTCGGCTAATCCCGTATTATTTCGGGCACACAGGGCGGTAATTTTACAATGTTTCACCGCGCCAGAAGTAATATTGTTAATGTGTTGTTGGGCGATATTTCCTAAGCCAATAACGCCGAGCTTTATGATTTGATGACTCATAATAATCTAGTGCACTCTCATTTTTCTAATCGTTTCGTTGGTGTAGGGTACGTTCTGCTCCTCGGTGTGATAGCGCACACTTTGAATGTCAGCCGCCGTCACTTTGCTTGCGCTATTGTTCCAGTCATTACGTATGTAAGTGGCAATGTCTGCAATATCTTGGTCGGTAATACCGTGAGCATTAGCTAACCCAGGCATAACCATACCGCTGTCATAAATTTTGCCTTTTACCGTAATGGGTCCACTAAAACCGTGTAATAAAATACCGGCTAAACGTTGAGGATCGCCTGTTACCCATTCACTTTTATTTAATGGTGGAATGGCTGGGTTGCCCTCACCATCGGCACCATGACAACCAAAACAACCGGCTTCGCCATTGAATAATAACTTACCTTTGGCGACACTTTTTGCTAAGGCTACCTGTTAATTTTTTCTTGGTTTGTAGCACTGTCGCGCCTAATTTGCTAATTGCCGCTGCAGCTTCCGGACTAATATTGGTTTGCTGTGCAGCTAAAAAGTCTGCTTCATGATTGCCTAAACTAGCCTCTACAAAAGCTGAGCTTCCGTATTTGTTGATGATATTAGCTGTGGCTGGCCAAGCTTGGTGAGTGCCCGCCGCCAGCACTAACGCTTGGGCTGCTTCTTGGGTAACTTGCTGACTTTGTTGTACTAACCAAGCATTGATTGCTGCAGAGTTGGGTAGCAATTCCACTAAGCGGTAAACAGTAGAGCTAACTTTAGCGTTGTCTGTATTGGCTGCCTGTTTGAGTATGTCGAACGTATTGTGCCCCAAACCTTCTAAAGCCCATAACGCTTTTATTTGAGCTAAGTGATTAGCGCTAGAGATAGCCACTTTTTGCAATGCGGTAACGACAGATAAATCTTGCTTCATAACGATTAATTGTTGTGCCATGTCGCGATGCCAACCATTATCATGAGCTAAAAACGGCACAAGATCTGCTGCCGATAAGTCATTTAAATAGTCGACTTTAGGCACGGCTTGATTTTTAGCTCTAAGGCGATACAAACGCCCAATATGCTTACTTCTTTCAAGATCTCGGGATTTAATTTGGTCTGATAAGTAAGTGGTTAAATATGTCCTGTGTTGTAAAATACCGTGATAAAAATCCACTATCATGACTGTGCCATCTGGCGTGTTGTTGGTGTTTACCGGACGAAATCTTTCATCTGTAGAAGCTAGAATTTCTTGTTTTGCAAAGAGGTTTTCACCTGTCACTTTACCATTTGTATCGATAACTTTACTGGCTCGCATTAAATTTCCAGCTGGTTCAGTGACTAAGCTAATCTGGCTATATTGTTCAGGAAATTGATTACCACGATAAAAAACGGGGCCACCCGCGGCGGTATTACCTTTTAACTTATACGCTTTGTCATACATACCGTCCATGTAGCCACGGTTTATACCTTAGTGTAACGCGAATAGGGTAAACATCATTGCTGCCTACATTTTGGTTGATAAGCTCTTTTGGAAAGCTCTGTTTCTTATTGCGATAGGCCACATTAGGTAAAAATGAGGTAGTACGTAAAGGTGATGAGTTATCCAAAAAGTAGTGGCGTCCGTAATCATCCTGACTGATACCCCATTGGCCTCTAAACTCGGTTGGGCCAATGGCCATTTTCCAATATTGATTGCGGTAAATCTCTCTTGTATCTTTTGGTAGTTCTGCCGCTAAAGGATAGGGACGATAGCGTTTATTTGATTTAGCGCTGTAGTACCAATTATCCAAGCTATATAGCAAGCCATTTGGTTTGTGTTCTACATTTCCACCTTTGGCATAGTCCTTATCAACCACGTCTGTTTTGATAACACTAATGTTTCCGTTGTGCTCGGTTAACTCTGAGAAATACAGACTAGAATTGTCAGCCCAAATAATTCCCTTGTCGATAAAGGCTAATGCTCTAGGCAATACTAAATTCGGTAAAACAACCTGGCGGCTATCCATAGTACCGTCTTTATCTGTGTCAGTGAGAACTACGATTTGGCTATCGTGTTTCATCTCACCAGTTGCTAAGGTGTCTAGCATATAAGTGGTCATTTCTAATGCCCAAATACGACCAGCGGCATCGTAGATCGCAAAAACAGGATCAAAGATTAAAGGACTATCTGCGATCACTTCAACGGCAAAATCAGGATGCACCACAAAAGACTTCATGGCTTGCTCAATATCTAAAATAGGCGCTTCTGGAATAAGCTCCTCTGGCACCACTTTTTTCATTACATGACCTTCTCTGTCTCCTGGGTTAGACTTTTTAGCTGCAACTTCAGGCTTAGGCAAATTGCGCAGCTTAAGGTTTTTAATTTCCATTGTGCCTTTAGTGTTCTCAATGATTACAGGCAGAACGGTTGTTGGCAGAGAACCAATAGATTGGTAATCGACCATTTTAATGTTATTGATCCAGTGTTCTATTTGAGTGCCTCTCACCACTAAGCGTACTCGGTTCCAGCCCTTGTTAATACGTAAATATTTCCAACCCTCTGGCTCGGTTAAGTTGGTTGGTGCGACTCTGCCTACAATCGCCCCCATTGCTTGGTTATTGTTATCTGTTTGTTCAACAGTGGTTTCGCTTGATAACTGAAATTCAAAACCTTTACCATTTTTGTCACGTAAATAGTGAATGCCATTATCTGCATTGTCAGAAGAGTTCACATCAAACTCCAATTCAAAATAATGGCTCGTCACAGGGATCGTTAAGCTGTTGTTTTGTTGCTTAGCATCAGCGGTTAAAGCTTGGTTTTTAACCTGCCACTGGCCGCTTTGTTGTGGTGAACTGTTAGATTGACCGTCCCAAAATAATTGCCAGCCTTTCGCCTTTTGCTCTGCTGTTATTTGGTTGTTGATATAACTAAACTGTTCTATGTCAGCAGGTTTGTTGAGATGAGCTTGGATATTGGTAGTTAAAACTTTAGGGGCGCGCCACTTCACTGTTTTGTTAACTTTGTCACCGCCGGCACTGTGTATCTGCAGGGCAATAAAACCAGAAGCGCTTAAGTCATCCACTATGTTGCTGCAGGGCACATCATTAATAAACGTGCGAATATTTTGGCCAACCGCCTCGATTCGGTATGTGTTCCAGTCGTCTACTTTAAATTCTTTACGACAGTTTTCGTTACGACTTAGAGTGTATAACCACCCGCGACGGCCTTGATCAAAAATACCGCCACTCCAAGCGCGAGGTGCGGTGTCTATTTCCATTTGGTAGCCAGCTACGGTTTCCCCTTTTTTACTTTGAATTTTTTCACTACGAAACTGCACACCAGAATTAAGAGGGGCTTGCGCTTGAACATCTACTTCGAAGATAAAGTCGCTAAAGATTTCGCCTGTGGTGAAATAAGTGCTGTGGGCACTTTGAATGCTGGTGCCAATAATTGTATCGCCTTGAAGCTGATAATCTGCGTCGCCGCCAATTTTTTGCCAAGTCTTTAAACTATTGTCTGTGATCAGAGAACGCCAAGGCAGATTCTGTTTTACTTTGGCTATTAACAGATGCCTCATCTTTAATGGAGCAGGCTGATAGCACAGTTCCTGACAGCAATAGGCAAGCAAATACAGTTTTTAACTTTACTGAAGAAAATACATTTAGTGATTTCATTTGAAATAAATAACTCAATTTTTTTGGACTGACCAATTGCCCCAGTATAAAAGGCGCAGCATGATATTCAAGCTATTAATGTAATTTTAACAAATAAAAAACCTAGATACGGGCAAGCTATAGCTAGGTTTTACGCATTTTGGTCTGATAGATATATTTCATATTAACAGCAGAAATCTAATATTTACTCTTGATTAGGTTATACCAAAACAAATTACCCATTAAAGGACGTGCTTGTTGGTCTATCGTTCGATTGAGCTCTACCGTGTACAGGCGATTTTCCGTTAGTTCTGCAAACGTTATAGTCAGTATCGTTTTTGCTGCATTCAAGGATTGGCTAATAACAGGTATCTTTTCTAAGTCGACTTTTTCTGAACCATAGTTGCTATGGTAATGATAAGTGTGTCGAGAAACGATCACCTCGGGTACTTGGTCGGCAAGTGCTTGACTAAATTCAATAGCAAAACCATTCTTAACTTGGCTTACTTTTTTTAATGAACAAAAATGGCTTGTGTTTCCAGGTAATTTTTTTAATGCCAATCCCACCCGCCCAACGATAATGCATTTTACCTACCCATAACGCGCCATCTGGAGTGAAGGTAAAGCGGTTGTTGCCAATGCCTAGTTCGTCACCGGATATAAAAGGTAATAAAGTACCTTGCATGGTACCTTTGACTTCATCGGCAATAAAACGGATTAAGTTATTTTGATTCATGTCGCCTATTAATAGCTCACCTTCGGGTAAGCCAAATAGTGTTGGATCTATAGTATTAATAGGTTGAGTGGGAGAGTTGGCCAGCTCACCTTGTGGAAAAAGTGCTACCGGCAGTTTACGCATTGGCTCAATGTCACTTGTTCGCATTTCAGCAATGGTTTTTTGCCAGCCGTCTTTCCACAAAAGTGAGGCGGGGTGCCCTAAAAAGTCCCCTTGTTCAACTAAATGTAGTGGGCTAGTACCAATCCAGTCACCTTGATTGTCAGTTACCCATAAACGGTCTTGCTTATCAATATGGATACCATTTGGCGAGCGTAAACCATAGGCGTAAGGAGTGGTTTTACCTTCGGGGGTAACTTGCAAAATCCAGCCACGATAAGGTGCGCAAGAATACATTCGCCCAACTTTTTTCTGGGTTTGCTTATAGGCTTCTTTGTCACGCCAGTTTTTCATCTCTTCTTGAGGCGGGCATAGTTTGCTGTAAGGCCCTCGAATTTCTTGAAATATTCCTGCTCGATTAGACGCCACATTGAGAGAAATGTACATGTTGCCTTTTGAGTCCATGGCCGGCCCAAAAGCAAATTCATGATAATTGCCGGTCAGACCGAAGTCATCAGATAGTGTTTGATATAAATCTGCTTTACCATCACCATTTTCATCCACTAAGCGCGTGAGTTCTGCCATTTGAGCCACAACCAAAGCGCCTGTTTTGTCTTCTTTAATACCTAAAGGTTCGTGTAAACCAGTGGCGTAAGTGCTCCAGTCCATAGTCTTAGGATCGAGGACCAGTAAGTTTCCATCATGGAAGCTGGCGGCTATGGTGCCATTGCGTAAAGCTTGTAAACCACTAATCTGAGGATCTACACCTTTAGGAATACTGATGTCTTGGATATCGTAATAATCCAACCAAGGGTTGTGGTTTTGTTGGTCAGCAGCGTGACAAAAACTAAAGGTAGAGGCTAAGCCAATTAATGAAAATAGAATAGGGCGGATCATAGGAAAGATACCTCAATGCTAAAACTTTTGGCTTGGCTGGGGGTGAGGGTTAGAAGGTTGTTAGTGATCGTACCTTTGCTGGCAACTATGTCAGCTTGGCCTTGATGGTTTAGATCTAATACTAATGCCTCTGTTAGTCCTGTTATTTGATAGTGTCGCTTAAAGCTCTTATTGATATGTCCTGACTGAATTTGTTCGGTTATTTCCATTTTGCCTATTTTGTAATAAAAGGTAGGCAAGCCATCTTTAAGCCTGTAGCCATTAAAATCAAATGTGTTGTCCTTAGCTATAGACCAGAAGTTCGCAGCGGTTTCGGTATAAAATATTTGCTTCTTAATTGGCTCCATTTTGTTTTCGCCATTAAAGATGTTTTGTTTGCCGGGCACTGCGTACCGAGTTGTGAATTTTGTTGTATCCCAAACGATGGCCATGTCTTCATTTAACGCTATGGCGATCGAAGCTGGGCTTGTAAAGGGCATAAATGCACGCTTTACGTTTGGGTAAACTCGTTGTGGGGCTTTAAAGGTAAATTTAGGTTTGGTTTTTCTTTCTTTCAAAAACTTGGTTGATAATAAAATATATTGATGAATAGCGGTAAGCTTGTCATCACCCACATGAGACATAGCAGGCATTTGAATGGTGTCTGGGTTTTTCTTTCCGGGATTGTTAGTCCAGTTTAAAAACGCTTGAGTTTTGCCTTTAGGATACGTCTTGCGAATTTGGACTAACGACGGGCCCACACTGAAACGATCGGCACTGTGGCAAGCTTTACAGTTTTGGTCGTAGGCTTGCTTACCGACTTGTTGTTGGTCAGCCATTGCTGGCGCATGTAAGGAAAATATCAATACAGCTGCAGTCATAAAATTAAAATTTTTCAAGGTAATGCCTCTTGATACTATTTTTCATAGTGGTTTTTGGTCAGTCCAAAAAGCTCAGTATAGGATAACGCGAGTGTTTTTCAAGCATGAAATGCAGTTTTCATATAGAAAAGTTAAATGATTGTGTTATTCTCACTAGTATCTCGGTAATTTGGTCTGATGGCTTGACCTATTGGTATAAGGTGAATATATGAATAAATTACTTCAATTGTGTTTGTTAACCTTGACTCTGTAGTGCCTGTACAGCAAAAACGGCTGTGGAAAATAAACAGCCAGTAGCGCATAAAAAAAATATTCTTTTTTTATTTATTGATGATCTTCGCCCTGAACTTAAGTCATTTGGCGCAGCACATATTCATTCGCCTAATATTGATGAACTGGCCGAGAACAGCCGAATATTCTTAAATCAATATGTGAATTCTCCTAGTTGTGGCCCTTCTCGATATTCTCTATTAACCGGTCGTTATGGCCCAAGCAATAACAATGCATTGCAATTAAGAGGGAAAGCCATTGCTAATGGGGCAAAAGAGATTCCCCCAAGTATGCCCGAATGGTTTAAGCAGCATGGTTATACCACTGTGTCTGTTGGTAAAGTGTCTCATCTGCCAGATGGGCGAGGAGGTAAAGGTTGGGCTGACGATAACGCATTAGAAATGCCCAATTCGTGGACTCGGCATTTAATGCCAGTGGGTGAGTGGGGAACACCTGAAGGTATGATGCATGGTTTAGCCCATGGAGAAGTGCGTAGAAATCCCAAAGATATGGATGTGTTTCAATCGGCCGAGGGGGACGACAGCATTTATCCAGATGGGCTAATTACTGATGAAGCAATTAAACAGCTTAGCCTACTTAGTCAGGATAAAGAAAAACCATTCTTTTTGGCTGTGGGTATTATTAAACCGCATTTACCTTTTGGCGCACCGCAAAAATATTTAGATTTGTATGACGGGGTTGAGTTTCCAGATAACCCTTATCCAAATAAGCCAGTGGGCTTGTCCACTTGGCACAAGTCTAACGAGTTCATGAAATACAATCGCTGGGATAAAAATCCGATTACCGATCAGGAATTTGCTGACAAAGTACGACGACATTACGCAGCAAGTGTCAGTTATGCTGATGCACAGGTAGGGAAAATACTTAAACAACTAAAAGAGTCTGGTGCCGACCAAAATACCATAGTGGTGCTGTGGGGCGATCATGGCTGGAACTTAGGTGAACATGCTATTTGGGGTAAACATAACTTATTTGAAGAAGGCTTGCGTTCACCGTTACTTATTTCTTATCCCGATATGCCCTCGCTAGGCGAGGCCACAAAAGCGGTAGTCGAAGCTGCAGATATTTATCCTACTTTGACGGCATTAACTGGCCTACCGTCACCAAAAACGGTGCATGGTAAATCGATAATAGCTCAAGTCATAAACCCTCAGTCTTCGGGCCACTATGCCTATGGATACCGAGCTAACCATCATACTTTGCGAATGGATGGTTATCGATTGACTCTGTTTAATGGCACGGATGTAGCTTTGTATGATCACAATAGTGCTGAAAAAGAAACGAAAAATGTAGCCGCACAACACCCGGAAATCGTCAGTCAAATGTTGCCGGTGCTTAAAGCTCGAATGTTAAAGCATGACAAATTTTAGTGCTGCGTTATGCACCACAACCAAATTCGATGAAAGAGTGAATAAATGAGCCAAGCGCCCTAGCCCAAGTGGTGTAGTGGTGTGGTTAAGTATGGCTGTAGCAAGCTGTGTGATTTTACGTAGGGCAGAATATAGCAGCTGTAAATTATTTGCTTTGCTTCCCATTTACAGCTGCTTTTACTCTTTATTTAGCGGTTAGTGCTTTACCTAGTAACACAACCGAGGCGGCTAGTAACACTAGGTCTTTAACCAAAAATTGCCCTGGCACGACATTAAGGGCCGGAAAGCCGCCTAAAGAAGCTTCCCACACAGGGGCTGTCAGTAACAAGCTAGAAGTCAAAGCAAAAGTAGCTATGGCCGCCAAACTGCCAGCTATACCTATGATTCGATTGATTGGCGTGAGTAAAATAGCGATGGCGGTGGCTATTTCAATTGAGCCAATAAAATTAGACGCGCCTTGTAGACTGAATACATTGTATAACCATGAGATCAATGGGCTGGAAGCCACCAGCCCTTGGATCGCACCGGCTTCGTACTCTGTGAATTTCATGGCGCCTATCCATATCAGTACTAGTGCTACTGAAAATCGAAGTGCATTATCGCCAAATTTTGTGATTTGTGTGGCCAATTGTTCGGATTGATATGTGGTATTGGTCATGGGACTTCCTATTAAAGTTGTTTAGGTTATTTGTAATAAAGTAATAAAATTAAAATGCTCTTTTGCTGATCAGGTCGGCCAGCTCACCATTTTTTAGTGCTTTGTGAAAATCATCGCCTCCACCGATATGTCGGTCATTAATAAATATCTGCGGCACTGTTTTACGCTGGCTTCGGTTATACATCTCTCGCGTTAGTTTTTCGTTATTGGTGATTTCATACTCATCAAACGCTAAACCTAGGCTATTCAGGGTTTCTTTTGCTTTTTTGCAGTAGGGGCAATAGCCTTTGCTGTAGATTTCAATTTTTGTCATGGTTTCGCTCCGTTGTTGTGATGTAGCTATTATGGGTGAGTTAAAAAACCTAACAATGCACAAAAGTCTTTATTTGTTACATCAATCGTCTATATTGTGCTAGCTATATGGTGTGTTTTAATATTGAGGTGGGAATGGAAATTCTGAGTGACATACTTAAATCTTTACGGGTAAATGGCAGTGTTTATTTTTGTAGTAACATCGAGGCTCCGTGGACAAAGACGTTTATTCAGAAGCAAAACCCATGCTTTCATTTAGTGAGGCGAGGCGCTTGTTGGGTAAAAGTTGAAGACAGGGTAGAGCAATTATTCACTGGAGATTTGCTATTTTTAGGGCCAAATGTAGACCACATACTAACAAGTGAAGCGCCACTAGGAAAAATGCCAATTAGTGGTGACTCCACTTTGTTACTATGTGGTGACTGCTCATTTGAGCAGGATGCCTTATCACCGCTAAACAACATTTTTGAGCAGGTGACTATAGTGCGAGAAGAGGAGCTGAATAAACATCCTTGGTTAAAAAGCACGTTTAATCAGCTGAGTTCAGAATATATGGCACAAAATATTGGTAATGAAATTATTGTCAACAAACTAACAGAAGTAGTGCTTGTGGAGCTCATAAGGATTAATTTTGGTCGACAACAACATTCGTTTTTGCACGCCTTGCGAGATAAGCGAATTAAAAGGGCGTTAGAGTTTCTTCACGAGTCTCCCGAAAGTCAGTGGACAATTGAGATTCTGGCATCAAAGATTGGTATGTCTAGGGCCGCATTTGCTAAAAAATTTAGTTTACTAGTTGGCCAAACAGTATTTACATACTTGTCTAGTTTACGTATTCAAAAATCGAAAGAAATTATTGCCAACACATCTTACTTTATCAACGATGTAGCGCTTAGTGTAGGTTATGAATCGGAGCGGGCTTTTACAAAGACATTTAGTAAATATGTAGGGATGACTCCGAAACAGTATCGAAAAAGTAAAATAGGGCAGTGATATAGGCATTACTCAATAAGGTACTGAATTTCTGAATAAAACATACTGTTGATATGACTTTGTTGTTGATTTATTTTGCTTTTTTCAATGGTACCTCCTAGTTTTAGTTGCCAGTTACCTAGTGTGGTCTGGTAAAAACCGCCTAGTTGCAGCAACTTTTCAGTTGAACCATTAACGACTGGTGATGCTTTAGTTTTATCAGGGTTTAATTGAAGTTTGCGAAAAAATACTTCAATAACACTGCCATCAATATAGTGTTTATTTAGCCCTGCAGTAAACATGTTGGCATCACTATCAAAAGTACTCCCTATGGCCCTTTGATGAAAACGGTAACCCGATTGATAAGTGCCATGCTCGTAGTAACAATTTTTTGTTGTGGAGTGATCGTTGCCACAAGCTACATTGGTGTCGCTAGTCTCAATATAGAGCTTTGCACTACCTAGATAAGTTGAAATACCAAATAGGCTGGCTTGGTCTGTTACGCGGTAGTAATCAATGGCATCTTCACCTATACGTTGAGCGTAAAGGTTGATAGTTTGCTCGAACAACAAAATACTATATTTTAAATCAAAGCCTGCTAAATGATTGCCTTTTTTAGTATGCAATGCGTCGTCGCAATGTGCCGCTCCATTCACACATTCGGCTTTAAACGTCACTACATTGAAAAAATCCCTTAAGCTATTTCCTTGACCTTGGCCGCCCCACATAGCGGTCCAAGATGCACCTATTTCTAAGTTTTTGGTGGGTTTGAAGCTAAATCTAGATAACCAAAGTTTGGTATTTTCGATTTTTCTATGTTGTTCTAATTGGCCTAATTGAGCGGTAAAAAACCAAGGGCCTAACCAACTCAGCCAAGCACTTTTTGAGGTGACTGCTTGTGAGCGTGATATGGCAATTGCGGGAATAGGTCGAGCATTATTAGATAAGATTAAACTGCTCGATTGAGCGGGGCCCCACCATTGATTGATGGCACCAATACGCAACTGCCAATTATCTAGCGTATAACTGACAAAACTCTGATCAAAGTGGTGTTTGTTGTTGCTTTCTTTGTTCGCTGAAAGTTGAATTGACCAAGGCCCAGAATTGAATTCTTGGCTAAAGTTTAATTGAGTTTTGGAGTGCTGAGGTGTACTAAAATGGCTAAAACGATTGTTGTCTGTTGCTAAATATAGCTTGAGAGTACTTGCCTTGTTACTTGATTGCTGGTGTAAGTGTTTTTTTAATCTATGGGCGGCAATTGCAGCACTAACTGGTAGCTCATTGGTATTTAGACTATTAATTTGTTCTTTGATCCCTTGCCATGGCAAAGGAAAAGTATTGATTGCAGCATCTATATATCCCCATTCAGTTAAGGTGACTAAATCATAATGTAGTTGGCTATTAGTACTATTTAACCAAGGAGCTCCCTTAGCAACAATAGGCGCAATTAATAGACAAGCTAGAATAAGGAAGAGTTTTAACTGGCGAATCCAACTGGCTGTTTTTAACATGATTTTAATAGCTTGTTCTTGATAGCTTGTTGATTTTTTATATAAAAATAAAACTGTTGTATGAGTTTAGATATATGTCGGGTTTGAGTATTTTTACGTGTAGATATACTTTCTATATCACTTGTGGTTTTTTGATTAACCTCAAAAATGTAGGGCTTTAAACCTAAAATTATTAACTTGTGCTCCCACCAATGTTGTAGATCTATATCAACAGGGCGGCCAAACTTTTTGGAAGAGGCTAATAAGCGTTTTGCCCCTGCATTGCTAATAACTTGTGCACATGTCCTTGCTGGTACTTTGTCATAGTTGACCAAACGAAAGTTATTTAAGGTGTAGCCATTGAGTTCTTTTCGCTTTATCGGGTGTTCTGCTAGTTTGATGCAATGCCAAGGTTGTTTAATTTTGGTGACAGTTTCTAACAGCTCTTGCATATTGCCCGTTAATAGAAAATCATCTTCAAGTACTAGGGCAAAATCTAAATTTTCGGTGACTATCTTACGCCACGTTTGTCTGTGGCTCATATAACAAGCAATTTCTCCGGCAGTCAGAGTTTTATGATATTGCTCTTGATTTAGAGCAGAATCAAAATGTTGGTTGATTTGTGTTGAACTGAGAGTTCTGCCATCTACTGCGCTAATTCTCTCAATGTAGTTAAGAGAATGAGATTCCATCTTCAATTGCTTTTTACATGCTTGCCAACGTGTATTAGATGAATCTAGGTTGATGACAAATATTTTATAACTGTAATTATCCATGCTACAGACCATATAGAAGATATATTCTTTAATATTGATTAAGAATTACTCACCTAGTCTAATGAGCTAGGTGAGATATGAATTAACTAAAGAAATAATGCGTGATTTTGTAGCTAATAACTGCGGCAGTTTGTGAATGAATGTTACGTTTTGTAATTCAGCTAAAAGGTCAAAGTAAAAATATTTTAAGTTTTTGTATTTATTAAGATACTTTGTATTTGGTGCTAAATCATTGAGGGGGAGCGATGATTAGTTGCAGTCATTATGATTACATTGAAATAGTCTGTTTGTATCATTATGCAATCAAGTTATTTATGAAATCGGGAGAAGTGATTGAAGGCCACGCTCTTGATACTCAGCGAAACGGCTCTGGGCAAGAATGTATAAAAATAGTGGATAACAAAATAGATAAGTTAGTGCAGTTAGATAACATAGCCAAACTGCAGATATGTATCGAAAACCTTCATTTTAAATGAACAAACTTTAATGAATTTAATCTTACATTCTCTTTATACAGAGCTTGATCAAAACTGACAGTCGAGCGCTAAACCTGTCGAAAATGCTTGTGTCATTTGCGGATCTTCATTCGACCTCGATTGAATTGGTGGTAAATGTAGAATTCCGGACAATCAGCTTCTTATTGGCGAATATACAATTCAGTAATCATTTTCAGTTGTTTTGAATTTCCAGACGAAGAGCACCGTATCTTCCGCAATACGGTGCCCAGCAATCACACTCTGGTTAATTTAGAGTGCATCATCCGATATAAAATAGGCAAAACGACCAATGTTAAAATGGTGGAAGAGATGATCCCGCCAATCACTACCGTTGCCAATGGTCTTTGCACTTCAGCCCCCGTTCCGACATTAAGTGCCATGGGAATAAAGCCTAAACTTGCTACCAGTGCTGTCATCAAAACCGGACGCAATCTTGTGATAGCTCCGTCAACGATTGAGTGAATTAAGTCACCTGTTTCCAGTACTCGCTGTTTAATAAATGACAACATCACTAAGCCGTTTAGTACCGCAATACCAGAGAGCGCAATAAACCCGACTCCGGCAGATATAGACAGTGGCATGTCACGCATCCAGAGCGCGAAAACACCTCCTGTTAAGGCTAAAGGCACACCAGTGAAGATGATCAAGGCATCACGAAATGAGCCAAACACAACCACTAGTAACACAAGTATGAGAAAGAGCGTGGCAGGCACTACGATAGACAGCCGCTGACTGGCACTTTCAAGCTGCTCAAATGTGCCGCCATAATCCAGCCAATAACCTGCTGGGAGTACAACCTGTTCGGTTATTTTGATTTTTGCTTCGTCAACAAAACTCCCTAAGTCGCGCTCTCTGACATTGGCGGTAACCACGACTCTGCGCTTACCGTTTTCGCGACTAATTTGATTGGGAACAGACGAGTAACCCAGCGTAGCGACTTCTGATAACGGCACAAATTCCCCATCGGATGTAATGATAGGTGTTCTGCCAATGGCATCTAAGTTTGTGCGAATATCTTCGTCAAATCTCACCAGCAGTTCAAATCGCCTGTCTCCTTCAAATATCAAGCCTGTGGTATTGCCACCGATGGCTGACGCCAGCCACTCCTGCAAGTCGGCCACGTCCAATCCATAGCGAGCCAACTCGACTGGTTTAGGGTTGATAGTAAAAATAGGGATATCATCGACCTGTTCAAGCCGTGCATCCGCCACGCCGTCAATTGATTGCAAAACTGTCAAAATGTCGTTTGCAGAAGCAACCAGCGTAGTTAAATCATCTCCGAAGACTTTAATACCAAGGTCAGCCCTCACCCCGCTGATCAACTCGTTAAAGCGCATTTGGATAGGTTGGGTAAACTCATAGTTATTGCCTGTTACCGCTTGTAAGTCTCGCTCAAGGGTTTCAACGAAATCAGCTTTTGATAGGTCAGGATCAGGCCACTGCGCTCGCGGTTTGAGCATAACAAAGGTATCGGTTACGTTGGGCGGCATCGCATCGGTAGCTACTTCTGCGGTACCTGTTTTCGCAAACACTGTGAGTACCTGTTCGTATTCCATTAAGGTAGATTCAAGTGTTTTTTGCATTGCGACGGCCTGTTCAATACCGGTGCCCGGTATTCGCATAGCGTGCAGTGCGATGTCCCCTTCATCAAGCTGAGGAACAAACTCAGAGCCTAATCGCGTTGCCAGCCATAAGCTGCCTACTACTAGCACGACTGAGCCGACAAGCACTAACCAGCGTAATTTTAGTGCAATGTGAATGATTGGGCGATAGGCGGACTTGGCTGCAACAATAATGAAGCTTTCTTTTTCACTGACTTTACCGCCCATAAACATCGCGACCGCTGCCGGTACAATAGTAATGGAACACAGCATTGCCGCTATCAGCGCCATGATGACCGTGGCTGCCATTGGCTGAAACATCTTGCCCTCAACGCCTGTCAATGAGAACAGCGGGATATACACCACAGTAATAATCAATACACCGAACAAGCTAGGACGAATGACTTCGTTGGTCGCTTGAAAAACCAGTTCTAGCCGCTCTTTTAGTGGCAAGACTCCACCTGTGCGCTTCTGAGACTCGGATAACCGCCTGATACAGTTCTCAACGATGATCACCGCCCCATCGACAATTAATCCAAAATCCAATGCGCCAAGGCTCATTAAATTGGCAGATACACCGGTATTGACCATCCCAGTGATGGTGGCCAACATCGCTAGCGGAATAACTGCCGCAGTGATGAGCGCGGCGCGAATATTACCAAGTAATATGAACAAGATCACTATGACCAATAACGCCCCTTCTACTAAATTCTTCTGAACCGTGTCGATAGCTTTATCGACCAATAGGGTGCGGTCGTAGACTGGCTCAATGACAATACCATCAGGTAAGCTGGATTGAATGTCCTTCACCTTAGTGGCAACTGATTGAGCAACAGCGCGTGAGTTCTCGCCGACCAGCATCATTGCGGTACCTAAAACGGTCTCTTCACCTTCCTGTGTTGCAGCACCGGTTCTCAGCTCTTTGCCAATAGCTACACTACCAATGTCTTTCACCGCAACGGGGACAGTATTAATGCGTTTTATTACCACATTTTCTATATCGCTAAGTGTCTGGAGCTGACCTTGTGAGCGCACTAGAATTTGTTGCCCATTTCGCTCAACAAACCCCGCTCCCTGATTCGCGTTATTGCGTGTCAGTGCGCTATGGATGTCACTCAAACTGATATCGAAATTAAGCATTTTTTGTGGATCAGGACTGACGTGGTACTGCTTCACATACCCGCCAATAGCGTTTACTTCAGTGATCCCTTTCACCAGTGCAAGTTGCGGTTTGACAATCCAATCATGTATTTCCCGAAGTGCCATTGCATCATATGGCTTGCCGTTTTTTTGCATGGCACTTTGTTCGGCTCGCAAGGTATACATATAAATTTCGCCTAACCCCGTGGCGATAGGTCCCATTTCAGGCTCTAATTCTTGAGGTAACTGACTTTTAATCGCTCCCAGTCGGGTATTAATGAGATTCCGCGCAAAATACAGATCGGTGCCTTCATCAAATACCGCTGTTACCTGAGAGAGGCCGTAGCGTGATAAAGAGCGGGTGTAGGACAGGTCAGGCAATCCCGCCAGTGCGGTTTCTACTACGAATGTGATCCGCTGCTCGGTTTCCAAAGGCGAATAACCCGGTGCTTGTGTATTGATTTGCACTTGCACGTTGGTGATATCAGGTACCGCATCAATAGGTAATTTTTGATAACTGAATATCCCCATGCCCAGCACAAGGAAGATCAACATCAGCATTATCCCTCGTCGCTCTATGGATAAACGTAATATGGATTCAATCATGTGTTCGTCCCCCAATTACAGAGACGCCTGACCATGTACATAGCATTGTGTTATCAATGATCATGACCGGCCTCCGACTTTTCTAAATCGGCTTTCAACAGATAACTATTCTGGCTGACAATCACATCTGCAATGTGCAGACCTGATAACACTTCGATATTGTGGCTGTCTTGCTGACCTAACGTAACGGGCACAGGATGGTATTCATCACCTTCTTTGACAAACACGACAGAAGCATCCTCAAACTCTTGAATCGAAGCTTTAGGCACCATCATGGCGACATCAAGTTTGTTGATTGTGATAAGCCCTTTGATAGCCGCGCCAACCGGCCACTGACCTGAGGTATTAGCTATTTTGGCATATGCCAATACATACGGTTTTTCATCGGGGGAGGGTAAAATATGTTGGATAGTGGTTTCTAACGATGAGCCTGCCACACTAAGTTGAACACTTTGATTCTCTGTAATATCTGATAGCTGTTGTGGGAAGACTTTAAGCTGTGCCCACACGTCATCATAGTTTGCGATTGAAAATAGCACTTGGCCATTAGATAACTCACCTTCATTGGCATGTCTGGCAATCACGGTGCCTGAAAACGGCGCGGCAACCGGATAGCTTTTCAGGCTTTGGTTGGATTCAACTACCGCCAGTGTCTCGCCTTTTTTAACTTTTTTACCTAAATTTGCATTGACCTTGGTCACCATACCGTCGAATCGTGCACGCACATGACTCAGTGAAGCAGGGTCGGTCACGATATTTCCGTAGACAGTAGTGGTGATATTGAGACTACCCGTTTGCAAACTTTGCGTCATTACTCCCACTTTTTTCGCCATACTGTCAGACATGAGTACAAATTCAGCATCATGGGTATCTTCATCTCCATGTTCGCCTTCTGATGCTTGTATGTTGGTGCAAAAAAGCAATGTCATAACACTGCACATGATGAAAGTTAATAGGGGGGTTGTGTCTTGATTAATGTTTTGTTATTCATTGGTTTTTACTCGAAAAAGATGTGACATTTGCATCAGCAAGCGGTTGTGCAGTGAGTGATTCGATATCCGCCCCCCGCTGATGTGCTTGTTTGGCAGACTGAATTAAGGCTTGTTTGGCATTAAGTAGTTCTTGACGGGTACTGACCCACTCAAGATAACTAAAACGCCCATTAATATAGGCTTGCTCAACCAAACTGAGCGCATCAACTAGCGGTGGAATAATAGCGTTTTTCAATGTTTGAACGTTTAGTAGCGCATTATTTCTCGCTATTAGCGCCATATTTAGTTGATGGTAAAGGTTTTGGGTTGCAGACTGTTTTTGTTGCTCCAATTGCCCTTGAATAGCCCGTTGTTTTTGGTACTCGCCAAGATTTCGACTTCCTGCAAACAACGGCATGCTGACGCCTGCTACGAAAGCGGTTTCATCAATCCCATTAATACGTCTTATTCCCGCTGTCCAGCTCAAATCTGATTGGTTAGCGGCTTGGGTAAGACGGACTTGTGCTGTTTGAAGCCTCGCGTCTTGTGCATAAACATCAAGGTTGGGGCTTTCTAACAAGATTGTGAACAGCGATGTCAAAGAGGGGGAAGGTGGCAAAGCAAATAGATCACCCTCAACATTGGTAAAGGTCGGATTTTGCTCCCCCACATGATGGCCAAACTATTTATCATACCTTGTTTCGTTTGCAGTGCGGTTAACACATTCAGCCTAGCTCTAGCCAGCGCAGCCTCGGCCCGCTGCTGTTCAAACGCAGGAGATGCACCCGCTTCAACTCGTTTAGTGACGGCTTGATGGGTGTATCTAGCTAGCGCTTCTGCATCCTTTTGAGCCTTTATCAGGGCTTTTTGTGCTAACACATCGATGTAGCGACGTGTCACTTCAGCCAGTACATCCAAAGTGTGCACTTGTTTTCGTACTTCTGCTGCTTGCGATTGAGCAGAAGCAAACGCTTTTCGTGAGCTGAGTTTATTCCCTAATTCAATTACTGAAGACAAGGTAAGTGTCAGTTCGGTATCTTTAATCCCAGAGACCTCTCCTGTACCTAAAAAGTTCTCTACTTCAATACCAGCAATAAGCTCAGGCTTGAGTGACGCTGTTTTTATGTCCCCCTCAATCGCTTGTTGCTTGAATGTGAACTCATGCAATTCGGGCGAATTTGCTAATGTTCGCTGTATGGCGCTTTGCAACGTCATTTCGCGATTGGGGATACTGTTTGTTTGTGCTACTACCACGGTTTGTGTTGTCAAAAGGACAAGCATCGTGAAAACCACCCAAACGTGCACACGCAAAGGGCGACTTAATGAAATACGTACCATTGTTTTATTCCTAAATTATCAAAAATATACATCGCCAAGCAGTTGGCGAACGGTGTTTGATTAGTTCAGGCTTATGCTTTAGGTGGGCGTAATAATTGCGTGATCGGTGCATCTATTACTTTCGATAAGTAATAGAAATCATGAAGGGTTGTTATAGAACTAAGTTCGACTGAAGTAAGGCTTCCAAGCCATTGGGCATGGGTTCCATGACAATGTCCACAATGGTGGCAATCAGCTGGATTGTGAGACATTTCGTTTGACGAGCCATCAATACTAGCTTGTATCCCATATTCTGAATGAATTTCTATTTTGTCTGTAGGGGTATTGTCACCAAACTGATGCTCATGAACTTCACTTAAATGTTCAGAGTCAATTGTATGAAAGTTCAAGGTATTGGCGACAGCAGAAAACGACTGAAATAATATCAGCGAAATCAACAGGTAACTTGTCACCTTCATACTAAACATATCTATCTACTCTCATCTTTCTCATATTAACAAGTAATCGAACTAAGACCAATCGACCAACCGAAACAAAGTGTTTCAATTATTACATTACTCATCACGACAATCCTCATTGGCAAATTCAATTTCTATTGTAGTGTGCACAAAATCAAACTCATCAAGGCCTTGGCGAAATTCGTCTTTAAGTGTTCTCAATTGAGAAACCGAAACATCTTGTTTTAACTCCACATGTGCCGTCATGACGCTATGTTCACCGTCCAAAGACCAGATATGAAAATGATGTATATCCGCCACATAACTGTTTGACTTGAGCACTTTACGCACTTCCTCCATCTGCTTAGCATCGGGCGTGGCTTGCAAGAATAACAATAAGGTTTCTTTTAGATTTCTGACTACATTGAATAAAATGAATAACGTGAAGCCAATAGATAATATAGGGTCTAAAATTGGCCATGGCTTAAACATCAGCACAATCGATACGATCAGCACTGCCACCCAACCCAATACATCTTCAAGCAAATGCCAGTTTAAGATACGCTCGTTTAAGGAATTCCCTTCGCTAAGTTTATACGCAGCAAATCCATTAACGGCGATGCCAAAAATTGACAGGAGTAACATGCCTTCGACTTGCGGCATTTCGGGTGCTGAAAGCCTTGGGATAGCTTCGAATAAGATCCATATTGAGCCAGTCGTTAACACTAACCCGTTGATCAATGCACCAAGAAGTGAAAATCGTCTATAGCCATAGGAAAATGTATTGGTTGCTTCTTTTTCACTGAGTTTATTTAAGCCCCAAGCAGTGCCAATGGATAAACTATCACCCAAATCATGCACTGCGTCGGCCATTATAGCCGTGCTGTTTGTCAGCCATCCGCCGATAAATTCAATGATAGTGAATACGACATTCAAGAAAAATGCCCAGCCAATGCGTTTTGATGCGCTGTTATCACTGTGACTGTGGTTATGATTATGCATGGTTGATTTTATCCAATATCGCTTGATTTTCAGCACTAAGTGGCAGTCGCTTAAAAGGGCTGATGTCAGTGCGGCCTGTATTCCCTTTGGGTACAAGGCCAATAGCTGTTTTGGTTACAGCACCAACTATTCTTATAACTTGTCCAAAAACGGCTCTCCAATCTTTGTTTAGAAGACCATGTCGCAGCATTTTACAATGAATTAAACAATGATAATAAGTAGAGTGCTGACCAATTACATGCGCATCCTCCAGCGCTGCAAATGCCTGCCTCTCATTATTGTTAAACATTGCATCTGAGTAATTTGTTAATTTAGAATCGATATACGGCTTAACGGCTTTATTGTATGTCATAGTGGATCTCCCGCTTTACCTTTCTGTACTTCGTTATTATGTACTTCCTGCTTGGCGTCTTTCAGGATCATCCACGCTCCGCGCAGCACGACAATCGACACGATACAGCCGATAATCAGATCGGGTACTCTGCTATCAAGCCACAACACTAGAATACCGGCGATGATGACACCCATATTGGCGATGACATCATTAGCTGAAAAAATCCAGCTGGCTCGCATATGTACTTCGTCGTTTTTATGATTGCGAATAATCACCAAACAAGCGACGTTTGCAATTAGGGCAATGAAACCCATTCCTATCATTAACGATGACACTGGCTCACTACCTAAGAATAATCTTCTGGTAATATCAATGAGTATGATCACGCCCAGCATTAGCTGAAAGTAACCACTGATTTTAGCCGCGTTGGCTTTGTGAAGTAAACTTTTACCCACAGCATAAATACCTATGCCGTACACAATCGCATCTGCTAGCATGTCCATAGAGTCTGCTATCAAAGCGGTGGAGTCAGCAAATATACCAACGGTCATCTCTACAAAAAACATCACCGCATTGATGCCTAGAAGCCAATACAGAACCCGTTTTTGTGAGGCATCTTTGATTTCCACTTTACAGCCGCAACCACTCATTATTTAACTCTTATTCCAAATACTGTAGGTACAGTGTAAAGTCTATACTTAGTATAGAGTCAACAACAGAAAGGCACGTTTATGAAAATAGGTGAGCTATCAAAAAAAGTGGGTGTTCTATTCAGACGATCCGTTTTTATGAAAAACAAGGTTTGTTTGAGGCCTGCAATCGCAGTGAAGGCAACTACAGAATTTACGACGCATCATCGTTGAGAGCACTGCAATTCATTAAGCAATGTCGCTCATTAGATTTGACCATAATAGAAATTAAACAGCTGTTGGATACAAAAAATAATCCCGATAAAAGTTGTTCTAGTGTGAACAATTTGATCCATCAACATATGGTTGACGTCACACATCGCATTGCAGAACTTGAGGAGCTAAAACTTACACTATCTGAGATGGCATCGGCATGCACAGATGATAAAAAAGTTAAAGAGTGTGGGGTATTGCAGTTGCTTGAAGAGTGATACTCATATCTACAAGTATTGTAGTTTTACGCTTGCCTACTTTCTTATCACAGTCGATTATCATCAATTCACTCGAAGCTGACAATAGTCAATTGAAAGATGCGTCCGCTTTTCGCTCATTGCAGTCTGTCAAGGAAGGCCGAGACCTATGACTCGAAGTCTCAGATAAGATGTAAGTTAGTGCATTTTAAAGACGTTTTGTTTGATTAACGTAGTGACAACTTAACATATGTGATTATTAAGTAGCTAGGTGCTTTTCTATTTGACAGACTTCTATTTTACCATCTAATTTAGTTCAATCATTTTCAAAACCTGCTTGATCTAAAGGGTTGTTATTGCTGATATGCCTATTAAATCTTCATGTGTTTTTAGCTTGTTGTTGGTACTGTTTAGGGGTTAGTCCAGTCTGTTTCTTAAACACAGTGGCAAAATAATTGGAGTCGTTAAAGCCAGATTCAAAAGCTGATTCGGTCACCGATTTTGACAACAATAATAGCTTGGCTTTTTCTATTCTAGTATTGGCAATATACTGATTGATAGTTTGCGATGTCGCACGTTTAAATACCCGCATGATATGCGATTGGCTGGCGTTTACTGCTTTGGCAATTTCTGAAATCACTATATTATTGAAATAGTTTTTCAAAACATAATCTTGGATCCCTTTGACTAACTCTTCATCAGACTGTTGTTTGGCTGCATAATTTACCTCGCGACAAAGATATTCACATTCACCAAGCAGTAAAGCTTTTAACCTTTCTGCATTTTCATCTTGTTCTATTTCAACGCCTTTTTGTTCTAACTTATAGGTGAGTTTTTGAGCATTTGCCCCTGCAAATATTGCTGCGTCTACGAACATAAATAGTGCTTCACGAATATGCAGTGTCAGTAATTGGTGATTGGCTTGACACAAATTCTGCAGCCGGCTAAAAAATTCGCTAACCTTGTTTTCAACCAATCCAGAGCTGGCAGTGCGTATTACTTCGAAGACGATTTCTCTTTCCCGTAGAGGGTAATCTATGTTCTTTTTATTTTCATAGTGTTGACTAAACGAATGCCTGTTTGCTGATATAAATTGAGCTTTAGCCAAGGCTTTCTCATGTTGATGATAGTGAGTGAGTTGCTGGTTAGTTTTTCGCACATCTCTAAATATTTGCCAACACCAAAGTAATGCAGTTAATGAACAAATCAGATTCATTATTTCCCATTGACGAAAAATATGCCCCATCAAAATACCAACAGTTAATAACAATACGCCATAAATCGTTATACGAGCGCTTTGTTCTATTTTTGTGCTTAGCAGATAAACACAAGGTAGTGCTACAACACAAATAATGTATAAGCCACTGCCAATGAAAGTCCCTTCCAAGGTAAAAAAGTCATATTGGTAAAGGTTAAATAAATACTTGTTGTTCTGTAGGACTTCAATTCGGTAAATAAGGTAATAAATTGTCCATACAAATCCTATTGAAAACAATATTTGTATATTCATCCGTGATAATTGTTTTTTAGCCAAAATGAAGACAGCACACAGTAAAGACGGCAAGGCAACTGAAAATAATAAGGTGTTTTTTATGGAGACATAAATCATTGAAATGGATTTAGGGGTAATTACTTTAATGAGCGGGCTGTATAGAAATATAACAAAACAGACAATAAAAATAGCAAAAAGCGGATAGGTTGAACCAATCCGCTTCCGAGCAAGCGTAAAATACACTAGCACCAAGATATAAATATTCGCTGCCGCAAAGGGCAGTATTATTCTAATGCTAGTTTCTAGTTCAATAATGTGCTGCTTCATTTCATTGTTACACTTCTTTATTTGTTGATTTTATATTTAAGTGCATGTTTTTACTTGTAAAGTTATTTTTTAAAGGTTTGAAACTCTTTTTTAAAGGTGATTACACTTTATATTTTTACAATTAGTTCGATCATTATCAATGACATACGAGCAAACCACAATCGCAATGAAGCATAGAAGTGATGTGATTAGCTGTGACTGCCATCTAAATGTGTGGGGAAAATATGAAGTTTAATTATTGGATGACAATTTTAGTCGTTCTTGTCGGTACATCCTGCACTTTGTCCAGTTCTAAAAGCGTATTGGTTCCAGTGCAGCAAAATAATTTTATTTTAGTTTATCAGCCCAAGGGGGATGTGTTTTTTGGCCCCGACACTAAAACACTAAAAGAAGGTGAATGGTACGATAACTGGGTGCCTAATGATCATGGGTTTATTAAAGCTGATGACGGGAAATGGCATATCTTCGGTATTACTCATCCATATATTGCCCCCAAACATGGCGACATTCATAAAGGTGAAAACGCTTCTTTTCATGCAGTTTCAACCACCACTAATTTTAAAGATGCCTTTGTAACCAATCATTTTATCGATAAAGCCAAAGTGCTACCACCACAGGACAGACCCAACGAGCCTATTGTTAATCATGCTCCCTACATTATTAAAAAAGATGATTGGTATTATATGGTTTATGGACCTAGCCCCATGCGTTTAGCTGTATCGAAAGATTTGTATGAGTGGCAATCTAAGGGGAACTTATTTCATCAGGAGGGTGGAGCACGCGATCCGAGCTTATTTGTGCAAAATGGTAAGTATTACATGGTTTATTGCTCTCAAAATAGTGTCTTACTGCGTGAATCAGACGATATGTTGACTTGGAGCGAGCCAAAAACAATTTTCACCTCCGTTATCTACGAACCAGAATCACCTTCACTTATTTTCCATAACGGCACCTATTATTTAGTGGTGTGCTCTTGGGACGGTGTATGGGACAAAAAAGAACTAGTTGGTGCCTATCAGGAAAAATCTTATGTTTTGCAATCTGATGATATGTTCAATTTTGGCAAGAACTCAGACAAACAAGTGGCGACTCTTTTAGGTCATGCACCTGAGCTATTTCAAGATGAAGACGGCGATTGGTATATCTCTAGTGCTGAATGGCCGAATCGAGGTGTGAGTGTTGATAAAATTACGTGGGTAGAAAAACAATGAATAAAGCCCTGTTGCCTGAAAAAGCCAAACAGTTACGTAGCCAGTTAGTTAAATGCTCAAGTGGCGAATACTCCCAATGGGGTGCGTTTGTGCGACTAATCATTTTATTTAGTTTGTTGTTATCGAGTTTACCCGTGTGCTCGTCTGCTCGTCAGCCAAATATAGTGCTGATCATGGCCGACGATGTGAGTTGGGAAGTATTCGAAAGTTATGGCTCGAAAGAATACAGCACGCCAAACTTGTCAAAATTGGCTGTATCCACGTCCTAAAAATCACACTCAGTTGTAATTGCTGGAAAATAGATAGGTTTATCATGACAATTTTTAGACAAATTAGCATCACTACTATGCTGTTGGCCTGCGTTAGTGGCGTTACGTTTTTTGACGCACATGCAACAGAAAAAGACCAAACATTCTGTTTGCAATTGCTGATGATATGTCCCATGCCAGTGCCTATGGCTATAAGTTTGTGCAAACTCCTAATTTTGATCAAATAGCACAAGAGGGCGTGTTGTTTAAACACATGTTTACTCCTAGCAGTAAATGTTCAGCCTCACGAGCCGTGGCGATTACTGGACGTAATCCTTGGCAACTAGAATTGGCTGCAAATCATTCGCCAGAATGGCCTAGAAAATTCAAAAGTTTCGTGCAAGTGCTAGATAAAAATGGATATCACACTGGCTTTACCGGCAAAGGTTGGGGGCCGGGCAATACCCATGGTATTTTGTTAACAGGTAAAGAATACAATCAGATAAAAAGAGTCAAAAAGCCAGCGGCGGCGGGTATTAATAAGATTGATTATACCGAGAACTTTAAAGCTTTTTATCAAGATAAACCTAAAGACCAACCGTTTTTCTTTTGGTTTGGCTCAAAAGAACCTCACAGAAGTTACGAGTTTAAATCAGGTGTTAAAAACGGTAAAAAGTTCTCCGACCTAGATTTTCTACCCACATTTTGGGGTGACTCCGATTACGTAAAACATGACATTCTTGACTATGCCATTGAGGTGGAAGATTACGATACTAAACTAGGTGAAATTTTACAATATATCGAAAGCCAGGGCGAGTTAGACAATACTCTAATTATTGTTACCTCTGACAATGGCATGCCATTTCCACGTTATAAAGGTCACCCTTTTGATTTTTCTACCCGCGTTCCGTTTGCGGTTAAATGGCCCCACAAAATCGTCAACCCCGGCCGAGTGGTAGACAGCTTCGCTAGTTTTACTGATATCGCCCCAACAATATTAGCAGCGGCCCATAGTGCAGACTCATGACATGCAAGCCATTGAAGGCAAAAGTTTACTGGGAGTGTTTAATAATCAAAATGATAACAACAGACAGAGCATTGTAACCGGTAGAGAAAGAAATGATCCGGCTCGTCCAAATGGCTGGGGGTATCCAGTACGCAGTATCCATACAGAAAACTATGTGTATACCTACAATTTTGAACCCAATAGATGGCCGTCGGGTACTCCAGAAGCTGACTATCGAGATACCGATCATAGTCCAACAAAAAAAGTGACAAAAAACGCTCCTCAAGACGGCATGGTATTCCAAAAAAACTACGGCAAAAGGCCACAACAAGAATTATACGATTTAAAAAACGATCCTGAATGTTTGCATAACTTAGCCAATCAACCGGCTTTTGCATCGTTACAACAACAGTTACATGCTGAATTGTTTGCTGAACTGACTCGGCAGCGTGATCCCAGAATGTTGGGTAATGGTGACGTGTTCGATAAATATGAAGGCGAAGCTAGGGCCAAGAAGTATCAGCTGTTAGTCGAAATAGCTAAAAAGGGTACTTATGAGTGGCAAGAGCGGAAAAAGAAGAAATAAACCGGGTCACAAATCTCAACTGCAATTATTTGGACAAGAAAAATGAAACCATTACAACTGATTTTAGCATGCTGTATGGCTGCTTTTATTACCGCAGCTCATAGCCAGCCTAAAAATGTGGTGCTAATTTTTACAGACGACTAGGGTTATGCTGATCTTAGTAGCTTTGGCTCACAAAAAGCGTTCACGCCAAACATCGATCGTCTGGCAGATGAGGGATTAAAACTGACTAGTTTTTATGTAGCCTCATCTGTTTGTTCGCCTTCCAGAGCTGGCTTGTTAACAGGTAGAATGCCAGTAAGAGTGGGGGTTCCCAGTGTATTACATCCTTCACCAAAAAATATAAACGGTAAAGGCTTGCCACCTGAAGAAGTCACCATCGCTGAGTTGCTTAAACAGCAAGGTTACGCAACAGCTTTAATTGGTAAATGGCATTTAGGTCGGCAAAAAGGTTACTTGCCATTAGATCAAGGGTTTGATTATTACTATGGCATTCCATACAGCAATAACATGTCGGTGACACCAGGGTTAGAAAACTCGCCAGATATCGTTTTTACTCAAGGTTATAACCAACAAAAAATGATAGCGGATATTAAACGAGTAGAGAAAGATTCTGCTAACAGTAAAGAGGTTAAAGACAAACCTCCATTGCTACGAAACGAGCACATAATTGAATACCCAACCGACCAACAAACCTTAACTGAGCGCTACACTCAAGAAGCGCTAGAATTTATTAAGTCTAATAAAGAAAAGCCTTTCTTCTTATACTTCGCCCATAGTTTCCCCCATGTGCCTATTTATGCCGGGAAAAAGTTTCAAGGCTCTAGTAAAGGCGGTATTTTTTATGATGCCATTCAAGAAATTGACTGGAGCGTTGGTGAGGTGATTAAAACTTTACAAGAGCAGGGTTTAGCTAAAGATACTTTAGTCATTTTTACTTCAGACAATGGGCCAAATAGTTATGGTTCGGCTAAACCACTTAAAGGACGCAAATTTACGACGTATGAAGGTGGGCTAAGAGTGCCAGCTGTAATCTGGGCGCCAGGCCAAATAAAAGCGGGAGGTGTAACAGATGAAATAGTGTCTAGTTTAGATTTATTTCCGACTATTGCTACCTACACAGGTACAAAAGTAGCCGAAGGTAAAGTGTACGATGGTTATGATCTGTATGACTTTTTAACCGGTAAACGTCAGGATTCTCCCAGAAAAGAAATGTTCTATTACTCGGCCAACACAGAGATCTTAGACGGTGTACGGGTAGGAGACTGGAAATTTATTCATAAGGGCTATCACCCAAAAAGAATCAAAGGTGCCAAGGGCGATGACTTAGTCGATAAGCTCTATAACCTCAAAGAAGATATGCATGAAAATCATAACCTGATCGATAAACATCCAGAAAAAGCCAAGGCATTACTTGAGCGAATGCAGCAGTTTGATTACGCACTTAAGCAAGATATTAAGCAAACCTGACTTCTGTACGGCAACTGACACTTAAATATTGACTATAAATAAAACCGAGATCACCTTGATGACTAAAATTAAAAAATTTATTTTCCACTCTATGCTGTGTATTGCGTGGATACCTATATCTGTTGTTCTAGCTAACTCTGTAGACCAAGAGGTGGACATTATGTTGACGCAAGATGCAGACATATCCGCAGGTAAAAGCTTATTTCTCAGTGTTTGCGCTGCGTGTCATAACAAAGATTTAAGTGGAGCTACTGGCTTTAATTTAAAAGACGGTGAATGGATACACGGTAGTAAACCTAGCGATATTATCAACAATATTAATAACGGCTTTGCTAAAGCAGGGATGCCTGGCTTTAAAGAAACCTTTAGTCAACAACAAATAAAACAAGTGACTGCATATATTTTATCGAAACGTGAGGGGTGGGATAACCTGACTTATAAAATTTATCAGTTAGATAGTAATTTAGATAAGTTGCACACCTCTATCCTTGATGATTTGCAACCAATAAAAGTAGGAAAGGCAGCAAAAAACATGGCAGATTTTACTTTGCCTGAAATTAAAGATTACGCCCTTGTGTTTGAAGGTGATTTTTATCAGCCCTATCCTCAGCCGAGTAAAATTGAAACCTCTTTTCCCCCGACTATTTTTGTTGAAACTGAGTTAGACGGTGAAGTAGAGAGTAATTTCAGAGGTAAGCTAAACCTAAAACATGGCAAACAGAGATTAAAAATTACCCTTATGACCACGGATAAATTACTACGTGATAAAGACCGAGGCAAAGGAAAGGCTAACTTATCTTTATTAGTAACAAGCAAAGGTAAACGGAAATTATTTGGCGCGTCTACTCGCGGGGTTGTGGCCATGAATGGTAACCAATTAAATGTGAAAGTAGATGAACAGCCAATTATTCAACGTAAACGAATATTAGATTTGCCGCCATTTTCCATCGCGGTTGGTTTGAAAGAAAAAATGAATTATGCATTTAACGCTAAAGACTGCTCTATTTCGGGCGTTTGGAGTGGAGATTTACTTAACATTGGCCCTAATGTCAAAAACAGAGGCAGTGATAATAGTTTAATCCTAGGTTCGTGGCTTTTTTATGCCCCCGAAGCCATAACGCCCATGGTAAGTCGATGCCGGTACGTAAAGTATAATAAACAAGGTAATCCAAGTTTTTATTTCACGGCAGACGGTGTTGACTATAAGTTAGAGGGTACAGCCGTAGGGTCTCAAACCCTGCAATTGAAATATACAGTGTTGGCAAATCCGCCTAAAAATAAGACTTTAACATTGTCTGTACCGCCAGCAGATAAAATTAATATCAACGCTAGTAGTGGCAAAATAACAGGCAGTAAACTGATTATTGATTTAAGTCGCAGCCCTCAATTTACACTAGACATTAATGCGGTTGGAGCAGAATAATGAAACTAAATATTAAAACCTTAATTTTATTAGTCGCAGCCTCTACTTCCTCTGTGGCTAACAGTGCACCCCAACAAATATTGCCCGATGGATATGCAATTGAAACTATCGAGACTCCACCTAAAACAGAAATGCATATTGCAGGTTTAGATACGGCTAAAAATGGAGATGTTTATGTGGCGACACGTTTTGGTGACGTGTGGAAATACAGCCAGAGTGCTTGGTCAAAATTTGCTGAAGGTTTGCATGAACCGGCTGGCCTATTGTGTGAAAACGACGGGTCTATTTTAGTCACTCAAAAGCCTGAATTAACCCGTTTAGTTGACCTGGATAATGACGGTATTGCTGACGATTATATTAATGTTGCCAATGATTGGAAATTTCACAATAACTATCACGAGTTTCATTTTGGCCCAGTAAAAGATAAGTATGGTAACTATTTTGGTACTTTAAACTTGAGTCATGGCGATCCTGATGCGTTTAAGTTAAAAAGCAATATGGGCAGTTCAGGAGGATATCGTGGTTGGGTTTACAAAGTCACTAGCCAAGGTGAGTTCATTCCTTATGCCAGTGGCTTGCGCTCACCTGCGGGGTTAGGTTTAAATCCACAAGGCGAACTGTTTTACACTGACAATCAGGGTGACTGGGTGGGCACTTCAAAACTACATTTAATTGAAGAAGGAAAGTTCTATGGTCATCCCATATCATTGATTGAGCATCCTGATTATGGTCCTGACAAAGTCAGAGCGATGACGGCTGCCGAATTTGATGCAATCAGAGAACAGCCCAACGTATTGTTTCCTCATCAAGAAATATCGAACTCACCAGGTAACCCTGACTGGGATGTGAGTGAAGGTAAATTTGGTCCATTTAAAGGCCAAATGTTTTTTGGTGACCAAAGTAAAGCCAATATTTTTCGCGTTATGTTAGATAAAGTGCAAGGTAAATACCAAGGCGCGGTAATTGAATTTGTAAGTGGTATGCAAAGTGGAAATATTCGAGTTGATTTCGACAATAAAGGGCAGCTTTGGGTTGGCCAAACGGCCCGAGGTTGGAGCTCGGCAGGTAGCAAACCTTTCGGCTTACAAAAAATTGTTTGGGATGGCACGAACCCATTTGAATTATTGGATATGAAGTTAACAAAAACAGGTTTTAAACTTAACTTTACCGAAGCGCTAGACGTTGGCAGTGTGAATGTGAACAACATCAAGGTTAGGGAGTGGAATTATTTATATCACCAAACCTATGGTTCACCTAAAGTGAATGAAAAGTCGCTTAATATTAGTGACTTAACTTTATCGAAAGATAAAAAGAGTATTGAGTTCTCTATCCCGTTAACCGCTGACAAAGTAGTGATGGTTGATTTTACTGGGTTAACAAGCCAAACCAGTAGAGGTAGTGCTTTTACTAAAGTTTATTACACCTTGAATAACCTCAAGTAAATTGATTCACAAAACTTGTGCCCATAGACCAGTATGGGCTTTATGCGCAGTTAATATACTTGGGATAAATAATAAGGTTATTCATGACTAAAAAAATAGCAATAACACAACTTTTCGGTCTTTCATGTACGCTGTTCATCCCAATTTTTAGCCAAGCTAAGCAAGCACAGCCCGAAGATACCGAAATATGGCAACCAGTACCTAAACAAGTCAATCCATATCCTATTCCAGCCGATGCGAAAATTTTATTTGCAGGTGAGAATTTAGAGCGGTGGGTGGATGAGCAAGGTAAAACGCCAAGCTGGAAAGTGATGAATGGCGAATTTCATCATAGCGGTAAGTCTAAAAAAATATTTAGCAAAGATAAATTTTGTAACATGCAGCTTCATGTTGAGTGGCGCACACCAGAAGTTGATCAATCTAGAGAAGGTCAGCGCCGTGGTAATAGTGGTATCAAAATCCAAAATCGTTATGAAATTCAAATTCTAGATTCTTATAACAACCCTACTTATGTAAATGGGCAAGCAGCTTCAATTTATAAGCAATCCGCCCCTTTGGTGAATGCTTCGTTGCCGCCACTTACATGGCAAAGCTACGATATTATTTATCAAGCACCAAGCTTTGATACTAGTGGAGAAGTCACCAGTAAAGCATACGTGACCGTGCTACATAATGGCGTCTTGGTGCAAAATCATGTTGAGTTAGCCGGCAGCACGGCTTTTATTGGTCAACCTAAATATAAACAACATGGTTGTGATTCCATTCAAATTCAGTTTCATGGTAGTAAAGTTAGCTTTCGTAATATTTGGTTGCGAGAGTTGTAGCCACTCCAGTCAATAAGTGAGTGCGAAGGTATTAGTTAAGATTAGACTTGATAAGTTGGAGAGGTGGGGTGAAATTACAAAACGTTTTGTTAGTGTTTTTGGCTGTATTCTATACTGGGCAAATAGTGGCTAAAGAATCACGGCCAAATATTTTATTTGTGATCAGTGACGATCAAAGTGCTATGCATACATCGTTTGCTGGTGCGTCACAATTAAACACGCCAGGATTTGATAGGCTCGCCAGACAAGGGGCTTATTTTACTCATTCATTCACTGGTGTCGCTTCATGTGCCCCTTCGCGAGCAAGCATTTTAACGGGCAAGTCTTTTTGGCGAAATGGTGAAGCCGGTTTATTGTTTGGCCGTCTTAAAAAAGAGCGCCTAGTGTTTACTCGCTTACTATCAGATGCCGGATACGCAGTAGGCTTAAGTGGCAAATCTTACCTACCATCAAATCAGAATTTTCCATCAACTTACCCCATAGTGGCTGACAAAGAAGGTATTTTTGATCAAGAGTTCAAAAGTCCAGAAAAAACGCCTTTTGGCATCAATTCAGAAAACTATGCTTCGTCGTTTATTAAGTTCATGCAAAACAAACCTAAAGACCAACCGTTTTTCTTTTGGTTGGGTACCAAAGAACCCCATCGTATATACAAAAAAGGTATTGGCAAAGAAAACGGTATTGACCCTAAAAAAGTGACCGTGCCATCATTTTTACCTGATAACCAAGTGGTTAGAAACGATATTGCCGATTACTTCTTTGAGGTGCAGTGGGCTGACAGTCATTTGCAAAGAGCGTTAAATTATTTGCAACAAATTGGTCAACTTAACAATACGCTGGTGGTGTATACCTCAGACAATGGCATGCCATTTCCAAGAGCAAAAGCCACTAGTTACAACTATGGTGTGCAAATGCCATTAGCCATGATGTGGGGTAACAAAATAAAAGCGGGTAGGGTAATAGAAGACTTTGTTAATCACGTAGACTTTGCCCCGACCTTTTTAGATGTTGCTGGGGTAGATATTCCAACTGGATTATCTGGTAAAAGTTTATTACCTATTTTGTTGTCAGATAAATCAGGTTTAGTGGACGCAAAGCGCACATTTTCTTTGACGGGATTCGAGCGGCATGTGTGGGCTCGTCCTGAGGGGGAGGTATATGGACGACGTGTGATCCATACTAAAGAATGGGTGTATATTCACAACTTTAACCCTGATCGCTGGCCTATGGGGAATCCAAATTTTATCGCTAGTCATCAAGGGGTTTTTGGTGATGTTGATGCAGGTCCTACAAAAAGTTTCTTGCTAGCGAATAAAGACCAAGTAGAGGTAAAGCCTTTTTATGAATTGGCTTTTGCTAAACTCCCACAGCAAGAATTGTATTACTTACCAACCGACCCAGAACAAATGCATAATGTGGCATTTAAGCCAGAAAATCAGCAGATTTTAAATAAGTTAAAAGCACAGTTGATGCGAACCCTATTGGCAGATGAAGATCCTAGAATGCAGGGGAGCGTACCATGGAAAAATTACCCCTTTTATGCCGATAAAGACAAGTATTTGCAAGGAGAATACTTGCTAGAATACCGAGAGACTCAAACTAAAAAATAGAATGGTATACATCTACCCCCTCTCTAACAAGACACCCATAATTAACTCTATGTGTACTTGGAATGAAAATTTTGGACAGAGGTACCAATACTACATTTATTGCTAAAGAATTGACTGTATTGGTATAAATAAGAATTGGCGCAATAATACAGGGCGTTAGCGATATATTCATTGGCAGAATGAACCCAATACGTTGCAATAACGTAAATCATTGTTCGTAGTTATCTATGGCGCCATTCTAATTAATGTTTTGTTTGTTTCATTCATGCAAGCAAGGGGATGTACAAACTATGGAAATAATGTAAATGTGATTAAGTTCATAAATTGAATATAACGTTAATGTTGAATAGTTATGAGTAAGTCAGTATCTATCATGCACAATATGTTTTCTTTATTACCATAAGGTTTTGTTTGCCTTAATTAAATTAATCAGGAAGTTTTATTAAAAATGCGTTACTTACAAGTTGTTAAAAGCATTGCATTCTTGAGCATGTTTTTCTGCTTAATCTTTAACAGCACAACAGTATTTGCTCAAATCGTGTTAATGGGCGATAACGCTCCTTATGAGAATGTGAATGACGGTAACTTTTCTACAGATTGGGCAACATGGCGTAAAGGTTTAAAACCACCTTTTTGGCAAACAAAGGCTGTGCAAGGGGCGCATGAAACGCCAATGGCGCTTCACTTGGGTAGCCTATTTTCAATGCACGATGTAGGGGTCGCCACATCTAAAATATTGGATACTCATCCTCGCTATCAAACCCCTAAAACAGGGGATGTGATCAATTGGGGATTTGGTGCCGACCTTGAATACATTAGTGATGGACGAATTAGTTTAAGTTTAGTGTTTGGTGAACATGAACGCATACTGGCCAATAAGGTAAAGTTAAAAGGTTCAGATAAAATTATTGAGCATTTTAGTGGCCAATACGTTATCTCAAAAGAAGACGCTGATGCCGGATTGCCTTATGTAAAAGCAACATTTTATTCGAGTGAAGGCATAAAGGTTTACCTTCATTATGTCAATATCAGTGTGGTTGATGATAACAAGAAAGTGACTAATCTGCGTGCTGTGGCTAAGGCTACCAGTGTTGAATTAAGTTGGCTAGACAACAGTAAAAATAGCGCCACTGAGTATGTGATTTATCGCGGTCGAAAAAATGTTAAGGCGAATATTTATACCAAAGTACTGACAAATTATACGAAACTGGGTACGACCGAAAAAACTAATTTTGTCGATCATGATTTTATAACAGGTGTTGAGTATACTTACCTTGTGGTCAGGCGTGAGGCATTAGCAACATCGATTTCGGAAAAAGTAAAAATTAACGTTAGTGATGTTATTCCCCCCTCGCCACCAACACAATTAAAAGCCGAAGCGTTAGACGCTGAAATTTTATTAAGTTGGCAAAAAATAGTGAAAAAGATGTGGTGAGTTATTCCCTCTTTAGAGGTGATGGCCATGGAAAAAATCAACAAAAAATTGCAGATCAAATAAAACAAACTCACTTAACAGATTTTACGCCAACAAAGGGAACTGACAATACCTATTTTGTCTACGCGCATGACTACAGTGGCAACATTAGTCTAGCGTCTAAGCCAATAAAAGCACGCGTTAAAATGGTGAAAGGCGCATCGTTTAGTGATTTAATTCTCCCGATGCCAATTACTGATGCACTGCGTACTGATCTCTGGGGTGGTGATAATGTTTTACCGCGAGACCCTAACAATGGTATTGAACACCCAAACTGGTCATATTGGGGAGGAAGACCGGTTTTAGGTAAAGACGGGAAGTTTCATATGGTGGTAACTAGATGGCCAGCAAATGCGACAAAAGGCCATTGGGAGTGGCCAAATTCGACGGTCGCCTATACCGTTGCAAAACGTCCGACAGGACCTTACAAAGTAGTCAAGGAACTCGCTTACGATTACAAAAATGGGCTTGGGCACAATCCAGATATCATTTTGCTTAATGATGGGAGTTATTTATTGTATTCGTTAGTCAGTTGGCAACCCACTTTATTTCATGCACAAACGATGTCTGGCCCTTGGCAGTGTTTAGGTGTGATGCAGGTTGATAAAAATACTGACTTAGAAATACCCGCAAGGTTTTATCGTTTTGAGCGGAATTTATCGGGCGTTCATTTAGATAATGGTCAATTTCTCTTTGTCACCAAAGGTGGCGCAATGATGTTAAGTGAGAGCGGTGATCCGCTTGGTCCTTATAAAGTGCTAACGGCGCCTATTCAGCACAACCCGATCATTCCTGAAAAATATCGTGGTTCTAACTATGAAGACCCCGTTATTTGGAAAGATGAAGTTCAATACCACATGATCATTAATGCTTTTTTGGATTATCGCGCTATTTATTTACGTTCCCCTGACGGGATTAATTGGAAGTTCAATTCAGGTACGGCTTATACACCTAACGATACTATTTATGAAGATGGTACTAAGACGCATTGGTATAAATTAGAGCGTCCGCATGTAATAACTGATCAATATGGCCGAGCAACCCATTTATCAGTAGCGGTAGTCGATGTACCTAAACGTGATGATTTAGCAAGGGACAAACACAGTTCTAAAAACATTATTATGCCACTTACTGTGCCTAAACGTTTAACTTTATTGTCAGAGCAGTCTTATCAATATTCGCAAAAGAATATAAAAGTAGTGATTCAATCTGAGCCTGGCTTTAATGCACATGCAGATGTCAATATTGCCTCGTTACGGTTTGGTGCCGCTGAAGAGGTTGATTATGGTCAAGGCGCTAGCGTTGTGAAATTTGAAAAGCAAGGAAAGAACTTAGTGGTGGAATTTGCTAAAGAAGGCCTTGGTTTAACTGAGCAACATTTTGCCGGAAAGTTATTAGGTAAAACTACGTCAGATGAACTGTTAATTGGTTTCACTCGCTTACCCAATTTTGATTTTCATCCTCGTTAAAGGTTATTGATTACTTTAATTTATCGCGCTCTTTGAGCCTGTAACAGATTCTTTGTAACTGCCATTAGTTTATGTGTTTTTCGAGGTGATCCCCGAACTCAATATTCTCTAATAAGACACCCATAGTATTCTCTAATAAGACACCCATATCAGTAATGGGTGTTAAACCATTTCAGCTCCCGCTTTTCCAATCCATTCGGTTTAAATTATGCTCCAGACAACACAATTGACGATGTTAGCGCATTCTCTAATAAGACACCCATAGTAGCAACGGGTGTTAAACCATCTCAGCTCCTGCTTTTCTAATCCATTCGGTTTAAATTATGCTCAAGACAACTAAATTGACGATGTTTGCGGGTATGATGACGTGATTTTGTGGGGTGTGGTGAATGCTAGGCGTGCTAATTCTCAACAGTCATGTTGATGCTTGCAAAGTTAGAAAAAGGGCTAAGCGTGTTTGAGTAGGGTTTTGGCTTTACCTATGCCTCGTATTTTTTGATGTTGGGTGTGTAGGCTGAAGTTTCGCATTAAATGTTCACTGCCTACAGCGTAACAAAAGTGCTTTTCGAATTCTGTGGTTAAGGTCAGCCATTGTTCGTCGTTTAGGCCTAGCCTTTGTAGAATGGGCTGTTGCTGTGTATCGATTAATCCTGACTTATCATCTCTGATAACACGACCTGTGGTGTCGATGAGGTCGCAGTAATCTTTTAGTGAAAAAGCGATGCCTCTCGGCATGTTTTGCCTTGGGGTTGCCAACAAATGGCATTAAACCTTTGGGTTGCTGGTGGTGTCTCAAAGCTTGTATCCGAGTTTGAATACTGGTGTGGTCAGAGTCCTCAGGTGTGTTGGCCATATTGGCGCGAATGGGGTTTAAGTCCACGTAAGCCATGCAGGCCAGTAGGGCTGATTTATCGAGTAGTGCTTGAGACTTAAACCGTCCTTCCCAGAATCTGCCAGTGCAGGCATCTTCTTTGTTGGCTTCTCGGGCTATGTACTCATTGAGATTACGCATCAACCAACTGATGTCATACAAACGCATCCGGTAAATTTCAACGGTTTCTAGAAGGGTATGCCGCTCACTCTTGCTCAACGTGTCATCTCGCATAAACCGCTGCGACAACAAGGTGCCTTTATGCAGTTGATGCCAGCGAACGAGCACTTGTTTCACCGTCCAGCGCTCAGCCAAAGGTTTGTTCACGCACAGCACCACATGAGTGTGATTGCTCATCACCGCATAGGCGCAAATGTCGATAGCAAAGATGCGGCTTAAATGAAGCAAGCGTGTTTCAACCCAAGTCCGCCTATGTTCATAGCTCTGGCCTGTCAACGTATCTTCACCACACAAAAATGAACGGCGAACACAGCGTGAAACACAATGATAATAAGGGGTGTCGACTAAACTGATTTGGCTTTTACGAGACTGAGGCATCATGGCCATCCTTGGTTGAATCACTACCATTAGTCTAGTTCAAATTGCGGATTCGTCGAATTTAATTATGGGTGTCTTGATTGGGGGGATTAGCTTGTAGGTTAAATAGTTAGAACGGTTTAATCGTGTTAGATGATAGTATTGTTAAATTGGGTGATTTAGAAAGCTTATTTGAGGAGATAACTATGAATCGTCGTAAAAAAGGCAATCAAATACTTAAAGCTCGTGCTAAAAAGGCTAGTGCTAAGTTGGCTTCAGGCAAGAAACCTAAGTATGTGAGCAAAGCAGAACGAGAAAAGCTAGCCATGGAAAAAGAGCAAGTGGAATGCGAAGTCATGGTTCAAATCAAACCTGTTGAATGAAAGCGCTAGCTAGTTTGGTAGGTAGCAAGTTTATTGGTGTCAATTAAAAAGGAGTAGATGTTAAAGCATGCCCAACTGACAGCTTGAGAGGATGGTTGCACTTTGCATTTTTTACTAAAAGTTGTGTTCTACTGTAGAATAGTGGGCGTTGCCATTTTAGCCGCCCACGCTTTATTATATCATTCACTGCTTGAACGGAATTCCCCCTCATTTTTTAATTGCAGAGTAGTCTACATCCATGAAATCCCTTTTTTCTATCCCCCTAATTTTAATGAGCGCAAATGTAATAGCAGATGGTTCTGGCTTTGAACATTTTGTTGTATATGGTAAGCAAGCCGATTTAATTGGAGATTCATTATCTGCATCAGAGGGGGTGATTGGATATGGCGATATTCAGCAACGACCTATGTTACGAGCAGGGGAAGTCTTAGAGTTTATTCCTGGAATGGTAGTAACTCAGCATAGTGGTTCGGGTAAAGCCAACCAATACTTTTTAAGAGGTTTTAATTTAGACCACGGCACTGACTTCAGTACTTCTTTAGATGGTATGCCAGTCAATATGCGAACTCATGGCCATGGTCAAGGCTATACAGATCTAAATTTTATTATTCCCGAGTTAGTTGAGCGTATTGATTATCAGAAAGGTCCATATCAAGGAACGCAGGGTGACTTTTCTATCGCAGGCTCTGCCGATTTTTCTTTGATGTCGATTATACAAAATCCATTAGCCAAGCTTGAATTGGGTGAAAATGGGTATGTACGAGGCGTGGTTAGTAATAACGTTGCTATCGATACAGGTAATCTTGCCTTTGGTGCTGAATGGCAACAATATGACGGTCCATGGTCAAGCGTTAATGAAGATGTCAATAAAAGCAATATATTTGCTCGGTATCAACAAGCATTGGCTGGTGGCATGTTGGAAATTTCCTTTTTAGGCTACGATAATAGCTGGAATTCGGCAGATCAAATTCCCGAACGAGCTGTAAATACGGGTGTCATTGATTCATTGGGTTCACTTGACACCAGTGTTGGAGGAGAGTCTAACCGTTATAGTTTGTCAGCAAATTGGCAACATGTTGATTGGCTTGTTTCTGCCTATGCAATTACCAGCAACTTAAACCTTTTTTCTAATTTCACCTATTTCTTAGACGACCCAATTAATGGCGATCAATTTGAGCAGGTAGATGACAGGAATATCTACGGCGGAAATATCACTAAGGTTTTTTCAGTTGATACTGACGATTCACACTTCCATCAAAAATTGGGTCTGGATCTGCAATATGACGATATTGCCGAGGTAGGGTTATTTAAAACTATCGAACGACAACGTATATCTAGCGTGCGTACCGATGCGGTTGATGAATGGTCAGCCAGCCTATTTTATACCCTTGATGCTTATCTAGCCGAAAAATGGATTGCCAATGCTGCTATTCGCCACAACTATCTGTCTGTCGAGGTAGATAGCGACTTAGCCGTTAATAGTGGCAATGCGAGTGATCAAATAACCAGTTTAAAAGCAGGCTTAAGTTATTTAATAGATGACCAGTGGCAAGCTTACGTTAATGCTGGTCAATCATTTCATTCAAACGATGCACGAGGGGTGGTAATAAGTGTTGACCCAAGCACATTAGAGCCCGCAGAGCCGGTTGACTTATTGGTACGTGGGCAAGGTGCAGAAATGGGGGTTCGTGTTTCATTGTATCGTAAATACAATATGTCCTTATCTTTATGGTGGTTAGAAAATGACTCGGAATTGGTTTTTGTAGGTGATGCAGGCAATACGGAAGCAAGCCGAGCATCGACCCGTAAAGGCATAGAGTTTGCCAGTAATTTTTGGATCACTCGCACACTCACAACAGATATTGAGCTTGCATGGACTCGTTCACGTTTTAGTGAGTCTGCAGTAGATGAAGGAGATTATATTGATGGTCTCCTTACCTTTTGTAGGTAGCTTTGGCATTAATTGGCAACTAAACGATACATTTAACTCAAACTTAAGAGTACGTCACTTTGGTAAACGGACTTTAGACAGCTTTAACGATGCTCAATCCAGTAGTTTTACTGTTGTAAATGCTAATGCTCAATATCAATTAAACGATTGGATATTTAATTTATCTGTATTGAATTTATTGGATAGTGACGACCACGATATTGATTATTTATACAGCAGCCGCTTATTAGGTGAAACAAGTGAAGGGGTTGAAGATACCCATTATCACCCAATTGAGCCGCGTACGGTTAGAGTGGGTGTCAGCTATCAATTCTAGAATGCATTGTAATACGAATTGATCTAAGTTGAAAAATCAGCTCAGCTTATTTTGTTGAGCATGATATCTGCGCCAAAAGATGGCAAGGTCTGTATTGAAAATAGCGTAAGGCGTCAGGTATGGTTAACATACTATTGTTTCACTCAGCTGCTTAATTTGACTGATTCTTTGGCCAATAGATTTATATCATTGCTCGTTATACTGACGATGATATGTTACAGCACACCGGAAAAATAGTGATTGATTTGCAAGCTGAAGCCTAGTTTGCAAATTCACCTCCAAACGCAAAAAGAGCGTAATCGATAGGCTCGGCTTATTCAGTATATGGACTCGGGGTAGTTAACCTCGCTATACCCATTCCATCCAAATCCCTATGCGCATGATGCTGGTCATGCCAAATGAGTGGGAATTGTGTTTCACTAGGCAAAACTATACAATTGGCCTGATAACCCCGTGAATGCAAATGAGTATTAAGAATTTTAATAGTATGAGTTTTTTGATAATCAAATGACTGAAACGACATTACAATTGTCTGCTCGAATAACTATCACTTGTGCTGCAATGCTTGCTTTTGGAGGGGGCTAATGAATTGGTCTCCAAGTTAATTTATAATCAAGCAGTTAAACCCGCTGAACAATAAACATGTCTCCACCTAAAGTTGAATTATTCTATGTCAAATACTGAACACCTTAGCCAACGTTTGTATCTACAAATTGCCGATAAATTAGCTGAGTTAGTAAAAAATGGCGAAGTGAAAGTAGGGGCTCGTTTTGCAGCAGAGCGTGATCTAGCTGCTGAGTTTGGCGTCAGTCGTTCAACTATTCGTGAGGCAATGATTGCTCTTGAAGTAAGTGGTTTAGTTGAAATACGCTCGGGTTCAGGTATTTATGCCTTAGATCCTTCACGCAAAATGAGTTCGACTATAGCGAATGAAGATATGCCAGATCCATTTGAGGTATTGGAAGCTAGAATGTTGTTAGAAGCTGAGTCGGCAAAAATGGCGGCTGAACGTATCAGCAATGATGAGTTACTGCAGCTTAAACAAATATTATTATCTATGTCTGTAGCCATTGAACAAGGGAACATAGAGGAAGCCGAAAGAATAGATCATGCATTTCATTTAGCCATAGTCACAGCAACACGTAATGGTGCCCTTGTGCCAATTTATGAATGGTTATGGCAAGTGCGAGAGTTGTCTGAGGTAAGCAAAAGGTTTCACCTTAAGTTAAGAGATAAAGGCTCTACACCCAAAATAGATGAGCATAAGGCTGTCTGTGATGCTCTTATGCAAAGAGATGGCGAAAAAGCAAAAGCAGCCATTGAAGCGCACTTATCAAACGTTATGAGTAGGTTGTCCGCCTGTACTTTGGTATAACACTCCACTAACCGACTTATCGACAGCGGCTAAAAAATCTAAGCATCCCAAATACCTAAAACCGTTTTCTTAATATCAGTAATGGCTAGTTTGGCTGACTCTTTTTCTTTTTGATTGAGCTCTTTTCTAGGGTAATGACATGTTTCAATAAGCTTAAGCAGCCCTTCGGTTAAAAACCTACTTTTGGCTCCGTATACATGCCGATCTCCATGTCGCTGCTGCTCTGGCACCCAATATTTCATTGGCTGCATTAGGTGTAGTTCATTTTTAGCGCGCGTAATGGCGACGTTAAGTAAACGTCTTTCTTCCTCTAGAGCTCGTTTGTTGCCTGCTGCGTATTCATTAGGGAAATTACCGTCGGCTACATTTAATATAAAAACATTATTCCACTCTTGCCCTTTGGCGCTGTGCACTGTGGATAAGATCAGAAAATCGTCATCGATTAAAGGTGGCCCTGCCAGATCTCCGGTGGATTGTGGTGGGTCTAACGTCAGTTCTGTTAAAAAGCGTTCTCGTGTTGGAAATTGCTGAGATATTTGTGCCATTTGTTCTATGTCGCCGCAACGAACAAAATGATCATCGTAGTTAATCTCTAGTAATTCCTTATAGATGTGAACGACTGAATTCACTTGTTCTGACCATGGAATGTTATTTGTATGAATGGCGTTCAGTACTTTGACCAATGCCTGAAACAACTCGCTAGCCAGTTGTGGTATAGGGCAATCACGTAGTTCATTAAATGAGCCGCTTTTTGTGTAAAGAAAATTAATCACTCTTTCAGCTATTTTAGGGCCAACACTGGGTAATAATTTTAAGACCCTAAAGGCTGAGATTTTATGTTTAGGATTATCGGCCCAGCGCAGTATTGACAGTAAATCTTTAACATGTGCCGCTTCTAAAAACTTAAGACCACCGTGTTTTACAAAGGGAATATTACGTCTGGTCAGTTCTAATTCGAGGCGGTCGCTATGATAACTGGACCTAAATAAAACCGCTTGTTTCTTTAATTCAATTCCTTGCTCTCGAGCGGCTAATACCATTTCGACAATATATTCTGCTTGTTTGGTATCATCTTCTACCGACACTAATTTTGGTTTAATTCCTGATTTTCTATCACTGAACAACTCTACTTTATAGCCTTCATCTCCTTCGCTTAGTAGAGCATTCGATAAGTCCAAAATAGCTTGGTGAGAGCGGTAATTTTGTTTGAGTGAAATTACTCTGGCGGGTGGGGTAAATTGCTGAGGGAAGTTTAATATGTTATCTACATCGGCGGCCCTGAAAGAATAAATAGATTGCGCATCGTCTCCGACTACCGTTAAGCCTTTGCCTGTCGGGAAAAATCCCATAAGAATACCGGCTTGTAATACATTGGTATCTTGGTATTCATCTACCAATATATAGTCAAATTGTTCACGCACTTGTTTTGCTATTTCGGGGACTTGGGCCATGTGATAGCAATACAAAAGCAAATCATCATAGTCTAGGCAAACTTGTTCCATTTTGGCTTTAGCGTATGCTGCAAATAAAAGGGTTAACTCTTTGTGCCATTGACGGCAGTAGGGAAAGTGGGCGTCTAAAACATCTTCAATGGGTTGTCTACTGTTCACGCAGCGAGAGTAAATATCTAAACAGGTTTTCTTTTTAGGGAAGCGTTTTACTGAGGATGTAAAATCCAACTCATGCCGTATGACATCAATCATATCAGCACTATCATTGCGATCCATGACAGTAAAGTCACTCTCAAGACCAATAGCGTTGGCGTGCTCTCTGAGTAAACGTGCTGCGATAGAATGGAAGGTGCCCATCCAAGATATTTTTATCGGTTGGGCAGTTGAAGGGGTAGCTCTTTCCTTAACACGTTGCTGTTCGACAATTCGGTTGGCCCTTGAGGATAGTTCACCTGCCGCGCGACGAGCAAAAGTCACTAACAAAATACGCTCTGGAGATTCGCCATTTAGAATTAATCTGGCAGTTTTGTGTGCAAGAGTGTTGGTTTTACCAGTGCCTGCTCCGGCAATAATAAGCAGGGGGGCTTGATTGAGTGAGGCATCAGAGCCAGAATATTCAATAGCATTTTGTTGTTCTTTATTTAACATCATCATATCAAGCATTACGTTATGAATTTCTGTGCTTAATATAATGGATTATTTTACAGCTGTATATACGTACAGTTTTTGGGTGGCGTTTAAATTTATTATCGTCTCTCTATTTGATTGCCCTTAGGCATACTGATCTGGATTAGTATGCCTAAGGTGATGTGGTATCCATACTGCCTATTAAGCCAAGATCCCTTTCACTACCTTACCGTGCACATCGGTTAGTCTGAAGCGACGACCTTGGTATTTAAAGGTGAGCTTTTCGTGATCTATGCCCATTAAGTGCAAAATGGTGGCGTGTAAGTCATGTACGTGTACTGGATCCTTCACTACGTTATAAGAAAACTCATCGGTTTCGCCATAGGTTAGACCGGCTTTTACGCCGCCACCTGCCATCCACATAGTGGAAGCATTTGGGTGGTGATCTCGACCATATTTTTTATCCGTAAACTTGCCCTGACAATAGCTGGTACGGCCAAATTCCCCGCCCCAAACGACTAAGGTGTCGTCTAGCATGCCACGTTGTTTTAAGTCAGCCACTAATGCAGCAGATGCTTGGTCGGTTTCGCGGCATTGGTTTCTGATCCCTCCGGGGAGCCCGCTGTGATGATCCCAACCTCGGTGGAATAATTGCGTGAACTTTACATTTCGCTCCGCTAAACGCCGGGCTAACAAACAGTTGGCAGCGTATGTGCCTGGTGTACGTGAGTCAGGTCCATACATGTCAAATACCCAATCTGGTTCATCAGAAAAGTCATTCACGTCTGGCACAGAAGTTTGCATTCGCTGTGCCATTTCGTACTGGGCAATGCGTGAGTGAATTTCGTCGTCCATGGTTTTAGCATGTTGAATACCGTGTAACTTGGCTAGGTAGCTCAACATTTCGCGGCGATCGTGTCTGTCTATGCCTTTTGGATTATTGACGAATAAGACTGGATCTTTACCGGCTCTAAATCTCACTCCTTGATGAATAGATGGTAAGAAACCATTACCCCATAAACGAGCAAATATGGGTTGCCCTTTGTTCTGGTTGGTTAATAACACAATGAATGGGGGAAGGTTGTCGTTGTTGCTACCTAAGCCATAACTCAACCAAGCACCTAAACTGGGGCGACCAGCAATCGGAAAGCCTGTCAGAATAAACGTCGCCGCAGGATCGTGGTTAATAGAATCGGTTTGGATTGATTTAATAAAGCACAAGTCATCGGCTATGTTAGCGGTGTGGGGTAATAGTTCACTGACCCAAGCGCCAGATTCACCATGCTGTTTAAAGTTGAAAATCGATTTAACTAAAGGCAGCGAGGTTTGCTGTGCGGTCATAGTGGTTAACTGGGTTTCACCGCGGACTTCACTTGGAATTTCTTGGCCGTGCATTTTTTCTAACATGGGTTTGTAATCAAACAACTCCATCTGTGAAGGCCCACCGCTTTGAAATAAATAGATCATGCGTTTGGCTTTGGCTGGCATATGAGGTTGCCCCATTACGCCATTTAACCTGTTGTCGGGCATGATGATTTTTTTGTTTTCGGCCAAACTAAAACCTGGAATGCCTGTTAGGCCTGCAGCTGTGCCTGCTAGCGAAGCGCCTTTTAAAAACTGTCTACGGTTAAAAGAGTTCATTTTTAGTCTCCTGGCTATCGTTTAATAACGGTGGCGTCATGATTGATAACTAAGTTGGCAACAGCACTTAATGCAGCCACTATGGTTTTGTCTAATGTCGGCAATGGATCTTTTTCGCCAATTTCCAGTATCGCGTCGGCGTCTTCTGGCATGGCTGAATACTTGTCTACAAATTGGGTGTACATTTCTTTTAAAACACCGAGTTCATCTTGATCAGGATATTGACTGGTGAGTAACCGATACAGCCTAGTTAAACGTTGTTCGCTGTCTGGTGTTTGAGTCATCACGCGCTCAGCGAGTACACGGCCAGCTTCAACAAATTGCGGATCGTTCATCATAGTCAGAGCTTGTAAAGGTGTGCTTGTGGCTTGACGCGCGCCCACAGTATAAGTACGCGTTGGGGTGTCAAAAGTATGCATGCTTGGTGGCGGCGCGTTGCGCTTCCAAACTGTGTATAAACTGCGGCGATATAAATCGTCACCTTTACTTTGTACGTAGGTAGCTCGATTCATTTTCCATAGCCCTTCTGGTTGATAAGGGTAAACACTTTTACCACCAACTTTGGTAACTAATAATCCACTGGCAGCGAGCACGTTGTCTCGTAGCATTTCTGCGGTTAAGCGATTCGAGGGGCCGCTGGCAAACAAGGTGTTTTCGGGATCTTGGGCTATTAATTCTGAGCTTGCTAGCGAACTTTGTTTGTAGGTAGCTGTCATGGCAATGGTCTTAATTAGATGTTTCACATCCCAGCCTGAATCAATGAATTCGCGGCTCAGCCAATCAAGAGCGTCGGGATGAGTGGGTAACTTACCTTGACTACCAAAGTCTTCTGGTGTGCGCACTATGCCATTGCCCATTAACATTGCCCAATAACGATTACTGACAACTCGGGCCATAAGTGGGTGCTTGGGATCCGTTAACCATTTTGCCAAACCGATACGATTTTTAGGTAATGATTGGTCAAAGGGGAACACTGCTTCAGGCACGCCAGGTTCAACTTCTTCACCATGCTCTGAATACAGTCCTCGCTCTAAGATATAGCTAGGACGCCGCTCACCTTTAAGCTCTTGCATGATCATCATTTCTTTGATGGGCTCAACTAAAGTACTTTGCTTAACTCTAACTTGAGTCAGTTCTGCTAATTGTTTTTGGTAGGCTTTATTGAACACCTTATTGTAATACTCACTCAGCGCATCTGAGTCTTCAACCTGAGCTAAACTAAGTGTCTCGCCGTGTTGTTGTTTGGCATTGGCTAACACTTCAATTTGGCTAAGTTCTTTTGACCACAATTTAATATCGTCAACTAAGGTGTTAGCCGCCCCTCTATCACGCCAGCGAGCGCCCACTTTTAAGCCGGCGACTAGGCCAAGATGGTCTTTCTTCTCTTGGCTGATTTCTTTATAAAGATTGTCACGTTCTACGGTCATGTCTACCGGTTTGCCATCGACATAAAGGGTGACGCCTTTGGCCTTAGATGAGCCGTCGTAAGTAAGTGCAACATGTTGCCACTGTTTTTTGGTTACCGGGTTTTTAGAGCGCAGCGCTATGGCATTATAGGGGTAGGTATGGGCTAAACGCACTAGCCAATAATTATCTTCAACACTGACATCAAAGCCTTTGTAGGCATATAAAGTAGAAGACTTATTGTTGTGAAAGATCACGCCGCTTTTAATTGATTCAGGCAGTTTGACGTTAACCGCCACAGTGAATGGGGTGGCTCGGCTAAACTTGTCTTCATGAGGGAAATACAAGGCGTCTTCACCATTTAGTAAAATGCCTTGATGTTGTTGGTCTGTTTTAGTGACAAACTCAGCACCGGTTTTCTCGTTTATATTAGAACTAAATAAAACCCGATCAGGTTTATCTTTGCGTACGGCGTTAGCTATGGTCTCATTACTATCATCAAGGGTAAGAGGGAAGTGCGCGATAAGGGACTTTTTAGCTAATAGATTGGCAGAAACCGTGTTCTTCCAGCTATTTAATCCCTCTTTAGGTGTATCTATACTTGCCGCCAGTTTAGCTTCGCTAGCAGTAACCCTATCATTGATACTTGCCACGTCGCTTTTTTGCGCTTTGGTAGGTAACAGCATAGTGGGGACGGGCATGTCTTTGGCATCCCAAGGTATCTGTCCTGAGTCATCATTATTATTAAACATGGCGAAGGTTTGGTAGTAATCCTTCGTTGGGATATCGTCATATTTATGATCATGACATTGAGCACAGTGCAAAGTTAAGCCCAACAAACCAGTGCCTAGTGATTGCACTCTGTCTTTGACGTATTCGACGCGAAACTCCTCTAGTACAATTCCGCCTTCGTTATTTTGGGTGTGCATACGATTAAATGCGGTGGCTAATTTTTGTTCTGCTGTGGCATTGGGCAAAAGATCTCCTGCTAACTGCCAAGTGACAAATTCATCAAAAGGCATGTTTTGGTTGAATTTCTCAATTACCCAATCACGGTATGGCGATACATCTCGAAAAGGGTCGGTGGCGTAGCCGTGAGTGTCGGCGTAACGAGCCACGTCTAACCATTCAGAAGCTAATCGCTCTCCATATGCTGAACTAGCAAGCAGCCTATCCACAACGGTTTCATAGGCGCTGTCACTGGTGTCGGCGATAAACGCATCTATTTCTTCCAAACTTGGTGGTAAGCCCGTTAAATCAAAAGTGACACGACGTATTAAGGTTTCTTTGTCGGCCTGTTCAGTAGGCGATAAATTTTTATCTTCTATTTTTTTCAGTATAAAGTTGTCTAATGGATTGACCGGCCAATTTGTTTGAGTAACAGCTGGTGGTAGTTTTTTTCTGGCGTAATAAAAGACCAGTGCTTTTTATATTCAGCCCCTTGTTTAATCCATTTACTAATTAAGGCTTTCTCTCGGTCTGACAAAGTTAAATTTGAGTTAGGTGGTGGCATTATCATATTTGGATCAGTTGAGGTGATCCTTTGCAGTGCTTCACTTTCTTCAGGCTTACCAGGGACTATCGCGTGACTGCCTGATTCAAGAACATGTTTAGTAGCACGTTCAAATGTGTTTAAGCTTAAGCCAGCTTTAGCATTGGTGGCATCTGGGCCATGACATAGAAAGCAGGTGTCAGATAAAATAGGTTTAATATGAAAATTGTAATCAACTACTTCGGGTAAATTGTATTTGGCGGTCTCAGCATCTGCCAGTGAATTATCCGTACAAGCCACTAAGCCAATAAATGGTAGAGTGCTGAGAGTAAGTTTAGTGATTTGGATACACTGTTTAGAAAACATCATATTAAACTCGCTCTAATTTAATGGGATAGGTTTGATTGGAATTCCATTGACCTACATATAAGTTTTCATCTTGGTCAACACAGACAGCATGACAGTGATTAAATACGTCCCAAGTGGTATGCATGCTTTGTAGTTTTCCTTTTTTATATACGGGTGCTGTCCCGCCCGGGTTTGATATAACTTTATTGTTTTTATCTAAGATAGTAATAAAGCCAGAATTGCTTTGACGCTTGCCATTGACCACAGACCAACACACCGGAATATAAGCATAATCACCTTTAAAAGTAGGGCCGCCTACAAATGCGCCAGGCGTGGAAATTGTGCTGCGGTATTTGCCATCCATTGCAAATAACTTAAGTTCATTGGCCGCTCTGGAACTCACGACTAAATGGGGATCCGCAGGGTTTCGCAAATCAATACCAATACCGTGGGTATTGCTTAAATTATAGTTAGGATCTTGATTGTTCTTGCCGCCCCAATGACGGATATATTGGCCATTATGGTTGTACTGAATTAAACGATCAGAACCATAGCCATCAGTTACATATAAATCACCATTCGCGGCAATGGCGATGTCGGTTGGACGAAATGGTTCATCGGCCTGATAAATGCCAATGGTTAATGGGTGACCAATGGTGTATATAAGTTTGCCATCTAGGGTTAACTTACTAATAAACCCTTGCTGCGGAATAAACTTGTTGGTGGGTGATTTCCAATTGCCGGTAGTCACACCATCCCAGTGTCGATTTAACACCCAGCCGCTATCTACTATATATATAAAGTCTTCACCATTTTCATGGTTAATCTTGACTGAGTGAGCGCCCGGGTGTTGTGTACCCCAGGCATCCAGTAACTTGCCATCCTTGTTGTAGATTACGAAGTTGTTTTTATCGTTATCAGTGACCATGATAATGCGACCTTTAGAATCAAAGGCTAATCCATGACAGTTTTCCACTGGTACTTGATGAGGATCGAGGTTGCCCCAAAAATAATTGACCTTGTATCTAAAATCTCCATGGCCGACTATTTTTCCATGAGCACTTTCTCTAGATGCTTTAGGCAAAGGCTTTGGGGGCGGCTTGTGAGCATTAGAACTGTTGCTGAAAGTAGCTAATAGCAAGGCAGAGCTTAACGCAGAACTATTCTTAATAAAGCTTCGTTTACTATTGTCGACCGAACTTTGGTTATCATTGTTCATTGTCATATCTGTACCTCGTTATGGCTTAGCTTGTTTAGCTTGATTTTTAAGAACCTTTTGGGTTGCAGCTTGGAAATCTTTCATTTTACTAGTCAGCCCAAATACCCTGATTTCGGGTCTGACTGCAGATATCTCTGTGATAGCTTCATTAGTTAGCGCAGTTTGACCTACATATAATTGCCTGAGTTGTTTAAAGCTAAGCAAAGCTTCCACTGCCGTATCGGTAATTTGAGTGCTATAAAGGTTTAAGTACTGAAGGTTAGGTAGAGCGGTAAGATCCTGTAAACCAGTATCATCAACTGGAGTCTTATCTAAGCGTAACCTGAGCAAGTGATGGAGTTGACCAATTCTAGTTAATTGCTGTGCAGAAATATTTGAATTAATAAGATTTAAGTAAGCTATATATTCTTTGCCGTCGAGTAGAGCTGAAATCGCTTCATCGGAAATGCTATGTAGGTTAGATGAGTAATCTACATCTAAATAATGTACGTTTTGAGCGATGGTTTTGACTAAGAAGCCTTGCTGCTGTAAATCCACAATGACTTTTGCTGGGATACTCGGATGTTTTGGCAATGGCCAAGCGTTGTCAGCTGCGACAAGACCTAATTGTTGCGCTACAGACTTTTTATCAGCTTTGTTTAATGTGTTAGCAACAACCTTACCTTGTGTAGGTGCTCCTAATTTTATCCACCATGCTAGTGTTTTTACTTGATTTTCGCTTAGCGGCTTTTTACCTTCGGCTGGCATAAACTCTTTGTGATGTTCGTCCAATGTTATTCGACGATATAGCTCGCTTTTTCTAGCTGGCTATTTCCCCAAGTGTTTGCGGTTTTTCCTCCTTTATTAATTCCCTCTATATTAGCTAGGTTAAGTTTACCTTTGGCTTTTGCGTCATTATGACAACTAATACAGTTTGCTTTAAATATTGGTCGAATGAGATCTAGGTATATATCAGCATCTTCAATTGCAGTGATAGGTGGGCGAGGCTCTTGGTGTGGTTCAAAGCCAACTAGTGTCCTGACAAAATTTGGGGCGTGCTCGACTAGATAGGTTTCACCATGAGTCATGTTGGCGCCATAGTGCCCAGTAGAGAATAACAAAAACAGTTGTAGGCAAGATAATAGAGTTGTGAGTATTTTGCTGGTTGTTTTTTTAAATTTAAAAAACAACCAGCAAATAATAGCGGTAGATGCTACTGATATACCAAATGCCATATGGATAAAGACAGCGTCTTCGCTATATCCACCACCAGTAGAAAGCATATAACCAAGAATACAGGCGGATATAGCAGCAATCGCTCCCCAAAACCAAATTAGGTTACATAACTTAGATCGCTCCTTATTAAATAAAGCGCAATGTATCTCCAATAAAGCAGCAAGCATTAATATGCCTATTGGTAAATGCAGCACTAGAACGTGAAAACGACCAAAAAACTGAATTATATCCACAATAAATCCAAACTATAACTGAGCTTAGTTTGTATACTAATATAAAATTCATATAAAAATAAGATTTATTGTTAACAATTTAACATTTAAATAATATATCCAACCGAATATTTACTTGTAGGCGTTATTTAGTGGTTACTATTATGACTCCTCTAAGTACTCATTTTTAGTTTCTACGTAATTAATGGCTGACTGTTTCAAAAACGCCAGCTCCCTTTCTTTAAGTGGGCGAGCTTGTTTAGCTGGGTTGCCTATATATAAGTAACCACTTTCGAGTCTCTTATTAGGAGGAACTAGAAGTACCCGCTCCTATAAATACATCGTTCTCTACTATTACACCATCTAGCAATATTGCCCCCATACCTACTAATATACGATCTCCTAGAGTGCATCCATGAAGCATGCATTTATGCCCCACCGTTACATCCTCACCTATTATTAGTGGGAATCCAGATTCACTGCCATCTGATGATCGAGTAACATGCAATACAGAACCATCTTGTATATTTGTCCTATCTCCGATTTTTATAAAGTTTACGTCACCCCTTGCAGCTACGAGTGGCCATATACTGACATCATCTCCGCAGGTTATATCTCCTACCAATACCGCCGAGTCGTCAACATAAGTGTTTTTACCAATACTAGGTAAAGTGTTTTTGTACCGTCTAATTGTCATAACAAGTTCCGCCCATCTATTTATATAACTGAATAATAGCAAAAATATGCTCCAAACCGCGTTAAATTGCTGCATATATCACCCGTTTGTTGGTTTAGTGACCATTCAAACAATTAATTGAAAAAAGGGGTTGCAGTGAGGGAAGTTATCTCTATAATGCGCATCTCGCTTCGGGGAGGCCACTTAAAACGGCTTACCGAGACAGGATTTACCTAGAGTAAATATTGTCATTGCGATGCTCTGAGAGTGTTGTGGTTAGCGGGATGCAGCGAGTTGTTTAGTTTGAAATTAAATTAAAAAACTTGTTGACATCGAATCGGAAGCGAGTATTATACGCCTCCCGCTTAAGAGGGTCTTCGGACAGCATCTAAAGCGACGCTTCTACGGAAGCAGCTACTGAGGTAGCGGTCATGTAAATGACACTGTTCTTTAACAATTAATAACAAGACAATCTGTGTGGACATTCACGAAGTGAGTGTCTACCAAAAAAATTCATATTTTCGATATATTTAATTGAAGAGTTTGATCATGGCTCAGATTGAACGCTGGCGGCAGGCCTAACACATGCAAGTCGAACGGAAACATGTCTAGCTTGCTAGATGATGTCGAGTGGCGGACGGGTGAGTAATACTTAGGAACATGCCTTTGTGTGGGGGATAACTATTGGAAACGATAGCTAATACCGCATAATGTCTTCGGACCAAAGGGGGCTTTTGCTCCCGCGCAAAGAGTGGCCTAAGCGAGATTAGCTAGTTGGTGTGGTAAAAGCGCACCAAGGCGACGATCTCTAGCTGTTCTGAGAGGAAGATCAGCCACACTGGAACTGAGACACGGTCCAGACTCCTACGGGAGGCAGCAGTGGGGAATATTGCACAATGGGGGGAACCCTGATGCAGCCATGCCGCGTGTGTGAAGAAGGCCTTCGGGTTGTAAAGCACTTTCAGTTGTGAGGAAAGGTTAGTAGTTAATACCTGCTAGCTGTGACGTTAGCAACAGAAGAAGCACCGGCTAACTCCGTGCCAGCAGCCGCGGTAATACGGAGGGTGCGAGCGTTAATCGGAATTACTGGGCGTAAAGCGCACGCAGGCGGTTTGTTAAGCTAGATGTGAAAGCCCCGGGCTCAACCTGGGAATAGCATTTAGAACTGGCAGGCTAGAGTCTTGGAGAGGGGAGTGGAATTACAGGTGTAGCGGTGAAATGCGTAGATATCTGGAGGAACATCAGTGGCGAAGGCGACTCCCTGGCCAAAGACTGACGCTCATGTGCGAAAGTGTGGGTAGCGAACAGGATTAGATACCCTGGTAGTCCACACCGTAAACGCTGTCTACTAGCTGTTTGTGAGTTTAACTCGTGAGTAGCGTAGCTAACGCGATAAGTAGACCGCCTGAGGAGTACGGCCGCAAGGTTAAAACTCAAATGAATTGACGGGGGCCCGCACAAGCGGTGGAGCATGTGGTTTAATTCGATGCAACGCGAAGAACCTTACCTACTCTTGACATACAGAGAACTTTTCAGAGATGAATGGGTGCCTTCGGGAACTCTGATACAGGTGCTGCATGGCTGTCGTCAGCTCGTGTCGTGAGATGTTGGGTTAAGTCCCGCAACGAGCGCAACCCTTGTCCTTAGTTGCCAGCCTTAAGTTGGGCACTCTAAGGAGACTGCCGGTGACAAACCGGAGGAAGGTGGGGACGACGTCAAGTCATCATGGCCCTTACGAGTAGGGCTACACACGTGCTACAATGGCGAGTACAGAGGGAAGCGAACTTGTGAGAGTAAGCGGATCCCTTAAAGCTCGTCGTAGTCCGGATTGGAGTCTGCAACTCGACTCCATGAAGTCGGAATCGCTAGTAATCGCAAATCAGAATGTTGCGGTGAATACGTTCCCGGGCCTTGTACACACCGCCCGTCACACCATGGGAGTGGGATGCAAAAGAAGTAGCTAGTCTAACCTTCGGGGGGACGGTTACCACTTTGTGTTTCATGACTGGGGTGAAGTCGTAACAAGGTAACCCTAGGGGAACCTGGGGTTGGATCACCTCCTTACTATTACGGCAGGCCTTGCTTTGCTGAGTGTTCACACAGATTGTTTTGTTGTTGATAAGAAAGAGCAAAAAGAAGTGCTTGGGTTATTCAAGCAAATTCTTAGCGCTGCAGTCATCGCGAGTTTATTGCGATGATTTTTGTTCTAGGCGAGCTGACTTTTGAGCGAGCGAGGGCGTGTACAAGTCGTACATAACCGAGTGAGCGAAAAACAAAGGCGACGCATAGGGCAAAAAGCAGAAGCAAGAAAGGCTTGTAGCTCAGCTGGTTAGAGCGCACCCCTGATAAGGGTGAGGTCGGCAGTTCAAGTCTGCCCAAGCCTACCAAATTCGCATTGATACTGCGTTGAAGTATTCGTCGTGTAGAAAAGCCACACGTCCTCTTACTTCGCCTTGTCTGAATGCGAATTGCATAACGAAGGTTGTGTTAACGGTAATAGATACACACTCTCAAGCTATTTGAGGGGCTATAGCTCAGCTGGGAGAGCGCCTGCCTTGCACGCAGGAGGTCAGCAGTTCGATCCTGCTTAGCTCCACCACTTTCTTTGGGAAGTGATTTGCTCAACAAGATTAAGTAGCCTTAATCAATACGCATAATAGTATGTTTATTGATTAGGGTTTTTAAACCTTAAATGTTCTTTAACAATATGGAAAGCTGATAAAAAAGTAATCGAAAACAAAAAGAGTACTCTTTAAGAGCTTACTCTATCTGATTTTTATGATTAGTACTTGTCACGCATACAACGATAACCGCGAGGTTATGCCTAACCTTGGATAAAAGGCCAAGGGGTGAGACGAGTTGTGTTAATTGGAGGCCGTTACTGTCTACCAAACAAACATAACGTGTTGTTACTACGGTAACAAAGAGGTCATTTGGGGTTGTATGGTTAAGTGACTAAGCGTATACGGTGGATGCCTAGGCAGTTAGAGGCGATGAAGGACGTGTAAGTCTGCGAAAAGCTGTGGGGAGCCGACAAAATGCTTTGATCCACAGATGTCCGAATGGGGAAACCCAGTCCTTAGGGACTATCTTACAGTGAATACATAGCGGTAAGAGGCGAACGAGGGGAACTGAAACATCTAAGTACCCTTAGGAAAAGAAATCAAACGAGATTCCCCTAGTAGCGGCGAGCGAACGGGGAGCAGCCGAGTAGTAATGAAGTAGTGGAAGTAGTTGGAAAGCTACGCGATACAGGGTGATAGCCCCGTACACAAAGCGTCATTATTGCCATATTAAGTAGGTCGGGACACGTGTTATCTTGACTGAAGATGGGGGGACCATCCTCCAAGGCTAAATACTCCTAACTGACCGATAGTGAACCAGTACCGTGAGGGAAAGGCGAAAAGAACCCCTGTGAGGGGAGTGAAATAGAACCTGAAACCGTATACGTACAAGCAGTGGGAGCAGACTTGTTCTGTGACTGCGTACCTTTTGTATAATGGGTCAGCGACTTATATTTAGTAGCGAGGTTAACCGAATAGGGGAGCCGTAGCGAAAGCGAGTGTTAACTGCGCGTTCAGTTGCTAGGTATAGACCCGAAACCCGGTGATCTAGCCATGGGCAGGTTGAAGGTTGAGTAACATCAACTGGAGGACCGAACCGACTAACGTTGAAAAGTTAGCGGATGACTTGTGGCTGGGGGTGAAAGGCCAATCAAACCGGGAGATAGCTGGTTCTCCCCGAAAGCTATTTAGGTAGCGCCTCGGACGAATACCACAGGGGGTAGAGCACTGTTAAGGCTAGGGGGTCATCCCGACTTACCAACCCTTTGCAAACTCCGAATACCTGTGAGTACTATCCGGGAGACACACGGCGGGTGCTAACGTCCGTCGTGAAGAGGGAAACAACCCAGACCGCCAGCTAAGGTCCCTAAATATTACTAAGTGGGAAACGAAGTGGGAAGGCTAAGACAGCTAGGAGGTTGGCTTAGAAGCAGCCACCCTTTAAAGAAAGCGTAATAGCTCACTAGTCGAGTCGGCCTGCGCGGAAGATGTAACGGGGCTAAGTAATATACCGAAGCTGCGGACTTGTACTTATGTACAAGTGGTAGGGGAGCGTTGTGTAAGTGGCTGAAGGTGAGCTGAGAGGCTTGCTGGACATATCACAAGTGCGAATGCTGACATGAGTAACGATAATGGGGGTGAAAAACCCCCACGCCGGAAGACCAAGGTTTCCTGTCCCATGCTAATCAGGGCAGGGTAAGTCGGCCCCTAAGGCGAGGCAGAAATGCGTAGTCGATGGGAAACGGATTAATATTTCCGTACTTGGTATATCAGTGAAGGGGGGACGGAGAAAGTTATGCAAGCCTGGCGTTGGTTGTCCAGGTGAAAGTGCGTAGGCCGTTATCTTAGGCAAATCCGGGATAACATTGGTCGAGACACGAGACGAGACACTACGGTGTTGAAGTTGCAAATACTCTGCTTCAGGAAAAGCCTCTAAACTTATGATATATCGAACCGTACCCCAAACCGACACAGGTGGTCAGGTAGAGAATACTAAGGCGCTTGAGAGAACTCGGGTGAAGGAACTCGGCAAAATCGTACCGTAACTTCGGGAGAAGGTACGCCGCTGTTTGTGATGGGATTGACTCCCTAAGCGAATGGCGGCCGCAGTGAAATGGTGGCTGGAACTGTTTATTAAAAACACAGCACTGTGCTAAATCGAAAGATGACGTATACGGTGTGACGCCTGCCCGGTGCCGGAAGGTTAATTGATGGGGTTAGCTTCGGCGAAGCTCTTGATCGAAGCCCCGGTAAACGGCGGCCGTAACTATAACGGTCCTAAGGTAGCGAAATTCCTTGTCGGGTAAGTTCCGACCTGCACGAATGGCGTAATCATGGCCACGCTGTCTCCACCCGAGACTCAGTGAAATTGAAATCGCAGTGAAGATGCTGTGTACCCGCACCTAGACGGAAAGACCCCGTGAACCTTTACTATAGCTTGGCACTGAACATTGACCCTACATGTGTAGGATAGGTGGGAGACTTCGAAGCATTGTCGCCAGATGATGTGGAGTCAACCTTGAAATACCACCCTTGTAGGTTTGATGTTCTAACATTGTTCCCTTATCGGGAATGTGGACAGTGTCTGGTGGGTAGTTTGACTGGGGCGGTCTCCTCCCAAAGCGTAACGGAGGAGCACGAAGGTTGGCTAATGCCTGGTCGGACATCAGGAGGTTAGTGCAATGGCATAAGCCAGCTTAACTGCGAGACAGACACGTCGAGCAGGTACGAAAGTAGGTCATAGTGATCCGGTGGTTCTGAATGGAAGGGCCATCGCTCAACGGATAAAAGGTACTCCGGGGATAACAGGCTGATACCGCCCAAGAGTTCATATCGACGGCGGTGTTTGGCACCTCGATGTCGGCTCATCACATCCTGGGGCTGAAGTCGGTCCCAAGGGTATGGCTGTTCGCCATTTAAAGTGGTACGCGAGCTGGGTTTAGAACGTCGTGAGACAGTTCGGTCCCTATCTGGTGTGGGCGTTGGATGATTGAGGGGAGCTGCTCCTAGTACGAGAGGACCGGAGTGGACGAACCGCTGGTGTTCGGGTTGTTTTGCCAAAGGCATTGCCCGGTAGCTACGTTCGGAATCGATAACCGCTGAAAGCATCTAAGCGGGAAGCGAGCCCCAAGATGAGTCATCCCTGTACGTTTAACGTACCTAAAGGGTTGTTGAAGACTACGACGTTGATAGGCAGGGTGTGGAAGCGTAGCAATGCGTTGAGCTAACCTGTACTAATTGCCCGTGAGGCTTAACCATACAACGCCCAAGTGGCTTCCTTATATAATCGTTCTTCGAACGAGTCGTGTTAAATTGCTTAAACGGAAGGAAACCTTCCTGACAATTTACCTACTCGCTAAAGTAGAAAGATAGAATAAGAAGCAGTTGGTGTGTTTAGTGACAAGATACGACATAGAAATTAGAGTAAGACTAAAGAGCTTTTTAGCCTCGATTATTTGCTCCCTCTCACAAGAGAGACAAGAGCATCAGCTTTTACATATTGATTTATTGAGTTAACACTCGATAAATAACAGTTTATGTCTGGCGGCCATAGCGATGCGGTCCCACCTGATCCCATTCCGAACTCAGAAGTGAAACGCATTAGCGGCGATGGTAGTTTGGGGTTTCCCCATGCGAGAGTAGCACACTGCCAGACTCCCAATTACACGAAAAGCCCTGAGCATACAACGCTCAGGGCTTTTTCGTATAAGCGCATTCGCGCAATGCTACCCAGCAATAAACCATCACAAAGTGGATTCCCGGACAGTCGCAGAGCTCCTGTCTTTCAGGCGGTTAGGTGAGTATCACGTAAAGTAGTCAAATACACATCCCTGATGATCGGCACCCATCCTTGGCATCCATGCCAAGCTGTTAAACCGCTGGAGCAATGCTCCAGAAAGCCTCGATTTAACCCCTGATGAGATGCACCCAAATTCGTCATCCATGACTCATTGAAAATGCCTAGCCGAGCAGTGCTCGTCTCAATACGGCATTTTCCCATCACGAAGTGGATTCCCGGAATCAAGCATAGCTTGACTCGTTACAGCGGTAAGAGTTGCACTCTTAAAAGACCCCGCTTCCCCCCATGCGAGAGTAGCACACTGCCAGACTCCTATTTAAAGAAAGGGCTATCCATATGGGTAGCCCTTTTTTGCATCTGCAGTTTTATTTAGTATTTTTACACCTCTGATAATACCAATCCGCATTAAAGTTTAGCCACATTTGCCCAGTCGCGACTACATAATCTTACCATCCGTTTATTGTTTTCAATAAAATTATTCCAAACTGCGCTGCACGCGTTAAATATATCGTTATATCCATTGAAACAGCGGTTGGCTAAATGATATTGACGTAGCCAAGACCATACTTGTTATATGGGGTTAAGTTCTGGTGAATAGGGCGGCAGTTTAATAATGGTTAATACCAAACCACTCTGAAGATCCTACATTCGTAACTATGTCTTTATAGTTTTTAAAACCTTGATTGATATAACTAATGATTGAGGGTGTGGTAACCTGTGGGTTTTTGATAGTTCACTATTATTATGCGTATAGTCTCTATTTTTATATTGTTCTACTTTGGGGTTGGTGGGGTAGCTCACGGTCAAACTCAAAGGTTAATTAAAGCTGATCCTTGTTTTAAAAACGGCTGGGCTAAAGAGCAGTATATTGCCCTTAGAAATAGTGACTTTGTCGTTGCTGATAGTGAGCGTCAAGTATTAGCTAAGCAGTTAAGTTATTGCTTAGCATCTAGTGAGCCTATGCTTCGAGATGATATCGCCTATAAAGCTTATGCAACTTGGCTAAGAGCCGGAAAATTAAGTAAAGATACGCAGTTATGGCTATTCAATCGCTTTCTATCCGATATTGAAGAGCGTCGTAATGATGAGTATCAGGTATATCTACCATTTGTCACGTTAGCTTTGTCAGAAGTGGTTAGGGTAGACCGTATCACTCCCTATTTGAACGCTAGGCAACATCAGCGGGTGGTGCAGGTTGTTAGTGAATATATGCAGAGTCTAAGGGATTATAGAGGCTTTGATGCAAAGCTTGGATGGCGTCATGGTATCGCCCATAGTGCAGATGTGATGCTGCAATTGATTTTAAACAAGCAGACCACTTCGTCTCATGTAGATTTAATGCTCAAGGCTCTAGCAAATCAAATTAAACCCGCTGATGCGCATTTTTATATTTATGGCGAGCCAGAACGCTTAGCTATGCCTGTGGTGTACGCAATGTTGCGTGAAGATATTAAGTTTGCAGATTGGCAAACTTGGTTTGCTGATATTAGTGCCGCAAAACCTTTTAAGGATTGGAGCCAAGTATACAAGAGCCAAAGTGGTTTAGCTCAAAAGCATAATGTGAAAGGCTTTTTATTAAGTTTACAAGGAATGGTTTTGCCTAGCACGCACGAAAAGTTAACACCATTTAAAGATTTGATAGAGACAGCGCTATCTAAATTAAACTAGTACCTATAACTTCATTCAGGTTTATTTTGATAGTTCTGTGTCCGCATAGCTAAACATTTTTATACAATACAAACAGATTATGGCTGCCCATTTTGATAAGCTTGAAGATAATTCAGATAGTCTATCTGAGATCTTATTCAAGGTAAGGAATAGAACCAATGACAGCAATTGAATTTCCTATACTCTCCACAGATAGTCTAATCTTAGATCAGTTGATTCATAGCGATGCTAGTCATGTGTTTAAGATATTTTCTGACTCGCAAGTAGTTGAGCACTACGACGTAGATAAGTTTAAAACGGAGCTTGATGCTATCCGCTTGATTAAACATTTCGATGTTTTGTTCGAAAGCAATAGCGGTATTCGTTGGGCGATTAGGGATAAAAATACTATGCAGCTTATTGGGTCTTGCGGTTTTGTTAATTGGAATCCCTTTGATCATACAGCGGTAATTAGTTACGAATTAGCCACAGAATACTGGGGCAGAGGGTATGCTAGTCAAGCTGTAACAGCGATGATTAACCATGTTTTCGCTGAGAGCTTTCAGTTTTACGTACATAGAATTGAAGCTTATATTTCACCTAGTAATCTCGCGTCTGAAAAGCTTATCAAAAAGCACAAGTTTGAATTTGAAGGCACTCTCAGAGAAAAAAGTTATTGGGGAGATGCCTTTCACGATATGAATATGTTTTCTTTGTTGAATAGAGAATGGTCTAGGTCGAATTCATAAAACGCTAGTTATTAGCGTTAGCGGGCCTCAGTGGCATTCGGCCCGCTTAGCTTGTTGCAGTTAATTTAACTTTAAAACGAAGCCTGTGGAAGTATCATATTTTCCACCCATCAACGCCAAGAATAGATAACTAGCTTTGCCGTCTTGCATCAAAACTTGTGGCCTCTCCATTCTTTGAATTTTACTTTCGTCAGTGAAGTCAACGTTGGTACGATAACCCAATTGTGGGGCCGACCAATTAATCCCATCATCAGAATCTAGCATTAAGCCTACATGAGGATGAATTACACCCATGTCGCGCATTATCATATAAAACTTATTATTCTCGATAAATACGTAAGCATCTTCTACTTGTTTTTTGTACTGGGCAAAATTAACTAACGGATTCTTAGGGTGCTTTATGTAAGGTCCTTTAATGTCTTTAGCAATGGCTACGCCCATCTTACGCATATTGTCATTATATTTGTCCCAGGCTTTGTAATATAACCAAAACTCTCCGTTTGGATGTTGCAGTAAAGCTGGATTGGTTGTCAGGTAACTATCCCAATCTTCTTTGTTAGGACTGACTTCTAGGATAGGTTGTTCTGAAACTCGTTTAAAAGGTCCGTACAAACTATCTGATAACGCCAGACCTATCCTTTGAGTAGACGCATGATGCCCATCATATTGAGTGGCATTTGCTAAGTTGTTGCCAATAAAAAATAAAGCATACTTGTCGCCCACTTTTTGAATGGTAGGGTTATGAATGGTATCTGCATCCCAATGTCCTTCACCTCTACCACTTAGCACTGTGCCCAATACCGTATAAGGCCCTTCAGGAGTATCGGCTACTGCATGGGCTATTTCGCTATGACTTAGCCATTTGCTATGAGTACCGCGCCATCTAGAATAGAAAACATGTATCCTGCCATCGTCTCCAATGATAGGTGAGGTACCCCACACGTTCCAATTCTTCTGCTCTAAAATGCGCTTGCCTGTTGATAACCTTTTGCTGAATGCAGACTCTGTAACTTCATAAGGCAATGTTAACTCTGACAAATCTTTTGGAAACGGATGATTTTTATTTGCTGCAAACGTAATTTGACTAAAAATAAAAGTACCCATTAAGCAATACGCTTTGACTATATTTTTCATTCTTTATCTCCGAAAAACTGAGTTAACTCTGGATCATTGGTCGCCAACATTTTCTCAAAAATGACATCATCAAAAGTATTGATGATTTGCTGTAACTTGGGACTTGTGGTGTTTATTAAGTTGTGTTGCTCTTCAGGATCTTTGGCTAAGTCGTAAAACTCGTCTCTACCTCGATTTTTATAATCCTTAATTAATTTATACTGACCGTCGCTGTACATGCGCATCGCAGTGATTGATTGGTGCAGGGTAGAATAGGCAGCGTAATAGTCCCTTGATAGTACGAGGTTTTCGTCTAAGAATGCGGCGCTAAAATCTTTTCCTCTTACTTTATCTTCATGGTTGATTTTACCGTTAGCTATACTGACTAAAGTGGGAAACCAGTCTAAGTTTGACATAGAGGATTGATTGACAGAGTGTGCCTTAATCACATTTGGCCAACGTACAATAGTCGGTACTTTTAGGCTGGTATTGTACATATTTGGCCTATTACCGGCCGGTATGTTTTTTGTACCTTGAGGATTTTTATTTAAGATCCAATGGCCATTACCTTTATGCCAAATTCCATTATGGCCCATGTTGTAGCCATGGTCTGAAGTAAACACCACTAAGGTATCGTTTCTTAGCCCTAGCTTGTCTAATTCTGCTAGCAATATACCTACATTTCTGTCGATACTTCGAACGCTAGACAAATATTCAGCCATAGACTTTTTCGCTTTTTTAACGTTTAAATCTGGATAATTGGGATGAGGTAATTGCATATCCATATGCTTGTATGGCGCTTCATCTTCAGGCGCTACTGGTAACCATTTGGTGTGCGGGGCACGATAATGCAAAGACAAAGCAAACTTTTTGCTTATTCTGCTGTAAGAAATTAATGGCCTCTTTGGTCAATACATCGGCAGTTAGGCCTTGATATGTTTCGAGTTTTGCATTTTTTTCAAGCTTTGGATTGATGGTAGAAATACCGCCAGATCTAAAACCTACAAACTCATCATAACCCTGTTGCGTAGGGTGGTATTTGTCTAACTCACCCAAGTGCCATTTACCAATTAGTCCTGTGTAATAACCGGCCTCCTGTAATATTTTAGGCCAGGTTGCGAATGAAGTATCCAATCCTAACTCAGGCTCTAGCTTAGTTAAGGACTTGTACTTGGTGTTGATCCAGTCATCTATACCCAGCTCGTATCCATATCGAGAAGTCATCAACCCAGCGCGTGAAGGGCTACATACTGGAGTGGTGGTGTAAGCATTTGGGAGGCGCATTCCCTCGGCTGCAAGTTTATCTAAATTGGGAGTTATTGCTTGAGGGTTTCCGGAGCTACCTATTGCCCAAGGGGCCTGGTCGTCGGTGTAAATGAATAGAATATTAGGAGTATCTTGAGTTTTGATAGCACTAGTCTGTTTCGATTCTTGAACTTGTGTACAAGCAGAAATAGAAAAAATGACTGACAATAACGAAAGCCTTTTTGTAATTATATATAACATTGCTATTTTATATTTGATGTATTTGTGGCTAATTTACCTCATGTAGTAGAAAAGTTAAACAGTTGTAAGTTAATTTATACTAGTGGCTACTTCATATACTTGAAGTGTTTGTAGCGTAAAGCTTTTAGGTGCTTGTACCGAACTAGATAACATTATTGCTTCGGCAACCGACTCAATATTTGCGGCAAATTCTTCAATACTTAAATTAACTTTATCTAGAGAAATCTGGCGGTTTGCTATGGCTTGTTGCAATTTAGATTGAATTGCTTGTCTCGTCTTGATCCTATTTTCATCAATTAAATCAGCACACAAAGACTGTCCGGCGTGGATTAAATCAGACTTGATCATGGCGTTTGGAATTGACTCAAATACTTCCGTACATCGCTGAGCAAGAAAAGTGTAAGTATCCTGCCAAAACAGACCAGTGCTATGGATATACTCTTGTATATCAGAATCTTTCTCTGTCAGGAAATTCTGCACGAAGGCTCTAAATAATACTTCTTTAGACGAAAATTGTTTGTGGATCGTAACACGAGAAATACTCGAATAACGACTTATCATGGCAATACTTGCAGCAGTATAACCGTGCTGGAAAAAACACGTCTTTGCCGTTTCAAATATTTTTTGGGTGCTTTTTAACATTTGTACATACCTCTATTGCTGGCGTGTAGTCTAAGTGATCCCCTTTATCTATGCAAATAAGTTTACACATAGTGTAAATGTGTTAATATCTCGCCTCTTAATTTATACCTATTATGTATGACGCAATGTTTTTGGAGATCGAAATGAAACAGTGGATATTTGTTGGCCTACTAATGTTGTTGTTAGGCTGTAGTGATGAGACTGTTCTGAGTCAGGAAAAAGCTCCTTTAGTGGTACAGACTTTTACTGTCATTAAGCAAAATAGTAATGAAAAGTATGAGTTTCCTGCAGTTGTGTCAGCGGTGAAAAATGTTGAACTAAGATTTGAAGTAGCGGGTCGTTTAATTGCTACTGATTTAATTAAAGGGAAAAAAGTGAGCAAAGGCCAAGTATTGGCACAAATTGATCCTGCTCCTTATGAACGTAAAGTAAAAGACAGAGAAGTTAGGCACGAAGTTGCGACAAATGACTTAAAGCGTATCGAGGCGTTGTATAAAAAAGGTGGGGTCTCTCATAGTGATTTTGATAATGCTAAGTCTTTATATGAAACGACCTTATTAGACTTAAATAACGCGAAGCAAGACTTGAGCTATACCCAAATTAGCGCACCTTTTGATGGTTTTGTCTCAGACAGGTACATCGAAAACAATAGTTATGTGCAAGTGGGCTCATCAATCGCGACAATTCAAGATCGTTCTTTATTGTATTTTTCTTTTGATGTTCCAGAAAGGATTATGACGCTAAATAGCGGCAATAAAGATGTTACAGCCAGTGCTAGAGTCATAGGTTTAGACGACCAAGTATATAAAATTCACTATGTAGAGCACGAGGCTATACCAGACCCAATCACTCAAACTTACAACGTGACATTTGCTATTGATAATGCTCAAGAAACGTCATTAATACCTGGCTCACGAGCCATGGTTACTGTGCAAAATAGTAAAAGCCGTAATCTAGTCACTGTTGTACCTATTTCAGCGGTTGTAGGGTCGGCAGAAACGGGCTTTGCCGTTTGGATATATAACCAAGACAAGTCAATAGTGAATAAGCGTGAGGTGCAAGTTAACGGAATGCTAAGTAAATTTGCTGTGGTCAGTAGAGGGTTAACCGAAGGCGAAAAAGTGATCTCTGCCGGAACTACCTATATGCGTGAAGGGTTAGCAGTTAGAGAGTATAAGGCAGAAAAATAATGGATATAGCACGTTATTCACTGACTAAATCGGTCAACATTTGGTTACTCGCTATTGTATGCATAATTGGTGGAGTATTGGCCTTACAAAATATTGGCCGATTAGAAGATCCGGTTTTTACCATCAAAGAATCGATGATAATGACCTACTATCCAGGCGCTAGCGCAGAAAAGGTAGAAAAAGAACTTACCGAGCAAATCGAAATTGCGTTGCAGAAAATGCCGCAACTTAAGCGTCTTAAATCCACCAGTAAGCATGGTTTATCGCAAATTCGGGTTGAAGTTTTATCACACTACAATACCGAAGAATTACCGCAAATATGGGATGAACTCAGAAAAAGGCTGTCTGACTTAAGTACCTCGTTGCCGTTAGGAACAACCACGCCAGCGGTAATTGATGATTTTGGTGACGTTTATGGATTGTATTACGCGTTGACCGCACCAGATTTTACTCCTTATCAAATTAGAGAATTTTCGCGCATTATTAGGCGTGAACTGCTCACCATTGATGGTGTCGCTAAAGTCGATACCAATGGCACGTTAGAAGAAGAAATTGTTGCGACTTTTGATACTTACCAAATTGCGGGTCTAGGCTTATCCTTTCCTGATATAACCCAGTTATTGAATAATAATTTACAGCCATTTAACGGAGGACGTTTATTAGTTGATGGTAAACAAGTGCGTATTTCATTAGCTGATTCTTCAAATAGAATTGATGAAATAGGTAATCTATCTATCGTTTTACCCGGTAATAATGCGTCGATTAAGTTGAAAGATATCGCTGATATATCTATTCAGCCAGTAGAAATTCCGCAAAGCTTGATGCGTTATAATGGTGAAGATGCGATTACGTTTGCTGTATCGGCCAAGTTTGATGTAAACATTGTCGATGTGGGTAAAAAAGTTGGTCAGAAGGTTGACGAGATCCTGGCTCGTTTTCCCGCTGGCATTGAAGTGGATTTATTATATGACCAAGCAGGCATAGTAGAAGAAGCCGTAGACGGTTTTATCGTTAACCTAGAAGTGTCGGTATTGGTGGTAACCTTAGCTTTATGTGTATTCATGGGATGGCGCTCCGGTGTTGTCGTTGGGGTGACGTTGCTGATTACCGTATTAGGTACAGTGCTAATCATGTGGTTGTATGAATTGCGCTTACAACGTATATCCTTAGGGGCCATGGTCATTGCTATGGGGATGTTGGTAGACAACGCCATTGTCGTAGCTGAAGGTATGATGATGAGAATGGCTAAGGGAAAATCTGCCTTAGAGGCCGCAAGTTTTATAGTAAAACGTACCCAGTGGCCACTTTTGGGCGCTACTATTATAGGCATCATGGCCTTCTCTGGTATAGGTTTGTCAAATGATGCGACCGGCGAATTCTTGTTTTCTTTGTTCGCTGTTGTGCTTATTTCATTGATGCTGAGCTGGGTGTTTGCGGTGACTTTAACGCCGCTATTGGGGAAATATCTCTATAAAGTAGGTGAAAGCGAGCAGACTGAAACTAAGCCTTCTGCTTTTTCTAGGGGCTATTTAACGTTGCTAACTCAAGCCTTACGTTTTCGTTGGGTTAGCTTGGCTGTGCTAGTGGTGATCACTATTAGCGCCTATGCAAGCTTTGGATTAATCAAGCAGGGCTTTTTTCCTCCGTCAAATGCACCAGTATTTTTTGTTAACTATTGGAGTCCACAAGACAGAGATATTCGTACTACCGAAGCGAATATGAAAGTAGGTGAGCAAATCATTCTAGGTCATAAAGGTGTGTCATCTGTTGCAAGTTTTGTTGGACGTGGTGCAGAGCGCTTTACTTTGCTATATGGCCCAGAAATGCCAAACGAAAGCTATGGTTTGTTTTTGGTAAGGGTTGAAGATGCTGCAGAAATCCCAGCGGTAACTAGGGCATTGGCTGAAAAACTAAATGTAGTAGATACCGACGGGCGTTTTTACATGAAAGTCATGCAGTTTGGTCCTTCGGCGCCAGCCAAATTACAGGCTAGGTTTTCTGGCTCAGATCCTGAAATTCTAAGAGATTTAGCTCGTCAGGCCAAAGGCATATATCATGATGATCCTAATATTGGCAACATACGTGATGATTGGCGCGAGAAAGGTTTTATCATCACGCCTCAGTACGACGAAATTACAGCAGGCTTAGCCGGCGTTTCTCGCACCGATTTTTCAGAAGCTATACAGTTTGCTAGCAGCGGCTTACGCATTGGACAACTGCAATTTGGTGACTATCTATATCCGATTATTGCCAAAAACAGACTGGACGGTGAACCGGGTATTGATGACTTAAAAAACAGTGTTGTTTGGAGTAGTAGTCAAAGACGTTATATTCCTTTTCAGCAGATCTCTGGCAATATAAAATACGAAAGTGAAGAGTTATTAATTCAACGTCGCGATCGTGTTAGAACCATTACTATTTCAGCTGAGCCTGGATTCAATGAGACCGCTGGTGCTGCCTTTTCTCGAGTTCGACAGCAGATTGAAGATATTGAGCTGCCCTTAGTTATTCATTAGAGTTCGGTGGGGAGTTTGAGTCTGCAAATGATGCGCAAAAAGCCCTAGGCGCTGGGCTGCCACTAGGTTTCTTAGTGATGTTCTTAATCAGCGTACTGTTATTTGGTCGGGTGCGCCAACCTTTGATTATATGGCTAATAGTACCTATGGCAATTGTTGGAGTGGTCACCGGCTTACTGACTGCTGACATGCCATTTGGTTTCATGTCTTTGCTAGGCTTCTTAAGTCTGTTTGGTATGTTAATTAAAAATGCCATAGTGTTATTGGAAGAAATTGATTTACAGATCGAAGAAGGAAAGCCACCGTTGCAGGGCTTAATTGAAGCTAGTGTAAGTCGCCTACGTCCGGTTGCTTTGGCTGCCATCACCACTATTTTAGGGGTAATGCCGTTATTGTTTGACCCATTTTTTGCTGATATGTCAGTGACAATCATGGGGGGCTTAGCCTTTGCGACCTTATTAACCTTAGTGGCCGTGCCGGTATTTTATAGTTTATTCTTTAAGATAAAATACCAGAAAGCTTGAGCCTAAAAAACAGTCCAAATCAAACACAAAACCCCAGCCTAGTAGCTGGGGTTTGTTGTTTTATGGAATAAGTTAAGTGGGAATAAATGAGTAAAGCCCAATCGGTTGTTATAGTGCGCGACTAAAATACAGTTCGCTATTGGTTAGCTTAGCAATATGTTGCATGTAATCTAAGGTTTGTTGTTTAAACGTTAATCCCTTGACCATACTTAAGTTTCTGAGTATTGGGAACAACAAAATATCATCTATGCCTAATGTATCTTGAATAGGTAATTCCGGTAACAGAGCTAAGATAGGGTCTACTATGTTAATATGTTCAGGGCTGGCGGCCATTGCCTTGTCAAAGGTCATGCCTATCATGGTTTCTTTTTTGCCTTGAAAATAGTCTTTGGCAGACTGTGTTGCAAACTCTGGTAATCCAATCATTATGGTGCGCGGATAAGTTAATATACGTGTGGATGGCTTAATCTCGGCAAATAATTGTTCGTAAACATCACCTTTATTTTTGTTGGTAATAACTTTATCGCTATCGCCAAGTTCGTCTAATTTCGCCACTATATCTAAACTTTCTTTAATGGCGGTGCCATCGTCAAATTGCAAAATTGGACATACTTTAGCGTTAACTAAATCAAAACAACTCTGCTCATCATCATTCAGTAAGTAGATTTTTTCATGGGTTACATTTTTATAATTAGCCACCATGTCTGTGCGCACGCAGTATGGGCAGTGATGGTATTGATATAATTTCATTCGGGCTTACCTTTTAATCTCTAGTTAATACTTCTAATAACTCTATTTCGAAGCTTAGGTCTGAATTTGCTGGGATCATATCAGCTATTTTTCGTTCACCATAAGCCAATGATGCGGGTACCCAAATTCGACGTTTTCCTCCTACTTTCATACCTTGTAGTCCTAGAATCCATCCTTGAATAACTCGTTTATTGCTCAATACTACTTGAAAGGCGTGGCCTTTTTTATAGGACGAATCGAATTCAGTGCCGTCTACCAAAAAGCCTCGGTAATGGGCTGTGATCAGTGCTCCGCGCTCGGCAGCTTTGCCGCTACCTTCAACTATATCTTCTATTTTTACTTGTTGTTGCATGGTGAATTTTTTATAGGCTAATTAAGTCGCGTAAACATAACATTTTTACAGTAGTTTTTTTATTAAGTTGAGTTTCATTTTAGTAAAAGGGGGATAGCGCAAAGATGGGTCAAGTAAGGTGCTTCGTTTCATCACCGTTTTTAAGTGGCTAAAAGTATTGAACCCAGTTTTACCGTGATAGCTGCCCATCCCGCTGTTGCCTACGCCACCAAAAGGTAAATTAGGGTTTGTCATAAACATCATTCCGTCGTTTATACAAGTATTCCCCGAACTGGTAAAATTTAGCACTTGTTGTTCAAACTTTTTATTTTTGGTGTAGACGTATAGGGCTAAAGGCTTAGGTCTTCTATTGATGAAGGCTATAGATTGTTCAATATTGTCGACAGTCACAATAGGTAAAATGGGGCCAAAAATCTCTTCGAGCATTAGTGGGCTATTTAAGGGGGGATCTAATATTACCGTTGGAGCCAGATATTTTTGCTGTGTATCAAACTCGCCCCCTATGACTACGTTTTGCCCTTCGAGGTAGTGAATTAGTCTAGTCAGATGTCTATTGTTTATTATCCTGCCATAGTCTTTGTTTTGTCTAATATTTTCGCCATAAAACTCTACCAGCCGAGATTGTAGTACCTGCAAAAAATCCTGGCTATGAGACTTTTCAATAAGGACATAATCAGGTGCTACACAGGTTTGTCCGGCATTTGTCCACTTGTTCCAAATAATACGCGACACTGTTACATCAAGGTCACAGTTTTTGTCTACGATGCAAGGGCTTTTCCCGCCAAGCTCGAGAGTGACAGGGGTAAGGTGTTGGGCCGCTGCTCTCATGACTATTTTGGCAACCCCTTCACCGCCAGTATACATAATATGATCAAACTCTTGTTTTAACAGTTCGGTGGTTTCGGCTACAGCGCCTTGCAATATCCAAAACGATTCGTTGCACAAGTATTTAGGCACTAGCTTTGCTAAAAGGTTAGCACTGGCAGGCGCTAATTCAGAGGGCTTGAGTACGGCGCAATTGCCGGCTGCAATCGCCGAAATTAACGGCCCAAGTATTAATTGAATGGGGTAATTCCAGGCGCCGATAATTAACACCGTCCCTAAAGGCTCTGGTAGTTGGTAGCTTGACGCGGGTTGAGCAATGATAGGTGTAGAGACCTTACGTGGTTTCATCCACTTCTTTAGTTTCTTTAGCGTGTGATCTAGTTCGCTGATAGTAAAGCCTATCTCAGTGGTCCAAGCTTCGTATTCTGATTTTGCCAAATCGGCTGCTAGCGCTTGTTTAAAAGCGGGCTCTTGTTCAACTAGCATTTTCCTTAGTTGAGTTAATTGCTTGAGTCGCCATTTATAGGGACGGGTCACTGCAGAATTAAAATGTGCTCGTATATGAGCCACTTGCTCGGCTATGTAATTAAGGTCGGTATGCATAAATTAATATCCTCTTGCTTAGATAGCTTAGCCGTAAACTTACAATAGGATCATGTCCAGCTCAAATCTACAGGCCTTGATATGCATCCTACAAGCAAACATCAGATGTATTGTTGCTAAACTTAAATTTCCTATGGCGCATGCGGTCAGTTTCACAGAGGTACCATATGCTGCTTGGCCAGCTAGGTTGGGATTGATTACGCTGATTCTTCGGTCTTTGGTCGTCGTCACTATGCGGTAAGTGCTCAGAAAATCAGCCTGTAGTATTTTCGAAACTAGCTTTGAGGCAACAGTATATTTAACACAAACCATTCAGGTTTTCATGCTTTCTCGTAATTGCGAAGGTAAAATACCAAACTGTAATTTAAACTGCCGACTGAAATAGCTGTGTTCAGAGAACCCACATCGATAGGCTATTTCAGCAATAGGTAAGCGAGTTTCGATTAACATTCTGCGGGCGTTCTCTAGTCGCACTTCATTGATAAATTGCTTGGGTGTTTTAGACAGGTACTTCTTAAATCGTCGCTCTAAAGCACTTACCGAGATGAACGCTAATTTAGCTAATTGCTCAATACTAATTTCTTGGTGATAGTTTTCACGCACATATTCAATCGGTTCTTTGATGGCGTCGATACTAGATAGTACTTTTGATGCTTTAGATAATAATTGGGTAAAACCAAATGAGCCAACTATCACTTGTTCTTTATTGAACAAAGGACGTTTAGACGTAGAGAACCAAGCAAACTCGCCAGAATTGAGCATGTTTAGCTCCAATCTGTCGGTGATGACCTTACCATTCATTACACTTTGATCGTCAGTGATAAATTGTTTGGCTATGTGTGGTGGAAAAAATGCAACATCTGACTTACCAATGACTTGGTGTAACGAATGGCAGCCTAAGTGTTCTACGAACTTTTTATTAGCATAAATAATCTGACTGTCAGTATCTTTAATCCAAAAAATAACGTCGGTTAACAAGTCGAACATGCTAAGTATTTGTTCAAATCCAACAATGCTTTGCAAAAATTCAGTCTTTTCAGACACTTTAGAGTCAATCACAGTTTCGCCTTAGGAATAAAAAGTGGGGCTAAATTCAAGATGATGCGCTGAAAATATTGCATTTAGCCCAATCCAACCATAAACAATAGAACACCCTATATTCTATGCGGTTTAGCGTTTAAGTTCACATTAATCTGTGTAACAAAAAGTAGCCTCGTATCAATATGTACGCCGAATAGATTATATTCGTAGCCGAAATTTAATTACTTTTCTTGAATAGAATATAGTTACACTAGAGCGTGTTAATTTATTGTTAATATTGAAAGTGTTGTGGTTTTTTATTTAGGGAAACTAAGAAATGTATAAATTTATAAGTAGAAAAAGACTGTGGTTGAAAACCAGTTGTTGTTTACTCTTGCAGTTTAGTTTGGCATTGCCTGTTGTAGCCCATGAGTTGGGATTACAGCTTTATAGTGTTAGAAATCAGATGGAAAATGACTTACCTAATACCTTTTCACAAATCAATAAGTGGGGTTTGAACCTAGTTGAAGGAGGCGGAAAATTATATGGACTGTCAGTTGACGAATACAGAAACGAGTTAATCAAACATAACTTAGAAGTGGCAAGCGTCGATACATCATATGACGAAATTCGAGATAACCCCATTGCAGCTGTATACAAAGCGCGATTTTTTGGTAGTCGATTCGCCACGTTTTACTGGATCCCCCACGATGGCAAAAAAGGCTTTACTATCGAAGAGGCTAAAGCCGCAGTAGCTGTAATGAACAAAGCCGGTAAGTTACTCAAGCAGAATGGCATCACCTTGCAATATCACGCCCATGGCTACGAGTTTTTACCTTACAAAAACGCTACCATTCTCGATTATATGCTACAGAACGTAACGGACGCTGCGTTTCAAATGGATGTGTTTTGGATGAAACAAGGTGGTATGGATCCAACAGCATTGCTGAAAAAATATCCTGGTAAATTTTTGTCGCTGCATTTAAAAGACCGTAAAAAAGGCAGCAAAAATTCCCTAGATGGAAAGGCTGACGTTGAAGCAAATGTTGTATTAGGCTCCGGTGATGTAGGTATCGCCAGCGTAGTGGCTGAAGCTAAAAAACAAGGCATTCGTTACTTCTTTTTAGAGGATGAGTCTTCTCGTGTAATGCGTCAAATACCACAAAGTATTGAATATCTTAAGCAATTGGAAAAATACTAGGTTGCTTTTTAGGGAGATGGCTGGCCACAAAGCCAGCCGTTTTTGCTAGTATGTGTACGTATTAATACAATTATGAAATTGTTTGAGTAATTAATCATCAATGCCTTTGAATCCATCGCAGGGACTCTATATAATTCGCCGTAATTAAACTAACTTAGGTAACACTATGAGCCTTAACTCTGTACCAGCGGGTAAGAATTTACCAGAAGAAATTAACGTCATCATTGAAATTCCAGCTCACTCTGATCCTGTTAAATATGAAGTCGACAAAGACACGGGCGCTATATTTGTTGATCGCTTTATGTCTACATGCATGCATTACCCAACTAACTATGGTTACGTCAACCAAACATTGTCAGAAGATGGTGATCCAGCTGACGTGTTAGTCATGAGTCCTTTTCCTTTACTAGCAGGTAGTGTTATTAAATGTCGTCCAGTTGGCGTACTTAAAATGACCGATGAGTCGGGTGTTGATGCTAAAATTTTAGCTGTGCCAATTGACAAATTGTCTACTATTTATCGTGACATTCACGATATTGATCAAGTACCAGATTTGCTAAAACATCAAATTCAACATTTCTTTGAGCACTATAAAGATTTAGAGCCAAACAAATGGGTGAAAATTGATGGATGGGAAAATGCCGCTGCAGCTAAAGCTGAACTAGTAAACAGTGTTAAATTATACAAAGAGTCTATCGCTTAATTAATAAAGCTAAGACTAAAAAGCCGAGGCTATTGAGTTAGTCTCGGCTTTTTTGTTTGTTAGGCTGTGATTGTCGTTACTAGATTGTCGTTTCCTATTCGTGTCATAATCTGATTTGGCTCACCAAGGTTGTGTTATGTACAAACTTTCCACTCTTTCAGCATATCGCCAAAATCCTCAAACATTACTGTTGCTGATGGCATTTGTGATGCCGCTAGTGTTTTCTATTTGGAACGCATTGCTGAATAATTTTGTTGTAGAAAAGGCTGCATTTACTGGTGCTGAAATTGGTATGTTGCAAAGCTTGCGAGAAGTGCTCAGGTTTTTTGGCTTTTACCGCAGTGTTTGTCTTACTGGTGATTAAAGAACAAACATTTGCTTTGTTATCGCTGGCTGTCATGTGTATTGGCGTCGCTATGACCGGCTGGTTGCCTTTTGAGTTAGGCCTGTATTGTACGACTGTAGTGATGTCTATTGGTTTTCATTATTTCGAAACCATTAACCAGTCATTAACTCTGCAATGGATTGAAAAAGACCAAGCGGCACACTTTATGGGTAAGCAGCTAGCAATAAAGAGTTTAGCCTCGTTGCTTGCCTATGGCGCTGTTTGGGTGTTTATGGAATGGTTGGGTGTGCCTTATGTGGGCATGTATATGTTGGCTGGTGGAGTAGGGCTAGTACTCGTTCTTTTTATGTGGACCAACTTTGAGCAATTTTCTCTCGGTACAGTACAGCATAAACACATGTTTTTGCGCCAACGTTATTGGTTGTACTATGGATTAGTTTTTTCAGTGGCGCGCGAAGACAAATCTTTATGGTATTCGCCTCGTTTATGATGGTTGAAAAATTTGCTTACTCAGTGGGTGACATTAGCTTGTTATTCATGATTAATTACGTCTTCAACTTATTTTTCGCGCCTAAAATTGGCCGCTGGATCAGCCGGATAGGTGAACGCAAAGCACTGACAATTGAATACATCGGATTGATTGTTGTTTTTGCGAGTTATGCTGTTGTAGACGATGCATACCTAGCGGGCGCACTTTATATTATCGATCATTTATTCTTTGCGATGGCAATTGCTGTCAAAACCTATTTTCAAAAAATCGCTGACCCGAAAGACATCGCGTCAACGGCAGCGGTTAGTTTTACCATTAATCATATTGCCGCTGTAGTGATACCTGCTTTACTGGGTATTGTTTGGTTAACCTCACCTATTTTAGTTTTCTACATAGGAGTTGGCTTTGCCGTTTGTTCGTTAGTACTTGCTCTGAACATGCCTAATCAACCTCTTGCTGGAAATGAAGCCATTTTAGACCCTTTATCCTGGATCAATAAAAAATTATGAGAAAAACGACAACCACTATCAATCTATCTTTTTTAACTCTAATGCTCTGCTGTTTTTCATCATTGGCTGAACAACCCATGGAGTTATTTTGGGAAGATATGGTACCCCAAAATTACGTGGCTCCAGATACAGAGTTAAGTCATGATGGTTCTATGATGCAACTGGGGGTTGATGCGCCGATTGTTCAAAGTTTAAATGGAAAACTAGTTAAAGTTCCGGGCTTTGTCGTGCCATTAGAGGGCAGTAATGATGGAACAACAGAGTTTTTATTAGTGCCTTATTTTGGTGCGTGTATCCACGTGCCTCCGCCACCCGCAAATCAAATAGTTTATGTGAAGTTTGCCAAAGGTGTGGCCATTAACAATATACAAGATGCGGTATGGGTAACGGGAACTCTAACTACAAATGGTTGGCAAGGAGAGGTTGCTACAGTCGGCTATTCCTTGGCCGGGGTAGAAATAACTCCCTATGACGGCTGATTTGATTAGAAAAGTTTCTGGTCTTATGTTAAAACACGGTTGGTTTGTCTATAGTCATATCGTAGATGTAGCTAATTTCATATTTGAGATGTTGACGCTGCAGTCAAATAAAAAGGTAACTCGATGAATTTTTTAACTCGAATGTCTATTGCAAAAAAACTATATTTGATCCCTATCATTGGCACTGTCGCTTTCTTATTGTATCTAGCAATCACCACTATCACTTCCCTAAAGAATGTCTCATCTTTAAAGAACATTATTGAAATTGAATACCCAGCTTTAGATTTGACCAAAAACGCTTTAGTTAAAGTGGAGAAAGTGAAAGATACTTTGAGTGCTGCAGTGACAACGGGAGATGAAGACGGGCTAGTCAATGCAAAAGTTTACGCTGATGAAGCTATACAACTGCTCGCAGAAATTCAAAGCATTGATAGTCGTTTCGTTGCAGAAATAGAACACATTCTCAGTTCGTTTAATGATTATTACGCTTCAGCGCATAGTGTGTCCGAATCTATGGTTAATGGTACCGCTGATTATTCTAAATTAAGTCAGCTTTCAGCAGAAATGAACAGTAATTACGATGATGCTGTGAACCGCTTGATAACGTTTAAAGACTCCCGAACCGAGTCTTTTCAAACCGGAATAATGGTAGTGAGTGACAGTGGACAGTCTATTATTATTGTAGGAGCATTGATGGCTTTAGCTACCATAGTGCTGTTATTTGCTACTGCGGTACCTATTGTATCAGGGATTAGAGGGAGTATTGCTGAGGTGGTTGTTTCTCTAAAAGATATTGCTCAAGAAGACGGCGACTTAACGGTAAGAATTAAATCTAAGAACAAAGATGAAATAGGCGACTTGGTTTATTGGTTTAATCAGTTTATGCAAAAGCTGCAAAGTGTTGTGAAAGAAGTGGTTAATTCTTCTCTACCTTTATCTCAATTAGCACAAAACTTAAATCAGTTGGCTGATGATACAAATAGAACCATAGATATACAGAAAAACTCAGCAATGCATGCAAAAACAGCGGTAGATGAAATGAGTGCTAGTGTTCGAGCTGTTGCAGAGAGTGCAGCTGAGGCTGCTAGTGCCGCTGGCGATGCATCGACTGCTGCCGAAGATGGTCAAGCAATCGTTAATCATACTGTCAGCAGTATTCAGCAGTTAGCCGCAAATGTAGAAGAAACTGCCGATGTCATCAAAAAACTTGAAGCTGACTCTAATCAAGTAGGAGTTGTACTTGATGTAATCAAGGGTATTGCTGAGCAAACAAATTTACTGGCATTAAATGCTGCAATTGAAGCAGCTAGAGCTGGAGAGCAAGGCCGTGGCTTTGCTGTAGTGGCTGACGAAGTACGTACTTTGGCTTCAAGAACCCAGCAATCAACTGAGCAAATTCAGCAAACTATAGAGCGATTGCAAAGTGCAGCTCGTTCAGCGGTAGGTGTTATGGCGAAGGGCACCGAACAAGCTTCTAGTAGCGTAGAAACCGCGAATAAAGCGGGCAGTAGCTTGGATGTCATTACTGAGACTATTAGTCGTATTACTAACATGAATGACCAGATTGCTCGTTCCACGGGTGATCAGCAGGCAGTGGCTACAACTATTAGTAGTAATGTGGATGAAATCCATTCTAAAACTGAAGATACTGCGACTAGCTCTTTAGAATTAGCATCAGTGAGTGCAGAGCTTGCAGAATTAGCAAAACACCTTGAGGGCACGACTAAACAATTTAAAGTGTAATATTAGATGTCTACTCTGCTGCAGTTTGCAGCAACTAGTAAAAATGTGATGACAGAGTTGCCACCAATGCAATCAATTCCTTTGTTAGTGTCTCGTCTATTAAGCTAGGTTATTTAACACCAGCTCCATTAAAAAATCCGATATCAATAAGTTGGTATCGGATTCATAGTTTTCACTTTTTTAGTGGGCTATTTAATATTATATGTACCCACTACTTGCTTCTATTTTATAGCTAAGCAGAAACTACTTAAAATATATAATTGACAGCAAAGCGGACTAGAGTTGTATCGTTAGTGTCATCTATTTTGTCACTATATTTGCTTACATCGGCTTTGAGAGCAATATTACTATCATAGTCGTAGCGAACCGCCAAGGTAAGTTTGTCGTACTCTTCCATATTCGGAATTTGTACGCCAGTGATTATTGCACTAACCGCAGGTTGTAAGGCTTCAGCAAGGCTTGGCACCTGATCCAAAAATTTTATATCTTCATTGCCGTCTAAACTTTCGTATGTAATTGATGGTGTGAAGGCTCCTACCCGCAGACCCGCGGTAACATAGTAAGCGGTATCTCTAGGTGAGAAAGAGTTTTCAATTTCAATCTGTGTAACTTCACCACTTATGAACCAGTCAAACATGTCAACTTCAAGGCCAAAGCCGATAAACTCTGCCTTATCGTCATTGATTTGTAAGTCATCCTCTATCGACCCTAAACCGAGTTGAGTAAGGTTACTTAGTGCATTATCTAACGGGGCTAAGGATTCTGAAGTCTTAAGATCAACAAAAGCGCTTGCTGTACCGTAGACGGCACGAACTTTGAACCATTCATAAGTTGCTTCAGCAGAAAACGCTACAGTATTTTTCGCATCAAGGTCTGCACCGTCACTTTTAGATTGAATTTTTCCAAATACGCCTTGTAAATTGTATTCCCAGTCCCCTGCATAATCACTATAGTCAAAGCGCACACCGTCTATATTATTAAAATCCACTTCATACACAGCACGCGGTGCATTGACCCAATGGTATGAATACCCCACATCTAATGACGCTGAGTACTTAAATAAAGGTAAACGCAATCTACCTACCGAAATATTGAGGTTATCGGTTGCATTATAGGTTAAATATGCCCACTCGAAAGAAGTATCATAATCTTCTCTTCCTCTGGCGACTAATTGTCCTGTTGCTGTCATTTTACTATTGATGTCGCTACTTACTTGAATGGCAAATAAACTCTCATCATCAAAAGAGACATCATCTTCGTAACCATAAATTACATCGTTAGAGCTTGTCATGCCGGCAACAAAGTTGGCAAAACCATTAATTCTCACTTCAGCCTGAGCGTTAAAACAAGTTGAGGCGCATAGGGTAGCGATTGTAAGTACTTTTTTCATTAGATATGTCCTCGATTAGTTTAATGGGATTGCTTTTACGGAAGAGGTTACGGCTGAGCTATTAACATAACCAACAGCATTTTCATTACTAGCGACAAATGCAATGACAGCTGCGTCATTTTCCAATTCTTCAGGTGGGATGCCTTTGCCGGTAAATACCAATTTTGACCAATACGCAGATACTTGACTGGAGCTTCTGCCTAAGGTGTCGGAATCAAAGCTTACCCTACTTGCACTGCTAGGTAATTGATTGACAGGGGTCGCCTCATTGCCATTTGAGAACTTACTTGCTTTACCAAGGAATATTCTTTTGACCATTTTCGTATCGAGGCTAGAGTCATTATTGGGGTGTACGACTAACACCACTTCTGCTAAGGAGGAAAAAGCTAAAGTGCAACCTAAGGTGGTCGCTATAGCTGATTGATAGAGTGTCTTAATATTCATGTATCGCCCTTAAAGTGTATCGTTATGAATTAAAGTCAAGTTTTTATTACATATTAAGTCCTACTTTTCAGATAATGCTTATCAAAGATGAGCAACAACTAGCCTAGGTCTTGGACCGAATGCAATAACCGCATTTTATCAAATATATTCCATTCCCAGCTGGATTCTGGGTATGTATAAATATACGGTGTTATCATTAACTATAGTCTAGATATGTAGAGTAGCGACAAATTAAAGTAACAAAATTAAGCTGTTAGAAGCAGGATTTAGATGTGGTCGAGTTGAAGAGCAGAATCTGAAATGTGTATCTTGGGGTAGAATTATACCAATCGATATTATTAAGTGACCTCTCAAAATGGCGCCAGTGTTTTATTCAAAACGCCCATTCAAGCACCATGATTAAGCACATGTAAACTCTCGCTGGGTGACGCCTTATCTTACGGGGTGGTGATAATCGTTACGGTGAATAAATAGAAAGCCTTGAAAGTGACTAAGGCTTTCTATTTATTAATCTGTTTTATTGGTTTAGTCAGAGGCCGATTTAAGCGTTCAGAAGAGGCTTTAAAAACCTAGCGGTATGTGAACCTTCAACTTTAGCTACCTCTTCAGGTGTACCTTGCGCAATAATTTGCCCTCCACCTGAACCACCTTCTGGGCCAAGGTCTACAATCCAGTCCGCTGTTTTAATGACATCTAAGTTGTGTTCAATAACAACTACAGTGTTGCCGTGATCTCTTAGCCTGTGCAGCACTTCTAACAACTGTTTAATATCGTGGAAATGCAAGCCAGTGGTAGGCTCATCAAGAATATATAGTGTCTGCCCAGTGTCGCGTTTTGACAATTCTTTGGCGAGTTTTACCCGTTGTGCTTCACCGCCAGAAAGGGTAGTGGCCGCTTGACCTAAACGCACGTAAGACAGACCGACATCCATCAGAGTTTGCAATTTACGAGCAATGGCTGGAATGACGTCAAAGAAAGGCCGAGCTTCTTCTACTGTCATCTCTAACACTTGATGAATGTTTAAACCTTTATATTGAATTTCTAAGGTTTCTCGATTGTAGCGTTTACCTTTGCACACATCACAAGGTACATACACATCAGGTAAAAAGTGCATTTCTACCTTGATTACGCCATCGCCTTGGCAAGCTTCACATCGACCACCTTTTACGTTAAAGCTGAAACGGCCAGGTTTATAACCGCGAGATCGAGCTTCTTGGGTGCCTGCGAATAATTCACGTACTGGGGTGAAAATACCCGCATAGGTGGCAGGGTTAGAACGCGGTGTTCGGCCGATAGGGCTTTGGTCAATGTCGACCACTTTGTCCATAAACTCTAAACCGTGGATCGCTTTATAAGGGGCTGCTTCGCCCGTAGTCGCCCCATTTAGAGCATGTTGAGCTAACTTGTAAAAAGTGTCGTTAATTAAGGTAGACTTTCCAGAACCCGATACACCTGTCACGCAGGTCATTAATCCTATTGGTGCTCTAAAGGTAACATCTTGAAGGTTGTTACCTGAAGCGCCGGTAATTTCGATCCATTTTTCTTGATTAATTTCGGTACGCTTTGCTGGGATCTCTATTCTTTCCCGTCCAGACAAGTACTTTCCAGTTAGTGAATGCTCACTGTTCTTAATGTCCTCGATCGTTCCTTGAGCCACAACCTCACCGCCATGTACGCCAGCACCTGGACCAATATCCAGCACAAAGTCTGCTGCGCGTATTGCATCTTCATCGTGTTCAACCACTAACACTGTATTACCCAAATCTCGTAAATGGATTAGGGTTTTAAGTAGTCTTTCATTGTCTCTTTGATGTAAACCTATTGACGGTTCGTCTAATACGTACATCACTCCCACTAGGCCAGCACCAATTTGACTGGCTAATCGAATCCGCTGGGCTTCACCGCCCGACAGGGTGTCGGCGCTACGAGACAAGGACAAGTAATTCAAACCTACATTCACTAAAAAGCTTAATCGGTCATTGATTTCTTTGAATATTTTTTCGGCTATTTGTTCTCGTTTACCAGTTAACTTAACATTGGCAAAAAATGCTAAGGCATCTGCAATCGACATGTCGGTAATTACATGCAATGGCGTTTCGCCTATAAAAACGTTCCTGGCTTCTAAACGTAAACGAGTGCCGGAACAGCTGGAGCAATGTTGCTGGCTCAAATATTTGGCTAGTTCGTCACGTACTGCGTTTGATTCGGTCTCTTTGTAGCGACGTTCCATATTAGGAATAATCCCTTCAAAGGGATGTTTACGCTCCATGATATCGCCACGATCATTAATATATTTGAATTTTAGCGAGGTGCCTTTACTGCCATGTAGCACTATATCCTTGGCTTTATCGTCTAACTCAGCAAAAGGTTTGGTTAAGTCAAAACCGTAGTGGTCGGCTACGGCCTGCAACATTTGGAAATAGTAATAACTGCGTTTATCCCAGCCGCGAATAGCGCCTCCCGATAAGCTCAGTTCATCGTTGGTAATAATTCGATGTGGGTCAAAAAACTGTCTTGTTCCTAAACCATCGCAACTTTGACAAGCGCCAGCTGGGTTATTAAATGAAAATAAGCGTGGTTCAAGTTCGGCCATGCTATAGCCGCAATGTGGGCAAGCAAAGTTAGATGAAAAAACCAAGGTTTCTTTGTCTGGCTCGTCCATAAAGGCTACTTTAGCCGTGCCGCCGGATAAATTGAGTGCAGTTTCGAAGGATTCAGCTAAACGAAGTTTAAGGTCTTCACGGACTTTAAAGCGATCAACTACCACCTCGATAGTGTGTTTTTTATGTAAATCGAGTTCAGGTGGATCAGACAAATCACATACGTTGCCGTCTATGCGTGCCCGAATAAAGCCTTGAGCAGCTAAGTTTTCAAGGGTTTTGACATGCTCTCCTTTACGATCTTGCACCACAGGTGCCAACAACATCAATTTGCAATCTTCTGGCATGGCCAAAACACGATCAACCATTTGGCTAATAGTCTGTGCGTCCAGTGGCACATTATGATCCGGACAGCGAGGTTCGCCCACTCGCGCATATAATAAACGCAAGTAATCATAAATTTCGGTGATGGTGCCCACGGTAGAACGAGGATTGTGCGAAGTCGATTTTTGCTCTATCGAAATAGCCGGAGATAGGCCTTCAATATGATCTACATCAGGCTTTTCCATCATAGACAAAAATTGCCTAGCGTACGCCGATAAAGACTCGACGTAACGCCTTTGACCTTCTGCGTACAAGGTATCGAAGGCGAGTGAAGATTTGCCTGAGCCAGAGAGCCCAGTAATAACGGTGAGTTTGTCTCTGGGAATGTCTAGATTGATGTTCTTAAGATTGTGGGTGCGAGCCCCGCGTACTTCAATTTTATCCATTATTAGGTCTGTATCAGCGCAAAAGAAGAAGTATTACACACTCTTAAAATTAGCACTATCCTAAGCACCATTATCTTTTAAATTCTTAACTAAAAGTAAATTCCTTACTGATAAATATTTCTGAAAAAAGCAAAATATGCTAAGGTTCTCGGCCATTTTTATTATTGTTATTTAACTACTAGAAATAAACTGACCTAACCTTGAATTCTACCGAACTCCGTACAGCATTTTCTCTCGCTTTCATTTATGTATTGCGCATGCTTGGCTTGTTTATGATCATGCCGGTGCTGGCTATTAGTGCCAAGCACTATCCCGACTATTCGGCATTTTTAGTGGGTTTGGCCATAGGCGGTTACGGATTAACTCAAGCCGTTCTACAAATTCCGATGGGAGTGTTGTCAGATAAAATTGGACGTAAACCGGTCATTGCTGGTGGCCTCTTAATATTTGCGATAGGTAGTCTAGTCGCCGCCAATGCTGAGAGTATGCAGTGGGTAGTGATAGGCCGATTCTTGCAAGGTGCAGGGGCCATTGCAGGGGCAATTATGGCCTTAGCAGGCGACTTAACGCGTGAGGAACAGCGCCCTAAAGTGATGGCTATTATTGGAATTTCTATCGGTTTCTCCTTTTATCTAGCCTTATTGTTGGGGCCATTAGTGGTCAGCGACTATGGCTTAAGCGGAATTTTTTACGCCACAGGTATGTTGGCTTTACTATGTATTTTATTGGTTGCTTTTGTGGTGCCAAATGGCAAAAATATCGCGCCCAGAGGCGACACTTTGCCAGTGGTACGTGACTTAAGTCAGCTATTTTCAAACCCTCAATTGTTAAGACTAAATATTAGCGTGCTGCTATTGCACATGTTGATCACCTTATTGTTTGTACAAATTCCGGTCTTTCTAATCGACTTATCATGGCCGTTATCTACGCATTGGAAAGCCTATTCAATAGTGCTATTTGCTTCAATTATTGGTTTAGTGGTGTTGATGTCTTTGGCTAGAAAACAGCAAAAAGTGGTGATGTTATTAAGTGTTGCTGGTTTGGCCTTAGTTTTTGCATTAATGGCAATCGACCATTCTTCAATTGTGTATTTGTTGCTAGTGATTAGTTTGTTTTTTACTTGTTTCAATTATTTAGAAGCAAACTTTCCGGCTATGGTGTCGAGCATTGCGCCGGCAGGTAAAAAAGGTTCCGCCATGGGAATTTATGCCAGTTTTCAGTTTTTGGGCGCTTTTATAGGTGGAGTGCTTTCAGGTAGCATTTCAGAATTCATCGGCAATCAGTGGGTGTTTGTTTTAGCCAGCGGGCTATGCATTATCTGGTTGTTAATAATCCAAGGTTTGTCAGCGACGAGCCGCTTAAAAAGATATACACTTAATACAATTAATCAAACACCAGATATAGCTCTGCAACAGCTTTCAGAATTAGAAGGCGTAGAAGATGTAACCGTAGTGTCAGATGAACAGGTTATTTATCTAAAGGCAGATGCAAAACGCTTCGACATGCAACAAGCACGACGTGTACTGGGTTTACAAGAATAGCGAGGAGATAAAATGGCGAGTAAAGGTGTTAATAAAGTAATTTTGGTTGGTAACTTAGGTAAAGATCCTGAGGTACGTTATACACCAAATGGTAAAGCTGTCGCTAACTTAACTTTGGCTACTTCTGAGAGCTGGAAGGACCAAAGTGGGCAGATCCAAGAAAAACCGAATGGCACCGAGTGTCTATGTTTGGCAAACTAGCTGAAATAGCAGGCGAATATTTACGTAAAGGCAGCCAAGTTTATATTGAAGGTAAATTGCAAACCCGCAAATGGCAAGATCAACAAGGTCAAGACCGCTACACAACTGAAGTTGTACTCGACCCATTTAATGGCGTAATGCAAATGCTAGGAGGTCGAGGTGGTCAATCTGAAGGCGGTTTCCAAGGGCAACAACGCCCGGCGCAGCAAGCTCCACAGCATAACCAAGGATACCAGCAGGCTGCACCACAACAGAGCTACCAGCAAAAACCACCAGCCCAACAAGCGCCGCAAGACAGAGGATTTAATCAAGCACCTCAAGGTCAACCGCAAGGTAAACCAGCCGCTCCAATGGCAGAACCTGATTTTGACTTCGATGACGATATTCCGTTCTAATTTCTGGTATCTATAAAACTATTAGTGTTAAGTTATTTTCAGTTGGTTTGTAAATTAATTCTGATTTAACAATGTAATAAGTTTATGCAAAGCCCATTTTTAGCTGTTAAGTTAAAGTGGGCTTTTTCGTTTTCGCTAGATGCTGACAGTGTTTAATTATAAAAAAGTCAGCGAATTGTGAAAAAAGAAAACAAGGACACCCATCATAATTTGATAAATCGTAGATTTATACTAGGCTATCGTTAAGCGGTTGTGCTTGTGTTTATTCATTTTCGGAGGCGTTATGACTCAGAAAAGAGCCAGTTTAATCAGTTTATCAGACACCCCATTTTATCATTGTGTTTCCCGTTGTGTGCGCCGTTCATTTTTGTGTGGCGTTGACCATTATTCAGGGCAAAATTATGAGCACAGGCGGGCTTGGGTAGAGGAGCGCTTGTTGTTTTTGTCTTCGGTGTTTGCCATTGATATTTGTGCTTATGCGGTGATGAGCAATCACGTACATGTGGTGTTGCATGTAGATGTAGATAAGGCGCTAAATTGGTCAAATAAACAGGTATTAGCGCTGTGGCATACGCTCTATAAGGGGACGTTGTTGACCCAGAGGTTTATGCGAGATGATGAGCTAACAAAAAGTGAAATGCATACTCTTGAAGACACCATTGCGGTTTATCGCCAGCGTTTGCACGACATCAGTTGGCTCATGCGCAATCTCAACGAGCACATCGCCCGAGAAGCCAACAAAGAGGACGAGTGCACTGGCAGGTTCTGGGAAGGGCGGTTTAAATCACAAGCTCTGTTAGATAACAGAGCTCTATTAGCCTGCATGGCCTATGTGGATTTAAATCCCATTCGCACAAAAATAGCGACAACCCCTGAAAACTCCCATCACACCAGCATTCAAAAACGCATTCACGCGTTGAAAACTAACCAACACCCACCCCACACGCTGTTGCCATTTGTGGGTAACCCTAGGCAAAACATGCCCAAAGGTATTTCATTCTCATTAAAAGATTACTGCGAACTAGTGGATATAACAGGCCGTGTTATTCGCGAAGATAAACAGGGTCATATCGCCACTACCCAACCAGCAATATTACAAAGATTGGGATTATCAGACGCACAATGGCTCACCCTTACCACAGAGTTCGAACAACACTTTTGCTATGCCGTTGGCTCAGAGCACATGATGCGACAATTTGCTGAGCATACCCATCACCGGCAAATACAGGGCATTAGCAACGCGAGAGCCTTATTGGCTTAATCAAAAATTCTGTCAACGCACATTCCATCCCCGTATAACGGCGATTGAGCATACCTACCATTCAGTAAAAACAGTGTTTTTTTCACTTTTTACACATCAAAACTCAAGCAACCTAGAAATGTATAAAGATAAGAATAAGCCAAGCACTTCGATTGCCTATCTGCGAACGTTAACTAGAAATTATGGGTGTCCATATTAGCTTAGCGGGGATTGAGCATACCTACCATTCGTAAAAACAGTGGTTTTTTCACTTTTTACACATCAAAACTCAAGCAACCGAGAAATGTATAAAGTTAAGAATAGGCCAAGCACTTCGATTGCCTATCTGCGAACGTTAACTAGAAATTATGGGTGTCCTAATTTATTTATGGGTGTCCAAATTTGTTTGAGTTGTGGCACTCTGTAATCTTTACTTGTTGTCTGTAAAATTCACAATTAATTCCTACAAAAATGTCTGCTGACGGTGATATAGCCCTAGTATTTTCGGGGGGCACACTTGGCCTGATACCTGCTATGCCCTTGTTTTATAGTAAAACTTCTGCCTGATTTTGAATGAGATGTGTGTATACATTTCATTGATTACTATCGATTTAAGCAGAAGGAATACAAAGACAACAATCATCAAGGAGCTTAATTTTGTACAAGTATTTCATCTTTGCAATAGTGTTAGGTATAAGCGTTACTCCGTTCCAGGCTCCTATTAAGGCGCAGCAACGCTCAACCGAGAATAGACAGCCAGAAGTTGGCAAAGAGAGATTAACTTATCGATTTGATAGGAAGTGGTTGGAATCCAAAGCAAAGGAGTTGGCAGCTGAAGAATATAAACTTGAGCAAATCCCTGCTGACAACCCACTTAGTCAAATGGGTTACGATGACTATAAAAAGATACAGTTAGATAGAGGTGCGACTATTTGGAAAAAAGAGGAGCGTAATTTTCGTGTTAACCCTTTACATCCCGGCTTTTTGTTCAAAACTCCAGTGAAGCTAAATTTAGTAGTGGGTGGAATATCTAGAGAGGTATTCTATACCTCAAAGATTTTCAATTATGACAGTGAGCAAGAGACCTTAAAAAATACTGACGCAAAAGGGTATTCTGGATTTAGTGTGACCCATCCGATCAATAATCCTGACAAGTGGGATGAATTTATGGTCTTTCAGGGGGCTCCTACTTCAGAGCGGTTGGTCAAACCAATTGGTATGGTTTATCTGCACGCGGTCTAGCTATTAATACTGCAAAGCCTTCTGGTGAAGAGTTTCCAGAATTTACCGAATTTTGGATTGAACGGCCTAATGGTAAGAATAAAAACTTGGTGGTTCATGCATTGATGGAAAGTAAATCTTTAACGGGGGCGTTTACTTTTACCGCTACGCCTGAGAAGAACACTGAGATACTGGTTAAAAGTACACTGTATCCTAGAACAGACATCAAATCTTTTGGTGTTGCGCCCCTTACTTCAATGTTTTTATTTAACGGAATGAACCGTTCTCGTTTCGATGATTTTCGCCCAGCTGTACATGATTCAGACGGATTGCTGATGCTTAAAGCCAACAATGAAAAAGTGTGGCGCAGCTTAGCCAATCCTACAAAACTGCAAGTGTCGGCCTTTGAAGACGACGGAATTAAGGGGTTTGGTCTAATGCAAAGAGCGAGAAAATTTGAAGATTACGAAGATATGGAAGCCCATTATCACCATCGGCCATCTGCTTGGGTGACGCCGCTTAATGACTGGGGTATGGGCCATGTTGAGTTAGTGGAGATCCCAACTAAGGCAGAAATTCACGATAATATTGTCGCTTTTTGGCAACCAAAACAATCATTGAAAGCGGGTCAGCCAAGAGAGTTTAGTTATAAAATCTCTTGGGGGAGTGATGCGCCATTAAAAAATATCAATGGCAAAATTGTCTCTACAGCGTCAGGGAAAGCGCTAGGCTCTGACATTATCCGCGAGTTTGTAATTGATTATGCTGGGCAAAACATTCCATCAGATATACATATCCACGCGACGAGTAGTACGGGGCGGATTGTGGGAGTAACCAGTAAGGTCATTCCTGATACACAAAATTTGCGAGTCGTAGTGAAATTCGAACCCGCAGAAGAAGATGTATCTGAACTGCAATTATCTTTGTCAAAAGGTGATGAAAAATGGGGTGAAACATGGCTATATCGATGGACCAGATAGTGAAACAAAACCAAGGTGTACCAGCCGAATCACCTTTGCATATGCCGGCACAGGATTTTTCAACCAAACCGAGTGCCAGCCATAAAGGGCAAGGGTGGAAGCAACTAATTGCAAGACTAATCACTTTCGGTGGGGCTTTGGCTCTGACCGTGTACGCGACTCATCAAATGATTTTGATTGTCTCTCAAGACCAAGTTACAGCTCTGCAGTGGGTGATGGTTGGACTGTTTACGCTCACTTTTGTGTGGATTGCATTGGCTGCTGGATCGGCCGTTTCAGGGTTTATCTTTTCGGGTCGCAAAGGTGAGGCTTCGGTACAAGATCTTTCAGCTAAAAAAACAGTGCTGCTGATGCCCGTATACAACGAAGATCCCAGCGAAACCTGCGCCGCTTTATATAGTATGGCGAAAGAGTTAGTGGCAAATGATTTAGCTGAACAATTTGAAATTTTCATCATTTCAGACTCCAACGATCCAGATGTGTGGGTAAAGGAAACTGCAGCGGTTAGTCAATTAAAACAAGCTCTTGCTGGTGAAATGAACGTTTGGTATCGACGCAGACACGACAACAAGGCTAAAAAAGCCGGAAATGTACATGAGTTTGTGAGTCGATGGGGGGCTCGATATGACTACATGCTAGTGCTTGATGCAGACAGTTTACTATCTGCTGACACGCTGAAAACTTTGATGTTAGAAATGGCTAGCGATGATCACGCAGGCATTATTCAAACCTTACCGTCGTTGTATCGTGGGGATACACTTTTTGCTAGGCTTCAGCAATTTGCTGGCACTGTATATGGACCTATTGTCGCACGAGGAGTTGCTGCGTGGCAGGGGAACGACGGAAATTATTGGGGGCATAACGCTATTATCAGAGTGCAGGCTTTTGCAGAGTCTGCGGGACTGCCAGCTATAGGTGGGGTTAAACCCTTTAAAGGCGATATTCTGTCGCACGACTTTGTTGAGGCCGCGTTGATGCGGCGAGCAGGGTGGTCAGTTCGAATGTTACCTGTTTTGAAAGGGTCTTGGGAAGAAAGCCCACCTAGTTTGTCTGATGTCGCTACGCGTGATAGACGCTGGGCGCAAGGTAACATCCAACATCTAGCAGTATTAAAAGCCAAAGGACTACGCTGGCCAAATCGATCCCATATGCTTACCGGCGTAATGGGGTATATGGCATCGCCAATCTGGTTTGCCCTTATACTGACAGGCATAGTGATGTCTATTCAAATACACTATATGAATATTGAGTATTTTTCAGACCAGCCTTCTCTGTATCCTCAGTGGCCTGTATTTGACTCTGAGCGCATGGTGGCGTTATTTGTTTTCACTATGGGCGTATTGTTATTGCCTAAAGTTCTGGGCTTAATTAAGGCGTTCTTTCATCGCTCGCTGCGGCAGCCTTTAGGTATTATTAGAATGACATTGGGGGCTATAGTCGAAATGTTCTTTTCGATACTTTACGCGCCTATCTTTATGTTGATCCATAGCCAACATATATTTGATATTTTTAGGGGGCGAGATTCAGGTTGGGCGACCCAGCAAAGGCAACATAATGGCACCCCGTGGAAAGATCTAGTGCGTCAGCATTTTTGGCACACTATGATAGGTGTCGGTTTAACCATAGTGCTTTATCAGTACTCACCTACCTTACTTATATGGTTGTCGCCTACACTGATTGGTTTAATGTTTTCTATTCCTTTGTCAGCACTTAGCGGCAGCAAGAGCCTAGCGAAAGGTTTACGATTTATAGGTATCTTAAATATTCCTGAAGAAGTTAGTACCTTGAAAATTATTACTCAGCGAGATCAGTTTGCCGAAGAATTACGCGAACATTTACAGTCTGTCACTATTGGAACCTTTATTGATAACGCAACCTATCAAGATGGGCACTTTAATTTGTTGTCTAAGCCACCTAAGCCAAGGCGGGGGCATCCAGAGGTGAATAGTCTTATTGCAAATTACAAAATTAAGGAAGCGAATGACGTGGGTGAAGCGTTAAGCTGGATGACTAAGCAAGAAAAGTTAGCCGTGTTTAGCGACAAGGATATCTTCATGGAGTTGAAAAATTTAAAGCATTCGTAGAGCTTTGACCTTCTGCTTCTAGTATTGGCTTGAAACTCTGTTTTTAACAAGATACTGTTTTGAGCTAGTACTAGTCGTAGAGAATTAACATGAATTATTGGTTATTTAAAACTGAACCCGACGCTTTTAGTATTGACGACTTGGCAAACCAGCCCCAGCAAACTGAACACTGGGATGGCATACGCAATTACCAGGCTCGCAACTTTTTACGTGATCAGGTGAAACTAGGCGACCAAGTGTTTATTTACCATTCTAGCTGTAAAAATGTAGGTATTGCAGGGTTAGCCGAAGTGGTTAAAGAACAGTATCCTGATCACACCCAATTTGACCCTGAAAGTAAGTATTACGATCCTAAGTCTACGATTGAAAATCCAAGATGGGTAATGGTAGACATTCAATTTAAGCAAAAATTTACCCATATCTTAGCGCTTAAATCTATTAAGCAGATGCAAGATATTTGCGAAATTGGTCTAGTTAAAAAGGGCCATAGGTTGTCTATTATGCCTGTTATGCAGCAAGAATTTGAATTGCTGCTCAGTCGTTGCTAATCGGTATTGCCGTCGACATATGGTGCTAGGTACTAGGATTTTTAGGGGTATAAATAGGCGTGGGGAAGGCTGTCACTTTGTCTGACAGCGCGGTTATTTTAGACGTACCTTGTTTTTTCACTTCGTCAATGCGTAACACACTATGCATAGGTATGTAGGTGTGAGTGACATCAGCAAACTCCGCCTTTAATTTTTCATGGCTAGGATCTAGCACTAAGCTGGTATGCGTGTCCCAAACAAAATCTCCTATTTCTACAAAGCCAAACATACTGCCTTGGCTCACCTCTCGCACATATAATTCGTAACGTTCGCCATTGCTAATGAATTGGATTCTGAACAAATGTTTGTTATTGGACATGATGAGCACTCTAGGTCGATTGTTTATCAAAATTAATGGGGGGCCGAAATAATTATTACTTATAATTCAATCTTGGCACGCTACTTACAATGGAGGCTGATTACCTATTCCCAAGTAGTGAGATGAGCATTTTGTTATCTTTTTAGAGCTAATGGCCCCAAGAGAGCTTGCGTGGCAAGATCTAGCTCGTCGGTGTCACCGGCTAACACGGCATTCACTGCAAAGCCCTGCACATAGCTGGTTAGTTGTAATGCGGTCGCTTCAATATCAATATACGAATGAACCTGACCTAAGAGTAGGGCTTTTTCTAAACAGCCGATAAAATCAATTTGTAGTCTATCTAGATAATGACGGCCAATTTCTCGCACTTTTTCATCATCAAAGCCCAGTTCGGTAATACAATTAATTAGTAAGCATCCTCTGCCTTTCACATGTTGAACGTAATGCTTGAAAAACTGAGTAATAGAATCGAGGCCTTGATTGGTTTCTAAATGAGCCATAGTCTTATTCAACTGACTGGATTGATAGTGCTTCAAAACCATATACAAGAATGTTTGTTTGCTACCAAATTCTAAATAAAACCCTCGGCGATTAAATTCAGTGCGGGTAATGATTTCGTCCATGATTGCACCATGGTAACCATGCTCTAAGAAAACATCTATACCTTGGCTGAGGATGAGATCTAAATCGTATTGGGCTTTACGTGGCATGGGTAATCTCAAAGCTAGAACAAGTATTCTTTACAGGTTAGCCGAGTTAAATTTAGTGTCAAGCTTGCACTCTGCCTGTATCTCGCTTAATGTGCGCACAAATATTATAAGTTATACGCAGGGGGTATATAGTGCAAAAGTTAGGTAAGTTATTGGTTTTGGCAGTTTTTTTGACGGCTTGTCAGCCTGAAAAAGCGAGTATGGAAACAAGCGCTAAGGAGATTTCAGCAGACGCATCTCGAATAAAGTCGCATTTACGCTTTTTATCTGATGATTTACTGGAAGGCCGAGATACTGGGGCTAGAGGGCATGAAATAGCGGCATTGTATATTGCTGCGGAGTTTGAAAAGTATGGATTAAAGCCTGCTGGCGACAATGATACTTACATGCAACGTGTGGATTTTAGACAAGTTCACCTTGATCAATCTTCGGTTAAATTAACCTTAACCAAAGAAGGAAAAGAAACAGAGCTAACTTATCCAAAGCAGTTTATAACCTCAGCGAATGCCAATGAGTTACAAAGTCTTACGCAAGGTGATTTGGTGTTCGTTGGGTATGGCATTATCGCTCCAGAACTTGATCATGACGATTACCAAGGGTTAGACGTTGAGGGTAAAGTCGTGGTAGCGCTATCGGGTAAGCCTAAGTCTTTTCCTAGTGAGGAAGGGGCGCACTTTGGCTCGACTAACGAGAAAAAACGCCATGCAACCGAGCACGGTGCTATAGGTTTAATTAGTATTAGTACACCTACATTTGAAAAAGTGAGGCCTTACCAAAACTTGTTAAACTATTTACACGCCCCCACGGTTCGCTGGGTAGACAAAGATGGCGTACCTGCTGGCACGTTTCCACAGTTAAACAGCGGTGCTTATTTTAGCAAAGAAGCGGCTGAAATTTTGTTTGCTGGGGCAAGCTCAAACTTAGAGCAAATCTATGCTCAGCTGGAAAAAGATGAGTCACCCAAAGGCTTTGATTTACATACCAGTATCAAACTTGAATTAACCAGTACTCATAAACAAATTTCTAGCCCGAATGTGGCAGCAATATTGGAAGGCTCTGATCCCACTTTGAAAAACGAGTATGTATTGTACTCCGCGCATTCGGATCATATTGGTTTTGCCAAAACGGTTAAGAAAGACAAAATCAATAACGGTGCTATGGATAATGCTACGGGGACATCGGTGCTGCTAGAAACTGCAAGAATGTTTAGTTTGTTAGAGAAGCGTCCTAAGCGTTCGATATTGTTTGTAGCTGTCACCGCAGAAGAAAAGGGCCTGCTCGGCTCTGATTACTACGCCCAAAATCCAACCGTGCCGGCTCGTTCAATTGTGGCTAATGTCAATTTAGATATGCCCATTTTGACCTATGAATTCGGTGATGTGATTGCGTTTGGCGCTGAGCATAGTGATTTAAAAGAGTCTGTGGCTAAGGCTGCAGAAAAGATTGGTTTAGAATTGAGTCCAGATCCTTGGCCGCATATGGCCTTGTTTACGCGTTCAGATCACTATAGTTTTGTTAAGCAAGGTATCCCGGCTGTATTTTTGGTGCCCGGCTTGAAATCCGCTGATCCTGAAATAGATGGTAGTGAGCAGTTTAATAACTTTATTAACACTAACTATCACAAGCCTAGTGACGACTTTAGTCAAAAATTCAACTGGAAAGCAGCAACCAAGTTTGCCGAAGTGAACTATCACATTGGTTTGACATTGGCAGAGCAGCCTAATCGTTCTAGCTGGAATGAAGGTGATTTCTTTGGCGACAATTTCTCAAAATAATGCGCCAAGCTATTTGGCGTTAATAAGCGAGCAGGTTATTAACGTGGAATGGTTTTAACGCAAATACAAAAAAACGGACATACTAGGTGTCCGTTTTTTATTGCTGTAACACATGATGTTATTGGAAAAACTGTTTGTTGATGAATTGCCATTGCTCGGCAAAGTTGTCGGTAGGCTTTTTAGTAAATTCACTGCGAATAAACTGGTTGATACGACCGTCAGCATAACAAATTAGCATATTGGCAATTAGGCCTTCTTCTGCCGGTAGGGTTTTGCCTTCACGCAGTTTACGCTCTCTAAGCACTTGTTTCATTTGGGTTTCAAGACGCTCAAACAGCTGGGCGATTCTTTCTCTAAGTCTGTCTTGTTCGCCCATTAAAGCGTCACCATTCAAAATACGCGTAATACCTGGGTTTTTCTCTGCAAAGCCAAGTACTAAATGCAAAATTAATTGGCAACGGGTGGCGGTGTCTTTTTCTTCGTTAATAATTTTGTTGATCCGAGAAAACAACGTTTCTTCGATAAACTCAATTAATCCCTCAAACATACGTGCTTTGCTAGGGAAGTGTCGATAAAGCGCGGCTTCAGACACACCCACGTGAGCTGCTAGCTTGGCTGTGGTAATGCGTTGTCCTGGGTTAGTTTGTAACATACTGGCGAGCGCTTGAAGTATTTGAGCTCGACGATTGGGGCGTTTTGTTGCTGGCATTAATTTAGTCCTAAACGAAAGTGGCGTCTTCTGTTTGTGTTTCTTCAAATTTTTCAGCCACAATTTTCATTAGTTGTGTGGCTAATAAATTCTTATCGGCAATGTTTAGCTGTTTTTCACCCTTGGGCCAAAATACTGTTAGTGCATTTTGTTCACTATTAAAACCAATAGTTTTATTCGACACATCATTGGCAGCAATCATATTAAGCTTTTTTCGCGATAACTTACCTAAGGCATACTCCCTTAGATTCTGCGTTTCAGCAGCAAAACCAACTGTAAATGGTGGATCGGGTAGGTGAGCTACGTCGCTAAGAATATCAGGGTTTTTAACAAAAGTAAGCGTTAACTCTTGTTCTGATTTTTTAATTTTTTGCGTTGCATTTTGTTTTGGTCTGTAATCAGCGACAGCGGCACAAGCAACAAATATATCGCTGTCTTTGATGTTTTGCATCACTGTGTTGTGCATGTCTTGAGCACTAGATACAAGAATCGTCTTTACATTTTCAGGCGGTGTTAAGTCAACCGGACCGCTAATCAAGGTAACCTTTGCTCCCAGTTGTTGGCTGGCTTTTGCCAAGGCATACCCCATTTTTCCAGAACTGTGGTTGGTAATATAACGAACGGGATCGATATCTTCACGAGTGGGGCCCGCGGTAATAGTAATGTGTTTTCCAGCTAATACTTGTGGTACGTCTGGCAGCAATAAATCTGCTATTTCTTGCGGCTCAAGCATGCGGCCGGGGCCAACATCACCGCATGCTTGTTCTCCTTGAGCGGGGCCTAAAAGCTGCACGCCTCGACTGGCCAGTATAGCTAGATTACTTTGGGTTGCTTTGGCCGACCACATTTGTTGATTCATTGCTGGCGCCACATAAATTGGGGCGCTGGTAGCTAAGCATAGGGTTGACAGTAAATCGTCAGCTAATCCATAAGTTAACTTCGCTAAGGTGTTTGCCGTAGCTGGAGCGATGAGTAACTTGTCTGCCCATCTAGCAAGCTCTATATGGCCCATCGCGGCTTCCGCATCTTTATCGAGTAGATCATCAGAAATAGTATTGCCCGAGACCGCTTGGAGCGCTAATGGGCTGACAAATTCTTTCGCCGAACGGGTGATCACAACACGTACGTTGGCGCCTTTGGCTACTAGCTTACGCACTAAATCTGGGGTTTTGTATGCGGCTATGCCGCCAGTAATACCTAGTAAAATATTGGTGTTTTGAAATTGCATGGATGTTTTATTACAGTCTTTATTGAGCCTCTTAGCTAACATTATTGGCTGGAATGCCCCCCTTTTGCTAGGCTTATTTTGCGTTTAGCCATGATCTAAACGTTTTTATTTTTCAATTGAGGCACGGATGCATGAAAATTACAGATTGGCCCAAACAAGATAGACCTAGAGAAAAACTCCTCGCTAACGGCGCTGGCGCGTTATCCGATTCAGAATTACTAGCGATTTTTTTACGTACAGGTATTGCTGGTTGTAGCGTGCTAGAGCTAGCGCAAAAAATGCTCAATGAGTTTGGCAGTTTGCGCTCTTTATTTAAGGCAAGCGAGTCTGAGTTTTGCCAAGTAAAAGGTTTAGGCCAAGCCAAATATGTGCAGTTGCAAGCCTGTTTAGAAATGAGTCAGCGTTTTATGGCTGAAAAGTTATGCCGCGAGAATAGCTTTAACTCTGTAGAGCAAACCCAAGCTTATTTAATCGCTAAATTACGGGATCAACCCCATGAAGTGTTTGCTATGTTGTTACTCGATAGCCAGCACAGGCTCATTACTTTTCGCCCTATGTTTTACGGTACCATTGATAGTGCGTCGGTGTATCCTAGGGTGTTAGTACAGCAAGCCTTAAAAGACAATGCTGCAGCCGTTATTTTAGCGCACAATCATCCCTCGGGCGTCGCTGAGCCCAGTCAAGCTGATAAAAGTATCACGAAACGAATAATCGACGCATTCAGCTTATTGGATATTAAGGTTCTAGATCACTTTGTAATTGGTGACGGCGTGGCCGTGTCATTTGCCCAACGTGGATTGCTATGATTTTCTTGCGAATTAGCCAACATACTGGCAATTTGAGTTTGCGTAGAATTCCTTTAGTTTACGCTTTGTAAATGTGGCATTATGTGCCCTTCAGTTTACGTTATTTTCGGCCGTTATTAAAAGTAATCGCCATGTTTAGGGATGTCCCATAGCCAATGCGAGTAATGCACTTTGTTTCAGGAGGTTTCTCTGGTTCAACGAATGTTGCCAAAGAAATTATCAAAGCGACTAATCAAACGAAAGATATTGACTCATATCTTGTATTACGCCAAAAAAAATCAACAACCCCTGATAAGGTTGAACAATTTAATGCGCAAGGCATAGATACCCGAGTTGTTTCTGGTGCGCTGCATCTGCTAACAATTTATCAGCTTTATAGACTTTGCAAAGAATTGCAGCCAGACATTTTATTGGTCCATGGTTTTAGTGAACACTTGTGGGGGCGTTACGCTGGCTTACTAGCTAAGGTTCCCCATTTAATTCATGTTGAGCATAATTCTCGTGAGCGATATTCTTGGCTACGACTAAAGCAGGCTAAATGGCTAACAAAATATACGGACAAAATTGTCGGTTGCTCAGAGGGTGTTGAAAGTGCTCTGTTAGCGCGAGGTTTTCCTGCTAGTAAGGTTATCAGTATTGCCAATGGAATTAACCCTCTTCCTTATCAAGCAGTTGAATCTATCCCTTTTGAAAAACGTAAGCCACACCTGATTATGGCATCAAGGTTTGCTAGGCAAAAAGATCATGCAAGTCTTATAAGTGCATTGGCAATACTTAAAAATCGCGGCACTACTGTTAATGTTAGTTTTGCTGGCTTAGGTAATAAACACCATTTGGCTACAGCTAAAAAGCAGGTACAGTCTTTAGGCTTGGAGCAACAAGTGGATTTTCTTGGGCATTGCACAAATTTGCCAGAATTGTTGCAAGCACACCAAATATTTGTTTTGAGTACACACTATGAGGGCATGCCCTTGGTGGTTATTGAAGCTATGATGTCAGGTTGTGCGGTGATTGCTAGTGATGTAGTAGGCGTTAAGGAAATGTTTGAGCACAAAGTGGACGGGTATCTTGTAGAGCCACAGTCACCCTTGTCTCTAGCTGATGGTATAGAGAAACTCATTCGGGACCCTAAATTTAGCCAATTACTATCTAGGAATGGTCATCGAAAAGCCTTGAAACAATTTACCATTGAAAAAATGGCAAGTCAGTATCAACAATTGTTTCGCACCCTAATAAAGTCGTGAAAGGCGATTTATTTATAAATTAGTCGATATTTTTACTTTATTCTTGAATTAACTTTGTAATTACTGTATAAAATGCGCCCTCTTGTTAATAGCGTTAGCTGGCATTGGATTTGAAAATTGTTAAATCTAAGTCAGAGCTAAATTTTTTAGAATTGTTTGGAGACAGGCCATGGCCAAAGTATGTCAAGTTACTGGCAAGCGTCCAGCGGTAGGTAACAACCGTTCACACGCAAAAAATTCGACTCGCCGTCGTTTTTTGCCAAACCTTCAATCTCACCGTTTTTGGGTTGAGAGTGAAAACCGTTTCGTGAAATTACGTTTATCTGTAAAAGGTATGCGTATTATTGATAAAAAAGGTATCGATACAGTATTAGCTGATATGCGTGCCGACGGTGTTAAAATTTAAGGAACCAGATTATGCGTGATAAAATTAAATTAGTATCTAGTGCTGGTACCGGTTTTTACTACACTACAGATAAAAACAAACGTAACATGCCTTGGCAAAATGGAGATCAAAAAGTTTGATCCTAAAGTTCGTCAGCACGTTTTGTTTAAAGAAGCCAAAATCAAGTAATTTTACTGGTTTTGTCTCCTGAAGAACCCGGCTTTTTAGTCGGGTTTTTTGCGTTAATGGGATATGGCATACTTACTTACCAATTGACTCACTTATATTACCACTATGATTAGACTTTCTCAGCGCGGTTGGAACAATGTCATTATTTTTACCACCTTGATATTGATATTGTTGTTCAATTTTAGCAGTGATTTTTTAAATCGGGGGATCAGTGGTAGTCAAACTGTCACTAGATTACTTCCGCAATACGCAGTGATTACAACCATTGAATATGTGCATGATAGAGTAGAACGTATCGGGCAAGGTTGGCGGACTGAATCTGGTACCTTGAGCAATCAAGCCTTAAGTCAACTCGTGGATAATTGGCATAGCGCTGAAGTCGAACTGTTTGATAGTCAGCTTAATTGGCAAACTAGCCCGCAAATTATAAAAGTGTGGTTCGTGGGGCAAGCACAGCCAGTTGAATATTATTTTTTACCTTTTGCTGATAAAACCCTAGTCAAATTTGAACAGCAAACTTATTTATTGCTCAGTCCTGATTTTTCACTTTTAAACATAGAATCTTAACTCATGCCTGAATTGCCAGAAGTTGAAGTGAGTCGCTTAGGTATTACTCCTCACCTAGAAAAAAATACTATCCAACAGATTATTGTTCGTCAGCCCCAATTGCGTTGGCCGGTGCCTGAGCAAGTTTATTTAGCTGAAGGTTTGGTTATAGAGTCAATACGTCGGCGCGCCAAATATTTGCTACTTGATACATGCAAAGGCAGCATAGTTTTGCATCTAGGGATGTCGGGAAAGCTATGTGTGGTTGAAAGTGAAACCGAAGTTAAAAAGCATGATCACATAGACATAGTCATGCACAATGGTGTGTGTTTGCGCTTCAATGACGCCCGCAGGTTTGGTTCTTGCCTTTGGCAGGGAATAGATGAACCTCAGCTCAAATTACTAAGTTCTCTTGGACCAGAGCCTTTGACAGATGATTTTGATGGCAGTAGGTTGTTTGCATACTCTCGCAAGAAGTCAGTGGCAATCAAAAACTTCATCATGGACAATAAAGTTGTCGTGGGCGTGGGAAATATTTACGCTAACGAATCGTTGTTTATTGCTGGTATCGACCCTCGTAAGCCTGCCAATAAAGTCAGTAAAAAACGATATTTAGTATTGGCCGAAATTATTAAAAAAGTGTTAGCCAGTGCAATTGAACAGGGGGGACTACCTTGAAAGATTTCATGCAAGCCGATGGTAAACCTGATTATTTCGCGCAACAGTTATTAGTTTATGGTCGTGCCGGCGAAACATGTGATGCGTGTAAAACGCCGATCCAATCCCTAATGATCGGGCAGCGTAATACATTTTACTGCCCCACTTGTCAGTCTTAATCGATTTTACAACGGGTTTATCTAGCGATTCTTTACGGTAGTGGTCAAAGGTTAGGTGTTGGGGTGCAACTTTTTCACTAAGGCTTCCATCACCGCTGGGTGGCAAAACTCATTGACTCGACCTCGGTGCAGCGCAACTTCTTTGACCAGGGTTGAAGAAATGAAAGAATTTTCTTCGGCTGGCGTCATAAATACACTTTCTAGATTGGGGTTGAGCCGTCTATTCATATTGGCTAATTGAAACTCGTACTCAAAATCTGATACAGCCCGCAAGCCACGTACAAGCACTGCCGCATTTTGTTGTTCTGCAAAATCTGCGAGTAGACCAGTAAAACCAATAACCTCAACGTTCTCTAAATGTTGAGTGACTTGTTTTATTAAGGCTACTCTTTCGTCTAGGCTAAACAGCGGTTTTTTACTAGGGTTTGATGCTATGCCGACAATGACATGATCAAACATATTTGCTGCTCGCTCAATTAGGTCTGCGTGGCCATTGGTTATAGGATCGAATGTCGCCTGGGTAAATAGCTTTTCTGGGCATAGAATACACAAATTTTAAAATGTTGAAATAAGGCTACCTAAATCAATCACAAAAGTTAACCAAATTCATCATAAACTAAAATTTATTTGTTGTGGCGTCATAATTCACAGAGCGAGGGCTAATCCACGTCCCTTTAATTGCAGCATTTATGTAGTAACGAATGATATTTCCAAATAATACTCGACTCGCTTGTGCTTTCAGGTGTTTAAATATTAGTAACGATAACAATGCAATTAATGCGGTTTTGATAATCGATTTAGTTAGTACGAATGCCTGCATCAAAAGTTGATTTATGCCTTTAAAGTGCTCAGCTATGAATATATGTCGTGATATGAACACTTCGCTTTTGGTTAGCGCTGCTGTAGCTGGGTTTATTCGAGAACTGCCGCCATGATTGTGAATGATTGATACATCCTGCAGTAACGCAATTGTGCCCCCGTTGTTTTGTGCTCTTTGGCATAGGTCAACGTCTTCACCATATAGCCAAAAATTTTCATTCCAACCAGCTAAAGCTCGAAAATCATTCAAGCGTATAAACATAACGGAACCTGAGACCCAATCGGGATAAACTATTTTTTTATCTTTTGCGAAATCTTGTTTAATTTTTCTATTGCAGACCAAACGATGCACGGCACGACCAAGTCCAGTATAGATATACCAGCGTGGTAAAAAACGCTCTACGCGTTCATACTTTCCATAGGAATCTTTTTTATGAGTAGCGAGAATAGAGTTAGGAGGGAAATTTTTGATATTGGCTAATAAAGGAGTAAAAATATCCATTCTTACTTCGGTGTCAGGATTTAAAAATAGCAAATATTCTCCTTTTGCATCTTTAGCTCCCAGATTACAGCCAGAAGAAAAACCATGATTCCCTGTATTTTCGATAAAGTTTACTTGTGGATATTGTTGACTAATGTTTTGAAATTGCCCATCGTTTGAATAATTATCTACCACTATTACTTCAAGGTTTATTTGCACTACTTCTAATTCAAGTAAACTACTTAGGCACCGCCCTAATTTATCCCAACTTCGATAATTCACAATAACAATGGAAACGTCGGGGGCGGTAAGATCTCGAGATAACGTCAAAAAAACCTCTGGCAATAAGCATAAAGAAATAATATAAGATTTGTTGCATAAAATACCTTAATACAAGAAATAATTCTATTTGTTGTATTAAGGTATTTAGCCTTTATTGCAAATATTCCGTATCATATTAGAAAAATATGTCGTGCATTTCGACTGCCACCTTTTGTTGAACACTATTGGAGTGTAGTTTGTTGAAAATTTGTTTTGTTCTAATTTTATTGGCAGGAATTTTCTGCTCAAAAGTAAGCATTGCTTCTCCTTGGATCGGTACTTTAGAGCCTCAATTACATAAAGATCTGCAAACCTTGAGTGAGTGGGGCGTGTTAGACGCTGCGGTAACCAGTTTTCCGGTTCCGTGGAAAGGCATTGCGCAGCAATTAGAGAACCTTGATACAGAGCAATTATCAGCCATTCCTGCGGTTGCTGCTAAACGGCTTAGACATTATTTACATTTGCATCGAACGCAAAAAGGTCAGTCTGTTGTTAGTTTGTATGGTGCTAGTGACGATAGTCGATTCACTGATTTTTCGGGTGTACAAGCGCAAAAAGTGCAGGCCAATCTAACCAAAGAGTTTTATTTTGGCCGTTGGGCTGGGCAAGTGTCAGCCAATTACGAACGGGGTGGAAAAAGCACTTTGATGAAAGTTTTATTGCGTACCAGTTTGGTGATTGGAATTTACGTTTAGGTAGCATGAGTCAGTGGTGGGGAGGCGCGCAGTCGAGTAGCTTGATCCTAAGTAATAATGCCCGTCCTATTCCTTCGCTAGCGCTGTCTCGTTCTCAAGCGACGCGTTCAGAACACTTTTTATTAAAATACCTAGGCCCATGGTTTGTAACTGCCCAAGTGGGGAAATTAGAAAAAGATCGAGCTGTGCCAGAGGCTAATGTTTGGTCCGCTCGTTTTAACTTTAAACCAATATCTGGTTTAGAGTTAGGCGTTTCGTGGAATGCCATGTGGGGGAGAAGGTCAAGGCAATTCGTTTTCAGACTTTATCGATGTGGTTAGCTTACAAAAAGAATGTGCCAATGACATGACTTGTTCCAAAGAGGAGCGATCTTTACAAGGTAACCATCATGCCGGTTTCGATTTTACTTATACTGTTATGTTGGTTGATCGCCCTCTGACTATTTATGGGCAAAAAATTGGTGAGAATGCCGAGCATTATTATCAAATTAAAGACAGCGCAAATTTATTTGGAGTTTCCAGTTACATACTGGGTAGTAAAGTGTACTTAGAAACGAGTGATACCAATGTTGGATGCTCAACTAATAGTCAGAATAAGAATTGCTATTATGAGCATGGTGTTTATCAGTCTGGCTATCGTCGTTATGGTAGGGCAATAGGCAGTACTTTTGATAGTGATGCCAAAATGATCACAGTTGGGGTAAATAAACAGTTTAGTGATGGTGACTTGTTTGAAGTTTCGCTTAATCGGTTGGAGTTAAATCAAGATCAGCAACAACCTTCGCCAGTATTGCAAGGAAACAGCGAAAAACTATTGAGGCTGTCTGGTTTCTATCAAACACAATTTGGCAATTGGTTAGTTAAGTTAGGGGCAAATTTTGAGGACGGCGACCTTGATGAACTTTCCGAGTTTGACAGTTTAATTTATAGCGAATTCAAGTATCGTATAAATTAAGTAAGATGATATCCAGCGAGTAAGTGTTGCCAATCGCTATTTGACCATTCAATACCTTTGTTTGCTTTTTCTTTTTCAAATGAACGGTGTAGTCGGGCTAGGTTGGCCTTTTTCCATTTATTACCATGCTTAATCGAACATTTGTCAAAATCGATTAACCAAGCTTGATTGCTAGCATCTAACATAATGTTGTGAATATTGAGATCGTGATGGTATACCTGCTGCCGATGAAACTTGGCTATCGTTTGGCCAATGTGTCGCCAGATTTCGCTGTCAATATGTGTGCTTTGCAACAAGTTATAAAGGTCGTTGGCCTGAGGGATTTTGCTTAAAATAATATCCGCTCGATAGTAAATTCCTATTTTTTTTATGTGGGCTGCAATGGGCGTAGGGCAAGGTAAGCCTAGGCTTGTCATATGCTTGAGCAAAGTAAACTCTTGCCATGCACGTGTGCGTTGCAACCCTGTATACACATATTGTTGGTCGAGGACTTTACCAATTAAGCCTCCACGTAAATAGTGCCGTAAGACGAATTGCTTGCTTTGGTGCTCGAAAAAGTAGGTGGTGCCTCTACCCGTTGCCTTAGCCAATGATTTTGTTTTGCGCTAGCCAATATCGATCCGAAAATATTTCGATTGTAGGATCTGCAAAAAAATTATCATCAAATAAAATGACATCAGAGCCACTTGTTTTTTCCTGAATGTTTGGCATGTTACAATTTATTGTTTTTAAACTTATTAAGGGTATTGTAAATCATTCTTTACCTATTGCGGATAGATACTTTTATGCGCGTGTTAACTTTACATTTATCTACTCAATTAGGCGCTTAAAAAATATGCACGAACACCCCGAGAGTAAATCACAATCTGCTGAAATTGAATTAATTATTGGTAATTCTAATTCTAATTTTTCCGGCGTAACATCCACTATGCTGCAAGTTATGTCTTATCAAAAACAACTGATTAATTTGCGAATAATGGGCAAGCACTTTGTCCCCGACCCAGAACTAGTGATTGGATTTTGGGATACGGTGAAATTGTGTCGTAAGCCATTAAAAAATGGTAAATGGCGAATATTTCATGCTCGTAGAGTGGATGAAATGATCCAAGGCGTATTATTAAAGTACGTATTCGGAGCAAAAATTCGTTTAGTATTTAGTTCGGCAGCTCAGCGTAAACGTTCTGGCTCGACGGTTTGGTTGACCAACAAAATGGACGCCATTATCGCGGTAAGTAAACGCTCAGCTAGTTTTTTGCATTTGCCTCCCAATATGATTAATCCCCACGGTGTGCAAGTGGATAACTATACGCCAGCAGCAGATAAACAGGCGGCATGGCAAGCTCTGGGCTACGGCGGGAAATTCGGGATCGGCATTCTAGGTCGAGTGCGAAAGCAAAAGGGCGTACATCTATTTGTTGAAGCTTGTATTCAAAATTTGCCGCAGCATCCAGATATTAATGCAGTGGTGGTTGGGGCTATCTCTGGTAGCAGCCAAGGATTTGTGGATGAACTCAAACAAAAAATAGCGCAAGCAGGTTTGTCAGACAGAATCATTTTTACAGGTGAACTGCCATTTGAGCAAATTCCGCCGATTTTTAGTGCCTTGTCTATGGTGTGTGCCTTAAGTGACAATGAAGGGTTTGGTTTGACGGTGCTCGAAGCTATGAGCTGCCGCGCAGCCGTTTTAGCGACTGAAGCGGGCGCTTGGGAAGAAATCATTCGCCCGGGTGTTGATGGTTATGTCGTGCCCGTCAACGACCAACAGGCGGTATCCGAAAAAATGGCATTGATGTTAAGCGATCGAAATAAGTTGGTGGAAATGGGTATTGCTGGGCGCAGCCGGGTAGAAGATAATTATCGAGTAGAAGATGAAGCTAAAAAGTTAGTCGATTACTTTAGAACATTGCAATGATTGCTATGATGTAGACCCATTGAACACAGGCTTATGGCAATCCGTTAAGGACTTGTAGCGTTTTGCCTATCGCGCCCCTATTTTGTTGAATGACTAAACCTCCTGCACTTCCGTTTTGAATTCTAAGTTCTGGATTGTCAAACCAGTGCTTACATGCGGCGATGATGTCAGCGACATTGTGTACGTCTTTTATTGCTCCGGCATCTTTAAGTGTTTGATGAATGGCGGGGTTATTATAGATTGACGGTCCCATTAAAATAGGCACATTGTATATGGCTGGCTCAAGCGCATTGTGGCCACCTCTATTGGCTATACTGCCTCCAATAAACGCAATATCTGCTAGTGCAAACAATGCGCGCAGCTTGCCCATTTGGTCACACAATAACACTTGTGTCTCAGCCGTACATGGTAGGCCAAGGCTCATCAAATTGAATGGTATATTTTGTGTACGCAACCACTGCTCCACTTTGTCAAAGCGCTGTGGGTGCCTAGGTACTATCACTAAGAGTAAGTCTTGATATTCTTTGGCTAATTCAACATAGGCATCTAGTATAACTTGCTCTTCGGGATCATGGGTACTTCCGGCTACTAAAATACGTTTATTTGCTAACCCAAAGGTTTGGTTAATCTCTTCACTTATGGCTAGTTCTTTAGGGTTTGCGGTGATTTCAAATTTAATATTATTGGTAAGTGTGAGTTTATCTTTAGCAATACCTAGCGATAGATAGTTTGTGTAATCCCGTTGACCTTGAGCACAAATGTGGCTGAAAGACGCCAGCATGGGCTGAAATAGCGCAGGAAATTTAAGATAGGTAGCTGTGGATTTGTTGCTCATTCGACCATTGATTATGTACAAAGGAATGTTCATCTTTTGGCTGATCCCACATAAATTTGGCCATAATTCCATTTCATTAATCAGTATTTTGCTAGGTTTAGTCTTTGTTAAAAAGAGCCATACAAAAAGAGGAAAATCATAGGGTAAGTAATAGTGTGTGGCTCTTTCGGCAAATAGTAATTTAACCCTATCGGCCCCAGTGGTGGTGTTAGTAGAAATAAGAATGGATAAAGAAGGCTGTTCGGCTAGCATGGCCTCAACCAAGTTCTGAACGGCCACCACTTCACCTACAGATGAACAGTGGATTAAAACGCTACTGTTAGATTGTCTTGTTTTACACAACCCAAACCTTGAAAACCTTGCTGTCGAATAGCCTTGTTTACCTAGTAACAGGCGAAACAGAAGGTTGAATAGCAAAAAAGGGCTGAGCAGCAACCACAATAGTGAGTATATGAGTGTTGCGCTGTGCTGCTTAAAAGCTATGAAATAACGTTTTATCATGTGATGTGAGTGGTAGCAAAAATTCGATTTTATGTTATCAGAGTTTCCAAGCGTCGTAAGCTTTTAAGCAATACATTTAGGTCGGCATATTTCTTATAACAGACTGAAACATATTTATTTTTACAAAGTTGTAGATTTTTTCTTCAACTCATCTAGTATAAAAATACACTCACAATGGAGTCGTGTTTTTGTTTCTTTTCAAACGCTATTTATTCACTTTGCTGTTAACGGGAATGTTTACGTCGAGTACGGTAGCTCAAGATAAAGTAAGCGAAGTTAAAGTTATCGTGAATTCGTCTGTCATGACGGTTGACTTGAGTGATACACAAATTCGTAGGATCTTTTCAATGCGGCAAACTGTGTGGGCTGACAAGCAACCTATCACTGTTATTGTGCTTTCCAATGAACATAAAACCCACCAATTATTTAGCACTAAGATACTAGGCGTTTTTCCATATCAACTAGAGAGAATATGGAATAAATTAGTTTATTCAGGATTGGGGGATGCCCCTATTCGTGTTAGCAGTGAAGCACAAATGTTAGCGCTGATCAGTCAACGACCCGGGGCTATTGGTTATGTGATGACTGAATTAAATCGAGACGATGTGAAAATCGTCAATATTGTAAGGGAGCTAGATTGAATGAAATTCAACGTTCAACAGAGATTAATAGCAGTACCCTTAATTTTGTTTACTGGCCAAACTGTTGCTGAGAGTATTAACTTGCATGGTTTTGTGTCACAAGGTGTGATTCAAGCGGCAGATTCTAATTTTGTGGAAAATGATGGTGACGTGTCGGTTAAATTAACCGAAATTGGCGTCAATGCTTCGTTTCGTGTTAATTCGTCTTTGCGTATTGCCGGACAAGGAGTATATCTAAATGGCGGTAATCGCTATCCAGAAGGGGCGAGAATTGACTATTTGTTTTTGGACTGGCAACTAGTGAACACACTCGATTGGAACATTAAAGCGCAGATTGGCAGAAACAAAAACTACCATTGGTTGTACTCATCTACTCGTGACGTGCCGCACACTCGACCCTCTATCGTCTTACCTCAATCTTTATATTTTGATGCTTTTCGAGATGTTGCTCTTGGAGTTGATGGAATCGCTTTATTAGCACAAACCAACAATAGCTTAGGAGAGTGGGATGTTAATATTAGCTATGGTGAATCGAAAATAAGCGACCAAGAGACACGTAATTTACTAGGGGCCAATATTAAAGGAAAGTTAAAGCATGAGTCGGACAAACAATTCAGTATTTATTGGCGTCCAAGCTTAACTAATTGGCAATTAGGTGTAGGCGTTTTAGATGCAGACTTTAGATATCGAGCTGCAAACCAAGATGTATTTATTAGGGGAGATATTGCCTCGCAGCGAGTTTTGATGAATTTATTGTACCAAGGTGAAAGTTGGGAGTTTGCTTCTGAAATCATTAAAGAAAGAGTGGTGGTTCAGGATTTGTTATATTCTGGGTTTGCTAGCGATGTAACGGCTGAGGGCGGATATATCCAAGCTAGGTATTTTCCTAGTCCAGAGGTTACTTTGTTAGCCAGATTAGATATTTATGATAAAAATAATAAAGACAGGGATGGTAGTGCTTTTGAGGCAAGCACCGGTGGTACGATACCTGGTTATTTTGCTTATATGGATCAAGCGACCTTAGGTTTAAGTTGGCAACTATTTAACAACGTTCAAATACAGACGGAATTACACCGGGTAAAAGGAGCTGGACGATTGGCGCCCTTTTTCAACCCCAATGTTGAGGAGAACGCCAGTGAATATTGGAACATTTGGGCAATACAATTGATGTATTGGTATTAGTCTATGCGTAAATTTGTCAGCTTACCCATAAAAATAATGGGGCCATTAATGTTGTCCTTCATAGTGTCTAGCGCTCTTATTACACTTCTGTGGGTAAATAAAAATAACCAAGACTACAATGTTCAACAGCAAACTATGCGAGAAAAAGATCAAAAACAATTTTGGTTGATTGGAGATATGCTGCGCAATCGCATGGAGTTATGGTTTGAATCCTTCATCCACTTCCAAGTAGACAATTCAGATAATATTGAAGAGATAGCGGCAAACTTTCAGCAAGAATTTGAATATATGAAAATTAATTGGCAAATCAATAATCTTTGGTTATTTGATGGTGCCGAAACATTAGTATTAGGTACTGCGAAAGAAGAAACTGTCCCTGCGAAAATACAGACTGATGTAAAAGAAGTGCTGACCTCTCACTCTTCTATTTCTCATATACGCTGCTTAGACATCTGTGAACAGCAAATTAGTATGCCGATGTTGACGCATTCAGGCAATGTGATGGTGTTGTCAATTGGGGCTTCTCTGATGGAGGCGTTGGCTGCGCTACACCAGTCCACTTCTGCTTTGTTAGCCATCGTTAGCACTGAGCCTAATAGCAGGCTAACAATGAGTCAGTTGCTGGTAAACTCACCGATTAGTCAAAAATCTAAATTGATAATGGAAGAGTACCTAGAGCAATTACCAGACGATTTGAGTATTCTAGAGGTGTTAGAATCTGGCTATAAACTAGAAAATAAACAAGGCACATTCTTACTTAATCTGACGCCAATAGAGAAAGAAGTTAGTAACAATATTTACTTATTATTTGTACATGATATTAGCGATGTGTCTGCTGCTCATCGTCAATATAGAACGCGTATTTTGGTTGTTGCGTGTGTAGTTGTATGTTTATCGTTAAGTATTTTGTTTTTTATGACTTCTCAGTTCCGCCGTCGACTGATGCTGGTGACCGAGCAGCTTCCTCTTTTGGCTGCCAAAAAATATCAAGAGTTTAGTCAGAGAAAGTTCGCTAAAAATAGACTCTTTATTGACGAAATAGAGCTGTTGCAAAACTCCGCCAGTTTATTAGGTAAAGAATTAGAGTCGTTAGATAAAACGATTGTCATGAATACGTACGAGCTTGAAAAAATGGCGATGAACGATTGGTTAACGGGGTTACCCAATCGCAACAAGCTTGGTATTGAGCTAAAAAAGTTGTTACCCAAGTTGCAAGATGATTCTCTAAAGTTAGTGGTGATGTTTGTTGATGTGGACAAATTTAGAAAGGTTAATGACACCCATGGACATAAAATTGGAGATGCATTCTTAGTGCATGCTGGGCAAAGAATAATGAATTGCTTGCATGACTCAGAGATTTTATTCCGATTTGGCGGTGACGAGTTTGTAATTGTATTCCTTGAAAAAATAAACAGTGAGCGCTCACTGGTATTAGCAAATAAGTTAATTGAAGGTTTTAGGGATCCTCTCTCAGTAGAGGAATTACTCTTTTACACTTCGATAAGTATTGGTATCACAAGTACAACCAATAGTGATGAGATATTTGAAGACTTGATCCGCCAATCGGATTTAGCCATGTACGCCTCGAAAGATGAGGGCGGGGGGCGTTATAGTATTTTTAATCCGTCGCTACAGGTGAATGTGGTTCGTCAAATCGAAATTGAAAACGAAGTGCGTGATGCTTTAGAAAATAATGAATTTAGCTTTGCACTGCAGCCTCAAGTTGAAATTTCTACGGGAAAATTGCTAGGTTTTGAAGCGTTGATTAGATGGTTCCACCCTAAGCGAGGGTTTATTAGGCCGGATGAATTTATTCCATTAATTGAAAATTCTGAACGCATGGTAAAAATTGGTTATTGGGGAATAAGGCGAGCCTTTGAAATCCTTGAAAAACTGGACCAGTTAGGTTTTAGAAATCTTAAAATTGCTGTTAATTTGAGTGCCATTCAGTTTATGGATCCAGACTTGTTGCCATTTTTAGAAGGGCAGCTAAAACTGTTTTCACGAGACCCATCGCAAATCGAATTCGAAATTACGGAACGCACCTTAGTCGATGATTTTGATCAAGCTCTAACCACCATGAACGAATTGAAAGCCATGGGCTTTATTTTTTCCATTGATGATTTTGGTACTGGCTACTCTTCATTGGCGTATTTGAAAAAAATGCCTGTTGATATCATTAAAATAGATAGGAGTTTTGTTTCAGCAATGGAGCATAGCAGTGCTGATATGCAAATCGTATCGTCAATCATCGCAATGGTACAGCGCTTGGGAATGATTGTGGTGGCCGAGGGGTAGAGACCATTGTTCAGTTGAAAATGCTGAAGAATTTACAATGCAATATTGGCCAAGGTTATTTCATTTCGCGACCGCTTCCAGAGAATGACTTACTGGCTGTATTGGCTCAGAAGTTGGAATATGGCGTATGGGAAGGCCTAAATGACTTAGATTCGATAGAGTGATGCTATACGCCAATTGAGATGGACTAAAGTGAACAGGTTTAATAGTTCTTTGCGTGCTTATTATTCGGCTTTGTTGTCAGTTGGGTATTGGTTATGCTTTGCTGCAAAAATAAATGTATTTTCGAAAAGAGGCGGATGTAATAGAATCAGAGATTACAGGGCAATTTCTATAAATCATTTATATTTGGAGTAGGTTGAATGGAGCAGTTCGCTCATATCTCTGTCCAAGAGACTCAGCAAAAATTAATAACAGAAAATGTAAAGGTTGTAGATATTCGAGATGAGGCATCGTTTCAAAATGGCCACATCGTAGACTCTATTCATTTGACAAACGGCACATTAAATAGCTTTATAGCCGCAGTAGACTTCGATACCCCGGTAGTGGTTGTTTGTTACCATGGGCATAGCAGCCAGCAAGCCGCGCAGTTCCTTATTCATCAGGGCTTTGAGACTGTGTATAGCATGGATGGAGGCTTCGAAGCTTGGCGTAAAGATATGCCTTTTGAAACGGCTAAGGATGAATAACCCTTTTGCCAAATTCAAGCAAATTAATCGCATTTTCTAAAGAGCAACCCGCTAGGTTATTATCTCATTACCTGTCACAGAACGGTATTTCAGCAGAATATAAATTTGTTGAGGCTGAGTATGCCCATGCCGTGTTTTTATCTCGGTTAGAAGATGAAGAACATGCAAGATGTATTGCCGAAGAATTTACCTTGAACCCGAATGATGATAAATACCAAACTGCAGCGTGGCAGTCTGGTCATTCGGTTGATCTCACTGCGGTTAAATCCTTTTCTTTAGATAACCTTATTACTTCACTAAAGGCTTCACCGTTTACCGCCTGTATTTTGCTGCTTTGTACGGGGATTTATGTTCTGGCTAATTTAGGGATCTCAGCGCCTTATGCGTGGCTGCATATCCAATATTTTGACCAATTAGCAGAGAACCATCAGTGGTGGCGTATCTTAGGACCCGCACTGATACATTTTTCGATGTTACATATAGTGTTCAACTTATTATGGTGGTGGTCTCTAGGTAAGCAAATAGAGCAAATTTTTGGCTTGAGTAGTTTGCTGTTGTTATTTGTGATTTCGGCTAGCTTGTCAAATGTGGCACAACTAATGGTAAGTGGCCCAAATTTTGGTGGCTTATCAGGTGTAGTCTATGGCTTGGTAGGTTGCGTATGGTGGCTGGGTTGGCTGAAACCAGAGTGGGGTGTATGGTTACCTAAACCTATTATTGGTTTTCTGTTGATTTGGCTGGTGGTCGGATATATGGATATATTGCCGATAAATATGGCCAATACCGCGCATACAGTCGGTTTAATATGCGGCAGCCTATTTGCTTGGTGGCTATCGAAAAGGCCCAAAACTAGCTAACAATGCGAACATCTCGTTAGTGGTAGAGGTATTTAGTGAAAATCACATCCTTTACCATGTCTGAGCCCGTTTCTCGGCGCATGAGTTTTCTCAGTTGATCTAAGCAATGGCGGCGAATATCTTCTCTACCCGTTAAAGAGCGCACTTTTTCTTCGGTCTGTTGACCAAACACCTCAATCAGCGCAGATCTTAATAGTGGAGAATGATGCTCTGCCTCTTCGAGGTACTTAGCATCTTCTAACATAAGTTCAATAGAGACGGTCACAAATCCTACTTTTCTGACCGACGGACTCAGAAAATTAGTCACTATTTGTGGCTCTATACTGAAATATGCATAATTTTTCTGCGTTGCATCTTGTCCGTAGGCAGCGTTTTGACTATTCAGCATCAAGATTATTGCGGCCATTATCAATAGTTTAGCTGTATGCATAATTGGTTTCTTCGATTGGTAATCTAGTGGTTTAAGTGTATCAACTTTTTACCAGAACCATAAAATATATTTCCTCGCTTTAGTCTTATTAAGGTACTTGATACTATTCTATTTTTATTTATCTCATTGCGCATTATATTGAATTCACAAACTATTTTTCCTATAGGCATACCGTCAAAATGGGTCGATATTAACGGCCTAAATAATTTGCCCCCCGTGCTCAAAAATTGGTTATTAGACAGCGGCTCTCTAACTGAAAGGTTAATGTCAGCATGCACTAACTTTCAGCTCACCGTTATTGGTCAAGGCTCAGTCGAAATTAGTCATGATGAGTTTTTGCAAGTGCGTACCGAGCAGCCACTATTTTTACAGCAAGAGTGGCAAGTAAGAGAGGTGATTCTGTGGGGCGACGGACAACCATGGGTCTTTGCTCGCTCTATTATTCCAATGGCATTGTGGCAGCGAGATTTCTCGGATTTAACGGACAAACCTTTAGGGCAATTGATTTTTAATGACAGTCGTTTCAAACGTATGCCATTTCAATTAACTAGCCTGCCAGACTCAGGGCTATTTTTGAGCCAGCTTAATATGCCCAACGCACACAGTTTATGGGGACGCCGTTCGGCATTTAGTTTTGAACAGTTGAAAATGATGGTGTGCGAAATATTCCTACCTATGGTTCGCCAGCATATGAAGAGATGGAGTGATTCATTGATAACAAATAAAAGCACCGCAAACAATATTTATCATGGGTACTGGCGTTTGATGCGTGCTGATAAGCCAATTGGTACTTTGCTATTGTTATGGCCTTGTTTGTGGGCCTTATGGATTGCTGCCAGTGGTTGGCCCGGCGTCCATGTATTTGTTGTTTTTGTACTTGGCGTGTTTGTGATGCGCTCAGCAGGTTGTGTGATTAATGACTATGCAGACCGTAAAGTTGATGGTGCGGTAAAACGCACCTCTTCTAGGCCGCTAGTCACAGGTACAGGTGTCGAGTAAGCAAGCGTTAATGCTATTTTTTTGGTTGATCGTGGTTGCTTTTGCATTGGTGTTAACACTTAGCTGGCAGACAGTCGCAATGTCGGTGGGTGGCCTAGTATTGGCAACTATTTATCCCTTTATGAAGCGTTACACCCACTTGCCTCAAGTGGTGTTAGGTGCAGCCTTTGGCTGGTCAATCCCTATGGCGTTTGTTGCGCTTGGTCAACCATTAACTTGGCTGGTGTGGGCTGTATACTTTGCCAACTTATGCTGGACAGTGGCCTACGACACCCAGTATGCAATGGTCGATCGTGATGACGACGTCATCATTGGGGTAAAATCTACCGCTATTTTATTTGGCCAATTCGACAAGTTAATTATCTTTATTTTGCAGTTAGTGGCTTTAGTGCTGCTTACTTTTGTGGCAATAGCGCTTGAGGCTAGGTGGCCTTTTTATAGCGCCATCGGTGTCAGTGCCTGCTTGTTTGTTTATCAGCAATGGCTGATTAAAGATCGAGAAAGGCAGTTGTGTTTCAAGGCTTTTTTACACAACAACTATGTGGGCATGGTTTTGGCTCTAGGCATTATTGGGCATTATACCAATCTGCAATGATAACTAGCCACTCAGCGAGACATGACATGTGCAAGGGAGCCATCATTCCTTTATACCGACGCCTTGTTCAAAAAACGCTGGATGCGTTTAAAGAGAACACTTATCAATATGGATTGATAATACTTATTGCTCTAGTCTGCACAGCCTTGTTTAGGGAATGGGCCAGTGTATAAGTCAACAAACCTGGCGTATGTACCACCAGGCCTAGGACAAACACTTACTGTGCAGAAGATGCAGACTCTAGTGCCTCTATCCGTTTTTCAAGGGCTTCTAATTTTTCTCGGGTACGCATTAAAATCTGATTTTGAATATCAAACTCTTCTCGGCTGACAAAATCCAAGCGACTAAGTTGAGATTGCAATACTTGTTTGACTTTGGCTTCGGCTCCTTCAGCAATGTTTTTTACTTCTGGAGGGACTGAATCGGTGATTTGTTTGGCTATTTCTTCCAGTTTTTTAGCGTTTAACATAGTGAATTCTCAAGTTAATTATGTTGGATTAAAAGGCATAATTTCATACAATCGTCGGCCTTTAACTCTAGGCTGTCAAATTTACCATGAAACTTAACCCAGGTCAGAACGAAGCTGTAAATTTTATTTCTGGCCCATGCTTGGTGTTAGCGGGAGCAGGAAGTGGTAAAACTCGCGTAATCACCAACAAAATAGCCCATTTAGTGCGCCAATGCGATATGCCCGCCCGTTATATTGCCGCAGTGACATTTACCAACAAAGCTGCTCGTGAAATGAAAGAGCGAGTGGCTCAAACCTTAGGTAAAAAAGAGGCGAGAGGCTTAAAGGTCTCTACTTTTCATACGCTAGGTTTGAATATCATAAAATCTGAAGTTAAAGCCTTGGGTTTAAAGGCTGGTTTTTCTTTATTTGACGACAAAGACAGTATGGCCTTGTTGAAAGATTTGACAGAGGTTGAACTAGACGGTGATAAAGATCTACTAGGCGCCTTGCAGAGTCAAATATCAAATTGGAAGAATGATCTAATTTTGCCTGAGCATTTAAAGGGTCAAACTTTATCCGCTTTAGATGGCGAATTTGCCGAGTTTTACCAGCGTTACTACAACCACCTTAGGGCTTATAACGCTCTAGATTTTGATGACTTAATTTGTTTACCGACCTTATTATTAAAATCTAATGAGAAAGTTAGATTGAAATGGCAAGCTAAAATTCGTTACTTGCTGGTGGATGAATATCAAGATACCAATACCAGTCAGTATGAGCTAGTTAGACTGCTGGTGGGCGAACGAGCACGGTTCACTGTGGTAGGAGACGATGACCAATCTATTTATTCGTGGCGAGGAGCAAGACCGCAAAACTTGGTTCTGTTACAAAAAGATTTCCCTCGACTAAAAGTGATAAAGCTCGAACAAAACTATCGTTCCTCGGAGCGCATTTTACATTGCGCTAATATTCTAATTCAAAACAATCCCCATGTTTTTGAAAAGAAGCTTTTTCGGAGTTAGGCTATGGTGATCCTCTACAAGTCATAATGGCGAAAAATGAAGAGCACGAAGCTGAGCGGGTCGTCGCAGAGTTGATGGCCCATAAGTTTATGAATGGCACCAGCTATAAAGATTATGCGATTTTATATCGAGGTAATTTTCAGTCTCGGGTATTTGAAAAAGTACTTACTGTAAATAAGATCCCTTACAAGATCAGTGGCGGCACATCATTTTTTGGCCGTACTGAAGTAAAAGATATCATGGCTTACTTGCGCTTATTGGTGAATCAAGATGATGACAACGCACTATTACGAGTGATCAATACACCTACCCGAGGCATAGGTCGAGTCAGCTTGGAAAAACTGGGAAATCTAGCCAACAAAAATCAAACCTCAATGTTCGAAGCAGCCTTTGACCCAAGGTTACAAGAAGTACTAACAGGTAAGGCCCTTGTATCGGTTGAGCAATTTAGCCGTTGGATAGTTGAGCTTTCGGATCGAGTGGTGCGGGGCGATGGTATCGCGACTATTCGAGAAATGATTAAAGCCATGGGGTACGAAGAGTGGCTGTACGAATCAAGTGCCAGCCCCAAAGCGGCAGAATGGGCGATGGGCAATATTAGTACTTTATTTGGTTGGATAAGTGACATGTTAGAAGGCAGCGAGCTTGATCCGCCCATGACCTTACAGGAAGTGGTGAATCGCTTGATCTTACGAGATATGATGGAGCGCGGAGAAGATGAAGACGAAGCCGAGCAAGTACAGTTAATGACATTGCATGCATCCAAAGGTTTGGAGTTTCCTTATGTCTTTATGGTGGGTATGGAAGAGGGGCTACTACCTCACCAAAGTAGTATTGATGAAGATAATATCGACGAAGAGCGGCGTCTAGCGTATGTGGGTATAACCCGCGCACAAAAGGTGCTGTTTATGACCTTAGTCAAAGAAAGACGGCAATATGGAGAAGTGATCAATCCAGAGCCAAGTAGGTTTTTATATGAACTGCCTCAAGACGATTTAGTTTGGGAACATAAAAAAACCAAAACATCTGCCGAAGAGCGCAAGAAAAAATCTGAAATAGGTATCGCAAATCTACGAAACATGATGAAGAAAAATTAGGTTTTGTCGATTAAGCCTGATTTTCATTCTGATTAAGTAAAACTTCTTGGGCTGGGTGTAACACTTTTCCCTGGCCAAATCGGCAACCTAGCTCAGTTAACACTGCCAGTTGTTCCTGGTATTGATACCCTCAGCAATCAATTTAAAATCTAAGTGGGTGGATATTGATAATACCGACTGAATGAGCCTTAAATTGCGTTCGGAACGAGGTAAGGTTTTGACAAAATGATGGTCAATTTTTACATAATCAAATGGGTATGTGTATAAATTGCTCAAAGAGGCTAAGCCACAGCCAAAGTTATCTAGCACTAGAGTAATGCCTGCTTTTTGAGTATTTGCATGGCGGGCAACAAAGACAACGAGGGATCGTTTAAAAAGTTCTCGCCAAATTCAACAACCAACTTCTGAGGATTGGCACCTACTTCAAGGCAATAATCAATCAATTGTTGGGCCAACGATATTTGAGTTAAATAGTGCACTGACAAATTGATTGCGATATGTCTTTTTTGGTCAGCAACTGAAGCAGATTGCCATTTAACTAACATTGCGCAGGCTTTAGCTAATTTGTACTTGTCCATTTCTACTGTGAGACCGCACTGCTCAGCAATGTGCCAATATTGTTCTCGTTTAACCTTTTTCAAGTTAATGTGTTGCCAGCGAATGTAGCACTCTTCGTACAACACGTGTTGGCTAGATAACTCAATGATAGGCTGACTATAAAGTTCAAAAGAGCCGGCATGCAGCACCTTTCTAAATTCTTCTTCTACTTCTAATTCAATCAGTAAGTTTTCACGTATCGTTTTGTCAAAAATAATGTATCTACCACGACCTTTTGACTTGGCTTGATACATGGCTGCGTCTGCATCTCGTAATACCTCATCGGCATTTTTATAAGCCTCATCTAAATAGGCAATACCAACGCTGGCACCCGAATACATATCTTTATTTTCGATCGTAAAAGGCTTGGCAATAGAGGCGATAATGCGAGTGGAAATCTCTTCTATGTCACAGAGCGCGTCAAAATCGTCAAACAACACAACAAACTCATCTCCGCCTAATCGTGCCAGTAGATCATGGGCCCTAAGACAAGAATTGATTCTATTCGCTACCTCTCTTAAAAAAGCATCCCCTGCTAAATGACCTAGAGAGTCATTAATTTGTTTAAATCTATCTAGATCGATAAAGATAACAGCAAAGCTCTTACTGCCCTGTCTTTGTTTGCTAGCGATAGCTAATTCAAGGCGTTTTTTAAATAATACTCGATTGGCTAAACCCGTCAGTGCATCATGTTGGGAGTCGTGTTCTAGTTGGAGTTGAGCGAGCTTTCTTTCTTCAATTTGTTTTTGCAAAAATTCATTTGTGGCATTTAACTCTTCGGTGCGTAGTTTGACTTCTTCCGCTAAGCGTTTGTTATATGCTTGCATGGCTTCTGCGGCTTGTTTTCGCGTTAACGCAACTGCTATATGGTGAGATACAAAGCGCAAAAATTCTAAGTCTTTTATGGCGTACTGCTTTGAGTTTCTGTAACTTTGTACGGCGATGACACCAGATATCACACCATCGACCACCAAGGGAGCTCCGAGCCATGAGTTCGCTTCATGATGCATGGTTACCGCCACTTCTTCTGATAGCTCTCCTGCTTCATACAACGCTGACACGTTAGACGGATCTATGAGTTCTGCTTGTCCATGGCGAATTATATACTCAGTTAAACCTAACCCCATGTTGCGGGTTTTGACTTCAGATTTCACTTCATCTTTATAATATGGAAACTCTAAGGTCTGATTTTCGGTATTTATGGTTGCGACATAACAGTTAGGAGCGCCAATTAGACGGGCTAGAATGTCGTGGATAGCGGCATAAAAATCACTCGTGTTTTGCTGTGTAGCAGCAGATAACTCAGATATTTCAAATAGTGCTCGCTGTAACAGCTCTATTTTTTGTCGTTCATTAATTTCGTCTTGCAACTCTTCATTCATCAGCCGTAATTGTTTAGTGCGCTGACGAATTGTTTGTTCAGTCAATTCTCGACTTTTGACTCTATCAACACAGTTCACTATATGTTGCGATACAAACAGTAATACCTCTAAATCTTCTTGAGTATAACGAATCGACTCATCGTAACTTTGAACGGCAATGGCTCCGATTACTTGTGAACCCCGTTTAAGCGGCACCCCTATCCAATCTACCGGAATGGCCCCAATCGTCTTGATCGACATTTTGGCTAAGTCACTACTATAAGTTTCTTGGCTTAAAAATAAATGTTCGCCTGTACGTAATATATAACCTGTGAGACTGTCTTTTAAATCTTCTGCGGACACTTTGGTGACGACATTCTCGTCAAATTGGTCAACAAAGTAGACAAACTCTATGCTGTCACTATCTTCTTCGTAAAATGCCACAAAGAAATTTTCAGCCGGAATAAAATTACCAATAATACTTTGAATGGCAGGGTACAAACTAGATAACTCGTTGATTGAGCTAGCTAATTCTGAGATTTCTAATAAGGACTTTTGAATGGCGTCAGAATGTTGATATTTTTTAGTGATTTTCTGTAGCTGAGGAACTAGCTCGCGTAGTTCTTCAAGGGATAGTTGTTCGGCTACATTTTCTGACGTCATGTTTAGCAAATATTCACTATTAATAAATGGTTAGGAAAATGGGGACAATCGACCAAAAAAGGCCATTGTTTAGATGGCCTTTTAGTATGCTAGTTGAATACTTAAACTGAGTTAAATACCTTCTATCATATGTTCAATGGCAGCTTTAAGCTCGTCGTCAGAACAGTCACCACAAGTCCCTTTAGGCGGCATGCCTCCTATACCGTTGATCGCATTTTGCCAAACAGTATCAAACCCTTTCTCAAGTCGTGGTGACCAATCACCCGCATTTTGAAATTTTGGAGCATTTAGTACACCGATTGAATGGCATGCAACGCAGGTTTTGTTGTATATATCAGCACCAGAACGTGGACCACTTGATGCAGATTCAGCCTTAGCTCCTGCAACATGTACTTGGCCAACTGGCTGAATACGTGCCTTGATTTCATCGTCTGTCATATCTTGGGCTGACGCGCTAAAGGCGCACAATATACCTAAACACAAATACAAAAAGGCATTAAATTTCACAAAATTCTCCAAATCGGTTCACTGTTACCTTCAAATCTGAGACAGATTATAACCACTAAAGTTTTGTGAACAACTATTTATGTTATTTTCATTAAACTAATAATTTGTACTTTATGCGCAGGGTTTATAAAAAATAGCATTGATTAAGGTCTCTTCTCGGGTGTTGGGGTCTTCTACTTTACCGGTTAAAGTTTGCCAGATACCTAAATCTTCTCGTGACCACCATAGGAATGGCCGAGATACTGATTGCTCATCGACTAAGAAGTTTGCGTCTTTTATTAGCTTCAAATATTCCATGTCTGTTTTCTGTACGCTCATAGGGTGGCGAAACAGCAACTTAATAATAAAAGAGTGAATATAACGACGACAAGATTCAGCAAACAAAACACAACCGCCTGGTTTTAATACTCGGTAAAACTCTTGTATTGCAGATTCTTGGTCGACAATATGGTGAAAAGTTTGGTGGCAGAAAATCATATCTACCGAGTTCGCTGGTAAGGTTATTTCTGCGGCGTTGCATACTAACAGGTCAATTTGTGCCTGACATTGCTGGACTTTTTCTGCGGTTTTTATTTTAAGGTCTGGATCGACGTCTAAGGCTATAATTTTACTGGGTGAAAACCTCGAGTCTAGTTCTAGCAATGAATGCCCAAAACCGGTTCCAATATCTAATATTGTCTCAAACTGCTGGGGCTTTCCGGCGGGAAATAATCGCTGTAAGTCATTTAACGCTCGCCTAAGTACGTGAACAATCCACGTATCAGTATTAAGAAACCAGTCACCAAACTTTGTTTCTCTTACCCACACTTGCTTCTTATTAACTGTGTTCAAGTCTTGCCCTTTTTAAATACTTGCTAAATGAGGCTGAATTCGTTTCAGGCATGACTATATCGATATTGTGCGAAAAATTAAATATGAAACTGAAGCCTAAAAGGCCAGCAATTGCTTGCAGGCCTTCGGCATGTTTGTCTTAAATACGATATTTCAATCCTTGTCTTGTCCGGTCAATAGTCATACTTTTTTGCAAAAAACTAGCAGTCGAACGTTGGGTGACGGTCTGCATAGCAATGTAAGCAACTTTAGCTTGGGTTTTAGTCAAGGTGGTTTTGACATATCCCCTGTGCTCACAATCGGCCCATAATACTTCTGCATTTTGCTCACTCAATAAGGTATCGAATTTACGCGCATATTCAGCGAAATAATCAAAACTACCGGGTGAGGTGACACTAGTGGTGCCAATTTCAAAACCCATGCTTTGTCCTTGTTGCGTATGCAACTTATTCGCCCAAAAGCAATGGCTATCACCAGTGAACACTAATAAGTCATCTGCTTTGACATTCATGCATTGCTCATAAAACTTTTCTCGCGCTGCAGCATAACCATTCCAGGTGTCTAGAGAAATGGGTAGCTTCCATTTTCCTAATTGTTGGGCTTTAGCCACTTTAGACTTAGCCTTTTTGGAGAACTTAGGGTGATTAATATCTACATGTTTAGTGATGTCAGGCATGTCGATTTTAGCCATAGGGATCTGATTACCTATTAGTCGCCATGGTTCCTGATTGCTAACTGATTGGGCTAATTTTTTGCCTAAAAAATCTTCCATTTCTGGGTGTAAGATGGTTTGTGCAGGGTTGTATAGCTGTTCTCGCACAAACTTGTCTCGGGTTTGTTGATTGGTTATATTCGCCAAGTGCTGACTGTACTCAACTTGCTTACTTCTACCTGTATGTCGAGTTTCTAAGGTTATCAAGCTGGCAAGGTTACCAAATTGAAAGTGGCGCCATAGTTTCGCTCTATCTGCAATTTGCTTAGGATCACGTATAGGCATCCATTCGTAATAGGCTTGCAAAGAAGCTGCACGGCGTGCGTACCAGTCACCTTCATTTATTTGGTGATTTTGTGCGCCATGTAAATATGGGTTGTTGGTTGATTCATGGTCATCCCAAGTAGGAATAAGCGGGTGGGCCGCATGCATTAACTTAGAGCCTTGGTCTGTTTTATATTGTGCATGACGCGTTCGATAGTCGGCTAAAGTAATTGTCTCATTGGCTGGCAAATGTTCACGATTTAACAGCTGTCCAGACACGCCACCCCAACTTTTTCGACTATATTCGTACATAAAATCTCCTAGGTGTAAAACAAAGTCGATTTCTTTATCCTTAGCAATATGTTCGTATGCATTGAAGTAGCCAAACGGAAAATTTGAGCAAGACACTACGGCAAAGGTGAGCTTATCCATATCCCTTTGGCTTAAGGTTTTTGTGCGGCCTGTTAACGAGTGAAAGCTACCCAGACTAAAACGGTAAAAGTACCTTTGTCCGGGGTTAAGCCCGTTACATCGACTTTTACTGTGAAGTCGGAGTGGGCTGTTGCTAGCTCTGTTCCCGATTTTGCTATTTGCTTAAAGTCTTCATCTAAAGCAACTTGCCACTTAACTTGGCTGGAAAACATTACCGATAAACGCGTCCATATAATAACGCTATTGTGGGTGGGATCGCCGCTGGCGACGCCGTGTGCAAACAACTGTGAGGCTTGATCCTGTTGGTTCTTGCCGTCGGCTGCAGCCGCAAACATGGCAGCAGACGCGCCCACTAAAAAATTTCTTCGTGTGATTGGATTCATGATAGGTATTCCTAAGCAACTATATGTAACCGCCCTAAGGAAGTTATTTCCTTAGGGCGGTTACTAAGAGCAGTTAAAAGTCGTAGGTTAACTTTGTATATACATAGCGTCCTGAAATACTATGAACACGTCCAAAAGTACCGAAGCTTTCATCAGCAAGGGGAGGGTATTTGTCAAACAAGTTTTTGATGCCAAATGTGACTCGCAAGCCTTTTAATGCGTCTTTCTTGAACTTATGACTAATGTAACTATTCACTTGCTGCCATGCGTCTATTTTCCAGCGTTGATCGACCCCATCAACTGTTATTTTGGCACTCGATTCTTCAAAATCTCCAACGTATTCCCAAAATAGCGCACTGGTCCAGTTGCCGATATTCCATTTAACAGAGGCATTGGCTTTCCACTCAGGGCGACCATTGACTCCTACTAATTGGCCAAGTGAGCTTACAGGCAGACCAGCATTAATTAGCACTTGTGATTCGTTACCAGGAAATGACTCAACACCCTTAAGATGAGCGGCAGAAAAATTATAAGTGAACTTACCAAACTCACCGTCTGTTATGTATTGAGCGGTATAGTCAACGCCACTAGATTTGCGTTGATTTAGGTTCATGTAGGGGTCGAAAATACGCAATATTTCACCGACTGGGGTAATATCGGTACCGTCAAATAACGCCAGATCTTCATCAGTAGGTGTGGCGCGAACAACGTTTGAATTGTTACTGCCATCTCGCAAATACAGCTGGTCTAGGGCTGACTGGTTTCCAGCTCCTAATACGCCAACTACATCACGTTGCACTACTTCCCAATAGTCTATGGCAAATGTCAGATTTTGAATGGCACTAGGGGTGACAACTAAACCTAACCCTCGGTTGTAAGATGTTTCTGATTCAAGCTCTGATGATTCACGAATGACCGCCACTTGGTTACCTTTACAATTGGTATAGTTACCTTCAATTAAGCCTTTTTGTAGCATGGCTTCACATCTGGCGTAATCAACCGTCGAGGACTGGCGTTGAACCGCGCTAGAGTTAAGTTGTACTAAGTTAGGAGCACGAAAACCTTTTGACCAACTCGCGCGAATCATGAAATCGTCATTCAAAGCCCAAGAGGCCGCAATTCGCGGAACAACAACACTTCCAAAGTCAGAAAAATGCTCAAAGCGAGTGGCTGTTTGAACGTCTATTGCTTGTACCAATGGAATGGCTTGGCCCGGAGATACTAGTGGGATGGCTAGCTCTGCGAAGGCAGAGAACACAGTGTGATCTCCAGATAAATCATTGGTTGGGCTATCACCTAATGAGTTACTTTGGTGCACCGCCCCCGAGATAGCATCTACATATGGTTCGGTGCCATCTAGTCGAGAATCTCTATCATCACTGAAACTCTCGTAACGGTATTCTAGGCCCGAGGCAAAACCAACGTTGCCTGCTGGCAAACTAAATAGGTCACTATTGGTTACTTTAAAGTCAACTAGTGCTAGTTCTGTATCACCTTTTTTATCAAGATCATCATAAATAGCCGATACTACTTCTGGCGAGTTACATGCGCCACAGAAAGGGTTGTACGCGTCTGGACTAGTTTTGTTGATAGCGGTTTGCAGTTTGCTTACCGATACCGCGTAATTTGTTTTATCTTTGCTGATAGCTGTTGAATACATAGCAGCAGTATCGAAATCCCAATCGCCCCATTGCCCGTTGAGGCCAACTAATGCACGGTAAGTTTCATTGGTAATAGTGGCTTGTCTTGGAATAACTGTATCGGTTACACGATATGAGCGCAGCAATAAGTCAAGCCCTTCACTGGCAATACTATCGGTGTTGGCTAGACGATTTGGATTGGTACTTCCATCAGTTAAGTTGATATTTCCAAAGGGGTTCCAGTATGCATCTTTCGAAATGGTGATATATTGATCCGTCAATATTCGTGCAGAGTCACCTTTGCGTTTCGTTTCTGCATAGTAAGCGCCTAGCTCACCGTATAATTGCAAATCAGGGCTAAGATCATAAGTGATAACCGAAAATAGGTTGGCCCGATGCCGTTCAGAAAATAAGTCTCGCTCTTGTTCTAGATCGTGGTACATGGGGTTGTCATTATTGTAACTCCAATAACCATTATCAATACAAATATCATCGCTAATATTTGCTAAACAACCGGTATTTGTAGTGGGTTGAACATGAAATCTTCCCGATGAGTTGGTTAGTACTGTACCGTCATCTAGGGTAATAACGCCTGCATCGACTTTGTCGAAGTAACCATGCCCGCCAATTGATGTGCGGTTGTCAAAAGCATTGTTACCCTCAAAATCAGTGCCTTCTAGAAAAGGAGTTCGATTGGCAACGGCATACTTGTATCGAGAAGCAGGTACCGCATTACGGTGACTATATCCGCCATATATAGAAAAATGGCCTTTGCCGTTGGCAAACTCATTACCGCTACCAATAGTAAAATTAGTGTCTTTTTTACCTAAAGTCGTTTCTTTGCCGTAGCGAAAGGTCGCGCGGGTGCCTTCATAGTCGTCAACCATAACGGTATTGATTACCCCTGCTACTGCATCTGCTCCATATAATGCTGATGCGCCATCACGCATGACTTCTAACCTAGATACCCCCGCTGTAGGAATAGTATTGGCGTTATAGGTTACAACAGGCACAGAGTTACTATTTTGCCAACCAGGATGGACAGCCATGCGGCGTCCATTAATCAACATTAATGTGTTACCCGTGCCAACAGAGCGCAAATTAACGGACGCGATATCGCCGCGAACTGTATTGACCCCACCAGAGAAATTGGTTTCATTAAAATCTACATCGCCAGATTGAGGGAGCATTCGTAGTAGCTCAGCGCCATCTGTGGCACCAAAAGCGGCGATATCTTCACTGCTTAGCATGGAGATGGGCAGAGTGCTGGAAATATTTGCTCCCGCAATATAAGAGCCAACAACGACTACCTCTTCAATGTATTCGTCTTCTTCTGACTGGATTGAAGATTGCGCTTTTTGTGGAGCGGCTGGTTTATCCTTTTTTATTATTATAATTGCACCACTCGCACTTTGTGTTGCCTGATATTGACTGTCTTGTAGCGCGGTATTAAGTGCATTGACTAAACTGTCAGATGTTGTCACTGAACGAATAATGGTACTTTCATCTATGCCTTCAGGCAGCACAATCACTTGATCATATTTTTCAGATAATACTGATACAGCATCAACTAAGCTTTGTTGCTTAATTGAGTAGTTTTCTGCGGCCAGTAATGGTTGACTGCTGCCTAAAGCCAAGGCAATAGTCGCCGCCAATAGGCGTGGTCTATGATTAGTGAACATGTGTGAATACTCCGTAGTTATTTAAGTTGGAAATAGTGGATTTACTTAAATAACGATTAGCTCCGCTGTCTGTTTCAGTGCAAATGACAGATTCATAAAACCTTCACAAAACTGGGTGATTTAGTTTTTCAGCCATATCACACCCATTGAGTCGATATGCCACTGGATGTGGTGACTTACCTGTAGTGCATCTAAAAATTGATTCAATTGGTTTAACCTAAAAGAGGTGGTGATAACTTGCTGACCAATTTGCGGATGAGCTAGTCGAATTGGATCCTGACGGTATCGATTCAATACACCTACAATTTCAGCAATAGTGACCTTTTGAAAAGAAAAGCGTTTGTTTCGCCAGCCAGCAAATTGTGTCTGTTGGCTAGTGCTGATATCCGAAAATTCACCTAGATTGCTAACAGTGACTGATTCAGATGCAGTGAGCTCTTCCTCAAACGCTTTATTGCTTACATTCACTCGACCTTCTGCCACTTCTACTTTGATAGACTTATTTCGCTTTAACACTTCGAATACTGTACCGAGTACCGTTACTTCAAGGTCATTAACCGTCACTACAAACGGCCTTTGTGGATCTTTAGTGACTGCATATATGGCATCACCTGTTATTTGGGTAACCTTGCGTTGCCGTTCATTCTGAGAAACCAATACGTGGCTTTTTGCCCCTAGGGTGATTTTTGTGCCATCGGCTAAAGTAAAATCTGCTATTTCACCCCGTGCAGTTCTAAATTCTAGGGGAGGCGAATAACTGCTTTGTTGATAAACAAAAAGAAATGCGACCAAGGCTACACATGCGGCGATTAAACTAAATGAATGGCGCAACTTCTTAGGCGAAGGCTTTTTAACTCGTTGTTTTAAATAGGCCTCTTCACCCAATGAGCTATAGCGCATTTGACGGTGCATCACCTCCAGCTCTCTAAAACACTGGATATGCTTATCGTCTAAACTCAGCCATGCTTTTAGTTGCTGTTTTTGTTCAGGTGCGCACATGCCTGAGTGCAGTAAGCGGTGATATTCTCTAGCTTGTTGCCAAATTTCCTCACCGTAGTTCTGATGTAGATTCATTGACAGCTTCCTTTTATTGCCAAATATGAAATATTTTCAACCGAATGACCTTGTTCCCAGGTAGTAATCGATTGGTCCAAAAGTGTTTGCGCCGCTACTATCGTGCGGCTGATATTGGCGATAGGTAAGCCGGTTTCTTTGGCTATTTGGCGATAACTCTTGCCCTCTATAATACTCATCGTCATTAACTGTTTTTGTTTTTCGCTAAAGGTTGAGATAGCTTTCTCGACTAAGGCATTGCGCTCTATTTGCAGGGCTGATTGTTCCGCTGAATCTTCAAAAATGGGATCTATATCTAATTCTTCAAAAATTTGATCAATAACCTGCTGTTGTTTATCTATTCGTCTAAATTGGTCAATAAAAAGGTTTCGCGCAACTGTGTAAATAAATGCCTTGGGGTTCTCAATTCGATGTTGATCACACACTTCTGAATATCGACAAAATGCTTGTTGAGCAATATCTTCTGGATCAGGCGGGCCTGAGCCAAACCGAGCGTGTAGCTTGGCGCACAGCTCCGGCCAATACTGCTGATACAGTTGGTTGAAAAACTTCGATTTCATAAATATTATCGTCAAACTTAAGGCTCCGAGAGAGTATGACGTTTACGTTACGCTTTTATGAAAGGCAACGTTGAGGTCAAAAAGTAGTTCTTTAACAAGACGAATGAAAAGCAAAACTGTTTCAGTTTGATAAGAATAATTTTGGCGCGTTGAACTAACCTGTTCCGCTGGTTCTGCAGTTTACGTCAACGCTCGTCATCCCTGCATGCTGTTAGCAGGGATCCAGAGTTTAGCTATGGGTGTCTTAATTGGATCGTTGAACTAACCTGTTCCGCTGGTTCTGCAGTTTACGTCAACCTTCGTCATCCCTGCATGCTGTTAGCAGGGAGCCAGCATTTATCCACTAAAAAACCGAACAAACATTCACCTCATAGGGCACAACTACTGAGCGGCACAGCGCAAGCCATAAAATTAGAATGAAATAAAATAGGCGATTTTCTTAGCTTCCAGACATTTATCGGAGCGAGGCTGATTTCATGGGGGTCTTAATTGGAGCGCTCTACCTTCCACGTCCATATATTAATATAGGCTGGAGGAGCCCGTCGGTCGCCCGATAGTGTTTTTATTATAAAATGCAAAACTAAAGTTTATTTATGTACGTACTAGAGTACATACCCAACCTAAAAGTGATAAATATGTTCTCAATATTTAAAACAGATCCAATTAAAAAATTAAACAAAGCTTATGAAGCTAAGCTTGAGCAAGCAATGCTAGCACAAAGAAATGGCGACATTAGATCCTATTCAATGATTACTGCTGATGCGGAATTAATAGCAAACAAAATAGAAGAGCTAAAAAATTCGGCTGAAACTTAACGCTTAATTTATGGGGCTTTAAGGGCGATTTCTACGTTAGTTTTGCAATTCCTATTGAGGCACTCATAAAGGTGGATTTTTTAAAGATTGTCATCAAGTTTAGTTATGGGTGTCTTAATTGGAGCGTTCTAGGAGAACTTGCAGAGCCGGTTGAACACAGAGTGTCGTTTTTGGAAACAACGGTTTTATTTGGAAAGTTGAATTGGGGCGTTAAAACAAAAAGCCCCGCAATTTCTTGCAGGGCTTATCGAATATGGTGCCCAGACTCGGGATCGAACCAAGGACACGAGGATTTTCAATCCTCTGCTCTACCGACTGAGCTATCTGGGCTTCAACTCACAAGTTTTTGTCTTAAAGACCATACTTGCTTCGCTGTGGGTGCGTATTAAACGGATTTAGGCCATTCAAGTCAACACCTTTTTTAGGTATTTTTACCGATCGCTTATAGATTGAGCAAAAATAGCCTAAAAAGAGCAGAATTTACGCTTTTGGAGCAACATAGCCTTCTATGTCAGGCTCTTTTCCTTCAAATAAATAGCCCTGCATTTGCTCTTCTAGAAATTTTCTGGCGTTTGGTTCCATCATATTTAACTTATTTTCGTTAATTAACATGGTTTGCTTAGATTGCCACTGGGCCCAAGCTTCTTTAGATATGTTATCGAAAATCTTTTTCCCAAGTTCACTAGGGTAAAGTTGAAAATCTAGGCCGTCGGCTTCTTTTTGTAAGCGCTGGCAAAAAATGGTTCTGCTCATGATAGTAATCTAACTTTGGTTGTTAAAAATTCTTGCTGATTGTACTAAATAGTTTCTTGGTTGGCGCGGCTAATCCAACATTTTGTGGTGCTAACAAATCAAACCACATCTGGCTGTCTTCCATCACTTGGCCAGTTGGTTGTTGCTTAAGGTGCAAAATGACTGGGGTAATGTCTAAATGAAAGTGACTAAATGTGTGTCGAAAAGCAGGCAGTTCCGATTGCTGGGCGTTGTCATTACTGACATCAAACCCTAGCTTTTCAGCTTGTGGAATAATGTGTTGTTGGCTATCTACTTGGTGAAAACCCCATAAACCGCCCCACAGGCCACTTGGTGGTCGCTTGTAAATAAACACCTGCTGTTGCCACATAGGAATAAGCATAATAGTAGATTTGACTGGGATGTCTTTTTTAGGCTTTTTGTGGGGCAACTCAGCCTGCCGACCTTGCACAAAGGCTAAGCAGCTTGACGCAAGAGGGCAACTGTCACATTTGGGTTTTGAGCGACTACATAAGGTTGCGCCCATGTCCATCATGGCTTGCGTGTAATCACCTGTGCGGTTGGCTGGGGTTAGTTGGTCGGCAAATTGCCATAACTCAGTTTCTACTTTTTTACTACCGGGCCAGCCTTCTACCGCAAAATAGCGAGCTAACACTCGTTTTACGTTGCCGTCTAAAATACTATGGTGTTGATTGCAAGCTAAAGATAATATCGCTCCAGCAGTGGAGCGGCCAATACCTGGTAGCGCTATAAGTTGCTCGATTTGCTGGGGAAAATTGCCTTGATATTGGTCTCTGATCACTTGCGCTGCTTTTTGTAAATTTCGGGCTCGAGCGTAGTAGCCTAATCCAGTCCAATGATGCAGTACTTCGTCTTGCGGGGCATTGGCTAGGTCTAGTACGTTAGGAAAACTCTGCATAAAACGTTGAAAATAAGGGATTACAGTTTTGACTTGGGTTTGTTGCAACATGATTTCAGATACCCAAACCGAATAAGGGGTTTTACTAGCTTGCCAAGGCAAATTTTTTCGACCATGGATGTCAAACCAAGCTAAAACCTTTTGGCTGAAATCGCTGTTAATAGCATTTTTATTGGTTGGCACTAAATTGATTACTTTGCGCTGATTGAAATTAACCGGATAATACCTGATTAACGCACAAAAAGTTTGGTCGATAACAGAATGTCTAACTCGAATACATCGAAACACTGCATACAGCACCCAGTGATTTTTTCCCTGGTACTTTATGTGACGAACGGATTTTTAATGCTTGCTGGCAATACTTAGATATTCCTAAGCGCGCTTTTGTTCCTCTGCAATGGGCGGAAGATTTAACGCAAATGAAAATGCTGAGTGCTGACCGATTAGCTTACTTTGAAGAAAAAGTACATTTAGTCGGCTATTCAATGGGGGGCTATTTAGCGGCATTAACGGCATTAGAAAACCCTAGTAGAATCGCCTCGCTGACTTTAATTGGGAGTACCTGCGACGCCTTAGCAGAAACCGCACAAAAAGCTAGGCAACAGACCTTAAGGCTTATTAAGAATAAGCAATACAAGGGCATGACACAGAAACACTTGGCGCAGTTTTTTCATCCATCTAACCAGCAAAATAAAGAATACTTAGCCCTAGTGAAAAATATGGAGCGAGACTTAGGGCCCGGTGTCTTAGCTGCACAATATCAAGCAACAGCGAGTAGAAATAACTTATTGCCTAAGTTAGCCAAGGCTAGCTTTGCTGTGAATTTAATCGCTGGAGAGCTAGATAACTTTGTTAGCCCGCAAACATTTAGGGCCATGCAAGAGGCTATACCTAAAGCCAATAGTCACACTATTAGCAATGCTGGTCATATGTCTCCAATTGAACAACCTGCAGAGTTAGCAAAGTGTTTAGCAGAAAATATGACCAAATTCGGCTAACGGCTTTTACGTGTTTGCCTTGCAATCAGCTTGGGGCAAAGGATAATGCGCAGCAATGAATGATGAAAAATCAGTAAAAATTTAATGAGAAAGTAATATGAGTCAGTTTAAGAACGAACAAGAAGCCGCCGCAGCAGGCGTATATATTCGTAAAATCCAAAGTTTTGTAAAAAGAGAAGGGCGTTTAACCTCAGGTCAAGCAAAGTCATTAGAGCAAAACTGGCCAACTATGGGGTTAGAGCATGTCAGTGGTATGCAGAATTTTACTGAAACCTTTGGCAGAGCAGCGCCAGTAGTATTAGAAATTGGCTTTGGCATGGGTAAGTCATTAGTTGAAATGGCAGTAAACGAACCAGATAAAGACTTTATTGGCATTGAAGTGCACAGGCCTGGTGTAGGAGCCTGTTTGGGCGAAGCCGCAGAAAAGCAAGTGACAAACCTTAAAGTGTACGAACATGATGCGGTAGAGATTCTGGCCGATTGTGTGGCGGATAATAGCTTAGCTCGAGTGCAGTTGTTTTTTCCAGACCCTTGGCACAAGACTCGCCATCATAAAAGGCGAATAGTCCAACCAGAATTTGTACAGAAGCTTAAGGCAAAACTGGTGATTGGTGGTGTATTTCATATGGCCACTGATTGGGAAAACTACGCCGAGCATATGCTAGAGGTCATGAGCGCCGCTGAAGGTTTTAATAATCAATCAGAAACCAATGATTTTGTGCCTCGCCCAGAACAGCGCCCTTTAACTAAATTTGAGCAACGTGGTCATCGATTAGGTCATGGTGTGTGGGACTTAATGTTTGAGAGAGTGTCTTAATGTTATCTCCAGCCAGCCAAGTGTTGGTCAGAAACGAAGAGCATTTTGCAACAGGTAAGTGGTTATTCGTTAACCCAACCGATGGTCATATTGCCGCAACGTTAAGGCAAGCTGATATCTCGGTATTCCATCAGTATTTTGATATGTATCAGCAAAGTAAAAAGCAAGGCAACGAACAGCAACACACCTTTACGGCGGCCTATCCTACCGATAAAAAATTTGATGGTGCGGTTATTTACGTGCCTAAATCAAAAGAACAATTAAAAATGTTGATTGCCAACGTAGCGGCTTGTTTGCACCCCAATGGCAGTTTACTACTAGTAGGTGAAAATAAAGGCGGCATTAAAAGCGCTGTGAAACTGCTTGATGCTGTTTGTTCGCAGACCAATAAAATAGACTCTGCTCGGCATTGTGCATTGTTTGGTGGTCAGGTAGATAAATCTATCCGAGCATTTGATATTGCGAAATGGCAGACTTTAGTTGAATTGTCGGTGGCAGGGTTAGATTATAAAGTGTGTTCTCTACCTGGGGTGTTTAACCATGGCTCGTTGGATTTAGGGACTAAATTGTTACTTGAAAATTTACCCAATATTCAGTCTGGTCGATTGCTCGATTTCGGTTGTGGTGCGGGTGTAATAGGTTGTTATTTGGCGCTGAAAAGCCCAGCCAGTGACGTAGTCATGAGTGACGTAAGCGCGTTAGCTGTATATTGTTCAGAGCAAAGTGCTAAATTAAACAATCTAGAGGTACGGGTTGTTGCATCGAATGGATTAGCTGAAATAAATGGTAAGTTTTCTGCGGTATATACTAATCCACCTTTTCATACTGGTATACAAACGGATTATTCCGTCACTGAAAGTTTCATCGGACAATTGAATCGCTATATTTCTAATACTGGCAGTTTAGTATTAGTGGCAAACAAATTTTTGCGCTACTCTGAGTTACTTGAAAAACAATTTAATGCTGTTAGTTTAATTGAACAAACGAGTAAATTTAGTCTTTATCAATGTGGCCGTATTAAATAAAGGGTGTTTATGAAAGTTCTTTTTGTTGTTTCAGAAGTTGAAGATTTAGTTAAAACTGGCGGGTTAGCTGATGTAGGTAAAGCCTTACCGTTAGCTCTGGCCGAGTTAGGACACGAAGTTGTTGTTGTGATGCCTTATTACCGACAGCTTGCTGAAAAATTCAATGCTCATGATATTGTCGAAAAACAAAAATTATTTTCAGGTTATACGGCATACGAATTTGGTATCAAAGAATTAAACCTTCAAGGCGTAAAAATTCTAGCGGTTGATCGTCCGGAATTTTTTGCGCGAAAAGGATTATATGCCGACGATTACCATGCATATTTAGATAATGCAGAACGTTTTGCTTTTTTCGCTCATGCTGCACTGAAGTCAGCTCAAGCCATTCATTTTCAACCGGATATTGTGCATTGCAATGATTGGCACACCGCGTTAACGCCCTATTTTGTCAGTATTGATGACAGCGGTTTTTTTGCCAATTCACGTACTATTTTTACAATTCATAATGGTGCTTATCAAGGCACGCATAGATTCAAAGATATTCCATATTTACAGCCCCACTATCAACTACACGGACAGCTAGATGGTGACGCATTAAATTACGTTCGAATGGGGATTCGTTACGCAAATAAAATCAACGCAGTCAGTCCTAACTATGGGCAAGAGCTATTAAGTCCGTTGGGTTCTCATTATTTGTTCGAAGAATTTCAGCGTCGCCAACATGATGTTACAGGTATCCTAAATGGTTGCGATTATAGCCAGTGGGATCCAAATACAGACCCTCATATTGCACAAACTTATAACGTTGACGACTTAGCTGGCAAGTATGTGTGTAAAGCTGATTTACAACGAGAAGCTGGGTTACCTCAGTTGACTGAAATTCCTGTTATCGGAATGGTTTGCCGATTGACTGAGCAGAAGGGCTTTAGCTTTATCTTGCCAATCCTAGAAGAGTTATTGCAACATCGAGTGCAAGTAGTGATTATAGGAACGGGCGATCCAGAGATTACTCACACCTTGAATGACATCGCTGCTAGGTACCCAGACAAGCTTACATTTATTGAAGATTTCAGCGTGCGCAAAGCACATATGATCGAAGCGGGCAGTGATTTCTTTTTAATGCCTTCATTGTTTGAACCTTGTGGGCTGAATCAAATGTATAGTTTAGCCTACGGTACGTTACCAATAGTGCGGGCGGTAGGAGGGTTAAAAGACACCGTTATTGATGTAGCTAGCGACCCCGAAAATGCAACTGGATTCTCGTTTATTACGCCTGACAGTAGTGCCCTGTTATCTTGTATTCGCAGAGCGTTAATCTTTTTCCATGAAGATCAAGGCGCATTTGAAAAAGTCAAAAAAACCGCTATGCGAACTCATTTTACATGGCGACAAGCGGCCGAAAATTATGTGGCGTTGTATCATAGCGCGAGATAACTGCTATGAGCCTATTTTGTCGGTTGAGTATGGGACTGCTGGTATTAGTGACATTTGAAGTCATGTCTATGCCTGCTCAGTGTATACAAGCACCTGAGCGAGCTCAGCTTTGTCCGCATACTATTTATAAAAAAGCGGCGTTAGCTATTCCACAGTTAGGAATTAAACAGAATCAAGTCATATGTCTGTGCCTGACTGATTTGCAAGGCTTACAAAACAAGGCTAAAACTAAATTAGAACAAATAGATCAGCAAGTAACGCTACAGCGAACGGCAAGAAAATATAGCCTGAGCCAAGAGCAGATAAAAACATTACTCAATCACTAAAATATTTTTGTGTTTGTTTAAGTTTTAAATTCAATAAAGTGACCTAGATTGCAATTAGATCGTTTATGTTTCGAATTGTGCTAACTAGGGATAAGTGAAGTGTACTATGTCGTCTGATGTAAAATTTTTATCTATAAGAAGTTTGATTATTTGGGTGGTGATTTGCATCACGTCGGCTTCACTAATTATTGAGTCAGCAGTGAGCTTGTATGGGCAAATAAGAAGTCACAAACAGGCTCTTAGCAATGATGTGGTCGTATTTTCTGATTTGATTAGTGGAATGGCAATTAGCAATATTCAAGCTGATGGTGTCCAAGCAGAACAGCAGAGTCTTAAAGCGCTACAGGCGTCTCCTATCATAGAAAATGTACATATCTATAGAATCAACGAATACAATAAAGCTGAGTTTTTTGCCAGTTATAATAAAGAAGGTATTGCACCAGTAAAGGCCAAATTTGAACAGGTTGAGGAATTAAGCGAACCCAAACATGAGGACGGGGTAGTTGAGGTTATTCGTCCTATTAAAGATGAAAATAGTGTGATTGGATATATATACTTGAGAGCTTCATCTGAAGTTGTCGATCAGCGTATATCAGCTTCCGTATTTATAACCGTGTGTATTTTTCTTGGTTGCTTGCTAATCTGTTTAGTCTGTACATATTTGTTGCAAAGGTCAATTACACGGCCGATTCATTCCTTAGTGCATTTGGTTCAAAGAGTCTCTCGTCAGAAAGATTATTCTAGCCGAGCAGAGTCAACGGGAATTAGAGAACTTGACCAGTTGAGTGACGCATTTAATGGCATGTTGCAACGCACACAAGAACACCTCGAAAGACAAACGAAAGCCGAAGCAGAACAACTTAGGTTGAATTCCAGTCTAGAAGAAAAGGTTAATCAAAGGACCTTAGCCTTGAAAGACGCGAATGGAGAGCTGATCCAAACCCTAGAAAAACTGCATCAGTTTCAAAGACAGATGGTTCAGAACGAAAAAATGGCCTCTCTTGGTGATATGGTGGCGGGTGTGGCTCACGAAGTGAACACGCCAATAGGTTTAGGGGTGACCGCATCTACTATGATGTTAGACAGGTTGGGCGATTTACGTAAGGCATACGAAAACAAAACCTTGAAAGCCAGTGCACTGTCTAAATTCATCATTGAAGGTGAAGAAAACCTTAATATTATTTATCGTAATTTAAATCGTTCGGCAGAATTGATATCTAGCTTTAAACAAGTCGCGGTAGATCAATCATCTGAAAATAATCGTACGTTTTCTTTTGCTAAGTTAATGGACGAAATTTTAATGTCTATGCGGCCTAAGTTGAAGCAAGTGAATCATCAAATACAAGTTTTTTGTCCTGACGATCTATATGTGGAGACAAAAGCTGGACCGATTAACCAAATAATTATTAATTTAATTATGAATTCTATAATTCATGGCTTTGAATTCAAAGATAGCGGCCTCATAATTATCAGTATCCGGCTAGTAGACAACAGCAAGGTCAGTATTGAATTTTCTGATGATGGCTGTGGTATTCCGGAACAAATACGTAAAAAAATATTTGACCCCTTTGTGACCACAAAACGAGGGCAGGGAGGAAGTGGCTTAGGTATGCATTTAGTATATAATTTGGTGACCCAAGCACTAAATGGTTCGATAACCCTTACTAGCGAAGCAGAAAAAGGTGTGAAACTTAACATCTTATTTCCAGTAAAAGTTGTCGATATTGATGACATTCCTAAGGGCTCAATGGTTTAAATTATTCAATTTACGTGTTAATTTGTTAATAATTTGAAAAAATTTTCTTTAAACGCAAGTTTTGCTAGATAAATCCCTGATAATTAGATATTTTCTGGTAAACTTTTAACTAAATTCCAAATCAGGCTTGAAACATGCAGACCCCAAATGTATTAATTGTTGAAGATGAAGTTGTTACTCGTACTACTCTAAAGAGCTTATTTGAAGCGGAAGGGTATAATGTATTTGAAGCTGAAAACGGCGAGCAGATGCATAGTATTTTTGAGAATAATACGATTAACTTGGTCATCATGGACATTAATCTGCCTGGTAAAAATGGTCTTATCTTGGCTCGCGAAGTTCGCGGACGTAAAAATATCGGTTTGATATTTTTGACAGGTAGAGACAACGATGTTGATCGTATCCTAGGTCTAGAAATCGGTGCAGATGATTATCTGACTAAGCCGTTTAACCCTAGAGAGCTAACTATTCGAGCTCGTAACTTATTAACTCGTACCACAAATACCAGTGAAGATGATGATTTACCTAGTCGCGTCAGTTTTAATGGCTGGACACTAGATGGTGACAGCAGAAGTTTAATTTCGCCTAGCGGAAAAGAATTTCGTTTGCCACGAAGCGAGTTCAGAGCATTGCATTTATTCCTAAATAACCCAGGTAAAATCCTGACTCGTGAACAGTTAATTATGGAAATGACAGGACGTGAGTTGCGCCCGAATGACAGGACAGTTGATGTGACAATTCGTCGTATTCGTAAGCACTTTGAATCGGAAGTCAGTGCCGATGACTTAATCGTCACCATCCATGGTGAAGGCTACCGTTTCTGTGGTTCGGTAGACGTTTAACTAATATTCAGGTTAACTAAGTATTTTAAAAAGCTCCTTCGGGAGCTTTTTTGTTTTATATCTCTTAAGTTTCATTTAAGTTTAATCTTCTACACTGGTTTTTTAATCGTTAATTAGCTTTCGAGTTGAGGAGTATTATGTTGAATAAATACAAATTTAAAACACTTGTTGTTTTATTCTGTGTGACTTTTGCTAGTTCTTGGTTGGCAAATGCCCAAGCAGCAAAAGATTTTTCTCTTAATCTTGGGCCTAATTTCGCGACTTTACCAGCGAAATTATCTGGTTTAAAAGGGCAGGTGGTATATCTCGATTTTTGGGCCAGTTGGTGTAAGCCTTGTCGTAAGTCCTTTCCTTGGATGAACAATATGCAACAACAGTATGCAGGCCAAGGGCTACAAATAATCACGGTTAATCTAGATCAAGAAGCAAATCTAGCTGAGCAGTTTTTAACCCAGACTCCAACCAATTTACCCATTGTTTATGATCCCCAAGGAAAAATAGCCGAGGCCTATCAATTATTAGGCATGCCGAGCAGTTATTTAATTGATCGAGCGGGCAATATACGGGTTTCTCATGCCGGCTTTTTTAGTAAAAAACAAAAGCAGTATGAACAAGAAATTGTTTCGTTGTTAGCAGAAAAGGAGTGATTCAATGGCACATAAATTAGTCAAAGTTGTCGCTTTGTTACTGACATTGCAGTTGGCGGGCTGCACAAACTTAGGGGTTAAACCTTGGGAAAGAGATATCTTAGCCAAAAAAGAAATGGCATTAGACTCTGAAGGCAATGACTTAGGGCTAGATGATCATATTTATTTTAGTAAAGAAGCCACTAGTGGTGGTAGAGCCTTTGGTGGTGGAGGCTGCGGATGCAACTGACTCAACAAAAAATGTAAGCGCAGCGTTAGCTACCGCTACATGTGCACTATTAGGTGTGGCGCCCTCAGTTGAAGCACAAGAGTCTGTGTGGGAGGTGGACGCTGCGTTATTATATTATGGTGAGTCTGACCGTGTGACGGCCGTAGAGGGCGTATTTTCTGCTAAAAAAGATTTTGGCGATGAGCACATTTTTTCAGGTAAATTGGTTTTAGACAGCTTAACTGGCGCATCGGCAACAGGTGCAGTGCCACAAAATAGTATTCAAACCTTTACTCGTCCATCAGGAAATGGCCAATATCAAATTAGTGCTGGCGAAACGCCCTTGGACGATACGTTTAAAGATACTCGCTTACAGCTTGAAGCCCAATGGACTCAGCCAATATGGAATGATTATCGAGTTAGCTCTGGGGTGCACTTTTCGAAAGAATACGATTACTTGTCTCTTGCTGCAAATGGTTCATTGGCTAAAGACTTTAATCAAAAAAATACCACACTTTCAGCTGGCGTTTCTTTAGCATTCGATACTATCGACCCTGAAGGCGGGCGGCCATTTGCGTTCTCAGAAATGGTTATCGACCAAGGGCAGTTTAGCGATGAGGCAGCCTACCGGGTGGCATTTGATGCAACTCGTCAGTCAGGTAGTGATAGCAAAACGATTGTTGATTTACTGTTTGGCGTAACTCAAGTGATTAACCGTAAAATGTTGATGCAATTCAACTATGGTTATTCGGTTTCAAACGGTTATCAAACCGACCCTTTTAAAGTACTCAGTTTGGTAGACACATTGGGTCAAACACAAAGCTTGCTCTACGAAAACCGTCCAGAAAAACGCACTCGGCATAGTATTTACTGGCAAACCAAATTTGCTACAAGTCTGGGTGTCTCTGATGTGTCTTATCGTTATGCTACTGATAATTGGGATATTAACTCACATACTATTGATACACGTTTTCGGATTAAGTTAAGTAATAATAGTTATATTCAGCCGCACTTAAGGTATTACCAACAAAGTGCCGCAAATTTGTATCGACCTTTTTTATTAGAAGGAGCAGAGTTACTTCAGTATGCGAGTGCTGACTATCGTTTGGGCGAGATGACGACTTATACCTTAGGTTTGAAATATGGCATGACCTTATCTAGCGACAATGAGTTGGCATTTCGATTGGAGTATTATCAACAAACCCCCGAAAACTCGGGCTTTGCAGCACCAGGTATTTTGCAACAACAAGATTTATATCCTAGCTTAAGTGCAGTGATTGCACAGGTCAGTTATAGTTTTTAATTGATGTAAAAGGACGATAAACCATAAAAAACCATTCATTAGATTTTGAGGTAGAGCAAAAAAGCGACCATTTTTGTGGGCGCTTTGCTGCTATGGCTAGCCCTTGTGAGTTACTCATAGACAGCCAAGATCGGCAATTAGCCGAGCAACTTACCGCTATTGCGTTTAACGAATGCCAAAGAATCGAGCAAAAGTATAGCCGTTATCGCCGGCATAATTTAATTGACAAAATAAACAACTCTAATGGTCAGAAAATAGCAATTGATGACGAGACTTATCGATTATTAGACTTTGCTAATACCTGTTATGCCATCAGTGAAGGGCTATTTGATATCACCTCTGGTGTGCTACGAAAAGTATGGAAATTTGACGGCTCTGACAATATCCCTACCCAGCAACAAGTGCAAAAAATCTTACCTCATATTGGTTGGTCCAAGATAGTTTACGATAAAAACAACATTGCAGTACCCGATGGCATGCAGTTAGATTTTGGCGGTATAGGTAAAGAATATGCGGTAGATAGTGTGGCTAAACTTTGTGTAAAGCACGCACCGTCTGTTTCTGTAGTGGTTAATTTTGGTGGCGATATTCAAGTCACTTGCGCCAGACAAAATAATCAAGCGTGGTTAATCGGTATTGAAAGCTTTGAATCACAACAAAATGCGCAAAAAGGGCCACAAAAAGTACTGAGTATTCAGCAAGGAGGCTTAGCCACAAGTGGTGATGCTAAGCGTTTTCTACTAAAAGACGGAATAAGGTACGGGCATATACTTAACCCTAAAACTGGTTACCCGATAGAAGGCTCCGCCCGATCGATCACTGTGGCTAGCAAACATTGCATCCAAGCCGGATTGCTAGCCACCTTAGCTTTATTGCAAGGCTCTAATGCCGAAGAGTTTTTGCAACAACAAGGGGTAAAGTTCTGGTGTTATCGGTAAGTGCCTTAATTGCTCTTTATCTGTTCTTCGTCGCTGGCCACTGCTTGCAATGGATTTCTGCTAACGGCATGCAGGAATGACCGACTTTTAGCTTGGGTGAAAATATTGCACCTAACCTCTAAATTATTTATTACTGCTGCTCTATTCTGCATAGTTCGCGGTATTCTGCTTTTAACTACGATACAACGTTTTGATTAAGTGAAAACCAAATTGGGTTTTAACGGGGCCGTGGACTTTAAGGATTTCTTTTTTAAATACTACGTTATCAAAGGCTTTTACCATCTGGCCTGGGCCAAATTCGCCTAAGTCACCACCTTTTTTACCTGAGGGGCAAAGAGAGTGCTTTTTGGCTAATTGATGAAAATTTCCGCCTTTATCTAGTTGGGCTTTGATCTTTTCAGCTTCTTCTTTGGTTTTTACTAAAATGTGGCAAGCGCTGGCTTTCATATTGATATCATTCCAATAATTAATCGGGTTTTCTTAAGGTAGGCTTAACATTTTCATCTTTATCTTCAAATTCGCCTTCGATGGTTTCTCCAGTTCGTTCTCCTGATTTATGCTGAAAGTCAAAGTTTGAACGAGTCTGTTGATTGAAGTCTGTTTGATAGCTTTGATTTTGATTGACCATACTCACAGTCATATGTTTGAGTATATTTTTAGCGATGACAGGACGAGTCATGGGTAGGCTTAATAAAAAGCCAAGGCCGTCAGTAATAAAGCCAGGTGTAACCAATAACACTCCAGCAATAACCAAAAGTAGTCCTTCAGCCATTTCTTGGCCGGGCATTTTCCCTGTTTGCATTTTTTGTTGAGCGGTCGCTAACGTACTTAGCCCTTCTTGCCTAACTAAACGCGCACCGAAGAATGCAGTTAATACTACGATTGCCAACGTGTACCAGCCACCAATTTGGTCGCTGACATTAATTAGTAGGGCAATTTCCAAAATAGGTAATATTACGAATAAAATAAATAGCTTTGCCAAAGAAACCTCAATATTGCTTGTATAAATTAATCATTGTACAGATATTGGTCGTTATTCCCGAATAACCAAGTTTAGTATTGTTACAGAGTGTTGCTTGGCTTGTCTAATTTTATCAAGCTTATGGCATACTGTTTGTGGGATTTAGACTGAAAGCGAAAGTACTCTTTGCAGGTCTGTTCAATTGATTCAATGTTTTGTTAAGTTTGCTCATTTAAACTAAGCGTTCAATTTGTGTATAACTTCAAAAGTAGTTTATTAAAAAGAGAAATATAGTAGATGAAATACAGTAGCCGTTTATTTTCCTTGTTTAGTCTTCTTTGCCTATTGCCTTTTTTCACTATTGCTCAGGTAAACGAACCTTTAGAAGACCTGTTTTCTGCTGAGCCAGAGTTTTTGAAAGTTGAGCAGGCGTTTCAGTTTGATTTCAGACAGACAGGCGACAAATTAATCTTAAGCTGGGATATTGCTGATGGTTACTATTTGTATAAAAAGCAGTTTAAGACTGTGGTTAAAAACGCAGAATTATCAGAGCCTAGTTACCCGCAGTCAGAACAGATCGAAGACGAATATTATGGCGTATCCGAGGTATTCCGTCATCGGGTGGATATTGAATATTCTATTCTAGCCGCTGAAGATAACGGTTTAGTCAAAATTCGTTTCCAAGGCTGTGCTGATGCAGGTTTGTGTTACCAACCTATTATCAAAGAAGTTTTTCTAAGCGAAGTGAGCGATGTGCAAGCAGATCTCGCGCCTAAAGCTCAGCAATTTGAGTTAGCCAGTTTGTTGTCTAGTGAGCAAAGTTTGCCTTGGACTCTCCTCTTGTTTCTAGGGCTGGGAATTGGCTTGGCTTTTACTCCCTGTGTATTTCCTATGTATCCCATTTTGTCAGGTATCGTTATTGGCCATGGAAAATCCATTAGCACCTCTAGAGCATTTAGCTTGTCCTTTGTATATGTCCAAGGTATGGCTATTACATACTCTTTACTTGGATTGATAGTGGCTTCGGCAGGAGTGCAATTTCAAGCTAGTTTGCAACATCCGGCTATTTTGATTGGCTTGATCGTGGTTTTTGTACTGCTTGCCGTAGTGATGTTTGGCGCTTACGAATTGCAGTTACCCAGCTCGTGGCAAGAAAAGCTGAATGCAATGAGTAATAAGCAAACCAGCGGAAATTATTTTGGGGTGTTGGTGATGGGAGCTATTTCTGGGCTGGTGGCTTCGCCTTGTACCACGGCACCTCTGACTGGCATTTTATTGTTTATCGCCCAAAGTGGCGACTTGGTTTTAGGCTTTACCGCTTTATATGCCTTAAGCTTAGGTATGGGCATTCCTCTTATTTTGTTTGGCATTACCGGCGGTAAGTTACTACCTAAAGCGGGTAATTGGATGAATATTGTCAAGGTCACATTTGGTTTTATGATGTTAGCTGTGGCTATTATGTTTGTAGAACGTTTGGTGACGCATTTTACAACCGACCTAGCATGGAGTTTGTTGGGGCTAGCAGCATTTAGTTATTTTTATGTGATGAATCAAGATAGTAAAACAACTTTTTTCAAGGGGCTGCGAGCACTGCTCATTTTCATTGGGTTATTTGTTTCAGCTGGTTACGGTTATCAAACTATTACAGGAGTGGATCCCTTAGTCGGGCACAGCCAAATATCTGCAGCACAATCTGAGCATGGTGGTTTTGTGTCAGTTACTAATTTAGCTGATTTTGAGCGTAAAGTGGCGCAGGCCAACGAGCAAGGTAAAACGGTGATGATAGATCTTTACGCTGATTGGTGCGTGGCCTGTAAAGAATTTGAAAAGTACACATTTCCCGATCCTGCTGTGGTTAAGGCTTTAGAAAATACGGTGCTGATGCAAATTGATTTAACCGACACTACCGACACCAATATCGAGTTTCAAGACAAGTTCTCGGTATTAGGTTTGCCGACCATTTTGTTTTTTGACTTGAATGGCCAAGAAATACCATCTTCAAGAGTCACGGGCTACATGAAAGCAAGCCCCTTTGCTCAACATGTGAATGATTTCTTGAATTGATAACTCGGGTTAGCTGATATGTTGGGGCAGTACTACTGCCCCAGATAAAGTTTTTTTAGGTTGATTATTTAGTACCGAAAATCTTGTCTCCAGCGTCACCTAGGCCGGGCAATATATATCCCTTATCATTTAATTTATCATCGATTGCTGCAGTGTAAATGTCTACGTCTGGGTGAGCTTCTTGCACTGCTTGCAACCCTTCGGGGGCTGCCACTAAAAATAAGCCCATTATTTTTTTACAGCCTTTTTCTTTCAGCAAATCTATAGTGGCGATCAAGGTACCGCCTGTGGCTAACATTGGGTCGACTATTAGCGCCGTGCGTTGCTTGGTGTCTTTGACTACTTTATCGAAATAAGCCACAGGTTGCAGAGTCTCTTCATCTCTATACAGACCAACAACACTTATTTTGGCATTAGGGATAAGTCTTAATACGCCATCCAGCATACCGAGTCCGGCCCGCAGAATGGGCACAACGGTTATTTTCTTTCCTTTGATTTTTTGCGTATTGAGCGTTTTGCCATTCCAGCTCTCGATTTTGACTGTTTCGGTAGGCAAATCTCTGGTGGCCTCGTAGGTAAGCAAGTTGCCTACTTCACTAGCCAGCTCTCTGAAGTCCTTACTACTGATGCCTTTTTCGCGCATCAAGGCGAGTTTATGTTGAATTAAAGGATGTTGAATGGCTTTGACTGTCATTGTGGTGGTTTCCTAGTTGTAGGGTTGCTCTGGCTCAATTGTAACCCATGATTCAGTAAGTCAGGATAAAACTGTAGAAAGCTTGTCGCCAGTTGCTGTCTATTGTGAATGATAAATACTTGGGCTTGTTCAGCAAATTTTATTTTACCTTTCAAGCGTTTTTCGATGGAACAGAATGCTCGATAACAGGTTTCTTCGTGCTGATACTCTTTTAGCCATCTTGTAGAAATAAGTCGAGACGCTTGTTGAGTGTAATGAGGGTCGGGTAGTGAGAACGTTTCGAGTTCGGCATAAAACTGAGAAAATAATGATTGATAGCTCTGGGTTGAAAAGAGATGCCAGTGATTGAGCAATAAATGATCAAAGTAAATATCAATTATCACGCCCGCCATTCTGCGCAAATTTCTAGGAAATGCTTGTTTTAATTGGCGCACCAAAGGGTGTGAGTCGGTAAATTTATCTACGCCTCGATGCAGCCTAATACCTAGCTCAAGCTCACTTGGCAGATAAGCTAGATCACTACCCTTGACAAAGTCACCCAAAAAATTACCCAACAAGCTTGTCTGGGTGTGCTTAGCAATATGGATATGGGCTATGTAATTCATTAAAAACTCATCTGCTAATAAATTAAAACTACAAAAAACTAAAACTTTGCATTAATCTTCGCTGATTCGACCAGTATTTTGCTGTTAAATTCAGTTTACTCACTATAATGGACGGGATATTATATTTTTTGTGTGTTTACTATACAAAATAGTGCACAATCACTAGAAAGTATTTGCGTGAAGCAAATGAAAACAATTTTATCTATATGGCGATTTTGTGAATTTATTACTGATTAATGGTCCTAATTTAAATATGTTGGGCAAACGCGAGCCAGAAACTTATGGTTCTCAAAGTCTTGAGCAAATCAATACTGACATAGAGCAATACGCTAAGTCACTTGGTGTAACAATTAGTTTCGTGCAATCTAATGCGGAACATGTGTTAATTGATACGATTCATGATGCGTTTCAAAAAATTGATTTTATTGTAATAAATCCTAGCGCTTTCACTCATACAAGTGTTGCTTTGCGCGATGCTTTGCTTAGTGTAGCGATCCCTTTTATTGAAGTGCATCTGTCTAACGTACATGCAAGAGAGTCTTTTAGGCAGCACTCATATTTATCGGATGTTGCGCAAGGGGTTATTTGTGGCTTAGGTGCACAAGGATATAAATTTGCTATAGCGGCAGCTAAAAATTTATTAGACAACTAAATATCAACAACACTCAGTCGTTGATGAATTGATTAGAGAGAGAACAATGGATATACGTAAAATAAAAAAATTAATTGAGCTGGTAGAAGAATCTGGCATCTCTGAATTAGAAATTACCGAGGGTGAAGAATCAGTTCGAATCCATCGTGGTGGTGCTGCCAGTCAAATGGTTGCTGCTCCGGTACAATATGCTGCCCCTCAAGCTCCTGCTGCGCCAGCTCCAGTTGCTGCACCAGCTGCCGCTGAGCCCGCTGCTGCCCCTGCGATCGCTGGGCATATTTTGAGTTCTCCGATGGTTGGTACTTTTTACCGTTCATCTTCACCAGAAGCCAAGCCTTTTGTTGAAGTCGGGCAAAAAGTAAACGTGGGTGATACCTTGTGTATTATCGAAGCTATGAAAATGATGAATCAAATCGAAGCTGATAAAACTGGTGTTGTGACCCAAATTTTAGTCGACAATCAAGAGCCAGTAGAATTTGACCAACCTATGTTTGTGATTGAATAAAAGGCGTATGACTATGCTTAAAAAAGTTCTTATCGCAAACCGTGGTGAAATTGCATTACGTATTTTGCGTGCTTGTAAAGAGTTAGGTATTAAAACTGTGGCTGTTCACTCGACAGCTGATGAGTCTCTTAAACATGTACTGCTAGCCGATGAAACTATCTGTATTGGTAAAGCTTCGGCCACCGAAAGTTATCTAAATATTCCTCGTATTATTGCTGCAGCCGAAGTCACTGACGCAGATGCTATTCATCCTGGATATGGCTTTTTAGCGGAGAATGCAGACTTTGCAGACGCCATCGAAAAAAGCGGTTTTGTATTTATTGGCCCGAAAGCAGACACCATTAATTTAATGGGTGACAAAGTGTCAGCTATTAAATCTATGAAAGCGGCTGGTGTACCTTGTGTACCTGGTTCTGATGGACCATTAGGTTCTGATGAGGAGCGCAATAAAGAATTAGCTAGAGGTATTGGTTACCCGATTATTGTAAAAGCTGCAGGTGGTGGTGGTGGTCGTGGTATGCGTGTCGTTCGTAATGAAGGTGAATTGATTTCATCAATTGCTATGACCAAAAGTGAAGCCGGGGCAGCCTTTAATAATGATGTGGTATACATGGAGAAATTCCTTGAGAACCCACGCCATGTTGAGATCCAAGTACTAGCTGATGGCCAAGGCAATGCGATTCATTTAGGTGAGCGTGATTGTTCAATGCAGCGACGTCACCAAAAAGTGGTTGAAGAAGCACCTGCACTAGGGATCACCCCTGAAATGCGTGCAAAAATTGGTGCTAGATGTTGCCAAGCTTGTGTTGAAATTGGCTATCGAGGTGCTGGTACGTTTGAGTTCTTGTTTGAAAATGGCGAGTTCTATTTCATTGAAATGAACACACGTATCCAAGTTGAACATCCTGTATCAGAAATGATCACTGGTGTTGACTTGATCAAAGAACAATTGCGTATTGCTTCTGGACAGAAACTAACTATTAGCCAAGACGATATAGTGGTAAAAGGTTTTGCTATTGAGTGCCGTATTAATGCAGAAGACTCAAAAACCTTTATCCCAAGCCCAGGAAAAATCACTAAGTTTCATGCTCCAGGTGGCCTAGGTGTAAGATGGGATTCGCATATTTACGCCGGTTACTCGGTGCCGCCATATTATGATTCTATGATCGGCAAGTTAATCACTTATGGTGAAACCCGTGATGTGGCGATTGCCAGAATGCGTCATGCATTAGATGAGTTAGTGATTGGTGGAATTAAGACCAATATTGATCTACAAAAGAGCATTATGGCCGATGACGCTTTTGCTGCTGGTGGTGCTAACATTCATTACCTAGAGAAAAAACTAGGCTTGGCTGACCACTAACGTTTGAGTGTTTTCTATTGATTTAAAAAAGAGCTTTATTGCTCTTTTTTATGCGCCCAGTTTGGTCAAAACTGGGCGCATAACCCGCTACTTTTGAAAAGTCACATTGTGTGTATGAGTCGTTAATTCAAAAACAGCCCAGTATAGATTTCTACAATTATTAGCTTTTATCTAATGGTATACTCGGCCTAAAAATACACACAGACTTTTGAAATGCCTTGGATCCAACTGAAAATTAATCATCAAGCAGAATATGCCGAACAAATTGGCGATATGTTATCTGCTAATGGTGCGCAAGCGGTGACTTTTGTCGACGCTAAAGACACCCCTATGTATGAACCTAAACCCGGTGAAGTGATGTTATGGCCCGACACCCAAGTTGTAGGGTTATATGATGCCAGTCACGATATGCAACGAGTTATCTCTCAGCTAGAAAAATCGAAAATTCTGGGTAAGAACTTTAATCATAAATTAGATCAGCTAGAAGACAAAGACTGGGAAAGGGAGTGGATGGAAAACTTTCACCCCATGCAATTTGGTAAACGCTTGTGGATATGCCCTAGTTGGCGAGATGTACCTGACCCAACTGCGGTTAATGTAATGCTCGACCTAGGGCTTGCCTTTGGCACCGGAACGCACCCCACTACCAGTTTATGTTTAAGGTGGTTAGACAATTTGACATTGACGGAATCTTTGGTGGTCGACTTTGGTTGTGGCTCAGGTATTTTAGGTATAGCGGCTATTAAGTTAGGGGCCAAGCGTGTGGTGGGTATTGATATTGACCCGCAAGCTTTATTGGCTAGCCAAGACAACGCTAATCGTAACAATATTGGTGATTTGATCGAGCTGTATTTACCTCAAGACCAACCCCAGTTAGAGGCTGATGTAGTCTTGGCTAACATACTTGCTGCTCCACTACGTGAACTTAGAGAAGTGATTACCGCATATTGCAAACCTGGCGGCAAGCTAGTGTTGTCGGGAATTTTAGATAACCAAGCCGCAGAAATTAATGATCTTTATAGCCAAGACTTTGAGATGGAACCCATAGAAATAGATGGCGAGTGGGCTAGGGTATCGGGCGTTAGGCGGCACTGAATTGCTGAACAGTATCAAAACTGTTACTTACATTTATTTGGCTCCTGAGCCTTGGATTTTTTGTTAATATCAACAGCATATTGTTGTTCCCGTTATTTTGGAAATCAGATGTCAAAACGAATTATACGTATTGCTACCCGAAAAAGTGCACTTGCTTTGTGGCAGGCAGAGTATGTAAAAACTGCATTACTGAAGGCTCACACAGACATACAAGTCGAACTAGTGCCCATGAGTACCCAAGGGGATATTATCCTAGATACACCCTTAGCCAAAATTGGTGGTAAAGGCTTATTTATTAAAGAGTTAGAAGTGGCCATGACCGAAGGCAGAGCAGATATTGCAGTGCATTCAATGAAAGACGTACCGGTTGCCTTTCCAGACGGCTTTGGTTTGCATGCTATTTGTGAAAGAGAAAATCCCTTTGATGCTTTTGTCTCGAACAACTTTGCTAGCTTAAGCGAGCTTCCACAGAATGCAGTGGTAGGTACTTCAAGCCTTAGGCGTCAATGCCAGTTACGTAAACTTAGGCCTGATTTAGTCATTAAAGACTTGCGCGGCAATGTGAATACTCGATTGGCTAAGCTAGATGCTGGTGAATACGATGGGATTGTGTTGGCTGCTGCAGGCTTAATCCGTTTAGGTATGTTAGAGCGCATTACTCACGAAATTCCTTACGATGTGTCTTTGCCTGCCGTAGGACAAGGGGCCGTAGGTATTGAATGTCGCAATGACGATGCTGAATTAATTGCTTTGCTAGCACCACTAAATCATCTTGAAACGTCTATCCGTGTACGAGCTGAGCGCGCAATGAACGCCAAGCTAAATGGCGGATGCCAAGTGCCCATAGGTAGTTTTGCGGTACTTAACAATGGCCAAGTTAGCCTGAAAGGTCTAGTAGGTTCGGTAGATGGTCAAACTCTCTTGTATGCAGAACAAACAGGCAGTACTGAGCAAGCTGAGTTAATTGGCGAGCAAGTAGCTGAGCAATTGTTGGCGCAAGGAGCAGGAGAAATATTGGCTGCTTTACATGACTAACCGCGAGCTAAGGTGCTAAGTGATGTATTTACTGCTAAGGCCACAAACTAAATGCCAATCTAGTGCGGTAGCATTTAAACAAGCAGGTTTAAATGCTGTAGCCTGTGGTCTGATAGATACTGTCCTAGATCAAGCTGCTGTAGCGCAATTACCAGATAAAATTAGAACCTTAAGCACCTCATCGTTCTCTCAACATTTAATTTTAGTCACAAGTACCGTGGCGGCTGAACAATGCGCATTGCTTAAACAGCTATGGCCAACCAATTGTGTGTTTTTTGCCGTAGGCGCGAGTACAGGGCAAATACTAGCTGAAAGTGGCATCGCGGCCATAGTACCTAAAGAGGCACGAACCGAAGGTTTATTGGCTTTGCCTGAACTTAATAATATCGATTCTAGTAGTGTTGTTATTATGAAAGGTTATGGGGGCCGCGAGTTATTGCGCCATACGCTTTCATCCAGAGCTGCACTTGTGCAAGAATGGGAAGTATACAAAAGACAACGCCTTACCAAACCTTTGTCGACACAAGACTGGCAAGCGAGTCAAATTAGTTGCATTATTGCTACGAGTGGCGAAGTCATTCAAGCTGCGTTTGCTCATTTTGAGTCAACTTGGCTAACCCAACTAAAGTGGATAGTAGTGAGTGAGCGGATTGCTCGCATTGCCTCTACACTGGGAATTAAACAAATAGAAATTAGCCGTGATGCTAGCGATCAGGCACTTATCCAATGCGCACAAAACATGATGTTGCGCTAGACATTCTTTGGAGCTTTAAATGGCAGATAGTCAGGACAAATTAACCCCAGCAGATCAAAAAAAATTAGCTGAGTTGGAGCAGCAAGTAGCCAAAGATAAATCATCTGATAAGGCCCAAAGTGAGCAACCATCTTTAGCTACGAAAAAAGAAACAGTCAGTAAAGCCAGGGCGCCTGATAAACCTAGTCAGCCAACTAGAACAAGTAATATTGCGAGTAATTCTGCACAAAGAAAATCAAGCAAAGAAGTGAAAACTGGCCCCTTATGGTTTTTTACGGTGATTAATTTACTGTTGCTCATAGGCGTGTTTACTGCGGGTTATTGGTTGTGGATGCAATGGCAAACTCAGAACCAACAACAAAAGGATATGCTCGTCAGCCAACAAAATGAAGTGCTGGGCCAGCAAGCTCGAATCGATCAGTCTTTGTCCAAGGCTGAGGCGACTGAAAACTCACTCTTTAAACAAAACCAAGCGCTACAAACGAGTATGCACAGTGTAATTGAGCAGTTACAAGTCACCAGCGAACAGGTCAGAGTAAATCGGCAAAACTTGGCTGACGTGTCGGGTCGCCGACCTTCTGATTGGCTATTAGCCGAAGCTGACTACTTAGTGCGCATGGCGGGTAGAAAACTGTGGCTAGAAAACGATGTAAAAACGGCCATCATGATGCTGCAATCGGCCGATACGCGTTTGCAAGACCTAGATGATCCGAGTTTATTGCCAATTCGTGAAAACCTTGCGGTCGATATGCAAACCTTACAGCAAGTTAATCAAGTCTCTATTGATTCAATTGCTCTGTCGATTGGAGCACTAGCCCAACAAGTCGATACCTTACCTTTAGCCTTTTTTAAAAAACCAACTATTGAGAATGAGCATAGTCCAACGAGTGAAGAGGGCGACTGGCGATCTAACCTAGCACGGAATTGGCAACAAGTGACTCAAGACTTTTTTAGTGTAAAACGCAAAACCGCCGAAATTAAACCTTTTATGTCAGATCAAGAACAGTGGTTGTCAAAGGAGCAATTAAGGTTTGCCTTGTTACAAGCGCAAGTGGCCGTATTACGTGAGAATGAAGCTTTATTTCAGCAGTCTTTGCAAGCGGCAAGTGATTTGTCCACCGAGTACTTTGATGTACAACAAGACGTGGTACAACAATTTGCAGAAAGAATAGCAGCCTTGCAAACCACAAATATTCAGCGGGTTTACCCAGAGCAGTTTGCTGCTGCTCCTTTATTGCAAGATGTGATTGAGCGCCGTTTAGACAGTCGCTTTATCACTCGGGAGCCAGAGACAACTGAGGCAATACAACCATGATTAGAATTTTCGTTGTTTTAGTCTTATTGCTGATCGCCCTTATGGTGGGCGCAATGGTGTTTGATGACCGCGGATACGTATTCGTGGAATTTAGCGGTTGGGTTGTGGAAATGAACGTATTTTCATTGGCTATTTCGCTAATCTTTATTTTTGTCGGTTTTATGTTTTTAAACTGGTTGGTGAAAACCTGTTTACGAGCGGCGAGTGGGTCACGTAACTGGCTAGGAAATTGGGGATCTCGGAAAAAACAAAAGGCCTTCACTGGTGGCTTGATAGCCTTAGCCGAAACTAACTATCTAGAGGCGCAAAGCCATTTTCATAAAATTGAAAATGAAGATTTTGATGGCATCAATCTATTAGCCGCAGCCGAAACAGAAATGCAGCTAGGCCAGCCACAAAAGGCGCAAGAATATTGGCGTATGGCCAGCACTTATGACAAATCAGCGCTAGCCGCCAATCTTTGTTTAATACGTCATGCGTTGGGACTACAACACAATGAAGAAGCGTTAACGTTAATCGACGAGCTTAGCAGTAAGCAAAAAGAGCAGCCGGTCGTGATTAAAGTGTGGGCGCAGGCGTTGGCCCAAGCAGGAAAGTGGCAGACGCTTAAAGATAAACTTAAAGGTTGGAAAAAATCCTTAGGCGAAGATTACCCCGTGTTAATGCAACGCGCTTCAAAAGGCAGTTTTGCCGAGATTGCAAGTAAACAAGGGGCGGTTGAACTCAAACAGAACTGGTTAGCTCAACCTAGAGCGACTCGCAAAGATCCGGCGCAACAAGCCGCCTATATTCAGCAGCTAATTGATCAGGGTATGTATTCTGACGCCGAGCAAAGTTTGGTGGAGTTACAAAAATCAGGGCCGGTTCCACAGTTAGTGCCTTTGTTTAAACACATTAAATTACCTAACCCTACTGCTTCTATTCGTTTATTAGAGAGCTGGCTAAAACGAGATGACTTGAATGTTGATTTGTTGTCTGCCTTAGCTCATGTAGCAAATGCTTCTGGTGACAAAGTTCTGGCCGAAAAAGCCTTGGGTAAGGCCATTAAATTAGCCAGTCGCCAAGAAGATTTGCTATTAATGGCAGAGATTAAAGAATCGCAACATGACGATAATCAAGCGCTGCAATTATACAAGCAGAGCTTGGCACAACAACCAAGGTAAAATAGTAGTGAAGTTATTTTGTATTTTATTGTTAGCGTATGTTGGCCTCGTTCAAGCTGGTAATGCTAAAGCACCTTCCTCTGCGGCTTTTGAACTCATTACCCTAGGTGATAGTGGTGGTATTCAAGACGGTAATCTAAGTGCGTTTTTGCTTAGATCGCTAACCGAAAACAACTATATTGCCCTCGATGCAGGCTCGATAGTTAATGGTATTGACGTGGCGCTAGAACACAATGCTTTTGCTAAACTGGCCATAGCTAACGACCCTGAATGGCATACCAATGGCACTATTTTACGTCAGCATGTTAAAGGTTATTTTATCAGTCATGGACATTTAGACCACACGGCTGGCATGTTGATATCGTCCCCCCAAGATAGTAGTAAGCCCATTTATGCATTGCCGTCAGTGCATCAAACTATGTTGGACACCTACTTTAATTGGCAGGCCTGGGCAAATTTCACAGATAGAGGCATAAAGCCTCAGCTCAAAAAGTACCAACTGATTGACCTTATGCCTAAGCAAACCCTTGCCATAAAAGATACCTCGTTAAATGTCACTGCTATGAGCCTGAGTCACCCATTAGAGTCGGCGGTGTTTATTATTGAAAAGGGCGATGACCTATTTGTTTATTTTGGTGATACAGGGCCAGATGCTGTCGAAAAACAAGGGAAGTTAAAAGCCGTATGGCAATATTTAGCGCAGCAGCTTAAAAGCAAAACTCTACGGGCTATGGTAATAGAAGTCTCATTTGACAATCAAAGGCCAAATAACCTGCTGTTTGGCCACTTAACCCCAAAGTGGTTAATGACCGAACTTAATCAATTTAATTCTTTGTTAGCGACGACAACCGATAAAGACACGCCCCTGCAAGGTGCCCAAATAGTGATCAGTCACATTAAGTACAGCTTAGCCAAAGGCCCCGATCCCAGAATAGTGATTAAACAACAGCTTGAGCAAGCGAATAACTTGGGTATTAAGTTCATCTTAGCGAAACAAGGGCAAAGATTAGAGTTCTAAGTAATACTCACTTATCAAAAAATCATGGCTCAGGCTGAGTTCATATTAGGCTTAATCTTGGGACGTAACTTGTATGCATTCAATGTCATCAAAGATGTTGATACCCACTATGGTTTTGTTTTTTACAGATGCTACGCTGGGACTCAGGTTATTCACAAAATTAGAGTTGGTATAATTCAAATATAACCTCAATGAATTATTAATATTGACTCAGAAGTATCTGATAGTATCTTAGCAAGTAAGTAATCGATCAGAGCGGACCTGAACTAACTTGAAACTCAAACGTTTAAACATAACTTATCGGCTTATTCTATTTTTTTAGTTTTACCGTTAAATGCTTTGAGTGCAGAAAGCGATAAATTGCAATTTTCTGGCTTCAGTCGTGTAATTTTAGGTTACCTAGACGACAAGAATGCAGAATACATAGGTTACGGCAATAGTGTCAGCGCAAGTCAACAATCACTATTAGGACTACAGGCGGACTACCGATTTAATCAAGATTTGTCATTTACTGGACAAGTTATTGGGCACACCGGTGAATTACGTTTATCGGGGGTCGAGTGGCTTTATTTCACTTATACACCAACTAATGCATTGCGAATTAAGTTGGGCAAACAACGCATTCCTTTCTTCAATTACAGTGATAGCTTGGACGTGGGGTTTGCGTATCCTTGGTTAACACTGCCTCAACAGTTTTACGATACTGTTTTCTTTTCCACCTTCGAAGGAATATTAGCCAACTATGAATGGGTGATTGATGATTGGGTTATCGATTTTGAAGGGTATTGGGGACGTTATGACGATAAAATTTATTTGGCGAGCGGGGAAATAGATACCAAAGTCACTGGGCTATTCGGTGGCAGTACAGGTTTTATGTACCAAAATTGGTCTTTTAGTGCGGCGTATAACCAAGGTAATGCCCACTTATTTCTGCCAGAGGTTATAGAATTTACCGATGTATTAAACCAGTATGGTTTTACTCAAAATGCCAATTGGTTAAATGGTGATGGGCTGATGCATTTTTATCAACTTAGCCTAAATTATGAGAACTTAGATTATTTTTTTCGAAGTGAAATGGCAAAGATGAAAGGGGAAAGCGGTCCAGTACCTGATATTGACAGTTTTTACCTGTCAGCAGGCTATAATTTCTCTTCATTTACCTTGTATATTTCTTATAGTGAACGAGATGTTTATTTCGAGCATTTGGCGAGTCTAATACCTCTTGGTGTGTCTGATGAGTTGAATATTTTGGCAGCAGCTTATGAGTCGATAATTGGTGGTTTTCCCGATGACAAAACGACAGGGACGAAAATTGGTCTTCGCTGGGATTGGCAATACAATATTGCCTTAAAAGCCGAGTTGACCTTAATCGAAGCAGATAAAGTGAGCAATGATTTTGCTTTACAGGACTTAGGCGGTTTCGATAATAGTGCCCTGCTGTATCAATTGGGCCTAGAGTGGGTGTTTTAATGAAAAAACTAAGTTTGTTGATTATTGTTATTTTTAGTTGTTGGAGCTCAATAACCCACGCCCAAGACAGCATCATAGTTGTGGGCAACACCGCTGACAAATCTATTCAACTTAATCGTTCGCAGGTGCGTAATTTATTCATGGGAGGGAGTTTACCTTATGATTTAGTTGCCATCTCACTACCTCCAGAAAACCAAACTCGTGTGCTTTTTAATACCAAAGTGGTCGGTTTGACTGAGTCTCGAATTCAATCTTATTGGGCGCAAATGCGCTTCACTGGACGTAAAACAAAGCCTAAAGAGGTAGGTAACGTGGAATTAGTATTGGATTATCTTAAAAATAATGAAGGAGCTGTTGGCTATTTACCTGCTGGGATCGCTTTACCAGAACCCTTAACCGTGTTGTATTCTACCCGCTAATATTGCTCAGTGATTACTTGCAAAAAAATTTGACAAAAAACTGCTTTATAGTAATTTGACAGTTAACCTCTTTTTCAAACATATATTAGTCACTCTATTAAAACGTCAATGTCTCGATTTTCTCTGGCTATTATTGTTACCTGCGCGGTAGCAATGTTTTGTTCGCCGGCTGTTTATGCTAACTCAGAAAGCAATGTGCAATTTTCAGGTTTTGCCAGAGTTGTCGCAGGTTACTTGGACGATGATAGTGGGAGATATCTGGGCTATAAAAATAGTGTCAGTTTAGATAAACAGTCGTTGTTAGGTCTTCAGTTAGACTATCAATTTACAAATGAGTTAGGCATTACTGCTCAGGTGATAGGTCGAACAGCCGATACTGAAGATTCCGGCATAGAGTGGTTATATTTAACCTACAGTCCACATAAATCCCTTAAATTCAAACTAGGTAGACAGCGCACGCCGGTGTTTAGTTACAGCGATTTCTCTGATGTTGGGTTTGCGTATAATTGGGTGACTTTGCCTCAGCAAGTATATCGCCAATTTATGTTGCCCAATTACGATGGATTGCATAGCCAGTATGATTATGTTGGGAAAAATATCTCTCTTAGTATGGAGGCATATATTGGCGGCCTAGAGAGGGATTACGACGATTTCGGTCAAGATATTAATGTAGATGTTGATAATTTTAAGGGCCTTGTTGGCACGCTAGGCTATAACAATTGGACATTTAGAGCGTCGTTACACCTAGGCGATATCGATATAAATATAGCTGAATTAGATAATTTCAGTGATACGCTTAATCTCGCCGGTTTTGCTCAAAGCGCTAATTCATTGTCTAACGAAGGCAAAGGAGAATTTTATCAATTTAGTGCTTTTTATGAAGACATCGATTATTTTTTCAGAACCGAACTTACCAAACTTAACACCGAATTGTTTTATGCGCCAGATACCAATGGTTACTTTGTTTCTGGTGGATTGAACTTTTATCCATTCTCTGTTCATCTCTCATTCGCTAGAGATACTAGTCGCTACAATGAGTACCTTTCGGAAATTCCCATTGGCGTCAATGAACAACTAGATCAATTGGCATACGGTTATCAAGCTATAGTGGGACAACTACACAACAATAGCACTGTCAGTTACACATTAGGGGGAAGATGGGATTGGCAAGATAATTTAGCTTTTAAAGTAGAAGCAACTTTATTAAAAGAGCGAGACGGGTATCAAGGACTATTTACTACTAGGAAGAGCGACTTTGATGGTGAAGCTATGTTGTATCAACTCGCTTTAGAGTGGGTGTTCTAATGAAAGTAGCATTTTTCTTTATCTCCCTGTTATTTTTTACACAGCACACCTTAGCTGACGACAAGGCTATTATGGTGATAGCCAATACGCAGAATGCTGATATACAACTGACCCGACAACAAGTACGAAACTTGTTTATGGGTGGGGTGCTTTCTTATGATTTTGTACCTATAGCTTTACCAACAGATAACCAAGCCCGTGTGTTATTTAATACTAAGGTTGTTGGGTTAACAGAATCAAGAATTCAATCCTACTGGGCGCAGATGCGTTTCACTGGTCGTAAGAAGCCTCCTCTAGAGCTGCAAAATGAGCGCTTGGTAATTGAGTATGTTATGAATAATCAAGGAGCTGTGTGTTATTTACCTGCTGATGTGCCCTTACCAGAAGGCTTAACTGTTTTATATACTTCACATTGAGCAGCAGTTAGTCCCAACCCTGTATCTAATACCATTTCGCCAGTGGCAATTCCCAGACAAAAGGCTTTGATACTCGGTCTATGTGTAGTATTTTTATGCCCAATAGAGTTCCTCACTCCCAAAAATAGCTCATTATCATCACAATGCTTAAAGTTCGACGTTTTACCCTTGTTCGGTTTTTGTTTTTACTTAGTTGCACTTCCATTGCTCAAGCGCAAGACGAAAATGAATTTCAGTTTTCTGGCTTTGCTCGTGTCATCATGGGGCATTTAGACGATTCAAATGCAGAATATGTCGGTTATGGAAATAGCCTGAGTATTGATCAACAGTCACTGTTAGGTTTTCAAGCTGATTATATTGTCAATGAACGTCTATCTTTTAGTGCCCAGATGGTCGGTTATACAGAACAGCAGCGTCATTCAGGTTTGGAATGGTTATATGTTACCTATACGCCCAATAATGCGCTACAAGTCAAACTAGGCCGCCAACGCATTCCATTTTTTAACTACAGTGATAGTCTGGACATTGGCTTTGCTTACCCATGGCTAACCCTACCCCAGCAATTTTACGACTCCGCTTTTTTTCTACCTTTGATGGTGTGTTAGCCACTTATCAATTTATGTATAAAGACTGGTTGGTAGCCTATGAAGGGTATTGGGGGCGGTTCGACGATAAAATTTATTTGGCTAGTCAAGAAATAGCGACTAAGGTCATTGGTCTGTTTGGTATGAATACTAGTATTACCTATCAAAATTTAACCCTTCGCGCTTCGTTTAACCAAGGAGACGCAAGTATTGAGCAAGATGAAGCGGCAGAGTTTAGTCAGTATTTACGGCAATTGGGTTTTACAGATAATGCTGATTGGTTAAACGCAAATGGGATGATTCGTTTTTATCAATTGAGCGCTAACTACGATCACTTAAATTATTTTATTCGTACCGAGCTTGGTAAAATGGTGGGTGAAGGGGGCTTAGTGGCTGACATCGATAGCTTTTATATTACCCTAGGGTACAACTTCTACCCCTACACAGCCTATGTTTCTTATAGCAAAAAAGACCTGTATTTCGAGCACCCAGCAAGCCAAATCCCAATTGGGGTATCCCCTGATCTGGATGTGTTAGCTGCCACTTATCAAGGAGTGCTCGCGGCATTTCCAGATGATAGAGCAAATGCTAGTAAAATGGGTGTTCGCTGGGACTATTTGGCTAACTTAGCCTTGAAAGCTGAAGTGACTTTTGTTGAGGCTGATGAACAAATTAGTAACGATTATGCTGTCAAAGATTTGGGTGATTTTGACGGTCACGCAATCTTGTACCAAGTTGGCGTTGAATGGGTATTTTGATGAATAAACACCTAGTATTTTTATTCATATTCTTGGCCGGGATTAACAGCGCCACAGGGGCGGATGGAATTGTAGTGGTGGCCAATATCAAAAACAAAACTATGCAACTCACCCGTCAAGAAGTAAGAAATTTGTTCATGGGCGGTGCCATTCCCTATCAGCTAAAAGCTATCGCTTTACCCGCAAATAATCGCACTAGGGTGTTTTTTAATACGAAAGTTGTTGGGTTAACTGAATCAAGAGTTCAATCTTATTGGGCGCAAATGCGCTTCACTGGTCGTAAAAAGCCCCCAAAAGAAATAAAAAGTGAAAAGTTGTTACTGGGATATTTAATTGACAATGAAGGAGCGGTAGGGTATTTGCCCGCCAGTACACCACTGCCAGCGAGCCTATCTGTGCTATATACCAGTAACTAACCCTTGAGTAATTCTTCTAAACTGACAGGTTTGGCAAAAAAGTACCCTTGCAATTGGTGACAGCCATTGGCTAATAAGAAATCAGCTTGCTCTCGTGTTTCTACGCCTTCTGCGCAGATTTTTAGGTTTAACTGTTTCGCCATTTCAATAATTGTTTTAGTGACTAAGGTACTTCTTTTCGAAACATTTAAGTTGTCTACAAATTGTTTGTCAATTTTCAGAGTGTTTAAGTCAATTTGGGTTAAATACCCCAGTGATGAATAGCCCGCACCAAAATCATCAAGAGCGATAGAGCAACCCATTTGACGCAATTGAGTCAAAAATCCATTAGCAGCATCGAAGTTTTCTAGGTAAGCCGATTCTGTTACTTCAAATTCTATATGTTTGGTATCAATTTTATATAAAGTAAACATCTCTTTTATATAACCCACTAGAGATGCATTTTTTATATCATGGGCCGACAAATTTAAAGAAACCACTACATCATTTTTTTGTACTGCGAGAATTTGCTCAAACTCCATGCATACTCTTTTAATCACCCACTTAGTGATTTGTAGTATTTTCCCGCTTTGCTCGGCTATTGGAATAAACTCTGCTGGAGATACAACGCCGAGCGCGGCACTGCGCCAGCGTATCAGAGCTTCGTAGCCTACTACTACTTCATCGGCGTCAACTTTTCCTTGGTAATGAATGCTAAATTCATCGTGTTTAATCGCACTGGCTATCGAATTGGCGATGAGTAGTCGACGCTTGTTATCTTCCATCATTTCTGGCACGAATATAGTGTGTGAGCTTCGTTCGGCCATTTTAGAGCGGTACATCGCAATATCTGCATTGCTGACAAATTCGCTGACATTAAAGTTTGAATCACTGGCCCGAGCTATGCCAATACTCACCCCAATTTGAATTTCCCAGGACTGAATGTGAAAAGGTTTGTTCAAATCACCTACTAGGCGTTCAGATATTTGAAATAGCTCCAGTTCGTTTGGTTCATTATGTAATAGAATAAGAAACTCGTCACCGCCCAAACGTGAAATAAGATCACCGTTCCGTAAAATTTTCTTGCTGCGACGACAAACCTCCATTAGTACTGCGTCTCCTATTTCATGACCGAATGAGTCATTTACCCCTTTAAAGCCATCGAGATCAAAATACATTAACACCAAGGTTTTTATCAGCACGTTCAGCTTTGGCCAGTTCTAGCCTTAGGTTTTCCATGAAAAACTGGCGGTTAGGTAAGCCGGTTAAGCCGTCAAAGTTGGCTAGTCGCTCCATCGCCTTTTGTTGTTCCATCAGTTTTTCGGTGTATTCTTTATTCTTTTGGGTTTCTTGATTGATGGTTTCCATCATCAAACTTAAATCTTTACTTAAGGAAGATACCTCTTCTTTGCCTCTAATCTCGATTTTTAAAGAATAATCATTTGTTTTCTGAATTTTTTGCGCTAGTCGAGATAAGCTACTCAAAGGTTTAAACAACCTTCCTTGGATCCAAAATAGAATAAAAATAAATACGATTAACACAATTAAGGTCAAGGGTAATACTTGCTTAAGAAGGCTGAGCTTGCTTTTATTCAATGGGCCACTTGAATCGTGTACAATAATCAAATATCCAAGGGGTAATCGTTTATCACCAACGAGTTTTATCGCAATTAACTCATCATTGTGGACATAAACCCCAGAGTCTTTTCCCTTAAACTCATCTAGTTGTGTCGCTGTGGTAGAGGTGTTTTTAGCGTAGGCTACGCCATGATAGTTCTGTAGAATTTTCCACTTGTTGTCAAAAATATACGCGTATTTTACATTGTCGTATCGGTCCAAACGTAGAAGCAAAGTTGCTAGTTCAAAGTCATCTGGTTGGATGGCTAAAAGAGGCACCAAATCACTAGACATATTCTCAGATAATGCGTCTAGATCACCTTTCACTGATTCAAAATACAACTGTTCATGCACTTTGATTGATAAAAAAAGAATAGTTAAGCTAACAATACAGATCGCTAAAGCCGATATAGAAGATGTAGTATTTTTAATTGTTTTAAATAGCATTACTTTCCCTAAGCTAATTAGCCCACGCTACATTTAATTGACATCGCAACCTTTGTTCACGAGTTCATTATTTTGAAACAACCTATTAAAAATGCATAATAACAATTCTGAGTAATTTAGTCTTTCCTTTGTTGGCATCTAAATCGAGTAAGTTTGACATGTTGCTAGTGAAATTACCCGCTAGCTCACGCGGATAATTCCACACAAAAATTAATTCGTACTTTAACGCTAATCTAGATTTTTAATCTTAACGTTTTTAAATTCAATTGGTTGCCCTTCACTTTGCAAAGCAACGTAGCCAGATGTCAATTGTTTACCTCCCTGTTTAAATTCGGCATCTTGACCTTTTATGGTTCTGTCTTTTCCGTCTATTGTAGGATTGCTGTATGTAAGCACTACTTTGCCGTTAATTAATTGTGTGACTTGTTCGCCTTGCACGATCAACTCAGCTGTTACCCATTGTTCTTTGGGTAACGCTTTGTGATTTGATTTCAAACAATGGCCGGGAAACACTTTCCCTTGATAGACGATATTAGTGCCAGGTGAGCACATATTGCCTGTGGTACGTTTACCATCGCCTAAGTCAGCTAAATATTGCATTTCTACAGATACAGGCCAGTTTTGTTCTTTTTTATTGAATAAGGTGATTGGCTATGAAACATCACGCCACTATTTAAAACTGCATGTCGGGGGCCGCCTTCCTCAAATTCACCGCTAAAGCGATAATCGACTGTCAGGTGAAAATTATTAAAAGGGGTTTTGTAAAAAATATGCCCAAACTCGTCGGTAAACTCATATTGGTCGTAGCGAACTTTAAGTAAGCCGTCTTCGACTCTAAAGGTATCGCCGTAATTATCGCCTGGTTCATAGTGATTTATTTTCACTACCCAGTCGTTTATGTCTTGGCCATTGAACAATGAGATCCATTCGTCTGGCTGTGGCGTATTAGTGCATGCCGATAGTGTCATATAGATACCAGCAGAGAGAAAAAGTAACTTCGCGGTCATATCAAGCCTTAGTTAGTTAAGTTGGGGTTTTATATATAAATATTTACATTAAAACTTAAATTTAACAACATTTCACTGCTTCGCTATCTGTTCCGTCCAGTGCTGATACAAGCATGAATCAATATAATTTCTCGTGAAGAACAAATTATTTCGTTTTTGTTTTTAATTATTCATGTCAATAATGCTTCTGCAGCAAAAGCTGCGATGAATTAGATTAACTTTCTTGGATTAAGGTAATGAGTAGAAATTTTTATTTTAAAAAAGATAATTTCGAATCCCACTCAGGTGCTAAAAAGCATAGATTTAACGCTGAATACAGCGGCGAACTAGAGGCAAACTCTAGAAAAAAACAAAAGGCCAACAAACGTAAAGCTCGCCCGGAGTTTGTTGAGTTACATTAACCATTTTGAAAGAGTAAATAACAATATGAAAAGCGTCATTTTATCTTTAGGCGTTTTGTTAACTGCTGCTGTGTCAGCAAAAGATTTACCTGTGGCCAAAGCAGAACTAATTACAGAATTAAAACAATACTGTACTGAAATGGCTAGCGAGTATGGAACTGAAAATAAACCGCTAAAAAAATATCTATTGGACTGTGTTAACGAAGAACTAGCCAGTGAAGGTTTTAAAGCGCTGACAAAGCTAGACTAGCCTTGTCTATCTAACAAACAGGAGCCATGTGCTCTTGTTTGTTATTTCAAAAACTCAATAAGCTCGGTTAACCACGAGTTTCTCGCCTCTTTTAAATAAATCAAGTAACACTTAACCTGTGACTCGTTTAGGGTTTCTATTTTCGTTAACGTGTCTTGCAGGACAAAACTTTCCGCAAAACTCTCAGGTAAAATAATCGAACCCTGGTTGCTGGCTAAATACTCCATGGCAACCTGTAAAGAACTTGTACGAAATCTTGCTAACCTCGTTTCTGGATAATTTCTATCTATAGACTCACTGTATTTTTGCCCCATTCGATATGTATAAACTGAGATTTAGCGGTTTCTGCTGAGAGTTTACTCGAATAGTAAAGGGCTAAACTTGAAGCGCAGAGTTCAATTGTTTCCACATCATCTGACTTAAATGGGATAGTGGTGACCGCTAAATCAATGGCATGCTCATGTACCATTCGCATTAATTGTTCGTTTGTTAATACATCGGCCTTAATTGCCACTTCGGGAAACGCTGTTTTCAGAGGCGTTAGTTGTTGCTTTAAATGTAAATCCCAAGCATTGGTTGTGCAGGCAATGGTCAACTGCTGAACATTTTCGTCACTTAACGCTTGGCGTGCCTTGTTCAAGGTTTTTGCCAATGTTTCTGCGTAAGGTAATAGCTTTTCACCCGCCACAGTGAGCTGCAAACTATTTCTATTGCGCACAAATAACGCAGAATTAAAATACTCTTCTAGCTGTTTAATCCGCGCGCTAACCGCCGACTGGGTTAAGTACAGGTTTTCAGCCGCCTTACCAAAGTGCCGTGTCTCGGCTACTTCCATAAACGTCACAAGAAATCGAATATCCATAAAAGCTCTTTTATTTATTGGTTTTATAAGGCGTTGGGTGCCTTGATGTACTGCAAGAATAAAGCAATCTACAAGATTAATAAAAGTGTTCTTGAAGATAAATATTTTGCGTTGCGGGAGCTCTTCACAATTGGCTTAAACAGAGTACGATGCGCCGAATCTTCAGCCTCGGGCTGGCTAATAATTTTCTAATACTGGAAATAGAACAATGCACAAAACCCTAATTGTACTTAACCAAACTTCAGACCAGTTAGGTGCAAATATTAAAGCGATTGATTTTAATCAATACCTTGCGGATTTTCCGAAAAAGCATGAACAATCAACGCGACTAATTAACCTATGTGATTCAAGTCAGTACTTGAGCTAGGGGTACTATTGTTCGTTATTAGCCGAAGCTAGATGCCACAAAGTGCTACCCAGTGTGAGCACCATTAACGATTTAGCCAGCGAAAAAAATGGTCGTGAGCTGTTGATACCTAGCTCTGTGTCTCGGCATTTTATCAAGCAAGAGTCATTTGACGCCTTGGTGTATTTTGGCTGGCATCAGAATTTTTGCGTTAACAAAGTAGCCAAATACGTGTTTGAGCAATACTCCGCACCGATTTTGAAACTGGATTTGTATTGGCGCGAAGGCAAGTTGTATGTATGGGTATGCTTATTTGATTTAGGTCAGTTAGAACACAGCCAACTAGAAGTATTCTTGCAGCGTCTTGAGCATTTTACTAATCAGGTGTGGCGCAATAAAAAAAATAACAAACATTTGCGTTGGGACATGGCGATTTTGGTTAACGAGCAAGAAGCCTTGCCTCCTAGCGATAACGGTGCGCTTAAACGTTTTGTTAAGGCGGCTAAACATTTTGGCATTAACGCTGAGTTAGTATCAGCTAATCACATAGGTTTGTTGAGTCGTTTTGATGCGTTGTTTATTCGCGAAACTACGGCTATTCGCCATCACACTTATGAGTTAGCGCGTGCAGCTGAGCGTGAAGGGCTGGTGGTGATAGACGATGCCGATTCAATTTTACGTTGTTGCAATAAGGTGTTTTTACACGATGCGTTTACCTATCACCATATTCCAGCACCTAGAACTCGATTCGTGTTAGATGCGTCGGAGCAAACTATCGCCGATTTAGAGCAGGAGTTTGGCTTTCCGATGGTGTTAAAACTACCAGAAAGCTCGTTTTCGAAGGGGTATTTAAGGTAGCAGATCACCAAGGGCTAGTGAGTAAGATCAGTGAAGTGTTAACCGAGTCGGCGATTATTTTGGTACAGGAATATATCTATACAGAGTTTGACTGGCGCATCGGTGTGCTAAATGGCCGAGCGATTTACGCATGTCGCTACCACATGGCACGTAACCATTGGCAAATTTATAACCATGGTTCAAAACGTTTTTCGTCGGGCGACTTTGAGACTTTGCCTACTTTTGAAGTACCAAGAAAGGTGCTTGAAGCTGCAGTGAATGCTTGTTCATTTATCGGGTCTAGTTTGTATGGAGTTGATATTAAGCATCACGAAGACAAAGTGTATGTCATTGAAGTCAATGACAACCCAAGCTTAGATTATGGTGTAGAAGATAAATACTTGGGTGAAGAGTTATACATGCAGGTGATGCAAGAATTCGCCACTCGTTTAGAGCAAAGAGGTCGCTGATGAAGACTGCATATCAACAGTTTATCAGCCGTGAGGCTAAGTTGGCAGATTTGCCCGCGTTGGTGGCTCTAGAGCAAGCCTGTTTTAACTCTGACCGACTGAGCAAACGAAGCTTTAAAAACTGGCTGCAGTCTACCCAGCGTATTTTTATGGTGCTCGAGCAGGGTGCTGAAATTGTGGGTTATGGTTTAGTTATTATGCGCAAGGGTACGCGTTTAGCGAGGTTGTATTCATTAGCAATTAGCCCAACCATGCGAGGCCTAGGGCTCGGTAAGCAGCTGTTAATTGAGTTAGAAAAACAAAGTGTGGCTGTCGGTAAGTTGTTCTTGCGTTTAGAAGTGGAAAAAACTAATCAGCGTGCCATAGGTTTGTATGAATCTATGGGTTACAAGGTGTTTGGCGACTATAAAAACTATTATGAAAATAACAATGACGCCTTAAGGATGCAAAAGGCCATTCGCCATTATTCTAATTTTAGTCGGTTACCTACTTACCCTTGGTATCAGCAAAGTACTGATTTCACTTGTGGCCCGGCAGCACTGATGATGGCCATGAATAGTATTGCGCCCAAGGTAACTATGGATCAAAAAACCGAACTAGATTTATGGCGTGAGGCGACCACTATTTTTATGATGGCGGGGCATGGTGGTTGTCATCCTCTTGGTTTGGCGTTAGCCGCTGAAAAAAGAGGCTTTAGTGCCAAAGTGTTCATAAACCAAGCTTTGCCTCTGTTTACAGCAGGTGTGCGAAGCGAACACAAAAAACAAACCCTAGAGTTAGTAGAAGCGCAATTTGCCGCTCAGGCTCTACAAAAAAACATACAAATTGAAACGGCAGAGTTCGAGTTAAGTGTTTTACAAAATGCGTTAGAAAATGGTGGCCGTGTAGTAAGCCTAATTAGTACTTATCGTATGGATGGTTACAAAGTTCCACACTGGGTGACCATAACTGCGATGGACCAAGATTGCTTATATTTTCACGACCCAAGTGTACCCGATGGTCATGTCATGGGGTTTGATTGTCAACATATTCCGCTGGCTAAGGAAGACTTTATAAAGTTGTCTAGCTATGGAAAAAACAAGCTACGTACAGCCTTGGTGTTATATCCAAACTTCTTAAACACAAGCTTGGACTAATGGCTACGTGGCTGAATAACGTTATAAGGTGAAAATAAGAATGAATACAAATTTTGCTAATTCTACTGTTGAAATCATGTTGTTGGGGAATGAGATCACACTAAGTACATTGAAACAGAAAATTGCCAGCATTTATTTTGTTAAGCAATACCGAGATGCGTTAAGTGTAAGTACCCCCAAGGGCCACTTGTTTGTTTTTGATTATGGGGTGGTAATTGCGTGGGGAATGAGTGTTGCTAAAAAACAACAATTGCTTGAGATAATCGAAGGCAGCATTCAACAAAAAGCGGCGCAAGTAGTTGATGAGTGTTTCGAATTTAAAGTAGAAGAATATCAATCGGTGAAAATGATAGATGACCAACTGACTATTCCCGATGGTAGCACTTTAACGTTACTAGCGGTTAGTCATGGCCTGACTCAATCGGCAACATTAGAAAGCTTTGAAAGAACGGCAGAGAATACGATTAAGAATAACGCTTATTTGTCGCAAGCTTTAGCTAAAACAGGGAAAATGCCCTTAGGGCGCAATAAACTATCGATGTTGCGCGGTGACTTGTTTAGCATTAAAAGCGACATTTTGTTGCACTTTAACTTGCTAGATACACCGGAGTTTTTCTGGGAATATCCCGAGCAAGAGCAAAAATATTTAACCGTCAGTAAGTATTTAGACCTAAAACCTAGGGTAGAACTCCTTACTATGAAATTGGGTACTATTAATGAATTATATGAAATGTTAGCCGCTGAGCAGCATCATAAACATTCTTCATTTTTGGAATGGATCATTATTATTTTGATTGCAGTCGAGATCGTGTTGTTTTTCGTGCACTAATTGTTGAGCGTAAACAGAAGGCTTGTCATTTTCGTGAGGTGGGTAAGCAAATTGTACCTGTGCGGCAAACCCACCTTAAAATTGTCGAAAACCCAAACAGCCACATCGCGATTGTATTGTGTAGCCGTGTATACAAAATACCGAATGCTTTGTGAAAAGGCATAGTCAATTTTGGCTGGTGCTATTTGGAATAAAAGTGTGAAGCTGCGCCGCAGTCATCGGTTTAGCATAAAAATATCCTTGGCCTAATTGGCACTCTAGACTTTTTAAATGTTGATGCTGAGCTTCAGTTTCTATGCCTTCTGCGGTTACTTGTAGTTCAAGTGCAATTCCCAGTTTAACTATCGAGTTGACAATTGTCATAGCAGAGTTATCCCCCAGCTCTGCACTAAGTAGTTGAATAAAAGAGCGATCAATTTTGAGTTTGTCTAACGGAAATGAATGCAGATAAGAGAATGAAGAAAAGCCCGTTCCAAAATCATCTATGGCGATTCGTCCACCTGAAGCTCGAAAAGCTTCTAGTATCGCCATATTCCGCTCGCTGTTGTTCATAATTGAAGACTCAGTTAGCTCTAATTCCAATCTTTTTCGGGCGAGTCCAGTGCTGCGGATTGTATTTTCAATTGCTTCGCCAAAATCCGAATACTCTAGTTGTATTGCTGATACGTTGACCGCTACGTTAATTGACTCCGGCCAATGCAACGCATCCTCACAGGCTTGTTGTAGTACCCATTCGCCTAATGGAATAATTAATTGACTGCTCTCTGTTAGTGGAATGAAGTCATCGGGAGTGACTTGACCCAGCTCTGGATGCTGCCATCTAATGAGGGCTTCAAAACTGGTTAATTGCATAGCGGTTAAGTTAAATTGAGGTTGATAAACTAGAAAAAATTGTTGTTCATCAATGGCTACTTGTAAATCATTGAGCAACCTTTGTTTGTATAGGGTCTTTTGTTTTAAATAGTCTGTAAAAAAGCTGCTGCGGTTTCGTTTTTCTTTAGCATGATATAAGGCGATGTCGGCAGCTTTTAGTACCTCATTCGGATCCAATCCATCTTGTGGCGCAAAGCTAATGCCAATACTGATTTTAGATTCGATTCTGTGCCCATGTAAATTAAATGGGGTGGCAACGGCTTCGCGGATACTGTGGGATAACTTTTCGGCACTGGCTTGGCTCACTTCCTGTGTATTTGTATGCCTAATCAATATAGCAAATTCGTCTCCGCCCAACCTAGCTAACAAGGCTTCTTCAGGTAGCACGCTTTTTATTTGTGCAGACAAGTGGCGCAGTAATTGATCACCCGCATGATGGCCTAGTGAATCATTTACGTGTTTGAAGTTGTCTAAGTCCAGCATCATAAGATAACTAGGTGCGGGTTGACTTGGCAGCCTAATATATTCGTCCAGCCAATTGATAAACTGATGCCGATTGGCAATGCCTGTCAGTGAATCCTGGTTGGCTAGGCGGATTAATTCTTGTTCTTTTGTTTTTATTTCGGTCACATCGCTGACGACGCCTCGCCAGCCTTTTATTGATTGATGTTCATCAAAAAGGGCTTAGCGGTAAACGACCACCACCTATGTTGTTGACCTATATAAACAGGCAATAACACATCTTTAAAGGGCTTCCCTAAGGTGAAGTGGTGTTTGAGTTGATTATTTAGCGTGGTGAACTGTTGTTGTTCGCGATCTAGCAGAGTTTGTAAAATGTGATTAAATTTTTGCTTTTTTAGATTTTCGATTGATTGCTTGGTGGCATCGACTAATTGCATCGATACGTGTTGTAAAAAATCGTTATGGTTTATTTCCCACAACCAATCATTAGCGTTTTCTTCAAAGTCATTCAACAATAACTCTATTAATTCTCCTTGTTGTTCAATTTTGGTTTCAGCAACTAAGCCTTGTAAAAATTTATGAGAGGTGGTCATGACCGTGGCTACCAAAAATACACAATATATAATTGAAAGATAGCCTAGCGCTTGATAACCACTATGAAACGTCAGTAGACCAATGCCAAGCGTACCGACCAAAAAAACGCTCCACAAGACACCTGCCACGGGTAAGCTTGCAAACATCCAGCCACCTGTTACCGCAAATGTAGCTACTACCGCCATCAATGTAATACGGTCATGTGGGTCGTAAATAGAGAATACCTGTATGGAAAAATAAGCATATAAAAAGGCGGCGAGGGCTATATTGAAAGTAAACAGGTGGCTCTTAAAATGAGTGTATGTGTGCCACTTTTTTTAATTAGATACTGTCGCCACAGCAACAAATTGCAGCTTCCGATAAACATTAGTAGCAAAAACCATACAATTAAGGCGCCACGGTTAAGTATTGGCCAAGCGCTAATCAGCCCAAGTACCGCAATAAAATAAGTACCTAGACTGCTAAGAGGAACAACATGCAGTACAGCCATAAATTGGCGGCGATGGTAAAGTTCTGCTTTTTCAGGTGTGGCATCAAGTGATACAAAGCTGGAACGAATTAATTGCCCAAATTTGCTGTCCACAAGTTGTTTAAGTAAATTCAGGCGTTTCTCCTTAACGGTTTAGTTTTCCCTGAAAAAATGCACAATTTAATATCGACCACTACCCGGACAATATAAAACATATTGATAGAAATGGCGATATTATGGTCTAACCAAAGCTAATCGTAGTTGCCTCGATTTTTCGTGTCCAACGCAGGTCAACGCATGATCATTGACCATTCCCATAGCTTGCATAAATGCATACATAGTTGTTGGGCCGACAAATTTCCAACCTCGTTTTTTCAAATCCTTTGACAACGCGACACTCTCTGGGCAGGTTGCTAATATCTCTGGATCTAACGATTCATCTCTTTTGGGTTCAAATTGCCAAAAATAACTAGCCAAAGAACCAAACTCTTTTATTAGATCTTGAGCCCGCTTGGCATTGTTGATAGTGGCCGTTATTTTGCCTCGGTGGCGAATAATGCCAGCATTTACTACTAACCGTTCAACATCTTGCTGAGTAAAACTAGCTACTTGGTCAAAGTCAAAGTTAGCAAACGCCTTTCTAAAATTCTCACGCTTAACCAATATGGTGTACCAACTGAGTCCTGACTGAAAACCCTCTAAGCATATCTTTTCGAATAATGTTTGGTCATCGGCAACTGGATAACCCCATTCATTGTCGTGGTAGTCAATATATTGCTCGGTCGCTTGGCACCAACTACAGCGAATTGTGCCATCATCAGCTAGAAAGGTATTTGACATAAAGGCCTGCTCTTAACTCTTTTTAGGGTTTTATTCTTGGATTTGCATGGAAGTGAATTACAATAAAATTCTTACATGTTATTCCATTGATTTAGGGTTTATTCGTACCCACATAGGTTAACATTAATTGAAACGCGGAGTTAACAAATACGTGAGGAAAACATGTTTAGAATATTAATGTTTTTAGGTACTAATATTGCCGTTATTGCACTAATAAGTGTGACCTTTAGTTTGTTAGGAATTGAAGGCTTGTTGCAGCAAAATGGTGTGGATTTGGACTTAGGTGCACTGTTAGTTTACTCAGCAGTGATAGGCTTTAGCGGCTCAATTATTTCCTTGTTATTGTCTAAGTTTATGGCTAAACGCTCAATGGGCGTACATGTAATTGACAGGCCTAGTTCTAGCAATGAACAGTGGTTAGTCAGAACAGTGAAAAGGCAAGCCGAACAAGCCAATATCGGTATGCCTGAAGTGGGTATATTTGATCATCCAAGTCCAAACGCTTTTGCCACAGGCTGGAATAAAAACAACGCGCTGGTGGCGGTAAGTACTGGCTTGTTAGCGCAAATGTCGCAAAACGAAGTAGAAGCCGTGTTAGCCCACGAAGTCAGTCATGTTGCCAATGGTGATATGGTGACTATGACTTTACTACAAGGTGTAATTAATACTTTTGTGGTGTTTATCTCGCGGGTGATTGGGCATGTGGTCGACCGAGTGGTATTTAAAGTTGAACGAGGTCATGGCCCCGCATTTTGGATAGTGTCTATTATTTGCGAAATAATATTAGGCATATTGGCTAGCATGATTGTCATGTGGTTTTCTCGCTACCGGGAATTCAGAGCAGACGAAGGTGGTGCGAAGTTAGCAGGTAAAAATAACATGGTAGCCGCATTAAAGCGCTTACAGAGCTTTCAAAATGCGCCTCCCATGCCCGACGAAATGGCCGCTTTTGCTATTAGCGCTGGCAAGGTACAAAAGATGTTTGCTAGCCATCCACCACTAGAAAAACGCATCGCCAATTTGCAAGAATAAAGCTAATAAGGACCCCCATAATTTCTAGTCAGCTAAAAAGGACACCCATAATTTCTAGTTAACGTTCGCAGATAGGCAATTGAAGTACTTGGCCTATTTTTATCTTTATAAATTTCTCGGTTGCTTGAGTTTTGATGTGTAAAAGTGAAAAAACCACTGTTTTTACGAATGGTAGGTATGCTCAATCCCCGCTGTACGGGGATGGGATGTACGTTGACAGGATGTTTGATTAAGCCAATAAGGCTCTCGCGTTGCTATGAAATAAATGTAGACACCCATAAATAAATTAGGACACCCATAATTTCTAGTTAACGTTCGCAGATAGGCAATCGAAGTGCTTGGCTTATTCTTATCTTTATACATTTCTAGGTTGCTTGAGTTTTGATGTGTAAAAAGTGAAAAAAACACTGTTTTTACTGAATGGTAGGTATGCTCAATCGCCGTTATACGGGGATGGAATGTGCGTTGACAGAATTTTTGATTAAGCCAATAAGGCTCTCGCGTTGCTAATGCCCTGTATTTGCCGGTGATGGGTATGCTCAGCAAATTGTCGCATCATGTGCTCTGAGCCAACGGCATAGCAAAAGTGTTGTTCGAACTCTGTGGTAAGGGTGAGCCATTGTGCGTCTGATAATCCCAATCTTTGTAATATTGCTGGTTGGGTAGTGGCGATATGACCCTGTTTATCTTCGCGAATAACACGGCCTGTTATATCCACTAGTTCGCAGTAATCTTTTAATGAGAATGAAATACCTTTGGGCATGTTTTGCCTAGGGTTACCCACAAATGGCAACAGCGTGTGGGGTGGGTGTTGGTTAGTTTTCAACGCGTGAATGCGTTTTTGAATGCTGGTGTGATGGGAGTTTTCAGGGGTTGTCGCTATTTTTGTGCGAATGGGATTTAAATCCACATAGGCCATGCAGGCTAATAGAGCTCTGTTATCTAACAGAGCTTGTGATTTAAACCGCCCTTCCCAGAACCTGCCAGTGCACTCGTCCTCTTTGTTGGCTTCTCGGGCGATGTGCTCGTTGAGATTGCGCATGAGCCAACTGATGTCGTGCAAACGCTGGCGATAAACCGCAATGGTGTCTTCAAGAGTATGCATTTCACTTTTTGTTAGCTCATCATCTCGCATAAACCTCTGGGTCAACAACGTCCCCTTATAGAGCGTATGCCACAGCGCTAATACCTGTTTATTCGACCAATTTAGCGCTTTGTCTACATCCACATGCAACACCACATGTACGTGATTGCTCATCACCGCATAAGCACAAATATCAATGGCAAACACCGAAGACAAAAACAACAAGCGCTCCTCTACCCAAGCCCGCCTGTGCTCATAATTTTGCCCTGAATAATGGTCAACGCCACACAAAAATGAACGGCGCACACAACGGGAAACACAATGATAAAATGGGGTGTCTGATAAACTGATTAAACTGGCTCTTTTCTGAGTCATAACGCCTCCGAAAATGAATAAACACAAGCACAACCGCTTAACGATAGCCTAGTATAAATCTACGATTTATCAAATTATGATGGGTGTCCTTGTTTTCTATGATTTATCAAATTATGATGGGTGTCCTTGTTTTCTTTATGGGTGTCCTTGTTTTCTTTTAACTTGGTCTATTCAGTTATAATCAGGCTCTAGTTGGCATAACTACTGCCAATGGCGTTAAAAGGCATATCTAAACCCAGTTCTGGCACTTGCAAGCCAATCCAAGTTGGGAAAGTGTTGCTATTAGGGCCTGGTATGACCGAGTATTCATCGGCCCAAGGGTATCGTGCAACCGCTTGTTGAATTTTAGGGATTAACCTCGCAGCTTTGTCTCCCTTGATTGACAATAGCACTTCGGGCCTAGCGCCAAACCAGTATCGATCTGGGGTAGGGGTTAAGTACTGGTGTAATGCAGGGAGTCCTCTTTTTACCCGCCAACCTGTTACTTCGTAAACCGAGTACTGTTCGGCATTTTGTTCTTTTAACGCAAACCAAGTATGTACCGCGAACCAGCCGCGCCAACTAAAGGCATCGGCGGCATAGAACTCAATTACCGCTTGTTTTTCGGTTGCTGGGTTAGGTGCTAAGCCTGCGGGCTCCCTTGATGCAGTGCGCCAATCCTTATTAGCACAGCTATTGAGTATGATAAGAAATGCAAAAATGCTGGCGAGTTTAGTCATAAATATGTAATTACGATGGGTTGAGATCATTATTCTAAATGAATTTTTATTGGCTTGATGTAATAAGTTGCAGACTAAAGGTTTGCAGAATGTTGCCAAACTTAATTTCATTGGTCAAAAGGTGAAAAGTCAACGTTCTTGTCAACAATGCGTAGTTAAAGAATAAGTAAAAGCAGGTAAAGAATGATCAGTGCTGTTCTTAAGGGACGACTACTTGCGCAAAAGCCCTAACCGGAAAAGTACCCACGCCTGTGATTTTGGGAGGCACGGCAAAAAATCTAAATCCGTTTTTGGGTAGGCGTGCTAAATTAGTCATGTGTTCAACAATTAGCACGTCATTGCCCAATAAATGCTTGTGTACGGGACGCAGTTTGCCACGAGTGTCGTCAATGTTATGGCTGTCAATGCCTACTAGTTTAGCACCGTTGGCCACCAACCATTGTGCTGCTTGTTCGGTTAGGTAAGCATGGTTCTCAAAGTACTGTTCGCTATCCCAATGTTGACTCCAATTGGTATAAACCAACACAGCTTTACCCGCCACGTCTACGCCAGTAAACGTGTCTACATCAATTTTTATTTGGTCTTTAACATCCACTAATACCGCAGGTAGGTTAGCCAATAGTTCTAAAGACAATGCAGCTAGGTCTGCGCCGTTTTCGTCAAAATGAAAAGGTGAATCAAGATAAGTGCCGGTATTGCTGACCATTTCAATTTTACCAATTTGCACTTGGTAATCATTACCGTAGATCTCTTTCGACTTTTCGCGGCTTAAGTAGTCGCACATGATAGGTGCGGGTAAGCCTTTATAAGTAACTAGTCCATCGAAAATGCGATGACTTAAATCAATCAGTTCGTTAGTGTTCGGTGCAGAATTAGTCATAGTTAACCTGTTTTTTTGAGTATGAATCTTAGGAGTAATTTATCATTTATTACCTTATAATCTCGGCCATATTTACTTAGTTTTAGGCAATACGTTGAAAAATGTAGATGTAATCGTTATAGGGGCGGGGGCTGCTGGGCTGTTTTGTGCAGCGCAAGCGGCTAAACGTGGTCGCAATGTAGCGGTGCTTGATCACGCTAAACGTATTGGCGGAAAAATATTAATGTCTGGCGGTGGTCGTTGTAACTTTACAAATATGTATACCAGTCACGAGAATTTTTTATGCGGCAATCCGCATTTCACTAAATCAGCCTTAAGCCGATATAGCCAATGGGATTTTATTGGGCTAGTGGCCGAATATGGTATTGCCTACCATGAAAAAACACTAGGGCAGTTGTTTTGTGATGACAGTGCCAAAGACATTTTAAACATGTTACTGGCTGAGTGTAAAAAAGCCGGCGCAAGTGTGTGTCAACAGTGCGAAATACTAAGTATTGAAAAGTTAGACGCAGGTTTTTTGTTGCACACAAGCCAAGGTGAATATCAATGCGAATCGTTGGTGGTGGCAACTGGCGGTTTATCTATTCCCAAATTAGGCGCCAGCCCTTTTGGTTATCAAATCGCCGAACAGTTTGGCCTCAAGGTAAAACCAACTCGCGCTGGACTAGTACCTTTTACCTTACATGAACAAGACAAAAAAATACTGTCTGAACTTAGTGGTATATCACTAGACGCTAGCGCTAACTGCAATAACGTGAGTTTTAACGAAAACATATTGTTTACTCACAGAGGCTTAAGTGGTCCAGCTGTGTTACAAGTTTCTTCATTTTGGCAATCAGGTCAAACTGTCGAATTTGACTTATATCCGAATGGTGATTTGCTAGCTCAACTTCAAAAGGCTCAGCATAACCAGCCCGATATTCAGCTTAGCACAGCACTAGGGCAAATTTATCCGAAACGTTATGTTCTAGCGGTTTTGCCTTATTTTAATGTTGCCAATAAACCGCTAAAACAGTATCAAGGAAAACAGCTAGAGCAGGTGGCAGAAGCCTTTCATCAGTGGCAACTTAAACCCAATGGTACTGAAGGCTACCGCACAGCAGAAGTAACACTTGGTGGGGTAGACACAAACGAACTATCCTCAAAAACCATGGAAGCTAAAAAGGTCAGTGGGTTGTATTTCATTGGAGAAGTGATGGACGTAACAGGCTGGTTGGGAGGCTATAACTTCCAATGGGCTTGGTCTAGCGGCTGGGTAGCCGGGCAAGTGGTTTAACCGTGTTCTTAATTTGATGATTCTGAAGTGGCTTAGTTAAATAGCAAAAATTGTAGGAGCTAGATTTATATTTTTATAGCCTCAAATCTGAGCTCCTACACCTCAAGTGAGTGAACGCTTGCTGTCAGTTATAAGTTTTTGTTAAAGCTGCCAACTGCATCGACTATTTCTCTCGCTCCTGTTTTAATTTCATTCATGACTTTCCCGCCATCATTTGACAACTCTAACGCTGTTTGCACTTGTTTCAAACTTTGCTCAATAAGTGCTACAGCATTTTCGGTTAAGTGTTTGTTGTCATTCACAACTTTGACAATTTCATCAGTCGTAGTAGTTGTCCGTAGCGCGAGTTGGCGAACCTCATCCGCGACAACAGCAAATCCACGCCCTTGCTCTCCTGCTCTCGCGGCTTCTATCGCGGCGTTTAGCGCTAACAGATTGGTCTGATCAGCAATACCACTTATGTTGTTCACTAATCCTGCAATTGTTCGCGAATGTTTCTCTAAATCGAAGATACCTTCACTTACCGTACGCATTTGTGCAGAAAGTTGCTCCATTGTATCAATTGTAGTTTCTATGACACTCATGCCCTTATCTGTATCGGCATCGGTTTTCTTCGATATATCAAATGCAACTTGAGCCGTTTCCGAGATGGCTATTTCTCTATCCATTTGCTCAGTGATGATAGTTGCAAACTTAACAACCTTATATAAAACGCCATTGTCATCATGTATAGGGTTATACGATGCTTCAAGCCATACCAAGCCACCTTGGCTATCATATCTTTTGAATCTGGAAGTAATAAAATGGCCCTGATTCAATTTTTGCCAAAATCTTGAATAGTCCAAGCTCTTAACTTCTTCAGGGTCACAAAATATTTGATGATGCTTACCAACTATTTGTTCTTTGCTATATTTCATCCCTCTTATGAAGTTTTCATTGGCATCAAGAATAATCCCATCCAAATCAAATTCAATCACGGCCGAAGAGCGGCTTAGGGCATCTAACATGTCCTGCTTGCTCCTTGACTCGGATATTGTTCTGGTTAGTTCTGAAGAATACACCGCGAGGTTTATATCATCACCTTCATTATTTTTAATAGGCTGAATAATGCTTCGATACCACAATACATTTCCTTCGCTACTGACAAATTGAATGGCTCCGTGCCAATGCAGCCCCGCTGAAATAGCTTCTAACATGTTCATACAATAGGGCTTATTTCGTGATTCTTTTAAAATAAAATCAACGAAACTCTTATTAACTAATTCTTCAGAAGAATAGCCACATGAATTAACAAAGTGTTCATTTACTTCTGTTATCACACCACGTTTATTGATAGAGCAGTAAATCATTTCCTTTTTTAAATCATGCTGAATACTGTTAAATTCGATTAACTTTTTTTCCAAAGCTTCAATCTGTAATGACATCTTCTTGTTGTTAAATAGCATGTGCGTATCAATCCTTAGGGAACACGTTTGTTATCCACGTTTCCAATTTTGTTGAGTTTAATGGGTGTGAAAATAAGTAACCTTGAGCTATGTGGTATCCTTGGGATTTTAATATTCCATATTGCTCTTTATTTTCGATTCCTTCGGCAACAACCTTAATGTTAAGGCTTTTTCCAATTTGCAATATAGCTTTGCTAAGAGCTCTGCTTGTATTGTCATTTTCTATATCACTAACAAAACTACGATCAAGTTTCAGCTCTTTTATCGGTATTTTTTGTAAATAACTTAAGCTTGAGTAACCCGTTCCAAAATCGTCCATCGAGAAACTAATACCACTTTCGTGGATATCTAGTAAAACCTTAATTGTGCTTGGATTGGTATCTAATAAGACATTCTCGGTAAGTTCTAAAATTAAGCAGGAAGGAGCGAGATTAAAATTATCAAGTTCACCTAAAATAAGTTCGCATAAATTTATGTTATGGAAATTATGAAGTGATAAATTTACCGATACTCTAGGAATATCGATTTTTTGCTCTTTCCAGGATGCCATTTGTTTACAAGCACTATGAATTGCCCACTGATTTAAAGCCTCAATTAAACCGCAATCTTCAGCAATGGGAATAAATTTACTTGGAGAGATTTGTCCTAACCTTGGGTGATCCCATCTTGCTAGGGCCTCTACTCCGCAGATTTTTCCATCTTCTATTGAAATCTGAGGTTGATAATGCAGCTCAAGTACATTGTCTTTAATCGCCTTTTCTAGATCGACTTCAAGCTCTTGGCGATCTTGAGCCAACTGATTGAGTTCGTGACTAAAGTAGGTAAATCGTCCTCTACCCGACGTTTTAGCTTGATACATCGCTACGTCTGCGCGCTGAATCAACGTGCCAATGTCACGTCCATCATCAGGGAATGTGCTGATCCCAATACTCATGGATGGAGTAAATTTATTGCCTTCAATGGTTAGCGGTAAAGAGGTTTTCTGCTTTAGTTCTTCAACAAAAATGTTCAATTCTTCATTTTGTCGAAACGGAGTCACAGCAACAAATTCATCGCCAGACAAACGCCCCACCAAAGTATGGTTATTACCAACTTCGGTTAATCTTTCTGAAATTGCTTTTAATAGTTGATCGCCTGTGGCGTGGCCATATGTATCGTTAACTTGCTTAAATCGATCTAGATCTAAAAACAAAAACGCTAACTTGGTTTTGTTATTGGATGCCTCTTGTAAAATATGTTCGGCATTGGCATACAAAAGCCGTCTATTGGGTAATTTAGTGAGAGGGTCATAGTAGGCTAGCTTTTTTATACTTTCCCGCTGTTTTTCACGTTCAATAGCTAGTGTACACAATGGGCCTAGTACATTTAATAAGTCTTGATGTAAATCGGAGGGCGTTTTTTCATTCTTATAATAGAACGTAATAGCGCCGATAGCCTCTCCGTCACTACCTTTAATGGGTACAGACAAGCAACCGGTATAGGCTAATCGTTCTAATGCATTTTTGTACTCACTACTCCATAAAGGATCACTTGCAATATCGGCTGATAGAACAGAACACCCTCTATATATGGCGCAACCAGCTGAGCTAGTTGTCTCTGCAACTTCCATTTTATTTAGCAGTTTACGATAAGACGGTGGCAGCTTTGGCGCCGATAACAATTGCAATTGATTTTCATCGTTCAGTTTTAATATTGCTGGTGTGATACTTTCACTGAGATTGCTTATTTCACTACACGCATTATCCATAATACGCTCTAACGGCTCATCATAGGCAATGGCCATCAATATTTTTTGGTGTAAAATTTCATGCAGTTTTGTTTTCGTGATCTCAGATAAGATCATTACAGCATGGGTTAATTCTCCTTCATCGCTCAGAATGGGGTTGCTCACTACAGAGCACCAGAGACGCTCCCCTGTTTTTGTTTGGAGCATTTCATCAATTTTGGTTGATTGGCCAGCCAGATGATGTTCTTTAATTTCGTCGACTTTAACAGGGGGAATGTGAGGGGCAACGGCCGATATTGGTGAATGGCCTATAACTTCAAAATCGCTGTAACCAAATAAAGTGGTAAAGCCCTGATTTACATAAATGATACGCCAATTGTTATCTACTATGATAATCGCATTATCAGTTTGATCTGTAACTAAAGAGAGTAATTCTAAGTGCTTTCTATTTTTAACTGCTTCCGTTACATCTTTAATAAATGCGGTATACAGTATCTTTCCGTCAGAATGTACTTTAGAGATAGACATTGCGCCCCATTTTTGACCGCCGTCTTTGCACATAATGGGGACTTCACGGCTAGTGCCAACTATCTTATTAACACCTGTTTTTCGATTATTATTGATGAGGTTGTCATGATTTGCTTTAAGGTTATCTGGTACAAGAACTCTTACGTTTTGCCCAATAACTTCTTCTTTGGTATAGCCCCATAATTTTTCAGCAGCGTGATTGTAAAGTAGAATATGATTGTTAGAATCAATCACCACTACACTGTCGATTGCTTGCTCTAAAGTTTCAATAAATATATTTGATAATAAGCGGTTAACCATCAGAACATGGGCTTTTCGATTCTAAATTGTACTAATAGTAACCAATTAGCATTGTATATAGAATAACTATTTAGGTATAAAATTGCTTATTTGCGTATACTTTTAGTCTAAGCCCATTTTCAATGTCAATGTTCTTCAGGGGTGTTTAAATGACCGTCTAAGGTAGGCGTTGGAGGCTGGTCCAATTTACTTTACCCCAAATAGCCAAAGGGTAAATGTAATTACCAATTTGCTTGAAGGGGCGATTGAGCCATGGAGTATTTAGCTGAATCGGTTTGGTTGCCTAATATTGACTGACAAAGTCTAAGGCACCCGTTATCGCTGCCACTTGGGCTTGAATACAGTTTTCACCATCTACTTTTGGACTGTCTGGGTAAACTTCTGTAGTGCTAACAAATTTAGCATCTGTTAACCCAGCGCATAAGCCTAAGGCTTTGGTTGCGTAGTTTATCACGCCTTTTTGTTGTATCACTTCGCCAATCAATCTGCCAGATCCATCAGCAGGAGCAATGTGAGTTACCTTTTCTACTGATTCAATAATTGCTTTTTGAAATTCAGGATTAGGTTTTATCGTATCGCCAACGGTATAGAAGCCATCGGGAATTGCCCATTCTTTGTGTTCTACCGCATCTCGTGCACTTAAGGCTGGTCTGAATTCTGAATTGTCTGTATCGGTAGTTTCATGCAAATCTATATGCATAATAAAATCCAAGTCTTTGACTAATCCCATTAAAGCAGCTGATTCAGGCGCAGGACTATTGGGATAAAAAGAACGATTAGGATCAATAGCGTTTGGATTCCATCGATTAATGGTTTGGTACGCCCAAGGGCTCACACATGGCACTATCATCAAGTTAAAACGAGCATGGTACTGCTGCGCGGCACTATCGGCAAATCGTAGTGCACCAAATATCCCGCTTGTTTCATAGCCATGGACGCCGCCGGTAATCAGTACATTAGGTTTTGATTTATCCCAGTTTACACTGCTTAGATAAAATAGTGGAAATTCTGTCGAGTCATATCTTAAATTTGCATATTGTTTAATCGTAAACTGCTTAGCTAAGCTATTTATTTGGCTCAAAACATCATCAGCATAAGAACGTTTTACGCATTGCAATGCCAACCATTGTGCTTTTTCTGTGTTAGTCCATTTTACGCCGGTTGTGCCTATTGGGTATGAATAAGTGATGTGAATGCCCCTGAATTCGTTTCAAGAGGTGATTATCGCGCGCGCGGATATTTTGTTCAAGCCAATAGGCAATAGCGCAGTGAATCCAACGTTTAATTCTAACATCCATATACGAATCCATTCGTTCCCAGCAGGGTTTCAAAAGAATAGTTCTCGGCTAAAAACCCAGCGAAATCATAAAGGTGGTATTCATCTATTTTAGCAATGACGTTTTCATAGTCTGTCATTCCGGTAGTCCCTGCTAATAACGTGCAAGGATGATGATACGAGCCGGAGCCGGTTTGTTGCTAGCGCTAAATCCAGAAGCACACTAACCAACCACTCTACCTTAATACCGAATCACTAATCATGGGTGTCCTGATTTTGTCGCTCTAATCATGAGTGTCCTGATTGGGTTCTATGATGGGTGTCTCAATAGCGCTGGTGCAGTACTTAAATAGCCCTGCGGATGGTTCGCGCAGGGCATGTCTTATGGATTAGGTCTAGAAGGGTGCGAATCCATCACTCACCGTTATCGGCTTAGTCCAGCGTACATCGGCGTCAACCGTTTCTCTGGCTGCACCTCGTTGCGGAATTAAGCCTCTATCACCGTATAGCCAAAGTACAATGTTGGTGCGCTCTCCGCTAGTGATGGGTTGAGCGGCATGCACTACGTTTCCTCTATGCAGCATGGCTGTGCCTGGTTTAAATATTAACGAATGAGTTTTACCTGTACTAGGGGCGTAAAAGTCGACACTAGAGCCGGTAAATTCCTCACCTGAGTAAATTCAAGTTAATGTTTAACGTTACTGCCGACGCATCTGTATGAGGGCGAATCGATGCATCTGTACTTGGCTGATAATGAATCGAAAAGCCAAAGGTTTGTGTGTCATATCCTATTATCTCAGGAAATAACATGCGAGAAATAGGACGCATATAAGTGTCGAGCAACTGACGGTAAAATGCCTGAAATGTTGGCGCTGCAAGATGCCCTTCAGAGCGCTCATCGAGCATAGCACCGCGGCGATTAAGTACAATACCGTATGGCGGACGCAGTGGTATTTGCGCGTTCCATGCATTTTCTAAATAGCCACGTAACTCAGCGAGTCGTTCGGGGTCGAAAAACTGGAATTGGAATACGTCAGGCGCGACTTCTTGCAGCAAGTCTTTGATGGCTAGTTCTTTGCTGGGATCTTGCCATGCTTGCATCACTGCTTGCTGTAATTTCGGATCAAGCAAAGAGCTGTCGAGTGTAAACTTACTTGCTTCATCACTTTGCTCCCACTCTTTCCAAGCTTGGCTAAATAAGTCTTGGTTATCATTCCAAAACTGCTGTACCGATGGAGCACGATGCAACATGGCTTCTCGTGAAGGTAAAGTGACATTCCGTGCTTGTTGTAGTTGATTGAGTTGCATGATTTTTATTCACTCCTAAATGATTGAACGGTGTTAACTATTTAGTTCTTTGAGATTAATACCGGACTAATGTTCTGCTTTCTAAGCTGGTTCTGATTCTATTCGGATAGGGGTTATTGACTAGGTCAAGTGCACTATGCGCAATAGATTGAATACCAGAGTTATCGTAAATATTAAAAATGGCTGCGTCGGTTGGGGTCATGGCTGACTTGTACAACCAATGGTGATTTTGATTAAAAACCAAGCCCATAATTTGCCCGGTTCGATCGGGGTAATCTAAGCGCAGAGTGAGCCAGTCTTCTGTCGCTACAGACGATGGTTGCACAAATCCAAGTGGCGCTGTCAAAACGGTTTGGTGTAGTGGCCGCCAAACATTTACAAAGCCAAAATGACCTTGCTGCCATTTGTTGGCGCGTTCTTGGCCAATAATGTCTATGAGCCTTTGCTTAGCGCCACTTGGGCTGTAATCACTGTGCACATTGCGAGCAGGTTTACGCTCAGCATTTGCGTCATCTGTACGAACCGTGTGATCAAAAACGATGACTTCTGTAGCGCCTATTTTGTCTTTTAACAACTCGCTGAGCTGTGCATTATAAGCCGCTGTACTTTGCTGATCATCAACATCAACCGTGACAGATGCCAGCTCGGTGAAAATAACACTGTCTTGCTCAAAATTCAGAGGTCGACTAATATCGCGCACATCATTCACAGCTATGTGCTTGATCACTTGCTCAGGATTGATTATTTTTCCAGAGATGCCGCCGGCATCAATACTGTAAGATTGCTCTTAGTCACTACGAACGTGATAATTAACTTTGGCTTGTGTGTTCATACATCACCTCTAAATATCTATTTTAAAAAACGAGTGAGGAGATCTGAGTTACTGACTGACCTAAACTTGACGCTCCACAGACTTGGATGTTAATCCAGTAAGTAAAGTATATTGCCTTAACTAAATTTTGATAATATAGTCAAATAACTAATCAGTTTTTACTTTTCGTTAATAATAGGCGTGACTATGAATAATGATCATTTACGGCTTTTTGTGCGCATCGCCGCTACGCAAAATATCAGTTTGGCCGGCAGCGAATTGGGCTTGTCGCCGCCAGTAGCTAGTACTCACATTAATAAATTAGAAGACGAATTGGGAGTGAAGTTAATTCATCGCACCACCAGAAAAGTATCTTTAACTGAAGAGGGGCGAGAGTTTTTACCTCGCGCCGAAGAAGTGCTTGATGCGGTAGATCTGGCTAAAGCCTCTGTAGGCAGCGGCAGCTTTACCCCACAAGGTACCATTCGTGTGACTGCTCCTTCCTCTTTTGGCGGCATGCACATAGTGCCAGCGCTAAAAGGTTTTATTGAAACTTATCCCAACTTAAAAGTGGATTTAAGGCTGAGTGACAGTGTAATTGATATGGTTGAAGGGGGCTTTGATATTGCTATCCGGAATGCCTCGCTGAATGACTCTAGTTTGGTGGCTCGCAAGCTAGCCAGTGACAAGCGAATAATCTGCGCTTCGCCAGACTACATCAAACAATATGGTGAGCCCAAAACGCCGCAAGATTTACTCAAGCATGAATGTATTAACCTTATGGGGATCGATAGTTGGTTGTTTGAAACGCCTGATGGCCCACAAAGAATTAAGGCTAAAGGAGCAATTCGTATCGATAATGGGGTGTCAGTTAGAGATACTTGTGTGAGTGGCGCAGGGTTAACTATCTCGTCTATTTGGTGTGCTTACCAACAATTAAATGATGGCAGATTAGTAGAAGTATTAAAAGATTACGCACTGATATCTGACACTGCTATTTGGGCAGTCTACCCTAGCTCTCGTTTATTGGCTCCTAAAGTACGAGCGTTTATTGACTATTTTATTAAATATTTTGGTGAAAGACCTTATTGGGAACATGATAATAGCGAGAGTAATAGGCAAGATTAATAGGTATCAGCACACAACAAATGGAATGAAACATACCTTGTTGTGTGCAATGGCTCGATTGATGGCGTCACTTTTACCTTTGAATAAGCCGATTACCCAAAGGTTTGGTTTAATGTCTAATTAGCCAACCAGCTGTTGATAAAGCTTGTCTTTTAGTACTGCTCTGTCGTGTTTCATTTGATGAAAAGCTTCATCATCAATAGGCGCATTGTTTAATTCTAGATTGCGGATTTCGCTATCTAACAAATTATATTGCTTGGTATCGGTAGCAAATTCAGAGTCTGCTGACACCAAGGCTGCAATTTTGTCTTTATGTTCTGGAAACTCGTTTAGTAAAGAATGGTCTTCGCCTAGCATGGTCTTTCCTCAATGATTAAGTAACTTGTACAAATAGCTTAGCAATGACTGCACATTTTGATAATTACCTATTACTAAGAAACACTTTCAATAAAATATTAATAGTCGCACGGCAAATGCTTTGAGCGTCTTAGGGCTACAGCCTTGAGCGTGACAAAATGACCACTCTGGATTTATCGCGGTCCAAGCCGAATCAAGGACCAGTGCAATCAGGACACCCATAACAGTGCAATCAGGACACCCATAACTAAGTTTAGTGACAATCTTCATTCGATTCATTTTTATGGGTGTCCCAATAAAGCTTTCGATTCATTTTTATGGGTGTCCCAATAAAGCTTCCTCCTAGTAAAGCTGTGAGGCCCAACAAAACTCAATCGTGCGGTAATAGCTTTAAGTGCGACAAAATTACAGCTCTGGATTTTTCGCTGTCCAAGCTTTATCAAGAGCGGCTAGATGCTCATTGTTGTCGCGTTTCATTAACTCTTCCAAATGTTGGTGATGTTTGCGATACAAAGAAATATAACCCTGCTCTTCGCCCCTTTGTTGGTAAAGTTCAGGGGTAATTTCGTTTTCTTTCTTTTGAAAAATTAGTTTTAGACGATGCACTTCGTATGGATCAACGCCGAGTTGTTGCATCACGGCTTGGCCCATATTTAGCGCAGTACCAAAGGTTTCTTGATAAATGTTACTCAGGCCTAAGTCCCTCAACTCAAAGTTGGCTTCGCGGTCACTGGCGTTCACTACAATATGTAGATTCGGATAGTGCTTGTTCGCCAGTTCAACAAGTTGTTTGGTCACTTGCATATCGCCAAGTGCAATTATGAGGAGTTCGGCGTGGGCAGCGCCTGCAGACTCTAGCAAGTCGAGCCTAGTGGCATCGCCATAATAGACCTCAAAACCGAGCTTTCTGAGTACACTCACGTTACCCGCATTATGATCAAGAATCACTGGCTTGACGCCTGCCGATAATAAAAACCGCCCAATATCAGTGCCTAAACGACCAAAGCCGGCCAATATCACTTTATGTTCGTGCGGTTGAATGTCTTGCTCGATCGTATCGTGCTCTGCAGATTGGCTGCCTTTAGATAGCTCGCTTTGCATTGCATTGCCGCTTAGTTTTTCGTGTAGCAAAAACATTAATGGTGCTAAGAACATTGAAATGGCTGCCGCTGAAATGAGCGGTTCTATTACATCAAGGGATAACACTCCGTTGGTTTTAGTTACTTGGAATAATACAAAAGCGAACTCTCCGCCTTGGGCTAAAGCTATGGCAAATAGCCCTCTTTCTTTACGGCTGATTTTAAAGACTAGACTTACCCCTACTAACACTAGCCATTTAATTGCAATTAGAGTGGCGGTTAAGCCTAAGATGAGCGGGATGTTATCGCCAATTAGCGTGAAGTTTAGGTTGGCACCAATAGAGATAAAGAAGATCCCTAGTAGTAGTCCTTTGAATGGCTCAATGTCGCTTTCCAATTCATGGCGAAATTCGCTATCGGCTAGTACCACGCCTGCTAAAAAGGCACCTAGAGCGGGTGATAAACCTACTGTCATCATCAATAGTGATGTGCCAATCACTAAGCCTAAAGCTGCAGCCACAAAAATCTCTCGTACACCAGTGTTGGCTATGCTTCTGAACAAGGGCTGACAGGCAAACTTACCTAACACCAGTACTGCACCGATGGCGGCTATCGTGACCACTATTTGCAAGTAATTTGGCAATACGCTTAGGTCGAACAGAGCCGATTCATGATGTCCACCATCACCTATGGTTAACGTTGCCAATAAAGGCAATACCGCCAACATGGGGATCACTGCTAGGTCCTGAAACAGTAATACAGCAAATACTGATTGCCCTGCTTCGGTTTTCATCAGACCTTTTTCTTGTAAGGTTTGCAGTACTATAGCAGTAGACGACAGCGACAAAATTAAACCTACTGCTAAGGCTTGCTGCCAAGGCAAAAATACAAAGGCGACACTTGAAATTAATAAACTGGTTAGGACTACCTGAGATCCACCAAAGCCTAAAATTGGTATACGTAACTGCCAAAGCAGCGAAGGCTTTAATTCTAGCCCGACCAAAAATAGCATCATCACTACGCCAAATTCTGTGAAGTGCATGATGGCCTCTACATCATGAATTAACGAAGCGCCAAATGGCCCTATCACTATGCCAGCAATCAGATAACCCAGTACTGAGCCTAAGCCCAGTTTCTTCGCGATTGGTACCGAAATAGCGGCCGCGGCCAAAAATATAAAAAGCTGAAGTAAGAAAGCTTCCATCTTATAGGCTCCTGATCATAGTGTTAATGTCGCTGTTTAAGGTGGGTTGTAGTTTGGCTTGCTCGATATCGAAAAAACCATCGCGCAAGGCTATGATAGTGCGGCGATAATCTTCGGCATGGCTTTGCATTTTTTCTTGGGCTAAGCCTTGATGAATACCAGTGACAGCGAAAGGTGGTAGCCAAATCATGTTGCATAGCTTGGCAGTTGCCTGATAGGGCGTAGTAAATTCGGCTAAAGTAAAGCCGTTATGCCCTTCTTTGCTGTAAGTGCTGGCATCGCCACCAGTGGTAATAGCTTGAAAAAACAACTTGTTTTGCAATGCTTTGCCTGTCGAACCATAAGCCCAGCCATGCTCTAACACTAAGTCTAACCACTCTTTCATAATGGCAGGGGTGGAGTACCAGTAGAAAGGATGTTGGAAAATAATAATATCGTGACTTTCACACAAAGCTTGCTCGCTCTTAACATCAATCATAAAGTCGGGGTAATTCGCGTACAGATCGTTAATGGTCACACCCTCAAGCCCTTCGACCGCTTTGCGAAGTGCTTGATTGATGTTTGAGCGAGACTTTGCTGGGTGAGCAAAGTTAATCAGTATTTTTTTCATATAAGTGGTTACCTAGCGTCTTATGGTTTATTACTAACCTGCAAATGTATTCAATACACTGGTTATCTGGCTGATTTTTTCTGAGTTCAGTGCATCTGGATGAGGGGAGGCAAAGCGGCCAGAATCATTGTCGAAATACAGTCCAGTCGCATTGGCAAATTCTTCGGACAAGGCGGCCTTCACCAGAATATCAGCGCCAATTTGCAAATTACTGCCGGCGACACCATAGGCCTTCTCAACCATTTTGCTACCCAAAAATGACTTAGGATTAACCGCGACTATCACCGGCCCTTCATTGCCTAGGGTGAGACTTAATTGACGAGACCACATGGTTAAAGCCAGTTTACTTTTGGCGTAAACGTTATTGTCGGATAATGCACTGGGTTGAGTCAGTTCCTCTGGGTTAACTGAAGCCTGGGCTGCAGAAGACAAATTCACCACTCGGCCATTATTGTCTAGCAAAGGCAGTAACGCTTTGGTCAAAATATAAGGTGCAATTGTATTAACAACAAAACGCGTATCCAATCCATCGGCAGAAACAGTTTCTGGCACCACAAATACCCCAGCGTTATTTATAATGACATCAAGCTTGCTGTGTTCATTTTTGATTTCATTCGCCAACGTCTTCACCGCATCGAGAACAGACAAGTCGGCTTGATAGCTAAAAACTCTATCGCCGTCTGCTATTGCTAATAGTTGCTGCTTGGTGTTGGCTAATTTAGCTGCACTGCGGCCATGTATCAGCACAGTATGCCCAAGTGTTAATAGGGTTTTAGCCGTTGCTAAGCCAATTCCGTCGGTTGAACCTGTGATTAAAATTGTTTTTTTCATGATTATCGCTCCAGTTGATGTAGCAAAATTATTTAATTTAAGTCTAAGGCGCAGAGTTCTCAGTCAGATAAAAGCCTGATACTGCGCAGTTGTTACTTTGCGCCTTAAATACTGACTGTTAACTGTGTTGTTAGAGGGCTAGTTGATTTCTTGTACTTTCATTACCAATTCATTCCAATTACGCTGATTCTCAATATTGTGCTCCAGGCCTTGTTCGTCAGCGGCAGCAAAACGCTTAATCGCTGGTGTTTTACTGGTGGCTTGATAGAGCCAATAAGCTTCGGCTTTTAAGGCGTCTTCGATAGGACGGTCGATGGACTCATAAACCGCTTGTTTACAAGCGTTGATAGACTCTGCGGGGAATTGAGCAATACGATTGGCTAGGTGATCTACGTATTCACCTATTTCATCGGGTTCGAGGGCTTTGTTAATCGTGCCATAGGCTTCGGCTTCGTCGGCATCAAAGTCACGAGCACTCAATATGATTTCTAGCGCTCGACCTAAACCTGTTTGACGAGCCATGCGCGAAGCTCCGCCACCACAAGGTAGAATGCCCATACCTACTTCCATTTGCATAAATTTGAACTTACCGCGAGCAGCAAAACGCATGTCTAGTGCTAAGGCTAACTCATGACCGCCACCACGGGCGAAGCCTTCAAGTTTAGCGATAGTAGCTTGAGGAACTTTACTGATACGTTCACAGACACTTTGTAAATCGAGTAATTTGGCGTCTTCACGAGCAACAGCTTCGGTTGACATATCTTTGAGTAAGTCGGTGTCGTAATGACAAACCCAGATTTCAGGATTAGCTGATTGGAAAACAACCACTTTAATGGTGCGATCCCGTTCTAGTCGCATGGCCAGACTATTTAAGTCTTCTAACATTTCTTGGCCTTGCACATTGACTGGGCCAAAATCAAAAGTGACTGTGAGTTTTCCGCCATCGGCGGCTGTAGTGAATGTTTTGAAACCTTCGTATCTCATTGTCCTATCCTCAATATTATCGTTAGTGAAAAGTTAGTAAGCACCTAAATGAAGTCTTAGCTAGGTGTTCAATTAAGCTAGGTAGATAGTAGATTGCTTTTCAAAATTTTATAATGAGGTTTATTTGGTAATCAGTTTTAACTTTTCGTTAATAATGGTGTAGATAGGCCGATACTGACCAGCAGTATTAAATTGGGCAGTATAAAAAGGGGGCTTAGGTTTGGCGTCCGTCTAAATAGGCCGGACACTTTCATCGTCCGAGCGGACACTTAAACAAAATAAATCGGACACTTTTATTTTACGTTCGTAAATATAACCTAATTAAAACAAGTGCTTACAGAATCTTTAATAGCTGGCACGCTCTTCGCAGTACTCTCTACATGTACCACTAATCTGTGCAATTTATATGATTAACTCAACAGACGGACAAGACCAAGTAATAAGCAAAACCGCTAGCCGCAAACCATGGGGTAGCATAGCGTTTGTTGCCGTTGTGCTGGTAGCTGCAGTTTGGTTCATATGGCCCACATTACAACAATGGGCTGGTGGAGTGCCTAATGTCGAGGCGCAATCTATCACTCGCTCTGAGGTTTTTCGCGGTACGTTGGTGAGAGATGTTGCGGTAAATGGCAAGCTTGTGGCTGCCAACGCACCGACACTGTATAGCTCAGAGTCTGGGCAAGTCACTTTACTTGCTAAGCCTGGCGATATTGTCGAAGAAGGGGCAATTGTTGCAACCATATCAAGCCCCGAATTACAGTCGCTTATTAAACAAGCTACGGCAAAATTAGAGAGCTTAAAAACGGCAGCCAGCCGAGGTGAGCTAACCGATTTAGAGTCACAACTCGATTTAGAAAGAGTTTTGGATACTGCACAGGTGCGGATTAAAGCCAGTACCAGAGAACTAGCTCGGGCCGAACTTTCTTTCAAAAAACAAGTGATCAGTGAAATTGATTTGGTGAGCAAGCGAGACGCAAAATTAGAGAGTGAATTACTTTTTCAACATGCCCTGAAGCGGGTCGAGTTAGCCAAAAAGCGCCTTGAATTTGAGAATCAGACTCGGGCTCTTTCGGTACAAAGGCAGCAGTTAATTGTTGATGAATTGCAACGTCGTGTTGAGTTACTTAATGTTCGAACGCCTGTAAATGGCGTGGTAGGTAATTGGTTAGTGCAAAAACAAGAGCGCGTAGCCGACACGCAAGCCATTATGACTGTGGTTGACTTGAGTCAGTACGAAGCTGAACTGAGCGTGCCAGAATTTTACGCCGATGATTTAGGCCTTGGTCTTGATGTGCAAATGAAAATCACTGGAAAGTCATTGATTGGTAAAGTTATTTCGGTATCACCAGAGGTTAAAAATAATCAAGTGATGGTGAGGGTATCGGTGGACAATTTTGCAGATATTCAATTGCGTCAAAATCAACGGCTCAATGCTCGAATAGAATTTGAAAAGAAAGAAAACGTGCTAATGGTAAAGCGCGGTGGCTTCTTAGCGAGTCACGGTGGCCAAACAGCTTATGTCATTAATGGTGAATACGCACAGCAAACACCTATCTCGTTAGGCGCACAAAGTGTTGAATTTATTGAGGTTATCTCAGGATTAAAAGCGGGAGATAGCATCATCAGTTCATCGACTGTTGAGTTTGATAGCCATTCAGCCATTTTATTGAATTAACTTTTTACTATGACCGTGGCCACTATACAGCCGCGCTCTTTAAACATTTATTAGGAAAAAACATGCTTAACATGAATAACATTAGTCGAATTTATCGCAGTGACACTATTCAAACTCACGCCCTGCGAGATTTTAATTTACAAGTCAAGGCAGGTGAATTTGTGGCGGTAACAGGGCCGTCGGGTTCTGGTAAATCGACGTTTTTAAATGTCGCTGGATTGCTAGATAGTTTCGATCAAGGGTCTTACCAACTTGATGGGGTGAGTATTCAAGGTTTGCATGACGATGAACTATCGCGCTTACGAAATGAAAAGATTGGTTTTATTTTCCAAAACTACAATCTTATCCCTGATTTCAATCTGTTTGATAATATTGACATGCCATTGCGCTATCGCGGCTTTAATGCCACCGAGCGTAAGCGTCGTATCAGCCATGCGTTAGAACAAGTGGGTCTAGCCAGTCGTCAAAACTATCTTCCAAGTCAGCTTTCAGGTGGTCAACAACAACGTGTGGCCATCGCCAGGGCATTGGCCGGAGAGCCAAAAATACTGTTAGCCGATGAACCAACGGGTAACCTAGACTCGTTAATGGCTCGTCAGGTCATGGAGTTACTTCATACCCTGAATGAGGCCGGTAGCACTATTATTATGGTGACCCATGACCCAGATCAAGCCCGCTCTATTAGCCGGAACATTCAAGTCATCGACGGGCAAATAACCGATCACAGTGTGTATGCTCCAATCAATAACAATGCGCCTATCGCAGTCAAGGCCTAAGGACTAAGCATGGAAATGTTTCACTACTATTTAAAGCTGAGCATTCGAAATATAGTGCGTAATCGTATGTTTTTTATATTGATGATATCGACTCTGGCCGCGGGCGTTGGGGTATTCTTGGCCAATATTGCGATCATCAAAGCTATGTCATCAGATCCCATTCCCCATAAGAGTGAGCGCATATTTAATGTGTCATTGAATATTTGGCCAGACGAAAATCCACGTGCAGAATTACTGGAAATTATGCGCTATGACGATGCACAACATATTTTGGATAACAAAATTGCAACCCATACCATGGTGCATTATCAGTCTCAGGTGTATGCCAGAGATAGTGAATCTACTAATTTGACTCGTCATAAAGCAATTGTACGGGCGACCACCCAAGGCTTTTTTCCATTAACCGAAGCGCCCTTTGCTTTTGGTGGAAGTTGGCAACAAGATCGAGCCAAACAAATTGTGATTGGTGACACACTAAATCAACAAGTATTTGGTGGTGGTAACAGTGTAGGTAAAACTTTAGAGATTGACGGCAAGCCTTACGAAATAGTCGGCGTGTTAAAGCCATGGCTTCTAAAGCCGTTGTTTTATCAAGCGTCAAGTCGAGAGGCATTTTCTGCAACCGATGATATTTATGTGCCGATAGAAACGGCGCTAGATAATGAATGGGCGATTAGCGTGCAAAATATGGCTACTGAACGTATTGACTCGGTATCCGACAGTCGAGGCAAAAATGGATTTTTTATCCAAGCTTTTGTCCAGCTTGACAACCAGCAGCAAAAGAACGAAATGCAGCAATATCTAGATAACTATTCACAATTTAGACAACAACAAGGTGAATATTTACGAGCCAATGGCAATCGACTGCTAGACGTCAATCAATGGCTAGATCACCAAGAGGTAGTAGATGAACGTATGTTGGCTTTTGGTCTAGCTACCTCGTTATTTTTAGCTGTTTGCGTGTTTAACGCCAGTAGTTTATTGCTAGCTCGCTATCATAGTACACGCTTCGAAACGGGGTTGCGGCGTGCCGTGGGTGCCAGAATGAAAGACGTTTTTTATCAAGGCTTAGTAGAGAGTTTACTCGTTGGGGCATGTTGTGCCGTGTTGGCGCTTCTATTTGGTTGGCTATTTTTGCAGATATCTACTGCCTTGTTTCCGGCACTTGAAAAAACTAGCGACATTGATTTCACACTGATTGTTATAGGGGTGGTTATTGCTTTAGTGACCGCGTTTACCAGTATGTTGTATCCGCTTATTCGCGCTTGTCGAATCCCTCTTTCTACCACCTTGAAGTAAGGCATTACCATGAATATTAAAGCACTATTGAAAGCCCTTAGCTTACGTAAATTTGCCACCACCTTATTGCTTTTACAGCTGAGTTTCACCATTGGTTTAATGGTTAATACCGTCATTTTAACTAACAGTGCAATTGAAAAACTCAACAATCCGTTGTTGTTTGATGTTGAGCAACTAATTACTGTGGATTTAATCCCTACCTCTGGTGCATATAGAGATACAGATTATTATCGTTCTATTACCCAGCAAGATATTGCAAAAATAAGTGCTTTGGATGGAGTGATTAGCGCTGCTCATTACAATCAGTTGCCGATTCAACGAGGCGGTTGGAATGGCAACATGCAAGCTGCTGATTTTCCAGATGATGCTATTTTACCCGATGAATTGCAGTATGTGCCACAATTCTATACCAGCAAAATAGGCTTACAAAACTTAGGTGTAGAAATTATTGAAGGCCGTGCATTGACTGATAGTGATGATATAACCCGCGACTTTTATACCTCAGGAATGCGTGATGACATAGAACAAAATATTGTGATTACTGAGTCCTTGGCTAAGGCCATCTACAAGGATCGTTCTGCGGTAGGCGAGTTAACGAATAATGGCAGAGTGGTAGGGGTTGCACGTGACTTTGTGATTTCTCCGACAAGAAAAGGCGAGGCTAAATATTTCGCTATGTTTGGTAATTTTATGTATTCACAACCTGATTATGAGCAACATTATATAGTGCGTGTTGAGCTAGGAAAACAAGAGCAAGTAAAAGCCCAGTTGAGAGATACTATTTTGTCGGTACAATCAGAGCGAGATATCAGTTTAGTGCAAAGTATGTCGCAACGCCTGACAAAGTTTTACAGCCAAGATTCTGGGCTTGCCAGCTTGTTTGGTATGTTGTCGCTACTGATGATTTTAGTCACTGTGGTGAGTAGTTTTGCCCATGCACATTTCCACGTTACCCAGCAGCGTAAACTTATTGGTATACGTCGAGCGCTAGGGGCGCGTAAAAAAGACATTATGTTGTACGTGTTTAGTGAAAACTGGCTCCTGAGCTTAGGGGCTAGCCTGTTGGGTATTGCCACTATGATTGGCTTAAATATCGCATTGTCGTTGGTTATTACTATCGATAAGCCCAATGTATTGCTGTATGTTTTAGCGGTATTGGTTGTGTTCATAGCAGGTTCGTTAGCCACGTGGTTACCCGCTTATAAAACAACTAAAATTTCTCCGGTGATTGCTACCAAAACCCTGTAAGGGGTCGCTGGCTATTAATTTAGTGACTAGCCAAAATTAAAAATAAACATAAGGTCAAAATAGTGAAACGTATCTTAGTGGTAGACGATAACCCTGATATTTTAGAGGCATTAGATTTATTGTTGGGCTTGCACGGCTACCAAGTGATAACGGCTAATACGATAAAGGACGCGGTGTTAGCAGCCAATAACCAACGCATAAATTTGATTATTCAAGACATGAATTTTAGTCAAGGCACTACGTCTGGCGCTGAAGGAAAGTCCTTGTTTTATCAGTTGAAAGAGATTTCTACTACCACCCCGATTATTGTGATAACGGCCTGGAGTCAACTTGAGACCGCCATCGAATTAGTCAAAGCCGGCGCAACCGATTATTTACCTAAACCGTGGAATGACAGTAAGTTACTAGAACTTATTGCGGCTAATATTGAAAAGGCTAGTGATGGGATTGGCAAAACGGCCAGTGCTCCTAAAAATGCGCATACTTCATCAGACTCATGTTCGTCCCTTATTATTGAAAGCCAACCAATGAAACAGTTGATTGCTATGGCAAATAAAGTGGCACATAGTGATATTAGTGTATTGATTACGGGTGCAAATGGCAGTGGTAAAGAGCGCATTGCTGACTACATTCATCAGCACTCGGATCGTCACGCGCAACCTTTTATTAAGGTGAATATGGGTGCTTTGCCCAGTGAATTGATGGAAGCTGAATTGTTTGGTGCTGAGAAAGGTGCATACACTGGCGCCACTAACGGGCGCATTGGGCGCTTTGAAGCCGCAGACGGTGGCACATTGTTTTTGGATGAAATTGGTAATTTGTCTTTAGCTGGACAAATGAAGTTACTAAGGGTTCTGCAGACTGGACAGTTTGAACGAGTAGGGTCGAGCAATACCATTAGCGTTGATGTGCGCGTAATAAGTGCCACTAACAGCCATTTAATTGAAAGCATCGCCCAAGGCACGTTTCGAGAAGACTTATATTACCGGCTCAATGTAGTGGAATTGAATTTGCCCGCATTGTCGCAACGTCCAGACGACATCATTCCACTGGCCCGTCACTTTGTATCCCCCAATTATGAACTGAGCGAAGTCACCGAACAACTGCTCAAGCAGCAGTTATGGCCGGGCAATGTACGTGAATTAGAAAACCACTGCCAACGTGCCATGGTGTTATGCAGCGACAAACTTTTGTTACCTGAGCATTTTCTGTTGGGAGAGCCAAGTACTTGTCCGGCAGATTTGTCTTTAAACGTCCCGTCACCAAGTGAAGATAGCAAAGATACGTTGCAGGCCGTATTAGATAAACATCAATGGGTTATTGCCAGAGCAGCCAGTGAGTTGGGGTTGAGCCGCCAAGCCTTGTATCGTCGAATTGAAAAATACCAACTTAATCAGTCATCTTCGCCTTCACAAGTAGACGAACAGTAAATGCGGCTGATCATTTGTTTAGGATTATTACACGCGGGCTTAATGTTGGCGGTTTATTTCTTGGCGGCGCAACATTCTATTTATATTAGTGTTGTGCTGTTGGTGTCGTTGATTGGATCTTTTGTACTGTTAAAAAAGCAGTACAAGCGTCAGAAAATAATTTTGCAGAGCATAGAGCATGGTTTACAAAGTCTATGTGATAATGACTTTTCGGTTAGTTTACGTCAGCAAAAACATGGCGGTTATAATGGCTTAATAGAAGCATTCAATCAAACCAGTGAAAAGTTAAGGCAAGAACGCCAACGGCTCTATCAACGAGAAATGATGTTAGATAAAGTACTGAATGCCTCTCCGATGGTGACCATATTGGTTGATCATCGCGATACTGTTATTTTCACAAATAATAGTGCGCAACAAGCGTTTGAACTAAATGACTCGATTGTAGGTTGTCAGTGGAGTGCATTAGTTGAGTCACTCGCCCCAGAATTTCAGCATGCTTTACACCATCAAGGCGAGTCTATTTTTACCTTAACCGATAGGCAAGGTACACAACAAGCTTGGCATGTGACAAGTTCTAATGTGACAATCCACCAAGCGGCTCATCGATTATTTTTGCTTAAAACCATTACTCAGGAGTTATCAAAACAAGAGGTAGTACTATGGAAAAAGTAATCAGCGTTATTAGCCATGAGTTGAATAATTCAATCGCACCTATTAGTTCTATGTGTCACAGTGGTGAATTAATCGCTAAAAGTTTGGATGAACCCAAACTCAATCGCGTGTTCAGTACTATTGGCCGTAGAGTGAGTCATTTGAACGACTTTATTGAGGGCTATGCCACGTTGACTAAAATAAAACGTCCAATCAAACAAAAGGTTGATTGGCATGCGCTGACTGAGCAGTTGCAATCACTTTACCCCTTTACCTTATCTAGTCCCTTACCAGATTCAACACTTGATGCAGATTTAGCTCAGCTTGAACAAGTGCTAATTAACATTCTAAAAAACGCCCATGAAGCAGACCCATCTAAAAATGTCTCCATGAGTTTTAAACGTTCTGATAACGCAATCGAAATTAGCATTGAAGACAGTGGAACGGGAATGTCGGCCGAGGTTATTCAAAATGCGCTACTGCCGTTTTATTCAACCAAACACTCTGGTACCGGCTTAGGTTTAGCCTTATGTAGAGAAGTGATTGAGGCGCATCATGGCAAGCTGGTGTTTAACAACAAAGAAACAGGGGGCCTTTGTGTGTTAATTATCTTACCTATTCATTCTATCTAAATCTTAAACGGCACGGCTTACTGCAGTAGCTTAGGCTTCATGCCCCAAACGTGACGAAAATTTACTCTCTCCCCTAGACGACTGTAGCGTATTTTTCCTCGTTAACTTGGGCTCTATGCTGTGCTCAGCAGTGTAAGCTCTACATTGAAACGCGCATGGGCGTATAAATGCCTCTCGACACCCCTCTTGTTGTGTCTAGCGGCGTCGGATTGTTTAGCTTCAACAATGCTTCTTATCCAGATCTCAGGTTAACTAATTTTATATGCCTACTTGTTGCAATATGTCTAGAATGTCTTGTTCTAGTTGTAGTTCCCAATCTTTTTTCTCTGATATGACTAGCTGTTCAAGTAGGGGCTTAATGGGGAGTTTTAAACCTTCACAATTCAAGTTTGATTCGGGAATGGGGACCGACACTTCAACATTCGCTTTAGAATGGGGAGGATTAATAATTGGCTCAATGTCGATTCTGGTTTGAGTTTTCACTTCGGAAGAGCAATTGAGTAGAAACTTTTGCCCCAAGAGCTGTCTATTTACTTGTCCTGTCATCACAACTTTAATCGGCACTGTTAAGCTCAAATATTTATGTGTGCTCGAAAATTTAGCGCCACCAATTTTAGTGACCGTTAAATCATAAGTACCCATAGCCCATGTTCTCGCTTTTTCTTGATGTAATGTATGGGGTAAGTGCTTGTCTACTAAAGCCACGATTAGCTCGTCAGTTATGCTTTGTGCATGAGTCGTATGCACACAGGCAAGTAAAAGGCTTAGCATGATGAGAAGTTTCATTATTATGTCTCTTTTTGTTCAATGAGTGGCGGTATCGAAAGCTTATAAACGCAGTCCAAATTGTATATTGAAACAGGTTTCAGAGCTATAAAGGTTAGTCATACAACGTAAATGTTAAATAACTTACAGGCCTGGGTACGTGGCTTGCCTGAATTTTCGCTGAGCGTGTATGTATTGAAATTAGTATTATTGCGAGCAAGATTGCTAGCAGATGTGCGTTTAATGCCTAGTTCAGTTTACGTAGCGTTTAGGCTGCTTAGTTAAGCAAAGTAAAGCAAACCAAACTAAGCGTCAGGTATCTGTAACACTACTATTGTGCTTAGATTACCTATTTAGATGAGTCTCGTGAAAACGTAAGTGCTCTTCAATAAAGCTTGAGATAAAGTAGTAGCTGTGGTCGTAACCTTGATGCATTCTCAGTTCAAGTGGGTAACCACTTACTTTAGCTGCCGACTCTAGTTTTTCTGGCTTAAGTTGTTCAGTTAGAAAATCATCTGCCGCCCCTTGGTCGACTAAAGCGGGAACAAACTGGGTGGCGTTACGCATTAGCTCACTGGCATCATATTGCTGCCAAGTTGCTGTGTCATTACCTAGGTAGGCACTAAAGGCTTTTTCTCCCCAAGGGCAATAAATGGGATTGCTAATTGGGCTAAAAGCAGAACATAGAGGCGTAACGTTGTGGATTAGACATGGCGATGGTCAGCGCACCATGGCCCCCCATAGAATGACCAGCGATGGCTCGTTTATTCGAAACAGGAAAGGTAGATTCAATCAGTTCTGGCAGTTCTTTCACCACATAATCGTACATTTGGTAATGCCGATCCCACGGTGCTTGGGTGGCATTCACATAAAAACCAGCGCCTTTACCTAAATCATAGCCTTCATCATCGGCTACGTCGTCTCCTCGTGGGCTAGTGTCTGGCGCGACAATAGCGATACCTAACTTTGCAGCCATGCGCTGAGCGCCAGCTTTTTGCATAAAGTTTTCGTCGGTGCAGGTTAACCCTGATAGCCAATATAGTACTGGCACTTTCTTACCACTTGAGGCTTGTGGCGGTAAATAGATAGCGAATCGCATCTTGCAGTTGAGTACTGTAGATTGGTGGTTATATTGCTTGTGCCAACCGCCAAAACTCTTGTTAATCGTTAAATTTTCAATTGTCATGTTTAAGTCCTTAGCGCAAAAATAAAAGGCTGACGGTTAATCTTGGGAAGACTAACCGTCAGCTAAACGGGCTCTTTTGTTACGAGATTATTTGTTGAAATGAATAACGCTGCGAATACTCTCGCCTTTATGCATCAGCTCGAAAGATTGATTGATGTCTTCAAGACCCATGGTGTGTGTGATGAAATCACTCAATTTAAACTCACCAGCCAAATAACGTTCTACGTAATCTGGCAGTTCAGAACGACCTTTTACCCCACCAAATGCAGTACCACGCCACACTCGACCCGTTACTAGTTGGAAAGGACGAGTGCTGATTTCCTGCCCCGCTCCCGCTACGCCAATTATCACTGATTCGCCCCAACCTTTATGACAGCACTCAAGTGCAGAACGCATTAGGTTAACATTGCCGATACACTCAAATGAGTAATCCACGCCGCCGTCGGTCAATTCAACGATAACGTCTTGAATGGGTTTGTCGTAGTCTTTAGGGTTGATGCAATCTGTAGCGCCGAGTTTTTTGGCAAGCTCGAATTTGCTTTCGTTGATGTCGATAGCAATAATCCGACTGGCTTTCGCCATAGTTGCGCCAATCACAGCAGACAAGCCAATACCGCCTAATCCAAAGACGGCTACTGTTGCACCTTCTTCTACTTTGGCGGTATTCATTACCGCGCCCATACCTGTAGTAACACCACAGCCGAGTAAGCAGACTTCTTCTAATGGCGCGTCTTTATTAACTTTAGCCAGCGAAATTTCTGGTAGCACTGTGTACTCAGAAAAGGTTGAGCAACCCATGTAATGGAAAATTGGCTGTCCATCTTTATAAAAACGTGTAGTGCCGTCTGGCATTAAGCCTTTACCTTGGGTTTCGCGAATTTTTTGGCAGAGATTGGTTTTACCCGATAGGCAGAATTTACATTCGCCGCATTCTGGGGTGTAAAGTGGAATAACGTGATCGCCAACCGATACACTGGTTACCCCTTCACCTACTTGCTCTACAATACCGCCACCTTCGTGGCCTAAGATGACTGGGAAAATACCTTCAGGATCTTCACCAGACAAGGTAAATGCGTCGGTATGGCAAACCCCCGAAGCAATCACCTTAATTAGTACTTCTCCTTTGCGAGGTAGCATTACATCTACTTCTTCGATAGACAATGGTTGCTTAGGCCCCCAAGCGATAGCGGCTTTAGACTTAATAAATTGATCTGACATACTGAGCATCTCTTTTAGTTCGAATATGGTAAACATTATATTTGTTTCTCGAGGAATGATAATATCCTTATTTAGTAAATTACTTTTACTTACAGGTAATAATCAATGCAGTGGGAAGGAATAAACGAGTTTGTGTCGGTGGCCGAAACTGAGAGCTTTACCCAAGCTGCAAAAGCTATCCAGATTTCAACTGCCCAAGTAAGCCGTCAAGTTAGCGCGTTGGAGAAACGATTAAAGGTTAAGTTGTTTTACCGTACTACCCGCAAAGTATCATTGACCGAAGAAGGCCGAGTGTTTTATCAACATTGTCGTAGTGTACTCGATGGGCTAGATGCTGCCGAGCGTGCCCTTACTAATTTGCAGTCAACGCCTCAAGGTAAAGTTCGCCTTACAGCGTCGGTGACTTACGGCGAGCAGCAAATTTTGCCTATCATTAATGATTTTATGTTGCGTTACAGGGATGTAGAAGTAACGGCTTATTTGAGTAATCAAAGAGTAGATTTAGTAGAGCAGGGGTTCGATTTAGCTATTCGCCTCGGCAAACTCAATGACTCGTCGATGATGGCTAAAAAGCTTGGAACACGCACCAATTATCTGTGCGCGTCTCCGGCCTATTTGGATCAATATGGTGTTCCTCATTCTTTGTCTGAATTAAATAAACATAGCTGTTTATTAGGTACGCTGGACTACTGGCATTTTAGTGACGCAGGCAAAGAAAGAAATATTCGGGTGAACGGACGCCTAAGGTACAACAGTGGTTACGGTTTAGTCGATGCAGCACTTAAAGGATTAGGTATAGTGCAACTGCCCGACTATTACGTACAGCAACATATACAAAGTGGGGCGTTAGTCACCTTACTCGACAATTATCGTGAGTCTGATGAAGGAATATGGGCCGTGTACCCAAAGAACAGGCATTTATCTGCGAAAATTCGTTTGCTGGTGGATTTTTTAGCCGAACACTTAGTTGATTTGTATTAGCTATTCTGCGTATATATGAGGTACAGAGTTTGCCCTATCGTAACAACCCTTGAATATTATGTACCGACTGGTAAAATAAGGGCCTTGTCGTGTAAAAAGGTAAATATTGTGAGCAGTGGCCGTAAACTAGAGTTTGATTCTGAAGTAGCACTTGATCGCGCTATGCATGTCTTTTGGCAAAAAGGCTATGTTGGAGCATCGTTGAGCGACTTAACTCAAAGTATGGGAATAAACAAACCTAGTATGTATCGCACATTTGGCAACAAAGAGTCATTGTTTGTAAAAACCACTCAGCGCTACTTAGATACCAAAATGAAACCCCACTTAGCGCTACTATACGAGCGGGATGTGTCTTTGAAACAGCGCTTGCATAGACATATGATGTCGATTGTTGATATGCAATGTAACCAACACAATCCAATGGGCTGTTATTTAGTGTTATGTCAGTCTGAGCTAGTGAGCGGCAGTATTCCAGATGCAGCCAAGCAAGTACTTTTAGATGCCGATCTTTTGCCTAAACAGATCTACACCGACTTATTCAACACCGATCAAGAAGCAATAGAACTCGGCTTAAATAAACATGCCGCGGCTAATGCGTTGAGTGTATATACCCTATTGAAAGGCACTGCATCTATGGCTCGTTCAGCGGCTAGCCAAGCCGATCTCGAATATTCTGTTGATTCGATTATCAAGGGCATTGGTGTGCATTAAAGCTCGAATTAATCTTGTTTTAGCAACATTTGGATAATTGTCCATTCTTTAGCGTTGACTTCCTCATTTTCAAACATTCATAAATAATATTTTCCATTTTATTCAATAGCTTACATTTCTAAATTTACCTTAGTCTGCCCTTGAGCCAAGTTTTTATCTAGATCTCTGTTGACTTACTGTTACCGATCGGTACAATGCTTTCAAACCAAATTATACCGATTGGTACAATTCATGGTTAACGCTTTTTACTCATTATAGAAAGAGCATAAAGGCGATGTTGCCTATTTATATTTGAATCTGAGGAAACCTAAATGACCACTTTAAAAATCCACACTATTGAGTCAGCTCCTGAAGCAAGTAAGCCATTATTAGAAGGCTCACTGAAAGCATTTGGTATGGTACCCAATCTACATGGCGTGTTAGCCAGCGCACCAACCATCCTAGAGGGATATCAAAAGTTACATGAATTGTTTACCAACACCTCTTTTGATGCAGAAGAACTAACAGTGGTATGGCAAGGTATTAACGTTGAGCATGGTTGTCATTATTGTGTGCCTGCTCATACCGGTATTGCCCATTCAATGAAGGTTAACCCAGCGTTAATTGAAGCATTGCGTAATGAACAGCCTTTGCCGACTCCTAAGTTACAAGCCTTGTTAGATATGACTTTGATTATTGTGCGTAACCGTGGCCACGTTACAGACGAACAGCTGCAAGCTTTTTATGCTGCAGGCTATGGCGAGCAACAAATTCTAGAGATTATTTTAGGTTTGTCGCAAAAGGTAATCAGTAACTATACCAACCATATTGGTAATACCCCAGTTGATCAACCATTTGAAAAGTTTGCTTGGTCAAAAGCCTAGTACCATTTATCTATATAATTTAGAAAAGCTTAGCCAACTAATGTTGGCTATTTTTTTATCCGAATTGGTAGGTTGAAGCTGTTTATCAATAAAGGCTGATAGTAGTCAGGTATTACAGGTGCGGCCTATCAATTTAATATTGAAAAGTCTTTATGTCCCGATGCCGTGCAAAGGCGTCAACTGTAGATAAGCTAACGCCTCTTTTCAATTTACGAACTACGGTCAAAGGATTATGCCGCTTTGTCTAGTCGGCCGCTTATTCGCGTCAACAGTATGGCTAACCCAACAATGATGGCTCCTATCCAAGGGGTGTCCATAATATGCAAGTTTTCGACTATTAGTCCCCCGCCAAATGCACCTACAGCAATGCCTACATTAAAAGCGGCAATATTTAATCCCGATGCTACATCCACAGCGTTAGGAGTGTGTTTTTCGGCTAGTTTAACCACATAAACTTGTAAGCCGGGTACGTTACCAAAAGCAAATGCTCCCCATACTAAAATAGTCAACACCGCTAAAATAGGGTGAGGGGCAGTGAAGTTAAACATAAGTAACACTAAAGCTAGGCCACTAAATATAATGGTTAGTGCTGTAATAGGCCCTTGTTTATCGGCTAACTTACCTCCCCAAATATTGCCCACAGCAACGGATACTCCATAAACTAATAAAATTAGGCCAATGGCACTGGGTTCAAAACCTGTGATCTTCTGTAGGATAGGGGCTAAATAGGTGAAGGCGATAAATGAGCCGCCGTAACCTATGGCTGTTATCGCGTACACTAACAATAAACGGGGATGGGTTAATACCGTAAATTGCTCTGAAAGTTTTGCCGCCTGGGCTTGTTTCAAGTTGTTAGGCACTAACATCGCGCTACCAGCCATGGCAGCCAAGCCTAGTATTGCTACTGTCAAGAAGGTCGCTTGCCAACCGAACAATTGACCAATGTATGTTCCTAAAGGCACCCCCGTCACTAAGGCTACTGTTAAGCCTGTAAACATAATTGCTATAGCGCTCGCGCCTTTTTCTTTGGCGACTAAACCTGTGGCTATGGTGGAGCCAATCGAGAAAAATACACCGTGAGCTAAGCCGGTTAGTAGGCGAGCGATGATCAGGGCTTCAAAAGTGGGCGCTTGCCAAGGCAACCAAATTACCTATGACAAATAGTCCCATAACCGAAAGCAATACGTTTTTTCTATTCCAACCGCTAGTAAAGGCCGTCAAGACTGGTGCGCCAATGGCTACACCTACGGCATATAAGCTGACCAACAAACCAGCCGAAGGAATGCTGACATTAAGATCGTGCGCCATGACAGGCAACAACCCAACAATAACAAACTCAGTGGTCCCGATGGCAAAAGCACTCAAGGCTAATGCAAGTAAGGCGAGTGGCATAAATATCTCCAATTTGGTTAAGTGTGTAAATTAAGCAGTGCCTAGCGCACTGGTTTTTGATGGCAACATTATTAACTGCTATTCTTTTGTGATAAATATTGGTATTGGCAAATTACTTTTGTAATAAATGAGGGTTATATGGGGTTAAAAACGCGTTCTGATGATCTAGAAGTGATACTTGCCGTAACGGAGTATGGCGGGTTTTCGGCTGCAGCCGAGGCTTTAGATATGCAAGTTGCCCGTGTATCTCGTTCGGTTGCTAAAGTAGAGTCCACTTTGGGTGCCAGTATCTTTACGCGCACCACAAGAAAAGTGGCCCTAACTGACGAAGGAAGGAAATTTGTCAATCTAGTGAGTGAAGGATTAGAGAAACTGCAAATTGCAGAGTTAGATATTATTAATCGCGGCGCGTTGCCTGCCGGGCCTTTGAGGGTAGACGCTGCTAGTCCATTTCTGTTTCACCAAATCATACCAGTGATTGATCAATTCAGACGGGCTTATCCTGATATAGAATTAACCTTAAGTTCGAATGAGGAGTTCGTGGACTTAATTGAAAAAAGAACAGATGTTGCTATTAGGATAGGTAAATTAGAAGATTCTTCTTTAAAAGCCAGAGCATTAGGCAGAAGCCCTTTGTATATTGTCGCCAGTCCGGAATATTTGCAACAGCATAGCAAACCGCAAACGCCAGAGGATTTAGCCAAGCATCAATTAATCGGCTTTTTAAACAATAAAGTGTTAAACAAGTGGCCGCTAAAAGGGCAAGCGAATATGACTTCTGCTTTGATTACTCCAACGTTAACCGCTAGTAATGGTGAGAGTGTGAGGCAATTAGCTTTAACCGGTAATGGCGTTGCTTGTTTATCGGGTTTTATGATTGGTGAAGATGTCGCTAGCGGTAGGTTGGTAAAACTGTTAGAACCTTATTTGATATCGAATACCGACAGAGAATTGATAAACGCGGTGTATTATCCTGCATCGACTACAGCCAAGAGAATTCGCGTCTTTATCGACTTTATTCAAGCCAATTTAACCTTAGATGCATAAACAAAAGGCGACCTAGGTCGCCTCGCTATGTGAATGACTAACGCATTACTACCATAGGAATCTCGCTTTGCTCCAGCATTTTTGTGGTATTGCTGCCTACAAAAAACTGGCGTAATTTCGAGTGACCAAATGCGCCCATTACTACTAAGTCAATACTATGCTCGCTTTGATAGGCCATTAGAGAGTTAAAAATATTGCCGTCAAGTAACGAGGCCGTGACAGTAAAGCCTTTTTCTTCGAGTTTTTGTTTAGCTGATTGTAATTTTGTATCGAGGTTTTTCTCGTTATTTTTTACTGAAACTAAATGGCAATGCAGACCATGCAATAGTCCACCATCAATAACTTTCTGTAAGGCTTTATCAGCTGTCTCTCTGCCATCATAAGCAATCATAAAAGATTTGGGTGTTCTAAATATTCTCGGCACAAGCAATACAGGCTGGCAAGCTTGGCGTAATAACGTTTCTATATTTGAACCCATCGCACTAAAATTGCCATCATGGCCTTGGCCGCTACGCCCAATCACGATAAGGCGCGTTTTATCTGATAAGTCGGCAATGGCTTCGACTAAATTACCGTGCCTTTGTACCGAATCAACTTGCTCTGCGCCTGAAGCTTTGGCTTGTTCTACAACATGCTCTAGCAATTCTTTACCTAATTGCAGGGCCACTTTACCTCGTTGTTCGTCCAGCTTAGTCATCTCTTCAAGTAACGCTGAGCGCGCCCCAAGGCCTATAGCACCACTAAGGTCGTCGGCGCCATGCTGCTGTTGTTTCTCTAGCGTGTGTAAGAACAGCATGGGCTTGTTGAGCTTGTTTGATGCCCATACTGCGGCTGACGTAACAGCTTGAGTAATGGCAGAGCCATCTACACAGGTAACTATGTTTTTCATCATATTCTCCTTAATGTCCGCCAAATAGCTTTTCGACTTCTTTGGGGTCATTGTGTACACCGAATTTATCAACGACTGTGGCAGTTGCTTCGTTCATTCCAATAATGTTGACTGTTGCACCTTCTCGTCTGAATTTGATCACCACTTTGTCTAATGATGTGACGGCTGTGATATCCCAAAAATGTGCATGGCTTAAATCAATTACTACTGTTTCGGCGGCTTCTTTAAAATCAAATTGATTGACAAACTGCTCAGCTGAAGCAAAAAATACTTGGCCGACTACTTCGTAGGTTCGCACATTATCCTGTTCAGAGTGATGTGAATTAACCACCATAAAGCGGCCAATTTTATTAGAGAAGAATAAGGTGGCTAACAATACGCCTACAAAAACACCAAGAGCTAAGTTATGAGTCGCTACCACTACTATGACTGTGCTGATCATCACAACATTTGAAGACAAAGGAAGTTTGCGTAAATCTGTAATCGACGACCAAGAAAATGTCCCTATGGACACCATGATCATGACGGCTACTAATGCAGCCATAGGAATTTGACGCACCCACTCATCTAGGAACACCACTAAGATGATTAAGAAGAAGCCTGCTATAAATGTGGACAATCGTCCTCTACCACCAGATTTAACGTTGATGATTGACTGACCTATCATGGCACAACCGGCCATACCGCCAAATAAGCCGGCACCGATATTGGCAATACCTTGACCTTTACATTCTCTGTTTTTGTCACTCGTGGTGTCGGTTAAATCGTCCACTATGGTGGCTGTCATCATCGACTCGAGTAAGCCTACAACAGCAAGGCCCAATGAATAAGGCAGGATTATCATCAGGGTTTCCATATTAAGTGGTACGTCTGGCCATAAAAAGATTGGCAAGGTATCGGGTAGTTCACCCATGTCACCTACCGTGCGAATATCTAAACCAAGTAACATAGCGACTATGGTCATAGACACAATACAGACAAGTGGTGATGGAATAATTTTGCCGATTGTAGGTATATAAGGGAATAGATAAATAATGCCTAATCCTGCAGCTGTCATAGCGTAAACGTGCCTAAGGTAACGTCTGTCAGTTCTGGCAATTGGGCCATAAATATAAGTATGGCCAAAGCATTAACAAAACCTGTTACCACAGAGCGCGAGACAAAGCGCATTAAGCTGCCCAATTTTAGATAGCCAGCTAATATTTGCAGTACACCTGTCAGTAATGTAGCGACGAGCAGATATTCTAAGCCATGTTCTTTAACTAAGGTGACCATCAACAAAGCCATAGCACCTGTAGCCGCAGAAATCATACCATGGTCTGCCACCCACAAAAGCAATGACCACCGCAATACAAAATGATGCGTATAAACCGACCTTTGGATCAACGCCAGCAATAATTGAAAAAGCAATGGCTTCAGGTATCAGGGCTAATGCCACTACGATACCGGCAAGCACATCACCACGAATATTAGAGAACCACTCTCTTTTCATGTTTTCGAGCATGTATATAACCTAATTTGTAAGTTTTCCTCTACAGCAGAAGAAAATATGATTGTATTTAAAAAGAATAAATTTTGCGTATGACGCTGTAAAAATGCACTTAACTTCAGGTCCATTGAAAAAGTGCGTTTGAAGCGGAATTTTTAGCTAGGGAGGGTTACCTCTCAACAGCCAATTCCTTGTTTTGTTATGTGGCGTGGATCATACAGTCTTTGTAATTTGGTCACAAATACAAGTTTTCATTCAGACTATCAATTGTGGACTATGGGAGGTTTGTTTAGGTAAAGGTGTAAATTTTAGGTAATTGATGTTAATTGTTTACAATAAGTTGATAGAATAACTACATTCTTATTGAAAATGTAACTTTAGAGGCCCACATGTGCATGAACTCAGTTAAAGAACTGGCATTGTTGCGAACCACTATATTGTTTGTCGTCACTGCCTTCATTTCCATCAGCTCGGTAGCGAAAACAACTCAGCCTAATATTTTATGGATTATTACCGATGATCAACGACCTGATTCGGTATCTGCTTACAACCAGGCTGTATATGGAAAAAAGCAAAGCCCTTTGGGATACGTTGAATCACCTAACGCCGATAAACTTGCCGCTGAAGGGGTGTTATTTACCCAAGCGTTCACAAACTCGCCAGTTTGCGGCCCGTCTCGTGGCTCGATGCACTCGGGACGGTATCCATTTAGAAATGGTCATTATGCCTTTGAGTTAACCCATCAAAACCCGGATTTTGTCAAACCTACAGTATCTGAGGTCATGCGCAGCAATGGCTACGCGACTTCTACTTTTGGCAAAGAAGATCACTATATTTATAAATGGGGGCCGGGTCAGGGCTTTCACAATGCGCAATTATTTGATGTAAAAGTACATTTTAAAAATGACTTGCAAAAAAACGGCTTGGGCGACTTATTTACCAAAGCTCAATACGACAAAAACTACAATGTAATTGGTACCGCAGAGACAGTGCTGTATCCAGATGGCAGCGAACGTAAATACTTTTTAAAACGAAATAAAGCAGAACTCACTGCTGAAGATTTGGCGGCTAGAAAAGCCACCGACCAAGAATTCGATATATTACGGGCTTACACGCGAGGCAATACTGATTTGATCCTTGGGGAGTCAACCCTAAGCCAGCGGGCGAAACAATTGACGCTTACATAGTAAAAGAATTTCAGCATTACTTACAAAATGCCAATCAAGAATATCCGTCGTTGTGGGGTAAAAAAATGCAGGGAGCGGATGCCACTAAGCCGCAGTTTCTGCACCTAGGCTTCCATTTACCTCATACGCCTGTCTTACCGCCTAAGTCTTTTAGAGATAGATTCAAAGATAAAACGTACCAAGTGCCAGACTTTAGTGAAGCTGAGTTAGCAAAACTGCCAAAACAGTTGTTAGGCATTTACAAAACTTCAAAGATGAAAGGTATGTCAGATGATGAAATTCAGCAGGCGATTCAAGATTATTATGCTTTTTGTGCCTACGGTGATTTCTTAATTGGCGAGGCGGTTGAGACATTTAAACAGTACAGCGAAAAGAATAATCAAGAGTACGTCATTATTTACACAGTGGGCGATCACAGTTGGCATTTAGGTGAACAAGGTATGGAAGCTAAATTTGGTCCTTGGCAACAATCTGTAGGCAATGCGGCGATAGTCGTTTCGTCTGATAAATCTTTGCTTCCTGCCAATAAAGTGAATACAGACTTGGTGGAGTTTGTCGATTTTGCTCCTACTATCATGGCTGCTGGTGGGGTTGATGCAAGTGCACCTAAGTATGACTATTTAGATGGGGTGAGTTTATTTGATGTTTATAAGCAAACGGTACCTAAACGCGACTACGTATTGGGCGAAATTAATGTGATTGTGGGCCCACGTGCATACCTACATAGCCAACGTTTCCGTTTTTCTATGCGAACTCGTCCCTTTAGTAATATTAAGTTAAAGCCTAATCAATTAGGTAAAGACCTAAAGTGGGCGCTCACTGCACCAGCCGAAAAAGTTGAGATGGCTTTGTATGATTTAGAAAAAGATCCTAAGGAACAAAATAATGTCGCTTATGATAGTCAATATCTGGGATTGGCCAATTGGTTTAGGAATAAACTAGGTAATATTGTATTGGGAGATAACCGTATAGAAGCCGACTGGAGTCAGGCTAACAGTTATCACTTGAGTAACTTTGCTGTTGGTGCCGATGATAAAAAATTGAATATTCCTAAGAATCTGATACCAAACTAATAATCAGTGCTTTTAGTGAACCTAGAAGAAACTGCAAAATGGATTGAGAATAATGAGTCATGTAAACAATACAATAGTCATAACGGGAACCAGCCGAGGCATCGGTTTAGGTTTATGTCAACACTACTTACAATCTGGTTGGAGAGTGATTGCGACTCATAGACCGAATGCTATTGGTAGCGAATTACACGCTCTTGAAGAGCAATATGGGGATAGCTTGAGATTGGCTGAACTAGATCTGTGCGATGAGCAATCTATTCTAAGGTTTGCGAATGAGATGACCAGTCAATTGAGCCAAATTAGGGTGTTAATTAATAACGCTGGTGTGTCTGTTAACAGAGATTTTGGTGCTTGGGATCAAGCTTCATTCTTGACTAACTTCAACGCTAACCTAGTGGGGCCGGCCTTACTTATTCAAGGGCTTTACCCATTATTAAGTGAAGCGACAAAAGTCGTGCAAATTTCAACTGGTTTAGCTTCGATACAAGACAATATTGGCGCTGATGGGCCTTTTGATGCTTATGCCGTGAGTAAAGTGGCCCTTAATCTGTTGACCGTAAGATTAGCTAATAGGGAGCAAACTAAAAAGTCAATTTTTTGTGCGATGAGCCCTGGTTGGGTAAAAACCGACATGGGGGGAGCTGAGGCTCCAACCAGTGTGACTGACGTATCGGCACAAATTTATACTACGATTGAAAAGTTAACCGCTGAACAGTCTGGCGCGTATCTAGATTGCTCAGGGCAAGTTATTGCTTGGTGATAAATGACGTGGCGAGCAACCTGCAATAGGTTGCTTTCGCATTTTTTTATAACGTTTAGCGCATAAAAAGAGTAAAATTCAATTTTTAGGTAATAACCTTCCATAAAGGCTGCTAAGGAATTGATGTGAGCTGGATCTTTTTTACATTGGGCGCGGTAGTAATGCAGACCTTTCGCAACGCTCTGCAGAGTAAGTTGAGTGCAACAGTTAGCACATCAGGGGTAACCCTTGCCCGATTTTTGTTTGCACCGCCCATCGCCTTACTCTATCTGTTCTTATTGTACCGTTTTTCTGAGCAAATCATTCCGGAGTTTAATACAAAATTTATCGTTTTGGTGTTGCTCGCTTCCGTATTGCAAATAGCGGCTACTTCTTTAATGGTGATCTTATTTAAGCAAAAGAACTTTGCAGTGGGAGCGGGGCTAGCGAAAAGTGAAGCCTTAGTGGCTGGTGTAGTGGGCACCATTTTTTTGGTAGTCAGCTTAGCCTGTTTGGCTGGATAGGTATTTTTGTTGGTGCTGCTGCGGTTTTTATATTAAGTGGGGGGGCAGAAAAGGGCAGCTTAGCGTCAAAACCATATTAATAGGATTAGCTTGCGGTACCTGTTTTGCCTTAACTTCTTTGTATGTGCGTGAAGCCGCTCATTTACTAAATGTGCCTTTCCCCCACAGTGCAGCTTGGGTGCTGTTGTGGGTATTATGTATTCAAACAAGTTTGTTGGTAACTTACATTGCTATCAAGAATAGACAGACATTTGTCTTGCTAAAACAAAACGCTAAGATGACGTTCAGCACCAGTTTAACTAGTTGTTTGGGGTCTATCTGCTGGTTTAGCGCTATGGCGTTACACCACGTCGCTTATGTTAAAACATTAGGGCAGATAGAAGTGTTATTTACTATGCTAATCGCGGTGTTTTGGTTGAAAAATCCTGTAAAAAAGCATGAAGTGATTGGTTTATTGTTGATTGCTTTTGCTGCCGTTTTAGTGATGTGGGCTTAAGGCTGTGTGGGCCGAATGAGTGCAGAGTGAAGCAGCATGAAAAATAAAGCCGAGTTGAGTTATGCCGTGCCGGCGGGGCCTTGGCACATAGAGCTAGAAGTCAAGCGTAGCAAGTTTTTAACCCTAGCCAATAATGCTAGCTCAAGACAAGAAGCCGATGATTTTGTGCGTTCGTTGCGAGAGCTGCATCCGCAAGCGAGTCATGTTTGTTGGGCCTATATAGCGGGTGCGCCAAACACCACTGTTCGTTCAATGAGTGACGATGGAGAGCCTAGTGGTACGGCGGGGATGCCCATGTTGAAAGTGCTTGAGCATAGTGGTTTGGGTGACATAGTGGTAGCGGTAGTACGTTACTTTGGTGGCACTAAGTTAGGTACTGGTGGTTTACAGCGGGCTTATTCAGATGCCGTGGCTCAAGTGCTGTCTGCTATGCCAACAAAGACCAAGGTTGCGCGAAATCAGCTCAAGCTCAGCTACGACTATGAGTTTGAAGGTGCTGTTACTCGGCTGATTGGTCGGTATGATGTTGAAAACATCCAAGCTGATTATGCGGCAAATGTGGTGAGTTTAGTGGGGGTGGCGAGCAGTGAATTAGGCGAGTTCAAAGCCGAACTAATCAACATAACCAGTGGCAGAATCACTATTTTTGTCGACGGAGAACACGAACAATAAAAAAGCGCCAAATGGCGCTTTTTTCGTTTTATGCCCGCGCTTTACTCAACCTACGAACTGGCCATGCTAGCAGCGTAAACAAACCTCCAAAGCGTTTTCTTAGATCTTCTAATATCATGTATAAGCAAGGTACTAGTATCAGCGTCACCATAGTCGCGTATAGCACTGCAAAACCTAAGCCTACTGCCATAGGTATAACAAATTTTGCCTGTAAGCTGGTTTCAAACATAATAGGCAATACTCCAGCAAAGGTAGTGATAGAGGTGAGTGTGATTGCCCTGAATCTTGCACAGCCCGCTTCGGTAACCGATTCTAAAATAGAGTAGCCTTCTTTTCGTCTTTGATTGACGAAGTCGGTCATCACTAAGCTGTCATTAATCACCACCCCCGCAGCGGCGATTAAGCCAAATGCCGACATCATGCTGAGGTCAAGACTAAACAAATAGTGTCCCCAAATAGCTCCGGTAAAGCTAAACGGAATAACTGACATGATAATCAGCGGCTGCCCATAACTTTTTAATGGCACAGCCAGCAGAATATAAACGATCAACATACCTGCAATAAAGAAAGCTACCTGCTCATCTTGTTGGGCTTGCTGTTCTTCAATATCACCACCTAGTTCCGATTTTACGCCTGGGAATTTAGATTTAAGCTGGGGCAATAGTTTTTCATCTACTTGTTTGATGACCTCATTCGGCTCAACGGCTTCTTCATCAATTGAGCCATATACATAGACACTTCTATAGCCACCTTCCCGACGAATACGATTAATACCCGGCTTTTCGGTTAGGGTGACTACATCGCCTAGCATCACTTCTTGGCCGCTAGGTGTAGTGAGTACTGCATATTTTAGCTCAGCAAAACGTTCCCGGGTTAGCTTAGGGTAACGCACCATAACACGTACTTCTTCGCCATCACGAATAACCCGCTGGGCTTCACCACCAAAGAAACTATTACCCACTTGATTGGCGATGGACGCTAAATCTAAACCTAGGTCAAAAGCGACAGGTAGTAAGTCGATTTGGATTTCTTTACTAGCTGGGTCAATGGATGAGCTAATATCAAAAAGCCCCTCTTGCTGTTGCAACATAGAGATGAAATCACGACCGGCAGCGTTCAACATTTCGATATCTGCCCCAAATAACATGTAACCAAATTCACCGTTACCGTTGTTATTGCCATTAATGCTATCTTGAATGTTAATTGACTTCATCCACAGGTATTATCGGCATTGCTTCGCGCCATCTTCTGGCTAGTTCAAAGGCGTCAAAGTGCCTTTCTTCTTCGATCACGAGCGGGGCGAGTAGGCGGGCCTCGGTGCGGCCTTGGTTAAATACCATGATGTCTTGCAGCATAGTACTGCCATATTCATCAATGACTTCTTGGTCCACCTTCTGCACCATTTTTTCAATGATTTGTAATGCGTTGATGGTCGCTTCATCCGAAACGTTATCGTTCATTTCGATGCTGATCCCTGGGAAATCGTGAGGGACTTTAGGTTGAGGGATGGTGCGAACATAGTTTGCTGCAATTAGCCCCCAACTTATCATCAGCAGAGCAACGAAGGTCGCTAACACCATCCAGCGCCACTCGATACAGCGAACAATAAAGTTCTTATATGGTCCGTTTACAAAACCAAAAAATCGTTTGTTAAACTTGTCTCGCCAGCTGTTTTCTTTAACTGGGGTGAATTTTATATGCGCTATATGAGCGGGTAAAATCCATTTTGATTCGATTAAACTAAACACCAAACATAAAATAACCACGGTGGCGATATTGACAAAAAAAGCGCCTTCAGGACCTTTCGAGAAAATAAAAGGTGCAAACACTGCAATAGTGGTCAATACACCAAATGTAGCTGGGGTGGCTACACGCTTTGCGCCGCGAATAACGTTTTCGACGCCCCCGCCTTTGGACTCTATTTCACTATAGGCGGATTCGCCGATGACAATGGCGTCGTCCACCACAATCCCTAGCACCATAATAAATGCGAACAAAGACAAGATATTAATAGTAATGCCAAACACAGGCATCATCATGACGGCACCCAAGAAGCATATTGGCAAGCCTACCATTACCCAAAATGCTAACCTGAATCGCAAGAAAATTGTCAGCATAAAGGCTACTAAAATAGCACCTTGAGCAAGGTTTTTAAGCATCATTTCTAGGCGAGCATTAAGGTAAAAGGTCATATCGACCAATACTTTTATTTCTAATCCTTCTGGTAACGTTTTGTTTCTGGCTTCTATGTATTTATGCACAGACTCAGCTACTGGCACCATACTTTGATCTTTGGTGGCTTTAACTGACATATATAGCGCGTTTTTACCTGAGTATTTGAAATAGCGCTCTCCTTCGGTGAAGCCATCTTGAATGGTCGCCACGTCTTCTAGGTAAACTTTGGCACCATTTTTACCTATCTTGACAGGAATGTGTCTAAACTCGTCGCCACTGTAATATTGGTTTTCAACCCGAACCGCAATGATGCCAGAGTCGGTACGAAGTTGTCCGGCAGAGATATTTGCTGAATGTCGCCTAATGGCTTGAGTTATGTCATTTATAGTTAAATCATATTTGCGTAAGGTATCAGGGTCGATTTCAATGGCAATTTCATCCAATGGAGAATCCATTTGCACCAATGATACGTTATTCAGTTGTAGTAATTCGTCTTCTATCTGCTTGGCGATAGGTTTAAGCTCGGTAATGGGTAAATCGCCAACCAAAGACATTTCGATTACATCTTGGCGGAATTCGACTTGAGAAATATTTGCCGGTTCCATTGCTGCAGGGAAGGTGGCAATACTGTCGACTCTCGCTTTTACTTTGTCTAAAACATCAGTCAGCTTTTCATCTTTTTCTATTTCTAAAGTAATTGAACCACTACCTCGGTTTGCGCGCGATACCGCTTTTTTTATTTCGGTGATATCTTTTAATGATTCTTCAATTTTGATCAGGATGCTTTCTTCGATCTCTTGCGGTGATGCTCCGCGATAAACCGTACTAATATTGATGTAGTTGATCTCAATATTAGGAAACATTTGTTTTTGAATCGTAGCAAAACTAAATGCGCCCATAATTAATATGAAAAACATCATTAAGTTTGCTGCTACTGAGTTATTGGCAAAAAATGCAATTAAACCTGTTTCTTTAGGCACATTAATAGGGGTTGTTCAACGTTCGCCAACTGGTTGTCGTGTTCGCTATTCATAATTTTGGCCTTAATTATTGTTGAACGACTAGGTCTGGTTCTGGCTCTGCAATTTTAACCTTCATACCTTTTTGCGGATACTCTGGTAAGGTTGTGATTAACTTATCTTGATCTTGTAAGCCTTCACTAATTAAAAAATATGTGCCTTCTTCACGGAGTATATTTACTCGTTTTGGCTGCATTTGTTGTTCTTCGTCCAATACCCAAATAATCCGGTTATTCACGAGTGTTTGCGGTAACCGATAAACTTGGCTTAAGGTTTCACCACCAAAGGTCACTTCTACGTAATGGCCAAATTTCAATGGTGGTAAGTTAGACTTTACACTGTAGGGGTCTGCTACTCGCACGACTAATTGGCTCATGCGCGTGTCTTGATCGATTATGCCTAAATCTCGGCTAATGGTGGCCTCTCGTTCTATTGGGTCATAACCTTTGGTTCTTACTGTCGCTTTTTGTTGTGCAATGTCTAAGGGTAAGAATTCACGATCAAAGCCAGCTATTGGGAATGAAATTTCTGCGGTTTCGATATTATAAATCTGAGCAATTTGTGTACCTTGGGTGACATATTGGCCAACCCCTATATTTCGTGACACGATCAATGCGTCGTACGGCGCTTTTACTACGCAGTTGTCTAGGTCGCGTAAAGCTATTTTTAAACGAGATTGAGCTGACTTAACCGCGGCTTGGGCGCTAAGTAATTGAGGCTTACGTAAATATAAGTCAGAAATTTTATTCGAGGCTAATCCCTTGGCTTCTCGTTTTGCTACGTCGGCCCTAGCTTGCTCTTCGATTAGTTGAGACTGAGCTAAGGTTAGATTGGCTTCTGCTTGCAATAGTGCTGCTTCGTATGTGTCTTTCTCGATATTAAAAAGTGTGTCTCCACGCAATACCAAGCCTCCACTAACAAAATTGGGATGCCAGCTAATGACTTCACCAGATACTTGGGCCGACAACATTGTACTTTCCAGCGGAGCTACTTCGCCGTAGCTGGTGATTTGCACTTGATAGTCTTGGGCTATCGCAGTTTCAATTTTTACTGTAGGGCGAGTATCTACAGCGTTTTTTTCCTCTTCTCCTTCTGCCGAAGCTTTAATGGCGGTTAATCCGGCGAAACCTACGACTAAAATTAGTAAAGGTAAAGCGCCTTTCATCCATGTCTTTTTCATTGTCATTACCCAGTAGCATTATTTTTAAGCAAATATAATAACGTAGAATAATGTCGACACCTATTGTCATTTGTAAAAATATATTTTGCTTTACACATCTTTTAATAGTTTGATATCTAAATAAACCAAATTAAATCTAAGAGAGACGCCATGAGACGCTGTGCTTTATTAACCACCGATCATCTGGAAGACTATTTTGTCTATGACCAAATGTTAATTGAGCCGTTTAAACAAAAGGGGTGGTTAGCTGAGGAAGTCTCTTGGCGTAATGAGCAAGTCGATTGGTCGCAGTTTGACGTAGTGCTGATCCGGAGTACCTGGGATTACCAACAAGATGTAACTAAGTTTTTAGCTAAGTTAGCCCAAATTAGCCGTACCAGCGCCCAACTAGAGAATAGTCTTAAAATTGTCGAGTGGAATATTAGTAAAGGCTATTTAAAAGAATTACAAAGTCAGGGCGTTAATATAGTGCCAACCCTATGGTTCGATAATTTTGATTACGAGCAGCTTAGCCAGAGTTTTGCGCACTTTGTTACCGGTGAATTGGTTATTAAACCTATGGTTAGTGCCGGCGCGGATTTTACCTACCGTCTAAGCCTGGCGAATTTAGCTCAGCTAAGGCAAGAGTTGAGTGAAGTATTTGCTACTAGGGCGTTTATGGTGCAGCCTTTTTTAAATGGAATTGTCAATGAAGGTGAGTACTCACTGTTTTATTTTTCTGGTGAATTTAGCCACGCTATTTTGAAAAAACCTAAAACAGGTGATTTCAGAGTGCAAGAAGAACACGGCGGTTTACTGCAGACCGTGCAGCCCTCAGATGAGATGTTAGTGGTTGCCCGACATTGTTTAGCTGCACTACCTGAAGATGTTTTCTATGGGAGGATTGATTTGGTCAGACATAGTGATGAGTTTGTTGTTATTGAAATTGAACTAATTGAGCCTTCACTTTATTTTAATATGGATCCTGCATCCCCACAGCGGTTTGTTGATGCTTTTATTCAGCGATTTGGCTGAACTATTGGTTACTGCTACTTTAGTTACATTGCACAATTAATTGTTAACAATATGTTTGGTCTACTGTATGCTGATGTTTATGAAATGTTAACGGTGAGTGCTGTGTACTCACTTTTCTATAATAAACGAGGCACACACCATGTTGAAAGCAATCCCCTGGTTGTTAGTCACTACCGGTTTAACGGTTCTTCCTATTAGTGCGTTAGCTAAAACGGAAGCTGTGGTTAACCTAAATGTTAAACACTCTGTGGGCGGAAAAGACACCTTCGATCGGCAAAAATATATAACCATTCATTCTACTCTGTCTGACAATGATTGGGTGGGAGAGGGTGACCAATTGAAATATCTAATGGACGACCTTGATGTGTATTTTGGTCGTGATAACGGAGGGCCGGGCTGGAATTTTAATCAGGCGGCTGAAGACCCTAGCAATCCTGGTTATGCAGATCCTGACAAGATTGTTGAGCGTGGTAGAAGCGCGCGAGAAGATGCTTGGGGAGTCAATCGTTCATTTCTCCACCAATATGATGGTCGAGGCGACATTATGGTTGGTGGGCAACCCATACCTCATTGGTTAGGAACCGTTACACCACATGCAAATAGTGGCCTCGAGCCATGGCAAGCCGCTGGTGCAGATGCGGTAGGGGATTTCCTAGGCCAGTATATGAATGAATTTTTCCGCAGTGAGGGAGAAGCTGTTACTGATGGGCATTTACGCCCCCACTATTTTGAAGTACTGAACGAACCACTTTATCAGTTAACTGACGATCCTGGATACATTGGCCTAACTGAATCGACCGATCCTATTGATATTTTTAACTTCCATAAGGATGTTGCGACTGCGTTTCGTCGACACAATACTGATGTGAAGATTGGTGGATTTACTGTGGCATTTCCTCGATTTGAAGTAAGAGACTTTGATCGTTGGGAAGAGCGAATGAAGTTGTTCATTGATACTGCTGGTCAGCACATGGACTTCTATTCAACCCATTTTTATGACTTGCAACCTAATGATAAATTCAAGGGAGGGCGTATCGAGGCCACTTTGGATATGATCGATCACTACTCTCTTCTTGCGTTAGGCGAAACGAAAGAGCATGTTATTTCTGAATATGGGGGACGTAATCAACCATTGGAAAGAGACCCTTGGTCACCTTTGCGTGATTGGTGGTTTTTAAAAGCGGCTAGCCCAATGTTGATTCAATTTATGGATCGCCCAGATACAATTGCCAAAACGATCCCTTTTATTCCAGTAAAAGCGGAGTGGGGACGAAAAAGCGACACAGTACCATATCCTTGGCGTTTATTCAGACGGCAGCATGAAGGTGCAGGCGAAACCGGTGATGACTGGGTTTTCACCGATATGGTTAAATTCTATGAACTATGGTCAGACGTAAAGGGCACTCGAGTTGATTCCTATACGACTAACCCTGATATTTTAATGGACAGCTATGTAGCGCAAGACAAACTTTATGTGATTTTTAGTAATTTAACTGAACAAGCAGAAACACTATTGTTGCATCAGTACGGTTCGGCCGATGCCACTATTCAAGGAGTAAAAATCAAGCATCTGTATCTGCACGGCATTAAGCCTAAGTTAGATGTTATTAACGCAGCGGGTGCTATGGATACCTTTGAGCTTGCACCTGAAGCGACCGCTATCATTGAGTACACCTATACCTCAGATATTAATATTGACCAAACATCTTCTGAAACTAAGTATTTTGCCAGCGAGTATCTCAAAGACATTTCTGCAAGTGTTGCTAACCAGTTTGAAATATCAGCGGTACAAACCAGTGAATTGGGTGAAGCCATTTTACGTATTGCGGTGGGGCGTGATCATGGTAAATCATTAACACCAAGGGTGACATTTAATGGACAGATACTGACTTCTGTTGCGCAAATTTCTGGTGATAACCAGTTAGCACGTGACCGTTTCTTTGGCTTGTTAGAAATTCCAGTACCCTATGATTTAGTCAAACAGAATAACCAAGTTGATATTACGTTTCCTGATGCTGGTGGCCATATTGCCAGTGTAAATATGAAAGTGTTTAATTTTGATAGTGATATTCGTCCAGAAGGCGGTGCCGTAAGCGGTATGTTTATTACAGCTGCCACTGACATATTACCTGTTGGCCAAACTATGCAGGTGAATGCATCGGTTACACCTTTCTTTGCTACTGATCAAACTTTTGTGCTCTCTTCTAGCGATGACACTATTGCTACTGTTTCTTCTGCTGGAGTGGTAACAGGTCTTAAAGCTGGGGTAGTTTCTATTATCGCTACATCTACAGATGGCGGTTTTCAAGCAGAAGTGACCGTTACAGTAGAAGAACCAGTCGCAGCAAGTTTGGGCTTCGATGATAGATCTGTTTACTTAAGTACTAGCTATAACGTGGATACTGGCATGCAAGTTACCACTCACTATGAAGCTGGCACCGGTTATAAAGTAACAAGTTCTTTAAATGGCGTGAAATACTTACTTCGTCATATGAGTTCGGGGTGGAAAGTTATTAAGGATATTGAAGTCAATGATACTAGTGCTATTGGCAAACAGCGTGGTACTTCGACGGTTAATATCCCATTAGATGGCTTAACACCAACGGATGAATTGCAGAATGGCGAGTTTTATTTCTTGTTTATTCGGATGAACTCATCAGCTGGTGTCACAAAAGAGATTAATGCGTTCCCAATTAAAATTGAAAAAGACGAGGGTGTTATAGAGCCTGGCTTGCAATGGGATGACTCTGATAAGTACAGAACAACCACTTATACTACTGATAGTACGTTGGATGTTGTTGTTGATTTTGAAGCAGGTAACGGTTTGACTGTTGCTAGTGATTCTGTTGGTGTTAGATTTTACCTTAGAGAAATGGACGGGACATTTACTACGGTATTTAATGATGTGACGGTTTCTGATCCTAGTGCAGTGGATCAGCAAAGCGGTCAAGCTAGTGCATCTATTCCTCTAGATGGGTTAACGCCAAGTACAAGCCTACCTGAAGGTCATTTCTATTTCTTATTTGCTCAGTTCATGTCTTCTGACGGTGCGACACATAATATTAACGGTATTGCGCCGATTAATATTGAGCAAGGTGTGGTACCTGCGTCATTTACACTCGATGATATTAATAAGTATCGCAGCACTGAATATGTGGTGGGTGGCACTATGGACGTGACGACAAACTATGAGATGGGAACTGGAAATACCGTGACTGCTAAATACAACGGTATTCGCTATTTTCTAAGGCATATGGAAGCAGGCTGGACTCGAGTTGTTAAAGATATTGTAGTGGAAGATTCTGCAGCAATTGGTAGCCAAAGTGGTGTATCTCAGGTGAGCATTCCGCTTGCCGGTGCCACCCCATCAGACGAACTTCCCGCTGGTGATTTCTACTTCCTATTCATCAAAGTTGAATCCTCTGATGGCAATGAATACGACATCCCTGTATCAGGTATTACTATTTTGCCTCCGGCGTCGGTTCAAGGTGACTGGGACGAAGATGGTGATGTGGACAGTATGGATGTGCGAGGTTTAATGGGAGCAGTGTTGAGTAGACAGGCAGTAGATCTTGCTTTTGATATCAATGGTGACGAAGTAGTGAACATGCTGGATGTAAGAGCGCTTGCACCCATGTGTACACGTGCCCGTTGTGCCACTAACTAAGAATGTTACGGAGTAATAAAAATGAGAATATATAAATTGTTAGCGTCGTGTATGTTGTTAATTGGTCTTCAAGCGAATGCCAATATGATTTCAATAGAACTGGATAATCCTTCGGTGTCGGTAGGTGAAACGGTGAATGTGAGCTTATTAGCGAACTTTACGGATGCGGTAGACACCATCGACTTTGAGTTTCTATTCGACAATAGCCTATTTAGCTTTGTGAGTGGCTCAGAAGCAAGTGATTTACCGAATGATGGTTTTCTTAATTTCTTTAGTGCGGTGCCAAATACAGTAGGGCTGGGTTTAGGTTTTGTGTCTTTTGAAAGCACAGTGACAGGGAGCTTTTTGTTTGCTTCGTTTCAGCTTGAACGAACGAGCGCAGGTGTGACAGAGTTTTCACTACAAAGTAACGTGTTATCTGACTTTTTAGGGAATGACTACATGTTGGAGCCAGTGAATGCGATGGCTGTGTCAGCGCCGAGCACAGCGGGTTTGTTTGCTTTAGCTGGCCTAGCTTTATTGGGCCTACGTCGCAAGGCTTAACATTGTTAACGTATTAACAAGCAGTAAATTCATGTTTACTGCTTGTTTTATTTCTCTCCCGCTTTAATAAAACTAATCATGCTCCGAAGCTTTGATTACATGACTTCTAACCATACATATTGTCATTTATATATAATTAATCTACTTGAAATATAATTTTACATTGTTAAGTTATTGTGTAAACATTGTTAACAATCTAATGTCTTTTGTATTAAGTGGTTTGATTGGCTTTGAAGGCGATAGAGATTTTAGCTAACTTTCAAATAGAAGAGTTTTAAAGTAATGAAATTAAATACGTCGAAAAAGTTTACCTTGAGCGTGCTTGCGTTGGTTTGCTCACTAGGTGCTTCAGCAAAAACTATCTATGTAGATACCAGCGGAGATGATGCCAACAATGATGGCTCAGAAATCGCGCCATATGCTACATTTCAAAAAGCGAATGCCAATTTGGTGGCGGGCGATACCCTTATCGTTGGCGGTGGCGTTTATCGGCAAACCATGAAAATCACTGCATCAGGAACCGCAGAAGCGCCAATACTTGTTCGCGCTAAAACAGGCGAAAATGTTGTCATTAAAGCCACTGAAGAAATCTCTGGTTGGACTCATTACACTGGTGATATCTATTCTGCAAATGTAAATATGGACATAACAGAATGGTCTCGTAATATTTATCAAAATGGCGAATTGATGCAAATTGCTCGCTGGCCAAATGATGTGGATAACGATGCGTATACAATTGACACTCATGTTATTAATGAATTAAGTACTGCCAGCAGTATTAAAGTGAGTGGCGTACCTGACGTGGATCTAACTGGTGGATACATGTGGTATTTAGGGCAGCATTCAGGCACCTCTTGGACAAAACAAATTACCTCTAATACCGCTTCAGAAATTGTATTTCCTGAGATTAACGTAGCAAGATGGCCATACAGCAATCATAATCCAGCGGAGTTTTTCGAAGGTGGTTATGGTCGATTCTACGTATATGGCAAATTGGCTTTGTTAGATCATCCTCGTGAATGGCATTACGATGCGAATACACAGACCCTTTATTTCCAATCAGTTGATGGCAGTATGCCGAGCGACTCGTCTGTCGAATATACTGCGCGCGAGCGAGCAATAGAGATAAATGGTAGTCATGTAGATGTTGAAGGAATTAGTGCTTGGGGTGGTAACGTTAAGCTTAATGGCCGATATATTCGATACGCTAACTCAAATGTTACTTATGGTAGCCAGCGTCGTAATAACTATGCGCCGGATTCAGGTGCATCAATTACTGATGGCTCAATTAATGTCATTGGTATGCATAATTTAGTCGAAAATAACGTTGTGCATCATGGTTCTAACAATGGTATTCATGTTGCTGGCTGGGCGAACGCCGGTGATTTTGCAGTTATTCAAAATAACGAAATTCGTTATTTTGACACGCTAGGTATTCACGCTAGCCTCATCCGCTCTAATGGCGATAATGTAAAAATACTCAAAAATACTGTATCTCATGTTGGTCGTGATGCAATTTATGTGTCTGGGTTTAACAATGAGTTTGCCTACAATGACGTGTCTTACGCCGGTATGATCAATAACGACGGCGGGTTGTTTTATACGGTTGGTAACACCGAAAATAGAAATATCGAAGTTCACCACAACTGGTTTCATGATGCTATGCGCCGTGACTATCATGATCAAAAAATGGCAGGTATTTATTTAGATAACGACAGTAAAGGCTTTTTAGTTCACCACAATGTTGTTTGGAATGTGCCTTGGACTGGGTTGCAGCTAAATTGGGATAATTGGGATAACCACATGTATCACAACACCTTTATTGATGTTGGAGGTGCGATGGGGGAATGGATTAACGGCCGTAATCCTCGAGACAATAGAGTTTGGAACAACTTTAGTACTGATGCAGACTGGATACGTAGTGACGCTTACGATTTAGACAGCAATATTATTTCTGCATTGAGTCAATTCGTTAATGCGGATGGTCATGACTTTATGCCCCATGCCACTTCTTTACTATTAGATGCAGGGCGGGTTATTGATGATGTTGAAGGGTTCAATAAAGCATTTGCCGGTACAGCGCCAGATGTTGGGGCTTATGAAGCTGGTGGTACACTATGGACAGCTGGAATTAATGCCATTGAAGATACCTGCAATACTTGTTTGTCTGATCCAAATAGTGCGCCGGTACACCCACCTGTTGCAGCTTCTATCATGTTCGATAATAGAGGCGAATATTTAAGTACAGATTATGATGCGGGCTCTTCTATGCAAGTATCGGTTAATTATGATGCGGGTACAGGTCATAAGGTTACTGATGTGTTAGGCGGGGTAAGGTTCTACCTTCGAACCATTGATACTACGACAGGGGATTGGATAACGGTATCTGAAGTTTCTGCGGAAGATGCAACCGCTATTGGCCAAAGAGCAGGTTCGGCTACGGCAACCCTCTCTCTTGCAGGTTTAGTGCCTTCACAAGACTTACCAGACAATCAATTTTATTACTTGTTTGTGATATTTGAAGCATCAGACGGGACAAGAAAAACAGCGAGTGCCAGTCCAATCAAAATCCTACCTGACTCAAGGGTTGCCCCATCATTTGGTTTAGATGATGCGAACAAATATAGAACAACAGACTATTTTGTGGGTGGCACTATGGACGTCACTGTGAATTATGAAGTCGGGACCGGAAATACAGTAGTAGGTAATATTGGGGGGATTCGTTATTTTCTAAGACACATGAACTCTAACTGGAAAGTGATTGAAGATATCAGAGTAAACGATGGCAGTGTAATTGGTACCCAGTCTGGAATATCTCAAGTAGCAATTCCTTTGGCAGGGGTTGTACCTACTGCAGATTTACCTGAAGGTGATTTCTACTTCTTATTTGTCAGTATTGCATCATCCGATGGCACCACAACTAATACTCAAGTACGTGGCATCAATATTCTTTCTGCCCCGGCGTCGGTTCAAGGTGACTGGGACGAAGATGGTGATGTGGACAGTATGGATGTGCGAGGTTTAATGGGAGCAGTGTTGAGTAGACAGGCAGTAGATCTTGCTTTTGATTTCAATGGTGACGAAGTGGTGAATATGTTAGATGTAAGAGCGCTTGCACCCATGTGTACACGTGCCCGTTGTGCCACTAACTAAGAATGTTACGGAGTAATAAAAATGAGAATATATAAATTGTTAGCGTCGTGTATGTTGTTAATTGGTCTTCAAGCGAATGCCAATATGATTTCAATAGAACTGGATAATCCTTCGGTGTCGGTAGGTGAAACGGTGAATGTGAGCTTATTAGCGAGCTTTACGGATGCGGTAGACACCATCGACTTTGAGTTTCTATTCGACAATAGCCTATTTAGCTTTGTGAGTGGCTCAGAAGCAAGTGATTTACCGAATGATGGTTTTCTTAATTTCTTTAGTGCGGTGCCAAATACAGTAGGACTGGGTTTAGGTTTTGTGTCTTTTGAAAGCACAGTGACAGGGAGCTTTTTGTTTGCTTCGTTTCAGCTTGAACGAACGAGCGCAGGTGTGACAGAGTTTTCACTACAAAGTAACGTGTTATCTGACTTTTTAGGGAATGACTACATGTTGGAGCCAGTGAATGCGATGGCTGTGTCAGCGCCGAGCACAGCGGGCTTGTTTGCTTTAGCTGGCCTAGCTTTATTGGGCATACGTCGCAAGGCTTAGTCTTAATTCCATTCAATTCTTGTTGAGTGTACATGTAGCTGAGCTTATTCAGACAAAAAAATATTAAGTTATTGAATTATATTGATATTGCTTAGCTTAAACGATACTGCTTATCCAAAACTCAGGTTAAGTAGTACAGCCTCAAACTAAAAGGCACTGGCTTGATAAGTCAGTGCCTTTAACCTTGTTTTATTCTGCAGTGTTAGCTTTCTTCAAACCAATTGAGTTTTTTATGTAAACTCACCACTGATCCTACAATAATCAATGTGGGTGGTTTTATGCCAGCTTGTTCTGCGATTTGTTGAATATTTTCTAGGGTACCAGTCACAACTCTTTGTCTTGGGGTGGTAGCTGATTGGATCATCGCTGCTGGGGTATCTGCCGCAAGGCCATGTTCGACTAGTTTTTTGCAAATAATAGGTAAGCCGGTTAAGCCCATATAAAACACTATGGTTTGGTCTTGTTGGGCTAACCCTTGCCAGTTTAGGTTAATACTGTTGTCTTTTAAGTGGCCGGTGGCAAAGACAACTGATTTGGAATGATCTCTGTGGGTCAATGGAATACCGCAATAACTGGCAGCGCCACTAGCCGCGGTAATAGCGGGTACCACTTGAAAGCTAACACCGTGCTCAATCAGAGTTTCGATTTCTTCTCCGCCTCGACCAAAAATAAAGGGGTCACCACCTTTTAACCTCACAACTCGATTACCTTCTAAGGCAAGTCTCGCCAGTAATTCGTTGATTTTTTCTTGAGGCACGGCATGGTCGCTTTTGGCTTTACCCACATAAATTTTCTCAGCATCGCGGCGCACCATTTCGAGAATTTCTGGCGATACTAAACGGTCGTACACTACAACATCTGCTTTTTGCATCAGGCGTAATGCTTTAAACGTTAATAATTCAGGATCACCCGGTCCGGCTCCTACTAAGTATACTTCGCCGCTGACGGTAGTGTTTTCTGCCGCTTCAAGTTTCTGCAAAAACTTGTCTTCGGCTTTCTGTAGGTTACCTTGATAAACACTTTCGGCGATATCGCCATCTAGCACGTCTTCCCAGAAGTATCGACGTTCGGTGACTGTTTGTAGGCGCTGCTTAACTACTTCTCTAAATCTTTCAGAAAACTGACCTAACAAGCTAACTTTATGGGGAATGACCGTCTCTAGTTTTTGCCTTAAATAACGTAATAAAACGGGCGCGACACCTCCACTACTAATCGCTATGGTGATAGGTGAGCGGTCAACTATCGAAGGCGTGATAAATTGGCACAGTGGTGTGTTGTCGACCACGTTGACTAATATTTTGTGAGCCTTGGCTTGGTCATGTATGGAAACATTAAGTTGGCTGTCGTTCGTGGCGACGAACACCATTTGCATATTTTGTAAATCAGACTCGTCATATTCTTTATTAGACAAGGTAATTTTGCCAGTTTCAGCTAACGCTTGAATGGTATTACATGCCCAAGGCGCAACCACTGTGATTTGAGCTGAACTCTTGAGTAGTAACTCTACTTTACGAGCGGCTACTTCACCTGCACCTACAACGAGGCAAGATAAATCTGTGGTGTCTAAAAAAATCGGAAAATATTTCATTTTGATTCTAACTCAAAGGGCTGAATAACTATTTTGCCTTGTATGCTGGGGCGAATAAACAGCTTATCGCTACAAATATATGTTTTTTCAGTCTATAGAAGCACAGCTACGATAAATTGCCTCAAACCAATTCCATTTGATATTTCCATAAAGTGCTGCTTTTTATGTCACGATATTTCAGGATGGAGCATTAGCCAATAAAAAAGGGACTAAAATATAGTCCCTTTTTTGATACTAGCTGTTTGACTAGCTACGGTTGTCAGGATTACCACGTTTTTTAGGTGGTTGATCTGACCATTCACGTAGGCCTAAACTTCTGCCCGCTACGCGAGTTTTAGTCAACACGTCTTGGGTTGTTCTTGGCATATCTTTGGGTAAATCAACGGTACTGAAATTGTCATAGATTTCGATAGCACCAATGTTTTTACTGTTAATATTTGCTTCGTTTGCAATGGCGCCAACTATGTTGCCTGGCTTCACACCGTGAGTGTGGCCTACTTCGATACGATAACGCTTCATTCCTTCGCTTGGTGGACCAGACTTGCGGTCACGCTTAGGGCGATCGTTGCCACGTCCGCGCTCTCTTCCGCCGCGGTCGTTACGATCGCCTCTATCATTACGATCATTTCTTGGCGGACGAGAATTTAAGTCGGGACGGTCACTTTCTTTTAGGATAAGTGGCTCGTCACCTTGAGCAATTTTAGCTAACGCAGCCATAATTACTTCTGGTGCCGCTTCAGTTTCAGCTTGAATCGATTCAACGATTGGGATCAATGTCTCGATAGATGAATCGCTGATAGCTTCAATGACACTGCTTTTGAAACGGCTCAAGCGAGTTTCATTAAGTTGTGAAATGGATGGAATTGACATCGCATCGATTGATTGCTTGGTGGCGCGCTCGATTGAGAACAACATACGTTTTTCACGGTGTGAAATAAACAATATTGCGTCACCTTCACGTCCAGCACGACCTGTACGACCAATACGGTGTACATATGATTCTGTATCGTAAGGTACGTCAAAGTTGATAACGTGACTAACCCGTTCAACATCTAGGCCTCGCGCCACAACGTCTGTCGCAACAAGAATATCAATTTTACCTTTTTTCAGGCGGTCAACGGTGCGCTCACGTGAGTTTTGAGGGATATCACCATTTAGCGGTTCCACTGCGTAGCCACGAGCAGATAGCTTTTCAGCTAATTCCATTGTGGCAGTCTTAGTACGCACAAAAATAATAGCGCCATCAAAATCTTCAACTTCCATTATACGCGTCAAAGCTTCCATTTTGTGATGGCCTGCAACTTGGCAGTAGCGTTGGCGAATTGTGCTAGCGGTGGTCACTTTAGATTCGATCTTAACTTGTTTAGGATCGTTTAAGTAACGCTTAGTAATTTTGCGGATAGGGTCAGGCATCGTCGCTGAGAATAACGCTGTTTGGCGCTGTGCAGGTGCATGGCTCAAAATCCATTCTACGTCGTCGATAAAGCCCATACGTAACATTTCGTCTGCTTCGTCCAATACTAAGAATTTTAATTTATCTAATTTAAGCGTGTTCTTCTTAATATGGTCAATAACACGACCTGGTGTTCCTACAACAACTTGTGCCCCACGTCTTAGTTGGCGAATTTGGTTGTCATAAGATGAACCACCGTAAACAGGCAATACGTTAATTTTCTTAGAAAAACTAGCGTAAACTTGAAAAGCTTCAGCAACCTGAATCGCTAATTCACGAGTTGGTGCTAACACCAATAACTGGGTGTTTTTATCGTCTGGATCAATGTTCGCTAACATGGGTAATGCAAAAGCGGCTGTTTTACCAGTACCGGTTTGAGCCGTACCTAAAAGGTCATGGCCGTTTAAAATAATCGGAATACTTTCAGCTTGAATAGGCGTAGGTTTTTCATAACCGACTTTTTCTAATGCTTGTAGCAGTTCTTCGGGTAGGTTTAAATCTCTAAATGTAATATCAGATGTGGTAGTCATCAAGGTTCCCAGGGTACAGGCAGGCACAGCATTATTTGAATCGGTAATACAATTTCTAAAATCGGTAATACAATTATTTAAGGCGAAGCCGGCACGGTTTCAAAGGTCAAATTATATGCGATTTCTACTCGTTACTCCATGTAATGCTTTGTTTAATTGCAATATTTTTCAATTTTGTGTTTTTATAATGGATAAATTTGTAGTTTATTGTCAGAAATGTTGCAAATGAAGCGCAATGCCGACTTGTTTGTTAACAAAGTGATGGTTTTTATTAACATTCTTGCGTTCGAGGGTGGAAGCGAAATTTAGCATTGAGGAAAAAGATGCCAACAAATATTCAAAAAAATAGATTTATTCCTATGCGTAAAACAGATTTGATCCAGGCCTGTATCGATGAAAATTTAATGTCGGAGCAACAAAGTCATGAGTTTGCTACTTTTTGTCAGCTATTAGTCAGCACTTTACACTTCGAATACCATCAAAAGTTAGAGGTTTTGAAAGATAGTTACGCCCCTTTTGAGCCAAATTCCGACACTATATCGATAGATACTACTACGCCTCAACTTCTACAACAAAAACAGCAACAATTTTCTGATACCTTTATAGAAGTATTAAATGCAGCAAATTTTGAAAAAGTAACTGATACAGATTTGCAAGAAGCCCTTAATGAAGAGTCATTATTTAAAGTAAGATTAGCGGTAGAGTTTAATGATTTTGCAGAGGTGGTTTTCTATCGTCGTGGTGAACAAGAAAGAACGGAAGTTATTCGCAAGTATTGGGGTCTTAAGAAACAACGTATTAAATTCACTAATTACGAAAAAGTAGCGGTATACATTAAATTTAAAGATGCAGAATACTTTAAGCAGCAAGAGAAGCATGTGGTTAATTTTGAGCCGGGTTCGACTGTTATTAAGCTTTTTCAAAATATTCCCAAAGCCGATCTAGAAATGTTGTTTCCTAATAGTGAAGTGCGTATGCGACCAATTGATAAAGTCATAATTGGTGGTTCTGCCGTGGTCGGTGGTGCGATTGTATTAGTGACTAAATTAGGTGCTTCTTTGGTTTTATTGGCTGCATTAATTAGCTATTGGTTAGGACTGTCACATAAAGAAGTCACAATAGGTAGTCAGCAACTAGTCGCTTTAGGGGCTGGCTTTGGCGTGTTGGGCGGCTTTATTTTTAAAGAGTGGAGTAAATTCAAAAATAGAAAGTTAAGTTTTATGAAAGCTTTAACCGATAACCTGTATTTCAAAAATCTAGATAACAATAGTGGTGTATTCCACCATTTGATTGATTCGGCTGAAGAGGAAGAATGTAAAGAGTCTATATTAGCCTATTACTTTTTATTGGCTAACCAAACACCCATGTCGCGCGATGAGCTAGACAATAGCATAGAGGTTTGGTTTAACGATAAATTTGATGTGCAATTAGATTTTGAGATAGAAGATGCACTGGCAAAATTAGTGCGATTTGGGTTGGTTACAGAAAATGAACAAAATTACACGGCGGTGTCTGTTAAACAAGGGTTAAATATTTTAGATGAAAACTGGGACCAACTGTTTAAGTTTAATTAAGTCAGCGTATTATATAGCCAAAGTATTATTAGGGAATAAATAGTGAAACGTATATACAAAACTAGTTTGAAGTTAGTCTTGATTGGGATAGTCCTGGGTGGGGTGTCTGCATGTGGTAAAAAATCTAGTGACGAATATATTCAAGAAGCAATGGCATACAATGCTGATAAAAATTCTAAAGCGGCAATCCTGTCGTTAAAAAACGCATTGCAAGTAGATCCCAAGTCAGCCGTTGCTAGATTTGAGCTTGGCCGTTTGTATATTCAAGAAAAACAGTTTGAAAGCGCGGAAAAGGAATTAAATAGGGCGTTAGATTACGGTTATGATGCATCGCAAGTATTGCCTCTACTAACACAGGCATATCATAGTACCGGTGCCTATTCAGCGATCAGCAAAATAGAGCACAAGAACTCTGGCCTGACGGCAAGTGAGCAAGCCGAAATTGGCTATTTCAAAATGTTGTCTTTGGTGCGTTTGAATAAGGTAAAAAGTGCCAGCGAATTGATTGCAGAATTGTCGAGTTTAGATACCAATTCGATATTCAAAGGCTTGACCTTAGCCTATCAGAAAATAATAGACAGAGAATTTACCGCAGCCTTAGTTGAAGTTGACGCTTTGAAACAGCTCGCGCCTGAAAATGCAGAAGTATTGAAGCTATTAGCGCAATTGCATTTATCATTGAAGCAAACCGATGAAGCTATTCTAGTATTTACTGATTATGTTAAGTATTTCCCTGAAGATACCCAAACGACTTTTGTGTTGGCAAAATTATTGGTCGATTCAGGTAAGGCGGCCTCGGCTGAACCTTATATAGATAAGTTATTAAAGATTAACGATAAAAATCCATTACTCAACCAGCTAAAAGCGGCAACATGTGCAGCGCAAGAAAAATATGAACTAGCGCTAAAGCATGCTGAAATTGCGATAAATGGAGGGATTGGCGATCCTACACTAAGACTCATTGCAGGCTATTCTGCTTATCAAATTGAAGATTATGCCAGCGCAAATCGCAATCTCGCATATGTGGCTGGTCAGTTACCCGATAATCATCCAGGCTTGAAGTTGTTAGCGGCAAGTCAATTGCAGCTAGGTTTAACCAGTGAAGTAGGAGACGTATTAGAGCGATTAGACCAGTTGTCAGAGCAAGATGCGTCTTTGTTTTCTAAGGCAAGTTATGAGTTGCTTAAAGGCGGCTTCGAAAATGAGGCTAAAGAACTCGTCGAACGCTCGACCGGTCTTAGCTCTACTGCTGAAGATCTAACTCGTCTTGGGTTATTGCAGTTATCGCTAAATAACTTAGACGGTATCGTTAATCTTGAAGAGGCTGTTGCCAAATCTCCTCAGCTCGAAGCGGCGCAAGTCACTTTAGGTAAAGCCTACTTAGCCACTAAACAGTATGACAAAGCGCTAAAATTAGCTAAAGAATGGAAGGCGGCGAAGCCTGATGAAATAAGAGCGTATATGCTGTCGGGCGAAGTATATACCAAGCAGCGTCTATACGCAGACGCCAAATTAGAATTCACTAAGGCGGCGGAGATAGCGCCAGACAATGCCTCACCCGCTTTGGCTTTAGTTAACGTGGAGTTAGTTCTTAAGAATATTCCCCAAGCTACCGCAATGCTAGAAGATTTACTCGTTGAGCATCCGCAAAATGTAGCGGTTTTAGCGACAAACTATTTGCTTGGCAAACAACAAGGGGATAGCAGCGCTGGATTGGCAAAAATGGAAGCTGCGTTCAATCAAGACCCTCAAAACTTACAATTACGTCTACTGCTAGCACGTGTATATGTTACTGAGCAAGACTATGCTAACGCTATTAAGTTGCTAGAAAGTTTACAGGGGCAGCAGGATCTTCCTACCGCATACTGGAAAACATATGGGCAAAGTTTAATTCGAACGAATGACGTAACTGCTGCTACTAATCATTATGATGCCTGATTGGCAAAAGAACCGAATAGCAAAGATGCGAATATTGGTAAGTTACTTTTATTAGATAACAAGAATAAATTTGTCGACGCGCTGGCGCTTACTCAGCGATATTTGCAGCATCGTGATGATTTGCAAATGCGTTTATTGAATTTACATTTTTTATTATTGAATTCTAAATTCAAAGAGGCGCAATCTGAATATGATGCGTTACCTAAGGTCGTTCTCGAAAGGCCACTAGTTAAAGGATTCTTGGCACAGTTGCAACTCAATGACAAAAAGCCGGAATTAGCGATAGAAAACGGGCTAGTTGCATACAACTCCTCATCTTCGCTGAGAAATTTAATAGTGCTGGTATCTGCTTACACTCAGTTAGGGCAAACAGCTAATAGCATTGCATTATTAGAAGAGCATCTTGAGAAACAACCAAACGACCAAGCTGCCCGTATGCTATTGGCAGAGAAAAATATCGGTACCGATGTAACGTCTGCGATAGCGCAATATGAGCAAGCAGTTGCACAAAATCCAAATAATTATATCGCCTTTAACAACTTAGCGTACTTGCATTTAAAGGCGGGCCAACTGAAAAAGGCAAAAGAATACGGCGAACAAGCCGTGTCTTTACAACCTGACAATTCTGCTGCTTTAGATACACTCGCACGAGTGTTATTTACTGATAGAGAGTTTGATAAAGCACTAGAGTTATACGAACGAGCGATTACGGATGCCATGAAAAATGAAGAAATTTATTTGAATTATGTTGAAACACTTCTAGCGGCAGAAAAAACCTTTCTAGCGACAAGAAAACTGAAGCAAAGAGAGATGAAAGAACCCGTTTCCATTCAGCGAGTGGCCGAATTAAAAGCAAAATATCAATTGAAGTAAAGCCTACTAGCTCAAATTTGAGCTGACAGTTATCCATTTTTCAACGGTGCTGTTAGTTTAGATTTGAGCTACCCCCTTCTTCCCAAATCGTTTTTCCATCAAGTGATGATGCGTAAACCTAATCGGGACACCCATGATAACCTTGTTGGGACACCCATGATTGATTGGGCTGGTTATGGGTGTCTTGATGGCAGTTGTATTGGTTGATTTAGGTTGGATTCCTGCTAACGGCATGCAGGAATGACGGGCTTTGTGGTTGACGTGTAAACCTTATCGGCAAACCCTATTGGGGCACCCATAGCCTTATCGGGACACCCATGATTGCTAGGGCTGGTTATGGGTGTCTTGATGGCAGTTGTATTGGTTGATTTAGGTTGGATTCCTGCTAACGGCATGCAGGAATGACGGGCTTTGTGGTTGACGTGTAAACCTTATCGGCAAATCCTATTGGGACACCCATGATGACCTTATCGGGACCTTATCGGGACACCCATGATTGATTGGACTGGTTATGGGTGTCTTGATTGCAGTTGTATTGGTTGATTGAGGTTGGATTCCTGCTAACGGCATGCAGGAATGACGGCTTTGTGGTTGACGTGTAAACCATATCGGTAAACCTTATCGCGACACCCATGATTGGTTGGAATGGTTATGGGTGTCTTGATTGCAACATGATTGCAACATTATGGGTGTCTTGATTGCAATATTAGTCTTTAGCTTTTAGTTCTTTCAGTTGTTTGTCTAAACTAGCAATTTGCTGGGCAATTTCTTTCAATGTCGGTTCGCCTTGTTCTTCTTGTTTTTCAGCCCGTGCGTTGGCATTTTCTTGCTCCATGACGCCGACCACTATGCCAATCACCATATTCAAGAATGCGAATGCGGTGAAAAATATAAAGGTTAAATAGAAAACCCAGCTTAAAGGGTATACCTCCATGGTTTCGTACATTACATCTGTCCAGTCTTCGAAGGTCATCACGCGGAATAAGGTTAATAACGAAATTGTAATGTGACCCCATAAATCGGGATTGATTTCGGCAAATAAGGTGCTGCCGATGGCGGCATAGATATAAAAAATGATGAACATCAGTAACATGACATAGCCAAGCTGAGGCAGCGCTTTGACTAAAGATACCAGTAGTATGCGTAACTCAGGAATGATTGAAATCATTCGCAATACGCGAAATACTCTGACTAGTCGTGCAATCACTGCTAATTCGGCATCGTCTGCTGGAATTAAACTAACAACGACTATGACGGTATCAAATACATTCCAAAAGCTTTTAAAAAAATCACGTTTTTTATGCTCGGCTAAAAAGCGAATGGTGACTTCAGTTAAAAAGAAACCGCTAATAAACCAATCCAAAAATTTAGTCACTAGTAACATAGTGCTAGACATTGGGTAGGTTTTCGCTCCTACTAACAATGCAGAAAAAATAATCACGGTAACCACAAAAATTTCAAATAGTTTATTACTGCGAATGCGAACGAATGTATTGTTTAGTGTTGATGTTTTCATGGGCTTTATAGATAAGTAATTAACGGCGATAGATTAGTGATTTGGTTGCAAGAGTCAATATAGGAATGTTGTTTTTACACAATGGCTGACATAAAGGTAGGCGCAGATGTACTTTGTGGTGAAAATTTTGTACATGGCGAATGTTCTTTTACGGCAAGAGTAGAGCTATAGAGCGTGACAAAAGTGTTATTTCTGTATAGGTTTCAGCAGTAAAGTGCGAGAAGGGGTAGTATAAACACCCTGGGTAGATAGTGATGAATACCATCCATTCTGATGGCATGCCAGTTTTTTCACTAATACAGCCTTATTCAATACTGTTTTGTTATGTACTGTTGCTACAAATCAAAAAGTGTCCGCTATTTATTGCGCTCTGGTATTACTGGGTGTGTGTGTAAAATTCTGAAATATAGCGACCGCCTTTAATATTTAGTATCAGTCGAAGCTTATAACGTTGTCCCGGATTACTTACTAGTTTTCGTAAATTAGTTTGCGTATGCCAATAGTAAGGGCTTTGCATCATGCCCAGTGGATAAGGGGTTTGCACGTTATTTTCGTCAACCAAAAATAAAGTCGCGCTATCTAGTGGAAATGTTGAGTTGACTGTCGTGAACAGATCTTTGTCAAAAACATTCACTTCGAAATTACCCGATCTTAAAATACAGTTTTGATTAATTACGTCACAGTTGTTAGGTGGGTCTAACTGAATGATTTTCTCTTCTTGCGCTTGGTCTTCAACATAATAGTCGGCGGCTATATAGCCAATCACGGCTAAAATAGGCGCTACCAAAAAGGCAGTTTTAGTATGTTTGTTCATTGTTCTATCTTTTTTAGACTAGCTATTGTTAGCATGCTAACTGATTTCTATTTATCTTGTTAAAAAACAAAGGCTAAAGAGTTTCTCTTTAGCCTCGACTAATTGTTAACAAAGTTCACGCCTTACTAACTATCACCATATTTAACCTGAGTGCTGGCTTACCCAGGATTCAGGTTGTTTAGTGGTTGCTAACTGCGCCGACACCACCAGGGCTACGCATGTTTTCTACTAAGTCCTGAATTTTAGCTGGTGCAGGACCAGTAAATTTCAAGACGATAAAGGCTACGGCAAAATTAACAATTGCACCGACCACACCAAACGCATTGGGTGATATGCCGAAGAACCAATTGGGTGCCATATCCCCTAGGAATGATGTACCGGGTATAAACATAATCCCTTTGTGTTGGAACACGTAAAGCATGGTGATACCGATCCCTGAACACATACCCGCTACTGCAGCAGCGCCGCTCATTGTTTTAGAGAAAATACCCATCATGAGTGCAGGAAAGATTGATGATGCCGCCAAACCAAAGGCCAGTGCCACCGTGCCTGCGGCAAATCCGGGCGGATGCAGCCCCAAATACCCCGAGACTAAAATAGCCAGTGTCATCACTATTCGTCCCGCCATTAACTCGTTTTTCTCTGATAAATCTGGCGTCAGCACGCCCTTCATCAAGTCATGTGAAATAGAGGAGGAAATAGCCAGCAGTAATCCGGCAGCAGTAGACAGTGCAGCGGCTAATCCACCGGCAGCCACCAAAGCAATCACCCAGTTGGGTAAATTAGCTATAGCAGGGTTGGCTAGCACCATAATGTCATTATCAACTTTGACCATTTCATTGGTAGTAGCGTCAGCTGAATACTGAATTTTACCGTCGCCATTTTTGTCTTCAAACTCCAATAGGCCAGTATTCTCCCAATCTTTAAACCACTGCGGACGTTTTTCATATTCTAAGTGTTGGCCTGCGGTTGGTTCAATGGTATTCATTAAGTTTAAGCGGGCCATTGCGCCAACCGCGGGAGCAACTGTATATAGCAATGCGATGAATATGAGTGCGTAGCCTGCTGAAGAGCGGGCGGCTTGAGCCGAAGGAACGGTGAAGAAACGCATAATGACATGGGGTAAACCAGCAGTACCAATCATCAATGACATAGTGTATGCGAACATATCAAGTGAGCCATTCATGTTACTGGTGGTGTATTCCTTAAAACCTAGCTCAGTCACCACTAAATCTAATTTGTCTAACAGGTAAACGCCGCTGCCATCCGCTAAGGTAGAGCCTAAACCTAATTGTGGAATAGGGTTACCTGTGAGCTGAAAAGAGATAAAGATAGCTGGGATGGTATAAGCAAAAATGAGTACCACATATTGAGCTATTTGGGTGTAAGTAATGCCTTTCATACCACCCAATACAGCATAGAACCATACTACCGCCATACCTATGCCTAGCCCTACACCATAGTCAACTTCTAAAAAGCGCGAAAAGGCGACACCTACGCCTTTCATTTGACCAATAATATAAGTCAATGAAGCCAGAATTAAACAAACCACAGCAACAATACGTGCTGTTTTTGAATAATAGCGGTCAGAAATAAATTCAGGAACGGTGAACTTGCCATGCTTACGCATGTAAGGCGCGAGTAGCATGGCCAATAACACATAACCACCGGTCCATCCCATCAAGAAAACGGAACCGCCATATCCTAAAAAGGCAATTAGTCCAGCCATAGAGATAAACGATGCGGCACTCATCCAGTCAGCACCGATAGCCATGCCGTTTTGCATAGGAGTAACCCCGCCGCCAGCAACATAAAAATCACTAGTGGAAGCGGCCCGCGCCCACCAAGGCAATACCGAAGTAGATAGAAAATGAACCGAATACCGCGATATAAGTATATAGTTTTAACTCATCCATTATGATTCTTCCTCGGCTTTATACTTTTTGTCGAGCTTGTTCATTTTGTAGCCGTACCAAAAAATCAAAGCAACAAAAGTGTATATTGAACCTTGCTGAGCGAACCAGAATCCTAGTTTATATCCACCAAGGCGAAACTCGTTTAGTGGCTCTACCAATAACAGACCAAAGCCAAATGATACGACAAACCAAATGACCAAACATATTGCTATTAGCCGCAGGTTTTCCTGCCAATATGTTGTTTTCTTTTGCATACCATTCTCCTAGTAGCGGCGTAATGTTTTGTAGCCATAACCTCGTTTAGTGTTGGAAAAATCTTTATTAGGGGTAAATTTGATTATGGATACATCAATAGCCTGTTGGAAATTAAATTTAAATAATTAGCAACAATTTATACATATTTTTAACGCTATTCAACACTAGTAAGCTTTTGTTTTTTGCGGAGTTATCAGCTAGGTCTTAGGTCCCTGTTGACTTGTTGGTTATGGTCACTCATATCCGTTAGGGGTATGTTATCCCAATTGGTATAGATAAGTGCTTTCTCAAAAGACATCCAGCGGCTTTTAAACAAGGCGTCGGTATGAAGGGAGGGCTGTTCCCTTTCAATTGCTGTGAACATAGAGCAAAAGCCGCTCGAGCATTCCTTTGAGGCGAGTGTTAAATAGGCTTACTCTGTGCTGCTCAAATTCGAAAGAGAACTGACTTTTTGTTGAATAACGAGTTATTCATTCAAAGCGTTCATGCAAAATGAGCGTTATCGAAAGGCTAGGCTTATCAAAAGCTCAGGTTACTTATCATTGTGGATTGGTACTCGCTATAGATATGGACAATGAACTACTTTTGGTGCAATAAAAATCAGGGAAGATTAAACTAAAAGAGTTAATGTAAATTATGTAAGCCCTCGATAAACGGCCGCAGATTGGCACAAGCATAAAAAAGGCAGCGTATGCTGCCTTTATCCGCCGAGGCTTGACGCCACTGACAATGATTGCAGTAAATTAATTTGTTTCAGCAATTAAGGCTGCATCTATATCTCTTACATCTTGAGCCGATAGTTTGCCAGCGGCTAATTTTAATTGCATAACACTGGTAATATAGCCATATCGAACACTAGACAAGTTACGTCTGGCATCGAATAAATTTCGGGTGCTATTTAATACATCAACAATGGTACGCGTTCCTACTTCAAAACCCGCATCTGTTGCATTTAACGCACTTTCAGCCGATATCACCGCCTGTTCAAAAGCCTTGATCCGAGCGATTGAGGCTTTAACATCATTGAAATTAGAACGTACACTACGAATAACCGATCTGTGAATGCGTTCTCGCTCTTCACTATTTGCAACATAACTGTATCTCGCTGAGTCGACGTTGGCCGTTATTCTGCCACCATTGTAAATTGGGATCGAAACATTGATTCCTACACCGTAGCGATTACTGCGATCGTCAGTATCTAATGGCATGTTGTCATCCGAATTAGCACTGGCACTTAAGCTAACAGTAGGTAAGTGTCCAGAGCGGGCATTCGAAATATCGAATTTGGCTATGTCCACACTAGTGTTGGCCGCCACTAGTTCTAAATTCAATTCATCTGCTAGCTTTAACCAATCGTTGATATCAGCTGGGGCGGGCATCGCGGCGGAGAAAGTATTTGTGTTAAGCACGTTCAATGACGAGTAATAACGACCGGTTATTTCTCGTAACGCTTCTAGGCTAGTTTCAACCGCGTTCTCTGCACTTATTTCTGACGCGACAGATGTATCATATTGAGCTTGTGCTTCGTGCACATCGGTAACTGCAGTGAGTCCAACATTGAATCTTTGTTTAGTTTGTTCTAATTGGCGTTCAATGGCGCGCTTTTCTGCTTTAGCAAAAGCTAGATCATCTTTTGCCTGCAAGGTATTAAAGTAACTACTCACTGTACGTACAATTAGATTTTGCATAGATTGAGCGTAAATAGTATCCGCTCTACTGGCGACTAATTCGGCTCGGTCAACGGCTATCCAGTTTGATTGGTCGTAAATACTTTGGCTGAGGCTAATACTTGCGCCATTTGACGAGACATTATTTTCGCCCCTGTAATAGGTTTTTCCGGCTGATAGTGAAGCAGATATCTGTGGTAACAGACTGGCACGGCTTATGTCTATATTAACAAATGCGGCTTCTTTATTCGCTTTTGATTGTAATGTTGCGGGGTCATTTTCTAAAGCTTGTTGATAAACTTCAAATAGTGAATCAGCATAAGCAGTTGATGTAATGCCTACACTTATCAAAAGTGATAAAAGTGTCTTTTTCATTTGTCGTCCTATGTATTTACTTATCCGATCTAGCGCGAATATTCTGTCTGTAGTTAAAGTCTATGCAAATCAAGTGATGACTAACAATTATTTGTCGTAACACAAGGCCCACAAGTGTAACAGAATGTGTGAAAAATAAAGAAGTAATGAATTGGTTTAATCTGTTAATTTGTTGATGAGCTTAACTATTGGCTAAGTGGGTATATTGTTATCCATTGAAAACCTTGAGTTGTTTGTCAATTGTCCGATGAATTTACTGCCTTTGATTTTGATTCAGGTACAATGTCAGTATTAGAGTGACCTAGCATCCATAAGGAACCATTTTGACAAAAATCACTGATGAAATTCAACGCTTTGGCCAGCAAGATATAAAAATATTAAAAAGGGAGCCATTGTATAGTGGGTTTTTTAATATGGTTAAGTACGCCTTTAAGCACAAACTATATAAAGGTGGCTGGAGCAAGGTAATAGAGCGGGAGATATTCGAGCGCGGCCATGCCATTGCTGTTTTACTTTATGACCCAGTTTTAGAAGAGTTTGTGTTGATTGAACAAATTCGAATGGGTGCGGTGGCTACCTCAGAATCACCTTGGTTAATTGAAGTCGTAGCGGGTATTATTGATGAAGGCGAAACGGCTGAAAATGTTTGTCGACGAGAATCCCTTGAAGAGGCGGGGGTGGAAATAAAACACCTGACAAAAGCGCTAAGCTATTTATCTAGTCCCGGTGGCACCACTGAAAGACTGCATATTTTTGTAGGTGAAGTCGATGCGACACAGGCACAAGGTGTGCATGGTTTAGAATATGAAGGAGAAGATATTTTAGTGCACCGAGTACCCGTTCAGCAAGGACTTGAGTGGATTGAACAAGGGGTAGTAGACAACGCTGCTACGCTAATCGCACTGCAATGGTTCGCATTGAATAAAGAAAAAGTAACGGAAAGTTGGTTAAATGAGTAATGTATTGAGTCGAAAATATGTACCTAAGCTAGCAAACATGCACCAAGTGTGTGAGCTGAACTATGGGTGGCTATTAAGGCTTTTACCAGACTGTGATACCGCAGATTTGCATTACCAATTTGAAGTGAATGATACGTTGCAATACACCATTAAAATTATTGAATGCAGTCGATATACCAGTACGCTAGAAATGTCCCAAAGAAGTGTGGCTGGATTTGAATTTTTGCGTCCAGTGGTACAGGTGAGGTTATATCATGATGCACAAATGGCCGAAGTAACCAGTGCGCAAAATATTGGCTCACTTAAGCCTAGCTATCGTTACCCGAATATAAAGATGTATCAAAAGAATGAAAAAGAGATGGTCAATCAGTTTTTAGCTGAATGGTTAGAGTTTTGTATTAGTCAAAATAAACAAGTTGTGACTTACCAAGTTGATTAGCTTTTTTATCTTCTGCATTGCAGAAATAGCTTCTTTGCTAGCCGAATTTATACGCCCCAAACGCTTAGCGTGGCTAAACTCATTAACGGTGGCCGAACTATCGCGGCAATGTATGTCCAACGATTTGGGTAATGTATGAAAGTTATTCAAATTTCAGATTGTCATTTATTCGCAGATAAAAATAAGCTTGGTTACAATCATATTAACCCATACAACAGTTTAGCCAGAATATTGATAGAGGTCATTGCTCACAAACCCGACTATTTATTGGTAACTGGAGACATCAGTGGAGACCACTCAAAGGCCAGTTACCAGCATTTTAAACAGTTGCTAGCCGCCGCTAATATCCAATGCCCTTATTCAATTATTCCAGGCAATCATGATCTTCCTGAGTTGCTCGTCACGCAATTTCCAGCGCAGTGTTTATGGCATAATTCGCCCCTTAACTTGGGGACTAGCCAGTGGCAATTGCACCTGATGAGCTCTCACTATCAAGGTGCTTTGGGATATGTCGCAGAGGGTGACTTAAACCGATTAGCCGCACACCTAACAGATAACCCCGATAAGTATCACTTGCTGGCTGTGCATCATCACCCTGTTTCCTGTGGCTTTTGGATGGATAAACATGAGTGGTTAAATCGCGCTGAATTTATCAATCTAATTGAACAATTCCCCAAGGTTAAAGCTGTTGTTTATGGACATATTCATAATGATTTAGAAACCAATAAAAAAGGGGTGAAATACCTGGCATGCCCAGCTACATGTTGGCAGTGGGCCGCCGAACCATCATTTGCCGTGAGTGAACTTAGTTCAGGGTTTAGAGTCATTAATCTATCCGAAAATGGGCAAGTTAATACTTCAGTACAACGTTTAGCGAGTGTCTAAAATTGCAATATATAGTTATTTATTTACATGGCTTTTTAAGTTCGCCTCAATCTCATAAAGCGATGCAGACGCTTGAGTTTGTAAAATCACATTACCCGCAGTTGACCTTAGAAATACCCAGCTTAGGCAATTACCCTAAACAGGCGGCTGCAACAATTGAGCAGATTATTGCCAAATACCCTGATAAAAAACTACGTTTTATAGGTAGTTCTTTAGGCGGGTTCTTAGCGACTAGCATGTGTGAAAAGTATGCTGGAAAGGCTGTTTTGATCAATCCTGCAGTTAGACCTTTTGAATTATTGGAAGGTTTTTTAGGCGAGCATGTTAACCCATATACCAAAGAGACCTTTTTATTGGAGCAAAAGCACATTGCTGAACTAAAAGCACTAGATACTCCTTTGGAAAATATTAATAGTCAATATTGGTTGTTGTTACAAACAGCTGATGAGACGTTAGATTACCGGCAAGCAGAGCACAAATATCAGGGGCATAAAATGGAAATAGAGCAAGGTGGGGATCATAGCTTTCAAAATTTTGAACGATTCTTACCAGATATTTTTAGGTTTCTACTGCAAGACTAAATGAAGCTTGGTATAACATAACTTTAGCGAGGGCATTTCCTCGGCTTATTTACATTCAGCTACTTCGAATACTATATAAAAACTATGACAAATCAATATAACGCAGATGCCATCGAAGTCTTAAACGGGTTAGAGCCTGTACAAAGACGTCCCGGGATGTATACCGATACCACTCGCCCAAACCACTTGAGTCAAGAAGTTATCGACAATAGCGTCGATGAAGCGCTTGGTGGCTTTGCAAGCTCAATTCGTGTGGTGTTGCACACCGACCAGTCTCTTGAAGTGACCGATGATGGTCGCGGTATGCCAGTAGATATTCACCCTGAGGAAGGAATTTCTGGGGTCGAGTTAATTATGACCAAGTTACATGCTGGCGGGAAGTTTTCGAACAAAAACTATCAGTTTTCCGGTGGTCTTCACGGTGTAGGCATTTCGGTCGTGAATGCTTTGTCTAAGCGAGTTGAGGTAAACATTCGTCGCGATGGCAATGTTCATCAAATTGCTTTTGAAAATGGCGATAAGGTGCAAGAGTTGGCCATAGTCGATACCTGTGGTAAACGTAACACTGGTACAAAAGTGCATTTTTGGCCCGACCCACAATATTTTGATTCTGCCAAATTTTCAGTGACTAAAATGATGCATATACTGAGAGCTAAAGCAGTATTGTGCCCAGGTTTGCGCATTCGATTTGATAATAAAATTAGCAACGAAACGACTGAATGGTATTTTGAAGACGGTCTTCGTGATTACTTGCATCAGTCTGTGAAAGAATATGTGACATTGCCGGAAGATGTACCTTTTGTTGGCAGTCTTGTCGGCAATACTGAAGCCGCTGACTGGGCCGTTATGTGGTTGCCTGAAGGCGGTGAAATGGTCACCGAAAGCTATGTGAATCTCATTCCCACCGCTCAGGGCGGAACCCATGTAAACGGTTTACGACAAGGGCTTTTGGAGTCAATGCGTGAGTTTTGTGAATTTAGAAACCTACTTCCTAGAGGGGTAAAGCTCACGCCAGAAGATATCTGGGATCGTTGTAGTTATATTTTGTCTACTAAAATGCAAGATCCGCAATTTGCAGGGCAAATTAAAGAACGTTTATCTTCACGCCAAGCGGCTGCATTTGTGTCTGGCGTGGTCAAAGATGCGTTTAGTTTATGGCTAAATCAACATACGGACGTAGCCGAACAATTAGCAGAAATGTGTATTAACAATGCACAAACTCGTTTGCGCCAAAGCAAGAAAGTCGCCCGTAAAAAAATCACTCAAGGGCCAGCTTTACCTGGAAAATTAACCGATTGTTCTACCCAAGACACGACTCGCTCTGAATTGTTCTTAGTAGAAGGGGATTCTGCTGGTGGCTCGGCGAAGCAGGCAAGAGACCGAGATTTCCAAGCCATTATGCCGTTACGTGGAAAAATTCTGAATAGTTGGGAAGTGGACTCATCGCAAGTCCTCGCCTCTCAAGAGATTCATGATATCTCGGTGGCTTTAGGAATTGACCCAGATTCTGATGATTTATCTGGTTTACGATACGATAAAATATGTATTTTGGCAGATGCCGATTCTGATGGCTTACACATTGCTACCTTGCTCTGCGCGCTATTTGTTAAACATTTTAGAACCTTGGTAAATACTGGGCATGTGTATGTGGCGATGCCTCCATTGTTTCGAATTGATATCGGCAAAGAGGTCTATTACGCCTTAGATGAAAGTGAAAAAGAGGGCATTTTAGATCGTATAGCGGCTGAGAAAAAACGCGGAAAAGTTAACGTTCAGCGCTTTAAAGGTCTGGGCGAAATGAATCCATTACAATTGCGTGAGACCACTATGGATCCTAACACGCGTAGATTAGTTCAATTGGTATCTGACGAACCCGAGCAAATGTTAGAAACCATGGATATGTTGCTCGCTAAAAAGAGAGCGTCTGATCGCAAAGAGTGGCTTGAATCAAAAGGTAACATGGCGGTTGTTTAACCGTTATTAGTCGCAAAAATTATTAGAAGGAAACTCTGTTGTTTAAGTTGTTTAAATACCTATTGGTTATCGTGCTATTGCTGTTCATTGTTGTTGTTGGCGTATTTTTGTTTGCCTTAGAATCCACTCCTATTTTAAAAACACAAAGTGCACAGCAAGTAAACCAAGCTGAGTCAGTCAAAAGGTTGATGACACAAATTAGTGATAGTGTTAAAAATAAAGACAGTAAACAAAAAATCGCTATTACCGAAAATCAATTAAATAGCTTAGTGGGCTTCGCACAAAGAGCTCATAAACCTATTCAAGGCCAAGTTAAGATTAACCCCGATTCGTCGCAACTGCTGGCCAGTTACGCTTTACCGTCTAATCCTTTTGGTCGATATATCAATATTGATATTGTAGTAAAACCGGGCAATGGCGTTATTGTCGAACATGTCAATGTAGGGCCGTTTTCCATTCCGGGAAATTTAGCACTTTCGACTGTGGTTACCTTAGCTAATTGGTATACAAATAGTGACATTGCGAAGCAATTTGTCGACCAAGTAGAGTCTGTCGCTATGTCTAAGAAAAAATTGGTATTGTCGGTCAGGCCGCTAGATCACTTTTTAAAGGAGCTAAAGCTTGTTAAGCAAAATGTGGATGGCGGCGATAAAGAACTTCGCCAGCGTACCGCATTTTATTTGCGAGAATTGACTATGTTTGAAGTGAGTCATAAGACTACTCCGCAATCACTTGCCAAATTCATGGGACCTTTATTTTCGATTGTTAAACAGCGTTCGACATTTGACACCGCAGCAAAAGAGAACGAAGCGGCGATTATGGCGTTGGCCATCTATGCTGGCCACTACCGATTTGCTAATTTTGTCGGTGACGTGCAACCAGTTAAAGGACAAATCGCTGTGCCTAGTGCGATTCCTATGTTGGGCTTTAGAAATGACTTAAATCAACACTTCATCTTTTCTGCAGCGATTAAAATTATCTCCGAGCAAGGTTTGAGTATTGCCATTGGTGAATTTAAAGAATTAATGGATAGAGGTGAAGGAGGGTCAGGTTATAGCTTTATTGATTTGGCTGCCGATGTGGCTGGGGTAGAATTTGCTATTTCAGCGACTGATCCAAATACAGCTCTAAAGCTACAAGAAGTATTGGCAGGCCAAACAACAGAAAGCAACTTTTTTCCTTCGTTAAAAGGACTACCTGAAGGACTAAATAAGACGGAATTCACCGAACAGTTTAGTGAAGTTGACAGCCCAGCTTATAGCCAAATGGTAACCGAAATTAATAGAAGAGTGAGTAGTTTACCTATACATAACGTACTTGAATAAGACGATATAGTTAATGTTGATTGCTGTAAACAGTTGGTTGTTGTTAACCGTTTACAGCAAGAAATAGCCCAGAATTAGCGCACGCTTTTCTGAAAGTGGCCTAGAGTTTTTAGTAGTAATTCAATTTTTGTAACGAGATCTGGTAATTCGGCTTTTAGATCCGCTTCTGATTTTTCGGCTAGCTCAACGACTGTCTTGGCTAATTCTTCCACGTAAGGTTTAAAAAAACGGCTATTGGCTTCGAACCCTGCCTCTTCTGGAAAAACCGCGGTAAATTTCCCTTTTCCATCATTTTGCAACTGATTGATTATTTGATCAGCGTCAATTGATTTACGATAAATAAGTTGAATGTTCTCACCGAGTTTTTGAATAATTGTTTGCATTGCTAAAGTTTCTGCTCGTTTAGTCGATAATATCTGCGAAGCTGGCAATTCTGCCTGCTTTTGTACTTTGCTACAAGCAATAGGGAACATGGTATGGATATTCAAGGTGCTAGTCACTCTGCTTCATCCGGTGCATCGCTTGAAATTAAGTCTCTGCAACTTGCTAAGTCACAGCAAGAAACAGAGGGTAAAGCGACGCTTCAGCTTCTGGAATCAGCAGCTGACGTGCCAAAAGCTTCGTCTGCTAATCCCGCTATTGGATCTCATGTAGATACATTTGCGTAGATTATTTATGGGGCGTGCCCTATGGATGAAGATGTAAATCAAGTGGCGTTTTGCCGGGCTGGCCTCCTATCTCTCTAACGAGTTTAGGGACTAGATAACCTTAGCTGACGCTTTATTAATTCAGCCATTAGCGTCAAGGCTTGTTGCTCTGGCACATCAAAGTGTTCAGCCCCTTCCACCTTATCTAAAACATGTAAATAGTATGGCATCACGCCAATATCAAATAACCTTTCGTTTAAGTTGATTTGCTGTTCAGCTTGGTCGTTAATGCCTTTGAGTAAAACAGCTTGATTGAGCATGGTGACGCCAGCGTCTTTCAGTTTTTTTACCGCTAATGCGACGTTTTCGTCAATTTCATTCCCATGATTAATATGTAACACCATGACCGGCTTTAAACGTGTTGAGGTAAACCAACTGACGAGTTCGTCGGTGATGCGTGAGGGGATAACCACAGGCAAACGAGTATGGATCCGTACACGGCTAATATGGGGAATAGCCGCGACTTGTTCGGTTAACCACTGTAAGAAATCATCTTTGGCCATTAGTGGGTCGCCACCTGAATAAATTACCTCATTAACATGGGTGTCCTGTTTAATGTAATCTAAGGCGGTTTGCCATTCTGTGCGATTTAGGTGGTTGTCGCTGTATGGAAAGTGCCGGCGAAAACAATAACGACAATTGACTGCGCAACCGCCACGCACTAGCAACAAAAGACGATTTCGGTATTTGTGTAAAATCCCGGGCTGTTGATTGTTTTGTTCTTGAAGAGGATCTTTGCTATACCCCTTTGCGGTGAAAAATTCTTTGTGATGGGTGAATACTTGTAAAAAGAGAGGATCATTTGGATCGCCCTTGACCATACGATTGGCGAATTCTCTAGGTATGCGCATAGGAAATAACTTTCGCGCCTGTATGTCTTGTTGGTAATTTTCAACGGGTAATTCAAGGAAACTTAGCAACAATTCTGGGTCAGAAAAGCTAGTTGTGAGTTCTTTTTGCCAGTTGCTCTCTACAGTCAGGCGTTTTTTAGGTATTATTTGCGACAATTAATCTCTCAGCATAGTTATATTTACGAGGACACATGGCTAATTACAGCACAAATGAGTTTAAATCGGGCCTAAAGATAATGCTCGACGGCGAACCTTGCAACATTCTTGAAAATGAATTTGTTAAACCTGGTAAAGGTCAAGCCTTTAGCCGCGTTAAAATTCGCAAGCTTATCTCAGGAAAAGTATTAGAAAAAACCTTTAAATCAGGTGAGTCAGTAGAAGGTGCAGATGTATTGGATACTGAATTAGCTTATTTATATACAGACGGCGAATTTTGGCATTTCATGAACAATGATACGTTTGAGCAAATTGCTGCAGACGAAAAAGCAGTAGGCGAAAATGTAAAATGGTTAGTAGAAAACGATGTTTGTACCATTACTCTGTGGAACGGTTCACCTATTGCAGTGCAACCTGCTAACTTTGTTGAGCTAGAAATAACCGAAACTGATCCTGGCTTAAAAGGTGATACGGCCGGTACCGGTGGCAAGCCTGCTACATTATCAAGTGGTGCTGTGGTTCGTGTACCTTTGTTTGTGCAGACAGGCGAAGTGGTGCGAGTTGATACTCGTAACGGTGAATATGTAGGCCGTGCTCAGAAATAATTGATAGTACTTCTTATAGTAAAGCTCACCTTATGGTGGGCTTTTTAGTTTTGGTGAAGAAAAATAGTATGGCTAAACCTAGTTGGCAACCTAGTGCCGAAATTACGGTATTAAAAAAAGAGCAGGTATCCTCAAACAGCTTCGTGATTTTTTTGCTGATAAAGGCGTGTTAGAAGTAGACACACCAGCGCTTAGTCATAGCACGGTAACTGACGAACATTTGCACTCATTTAGCACCCAATTCCAAAGCCCAAGCTCGCCAACTAGTCAAACCTTATATTTACAAACGTCTCCAGAATTTGCCATGAAACGTTTATTGTGCGCTGGTAGTGGTGCAATTTATCAAATCTGTAAATCTTTTCGTAATGAAGAAGCCGGGCGTTTTCACAACCCAGAATTTACTATGCTCGAGTGGTATCGCCCTCACTATGACCATCAGCAATTAATGACCGAAATGGATGAGTTAATACAACTGATATTGGCATGCGATAAGTCAGAAAGATTAACTTACCAACAAGCATTTATGCAGCATCTTGACTGCGATCCCATTCATGGGAGCTTGCAACAACTTAAAGTGCTAGCTACGGCAAAGGGTTATGGCGATATCGCGAAACATGAAAACAACAAAGATACCTTGCTAATGTTGTTGTTTAGCCAACATGTAGAACCAAAAATAGGTCAAGTTAGACCTTGTTTTATTTATGACTTTCCTGCTTCGCAAGCAGCACTGGCGAAAATAAATCCATTGAATACCAAGGTCGCAGAGCGTTTTGAGTTGTATTTTAAGGGCATGGAATTAGCCAATGGGTTTCATGAGCTTGATAACGCACAAGAACAGCTAACAAGGTTTGAGGTTGATAATCAAAAGCGCCTAGCTCAAGGTTTGGCAGCCATGCCTATCGATCAGAATCTCATTGCAGCTCTTGAGCATGGTTTACCTCAATGTGCGGGTGTGGCCATGGGAATAGATAGGTTAGTCATGTTAGCCTTAGAGTGTGACAGCATTGATCAGGTCATCGCTTTTGAACACAATAGAGCTTAATTGTTACATCAGTCTTAATTTTGACGTCTTTTAGTGCGACGTTTACAACTTACTTAATGCTAAATTAAAAGGAACATCATGGCAGACGGACAACTCAGTACTTTGCAACAAGAATGGATAACACTGCAAAGTCAGTTTGATCAATATGAAAAATATTCACTGTTGATTAAATTGTGCAATATTCTAATTACTTGTTATTTGCTGTTTGCCCTAAAATTAGCCCTTTGGCCATTATTTATTTGTGCTGTTATTTGGTTACAAGACGGCATTTGGAAAACCTTTCAGGCTAGAACAGGGGATAGGTTATTGTTGGTTGAAGAGGCAGTCAGTCAGTTGCAAGGCGCAGATAACAGTAGCCAGCCAATACTAGGTATGCAATTTAACTCAGCATGGGAAAGCAATCGCAGTGGCGCGATTGGCTTAATCATGGAGTATGTCAAACAATCACTCAAACCCACTGTCGCTTATCCTCATGTTTTGCTGCTTATATTGTGCCTAATCATGATGTTTTTGTAATATCGCGCAATTAGATGACGACGCTAAATAGGCTACGTTAACTGCATATTGGGCATCCGAGTTGGAAAAACTACTAGCTCTACCGTGATCAATAATGTCATCTTTTACTTGCTGGTGTGCACTAGTTAATACCCTAAGTTATTTGCTTATTTTCCATGCTGTTTATTATTAAGTTCGGTTATTAATTTGGTATACATTTCATGCTCTTGGCTCGATAGTTTTTTAATAATCGAGCGAAGATTTTCTATGATTATTGAAATCAATGGGGTCAGAGACGTTGATATATAAAGGTGGGGATAGGAAGTCAAAAGTGTATAGATATCAACCGCTCTGACCCTATCGATTCGCTTAGAAGTTGCCATGGTCAGATTGTCTTTGTATATTAGAGCGTCTTTTGTGGCTAGGTTTGGGGTTGCAAAGACTGCAGCCCGAGTGCTCATGGGCGAGTACAATCAAGAATTAACCTATCAAATGATGGGGTTAAACATACTTTAGATCGCCATTTAAACCCAGCCAAAGCCGGAAACAAGAGCCAATTTACGATAGGTGAAGATGGTGTGCGTGGGCTGTTAAGTGCTAAAAGTACAATTCAGTCTCCGGCTCGTGCATTAGAAACGGGTAATTTCGCCCGTACAATTACAACCAATAGAACAGTTGGTAACTTGGCTGAAAAAATGAGTGGCGGTTCGACCAATACTTTTACCGTAATAACGGATAAGGCAGGTAATTTACAAACCGCGTTTCCTGGTGGGTTATAAATTCATGAATAATGAAGCTAAAAAAATTGAATCGGTAACAGATGAGCTGGCAGAGCTTAATCGTAAGTTTCACGACAAGGTACTGCTTTCAGATGAATTTTATAAGCAGCTAATGCAAGCTGGATTTGCTTATCGTCAATGTTTGTTGGTATCAGTCTTTCCGGATAGTGCTAATACTTATTGTGGGCAGCTTATTAAGCAAAATGGGGATGTTGTAGAGTTTGATATTGATTTGGATAACTCAAAATACTCCTCGTGGGAAAATATCACTGTAAGTTTCCGAGAATTATATGAGAAAAATCGTAGTACAAAGCCTTGGTTGAGAGAGGTAGTTGCTTATGATTTATTTTCTAAGTTAGGTAAATAGTTATCTAATTAGCCCCGCGAGTGCGGGGCTAATTATTTACACCACAGTATAAATCAATGGGGTAAATCAATGGGGTCAGAGACGTTGATATAACACCATAGTCAGCTATTTTTATATTATCGATAAATTTATAAGGTGATGTACAGATGGCGAGACTTCCGCGTTTAAACTTGCCGGGTATTCCGCAGCATGTTGTGCAACGTGGTAATAACCGTCAAGTCAGTTTTTTTTCTGAGGCTGACTACACCGTTTATTTAGATAAGCTCAAAGACTATGGTAAAAAGTACAAAGTGGCGGTGCACGCCTATGTATTGATGACTAACCATGTGCATCTTTTACTGACACCAGAAACAGAAAAAGGTGTGAGTCAGTTGATGCAGGCTCTGGGTCGATATTATGTGATGTATGTCAATAAAACCTACCAACGAAGTGGCACATTATGGGAGGGTAGGTATAAATCAACACTAGTAGATAGTGAAAATTATTTTTTGTTGGTTAGCCGATATATTGAATTGAATCCGGTTAGAGCAGGGATGGTTAATCACCCAGCAGAGTATCCTTGGTCAAGCTATCGTGGTAACGCGTTAAATATGGATATTGGGTTGCTAACAACGCATAGTTGCTATGAAGCCCTTGGTGTTAATGATGACGAGCGACAAAATGCTTATCGGGCACTATTTGAATCTCGTATTGAGGATTTAACCTTGGAAGAAATACGTGATGCGACCAACAAGGCTTGGGTGCTGGGAGAAAATAGATTTAAACTACAAATTGAGCAACAAGCCGGCAGACGAGCATCACCTTTACCTAAAGGTGGGGATAGGAAGTCAAAAGTGTATAAAAATCAACCGCTCTGACCCTATCGATTCTAATCATGTGATTAAGAATGGCACCTTTGTGCCTGAAATGAATGGTTATGTTCGTTTGATTGGCGGAAAGGGAAGCGCTAAATATGGCTTTGTTGGGCTAGATAGAGCGACCGGAGGCATAACAACATTTCACACTAAATCAGTAAGTGAGTTAGCGAGAAAAGCGCCGAGTTTAGGGTTTTCAAAATGATAGTTAATAAAATTGAGTGGATGTCTAAAGAAGCGCAGGAAGCTATTCTTTATATCGGAGATGGTGAGTATGAGTGTGCTGCATTCTCACATCCCTGTAATTTAGAGGAAGAATATGTTTTGGTGGAACCTTTATTGGCTTTTAGTGTTGAAGGATTAATGATTGCAGAAGGTTCTAATTTATCGATAAGTCGTAAAGGGGAATCCCTTGCTCATGATGTGGTCGGAAAATTGTTGAGTGTTGACCCCCTCATTATAAAAGTAGGATCGTTTAAAATAGAGTTGGAAGACCCTCTGCCAGGAGGAATAAAGGACGATAGTGTTGTTCAATTTTCTTGTGGTCGATTAGATGTGATTAGATAATTTTAAATTTGTTAATCAATGGTAATCAATGGGGTCAGAGACGTTGATATAACACCATAGTCAGCTATTTTTATATTATCGATAAATTTATAAGGTGATGTACAGGTGGCGAGACTTCCGCGTTTAAACTTGCCGGGTATTCCGCAGCATGTTGTGCAACGTGGTAATAACCGTCAAGTCAGTTTTTTTCTGAGGCTGACTACACCGTTTATTTAGATAAGCTCAAAGACTATGGGAAAAAGTACAAAGGAATCAATGCAAAGGAATCAATGGGGTCAGAGACGTTGATATATAAAGGTGGGGATAGGAAGTCAAAAGTGTATAGAAATCAACCGCTCTGACCCTATCGATTACTTGGTGTTGTGGGCCTTGTGGAATTGGGTTTTCTGTATTGTTTACTAGTAATATTGCGTCTTACAATGGTGCGAGCAGCATTGATGCGTTTCATGCCGGGGCGGCGTAAAGCAGCTACGGCAGAGGGAAGGTGAGGCTAGTAAGCTGTTTGAGTTGGCTCAAACAGCTTATTTTTATCGGTGATTAAATCGGCGGTAAAATAATCACTTTCTTTAAAATGATTTGCTCTACCGGTACGTCAGACCAGCCGTACTTAGGATCAAAGTCGGTTTTGACTTCAGCCATTTTATCTAGCACTTCGTAACCTTCTTGTACCGAACCAAACACTGTATAACCCCAGTCGCGACCAGGATCTAAACTGTCATTGTTGTTCATATTAAAGAAAAACTGGCGGGTAGCTGAGTGAGGATCATTCTTACGCGCCATAGTGATGTTGTACATTTTGTTTTTTAGGCCGTTACCAGATTCATTAAAGATGGCGGCAAAAGAAGGCTTTTCGATAAAGTCAGTGTCGTAACCGCCTCCTTGAATAACAAATTCTGGCACAATTCGATGAAATATAGTGTCTTCGTAACTACGTTTGTCTACGTAACGTAAGAAGTTATTCACGGTAATGGGCGCTCTGTTGCGGTCGAGTTCAACGATAATATCGCCCATGGTGGTGACAAATTTTACTCTTGGATAAAAATTACTGGCTTGAATTTGCGAGCCATCGTCTTTTGCTTTAGCCAAAGTGCTGGTTGCTACAACCAGTAAAACTAGTGCCACTAATGATTGCATTGTGGATTTGATTGCCATGGATAATCCTTATAGTTTTGTTGCAGATAAAATCACGAATTTTTTGTCCGTGGCGACTATTGTAACTTGTCTAAATAATCTTTTTAACTTTGCTTGATAATCTAAGTGGCGATTGCCAATAACAAAAATTTGCCCACCTTTATTGAGCAACTCTTTCGAATCTTTAAACATTTGCCACGCAATATGGTCGGTAATTGTGTTCTGCTGATGAAAGGGCGGGTTGCAAACGACTAAGTCAATTTGTTTAAATTTAGATTTTTGCACAAAGTCATCTAAACAGTTATTCACTAAAAATTCGCAACTTTCTATGCGATCAGGTCGATTGTTTTGCACGTTAAGCGTCGCCGAAGCAATAGCCATGTAGGATTCGTCAGTGAAGACTACATGTGCACTGTCACTCATATTTAAAATGTGCAAACCTAGCACACCATTGCCACATCCTAAGTCGACTATGGTTTTGTTATCAAAAGCAGGCAATTTTGATAAATGTTGCAACATAAACCGAGCGCCGATATCGAGTTGTTGTCGGGCAAATACATTTGCTAAATTGCTTATTTCAAACTTAGGTTTGTCGGTGTGCCATACCGTTGGATAGAGGCTGATATTCAACTTTTCGCCTGTTGGCTGGCAAAAAATCAATCTAGATTTTTTTTGGCTAATGATGTATGGCAAGGGCCTAGGTATTTGTCGAATAACGCTTGAGTAGATTTTTGAATTAAGTTGGCTTTTCCGGCGGCGATGATTTGTGTATTGGGGGTGACTAACTTTTGAAGATCAATTAATTGTTGTTCTAGTAGCGCCGTAGTCTTAGGAACTTTAATTAAGATTAAATCTGCTTTTGAATCTAGTCCGGTAACCGAGTCATAAAAGTGGCTGTCTGCAATAACTAAGTCGTTTTGTGCTAGGTTTTGTTTGCATGCTTGAAGACTGACATACGAATCATTTATCCAATTGGGTTGGGCTGCGGCAAACCAACAAGCTAAGGTGCCGAAGTCATCGTTGTATATGTTGATTGAACAATTCTCTAGGTTAGTAAAATTCTGTTCTACATATTCAATTATATACTCATCTGCGCTATCCCAAGCTTGCCAACTGGGGTGTTGTAAATTTTTCGGGTATCGATGTAGCTGCAAATTGCGATTTAATAAGCTTAAACTAGTATTCATAAATTTTTGTATGGGCCATCTATGTTTTAAATGATGCGACAGTCTTTAAGTGATGGGGTGTATGATAACACGATGGTTAGCTTGGATATGCTAAAGGCAAGTGTTGTTTGTGATCATAATGGTATCCAGCCCTAGCGAAGCGTATTTAAATTACAACCCAGGTGAAATTATTACTCTTAAATAACTTAATAAAACTCAAAAGGTTATCTGCCTTTCTTGCTATTTAGTTGAAAGATTACTTACCCTGCAGCTGTTTTGTAGCTAGAATCGAACAGGCTTGGGTACAACAATAATAAAAACTATCTCGGCAGTATCGAACACCTGTATAAGCACTTAAGAGGAATTCCAATGAACATTCAAAGTAGTATAGAAAAAAATTGTTATCTCATTTTAAACCTGAACATCTTGAGGTGATCAACGAAAGTTCTATGCATAATGTACCTGAGGGCTCAGAAAGTCACTTTAAAGTGGTTATCGTCACCCCTGAGTTTGCTGGTGAGCGGTTAATTAATCGTCATAGGGCCGTTAACGCAGTACTTAAAGATGAGTTGCAAAATGATATTCATGCCTTAGCTTTGCATACTTATACTGAAAGCGAATGGCAAAAATTATTTGGTGAATTTCCTCGCTCGCCAAATTGTTTGGGCGGTTCAAAATCATAACTTTCTAAATATTCGTTGTACCTAGCAGGTTTATGTCTTTAAATATTATGTTTAACTAATATAAATCTGCTTTGACATAACGGGTCTGTCCTTTCAATTTTTAGCAAATTTTGATAAAAATCACATATCAATAACATTTTTCATTTTTACTTGCTACGTCCTAGGAAGTGAGTGACTTAATTAAGAACCGACACATGTCTTCGCAAATAATGCCTACTTCTTTTACTCTGCGCCTGCAAACTAGTATTGACGCTATACATTCACACCTATGCAAAGCTGTTAGTTGGTGCACTTTGTTCATGGTGCTAATTACTTTTTTGATAGTGGTACTTAGGTATGGGTTTAATTTGGGCTGGATAGCCATGCAAGAATCGGTAATGTACCTCCACGCAGCTGTATTTTTGTTGGGAGCAGCCCATACTTTACAGGTAAATGAGCACGTAAGAGTTGATATATTTTATCGACAAATGAGTTTAAAGAGAAAAGCTTGGGTTGATACGTTAGGCACGTTGCTGCTAATGATCCCGGTGAATATGTTAATTTTACTTTTGAGTTTTGAATACGTAATGACCTCCTAGCAATTGGTCGAGTCCTCACCACAGCCAGGCGGTTTGCCCTTGGTTTTTGTACTTAAAACATTCATTTTGATATTCACTGTGATTATGAACTTGCAGGGCATTGCGGAGCTAATACGAAATATTGTCATCATACGCAGTACATCAGCAGTAAATGCGAGGAATCGTTAATGGAATATATTTCGCTATACATGTTTGCGGTTGTCTGTTTGGTGCTACTGGCAGGCTATCCAGTGGCTTACTCTTTGGCCGGAACCGCTGTCTTATTTGCTGGCTTTGGTGTGATGACTGGCAATTTCGAAATGGCCTATTTACACGCATTGCCTAGTCGTTTATACGGTATTACCACTAATCAAACGTTAATTGCGGTGCCTCTTTTTGTATTCATGGGCATAGTTTTAGAAAAATCGAAAGTGGCGGAAAATCTATTGAATGCCATGACCCAATTGTTTGGACAGTACCGTGGTGGCTTGGCTATATCAGTGATACTGGTTGGCGCCCTATTGGCAGCGAGCACCGGGATCGTTGGCGCAACGGTTGTTACCATGGGGTTGTTGTCTTTACCCACTATGTTGAAGCAAGGCTATGCTCCGAGTTTTGCTGCTGGCAGCATTTGTGCTACGGGTACCTTAGGTCAGATTATACCTCCATCTATAGCCTTGGTTCTACTTGGTGATGTGTTATCTAACTCTTATCAAAAAGCACAACTGAATATGGGAATATTTTCTCCAGAGTCAGTGTCGGTTGGTGACTTATTTGTTGGGGCTATTGTGCCTTAGTATGATTTTAGTCTCACTGTACATGTTGTACGTTATGTGGATCACTTGGTTTCAGCCTCATAAGGTGCCAGAGGCTGCGCCGCAAGCAACGAATGTTTCGCTAAAGCAGCTATTGAGCGCTCTATTACCACCCTTAATTTTAATATTTCTGGTGCTGGGAGCTATTTTAGGCGGATTTTCTACTCCGACCGAAGCTGCGGCAGTGGGTGCTAGTGGCGCGTTACTGCTCGCGTTGTGGCAAAAACAACTTAGTTTTAGCAAGTTAAAAGAAGTCATGCTGAGCACAACTAAAGTTACGTCTATGGTCTTTTTAATCTTGATTGGTGCATCTATCTTTTCCTTGGTTTTTCGAGGTTATGGCGGCGAAGAGTTAATTGAACAGTTATTTAGCAGTTTACTCAGGCGGCGCCTTTACAGCTGTATTGATAGTGATGCTAGTCATTTTTGTCTTAGGCTTTATCTTAGATTTTATCGAAATTACGTTTGTCGTTGTTCCTTTAGTTGCGCCGGTTTTATTAACAATGGGAATCGATCCTATTTGGTTAGGGATAATGATTGCGGTCAATTTACAGACGTCTTTTTTAACCCCGCCTTTTGGTTTTGCCCTCTTTTATTTACGGGGAGTAGCGCCAAAATCTGTGAAAACGCTGGATATTTATAAAGGCGTACTGCCATTTATTGTTATTCAAATTATGCTGTTAATCGCTATGGCAATATGGCCTAATTTAATTACTTGGTTACCAGATAAAATATATGGATAAAAATTTATGTTAGACACGTTGTTAGACGTCTCGAGAAAAACGTTTGTACGTATTGCTATAGGCTTACTCTGTTCTGTTTTTTTGTTGGCATGCGGACAAGAGCAAATTAATTTAGATTCTTCTGTCGCCACGACGGCACAAAAAACCTATAAATGGAAAATGGTTACCTCTTGGCCGAAAAACTTTCCAGGTCTAGGGCGTGCACCGGAAACCTTCGCTAAATATGTAGAACAAATGTCTGCTGGCAGACTGACGGTAAAAGTCTATGGTGCGGGTGAATTAGTACCAGGCTTTGAAGTGTTCGATGCTGTATCGCAAGGTACTGTGCAAATCGGTCATTCGGGTGCCTATTACTGGAAAGGTAAAGCTGCCGCATCGCAGATATTTACCACTATTCCATTTGGTATGAATGCTCAAGAAACCAATGCGTGGTTACATTATGGTGGTGGCCTTGAATTATGGCGTGAAGTATACCAACCCTTTGGTCTAATTCCCTTTCCTGGCGGCAACACCAGTATTCAAATGGCGGGTTGGTTTAAAAAAGAGATCAATAGCATTGATGATATCCAAGGCTTGAAAATGCGTATTCCTGGATTAGGCGGTGAAGTATTTAAAAAGTTAGGTGGTATACCGGTAGCGCTTACTGGCGGCGAATTATTCACCTCTTTGCAATCGGGTGCTATCGACGCCACAGAATGGGTGGGCCCGTATAATGACCTTTCTTTTGGATTATACAAAGCAGCTGACTACTACTATTATTCTGGCTGGCACGAGCCCGGTTCTACTTTAGAGTTTATCGTGAATCAAAAAGCCTTTGAGTCTTTACCTAAAGACTTACAGGCTATCGTTGAAGTAGCCACTCGGGCTGTTAATCAAGATGTATTAGATGAATATACTGCGCGCAATAACACCGCTATGCAAACATTGATACATACTCACAACGTAGACATGCGCCCTTTGCCTGATGATGTAATGAGAGCATTAAAGGCTGCGTCAGCCGAGGTGATGCAAGAGCAATCAAATGCAGACCCGTTGTTTAAAAAGGTATATGAGTCTTATGCTGATTTTCAAACTAAAGTGAGTCAGTATCATCAAGTTTCTGAGGTTGAGTATTATAAAAACCGCTCAGCCCAAGATTAAATTGGTTACATATTAATGTTTAAGTTAACAGAGTATCTGTTCAGATTTGTTTATTGATGCTCTACCTCTACAATATAGACAATTTTTACAATAGGAATTTTTTATGATTATTAAGCCCAAAATTAGAGGCTTTATCTGCACCAACGCACACCCAGTAGGTTGCGCGGCAAGTGTTCAGCAGCAAATCGATTATGTGAAGGAACAAGGTGAGGTTGCGAACCCACCCAAAAATGTATTGGTATTGGGTAGCTCAACTGGCTATGGTTTAGCATCTCGTATTGTGGCTGCCTTTGGTGGCGGAGCCAAAACTCTAGGCGTATGTTTTGAAAAAGAGCCAACAGAGCGCAAAACCGGTACTGCTGGTTGGTACAATACCGCTGGCTTCCATGCTAAAGCAGAAGAAGCTGGGTTGTATGCAAAAACCTTAAATGGTGATGCGTTTTCAAATGAAATGAAACAACAAGTTATCGAAACCTTAAAAGCGGATATGGGTAAAGTAGATTTAGTCATATATAGCTTAGCCTCTCCACGTCGTACCGATCCTGAAACAGGCGAAGTGTACAAATCGACATTAAAACCTGTGGGACAAGCCTATACCACTAAAACCTATGACACCGACAAAAACAAAGTGCATGACGTTAGCTTAGAGCCCGCTAGTGAAGAAGAAATTCAAAACACTATCAAAGTGATGGGTGGTGAAGATTGGGAATTATGGTTAGACGCTTTAGATAAAGCAGACCTATTAGCAGACAACTGTAAAACGACAGCTTATACCTATGTAGGTAAGGAGCTTACTTGGCCTATTTATGGGCAAGCCACAATCGGGAAAGCCAAAGAAGATTTAGATCGTGCCGCCGCAGCGATTGTTAAAACTAAAGCCAGCAAGCATGTTCAGGCTTATGTGTCTTCACTAAAAGCCTTGGTAACCCAAGCTAGTTCAGCTATTCCTGTTATGCCTCTTTATATTTCGCTTATTTACAAAGTAATGAAAGAAGAAGGCACTCATCAAGGTTGTATTGAGCAAATTTATGATTTGTTTAATGAGAAGTTGAATCAAGCTAAGCCTGAAGTAGACGAGAATGGTCGTCTGTATATGAATGGCAAAGAAACCAACGAGGCCACACAAGCTAAAATTAAGGCGCTGTGGGATCAAGTGACGCAAGATAACTTCCATGAACTAAGTGATTATGCCGGTTATCACCATGACTTCTTAAAGCTATTTGGATTTGATGTGCCGGGTGTTGATTACGATGCCGACGTAGATACTTTGGCTGATTGGTAATTAGGCTGATTTATTCAGTGAAATTGAACCGCCGAACTAGGCGGTTTTTTTTAATCTTAAATTTTAATTTTGCTTTTTTATGGCTCTTTTATTGCTAAAAAGGCAAAAACCTTACAAAAATTGCGATTAAACAATAATTTGCATGGAAGATCAGGGCGGGTTAATGCTAAAATTCCGTGCTTAGGTACCTGTAGGTAAGTTTATTATGCACATGGATAATTAACAAAACGTACCTTTGCTATTGAAATTGAGCATTTTCATATAAGCCGCATGATGTTGCAGCGGAAAAATTTATAACTAATACAGGCATATAATACTCATCACCATTGGGTTTTTGGATGTGACTTTAGGAATATTCGAAAGAACCTAATGGTGCTGTGTATTAATTTAGAGTAGTGCTATTGCGTATGATAAAAATCACGAAAGGGTTAGATCTTCCTATTAAGGGATCGCCACAACAAACAATTCAAGATGGAAACTCTGTCACTAGAGTGGCTATTTTGGGTGAAGAATATGTCGGTATGCGTCCAACTATGCATATCCAAGTCGGAGATAAAGTGAAAAAGGGTCAAATTCTTTTTGAAGATAAAAAGAATCCTTGGCGTTAAGTTCACCGCTCCTGCTGCGGGTAATGTTGTTGAAGTTAACCGTGGTGCAAAACGTGTTTTGCAATCGGTTGTTATTCAACTTGAAGGTGATGAAAGTGAAGTATTTGCTAAGTATAGCAGTGCCGAACTTGCCTCATTGGATGCTGCTAAAGTACAAGAGAATTTAGTTAATTCTGGATTATGGACTGCCATTCGGACTCGTCCGTTCAGTAAGTCTCCAGAATTAGGTTCTAAACCAAGTTCAATTTTCGTTAGCGTTATGGATACCAATCCATTAGCTGCTGATCCACAAGTTGTGATCGCAGAACGTAGCGAAGATTTCATCAACGGTTTACAAGTTCTTAGCTGTCTGACTGACGGTAAAGTGTTTGTGAGCAAAGCGCCTGGTGCAGATATTGCTGTAGGTGCCGCTAAAGCCGAAGTTAATGAATTTGCTGGACCTCATCCAGCTGGTTTAGTTGGAACTCACATTCACTTCTTGGATTCAGCTGGTGCTAACAAAAAAGTTTGGCATCTTGGATATCAAGATGTCATGGCTATTGGTTGTTTGTTTACCACTGGTGAATTAGATAACCGCAGAGTTGTTGCTTTGGCTGGCCCAGAGGCAAAAAATCCTCGCTTAGTTCGTACTTTGATTGGAGCTGATGTTGCGGAATTGACAGCCAATGAAGTAAATGACGGTGAGCTGCGTGTCATTTCTGGCTCTGTTTTACAGGGGACGAATGCACATGGCGTTCACGGTTATTTAGGCCGTTTCCATAGTCAAATATCAGTCTTGCGAGAAGGCCGAGAAAAAGAACTTTTCGGTTGGATTAAGTCAGGTGTTAATCAACATTCAGTTACCCGTGCTTATCTTGGGCATTTAAGTCCTAAGAAGTTGTTCAGTATGACAACTACCACCAATGGTTCTGATCGTTCTATGGTGCCTATCGGTAACTACGAGCGCATTATGCCGCTGGATATTCTGCCTACTTTGTTGCTTAGAGATTTATTGTCTGGCGATACAGATGGCGCGCAAACCTTAGGTTGCTTGGAACTAGACGAAGAAGACTTGGCGTTATGTACTTATGTTTGCCCATGGTAAATATAACTACGGTCCGGTCTTGCGTGAATGTTTAGACCAGATTGAGAAAGAGGGGTAATCATGGGTTTAAAAGCATTTTTAGAAAAAATTGAGCCGGATTTTGAAGCCGGTGGGAAGTATGAAAAGTGGTATGCCCTGTACGAAGCTGCGGCCACTATTTTTTATACACTCAGGAACGGTTAACAAATCGACTACTCACGTAAAAGATAGTATCGACTTGAAACGAATCATGATCATGGTTTGGATGGCAACATTCCCAGCTATGTTCTACGGCATGTATAACGTTGGTGCTCAAGCTCATGAAGCTATTTTGGGCGGAGCCGTTTGGGCTGATACTGCTACTGCATTTTGGCAAGCAGGTTTGTTCGAGATGTTCGGTGGCCAGCTAAATGCTGAAAGTACTTGGCTTGGCATGATGCTTTACGGCGCATGTTTCTTCTTACCTATCTACGCTACGGTATTTGTTGTGGGTGGATTTTGGGAAGTGCTATTCGCTTCGGTACGTAAACATGAAATTAACGAAGGGTTCTTTGTTACTTCAGTTTTATTTGCATTGACCTTACCCGCGACTATTCCTTTATGGCAGGCTGCCCTAGGTATTACTTTTGGTGTTGTTATCGCTAAAGAAATCTTCGGTGGAACTGGTCGTAACTTCTTGAACCCAGCGTTGTCTGGTCGAGCGTTCCTTTACTTCGCCTACCCGGGACAAATTTCTGGTGATGCAATCTGGGTTGCGGCTGATGGGTACTCTGGTGCAACTGCATTAAGTCAAGCTGCCGCTGGCAACATCTCTGATTGGAGCATGAATGCTGACTGGTGGAGTGCGTTCTTCGGTAACCTTCAAGGTTCTGTAGGTGAAGTGTCGACTCTAGCTATCGCCCTCGGTGGATTATTCTTGATCTATATGCGAATTGCTTCATGGCGCATCGTGCTAGGTGTGTTATTAGGTGGAGCTGCGTTAAGTACATTACTTAATTTAGTCGGCAGCGATACCAATGCGATGTTTGCTATGCCTTGGTACTGGCATTTAGTCACAGGTGGTTTTGCTTTTGGTATGTTCTTTATGGCTACCGACCCTGTTTCGGCATCATTTACCAATCAAGGTAAGTGGGCTTACGGTATTTTGATTGGCGTTATGTGTGTCATGGTACGTGTTATCAATCCAGCCTTCCCTGAAGGTATGATGTTGGCAATCTTATTCGCTAACTTGTGGGCACCTTTGTTCGATTATTTTGTAGCCCAAAGTAACATTAAACGGAGGATTGCTCGTGTCGGCTAAAAAAGAAACTTTAGGAAAAACAGTAGGCGTTGTTGTTGCCGTATGTTTAGTTTGTTCGATTATTGTTTCAGGCGCTGCGGTAGGCTTGCGTTCGTTACAACAAACTAATGCTGCACTAGATAAACAATCTAATATTATCGAAGCTGCTGGTTTAGCTGAATTAGCTGCTGGCGATATTGCCGGTACATTTGATAAATATGTTGAAGAGAAATTTATCAACCTAGAAACAGGTGAGTATGTTGAGAAACCAACTGAAAACTACGACATGTATAAAGCAGCTAAGCAGGAAGAGTTTTCTGTAAAGGTTGAAGGTAGCAATGTCGGTTTCCAGCAACGTGCTAGCATCGCCAGTATATACGAAGTAAAAGACGATTCAGGCAAAGTTAGCCGCATTATATTACCAATACATGGTAGCGGTCTTTGGGATTTGATGTATGGATTTTTGGCTATAGATGCAGACGGTAATACCGTTCGCGAATTAGTGTATTACCAGCAAAAAGAAACCCCAGGACTAGGTGGCGAAGTGCAAAACCCTAGCTGGAAAGCAAAATGGGATGGCAAAAAATTATTTGATAATGGTGATGTTGCCATTCAAGTAAAGAAAAATGCTAACCCAGCTGACCCTTATGCAGTAGATGCGCTTTCTGGTGCAACACTTACTAGTAATGGTGTGCAGAATACATTGTCATATTGGCTAGGTAAGAATGGCTTCGGTCCTTACCTTAAAAATCAGACTTGGAAATCGTAAGGGGTTCACACAATGGCTGACGTTAAAGAAATGAAAAAGGTATTGTTTGGACCTGTTCTAGACAATAACCCAATTGCTCTTCAAGTACTGGGTGTATGCTCGGCACTTGCTATTACTACTAAACTAGAAACCGCTTTAGTTATGGCATTAGCCTTAACTTCGGTTACCGCTTTTTCTAGTTTATTTATATCTTTGATCCGTACACAGATACCTTCGAGTGTAAGGATTATTATTCAAATGACCATTATTGCTTCTTTAGTAATCGTGGTTGACCAAATATTGAAAGCCTATTCATACGAGATATCGAAACAGTTATCTGTGTTTGTTGGTTTGATTATTACTAACTGTATCGTGATGGGGCGTGCTGAAGCGTACGCCATGAAGAGCCCACCTTTAATGTCTTTCTTAGACGGTATTGGTAATGGTCTTGGTTACTCTATGGTATTGGTAGTCATTGGTACCATTAAAGAATTATTTGGTTTTGGTACCATTTTAGGTTTCCCGGTACTAGAGCTTGTTCAAAATGGTGGTTGGTATCAAGGTAATGGTTTATTGATTTTACCTTTCAGCTCATTCTTTTTGATTGGTGGCTTGATTTGGGTGATCCGTACAATTCGTCCAGAACAAGTAGAGCCGAAGGAGTAATTCATGGAACATTATTTAAGTATATTTGTTAAGTCGGTTTTCATTGAAAACATGGCTCTATCATTGTTTTTAGGTATGTGTACTTTTTTGGCCGTATCTAAAAAAGTAAAAACAGCAATGGGTTTAGGTGTGGCAGTGATAGTGGTTTTAGGTATATCTGTACCTGTTAACCAAGTTATTTTTGTCAATATTCTAGCGCCATGAGTGCCTTAGCTTGGGCTGGGTTTCCTAATGCTGATTTGAGCTTCTTGAGCTTTTTAACCTTTATCGGGGTAATTGCTGCATTAGTACAAATCTTAGAAATGAGTTTGGATAAGTTTTTCCCTGCGCTTTATAACGCTCTTGGTATTTTCTTACCGCTTATTACAGTTAACTGTGCAATATTTGGTGGCGTTGCGTTTGCGGTACAACGTGAATACAACTTTAGCGAAAGCATCGTTTACGGTATCGGTAGTGGTTTAGGTTGGGCAATTGCTATTACCTTATTAGCTGCAGTACGTGAAAAGCTGAAATATGCTGATATGCCAGAAGGTATCAGAGGTCTAGGTTCGGTATTTATGATTGCCGGTCTGATGGCTCTTGGTTTCCAATCATTTACTGGCGTTTCGCTGTAAGCGGACTTCTTAGGAGTATTTAAATGAATCCAAATGAAATTTATCTTGGTGTAGGCATGTTTATCGCTATTGTATTAGCGTTAGTGTTTATCATCATGTTTGCAAAATCAAAATTGGTACCAGAAGGTGAAGTCACTATCACTATTAATGGTGGCAAGGAAGAATCTATCTCTGCACAGCCAGGTGACAAGTTATTAGGTGCGTTGGCTAATGCTGGTATCTTTGTTTCTTCAGCTTGTGGTGGTGGTGGTTCTTGTGGCCAATGCCGTGTAGATATCAAAGAGGGTGGCGGTGAAATATTGCCAACTGAGCTTGATCACATCAGCAAAAAGGAAGCAAAACACGGTTGCCGTTTGTCTTGTCAGGTTTCGATCAAGCAAGACATGGCTATTGAGTTAGAAGAAGAAATTTTTGGTATTAAAAAATGGGAATGTGAAGTTATTTCTAACGATAACAAAGCTACTTTCATTAAAGAGCTTAAGCTTAAAATTCCAAATGGCGAAAGCGTACCTTTCCGTGCTGGTGGTTATATTCAAATTGAAGCTCCACCTCATCATGTTAAATATAAAGATTTCGATGTACCTGAAGAGTACCGTGGTGATTGGGAGCGTTTTGGCTTTTTCAATATCGAATCTAAAGTTGACGAAGAAACTATTCGTGCTTATTCAATGGCTAACTATCCAGAAGAAGAAGGCATTATTATGTTGAACGTACGTGTGGCTTCACCGCCGCCGAACAACTTGTCTTTGCCTGCTGGTAAAATGTCTTCATACATTTGGAGTCTTAAACCAGATGATAAAGCGACTATCTCAGGTCCATTCGGTGAGTTCTTTGCTAAAGATACTGATGCAGAAATGGTCTTTGTTGGTGGTGGTGCAGGTATGGCGCCAATGCGTTCTCATATTTTCGACCAACTTCGCCGATTAAAGTCTAAGCGTAAGATGACATTCTGGTACGGGGCTCGTTCACTTCGTGAAATGTTCTATGTTGAAGATTTCGACATGCTGCAAAAAGAGAATGACAACTTTACCTTAGCATGTTGCTTTGTCTGATCCACAACCAGAAGATAACTGGGAAGGTGACACAGGATTTATTCATAACGTATTGTTAGAAAATTACCTGAAAGATCACCCAGCACCAGAAGATTGTGAGTTCTACATGTGTGGTCCTCCTATGATGAATGCTGCCGTTATTAATATGCTTAAAGAACTTGGCGTAGAAGACGAAAACATTATGTTGGATGACTTCGGCGGATAAAAACAAAGTTCGTTTAGATCAATTAAAGGGGCTATATGCCCCTTTTTCAATGGATTAATATTAATTGTGATTTCTTACCTATCAGCTTTTAAGTGCACCATTTTATTATGGTTAACGAGTTGCTTACTATTTTCTTGCTCTGAGCAAAATAGTGAAATTCATCTTACTGGTCCCACTATGGGCACCACATACAACATCAAGTACGTAGGCACGGATACAATCAGTGCTATTGATTTACAAAAGCAAATTGATACGGAGTTGCTCAACATCAATCAACTGATGTCGACTTATATTGAAGACTCAGAACTGAGTCGCTTCAATCAATGGAATAGTACTGAGCGGTTTGCTTTGTCACCTCAAACCTTATTTGTTATGCAAGAAGCAAAAAGGCTAGGTAAGTTAAGTGACGGGCTACTAGACGTCACGGTTGGTCCTTTAGTTAATTTATGGGGATTTGGACCAGAAGCACGTCCTGAAAAGGTACCGACTGACGCTGATATCCAAAAGGCTAGAAAGCGTGTGGGTCTAAGTCGATTAGTACTAAATGAGCATTCAGCTAGAAAAACACACCCTAATCTTTATGTCGATTTATCAACCATAGCGAAAGGATATGGCGTTGACCGATTAGCTGAGATTTTAGATAAACATAATATCCATCACTACCTAGTTGAAGTGGGGGAGAGATGCGCTTGTCAGGCAAAAAATCGAATGGTCAGGATTGGCGAGTCGCTATCGAAAAGCCTGTCAGTAAGGAGCGTGCCATAGAACGTATCATAAGCGTCGGTAACAATGCGATTGCAACTTCTGGAGATTACCGAAACTATTATGAAGATGAGGGCACACGTTACTCTCATTTAATTGACCCCACTACCGGCAAGCCTATCACTCATAATTTAGTGTCGGTCACTGTGGTGAATCCTTCATCTATGACGGCCGATGGTTTGGCTACTGCTTTGAATGTTATGGGAAAGGAAAAAGCATTAATCTTGGCAGAAAAGTATGACTTAGCCGTTCTACTTATTACTAAAGAAAAACAGGGTTTTAAAGAGTATACTAGTGCCAAGTTTGATCAGCTTGTCACTGTTCATTAATTCCTGCATTCAATTTATTGGAGACTAATTTTGAGTACTTTTATTCTAGCTTTCGTATTTTTTCTAGTAGTAGTTGTGGCTATGGCTGTGGGTTATATTTTCCAGCAGAAAACTATAGCGGGTAGTTGCGGTGGGCTTGGTGCCTTAGGTATTGATAAAGCTTGTGATTGCCCAGAACCCTGCGATCGTAAAAAAATGCGGATGGAAAAAGAGCAAGCTAGAGAGAAAAAGCTAAAAGAGTGGAAACAGAACCAAATTTTATAGTGTTCTAATTTTTGTCTTAGCCAAAAAACCGCCATGCTTGTAGGCGGTTTTTTTATCTTGACCTTCTACATAGTTTTGGCAGAATACTGTAATAATAAACAGTGTTTAGGCTTTCAGTTGCGCAAAATTATTCACATAGACATGGACTGCTATTATGCTGCCGTTGAAATGCGGGATAATCCAGAATATCGAAATGTACCTTTAGCCATTGGTGGTAGCTCCGATAGGCGAGGTGTTATTTCGACCTGTAATTATATGGCGCGCAAGTTTGGTGTACGTTCTGCCATGGCCACTGCACACGCTTTGAAACTCTGTCCAGATTTGGTGTTAGCGCCAGGCAGAATGGAATTGTATAGAGAAATCTCACAACAAATACGTGGTATATTTTCTCGTTATACCGATAAAATCGAACCACTATCTTTAGATGAAGCATACTTAGACGTATCGGATTGTGAGCTGTTTTCTGGCAGTGCTACGCTAATCGCAGAAGACATACGGCGGACTATTTTTGCCGAAACTCAACTCACAGCATCAGCAGGTGTCGCACCTTGCAAATTTGTCGCTAAAATCGCTAGCGATGAAAACAAACCGAATGGAATTTGTGTTGTTACGCCATCTAATTTGGACGATTTTGTAGTAAAACTTAAACTAGGGAAGATCCCCGGTGTAGGCAAAGTCACCCTGTCTAAGTTAAATGATATGGGGTTGTACACCTGTGCAGATGTGCGACGTTTTCCATTTGATGAGTTAATTAAACGTTTTGGTAAGTTTGGCCCGGTTATCTGGGCTAGAAGTCATGGTGAAGATGAACGAAGCCTAACAGTCGAACGGCAGCGTAAATCAGTGGGGGTTGAGCGTACCATGGCCAAAGATATATATAGCCAGCAAGATTGCAGCAAGATGATTGATTCATTGTTTCCTAAGTTACAGCAAAGACTAAAAGTGTCTAGCCCAGATTTGGCTATACAAAGCCAAGGGATCAAACTTAAATTCTCAGACTTTCAGCAAACTACTGTAGAGCATAAATACCAAAAGCTGGACAAAGATTACTTCTTCGAATTGTTAAAGGAAGGGCTGTCTCGGCAAAACAACAGAGGCATTCGGTTGGTGGGGCTGCATGTTGGGTTGCTAGATAAAGCCACTCAGCAACAGCTGCATTTTTCATTTTAGTTTGCCTCAAATATGCTATTTTCCCCAAGTTAATTCTACCCAATGCAACGATTAATAGGAGGCAATAATAGATGACATTGAAAATAGGTAAATATCGACATTACAAAGGTAATGACTATGAAGTGATTGGTGTCGCTCGTCATTCTGAAGACGAGTCTGAATTAGTGGTTTATCGGCCACTCTATGGTGAGAAAAAACCAGGTGAGAGTGACCTTTGGGTTAGACCGCTAGCAATGTTTATGGAAACGGTTGAAGTAGACGGCAAGACTCAAGCGAGATTTGCCTATTTAGCCTGAGTTCTGGATAAGAAGTATCGTTTAAGCTAAGCAATATCAATATAATTCAATGGCTTAATGTGTGTTTGTTTAGATGACCTCAGCTAAATGCTACTCGGTAACGAAAATTTTTGTGTATAGCAAGACGGATTGTTGTGCGTAATAACGTGTTATTGCTAAACAATCCAACGCAGGTAGACGCAAAAAGAGCGTTATCGAGAGGTTCGGCTTATCCAGGAGTCAGGTTATTTAACCTGAGTTCTGGATAAATTCATTTCAGTGGAAAGTGAATGTCGGTTATTAAGTCAGTTGGCTGTGTGGTAGCTGGGTCATTGACGTAGACTTCAAATGGATGAATCTTCTTGTTGCAGTTAATTTCATTATTTTGCTGCATGGTATACAAGGTACTCCATGCATTCCCTAAATGCTCATACTTACCAATGTGCCTGATGGTATACACTTGAGTCGCAGGAATGCTAGCTGCAACAAATCCCATAGGTATCGTTGCGGGTATCTGTGCCAATGGAATACCGACAGTGTAGTCTACTGATTTTTTGACCATATCCCATTTATGATAAATAGAAAATGGTTGTGCTATTGGCCTATGATCCAGATTTTGTATGACATCTTGAAGTTTGGCAAAGTCCCGTTGCATCGCGTGACTAATTTCAGCTTGCGAACAAGAGGTTTTGAGCCCAATGTAGTGGCAAGGGGAGGAATAACTCTCCCCTATAAACTCTAATCTAGAAGATACAACGCCGGTTTCGATTACCTCTTTTAACATGTTAAGTCCACGTTGATAATCCATACCTATATACGCGATCATCATTTTTTTCATCCAGAATAGGAAAAACGGTAATTTGCTTTCCATGCTCCAAGATACTTCTACAGCATCATTTTTTTCTGACAGAACAAATGACACTTCAGCCTTCGATTTCCACGGCTTAAGAAAATTTAACGCATAGTCAATTTTCTTATTATGTTGCTCGGATAGCACTTGCATATTGCCTTCGCCAACTCTATCTCCGGCCCATTGGTAATGTTTGCCTTCTGCTGTCACGTTAACCTTAGCTTCTGGCTCCATGATTAACCATGGTGACCACTCAGCCCAATAATTAAAATCGTTTAACCTCGCATACACTTTATCGATGGGGGCTTGGATGGTGATGGTTTTCAGTACGTGGATTTTTGGCATGATGTTTCTCGTAAATGAGGTGAGCCTATTTATCAATAATAGATTTTAAATTAATTTTATCAATCATTTGTTAAGTTGACAGAAGCTTGCCCTTACCACCTGTTATCAATACGCTTTGCCAGCAGTAAAAAAACACACACAGGCAGTCCATAACAGCGCTGCCAGCGTTGCAGCATAAGTGGCTGGTATTATTTGTGATTTTACATGATCCATTAAATCACAGCCTGTGGTCATAGCACTTAAGATTGTGGTATCTGAAATAGGTGAACATTGGTCGCCGTATACGCTGCCATTCAGAACGGTGGCAAAACAAATCATCATGAATAATTCTGGGTTAGCCAAACCTTGGGTCTGTGCGATTGCCCAAGCGAGTGGTAACGCAAGCGGAAAAGCAATGGCGTAGGTCCCCCAACTGGTGCCAGTAGAAAACGCAATCACCATTGTCATTAACTGCAATATTATTGGCAAGCACCAAAACGGAATTTGTGAACCTAATGTGTCAACCAGGTAGATCCCGCCGCCCAGTTGTTTACTGAGTATGCCGATAGTCAGGGCAAACATTAAAATAACAGAAGCAACGACTACGCCTTTTAGTCCATTGCCAAAGCCATCTAAAACTTGTTTGAGTGACATTCCTTTGGCCATAGCCATGAGAATAGATGTTGCTAACGCACCAGAAAAGGCCCAATGAATTTGTGGCGAACCGTGAGTGAAGTAAGAAATTACTGCAATAATAATCAAACTTAGCAAGGGCACTACAAATTCTAGCATGTGACCTTGATAACCGGCCGGCACGTGATTTTGCTGTAGTTCCTTAGCGCTAATGGGCGACGCATTAGGGCCATCGAGTTGGCCAGTATTGTTGACTCGCACAATAGCGTTTTTTAAAGGACGGCCACTAAAAGTGGTTACATTGAGGCTTAACAGTAATGTACCTAAGACGGCCAGCATGGCATAAAAGCTAAAAGGGATACTGGCAAAGAAAAAGCTTATTCTATCTTGTTCGGTTGCTAAAAATGCTACACCTGGAATAAACAGAAAAGCCTGAATGTAAGCAGGCCAAGCATTAAAAGCAATAATCGAAGCAATAGGGGAGGCAGTAGAGTCAACAATGTAACTAAGCTCCTCATGGCTGACGCCAGCTTTATCGGCTATGGGTTTAACTGTGGTACCCACCAAAACCGTGCTCATGGTGCCGCCTTGAAAAAAGATAATGCCCAACATCCAAGTAATGACTTTGGCGGAGCGTGGTCCTTTTACATAGTGTAAGGTCATATAATCAGCAAACGCTTGGGCCGCGCCCGTTTTAGCCCACATACCCATTAATCCGCCTAACAGCCACAAATACAAAATTAAAATGGAAGCCGCGCTGGAGGTAGCTAAGCTGGGAATAAATATTTGATGTGTGATATCGAATCGGCCTAACATGATTGCGCCAATGACGATGCCGCCAAGTAGCGAAACTAAAGGTTCTCGGGTCATTAAACACAACGCCACCGCTACAAAAGCCGGTAATAACGACCATAAGCCAAAATGAAAGTCAGCCTTTAGCAGCACAACTTTGTTAGTACTTTGTTGCATGACCCATTGCTCGGATAGTGCTGGCTTTTTAGCGTTTTTGTTTAATGCGACTTGGTTTAGTTGCGAGTCTTCGTAGTGAATAATCTGGCCGATAGGCTTTTCTTCTCCTGCGGACTTATAGACAAGTACACCTTGTGTATTCTCATAGGTTTGGTATTGATGCTGAGTCTCAACCCATTGGGGCGCAACGTTTAGGTTGATATAAACGGCACAAATTAGGCAGCCAATAAAGAAAAGTAAACTTGGTCGTTGAGTATATTGAAACATTTGGGGTATCTTTACACGAGTTAATCAACCATTAGGTTATACGTCTCAGACGTCTACAAATCAAAGGAATACTTTCGATGAAGTCTAAAAGTGTGTTATTTGCAATATTAAGCAGTGTTTTATTCGGGCCTGCTTTAGCGGCAGAAGATGATATTGAAAGCTTCCCTGTTGGTGGCTCGGTACATATGTTGACTGGCAAAGGGGGAAATATTGGTGTTTCCGCAGGTAAAGACGGGATACTGATCATTGATGATAAGTTCGCACCATTGGCCGAGAAAATAGCAAAGGTCATAGGAGGTATATCAACTTCCCAAATGAAGTATGTAGTTAATACTCACTATCATGGAGATCATACTGGCGGTAACGCGTATTTTAGTGAAATACAAGGCAGTACCATTTTTGCTCATGACAATGTACGAAAACGCCTAGCATCTCAAGAGGGCCATAGTCATGCTGCGTTGCCAGTTGTGACTTATCAGCAAGGTGTTACTTTTCATTTTAATGATGACACCATAAAGGTGATGCACTTTCCTGCCGGCCACACCGATAGTGATAGCGTTATTTGGTTTGAAAAAGCGAACATTTTGCACCCCGGAGACTTGTTCTTTTCAGCTCGTTTTCCGTATATTGATTTGGAAGGCGGTGGCACGGTAGAAGGGTATATCAAAAATGTAACGACGTTACTTGGTATGCTCAAAGACGACACAAAGATTATTCCATGGTCATGGTGACTTAGCTAACAAAGCGGATTATGCGGAATTTTTAGCTATGATGATCGACACGGCCGCTTTTGTTAAGGCTAAAAAAGCAGAGGGTATGAGCTTGCAAGCGCTAGTTGAGCATGGTTTACAGTCAAAATATAAAGCATGGTCTTGGGCTTTTATTACTGAGGAAAAGTGGATAACCACTTTGTACAATGGGCAATAGCGTTAAGACGATTCAGGGCAAGGTTAGGCTGGTTAGCGCTTGCACAGAGCAGCTAGTAGTCGTTAAAGGCTGGTTTAATAGCTACGCCGAAATTCATACGTGGGGTGGACCGGAGCTAACTTACCCCATTACTGACCAAGATTTTGTCACCTTGCTCCAAGCAACCCATTTGCATTCTTATGTATTACTAGATGAAAATGCAACGCTGCTGGCTTTTGGGCAACATTATCTACGCATAGGGCGACATCATTTGGGACGCCTAGTGGTAAATCCTGCATATCGGGGTAAAGGCTTAGGGAAAATGTTAGTGAGGCAGTTATTAGATAAAGCTTATACTCAACAGGTTGCTGAACATGGCTCATTATTTGTGTTTACCAGCAATAAAGCGGCTTATGATTGTTATCAAAAGTTGGGGTTTGTAGAGTATCCTTATCCTGATGGGGTACCCGGCAACATGCCAAATTGTATTTACATGATAAGAGCTTACTAAAAGCAAATTACTTATTGTAACTGGCAGTCAAGTAGAGCGTTAACAAGGGTAACAGAGCCTATATGACGATTTATCAATTGCCCTTCTTTATCGAATATAACTGTTTGGTTTAAATTTTTGGGCAAGTTGAATAAAGCGCGAATTTGGTTACGTTGGCGACCAGTGATTTCTATGTGAGGATACGCATTTCTCCAGTTATTCAAATCAATAAACACAACATTGTGTTGGTCAATTTGCGATTGCAGTTGAGCTATTTCATCCACAAAGAAGTTATCGGCAGTACGCGTCAACGAATAAACCACTGTGCAGTTTGCATTGGCCAGCAATAGTCTATTTTCTTGTGCTGTAGTCGAAACACTCAATATTAGTAGCACAGCACTAATAGCCCACATTCTCAAAGTTTAATCCCTTTTAATATTGTTAAATTGATACTTTAAATTTGCATCTTCAGTTGAGTGCAAGCCCTTAGGTTACACTAACTAAAGCAATAAACTAGGTCTTTCTTGTAAGTGATTGTATTGCCATATTTGATGCATTTTTTGTTGGTCAATATTTCCACCAGATAGGATCACCAATACCTTTTTTTGAGTAGGTTGTTTTTTTAGCCAACGGATAACTGCAGCCATACTCATGGCGCTGGTAGGCTCAACATGAATTTTTAGCAAATGTTGTAACCACTGACACCAATATGCAATAGCTGATTCGTCAACTTCTATTATGTCATCTAATTGTTGCAAAAAAGGAAAGGTTGTTTCACCTACCGCCAAAGTCGCTGCTCCATCAGCTAAAGTCGATGGTTGCATGGGCAGTGTTTGAATTGCGCCTAAACGCACTGACTCAGCTGCATCGTTTGCCAGCAAAGGTTCGGCACCAATAACTTGTGTATTGGTATCAAGCGCTTTGCTACAAATCAACGAACCAGAAATTAAACCGCCACCGCCAACAGGAGCCAGTACAGCGTCCACTTGATTGGTTTGTTGTAAAGCTTCGTATACCGCAGTGCCTTGGCCAGCGATAATATCGTCATGATTAAAAGGCGGGACCCATAAAACACCGTCTTGTTGTGCAGCCTGCTGTACTCGTTGGTCGGCCTCTTTACGAGTGGCGCTCAATTTTAACTCGGCCCCGTAATATTCAGTAGCTGCAGCTTTCACCTTTGAGATATTTTGGGCACTATAAATCGTTGCTTTGACGCCCATTACGTTAGCCGCATAGGCAACAGCTTGAGCATGATTACCAGAGCTGCTAGCGACAACCTCTGAGCCCAAGGTGCCATTTTCTCTGGCCTTTAGCATCATGTTTAGCGCGCCACGAATTTTAAACGCCCCGGTTTTTTGTAAGCATTCAGCCTTAAAAACTATTTCATGGCCTAACCAACTATTGAGCAAGCTTGAATGTAATACTGGGGTTGGATTGATAAAAGGTTTGATTCTTTTTTCGGCAGATTGAATATCAGAAAATGTCACACTAGGCATAGAGTTTAAAATAGTGAAGAGAAAGGCTAAGGGTGGCGCAGATAATATCCTTATGTTGATAATTTCGCATTAACATTTATGCTATTTGTTCTCGTTATTTACCACAGGATAAAAACATGGGATTACTTGACGGTCTTTTAGGTAATGCATCTGAAGTTGATTTAGACGAAGTTGCGGAAGAATTAGCGCCAATAATTGGCGATACTGAAAACGTTCAACAAGTATTTAAAGTTATTAGAGATATGTATGTGTTCACTAACAAACGCTTAATTTTAATCGACAAACAAGGTATGACCGGCAGAAAGGTGGATTACCACTCTATTCCTTATCGCGCCATCACCCAGTTTAAAATAGAGACAGCAGGTCATTTTGATTTAGACGCCGAGCTAAAAATTTGGATCTCTGGTCAAGATGAGCCAATCGAAAAAGAGTTGAAAAAAGACACAGTTGTAGGCATTCAAAAAACACTCGCCACCAACATGTTCGCTTAAAAGCGGCAACCACGAATATCAACTTCAAACAGCGCCTACCAAGCTCCAGTACATATTTAACACCAACATTGCCGCCATCCCAGACGGCAATGTTTGAGCTGCTTTTAAATGAATCGCTTAACTTCATTATAAGGTACTAATAAATATAAATTTTAGTCATTTTCCTGAAATACTGTTTCAGGAGTGGAGCGGAAATTTGTTATTTATTCTTTGCGTGAAAGTAATTTAAATGTTGCGATAATGCTTTTTAGCGCCTATCTTTTTACCCGCTACCTGATGTGAATTTTGTAAAGTCTGCTTATTTCGAAATCTTCAGGAGTTAAATTATTCAAAATAAATTTACAAGGACGTAATCAAATAAAACTTCAGAAAAGACGTTGTCTTACCAATAACATAGCCCCCATTATTTTCACTCTAGCGTTAATGGTATTTGATACTACTGCTCAAAGCCGAATAGAGACGAGTGAAAGCTCCATTGAAGAATTAGCAGTCGAACAAGGTACAACCCGCAAATTGATTGAATCCAAGCCAGAGGTAGCACCGCCCAATACTGATGCAATTCATATTGGCGACGACGATGATACTGGTGGCGGTGGCGGTAACCCGTCAAGCTATTCCACCGAATTAGGCGCTGAAGAACTAAACAAACGACTAACTACTGATTCTATTACAGCCGACACAACCGATTTATTTGGCGAAACCATTGATTTAAATTCAGGCTCTTTGAGTTTTAGTTATTTAGATGCGAGCTTACCTTGGCAATAATGCTATTGATATGGCCGTCAGGCGTAGTTTTAAGGGCTCAAGATTCACATGGGCCTCCGATTTATCTATGGGGGACTGGCAGTTAGACATTCCACATATTCATACCGTACAAGCTTTGAGTTCTGGAGGATGGTCGGGTTTATGGGGAGATGGGAAAGAATGTTCAGGTAATGGTAATTATGGACTAATAAGTCTGCAAGGTGTGACCTATGAACCAGAACAATATTGGACCGGCGATACGTTACATGTTCCTGGAAAACGAATGATAAACTTTTACGCAATAGTGGAGACGGTTTGATTGCGCCAGCAGGGCAATACCCTAAGGTAACAAAATCAAACTGGAAAATAAGTTGTATAGAATCGAATTGAAAATGGTCGACGCATAGGAGAGAGTTTTGTAGCGCACTCACCTGATGGGTTAACCTACACTTTTAGTAAGTTAAAACGAATCGAAGCTCGCCCGGTGGGACCATTGATTCGATTTAACACTTACATGATGGTCACTGAAATCAGGGATAGATTCAATAATACAGTGAATTATCATTATAGTGGTGACAATTTGAGTTACATTTTGTCTAGTGACGGGCGACGAATTGATTTTACTTATCAAAACAGCGCTCATCCAAAGTATGTCACATCAGCAATCATAAACGGCCGACAATGGCATTATCACTATTCTGGCTCTTCATTGACCAGTATTACCCGTCCAGATGGAAAATCTTGGCAGTTTTCTATGGGCATGTTAGGAACTGTTCAACCCCGTAACTTACATGGTTCGTGTACACCTGGATCAGCAGGGAGAAGCTTTAACGTATCGATAACACACCCTAACGGACTAGTTGGTACATTCAATATTAGAGATACATTACATGGGCGTTCTAATGTACCTCGTCAAATCGCCACTATTAAGGGTAAAAAAGATATGACGCGCTGCGATAGCTCGCTGTCTATAAGAAGCAAAGAGCTTAGTGGCCCTGGTATAAGTAATTACGTGTGGCAATATAGCTACTCAAGTAACCATGGGGCGTGGGATTCTGGCAATCAAGCTTCTACTGACCTTTCTTATTCTGCGATCGATAAAAACAACATCTATCGCAGTATTCCTTCAACAGCAAACACTAAGCACAATAAAACGACAACTGTGATTGCACCTGATAACAGTAAAACAGTGTATTTCTACAATAGAGACTACACCAGTTTCAAAGAAGGAAGCCTTGTAGCCATCGATAAGTATGATACCGATAGCAGACTAATGGTCAGAACAGAAATGACTTTAACTAAAGGTCAGCGTATTGGGCTAACTGGTATGAAAAATGACAATCATCAACCCTTACATTACCGTATCAATGAAACTCAAAGTAAGCGTTATGTATACGACAGTGGTGTGCAAACTTACACCACCATATACAGCGGCTTTGATATTTATGGTTATTCAGCCATTGCAGCTGAATCTAACAACTTTAACGGTAAAACTCGTTACACTAAACAAACCTATTTAAACGATACAATAAACTGGTTAATAGGTTTGCCTCAAAAAACATATGTTAGCGCCACGTCTACTTTTTCATCTAGTCCAACCACCGAGACGATTTACCACAGTGCGACAGGTAGTTATAAGTCTTTGCCCTATGAGCAACGTTCATTTGGGCGTTGGTATAAGCGCAATACCAGTTATCACACAAGTGGCAGTTCAAAAGGTTTACCTAATAAAGTCACCTACAACGGGACAAACCGCTGGAAGTACTATTCAAACTACAAAAGAGGTATTGCGCAAACTATTCGCACTCCGCAAAGTCTCAGTACGGCTAGTCAATATACGTATAAAGTGGTAGATAATAATGGCTGGGTAATCGAACAAAGGGATTTTTTAAATAAATGTGTCAATTATGGGTACGACAGTCTAGGCCGTTTGACCTTGGTTGACCCGTGCGATAATTATTGGTTGAGCACAACTATTAGTTACGCCACCACATCAAGCAGTGAGGGCCTCACAGGTGTGTCATCAGGAATGACCAAGCAAACTGTCACCAAAGGCAATTATCAAAAAATAACCTATTACGACGGTTTGCTACGCCCAGTGATGAGCAAAGAATGGGATAAAAGTCTATCATCAACAGCGCGATTTAGCCGATATACTTACGATGCATTTAGCCGACCTAAGTATCAAAGTCTAGTCAGTGCAAGTAGCGCAAGACCATACGGTGTTAACACAACCTATGACGGCTTAGGTCGGCCTAAAACAGCAGACAATAACACCACCTCAGGCATGATTAATTACCGTTATTTGTCAAATAATCGCGTACAAATTAGCGACAATAAAAACAATATTACTACAACCACCTACTTGGCTTATGGTGCGCCAGCACAAAGCATGGCCACTTATATTGCTTCACCCGAGAGTGTTACTACAGCCATCAATTACAACATTTACGGCAACATTACGTCGGTAACACAAGGGGGGCAAACAGAGTATCGGGCTTACGATAGTTATCAACAACTATGTAAAGTCAATCGCAACGATGTTGGACGTACTGCGTATCAGTATGATGCCTTAGGTCAACTGTCTTGGCAGGCTACGGGTAATTCGGTCAGTACGTCAAACACAGCTTGTGATACTAGTGTCAGCGCCACCGACAAAGCCACATTCGCTTATGATAATTTAGGTAATGTAAAAGCCATTAGTTTCGGCGATAGCAGTCCTGACCAAACCTATGTGTATGATAAGAACAGTCGCCTAGCCATGCTGACCGCTGGCAATGTGGTCACTGCTTATGAATACAATTCTGAAAACATGATAGAAAAAGAGACCCTTTCTCTAGACGGTGAAAGTTTTGTATTAGATTACATATACAACAGCACAGGTAATCTAACCAATACAATCTACCCCAGTGGTACAAACATTGGTTATGCACCCAATGCACTTGGCCAAGCTAAACAAGTAGGTAGTTACGCCACTAATGCCTTGTATCATGCCAACGGCATGGTTAAATCTCACAGTTACGGCAATGGTTTTGCTCATACGTCTACGCAAAAAACATCAGGCCTACCGAATACCTTCTACGATAAGCGCAGCAGTACGTATGCCCTTAATCATGGCTTTACTTATGATGCGAATAACAATGTCACTTTTTTAGATGACAAAGTGAATAATGCTTATGATTTGAGACTGACCTTTGATGGTCTCGATAGACTCAACAACATTACGGATAGCTACTTAGGCACTGGAGATGTGAATTACGACACCCTAGGCAATATTACCTATTACAAGCTGGGTAACCAAACCATCCATTATTACTACAACAGCAACAAGCAGTTGGACTACACCACGGGTAGTAAAAGCTATAGCTTTACTTACGATGACAAAGGCAATGTCACCGATAACGGTACACGTACCTTTGCTTACAACACTGCCAACCAAATGGTGCAAAGTGATGGCTACCTATACACTTACGATGGTAATAATAAGCGGGTTAAAGAGCACGGCTCTAACGGACTCAGTTACTCCTTTTATGCCAGTAATGGCAAACTCATGTATCGTAAAGCCAATAATCAACATATTGATTATTACTATCTGGGTGGTAAGTTAGTCGCCAATAAAAAAGCCAGTACTGTCACCTATTTACACAGTGATTACCTAGGCAGCACAGCTGCTGAATCCAATTCAGCAGGAACGGTCACCGACCGTATGCACTATCAGCCTTTTGGTGAAAGTATAGAAACACCTAAAGATGATGTTGGTTACACGGGGCATAAATTTGATACCGATTTAGGGTTAAGCTATATGCAGGCACGATACTATGATCCAGTCATAGGTCGTTTTTATTCGAATGATCCTGTTGGTACTTTAGGGCATTTCAGCCAAGGTAATATTCACGGGTTTAACCGTTATGCTTATGCAAACAACAACCCATATAAGTATACTGATCCTGATGGTAAGTTTGCTTTACCATTACTGTTTACTCCACCAGCACTAGCGGCTATGGGGAAAGCTGTTGCATATGTAAGTAGCGCTGCCGCAGTTGCATGGGCTGGTTCCGAAGCAATAAATGCATACAATGAATCAGCTGACCCTGTTGATGGCATTAAAGAAGGCAAATCACCTGCAAAGGGTGATGCTGGAGATAAAGGTCAATTGGAGGGAGCTAACGGCATGGATGGTGCACTAGAAGATCTAGGAAGTATACCTCTAGAAGAAGGCTCGGAATGGTCTTCGCCTGATGGCAGTAGACAAGGTGGTACAATGTCTGATGGTAGTGGGAGAAAAGTAAATGTTCATCCTAGTGGTGGTGGTGATTCTTACCCACAGGGGACTCCTACACTGGAAGTGCAAAAGCCAAATGGAAAAACAGAAGTTAAAATTAGATATCCAGAGGATGAAAGCAATTGACGTTAGATAAAATTAACGAGCTGGTTGAATCAATTAATAATGCGCTAATTCAACCTTCTAATTTTCCGGAAGTTAGGATAGGTGCAAATACACTTGGGTTTATCAAACGCAAAGAAGGCGACCATTGGATGTCGCAAGATGTATTTGAAAAAACGATTCAAAAATTGGCAAATTATTCTGAGGTTAATGAGCTGATTGTTGCTGAGGACTTTGAGAGAGTTTATAAATCTTCAGGAAAAACAGTTAGGCTCAATGATATTGTAAGCAGAAATTGGCGAGATTTTTCTCAATTTTCTGAAAAAAATGAAATGATTTCGTTTTATGTTTTTGACAATAGCTTAAGTTGGTGTGGCTGGTTTAACGATAGTTACTGGTGTTTAGTCTATGAAAGCTCAATTAGAGACACTATTGAAGCGTCGTTTCTCAATGTAGACAAAGCTTTTCAAGCGTTTCCAGAGGCGGATCAACAGTTTAAGTCTTTCATTAATAATCTTTATGATGTTTCTTGATTAAAGTAGTATATTGTTAATATAAACGGACTCAAGTTTGAATCCCAAGCCTCGCAACTAGCGGGGCTTTTCTTTTTCAATATGCCAAACAATATCTCTACTGCCTTAACCCCAGGATTGGTAATCTAAATTGGCAAGCTCATTAATAATGCCTCCCAATTAGGATACTCTTCATTGCCAAAATGAACTAGTTTCCCTTCAAAGAATTCTTGTCCTCTACCGCTAGCGTGGTCGTCAATCAATATATCGCCTTTCAGTAAACCTTTGTGACTGCAAATGATTAGATTGTGGGTCATTTCGTAACCGAATTTATCTTCGACCCAAAGTCTTTTTTCTGTATACGACAAAGGGTTTTTCGTTGATGGTGCGGTAAGTATGTAGACTTCAACATTCGTTTTTTTCCTTAGCTTTTCTACTGCTGCTAAAGCGCCATCAATTGGTTCTAAGCTTCGAAAAAAGCCAGGTACACTTTGCGGGAAAGGATTGTCGGGATTTTTCTGTTTGTGCTCTTTGATTTTTGAAGAGTAATCACACAATACATCGTCCATGTCGATATAAACTGTCAGCATGTCGTCTACTCCGAAATTATTGAACGCCCAATATTATGGGCAGACAGTTTACTCGAACGATAGCTTTTTTTCGCGTAATTATCATAAGCGAGGTCGAAGTAGCTCGACTTAGCTTGATAACGTGGTGCTTTTTTCAATTGCAATATTCACCTTACAGGCAGGAATACTTATCAAGACACCCATTATAAGCAAATAAAACATTGAGTTTTTAGATTGTAATACTTATCAAGACACCCATTATAAGCAAATAAAACATTGAGTTTTTAGATTGTCGGACTAAGCTTAATTTACGTTGTTTGAAGGGAGTCAATCATGCCTAGGTCTCGTTCATCTCAAGTTTCTTTAATCGATACACCTTATTATCATTGTGTTTCACGTTGTGTTCGTCGCTGTTTTTTGTGCGGTGTAGATGATTATTCAGGTCAAAGTTACGAACATAGGCGGGGGTGGGTAGAAGAGCGATTATTGCTTTTAGCGTCTGTATTTGCGATAGATATCAGTGCTTATGCGGTCATGAGTAACCATGTGCATGTGGTGCTATTTGTTGATAAAGCGACAGCGGATAATTGGAGCCTAAAACAGGTACTTGAACATTGGCATCAATTACACAAAGGTACATTACTCAGTCAAAAGTACTTACGAGAAGAGGCGCTCACACATAGTGAGATGTTGACCCTAACCGAGACCGCAGAAATCTATCGCCAACGCTTATACGACATCAGCTGGTTTATGGGAAATCTCAATGAATATGTCGCCCGTGAAGCCAACAAAGAAGATGGTTGTACCGGTCGCTTCTGGGAAGGACGGTTTACATCTCAAGCGTTACTTGATGAATCAGCGGTACTCGCCTGCATGGCTTATGTCGACTTAAACCCTGTGCGAGCGAAAATAGCAAGTACGCCAGAAACGTCCAAACACACCAGTATTCAAAAACGCGTGAAAGCCATGCACCAGAAGACAGTCCAGCCTCATCAACTCCTGCCCTTTATTGGCAATTATCAGCAAGGCATGGGTAAAGGCATTGCCTACAGCCTAAAGGACTATTGTGAATTGGTAGATTGCACAGGTCGCTGCATTCGTGAAGATAAAGCAGGACAGATAGACCATAAACATGACCCGATACTTGAAAGATTAGGGTTATCAGACGCACAGTGGCTTACCCTCACCACAGAGTTTGAACAACATTTTTGCTACGCCGCTGGCGCTGAGCAAATGATGAATCAATTCAAAGCTCACACCGGCCACCAGCGAATGCGCGGCATGAGCAAGTCAAAAACATTACTCAAACGCGCCTAAGGTAAACACCGTCACCAAGGACAAACACAGTCATCGCAAGGTGAGGTAACCATGTATTTACAAAACCAATAAAACCGCAAATATTTGCGATTTCTATCAAAAACATCGAGTTCTGTAACACTCCCCAAAGCAAAGCTAAATAACTTGCAGTTTGAATGGTTATATTTGTATTGAAATTTACGATGGGTGTCTAGATAACCCTTGTTTGAATGGTTATATTTGTATTGAAATTTATGATGGGTGTCTAGATAACCCCGTTGTCTGATAATGCCAGAGAAAAGCTGATATTTGGTTGATAATCATTCAAGTATGATTTTGCCCTAGTAACCCCAAGCCTTAGCCTAACATTGAATTAGTTTAGTTAATTCATTCACTAAATGGCCAATTGTGGCTATTCTAATAGATGAGTAACCCATGGAGTAGGTAAAATGGCTAAACTTTTTTATGGTGCTGTATTTTTACTGCTTTCAACTTTATCTTTTGCCCAACCTACTTGGCATATAGTCTCAGAACACTTCCCGCCCTATATCTCTGCCACTAACAACGGAAACAGCTGGTTAGTCGACATTACCCAGGCGGCTCTTGCAAGCCAAAAAATCCAAAGCGAAATTGAAATAACTACTTGGGTAAGAGCATTGCAATTAGCAAGAAAGCGAAAAAGAACTGCAGTATTGGGGGCTTATTATTCAGAGCAACGAAGCAAAGTTTTTTACTACTCTAGTCCACTGGGAGTAGCTAAAACAGGTTTTTTTAAACGTACTGATCATAAAATTGCCTTTGATGGTACTTTAAACTCGATTAAAGCACACAGTATTTGTGTTGGTAGTGATTATGTAGTCAGTGACGAGTTTGCAAATAACCATGAACTGGCAGTCACGATTAGTAAAGATTTACAAACCTGCTTAAAACTATTGTATAAAGGGCGGGTAGAGTTAGTGGCAGGGACATATCAACTACAGGTAAGTTTTGGTTGGAAAACCTACCCGAATTTAACCAGTCTACTCAGTATAAAATTGAATATTTACAACCCGATATAGCCAGCCATAAACTACATTTAATTGTACCCATATCCGCTGAAGATGCTTTGCAAAATATAGCTTTATTCGAAAAAGGATTGAAGCATATTGTCAACAGTGGTGAGTTACAGATTATTTTAAAACGACATAACTTCTCAGAGCAGGAAATTACTGATTACATCCGTTTTATTGAGTAAGTCAGAGGCGTTATTCGAGTTTCGCCGTGAAACCTGTTGTTTTAGGCTAGTTGGGACATGGCATTTAAATTGTTATGTTTACGATGTTGTCTAGTTAAACTAATGGTGCAGTGGTAGACAAATAAATGGATTCAGAATATCTTTTTAACTCAGGTTTACCCTCTAATGGTAATTCAATTAAGCAAGTTGAAGTTAATGAACAAGGACAACTATCAGTTGTCCTTGGACATCAGTCAATCACGGTATTGTCGGATGAGGAAAATCTTGAAGAAATATGGTCTGTAACTCCTGATGATTATTCTCAGTTCAAGGAGTATGAGTGGTTTGTTACATATACTGATAACAATGCACTATTAACTAAATAGCAAAATAAAAATTTACTTTGAATCCAAAGCCTCGCACTCGCGGGGCTTTGTTTTATTTGGCCTATGCGGCTCTTCGTTTTGTATTCAATGAGCAGCGGCTCAATGAAAAACCTGTTAACTCAAACAGGGCATCCAAAACTGTGGATTAGTAAGATAGTTATGGGTGTCTCAATAAGTTTCTCAATAAGTTAGTAAGTTTATGATGGGTGTCTCAATTGGTTCTTTTGTATTCAATGAGCAGCGGCTCAATGAAAAATCCGTTAACTCAAACAGGGCATCCAAAACTGTGGATTAGTAAGATAGTTATGGGTGTCTCAATTGGTTCTTAACTAAATAGCAAAATACAAATTTTCTTTGAATCCAAAGCCTCGCACTCGCGGGGCTTTGTTTTATTTGGCCTATGCGGCTCTTCGTTTTGTATTCAATGAGCAGCAGCTCAATGAAAAATCTGTTAATTCAAACAGGGCATCCAAAACTGTGGATTAGTAAGATAGTTATGGGTGTCTCAATAAGTTAATGATGGGTGTCTCAATTGGTTCCTATTAACTAAATAGCAAAATAAAAATTTACTTTGAATCCAAAGCCTCGCACTCGCGGGGCTTTGTTTTATTTGGCCTATGCGGCTCTTCGTTTTGTATTCAATGAGCAGCGGCTCAATGAAAAACCTGTTAACTCAAACAGGGCATCCAAAACTGTGGATTAGTAAGATAGTTATGGGTGTCTCAATAAGTTTCTCAATAAGTTAGTAAGTTTATGATGGGTGTCTCAATTGGTTCTTTTGTATTCAATGAGCAGCGGCTCAATGAAAAATCCGTTAACTCAAACAGGGCATCCAAAACTGTGGATTAGTAAGATAGTTATGGGTGTCTCAATTGGTTCTTAACTAAATAGCAAAATACAAATTTTCTTTGAATCCAAAGCCTCGCACTCGCGGGGCTTTGTTTTATTTGGCCTATGCGGCTCTTCGTTTTGTATTCAATGAGCAGCAGCTCAATGAAAAATCTGTTAATTCAAACAGGGCATCCAAAACTGTGGATTAGTAAGATAGTTATGGGTGTCTCAATAAGTTAATGATGGGTGTCTCAATTGGTTCGATGGGTGTCTCAATTGGTTCGGTGGATTAGTAAGACAGTTATGGGTGTCTCAATAAGTTGATTGGTTCGGTGGATTAGTAAGACAGTTATGGGTGTCTCAATAAGTTGCATTCAAGTCTTTTGCGTAAGGAAATACCGAGGATGCGGCGTAAGCGTCTACTTCTTTTTGTGGATGTCCCATATAGCGTTGCAAAAAACACTTGCTGCCACTCTTAAGAGCGAGTCAAAATTCATACTTAACATCAACATTGCCGTCATCCTTGGCGGCAGTGTTGATGTTTAAATTACTAGCAAATTAGCAGCTTGCACTATTCCATATCGAAGTGTTTATCAAAGAAGTTAGTAATAGTTGTGTATAAATGTATACCGGTCTTCTTACCTCTTATGCTGTGTTTTTACCTGGATAATCCATGCTTTCGAATGGAATAGCTAAGTCTTGTAAGTGTTTATACAACTTAGTGCTATTGGTAAAAAGTACGTTGTCATCGGCCATGCCATGATAGATCAATAAATCTCCTTTCAAGTCTTTTGCGTAAGGAAATACCGAGGATGCGGCGTAAGCGTCTACTTCTTTTTGTGGATGTCCCATATAGCGTTCGGTGTAGTGAGTGTCATATAGCCCCCAATCTGTTACCGGGGCTCCTGATACGCCTGCTTGGAAGTAATCCCCAGCTTTGAACATGGCCATCAATGTCATGTAACCACCATAGCTGTGGCCATATACGCCAATACGATTTGCATCGACATAGGGCAGTTTGCGTAAAAATTTAACTCCTTGAATTTGGTCGGCCAGCTCAATGCTGCCCATTTTTTTGTATAGTGGATCTTCAAAGGTTTTACCTCTGCCTTCTGATCCTCGGTTGTCGATGCTAAATACCACATAACCTTTTTGGGCCCAATACTGCATCAGTAAGCCACGATTGCCGCCCCAACTATCTTTGACAACTTGTGCTCCTGGACCACCATATAGATAGACAATAACAGGATGCTGACCTTGAATATTTTGCGGTTTGTACAAACGATAGAAAATTTCGGTGCCATCTTCTGCATTGAAGCTATCGATAGTCGGCTTGATCCAATTGGCTAGATAAGGCGAAAGAGGGTGTTTTTCGTCAATGCTGTTTTCACTTAACCAAGGTTAGTTGTTTACCTTGGGCATTGTGTAAACTAACTTGTTGTGGAGTATTAGTGGTAGAAAAACTGTCAATGTAGACGCGCGCATCATCACTAAAGGAAATAGAATGAAAACCGCTACGTTTAGTGACTTTTGTTATAGGGCCACCGTTTAAGCTAACTTGATATAAGTGTCTTTGAGTAGGGGTATCTGCTCGACCGGTGAAATAAACAATATTATTGGTTTGGTCAATTGCTTCAATTTCATCGACTATCCACTGGCCTTTCGTTAATTGTCGCACCAGTTGGCCGTTATTTGCATGTAAGTATAAATGTTTGTAGCCGTCTTTTTCAGATGCCCAGATGAAATGTTGTTGGTCTTTTAAAAAATGTAAATCCTCATTTAAGTTAACCCAAGTTTTGCTATTTTCCTCAAGTAATGTGTGTTGCTGCTTGGTTTTTATATTGAACGTTTTCAGAGCCAAATGTTGTTGACTACGATTTTGTACTTGATATGACAGGCTTTGGCTGTCTTGCAGCCAATTCACTCTGGCTAAGTAAATATCATGCTCTTGCCCTAAATCAATCCATTGCTTTTGCTTAGAAGCTAAATTCACAACCGCTAGTTTTACCTGTACATTGTTGGTGCCAGCACTGGGGTAACGTTGAGTGATCATTTTTATCGAGTCTGCATAGATTTCACTGCGGGTGATTTGTTCAACGGGCGATTCGTCAATTTGGGTGAAAGCAATGTGCGTTTCGTCTGGCGACCACCAGTATCCTGTCATTCGTTTCATTTCTTCTTGAGCAACAAACTCTGCCATAGCGTTTTTAACTGGGCCCTGGCCGTCTGTGGTTAAGCGTGTTTCTACACCACTTAGAATATGTTTGATGTATAAATCTTGATTACGTACATAAGATAAATAATTGCCTTTGGGTGATAACTTAACATCTGTTTCAAATTCTGGTGTGTTTAACACTTGCTGGGCTTTTTCATCGCCTAAACGATAATAAAAAGCGTCACCGGCTAAAGGAAATAATAAGGCTTTGCCATCATCTGACCACTCATAACTGACTATGCCAGAGCCGCTCAAGCGCATGCGTTCTCGACGGGCTTTTTCTTCGTCAGACAATACTTCTGGACCAGAACTCAAGTCGTTTGAATCAAATAGTAATTGAGTGTTGCCACTCTTAATGTCGTACTCCCAAAGGTCTAAACGTTCGTAGTCTGTTTTTTTACCCTGTAAAAAAGTAACACGTTGACCGTCCGGAGAAATTTTCAGTTTTTTTAAAGATGAGCCCTGCAGAGTAGGGGATTCAAAAATGCGTTCTATCGTTAAAGGTTTAGATTGACTAGGTTCACTTACTGCTTGAGTTGACAATATGCTTAAGCTGCACGTTAAAAGGCAAACGAGCTTTTTCATTGGTATTTCCTGTTTGAGTTCTGTCACAATCCCATAGGTTTGAGATAATATGCATGATTGAGTGGGACCACTTGTCCCGTGCGGCTATTGTAGAGTGTTCTGCTACGCAGGTAAAATTTACGCAACAAAGCGCAACAGACTTTAGGAATGTAATGCTTAAAACAGCTTTGGTATTGGGTGCCACCGGTTTGGTAGGGCAACAGCTTATCGCACAGCTCTGTTCTGACAGTCGTTACAAGTCTATTGTTTGTTTAGTGCGTAAACCTCTAGGTTATGAATTGGCCTTTAGTCATGACGATAAATTACAGCCTATTGTCATTGATTTTGCCGCCCTGCAAGATTATCAAGGGTATTTCGGTGTTGATCATGTGTATGTGTGCTTAGGTAGTACTATTAAAAAGGCGGGCAATAGAAAAGCCTTTCGCAAGGTTGATTTTGAATATATACATGTGGCGGCACAACTAGCTCGAGCGCAGCATGTACAGAGTTTTGTTTGGATTTCGTCGGTTGGCGCTAACGCTCAAAGCTCACTTTTTTATTTACGGGTAAAAGGCGAGCTAGAAAATGCGATTTTTAAACTGTCTGGCTTAGAGCATGCCTCTGCTGTTCGGCCATCTCTGCTGCTAGGAAACCGAAAGGAGCACCGCCTAGCAGAAAAAATTGGCGGGCTGCTGGCTGGCTTGTTATCCCCGCTATTCGTCGGCCCATTCGCTAAATACAAGCCTATTCAGGCTGCAGAGGTGGCGACAAAAATGATCCAGTTACAGGTGTTTTAAATTTGAAAGGCTTAGGGTTTCAGTTCAAACAGTTTTTTATTCAACACGCTCGCTGCGCAATGAAAGTTGGCACCGATAGCATTATGCTAGGTAGTTGGATTAATGTTGGCGCCGCTAAGCATATTCTAGACATTGGTACTGGCAGTGGATTATTAGCCCTCATGTTGGCGCAAAAAGCAGACTCCGATTGCAAAATAATCGGTATCGATATTGAAGCTGGAGCCATACAGCAAGCTAAGGAAAACGCGCTAGCTTGCCCGTGGGCAGAAAAACTAAACTTCGAGCATGTAGAGTTACAGCGCTATAGTACGGTGCTTAATTATGATCTTATTGTTTGTAATCCTCCTTATTTTGTTGTCAATCAAACCGCTAATTCGCAGCACTCTCAAGCCAAGCGGCTCACGGCCAGACAAACTAAGGACTTGTCTCATGCTGAGTTGTTGTCGTTTGTGGTTAAATACCTAACAGACAGTGGATACCTTTATTGTGTTTTGCCCGCAGAGGTGGGTAGGTTTTTCATACAGTTGGCGGCCGACATGGGGTTGTATTGTCGGTCTAAACTAGAGGTAAAAAGTAAATTTAATGGCAAGCCTATTCGTTTTTTGTTGCAATTTTCCAAAGTAAAATCAATCATGAAGTCACAGAGTATTAGTATTCACCAAGCGAATGGCGAATATTCGGTAGATTATAAAACTCTTTGCCGAGAATATTATCTGAATTTTTGACAGTAGTAGTTTGTATTGCCTATCTTTTTATTGTGATGACCACTTAATAAAGGGGAAATGATGAACGCATTTGAATTACCCAAATCTATTTTGTCACTAGCTGAAGAGTTACAAATCACGCAAATTAGTTGGTTGGGAGTGACAGTACAAATTCCCAAATTTGCAGTATATGCAATTATCGAAAACCCTCTTTTTGACAAAGTAATCTATAGGAATGGTCGAGAGATTGGCTTGTTAAATTTTGGCCGCTATAGCATTCCTATTTTAGATCCCTTCAGAGGCAACATTGAGCTTAAACCCAATTATGCTGTGGTCATTAGTCATAGCAGAGGGAATTTATTTGGCTTGTATGGATACCCAGCCGACTATGTTGATCCCGATGTGCATATTTCTTCATACCATGGTTCTGTGCCTAGAATTGTTCGAGATTATGTGTAGTAAACCTTAATTCTGGATAAGCCGAACCTCTCGATAACGCTCTTTTTGTCTCTAGCGGCGTTGGACTGTTTCGCTTAAACAATACTTATCATCCAGCACTCAGGTTACTTAGCCAGTGAGCTCAAGTATTCAATCGTTAAGCGCATTTCCAGTTTTCTATGGTGATAGTATGACAGCCCATCACTTATTTTATGAAAAGCTGTGCTTAGATTAGCAATGCCTTGAAAAATTTAAGCATCTCTTGGTAACCCTTTTTCGATACTACGAATTAATCGCTGAGTGACGCGGTTATCACTGGTTACCTCAATGGATGATGCTCGACGGGTTTGCTGTTCAATAGCCCAAGTAATATGCTCTGCCACTAACTCAGTTGCATTGTTCATTGCGCACTGCAGGGCGTCTACAATCTCTGGTGAATAAGGTGCGTTGCCTAAACCTACCGCAAGGTTTCTTTGCCAGCGTTCATAGCCTATTCGCCTGATTGCAGAGCCTTCGGTGTTTTTCAAAAAAGTAGGCTCGTCCCAGCTAAACAGCTGCAATAACTCTTTGCTCATCAGCTGTTGTCTAGGGTGAAAGTCTTGTTCGTCGGTAATATTGGCAAAGCGGTTCCAAGGACAAATGAGCTGACAATCATCACAGCCATAAATTCGATTGCCTATGAGTTGTCGGTATTGCTCTGGAATGGCACCTTTTTGTTCTATGGTTAAGTAAGAAATACAGCGCCGTGCATCTACTACATAGGGTTCAATTATGGCTTGGGTAGGGCATATGGTTAGACAAGCAGTGCAGTTACCACAGTTTTCTTGAGCTTGTTGATCAACTGGCAAGGGGATATTGACAAATAATTCTCCTAAGAAAAACCAAGAGCCGGCTTGTTTGTTAATCGTTAATGAATGCTTGCCTGTCCAACCTATCCCCGCTTTTTCGGCCAAGGCATGTTCAAGCACTGGAGCGGAGTCAACAAAAGGACGAAAATTCAGATGCTGACATTCGGTCTTTATTTTTTCGCCAAGTTTTTTCAATCGAGCTCGTAGCAATTTATGGTAGTCTCGGCCTAACGCATATCGACTAATATAAGCTTGATTCTTGTTTTTTAGCGTCTTGGCAAACTTAGCATCGGGTGGCAAGTAATCCATACGCACACTGATTACTCTGAGTGTTCCTGGTAACAGCTCGTCGGGTCTGGCACGTTTCATTCCGTGTTCAGACATATAGCTCATTTCACCTGCTAATCCTTGGTCTAGCCATTTTTGTAAGTGTTTTTCATGCTCGGTTAAATCAATGTCACTTATACCAAGTTGCTGAAAACCTAGCGCTTTTCCCCAATCCTTGATATTTTCAGCCAAACGTAATAATTCTGATGTGCTAAGTGATGACATTCTCAAACCTGTTAAACCCGCAAGCGAGTAAGATTTTAGCATACAAAGCTGTCAGTTCAGAACAAGTAAAAGCCCTAGAGCCAATTGCGGCTAAATCCGAAAATTGTACTATGTACCAACTGATGGCTAGAGCCGGTGAAGCGGCTTTTATGGTGTTGATGAGACATTGGCCGAATGCGCAAAAAATATTGGTAGTGGCTGGCAATGGCAATAATGCTGGAGATGCCTACATTGTGGCAACACTTGCCCATCAAAGCGGTAAAGATGTGTGGGTGATTTGCGAAGACCCAGCACGAAAATTGCCGGGCGACGGCGGAATTGCGCAAGCAAACTGGCAGCAAGTGTCAAGTAACACCTGTCGTTTTGACCAAGTACAGTTTAGCCAGTTTGAAGTTATAGTTGATGGCCTGTTAGGGACTGGGGTAAATGGCGACGTAAAAGCTCTTTTTCAGGAGCAAATTCTGAAAATCAACCGTGCAGAATTGCCCGTTTTAAGCCTCGATTTACCTTCGGGTATGCTGGCAAATACAGGCATAGCCTTACCCGTTTGTGTCGAGGCAGATATCACTATTACCTTCATTGCTCCCAAGCCAGGCTTTGTTAACGGGCATTGGCAAACAATATAGCGGGCGAATTGAATATGCGGATTTGGCTGTGGGCGACACATTTTATCAACTAGCACATGTACAGACTCAGGTCGTTAATTGGTCGGCGCTTAAGCCAATGGCTAGTCGGCCTTCAAATAGTAACAAAGGCTCTTTTGGTAAGTTACTTTGCATCGGTGGCAATCAAGGTATGCCTGGATCTATTCGTTTGACTGCTGAAGCTGCGCTGCGCTCAGGTGCAGGTTTAGTTAAAGTGTATTGCCACAAGTCGAGTGGTGCTCATGTTGTATCGGGCCGTCCTGAAATTATGTTGCAATACCAAGATCTAAAAGCTGCACTTGCTTGGTGTAGTTGCGTGGTGATTGGCCCAGGGTTGGGGCAAGATCAGTGGGCGGTTCAGAAATTAGATCAAGTGATAAAGTATCTCACTCATCATCCTAAACCTTTGGTTTTAGATGCTGATGCGCTGAACCTATTAGCCCGTAAAAAAAGTAAGAAAGATGTAAAAGCACTCTTTGCTGAACTAAAAGCTTGCGTGCTTACCCCTCACCTATGGAGAAGCGGCACGATTGCTCAATTGCGAAATTAGTGCAATTGAAAATGATCGTTTTCTAGGGAGTAAACAAATAGCAGATAGCTTTATGAGTACATGTATTCTAAAAGGTAACGGCACCTTAATTTACTCCCATACACAGGATACTGAAGAGCAATGTCATGGTGTGTGTAACGGTGGAAACCCAGGCATGGCTACAGCAGGTATGGGGGATTTGCTAACTGGCATTGTAGGGGCGCTATTAGCTCAAGGCATGACTGAGCAACAAGCCGCGACCTACGCTGTATGTGCACATGCAGAAGCGGGAGATCGAGTTGCCAGAGAGTATGGTCAACGTGGTATGATTGCATCAGACTTGTTACAGCCTTTACGAGCGATTATAAACCTATTATGAACTTATCATCCGTCACTCCATCCAATAACACGGTACTACAATTTTATTTAGCAGATGAAGAGGCTACAGTTGCTTTAGCTCGTAAGCTCAGTAGACATTGTAGTCAAGCAATAGTGATATATTTAGAAGGAGATTTAGGTGTAGGTAAAACCACTTTTAGCCGTGGCTTTATTCAAGGTCTGGGTCATAAAGGAAAAGTTAAAAGCCCTACTTATACCCTAGTCGAGCCTTATGAATTAGAAAACTGGAAGGTCTTTCATTTTGATTTGTATCGTTTGTCTGATCCAGAAGAACTAGAATTTATGGGTATCCGAGACTACTTTGCTGAAGATTGTATTTGCATTGTTGAATGGCCGGATAAAGGCGCTGGGCTCTTGGCAGCAGCGGATTTACACATTAGTATTGAATATAACCAATCAGCACGTACTTTATCTATGCAAGCTCAGTCAGGTAAAGGACAGGAATTACTTACACATTTTGCGAAATAGAAACTAACAATGCAGACGTTTTGGCTCAAAAAAATTAGACTACTCCTGACCAGCATCTTGTTGTTTGTGCTTAGTTTTAGCACCTTTGCGCAAAATAATATTGAAGGCTTACGCATTTGGCCGTCACCTTCCACAACTCGTCTAGTATTTGATCTTGCCGACACCCCTAAATTTACCTATTTCACCTTAAGTAAACCAGAGCGTTTGGTTATCGATATTGAGAACACCAAAAAGTCTTTCAATTTTTCAAACATCACCAATGACAGTAAGCTGGTTAAAAAGGTGCGCTACAGTACAGCCAAAAATAAGCAGGCTGTGCGCGTGGTTATTGAGTTAAGTAAAAAATTAGACAAAACTGTCTTTGCGTTAACGCCAACAGCACCATACGGCGACAGATTGGTGGTTGATTTAAATGATGGTGCAGCACCTACTACCCCGCAAATTGTTTTGGATGCTAAGTCTAGTCCCGATAGAGATATTATAGTGGTGCTTGATGCAGGGCATGGTGGCGAAGATCCGGGCTCCATTGGACCAGCTCGAAGCTATGAGAAAAACATTACCCTAGGTATCGCCAAACGCTTGCAGGGCCTTATTCAACAAGAAAAAGGTATGAAAGCAGTGATGACCCGAACAGGCGATTATTATATTTCTCCGAATAAACGCCCGGAAATTGCTCGAAAACACAAAGCGGATTTGTTTGTTTCTATTCATGCTGATGCGTTTACCACGCCGCAACCTAGTGGCGCGTCTGTATGGGTCTTATCGATGAAGCGAGCAAACAGTGAGTTAGGTCGATGGATGGAAAGAACAGAACGTCACTCTGAATTATTGGGTGGCGCTGCAGAAATTATTCAAGATACAGCGAGCGAACGTTATTTAACAGAAGCGCTGCTGGATATGTCGATGGATCATTCACTGACCACCAGTTATGACTTAAGTCGTGATGTCATTAGTCAGCTTAAACGTATGACTAAAATGCATAAAAAGACGCCACAGGCAGCAAGTTTGGCAGTGTTAACCTCGCCCGATATTCCGTCTATTTTGGTTGAAACGGGTTTTATTTCTAATCCTCGGGAAGAAAAAAACCTCAACTGGTCAGCCTATAGACAAAAATTAGCGGTTTCAATATTTGCCGGTATAAAGCAACATTTTAGAGATTCTCCTCCAGATGGCTCGTTATGGGCAAGACAAAAAAGAGAAACTCGTACTCATAAAGTTCGCAGTGGCGAATCCCTATCGTTATTGGCGCAGCGTTACAACGTACCGATTAGCCAAATTAAACGAGCAAATAATTTAAGTAGTAACGTTGTAAAAATTGGCCAAGTGTTAACCATTCCAAGAACGTAATTCAATCAATTTATATTTATATCAAGGCGATAGTGTGTCAATTCAGATACTTCCAGCGAGACTTGCTAACCAAATTGCTGCCGGCGAGGTAGTAGAACGCCCTTCCTCTGTCGTCAAAGAGTTAGTAGAAAACAGTTTAGATTCTGCTGCTACGAGTATCGAAATCGAAATTGAGAAAGGTGGTCATAAGCGCATTTTAATTAGAGATAACGGCTCGGGTATCGCCAGTGATGAGTTAGCGCTGGCATTGAGTCGTCATGCAACCAGTAAAATTACATGCTTAGATGATTTAGAAGCTATTCATAGTTTAGGTTTTCGGGGAGAGGCGCTAGCCAGTATTAGCTCAGTGGCGCGGTTGACGCTAACCTCTAAACCCGAAAAGCAACAACAAGCTTGGCAAGCTCATTGCGAGGGGCGAGATATGCAAGTGCAGGTCAATCCTGTCGCACATCCAGCCGGAACGAGTGTCGATGTTGCTGATTTGTTTTTTAATACTCCCGCTAGGCGTAAATTTCTAAAAACCGAAAAAACCGAGTTTGCGCATATTGATGAGGTGGTAAGGCGGATTGCCCTTAGCCGGTTTGATGTTAGTTTTAGCCTCAAACATAATGGCAAAGTTGTACGAAAATATCCGGCAATAAGTGCGTCTGGAAATAAAATAAAGCGTTTAACTGCTATTTGTGGAAAAGGGTTTACCGATGCTTGCTTAGAAATTAATAGTCAGTATCAAAAGTTTGAGTTACACGGTTGGATGTTACCACCAACTGAGTTAGCGTCGGGCCATGAGTTTCAGTATGTTTACGTAAATGGCAGAATGATGCGGGATAAATTAATCAATCATGCTATTCGACAAGCCTTTGAAGGTATTGACAATGCCGAGTTTCGACCAGGATACGTATTGTATCTGAGTATTGAGCACGACCAAGTCGATGTGAACGTACATCCGGCCAAACATGAAGTGAGATTTCATCAAGCGCGATTGGTGCATGACTTTATTTTTCGAGCGTTAAGTGACGTACTGAAACAATACTTGCAAAATGAAAACTCGGGATCAGCGACTACGGTATTGCCGCCAGTTGAACCCGATCATGACTATATTCAACCATTGCGGCCGGTAGCAGAGCCATACGTGCATGAGGGTCACACAAGTCAGTACACTGGCGGTCATGTTCGTTCAGAGCAAGGCTCACCCCAAGGTCGATTTGCTGCTAAGTCAAACACCGCTAAAATGCCAACAGCAAAAGATCAGAATCAATCATTTGGTCACTACCAACAGTTAATGGGGCGCTCGGAATTTGAAAATGATGTGGCTGATAAATCTGAGCCAGGCCAATGGTTGCGATTGGATGATGACAGAATGTTGCTTACTGCAAGTGGTCAATATTTTCAGATGTCGGTCAGTAAGTTGCAATATTTAGTGTTGGCTAAAACCTATCAAGATAGCGTACCTGTCAGCCAACCTTTGCTAATGCCTATTTCAATTGAGGCCGATTTGACATTATTGGCACAAGCTAAATTATTGTACCAACCACTATTAGCAAGCAGTGTAGAAATTGGATGGGCACCCAAAAGAGTGATTTTGCGTAAAGTTCCAGCGGGGCTTAGGCAAGTTAGTTGGGGTGACTGCTTAGCGAGTATTTTAACCTGCAGCTCACTAGATGTTGATGAAGTACGTAAACACTTACTTACTAAGGTGGCGAGTATTAATAAAGTGAATAATAATCAGATACAGCATTTGTGGCAGCAATTTATGCTTAACTCAACGGATGCTATAGGTCAATTAACCTTACACGCTAGCCCAATCTTGTTAAATGAGTTGTTGACTAAATATGACACCTAATTCTTTGCCACAGCAAAATATAGAGAAAAACTCTGAGCTTCCCAAAGCATTGTTTTTAATGGGCCCAACAGCATCTGGCAAAACCGAGTTAGCCATACAATTGTGTGAGCGCTTTCCTTGTGAAATTGTCAGTGTTGATTCGGCATTAATCTATAAAGATATGAATATTGGTACGGCAAAACCGAATGCAGAAGAGTTAAAGCGAGCGCCGCACCAATTGATTGATATTTTAGATCCCGCAGAAAGTTACTCGGTAGCTGAATTCAGGCGGGATGCACTGCAAGCCATGAATGAAATTGTTGCCAGAGGCAATATACCACTTTTAGTGGGTGGCACTATGATGTATTACAAAGCGTTAGTAGATGGTTTGTCGCCATTGCCAGAATCAGACGCAGCGGTGCGTAAAGTCATCGAGCAACAAGCGGACGAATTGGGATGGGAAGCGTTGCATCTTAAACTGGCTGAGATCGATCCGGTATCTGCACAGCGGATTCATCCAAATGACCCTCAAAGATTAACTAGAGCACTCGAAGTCTACGCCTTAACGCAACGTTCTATGACAGAGTTAATGGCCACTAAGTCGGCGCCAATCCCTTTTGAAATCAATCAATTTAGTATCGCGCCACAAGATCGCGCGGTGCTGCATGAGCGAATTGGTTTACGCTTTCAAATGATGCTTGATGCGGGTTTCCAACAAGAAGTAGAGTGCTTAAAACGCCGCGAAGATTTGCACTTGAATTTGCCGTCGATGCGCTGTGTAGGTTATCGGCAAATGTGGCAATATTTAGATAACGAGTTTGATTTTGACGAAATGCGGAATAAGTCGCTCGCCGCCACTCGACAGTTAGCCAAAAGACAATTAACATGGTTACGTGGGTGGGAAAATATTTATGCATTAGATACTTTCGGAAAAGACAATATATCAAAAGTCATAAAACAAAGCGGTATTCGTGCTTAGTCGAGCCTATACAGCTAAATCAATTACTGTATAATCGCATTTTGCGAAACAAATAATAAAAAGAAAGGATGAATCATGGCAAAAGGGCAATCATTACAAGACCCATTTCTCAATGCGTTGCGTAAAGAACGTATTCCTGTATCGATTTATTTGGTCAATGGTATTAAACTCCAAGGCCAAGTAGAGTCCTTCGATCAGTTTGTAATTTTACTTAAAAATACTGTTAGTCAAATGGTTTATAAACATGCTATTTCTACTGTTGTACCTTCTAGAGCTATTCCTATGCCTAGCACGGGTCAAGCTGATTCAGACGAAGGTTAATTTGATAGGTAGAGGAGAGCGGCTTGTTTGACCGTTATGAAGCAGGTGAGCAAGCTGTTTTAGTACATGTAGAATTTGCTGATGAAAATACGAAAGAAGATTTATTAGAACTTCAATTGCTGGTGTCTTCTGCGGGCGTCAACGCAATTGATGTTGTATCGGGATCACGTCAAGCTCCCCATCCTCGTTATTTTGTTGGTAGTGGAAAAGCAGAAGAAATAGCCAATGCAGTGCGCACTCAGCAAGCTGATATTGTTATTTTCAATCATAGTTTGTCTCCCTCACAAGAACGTAATTTAGAAGCACTTTGTAAATGCAGGGTGTTGGATAGGACTGGGTTGATCCTCGATATATTTGCTCAACGGGCCAGAACCCATGAAGGTAAGTTGCAAGTCGAGTTAGCTCAGCTTCGGCATATTAGTACGCGATTGATCCGCGGCTGGACCCACCTCGATAAACAAAAAGGCGGAATAGGCCTGCGCGGACCGGGTGAAAGTCAACTAGAAACCGACAGACGATTATTGCGTGCACGTATTAAAAGCATTTTACGTCGATTAGAAAAAGTACAAAAGCAACGAGAGCAGGGGCGTCGAGCAAGAATTCGTGCAGAGATCCCTACGGTTTCTTTAGTGGGGTATACCAACGCTGGTAAGTCTACTTTATTCAATGAAATGACCAATGCCGCGGTTTATGCCGCCGATCAGTTATTTGCGACCCTAGATCCAACCCTTAGAAAAATTCAGTTACAAGATGTTGGCTCAGCTATTCTTGCCGACACGGTTGGTTTTATTCGACATCTCCCCCATGATCTAATTGCTGCTTTTAAAGCGACCTTACAAGAAACACAACAGGCCAACTTGCTTTTGCATGTTGTTGATTACTCTGATGACCAATTCAGAGAGAATATCGACCAAGTCAATGACGTTTTACAAGAGATTGATGCAGACGAAATTCAACAATTGGTTGTTTGCAATAAAATTGACAGGATGGAAGGTGTAGACGCTAAAATAGACCGCAATGAAGAAGGCGTACCCGTCCGAGTGTGGTTATCAGCTCAGCAAGGGGTAGGAGTTGATTTGTTACTCCAAGCTATTACTGAGTGCCTATCTGAGAATATGGTGCGACATTGTCTGTCTATTCCTTCAAGCAAAAGTAACCTGAGGGGAGTGTTTTTTGAGATGAATTGTATTTCATCAGAAAGTTATTCCGAAGAGGGTAACTGGCTGGTGGATGTGTGTATGGAAGAAAGTGATTGGCTTAGATTAATAAAGCGAGTCGACGAAAATTTAGAGTCGTACGTAATAAAACATTAATTTGATGGATTTGTTAGCTAAAACAGAGCCATTTTTGCAGAATTCGTATATTTATTGAATTAACTAGTTGGAGAGTAATGATGGCTTGGAATGAGCCCGGTGGTAACAACAACGATCCTTGGAAAAATAAGGGTGGCAAGAATCAAGGGCCACCAGATTTAGACGAGGTATTTAAGAACTTAATGAGTAAATTTGGCAAGTTTGGCGGCGGTGATGGTAAATCATCCGGCGGCAAGGGCCTAGGTGGAATTGGTGCTATCGTTATTGTGGGGATTTTGGTCGCTGCATGGGCGGTGAGCGGTTTTTACACAATTCGAGAAGCAGAGCGTGGCGTGGTTTTACGGTTTGGCGAATTCAGTCATTTTGTTGAGCTAGGACTGCGTTGGAAGCCTAGCTTTATTGACACAGTAAGACTGGTTGATGTGCAAACTGTTCGCTCAATGCCTTCGTCAGGTTCAATGTTAACCGAAGACGAAAACGTAGTACGTGTTGAGATGGAAGTGCAGTACCGAATTCTAGAGCCTTACAAATACAGTTTTGCTGTCACTAGCCCAGAAGAAAGTTTAAGTCAGGCTTTTGATAGTGCGATTCGTTATGTTGTCGGTCACTCAAAAATGGATGATGTTTTAACGTCTGGTCGTGAAAGTGCCAGACAAAGTGTTCGTGACGAGTTAACGTCTATTATCGAATCTTACGATATGGGGATTTCAATTGTCGACATGAACTTCAAGGATGCTCGACCTCCAGAAGAGGTAAAAGAAGCATTTGATGATGCGATTGCCGCACAAGAAGACGAGCAAAGGTTCATTAATGAAGCCGAAGCTTACTCTAGAGAGATTGAGCCAAGAGCACGTGGACAAGTTAACCGTATGGCGCAAGAAGCACAAGCCTACAAAGAGCGTGTAACCTTGGAAGCACAAGGTGAGATTGCGCGTTTCGAAGAACTGTTGCCGCAATATACTGCTGCACCAGAAGTGACTCGGAGCCGTATTTATTTAGAAACTTTGGAAGAAGTATACTCAAATACTAGTAAGATTTTGGTGGATACCGAAGGTACTGGCAACATGATGTATTTACCTTTAGACAAAATTCTAGAAAAACAATCTGGGCCGACTGTTCCAGCCAATATCCGCAGCACGCTGGAAGGTTTACGTAATCTAGACCCTGATCCACAACCAGTATCAAGCAATTCCAGAAGCTCACGTAGCGCTGACCGTAGTGGGAGAAACTAGGCTATGAAGAATTTTTAATTGTTATCGTAGTGGCGCTTGGCCTACTTACATTTGGTTCGCTGTTTGTGGTAGAAGAAGGCAATAAAGCGATTGTTATTCAGTTCGGTAAAGTGCAAAGAGACAGTGATACCGATGCAACTACAGTGTTTGAACCCGGGTTACATTTCAAGCTTCCGTTTTTTGACCGTGTAGTGAAGTTGGATGCTCGTATTCAGACTTTGGACGAAGTACCAGACCGCTTTGTGACATCAGAGAAGAAAGACTTAATTGTCGATCTGTATGTAAAATGGAAAATCAAAGACTTCGCTAAGTATTATCTTGCCACTGGTGGTATTAAAAGTAGCGCAGAAGTATTACTACAACAAAAAGTGAACAATGGATTACGTTCTGAATTTGGTACGCGTACTATTCAGCAGATTGTCTCTGGCGAACGCTCTGAGTTGATGGACGAAGCTATGGCACAAGCCTCAACCAGTTCTGACGAGCTAGGTATAGAAATTGTTGATGTACGAGTTAAGCAGATTAACTTACCACCAGAGGTGCGTAATTTTATCTTCCAACGTATGCGCACTGAGCGTGAAGCAGTGGCAAGAGAACATCGCTCTGAAGGTAAGGAAAAAGCCGAATTTATCAAAGCCGATATCGACGCTAAAGTCACAGTTATGTTAGCAGATGCAGAACGTAATTTACGTAAACTGAAAGGTGAAGGTGATGCACAAGCCGCTCAGATTTATGCAGAAACGTATACCAAAGACCCAGAGTTTTATAGTTTCTTGCGTAGTATGGATGCCTACAAAAAGAGCTTTAGTTCTAAACAAGATGTATTGGTTGTCGAACCAGACAGTGACTTCTTTAGATATATGAAGGGACAGAAGGGTAAATAAACAGCGTATTTATTTACTAAAAAAGCGCCAACATTTGGCGCTTTTTTATTTTCTAGGATACACGTCAAAATAATAAAAAGTGGGTATTGCAGGTATTCAGAACTGAATATGAATCAACCTAGTGCAGTTCAGTTGGAGTCTGATTTGACTTTAGATGTACGCAAAACTCTTCAAATGGCAATGGCCTGCTAAATAAATAGCCTTGAGCAAATTGGCATTTATTTTCAATTAAAAAATCTTTTTGTAACAGAGTTTCAACCCCTTCAGCGATAACCCCCATATTCAAACTTTTCGCCATCGCAATAACCGCTAATACTATTGCCGCTTCACTGTCTCCATTGGTAGCATTATTGGTCAGTGACATAATAAATGAACGATCTATTTTGATATGATCAATAGGCAGTTTTTGTAAGTACGCAAGAGAGCTATAGCCAGTGCCAAAATCGTCAATGGATACACTTACCCCTAACTGCCGCAGCTTACTTAGTAGGTAATGCACTCTTTCGTAGTTATCGATCAACACACCTTCGGTCAATTCTAATTCGAGTAATTTCGGTGAAATACTCTCTTTGTTTAACTTTGTTTTGATGAAATCAAATAATTGGCGATCACTGACCTGACGAGGAGACAAATTAACCGACATTATTATCTCATAGCCTTGCTGTTGTATAACGGCCAATAGCCTGCATGCTTCAGCTATTATCCATTTACCAATGGGAATAATTAAGCCTGTCTGCTCTGCTAAAGGAATAAATTGGTCAGGAGGTATCAATTGTCCGTCAGCACGTCGCCATCTGATTAAGGCTTCAGCTTTGACTATTTTATTGGATGCAATATTAATAATAGGCTGGAGAAATAACTCAAATTCCTGCTCTGAAATGGCATTACGTAAAGAGTCTTCCATCTCAATACGTTTGAGTGACGCATCGACAAGTTTTTTCGAGTAAAAGGCCAATCCACTTTTGGTGTCTTTTTTGGCTGTAAACACAGCTAAATCGGCGTACTTCATTAACTCTTCAGCATTATTCGAATCGGTTGGAAATGCCGCCGCACCAACACTCAAGCCGACATTGCACTTGATATTAGAATCGAAATAAAACGGTAACGAACAAGTAGAAATCAAATCATTTACGAACTTTGTGCATTGAGCTTGGTCTTCGGTAGAAAACTGAGTATGCATATGATCGAGTTCCATAATGATGGCAAACTCAGTCCCGCCAATTCGTGCTACTAGCTCGTTGACTCTGGCTATGGTATTCAGCCGTTTAGACAGTTCTTTTATCAGTCTGTCGCCTACTAGATGGCCGTGTAGTTCGTTAATTCGTTTGAAGTACTTAATGTCTATGTAGAGTAAATAAAACGGCCTATTGTGGCTAATCTTACTTTCTAATTGCTGCCAAAAATATTGACGGTTGGGTAAATCAGTTAAGACATCAAAATGGGTTAATTTCTCATTTCGTTTCAATAGGAACTTAACTTGTGTGACGTCACTAACGCTTAACAACCAGTATAAAACTGATTGGTTTTCATCTTTTATTGGATAAATTGCTACTTTAAACCATTTGCCTTGTTCTGGAGGATTGAGCCAACACAGTTCCCCTACCCAAGGGCTACAGGTACTCATAACTCTTTCATATTCAGGGTATTGTTTTTTAAATAACTCTAACAGCAGCTTATCTACTGGCAATTGAATCTTAATATGAGAGTCGCTAAATAGACTTTCTAGTGCTGGGTTTCCTGTGATCAATTGCAATTTAGGGTCAAGAATCGCCACACCTAAATCCGTTTGTTCTAATGCTTGTAAAACGGGTTGTTGAATAGTTTTAGAATTGTCGATTTGTTGCATCATGCTATCTATTTTAGCGTGTAGAAAATCATGCTGCTCAACGAATTTATCGCTTGATATCAATACTTCTCTGGCTATTTGCAGTGTTTGTTGTTTCTCTTCAAATTGCTGTTTGATATTGTGAACAACTAAATAGCACTTCCCTTGCTTAACAAACGCGGCAGCTTCTAGCCTAAAGGTTTGTTCCGCTCGTTTTTCAGACCAAATACCTGAATCAATCTTACCTTCTTTTTGCCCATCCCAGAGCTCACCGGCATCAATTAAAAAATCTTCTAGGTAAATTGAATTTTGCTGAAACGAAAAAGGCTGACTACTTTTGGATTCTGGGAGTATTAAGTCAAGCCATTGACTTTTGTTGTACAACACTTCAAATTTGTTCTCTGATATACGTTCTAAGATTACGCAATCTAGCAGGTTTAATGCGTGAAAAAGAGAAGTGTCCATATCAAAGTTTACTCCATTAAAATATTGGCGATGTATGAAAACATTTCTTCTACACCTTCACCTGTTTTTGCACTAGTATCAAAAGATTCAACAAAAGGGTGCTGAAATTCTTTTAGTTCGTTTTCGGTCCAGTGCCAAGAGCTTTCCAGATCTTTTTTGTTGATAGCAATCACACCTGGAATATCGGTGGTTTCTTTCACCTGACGAAATATTTCGGTACCTTCAACTAAAGACTGAGAACGAGTTCGGTCAACGGCAATTATAAAGGCCGATGCGCCTCTAAGATACTTAGGTTTAAAACCGCAATATCTATCAATGCCTTCAATGTCCCATATCATGAGTTGAACTGTATCTGCCTTAGTCTCGACTACCTTTTTGTCAATTTTCACCCCAATTGTCGTGAGGTATTTTTCTGAAAAAATCCCATCTACAAACTGCTTTATAAGGCTTGTTTTCCCCACACCGGAAGCGCCAAGTATACATATTTTCTTCTGGATCATATGGTTCTCTGCGAATACACACGTATAAAATTAAAGTTGACAAAGGTTAACTCATCATTAGCTTGCATCGAAATATACCACATTAAACAACACTTTACGTGCTCCTTCATCGGTTGTTTTTAAATCTATTACGCCTAGACCAATTGCGTTGAGTCGATTCTCATCGATACCTAGTTCTTGTAATTTCAATTTTACATTGTCGGCGCGTTTTTGACTAAGCACTTTATTGAAACTAACCGAACCTACAGTATCGCTGGCTCCCATAATAACTAGCCCAATCGATAGCTTCTGTTGTTCGGCAATTTTTATAACCTCGACAAATTGGTCTCTCATATCAATCAATTTATTCAGAGCAGAGGGGGATAATTCGCTTTGACCTTTGTCAAATGATACGGACATTTTATCAATCTTGGCTATGTTCAAATCTAATATGGCGCGAATTATGGCTGGGTCATCAGCTGCATTATTTTGATTGCTTGCTGTTGATATGTCATCTAACCAATTTGGCGTAAAGCCTAAACCGACAATTCTGCTGAGCTCATCTTGTAATTGAAGCTTGTCGGCAATACCAAGGCTGCCCGTAAAAATAGGTTGGGATGCGGTCCACTGGAGTTTAATACCGGGATAATTCTGTAAAGTACCAGCGACTTTACTTTTGACTACTTCACTCTCTAAAGACAAGTAAGCACTCTCTGTTACGCTGATATTGTGCTGTGAAATATCTTTAGATTTTAGCCAGTCCGCTATGCTGGGAGCATAGGGATCACGCAATACTTTGAGTTTAATGGTACGTAAACCTTCGACTTCTATGTCGGTGATAATAATACCGGGTTCTAAATCAATTTTTTCAATGTCAGTTTTCAGCTGATCGGTTTGCCAGCGGATGACGCTTAAATACCCAAGTCCGGTAATCATAAGCAAAATGATAAACCATGCCATGTAGGGTTTTTTCTTTTGTTTGGCTTCGGGTTTTAACTCGGCTATTAGACAGTCTCTTAGCTGATTTTCGGTATTTTCAAAAACCAGCGCATCGCCGTCAAATTCTGTTAAATCCTGATCATAAAGCTTATGGATTTCTTCTAGGGTAACCTGCAATTGATTTGCTATACGTTGCGGCATGTTGCCGGTGACCGCTGCGACGATTATCGCTTTTGGCCCTTGTTTTACCAGTAGGGTAAAATCATCAGTTCGCACTACGTCTAGTTGTTGTTCGCTTGCGTCAGCATTAGGTTTAAAGGAGTCTGCTACAAAATCATTGATTGCTGTCAGCATAGACGAAACCATATCCGCATCTGCACCTAAATCAACGCTCTGAGACATAGAATTTAACAACAGTCCGGTTTCTCTATGAATTAAAAAGACTTGTTCCACCCTAAACGAAAAGGTTTGGCTGGCGACGTATTGAGAAAAACTAACCTGCGCACGCCTGGCTTCAAAACGCCATTTTAAGCCTTTTACGGTAAAACTGTTTTCTAATAAGGCATTGGTTTTTTCTAGAAGTTCGGTAATAAAAGCTGTCACAGATTTTCTGACTAAGCTACCTACTAACGGGTATAAATAACCGACGAATTGTTCGCTGTGATTAGCGACTGAGGTTTCAACAGACTTTTCGACCAAAGGGGATAGCACCTTATTTACCGAACCGTCTTGTTTTTCCCGATCGTGTAAGGCTTCAGAAAATACTTCTCGAACCAGCTCTCTGGCGTTTTCCCGCAAGGCTTGCTTAACCACATGAGCATCTTCGCCCAAAACTAACTGGCGAATTTTTTCCATCTGTTGTTCGTCAGATGACTTTATTTGACTCTCTTGCGAGCTTGTCATGAGTTATCTTACAAATCTTCACCGGTTTCTAAATCATTTGCTACAGAGGCGAGTAGTTTAGCGAGCGTCTTTCGGTCTGTTTTAGATGAATTCAAATCACTAGATACCTGATTTAATTTAGCTAGGGCTTGATTGAGTTGTTCTGTGAAGTTGTTGTTCAGATTTCGAATTTCTTTATCTAAACGATTATGAAGTTCGTCATTCTCTTGTTTGCTATTGGCTTCAGCCATTTCATAGGCTGAAGATATTCGGTCGGCATAAGCGTTTAGTTCACTCGCTTTTTGATCTTGACCTTGGTCGGCTAGGGCTAACTTGTCTTCTAAATTATTAAAGCCATCTTCCATTTTACTTTGCATGATTTGCATGTTTTTTTCGAGCAACTTTTCCATTCTTTGGAAACTGTTATGTGTTTGTTGCTCTAAGGCGTTGATGCGTTTTTCAATATTGTCTTGGGCCGCGCCAAAAACAATTTGACGTAAACTATCCAGTTCAGTTGGCTGTTTAGAGGCATTGTCTAATTCTTTGCCATCTTCAGTTTTTTTCTCAGCCATGATGTACCCCTATTCCAAACATTAATTAACCATTCGAATGACAAGTTATTGTATAACCAACCAATTTAATATTCAGCCATATATTCAAGTTACTGCAAAATGCGGGGCTCTGTGAGAATCAAAAATGACTGGGACAAGGCGACTATCGTCATGCAGAGTCATTCTGCGGGTAAATAAGCAACCTAATGTCAATCGTTCTAAATCCGCCATTTTGAGGTGGTTTGGATATACAGCAAGCGCACATAATGCACAGTTTTTGTAGCAAATAAAATAGCTTTTAGTTGAATAGGTAAAAAAAGTGCCGCTATAGAGCGACACTTATGACTAAAGGTTCAATTGTTTCTTTTTTAAAAAGTGACTTCTAGCCCAATTGATGGGAATACTTCCATGCCTTCTTCATCAGCAATCTCGAAGTTATCAAGACTATCAGTGGAATGTGGTTTGTAGTAATAGCCAGAAATATTATCACTATCTAGTGCGTTAATGAGGGCGAATGTCCAAGCTGCGGGTTTGCCAAAAAGTTGATAGTGGTATTTCGCTTGCAAATCTAGACGGCTGTAAGTGGGTAATGTTTCAGAATTGAGTTGTCCATACACAGCTTGAAAATTGTCTGGATAATCTGGATTAACTCTTAGGCCTACTATTGGTGTATATTTGGCGCCACTTCTTGCTGAATAGCGTAGTCCAAATTCCCATCGTTCAGATAATTGATAGTTGATGACGCTGTTAATAACCCAAGGTGTATCCAAATAGTATTCGCTAGTGAGTTGGGTTAACTCGTCGGTTCTTTCGCTTTCAGACCAACTCAACGACAGCCAACCATACCAGCCATTAGACAAGTTTTTCTCTAGCAACCACTCCACACCACTGGCTGTTCCAGAAATATCATTGGTGTAACGCAAATCGGCGTTATCTGCTTGTAGGTCAACGGCCCTAGGTAGTTGTGACAATTCTTTGTGATAGATTTCAGTTTTACTTTGCCAATCATTGCCATGCTGCCAAGTCACCCCAGCCGAATAATGGGTGGCTTCTGGCGGTTTTATTTGAGGGTTGCCTATCAGCGCTATGGCTGTGTCTACATCAGGAAAACGGCTGTATTTTCCGGCCTTAGCAAATAGCGTTACGTCTGAATTTAATTGCCAAGTGAGTCGGGTTCTAGGGTGAGTAAAGTGTGTTTTAGTGTAGTCATCATATTCCGCTCTTACACCTAGCTGTAAACTTAAGTCCGGACTGATATGCCAAGTATCATTGAGGTAAAAGGCGTATAAATTGGCTTTTATATCATCGGCGTATTGAGTGCGTTCACCTTTTTGGAGGTCACAATTGGTACTATGATCTGTACAAAAATACGGAATAGTATCAAACGAATATTTGAAGTTATTGTTTTGAATATCAAAGCCTAAAGCGATAGTGTGATCGGTAATGCCCATGGTTTGGGCATTTAAGCGTAAATTAAACTCATCATTTTCAGTTTTCTCAAACTGCTCGGCCCCATAATTTTGTTTTGACTCTGACAGCACATGATTAACCGATACGCTGATGGTGTCATTTTTATTGGCAAACCATTCCCATTGTATTCCTTGGCTGTCAAATGCAGTATCTACCGATAAGTCGCCAATAATATCAGGATCGATTCGCCCTGCTTCTGATACTTCTGAAATATTGATCCCTCCGCTATCGCTGGCACCATTCAAATTAAATGTGAGTTTGTGTTCGTTACCTATCAGCCATTGATACTTTCCTTGATAGTCATCGCTAACTGGCGCGTCGAAAACCGTTAGTCCAATATCTTCGCCTTCTCCCTCTTCTCCTTCTGGTAAAAATAGGTGGATTAAACTGCGACGATAAGAGAAATAGAACGCTTGGTTGTCAAAAGTTTTCCCTTCTACTAATACACCTACTTTAAGTAAACTGGCGTCTAGTTTTACTTCTAAAGGTTGAGCTTTAGGATCTCGAAGTTTTACATCAAAAACGCCGCCCGTAGCGTTACCATACTCACCTCCAAAAGCAGCCGCTTCTAAATCTACAGAGCGCAATAAGTTTTTATTAAAAATACTGTCGCCGAACAAGTGGAAGATATAGTCTGTTGGCATGTTGTCGATGTAAAAGGCGTTGTCATCGGGTGAAGATCCTCTGATTGCGGGTTCTCCTCCCGCATCGCCGCCGGCATAAACAACGCCGGGCAAACTGAATACTGCCGCCAGAGGGTCGCCGTCAATGCCCGCGACAGCGAGAAGCTTTTCTGTTTCTAGAGTGGGGTGGCTCTGTGCTTGGTTTCTTTGTCCGATGACTTCTACTTTTTCCAGCTCTTCAGCTTGGATAGTTTGGGAAATTAAACTCATGGGCAGAAATAAGCAAATCATCAAGTAGTTGGGTTTACAGTACATGCGAGTTTCCTTGAAATTAAACATAGTTGTGTCAAATGTGAGCTACGGAAACTTTAATTAGGGGGCGTCATTTTGTCTGTTGCATAAATGTCAGTAAATGTCAGTTTTTGGAATATCCAGTTCATTGTCTTTAGTAATGCCATCTTCACATGACGTATTCTGTGCGCTAGATATAGAGTAAATCTTAAGCACGGTCATCTTTTTAAGGCAGTAAAGACTAAGCTTGTAGGTGAAAGCGTCACGAGGAAATGGTGTGGTTACTTGATCAGAAACTTACAATTTTTGAACATTTTATTTGAAACTTAAGTTATTTATTCAATCAGGCCTTTGATAGTATGCGTGGCATATTAGTTGAGTGATAAAAGATATGATTATTCGATATTTTTTTAAAATGGCGATCGCAAGTCTCTGTCTATGGAGTACTGTCATCTTGGCCGAAGGTGAGCTTGTTTCGCCGGCAAACTCACACGTGGATAACCTTGACGGTGCGTTTAGTTGGAATGTGACAATCACCGGAGACATCATGTCGTCTCAGTCCATATTGGCAGGCGTGAACCAAGAGAAGTTCACAGAGTTTCTAGATATTTCGGTGTTTATTGACCTTTATTACAAGGGGTTTTTTATTCAGACCAATAAACACCGGTTTGGTGATTATGTAAATGGCGCTGAATTGGGCTATGAATTGTTAGTCAATGAAAAGTATGAAATTGATCTAATTAGTAAAACCTATTTACCAGGCTTTTCTTCTGACACCGCCGAGTTAGTTTATGAGCGGGAAATTCCGGAATTGGCGGGTATTGATGAACGAGAGTTCTTATCTAGTCAAGGTATTCGCTATATGGGTTACTTACCCAGTTCGGTTTATTGGATTGATTGGGCGGTAAATCTATTAAATAGTGAACACCGTGGCTGGGTGATAGATGGATTTTATAGCTATATTTTGCAGCGCCGAAATTGGGATATCAATTTTGGCGGGGGTATCAGTCTATTTTCGAGCAATATGAATGGATATTATTTTTCGGTAAAGCCTGAGGAAGCGACGCAAGATCGCCCCGTATACGATGCTGGAGCAGGGTACCGCTTACAATTAGAGGCTTTTGTGCAACGACCCCTCAGCGAAGGTTGGCTGTTTAATGCCGGTGTTACGTTTAGCCATTACTCTAAAAGTATTAGCGATAGCCCTATTATAGATAGACAAAACGCTCTACGAGCACAAATAGGCGTTAGTTATGTTTTTTAAACGACAATTAATAGGGATGTTTTTGTTGTTTTATGGCGTCTCATTGTCGTCAAATGCGCAACAAGAATTGATCGGTGAATCTAGTTTGTTGGTGCAACCTAATAAGTGTGTTGCTTTAAACCAAGGGCGAGATTGTTTTGCAAAAATTATGGTGAGTTGGCGTCAATCGACCGAAAACGACTATTGTCTGTTTGTTAAAGTGGTTGAGCGCCCACCACTTTTAATTAAGTGTTGGGACAGTGTTAACCAAGCTCAATGGGAATATGAATTTCAATCTGCGATGGATGGGCATTTTATTTTAATGGAAAAGAGCAGCGACAAGGTGTTGGCGTCTGCCACAATCCAAGTGAGTTGGTTATACAAAGCCAATACCCGAAAACGCCGTTGGCGATTATTTTAGGTTTAATAGGGGGAAGTAGAACGACTATGACGACTGAAAATTACGCAAAAATATTACATGTAGAAGATGACCTGTCTCTTGCCGAATGGGTTTCTGAATATTTAGAAACAAATGGTTTCAGTGTAGAGCATGTCAGTCGTGGAGATCAGGTTGTGCAAAAAATCTCTAGTCAGCATTATGATCTTATTTTATTGGATGTGATGTTACCTGACTTAGATGGAATCGAAGTTTGTCGCCATATTCGGCAAATATCGCAAATACCGATCATCATGATGACGGCAAAAGCAGACGAGTTTGATGAGGTAATTGGTTTAGAAGTTGGCGCGAATGATTATGTCATGAAGCCTGTTCGACCAAGGGCGTTGTTGGCCAGAATTAAATCGGTGTTGCGCAATAATGAAGCTAGCTCCAGTAAAAAAAGCCAACAGTTAGTGTTTGGCAAACTGCAAATTAACCAAGAGTTTAAACGTGTATTGTTAGACGACAAAGAGATTGACTTAACCAGCAGTTTGTTTTCGTTACTGTGGTTACTGGCAAGTCATGCAGGAGAGGTGTTGAGCCGAGAATACGTATTCCAAACCTTAAAAGGCCGAGAGTATGATGGTTTAGACAGGCGCTTTGATGTGTTGGTTTCTACGTTAAGGAAAAAATTAGACGACAATCCGCAACAACCCAAACGAATTAAAACTATTTGGGGAAAAGGTTATTTGTTTATTGCTGATGCGTGGTTTGATTAATAGCAATTTGAATTGCCCTAACACGACTAGGTTGTAAATCTTGAAGAAAATATACGTTGGCATAGTACTCACTGTGATTGGCTCCCTAGTCTTTTTAGGTTGGGCGCTAGACAAAGTGGTGCAAGACAACAGTGAATCTAGCTTACCTGCAGACTTATTGGTTTACCAAAAAATGATGGCGGGTATGGCCAGAACGTTGAATGGTGTAGAGTCCTCAATCTTGGTCGCTCAAGTCAATCAGTTAGCCGAGCAATACCAGGTTGATATGGTGTTAGAAAAAACATTTAATTTTGCGTTGCCACAAAGCTTAGATGCGCAATTGAAAGCTAATAATACCTTGGTTTTACAGTCGGAAGACGCGACTCACTTTTACTCGTTATTACCTTCACATCCCGATATCTTATTGAGTATGACCATACCCAAAGAAGAGCCGCAGGGCTATATGCTGGATGTAATGTTGACAGTAATTTTGTATGTAGGAATTGGTTTATCTTTGGTTATTTGGCTTGTGCCCTTGACTAAACGTTTGTCTTTGTTGGATAAGTTGGCACGACGATTTGGCCAAGGTCAATTAGATACCAGAATTCAGCCGAGCCGATTTTCTTATATCGATGGTATCGAAACCAGTTTTAACCGTATGGCAACCCAAATTGAAACTCTTGTAGCCGACAATAAGTTGCTTGCAGGTAGTTTGTCTCATGATTTACGTACCCCAGTGTCTTGTTTACGTTTTGGTATTGAAGCGGCGATAGATTGCGATGACAGGCAACAAAAAGCCGAATATTTAAATCGAGTAGAAAAAGAACTCACTCGCTTAGAAGAAATGCTTGAGGCATTTTTAGAGTACGCCAGCATGGAACGTTCTGCCCTGACACTAAACCCGGCCAACGAAGATTTAGTGGCTTTAGCTAAATCAGTGGCCAGTGAGCTATCTCCGCTGGCGGAAAATAGTCAGCAATCTATTGAGGTTTTGCCTACACCTGGCGCGATAGAGCTATATGTGGACGGCCACTGGTTGAATAGGGCATTACGAAATTTAGTGTCAAACGCTATGGACTATTGTCGCCAACGCATTCAAATAGAATTGGCTGAAAGTACGGATCATTGGGTTATTAAAATCCATGATGATGGTGCTGGTGTCGTTGCAGATAAACGTGAGAGTATTTTTCAAGCCTTTGTGACGGCCAATAAAAGTCGTAGTAGGCAAAATCCTAATTTTGGTTTGGGCTTGGCCATTGTTAAACGAGTGGCTACTTGGCACGGTGGAAGTGTATATGTTGATACGTCTGCATTATTAGGTGGCGCTTGTTTTTGTTTAACCCTTCCAAAGCTGTCACCATTGATTTCTAAATAAATTAGTCCAAAATAGCGGCCAGTGCGTAAGCATTCTTTTCATCTTCATTTCACTAAGAGACATTTATGAAATACCAAGGCAACTCTGAATTTACCCATTCTCAGGTAGATAAAGTTGGTGTGTTAATTACAAATTTGGGTACACCAGATGCCCCTCAAAAAAAGCAACTCAGAGCGTATTTGAAAGAGTTTCTATCTGATCCTCGAGTCGTTGAGGTGCCGAGGCTTATCTGGTGGTTTATTTTGAACCTAGTGATCCTGAACATACGACCAAGTCGTTCAGCTAAGGCTTATAAAACAGTGTGGACCGAAAGAGGCTCACCCTTGATGTATCACACTCAAGATCAAGCAATAGCGTTAAGAAAAACACTGCAAAAACACTATGGTGAACATGTGATTGTGGAATTTGCTATGCGGTATGGGGCACCATCAGTCGACTCCGTAATTGACAGCATGTTAAAACAAGGTGTGCGAAAATTAGTGGTGCTGCCGCTCTATCCGCAATATTGTGCATCCACTACAGCCTCTACTTTTGATGCAGTTGCGGCTAGTTTAGGTAAGAAACGTTGGATGCCAGAGTTACAGTTTATAACCCATTACCACGACAACCCAGATTATATTCAAGCAGTGGCCGATAAAATTCGTGCTCATTGGCAACTAAACGGTCAGGCAGACAAGCTGATTTTTAGCTTTCACGGTATTCCAAAGCGATATTTGCTCAAAGGGGATCCTTATCATTGCGAGTGTTATAAAACGTCACGTTTGATTGCGCAAAACTTAGGGTTAGATGAATCACAGCACTTTACTAGCTTTCAATCCAGATTTGGGCGAGAAGAGTGGCTTAAGCCATACACTGATAGTTCATTGCGACAGTTTGCCAAAGACGGGATTAAATCTGTGCAGGTAGTGTGCCCTGGCTTTTCTGCTGATTGTTTAGAAACAATTGAAGAAATCGCTATCGAAAACAGAGACTATTTTTTAGAGGCTGGAGGGCAAAGTTATCAATACATTGAGGCCTTGAATGCCGACACGGCCCATATAGACGCCATGAGTCAGATTTTAAAGCCGTATCTATCCAGCATGATAAATAAAAGTGAAGGGATTAATGTGCCTAGTGTGCAGTCAGATTTAGCAAATCGACAGCAATTGGCCAAAGCATTAGGTGCAGAAAACTAACCAATTATTTGATAGTATTTGTCGATGCATAGTTGATTTACCACAGATCAATTGTGTATGTGATAAATCAAAAGCCCCATAGAGAGGGGGAAATATCCAAAGAAGGGAATATTCTATGTCAAGTATAGCCAATACGCAGCACGCTTTAATTGAACCCCCACTTTTTACCAACGACGCGACGATCTTAGGGATCTTAGCTATTTTACTTGGTGTAGTTTTTTATACTGCTAATAGTCAACACGCGTTTTGGCGCAAGTTTTATATGTTCGTCCCTTCGGTACTACTGTGTTATTTCCTACCTTCATTACTGAATACCTTTGGATTAATCGACGGTGAGCAATCGCAGCTTTATTATGTGGCGTCTCGTTATTTGCTGCCAGCTTGTTTAGTTTTGTTAACCCTTAGCGTTGACCTAAAAGCAATCGCTAAATTGGGTCGCAAAGCCGTTATATTGTTCTTCACAGGTACAATTGGGATCGTGATTGGCGGGCCAATAGCCTTATTGGTGGTGGCTACTTTTGTTCCTGAACTGTTAGGAGTAGAAGGCGCCGATGCCGTGTGGCGGGGCATGACAACAGTAGCGGGTAGTTGGATAGGTGGTAGTGCCAATCAGGCTGCGATGAAAGAGATATACCAAGCTAGCCCGCAAATTTTTTCAGCGATGGTAACTGTTGATATTATTGTAGCCAATTTGTGGATGGCGGTCTTGCTGATCATGGCAGCGAACGCTAAGTCAATTGATGAGAAAACTGGTGCGGATACAAGTGCCATCGATGAGTTAAAACACAAAGTGAAAGCCTTTGAAGCCAAGTATGCACGTATACCTAGCTTAACAGACCTGATGTTAATAGTGGCGGTGGGGATGGGGGTGACGGGATTTGCTCATTTGTTTGCTGACAATATAACGCCATATTTTGTAGAGAATTTTCCAGGCTTAAGTAAATTTAGTTTCCATAGTCAGTTTTTTGGATGATTATTTTTGCCAGTACAGTTGGTGTTATTTTGTCTTTCACTAGAGTTCGCCAGTTGGAAGGAGCTGGCGCCTCGAAAATTGGCTCTGCATTTTTATATATCTTAATTGCCACTATTGGTATGCAAATGGACATCACCATGATCGCAGAGGCGCCTTTGTACTTTGTGATTGGGGCAATCTGGATGATTATTCACGCTAGTCTGATGTTGCTGGTGGCTAAATTAATTAAAGCGCCATTGTTTTATATGGCTGTGGGTAGCCAAGCAAATGTTGGCGGCGCAGCATCTGCCCCTATTGTTGCTGCGGCTTTTCATCCTTCGTTAGCGCCGGTCGCTGTTATGTTGGCTGTGTTAGGTTACACGGTAGGAACCTATATGGCATGGTTGTGCGGACAAATTTTACAGGCTATCAATTAGGGAGCTTCCCTAAGCCTAACTCTCTAGGAACATAAAATATGGTTGATAAACTTAGTGCGCCTCGTGAGTTATTAGCAGCGCAAAAATTGGCGAATATTACCGATACTAAAGTACGTATACCTATTATAGGTATTCGATTAGGTTTAGATTTTTTGGTTGGATTAATACCTGGGATAGGCGATTTTTTGATGGTGTTGGTTTCGCTACGAATTGTTGCCTTAGCTAAGCGCATGAATGTGCCAGCTGAATTGCGGGCTGTAATGTATAGGCACATTGCGATTGATTTTTTGTTGGGGTTAATTCCTTTTGTAGGCGATGTAATAGACATTTTTTACAAGTCTAACCAAAAGAATGTGCGTATTATTGAGAAATGGTGGGTAAGCAATAATTATCAAACAATCCAGAAAAATAGCAAAGCTGCAGTTAGTGAGTGGCAATTAAAAAACTAATGTATTGTGGCTACCCTCAATAATAATTCGTTTAATGTAACATCTTTAATTTTTCGGAGATTATGTGTCTAAACTACGTTCCAATTTTTCGATAAGCAGTTTTGGTATTTATGAAAAGTGGGATGAAAAAAGTAAATCGCTACCTCAAATCAAAACCTTCACCACCAACATACCGGCGCAAATTGATATTGAATTTGGCTTTATTTTGCACGCACTAAAGGCTAAAGGTAAGCGTTTAGATTGGGTGATTTATCATCCTGATGTGCCAGATAAAAATGGTCAAGTCATGCCGCCTTTCGAAGGGGATGTTTACGTTAGAAATAACGATTGGCAGTTCTATTTAGGTGATACGGTTTGGCCACCAATTGAAAATAAAGTCGGCGACTGGCGAATGGTAATAGAGTGCGAGGGGAAAATTCTAGCGGACAAAACCTTCAGTGTGTTGGTTGAGCACGGTGATGGTGAAATTCAATTTTGGAAAAAGCGAGGCTATTAACCAAAGCTGAATTAGTCTTAACTTGAACTGTCAGATTTGATTTTTAGGGCTGAATTAAATCTGACAGTGGATAACCGCTTTGTGCCATTGCAGTCATGCCTCACTTTTGAGTGGTTGCTTCTGCTTCACGCCAAAGCGGACGAAATAACTTCTCAGGTCGAACGGTAAACTTGGTGACAAATGATACGTTTCAGCGAATCAGCGAACCTAAACCCCGCAGGTTTCATCACGAATAATTTAACGTTGTTCTGACCCCAATATTTTAAAAAATATATTATCAATAAATGCTTAATACGTTGAATTCATGTTGTGTGCATGGTGGATGTTCGAAACCTTTAATCCTTAACTGTATTTTGAGTAGACCTTTATAAACACTATAGGCACGCCAGCGACCTCTTCAATCGAAACGCTTGCTTTAGAGAGCGGTTTCAATAAATCAACGCTTCTTTGTTTCTGGTTAACTCTGTCATCAATGTAAAATTTAAGCCATTGATTTACCATTCTAGTTAGCGAGTCAATATCCAAGTCTCTACCAAGTGTTTCTCTAATAATCATCGTAATATATCGAACAAACGCTGTAACAAATAGATTATAAGGTACTGAAACCATTAAACTAGCAATTTGATTGGCGCTCTGTTCAAAATATTTTCGGGGGCTTTGCAACGCAACTATGCCGCTAACAGGAGTCAGTAAAGTGCCTGTATCAGTTTTCACGGTATTAAAGCCTAAGCGTGTAAGTGCTTTAACAGATTGGTGATTTATTGATTCAGTTTCAGTAAAAGAAGCATTATTCTTGTTTGTGAAATTCCATAATTCAGTGCCCGTAAAACACGGGATCAAATTAAGCGCAGCCGCAAAAACTGGGTTGACGATGTCGTGAAGATTAACAGTGCTTTCGTGTCTTAATGCTGCCATCATAGCAACGAATCTCGAAGATTCATGATCACGCAATGCACGCCATCGCAGAAACTCTCTTGAGCTAAAATTAGTATCAACTTTTGTCCAATCTAAACTGTCATGCTGAAAACTATCACCAAATATTGTCAATGCAGCTTTTAAAAAGAAAAAACAGTCAGCTTTCATTCCAAGAAGTGCTAAGTATTCCATGACTTTCATATCTGTATCATTTTGACTAAACTCAAAGTCTGTTAGTACCAATGAGTAAGGTGTCCCTTCAAATGTGCCATATTCATGTAGATACACTAAACGGTATAGATAGCTTTCTTGTGTTACACCTAAGTTAACATCATTTATGAGCTCTTCCTTGCTTACATCCAACACTTTAATTACTAAATTGGACTCATTAGGCTTATTTTTTATAAGCTGATAAATACCGCGCAATGAGCCAAGCAGCTGTTGTAAACCTTCGTTTTGTAATATTTCGTTTAAAGCGTTGTGCATTTCGGTTTTAGACAATTCTAAAGTGTCATATTTTGTTAATTCGTCTTCTATGTATTGTTCAAGTCGGGCGGGCTTAATATCTTCAAACGAACGAAATGAAATTAGAATTTGACAACTTAGATTCGTTAAATTCACAGTTATAGACGGTTTTACAATATTAAAAAAATCTCTAGTTTTATTTAAATCTACAGCTATGAATTGCCTATCCTTAAAGGGTATTTTAGATTCTACAGCCGATCTATTAAGATCCGCCACAATGCCAACCACAAAAGGTAATTCGATTTCTATTTGCTTGCCTTGTTGTTCTGAGGTGTATTTGAGTAGTGCAAATTTATTCATTGTTTACTCACTACCCATTATCGCGGATTTGTTTAGACATATTCATTGCTGGGGAAATCACCTGATCTAGACGGGTAATTAAGTCCGCTTCATCAGCATAGCTTTGCACTTCAAGAAACCAAGGATAGCGTTTCAAAAAATCAAGCATCCCAGGTTCCTGTTGAGCGTCTAAGATCACCGACTGAATCGGTAAAGAGGGCATGTTTGGAACTATTGCCCCCAATTCCTGCAATACCGATTTAGCATCTGATAGGTCAGCAATTACAAACCTAGCCATACCTGCTAGAGTAGACACGGTTTCCGCGGTGGATCGACTTGCAGGTTTACCAAAGTCAAATACTATAGGAACAAGGTCAAATTGCTGACTTTTTAGCGCAACCCGAATAGCGTCAAGGGTTGGTTTTCGTGCCTCACTGAATCGGCCTAGTACTAGCACAACCTTTGATGTTATGGTATCAATCACACGTCTTAAGCCCGCGTTATGCATTAGCATGTACATAAATTGAGCAACTTCTAGGTCATCGACAGAGATCACTGCCTCGCCGAGTCTAGATATAATGAGATCGCCTTGTTTCGTACTGTCGTCAATACCTAAATCCCAAGCTGAAATACCATATATAGATGAACCTGTTAGGGTCGCACCCTTTAACGCAGTGCCAATCATTCTTACTTCCTCAAGATTGGCATGATTTAAGTTTGTATGGTTAAGGCTAGCATAAGATAAGTTAGCACCACTTAAGTTTACGAAAGACATATTAGCAGATGATAAGTCTGCTTGAGATAAGTCAGCCTTATCAAATCTTGTTCTTGCAGGGTTAAACGTCGACTCTGGACTATTGAGTCTAGAATTCTTAAGGTTTGCTCTTAGTAGGTTGGCACCAATAAAATGTGCTCCCATTGCTGATATTTGCTCAAGCCGCGCATCTACTAATGTCGCAGAACTAAAATCAGAGCCATCGAATATGCCTCCGAACATATCAATACGATCCATTTGTGCATGTGAAAACCGAGCCGCCCCCTCTGCTTTACATAATTGTGCTTGACGCAAATCCGCTCGTTCGAAAGTTGAACCATCCAGCTTAGTCCTAGACAAGTTAGCTTCGACCAGGTGTGCACCAGTAAAAATCGCTCTAGACAGATTTACATTTTCTAGATTGGTTTGATATAAATGAGCGCCGGTTAAATCAGCATCAGAAAGATTTGATCCTTTTAAACAACAGCCCCCTAAATCAACGCCACGTAAATCTAACGGTTTATCGAAGTTGGGGTTAAAATCTATTTTGAAGTCCATTGCATTGATTTGCCTAAGTGAGCGTAATTGATTCCACGTACTTACGCCTTTTGCGCCAGACATCAATAACTCACTTGCTTCAGCAAAGTTCATTATAGAGAACCTGAACTGTACAAAGGCTAACATTAAGGGTGGAATTGATCGCTGTAATCATATATTTCTCCTCAAACTAGCATTCACTGCGTTATACCAAGCAATAAGTAGTGTGCGTCAAATGGCAGACTTACTTGGATTTCGATTGTGTCTAGCCCCTAAGGCCTAAAGCAACTTGTTCTATGCTTAAGAAGATTAACAGTACTGTGTAAATATTGCACAACATACTGTTCAAATGCTCAAACACGATAATATGTTGGTGTTTGCCGGTATTGCGAAAAATTACTGATTGAGTCGAGATACCTGGTTTAGTTGCGTCGCAACAGCGCCAATTATTCATTGGCGCTCCAATTAAGACACCCATAACTAAATTTGATGACAATCTTTGTAAGGTTCACTTTTATGGGGCTTTCGATAAGAATGTCTTCGGGGTTTTAGCGGATAAATGCTGGATCCTTGCTATCAGCATGCAGGGATGACGAGCTTTGACGGCAAGCGCAGAACCCGCAGAACAGGTTAGTTCAAGATTGAGTTGCATTGTCGGTTTATAATCGCTCCAATTAAGACACCCATAACTAAATTTGATGACAATTTTTATGAGATTCACTTTTATGGGGCTTTCGATAAGAATGTCTTCGGGGTTTTAGCGGATAATTGCTGGATCCCTGCTAACAGCATGCAGGGATGACGAGCTTTGACGGCAAGCGCAGAACCCGCAGAACGGGTTAGTTCAAGATTGAGTTGCATTGTCGATTTAGAATTAACATGGGTGTCCTGATAAGCGTTTTATGAGATTCATTTTTATGGGTGTCTCGATAAGAATGTCCAATCTGGAGAAACTCAATAATTATGGACAGCTAGCGGCGTAGTGGGTCAAGTAACCACTCCAAATAACGCCACTTAAGCTTGGTAATAGCGTGACTTCGGTTGGACAAGAGCGAATATCTAGAAAATCGAAGTGTAGAGTAAAAAACTTTGCAAAATCAAATCATCCAAGGCAAAGTTCATTAATTATAAAAATTAGAGAAAGGTAAGGAAATTGTCTGTCACAATCGACTTTTTCTACAGACTCGTTAGGTGCTAGCGAAATAGCTCACTATGGGTGCCAATTCTAGCCAGTTTAAGAGTGTCATTTTCAATTTTGTAAATTAAAACTAAGTCTGGTTTTACGTGACAATCACGGTAGTTTGACCAATTTCCAGCCAGCGCATGATCGACGTGTTTTTCTGGTAACGTTATACCTTGTTGCAAAGTCGTAATAACGTGACCAACTTCAATCACATCAGGTATTGCTAGCTTGACTATTTTCTTAAAGTCCTTCTTGAACTGAGTCGAGTATTCTAATTCATACATTTAGATTTTATTGGCTCCCAACTCTTTAAATAGTTGGTTTACGTCATTGACGACTTTACCACTTCCACTTTCAAGCTCTTGAATAGCTTCGAGTGTTTTATGGTTAGGAGTTTTCGAGCGCAATTCAAATGGTATACCACCATAATTAATTACAGCTTTAGCAAATAATTTTATTGCCTGCGAGGGGCTTAAACCAACCTCGTCACAAACATGTGTAAAAGCTAACTTGGTATCATGATCAATGCGCGTGCTCAACATTTCTGTCTTCATTGTGGTCACCTTTGTTATACATAGTAGTACAATGATAGCAAATAGCATCTAACAAGCAAATCAACAAGGACTAAAAACATTTGGCTCGCCTCACTTCGTTCGCTAGTATAGCCAAATGTTTTAAGGCTTTTATTTGGGTGTTAGCTTTTTGGAGAAAAACTCATGGTGATTGAATCATGGCTTGCGTTTGTCGTTGCATCGGCCGTTCTGTTGGTGATCCTGGCCCGACGATTCTGGCCGTCATCAGCTATTCAGTTACCCATGGTCGTCGAGCCAATGTTCCTCTGGTAGCGGCCGTCGCACTTGGTGACTCCACTGCACTGTTTGCTTCACTCGTGGGTTTGGGGGCGTTGCTTGCTGTATCTGCTTTTTGGTTCACAGCTGCAAAAGTAGCAGGTGGTTTGTACCTGCTCTATCTTGGTATCAAGTTGTTTAGGGCAGGCTTCTCACCCTCTGAAATGGCGAAACCCATGTCTGATGCCTCGCACTTGAAGTTGTTCACCAACACGTATCTAGTAACTGCGCTCAATCCAAAGGGGATTGTTTTCTTCATGGCCTTTTTACCGCAATTCATTACACCTAGCGAAAACGGGGTACTCCAAATGTGGTTACTTGCAGTCACTTTTGTAGTTTTGGCGACGATTAATGCCACGCTTTATACAGTTTTCGCATCGTCTGCTCGTAGGCTACTTGTCTCGAGCAAAGCGCAGCGTAGGTTCAATTTTGCTGTTGGAGCTCTACTTTCATCAGCCGGCGTGTGGGCGCTGCTAGCCAAGCGTCCAGCCGTGTAGAAGCTAACAAATGGCTGTTGTCGGAGGCACCGTCGCTGGCGTTCCGGTACGCCGCAAAGCCAAGGCGTTAGGCGCACATGATGAATCAACTAACGGTGAAGAATGTTGAGTTTTACGGGGATGAAACAGCGTCTGTAACCCTTGAAAATGAAAACTTATCAGTTGAAGTTTTTTGTCACCTCTGTAAATACTCAGAAGGGGATAAAGTTAATAATCTCCTTAGAGTTTTAGATGCAGATGTTAGAGCGGCATATCTTTCCGATTGGCCAGCTGAAATGATTGAAGAAGTATCTAGAGCGCTCCATTTAAGACATATATGGACGCTCCGCTATGGTCAAGGCAATATTTGCCTCCATCTTCAATTTGAAGATGTTTATTTCTTTATTTTTATTAGCACATCAACTCTGACGATAAATAATTAAGGGTCGTACTGACATATATCCGGCCTATTATGAGAGTGAGGTTATTGGTGTACTCTCTGGCCCTAATGAGATCCGCACTTAACTGTCTCAAACACCCACTCGGTTTTAAAAACCTAGTCTCGTACAGACTGTTGCTAAGTGCGGGAAACCCGCTTTTACATCATTTTTCGTCGACTTTGATTGTGTATTTTATCTATATCGTTTTATCATATTAGGCTTGATATTTAGCTAGCTACCGGCTGATAGTTTTCATTTCGCTGTAATAATATCCAAGCTAATCGGGCTAGACGATTGGCCAGTGCTACCGCCGCTTTGTTCTTGCCACGTCGTTCAACTAGTTGTTTTACCCATACGGACAATTTGTCATCTCGGTTTTTTGTGCGATACATCACACTGCGCGCACCATGTATGAGTTGTTTGCGTAAATATTGATTACCGCGTTTGGTAATACCGCCATAAAAAGACTTTTCCCCACTGGCATATTGCTTAGGAGTGACACCTAACCATACCGACAATGCTCGAGGGGTTGCAAACTGACTCCCATTGCCAATTGCTGCATATAATGCGGTGGCATTAAGCACGCCTACACCTGTAGTAGCGTCATTAATCGTTGGCATAGGGGTTTTGTTGAACATATTGCTTTATCTCGTTTTCAATAGACTGGCAGCGCTTACTGAGTTGGTTGTATTCTTCCTTGGTGTCTCTTAGCTGGTGTTTCATTCGTAGGCTAATACGTTCATCTTTTGGGTCAATAAGGGCGGTAATATGCAGTGTAAAGCTTTTTAAGCCTTGAGGGATAATCACGCCATACTCGCTAAGTAGCCCTCGTATTTGATTAATAATACTGGTTCGTCTGGCAATCAACTTATCACGAATACGATGCAGTGCTTGAATGTCTTGTTGCTCCACAGATTTAAGCGGCACAAATTTAATGTTAGGGCGCCAAGAGGCTTCCGCAATCGCGATGCTATCATTACGGTCATTCTTATTCCCTCGCACAAAAGGTTTAACGTGTTGGGCAGGAATTAAACGCACGATATGCCCCATCCCATCAAACAGCCGCGCCCAATGGTGGCTTGAATAGCAGGCTTCCATAACCACAATGGCTTTTTCTTGCTTAGCCATAAAAGGTGCCAGTTTCTGACGAGAGAGCTGTTGATTACTTTGCATTTTATGCTGGGGTGAAAACACACCTACTTGAAAGACATTCTTTGCTAAATCGATGGAAATGGTATTAAGATTATTCACAGGACACTCCTTAGTAATTAACCCCAGATCGGCTTAAGCAACAGTCATCGAGTTCCTTTCAACGTCAGTTAAATTAAGGGATGGCTTGTTTTCTTTTAGGCAATAAGCCACCAATCCAGCCATTAAATTGAGGGTAAAGCCATTTACACTGCGATGTCTTGAGTGTTCGATGAATGAAATGTTCTTTAATTGGTCATTTATCGTTTCAATAATGAAGCGTTTTGATAGCATCACTCTGTCCCACATAGATATCGCTTTTGCCTTCATATTTTTGCGAACAGTCGTGATTAATTTCACGCCTTGCTCAGACAAGTTGGCCTCTAACTTTTTACTCAAATATCCTTTATCACCATAAAGCTTATCTGTTAATCCTTTGGCAAGCTCTTCAACAGGTTGAGTATCATGAACATTACCAGCGGTGACCTTTGCCGCCACAATTTCACCTTTATAGTTCACGACCAAATGTAATTTGAAACCATAAAACCAGCCCATCGTTCCTTTCCCTCTTTGTGCGATACCATCAAAGGTTTTATGACGAGGAATACGGATATTATGACAAACCTTTAAGCTAGTAGAGTCAATAAATTCGATGCCTGTAGGCTTCCCTTCAAAGAAGTGAAATAAGCGCACATCGGGACAATGACTCGTGGCATGACCTCTAAAAATCGTGTGTAGCTGAGTAAATCAGGGAACGCTTTTTTGTAAAACACAGACACATAACCGGTGTAATAATTTTTGAAGTCACGGTGATGACTCATGTGAAAACGAATGACCACCGTCATGATTTCACTGATAGACATACGTTCCTCTCGACGCCTTTTTCTGCTACCGTCTTCTAACAACTGTGTTTGCCATTGTGGAATAAACAATTTGCAAAAATCATCGACATCACAGTACAACTCAACTAAATTCTTCATGCCTGTTCCTTGTTTAAATCGAATCGTTTTTAGTCGAAAGATCCGATCTTGGAACAGGCATTTAGTTCAATTTTTTAAACCGAGTTCGGGTTAATTAACTGTTGTTTACACATTCAGTTTGGCGCCATTTTGACGCCGTTGCTACTTTGGAGCGTCCATCTCATCACCCATAATTCCAATTAAGACACCCATAACAATTCAAACTCCTCAAAAACAAAACTCAATAACTTGCAGTTTGAATGGTTACATTTGCACTGAAATTTACGATGGGTGTCTAGTTAAAGTATTGTAAAGTCTGCTTATTTCGAAACCTTCAGGAGTTAAATTATTCAAAATATATTTACAAGGACGTAATCAAATGAAACTTCAGAAAAGACGTTGTCTTACCAATAACATAACCCCCATTATTTTCACTCTAGCGTTAATGGCATTTGATACTACTGCTCAAAGCCGAATAGAGACGAGTGAAAACTACTGCTCAAAGCCGAATAGAGACGAGTGAAAGCTCCATTGAAGAATTAGCAGTCGAACAAGGTACAACCCGCAAATTGATTGAATCCAAGCCAGAGGTAGCACCGCCCAATACTGATGCAATTCATATTGGCGACGACGATGATACTGGTGGCGGTGGCGGTAACCCGTCAAGCTATTCCACCGAATTAGGCGCTGAAGAACTAAACAAACGACTAACTACTGATTCTATTACAGCCGACACAACCGATTTATTTGGCGAAACCATTGATTTAAATTCAGGCTCTTTGAGTTTTAGTTATTTAGATGCGAGCTTACCTTGCAATAATGCTATTGATATGGCCGTCAGGCGTAGTTTTAAGGGCTCAAGATTCACATGGGCCTCCGATTTATCTATGGGGGACTGGCAGTTAGACATTCCACATATTCATACCGTACAAGCTTTGAGTTCTGGAGGATGGTCGGGTTTATGGGGAGATGGGAAAGAATGTTCAGGTAATGGTAATTATGGACTAATAAGTCTGCAAGGTGTGACCTATGAACCAGAACAATATTGGACCGGCGATACGTTACATGTTCCTGGAAAAACGAATGATAAACTTTTACGCAATAGTGGAGACGGTTTGATTGCGCCAGCAGGGCAATACCCTAAGGTAACAAAATCAAACTGGAAAATAAGTTGTATAGATCGAATTGAAAATGGTCGACGCATAGGAGAGAGTTTTGTAGCGCACTCACCTGATGGGTTAACCTACACTTTTAGTAAGTTAAAACGAATCGAAGCTCGCCCGGTGGGACCATTGATTCGATTTAACACTTACATGATGGTCACTGAAATCAGGGATAGATTCAATAATACAGTGAATTATCATTATAGTGGTGACAATTTGAGTTACATTTTGTCTAGTGACGGGCGACGAATTGATTTTACTTATCAAAACAGCGCTCATCCAAAGTATGTCACATCAGCAATCATAAACGGCCGACAATGGCATTATCACTATTCTGGCTCTTCATTGACCAGTATTACCCGTCCAGATGGAAAATCTTGGCAGTTTTCTATGGGCATGTTAGGAACTGTTCAACCCCGTAACTTACATGGTTCGTGTACACCTGGATCAGCAGGGAGAAGCTTTAACGTATCGATAACACACCCTAACGGACTAGTTGGTACATTCAATATTAGAGATACATTACATGGGCGTTCTAATGTACCTCGTCAAATCGCCACTATTAAGGGTAAAAAAGATATGACGCGCTGCGATAGCTCGCTGTCTATAAGAAGCAAAGAGCTTAGTGGCCCTGATGATAAGTAATTACGTGTGGCAATATAGCTACTCAAGTAACCATGGGGCGTGGGATTCTGGCAATCAAGCTTCTACTGACCTTTCTTATTCTGCGATCGATAAAAACAACATCTATCGCAGTATTCCTTCAACAGCAAACACTAAGCACAATAAAACGACAACTGTGATTGCACCTGATAACAGTAAAACAGTGTATTTCTACAATAGAGACTACACCAGTTTCAAAGAAGGAAGCCTTGTAGCCATCGATAAGTATGATACCGATAGCAGACTAATGGTCAGAACAGAAATGACTTTAACTAAAGGTCAGCGTATTGGGCTAACTGGTATGAAAAATGACAATCATCAACCCTTACATTACCGTATCAATGAAACTCAAAGTAAGCGTTATGTATACGACAGTGGTGTGCAAACTTACACCACCATATACAGCGGCTTTGATATTTATGGTTATTCAGCCATTGCAGCTGAATCTAACAACTTTAACGGTAAAACTCGTTACACTAAACAAACCTATTTAAACGATACAATAAACTGGTTAATAGGTTTGCCTCAAAAAACATATGTTAGCGCCACGTCTACTTTTTCATCTAGTCCAACCACCGAGACGATTTACCACAGTGCGACAGGTAGTTATAAGTCTTTGCCCTATGAGCAACGTTCATTTGGGCGTTGGTATAAGCGCAATACCAGTTATCACACAAGTGGCAGTTCAAAAGGTTTACCTAATAAAGTCACCTACAACGGGACAAACCGCTGGAAGTACTATTCAAACTACAAAAGAGGTATTGCGCAAACTATTCGCACTCCGCAAAGTCTCAGTACGGCTAGTCAATATACGTATAAAGTGGTAGATAATAATGGCTGGGTAATCGAACAAAGGGATTTTTTAAATAAATGTGTCAATTATGGGTACGACAGTCTAGGCCGTTTGACCTTGGTTGACCCGTGCGATAATTATTGGTTGAGCACAACTATTAGTTACGCCACCACATCAAGCAGTGAGGGCCTCACAGGTGTGTCATCAGGAATGACCAAGCAAACTGTCACCAAAGGCAATTATCAAAAAATAACCTATTACGACGGTTTGCTACGCCCAGTGATGAGCAAAGAATGGGATAAAAGTCTATCATCAACAGCGCGATTTAGCCGATATACTTACGATGCATTTAGCCGACCTAAGTATCAAAGTCTAGTCAGTGCAAGTAGCGCAAGACCATACGGTGTTAACACAACCTATGACGGCTTAGGTCGGCCTAAAACAGCAGACAATAACACCACCTCAGGCATGATTAATTACCGTTATTTGTCAAATAATCGCGTACAAATTAGCGACAATAAAAACAATATTACTACAACCACCTACTTGGCTTATGGTGCGCCAGCACAAAGCATGGCCACTTATATTGCTTCACCCGAGAGTGTTACTACAGCCATCAATTACAACATTTACGGCAACATTACGTCGGTAACACAAGGGGGGCAAACAGAGTATCGGGCTTACGATAGTTATCAACAACTATGTAAAGTCAATCGCAACGATGTTGGACGTACTGCGTATCAGTATGATGCCTTAGGTCAACTGTCTTGGCAGGCTACGGGTAATTCGGTCAGTACGTCAAACACAGCTTGTGATACTAGTGTCAGCGCCACCGACAAAGCCACATTCGCTTATGATAATTTAGGTAATGTAAAAGCCATTAGTTTCGGCGATAGCAGTCCTGACCAAACCTATGTGTATGATAAGAACAGTCGCCTAGCCATGCTGACCGCTGGCAATGTGGTCACTGCTTATGAATACAATTCTGAAAACATGATAGAAAAAGAGACCCTTTCTCTAGACGGTGAAAGTTTTGTATTAGATTACATATACAACAGCACAGGTAATCTAACCAATACAATCTACCCCAGTGGTACAAACATTGGTTATGCACCCAATGCACTTGGCCAAGCTAAACAAGTAGGTAGTTACGCCACTAATGCCTTGTATCATGCCAACGGCATGGTTAAATCTCACAGTTACGGCAATGGTTTTGCTCATACGTCTACGCAAAAAACATCAGGCCTACCGAATACCTTCTACGATAAGCGCAGCAGTACGTATGCCCTTAATCATGGCTTTACTTATGATGCGAATAACAATGTCACTTTTTTAGATGACAAAGTGAATAATGCTTATGATTTGAGACTGACCTTTGATGGTCTCGATAGACTCAACAACATTACGGATAGCTACTTAGGCACTGGAGATGTGAATTACGACACCCTAGGCAATATTACCTATTACAAGCTGGGTAACCAAACCATCCATTATTACTACAACAGCAACAAGCAGTTGGACTACATCACAGGTAGTAAAAGCTATAGCTTTACTTACGATGACAAAGGCAATGTCACCGATAACGGTACACGTACCTTTGCTTACAACACTGCCAACCAAATGGTGCAAAGTGATGGCTACCTATACACTTACGATGGTAATAATAAGCGGGTTAAAGAGCACGGCTCTAACGGACTCAGTTACTCCTTTTATGCCAGTAATGGCAAACTCATGTATCGTAAAGCCAATAATCAACATATTGATTATTACTATCTGGGTGGTAAGTTAGTCGCCAATAAAAAAGCCAGTACCGTCACCTATTTACACAGTGATTACCTAGGCAGCACAGCTGCTGAATCCAATTCAGCAGGAACGGTCACCGACCGTATGCACTATCAGCCTTTTGGTGAAAGTATAGAAACACCTAAAGATGATGTTGGTTACACGGGGCATAAATTTGATACCGATTTAGGGTTAAGCTATATGCAGGCACGTTACTATGATCCAGTGATTGGGCGTTTTTATTCGAATGATCCTGTTGGTGTAAGGGATGTCCATTCGTTTAATCGGTATGCATATGCGAACAATAATCCTTATAGATATATTGATCCATTTGGCATGAGTGTTGATGACCCATTTTCACCGCCAGAAAAGAAAGATTGTGGGTGTTCTCTCCCTAAAATTCCAAATATGTTTAAGGATTCAGAAGAATCAGATGATAGTGGTAGCGAAGATGGTGGTGACCCAGAAATAAAGAGGCAAAAACAAAACGAACATATTGAAGGTACACCTAATCATAAAAATAGATCTAAGCAAGCTGAGTCCCCTGAAGATTTACCTTCAACATGGGATAATCCAGAAGAGGCTGACTCATTAACAATTGAGGCGTGGAATCGAGGCGAGATTGTGAAAGGTAACCCAAATGTCAAAATCCTTGATTTTGGAAGAAGAGTAGGTACTAAAGGGGATAAAAGCTTCGGACAAAAAGCAGTTAAAGTAGTGCGGGATGGGAAAGGAAAAATACATGGAACTCCTACAGGCACCCTGAGACAATAATAAGGAAGTTTCATGGGGACTCTTAACTTTAGGTATACAACTTATTATGAATGAAGAAATCAGATTCGAGAGATATCAAAGTGCAATGGAAGCGATTAAAGATGCATTGTTTATGTACAAGACACTATTAGATTATCAATATTTTTTTGATGACTTGAGTTTCGAAGACGGGAATTTTTCACCTGATATTTTCATAGACTGTAGTGCTGAAGAATATAGCTTGGAAGAAAGTGATGCTCAATTTTTGCGAGAAGCAAGTGCTACTAAATTAATCTGTAGGTTAAATCAGAATTTAAGCGAAAATGGTTCTCTAATTAAATCATCAAAGTTTGTGATGTTAGCAAAATCTATACTGGTAGAAAATCGTTGCCATTATGTACCTGAATTAGGACAAATAATTAGGAATATAATTGATTCTCAAGAGTACGGAGAGGCTATACCTGAAGGTTCATTTAAAACGTATGTAATTGAGCGGTTTAGAGATTATCTTGGGTTGGATGAAAAGTAGCAATGCTCTTTGAAATGAACCCGAGCCTAATTAGACAGTCATCTTATTTTGATGCTCGTAACTTTTTCCTGTGAAAGCATCTTCACCACACAAAAATGAGCGGCGAACACAGCGTGAAACACAATGATAATAAGGGGTGTCGACTAAACTGATTTGGCTTTTACGAGACTGAGGCATAACTGACCATCCTTGGCTGTTTGAATACCTTAAAGCTTAGTACAAAACAGCCGTTTTGCTACTTTTTAAAAGTGGGTGTCTGCTTTATTTTTTCAGTGCCTGCTATAAATAAGTACGGTTTACAGTCCATTGTTAATTTAGAAGCTTAACTTTGAATTTTATTTAATCTAGCAGCTGATTTATCAATTCAATACTTAAAAACATTTTGGCAATATCATCACTTCCGCCACTATCTAAGCGCGTGAATCCTAAACTCAAATAGAAGTTTGTAGCTTTAGGATCGGCATCTAGATATAAGCCATATATCCCTATTTCTTTCGACGCCCTATGAACACGATACAAAGCATCGGACATCATTTTCTTTCCAATACCTTTCCCTTGAAGTGACAAGTCAACGCCTAGCATGACCAAACGGACACAAGGAATATCTCTGGGTAAGCTACCTTTAGATAATTTTTCTAATTCATCAGCTTGAAGTTTAAATGACGTTAAGGTGTAAAAAGCAGAAAACCGATCATTCTCGTGTGTATCAAGCAATACATAGGCTTGTGAGAAATTCTGGTTTACCTGCTTTTTTAAAGAGGAATGAACAAACTTACTAATAACCCTATTGCCACAATCGAATTTTTTCTGTTGAAAATATGACGATGTTGGTTCAAATTTTTCTATTACAAATTGATCATCGCTCACTAAATGTCCCTGCTGATAGTAATTCCTTCAGACCATCAGTAGGTTTAGAGGGTTTAGATAATGCTGCAAATAATGCATGTTGCTCTTGTCTATCAAGTTGCACTTTTTCATTCAACTCAACAACTTCTCTGGCTGCTTTTAAAGCAGGCATCATAATAAACGTAGTCATATCTACACCACGTAACATTGCTGCCTGAGCGAGCAATTCTTTATTTTGAGCAGTTGTTTTTAAATCCAACCGCGCATCTTTTTTCAATGCTAAGGCTACCATATTAAAATCCTAATACGTTTAACATACGTACAGTATAACATAGACTTCATAAACATCAATGACACGTACCGTAGCCGTATAAATAATATAAAAAATTCACTAGTAATCAATAACATTCCCTAAAGAGTCCTCGTCAGTAATAGCTTTATTGGCTTTGATATTTTTCAATATCCCAGAAGCAGTGCCTTTTTGAGCGATGATTTCAATGCGCTCTGTCATAAAATCATCGGATGCTTTTTTACTCTCGAAAAAGCTAGTCCAATCGGATTGGCTTGGCTCACTCAAAACTATCGGGGTCACCCATAAGTCAGCCGTTGTCAACAGTGCGATAAAAGTCGGATTGCTTTTTAGCAAACATTTAAGTTTGTGTTTCCTTACAGCGTGTTCCGGTTTTTATTCGCTAATATGTTTTTCTATTGGTTGTGCTGGATAATTTATCCGCAACAGTCACCCATCTGGCTCTAGTCCTTGGCCTGTAAAGGCCAATTTCCCACGCACCTCGGTGCGCCACAAAACTTCAGTTCCCCATGTTATCCAATGCGGTAAACGCACAGAGGTGGTGGTTAGGCTTTCGCCTTCCAGACCCAACTTGGCTTAACATGCGGGCGAACAAAATAAAGTCCGGTATCACCCTCCATTCAGAATAACACTGGTTTAATATCCAACCCCGATTGCTGGCTGAATGACACCGGGAAACTAACTAAAGACACGTTCGATATCGAAGGCCTGTTTATTCTTTAACATGTGAAATACCGCTCTGGCGATTTTATGGGCGACAGCTCTAATGGCAACAATACCATTGCGCTTTTGTTTTTTACGCTCGTAAAAACGTTTGGCTTTGGCATCAAACCGTACTAGAAAATGGGCAGCCTCGGAAAAGGCCCATGACAGGTATTTATTGCCTGCTTTACGGTTACCTGTGCCTTTCTTCTTGCCGTTACTTTCACGCACACTGTTGACACAACGACAATAAGACGCGTAATTACCAGCGGCTTCAAATCGGTTGATGTCACCTGTTTCTAACATGATAGTTAAACCTAAAATCGGACCAATACCGGTTACGCTGGTCAGCAGTTTGAATTCATCTTTAAGCTCCACCGCTTCCAGTGTTTGTTGTTCTATGATGGCAATCTGTTTATCTAATGCCTTAAGGATGGTGAGATTGGTATGAGCTGAATGATATAAAAAACTGCCTGATTCGAAAGGCAGTGTGAAGGTCTTTTTACGAATGTCGACACAGTTGACCCGATACCCTAACGAGCGCCAGATTTGATTTTGAATGCTTATCATATGGCTGGATGCATGTTTCACCAATTGTCGCCTACGTCGCAATAAGTCCCGTACTTGTCGGTATTCAGGCGGGTAAATATGACCGGTAGGCAATATCCCTAATCGCATCAAATGCGCAAGGTGAAAGGCATCCTGATGGTCGCCACTGTATTTTAAACCGTCGTATTGTTTAACCGCTGCAGTGTTCACCAGCTCCACTTGATAACCATGCTCCATCAGGCCATCCACTAACCAATACCAGTTAAAGGTAGATTCAATGGCCACCGCTTTTATCTGCTCTTTGTAAGGTGCGAGCAGTTCAAGTGTGATGTTTAAATTGTTGTCGATACGCTTATCCACAACCTTGTTATCCTCTTCGTCGATGACAACCACGACGTGATTGTTTGAATGTAAGTCAATGCCCGAGTAAAATGACATAACAGCCTCCCGTTTGTGATGGTTTGAGCACCTTTCAGCATAGCTGAACATGGACTCGGAGGCTGACTTGAGGATTTTCAGAACTATCGGGGTCAGAGCAAAGTTAAATTATTCGAATGAAACCTGCGGGGGCACGTTCGCTTCAACATATCATTTGTGACGAATTTTAACGTCAGTTTCCCTTGGTAATCATACTACAACACCAAAGCACCCTAATATGTATCTTAGATCGTTTACATATTAAGGTGGGTTGGTATAGCAAAAATGAATCGTACTTTTGCTATTTGTTCGCTGCTATTCGTTAGTGCCTTTACCTTTAGTCGATGCTTTATCTTCAGGGGTAAGAATTGCTATTAACGTATCTTGTTCATTTAGAAAGTGTTGGGCGGCATTTTGTAGTTTCTGCTCAGTCATGTTATTGACCAACGCCATTTTCTGTTCAATGGTCTGAAACTCTTCCGTTTCTGACAGGCTAGCCAATAAATATCCTCGCCAGAAAGCATTTTGTTTGATCTGTGTTTCAGTACTCTTAGCCTGTTGTTGTTTCATGTTTGTTAGGTACTTAGTGTCTTGTTGCGTAGTCTTAAATTCGCCAATGACCCGTTGAGTCTCTTTAATTAATTCGTCAACTCGGTTGGGATCGCAAGTGAAAGAAATACTGATGCTATGTGAGTTATCGTAACGGGAAAATCCGCCATTGACTCTCACTCCGTATACGCCAGACTTCTCTTCCCGAATACGCTCTCGTAGAACAGTACTTAATATCGAACGTAAACTATTGAACTCAGCGCTTTGACTAAAGCTCCATTCACTGTTGCCATAATAATTAAGCACCACTGTTGCTTTGGGTTCTACGCCTTTTTTGACCTTGACTTTTAGCTGTCCTTTGGTTCTTAAGTCGGCTAGTTTCTGCCACGTTTCGGCTGTGGTGTTATTTGGCAAGCTAGCCACATAGGTGCTTAATAGCTGCTCCATTTGTTGTAAGTCAATATTACCCACAAAGGCATAATTGAAGTTGCCTGCATTAGCAAATCGTTGCTGATAGAACTCAATTGAAGGTGTGAGCCGTTGCCTGCTAATAATGGTGTCGTCCATTTTTACTGAACGTGGGTTATTGCTGTATTGAGCAACTCTTATGGCTTCTGAAAATACACCGTTAGGCGTATCTAATCGGTTTTTATAGTAAGGTAAATACCTAGCTATTAGGGTATCGAAAGCTTCTTGATCAACTCTAGGCGGAGTAAATTTCAAATGCAATAACTGCATGAAGTCGGCTAAATCTGCAACTGAACTACTGCCTGTTAATGATTGCTGGTATTGGCCGATACTGGCACCCATACCAAATTGCTTGCCCTTCATGAACTTACCTAGTTGCACGGCGTTCATTTGACCGATGCCCATAGCGTTGACTATTTGAGTGGATAACAGAGTCGTTAGGTATTCATCAGTAGCTTGTAGCGAATTTCCGCCTTCACTACTAGCCGAAAATAAAATTTCGTCTTCCTTAAAATCAGTTTTTTTCAAAATAACACGGGCACCATTACTTAGTGTCCATAGGTGTGCATCTAAACTTTCATCATATTTTTTACTCACTACTGAGCCAGGTTTAGGGGCTAAAGGCATTAATGAATTAGCAACTTCTTCGTCCTGGTATGGCTGCAGAATGCGTTGCGTACTTTGCTGCCAAAGGGTCAGAAGTTGTTGTGTTGTGGGCAAGCTTGCAGCGGTTTTTTCGGGCGCAGAAATTGACACTAAGCGGTTTTCTTGGTGCCACCACTGGCTTGCCAATTGGTTAACGTCTTGCAAAGTAATGCGAGGTATAAAATGCTGGTAAGCAGTATTATATTGCTCACTGTCTAATAACGCGGTGTTTTTGGTGAAGTAACTGACGTATTGCGACGCCAAACGACTAGACGGCGTTTTATCAATTTCTATCGCGCCTTTCTCGGCTGCGCGTAAAATACTGGCTTTTTGACGCGCTAATTCGGTAGCGGTGAATCCATGTTGCAAGATCCTATTATATTCGCTCAACAAAAATTTGATTGCCGCTTTGGATTGATTCGGTTTAACCAGTGCCCTTAAATTGAATGCAGAATTATTGGCGAACAAAGCAGAAAAATCACTCCCTCCTGCGACGATCGGTGACTCGGGTTTGAGTACCGCCTCTCGAATTCTGTTATTTAACATGCCGGTAAATAATGAGTGAGCAATTTTTTGTTTGAGGTCTGCATATGCCTTGATCTCAAGTAAATCTTGCTTAAAGGTTAATGAAGCTGTTGTGCGTGTTAATTCTGGATCCGTTTCAATACTGATTAGTGGCTCTGCGTTTTCTGGTAGAGCGTAATCTTGCTTGGTATTTTGCGTTTTGGTGGGTTCAATTTTGGCAAAATATTTGTTAATTAACTGCAGGGCATTCGCAGGTTCAAGATCGCCCACCACTACTACAGACATTAAATCAGGGCGGTACCAATCTTTATAAAAGCGTATTAGATCTTGATGTTTACCTTGCTCAAGAATGTGTTGTTTGCCGATAGGGAGCCGTTCTGCATATCGCGAGCCTTTGAACAATACTGGGAGCTGTTTATTGAATATTCGCTCGTTAGCGCCCTTACGACTGCGTAGCTCTTCTATCACTACGCCACGTTCTTTGTCTATCTCTTCTGGCTCAAAACTAATCTTATGAGCCCAGTTCTCAAGAATATGAAAACCTGTTTCTATCGTATCTTGGTTGTCGGTAGGAATTTGCAATTTATATACGGTTTCGTCAAAGCTCGTGTGAGCATTTAAGTGTGCTCCAAACTTCATGCCTATGGACTCAACATACTCGACAATTTGTTGTTTTTTAAAGTCTTCGGTGCCATTAAAGGCCATGTGTTCTGTAAAATGAGCAAAGCCTAACTGGCTTTCATCTTCAGCCAGTGAGCCAATATTTACCACTAAACGAATTTCAGCTCGTTTAGCCGGTTTGGTATTTTTTTGAATGATATAGCCAATACCGTTGTCTAGTTGACCTTTTACTATGCGTGATGTGATCGGCAGCTTGCCACTAAATGCGTTAGCGGATCCTGAGGTGTTAGCTGTTTGAGGTTTGCTTGTAAGATCATTAGATTGGCACGCACCAAAGGTGATAGAAAATAGGAGTAAAGCAAGAACGGGAGTTAAACGTTGAAGTAACGTTTTTGGCGATGTTTTTTGTATCATTTTAGGTAAATAGTCCTTATTTTAGGCATAACCTATGCTTCAGTCATGCATACCTTCCATGGTAACAAGTTATCGCTTAACAAAAACCTAAAATGTTATTCAGAGTAAATATTTGCACTGAGGTTTTTATGTGGCGCATCGTTCAGTGCGATTCTATTGATTTCATCGTCACCTAAAGCCCTTGATAAAATCACCAGTTCCGCCATGCTGCCGTTTAGATTTCTAATCGGCGAGCCTAAATTCATATTGTCCCAATTGGCAATGGACGCCTTGCCAATATGCCAATACTCAGATTTTTTGGTCAGTGGTGCAGTTTTAAACAGACTGCCGTTGACAAATATTTTCACTTGTTCGCTGTCTTGGTCAACTGTCGTGGCTAAGTGATACCAAGTACCAGATTCGGCAGTCGAGAAAAACGGCTCAACTTTATAATCCTTTGCTCCTAGCTCAGTAGAAGAAAGACCCAATATAATGGTCCCTATCTGATTATGATGAAAATTACCAATTTGCCAGTGGATATCACCGGGTTTATAGCCATCTGTAAGTAATAACGAATTGTATGCGCGGTCTAAGCTGTCTATTTTCACCCAACTGGCTAGCGTAAAGCTTTTAAACTTGTCAGTTATATCAATACGTACCCTGTCACCCGGGCGCTTAAATTCCAAAGCGCCTTTACCATTCCACGGGCCTTTACCCCATTTAGCGCCTACTATTGCGCCATGGGTACCATGATTGTTCGCGGCTCTATTTTTAAGTAGACGTGGCTTGTTGTCAGCTTTTTCAAAATCGTAATACGCGACTAGGGCGGGATCCTGCAATAACTCTTCTTTTACCGCTAACCAATCTTGTTGTTTTTGACTCGTTGCCAAATAAGTTAAATCGGCTATTTCAGAAAACTCATTGAATTGACTGGCGGTGGCTTGGTCGTCTTGCCATTGTTTAGCGTCTTCGGAAAAGAACGAGACGGCATCGCCTTTTTCGATGAGTTTTTTCACTCCAGCCTTACTGATCGCTTCAACTAGTCCTTCAAATACATGAACTTGAGAATCTCCATTGGCGTCGACTTGTACGCCTATCGCCGTACCTAAATCAACCACTTCAGAATTTGGTGTGTCTATGGTGAAACCTATGGCAACTGTTGGCACATCTGTCATCACCTTGCCTTTAAATAATTTGACGCGTTTGGCGCTGACTATTTCGAGCTCGGCTGGGCCGGCGATTTTTAACTGTGCACCATGATAAAATTCAAGTTCTAAAAAGCCATCATCAATCTGCAGTTTTCCAGGGGCAACAGACTTACCAATTACAAAGTGGTCGGGGTTATCTAAGCCCACTGCATTAGCAACTATGGCGACCCCTTTGTCTTGTATTTCTGCTCGACTGGCGAGCGACAACTCAGTGCCAGTTTGATGATGTGAAGGCTGGGTGAAAGACAGTACCGAAATAATCATGCATGCAGCAATACTCAAACCCGAAATAATCCACGCCACAGTGCCACTACTTTTGCCGGTACTAATTTTGGGATCTTTAGGCAGTGCTTCCATTACCCTTTTTTCAAACTCAGTATTGGCGTGAGAGTTGGCTGACTCGGCTAATACTTTTTCAACAAAATTCTCTGCCTGATTGGTGCTGCAAAGGGCCTGGCTAATTAAATTGTCCATTTCCAATTGATTACGCAGAATGTGCTTGAATTCGTCATTTTGTTTAGCTAATTCAAGTAGTTCACTGATTTGCTCAGGGCTGGCTTTCTCTTCGATTAACAAGCCTAGAAGATCGGAAAAACGTTTATGGGTTTCAATATTGCTGATCATAATCCAACCTATAGTCCATGCATGTTTTCAGTTTTTTGCGAATACGCATCAAGGCCAAACGAATGGCTGTATCGGACATACTGAAATGTTCTGACAATGATGGAGTTTTCCACTCTTCTGAGTATTTTTTATTAAGTAACGTTTTACTTTTTCAGGTAGTTGCTGAATACATTCCTGTAGCGCGACTACTTCATCACCTTTTTGGTCTGACGGCTCGTAGTCTAGCGCGTATTCATCTAACAAAAAGTGACTAAGTTTCTCGTCCATGATCCTGTTTTGTCGGGCGTTTTTGCGTAATTCGTTACGCAGAATATTGCGGGCGATGCCATAAAGCCAGTTGCCAAAATCTTTCTCTTGGTCAAACTCGTCTAGTTTTTTATAGGCGGTCAAAAATGTCTCTTGAGCAATGTCGTCTACTGCATGTACAGCCACTCCCATTCCCCGTATAAAAGAACGTAAACGCCCTTGATACTGACGAATGAAAGCAGCAAAAAGTGTACTTTGCTTACTCATAAACAAATGACTTGGTGATGAATAAACCGATACCGCTCATTTATTGGTTACCGTCTTGTTTTCGAGCAAAAATACTAAAGATAAGTACTACAGTAAAACAAACTAAAGGCATGATGTAGCTGGTGTTTACACTATCGGTTACATCAATTAACCAGCCTTGGAAAGGTACTAAAATTGCGCCACCTAAAATAGCCATGATGATAAATGAACCACCTAATTTTCTATCTTCGCCGACGCCGGTTAAACCCAAGCCATAAATGGTTGGAAACATTAACGACATACAAGAGAAACAAGCCAACAATGCATAAACACCGACTTCACCACCAACAAATATGGCTGTAGCAATCAATGCCATAGCGAGTATCGCCATAATAGAAAGTAATTTGCTCGGACAAATCAAACTCATTAAGCCGGTACAAATAAAGCGAAAGGCTGCGTATACACACAATCCATAGAAGACGTATTCGCCGGCTTCGGCTTCGGTAGATATTCCAGCGTGATTATCCATGATGTATTTGATGGCATATGTCCATACGCCAATTTGGCAACCGACATAGAAAAATTGTGCGACTATGGCAAATTTCCACTTTTTGTTTTGTTTTAAGCGATTAAAAGACTGTTTTAATTCGCCAAATTTGTCGCTTGACTTGCCAGCCGGGAAGCGAGTGATAAAGATTATTGCGGCCAATAAAAAGGCGACAACCGCGACAATTAAATAAGCAGTGACCACATTTGATAGTTCTTGGGATTGAATCATTAATAGTTGGTCGGTAGACATCCCAGCACGTTCGGTTTCGGTGGCTGAATTCAACCCTTTTAAAATGACCTCCTTACCTAAAAATACGCCCATTAACACGCCAATTGGATTAAATGCTTGTGCTAGGTTAATACGTTGGGTGCCGGTAGCTTCAGGACCCATAGACATGATATACGGTGCCGCAACCGTTTCTAAAATGGCACAACCTGAAGCAAATACATAAAACGCCAGTAAGAAAAACTCGAAACTCATGGCTTGGCTAGCGGGATAACATAAGATAGCACCGGCAGCGTAGACGGTTAAGCCAATTAGAACGCCATTTTTGTAACTATACTTTTGAATTAAAAATGCGGCTGGCAATGCCATCACAAAATAAGCGCCATAAAATGCTGATTGGATAAACGATGACTGAAGTTGACTCATGCTCAAAACTTTTTGAAAAGCAGGTACCAGCAAATCTGTCATGTTATTGGCCGCACCCCAAAGGGCAAAACAAGCGGTAATTAAAATGAAGGGTAAAAGTAAGCCTTTCTGAATAATTGGGGTTGAGCTGCCCGTATCTTCAGTTGCTACTTCATTAGACATGACCTGTGACTCTATAGACATTTTATTTCCTTAGTTATTATTATGTTTTTCGTTTGTAATGATATTACGCAGTAATACCACTAAAGATATTTTCCATGCCAGTCATCTTATCGGTACTGTCTGAAAATGTATCGGTTAATATTCCGGCTGCACGTAATTGATTGACATACAAATTACTGAGAGGAACACTTTCACTGAATTTAGTGTAACTACCATGCTTAAGTCCCATGTTTTTGCCACCGGCAAGAATGATAGGACAGTTTCGGGCATTATGGGTAGTGCTGCATGCACTGCCGTACATTATTTGAGTGTTGTCTAATAGAGAGCCAAATTCATCTTCGGTATTTTTCATGCGCTCCACAAAGTAGGCAAAATGACTGACTAACCATTGATCATATTGTCCCCATTCTTGCCAGTGGCCATCGGCCTTATCATGGCTAATGGCATGATGACCTTTTTTCAAACCTAGCCCTAAAATTGGGTAGGCATCGCCCACACCCATGCCATCTTCACGAGAAACCATAAATGAAATCACTTCGGTTAAATCTAATTGGAAAGCCAATACCATTAAGTCATACATGCTACGAATATAAGCTTGTGGGTCGACTTTGGCATCTACCATCAAGTCCAGATGATCAGTGTTAACGGATTTAAGCGGGATATCTAGCCACGCTTCATTACGTTTTATTTGCTCTTCTAAACTATTCAAAGAAGATAAGTGCTCATCTAATTTGTGTTTGTCATTCACTCCCAGTCGTTTCTGTAAGCGTTTCGAGTCTGCAAGTATCAAATCAACCATTTTGGTCTGACGAATAAGACTCTTGCGGCGCTCGGCACTGGCACTTTTTCCATTCAACGAAAAATAACGTTCGAAAATATTTCGGTGGTTGTGTTCCGAGGGGATAGCTTGGCCGCTCAGGTCAAAGGATAAAGTTGATGCTCTAGATTTAAAACCAATACCACCATCTGCAGACAACACCAAAGATGGATAACGAGTCGCTTGTTTCTTAATTTGCGCAGCAAATTGGTCAACAGACACACTATTGTTATAGTCGGTGCGCACGTCACCACCGGTCAAAAATGTATCACCAGCAATATGCCCCAACAAGCTACGGGACTTAGGATGGCTTAAGCCCCCTAAAATTGAAATGTCGTCTCTGAACTCAGCTAAAGGTTGTAGAGTATTGGTGAGTTGGTAGTCTTTACCTTCACCACTAGGAAACCAGTTCCACTCTTTGTAGGCGGAATCTTCGCCAGGAGCACCTACGCCATTGGGAGTGTAAGCATAAGCCATTCTCTTTGGTGGCGTACTGCGTTGGCCAAGCTTCTTTTTATCATCAGCCATACACTCCATATAGGGTAAACAGGCTGCTACGCCTAGTCCTTTCAGGAATGAGCGGCGTTGAAGTCGAAAAGGTTTAACATTTTTCATCTCTGTTTATCCTTATATTTGGTTAAATGATGGGCTATTGATAATAGCTAATAACAAACTTTGCATACGGTAATCATTGGCTTTGACTTGTTGCAAAATATCTTCTAGTTCTGCGTCATCTCGATAGCTTACTTCTCTACCGAGAGCGTAAGAGAAAAGGTGCTTAATCACAGATAGAGCGACCTTGTCTGATTCTTCCTTAAGTAAATATTGTTTAATTTCGCGCATTCCATCGATAGCTGTGCCATCTGGTAAAATAGAGGTGGCATCAATGGGTAGACCTTTGTAATCAGCTCGGTAACGACCTACTGCGTCAAAGTGCTCGAATACCACGCCATATGGATCGATTTTGGCGTGACAGTCACGACAAGAATCTTTGTCTCGATGCAACTCCAGTTGTTGTTTGAGCGTGAGTTTTTCAAAGCCCGGAGTTTCTGGATCTAATTCAGGCACGTTTGGCGGTGGCGGCGGTGGTTCATCACCTAGGATTTTGGCTTTTACCCACACGGCACGTTTTACTGGGTGGCTATGCACGCCGTCGGCGTGCCCGGTTAAAAACGCTCCTTGTGATAGCAAACCGCCACGAGGTTGATCTGCAGGGAGTTTAACTGCTCGAAATTCAGGGCCCACTACATTAGGTACTCCGTAAAATTCCGCTAAATTTTGATTTAACATAGCGAAGTCTGAATCAATTACATTCAACACATTTTTATCATTTTGAATCAAGTGTTGAAGAAACTGTTCTGTTTCGAGTTTCATGTCACTTTTTACAAAACGTGTGTAGTCAGGATAGGTCGCAACATCCACCGTTTGGCCTTGTTGTCTATCTAGGCGTAACCATTGGCTTGCAAATATTTCAATAAAGTGCTGCAGCTTTTCATCATTGGCAATCATGCGCGACAATTGCTGTTGGACTTGATTCGTCAATTCGCCTTTTTTGGCTAGTTCAATTAATTCTTCATCAGGTGCGGTATTCCATAAAAAATAGGACAGTCGACTGGCTAATGAAAATTGATCAATAGACCCGCTGGTATTTTCGCTAGCGTGAGCTTCGTCTACCGAGAATAGGCTAGCTATATTATCGAGCAGCGAGTTAGTGCCATTTTCTTGAGCTAATTGTTGTTCTGCTTGTGGTTCGACTAAATATAAAAATCGCGGCGAGCATAAGACGGCCACTAATGCTTCTTTTACCCCGTCTTCAAAATTTGAAAATTCTGGTTTTAATGCTTGCCATAAATCAATGTATGGGGCAATTTCATCTTCACTAACTGGACGTCTAAAGGCCCGTTCAGCAAATTGGGTGATCACTTCCTTAGCGTATTTTTCGTCTTTCTTGGCAGTATCGAAAAATATCTTTTTATGTGTTGCCGTAGGCCACTGTTCAAAATAGGGCGCTTCGAATTCTATGTATTCAACGTTGATAGCTGAGCCAAGTTGGTCATTCGATTTAATCTTGTCATCGTTCCAAACCCCTACTTTTAAGCTACTACTTGTAATGTTGTCACCCATAGTACCGTGTGTAGGGATAGGTAGATTCTCAAGGCGACCTTTGAACGTGTACACCTGATCTTGGCCTTTAACTTCTACGCCTTTGGCAAAGTTACGATAATCCATGCCATCATCGGTTCTGGTGCCTAGATACGGTAGTAGTACCCCTTGAGTTTGATTGCTAACCGTGTTTTTGAAAAACTTGACCGGGTGATTTTTAGCTACAATATGATTTTCGTCTAGCTGGGTAACAACTATGTCACTGTAACCAGGAAAATTGTCGGCACCTTTGATTTGAATTCTATGAGGAATCTTATCCACATAGACAGATGCGATACTGGATACGACAGGCTCGCCTACTTTGTCATGAGATGATGGCGTTAAGCTGGTGGTGAAAGTAGGAAGGTTATCTACCTTGATCTCAAGATCAACCTTTTGTTCAGCTGGAATACCAAGGTGCACCAAGTCAATTTGGTAAAAACCATAACTACTACTTATTAATGATAGCTTTGATTTCACCATCACATTGTTGGCTTTTTCGTTCTTAACTAAAAATCTAGGATGGGTAGCACTTGGTGTAAGCCCTTTCTGCTCGAGCACACTAGATGTATCTAGTCGCACTTGTTGTTTTTTGTTTATGTTAGGCTCGCCATTTTTGTTAAGAGTAACCAGTGGTGTTTGCTGATGCAAGGTTGCTGCAGATGGTTGAACTTTATCAAAACCTTTCGCAGCAGACGCTTTTACTCTGACCACAAAGTCCCCTGTGCTCGGGAACTGATCTTTTATTTGCATGGCAAGGTTAGGCGATGGGCCATTCCATGTGCCGTACTTACCTGCTTCAATCACTTCTTGATGCGGCTGGGCTGAATATAAGTCTATGCCTTGGTCTTGCGTTAAAAAGCGATTTTCTGCTGAGCCTCGCATACTGGCGCTAAAATATTTCTTAATGCCGTCAGTGTCTTCGGTAGGCTTGCCTTGCTCATCTAGAATTTCAACGTAAAAATTATTAACCGGCACAACAACGTCCATATAACCTTGTGATGCTGTATTGTTTTGATTAGCTCCAATGTTCTGGCCAAAACTCATGCGGTAATGGTGAACTTTAGGTTTCTCTGCTCCGACAATGACTTTATCTAAGGCATCGCGAGCTATTTTTTCAAAGGTTTCTAAATGCAAGGTTGAGCTTTGTAACAATTCACCACTATTGCTAAAGCCAATATCTGACAATGGATCGTCTGGTAATTCGCGGCCAAAGTTAACCTCGATACCTAATAGGTCTTGGAGAGTATTGGTATATTGTTCTTTGGTTAAACGGCGTAGTACTTGTTTGCTTTCGCCTTTTTTGGCTGCTTTGGCTAACTGAATACCTTGGGTCATCCAGTCTACGATAATGCGGCGTTCATCAGCACTAGGTTGTTTTTTCTTCTTTGGTGGCATCTCTGCCGTGTTGATCATGTCTAGGGCTGCATGCCAATGCTCTGCGTCGGAGCCTTTTATAAAATCGGGGTTAAGAATGTCCAAGCGAACATTTGCTTTTTGAGTGTCGGGGCCATGGCAGTCAAAACAATAGCTTTCTAATAGAGGACGCACAGTTTCGATGTAATGGGTATCGTCTACTTGTGCCATATCTAGCTTTTGTTCTGCAGGGCTTAACCAAGTGCGAAAGGGTTCAGGTGAGTAACGGGTAAGGTAAGTATTACCATGTACTAAATTCCCACCTTCATGGGCGGCAAAAAATATGGTGACCGTCAATAGCGCACTGGCAGTAGCGTAATGCGCTTTGCCAAGAAAGCTAGTTGAACCAAAGGTAATTAGTCCTGTGCAATATAAAGCTAATAGCGCAACACAGATACCAGCAATCATATGTTGCTGTACTTCATTAAAGGCAAAACCTTCATTGGACGCGAGCAGTAAACCCATACTTACTGTCGCAACAGCACTTAAAGCACCCAGCCACCAGATAGGTCGAATAGCAGGCCTGAGTTGTTCAAAACGTTTCAGTTTAGTGGCAAAAGACAATATAGGTGCAAGCAATAGTAGTGTGACCGGGAAGTGCAGTAACAGCACATGAAAACGGCCGAAAAAGCGCAATATGCCATCACCTGCTTCAGAATCGATTGGCGCGAAGTAAGCACCTGTTAGTAACGCTAACCCGATTATCAATAGGAATATGAACGGTTTTATATTTCTAGTATTTGACACTTAAGCTCCACATTTATCATCGATAACTCAGCAAAGTATGTGGCTTCACTGACTTACGTTTTACAACCTTACCTATAATTGTCATGTGTTAATGGTTTGTTTCATTTAAGTATAAAATTATTTCAAATAAAGTGAAAACATTCGCTTTTAGGTGATGTGTACAGGTAGATTATAGGCTGCTAATAACAGATAAAATGGGCTTTTGACATAAAGTATGGGTAAAAATGGTCGATAAAATGCTTTCACCTTAGCCCTTATTTTGTTGCTATAGCATGCTTTATTGGTTGGCGGCGAATCGCGCCACAGGCTTTGCTAAAAGGTAATGGCGTAGGTGATGAAAGCTTACTACTCTTGTATGTCATATTGCTGTAACAGTTATGCCATCAAATATTGCTGTTTTTGTTGAATTGAAATATTAAGGATAATTCTGGATGAATGCATTTCGTACTCACGTAAGAAACAAGTTGTTGCTGTTACTCATATGCTCTTTGTCATTGATTGTTATTACTGTATTTCATGGGTTTTCTTCAATGGATAAGGTGATGAATGATTACAGTAACATTGTGAATGTTGAAGCTACCACTATGTTGCAAGTTGCTGAGTTAAATGTTGAGTTTAAAACCCAGGTTCAAGAGTGGAAAAATACTTTAATTAGAGGCTCAGATCCGAAGCAGTTAGAAAAATACTGGGGACGCTTTAATTTATCAGTTGAGAAAATTAAGAGCATATACAGCAGTATGCTGCAAAAAATTGACCAGAATCATCCTGCACGAACTCATATCAAGACCTTTGCTGAGGTTTACCCCAACATGGTAAGCGCTTATCGCACAGGGTACGCCGACTATATCAACTCCGGTAAAAATATAGCGATTGCCGACAATAGTGTGAAAGGCATTGACCGAGCACCAACCGAAAGTCTGACCTTAGCGGTTGAAGCCGTCAGTAAGAATATTCGTGACCTTAAAGCGTTGTCGGAACAACAAACACAAGAAAGCTTAATCTTTACCCAAATCAGTACACTTGTTGTTATTGCTTTAGTTCTTGTTGCGGTAAGTTGGTTTGTTAACAAGAATGTCATATCACCATTAAAAAGAGTAACGGAGGAATCAAAAAAGATTGCCAGTGGGGACTTAACCGCAAATATAGAGTGTTCAAGCCAAGATGAAATAGGCCAAGTGGCCAAGAATTTTATGTTAATTCAAATGGGACTAAGTAAGGTTTTTGCCGGTATATTTACTGATATTAAAGGCTTAGGTAGTATTATTGAACGTTTGTCTATTGCATTTGAAAAGATGAAAAACGGCGTACAAGGGCAAACGGCCGAAACCGCAAAGTTGACGGAAAATATGCAGAATTTATCTGACTCGAATGAGTCGGTAAATCAAGCCATTTCAGATGCAAATACCCTTGTTAGTGAGTGCGCAGAGCTAGCAGATAGCGGGCAAATGATGTTTAAAGATAACGTGCTAACAAGTCATAATATGCTGGATGCAGTAAATGATGCATCGAGTATTGTCGCTACGTTAAAAGTAAATACAGATAACATTGGCAACGTGGTGAATGTGATCAACGGCATAGCAGAACAAACTAATTTATTGGCATTAAATGCAGCTATTGAGGCCGCTAGGGCCGGAGAAACCGGCCGAGGGTTTGCGGTGGTGGCTGACGAAGTGCGCAGTTTAGCAACCAAGACTCAACAATCTATTCAGCAGATATCAGAAAACATTGAGAAATTGCAGAGCGCCGCTGATACAGCGGTACAAGCTATGTCTGTGGGTAAAGACAAAGCCGAAGAAAGTTTGTCGCAAACTGAAAAATCCCAAGAATTTGTGAATTCAATATATCAAGTGATAAATAAAATTAGCGATTTGCATGGTGTAGTGGAAGCAGAGATGACTCAACAGTTAGCGCAAACCAATTCCATAGATTCAGCATTGGCAGCCATCGAAAAGCAATGCACGCAATCTGAACAGGAAGCCTTAGTTTTGGATTCTGCTTCTAGTGAACTGGCTAGTATCTATAAGCATATAGATATTTCCACTAAAGAATTAAAAATTAGAAAAATTGATTCCAATTCCCATTGATAAGTGAACATTTAGAATGCTTTTAGCGGTTTTACATAAAGCTGCATTCTGACCGTTAGCTTATCCACGTGAAGTTATACCACCGACAAAAAAGGCTGCGCACTGCAGCCTTTTTTAGTTAAAGCCTAATGAGTTAGACTTCAAATGGATGACGTATAATGATGGTCTCATTTCTATCAGGGCCAGTAGAAATGATGTCAATTGGCACACCAGTTAATTCTTCCAGACGCTTGATATAGTTTTTAGCGGCTTGCGGTAACTTGTCGTATTCAGTCACACCAAAAGAGTTTTCACTCCAATCAAGGCATGCTTTCATAGACTGGCGTGATTAGCTCGTAGCCATCAGCTGCCATAGGTGGCACATCTGAAATATTGCCATCTGCATCTTTATAACCCGTACATATACTTAAGGTTTCTAAGCCGTCTAGTACGTCTAATTTGGTTAAACAAAAACCGGTAATTGAATTAATTTGTACAGCGCGTTTCATTGCCACCGCGTCAAACCAACCAGTACGACGTTTACGGCCAGTGGTTGCACCAAATTCATGACCTTTCACACCTAGGTGTTGACCTACATCACATCCAAGCTCTGTGGGAAAAGGACCTGAGCCTACGCGTGTGGTGTAAGCTTTTACAATACCAAGTACATAATCTAGGTTCAACGGACCGAATCCAGCACCCGTTGCCACCCCGCCTACGGTCGTGTTTGAAGACGTGACGTAAGGGTAAGTACCATGATCAATATCAAGCAACGTACCTTGGGCACCCTCAAACATGATGCAATCACCACGTAAACGCGCTTTGTCTAATACGTCGGTTACATCAACAACCATCGCTTTTAAAATATCGGCAACCGCTAAAGCGTCAGCTAATACTTTCTCGTAACTAACAGGCTCAACTTTGTAATAATTGGTTAGCATAAAGTTATGATATTCGAGGATGGTTTTAAGCTTAACTGCAAAGTCTTCTGGATTGAATAAATCGCCTACACGCAATCCACGACGAGATACTTTGTCTTCGTATGCAGGGCCAATGCCGCGACCCGTGGTACCAATTGCTTTGTTACCTAGGGCTTTTTCACGAGCCATATCAAGTTCAATATGGTAAGGCAAAATAAGTGGACAGGCTTCACTAATACGTAAGCGTTCTTTTACCGGTACGCCGCGCTCTTCTAGCATTGCTGTTTCTTTTAGTAATGCCTCTGGGCTTAGTACTACACCATTACCAATTACACAGGTCACGTTTTCACGCAAAATTCCTGATGGAATTAGATGCAAGACAGTTTTTTCACCGTCGATTACCAGAGTATGTCCAGCGTTGTGCCCGCCTTGATAACGAACAACATAGGTCGCCTGATCGGTTAATAAATCAACAACCTTACCTTTACCCTCATCACCCCATTGGGTGCCGAGTACTACAACATTTTTAGCCATGAATAGAATGGAGTCAGAAAATTAGGCGGGGATTCTAACAAAAAATAACGGCTATCTAAATAGCTAAATAGAGCAACTTATAATCAATTTAATTAAGCCCTTGGTACGAATTACGAAGTGAATTATATAAGTGGACTATTCTTGAGACTGATTCTGCCGATCACAACTGTTATTGCTGATATAATTTTGTACCTTTTGGACAAAGGGATCATCCTTATCGCCGTAGGCATATTGAGCTTGATCTTGTACTTCACAAGTAGGGGGTATTCCATTGAAAAAGTGGCCTTGACCTTCGGCATTGACGTTTAAATGAGTACTGGTGAAAAATACTTGCTGGCATAATTGACTCACTTGCATGCCTATAGGTTTGCCAGCTGTGGTTTGTCCAATGGTGATAACCTGAATGAATGGCTTAAGGCTGTTGATCAAAAGTTCACTGGCTGAGGCTGTGCGCTGAGTGGTGAGCACAAATAAACGAGTTAGATTGAGTGTTGAATTGCTCGCGAGAGTTAAAAACTCTGTGCTGATATCGCCATAGGCCTTCGATGGATTATGGCTTTTACGGTTGAATACTTTACCTTGAACTTGGCTGCCAGCAATTAAACTGGCCAGATGGTTGGCGACGCTAGCTGTTCCGCCGCCATTATAGCGTAAATCTACAATAAGCTCTTTTACTTGCTGCTTTTTAAACGCCACAAATAGCCTGTTAAGCTCGGTTATACTTGGTAAATCAAAACTATCGTAAGCCAAATAACCAACGGTTTGATCGTTTAAGGTTAGGGTCTGGCTGGCCCGAATGCTCGAAGGACGAATGGTTGATGGGGTAAATTGCCCTCTATGTAAATTGCCTTGTTGATCTAACCATTCCAATGTAACTTGCGCATTTGTAGTGTCGGGCAAGCTAGAAAAAATCGCTTGTAACCCTTGCTTGTCAGTGGCTAACCAGTGGGCAATTTGTCGATCATTTACAAAAATGATGTTGTCACCCCTTGCGATACTTTCACGGCTGCTAGATCTCGCTGCTGAATCACTAAAAATATCTAAAACCACTAAAGCGCTTTTATCCTCACTTAACCCTACTTTTAGACCTAAACTTTTGTAAGAGTGTCCTTGGATTAATTGTTGGTAATGGCTGAGCGGATTCACTTGGGTCCATTTGTCTTGGCGGGCGTAGTCTTTTATTTGCGCAATCAAGGACTCAATATTATCTGCATCGGGCATGGTGTCTGGTAAAGCGTGACGCCAATAAAACCATTGTTTTACATATCCCCAATACACCTCAATTTGTTGCTCTTCGCTTTCGCACACGGCTAAATTCTTTGACAGCTGCGGTAAAGCTGCATATTTGGGGGCTGGGCTTTTAATTGTCCTATGGCAACTAGACAGTAGTAGAAAAAAGGTGATTAGTAGGGCAAGAAAGTTTGACATTAGATTTCTCTGTTAGCCATCGAAGTCTCTGTCTTGGTAAGCAAAATCATAGTTTAAAGTAAGTAAATTAGACTAGTTACACCTATCACTACCATTACCCCACCCATACTGCGTAGTTGGTTGGCAGGCTGTTGCGCAATTTGCAGTAAAAACCGTTGCCACTTATTAGCAAACAACATTGGACCTATCCCTTCGATAATCAGCACTATGGCGAGTGCAATCAGTATACTATTAATCAATTTGGCTTTACTCGTATAAACGACAATACAATTAATATACCTTTATTTGAGCCGAAAGTGTTACACGCAGATAAGCATTAATATTTGCAAGACTTGGCAACTCATAGATATTTTATATGTAGGAATTTATGGGAAAATTAATTCAAAACCAAGTTTTCTCGCAAAAGGAAATCAAACAAACTAGGTTATTAGGTCTAGCGGGCACGGTTCTTATACTGAGCTTCATGTTTTTTGATTTGCAATTATTGCCCGTTTCACTACATCAAGTGTATTTAGAATCTAGGCTATTTATGCAAGCTCCTGTTTGTGCGCTCTTTATTGGTTTAACCTTTACGCCTTTCTATTCGAAAATTCATCAGCAGGTAGTTTGCGGCACAATCTTAGTCATCATCTATGCGAATTATTGGATAATATTACAATGTTGGGAGTTGCAGAGTTTTACGTTTCCATATGAGGGCACCGTGGCTTATTGTCTATTTGCCTTGTTTGTCTTTCGAATTAAATTCACTTATGCGGTATTTTTCGTTGTTGTGACCTTAATTGGTTTTACCTATTTAATGGTGTTTCAGTCTATCTATGGCGATAGAAATACCGTGAACTTTGGCTTTGTTCTTTCTAGTTTACTAATAGGTTTGATAGGGGGTTACCAACTGGAAAGCTTCTTAAGTAAACTTGCTGAGGTAAATAACCAGTTAGCCCACTTAAGCCAAATTGACCAATATTTTAAATCGAGGCACCTATGAAAATCGGCTCAGCCATTTACTAGAATTGAGTAAACGCAGTGGCTACAGTCTTTGCGTGTTTTTAATCGATTTAGATAATTTCAAAGCTCACAACGATGGTTATGGTCACTTACAAGGCGATGAAATCATTAAGTTGCAAGCGGATATGTTGAAAGCTATTTTTCTTCGAGATTCCGACATAGTCGCCAGGTATGGCGGTGAAGAATATGCTGTGGTGGTGAATAATTTAACTGAACAACAGTGTATTGATAAAGCCAACAAAATCATTCAGGCATGGCAACATAAGAAAATTCCACACGGTAAAGTGGCGGGGCAAGAGTTCATAAGTTGCTCAGTGGGCTTTTATCGAGAGAAGGTAAACAAAGATTCTAATAAAGTAATTTGGTGTCTAAAGCTGACAAAGCGCTGTACCAAGCCAAATTCCAAGGGAGAGGGCAGTTTGTGCAGTGGCAATGATTGAAAAGTTAACGTTTATCCCCGCCGTCATTCCGGTTGTCGTGTTAGCAGGGGTCTAGCTCGTATTGCGTTTGCGCTCAGTGATCCAACCTAGTGTTTAGTAAATTCCTATGGCTTTAGTTGATAACATTAATCAAAAGCATGGCTGAGTCATTGATACCTTCTGTTAGTTAAGGTGGGTGCCCTTGCAAAACTTTTGGTAGCAGGGGCACTAGATTTTTTACTCCAATTAAGACACCCATAACTACTCCAATTAAGACACCCATAACTAAATTTGATGACAATCTTGATAATACATACTTTTATGGGTGTCTTGATAAAGTGATGGGTGTCTTGTTAAAGTGTTTAAACGTTTAGTTGACATTCTCAAAGGGAATCGAATGAGATTTTACAAATTCGCAGTTATTCTGCTCGCATCTTCGTTTGTTACACATGCCTCAAACATAGTTAGTAGTGAAATGGTAACGGATCAGCAGAGTTGCTTTAGCCATATTTTTACTGATTTTGAGTCTTGGCGTAATTTGGTAGAGAAAAAAGAGGCAAAGATGGGATGCACTCTTTTGATGAGATGTTCAATGAAACGGATTTTAATTTATACAAAAGCAATTTATTTTGCAGTACTTTTAAATATAAAGTAGACAATGAAATTGTCTACGGTTATGCAATTAAACCAAAAGCTGCTGGTAAAAAATTACCTGTGTTGATATACAACAGAGGAGGGAATGGCAATTTCGGAATGATTAAATTTCCAATGATGATGTTTAATTTATTTCCTATTGCCAACGAAGGCTTCGTGATAATAGGCAGTCAGTATCGGGGAACAGGCGTAAAAAACACCAAAGTTCACGACGAATTTGGGGGGCAAGATGTTCAAGATGTGGTTGTTTTAACTGACTTGATCTCAGGAATAGACGGAGTTGACTCAGAACGACTTGGTATATTTGGCTCTAGCCGAGGGGGTATGCAGACTCACTTGGCGGTTAAGCAGTTAAAAAAGGTCAAAGCTATAGCAACGCTCGCGGGTAACACAGATTTGTTAGCCGGCTTAGAATATAGACCTTTTATGGAAAAGATTTACTTAAAAAGAATACCAAATTATAAGGAAAATAAAGAGCAAGAATTAGCTAAAAGGTCTGTAATAAAATGGGTTGATAAACTTTCTAAAGAGGTTCCAATTCTCCTGTTACATGGCACACATGACAAAAAAGTATCAGTTAATCATTCTAAAAAATTTGCTGAATCACTGTCTAAAAACGGCATACCCCATAAACTTGTTCTTTACTCGGGTGAGAACCATTCTTTTTCAAACAATATTCACAATGTTAATGAAGAATTGATTAAGTGGTTTAGTTTATATCTCTGATTGTCCCATGAGTACTAAATGCCTAATTTGAAGTGGTCAAGTTATATTGGCCACAGTTTTATAGTAAAGCCAGTACCTTCTTTCTGACTCGTTTGGGCTTAAACCAGCATTGTACTGATGTGACCTAGTCTGGCTGTAATAGCCAACAATATAATCCGTTATGTGTTGTTTAGCTTCGGTGAAATTCCGATAGCCATTGGTAGGAACCCATTCGGTTTTTAAACTTCTAAAGAACCGCTCCATTGGGCTATTATCCCAGCAGTTTCCTCTTCGACTCATGCTTTGGGTTAGCTGGTAACGCCAAATCAATTGTCTGAACTTTCTGCTCGTATAATGGCTGCCTTGGTCACTATGAAACATAACACCTTTTGGCTTGCCTCTACGCTCATAAGCCATCGTTAATGCTTGCATCGTCAATTCAGTGTTAGGCGAAAATGACATTGCCCAGCCAATTGGCTTTCTGGCAAATAAGTCTATAACGACAGCTAGGTATGCCCATCGGTTACCTGTCCAAATATAAGTCACATCACCACACCAGACTTTGTTTGGCTCTACTACTGCAAATTGTCTGTCGAGTAAATTGGGGATATCTACATGTTCTTTCGTCCCTTTTTTATAAGCATGTTTGGGTAATTGACAACTGACTAAATTAAGTTGCTTCATAAGCCTGCCTGCTCGATAGCGGCTGAGAGGCGTCCCTCGCTGTGTGACAATATCAGCGAGGGTTCTAGCGCCTGCTGAGCCATTACTTTCATTATGCGCCAGCCTGATTTCACTGATTAAACGTACTTGTTCTGGGCAAATGTTATCTTCGCGCACTAACCAATATTTGTAGGTACTGCGGTGTACGTCAAACACCTCACATAACAACGTAACAGGGTAACGCTTAGGCTGGCTCTGATTGAGTTTCTCGATTAACGAGAGTTGTTCAGGGAGTCGGACATCAACAGAGCCGTAGCCTTTTTTAGTATTTCCTTTTCTAATTCAATCCGTTCAATACGCTTTTTCAATTCACGTATTTCTAGTTGCTCTGGTGTCATGGGCATGGCTTTAGGTGTTTTACCTGCTCGCTCTTCATTTAGCTGCTTAACCCATTTGCTGATGGTAGATTTACCTACACCCATGGCCTTTGCCGCCTCTTCTTGAGTGTAATTTCGATCAACCACTAATTGAGCAGTTTCTAATCTAAATTCTGGGCTAAATGTCTTACGTGTTTTCTTTTTCATCTTGCTACCTAATGCTGCTATGAAGTGATCATAACATCTCTTATTAGGTGGCCAAATTAACTATGCCACTTCACCACTATGTATTATTCCACTCCCTGTGGAGAGAATTTATATCCCACTCCCCATACAGTTTGTACTATTTGTGGTGATGTCGCATCGGTTTCTATCTTGGCTCGTAGCCGGTTGATGTGTGAATTTACTGTGTGTTCGTATCCACTATGGTGATAGCCCCATACCGATTCTAATAATTGACTGCGGCTAAAGACTTGATTGGGGTGGCTGGCTAAATGGTGCAGTAATTCAAATTCCGTGGCAGTGAGTTCAAGTACTTGTTGATTGAAGGTGACTTGATGGTTTTTCTGATCGATACTCAGGTTGCCGATGACGAGTGGGGCGTCGTTTTCTGCCATTACATCGGAATTTGCGGCGCGCAGCATTTCAACTTTGCGTAGCTGAGAACGTACTCTAGCTTGTAGCTCTCGAACGCTAAAAGGTTTGGTCATGTAGTCGTCTGCGCCTAATTCCAAGCCTAGGACTCGATCGGTTTCAGAACTTTTGGCGGTTAACATAATAATTGCTTGATGGGGCTTTTTTTCTCGCACTTGTCGGCAAATGTCTAAGCCACTGATACCAGGCAGCATCACATCTAAAATCAGTAATGAATACTCTTTTTCTATTGCAAGACTAAGTGCTTTATTGCCTTGATCTTGATGGCTGACTTCAACCCCTAGTTCAGCTAAATTAACGCGAATGAGATCAGCAATATCTTTATCGTCTTCTACTATTAATACGCTGTCTGTCATGCTCTAGACTCCACTTCAACTTACTTAAAAACTTTAAAACAAAAAACGCCCAGCGGACTGAGCGTTCTCATCATAACCTAATTTAGCCTAGATTATTCAGTACGAGTAACCATAATGCGAATAGCGGGGTTGTCAAACTTATGCTGTACGGTTAACACAGAGTCTGGTAAGCCATCATCATTACTAACAACACCAGGGTGCATAGATACATAACCTGTGTCATTGCGCATTGCATTAAAGCCTTCACCGCCATCGGCTGGGTCAGGAATAGTGCCTGCTGCTTCTGAATTGACTTCGGTACCAGCGTCATAAACCCCCGAGGTGGTTGTCCAGCTATCGCCAGTAGCAAGGTAACTTAAATCAAAAGCATCCAGTCCCGTAAATGCGTCATTAGTATTGACTAACATTGTGGCAATCGAGAGCTTCGCGTCTGTCACATCTTGAATAGTAACACTGATCGTTTCACTATTGCCATGGACCTATGGGACCAGCACCTGAAGAAGCGGCCATACCAAGCGCTAACAATTCGCTATTCATACCACCTTCGGCCATTCTTTCTAGTGCTACAGAAGGTACTTCTCCTACCGAGAATAGGTGCCCGTCAGCATGCAATACTATTGCCGCAGGTGACAAGGGTTGGCCGTTAGTTAAGTTAGTAATAGTGACTTCATAGCTCACATCCACAGGTGTTGGGACAGGTGCAGGAACTTCTACAATAACTTCAACTTCTTTAATGACTTCTACTTCATCATCGCCACAAGCTGTTAATGCGATTGGCAAGGCAAATAGTAAAGCCAAGCTAATTTTTTTCTGTTTAATGTAGTTAACATCACAGTCTCCTTAGTTAACGGTTACTGTTACTTTAGCTACAGGGTTCAACCAACGGTGCACTGTATTGGTTACGTCACTTTTACCATCGGTCAAAGAATCATCACCAATATTACCTGGGTGGATGTGTATCATGCTATTTGATTCTGTAGAGGTGACCCCGCTACCGCCAGTGCCTAAGGTTAAAAAAGGTGGAGCCGGCATACCTGGTACTCCCGGTGCTCCGCCACCTACTAACTCGTCATTGGCTTCGGTACCAGCATCATAAGCATTTAAATATACTGTGTACGTGCCGGCTTCGGTAGGAATGGTCCAATTATCTAGACCAATAAATCCATCGTTTGATGGCAAAATCATAGCGACAATCGATAAAGTCGTGTTGGTGTCAGCCGTCATGAATGAGCCTGATACTTTAGCGGTTGGAGCGAGTGGTCCAGCAGCTGTTTCTGCTAACATATCTGCGTTAATAGAGGTGGCTACCGTTGTTAAACCGGCTAAGCTGCCACCTTCCGCCATTTCTTGAATTTCTGCTGAGGCCATTTCGCCCACTTCAAAAAGGCTAGTGTCTGCTGTGTGAGCTACAGTTGCGATAGGTGTAAAATACAAACCTTGTGTTAGGTTCTGGATTTCTACTGTGATGTCGGCTGCCATAGTCTGGCTAGTGCCAAATGCTAGTGCACTGGCTGCGAATATTTTCGAAAGTTGTTTCATGGTATTTCCTTGCAAAAGTTAAGTTGTCGTTGCAGGAAAAGAGTTTGCTAGGAAATTATCCCGAAAGTATCACGAATTCAAAACGAAATTATCATAATGTTAAAATACTTGTGAAGGCCACTCGGCAAGTGATATTGATTGGCTAATACTTTGCAAACCGGTTTGGCTCGGTGCCGGCTACCTCTGGGTCTAGCAACCCATCTCTGATTAATATTTTTTCACTGGCCAGAATTTGTTTGGCGTTTTCACTTTTGGGTTGGTCAATCGACAATTTACGGCGAATAAATTGATCAATATAGGCTAGTTCATGCTTGGTATTGTAGGTGTTTGTGTGGCCATGGGCTGAGTATCGATAATAAATGTGCTCAACTTCATGCTTGTTTTTTCCAGTACATATTTGAGCCTATTGCTATGCTCAAAGCTAGCTCGGGTATCTAACCTACCAGCAGTAATTAAGATAGGGGCCTTAAGCAGGTCTGCAAAGTATACTGGTGAATAGTCTTTTAATTTTGGGGTATATTCGCCCACTACTTTTGACCATACTTTTTGTAGGTAATCACTCTTCTTGGTATTTCTATCATTAAATATTAAAGGTAGATCAAACACTCCAAAACGAGCGACCACACAATCGTATTGCTTAGGGTGAAGTATCGCGAGCATAACACTCGAATAACCGCCATAGCTGGCACCAATTGCGCATGTATGCTTAAAAGATGTTTGCTTGGTTACCTGTTCAACTGCGGTCGAAATATCTTGTTCAATTTTTCTACCCCATTGGCCGCGGCCACTATTCTTAAAAGCTCGACCAAAACCCCGAGAGCCTCGGTAATTCACTTGTAATACCGAGTATCCTCTATTGGTTAAAAACTGCACTTGGCTATTAAAGCTATTGATGTCTCTTGGTCCAATAGGACCGCCATGGGGCATAACTAGTAATACATTATTTGCACTGTGTGTGGGGGGCGGGTGAAATAAGTTTCAATCTTATGCCCTGACTTACTGGTGATGTCTAGAGTGGTGGTCGGCTGAAAGGTGTATTTAACTAAGTTGCTGTTTTGCTCGCCAATAAAGCGCATTTGGTTTTTATTCTTGTGCCATAGATAATATAGGCCTTTCTCAGTGCTCGAAAAAACTCTAAGCACAACAATAGATTCGTCTTCGGAAGAAGATAAAAAACTATACTGTTTGTCAGCAAATGTGTTTGAAAGCCGTTTCTCTAACTCTTGCATCTCAGAGTTAAAATACTCTGTTCTCCATTCTCCTTGGTCAAAATATGCGATGGCTTCTAAACGTTGATTAGTTTTGTTGAGCTTAGCACTCTCTAAATCATAGCGAGCATGTTGATAGAGGATATTTGCAAAGGTTTTAGTTTTAACGTCGAATTCAACTAAGGATTTTACATCTGTTTCTAGGTTAGAAATGACGGCTAATTTGCCATTTGGTAAAAAACCTATGGGCTCAAATTCATATTCGTACGGATCAAACTGATAAAGCTCTTGCCAATCTTGATTTTCATCTAAATACCAATAAGTACTTGTGATCTTATCTTCATCAAATGCTCGAGCAAACTTGATGGCGCCTGACGCGTCGGTTGCGTAGTGTTCTGCCTCACTGATCCGGTTGCTATACTCTTGCTGCTCACGAAAATTATCTCTGATCAAAGCACTGCTATGGGCTTTATATATATTGAGTTTCTTGGGTTTTGTTTTGCTAGGATAATAGGCAAACCAAACATAATCATTTTCCTCCACCAAGGGATCGATAATATACCCTCGAGCATTGATTCTAGAGGTTTTAACTGAGAGCGATTGGTTGGTTACGGTTATATTCACCAACCAACTGACACTAGTATTTTTTTGCGATTGTCTAAAAGTACGATATACAAAAGAGTCTTCATCTATCCATTGAATGCTAGATAGCCGATACCAATCGTCTTCTTTGGCAAAAAACACATTGGCTAAATGTTCGTTTTCTATGTCGAATGCGGTAATGGATAATCGCCCTTCAGTGTAACCTGCGGTGATTAATAAATTTCCTTGTTGGTTAATTTTAGCTACTGATAGAGTGTTGTCGCTAATCAAGTCATCTAGCGGGATTAATTGCTCAGTGGCATGGCCTAATTGGCAACCAATCACAAATATAAGAGCGGCAATTTTTGCTAGATATTTCATCTTTCATCGCTTAATTGGGTTTGCATGGGCGTGTTTATTTGACCTTTAATATACTCAAAAAAATTATCACTGCCGGGGCCTTGGTACACTAAATCATATTGGTTTAATAACTGAGGGTGTTCAGATTCAAGATACTCTATGGCAAAGGAAGATTTATTGGATAGTTCTACGCGAAAACAATACTCACACCATTTATATCTTGATAGTAATTCTAAGTTGCCTACATAATTGATGGCATTTGCTTTGATCTTAAAGTCCCAGTCGTGTTCGTCATCTGAATCGAATTCTCCGCGACCGGTCTCGACGCTAGAAAAGTAATAATTACCAGGCGGGACGGCGGCCAAAATATAGGTATCGAGTTTCCCAGAAGATTTAGGTCGATAAACCAAAGGCCTGAGGCCACCTATGTTAACTTTCTCAATATACGAGTCTGACTGGACCGCAAACAGTATGTAACCTTGATTTGCAGATAAAACAGCACTATTTTGTTTGCTGCTCTCTATCACAGGCACTATGGTGCGAGCGCATCCAGTTGCCAGAGTGAGCACACAAATCGGCAAACAAACAAGTAAAATTGTCCGATTTATATATGTCATCTTACGGCTAAATACTTTTCTGATAATCAATCCACTCGGTAACATCCCAATTGTTTTTTTCTCCATACCAGATGGCATCTTTTATATTTCTCTTAGCTTTAGAAGTTTGTCCCACTGTTTTATAGGCATGGGCGAGTAAAAAATAGGTGTTTGGATCGATAAAGTTTTCATTGTCCATATTTTCTAACCAGTCTATGGATTGTTGAGCAAATTTAGAGTCAAAGGTATCCATGTTATAATTTAGCTCTACTAAAGCTTGCTGGGCTTTTGCATGGTTTTTACTGGCCGCTTTTTCGAGCCAGAATCGAGCTTTGTTTGGATCTTCTTGTAAGTATGCTGAAGGGGAGTGATAGAGTATCTTGCCTAATCTATATTCTGCTTCAATATAGCTATTTTTGGCTGCTTTGGTGATCCAATAGATGGCTTTATCGATATCATCATTGTGGTATAGCTGAAACATTCCATAGTCGTACATAGCCGGTGAGTAACCTTGTTCAGCAGAACTGAACAATAATGGTTCAAAGGCCTCTAATTCTGTGTCGTCAAAGACTTCACCATAGGCTCGAGATAACATTGCGTACTGGTACTTTATAGCTGGATTTTCATGGGCTCTTTTCTTTAAGCTCAATAATGTTTTATGAATATGTGGATAACCTTTTTCTAAGTTTCCAACTCCTTCATAGAAAATATTGATACGCTGGAAAAGTCCATGTTGCGCGACTTTTTCACCGTCACGCTTGGCTACTTTTAGTTTTGAGTTGATAACAGCGGTGATAAAATCTTTATCGAATCGTGTTTTTGGCCAAGAAAAAATCACTTCGGGGTTTTCTACTTGGCCGTCTTTGCGCACCGAATAAATCACCTCGACTCGGCCAGATTCGGGGTTAACGATAGAGTCTTTTAGAGCGCTTAGTGCTCCACCGTTGCCTACTCCATAGTTTCTCGCCGCAGTATGCACAGCCGATTGATTTCTTCCTCGGGTAAGGTGATCTGAAGACACAATTAACTTGCCGCGTTTTAACATTTTGGCTGGAGTGTCAAAATCTTGGGATTCAATGACTTGGTCTGAAATATAAGGATAGTATTGTTTGGCTAAAGCAGTCTTGCCATATTCTTTGGCGAGTTCTTCAGCAAGGACGGCGGCTTCACTTTGTTGTTCTTGATTGAGACTTTGGTAAATTTCACCAGCAAACTGCATTGAATGTGGATGTTCATATTCATTGGCTAAAAAAACCATCCTATTGCACTAAACTTATCAACTTTTCCTGCTAGACCTTGGTAATAAAGAATCGCAAGCTTATGCTGCGCTTCGGGGTTGCCTATTTTAGCCGATTCAATTAATTCAACTTCAGCTTGTTGGTAGTCTTCATCAATAATTGCTTGGTTCGCTTTGTTTATATCAGCTAAAGTTAAATTTGATATCATCAAACAACATAAAAAACCTAAAACTCTTTCCATTGCCAATTTACTCTTTTCAATCCATTTCGAGCAAAGTTAGACACTTTGCTCATATACAGAAAAGGATTTATAACAAAGTGTTAATCATGAGTAAATTAAAAGTGTCATATATATTCTTTTAGTGTTGTTTGAATAACTAATACAGCAAGCTGTATATTTTACGGCGGTATTTGGATTTTAACGGATCGCCGTCTGGTAGCGCGTTAATCATATCTAAGGTGAATTTTTTAGCTTCGCCAAAGTTTAAATCAACTAATAATACCGACATAATTAAAGCTAGAGCATCTTCTGTTTGGTTAGCTTGATGTAACTGTATTGCCAATTCAGTTTTTATTTCTAATGAGTCAGGTTGTTGCTCTAATTGTGCTTGAAGGGCCTTTATTTCTGGCGATTCTGCGGCTTGCTCGGCTAGTTCTATTTTGCCTAAAATACTTTTATATAAAGCGTCTTGGTCGACTAAACCAATAGTGGCCAATAACTCTTTCGCTTGTTTGACTTGCCCTAATTCCACTTGGCAATCAGCCAGTAGTAGTTTGATATCAGCGCGCTCTGGAGCAAGTTCGTTAGCTTGTTTGAGTAGCGGGTAGGCTTGTTGGTAATCGCCAGCAGTGACTAACTCTGTTGCTTGTTGATATAAGCCGTCTTCCACTTTTGGTAAGTGTTTTTCTAGCAAAGTCACAATTTGTTCTTCAGTTTGAGGGCCTGCAAAGCCATCTAAAGGTTGTCCTTCTTTAACTAAAATTACAGTGGGTAAACCCTGTACACCAAATTGTCCGGCAATTTCTTGTTGTTGTTGGCAATCTACTCGAGCATGAATAAGGTTGTCGCTAAACCTGGTTGCAACCTTGGCTATTAATGGCGCAATGGCGTCACTGGGCTCATAACCTTCAGCCCAAAACTCTACCATAACAATTTTACTTTGCGAGTCTTGCAAGATAACTTGCTGGAAATTCTCTGGGGTGATGTTAACTATATTGTTCATTATTGGTTCCGATTACCTAAGCTAGATTGGTGGATGGGGACAAAATATAGAAACTCAAGATTATAGAGCGTTAATCGTGACTGCTTTTTACTGACTTAAACTTGGTAAAGAGCAGCTCTCGTCAATTTATTTTTCTTGAGTAACATTTTTCCGACAGCTTTGTTACGTCTTTTGATCATACCCAGTAAATTAGTCTGTATTTTTGCTAATTATGCTGTTGTCAACATCATTTGTTTAAAAAAAGTACAAAATTGTTGGCAAGATAGGCTTTTCAAGCCTGTAAAAAAACCGTAAACTTGCGCCCCTTTTTAACACCTCGGACGTTTTTTGCACGATTTATAACATAGGTAATTATGCAGATAGGTTCATACGCGTTAGAAAATAATTTGATACTGGCTCCAATGGCTGGAGTTACTGACAGACCCTTTAGACAATTGTGCAAGCGATTAGGTGCTGGATTAGTGGTATCAGAGATGCTGTCTTCGAATCCAAGAGTATGGAACTCTGAAAAGTCTAAACAACGAATGGATCACCAAGGCGAAGAAGGCATACGCGCGGTGCAAATAGCAGGAGCTGACCCTGAGTTAATGGCGCAAGCCGCTCAGTTTAATGTGAACAACGGTGCGCAAATTGTTGACATTAATATGGGATGCCCAGCAAAAAAGGTAAATAAAAAGTTAGCAGGTTCTGCGCTGCTTCAAGACCCTCAATTGGTTGAGAAAATCATTCGAGCAGTGGTTGCAGCAGTGAATGTGCCTGTTACTTTAAAAATACGCACAGGTTGGGATGTTGAGAACCGCAATGGTGTCGATATAGCCAAAATTGCGCAAGACAATGGAATTCAATCGTTAGCGGTGCATGGTCGCACCCGAGCCTGTATGTACAAAGGTGACGCAGAATACGACACGATTAAGGCTATTAAAAAAGCCGTGTCGATACCTGTTGTTGCTAATGGTGATATCACTTGCGCCCGCAAGGCAAAGCAAGTTCTAGAGTTCACCGAAGCAGATGCATTGATGATAGGACGCGGAGCCCAAGGCCACCCTTGGATTTTTCGTGAAATACAGCATTATCTGCAAACCGGCCAAATACTGGCTGCGCCTAGTATTGATGAAGTGAGCAGCATATTGCTTGAGCACGTCGCCAATGTTCATCAGTTTTACGGTGAATTTTTAGGATGCAGAATAGCCCGCAAACATGTGGGCTGGTATTTAGCCGAAAAAGACCAGCAAAGACTGTTTCGTGCAAAGTTCAATGCTATTGAGGAAGCTCAGCAGCAACTTGACGCGTTAAGCACGTATTTTGATAAATTGGTAGATGAACCAGCGTTTTCGCTAGCTTCGCCTACTGTGTAATGATGACTAACTAAAGAGCAAGATGTAATGTTCGAACAAAATGTAACTTCTCCTTTTACCACTACGGTAACGACTCCTTCGCAAACTCAGGCGCAGAAACCTCTTCGCGATTCAGTTAAACAGGCTGTTAACAAGTATCTTAAGCAACTTGATAATACCAATATCGAAAACTTATACGAGCTAGTAATGGCTGAAGTTGAAGCGCCAATGCTAGAAGAAATTATGACTTTTACGCGTGGAAACCAGACCCGTGCGTCTATCATGTTAGGTATCAATCGCGGTACTTTGCGTAAAAAGTTAAAACAATACGGCATGAACTAATCATTGCAGTATGTAAAAGAGCACCTCATGGTGCTCTTTTTGTTTGAGTTGGATCTGACCAACTAGTCAAGAAAGTTATTGTTAAACAAATCTATTCTCGCCTTATAATAGTGGAACAAACATGCAAAACGTATCTCCTGTAAAAACTATTCGCCGCGCTTTATTAAGCGTTTCAGACAAAACCGGACTTTTAGAGTTTGCCCAATTCTTGGCAAGCCAAGGTGTTGAGCTGCTTTCTACTGGCGGTACTGCAAAATTACTAAGTGACAATGGTTTAACCGTTATCGAAGCTTCGGATTACACCGGGCATCCAGAAATAATGGATGGACGTGTAAAAACACTTCACCCGAAAATTCATGGTGGAATTTTAGCTCGTCGCGGTCAAGATGAGCAGGTGATGGCTGATAACAATATCCAGCCAATTGACTTAGTGGTCGTCAATCTTTATCCATTTGCAGCAACGGTTGCTAAAGAAGATTGTAGCCTTGATGATGCCATCGAGAACATCGATATCGGTGGGCCTACTATGGTTCGTGCAGCGGCAAAAAATCATAATGATGTAACGATAGTCGTGAATGCAAAAGACTACTCACGTGTTATCAGTGAAATGCAAGCAAATGAAAACGCTGTTAGTCAGGCGACTCGATTTGATTTAGCGATTGCCGCTTTCGAACATACAGCTGAATATGATGGCATGATAGCTAATTATTTTGGCACTATGGTTCAAGGCGTTGAATGTGAAACAGGTTGTTGTGAACCTGAGTATAGTGAGTTCCCTCGCACTTATAATATGCAGCTTACTAAGAAACAAGATTTACGCTACGGCGAAAATAGTCATCAGACGGCCGCGTTTTATGTAGAAAACGATATCCAAGAAGCGTCTGTTGCTACCGCAGTGCAGTTGCAAGGTAAAGAGTTATCTTTTAATAATATTGCTGATACAGATGCAGCACTAGAGTGTGTGAAAGAATTTGATGAGCCAGCTTGCGTAATTGTTAAGCATGCTAACCCTTGTGGTGTGGCTTTAGGAGAAGATATTTTAACTGCTTATAATCGCGCTTATCAAACTGACCCTACATCAGCCTTTGGCGGCATTATTGCCTTTAACAGAGAACTTGACGCAGCTACAGCACAAGCTATTGTTGACCGTCAATTTGTCGAAGTCATTATTGCGCCAACAATTAGTGATGAAGCTGTTGCAGTGGTTGCAGCCAAAAAGAATGTGCGTTTATTGGCATGCGGTGACTGGCAAGGCCAATTAACCGAAGGCTTTGATTTTAAGCGCGTCAATGGCGGCTTGTTGGTGCAAGATCGAGATTTTGGTATGGTTGAGCAAGAAGAGTTGCAAGTTGTGACAAAAGTAAAGCCTACCGAACAACAGCTTAAAGATTTAATGTTCACTTGGAAAGTGGCTAAGTATGTTAAGTCAAATGCGATTGTTTATTGTAACGACGGCATGACCATTGGTGTCGGTGCAGGGCAAATGAGCCGTGTTTATTCAGCCAAGATAGCTGGCATAAAAGCAGCGGATGAAGGTTTGCAAGTTGAAGGTTCGGTCATGGCATCGGATGCATTTTTCCCATTCCGTGATGGTATTGATGCGGCCGCTGCAGCGGGTATTAGCGCCATCATTCAACCCGGTGGTTCAATGCGTGATCAAGAAGTGATTGATGCCGCAGACGAAGCGGGAATTGCTATGGTATTCACTGGCATGCGCCACTTCAAACATTAGCAAATGTGGTGTTCATCGTACTGATAGCGAATCGGACGGTGATGTAAGTGAAAACGGTGTTTAACTTGTCTTATAGATTGTTAAACCCGTTTTTTGTTACCTAGTGGCTTTATTCCAGTTACAATCATTTAAATTTTTAACTGTAAGAGAGATCCGTATGTTCAAGCGCACCCTTAAGTCGGTTTTAACAATATCTACCCTAACGTTCACGCTGTTAAGTTCTTCAACTGCAATGGCTGATGCAATCAGTGAAGCGGTTGGTAACGAACACAGGCCCGCAGAGCACAGATTAAGAGACGAATATCGTCATCCGCAGCAGACCTTACGCTTTTTCGACATACAACCAGATATGTCAGTAGCCGAAATATCCCCTGGTGGTGGTTGGTATAGTCATATTCTGGCGCCACTATTAAAAGATAGCGGTACTTATTATGCTGCTCACTTTTATGTTTATGATGGTGCTCCTGGATATTTTGAAAGATCTTTAGGTGGATTTAAGAAAAAGGTAGCCAGCACCCCTTCATTAGAAAACACTAAAATTACTGCCTTTCATCAAACTAAAGCGCTAGATTTCGCCCCAGCCGGTACTCTAGATCGAGTGCTGACATTTCGTAATGTGCACAATTGGTATATGCAAGGTGGACAAGAAGGGATAGATAACGCTTTTTCTAGTTTTTATAAAGCGTTGAAGAAAGGTGGTGTGTTAGGTGTTGTCGAACATAAATTGCCCGAAAGCTATGCAGACAGTGCGCAGAGTAAATCGGGTTACATGAAGCAATCATTTGTTGTTGCGGCCGCTGAAAAAGCTGGATTTAAACTAGTGGCTGAAAATCCAGTGAATTTAAATGCATTGGATACTGCTGACCATGAAAAAGGGGTCTGGACATTACCCCCTTCATTGCGTTTGGGTGAAAAAGACCAAGCTAAATATTTAGCCATAGGTGAGAGCTCACGTATGACTCTGAAATTTGTAAAACCTTAAAAGTAAGAAAGTAAAATATGAAAATATTGATTATTGGTGGCGGTGGCCGTGAACATGCTTTGGCGTGGAAAGCGGCACAATCAGAAAACGTTACTGAAGTATATTTAGCGCCGGGTAATGCCGGCACTGCACTTGAAGATAAGTTAACTAATGTAGACATAGGGGCTGAAGATGTCCCTGCTCTTGTTGAATTTGCTGAGCAAGCGAACGTTGACTTAACAATAGTTGGGCCAGAAGTACCTTTAGTACTAGGTGTGGTAGATGCGTTTCAAGCCAAAGGCATGAGTATCTTTGGTCCTTCTCAGGCGGCAGCACAGTTAGAGGGATCAAAAGCGTTTACTAAAGATTTTTTAGCGCGTCATAAAATCCCTACGGCTGAATATCAGAATTTCACAGAGATAGAACCAGCTATTGCTTATGTACAAGAGAAAGGTGCACCAATAGTTATTAAAGCGGATGGTTTAGCGGCAGGTAAAGGTGTGATTGTTGCCATGACCTTAACCGAGGCAGAAGAAGCAATCCGCGATATGCTAGCAGGTAATGTATTTGGTGAGGCGGGCTCTCGTGTTGTTATAGAAGAGTTTCTGGATGGGGAGGAAGCCAGCTTTATTGTGATGGTTGATGGTAAGAATGTACTGCCTTTTGCTACTAGCCAAGATCACAAGCGTGCTTACAATAATGATCAAGGTCCCAATACGGGAGGTATGGGGGCGTATTCTCCAGCCCCTGTTGTTACAACTGAAATACACCAACGTGTGATGGATGAAGTGATCTACCCTACTGTTAATGGCATGGCCAGCGAAGGTAACACTTACGTTGGCTTTTTATATGCTGGGTTGATGATTATGGCTGATGGCACACCTAAGGTCATCGAGTATAACTGTCGTTTCGGCGATCCAGAGACCCAACCAATCATGCTGCGTTTACAGTCTGACTTGATCGAATTGGTAAAAGCTGCACTTGCAGGCAAACTCGATCAAATACAAGCGGAATTTGATTCACGAGCTTCTGTGGGTGTGGTACTGGCCGCTGGCGGATATCCAGGAAGTTATAATAAGGGAGATGTTATATCAGGTTTGGAGCTTGGTACTAACGAGGCTAAGGTATTTCATGCTGGTACTAAAACAATTGACGGTAATATCACTACTAATGGCGGTAGAGTGCTTTGTGCTACAGCGTTAGGTAATACTGTGACCGAAGCCCAACAGAATGCCTATCAACTGGTTAAAACGATTAGCTGGCAAGATATGTTCCATCGTGATGATATTGCGTATCGAGCTATAGCCAGAGAGCAAAAAGGATAGATATACTGTCTAAACTTTGAAATTAAAAAATCCAGTCACTTCACAGTCACTGGATTTTTTATTTGTCGAATGTAGCCATAAAACAGAATTAATAGTGCTGTTAGTAGCAGTTACTCATCTTCGACTTTCTCTTTTGCCAATCTAACTTTTAATGTTCTCTCTTGAAACATGGAATCATTTAAGTTCTTAATGGCTTTAGTTGCACCTTTTGCTTCCATTTCCACAAAGCCATATCCCTTGCGTTTTCCAGTTCTACGATCTTTCATTAATCGAACAGATATGACCTTACCCTGTTGTTCAAAATGTTCTTGTACAGCTTGCTCGTTTGCACGATAAGGAAGGTTACCCACATATAATGTCAACACTTCTTGCGAAGCATCTTCGCTGCTAGGGGTATCAGAGTTAAATAAGCCAATTATTGATGGTATGACTAATCCACCAAGTAGAACGCCAATTACCGCCGCAAACTGATTTGAAATATCAGCAGCAACTAAAGGGAGAAGTACATAAAGTACCACGGCAAAAATAACCGTAATGATAATGTTTAAGACAAAGGTTGGTTTCATTTATAACTACCTAAAAAATTTATGATTATAAGAATAAGATAAAGATAACGCGGAGCCATGTTACTCATTTATTAAACAATCGTAAATAGTTAGCTTCTTATGGTCTATATACCTGACTCGATGGTTATGTGCTTACACACCAAATACTGCGTTGTTAAGGTAAAAGGAATTCTACCTACAGCGAATTACCTATCGTATATCGTTGCAGATAAAACTCGGATATAGAAAAGCTGTTGGCTAGTTAACTTCATATAGCGATATTTGTATGAATATTAGTCAAAAAACGCCTTTTTGTTTAATAAACCACCATTCAAACAATTAATTGAAAAAAGGGGTTGCAGTGAGGGAAGTTATCTCTATAATGCGCATCTCGCTTCGGGGAGGCCACTTAAAACGGCTTACCGAGACAGGATTTACCTAGAGTAAATATTGTCATTGCGATGCTCTGAGAGTGTTGTGGTTAGCGGGATGCAGCGAGTTAGTTAGTTTGAAATTAAATTAAAAAACTTGTTGACATCGAATCGGAAGCGAGTATTATACGCCTCCCGCTTAAGAGGGTCTTCGGGCAGCATCTAAAGCGACGCTTCTACGGAAGCAGCTACTGAGGTAGCGGTCATGTAAATGACACTGTTCTTTAACAATTAATAACAAGACAATCTGTGTGGACATTCACGAAGTGAGTGTCTACCAAAAAAATTCATATTTTCGATATATTTAATTGAAGAGTTTGATCATGGCTCAGATTGAACGCTGGCGGCAGGCCTAACACATGCAAGTCGAACGGAAACATGTCTAGCTTGCTAGATGATGTCGAGTGGCGGACGGGTGAGTAATACTTAGGAACATGCCTTTGTGTGGGGGATAACTATTGGAAACGATAGCTAATACCGCATAATGTCTTCGGACCAAAGGGGGCTTTTGCTCCCGCGCAAAGAGTGGCCTAAGCGAGATTAGCTAGTTGGTGTGGTAAAGGCGCACCAAGGCGACGATCTCTAGCTGTTCTGAGAGGAAGATCAGCCACACTGGAACTGAGACACGGTCCAGACTCCTACGGGAGGCAGCAGTGGGGAATATTGCACAATGGGGGGAACCCTGATGCAGCCATGCCGCGTGTGTGAAGAAGGCCTTCGGGTTGTAAAGCACTTTCAGTTGTGAGGAAAGGTTAGTAGTTAATACCTGCTAGCTGTGACGTTAGCAACAGAAGAAGCACCGGCTAACTCCGTGCCAGCAGCCGCGGTAATACGGAGGGTGCGAGCGTTAATCGGAATTACTGGGCGTAAAGCGCACGCAGGCGGTTTGTTAAGCTAGATGTGAAAGCCCCGGGCTCAACCTGGGAATAGCATTTAGAACTGGCAGGCTAGAGTCTTGGAGAGGGGAGTGGAATTCCAGGTGTAGCGGTGAAATGCGTAGATATCTGGAGGAACATCAGTGGCGAAGGCGACTCCCTGGCCAAAGACTGACGCTCATGTGCGAAAGTGTGGGTAGCGAACAGGATTAGATACCCTGGTAGTCCACACCGTAAACGCTGTCTACTAGCTGTTTGTGAGTTTAACTCGTGAGTAGCGTAGCTAACGCGATAAGTAGACCGCCTGGGGAGTACGGCCGCAAGGTTAAAACTCAAATGAATTGACGGGGGCCCGCACAAGCGGTGGAGCATGTGGTTTAATTCGATGCAACGCGAAGAACCTTACCTACTCTTGACATACAGAGAACTTTTCAGAGATGAATGGGTGCCTTCGGGAACTCTGATACAGGTGCTGCATGGCTGTCGTCAGCTCGTGTCGTGAGATGTTGGGTTAAGTCCCGCAACGAGCGCAACCCTTGTCCTTAGTTGCCAGCCTTAAGTTGGGCACTCTAAGGAGACTGCCGGTGACAAACCGGAGGAAGGTGGGGACGACGTCAAGTCATCATGGCCCTTACGAGTAGGGCTACACACGTGCTACAATGGCGAGTACAGAGGGAAGCGAACTTGTGAGAGTAAGCGGATCCCTTAAAGCTCGTCGTAGTCCGGATTGGAGTCTGCAACTCGACTCCATGAAGTCGGAATCGCTAGTAATCGCAAATCAGAATGTTGCGGTGAATACGTTCCCGGGCCTTGTACACACCGCCCGTCACACCATGGGAGTGGGATGCAAAAGAAGTAGCTAGTCTAACCTTCGGGGGGACGGTTACCACTTTGTGTTTCATGACTGGGGTGAAGTCGTAACAAGGTAACCCTAGGGGAACCTGGGGTTGGATCACCTCCTTACTATTACGGCAGGCCTTGCTTTGCTGAGTGTTCACACAGATTGTTTTGTTGTTGATAAGAAAGAGCAAAAAGAAGTGCTTGGGTTATTCAAGCAAATTCTTAGCGCTGCAGTCATCGCGAGTTTATTGCGATGATTTTTGTTCTAGGCGAGCTGACTTTTGAGCGAGCGAGGGCGTGTACAAGTCGTACATAACCGAGTGAGCGAAAAAACAAAGGCGACGCATAGGGCAAAAAGCAGAAGCAAGAAAGGCTTGTAGCTCAGCTGGTTAGAGCGCACCCCTGATAAGGGTGAGGTCGGCAGTTCAAGTCTGCCCAAGCCTACCAAATTCGCATTGATACTGCGTTGAAGTATTCGTCGTGTAGAAAAGCCACACGTCCTCTTACTTCGCCTTGTCTGAACGCGAATTGCATAACGAAGGTTGTGTTAACGGTAATAGATACACACTCTCAAGCTATTTGAGGGGCTATAGCTCAGCTGGGAGAGCGCCTGCCTTGCACGCAGGAGGTCAGCAGTTCGATCCTGCTTAGCTCCACCACTTTCTTTGGGAAGTGATTTGCTCAACAAGATTAAGTAGCCTTAATCAATACGCATAATAGTATGTTTATTGATTAGGGTTTTTTAAACCTTAAATGTTCTTTAACAATATGGAAAGCTGATAAAAAAGTAATCGAAAACAAAAAGAGTACTCTTTAAGAGCTTACTCTATCTGATTTTTATGATTAGTACTTGTCACGCATACAACGATAACCGCGAGGTTATGCCTAACCTTGGATAAAAGGCCAAGGGGTGAGACGAGTTGTGTTAATTGGAGGCCGTTACTGTCTACCAAGCAAACATAACGTGTTGTTACTACGGTAACAAAGAGGTCATTTGGGGTTGTATGGTTAAGTGACTAAGCGTATACGGTGGATGCCTAGGCAGTTAGAGGCGATGAAGGACGTGTAAGTCTGCGAAAAGCTGTGGGGAGCCGACAAAATGCTTTGATCCACAGATGTCCGAATGGGGAAACCCAGTCCTTAGGGACTATCTTACAGTGAATACATAGCGGTAAGAGGCGAACGAGGGGAACTGAAACATCTAAGTACCCTTAGGAAAAGAAATCAAACGAGATTCCCCTAGTAGCGGCGAGCGAACGGGGAGCAGCCGAGTAGTAATGAAGTAGTGGAAGTAGTTGGAAAGCTACGCGATACAGGGTGATAGCCCCGTACACAAAGCGTCATTATTGCCATATTAAGTAGGTCGGGACACGTGTTATCTTGACTGAAGATGGGGGGACCATCCTCCAAGGCTAAATACTCCTAACTGACCGATAGTGAACCAGTACCGTGAGGGAAAGGCGAAAAGAACCCCTGTGAGGGGAGTGAAATAGAACCTGAAACCGTATACGTACAAGCAGTGGGAGCAGACTTGTTCTGTGACTGCGTACCTTTTGTATAATGGGTCAGCGACTTATATTTAGTAGCGAGGTTAACCGAATAGGGGAGCCGTAGCGAAAGCGAGTGTTAACTGCGCGTTCAGTTGCTAGGTATAGACCCGAAACCCGGTGATCTAGCCATGGGCAGGTTGAAGGTTGAGTAACATCAACTGGAGGACCGAACCGACTAACGTTGAAAAGTTAGCGGATGACTTGTGGCTGGGGGTGAAAGGCCAATCAAACCGGGAGATAGCTGGTTCTCCCCGAAAGCTATTTAGGTAGCGCCTCGGACGAATACCACAGGGGGTAGAGCACTGTTAAGGCTAGGGGGTCATCCCGACTTACCAACCCTTTGCAAACTCCGAATACCTGTGAGTACTATCCGGGAGACACACGGCGGGTGCTAACGTCCGTCGTGAAGAGGGAAACAACCCAGACCGCCAGCTAAGGTCCCTAAATATTACTAAGTGGGAAACGAAGTGGGAAGGCTAAGACAGCTAGGAGGTTGGCTTAGAAGCAGCCACCCTTTAAAGAAAGCGTAATAGCTCACTAGTCGAGTCGGCCTGCGCGGAAGATGTAACGGGGCTAAGTAATATACCGAAGCTGCGGACTTGTACTTATGTACAAGTGGTAGGGGAGCGTTGTGTAAGTGGCTGAAGGTGAGCTGAGAGGCTTGCTGGACATATCACAAGTGCGAATGCTGACATGAGTAACGATAATGGGGGTGAAAAACCCCCACGCCGGAAGACCAAGGTTTCCTGTCCCATGCTAATCAGGGCAGGGTAAGTCGGCCCCTAAGGCGAGGCAGAAATGCGTAGTCGATGGGAAACGGATTAATATTTCCGTACTTGGTATATCAGTGAAGGGGGGACGGAGAAAGTTATGCAAGCCTGGCGTTGGTTGTCCAGGTGAAAGTGCGTAGGCCGTTATCTTAGGCAAATCCGGGATAACATTGGTCGAGACACGAGACGAGACACTACGGTGTTGAAGTTGCAAATACTCTGCTTCCAGGAAAAGCCTCTAAACTTATGATATATCGAACCGTACCCCAAACCGACACAGGTGGTCAGGTAGAGAATACTAAGGCGCTTGAGAGAACTCGGGTGAAGGAACTCGGCAAAATCGTACCGTAACTTCGGGAGAAGGTACGCCGCTGTTTGTGATGGGATTGACTCCCTAAGCGAATGGCGGCCGCAGTGAAATGGTGGCTGGAACTGTTTATTAAAAACACAGCACTGTGCTAAATCGAAAGATGACGTATACGGTGTGACGCCTGCCCGGTGCCGGAAGGTTAATTGATGGGGTTAGCTTCGGCGAAGCTCTTGATCGAAGCCCCGGTAAACGGCGGCCGTAACTATAACGGTCCTAAGGTAGCGAAATTCCTTGTCGGGTAAGTTCCGACCTGCACGAATGGCGTAATCATGGCCACGCTGTCTCCACCCGAGACTCAGTGAAATTGAAATCGCAGTGAAGATGCTGTGTACCCGCACCTAGACGGAAAGACCCCGTGAACCTTTACTATAGCTTGGCACTGAACATTGACCCTACATGTGTAGGATAGGTGGGAGACTTCGAAGCATTGTCGCCAGATGATGTGGAGTCAACCTTGAAATACCACCCTTGTAGGTTTGATGTTCTAACATTGTTCCCTTATCGGGAATGTGGACAGTGTCTGGTGGGTAGTTTGACTGGGGCGGTCTCCTCCCAAAGCGTAACGGAGGAGCACGAAGGTTGGCTAATCCTGGTCGGACATCAGGAGGTTAGTGCAATGGCATAAGCCAGCTTAACTGCGAGACAGACACGTCGAGCAGGTACGAAAGTAGGTCATAGTGATCCGGTGGTTCTGAATGGAAGGGCCATCGCTCAACGGATAAAAGGTACTCCGGGGATAACAGGCTGATACCGCCCAAGAGTTCATATCGACGGCGGTGTTTGGCACCTCGATGTCGGCTCATCACATCCTGGGGCTGAAGTCGGTCCCAAGGGTATGGCTGTTCGCCATTTAAAGTGGTACGCGAGCTGGGTTTAGAACGTCGTGAGACAGTTCGGTCCCTATCTGGTGTGGGCGTTGGATGATTGAGGGGAGCTGCTCCTAGTACGAGAGGACCGGAGTGGACGAACCGCTGGTGTTCGGGTTGTTTTGCCAAAGGCATTGCCCGGTAGCTACGTTCGGAATCGATAACCGCTGAAAGCATCTAAGCGGGAAGCGAGCCCCAAGATGAGTCATCCCTGTACGTTTAACGTACCTAAAGGGTTGTTGAAGACTACGACGTTGATAGGCAGGGTGTGGAAGCGTAGCAATGCGTTGAGCTAACCTGTACTAATTGCCCGTGAGGCTTAACCATACAACGCCCAAGTGGCTTCCTTATATAATCGTTCTTCGAACGAGTCGTGTTAAATTGCTTAAACGGAAGGAAACCTTCCTGACAATTTACCTACTCGCTAAAGTGGAAAGATAGAATAAGAAGCAGTTGGTGTGTTGAGTGACAAGATACGACATAAAAATTAGAGTAAGACTAAAGAGCTTTTTAGCCTCGATTATTTGCTCCCTCTCACAAGAGAGACAAGAGCATCAGCTTTTACATATTGATTTATTGAGTTAACACTCGATAAATAACAGTTTATGTCTGGCGGCCATAGCGATGCGGTCCCACCTGATCCCATTCCGAACTCAGAAGTGAAACGCATTAGCGGCGATGGTAGTTTGGGGTTTCCCCATGCGAGAGTAGCACACTGCCAGACTCCCAATTAAGTACGAAGCCACCTTTAACGAGGTGGCTTTTTGCGTTTTGGGGGATTGAAAAGTTGTATCACTTAGATTAGTCAAATACACATCCCTGATGAGATGCACCCAAATTCGTCATCCATGACTCATTGAAAATGCCTAGCCGAGCAGTGCTCGTCTCAATACGGCATTTTCCCATCACGAAGTGGATTCCCGGAATCAAGCATAGCTTGACTCGTTACAGCGGTAAGAGCTGCGCTCTTAAAAGACCCCGCTTCCCCCCATGCGAGAGTAGCACACTGCCAGACTCCCAATTACACGAAAAGCCCTGAGCATACAACGCTCAGGGCTTTTTCGTATAAGCGCATTCGCGCAATGCTACCCAGCAATAAACCATCACAAAGTGGATTCCCGGACAGTCGCAGAGCTCCTGTCGTTCAGGCGGTTAGGTGAGTATCACGTATGACTAATCAGGCGGCGCATGTGCCTAAAGAAACAGATTATTCCCACACACGCAGCTTAGAAAAGTTGTGATACTTTTAATGTAGTCAATCACACATCCCTGATGATGCTCACCCAACCTTGGCATCCATGCCAAGCTGTTAAACCGCTGGAGCAATGCTCCAGAAAGCCTCGATTTAACCCCTGATGAGATGCACCCAAATTCGTCATCCATGACTCATTGAAAATGCCTAGCCGAGCAGCGCTCGTCTCAATACGGCATTTTCCCATCACGAAGTGGATTCCCGGACAGTCGCAGAGCTCCTCTCATTCAGGCGGTTGGGTGAGTATCACGTAAAGTCGTCAAATACACATCCCTGATGATCGGCACCCAACCTTGGCATCCATGCCAAGCTGTTAAACCGCTGGAGCAATGCTCCAGAAAGTTTCGATTTAACCCCTGATGATATGCAACCAAACTCGCCATCCGTGGCTCATTGAAAAGCGGAGCTAAAATCCCGCTTTTCCCTCCTGCGAGAGTAGACAGAAAATGTTCCAGACATTTTTCTGCACTTCCTACATTCAGGTAGGTCGCACTCGGCTCTGGCATCCTGCTTCGCTCTACCTCCTACATCTCGATAACTGCTCCTGCGTTATTCTACCTTCCGCCATCCATGGCGGTCGCATGTAGTCGACTGCCAGACTCCTATTCAAAAGAAAGGGTACCTAGCACTTAATTGACGTTTGGAACAAATCTCAAAAGTTTGCTATTCAAAGTATACTTTGTATTCTGTAATGGAATAAAAGTCTTCAGCGGTCGCATGTAGTCGACAGCCAGACTCCCAATTACACGAAAAGCCCTGAGCACACAACGCTCAGGGCTTTTTCTTAATCTTTTGGGCTATCTAAAATTAAAGATACTTTGTTGAATAGTGCTAACGGTAGAAACCAGTTGGGAGTTTTAATCTATCCAACGCTTAGTAAGTTGATCGTAGGCATCTATTCTTCGGTCTCTAAAATATGGCCAAATTCTTTTCACTTGCTCTGTCCTAGCTAAATCTAATTCGACAATTAGGTTTTCTTCACTATCCGCACTAGCTTTGGCAAGTAACTCTCCTTGAGGACCCGCTATAAAGCTATTTCCCCAAAATTGAATCCCAGCGTTAGATTCCATGGGAGATGCTTCATATCCGGTTCGGTTGGCGACGACTACTGGTAATGAATTGGCTACCGCATGACCCCTTTGAATAGTTTGCTAAGGCATCCTGTTGTCTTAATTGCTCTTCTTTAGAGTCATTTAGGTCCCAGCCTATTGCTGTAGGGTAAAAGAGTATTTCGGCACCGGCCATGGCCATTAAGCGAGCTGCTTCTGGGTACCATTGATCCCAGCATACTAACACGCCTAGTTTTCCAACACTGGTTTGGATTGGTTTAAATCCCATGTCACCTAGAGTGAAATAAAACTTTTCATAAAATCCTGGATCATCGGGTATATGCATTTTACGGTATTTACCCACCATGCCCTGTTGTTTGTCAAATACGACTGCTGTATTGTGATATAGACCTGTCGCCCGTTTTTCAAAAAGGCTAGTCACCAAAACTATATTTAATTGAGCCGCTATTTGGGCGAAATATTCAGTTGCAGGCTCAGGAATTTCTTCTGCTAAATCAAAGGCATCTGTATCTTCTTGTTGACAAAAATATAAGGTGCTGTGTAATTCTTGGAGCAATATTAGTTCGCAGCCTTCAGACGCTAAATGGGTAATTTGTTGTGCTGAACGCTGCCAGTTTACTTGTTTATCATTGTCTTTTACTGCCTGCTGAACCAAGCCAACTTTGAGCTTTCGATTATTTTTCATATTCTGTAATTCCCTCGGAAAATTGTTGCACTATTTCAGGCTTTAAGGTGCCTTTTGGTATTTGCATACTAATGCAGTGTAAGCTGCCGAATTGCTGGATTAATGGCAAGCAATTTATCGCTATAATTTTATAACTCGGGTAGGCCTTTTGTATTATTGCAAGTGCTTGGTTATCTTCGGGTTGTTGATAAGTTGGGCACAACACCGTTTGATTTGATAGTAGATAGTTTGCATAAGATGCCGGTAATCTGTCCCCTTTTGGGTTTACAACAATAGGCAGTGGCAATTCATAGATTTTGTGTGTAGGCAAATGACGCTTACATTCGTCGACCAAAGCTGATAGTCCACTGTAATGAGGGTCAGTAGGGTGGTTATACGCGGACTGAATAACTAAACCTGAATCAGGTGTAAATCTGACTAATGTGTCTATGTGCCCATCAGTATCGTCCCCTTCTAGGTGCCCGTTCTCCAAAATGATTGAGTTACTAGCGCCTAAGTTCTCTGAGAAGAAAGTCTTGTATTGGGAAAGCGTATATTGGCCGTTGCGTTCAGGGTTAGTCAAACAAAGTTTAGTAGATAGTAATAGTCCATTTTGGTCAATTTCTATTGCTCCCCTTCAACAACAAGATCTAGCGTTTTAATTGAGTTTTTGCATAAACCAGTTAATACGTACTGATTAATCTTATTGTCTTTAGATGCATCAAACTTATTGCCCCAGCCATTAAATGTAAATTCTACCGGTGAATAATTGTGTTGGCTGTCTTTGCACGTTAAAAACGCATAATCTCTAACCCAAGTATCATTATATTCAGAAGGTACAAAAATAACGCTAGCTTGTTTAGCAAGTTGCTTCTTACAGTAAGAAATTTGATTTTGTCTAATGAGTAAAATTATAGATATGCCTTGTGCATTCAAGGTACTAATTATTTCTAGATAGACGGCTTGTACATCATTTAACCACGGAGCCCAATCTGTTTGGTCATCAGGCCAAGCGAGAATAACTGCTTCTTGAGGTGCCCACTCGGGGAGTAACTGAGTTTTAGTGATCATTTAAAGTGATGGTATAGAAATGTGCGATGCATAATTATAGTAGTTTGCAACAATGGTGTCTTGCATTGAATTATTGTTGTACTCAATTTTTAACTGCTCGAAACATTATTCTCAATACATATTATTGGCTTATTATTATATGTGATATTGTTTTGAGTCAGTGTGCTCAAGCTACTTTGGCTTGAAATATGTTAAATAGGATTAACAACTGGCTGAAAAACTAATCATTTAGGTGCAAACCAAACATCCTCTTAGAATTTTTATTGGTATTAATTGTCGTTTTCTATTCTTTAAGTTATATACATATTTTAAAAATACAATAAAATCAATGCTTTACAGGTTGGCGTAAACTAAATTACGACGCTTTACAGTACATTTACCCATTTAGAACATTAAAAATACAGAAAATACTTTCATCTTCAGTCATAAATATAGTGCGAATTACGCACAACTTGAGGAAGTAAAAATGAAAAAACTAATTGCAGTAGTAACAGTGGCATTATGTGCTTTTAACGCAAGTGCAGCCATGGAATCTAAAAGTAAAGCTAAATACAAATTTAAAGGCGATACAGAGTATTCTAGTTTTTGTGAAGCAGTAGTTGCTGACGACGTAAAAATGTTGAATAAAAGTTTTCGCAGTAAAATTGGTCAAGTGGCGTCGACTAAATCAGGTGTAGTTAGCTTAATCGTATCTGATGACGGTGTTAAATGTAATGGTTCTACACTTGCTGAGTTTTCTAGAAAGCGTGAATCAAGCCAAGTTTCAGCGTTTCTTAGTAAGATTAAGTAATGATGTTGGATTGTGAGTAAAGTACGTAATTGCATGAAATTTACGTACTTTGCTCTTTCTTTCAAGCCCTTTATAGAATACCGCTACCTAAATAACCTGGATCCTGGGTAAGCCAGAACCTCCGGATAACGCTCTTTTTGTATCTAGCTGCGTTGGATTATTTAGCAATAACACGTATTAGGTACAACAATCCACCTTGCTATACACCAAAAATTTCTTTACTGAGTAACATTTAGCTGAGGTTATGTAGACAAAAATATATTAAATTATTGAATTATATTGCTTAGCTAACAATAGTGCTTAGCTTAAACGATACTTCTTATCCTGAGCTCAGGTTAATATACTCTTCATCGGCTTGGGTTAACTAGGTATACTCACCGCCCTAAACTCAATTCTATTTATGCCTAAACAGCTTCATGTATTAAGTGTATGATCGCAAAATGAGTCAGTCTAAAAAACGTAAGTCATCTTGGTGGCAAACTAAATGCAAAAAATGTAAGCAACTAAGAGCCATGATTATTTGGGCTATTTTGATGTGCATAATTTATTTGTATTTTTGGGCATAATTATGAATGAAGTCATAGAGATAAGAAGTGTCTCGAAGCGCAACGTTATTACTAGCACTTTACTAGGTGCTGCAGCTTTAGTGTTTGGTACCGCTAGTTTGATTATATTGCCCGATACTTACTACTTAGTTGGTATTTTTTTATTAGTTTGTCGATTGTTGCTCTTGTTGTCGCTTGGGTAAAGTATCGGGAACCTGAATATAGTTTCATTTTATCTAAGAATGAAATTGTTCATAAACGTAGGCAAGGAAATTGGACATTAAGTTGGAGTAACATTCAAAGAATAGATATACCTTCCGTTAATCGTGGCTTTGCTAGTGAGAAATTAGACATGATTGGCATCAAGTTGAAAGACTACCCTACCTTTTTAAGCGTTATTTCTCCGCGTTTGATGACTAACATCTTAATGGAGCAGCGCTCATTACTTTTGCATTCCACCGATAATTGCTCTTCAGGGAGTTGTTATGGTGAAGATCTATTGGAAGATGACTATTACAAGACTATTTGTGGACGGGAGTATAAGGGCGTGCAAGCTATGTTTGCTAATAGAATGAGTAAATTAAGAGAAAGGTTAGGCTACGATATTTATATATCGGCATCTGACTTAGATCGAAGTGAAATAGATTTCGTTAATTTACTTAAGCGATGCCAACAACACGTATCTATGCATAATGCTTATACTAATCAAGGTTAGTCTTTGATATATAACCGGCGACTTAAAATTCAGTCAATTGATTATGTTCAAGCCATTTTTCAATCTAAATGGCTAGGTTCACTTTCTGGGTTGCTTGTTGAACATCACAAGTGTTGAGTAACTGCGCAGAACAATGCGTTAGCAAACCTGTTACCCAAGGTTTATCTGAGGTTGTATTTTTTGTTTGCCTATTTGTAGAATAATTCTTCCTTCACTTAGCAAATTAGGTATGAGCGCTAGAGCCGCCGAGTGCTTACTATTTTTAAGTAATGTTTCAATTTTATCACAAAGCTTGTGTATCGCTGGCACACCGGTATAACAGCATGCTCCATGCAGTAAGTGGATGACGGCCTGTAACTCAGCAAAGTCTTTTTGCAAGCTTGTATTCTCTATTTCTAGCAATAATTTGGGTAATTGCTGCATAAATTTAATCAAAAGATCTTTGGCTGCTAACTCATTTTGGTTTGATCTAACTAAGGCCAAGTCCCAATCAAAACTCTTTACGTTCTCTTCAACATGATCGGTTACTTGGCACCAACGTTGTATTAGGTCAACCAAATCTGAAAGGTTGATGGGCTTGGGTAAATAGTCATCCATGCCCGAACTTAGTAGCCTGTCCTGCTCTTCTTTAAAAGCATGTGCGGTCACTGCTATGATCGGTGTTCCCAAATTTAAAGGGGTTTGCCGTATTAATTTAGTGGCTGCTAAACCATCTAAATTTGGCATCTGTACATCCATTAAAATTAAGTCAAACTCGTGGATCTGGCATTGATCTACCGCGTCTTTTCCGCCGTAAGATAAAGTTAATTGCAAATTGGTATTTTTAAACCAAGTGGTCAGCAACAGTAAGTTCATTTCCATATCATCCACCGCTAACACTCTAACTTTGGGAAGAGACATCAGTTTTTGCTGCAAAGCGTTAATGGGAGCTTTAACAGGCACTTGCAGTAAACTGTCTATTTTCCCTAAGGTAAGAGGCAAACGTATTTTATGCAGAAAATACTGTGATAGGTCAGTTCGACTAGATAGCGATTCTGCAGCAGAATAAAGGAGTACAGCGCTTTTAGCTTCTACGTGCCGCGTGGCTTCAAGAATATTGGGTAATAAGCTGACTTTATTCCAGGGGACGCTAATAAATAAAGTGTCGTGTTGTCCTTTTATGGTTTTCAAGAATGCTAAAGATTCAACGCCAGTGACAACGGCTCCCAGCGAAGTGAGCATTTTTATGCCGCAGTATCGAGAAAGTGGATTGGGATCAAAGTAAATTATCTGCTTACCCTGCCAAGGCCCGTCTGGTTTAATTGATAAATTGGTATTGAGCAGGTTGTTGCGAATTGTCACGGTAAATACACTACCCACACCAGGCGTACTTTGTAGTGACAGTTCGCCGCGCATTAGCTTTACTAACTCTTGGCATATAACTAATCCTAGTCCAGTACCTTGATACGAGCGATTTAGCGCATCATCTACTTGAGAAAATGCGGCGAACAGCTTTCTCTTATCTTCCCGACTAATACCAATACCAGAGTCTTCAATTCTTAGAGTTAGTTCATAAATACCATGTTCTTTTTCTTTACCGCTCACTGACAACCTTATGTGACCATAATCAGTAAACTTAAGTGCATTACCTAATAAGTTGTTAAGCAATTGCTTAATTCGATAGCTGTCACCAATTAGTTTTTCGGGAAGGGGATCAAGGTCGTAGATAAATTCTAAGTTTTTAAGGTGGGCGGATTTTGCCATCACGCTAACCACGTCTTCTAATAATTGGTTGGGTGAAAACGGGTGGTTATTGATTTGTAACTTACCCGCTTCTATCTTTGAAAAGTCCAAAACGTCATTAACAATGTTGAGTAAGTTATCAGCAGCGGCATTGATAATACTTGCATGCTCTTGTTTTTCGATTGGCAAGTTTTCAGAGTGAAGCTCTTTGCTAAAGCCTAATATAGCGTTTAACGGGGTACGAATTTCATGACTCATATTGGCAAGAAATTGTGACTTAACATGACTCGCTGCAATCGCGTCTTTTCTGGCTATGTCCAAGCGAACATTTTGTTCTTCTACCAACTCAATATTATTGCGCAAGTCCTTTGTTGCCTGTTCCACTTCGAGCTGTAATTGATAGCGGCTCTTGTCTATCAAGGCTACAGAGAATAAACATACTTGAACAAATAAACCTACTTGAAAACAATGAGAAGTAAAAATGTTTATCGGTAAAACGCCGAATAACTTACTAAAGGTAAAAAATCCGCAAGTGGCTAAAATACACCAACCGAGTATATAAAATCTGCTGGAATAAAATTTATTCGAATAACTTTCGAAGCCCGCACAAGTATAAATAATCATGGCAATAAAACTCGCAACATAAACCAGTTGGCTTTGCCACAATGGAGGCAATATTCCGAGTATCGTACTGACGGCTAAAATGGAAAAAGTAAATATGCAATACTTAATAAAAGGTAGCGATTTAGGGGCTGTCTTCTCAGCGTCTAGTAATGACAATGTAAACAAGCCGGAAGTGATACCAATAACAGTGAAAATTATGTCTGTGTGGGCCCCTAACCAACTCGATAAGTAGGTAGGCATCATCAGTACAAAGTGTCCACCCCAGATGAATTGCCACAATAGTACTGAGAATATATAGGCTACATAACCTAGTAAATTATTGTCTCTAAAAGTTATATACAAAATTAGTATATAGATGGCCAACATAATGAGGCCGCCGTAAAAAAGCCCCCACAGTATGTTGTCGTAGAACGTAGCGGTTTTATGGTGTGCCTGTGTTTGCAAAATAATAGGTGCTAGGATGCTCGATTGTTTGTTTTCTAAGCGAATGAATATCGCTACTGTTTGTGCGTACGGTAAGGTCACTTCTAATGTAGGAAGGCGGTAATTGAGATCTTTGCCTAATTTTCCTTGTTCTGACTGTGCAATAATTTTATCGTTAAACAATACATACATATCCGCTTTTTCAAGCTGGCTAAAGTTAATATCGAGTACCCAGTCATTTTCCGTCGTGACGTTACTTATAGTGGTGTACAACCATACGCCCTTGTCTGAATAGCCATAATTTGAATTGTCTGCAGTTGGCCAATTAAATTCAGCCGTTCGATTTCTGATTTGCTCTAAGGTTAAAACTTGGTCAGTTTCATTAAATATTTTTAGTTGCGCTGATAATGGTAGAACGGCATCGGTTGAAATTAATTGAATGTTACTTTGCGCAAAACAAAAAATTGGCAGCGTAGCAATTAGGAGAACAAAGAGTCTGACAAGTCGAAATGTCATGAATATACATATACCAAAGCTGATAGTTGAATAGTATTAAACCATCTCATAGGTGTTTGAAGCAATCCTAACTAGAAGAATGTTGCAGGGTGATTTAACCAATTCAATTTATGAGGTAATCTACCTTACAATAGAGCGATATGTAACAATTCAACCAGTGGTGTAAATAGTCGAGTATGAGCCAAGAAACTATTATCAATAAAGATGGCATTGAACAATTACCAATGCGTCGTTTTACGGAAGAGTCTTATTTAAACTATTCCATGTACGTAATTATGGATAGAGCTTTGCCGCATATTGGTGATGGGTTAAAGCCCGTGCAAAGGCGGATTATTTATGCGATGTCTGAACTAGGTTTAAGCAATGCTGCTAAATATAAGAAGTCAGCTCGTACAGTAGGTGATGTGTTAGGTAAATTTCATCCACATGGTGACTCAGCTTGTTACGAAGCAATGGTATTAATGGCGCAGCCATTTTCTTATCGATATCCTTTAGTCGACGGGCAAGGTAACTGGGGCGCGCCAGACGACCCTAAATCTTTTGCCGCCATGCGTTATACCGAATCTCGGTTATCAAAATTCAGTGAAGTATTACTAACCGAATTGGGCCAAGGCACAGTAGATTGGCAGCCGAATTTTGATGGTACTCTGGACGAACCTAAAGTGTTACCAGCTAGATTGCCGCATATTTTACTAAATGGAATTACTGGGATTGCGGTTGGTATGGCTACCGATATTCCACCCCATAATGTTCGTGAAGTTGCGAATGCTTGTGCGCATTTACTAGATAATAGTAAAGCAGAATTGCATGAACTATTGGAATTTGTGCAAGGCCCCGACTATCCAACTGACGCTGAAATTATAACCTCCAAAGCAGATATCGCCAAAATTTATGAATCAGGTAAAGGTTCTGTAAAAATGCGAGGGGTGTACCACGAAGATAATGGCGATATCATCATTACCGCGCTACCTCATCAGGCATCAGGCGGAAAAATTCTCGAACAAATTGCTGGACAAATGCAAGCCAAAAAGTTGCCAATGGTAAGCGATTTGCGAGATGAGTCTGATCATGAAAATCCAACTAGGTTGTTGATTACCCCACGCTCCAACAGGGTTGATGTTGAGCAGTTAATGCAACATTTGTTCGCTACTACCGATTTAGAAAAAAGTTATCGGGTCAATATTAATATGATTGGCCTAGATGGCCGCCCCAAGTTAAAGACTTACGCAGTATTTTGTCAGAGTGGCTAGTCTTTAGGAAAGATGTTGTAGTGCGTAGGTTACAGTATCGATTAGACAAGGTGCTTGCCAGACTACATATTCTTGAAGGTTTATTGATTGCCTTTTTGAATATTGACGAAGTGATCCGCATTATTCGTTATGAAGATAAACCTAAGCAAGCGTTGATGGCCCAGTTTGCTTTGTCAGATATTCAAGCTGAAGCCATTCTTGAATTGAAATTGCGGCACCTAGCTAAATTGGAAGAAATGAAAATAAAAGGTGAGCAAGACGAATTAGCTAAAGAGCGTGATGAACTGCAACTATTGCTAGGTTCAGATAGGCGCCTAAAAACCTTGATCAAAAAAGAAATATTGGCCGCAGCGGAGCTTTACGGAGATGAGCGTCGTTCGCCCATCGTCGCCCGCGGCGAAGCAAAGGCGCTTTCTGAGAAAGAACTGATGCCATCAGAAGCGGTCACCGTGGTGTTATCGGAAAAAGGCTGGGCGCGTTGTGCTAAAGGTCATGATGTTGATGTTGTTGGCCTAAGTTACAAAGCTGGTGATAGTTATCAATCTAGTGCAAAAGGACGTAGTAATCAGCAAGTTGTCTTTTTAGACTCTTCTGGCCGAGCGTTTTCATGTGATGCTCATGGACTCCCGTCAGCGAGAAGTCAAGGTGAACCTCTTACCGGGCGTTTTAATGTGGTGGGCGGAGAAAATATTGAGCACGTTGTCATGGGTCAAGATACTCAGCAATACTTAATGGCTTCAGACGCAGGCTACGGTTTTGTCGGTAAGTTCAGCGATATGATCAGTAAAAACAAAGCCGGTAAAGCCTATTTGTCTTTGTCTAACGCGGCAAAAATTATCAATCCACAACCTGTACATGACTTGAAAAGTGACTGGTGCTTAGCTATTTCTAACGAAGGCCGTATGTTGATGTTTCCACTTCGCGATTTACCTAGTTTAGGTAAAGGTAAAGGGAATAAGCTGATAAGCATTCCCTCAGCTAAAGCGCAATCTCGTGAAGAGTACGTAAAAGTATTAGCTGTGGTACCTGTGGGCGCTAATGTGAAAATTCTAGCTGGTAAGCGAGGTATGACACTGACGGCTGCTGATTTGGCTCATTATCAAGGTGAACGTGGTCGCCGAGGTAATAAGTTGCCAAGAGGATTGCAGCGAGTGGACGGCATTGAAGTTGAAGCGGTTAAGAGTGGTGCTGATGATACGGGCGAGTCAACTGATGGTATCTCGTTAGACTAGAGGCTACGAACTATTTATGTGCTGCACGATTCACTACAACCACATACACCGAATATAAATGGTACCTAAGGAAACGCTAAATGGAACATGACTTTTGGCATCAACGCTGGCGTAACAACGAAATAGGGTTTCATGAAATTGAAGGTAGTTATTTACTGAAAAGCTATTTTGAGAGTCTAGAACTTAGTAGCGCGCCTAGAATTTTTGTTCCTTTGTGTGGAAAAACTCGTGACATAGCTTGGCTATTAGATCGCGGTGTTGAGGTTGTCGCTAATGAACTAAATGAAAATGCAGTTATTGCTTTGTTTAGTGAGTTGGATGTTGAGCCTATTGTTAAACCTCACGGCGTATTTACCCAATACTCTGCGCCAAAATTGTGTGTCTTCGTGGGGGATTTCTTTGCATTAAACTCTGTTGATATTGGGGCCCTTGATGGCGTATATGATAGGGCTGCAATAGTTGCTTTACCTCAATCCCTGCGGGACAAATATACCGCTCACCTACTTCATATTACAAATTATGCTCAACAGCTTTTAGTCACCTTTGATTATGATCAATCACTCCTCGCAGGTCCTCCTTTCAGTGTAACAGCAGATGAAGTTCAACGTCATTATTCTGCTTACTACACCGTTAAACAGTTATATCGAGACAGAATTGATGGGGGATTTAAGGGCCAGAAAAAGGTATTTGATGCAGTCTATTTACTGCAAAAATGAACAATTAGCTAAGTGAAACTTGGCACTTTTGCGGTTTGATTATTTGTAGCAGTAGGCACACTCCAATCAAAAACATCCCTAACAAGCCTAGGTAGTTAAATACCTCGCCCACTATTGAAATTGCTAATAAAGTTGCAACGACTGGCTCTAATAAGGTTATCAGCGTGGCTTCGCTAGCATGAACATGTCGTAAACCATAGCCAAATAACAAGTATCCCAAAAACATAGGGATTACCGCCATATAAAGGGCGACGGTAATGTTAGTGGCACCAGACAACAAATTATCACCGGTCAAGAATAAAGAAGGGAGTAACATAACTGCTGCTAAGCCAAACATACTTGCCATGGAAGACGTTGAGCTGATGCCACTTTCTATCATTTGCTTCGCGACCCATGAATAGATGGCATAAGTTAAACCGGCTACAAGTCCCAAAGCTACGCCCCAATAGTAAGTGTCAGAAGTGAATGATGCGCTCGGGCTTTTTTGCTGGCCAAGGGTAAGCAGAGTTATGCCAACAGCACCAATTAAAAAACTGACCATCCAACGTGTAGAGGTTGGTTTGTTGTTGATTAGACGTTCTAGTAAAAAGAGAAAAAAGGCGCTGAGGCAATAGAGATAACCGTTCCAATAGCCACACCAGACCAATGCATTGAGGTATAGAATGCTAAAGGATACACGGCAATCGACAGTCCACCGGTTAATAAAAGTAATGGCCGATTTCTAAGTTTTTTGATGTCTTTAAATAAAGATTTGTAGGCGCTAAGTAGAAGTAAAATTCCTCCAACACCCATGGCGAAAGTGCCTGTTGCTAATGGGCTAACTTGGGTTGTAAAGGTAGCCATTGTGCCAGTGGTCCCCCAAAAAGACTGCTCAGAATTATGGCAATTGTGCCTTTAGTGACGTCATTTTTGGCAAGTATGTCTATTCCCCTATCGCTGTTTAGTGACGTTAAATTATATGGGAAATTTGCCTTCTACTTATTGCTAAAAAGACGCTTTTGTATGCAATACAGACGTCATTAACTCATAAACTTGGATGGGGGCATGGCAAAATGAGCAGAAAAACGGCGACTAAAAGCTGTGTAGTCGGTGTAGCCAACTTGTTCTGCTACTATGTGAATAGGGTAATCGGTATGCAGTAAGAGCGCTTTGGCTTTATCCATGCGTAAGTTCACAATATATTTAGCAACGGTTGTACCTACTTGGAGTTTGAATGATTTTTTGAACTGGGTTTCACTTAGGTACGCGACTTGAGCCAATTGACTAATTGGTAACTGCTGGGTAATGTTTGCTTCTATATACTCAATTGCTTCGCGAATTCTGCGCTCTAATTGTGTGAACAATTTTTGTTCTGACAGCAGAGAATAGAATGTCTGGTAGCACAACCTCTCTAGGTTCTTATTTACATGAAATTCCAACTGCCCTTCAATAAACGCCAAAAATAGGAGTAAGGGCTTACTAATTGAGAAAACTACCGAGTCTGAATGAATAATGTTATCTGGCAAGGTGTCTAAGTCTGCTACCACAAACCTTGCTTCTGTGTCTGCTGTAAAAGAATGTACATTGGTAGATTTAATCACCACACACTCGTCAAGGTGTGACTTTACCTTTATACGAATTTACCTCGATATTAATTACCCCTCGCAACGGTAAAACCAATTGATTGAAGGCATGGGTGTGACTGACTTTTTGACGACCATAGGAACGAATGGATAAAGTGTTTGGCATCGTGAAGAAAATAACTAAATTGAGAAAACGCTAAGAGAAAATAATACAGCCCATTAATAAACGCCAGAACTAGTTGCATAAAATAGGATGCAACACTGTCATGTACTATTGCTGAAGCGGCTATTCTGTCTCTGGGCTGTATTCAGACTGTTGTATTTGATGTCTGCAGCCGTTAGGGTAAGCAACTAGGCTTTTTAAAGGAGCAATGATGGGATTGATACACACTAGCTTTTTAGTGCTGATGAGTTTACTTGTTTTTGGCTGTAGTCAAGTCGAGGGGCATCTACAGCCGAATATTGTTAAGGTCGCCGAAGGCACTTTGCAGGGCACAGTTGATAGCACTAGTGGTGTTCGCTCATTTAAAGGCGTTCCCTTTGCAAAAGCACCAGTAGGCGAGCTAAGGTGGCGGCCACCACAACCGGCTACAAATTGGCAAGGCGTGAAAAGTGCCAAGCAGTTTGGTAATAGGTGTATGCAACGTTCTCTATACAGTGACATGCAGTTTCGAGATTCGGGAACTAGCGAAGATTGTTTGTTCTTAAATGTTTGGACACCTGCAGAACAATCCAATAACTTGCCTGTTTTAGTTTATTTCTATGGTGGTGGTTTTGCCGCTGGAGACGGATCTGAAAAACGATACGACGGTGCAAATATGGCAACCAAGGGCATAGTCACCGTGACTGTCAATTATCGTTTAGGGGTGTTTGGTTTATTGGCCCATCCGCAGCTGTCAAAAGCTTCAGGCTATGGGGGCTCGGGAAATTATACCTTTATGGATCAAGCTGCAGCATTGCAGTGGGTTAAACGGAATATTCATGCATTTGGAGGCAATCCAGATAAAATAACAATTGCGGGTGAATCTGCTGGTTCTTTCTCGGTTAGTGCTTTGATGGCTTCTCCTCTGTCCAGAGACATGATAAGTGGGGCGATAGGCGAAAGCGGTTCGTTATTAGCGGGTCGATTGACAACTTTAACTACTGCCGAAAATTGGGGAGAGAAATTAGTAGATGCTTTGATTGAACAGGAGCAATTGATCTCAAACAATAGTATTGCTCAGCTAAGACAAGTGCCAGCTAAAAAGCTACTTACAGCTGTGGCTAAAACTCAATATGGCCGATTTTCAGCGACTATAGATAAATATGTCATCCCTAAAAATATTATTCAAATGTATCAACAAGGGGAGTATGCAAAGGTACCTCTTTTAGCGGGAAATAATTCTCAAGAAGGTAGCTACCGAAGCATATTGCAAAACGAAGAGCCTACAGTAGATAACTACCGTAAGGCAGTAAAACGCCGCTATCCTCGTATCTACCAACACATGTTAAGTCTATACCCAGCCGAATCTAGTGAGCAGGTAAAAGACGCTGCACAGGCAATAGCCAGTGATGAGTTTATTAGTTTGTCCACTTGGAATTGGATGAATGTGGTGAGCAAAACCAATCAAAATCCTAATTATTATTATCACTATGATCATGTTAGACCACAAATGAAAGCTCAATATTGGACTAATAAATGGCCTCAAGGGAACGCTCGAGGGGCGACCCATTCTGCGGAAATAGAATATGCTTTGGGGAATTTAGACGTGAACCCGCTTTATCATTGGCGGCCAGAAGATTATCTAGTCTCAAAAACAATACAGCAATACTTCATCAATTTTATCAAAACCGGCAACCCAAATAGTAAGGGGCTGGTGAAATGGCCGCCATTTGAGCAAAACAAGCAGTTAGTTATAGGGCTCAAGCCCTATGCTCAGGACAATCACCATTTACATCATCGATATACCGAGCTGAATCGATTAATATCCATCGATATTGATTGAGTTTTAACGAGCGATTGTTGACCTTGGTGTCTAGATATTTGGTTTGAGCTGAGGATTTTTCGAGAGCGCGCTAGGTATGCTGCCTAGCGCTACTAAAGCTACCCTAAAATATTCGCGACACAGCAACAACCTGACTTCGGTTAAGATTATTTAGGCTCTATTTGTCGTACATGTCGCCTGACCGATAATAGCGAACCACTCAACCCTAAAAATACCGAGACCACTAACATAACAACGAATGTTGTAAAATTTAAACCGGTGATATCAAAACTCTTTTGATATAGCGCACTTACAGCAGCAACACTACTACTCATCCACCAAAGTAACAGAGTGACAGCAAACCAAGCCAACACCCCCTAAGAAACCATACCAAAATCCTGTATACATGAATGGGCGTTGTATAAAAGCATCGGTGGCCCCAACCAGTTTCATGACTAAAATCTCATCCTTTTTACTGAGAATATTAAGTCTTATTGTGTTTCCAATAATGAGGACTACAGCCAGAAACAAGAGCAGTGCGATGATTGTGACTAGATCTTTCACTACATTTAAGATTGCGTGAAGGCGCTCTAGCCACTCAATATCTAATTTTCCGATATCCACTTCACGCTCTTTTTTAAGTTTATCTAATAACAGACGTGCAGGTGTGGGGGCACTATGTCGAGATGTGGGGGTAACCAATACAACATTAGGCAACGGGTTTTTATCTAGATAAGCGATTGCATCGCCAAAGCCTGATAGTTGTTTAAATTCATCTAACGCTTTGTCCGCCGAAATAAAGTCTATGGAGTCAATTTCTGGCCAAAGTTGAATGCGTTTTAGGAATTGATCGACATCTTGTTTATTCGCCGTTTCTTGCAAAAACAATGATATTTGAGAGGCTTCTTCCCATCCAGAACTGACGTTTTCGGCATTTTTAACCATAACGTATAACGTTGAAGGCAAAGTAATACTTAGCCCCAATACGCCTATTGTCATAATCGCTGAAAGACGAGAGCGCCAGAGCTCTCCAAGGCTGCCTAAGGCTTGCCTAAAATGGCTGATAAAAAACATTGTGACTCTTTGAGCAAAAGACACTTTGCTAATTTGCGCCCCTTGCACTCGGCCTTTAAATAAGATGCTCATACCAAAACCTGTGAAAAATAAGAAATTAACTTAGACATATAAATCATCGCTTTGAAATTCTTGGGTTAACCCATCTGTAATCATTTGGCCCTGTTTGAGCGTTAAGGTACGGTATTTCATGCGAGCAATAAGACCTAAATCATGGGTCGCAATAAAAACCGAAACCCCGGCCTGATTAAAGTCTTCGAATAGCTTGATGATTTCCATTGATAACTTGGGATCTAAGTTTCCCGTTGGCTCGTCAGCTAATAACAAAGGAGGTTTATTGACTACCGCGCGAGCAATTCCAACTCTTTGTTGTTCGCCCCCTGAGAGCATCATGGGTAAATTTCTAACTTTATCTCTAAGGCCTACCATTTCTAATGCTGCATGCACGCGCTTGGCTGTTTCTTTATGTGAAAAGCCTTCAATAATTAGTGGTAAAGCGACATTATCGAACACAGTCTTATCCATCAATAATTGGTGACTTTGAAATATCATGCCTATATCTCTACGGATATAAGCTATTTGTTTGCGTTGAATCGTACTGAGATCGTGGCCGTTAATTAGCACCCTACCAACAGTAGGCCGCTCCATAATAGAAATGAGTTTGAGTAAGGTACTTTTTCCTGCTCCCGAATGGCCAGTTAAAAAGGCCATTTCACCGGGTTCAATATGAAAGTCGACTTTTCTGAGGGCTTGTTGTCCATCTGGATAGGTCTTACTGACTTGCTCAAACTTTATCATGGGAGACTAGTTCTCCTGCTCTGCTTGATGGTCTGTTTCTGTGAAAAGAGCGTCTACAAAATCTTTGCCGTTAAATGGACGTGAGATCGTCTATCCCTTCACCAATTCCTACATAACGAATAGGAATGTTAAATTCATCGGCAATTGAGAATATCACGCCACCTTTAGCTGTACCGTCTAGCTTAGTTAAACTAATGCCAGTTAAGCCGACAGCTTCGTGGAACAACTTAGTTTGACTAACGGCATTCTGGCCGGTACTGGCATCTAAAGTGAGCATAATTTCGTGGGGAGCATCTGGATTGATTTTTTTCATCACCCGCACTACTTTTTTCAACTCTTCCATTAGGTGATCTTTATTTTGCAATCGCCCAGCAGTGTCGGCAATCAGTATGTCTACGTTTTTGGCTTTGGCCGATTGAAAGGCATCAAATATAACTGACGCGCTATCCGAGCCAGTTTGCTGTGCAACAACGGGAATATTATTTCGCTCGCCCCACACTTCTAACTGTTCTACTGCTGCAGCTCTAAACGTATCTCCCGCTGCTAACATTACTTTTTTACCTTGACGTTGAAATTGTTTCGCCATTTTTCCTATGGTCGTTGTTTTACCTACTCCGTTCACACCTACCATTAAAATAACAAAAGGCCCTGAAGCTGATTTTATCTCCAAGGGGCTATCGACCTTAGTCAATATCTCCGCCATTTGCTCTTTCAACAGTTGATACAAAGCTTCGCCATCTTTAAGTTGTTTACGATTTGAGCTGTCAGTTAATTGTTTAATTAACTTAACCGTTGTGTTCATGCCTAAGTCGGCCACTAACAATTGGGTTTCTAACTCTTCGAATAAATCGTCGTCGATTGCTTTGCCACGAAATATCCCAAAAATACCACTGCCGATACTTTCTTTGGTGCGCGACAAACTGCGTTTTAATTTACTAAAAAATCCGGTTTTTTCTACTGCAACTTTTGATTCGACAATGGGCTCGACGTTAACTTGTTGCTGTTCAGCTTCAATGTCGGTCACGTCGTCGCTGGTATTTTGCTCAACAACTTCAGTTGGTGTTTTATTCTCAACAAGGGCAGATTTAGGCTCTTCATCGACTTCGATATAAGAATCATTAGTTTCTAACGCGATTTCTGCTTCTTCTGCTTCGCTTTCGATTATTTCATTATGAGCCGAGGTTTCAAGTTTGGTTGGTTCTAAATCACTGTTATTTCGATCTTTTTGATCCAAATTATTTGTTTTAGAATCATTGTTCTTGGTTGGGTTAGGGGTCTGTTCAGCTTGATTGTCGCTGGGAACAGAGGGGGTTTGATCTGAAGGTAAAGTCTCTTCTTGATCTTTATTTTTCTTGAGCCAGTTGAAAAACTTTGACATACCGGTGAAAAATCCTTGGAAATTCGTTGATTTAATTAAGTACACTACTCACATAAGTTCACAATAATAGCATTTCTATCCCAAATGAAGCGAGGCGTAAAAACAATCAAAAAGGCAAATGGTGCAATTCGTATCATTAGTGGCCGATGGCGTGGGCGAAAATTGCCTGTACTTGATGTGCAGGGCTTACGCCCCACTACTGATAGAAACAAGGAAACCTTGTTTAATTGGTTAATGCCCTATACCACAGAGGCTAAGTGTTTAGATGTCTTTGCCGGTAGTGGAGGATTAGGATTTGAAGCCTTATCCCGTTACGCTGCCAGCGCGACTTTTATTGAGTTAGATAAAAAAGCGGCATCGAATATAGCGGAAAATATTAAATTATTAGATATAAAAAGTGAGCAAGTTGCGCTCATCCAAGGCAATGCTCTACGTGTGCTCGATGAGTTGACTGAACCCTTTGATTTGATTTTTTTAGATCCGCCGTTCAACAAAAACCTGTTGGCAGATGTTGTCAACACAATATCTGCCCAAAACTTGCTTGCCCCTGATGGCGTTATTTATATTGAATGTGAAGGGCAAGGCGGCAATTATATCGTACCTCAAGACTGGCAATTAATTAAAGAAAAGCAAACATCTCAGGTGCAATCTCGGCTTTATCGGAGACAGAGCTAAAGCTGCTTTGCAGCGGGCAGGGGGGACATGGCTCGATTGACAAAATAACAGGGGATGTAGGTCGCTAGGAATTAACTTAAAAAGCAAACATGCAAGATTGTTTGCCTTTTATTCTTTACGCAAATTATTTATATCTCGATACCAATATTACTCATACCTTCAGCTGTGGCTAGGGCTTTGAGTTTTTTGCAGGTTTCTGCGCCTTTGGGATATTCTTTTAGCAGTAACAATAATTCTTGCTGGGTTTCTATCTCCCACTGCATCAACGGATGCTGTTTAATTTCTTGGCTTTCTAGAGGTTCACCTGAACTGGCCTCAATAAAAGCTTCGACTCCACCTTGTGATAATTTACTGACGACAACCGCCCCTTGAGGATCTTCTCCTTGGATCAGCAAAATAGTTGCCGACATAGACATGGCTACGTCTATTGCTGGGTACACCCCATAATTATCAAAATTACTGGCGTCGGGTACAAGTTCTTCTATTTTTTCTAACTGTGCACTAAAATTTATTTTCGCTTTAGGGACAGCTAACCACTCCCAAATTGAGTTCAGTGTTTTGCGATATTGGGCTGGATCGGCAAACTCTGTAACTTCACAAAACAAGTTGTAGTTAGGCAGCATTCTCTCTAATAAAGTTGCTGAAAACGCAATAGCTGCCCATCCTTCCAACTCTCTAACTTGTTGAAATATATTTAATTTTTTATTCAAGTTAATCTCTTTTGTATGAATAGTAATGTAACTGCTACTTGATGGCGTAGTATTTACCTACGCCATCTAAGAACATTTGAATGGATATCATGATGAGGATCATACCCATAAGTCTCTCAATAGCGATAAGCCCTCTTTCGCCTAATATACGATGAAACGTGCTAGAAAGCATAAGAATTGTTGCAGATACTAACCAAGCCCCACCTAATGCCATTGACCAGTCCAACATTCTGCTGTGGTCTTGGTTGGCGAGTAAAATCAACGCAGCCAATACCGAGGGGCCTGCAATCATTGGAATAGCTAAAGGTACAATAAAAGGTTCTTCACCGGGCTCTAAACCTGTCACTCCATCAGGTTGAGGAAAGATCATTTTGATACCTATGATAAATAAGATAATACCGCCAGCGATACTCACCGTTTCTTGACTTACACTCAGAAAATCTAGCACTGCTTGCCCACTGAATAAAAAGGCAAACATAATCAAAAGTGAGAAGAACAATTCTCTAGCTAAAACAATTCTTCGACGCTTAGGTTCTATCGTTTTTAAAACCGACATAAATACCGGTAAGTTTCCTAATGGATCCATTATTAAAAATAGTGTTATGGCGGCTGACCAAGTGTCCATAAATATCCTGTGCCTATTCTGTGTGATGGCTAGTCTATCCGATCTTTTGGTGAAGCTCTAAAACTAGTTAAATTTTACATACCCAACTGGCTAACCTAATGAAGTGAATGATTACCATACGCTCACCGATTCTTCGCCACTTTGACAGGACGCAGAACCCAAATCGTATAAAGGCTAATCATTTCAGTATCATGCTGGCGAACTGAATAACTGCGGGTTCTGGGGGAGAAGGCGAGCTGGCATTCTGCGAGAGTGTCATCAAGTCGTTTGAATAACGCTATTCACTACAGACCAATGCCAATTTGTAGAGGCGTGACTTGCAAAGGGCGATGAATGTATCGCCCATTACTTGTGCAGCCAATGAGTATCCTTAAAAACTCATTGTTATTCTTCTAGCAAAGCCCTTGCTATGGTTCTAAAACCTTGGGCAGTCGCACCTGCTGGCAGAAATGCAGTATTTCCAGAATTATAAGCAGCGGCTAAATCAATGTGCAACCAGCTGGTACCTTCTTCGTTAACAAAGCGTGATAAAAATCCAGCAGCGTTTGATGCACCTCCCGCTCCGCCACCTTTACGTATATTGCTATTAGCAGTGTCGGCAAAAGGGGATGGGCATTTGTTTCTATGCCACTTTTCAAGGGGTAAAGGCCAAGACGGTTCAAATTCGCTAGCTGCATAACCAAGAGCTCGTTGTGTGAGTGACTGGTCTAAACTGAAAAACGCGTTGTATTCAGAGCCGAGTGCGATTTGAGCAGCGCCAGTTAGCGTCGCTGCATCTATGATTAGTTTGCTACCAGTCTCGCTGGCAGCCATTAACCCATCTGCTAGCACTAAACGGCCTTCGGCGTCTGTGTTTACTATCTCAACCGTTGTGCCATTTTTATAAGTAATGATGTCACCTAACTTAAATGCGTGACCACTAATAAGGTTTTCGGCGCAACATAAAAATAGTTTCACGCGTTTATTTAATCCGCGCAAAATGGCAAGCCCTAAGCCTCCAGTAACGGTGGCTGCGCCCCCATGTCACATTTCATGCTCACCATACCTTCACTACTTTTGATGCTGTAACCACCACTATCAAATGTAATGCCCTTGCCCACTAAGCTAGCGGCAACCGGCTCATTTTCGTTGCCCGAAGGGTTGTAATCAAGTTCTAACATAACAGGTGGGCGAGCGCTGCCTCGACCTACATGGTATATCCCAAACCATCCATGTTGCGCGAGTTCTTCACCAGTTAGTTGTTTAGTCTTGATTGAGTGTGATGTCAGTGATTTTATCCAGCTGACGCAAGATTCTGCCAATACTTCTGGAGATAGTTCTTCTGGCGTGGCATTAATTAAATTACGGGTGAACAGCATGCAATTATATCTATGTTCAAGCTCTTGTTGATTTTCATCTTGGCACCAACGGATATGATGTTGCTTTTTTGTTGTCGTAAAGCTTTGTGCAAAAGCCCATTGCTGCTCAATTTGCCAGTCTCCCATTAACGATACTTGAAGTATGCCTAAGCCATCTAATTGACGCGCTGCTGATTGTATAATTGCTAAAGAATCATTATTCTGTGATAGGTGAATATTGGCTTGCTCTGCGGTTATTGACACCACAGAAGTAGGGCCATAACAATCAGCAGGGACTTGATTGGTAAGATAAATAGATAAAGTAGACATGATCGCTCCAAGAAAATAAAACTTTGTTAGAATACCACGCAAAATAGACTTAGTTAGTAATTATGTATTTTTCCGAAAATTTAATAAAAGGCACATTGGTCAAACGATATAAACGTTTTCTAGCCGATGTTACCTTGTCTGACGGTAGTTTAGTGACTGCTCATTGCCCTAATACCGGGGCTATGACAGGTTGTGCAGAACCTGGTTGGCAAGTTTGGCTATCTCCCAGTAATAATCCAAAACGAAAATTAGCCTATACATGGGAAGTGGTACTCACAGAAGCCGAGCATTGGATTGGAGTGAATACTCATAAAGCCAATGCGTTAGTAAAAGAAGCTTTGCTTGCGGCTAGGATAGCTGAGCTTGATGGGTACGAACATATCAAACCTGAAGTGAAATTTGGCGAAGAAAACAGCAGAATTGATTTTCTGTTAAGCAAAGAAGGCAAGCAAGATTGCTATGTAGAAGTGAAATCGGTGACATTGATGGAAAATGGTTTAGGTTATTTTCCTGATACAAAAACCTTACGGGGGCAAAAGCATTTACGAGAATTAACTGCAATAGCACAACAAGGTAAACGTGCAGTGCTGTTTTTTGTGTGCAACATTCCGGTATCAATTCAGTGCAAGTAGCAAAACACATTGATAGTGATTATGCTGCCGAATTAAAGCTTGCGGTGGCAAATGGGGTCGAAGTGGTCTGTTATGCTTGCCATATAGATTCAGAAAAAACCTATATAAATCAATCATTGGAGTTTTTATATCCTACTTAGTAGTTGATTTTTCTAGTTAGGTCCCCATATACCCTGCTTCAAAATTGTTTTGGTTCTAACGGAAGATGCTGAAAGCAAACAATTGCCAGTGTAAAAGGTTTCTGATATACATAGCCGCCTGCACATTTCAGCTCGTGCCGTAGTTTAGGAGAATTGGCAGATGCCAACAACAACAAATAAAACACTTGGATTATTAGCTCTTGCCGGATTGACTCCTTATGAGGAGAAAAAAGACGAAGAGTACATGAACGAAGCTCAATTAGAGCATTTTGGTTTATTACTTACAGCATGGCGAGACCAGCTTCGTCAAGAAGTCGATCGTACAGTTCACCATATGCAAGATGAGGCTGCTAACTTTCCGGATCCTGTTGACCGTGCCGCTCAAGAAGAAGAGTTTAGTCTTGAACTACGTACTAGAGATAGAGAGCGTAAGTTAATTAAAAAGATTGAAAAAACCCTTAAAAGAATAGACGAAGACGATTTCGGTTTCTGTGATGCTTGTGGTATCGAAATTGGGGTACGTCGTCTTGAAGCAAGGCCTACAGCAGATATGTGTATCGATTGTAAGACCATGGCTGAAATTAAAGAAAAACAACTTCAGGGTTAGTTTTACGTTATTTTGCCTAGCAACGATATAGTCGTTATATCGTTGCTGAGTAAACTGAGCTTTTCAATTGGCTATTCAAAATAAAGTGTTGCCATCCGTCAATACTGATTCAACCCAATATGTTGGGCGTTTTGCCCCATCACCTTCTGGCCCTCTTCATTTTGGCTCTCTTGTCACGGCCGTGGGAAGTTACTTACAAGCAAAAAAAAATGAAGGTAAGTGGTTACTTCGTATAGAAGACATAGATCCTCCAAGAGAAATCCCGGGCGCTGCGGACAATATCTTGAAATGTTTAGCTGCGCATCATTTGTATTGGGATGATTCAGTGGTCTATCAAAGCCAGCGTAGTGAGCTTTACTTAGACAAGCTCGATTGGCTGGCAAAGCACGGTCATACGTATTTGTGTGCTTGCACACGCAGTCAGTTGTTGCATTCAGATGTATTTTGTCTGTGTGACTGTGTGAATAGATCGTTGCGCATAAAAGATTGCGCGATTCGTTTTAAACACAGCGACCCAATCAAACAATTCAATGATCAGGTTTTGGGGCAAATAAGCTTTAAGCCAAACGAGCTTCCGGCTCAGTTTACCTTGAGACGAAAAGATGGTTTATTTGCCTATCAATTGGCAGTAGTAGTCGATGATATTGAACAAGGTATTAGTGAAGTTGCAAGAGGGGCTGACTTACTATCCGCCACGGCTTTTCAATTGTCTCTGTATCGAGCTTTCCAAAGAGCCACTCCTAAATTCTTACATTTTCCAGTTGTGGTCAGTAAGCCGGGTATGAAATTAAGTAAACAAAATCATGCACCTGGAATAGATAATTCAAAAGCATCAAGTAATATAATACAGGCCTTAGCCTTTTTAGGGCTGTCGGTACCTAAGTCATTAATGCAAGAAAGTTGCGCCAATATTCTACAATGGGCCATCGCACATTGGGATATCCATTCACTTCTTGCTGAACAAGAACGTATTGATAATAGAATTGAATTAGTAGACAGTATATGATTGGCGCGCAAATCTTAGGTTCAAACATAAGCAGAGGAGCAACTGAACATTATTTCCCGTGTAATTGATAAGGTAAGAGGTGCATTACGTGCCAAAACCGTAGACGAACCGGTAACGCTTGTCGCAAATATTATTCCGCGCGCGGAGCATCCCGTGTCCCGTGACAACATTAGCGAAAACGCACTTAAAGTACTCTATCGTTTACATAATAGTGGCTATCAAGCTTACTTGGTTGGTGGTTGCATTAGAGACGTGATGTTAGGTAAAGAGCCAAAAGACTTTGACGTTACCACTGACGCTACACCAGAACAAATCAAAGGACTGTTTCGTAATTGTAGATTGATAGGCCGTCGTTTTCGTTTGGCCCATATCGTATTTGGTCGTGAGATTATCGAAGTTGCTACTTTTCGTGGGCATCACGAAAATACGCAAGATACAGAATCAAAAATCAGTAAACAAAGTGATCATGGGCAATTGTTGAGAGATAATGTTTTTGGGTCAATTGGCGAAGATGCGCAGCGTCGCGATTTTACGATTAACGCCATGTATTACAATATTGCTGACTATTCTATTAGTGATTTTGCTGGTGGTATGCAAGCAATTAAAGATCGCAAAATAGCATTAATTGGGGATCCAGAAACACGTTATCGAGAAGATCCGGTGCGTATGCTTAGAGCGGTTCGTTTTGCCGCAAAATTGAACATGCAGATTAGTCATGAAACCGCCGAGCCGATAAAGCGAATGGCACCTTTAATGGCAAATATTCCGCCAGCTCGTTTGTTTGAGGAAGTACTTAAACTATTCTTGTCTGGGCAAGGTTTAGAAACCTATCGATTACTGACAGAATATCACTTATTTGACCCCTTATTTCCTCAACTTTCACCTTTGTTATTACAGCAAAACAGTCGAGAGTGTCGATTTGTTGAGCAAGTGCTTACTAATACGGATAACCGTATCAATACAGGGCAGCGAGTGACACCAGCATTTATTTTTGCCGCCTTTATGTGGTATCCATTAGAGGAGCGTTGTCAGCAATTAATGACTGAAGGTGGATTAAATCATTTTGATGCCTTTAATCTTGCGCTAAATGACGTTATTACACGCCAGTTACAACGTATTATGATCCCTAAACGCTTTACTATCCCTATTCGGGATATTTGGCAGTTACAAAATCGCTTATCAAAACGCTACGGTCGCCGCGCATACCAAATGTTGGAACATCCCAAATTTAGAGCGGCATATGATTTCTTATTATTGCGTGGTCAAATCGAAGGGGAGATTTACTAGAACTGGCAGATTGGTGGACCGATTTTCAAGAGGCAAGTGAAGATCAACGTAAGACAATGTTGAAAACGTTGCGTGATCGAGAGGGTGGTGCACCACGTCGCCCTCGTCGTAACCGGAAAAAACCTAAATCTTCCACATGACCAATGTATATATTGGCTTAGGCAGCAATTTGTCTGAGCCAGAAAAACAGCTAAACGCAGCGTTAGTTGCGTTATCCAATTTGCCTTCAACGTCCTTAGTCAAATGTTCTAGTTTTTATCGCAGCCAACCTATGGGGCCTCAAGATCAGCCCGATTATGTCAATGCAGTGGTCCTAATAGAGACTGGTTTATTACCAATGGATTTATTGACGGCGACACAAAATATTGAGCTTGAGCAAGGGCGTGAACGCAAGGGGAATCGTTGGGGGCCACGAACACTTGATTTAGATATTCTGTTGTTTGGACAACTAACTATCGCCACCGACGAGTTGACGGTGCCCCACTATGGGATGAAGAGAGAGAGTTCGTTTTATATCCTCTCTATGAATTAGCGGCTGATTTAGTTCTGCCAAACGGTGAGCAGATCGCTAGGTTAATTGAAAGCTGCCCATTAAATGGGCTACAACGTATATAGAACAACACTAGTTTCTAGAATTTTGCTAAAAATTCCGTATAGTGCGCAAACTTAATGAGAGACCTAGGTTTCAAAATCTGGAGAGTATCCTATGAAGAAAGTAACGACTTCTACTTTGCTTAAAATGAAGCAAGAAAAAAGATTATCACAGCACTGACGGCTTATGATGCGAGCTTTGCTAAATTGTTTGATGAACAGGGGATTGATGTTTTACTTATTGGAGACTCATTAGGTATGGTCTTAAGAGGCGATGATGATACGTTAAGTGTCACTATGGACGATGTCGCTTACCATACTCGTTCTGTAAGAAAGGGCGTCGAGCGAGCGTTTGTAATAGCAGACATGCCATTTATGTCTTACGCCACACCTGAACAAGCTTATATGAATGCTGCAGAATTAATGAGTGCAGGCGCTAGTATGGTTAAAGTGGAAGGTGGCAGTTGGCTACTAGACACCATTAAAGGTTTGCAAGAGCGAGGCGTTCCAGTTTGTGGTCATTTAGGTTTAACACCACAGTCCGTACATGTATTTGGCGGGTTTAAAGTGCAGGGACGAGACGATCTTCAAGCAGAGAATATACTAGAGCAGGCGATATTGTTAGAACAAGCCGGCATTCAACTATTGGTCTTAGAGTGCATTCCTACCATTTTGGCTGAAAAAATATCTCAAAGATTGACTATACCTGTTATTGGTATTGGCGCTGGTGCCAAAACTGACGGACAAATTCTCGTAATGCATGACATGTTTGGAATTAGTGCCAATTACATGCCTAAATTTTCTAAAAACTATTTGCAACAAAGTGGCGACATGCGTTCTGCCGTTCAGCAATATATTGAAGAAGTTCAAGCGGGTAGCTTTCCTTCAGAACAGCATAGCTTCAATTAAAGGTTTACCCTATGCATCTAATTAGTGATATTCCAAATTTACGTGAAGTTAGACGTGCCTTGGCAAAACAGTGGTCAAGTGATTGCATTTGTTCCAACCATGGGGAACTTGCATCAAGGCCATTTAAACTTAGTGAGAGCCGCTAAGGAAAAGGCTGATATTGTCGTGGTGTCTATCTTTGTTAATCCTATGCAATTTGGTCCAGATGAAGATTTGGACGCTTATCCACGTACCCTAGAGAATGACAAAAAGTTGTTGCAGGAATTAGGTGTGGATGCGTTATTTTTGCCGCAAGCGGAAGACATTTATGCGCGGGGCTTGGAGCAGCAAACTTTTGTGGAAGTCCCTGGTTTGTCTTACATGATCTGTGGGGCTAGCCGTCCTGGACATTTTCGTGGTGTGGCTACCATAGTGTGTAAACTGTTTAATATGGTGCAGCCTAATATTGCCTTCTTTGGCGAAAAGGATTTCCAGCAATTGCAAGTGATCAAAGCAATGGTGACTGACTTATCGATGAATTTAACAATAGTCGGAGTGGCGACAACTCGAGAAGCTGATGGTTTAGCACTAAGCTCAAGAAATCAATATTTAAGCGATTCAGAGCGTAAGTTAGCACCAACTTTATACGAAAAAATGCATGCCTTAGTACAAGAGATTAAAGCAGGGCGAAGAGACTTCACTTTTCTAGCCAGCGAATATAAAAAAGAATTAGCAAGGCTTGGTTTTAGTCCTGATTATTTGGAAATACGTAACGTTGAGTCTTTATTGCAACCTAGTCATGAAGACTCAAAATTGGTGCTTTTAGCTGCTGCTTTTTTGGGTAAAACTCGACTCATTGATAATCTACAATTCTCGATTTAACGGTAATTAACCTGGGTTCAGGTTAATTATTACCCAATGTCATAACATAATGGGCTAGCGCAAAATTTCGCTGGCCCTTATTTTAAGCTACTTGTTCTTTTTGGTTAATTTATGCCAAGTCTTGGTTTCTTGGGCTATTTCCAGCTGTTCATCTAATATATTTTGTAGGTCAGATTCAGTGGTTAAAGGATTGGCCAGCACAACGCGAAACACTGTTATGGATTGTTCAGCATATTTCTCTATTTGTAAGCGAGTGCGAGAAACAAAGGACTTGCCAGCTTCTCTTTGCCTTTTTTGCACCGATACCGTTAACTTATCTAACTCGTTATTTAACGCATGGGCAATTTGAGGTTGCGCCATGCATTTATGTTGTACTGATTTGGGGTTAAGACGATAAGTAAAGATAGACAAAGTAGGGGATGTCACAAGTTCAAAATCAGCATGCTCGTCAATCATGTTGGCAAATAGGTTGGCTTTCTGGATACTTTGATCGATTAATAGCTCGTATCCTTGGCGGCCTAATATATGCAATGATGAATAAACCATCATCGCCATGCCATTACGTGAACCTTCAATAGTCGTGGCCCCTAAGTCTTTTGAGCCAGCTCGCAGGATATATTGAGCATGGTGGCGAACCGCATTGCTATCATTTGGATCTTTAAACAGTACCATACCGGCCCCCATGGGGACGTACATCTGTTTGTGAGCATCTATTGTCACTGAGTCAGCTTTTTCAATACCTTTTAGTAACTTACTGTATTTTTTTGAAAAAAGTGTGGCGCCACCCCAAGCAGCATCTACGTGAAAATGGCAACCGAGCTCTTTGGCTACGTCAGCGAGCTCGTCTAAGGGATCTATATGACCTGTTTCAGTGGTACCGGCAATGCCCACAATTGACAATACTTTATTGCCATCTTGTTGATACTGTTTACCAGCGGCAAGCGCTTTTTCGGGAGACAGTTGTTGCGTAGGGCAATCTAGCGTGATCATTTGCTGACGACCCAATCCTAACAAGTCAACGGCTTTCGAGAGAGAATAGTGGCCTCGTTTAGATGAGATAATACCCATTCTTTTATAGCCATAATGCATCATGCCAGCCGCCATGCCTTCCTGAAATACTCCTTTAAATTGAGCATTTGCTGGTAAGGCTTTATTTCTTGCTATCCATAAAGCAGTAATGTTGGCTATGGTGCCACCCGAACAAAAGGCGCCTAATGCATAACTGGCACTGTGCAAATAGGTTTTATAAAAGTCACTAGATTGTTTAAATATTAACTCATGCATCATACCCAGCACCTGTCTTTCAAGTGGGGTAAAAGCTTTAGATGTCTCTATTTTGACTAGATTTTGATTCAAGCCAACCAGCAACTTAGCAAGTGGTAAGTGAAAATAAGGCAAAGCCGACGTCATATGCCCAATAAACGTAGGAGAATAAGTATTTACTGAGTTGGCAACTAAGGTTGTTAGCAGTGACTCTGCATGATCAGTGACGAACTCTGGTTTTTCAGGCACCGCGAACTTAGCGAAACTTCTTTCGATCTGTTCAAGAGAATTGACTTTAGTGACGACATGTTGCGAAAGAAAATCCGCGAGATTATCTGACAAGTGTTGTTCAATTTGAGCAAGTTTAGAATCTTTGCCTTCAGGCTTGGTAAATACTCTATATAAGTGCTCTAAACTAACTTCAGCTCCAGCCACTCTTGTAACCTTTTATTATTGCTTTTGAAGGGCGAACTTTACCTTAATTCGGGCCGTAGACCAATAGTTGGCGCAAATTCATGGCATGGGCAAGTAGTAATTATGAAAGTTTTGTTATATTTTGACTAAAAATACGGCGAAACAAAGTCAGTCAATTTGTGTTTAAAGTCATTACTTTTACAAGAACGGCGAATAAATAAGAGCCAAAAAACTTGTTTCTGTGAATTGATTGAGGTAAATAATCTGGTCGATAAATACGCAGCTTCGAAAATGAAGGGGTTATATGCAAGTTAGCGAGGTTAACGAGAGTTTTAGTTTAGACAATGTAGTGCCTTTCTTTCAGCCCATTATGGACATTCAGCAAAATTCGGTTTGGAGTTATGAATGCTTAGCTAGGTTGATGAAATTTGATGAGCACGCATATTTACCTTGCGAGTTTTTGCATTTAGTTGAAAGGCATGACTTAGTTGCAGAATTGACGCAAACTATTTTCAATCGCAGTGCTATCTACTTTAGAAACATTAATATGTCTTGGAATATTAACATCAGTTTAGCGGATATCAGTGATGTTGACATGCATCATTTTTTACGTGCGCAACTGCAGTCTTATCCAAATCCTAAGCGTATTTCATTTGAAGTGACCGCGAAGAACGCTTTGTTGTCGAAAGATAACTTCTATCAGTTCGCTGAGTTGTGTCAGGCGTTAGGGGTAAATATTATAATTGATCATTTTGAACAAAATGAGATAGATTTACTGACCATTCTCAGCCTGCCCATAACAGCAATTAAGGTTTCAGGGCGACTATTTGAACAAGCCCAGCAAAATGCCGAAAGTGCTAAATTGATCAGCCTTATGATTGAGCAATCTGCCACTCACAAAGTGGTGTTAATTGCAGAGCATATTGAATTAGCAAGTACATTAAAGGCGGTTAAAGATTTTGGGGTTAGATATGCTCAAGGATTTTATTTTAGTCAACCTAAAGCTTCTCCCTAGTTCTTGCTATCTAGGGAGCGTACATAACATTTGCCAACTTTGTTGACCACTTAGCCAATATTTTCGTTCAAAAGGCGTGATAGGGGACTCGCTTTTATATGCGTTCACTGTATTGTTAATTTTCGCTATATTTAAGGCTTCTGAAAACTCTTCAATGTATAGTTTCCAGTTACTCCTCACTTCTAATATTCCTCCCAACTTTATGATGCTAGGTAAGGCTGAACTGGCATACCACCTACGTTGTAAATGCGCCGATTTAGGATAGGGGTTTGGATAAAGTAAGTAGTGTTTATATAGGGTTATATTTTCAAGAATGAGCAATCTTAAAAAATCATTTAAGTCAGCGCGGATCACGAGATAATTATCTAGACTAGTGGCGTAGCTGCTATGCTTGTCTGTACGTAGTGCAGATTTATCGACACCTATTACTTTTGCTTCGGGGTGATTAGCTGCAATATGTGCGGTACTTTCACCTACTCCACAGCACGAATCTAATATTAACGGTCCTTGCCAGCCTGCCAACCATGCCATAGTGTGTTTAAAGGCTATCTCAGTGTGTTCAGAAAACGGCTTTTGGCTAGTGCTAGCTAAATGCCTAGTCACTACTTTTTCTAAATTGGGGTGAATTCCAATCTGGTTGGTGCTAATTGAGCGTGCTTGTTTTTGCATGATATGTGTCTTTAATTAACGAGCCCGAGCTCGAAGTAAACCGAGCCTCTGGATAATGTTCTTTCTTGCGTCTAACTGCGTTGGATTTTCTAGTAATAGCCCGCTATTACTAGAAAAAGCGCCTTGCTATACACGAAAAATTTCGTCATCTAACAAATTTTAACCCAAATACAATTGGGGCATATTCTTAAGTGTTTGAGTTTTTTTGTAAAATTCAATTTGAAACGACACCCATTTTCCCGAGTGTAGGCTAACTACGAATGCCAACGCCACGGTTGATCAGAGAATACGCCCAGCTAAGTAATAGGACATTAAAGCCAACTAATATGCCTAGCGACAGTAAAAAGCTAATATCTGATTGACCTAGAAAGCCATATCTAAAACCACTGACCATATACACAATTGGGTTTATCTTGCTGACCCATTGCCAAAATTCAGGTAACAAACTGAGTGAGTAAAATACCCCGCCTAGATAAGTTAAAGGGGTTAATACAAAGGTAGGTACAATACTGACATCATCAAAAGAATTAGCCAAAATGCCGTTAATTAAGCCAGCCGTCGAAAACAAGATGGCGGTGAGGAGCAAGGTCAGTACAATAATAAAAATATTATGAATATGTATGTCTACAAAAAATAGTGACACAACAGTAACGATTAAGCCTACCAACATGCCTCTTGCCACACCACCACCAACAAAGCCAGCGATGATTATCCAATTAGACACCGGTGCGACTAGCATTTCTTCAACATTACGCTGATATTTTGCACTGTAAAAAGAAGAGGACACATTAGCGTAGGCGTTGGTTATAACCGCCATCATGATTAGCTCAGGAACGATAAATTCCATATAACTAAAGCCACCCATATCGCCAATTCTGCTACCAATTAAATTACCAAAAATAACAAAATATAGAGACATCGTAATGGCTGGTGGTAGCAAGGTTTGGATCCATATGCGTAAAAAGCGGAAACATTCTTTACGCCAAATTGTTCGTAAGGCCACCATATTTAAGCTATTCATGGTTTTCTCCTGGTTTTATTTTTTCATTTTCAGACGCGGTGTCTGATGCTCTACCAGACTCAACCATTCTGACAAATAGCTCTTCTAGTCGATTAGACTTATTACGCATACTTAGCACTTGAATGTTTTGCTCGGTCAATTGTTGAAACACGGTATTCAAAGCTGATTCTTTCGGTACATCCACTTCTAACGTCCGTTCATCAAGTAGGCGGCTAGTGATGCCAGATAAAGAAAGTGAGCTTGCATCACTAGACAGATCTAAAACGAAGGTTTCAACATTTAAGGTCGCTAAGAGTGACTTCATACTTGTATTTTGCACAATAGTGCCTTGATCAATTATGGCGATGTTTTTACATAGCATTTCCGCTTCCTCTAAATAATGAGTGGTGAGAATAATGGTCACCCCTTGTTCATTTAGCTCTTGCAAAAATCCCCACATTGAACGTCTGATTTCAATATCTACGCCGGCTGTTGGCTCGTCAAGAATAAGCATTCTAGGCTCATGCATTAACGCTCTAGCAATCATTAAACGACGCTTCATACCACCAGACAATTGTCTGGCCGCAGTGTTTCGTTTATCCCACAAGTCGAGTTGTTTTAGATATTTTTCAGCTCTTGGTTTGGCAACACTAGTTGGCACACCGTAATAGCCAGCTTGATTGAGCATGATCTGTATAACAGGTTCAAATTGATTAAAATTGAATTCTTGCGGAACTAGCCCAATACAAGACTTTGCCTTCACAGGTTGAGTCGCTAGGTCATATTCAAAAATATTAACCTCACCCTGAGTTTTATTTACCAAAGAACTGATAATTCCAATGGTGGTAGATTTACCGGCGCCATTAGGGCCAAGTAAGGCAAAAAAGTCTCCTTGCTTTACTTCTAAATCGATTCCTTTTAAGGCTTGGGTTCCGCCTTTATAGGTTTTAGTTAATCTTTTTATGCTCAGTGCGTTCATATATTTTGCCAATTTTTTACGTTGATGTGATCAGGGCCTAGATGCGCCATTACATAACTCTATTCGTTAAAGATTCATAATTTGCAGGTGATGAAAAATGAGGATGTATACGGGTGATATATTGTGTCAGTTACAGCGTTTTCAAGTTATAAAGGGAAAGTTTTCAATTATTCTTTAGCATTGGTGTAACAGTAGCGAGATTCAGGTAAATGTTAATAGCAGTATAATGCAGCTATGGAGAACGTAGATACTACCTTGTACTCATGTCGTTCAAAAGTATGGGAAATAATGGTTTGCTAGTACTTACTTAGTTCGTTTATTGAAATCATAAATAAAGGAGCGCTATACTCAAAATCTAGGGCAGGCTGGCAGCCCGCCCTAGGATGATGATAATTTAGCGTTCTACGGTGATTCTAACCACGTTACTGTATTGACGATGATCAAACTTGCCGGTTGCGTTACCGTTTTCATCGGTTATAGGAAAAACGTAGCGAGGCGTCATGATCACTTCATAGTTGTAATCACCAGAGGGACGCACATCTACTTCAAGAAAACCGTAGTGTTTTCCTCCTGATATTAATTGTTGACCATTCCAAACTTCAGGTTCATCACCATGAGCACTCCAGTGAGTCTGTTGAGCCTCAAGAGGCAGTAAATCGTATGGCACATACTCGGTTGTAGGTGGGTAACCTGGACCTCTAAGGCCGTCACCTGCAAAACCGACATCCCAATAACTAACGCCATTTATATTGACATACTCGAGTAACTCATCGTGACCGGAAAGCACTGCGGTTACCCCGTATTGTTCGAACAGTTTATGGTATATGCGCATTGGCACACCAGACTGGCTGTCTTCAGCATTCGCTATACCTGCGCTGCCAGAGGGAAGGCTATGTACACCCGTTCCAAAAGCTGTGTGGTGAAACTGAACAAATATAACTTGCCCTTCAGCTTGGGCATTGGCTAATTCACGTACTGCCCAGTTCCATTGTTCACTCCCTTCATTGAAATCAGGTACTCTAGATTCTTCACCATTGATATATAAATTAGTGTCTTGGCTTGGATCTGCATCGTTACCGTTTGACGAATCAAGTGTAATTAACGTTACTGGGCCATAGTCCACGCGGTAGAATCGTTTTTCATATCGTTCATCGCTGGCGTCATTGGTAGGTAGATCCCAATATGTATTCCATTTATCGTATGACAACATTGATGCGTCGGCGTTATAACCATAGGTGAATCTGGGTGCCAGTAGTTTTCATGATTACCTAAAGCGGGGAAAATGGGGGTAGTAGAAGCTAGTGTTCCCCATTCACCTGCGCTATGCCGCCAAAATTCGTCCCAATCTAATTGGCGTCCCCCTTTCTCAACTAAGTCACCAGCAATCACCCAAAAATCAGGTGTTCTTTGTGTTGCGTAAATGAGATTTTCTTTATATCCGGTTGTTTGGTCAACAGGATACTGACGGGTATAGGTATCAGGGTCTGTTCCTAGTTTTTCACCACCTAATGCTAGCGCACTCGCAGTCCATCGCACGGTTTTATCTGTTGATTCAGGCTCTGTTTCCATATCAGACATGGTTATAAATCGAACTGCTTCACGGCTTCCTTTATTAGGAGCTGTCTTGAGTGATGAAGTAAAGGCACTGGAATCTGGTTGTACGACTGTATATTCGTAAGTGGTATTTGCCTCAAGCCCGGTGATCCGAGTGTAATGCTTGTAACTAACGGCAGGCGCTTCGCCCGCAGCTACATCTGGATGGATTGCACCAAAATTAGTTTCTCCATGAATATAGTCTATTTCAGAAGCACCATAGGTTAACCTGTCTGTAAGTTTTACCTCGGATACGAATGAACCTATTCCTTCAATCGTGACAGTGCCCGGTTGCTCAGATTTACTCAACCAATTGATGGTAATAGCCGTAGAAGAGGGGTTTTGAACATAAGGTAAAACTTTAAAATCAATATGAGACGTTGGCTCGACACTTTCGTTAGCGTCGTTATTACTATTGCAGCCCACAAGTGAGAATATACTTACCGCCAACACTGTATTTGCTAGAAGCGGTAACCTAGGGTTAGATTTCATATACTAAATATCCTTTGCATTGGAGTTTAAAAATAGCTTAATCCACTGGATTGGTTCTATTTAACGAAGAAGCGGTGCAAGGATAGGAGGAACTCATGGCAGATATATGACTATTTCGTGATAGTTAAAAGTCAGTCTACTGTCATCAGTCAAGTGCTTAGTTTCTATTCGAATTTACGACAATTTATGCTGAATCTTGCCTTAGCTGCGAGGCTAATCTTTGGACGAATAATAAGGGACCTGTGCGGTAAATAACAAAAAAGGGCGCTAGGCCCTTTGTCTGTTTTTGCATACACTTTAAACTTAACACGTATTTTGTGCTTGTCGAAAAGCCCCCTTCATTGAAGGCAACTTTTGCATAAAGCCAGTTTGTTATAAAAAGCCGACTAGAGTTAGAAGCTTATTATTCACACTCTTCAGGGTTGCCGTTCATTTTCTTTTTCGTCGCAATACAGGCTTCTTTTAATTTTTCAGCGGCATCATCTTTTAGTTCAGCAGCTTTTTCTTTGCTGGCATCGTAGGTCTCACTGACTGTTTCTTTGGCATCTTCATAGGTTTCACTAGCGCTTTCCTTAGCATTTTCATAGGCCTCGGCTGCTTTTTGCTTAGCTTCCTCGGTCAATTCAGCTGTACTGTCAGCTAGATCTGAGGCTTCTTCTTTCACCTTGTCATAAGAATTAGCCATAGTGTCTTTAGCGTTAACTGCCGCCTCTTTCACTTGTTGTTCTGATGTTTTTGCTTTCGTAGATGGATCTTCCGAGCATGCAGTTAACGCTAATGTTAACGTTGCTAAAGCGATTGCAGCTGGATTAGTTAATAATTTCATTTTAATTCCTTAATTAATAATTGCGGATATAGGCTTAGATAACCCTTGTTAAGCAATTTATATACCACGATACTATAACCCTTATGTGTCATAGGTTTAGAGTGGACGCCAGTTAAAGCACTACCACAGATAAATTAAATGAAGCCTAAAATCGTCTGCTTTTGATGACAGTGACATTGCTGTATGTCATATCGCAGCTGCCCGCACAATGTATCTGTGAGTGGGATTAGGTAGCACACTGTCAAATGGATAACAGGTAATTAATGTTAGCTGAGGGTGGTCGATTGTATAATTATCTAGTCCATTAGCGCTATGCATAAACTCCACTTGAGACTGCTCTGCGATACGTAAGCTCTTGACTGTAAATTGCTGCCGACCTGTTGTTGTTTTGACTTCTATGGTATCTCCTAGTTGTACGTTTTTAAGTTGATTAAACTGAGTGTCTCTATGCCCCACTATCACGCTATTACCCACTTGCCCGGGCAGCGGAGTCGAGCTTACGTGTGTGGGGGCAAAAGCTAAATTTCGACCGCTAGCGCCGGCTAGAACAAACCACTTGTCGTCGTTAATTTGTAATTCCGCAACGGGATAAGTGTCTGCCCATGGCCAAGGCGGCTGTTGTTGGTTGCTGGTAAGCGTTTTATTCCATGCATTAGCAATTAGATATTGAGCGAATTCTGCTTTTGCAAATATGTAAATCCCATTTGAAAACATATAAATTCCTAAGGCGAGTATTAACGTGCCCCATTTATGCCGATACATGAAACTTATTAGTTGCAAAAATCTATTTTTCTTTTTGTAAGTAAGCGCATACATATTGCTAGTCCCACTAAAATTAAACCTATTATTATGCTGAGTTGCCCGTTCGTAGCTGTTTGGGGCAGACTTCCTAACATTTTTCGTTGTGTGGTAGCGTGACGCACAGCACGCATGTTTTGTGCAATCTCATTATTTTCTGGTTCAAGTAATGGTTGAGTGGGCGTCAAGTCTACCGCTACCAAACTAGTGTATTGACTAACCAAGTGATGATTTAGCGCGGTTTGGATAATTTGATCTTTGAACTCTTGTTGGATTGTTGCTGCTTTTTGAGTCATCTCGGCCCGGCGTTTATCCCGGGTCAGTTGCGATATTTTTTCTCTAGCCCAGAGTACATTTAACCCACTTTGTTGGCTTGTGGCTGTTAGCTTTAGCGCCATCTCCCACGCTTGGTTTTTGAATCTTGCCCTAATCATCATTGGGTGGTTGGCCAATTTTGCTAGAGGTTCCTTTGATTGAGTAAGCCTATAACTAAGTACTATCGGCTCGCCGTAATAAAGGTCGGCGATGATATTTGGATAGAGTTCTATAGATTGACCATGTACAGCATTCATCGAGGCAAACTCTAGCTCGATATCTGTCAAAGCAGGTTGCTCGAGTTTTGTCAGTAGTGTTTGCATTTTTTCTTGTACCTGCTCAGTCGAGCCAATGTAAGTAAAGGTGCCTTTACCCATTTTTGCGGCCTCTGTCATGAAATAGCTATTGGGTGCGTTACCTATTCCTACGGTAAACAACCTGGAGGCACCTAGTTCTGCTGATATTTTTTGCATTAAAGACTCTTCATTCGACACGCTGCCATCTGTTATAAAAAGAATTTGGCGCAATTTGATAGTGTCTTCATTATAAGCCACCTGTGTATTTGCGGTTGGGGTAGGTGTTAACGGTTCTTGCAATGAAAAGGCTAAGTCAAAAGCCTTCATCATTTCTGTGCCTCCATTTGCCTCTAATCTAGAAACAAAGCGAATAGCTTGCTTTTTATTTGCTGATGAAGCCGCTTTTGATAGACTCCACAAGTTTTGCGCTTGGTTGTTAAATTCAATGAGATTAAAGGTGTCTTGCGGGGTAAGCCTATTGATAGCCAAGATGAGTGCTTGTTTAGCTTGCACAATAGAGTCTCCTTCCATTGAGCCAGACGTGTCTAAAACAAATATGACTTCTCTTGCTTGCACGTCCTCCTTACTTGCAGCAGGAGAGTCTTTTGGTGGAAATACCATTAGAAGGCCATATTCATGCCCACCGACATTTTGATTAAAATGACTGATAGTGGGTGTGGCCCCAAGCTCGGCTTGCCAAGTGAGTACAAAGTCTCTGTCGGTAATACCATTCTCGAGAAGTTGAATATGATGACTACCATCTGGTCGTTGCTTGTGTTGAATTGGATGAAATTCACTATCTAGATCTTGGATTTCGAAACCGGAGTGCAAATTGACGGTTATATTCATGTCCTCGTGAGAATGATTGGAAACGCTATCTTTGGTGCTTAGATCTTCTAGGGTTATGTCAGCTTGATTGCTTTCTGGCGAATATCTCGGCGAGATCGCCATGGGGAATCGCAAACTATAGAGTTGATTATCGATGGCTAATTTTTGTTGATACTCAATACTGACTTTTATAGTTTCACCTAGCGCGATGTTAGCAATGGAATTGGAAAAAATATTGGGTCGATGTTGCTCCACCAAACTCGCTTTCTTACCCTGTTTCTGAGCCGCTAAATAGATTGCTTTTGCCTGTGACTTTTCTTTTATTTGGCCTTCAATTTTGCGCTTTCCAACTGTAATGAGGAGATGGTCTACAGCAGCATTTTCAGGTAAAGGGAATAAATATTCTGCATTAGCCCAAGCATTACCCGCATTCTTAAAAGTTTGAGTTAATCTAGTTCGAGCTACGATTCCCGTTACTTTTATGTCTACATCGGTTCTAAGCAGCGGACTAACATAGGTTTGTGTTGAAGCCTCTGAGGATTCTTTGCTAATAGTAGACAAATACAAAGTGCCTCTCGTGGTTTCAGTCATTGGAGATACCGACATGTTTTTCAGCAACGGTGCGGGGCTGTCCGTCACAGCTTTTTCAAAGGTGTTTGGGCCATCGGTTAAGCGAGGCATTGCAAGTTGCAATGCCCCAATACCAATAACCATAAGCGCAACAATTGCAGTCTTTGGTATTGAATTCATATTTGCTGTTTCCGTAATAAATGAACGTTGATTGCCTATTGGTTCGCAGCAGCTATGGCGGTGTGTTTATCCGTCACTTTCAAATGAACTCGACGATCAAAAAAGTCGTCTTCAAAATTGCTTCCAGTGCTCACTAAGCTAGATTCTCCATATGAGTTTGTAAGCACTTGCTCTTTATTTACTCCTTTATTTATTAAATAGTCTCTAACAGATATGGTTCTTTGCTCAGATAAGGCTTGGTTCAAATCATCGTCACCTCTTTGGTCTGCAAAGCCCGACAATCTGACGGTTAGCTGTGGATCATTCAGCAGTGTTTGGGCAACTGAATCGAGTTGTGAAGTGTAGTGTTTTTCTAGAACATGAGATGCCGTTTTGAATTGAATGAGGCTTTCTATTTGAGGACTTTGTTTTTCTAAAGCTTGATTTAAAGAGGCAATTTGTACCATGGCAACTTGTTTCGCTTGTTCGAATTCACTCTGCATGGCGAGTATGGTTTGGTTTTTTTCACTTAGTGAACTTTGTGCCAGTTTTAATTCTTCATCAGAATTTACGTCTTCAGCTATGAGTAAGCCAATTAGTCCTGTCACCATTCCTCCTAGTGGACCTGCTATCAGTGTGCCGACTACCGCACCAGAGCCAAAGCCAATTAGTTCATTTTTGGATTGTTTTTGTTTCAGTTCATCGGCCAAGCTTGGCGCAGACAAAAGACAGGTTAACGCTAAGGTTGCGGTGATTTTAGTAATAGATTGTTTCATGTTTTTCTCCAAACAGGTGGTTGATTAATTCCTTTCTAGTAAACAAAGAATTAATGACTGATTCAGGGAGGAAAAATGGCAATGTGGCGATCAAATGTGGCGAAAAAATGGAAATTTTCTGAGATAGACAATCAAGGGCAACGCAAAATAAAGTTTTACGATATAGTGCCAGTATAACGTCAGCAAATTAAGTTTATCCATGTCAAAACGTATTGCTTTGGTTGAAGATGACCAAGCCTTAAGAGAAAACTACATTGCAGCCTTAACCAAGCAAGGCTACGAAGTGATGCCCTATGCCAATCGCGCAAGCGCCGAATTGGCGTTTGCCCAACGGCTGCCAGATTTGGCTATTATTGATATTGGCCTAGAAGACGAAATTGATGGCGGTTTTTCTGTCTGTCAGCAGTTACGCAGTTTATCTAAGACCCTGCCGATTATATTTTTTACGGCGCGGGATAATGACTACGACACGATTTGCGGCTTACGCATGGGAGCAGACGATTACCTAACAAAAGATATCAGTCTGCCCCACCTATTAGCTCGTATTGCTGCATTGTTCAGACGTACCGCCCTATTAGGTTCGCCGCAAAATGAAACTGATCTAGTTCACGCCGGTGATTTGATCATGGACAGTAAGCGTATGACAGTCAGTTGGCAGGGACAACCTATAGAATTAACCGTCACTGAGTTTTGGATGCTGCATGCAATCGCTAAATTTTCGGGGCATGTGAAAAGTCGCCAACAATTGATGGATGAGTCAAAAATGGTCGTCGATGACACCACTATCACATCTCACATAAAACGGATCCGCAAAAAATTTATGAAGTTTGATCCACAATTTGACCGTGTCGAAACGGTATACGGTATGGGTTATCGGTGGAAAAGTAACAAATGATAGTGTTGATTACATTGTCCCATAAACGTGTAGAACAGGTATTCTGAAATGGGCCGGATTCGTTTTGGTATACGCCTGAAGTTATTGTTTTTCTCATCGTTTTTGTTCGCCATACCTTGGCTGGGCTATCAATACGTATGGGAAATGGAAGCTTATTTACGTATTGGTCAAGAACAAACTATGGTGGGGACCGCTAGAGCGGTAGCCACAGCTTTGCACGAGAGACCCGCGCTTTTTGATAGTCAGTCTTCGTACTTGACCGATGTAACACTAAGGCACAGACCTATACGCCTATAAGATTTCACATCCTATTCAACTGGACGGTAAATTTGATGATTGGCTGGATTATCAACATTTAGCGATGGAATACGCAGGTCAGCATCTATTTGATCAAGTCACGACTTATCGCCCTGAAAGTTTGCATTTTACGCATATGGTGGGGCAATACGGAAAATATTTATATGCCATGTTTGATGTGACCGATGATAGGGTATTGTTGCGTCCACAAAATAGCTTAAGAATCGATAAGAATGATTATTTGCAAATTGCAATGACAGACGAGCAAGGTGAGTTCCAGCGCTATGTGGTGGCACCTAAAACTCAAGGCTGGGTCAATGCCTATTTGCTCGACAATCAGCTTGAATCGATTCACCCTCTTAAACTTGAAACCCGAATTCAAGGTCAATGGCGTAATACCCAAACCGGATATCAACTAGAGCTGCGTTTTCCTATTGCAATGATGTCTAGCAAAATTGCCTTTGCCATCGTTGACGTAGACAATCCTGACACGCGGGAACCTGAATATATAATGGGCACAGCTAATCCCGCTAAAGTCGATTCCTTGGGTACGGTCTTAGTTCCGTCCCCCGAAATAGAGAAAATCCTTAAAGGTCTAAAATACTCTAATGCTAGAGTTTGGGTGGTTGATAGGCATATGCGAGTATTAGCCCGCTCTGGTAATATTCAACGCTCGACAGGAGTAAATAGTGATATTAGTCAGGCAGTTAAAAAAGGCTGGTGGGATTACATTGAAAGTCATTGGTTGCTCCCCCTTTATTATCAAGTATTAACTAAACCTCCAGCTCAATTTGTCGATGATTTACGAGATGCATATGCGTTAGAAGGGCAAGATATCCAGCATGCTCTAGATGGCACACCTAGCTCATTATGGCGCTTAAGTCCTGATAGTAAAGCGGTGATCATGTCTGCCGCTCATCCGATTTATATCGACGACAATGTCATGGGAGCTGTAGTGGTGGAACAGACCACTAATGGTATTCGAACTCTGAGAAACAAAGCGCTAGAACGGCAGTTCCATTACATTCTGTTGGTCATATTAATCAGTACCTTGGCGTTATTTCTAATTGCTTCTCGTATATCTTGGCGTATACGCCAGCTAAGAAATGCCACAGAGAGTGCTATCGATCATAATGGTAAGATCGTTGGCCCTATTACTCCTTCAAATACGCGTGATGAAATTGGTGATTTATCTCGCAGCTTTGCAAACGTGTTAAGTCGTTTGGGTCAATACAATACCTATTTAGAGAATATGTCTTCTCGTTTGTCTCATGAGCTACGCACCCCGTTGCCATAGTGAATTCGTCTTTAGATAACCTATCGTTAGAAGAGCAGAGTGAAGATAGCAAGCAGTATGTGGCTAGAGCAAAACAAGGGATCACTCGCTTAAGCCGTATTCTGACAAATATGAGTGAAGCAACACGATTAGAACAAGCGATGCAAAGCAGTGAGTTAGAGGTTTTTGATGTAGAGGAGTTACTGAGAGGTTGTGTTGCTGGCTATCGACTTGCCTACAAAAAACGTCATTTTGATATTCATGTGTCTGTCGCAAACTCAGAGCTTAATGGCTCGCCAGAACTGTTTGGCCAAATGTTAGATAAAATCATTGCCAATGCCGTGGAATTTAGTGAAGTAGACTCAAGCATTACATTACAGCTGCTTAATAACGACAAAGATCTTATTTTAACCGTGGCAAATCAAGGTAGTTTATTGCCAGAAGACATGCAATTGCAATTATTAGACTCTATGGTTTCGGTACGTAAACAGAAAAATAACGAACAACCTCATCTAGGGTTAGGTTTATACATAGCTAAAATTATCGCCCAATTCCACCGTGGGAGTATAAGAATAGATAATCTTAAAGATAACTCTGGGGTGGTTGTGAGTCTAAATTTCAAAAATATATAAGTAATTTTGCCACTATCGCCGCAAACTAAACACAGAGACACTAGAGACTGTCGGTAACTGCCTTAAAGGAAAAAATATGATTTCGGCTAACGCTAGTGTTGCAGAATGTATGACCAAAGATTTTGCCAGAATTAAACCAGACATGATGGTAGCGGAGGCTTCGGCCAGTTTAATTAAAAAAGCACTACTAGGCGGCCCTGTTGTGGACGATAGCGGCAAATTGTTAGGTTGGATCTCTGAACAAGAATGTTTACAAGTGACGTTACAAGTGGTTTATCACAATACTCGTGTGGCGACCGTTCAAGATGTCATGCAAACAGAAGTGATGACGGTTAATTTGAATCAAGATGTTTTGTCTATAGCTGAGCAAATGCTCACTGCTAAACCAAAAAGTTACCCAGTCGTTGATGACGACAATAAAGTAATAGGCGTGATTACCCGTAGGCACCTTTTGCGCATGTTAGACAAAAAGCTGAGTGAGAAGGCTTAACTAATATAAACTAATCACAGCCAATTGAAGGCATTAGTTAGAATACAAGGGCGTATTAGTTGTAGAGGATTTGGTGCTGGAGCATAACGTTTGGTTAGGCCTCGCGGTCATTTTTAACGCTCACTTTAACCTAACCATTTTATGCATCAGCAATTTGCTTAAATGCTAGTGCGTTGTCGAATCGCTCTATTTTTAGTGGTTTAAAACAAAGCGAGCGTTGAGGATTATTATTATCTGAGTCTTTTTCAGTATTGTCAGTATGGTTGTCTTGCTGGTCTGCCGTATGCCATAGGATTTCACTTGAAACTGTTAAACGCAGCACATGACCCGTGCGCCAGTCGCAAAACAGCAAACTGGCAATTGGATTAATGGTTAAATTGCCTAAGGTGTTAAAAAAACCATTCCCTAGGTAATCGTCTACCCATAGTTCGTTAGTCTCAGAAATGGACACAAATCCAGCCAAACCGCCGCGATGAGATATATCTGCACCACGATTGCTGTGTTGTTGACTATCACTAAAATAACTGGCAATAAAAAAAGTATCTGCATTTAAAATGAAGTGTTTGTCAGCTTGTTGCAGTTGCTTGCTAGTGGTGCTGGTAAACTCACCATAATGACGATTGCGCGTAAAGGTCTTTGTTTGGATATATTTAGGGCAATTACCAAAACTTTGTAGTACTTTTAAGCGGATTGTCTTTTGATTAACCTCAATGATTAAGGCGTTCACTCGGTTACGTCTTTTAGTCGCAAATTCGATACCGAGCAATCCGATTCTATCCCCCACCGTTAACTGTTCTATGACAAAATCGCCCAGTGAGTATTGGGCGTTGATCAGTAGTTCGGTTTCGTTAGGCGACTGAATAAAACCTGGCGCACCAAATAGAATGCTGGCATTAACAGATTCGTTATAATCGTGATAACCTATATAAATCATAGATAAACCAAGAAAAAAATCTCTGTGCTGTTGGGGCATAAATTTACGAATAAATTTAGGACCAATTTCAGCCATACGTTCAGCCGTTCCCGCCTTATTTTGAATGGAGAGTTCACCTTCGTGCCAGCTAGTTTGCCAATCATTGTCCATGTAATATAAACCGTTTAAGCGCTGATCAATTCAAGTCTAATCCCGCCGGGAATTAAGCACATCATATGTTGGATTGGTAAGTCACCTAATGGCTCTGGGGCAAATTCAATTTCAACGTTATCTAGCGAACAGAACTGTTCGTGGAGTTTATTGAGAGCTGCAACGCCATCTACCTTTAGGGCGAAATGATGCAATCCTACATTCTGTGTACGGTCAAAAGATACCATGTTTGCAACGTCTTTGACTTGCCATAGCGTTAACATGACAGTGCCATCAGAAACAAAAATGGCAGGATAATCTGGCTTTTCACCTACTTGGCTAAAGTGTAATTGCTCAATAAAAAAAGCGGCTGTTTGTTTAATGTTTGGCACATTGAGACCTAAATGATGAATACCTGATGTCGTTAAAGTTTTGCTATCAGTACTGGCTGAAACGTTTTTATTGCACATATTGAATAACCTCTGTTTAAATTTTATGACGTAGTTTTACTGGGGTGAACAAATCTGTTCACTACTATAGGTGAACAGAACTGTTTACGTCAAGATTAAAATGTTTATAATTTAGTGCTAATTGAAAAATAAAGGAAAAACACTTGCAGCCAAGAAAACAACATTTAGTAGATACCGCACTAGTGCTATTCAATCAGCATGGATATCATGCTACCGGAATTGATTTAATATTGGCCCAAGCTAAAGTGTCGAAGGCTACACTTTACAAACACTTTCGAAGTAAGGATGAGTTAATTTTAGCGGCACTGGAACAAAGGCATGAACAAGTGTTACACATGATAAATGCTAAAATCGAAGCCGCAAATCGAGTAGGGGATTGTGGTGTGCTGGCAATATTTGATGCCTTAAACGAGTGGTTCAATAGCAGCCAATTCTTCGGTTGTAACTTTATCAACGCCTGCGCTGAATTCACCAGTGCACTTGATCCTATTCATATATTTTCAGCTCAGCATAAACAAGCCATAGTCGCACTGATTCAAAGTCAACTAGCGGACAAAGGTAAGCATCAAGCTGAACAAATCGGTTTATTGGTAGAAGGGGCAATAGTACTTGCTCACACTAGGGGGATGAAGGACTCGGCAATAATGGCTAAAGGTATGGCGTCTAGCTTTATTGATAAAAATCACAGTGAGTGATCACTTCGGATAAGTTGTCTATTTAGAGTTGCATAAAACGGCTTTTTGTTGTCTCTGTCTTTGTTGGGATTACAGTGGAACTATTTTTCCTCAGAGGTAACAATGCGATTGCGACCACTTTCTTTGGCTTTATATAATGCATTGTCAGCTTGTTGTAATAAATCCGAAAAGTGAATATCTATTCTATTTTGTATGTCAGTTAAACCAATGCTTACGGTAATTGTTATTGTGTGTTCCAAGTAGGCTATTTGGGTCTGAACAAGTTTTTGTTTTATTTTCTCTAATACGCCTTCTGCATATTCTAAGTTAGTGTCTGGCAATAGAATTGCAAACTCCTCACCACCTAAACGCCCTACTATATCACTTGAACGTATTGCATCTTTCATTAATTGAGCAAATGTTTCTAGAACTTTATCTCCTCCAGCGTGCCCATAGACATCATTTACTCGTTTAAATTTATCCAGATCTAAAAATGCTAAGCTTAAGGATCTATTTTTTCGCACGCATTGTTGAAGTAGGCCTTCACCTTGTTCAATAAACGCTCTTCTTGTTAACAAGCCTGTTAGATAATCATAACAAGCAATTTGTCGATAGGCTTCTTCAAGTTTTTGTGTTTTGACAATTAGCCCGCTGATAGCCCATGTTGTAATTGGAGAGATAATGGCCGGAACTAGTGCAGCAATAATAAAAACAATAGGTAGTAAGGGATTATTAGTAAGAATGAGAACTAAGTAGGTAATTAGCAACGAGGACATAATAGTAATCCCGGTAATTGTAAGAACAATTAACCATCGATAGCGTTCACGTACTTGGTAGGGAACTTCCTTTCCTGTAAATATTAATTTTATCATGCTACCTATTACTAAATTATTAGAATGAAACTGATTTAGCTCATATCGATAGAACTTATCTAGCAAATATACCAACGCAATCAATTGTCTTTACTATAGCTGGAGGTGATGGTGTTAAACAAACTATATAATAGAATAATATCAAATGCTTACCCAAACCAATTTTAAGGTTAGCCAAGTTTTAATCAAGTACTACTATCAAGGAAATGGTTACTCCATGCTTGATCTTTTGCACAAAGAGCTTGGTAAACAAGGGAGGGAGCTTTCCCTCTACGCTGACGACTTTACCATACCGATTAATTAATGCGGCATTAGCATTGAATGACCCAACACCAAACGAGATCACTATTGCCCTTGATGAAGGGATCCCGCTTAAAATAATAACCAATGCGGTATCAGATATTCAAGCCGAGTACCCCAACATATCTCTAGAGTTTCTAAGTGCTTCAAGCCTTGACATAATCGATATGCTCAATAGTGATAAGCCATTAACGGGTATTATTTTTAGTGAACTTAATATTTCTGGCTACTTAGATTTCGATTGCATTGGCTCAGTGAAATTTGATTTATACGTAGCAGGAACACATCCGCTAGCTAGTCAGGTGTGTAAAAATAGTGATGAGTTACGCCTACATAGGCAATTGCTTATTCGTTCTCGCAATACACAAACAAGTAGTTTCCAACTAAAAATCAGTCCCGATATTTGGTATGCCGATAACTATTACGTTCTACTTCAACTGGCAATACAGGGGCATGGCTGGTGTTTACTTCCAAATCATGTGGCTATCGAAGCCGAGCAAGATAGGCAACTGGTAAAACTCCCGATTGAATTTGAAAATATGGGATGGCTAGCGAATGTAGATATTCTGCAACATCAGCGACATAGTAACCTAGAGGTTTTTAAAAAACTGAGAAAGCTATTGCATGGCGTATTGTAAGCATTGTTGACAAAGCACAAGAGCAGTAATTTATTATTTGACGATAACGCGTACCGCTAGGTGCATACCATCTACCGTCCATTGCTTGGTAAGTTGATTAAACAACACCCGAGAATAAAGAGTTCTCGCAGAGTTATCGTCGTACGTTACGTGCATATGGCAAAAATGTTGCTCCTTCAAAACCAAGTCTGGGATCTCTACCTTAATAGCTTCGGGCTTAGTTGTTGGCCTCCTTCTTTTTGACCAGCTCTGGGGAATAATTTCAAATGTATAGCAAATAATTAGCTCTCCTTGTGTTTGATTAGTTGGCAGTATACAGATCTAAGTTGATAAAAGGTGCCATAGCTAAAATACATGCATGAGTGTAGTTGCTTTCGCGAGTCGCTTGACCATTGGTTAATAAACCTATGGCTCCCTGCTTTTGTTTGACGTTTTGGGTATTAAATAGTTTATCCATTAAGGGGCCCAGCTCTTCACCTTGTTGCAATGCTTGGTAAACCGCGGGAGGCAAAGGCAGCATGCTCGAGCGGCTTACAGACAGATGTTTGCCATTAGAAATGACGATATAGGCAAACGTCCTAGGGCCGTAGTCAAATTCGTCAACGCCACCTTCTATTGCAGCATAATAATTTGCCTTTTCATTAGCTTGACAATAACTGACTCGATTTAGTGCACCTTGCTTGGTTTCTTCAATAGTCATAGGTTGCTCGGCTACCCCAGATGGCGCATTTAACCCCATACATTCAACTTCATCTAAATTAAAAACACGTATTATTGCTTGTTTAACAGCATTGATTTTTACTGGGTTAGTCGACCCGACTACAATTTTGAGCATCCCAATTATCCGATTAGTTCAGTTTACAGCGAAGCATATTGATTAATTGTAACAGCTAATTTCACATAGCTAAATCCGGTTAATCTGGTCTCGTAACCTTGGAATAAGCGCGATATAATTTATCGCAAGAAAGTAATTTGTAGAATAATTAAATGAAAACAGCACCACCAGAATCATTAATTCGTACTTGGGTATGGATGATGTCAGAAAATAACAACCCACAATTAAATAACAAAGGGCGTCAGAATCTAATCAATGCATTTGGCAGCATGCAAAAAGCTATCGAATACATTGAAAGTATAGCGGATGCTAAACCGCAGTAAAATCTTGTGAGGATGCCTGCCTGTCGGGTAGCTAATAGGTGTCGTTATAAGCCAAGATATCCATCATCAAAAGGCGACAAACGATTTTGTGATGGAAGTCTTGGCGTTAGGAATAGGCGTTAAATACGCAAGTTTTTCATCTCGTTAACGCAGTAATCAACTGCTCTGGCGGTTAATGCCATGAATGTAAGAGATGGATTTTGTGTGCTAGTAGAGCAAAAGCTCGCCCCGTCGGTAACAAATAGGTTTGCTACGTCATGGGCTTGATTAAAGTTATTTAGCACCGATTCTTTGGGATCTTTGCCCATACGCGCAGTGCCTAATTCATGTATAGCTAACCCTGGCGGTTTATCTTTATAGCTGGTGTAGCTAGATACATCGGTTAAGCCAATTTTAGTTAACATTTCAGTGGCAATGTCTGCTGCATCGTGCATCATCATAATTTCATTTTCAGACCATTCACAGTCAAAATTCAACTGAGGCATACCCCATTTATCTGTTTTGGTCGGGTGTAAAGAAACTTGATTCTCGTACCTAGGTAACATTTCACCTTGAGCGTACATACTAAATGACCAACCACCCGGATGGGTAAGTGACTCTTTAAAGTTGGCTCCTATGCCATGATTGTAACGTTGACCCTGCCAGTTATCTCTTTGTGCACTGGCCCCAAAAGAAAAGCCACGCAAATACTTCTTATCATAGCGCGAAGGCTCAAACCTAAAGTTAGGCATGTATAAGCCGGTAGGGCGGCGACCAGAGTAGTACTCGTCTTCGTAGCCTTCTAATCGTCCTGCTGCACCAGCCCCATAATTGTGATCCATCAAATAATGACCTAACACCCCAGAGCTATTGGCTAAGCCATTAGGAAAGGATTTGGTTTTAGTGTTCAGTAGTATTTGAGTACTACCTAAGGTGGACGCACATAAGAACACCACTTTTGCGTAGTACTCTCGGGTGGAGAAGTCTTCGTTATCTATTACTCTTACGCCTTTTACTCGTTTGGTTTTTTCGTCGTAAATAAGGCTATGTACCACACTATTGGCGGCGATAGACAAGTTGTTGGTTTTAGCTGCTGCCGGTAAAGTCGAACTCTGGGTGGAGAAATAGGCTCCAAATGAGCAGCCTTTTGACATTCGTTTCGTGCTTGGCACTGGACTCTACCTTGTTGCATGTGCAGCTCGGTAGGTTGACTTAAATGGGCTGCACGTCCAATGATAAAAAGGGCGTTCAGGGAATTGGCTAGCAAGGCGTTTTTGTATTTCTATTTCGGGCACAGACATCTCAAATGGCGGTAAGCATTCGCTGTCTGGCAGTTGCGGGAGGTGGTTTTTCTCTCCGCTGATACCAGCATGTTTTTCAACATAGCTATACCAACTGTTGAGGTCTTTCGAACGAATAGGCCAATCGTTACCAAATCCGTCGGCTTTATTCGCCGCAAAGTCAAAATCACTTAAACGATAGGTTTGACGATGCCAAGTGAGAGATTTTCCACCTAATTGATTGCCTCTTATCCAATGAAAAGGTTTACCCTTTTCTGTTTGGTATGGTAGGTCTCGGTCGTTGCCGAAAAAGTGCTTAGTGGCATCGCTAAAGGCGTAACAGTTTTTTTGAATGTTGTATTGTTGCTCAACAAGTAAATTATTGACCTTGCTACGGTTAGGGAACTCCCAAGGTCCTTTGCCTTCGCTAATATAATCCTCGCGGTGTTTAACTATTCGGCCACGTTCAATCATCAACGTGTTGAATCCTCGCTCGCAAAACTCTTTTGCTGCCCAGCCGCCAGATATACCGGAGCCGACAACAATTGCGTCGTAAATTTCTGCGCTTTCATGTATGTATAATTCTGATGCCATGGAATTTGCCTTGTTTTATTCTATGAAATTACTAGATGAATTGACTGGCTATTGATATCAATAGTAATCAATTGATCCCCATGATTTAGTGTTCTCGTCGCAAGGTATCGAGCCTTTAAACCCACCGGGCACTGCTTGATAGTTTAGCGCTTGCGTAGCGCCCACTTCAGAAGTGAAGTAACCAAATACTATCAGTGCCTTAAGCAAGCTAAATTGCCCTTGACTGGTGCTGGAAACCCTGGCCTTGCTCCAATCGGGTCAGTAAGGCGTGTTGCTGTTCTGGAGTTATTAAGGCAAAAGGTTTACGCAAATTATCTTTGCTTTGTTGGTCTATCTCTTCGACTATCTGTATGCACGCTTGTTGTTCATCTTTGGTATGACATTGCAGCAATTGGTGCTGCACAAAATTATGGCAATTCACTTCGCTGGCGCTAGGAGTGTCAGTGCGAGGCAAAATAGTATCGGCAATAGCGTACAAGGCGGTCATTTGATTTTGGTTAAACAGCTGGCCGTTATTGACTTTAGACGCTTTGCCTTGAGCAAATTCATCAGCCGATTTAAGGCTACAGCTAGAGAGCATAGAGGCTGAGGTCGTCACGCACGCTAACCCTAAGGCCCTTTTCAAGAATTCTCTACGATGAGTCTCACCGAAAACGTTTTCATTTTTGTGCAAAATATTTTTATCAGGCGACATAATTTTCTCCTAGATAGATTAAATATATGGTGAATAGGTAAAACAGAAAGCGCTCTACCTGCAAAGAGCGCTTTAAAATGACTAAATAATACTGCTAATTTGTATTATGCGCTTTTTTCCGCATGACAAAATAGAATCCTGCAAACAGTACAATTAAGACTAATGGGAACATAATTAGCTGATTTAATACCGCATGACCAGAAGTTAACGCTGCTTCTGTGCCAGTCAAGCCTGCTAATTCCGCTTTTTGAGTAGCTGAATCTACCCAGCCTCCAATGACAGGATTCCAAGCGCTCATCGCAAACATACCTGCGCCACCCATCAATGACATACCTAATGCACCCGTTTTAGGAGTATATTCGGTTGTACAACCTATCATGGTAGGCCAGAAATACGTAATACCTAGAGCAAAAACTACAGCAGCAATGTAAACCGCAGTACCGGTTAACTGTGTCATTAAGAATAACCCAAAGCTGGCTAAAATAGCCGAGGCTAGTAACACACCAGGAGGACTTAATTTATGCACTAATGGTCCGGCATAAAAACGACCAAGTGCCATAATTCCGGTAATTAACGCCAAGATAAGCATAGGGGTAGCGCCAGACGCTTCCAGAATTTGGTTAATCCATTGTCCTGGTCCAAATTCACTGACCGCTGTCATTGTCATACATACCGCTAAAAATATGTAGATAGGATTCACTAAGGCTTTCAAATTGCCGCTAGTAGAGTCGTCTTCTGTTGTGAGTTTAGGGAAAGTAAATCCAACCATTAAAAAGCCATAGATTGCTGTAGGAATTAGCATAGTTGCAACTTGAGCTTCCCAGCCTAGGCCAAGTTTTGTCATGCCTGCTGAAACCAGTGAGCCAATCACGATACCGCCAGGAACCATACGTGGAAACGATTTAACATTGCCGTTTTATTATTAGGATAAAGTTGCGCGATAATTGGGTTACAACCCGCTTCAACTAACCCGTTAGCAAAACCGACTAAGAAAGTTGAAATCATCAAGCCCCAAAACCCATCGGCAACGATTGTCAATACTAGCCCTAAAGCGTGGCCGATAAATGCTAACCAAACAATTAATTTTGCACCAATTGCATTGTAAAGTATGCCGCCAAACATCATGGCAAATGGAAAACCTAGAAAGGCCATACTGGCAATCCAGCCGAGCTCTTCGCCACTCAAGCCATATTGTTCACCTAGTTCACCTAAGATACCTGCGCGAATAGCAAAGGTCATGGCTGTTACTATCAGCGCAATACAACTGATATTAAAGACGCGTTTCGCATCCTTTTCTGAAATGTCGGTTACTGCATTCATATTATTATTTACCTTTATTTAATGCCGAGTATTTTATTGTTCATTTCAACGTCTTTTTCCACACCAGCAAAGTCGTCGAAGGCTTTTTCTGTCGGTCTAATTAGATGGTCGCTAATAAATTTAGCGCCTTCTGCTGCACCGTCTTCAGGATGCTTAATTGCGCATTCCCATTCCATAACAGCCCATCCATCAAAATTGTACTGTGTCATTTTGCTGAATATGCTCTTTAAAGTCTATTTGACCGTCACCTAATGAGCGGAAACGTCCTGGACGGTCAACCCATCCTTGATAACCACCATAAACACCTGAGCGGCCATTCGGGTTAAATTCTGCATCTTTTACGTGGAAAGCTTTAATGCGCTCGTGGTAAATGTCGATGAAAGCCAAATAATCTAACTGTTGTAAAACAAAGTGGCTCGGATCATAAAGAATATTGGCGCGAGGATGATTATCGACCGCTTCTAAGAAACGCTCGAATGTCACTCCGTCGTGTAAATCTTCACCAGGGTGAAGTTCGTAACACACATCAACTCCCGCTTCATCGAATGCATTTAAAATCGGCTTCCAGCGTTTAGCTAGTTCAGCAAAGCCTTGTTCAACTAGGCCTGCTGGACGTTGTGGCCAAGGGTAAACGGTTTGCCATAGAAGCGCCCCGGAGAAACTAGCATGACCTTTAAGGCCTAAGTGTTGGCTAGCCTTAGCAGCTAGTTTCATTTGTTCAACTGCCCATTCAGTTCGAGCATCTGGATTGCCATGTACTTTTGCTGGTGCAAAGCCATCAAACATTTGGTCATAACATGGGTGAACAGCAACTAGTTGACCTTGTAAGTGCGTAGATAATTCAGTAATTTCTAAACCAGATTCAGCGGCAACACCTGCAATCTCATCACAATAGTCTTTACTGGTTCCGGCTTTTTCTAGGTCGAACAAGCGACCGTCCCAAGATGGCACTTGAATACCTTTAAAACCGTTACCGGCTGCCCACTTACAAATTTCTGGGAATGAATTGAAAGGGCTATTATCACCAGCAAACTGTGCTAGAAAAATACCCGGACCTTTGATTTGTTTCATGTTTATTATCCTGATTAATTAAAGTGGTGAGATAACGAAGTCATGCCACTTAGTCTCTGATTGACTAAAGGTTACGCTGTTTTCAATAAACGCCATACCACGGATTGCTTCGTCTATGCCTGAGTACATCAAATGCGGTATTTGAATGTTCTTCACCGGCTTCATAAGCTCTAATTTGTTTTACGAAATTGCCATAAATATTAGCGAAAGCTTCGAGATAGCCTTCTGGATGACCCGCTGGTGTGCGGATTGCAGCTTGCGCATTAGCACTAAATTCGCCAACACCGGTGCGGATCATTTGAGTAGGCGCGGTGTTAGATTTCAGCCATAATGTATTTGGCTCTAATTGTGACCATTCAATGCCACCTTTTTCGCCATATACGCGTAAGCGAAGGTTGTTTTCGTCACCTACTTGCACTTGGCTAGATAACAGTACGCCACGGGCACCATTCTCAAAACGTAACATGATAGTGCCATCATCATCGAGCAAACGTCCTTCGACTACACTGCCTAAATCTGAACACATAGCAGAAATATGCGAGCCAGTAACATATTCAGCTAAGTTAGCAGCATGTACACCAATATCCCCCATACAACAACTAATACCAGCACGTGCTGGATCAACTCGCCACGCAGCTTGTTTTCCGGCGTCGCCTTCTTTGTCAGCTAACCAGCCTTGGGTATATTCAACAATTACTTTAGTGACTTTGCCTAATTGGCCACTGGCCACAATATCTTGAGCTTGTTTTACCAAAGGATAACCATTGTAAGTATGAGTTAGGCCGTATAATTGACCTGACGATTTAACGACTTCTGCTAAATCGACAGCTTGTTGTAAGTTGAAAGTGGCAGGTTTATCACTTAATACGTGGAAACCAGCTTCTAAGGCCGCTTTGGCTACTGGATAATGCAAATGGTTAGGCGTGACAATTGCCACGAATTGCATCCTTTGTTCAACTGGCAGTTTGGCTTCGGCTGCGAACATTTCTTGATAAGTCGCGTAACACCTATTATTTGGCAAAAATAACTCTGCACCTGACGCCACACTACGCTCTGCAGTAGAGCTAAATGCACCACACACTAACTCAATTTGACCATCTAGACTCGCAGCCATACGATGCACTGCACCGATGAAAGCGCCTTGGCCGCCGCCGACCATGCCCATTCTTACTTTAGATTTTGCCATGCTGTTATTACTCGCATTTTATGATTAGTTTCTTTGAGAAAAAGAAAAGTTAAATATATGTTAACAATCCTACCTTTATGTGGCTACTGTTGCCTAACATAAATTCGGCAAATCAATGCAACTAAATCGGCGTTGGCTTAACTGAGTATATTTGTTCAATAGTCTTCCAGGCTTTGAAACATAGCCGTTGGGAGGCGTTGGTCTTTCCTGACTGAATATAATATGTGTACCAATCAACTAAAAACTACGTAAACTAATATCCAGCTGCTAACAATTTTCCGCTATGCAAATGACTATGAATATAGAAGATCCAAGACCACGGCTATTAAAATTATCGGTACTAATCATGCTAATGTTAACTTTGCTGCCGACTATTTTTGTGCCTATGTTTGTCGCCCAAAGTGGCTATTTCACCTTATTGGGCTCAATCAATGTTTTGATGTTTAGTGGGTTGTATCTCGTTGTATCAACTCAACAACCCAAGCACTGGCATCGATTTTTGGTGTTATTACTTGGCTTGCTGGCTTTACTACCTTTGATTTTCATCTCAGGCGGAGTAAATAGTCAGTTTGCTCCTTTATTACCACTTCTGCCCGTTTTTATTGCCTTATTATCGAGTACCAGAGATGCACAATTTTTATGTGCTTTTATTGTCTTGTTTATACTTGGGTTGTTGTATTTTCAAGATGACTTTGTCGATTTAACCTCTGAGCAAGTATCAATTAATAAATCACGAGCCCGTGCAATTTGGCTAGTTCTAGCTACGTTATTAGGCACCGCATTTGGTTGGGCTTTCAATGGCACAAATAAAGAGCTAAGAAGCGAACTAACTAAGCGCGCTTATCAAGATGAATTAACGGGGGTCAAAAACAGGCGTAACATTTTGGAAGTTCTGCAATCTAAAATTTACAATCCAGATAAAAACCAAACACTGGCTATATTAATGATAGATGTAGACTTTTTTAAGAAGATAAATGATACCTATGGTCATCTATTTGGTGATACTTGTTTGCAGCAAGTTGCTGCTTGTATTGCAGACTCAATTCGCGAAGAGTCTGACCATGTTAGTCGTTATGGCGGTGAAGAATTTCTAGTTATCTTAACTGGTATTAAGCCACAGCAAGCTCTGAAAATAGCGAACAGCATACGAGAAAATATTGCTAGTTTACGCGTTAAAACCCCGCAAAATGAAGTATTAGAAATGACTGCTACAATTGGCTGTCATTACACCAATTTTAGTCAAGTTAACACTGTTGAAGAGCTTATTCACGAGGCTGACAGCGCCTTGTATCAAGGTAAACAAACAGGTCGAAATAAAGTTGTGAGTAGCTTGGAACAAATTTCATAAGTCACATAAAAAGTAGAGGTTTGTCGTTCCATGGTCTATGGTTATTAGTAAGCTAACCTGACTAATAGGGATATGGACTAAAATGAAAATTTCGACTTTTAATATTGAAAACTTGGATGAAAGTAGTGATGAGTATAACCCTACATTGTTTAAGCGCATTCCATCATTACGCTGCCTTTTAAATCGTATCGATGCCGATATTTTATGTTTGCAAGAGGTGCACGGACAAGAGTTACTAGGGCATACGTCAAATAACCCGAAACGGGAATTGTCTGCATTAGAAACCGTTATTCTTGATACCCCTTATGTGCATTTTCATACTGCTTATACAACGACTTCCGATGAAGTCCCCTATGATAAACGCAATTTGGTGATCTTATCTCGCTGGCCTATTGTCGAATTAAATCAATATAAGCATGACCATTTAGCCAAGCTTGGTTATAGAAAATCCACCGTATTGCCTGCCGAAGAACCGAAAGATATCAGTTGGGAACGCCCTATCTTACATGCGCAAATCGAAGTGCCGAGTGTAGGCTTGGTGCATGTTATTAACTTACATCTTAAGTCCCGATTGTCTTCAAATGTAAAAGGTCAGAAACTCAATAATTATACTTGGAAAAGCGCCGCAGGTTGGGCCGAGGGGTACTTTCTGTCTTCCATAAAAAGAGTCGGACAAGCACTGGAAACTCGTGTGTTGTTGGACCAAATATTCGCCACTGCACCTCAGGCCAAAATAGTGGTATGTGGCGATTTTAACGCCGAACCCGGTGAAGTGCCTGTTGAAGCGATTAGGGGACGAGTAGAAAACACAGGCAACCCTGCATTACGTCACACTGTGATGTTGCCTTGTAGTTTGGCTATTGCAGATTCAGTACGATTCAGTCATCTACACCATGGGCAGAAGAACTTGCTAGACCATATGCTAATTTCACAATCCATGTTTAGTCTATTTTCTGAGGCACATATCTTTAACGAGAATTTGCATGATGAGAGTTTGCCCTTTGCCAGTGATAGTAAGTTCCCAGAATCAGATCATGCGCCTTTTGTTGCTCACTTTAATAGTTGAATAAAGGAGTCTGGTTGGGGCAGCATTTGAAGGTAAATTTGGTATAATCCTTCACACTTAATTGTAATTAGTCAGTCAAATTTAGATGTCAAAAAGTCGCAAACTCAATAAAGGCTCAGCTGGGCAAAATCGTAAAGCAAGTGAGCTATTTATTGAAAAATACTTACGTAAAGAAGACGCGGTAGAAACACCAAGCGGACTTATTTATCGAGTAGTTGAAGAAACCCAAGGTCTCAAGCCTAGGATGCAAGATAGTGTAGTGGTAAATCAACGTATTTTACATACCGATGGCAGTGTGATTGCTGATACCTATAAGACGGGTTTCGCAGATCGTTTCTCGATGCAAGAAGCATTGCCAGGCTTGCAAGAAGGTTTGCAATTTATGGCTGTCGGTGCGCGTTACGAATTTGTGCTACCGCTCGAATTAGCACTGGGGAAAAAAGGTGTGGGTAATAAAATAGGTCCGAATGCTGCGTTATTTTTTGATATTAGGTTGCTAGAAGTTGATATAAACTGAAAATCACTATAACCGAGCAGTTGATAAAATCGGCAACAACTGTGTAAGCTCATTTTAGTCTGCAGTTAGTTTTTGGCTAAGCGTTAGGTTATCATTGGGAAATTCAATCGCTGTATTTTTGGTATATTTCAGCATACAGCCCAGAGGATTTGATTGAAGTTAATGCATTCTGCCAAGCAACGATAGTTTCATTCGGTACATTTTTTGAAAACGCGATGTACAAACTCGATTCATACAACTTAAAGTTTATGCGTTCAAAATTGTTAATATCAATTCCTGCCTCTGCAGTCACATAAGGTAAGACAAATTCGCTTATCGGTGTAATATCAATCCTGCCTTTGTTTAACATCTTAATGGACTGGGTGTGACTGATAGTTTGGCTAAAATTGGTCACTCCAAGGCCCGTCAAATAAGTAAAATCCGCATTACCTAATTGCACGCCGATCGAACGTACTTTTCTTATGTCATCAATACTCCTGATAGAAATTGCGCTGCCTTTCTTCTTGTAAAAATAGACGTCACTGGAAAATATAGGGCCAACCCATTTAACGGTATTCTCTCTTTCTGGTATTCGAGCAACAATAAATAGCGCATGGTCATCTTTGCTCTGCACATTCTTGAGTGCTCGTTTGAAAGGATAAAGTGAAATTTTTTCGCGCGTATTGGTCCGCTCCATTAATGTTTCAACTATTTCTACGGCAAACCCTTTCATTTCCCCTTTTTCATCATAAGTAAACGGCTTGATAGAATGAGATAAAAATCTGATCTCATTTGCATAGCTGTTGTAAGAAAACAAAAATCCACAACATAACCATAAGAGAGCACTTGCGGTTGTTTTAGGCATGTTTATTTGGCCGCTGTTAGAAAGGCACAGTCTATATATTTCATGTATTAGTCCCTTAGAAGAAATTAGATTAACCGTAGCGAGACTCTAGCAGCCGGTTTAAGGCAGTGCAAAATAATACGCGTAAAGTGCGAGTTAACTGTAGTTGTTGATTTCTCGTTAGTTACAGGCTCGGATTTTCAATATATCAAGATCAGTATCGCAGCTCAATCGATATTCAAGGGGGCTAATGAAGTGCGCGTTAGTCTATTTTTAGGTGAAACAAAGTTTGTTTGGTAAATCTTTGCTAAATGGCTGTCATACATGCATATAATAAATGTTTTGAACTTTTCCTTTTTGTGAGTAATACAGTGCCGCTTTCGTCAGAAGATATGATTAGATATGTTGTCGTGCCTATGATATCGGTGCAACTCTTGTTGGTGGTGTTGGTATATTTCACCATTGTGCGTAAACGGATATCAGCCCAGTATGCTTGGTATTTTTGTTTTTTAGTCACTGTCATTCTATTTCTAGCCGGACGCCCAGCACAACTTTATGTGAGCCAAGAGGCGGCCGATTATATTTTATATGCGCGAGTGAGTTTGTTATTCACCTTGGGTATGCCTTCTATGTTGATAGCCAGTGCAATTTATACTGGAATTCGCAAGTCTAAAGCGTTGTTCATACTGCCTTATCTAATTGGTTTTTGTATGTCAGTGGGTTATGTACTGGGTATGGATCTGGCGCGAAACAACTTTCTGTTGTTATCTAGCGCATGGAAAAACTTTTTACCTTTCTCTATTACTGTCGATGCCGTACATGACCTGCAATTACTGTCTATTTGTACCTTATTGGTGGTACCTTGTAGCTATTTTCTTATTCGCGCATTGATTAATTTTAAAAACGTTAAAGACCTAGTGTTTTTATTTGCCTCATTACTATTCGGGATGTTATTTGCTACAGGTACTTATTGGGGAGAGTACAGTTATATATACTATTTTGGCTCTATAGTGCCTGCCTTTTGTTGGGCTTGGGTAGTATTCAAAGACGTGAATGAAATGAAAGGTAAGGTGGGCTCGCTAAAAGACGAGTTATACCAAGTTGTACAATCTGGCTCTTCGGCCGCTGGGCAAGAAGTAGACAAGTTGTTGGGGCAAATTGAACATTTGTCTTCGAATAACCTGACGGTTTATAAATTACGATTAAGAGAAATACTCAGTCGACTTACAGACAATACTATTGAAGCTGGAGGTGATAGTGAGCAGTTACTAATTAAATATGATCAACAAAATAAAGCCATAGATATTGAAGAAGATGCGAATAAATTACGTGAACTTACTCATAGCCAAGCTATGGAGTTTTCGCAAATTATAGCAGCTATTCCCAATCAACGAATTGAACGGATTAAACAATATCTCTGTGAGCATTATCAAGAAGATATTGATATTGAACAACTTGCCACTACATTTAACATCAGTCGTTCTTACTTGATGCGCGAATTCAAGAAAGAAACGCAACAGACCGTCAATCAGTTCTTAACCGCTCGGCGTATAGAAATGGCTAAAGAGTTATTAAAAACTCACTCGGTTACCGATACTGCTTTTGCCGTTGGCTTTAATAATTCTAATTACTTTAGTACCGTTTTTAAGAAAACAACGGGCTCAACACCGATTCAATTTCAGCAGTCATTATCTTAAATTTCACATTTTTTACATTAATGTAATTATTTAAGTTATTGATTTATATAAGTGTTCACTATTTTATAGATATATCTATAGACTATATTTGAGGTGGTCAGGCCAAATTTTTCTTATAACTATTGGTATCACATACTCAGTCGTACCAATTGGAAAAAGCATGGATTTAAAAACACTTGCTACAAAAGTAACGTTCACTGCCGCTTGTTGGTTCTCACTAACTTGCAGCCAAAGTTTTTCCCACGATTATCAGGTGCATGAAAATTGGTTAAAGCCTCCTATAGGATTGGCCCATATAGGTGATTCCCATGGCGAGATTGCCGTTGCCAAAAATGGTGAAGTGTACGTTAGCGTGATGGGAATCAAAGGCGGTATTCAAATTTTTAACGCTGATGGCCAATACCTGCGCAATGTACCTAAAGCTCCGAAAGATATTCATGGTTTCGAAATACACCAAGATCCCTCTGGAGAAGAGTTTATTTATGGCGCAGAAATGAGTGGTAAACGTATTTTTAAACTTACCTTGTCGGGGGAAAGAGTATTGGATATTGATGCTTTGGCAGCTATCCCCAAAAAATATCACCGAGAGCCTGTGCCATTAAAAAACGGCTGGGTGCCACCTCCACTGAGATTGACTGCTGTGACCGTAGTAGATAATGGTGACATGTACGTGGTGGATGGGTACGGGCTCGATTACATCCATCAGTTTTCTGCCAAAGGTGAATATATCACTACATTTGGTGGCCAAGGGGCCCCATGGAACTTTAAGAATTGTCATAAAATTTCTATTGACCCTAGATTTACCCCAAAACGTATTTTATGTAACGACAGAGCCAATATGCGGTTAGTTCACATGAAGTTGAGCGGTGAAGTTATAGGGACTTACGCTAAAGATTTGCGTCGCCCAAGTGCGGTTGATTTCTATGGTGACTTAGTTGCTGTGGCTGAAATCTCTGGACGTGTCACGCTACTAAATAAAGTGGGGCGGGTGGTTAAACATCTAGGTACCAACGAGGTAAAAACAGAAACTGACAAAAATAAGACACCACCCGAAAAATGGCGCGAGGGAGTATTCACTTCACCTCATGGTATTAGTTTTGATGCAAACGGTAACCTGTATGTGACCGAATATAATAAGTGGGGACGTGTGTTGCGCTTTGATGCCGTTACGCACCACTAGCTCATCATGTTCAATAGGTTGTTAGGTAATATGAAAAGTAAACTAGGTGGTTTGTTACTGGTATCGGTCAGTGCTTGTTTCTCTTCATGCGATAGTAGTACTGGTTCTGCTGGTACTAATAAAATAGAGTTTAACCGCGACATTCGCCCTATATTGAATGAAAACTGTACAGGTTGTCATGGTGGGGTGAGTAAACAATCTGGGGTGTCTTTTATTGTCAGAGAAGAGGCCCTAGGTCGCGGTCATTCTGGTCGTTTAACCGTAGTGCCCGGCGATCCGGATGCCTCGGGTCTAATTGAGCGAATCGAATCGAAAGATCCGAATATTCGTATGCCTTACAAAGCTCCTCCGTTACCGGCCGAGAAAATAGCTCTACTTCGCCAATGGATTGCAGAAGGTGCCGTTTGGGAAGAGCATTGGGCCTTTGAACCGCCCCAGCCACAAAAATTGGCCGCGCTTGAAATGAGCGATAGTCTACATAATGAAATTGATCAGTTGGTACAAGCTAAGCTTGTTGAACATGGCTTAAGTCCATCGGCAAAAGCTGATAAATCCACTTTATTACGCCGTTTATCTTTCGACTTAACGGGTTTACCGCCAACCCTTGAGGAGGTAAACGCCTTTTTGTTAGACAACAGCCCGGATGCCTATAATAAGCAAGTAGACCGCCTTTTAGCATCAGAGCATTTTGGTGAGCGCTGGGCCAGTATGTGGTTAGATATCGCTCGTTACGCGGATAGTCGTGGCTATACTCGTGACCAATACCGTCCTATTTGGCCATATCGAGATTGGGTGATCAATGCTTTCAATCAGAACAAAACGTACAAGCACTTTTTCATAGAACAGTTGGCGGGAGACTTGTTACCTAGTCGTACAGTCGAAAATATGATTGCTACAGGCTTTCACCGACACACCCCGATTAACAATGAAGGCGGCACCGATGATGAAGAATTCAGAGTGGTGGCTATGTTAGATAGAGTCTCGACAACTTGGGCTGCGTTGAACGGCATTACCATGAACTGCGTGCAATGCCATTCTCATCCTTACGATCCAATTTTTCATGATGAGTTTTACAAATTTTATAGTTTTTTAAATACCACTCAAGATGCTGATAAATTCAGCGATACGCCACACTTAAAATTGGCCTCTGAGCCGAGTCAGCAACAGCCAGCATTTGAGTTACAAGAACAGCTTATTGCAATTAAAAATCAGTTGGCGCAGCAAGCGGTAGTCGCAAACCGTAACGAAAACTGGCTTAAACTACCGATTATTCATGCCGAAATAAATGAGATAGCGGCTCTTAAGTTGAAGAAAAAATCACTAGAAGACAAGTTAACTAAGGCCAAAGAGGGGAGTTACTATTACAACAATTTACAACAAAAAATAGCGCGTTTTGCAGAAGACATCACTGAATTGACAAGCCAAGACCTTGTGCCTTTAGGAGTAAAGAATGGTGAAGTGTACGAACCTAGTGAGAGCCTACCTCCCCTCGCTGTATATCAATTAGAAGCCCATATACCAACAGAATTCACATCTTCTACGCAAAGTGTGTCGGCTATTCGCTTTATGGTGTCCGGTTTACATCCAACTAAAGCTGCCCACACTCCTGAGTTCTCTTACGACATCGACAAAGTCGATGTATGGCATGTGGCTGCAGACGGCACTAGAACGGCCATAAAGTTTGCAACCTTTTTGGTCAGTAGCACTGAAGTGCTAGATAGCCAAATTGAGAAATTGAACAGGATCCATAAAGGACGCAGTAAACCGACAAAAGCGTTGGCCTCAAAGGACCAAATGGGGACGGCTGTTAGTTTGTTTGCGCAAAGGTTATTTAATCCTCGTTGGTCGATTGGTGTGTTAGAAAAGCCAATTCAGCTAGCTAAAGGGGAAAGTTTGCAGGTTAACGTGCAGCGTTTACAAAGTATGTCGCTCAATGAGCAGCCTTCTAAGCTACGCAGATTAAAAGTAGAAGTAAGCGATGCTGATAAATGGTTGGCGATAGCGCAAGACGAAACACGGCTTCATAATATTGCTCGTTATGTTGAATTAAAGCAGCAGCTAAAGAAAATTAAAGGTATCAATATGCCGGTTATGTATGAGCAAGACTCTTGGGATAAACGTGGCTCCTCGCTATTTTCTCGTGGAAATTTTTTAGCCAAAGAAGACCAATTGTTAGCCCCGGATGTACCGAGCATTTTACCGGATTTACCGGCAGACAAGCCTCGTAATAGATTAACAATGGCCCAGTGGTTTTTTGATCCAGCGCAACCGTTAACCGCATGGGGTCGCAGTGAATCGCTTTTGGCACGCTTTGTTTGGTCGCGGCATAGTCGAAACCTTAGAAGATTTTGGCAGTATTGGTGCTAAACCGACTCACCCTGAGCTACTTGATTGGTTGGCGTTAACTTTTCAAAACGATTTGCAATGGGATATGAAAGCACTAATTCGCTTAATGGTGACAAGTGCGACCTATCAACAACAAGCGGTTATTACACAACAGTTAGCAGAAAAAGACCCCGATAACATATGGTTATCTAGAGGACCTAAGCAGCGTCTAACTGCAGAAATGATCCGCGACCAAGCGCTATTAGCGAGCGGATTGCTTAGTCGAAAAATGGGGGGATGGGAGTCATGCCACCACAGCCAGAAAAAATTTGGGGACGATTAGGGACCACTATTAAAGACTGGAAAAACGCTGAAGGGGAAGACAGGTACCGAAGGGCTGTTTACACCTTCATTAAACGGCAATATACCTATCCAAGCTTTGTTACCTTTGATATGGAATCCCGTGAAATCAGCCATGCTAGGCGTATTCCTACCAACACGCCATTGCAAGCCTTGGTGACATTGAATGATCCAGTGTTCTATGAAGCCGCTCAAGCTCTGGCTAAGCTGATGTTAGATGAAAAATCTAAGATAGCTGAAGCCTACTCTGACCAAAGGCTAGACAATGCCATTCATCTAGGTTTTCAACGAGTGATGAGTCGACACGCTAAGCCAATTGAACTAAAAACGGTGAAAGATACTTTAACACTGGCCCTTGAAGAGGTCGGCACAGACAACGAATTGGCTGCATGGACAGCGGTTGCGTCGATTATATTCAATCTTGATAGTGCGTTGACGAGGTAGTTATGAAACGTTTTTTTAATATCAACACTAATATAAGTTCAAATCAATACGCCAGCGATGCCGAATTACAAGCCTTAGAATTCGCTAAAATAAAAGCGCAGACTCGTCGTGAATTTATCAAAAACAGCGGCGCAGTGTTAGGCGGGGCATTTATTGCGTCTATGGCTGCGCCGGCTCATGCTAGTGGTGGCAATCAGTTTGATTATTCGCGCCCTCTAAGCACTCCCTTAGCGCCGTTACCACCGCAGTATCCGGCTAAAGCTAAACGAGTTATCTACATGCATATGGCTGGTGCGCCTAGTCAGCTGGAATTGTTTGACTACAAGCCAGAACTGGAAAAATACGACGGTAAATTGTCTCCAGAATCATTCTTGAAAGGTAAACGGTTTGCATTTATTTCTGGGGTGCCTAAGTTGCTTGGGCCACAATTTCCTTTTCATCAAGCAGGTGAAAGCGGAACTTGGATTTCGGATCGCTTGCCTCACCTTGAAAAACATGTGGATGACATGTGTTTCATCAAGTCTATGCATACCGACCAGTTCAATCACGCCCCAGCTCAGTTGCTATCCCTGACCGGTAATGCTCGTTCAGGCGCCCCATCATTAGGGTCTTGGGCGACTTATGGTTTAGGGAGTGTGAATCAAAATTTACTCAGGCTTTTATATCGCTGATTTCTGGGGGCGCGCACCAGACGGTGGTAAACAGCTTTGGGGGGCTGGTTACTTGCCTAGTGCTTATCAAGGCGTGCAATGTCGTTCACAAGGAGACCCTGTTTTATATTTGAGTAATCCCAAAGGGGTGAGTCGTCCCTTACGTCGACATGTGCTTGATGCAATCTCTAAACTTAATCAACAACATTTTGATGAAATGGGCGACCCCGAAACCTTAACGCGTATTGCTCAGTATGAAATGGCGTACCGCATGCAAGCCGAAGCGTCGGATGCATTTGATATCAAATTAGAAGATCCAAACACCTTGGCTAAATACGGAGCGCAAGCGGGTGGTTCAAGTTACGCCAATAATTGCCTTGTAGCTAGAAGACTGGCAGAAAGAGGTGTGCGTTTTATTCAATTATTTGATTATGGGTGGGACAGCCACGGGAGCAACCAAGGTGAATCGCTAACTCATGGTTTTAAAAATAAGTGTAAAGATATTGACCAAGCTACCGCGGCCTTGTTGTCGGACTTAAAAGAACGAGGCATGTTAGAAGACACCTTAGTTGTGTGGGGCGGAGAATTTGGACGTACACCCATGCAAGAAAATCGTGGCGGCCAAGATAATGCCTTCGCAGGACGAGATCATCATCCAAATGCATATACTATGTGGATGGCTGGTGGCGGTGTGAAAGCGGGCTATTCACATGGGGAGACCGACGAAATGGGATACGAAGTAGTAAAAGATCCAGTGAGTATTCATGACTTTCACGCCACAATTTTATATTTGTTAGGTTTTAACCATAAGTCTTTTACCTACCGCTACCAAGGGCTTAATCAAGGTCTTACGGGTGTAAACGAAGCGCATATTATTTCGCAGATATTGGCTTAGGTGAACGAGTGAGCAATCTAATGCACCCCACTGTTAAGCAATATTTCAGCGCGGTTTTGTTATGTACTTTAACTGTCATTGTGTTTTTGGTTCAACAAAATGCAGAGCTAAAACAGCTAGTGAAAGAAACACTAGGTTTGTCAGTTAGGCTGCAAGCCGCCGATGACTCTTTTTATAATGACCGAGTGCAACTTGTGTTCGAAAAGTACTGTATTGGGTGTCATGATGACAATAAAGCAAAAGGGCATTTGCGTTTAGATAGTTTCAGGCAAACCAGTTTTGGCGGTAAAAGTGGAGACATACTAGCGGGTGGTGAAAACAGTCTTCTATTACAACGAATGTTGCTACCAGCAGAAAATCGCTTGGCTATGCCCCCTTATGGCCGAGATAGGCAAACCGCTGACGAATTAGAAGTGCTTAAGCAATGGCTAGTGCAAGGAGCGTCGGGGCAGTTAACCGCTGATAGCTTCCCACATGCACCAGCCAAAGTACGAGATATTAGATTTACCCAAATAGACTGGCATGCAATTGAGCTAGCCAGAGCGCCATTAGCGCCAGCAGTAAAAGTATTGCAACAAAAGTATCCCACCTGTCTGCATTATGCAGCGCGCACATCTGATGAGTTAATTGTGTCTGGTTTAATTTTGCGAGAAAAATTTAATGATCAAGTTATCGCTGATTTTGCAGCTGTCGCTGATGGCATTACTACCTTAGATTTGCGCCATACAGCCATCAGCGATTCAGCTATGGAGGTGATTGCGAAAATGGAAAACCTTGCCAATGTTAACTTAGTTGGGACAGCCATAACTCCGGCTAGCCTAGACAAACTAGCGAGGTTACCTTTATTGGAGAATCTAGTGATAGATAAACATTTGATCACACTTGAACAGGTAGAATTATTGACGGCTGGTGGGGTTAAAGTGGTCGTTGTGGAGAAATCATCATGAGTTCAGTTAAAGTTTGGGACAGTGCTATTCGTCTGTTTCATTGGGCGATTGTTATTTGCGTGTTTGGTGCTTGGCTGACTATGGAAAACCGCTGGATTTTAGCTCACGAAATATTTGGCTATAGCTTGTTGAGCTTAATTATATTCAGGCTGATGTGGGGGCTAGTGGGTTCAACCACGGCTAAATTTAGTCATTTTATTACCTCCCCTAATAAAGCGATTCGATATTTACAGGCCTCTTTGAAATTAAGCGCTGAACATCACAGTGGCCATAATCCGGCTGGAGCGTGGATGGTTGTGGTGTTGCTAGGATTGTTATTGCTGCAGACTCTTTCAGGTTTATACAGCAACAATGACTTGGGTTTTACCGGACCATTAGCCGACGGGATATCAAAACAGCTCTCTGATTGGTTTACGCAATTACATGCTTGGAATTTTAATCTTATTTTGGCGGCCATCTGGCTACATCTCGTTGCTGTTTTCTTTTATGTGTTAGTGAAAAAGGAAAACCTAGTTAAAGCTATGTTCACGGGAGAAAAACCTAAAGAACAAGCCGGGAAATACCAAAATCTGAAATTTGTGAGTTCGATTAAAGCACTGTTACTCTTGTTTGTTGCCGCATTAGCCGTCATGATTTTAGTGATATGAAACTGCTTGCTGGGGGCCATCATTGGGGTATAGCGTGTAAGCTATATAGTGCTATTTTTTATCTTCAAAAAAACTTGTCGTGATGAAAAAAATAATTTGTTTTTATTTTCTGTAATTTTTGTTTAAAACAAGCCTGTTTTAAACATCAACGAAACAGCAGATTTTCAGGAGCAGATTAATGAATTCTATTAATATTCGACTCGGCAGTAAAATTTACAGCGATCCTGTTAATTTTAACTACGGTTTCAAAAAATCCGGTGATTTTAGTATCACTGAATCTGACATCTTAAGTGCTTATGGTCAAAGTTTACTAGGACTTGAAATGGGTGAGTTGTCACCTGAAACTGACGAAGAAAAACGTTTTGTGCAGGTGATGATGGGTAAAGCGCAAGCTGAAACTAGAGTAGAAAAAACTTGGGTTAAGTATGTGCGTTTATCGCGTACCAAACGCAATTTCTTTACGTTATATAGCTCTGCATCAAAATCAACTTTGGATTATCCTGACAATGAAGACTACGACGAGAATGATTTAGAAGTGGAAGTGTAATACTGATCCGTGTTGATACGCTCTTACTCTGCGAAATGTGAATGAACTAAATCAAGGCGCTAGCTCTGCTTACTGGATGACTAGCAGCCGATTTTGAATTTGAACGCCACAGATTAAGCTCATTTAGTACTCATCTGACGAAAACTCTCCAGCGGCTTTTGCCTTGGGTTGTTGAAATTGACGACAACAATCATTGCTGCTTCGCCAAATATTGTACAAAAGCAGCTGGATGTATTCTGAGATTACTTATCAATATGGATTGATATCGCCGCACTTTTTAATGTCTCTATGCCAAGATTCCGCTAAAAAATCAATAAAAGCTCGCACCACAGTTTGCTGATAACTGCGAGATAAATACACAGCCCATAAATTATGCCCAGGCGAAGAGTATTCGGGCAAAACCTCAATAAGCTCACCACTTTGCAGGTGTTGATTGGCTAAGTCACAAGGTATATTTGCTATTCCCATCCCCCTAACAGCCGCTTTAACTAACACACTCATTTCGTTCGCTTGCAAATTACCTTTAGGCACAATTTGTTCATTAATGCCATTTGAGGTGATGCGCCATTTGGTGGCACTGGTGTGAACTAGACAATTGTGATTGCCTAAATCTTCAGGTTTATCCAATAATGGCGAACTGGCTAAATAGGCTTTAGAGGCGCATAACACACTATCAATATGCATTAATTTGCGAGCAATATGATGTTCGTCAGGTTGTTGCATATAGCGCAGGGCTACATCGACTCTTTCATCTACTAGTTGGGACAAATTATCAGACAAGACTAGTTGAATATTAGTCTGTGGGTGCATGCTGGTGAACTGTTCAACCATATCAAACAATAAATATTGCCCAAGACCAATAGGAGAGGCAATTCTAATGGTGCCCACTAGTTCATGATTGTGGCTATGAGCTCGACTTTGTAAATCAGATACAGTACTGAGTATTTGTTGGCAGTAACTTAATGCCTCTTCGCCTTGTAGAGTCAAGCTGACTTTACGAGTTGTGCGATGAAACAACCTAAGCGACAACCATTGTTCAATTTCTTGGACGTGACGTGTTACCTGTAATCGACTGAGAGATAAATGCTCAGCAGTTTTGGTAAAACTGCCACAACGAGCTACTTCTACAAAACTCTTTATCGCCGTAATTTTATCCATTAGTAACCTAAAGTGAATTAATTTGTATCAAACTAGTGTATTTATTAGCAAAATTGATGCAAGTAAACTGTTTCTATTCACTCAACAAATAGGAATAAAGATAATGAAAATAGCAGTTTTAGGCGCAACAGGTTGGATTGGCAGCACCATTGTAGAGCAGGCTAGCAAACGAGGCCATGACGTCATTAGTATTGTGCGTGATGCAGCAAAAGTGCCTGAGGATACTAAAAACGTGCGTGTCTTTGACTTACAAAGCCAAGAAGATATTACACCAGTACTGGAAAATATTGATCTGGTTATAGCCTCCATTGGTGGGCGAGCAGCCGGTAATCACGAATTGGTCGCAGATACAGCAGAGAGGTTGTTAACTGCACTTGACGGCAGTAAAAACCGTATACTCTGGGTTGGTGGAGCTGGCAGTTTAGAAGTTGCACCAGGTGTGCAACTAGTTACGACTCCAGATTTTCCTGCGGAATACAAAGCAGAAGCTTTAGCTCAAGGTGAAGCTCTGGATAAGTTTAAACATACCTCTAGCTCAGTGAACTGGACCTTCGTCAGTCCAGCTGCGAGCATTTACCCAGGAGAAAGTGAGGGGGCCTACCGAATCGGCGGAGATGAGTTTTTTACTAATGATGCAGGCGAAAGTAAGATTTCGGTAACGGATTACGCCTTAGCTATGCTAGACGAGGCCGAAAATGCAGCACACCTAAATCAGCGTATTAGTGTAGCTTATTAAAAGACCTGTATTAGGCGACCGAACATCCATTCTATATGGCGCCCACTCATGTGGTGCGTCATCACACGTTAAGTAAAAATCTAAACATAAATCTCTCTACCCATATGCCTAACTGCTCATCCCCCCAATCAAGACATATATGGACGCTCCGCTATGGTCAAGGCAATATTTGCCTCCATCTTCAATTTGAAGATGTTTACTTCTTTATTTTTATTAGCACATCAACTCTGACGATAAATAATTAAGGGTCGTACTGACATATATCCGGCCTATTATGAGAGTGAGGTTATTGGTGTACTCTCTGGCCCTAATGAGATCCGCACTTAACTGTCTCAAACACCCACTCGGTTTTAAAAACCTAGTCTCGTACAGACTGTTGCTAAGTGCGGGAAACCCGCTTTTACATCATTTTTCGTCGACTTTGATTGTGTATTTTATCTATATCGTTTTATCATATTAGGCTTGATATTTAGCTAGCTACCGGCTGATAGTTTTCATTTCGCTGTAATAATATCCAAGCTAATCGGGCTAGACGATTGGCCAGTGCTACCGCCGCTTTGTTCTTGCCACGTCGTTCAACTAGTTGTTTTACCCATACGGACAATTTGTCATCTCGGTTTTTTGTGCGATACATCACACTGCGCGCACCATGTATGAGTTGTTTGCGTAAATATTGATTACCGCGTTTGGTAATACCGCCATAAAAAGACTTTTCCCCACTGGCATATTGCTTAGGAGTGACACCTAACCATACCGACAATGCTCGAGGGGTTGCAAACTGACTCCCATTGCCAATTGCTGCATATAATGCGGTGGCATTAAGCACGCCTACACCTGGTAGCGTCATTAATCGTTGGCATAGGGGGTTTTGTTGAACATATTGCTTTAACTCGTTTTCAATAGACTGGCAGCGCTTGCTGAGTTGGTCGTATTCTTCCTTGGTGTCTCTTAGCTGGTGTTTCATTCGTAGGCTAATACGTTCATCTTTTGGGTCAATAAGGGCGGTAATATGCAGTGTAAAGCTTTTTAAGCCTTGAGGGATAATCACGCCATACTCGCTAAGTAGCCCTCGTGTTTGATTAATAATACTGGTTCGTCTGGCAATCAACTTATCGCGAATACGATGCAGTGCTTGAATGTCTTGTTGCTCCACAGATTTAAGCGGCACAAATTTAATGTTAGGGCGCCAAGAGGCTTCCGCAATCGCGATGCTATCATTACGGTCATTCTTATTCCCTCGCACAAAAGGTTTAACGTGTTGGGCAGGAATTAAACGCACGATATGCCCCATCCCATCAAACAGCCGCGCCCAATGGTGGCTTGAATAGCAGGCTTCCATAACCACAATGGCTTTTTCTTGCTTAGCCATAAAAGGTGCCAGTTTCTGACGAGAGAGCTGTTGATTACTTTGCATTTTATGCTGGGGTGAAAACACACCTACTTGAAAGACATTTTTTGCCAAATCGATGGAAATAGTATTAAGATTATTCACAGGACACTCCTTAGTAATTAACTGTTGTTTACACATTCAGTTTGGCGCCATTTTGACGCCGTTGCTACTTTGGAGCGTCCATCTCATCACCCATGATTAAATTCGACGAATCCGCAATTTGAACTAGACTAATGGGTAGTGATTCAACCAAGGATGGCCATGATGCCTCAGTCTCGTAAAAGCCAAATCAGTTTAGTCGACACCCCTTATTATCATTGTGTTTCGCGCTGTGTTCGCCGTTCATTTTTGTGTGGTGAAGATACGTTGACAGGCCAGAGCTATGAACATAGGCGGACTTGGGTTGAAACACGCTTGCTTCATTTAAGCCGCATCTTTGCTATTGATATTTGCGCCTATGCGGTGATGAGCAATCATACTCATGTGGTGCTGTGCGTGAACAAACCCTTGGCTGAGGGCTGGACGGTGAAACAAGTGCTCGTTCGCTGGCATCAACTGCATAAAGGCACCTTGTTGTCGCAGCGGTTTATGCGAGATGACACGTTGAGCAAGAGTGAGCGGCACACCCTTCTAGAAACCGTTGAAATTTACCGGATGCGTTTGTATGACATCAGTTGGTTGATGCGTAATCTTAATGAGTACATAGCCCGAGAAGCCAACAAAGAAGATGCCTGCACAGGCAGATTCTGGGAAGGACGGTTTAAGTCTCAAGCACTACTCGATAAATCAGCCCTACTGGCCTGCATGGCTTACGTGGACTTAAACCCCATTCGCGCCAATATGGCCAACACACCTGAGGACTCTGACCACACCAGTATTCAAACTCGGATACAAGCTTTGAGACACCACCAGCAACCCAAAGGTTTAATGCCATTTGTTGGCAACCCCAAGCAAAACATGCCGAGGGGCATCGCTTTTTCACTAAAAGATTACTGCGACCTCATCGACACCACAGGTCGTGTTATCAGAGATGATAAGTCAGGATTAATCGATACACAGCAACAGCCCATTCTACAAAGGCTAGGCCTAAACAACGAACAATGGTTGACCTTAACCACCGAATTCGAAAAACACTTTTGTTACGCTGTAGGCAGTGAACATTTAATGCGAAACTTCAGCCTACATACCCAACATCAAAAAATACGAGGCATAGGTAAAGCCAAAGCCCTACTCAAACACGCTTAGCCTTTTTTCCAAAGTAACAAACCTCATCAACATCGCTGTTGAGAATTAGCACGCCTAGCATTCACCACACCCCACAAAATCACGTCATCATACCCGTTAACATCGTCAATTGAGTTGTCTGGCGCATAATTTAAACCGAATGGACTAGAAAAGCGGGAGCTGAGATGGTTTAAGAGCCATTGCTATTTATGGGTGTCTCAATTGGGAGAGTTACTACTATGGGTGTCTCAATTGGGAGAGTTATTTTATCAACACTTGTCACTTCAATTTAGGGTAAGTTACTATCTTGAGTTAGAAAATAAAATACATAAGAACAACACGGAGAAACGGACATGAAGAATATAAATAAGTTTCTAGTTTTTATTGGCATCACCTGTTTATTGGTCGCTTGTGCTCAAAAACCGCTAGATAAAACAGCGACGACTATTAGTGTAAAAGCCACCGATATTGCCCTAGATATGCAGCGTGTAGCTGATTGGCAAATTGAACACTTTCGCGATGTATTTAACCCCAAAAGAAATAAACCTCACCACATTCTAGATTGGACCAATGGCGCTTTGTATGTAGGCATGCTGAAGTGGGCCAGTATATCCGGCGACCCTAGATACCAAGCGTGGTTAAGAAGTATTGCAGAGCAGGGCGAATGGAAATTGCACCGTAGAATGTATCATGCCGATGATCACATAGTCGGCCAACTGTATCTAGATTTATATCGCCGTTACAACGACGTGGCAATGTTAATGCCTACCCAACAAAGCCTTGACTACATTATGGCTCACCCAAGCCAGCAGCCCATCACCTTAGATAATTATAAGCACTTAGAACGTTGGACTTGGTGTGATGCTTTATTCATGTCACCCCCAGTGTGGGCAAAAATGTCAAATATTACTGGTGACCAAAAGTACTTAGACTGGATGGTTGAAGAGTTTAAAGCCACCACCGATCACCTCTACGATCCGGCTGAAGGTTTGTATTATCGAGACAACAGTTATATTGGTAAATTGGTTAATAACCAAAAAGTATTCTGGGGACGAGGGAATGGTTGGGTTTATGCAGGTTTAACATTGGTAATGGACGAACTGGAGCCCGATTCAAAACACTATGCCTATTTTAAAAATATCTATCTGCGCATGACTGCTGCCTTACGAGATATTCAAATGGAGCGGGGGCATTGGTCTATGAGTTTATTAGACGGACAAAACTACCCCACAGTAGAAACGAGTGGCACGTCGTTTTTACTTATGGCTTGGCTTGGGGCGTCAACAACGGTTTATTGCCTAAAGAACAGTATTTGCCTAGTATTTTGAAAGCGTGGAAGGCTTTAAGTAGCCATATTACCGACGAGGGCATGTTGGGGTATGTGCAGCCTATAGGTGCAGCACCCGGTCAAGCTTGGTCCGACAAAACCGAAGTTTACGGAAGCGGAGCATTCTTAGCAGCGGGTAGCGAGTTATATAAACTATTAGGTGGTATACAGCCCGTACCTATTAAACCTTCTGAAAAGCTAGCCAAAGCTATTGAGGTCAGTGCTCAAGCGTTAGAACAAGAATTGTTTAAAACGCCATTACGGCAATAGGCAGGACAAGCAAAAAGCTGAAGCAATAGGCGCAAAGTGGATGGCAGCACCGGATATTAGTAATAATTTGAGAATAGTCGGGGTGACTGCCATCGTGTTTATACTACTAAGGGCCTATTTCAGTGTATTACTGTTTTTACCTTTACAGTTCGATGACAACCCCTTTGTATGCTTTACGGCGCAATACTATTCTTAGTTTATTCCATTTTATACTGCGATAACTTTGCTTTAACTGACTATTGCTAGAAAATCCAACGCAGCTAGACGCAAAAAGATCGTTGTGAGAGGCTCGGCTTTTCTCAATATCAGGTTAAGTAGTAAGTTTCTGTGAACTTGAGGCGACTTGCTTTGAAAAGTGGCCCTATCTGCGATACGTTAGTGCATTGCCATTCTTATCCAGTGATTACCTTAGTCGTCATTGCTCTTCTACTACACATTCTTGAGGTGAACCATGTTATTTAACGGTAACTTAACTACTGATTGTCCTATTCGCCAGCAAATCAGAGACTTTTATCGAATCGAAGAAAATCTAGCGGTTGACCATATTTTACCGGATGCCGAAGTCAATATGCGTGCTCGCAGTCGTGCATGGGAACGAGCCCGTACCATGGTATTGCGGATTCGTCGGGAGCAACAAGGACACGGCGGAATCGATGCGTTATTAAATGAATATTCATTGTCGTCAGAAGAAGGTGTTGTGCTGATGTGTTTGGCCGAAGCCCTGCTGCGAGTACCCGACAAAGCGACTCAAGATGAATTGATCCGCGATAAACTGTCCAAAGGGAAATGGACTCCGCATTTAGGCAACAGCGATTCATTTTTTGTTAACGCGTCATCTTGGGGCTTGCTAATGACCGGCAGCATGGTGAATTATGCCGATAAACGCCAAAAAGAACATTTTAGTCTTCTCAAACAACTTATTGGGCGTGTTGGTGAACCCGTCATTCGCAAGGCAATGAACATTGCCATGAAGATTATGGGACGCCAGTTTGTGATGGGCGAAAACATTGACGATGCCGTTATCAGAGCGCAAGAAAAAGAGCGCAATGGTTACGTGTATTCGTACGACATGTTAGGAGAAGGAGCCCGAACTACTGAGGATGCACAAGGGTATTTTGACGCTTACGCTAACGCCATCGAAGTCATCGGCAAAGCTGCGGCTGGCAAAGGCCCTCGCAAAAGCCCTGAGTATTTCAGTTAAGTTATCGGCTATTCATCCCCGCTATGAATTTACTCATAGTGAGCGGGTATTAGCCGAAATTCCAGCCAAGTTAAAACAGTTATGTTTATTGGCCAAAAAGTACGACATTGGGTTAACGGTTGACGCTGAAGAATCTGAGCGTTTGGATATTTCCTTAGATATTATCGAATTAGTCTTCAGTGACGAAGATTTGAATGGCTGGAATGGTTTTGGTATAGCGGTACAGGCTTATCAAAAACGTGCCTTATATGTGATTGATTGGTTGCGTCAACTAACCAAAAAAGTAGGCCGCATGATGATGGTGCGCTTGGTTAAAGGGGCCTACTGGGACACAGAAATTAAAAACGCGCAAAAAGATGGCCTAGATCATTTTCCCGTCTTTACCCGCAAGTATTCTACCGACGTGTCTTACCACGCTTGCGCCAATCGCTTACTAGATTATCGCGACAGTATTTATCCACAATTTGCTACCCACAATGCTTACACCGCGTCAGTCATTTTAGAGCTAGCCGGTGATGATAAAGAAGGATTTGAATTTCAGTGCTTGCATGGCATGGGTGATACCTTGTACGACCAAATAGTGACCATAGACAATATTCAATGCCGAGTGTATGCCCCGGTAGGAGATCACGAAGACTTACTGGCTTATTTGGTGCGTCGCTTGTTAGAAAATGGCGCTAATTCGTCCTTTGTTAATGCCATTGTTGACGAAGAGCGGCCCGTAGAATCTTTACTCGAAGATCCTGTTGAAAAGACGCAACGGCTTAAACACAAATACAATGAGCAAATTCTTAAGCCAATCGATTTATACGGTAACGAACGATATAACGCTAAGGGCTTGGACGTGACAGATATCAATGCGCTAGTACCCCTAAAATATTCGTTGGACCGTTGGTTTAGTGAGAACAGAATAGCCGAAGACACTGTGCCTGATGATTGCCATGCAGTGCGTAATCCCGCCGATAATAGTGAAATCATTGGTTATCATAAATACCAAAATAGCCAACAAATGTTAGCCAAACTAGACAAAGCGCAGAATGCGTTTGCTGCTTGGTCGCAAACCCCTGTTGTTGAACGAGCCAATCTATTGCGTCGCACCAGCGACATACTTGAACGGCATATGGATGAGCTAATCGGCTTATGTATCAAAGAAGCCGGTAAAGTGACAAAAGATGGGGTGGATGAAGTACGAGAAGCGGTGGATTTTTGTCGCTATTACGCAGCGCGCGCCGAGGAACTAGCCGAAGACGATAGGCTTTCGCCTCGTGGTGTGGTGTTATGTATTAGCCCATGGAATTTCCCATTGGCTATCTTTTTAGGGCAAGTCGCCGCCGCTTTAGTCGTGGGTAACACAGTTGTTGCCAAACCTGCTGAACAAACAAGTTTGATTGCTTTACGAGCCATTGAATTAATGGAGTCTGTGGGGATGCCGGAAGATGTGGTGCAAGTCGTGATTAGTCCCGGGGCGCAAGTGGGTGAAAGCTTGATTCCAGACGAACGTATAAAAGCGGTGATGTTTACCGGTTCGACTCAAACAGGCACGTTGATTTCGCAAATTTTGGCCAGCCGAGGAGGTGAACAAGTGCCTCTTATCGCTGAAACCGGTGGGCAAAACTGCATGATAGTCGACTCTACTGCTTTGCCCGAGCAAGTCGTTGATGACGTGATTTCGTCGGGTTTTCAAAGTGCTGGGCAACGATGTTCTGCTATGCGTATTTTGTTTTTACAAGAAGAAATTGCCGACAACGTGACCGAAATGTTGATAGGTGCCTTGCAAGAGTTGCAGGTGGGAGATCCTGCTTTACTCTCAACGGATGTAGGGCCCGTTATCGATCAAAAAGCATTAACAACATTGAATAATCATGTAGCAGAAATGCAAGATAAAGCGACGTTGTTATACACCAGTGACATTTCTACAGTTGCAGACAAGGCAACATTTTTTGCGCCACGTTTGTACCAAATTGACAACATTAAGGTGTTACAAAAAGAAGTGTTTGGACCATGTGTGCATATTGTGCGCTTTAAAGCAGATGATTTAGAACAAGTAATACAAGACATTAATGCCACAGGTTATGGCTTAACTATGGGTATTCATACTCGTATTGAAGCCCGCGCATTCGAATTGGCTAAGTTATCTCGTTGCGGCAATGTATACATTAATCGCAATATGATTGGTGCCATTGTGGGCTCTCAACCATTTGGTGGACGAGGGTTGTCGGGAACGGGACCCAAAGCAGGCGGTCCAAACTACTTACCACGTTTAATGATTGAAAAAGCGACACCCAAAGATGACTCTGACGATCTGCCAGTGGAAGATAGTGCATTACAAAGTGATGTTCAAGCCATCAAACAGGCCCACGACATTATGCTCAAGTCGGCGTCTGCGGAAAGCGAATGGCGCTTGACGGTACTAAACACACGAATTTCTGCAGTGCGTCAATTACTAGCTAAAATATCCAACGTAGATATCGTTGACGAACTGGCAGAAGATTTAAATAGAACCCTATCTACCGCCCGTTCGCAACTGATTAGCATTGAAAGACACTTGAGAAAACCCAAAGTATTGCTATGGCCAACTGGTGAGTCGAACGTTTTATATTATGAACCAAGAGGTATTTTGGTTTGTTTCGCCGATAAAAACGTTACTTTCGAATATTGGGCGTTATCTATTGTCACGGCGTTAGCCACAGGTAACGTAGTCATTTCGGTAGTGTCTGATTTATTCTACGAAGAGGCCATTGCTTTTCGTAATCAATTTATTGCCACAGGCTCGCCAGAAGGTGTGTTGCAAGTAGCTAAACTTGAACACTTAGATGCCTTATTAAGTGAAGATAAACTCGCCGGGGTGGTTATCGACAGTAACAGTACTCGAAGTGCTTACATGGCACAAAAGTTATCTCAACGTGAAGGCGCTATTCTACCGGTCATCACCGCTGAGTATAACGATAACTTGATCCAACGATTGTTAACTGAAAAGACCATCAGCATTGACACCACTGCATCCGGTGGCAATACGTCCTTGATGACCCTCGTTGAGGATGATGATTAGAAGTTTAAGTTAAAATATTTTCCCCGCAAAGACTGCTGAGCACACCGAGAAAAGCAAAAACGTTCAGTTTTTACTACAGGACGCTTTGTGGGGAAATTAAATTTAAGCTGGTATTTGCCATAAGTGTATATCTATTGGTAGATTGCTTACGCTTGATTTAGCGCAAAAGCACTTTCAATTAACTGACAGGTTTGAATGGCCTGTTGTTTGTCGTTACAAATAAACTCTATCCGCGAATCTGGTGCGTCATTTAACTCGCTCATGTTTACCGATAAACTGCCATCACTTAAATTACAGGCCATGATGCCTTTGTCGGTAATTAATACCGCTTTTAGACGTTCGACTGCTAATGGGCTGAAAGTATCCATCACTGTGTTAAAGTCAAATCGCTCAGTGGGGGCACAAATCCAACCGTAGGAGTAATACCCATCACGACTGTTTTCAATTTTAATCGAGCCTGTTTTAGGTGCTGCGATGCTTTGAATTGAATCTATTTGATGCGAGTGCTCATGGCCTTGACTGTGTTCAGTGCTAAGACAGCGGTACTTAGAATGACTGCGCAACAGTTGTGGGTTGATTTGACCTTGTTTGGCGAAACTGACTGGTATACCAGTATGGCCTATCTCGGTGAGATAATCGGTGAGTACTGGCAGTAAATCCTCTTGGTATAAATCTGCCTTAGTGACAATAACATGGTCCGCTATTTGTAATTGTTCTTGGAATGGCTGGTGGGCTCGCCAGCGTTTGTCGCTAAGTTTACGAATATCTATCAGTGTAAGAGTAGAGCGAATATCTAACACATCTTGATAGTGTTCTTCGCTCAGGGTTTGTAGTACTTCTTTAGGGTGTCCAAGGCCTGTTGGTTCTATTAGCAATCTGTGAGGCATTGCTCGCGCCAGTAAAAAATTGAGGGCTATTTGCATCGGCAAACCAGAGGTGCAACACATGCAACCTCCGGGCACTTCTTTAATAAATATTTTGTCTTTATCGGGATGAGCCAATAGCGCACCATCTACACCCACTTCACCAAATTCATTGACTAATATTGCCCAGCGCTCCTCTGGTGGTTTTTGCGCCAGTAAGGATTGGATTAAAGTCGTTTTGCCGACGCCCAGCGCTCCCGTAATGATATTAGTAGGAACTTGCTCAATATTGTGCATAGAAACTATCCCATGGACCCGTAATAGCTAAAGTAGTGGTGGGGGAATATAAATTAACAAACAGTACCTTTGCATCGGGTGAAAAACACGCTCCAGCCGGTTCGGTTTGCCAGTGCACTTTTGCAAAGTCGTATATTTCTCCCTGTGGAGTGATCCCTCTAAGGTGGTTGTTTACCGTTTTGGTGTACTGGTCTTCACAAACCAATAAGTGTCCATTGGGAGTAACTACAATGTTGTCACCGTAGTTAAATGTGGCTTTATCATGGCTTTCAACAAATAAAGATAAGGTACCTGTTTGTTCGCTACGGGGTTGTCCTGTCTTCAAAGGCGTTGGAATGTATTGCATTATTTGACCGAGTTTCTTTTTACCGCCGCTGGTACAGCAAAAATACATGTCGTTAGTGCCAAAATGGATCCCTTCACCACGAGCAAATAGGGCTGCTCCTTGAGCAAAACCTCGCTGGCGTAGGTCGTCTTTTGGACTTTCTACATCCTCTAAATCTAGCCATTCACAGGCATATTGTTGCTGTTCTTGCATATAGGGAGTTTGACCATTGCGGGTATCAAATTGTGGTCTACCTGTTACCATTAAGGCTTGTAATTTACCTCCAGCATGCAGATCGCCTGGTTGGTTAGGAATAAAGCGATAAAACAAACTATCTTGTCGGTCTTCGGTCAAGTATACCGTACCCGTGGCTGGGTCAATACACGTCGCTTCATGGTTGAACCTTCCCATGGCTTTAATGGGTTTGGCGGCAACTAATTCTCGTGCTTGGGAGGGCACTTCAAAAACGTATCCATGCTCTTTACCGATAGTGTCAGACGGAGTCGCCACCGACTCTTCACAGGTTAACCAGCTCCCCCAAGGCGTAAGGCCACCAGAACAGTTTCGAATAGTGCCAAGCAATGACATAAATTGCTGTTCCACCCGATTGGTTTTTAGGTTGTAAACAATACTTGAGGTACCGCCGGCCAGTGGCTCGCCTGACGGGTAACTATCGTAAGCTTTTGTTGATAACGCTTGAGTCACTTGCTTCGTTGCTGCGACTGGATGTTTGGCTGGCGATATCTCATGGTTTCTAATCAAAACGACTCGGTCGTTATCCACGGCAAAACAGCCCATACCATCAGCACGATCAGGTACTTGTCGTCCATCATTCATGGTTTCGTCCAATTGAGAAATGACTTGGTAGCTAAATCCCGGAGGTAAGTCGAGAATGCCATTTGTATCGGGGACTAGATGGTTAGGTAATTTGTCGTTGCTTGATGGCAAACCCGCACCTGCTGAGTTGGCTGCCTTTAAGTGTGTTGCCAAGCCACTTAACGCAATCGAAATCATGCCTTGATTAAACTGTCTACGAGTTACCATATTCTTTTTCCTATCCGTTTTTACCACGATCCATACATGGGATTAGGTAATATAAATATATTCTTATTCCAGCGTTTACTGAGTTTTTCTAGGTTCTTAGTGTTAACGTCTTCGGGGCACTGTTGCAGTGCATCCCAGTAGTGTACTTAAACAAAGATAAAGTGCGATTGCTGGCACTGTGTTACTCATGATTTGTCCCTAGCATTAGCTGTGTTAGTGGTAATGTTTTTGAGACTCAAAGCGGGAGCTAAGCCTCGCGATTGAGATGACGAATTGAATCAGGTGCGGTGCCTGATCCAATTCGCCAGATCTTAGCCACTAGTTGGGAAGTGAAAACTAGTGAGCGTGGTCGTGATCGTCATGAGCTTCTTCGGCTATGCCTAACCATGTAATGCTATCAGGTGCAAAGTCTAGCTCAATGTCGCCTTCAATCTCCATGTCTTCTATGTGGATTTGCAGTACATGCTGAGCAATGGGATCAGATACATAGACATATTGACCATTTTGAGCAACTGTCATGCTAAATGACATGCCTTCTGGCATAGTGCTAACATCTTCTTCAGATATATCTATGCTTGTAGCTAGTTCCCAATGGACTTCACCATCGTGATCATGGGGCGTTAATATATTCAGAAAGCCTTTACTGTCTAATACTAGAAAGGCTTCCCCTTCATAGGCAAATGCATAAGATACTGGACTCGCATCAGCGTCAGGTTGCCATTCTAATGTTTCCATTTCAGCATTTTCTGGATCGATTTTGAGAAGAATCGCTTCACCTGCTTCATGACCAGAAGCAATACCGATAAAGGTCTCACTTTCTTCATGTCCATAAATACTGCCTATACGTAAGCCATCTAAGCTAGCGACATTAAGGATTTTTTCTGCTTCGTATTCATCATCGTGGGCATGGGCAGCTAGTATTCCGTCTGAGCAGCCAAACAACACATAGTGGCCGTTTTGGGCGGCACCGTGCAAATCAGGACATAACACATCTAACACTTGCTCTTGTTCGTATTCGTTGTCATGTAAATGATAAACCGCTACTTGGTCAGGCAATATTTTTGCTACTGAGGTACTTTCTGCATCATCTCTGCGTACGGTAGATAACAGATAATCACCTATTGGTTCGGCAACGCCGTGCATGTTCGTTGTGTAGTCTAAAGTGGCGATATCAGAAATTTCAGTGCTGATATCGGTATCTGTTAGCACTTGCACCGCGGCCGGTGTGCTTGAATTGACATCACCATCATAAAACACTGCAGTGTGGCCATCGTGCTTAACGATATGAGTTGGGCGGCTGCCGGTTAGCGTTAAGTCATTCATCTGGGGGATTGTGCGTAATCATGCAAATGTTCGACATGATCTTCGCGCCACATGCCTCCATCGATAAAGCCAACATAGTCATTGTTACGGCTAACGATAACGGCAAAACGGTAATCAGCAGAGGCTGTCAGACTGTTAGAATCATGAGTTAATGAGAAGGTATCTAGCAGTTCACTATTATCTAGATCAATGATTGCAGCTTCGTTACTGTCGCCTGACAATATGGCAAGGCGGCCCATAGATTCAATTGTGTATTCATCATCAGAGTGGTCATGATCATCATCGGTAACAATGGGATCTTTTTCGATAATAGTGGTTTCTGCATCGCCACAACCATAAAGCAGTAAGCTGGCTATAGTCGCGGTTAGTAAATTGAGCGGAAAAGATTTTTTCATTGTGTATTCCTTTATTCAGTAAATGTAATTCTGTATATACCTGTATGCCTTGAAGTGGCACGGTTGGCGGTTTGACTCACCAAGTGCGTGCCATTCAAGGGGATTGGCTTTAGGTATTTATGTTGAGTTGGTAAGGTGTGTATTAAAAGTAACCTCGAACGCCTACCGCTATGTTTCTACCCGGTCTTGGCGCGACATCTTTGATAAATGAAGTGTGCACCCGAGCTTCTGTGTCGGTTAAGTTGTTGCCTTCTAGGTATACGGCCATGTCTTGGTTGAACATAGGGATATCATAAGAAATGCTGGCATCTACCATGGTATAACCATCGGTGACTGTCTCTACTGAGGTAATACGATCTTGCTTTTGATAACGGGTGATATCTAAGTGGACACTTAGCTTTTCATTTTCGTAGCTAAACTGCCCCCCAAGTCGAAGGGGAGGGGTACGTGGTAGATCGCCACCATCTTTTAGGCGTGCCCGAACAAAGTCTGAAAATACAGTTGCCTTGAATTCACTCGTAGCCTGCCAAGCTATTTGCGCTTCAAAACCATGTAAAATCACATCATTTGACTGGAAAATGTAAACTGGCAATTCGTCACTATGTTCGTCTGCAGATTCTTCTGCACCGTGATCATGGTCGTGACCACTTTCGGCAAATAGGCCAGTATCCATTTGGTAGAAGTAATTATCTACTTGGTTATAAAAAATATTAAAGACATAAGCTAAGTCCCCTTGGCTTTTGCGTAAGGTCAAATCAATATTGTTAGCGGTTTCTAAATCAATCGTTTTTTCTGCTAATTCAATATGGGTTTCACCCTCTTCTTGATGCATCCCAAACAAAGCCCCCACTTCATAACTGCCTGTTCCAATATGTGGACCAAAGGATAGTAATTCGGCAGCTGAAGGTGCTCGCTGTGAACGAGAAAGAGAAAGTCCTAGGTTGTAGCCTTCGGTGAACTCCCAAACTAAACCGGCAGACACGCTTACTGGGGTGAACTTGTGGTCTACTGCGAATACGCGAGTAACAGTGCTTTCTTCGTCTGCATGATCGTGGTCATGCTCATCAGCTTCTTCCTCTTCATGGGCATGGGTTTCTAAAGCAGGCAATAGCACGTTGTCTGCTTCTAAAGTGACACGTTCTAGGCGTGCACCGAATTGCAGTAACACGTCGCCAATGTGTTTCTCTTCCATAAGGGCCAGCGCGATAGTTTGTGCTTTAGATGGAGGAGTAAAGGCTTCTTCTCCCTCGGCAGCTACCTTACTATTTTTGTAGTGAAAGCTAACGCCGCCGTTCCAATCAGCGATAGTATTTTGAATAATATCTAGCTTTAACTCTTGGGTTTCATTTTCAAACAAAGTGCCGGTTTCACCCGCTTCGATTTCGGCATGTTCATAATCTGTAAAACCACTGCGTAAGTTGATTTGTTTTATCCAATCATTTTTAACATTGTATTCAGCTAATAGTTGAACTTTGGTTTGCTCAAGATCTGCATATACACTTTCTTCTTCGTGCTCGTGGTCATGATCATGCTCGTGCTCGTCTTCTTCAGCGTCGCCATGGGAGTGGCCTGAACGCCGTATTCACGATTAAATTGTTCAACAGCAAGGCCAACATAACCTTGGTCAAATAAGTAACTTGCGCCAAAAGTAAAGCCGTTTGATTCTTCGGCACTGTTTTCAACTACATAGTCGTGACTTTCGTGCTCTTCATCGTGCTCTTCGTGGTCTGCATCTGCTGCAACGGGTACCTCATAGTCATTTGACTTGCGCCAATAGCCATCAGCGTATACGCCAAACGAATCCGAACCTGTCGTGAGGTTAAACGAGGCCAGTTTTTGGTCATTAACCGAACTATTCTCAAGTAACCATTCGCCCCTTGTGGTGCTATCGGTAGGTACTCTGCCATCTACCACATTCACAACACCACCGATTGCCCCGCTGCCATAAAACAAAGTAGCTGGGCCGCGTAACACTTCAATTTGCTGAGACGTAGATGACTCGGCGGCTACTGAGTGGTCGGGTCCTACTCGAGATACATCACTTACGTCTAAACCGTTTTGGGCGATCAGTACTCTAGGGCCACTTAAGCCGCGAATAATGGGGGTACTGGCTACATTGCCGTGAAAATTACTCTGTACACCAGGATCTTTTCTAAGGTGTCACCTAGGGTCGCAGCTTGTTGGCGACGTAATGTTTCACCGGCAATTACGTTAACCGGCGCGGCCGATCTCCATGACCGACATGTGAATCGGCGTAGAGACAATGTCTATTACTTCAATCGGAGAGCGAGATAAAGTTAAGTTGAGGGTTTTTACTTCATCTTTGGCTAAGTCAATATCTTGATGTAAGTGAGCATAGCCTGAGTACAGCTAAGTGAAGTTCATTTTTGCCGGCGGCTAAATCACTGATAACAAAGCGCCCAGCCTGATCCGTTGTTGCTTGCTTATTACTGCCTTCGACTCTAATCAGTGCATCTGCAATGATTTTCCCATCACTATTTTTTACTGTTCCTTCTAGGGATTGCGCTAGTGCACTGGCAGGTAAAAGCAAACTTACCAATGCTGCTATTCGGGAGATATTGTACATTTAGGCCTCGTGAGTAATGTTATATTGTAACAATTATGGGTCAATGTTATATTATAACAAAAGGCCCTTCAATCATTATTTGTTCTAAGCAAATCTACTGTTTTGATAGGTTCGAGCAAATTAACATTATTTGGAATGTGTCAGATGAGAGCGGAGAAAAAATGAAACCTATTACTAGAGTAGTCAGCCTAGTTCTTGGCTATATGGCAATGTTCACTAGCAGCGTGGAAGCACAGGAACATGTGCACGGTGTTGGCTCTGCTTTTGTCATACAGCAAGGACAGACTTGGCAACTACAATTTATATTACCGGCGTCGGATGCACTGGGATTTGAACATATTCCTGAAGATCAGCAACAGCGAGACAGGCTTGCCAAGCTTAGCCAATCATTCAAGAGAGTAGAAAATCTTATGCACTTTCATAGTAACAGCGCAAGCAAGGGGTGCGAGCAAATAGCGTACCGGCATAATTTACATCAGTTTGACAATGGCCAGTTGCAGCAACGTGAGCATCATCAACACGAACCCGAAGAACACCATGAAGCAGAACATAAAGAACCACACCAAGAACTGCACCCAAATGTAGAGCTCTCTTACACCGTTGAATGCAGCAAAGATCCGAGGCTCTTATCATTTCCAATATTTCAACAAATGCATAGCTTGCAAAAACTTGAGGTGCAGTGGAGCATCGATTCAGGTCAAGGAGCGGTAATGCTCTCGCCCAATATGACCCAATTAGAACTACAGTAATGGCTAATCTTGTAATGTATAAAAAACTACTAAACACGGCAGATCGCTCTGCCATTATTTTATCTTCACTGTGTCTTATCCACTGTTTGGTGTTGCCAGTGATTTTGGTTTTACTGCCTACCTTAACCAGTGTCGCATTTTTCAGCGATGAACGTTTTCATACGTGGTTATTGTATGGGGTGATTCCTATCAGCTTATTTGCCGTCGTGCTTGGTTATTTCCACCATCGGAATCGGTCAGTGGTGTTGGTGACGTCGATTGGGATGAGTGTTTTGATCTTGGTGGCATTGTTAGGCCACGATGTTTTTGGCGAGCAAGGCGAAATTGTGGCTTCGGTGCTGGGTTCTATTCTCGTTGCCTATGGTCATATCAGAAACTTTAAAACCCGCAAACAGTTGCGTCAATGCCATTAGGTGTAGGTAGATAGAGTAACAATACAGCGCCGCCCTCATTTATAAGTAACCTAAGCTCAGGATAAGCCGAGCCTCTGGATAACACTCGATGTAGAAGGTTGAAATTGGAGTATTTATGCAATCTCAAGCACTGATAAAAGAGCAAACAATAGCTAGCCCAGCAAGGCGTTCAGCGTGCGCACATGAGGCCAGTATTCTTACTGACATTTATGATGAGTCGGTCAACTTAGCAGTGTGGCAGAGGCACTTGTCGAGGCAAGTTACAGCCGATGTCAGTGGATTTATCAAGACTGCAAATCATCTTGATCGCTCAGCCTTTATTAGAGCGCAGCATATCGAAGATGATGTACGAGATGAACTGAAACGCACTTCTTTAGGTGATGATTTTATCAGTAATACCAGTGAATTAGTCGATATGTTTTGTACATTGTTTGACCTGGAGCAAGTGGGCTTTCGCATACGTTTACTGGATTTACCCATGTGCCCTCGGTCCCATATAGATCGTGTGCCTTGTCGATTGGTCACTACTTTTTCTGGACAAGGGACTCAGTGGTTAGAAAGTGACAGTATCGATAGAAGTAAGTTAGGTCATGGTAGTCAAGGGCTTGATGATAGTGTGTCGGGTTTATATTCTACAGAAGCCAGTATAAGAAGCATGACCACAGGTGATGTTGCATTACTCAAAGGTTCGGCGTGGATAGGTAACGAAGCGTCCGCTATTGTGCACCGCTCTCCGCCTTATATCACTGGCGAAAAACGCTTGCTGCTAACGCTTGATTTCTTGTCTTAATGCTTTGTGCACAGCATGTAACCCTAATGACTAGTGCGTTCGAAAATCGTCAGGTTGGCCATAAAACTTAGTCACCGAAATAGGTTCGAGTATGTAGGCTGATGTGCCCATGGGATCTTCAAATAACCCAGTCCTTATTGTGCCTGTGAGTGTGTATGCTTGGGCAATGTCTAACTTGCTGAACCCAGGTTCTAAGCGGACAAACAACATTTGATTAGGTGGTGGTGGCGGAAAATGTAAACAGGCACCAAAGTAAGGAACTAAAAAAGTGTTGTACGCTTTTGTCGTCATAAAAATCAATAGGCACGATAAACCCAGATATAGACACCAATAAGTTATCTAAGTGGCTAACGGTATTTGTTGAGTTTAATGCTTGTTGGTAGTTTTCATCGCTAGACGCTTTAATAGAGCGCAGTACTTGCGCGGTCATATCATTTAAATTAGTGGCAGGGGTTTGATAATCGGCAATCACCTTTTGTTCTTTTTCGGGCAATAAAGCAGTCCAACTCAAAGAGGTGATTGGTTGTGTGGTGTACGACGATTGTAGCGTTTCATTTGAGGTGAGATAAAGTGGTGGTTCAACGGTTAGGTGTTGTTTAATCACAGGCCAATAATACACCGCTAAGCATCCAGCGAATAACCCCAGCCCTGTGCAACATACAAAGCCAATAATAGTGGTAAATTTCATCAGGTTTACCGTATGTAAAACGAGGTCTTATTCATAAATTTCAATCTTGTCTATGCTCATCGCGTAAGCAGAGGTACCCGTCATGTTGTTGGTGGTTTCAATGTGTATTGTTCCTTCGAACCAGAACGCTTCTGTTAGTTCTGTTAACTTAAACCCTTTGGGTAGTTTGCCATAAATCATTTGGTTGGGTGGTGGCGGTGGCATGTGCATACACGCCCCAAAATACGGCACGATAAAAAACTCCGTAACATTTTGTTGTTCATCCGAGACTAGCGGCACCATGTAACCGGGGATCCTGACCGCTTTTTTATCAAATTCTGGTATCACCCGCTCTGAACTCAACGCTTGTTGAAATCGATCCATGCTTGGGTTTTCTGATGGTAAAGACAACGAGTCCAGTGAGTCTTGCTCGCTGCCGTCTGCTATGTCGTTCAGATACTCAGGTGGATTGAGCAAGGCGTCTAAATCGTCGCTTGGCATCAACTGGATCCAATCAATTTCTTGGTAACTTTTTGTTTCAGCTGCATTTAAATGCGAAGAAGTCAGCAGTAACATTGACATAATGGCAATGGAAAAGTGCCAACAATGAAAAATTTTGGTAGGTTGCATTATATATCTGTATGGTGAACTATTAAGGATGTTATATCATAACATTAATGTTCATTGCCAGCAGTAGCCGACATCATTAAAGGAAACATTCTCAGTTGAAAACAGTAGAAAACAATGTAGCCATAAACGTAGTCGACGTGGTGCATAAATATACCAGTAGTCAGGATCTCGATACCCAGTTAAGTTTTAAGCAATGGGTGGTAGAGCAAGGGCAACAGGTGTTTTTATTTGGTGACTCGGGGTCTGGTAAGTCGACCTTGTTAAATCTGTTGTCGGGTATTCTAGCGCCTCAACAAGGCACTATTAGATTGTTGGGAACGGATATTGGTCAATTGTCAAATAACCAGCGAGATCGATTTAGAGCTGAAAATATAGGTGTGGTATTTCAGCAGTTTAATCTTATTCCTTACTTAAGTGTGGCCAAGAATGTTGAGCTAGCAGTGTATTTAGCTAAGTCGCCCAAACCAGATCTGGATAAGACCATAAAGCAATTAATGCTGGCGTTAAAGTTGCCTAGTACACTGTTAAATATGCCGGTTGCAAACTTGAGTATTGGTCAGCAGCAAAGAGTGGCCATTATGCGAGCATTTATAAACTCACCAAAATTAATGTTAATAGACGAGCCCACGTCAGCACTCGACAATAGCGCTAAACATGCGTTTATGACGTTACTCTTAGAAATGTGTCAGCGCCATAATACAACTATGGTATTTGTTAGCCATGATCTTGAATTAAAACGTTATTTTTCATTGCATACCGACATTGCATCTTTTTGTCAGGCGCAATCAAGTCGCCAGCTGCCAAGTCAGGAGGAAAACTAATGCTTACGTCCATCGCTTGGCAAAGTTTAGTCAGTCGTCGTAAAACGGTTTTGCTTACCTTTTTGTCGTTAGTGGTGAGCATCAGTGTACTGTTAAGTGTTGAACATATTCGCCTGCAAGCTAAAGAAAGCTTTAACCGCACAATTTCGGGCGTGGATTTAATTGTGGGCGCGCCAAGTGGCGAGTTAAATCTACTCTTATACTCGGTATTCAGAATGGGAAGCCCAACGAATAATATAAAATACGATAGTTTTGCCATGCTTAAAAGTAATCAATCTGTGGTCTGGGCGGTGCCTATTTCATTAGGGGACTCTCATCATGGCTTTCGTGTAATGGGCACTAATCAGGATTATTTTAAGTATTTTAAATATGCTAATAAAAAAGCGTTGGCGCTTACTGCAGGTAAGATTTTTGACGGGCCATTTGCTGCGGTTATTGGCGCGGATGTGGCTAAATCATTGGGTTATCAAGTAGGCGATAAAATCGTGTTGTCCCATGGTATTGGTCAAACAAGCTTTGTACATCATGACCAAGCACCTTTTACAGTTTCGGGCATTATTGGTCGTACAGGTACGCCTGTTGATAAGACAGTACATGTTAGTCTAGCGGCTATCGAAGCGATTCACTTGCCAGCAACACAATTACAAAAACTGCTACAGGAAAGCACCCAAAATAACAGTCAATTAGCCGTGAATAATGAGTATATCCCTGACAGTATTACCGCGGTATTGCTAGGCTTAAATAATAAATTTGCCACTTTCACCTTGCAGCGACAAATTGGTAATTATCAGCAAGATAGGCTAATGGCGGTATTGCCCGGCGTGGCTATGGCTCAACTTTGGAGCTTGATGGGAAATGTCGAAAAGGTGCTGCAGGTAATTGGTTCTTTAGTATTGCTAGCATCATTATTTGGCTTAGCTACTATGTTATTGGCTTCTATGAACGAACGGCAAAAAGAGATAGCGGTGTTTCGAATTTTGGGCGCGTCGCCTAAATTGATTGTCTCTTTAGTTTTGCTGGAGGCGTTAATTATTAGTGTGTTCGCGATAATGCTGTCGTTTTTAGTGGTGACCTTATTATTAACCGCTCTAGACGGTTGGCTAACCGCTGAGTACGGCCTGTTTTTAAATCAGAATGTGTTGACGCAAGATTCTGCTATGTTGGCACTTATTATTCTTGGTGCTACCAGTGTCACTGCTTTGATCCCTGGAATAGAAGCATATAAAAGAGCGTTGCATGGGCAATTGTCAGCCAGATAACAGCTGATTGCTTTGATGCTAATAGCCAGAGGTTAATCATGATTCAAGATTTATCACTAAATAAAGAAAAAGCGGTCGCCTTTTATAAAACAGCCTATTTGGGTGATCCGGCTAAGGCCGTTGAATTATATGTAGGCTCGCAATATATTCAACATAACCCAGTAGTGGCCGATGGTAAGCAGGCGTTCATTGATTACTTTAATGAGATGCATCGGGATTATCCAAACAAGTCTATAGAATTTGTACGAGTCATTGCTGAAGGGGACTTAGTGGCCTTGCATACCCATCAAACATGGCCAGAAGGAGATGAATATGTGACCATGGATTTTTTCCGTTTTGATGATCAAGGCAAAATCGTTGAACATTGGGATGCAATTCAAACTATCCCAGCCGCGACCAAAAATGGTAATCCTATGTATTAATTCAACGTTGTTATTTGAAATTTAGATCGTTGTCTCTATAACAGTGATACCAATTCATATTAATAGGTTAGCTCGTTAAGTGGCGGCTTATGATTGTGGGTTGGTATGAGTTATTGGTCATCGCTAAAATTGGTTAGTCAATCATTTTGGTCGCAACGATTTATTAGCAGTGGGTTGAGCATTAGGTTGATTTATCAGTGGATTTGATCTCCAAACCTATGCACCGTACTCTTTCATCTACAGCAATCAATCCTGTGTGAATCTATTGAAATTTACTAGCATTAACAAACTCGAAAAAACTGCCTTAGGGTTTTGTATTGCTCTGTCTATTCTTGCATTTGTGTTTCCGGAGCTACTTACTCAACAGTTACAACCTGTGATTAATCATGGGCTTGGTTATTTAGGAGCCCCTTTTTTCTATTGGTTAACTTGTTATTAGTCATGGTCATCTGTTTGGCTATCAGTCCTGTAGGTCGTCGCAAAATGGGGGGCCCACAAGCTAATGTTGAATTTACCCTCTTTGGCTGGTTGTCCATGCTCTTTGCTGCTGGTATGGGATCGGGCTTGATCTTTTGGGGCGTAGCTGAGCCAGCATTGCATACTATTCAATCGCCACTAAAAGCAGAGTTGTATGAAAACCCACAAACGAGTGGATTAGCTTTAACCTTAGTGAATTGGGGGGCGCATGCTTGGGCGCTTTATGCTGTATTTGGGTTAGTGTTGGGCGGCTTATCTCGTCAAAGTGCCGAATCGGGTGATCTTAGCGGACCGGTGATAAGTGCCACTAAAGGATTAATGAACAGCAGTGGGCAAATTAAATTGGCGTTTGCTATTAAGCTGGTGGCTATTCTCGCCATATTTTTTGGTGTGGTAGGTACTATAGCCAACTCTACTTTGTTATTGCGTAAAGGCTTAGAAATAGAGTTAGAGGTAGAGTCTGCATTATTATCTGGTTTCATCATTGTCATGTTAATCATGACCTTATACACCCTGTCGGCCACATTGGGACTTAAAAGAGGCGTGCAAGCCTTGAGTAAATTCAATATGTTTTTAGCGGTTGCTTTAATTACAGGGGTATTATTTTTAGTGCCTATACAGCCCATTATCGACACTGCCATTGGTGGTACTTGGGATTATATACAATTGATTACTAATGGTACTTGGCACTTTGCTAGTCAACTTAACGATCCTGAATGGGCTAATGGCTGGACGTACAATTACTATTTTTGGTGGTTAGCTTGGGGGCCATTTGTTGGGGTATTTTTAGCAAAAATTAGTTTAGGGCGACCAGTATGGCAATATATCTTAGGGGTGGTTTTAGTGCCTACTTTGGTGACCATTGTTTGGTTCAGTGTGTTTTCTGGTTCGGCTATCGCTTGGGATATGACTCATCAAAGTGGCATTTTGGCGGCAATCAAAGCTGATTATACCCAAGGCTTATTTGTATTTTTTGCGCAACTAGGCTGGCCAGGGGCTCTGCTAGTATGGGCAAGTCTATTGCTGTTACTCATTTTTGTTGCTACTTCAGCCGATTCTGCTGTATTAGTTATACGCCAGTTAAGCAATGCTAGCGAAACAACAATATGGAGCTTATATGGCTGGTCATTTGCTCTAGGTTTGAGTGCGTATGTGTTGTTGGTTCAGAACAATGAACTGCTAAATCGCAGTATTGCCATTATTGGTGCAATGCCGTTCTTGATTATATTTTTGTTACAACTCATTGGCTTTATCAGAGAGTTGCTGAGTGATATTAAGTCGTGATGCTAGGTTGTGCGTCTTTAGTCTAATAGACGCATACTAAAATGGGTTGCTATAAGTAAGTTGATTTATGTTTTTTTTATTAAGCCATTAATGGCTCTAACTATTAACCTAGAAAAATGACATTATGTTCAAGTTAACTTAGTGTACTCGAGCAAATTCAGAGTGGAGCCTTTAGTTTCACGGCATTTAGAAGGTGAGTATGGCCGTTTCGAAAAAACAGCTTAAAACAGCAATCTATATTAGTATTTTGGTAGGAACAATATTAACCCTCATAAACCAAGGCGAGGCGTTCATAGGTGGCGCTGAAATTAATTGGCTTAAGGTGATATTGACTTATATCGTGCCTTTTTGCGTATCACTATATTCGAGTAGTGTGGCACTTAAGAGTAATAAATAATCACCTTAATTTTTGAACGGCTTCAACCGTTCAATTTTACAATGGAAAAAGTGCATATGTTAAATAACCTCAGTATTAATAAACGTTTACTTATTGGTTTTAGCCTGATTACGTTACTGATGATAGTGCTCACTTTGGTGGGGATCTATCGGGTGAACATGATTGGCGATACCTTAACCACCATGACTAACGTTACTGTTGTTAAACAACGTAATGCTATTAATTTTCGGGGGAGCGTGCACGATCGCGCCATTGCTGTTCGCGATCTAGCTACGGCTGTTCGGCCAGAAGAAATACAAGTGCATATTGAAGATATCAATCAATTAACTGATTTTTATCGCTCGTCACATAAAAAGATGCAGGCAATGATCGCTGCAGGTGTTTCTTTTAGTCGGCAAGAACTCTCGTTACTAAAACAGCTTGATACTATTCAATTAAAAACAGAAGCACTGATTGCTGAAGTCATTGATAGTAAATCGGGCAGCTCAAATGTAGCAAGTTTGTCGTTACTCAAAAACGGTGGTAGCCAACTCTTTGTAGAATGGCTTGATAATATAAATGCATTTATTGATTTACAAGAATCGAAGAATATTGCCGCTACCAACGAAATTTTAGACAACGCTGCAACCTTCAAAACCACAATGTTGGTGTTAACGCTCAGCGCTATGATACTGTCAATTTTGGTGGCTTATATCATGGCTAATAGCGTAAAAGCGTCACTAGGCGCTGAACCATCCATCGCGGCACAGTCTTTATCAAAAATCGCTGAAGGGGATTTATTAGAGAATATCAACACCCCTTACGAACACAGCATGTTAGCTTCTATGGCGAAAATGCAGCAACGATTGCGCCACACTGTGCTTGAAATAATTGCCGCTTCTAAAGAGTTAAAAGTACAATCTACAACTGTGACTAATGGGTCGAAAGATATTGTAGCATTGGCTCAAGAGCAAGATAAATTAACGGTGAGTACCCGCTCTAATTTGAATGACATTAAGATTAATATTGAAGGCGTGTCCACTACAGCAGCTAAAAATAAAGACAATGCAAAGCGTATGGTCGAAAAAGCAAATAATGGGCTAGACGCCATGTCTTTAAGTGTTGAAGCGATGCAAAATGTAGCTAACACTGTTACCCAAGCGGTAGAGCAAATTAGTAAACTTGAAGCGTTGACCAAGCAAATTGGTGGTATTACAAATGTTATCAACGGTATTTCTGATCAAACGAATCTATTAGCGTTAAATGCTGCAATAGAGGCGGCTAGAGCAGGGGAGTCTGGTCGAGGTTTTGCGGTGGTAGCAGATGAAGTTAGGCAACTAGCATTGCGCACTGGAGAAGCAACAAACGAAATTCAGTCAACCATTGAAGATGTACAAAAAGAAACATCTCAAGCTGTAAGTGTGATGCAAGATACTTTACCTAAAGTAGAAGATGGCCAAACAAAAACTGAAAACGCGATGAGTCTGTTGCAAGAAATAGAAGCTAATGCCAATAATTCATTTAAAAATGCCACAGTGGTTTCTGATACCGCTATTGATCAGGTATCTGTTATTGGCAGTATTACCGAGGTTATGGCAGATATTGATGAAATCAATAAGAAATCGGTCTATTTGTTAGAACAAAATAATGTGGCAACTATCGTCCTTGATGAGTTGGCAGAAAAGCTTAATAAAGAAGTTGGGTTCTTTAAAGCGACGTAGAGCAAGTTTACAGCAAAGCTTACATCAAGCCCCATAGATGGATACGCCTATGGGGCTTTTTACATTGGCCAACTAAAATAGCTAATACCCCTAACCTTCGCTGAGTGTACATAAACTGATTGTAGTTGGTAAAAAATCAATATTAATAAATGAAATTGATTATCAATCAGTATATAACTGATAATTATTATCAACTTTATTGGTGCTATGGAAACGATGTTGAATCTGCAACGGTTATTCTATCTTTGTGTAGTGACGTGTTTATGTTCTTCGCAGTTAAATGCTAAATCGACTGATGTGCGGGTGGTCACCCAAGCGCTAAAAAGCACAGCCTTAGTGACTGAACTTGTTTTAAGTGGCACCGTACGGCCCCTGCATAGTGCTGAACTGTCGGTAGCTACAGAGGCGCTCGTTAGTGCTTTACACGTAGAAGTAGGCAGCAAGGTTAAGCAGGGCGATTTGCTGCTTGAACTAGACGCGGAGCTAGCTAAGCAACTTCATATAGGTGCATTAGCGCAGGTGAGTGCTGCCGAAGTAACACTAAAAGAAGCGCAGCGTGTGTTGGACGAAGGGTTGCGCTTACTGCAACAAAAACATGTTACTCAAAGCGAAATTAGTTTGCGGCAGAGTAATGTCACTATTGCTAAGGCTCAACTAGAACAAACTACATCCGCTGCTCGGATAGCTAAAAAGCAATTGGATTACCATAGACTTTATGCGCCGTTCGATGGGGTGATAAGTGCGCGTTGGACAGATCTTGGTCAATGGCTGTCAGTGGGCGATCAAGCCTTTACCTTAGTGTCGTTAGATAACCTTCGACTAGATGTCCGTTTGCCTCAAGAGCAATTAGCAAATATTGATCATTTACAATCGGTGACCATTCAACCAGATAGCCATCCAAAGTTAAGCATTGCAGCTAGTATTGACACCTTAGTGCCGGTAGGTGATGCATCACGTAGTTTTTTACTGCGTTTATCTAGCAATCAAAAAACATCGGCTCTATTGCCCGGAACGTCTGCCAATGGGTTGTTCAAATTTGCGCATTCAAAGGTGGCAGTAGTGCTTCCTCGGGATGCACTGTTGCGCAATGCTGATGGCAATTACACTGTATTTATTGTTGAAGATGGGATTGCCAAAAGGCGCAAAGTCACGTTAGGACCAGCAGGCCAAGACGGATATTTAGTTGAGGAAGGTTTGCAACCCGGAGAACAAGTGGTGATCCGTGGAAATGAATTACTAAGTGAAGGTAGCCCAGTGATCATTACTAACCGTTCGGGTCTTGCACCATGATAGATAAAGCTGTCAGCCAGGGACGTTTGTTAAGTGTAGTGGTACTGATAATTTGTATTCTAGGTTTAGTTGCTGCTCAGCGAATGCCAGTACAAATGATCCCTAACCTCGAAACACGGATTATCAGTATCGAAACGGGTTGGCTAGGGGCGACACCGCAAGATATTGAAAAAGAAATCTTACTTGAGCAAGAGCGCTATTTACGTTCATTACCCAATCTGAGCCGGATGGAATCGTTTGCCAAAATGGGCGAGGCAGTAATTGAGCTAGAATTTCCTTTTGGCGTTGATGCCAATGAGGCATTGATCCGTGTGTCTAATGCCCTTAGTCAGGTCCCCAATTACCCGGAAAATGTTGACCAACCTCGTCTGTTTAGTGAGTCCTTCTCTGAAAACGCCTTTATGTATTTTGCGGTATTCCCCAAGTTGGGCAATCCCCACCAGTTAGATATGGACATGATCAGCGACTTCATTGATGACAATGTGCGACCCAGAATGGAGCGGGTTGCTGGTGTATCACAAGTCAATATGAATGGCACATTGCGACAAATACAAATTCATGTGGATCCCGCTCGGCTAGCGCAACGAAACATTAGCCTAAACGAGGTGAATTCTGCGATACGAGCACGTAATCGAGACATATCAGCCGGTGATATAAATGACGGCAAACGACGATATTTATTACGAACTAAAGGTCGCTTCGCTGAAGTTGATGATCTAAAAACCCTGATATTAGCCCACAGAGATGGCAGCAATATCCGTTTAGGCGATGTAGCTGATATTCGTCTTGATCATTACGAAAAACGTGGGGTGGCCGTAGTGAATGGCGAACCTGCTTTTACCTTATCGGTTAAACGCGAACAAGGGTCTAACGTCATTGATATTAAACGGGCCATGTTGGCAGAGATTGAAAAAATCAAAGTGGACTTGCTTGAGCCTAATGGTATGCGAATTTACATGACTGGCGACGATGTGCGCTATGTAGAGTCTTCTGTCAGCAATGTGTTTACTAATTTATGTTTAGGCGCGTTATTAGCGACTATTGTCATGTATTTGTTTTTACGTTCTGGGCGCGCCACCCTTATTTGTTTAATGGGGATACCTGTTTGTACCATTGCTTCTTTTATTGGTTTAGCGACCTTTGATCGCACCATAAACGTGATTTCATTGGCTGGTATTGCCTTTGCTATTGGTATGACAGTTGATAATAGCATAGTGGTGCTAGAGAGTATCGAGCAAGCCAAACGGCGTGGTTTAGAACGTATTCAGGCTGCGGTTGTGGGTGTGCGTGATGTGTGGACTGCGGTATTGGCTTCTAGCTCAACCACGGTATTGGTGTTTTCTCCTGTACTTTTTATTGATGAAGAAGCAGGGCAATTATACTCAGATATCGCTTTAGCTATATCAGCTTCTATCATTGCCTCTATGTTGTTTGCTTTATTTATTGTACCAGCGGCCAGTGCTGCCATAGGCGGTCGAGTGGTTGAGCGAAGCGAAGCAAATAAAAATGCGGGGATCTTGGGGCTTACTCGGTGGATTTGTTACAACGGTAAACGTCGCTACGGGACTATGCTGGTGTGCCTTTTTGCCAGTTTAGGTTTGGCCATAATACTGATGCCTGCCGCAGAGTATTTGCCTGAAGGTGAAGAACCCAAAGCATTCAGTAAAATGGTTGCTCCGCCTGGTTATAATATTGAGGAAATGCAGCGCATAGCTGATGAAGTGCAGGTAGAGCTAGACCGTGCTCAAGCCCTCAGCGATGAAGAGTATGATCCAAGTACACATTTACTGCCCCCGCTAAAATACTATTTAATGCGCGTGAGTGCCGGCCAGCTCTGGGTGATGAGTGAGCCGGTCAATGGAAAGAACATTGATGTGATGATGGGCGCGATTGTTAACTTATTTGAGAGTTACCCAGAGCATGCGCGCGTTTTCAGCACGGGGCTCAATAATATCTAGCAATCAAGGGGGAACTCGAGCGGTAGAGCTGAGTATTACTGGGCCAGATTTAGCAGAGTTGTATGACACTGCTCGCCATGTCATGACACGCGCAAAATCAGTATTTGTAGATCCCAGGATTGACTCGTCACCTGCATCGCTGTCTCTCGACCAGCCCTTAATCGAAATTCACCCCAAGTGGGAACGTTTAGCTGAGCTCGGTTTTGATCCTGCCGAGTTTGGTTTTACCGTGGCAGCCTATAGTGACGGCGCCTTTGTTGGAGAATTTATCGACGGTGACGACAAAGTTGATATGTTTTTGTTTAGTACTGCGGGCAATAATCAGCAGCTCAATAATTTAGCACAAGTGCCTATCCGCGCTCCGAATGGTCAAGTGCTGCCTTTGTCGGCTTTGGCTGAGCTTCGGGAAACCGTTGATAGCGAACAGTTACGCCGAGTAAATGGTCAGCGTACTGTGTCGGTGTATATTATTCCTGCAGATGATATAGCCCTAGAAACAGCGGTGGATAAAGTACGCACAGAGTTGATTTCTGCCCTTAAAGCAAGCGGTGAGTTACCAAACCGAGTGGCAATCAACATTACTGGAGCGGCAGATGATTTGGCTGCCACTCGCAGCGCGCTGTTGAGCAACTTCATGGTGGCTTTGATTTTGATTTATTTACTGTTAGTGATGATATTTTCTCACTGGGGTTACCCGTTACTTATTTTAACCACAGTACCACTCGGCATAGCTGGTGGCTTGGTGGGATTAGTGGCGAGTAATAATGTGGGGGCGCTATTGGCAACCATAGGTTTTGATACCGGCCATCAAGCCTTAGACATGATCACTATGTTAGGTTTTGTCATATTACTGGGCACAGTAGTCAACAATCCTATTTTGATCGTTGAACAAACTACAGGCGTAACTTGCAGGTGCAGAAACTACCCATTTTGCAAGCCGTGCAAGAAGCCGTTGCCACTCGCTTAAGACCCATTTTAATGTCCACTGCTACCACAATATTAGGCTTAGCACCCTTGGTATTTATTCCTGGGGCAGGCACAGAATTGTATCGGGGCATAGGTATAGTCGTTCTGTTCGGGTTGCTGGCGTCAATGCTATTGACCCTAAGCTTCTTACCTTGTTTGTTAATAGAAGTGCTTAACCCCAAAGCATTTTGGCGTAGAAAACCTATGGAATAAGCTGACTTATGGCTAACCCGCAGGTCAGCAAAGCTCATTACTCAACCATGGAGTCAGCAGCCATCCATTGTAAGTAATGGCCAGTACTGCACTGCAATCAAGACACCCATCATTGCGCTATCAAGACAGCCATCATTGCCCTAGAGCCTAAAGGTAAAATTACAGACTGACATCAAAGTCTGTCATCCCTGCATGTTGTTAGCAGGGATCCACATGGCCGAATAAGTGACTGTCTTTACAACTGCTAAAGCAAACCGATTCCGGCTCAAAAGACCACCGGAATGACGAAGGCTCAAAACACTATCGGAATTGTTGCAATCAAGACAGCCATCATTGCCCTAGAGCCTAAAGGTAGAATTACAACTGCTAAAGCAAACCGATCTCCGGCTCAAAAGACCACCGGAATGACGGGAGTAGAGCCAAACCGATTCCGGCTTTAAAGACTACCGGAATGACGAAGGCTTAAAAGACCACCGGAGTGACGGGAGCGGCAAACATCTCTATGACACTCCTGCAATCAATGCAATCAAGACACCCATCATTGCGCTATCAAGACACCCATCATTGCCCTAGAGCCTTAAGGCAGAATTATAACTGCTAAAGCAAACCGATTCCGGCTCAAAAGACCACCGGAATGACGGGAGTAGAGTCAAACCGATTCCGGCTTAAAAGACTAGCGGAATGACGAAGTCTTAATAGACTAGAGGAATGACGAAGGCTCAAAAGACTAGAGGAATGATGAAGGCTCAAAAGACTACCGGAATGATGAGAGCGGCAAACATCTCTATGACACTCTTACGTCATCCCTGCCCCAAACTCCGTCATCCCTGCATGTTGTTAGCAGGGATCCAGCTCTTGTTAGCTAAAAACCAAAGCAAAATATAATATTGCAATTTAGGGCTCCATAACTAGTGACATCAATTATGGGTGCCTTAATAGGGTTGGCCTTTTAAAGGTAGATTACTTGCTCTCTGTTACATGCAGCCCTACTGTGATGGTGCATGTAATTCACCTTTTCGCTCTATTAGGGCTAACTCAATTTTTTCCATGGTTTTGTCGCGCAATGGGTAGAACACCATGATGAAAATTTTAATTAAAGCTAGCAATGCTGGGATCAAACTAAAGCATAGTAGTATCCCTAATTTAGATTGTGCATCTTGCTCAATATTGCCAATAAAACCGAAAGCAGCTAATACCCAACCAGCTAAAGCACCGCCAATAGCTAACCCCAGTTTCAAGCCAAAAAGCGCAGCCGAAAAGATGACACCTGTGTTTCTATGTTGATATTTATATTCGCCATAATCTGCAGTGTCGGCATACATTGACCACTGCAATACAGGGATAAAGCCAACGGCAATACCATTGATTGCTTGTAATACAAACAATAATGGGAGGTTACTGTCTTTGATGAAATAGAAGGCGACCATAATTATGCAATTTACTAGAGCGGCTAAAATAACCAGCATACGTTTGTCTATATAAGCGCAAAAAAATTTGGTTAGACTGGCCCCAATAATGCTGAACAATAAACTGGTCGCCAAAAACAGAGTGGATAGATCAAAAGGTCCCAATATGGCTGTACTATCATCACCTATCCAGTATTTAAAAAAATGTAAAGTGACTGCTCCATGTATTGTAAAATACATGCCATGTACTATGTATGAAAGGGTTAATAATTGCCAAGGTCGATTTTTCAGTAAACTGCTAAAATCATTTCTAATAGTTGATTTTTGTTGTGGAGCTGGTTTTATACGTTCCTTACAAAAGAAGAATGTAACCCAGAACAGTAAAATCGATATGACGGCAAAAAGCGCCATGGTTAACCTAAACCCCTCAGCTTCATCTTCGACGCCGAGTACTTTTACTAACGGCCTAATCAGCAATGTGAGTAATAAGCCTCCAGAAAATGCTCCCACAAAGCGATATCCAGATAAAGCGGTTCGTTCGCTAGAAAATGGCGTCATAACCCCAGAAAGTGAAGCATAAGGAATGTTAATGGCGGTAAATGCTAGCATCATTAGTGAATAAGTAATGAAGGCGTAAATCAACTTTCCTTCCATTGATAGCTGCGGATTTAAAAACATTAAATAACCACAAATACCATATGGTATAGCGATAAATAGTAAATATGGGCGATAACTACCCCATCGGCTTCTGGTTCTATCGGCTATCGCCCCCATTGCAGGATCTGTCACCATGTCTAGTAGTCGAGAGACGAGAAATATACTACCAACCACACCTGCAGATAGCCCTACTGAATCGGTGTAGTAATAAAACAGAAAGAATTGGAAAAACTTAAAAAAGAAATTTACTGCAACATCCCCTGCTGCGTAAGCCACTTTTTCTCCAAAGGAAAGATAAGTGTTTTGTTTATTTACCATTATATTAATTGAACCTCTGATGCCTTTGTTTTAATAACACTGCTTAAAGTTGTATCGAATATTGAAAGTGATAGGTGCTAGGATAGATTCGATACTTCTCAAGGGTATCTGGACCACATGCTGCATTGCCTAGCCCCCGTTGTTGATAATCAATATTGACGACTGTTTCTTTACGAGGGCTAAGATCACTTGTATGCCGAGCGCTTTCTAGATCGTGGTCGGTAAAGTGGCTAACAGAGATATTCAGCGGCTCAGGAAATGTTAAGCGTATTTGTGCTCCATTTTTATGAGTGAGCTCAAGCCAACGCACATCGGTGTGATTACCATGAGATTGAGGTAGTATGTATGGTACATATTGATCCATTACCGAGCTTTCAAATCGGCTAATCCAGGTTCCAGCTTTACGATCTGAGTAGGATTCATGTGGTCCCATACCAAACCATTCACATTTTTCTATGCCTTCAGTAAGCATTAATTGCATGCCTAAACGAGGTAAATCAGGTATTTCAGCATCAATTTCTATGACTGAATCAACAGTGATTAAACCGTCATTTAATAACTGCCAAGTGGTTTCTTGCTGTATTTTATTACCGCTATTTAAGGTGACTTCATGTTTTACAACAATTTGGGGAATACCGTTAATCGTTGATTGTTGCCTTGAGGCTAACTGTAAATCGATTTTGTCTAAACCTTCTTTGCGCCATTTGGCTAAAGGTTTGGGACGAGTTTCATTTTTTAATCGTAAACCGTCATTATCAACTGGACAGCGCCATAAATTTAATTTTGGAGCAAGTGCTAAAAGTTCGATGCCCCCTTTTTTCCATGATTGCCATAAACCTGTAGTGACATCCATTTGTAATTGAATGTCTTGCCAATGTAAAACTCCTTCTTTTTCTACAGTTATATTTGAAAAATTGTTAGGCTCAATATCTAGTGATTTTGCATTGCATAGTTTATGTTGTTCCCATGCAATTTCATCACCGGCTTGGCACCATGATTGATCTTGTTTAGCGGTAATACTAAAGCGAATATAAGATTCTTTGCCAGCTGTATTGGCTTTTATTAAGGCATCAGCGGGTAATGTTAATTCAACTGTTTTCCTAGGCTGAATGTCTAATAAAATGTCGTGTTGTTTAACAATTTCATTTCCCTCGGATTCAATTACCCAATTAAATGTTAACCACCTGATGGTGGCGAAGTATTGTTTGTTTTTAATACTAAACACTAAGGGATTTTCTGATGATTGTTCAATAGCAATGGGTTGTGCTAGCTTTTTAAATTCTAATAAAGCGGGATGTGGTGTTCTGTCTGGCCAAACAAGGCCATCAATTACAAAGTTTATGTCGTTGGGACTATCGCCAAAGTCGCCACCATAAGCCCAATACTTTTGTCCTTGTTCGGTGTATTTGGCAATACCATGGTCAATCCACTCCCAGATAAAACCACCTTGTAGGCTAGGTAAGCTTTCAAATAGCTCAAAATATTCTTTTAAATTGCCATTGGCGTTACCCATAGCATGACAATACTCACAAGGTATACAGGGCCTAGGATCGTTATCCTCATTAGAAAATTTAATTAACTTTTCTAATGAGGGGTACATGGGGCAAATGATGTCTGTTGCTAAAAAATGATCGGGTCGATGTGAACGAATTTCATCATATTGGATATCAAAGTTATCATCCCAATGCATATCCCTAGTGGCACCTTCATAATGAATAATGCGGGAGTCATCATATTTGCGGATCCAAGCAGCAAGGGCATCATGGTTGCATCCGTAGCCAGCTTCATTACCTAAAGACCAAGAGATAATGCTTGGATGGTTTTTGTCTCTTTGCACCATTCTCATGCCGCGATCAAGCCAAGCGGTTGCATATCGTGGTTCATCACATAGATTCAGACGAAAAGCGTGGCTCTCTATGTCAGTCTCATCGATAACATATAACCCATGTTTATCGCATAATTCATAAAAATAGCTGTCGTTTGGATAGTGGGCACAACGGACAGAATTCACATTAAAACGCTTCATGGTCAGTACATCTAATTCCATGGTTTCCCGGGATAATGCTTTACCATCAGTATCATGATGGTCGTGTCGATTGACTCCGTTTATAATGACGCGTTGTCCATTAATTAATAGTGATCTGTCTTTAATTTCTACTCTGCGAAAACCGATTGATTGTCCTAACGTTTCAACAATATTTTCATTTTCATCAATTAATTCAACTACTAACTTATATAAAGTGGGGGTTTCATGACTCCAGAGTTTTGGGTTTTTGATGGTTTTTTCTGAACGTATTTGCCACCAATATTCCCGCTCAATATAGCTTTGTGCTTGAAAAGAAGTTATCCATTCTTCGTTAAATACTTTTTGATTATGCTCATCAAAAAGTGTGGCTCTGAGTTGCCAATTTCCAAAGGGAATTTGTGGGAAACTAAGGCGGGCCTTGAGGTCTATGACAGCTGTTTGTAAATCACCACTTACTATTGGTTTGATGAATAGGTCTTCTATATTTACTTTTGGTGTTGAGCGCAAGAATGTTTCTCGGAAAATGCCAGCCATCCACCAATGATCTTGATCTTCAATAAATGATGCGTCAGACCATTGCACTACCATAGCAGCTAGTGTGTTTGTACCTTTTTGTAATCCTCTTTGTAAATCAAATTCAGCCGGTAAACGTGAACATTTACTTAAGCCTATAAATGTACCATTTAGCCACAGTGCTAATACACTTTCGCTACCGCCAATATGCAATATAGTCTTACGTTGGTACCAATTTTCATCAATTTCAAATGTGGTGTAATAAAGGCCTGTTGGGTTCTCTGCCGGAACACATGGAGGAAAATTAGAGAAAGGCATTTGTACATTGGTATAGTGAGGTTTGCCATAACCTTTCATTGTCCAATTAGAGGGCACTTGGATTTTATCCCAAGTTGAAAAATCAAATCCTTCACTAGCAAAATCTTCAGGGGCCTGATTAGGATGTTCAATATATTTGAAATACCATTCACCACTTAAAGATAGATGAAAAGGAGAGGCTTCTGGCGATCCAGATAAAGCAGCCGCTATGCTTTGACTGGAAATAAGGCGTGGACGTGATGCTATTCTATGAATATTAATCAGTTCTGGGGCTTCCCAAAAATTCGAGGGTAAATAGCTAGGTAATGGCATAAAATTTCTTAATTTATTTTTAATAACGTAAGGGGATACACTAATAATTAAAAGCTAACTTACAAAAGTAAGCTAGCTTTCAAAGTAAAAGCTATATTAGAAGTTAGCTCTTATACCAGCGGTATAACGTGCGCCGGAGTCTACGATTGATACAACGTGATTTGAGAACCTACCATGCGATCGAATAGTTTCATTAGTAAGGTTAATACCTTCAACAAAAACCGTGACCGAATCATTGATGTCGTAACTAGCACTCATATCAACTTGACTATAATCCTCAACATAGATCGGATCTCCACCAGTGCCATTTCTAAGGGTTTGTAAAAATTGGTCACGTTGATTTAGTGCAAGACGGAATTGTACTGGCCCTTTCTCATAAAATAAGACGAGGTTCATTGAGTCGCCTAGACCTGTTAACGCAAATGATTCATCCAAATTATCAACATCAATTTCCTTATTACTATCAACAAGAGTCATATTGACCATCAAACCCAGACCACTAAATAGCCCTAGTAACATGTCAAACGTTTGCTGGTAAGCGAGTTCAATACCATCCGCTGTAAGTTTTTCAGGAGAATTAATTACAGATGAGATATCCCACGTTGGATCAGACCCATCTTCTGGTAGAACATCCGCTCCAGTTGTTGGGTTTTGGAACACTTCTCTCCTAATACCACTCACGATAAAGTTATCGACTGATTTTGAAAAGTAAGTTGCTGACAAATAACTTGCATCGCCAAAATACCATTCCAAACCAAGATCGATATTAGTGGACTCATATGGATCGAGCATTGGGTTTCCGCTGCTGGCTCTTAACGCACCAGGACTAACCACATCATAAGAAATACGCGGTGCCAAGTTACCAAAAGTAGGCCGGGTTACGGTTTGTGAATACGCCGCACGTGCCTGTAAGTCATCCGTAAGTTCTAAACGAAAGTTAAATGTAGGTAATACATTTGAATAGTCATTTTTTTCGTTTACTGGGAATAATTCGTCAGTTAACACTCGGGTAAGCAATGTTGGGTCATTAGGAATTTCTTCCAATCCGATAATATATGCTTGCTGTCCCATCGCCGTCGTTTCTGTCTTTGAGTAACGTAAACCCACTTCCGCCGTCCAAAGTAGACTGCCGAGATCTCCCTCAAAATCAAGCTCAATGTAAGCTGAGGATATTTTGTCTTCAATCGCGAAAGAATCTGGGCGTGTTAAGGCCTGGAAACCGCCAAACTCATCCAATACAGCCTGAGTCGTGCCTACCGGGTTTCCTCTTGCGGTATCGTTATTAGTTGCTGCTTGAGAACTTTCCAAAAAGTCGATATATGCCTCTGCATCAATTTCTAACCAACTTGTGGGTATGTTTGAGGCATTCTCACCGGACATAAATCCAGAAACACTAAAGTCAGATAGCAAACTCGAAGGAACATCAATGGGATAACCGCAATACAGACATGAAACATTACCATCAGTACGTACATCATTTCGTGTTTTTGTCCTTTCATGATTTGAAAAGCCAAATTTCAGATCTTTCAGAGGGCCAGCGTCCACATACCATGTAGCATCAAGTTTTATTTCTGATACTTCGTCCTTAATTCCCAACCCCTGTCTATTTACTATATGTGCCCGCCCCATACTTGGGTCTAACTCCGGTACACCTTGTAACTCAACATATGTACCATTGTTCACCTGTGTTACACCGCCATTACTGAAGCCAATAACAGCAAATATATCGTTACCGCCGTTTTTAGATTCTGCTTCAGACTGAGATACATCGAGGCTCAAATTAAGTGAGTCACTCACATCCCAATCTATATTAAGACCTGACGCAAATGTTTCTGTGGGTCGATTAAAGCTTCGTGCAACCAAATCTGTAGAAGCTCGTGCGCTTTGTGCAAAAGATATAACCGTATTGTTCGCATCGGTTTCCAGAACACGGGAAGGCTCATCAATATTAGGATCTGTATCCCAAACCCAGTGACCAATTGAGGTCGCATTCGATTCGACGTTAAAATCAGAATAGATAACATCTGCTGTTAATGTGACGTCATCAGAAGGAGCAAACTGCAACACTGCAGTACCGCCGGTTCGCGTGCGATCTTGAAAATCGACTATTTGATCATTCGTTTGCTGGATAAATGAATTTTCTTCACCACCAATATCAGATAAATCGACACTGGGTAAAAATCCACGATTGTTTATCTGATCAATTCTTGCATTTCGCTCTTGGTGCGATAACGAAATTAATAAACCAGCCTTATCATCTGCGAAGCGAGTGCTCATTAAAGCTGAAACTTGAGGTGTCGTTTCTCCTGATTTATCTTCATATAAAGCTTTAGCATTCACGACCGCTTCAAACCCGTCAAAATCAAATGGTCTCGCTGTTTTAATATTGATCGTAGCCCCGATGCCACCATCCGTCATTCTAGCGGAATACGTTTTATTTACGTCCGTTCCACTAATTAACTCAGAAGCTAAAGTATCAAAACTAAAATCACGTTCTTGGTTCTCAGTGGCCATTGTTCGACCGTTAACTAGCACGGTATTAAATTCTGGGCCAAAACCACGAACCGTTACACGCTGACCTTCACCTCCACTACGATCAATTGAAATACCAGGAATTCTCTGTAGTGACTCGGCAACATTTTGATCGGGAAACTTACCTATATCTTCGGCAGAAATGGAATCAACAAATCCACTTGCTTCACGTTTTGTATCAATCGCTCTTATTAAACTGCCCTTAATACCTGTGACTGAAATAATTTCGGTTTCATTAGTTTCTTGAGCATGTGCCTGAATACTTATTATTGAACTGCCAACAGCGCAAGCTACAGACAAAGCTAAAAATTTCTTGTTATACATTTCTTATCCTTTTAAAGGTAAATATTTATTTAGCAGTACTGAAGAGCCCTATTGGTTAAAAAATATTGTTTGGTGCTTCAAACAATAACCCGCGAGCACATCAGTATGTGAACATAATATGTGCAATGTTAAAATCTTGCAAGCGCTTGCAGTGTTAAATGTGATAATAATGTTAATTGTCATTTGATATCAATGATTTAAAGGTGGTTGCGTTTGCATGTTTAGGTTGTTTTAGTGGGTTTTCATATAGGGTAAGTGGTAATTAACTGAAAATTAATGGATACTCATTTCTCTATTTTTAGTTTGGTGCAGTGACAACAATAATGGTAACGCTGAAAGACGTCGCAGATTTAGCTGGAGTATCAACTTCCACTGTATCTAGAGTGGTGAGTGGGAAAAATGTTGTTGCTCAATCAGTCAAAGATAAAGTCGAAAAAGCGATAAAAAAAACGGGTTATATACCTAATATTAACGCTCGCGCTTTGGCTAATAAAAATTCAAGTAATATTGGTTTAGTGACACCTGATTTGTCACTCGCATTTTTTGGTACTTTGGCCGCAGGTGTCATAGAAGCTGCTGATGACTTAGGTGTGATAGTTGATATTTGTAACTCTAAAGGCACCACGAGCAATCATTTAAAGGCTGTAGATACTTTAAGAAAACGTGGTTTCAAAAATATCATTTTAGATGAACTACATTGTGAAGAAAGTGAAATCATTGCCTTATGCAAACAGATCCCTGGATTGGTATTGATTAATCGCTTTATCCCTCAAATTGCTAATCGTTGTGTCTGTATCGACAATGTGACCGGCGGCTATATTGCGGCAACTGAATTACTAAACTACGGACATAGAAAAATAGCCTTTGTTACAAGTAATTCCTCTATTTCAGACCCTTTGGACCGAATTCATGGGGCTAAACAAGCTATTGGACAAGAAGGAATTAATATTGATGGATGCCCTATTGTCGCTGCCCCGCCTACTATAGATGGCGGGAGACAAGCCGTTTCGGAGTTATTGGCTCAAGCACCTGAATTTACTGGTATTTTAGCTTATAACGATAATATGGCGACAGGCGCAATGAACGAATTACAAGATAGGGGAGTGAAAGTACCTGAAGATGTTTCAGTCGTAGGTTTTGATGATCTCGCCATATCTACTATTTGCAGACCTGCCTTAACTACCATGCATTATCCGATACGAGAAATGGCTGCTTATGCAGTTAAATTATCGTTAGAACTAACAGCCAAAGATGCTAAACAGATCAACAAAACACACCGCTTTGTTCCAGAAATAGTGACAAGAAAGTCAGTGAGTAAAGTTTAGCTGCTGTACTTAACTGACTTGCTACTGCTAGCAGTTAGTCATATTGATGTAATAGCTTGCATTAAGAGTTAACATCGTGAACCGAAGCAGGCTGGCCAATTAACCTTTCTCAAAAACGTTTATAATCTAAAAGCGAAAGCAAGAAAATTGGGTATAGAAGTGCCTAGCCCATAACTGCAATCAACAATGCAATCAAGACACCCATCACTGCCCTAGAGCCAACAATGCAATCAAGACACCCATCATTGCCCTAAAGCCTAAAGGTAAAATTACAGACTGACATCAAAGTCTGTCATCCCTGCATGTTGTTAGCAGGGATCCACATGGCCGAATAAGTGATTGTCTTTACAACTGCTAAAGCAAACCGATCTCCGGCTCAAAAGACTACCGGAATGACGGAAGTAGAGTCAAACCGATTCCGGCTTAAAAGACTACCGGAATGACGAAGTCTTAATAGACTAGAGGAATGACGAAGGCTCAAAAGACTAGAGGAATGATGAAGGCTCAAAAGACTACCGGAATGATGAGAGCGGCAAACATCTCTATGACACTCTTACGTCATCCCTGCCCCAAACTCCGTCATCCCTGCACGTTGTTAGCAGGGATCCAGCTCTTGTTAGCTAAAAACCAAAGCAAAATATAATATTGCAATTTAGGGCTCCATAACTAGTGACATCAATTGGTGCAATCAAGACACCCATCATTGCCCTAGAGCCTTAAGGCAGAATTACAGGCCGACCTCAAAGCCTGTCATTCCTATATGTTGTTAGCAGGGATCCACAAGGTCGAATAAGTGATTGTCATTACAACTGCTAAAGCAAACCGATCTCCGGCTTAAAAACCACCGGAATGACGAGATTAGAGTCAAACCGATTCCGGCTTTAAAGACTACCGGAATGATGAGAGCGGCAAACATCTCTATGACACTCTTACGTCATCCCTGCCCCAAACTCCGTCATCCCTGCATGTTGTTAGCAGGGATCCTGCTTTTATTAGCTTAAAGCAAAAAGCTTGTCACAGAGGTACACAGAGAAACTATGTATGATTGACCTACATAGAGAAAAAGTTAGAATGTTTCTGACTGGAATCAACCATTCTGATCCTGTTGATTGCAGATTACTGCAGTAAGACCTGCGCTTTAGAGTGTTCTAATATGAGTTGTTGGGGGTTCAAGTTGTAACTTTGTCTGGCAGGGTTAAGTTGTTTACTATATTTTTTGATCATTGTTGTAGACCATGACGGAGACTGTAAGAATGGACCTAACAACTCTATATTATCTTTGTTTAATACACTCATTTGGGTTTTGATTATGGTGCCTAGTTCGTCAGCAAAGTCTGCGCCATTTATGTAATCGTAATACAAAATTAGACTCCAACCGGCTTCTAAAAAATGCCCCCCAACACTGACTTGCATTTCTCCTGATCTAATTTTATCGATAGTGGGAGCCGACCAATCAATCCCCCCAATGATAGTGTTGCTAGGTAAATTAAGTTGTTGTTGATTTAGCCCATCTTCAATACCGTACGCCATCACGTCGCTTGCTACCCAATATGCATGAATATCTTGGTGTCGAGATAGTATTTTGGGGACCATACTAGCTACTAGTTGACGATCCCAGTTACCAAACACTATATTCAATAAACGACTTTGTCTGTCTTGATATACCATGCGCTCTAATCCAACAATTCTTTGTTTACTGACAGCTGAATAACTGAGGCCAGAGATAGCAAAAATGTTGACACGGCAATCTTCCAAAGGGCAACGTATTTTTCTTGACGATTGAATAATGCTCTTTGCTAACAATTTTCCAGCAAGTGTATCGTTTGGAGAAAGAGTGGCTAACCAACGAGAAAAGCGCTCTCTAGGTTTCCCTAATTGTAAGTATTGACTAGGTGATATGTCGGAGTTGATACTTATTAAGTCAATATTCTTTTCTTGCAATAAACTCATAATTTTTTCTTCTGAGCCTAACCAAAAAGACGTAATAAGCATATCAGGTAACTGCTCTTTTTTATCTAGTTGTTCTGATATATAGGCTGCAGCGTTAAATCGATTTCTGAATTCGACAGGCGGGTAGGCAATATCTAGTTGTATGTCTAGTGCCTTAGCGACAGCCTGGGCAAAATCTACTTGTGAATCCCAAAAGGGAAAGCCCTTACCTACAGGATAAATAAATAGCACATTAGGTTTAATGGCTGACTTTGTCGCATGAGAATTTAGGCTGACAATGCAAATGAAACACCCGAGAAGCATGATAGGCAAGGCTTTCGATAGTCTAGAGATTATGAGCTTCATATTAGTCCTGTGTTGTGACAAGTTATAAAATTCCCTTGGCACCTAGTAGAATAGTCTTTTAGCTTTGGCAGTACAAATTACAGACCAACAATAAAGCCCGTCATCTCTGCATGTTGTTAGCAGGGGATCACATGGCAGAATAAGTGATTGTCTTTACAACTGCTAAAGCAAACCGATTCCGGCTTAAAAGACTACCGGAATGACGAAGGCTCAAAAGACTACCGGAATGACGAGATCGGCAAACATCCCCATGACACTCCTACGCCATCCCTGCCCCTAACTCCGTCATCCCTGCATGTTGTTAGCAGGGATCCACAAGGCCGAATAAGTGACTGTCTTTACAACAGCTAAAGCAAACCGATTCCGGCTCAAAACACTACCGGAATGACGAGAGTGGCGAGAAAAAGATAACAGCAAAAGCCTTGAGCCACAGAGCGCTGCGCTACACAGAGAAAAACAAAAAGCAGGATGTCGCAAATTCGAGATGATGATTTTTTAAGGTTCGTGTCGATAAAATATAGTTATATCGACACGTTTTGACATCACGGTGATGCCATCAACATGAACCCATCTTGTGTTCTTAAATACGATTTTATAAACATCAGTAAATCAACATGCATACAATTCAAAAATGGGTAACTGTCAGCTCAAGCCTGGGCTAGCACAAGTTAATTGTTATGATGCCTGTCCTTGTAAGGGGGATAAGGCTTGCAACTGCGGGTGACTACAGTCATTTGTTAAATGGCATTTCGCATAATGCTGAAATTTCTTGCCTATAACCTTGGTTATTGTAATTTGCTGAATGAATATTCATGAACCCGTGTAAATAGGATACCCGCCTGATTGTTACGTTGTTCTTGTGAATCAAATTATCTATGAGTTCGTTTACAGAAAAGTGTGATTCTGACGCTGGGAATGTAAGGCTAATAGGAAATGATGGTTCAATATTTACACTATTTCTTATTTGAGAGCCATAGTAGCAATAAGCACTTGTTACATTAATACAATCAGGATTGTCAGATATTTTCCAAATCGCAGATGCGCCAACACTGAAACCAATTAGGTTTATTGCCGACTTTGTGGATTGAATGCGATTAAGCAAGTAGTTTGAATAGTGTTCTAAAGTTATGTGTTCTGAGAAATAGGCGTACGCTTCTTGTTCGTTTGGAAACGTCATAAATTTAGCTGAATATGGATCTAAGATTTCAGTAGGAGCAGAAAATTTAGAAGCTAATTCTTCTAAAGCTTCTGTTCTTCCAAAAATGTCGGAAACGATAATGTTCTGCATAGGTTTACTACCATTTAACGCCGGTCTCAACTACTGGAGTTCGATAAGGCTGCTTTAATCCCTTTACGAATGAGCTTACTTTGAAAATATCTATTCAGTAAAAATTGAGAGAGCAACGATGCACTAAATACTATTAATGTTGACAGTGAAAAATGCCCGAAATAGTTTATAGATGTGGCTGTTGGGATAAAAAACAACATCAAGCTCCCGAAGAAATACCAAGCACTCTTACCAGAAAGTTTCATATTTACGAAGGCTTCATGACGCGCTTTTTCCAAAATTTCTTCTCGGTCACCAACGGGAAAACAGCTTGTCTCAGGATAATAATTCAAATAACCTTTACTCATGAGTCCCCTAGATAAATAACGCTTAAGCTAAGCAGAAAACACGATGCGTTCTGACCGAAGATCAGCAAGTGGTTTTCTGCTTGAACTTTTTGTATACGCCCAGTATGAGCGTGAATTAATGAGGTAAATGCACACTGTTCGAAGAATGCTGTTTAATTTTCTTACCGTCATTAAACGTTAACTACTAGCGAATGGCAAGGGCTAAACTGCAATTAAGACACCCATGCAAGTAATGCAATTAAGACATCCATAATCAATAACACTCATCATGGGTGTCTCAATAAGAGTTCATAAGCATTTTCGCTCCGCTTCTTCGAACTCAATCTTATATTCAGTTCTAGATATACTAGCTTGATAAACAGTAACCTGAATCCGATTTAGCCTTAATGCTTCCCAAACCCGACTTTGAGTTTCACTGGATGAATTACATCCCAAGTAAACACTTGAGATAGCTTCTTTAGGGATATCAGTCAGGATGATATCCATCCCGTATTTATCTTTAGATGTAGCAGATCTGCTATCCAAGTTATTCAGAAATAGTCGTTCTTCTTCTTCATATGACCACTCAACTGGTTTTTCCCCAAATAATTTCTGGCGGTAGGCATAGTGATTCTCATTAACACATGAGCGCTTAGTTGTATAAATCACAGGTAACGGTCTAACAACCTCCCCCTCTAGGTTCCGTCTATGGAAAAACTCATGATGCTCGTCAAATCCAATAATATATCCTTCACTGCATGAAGCATAATGTGACCACATTAATAAGCTCGAATTGGTTCTAGACAATGATAGTATCCCCAAATGCTTCAAAAAGTCAGTCAGGGTAGAGCCAATGTTATACGGATTTGAGATATTTAGAGCAGTCTTGCGGAAATCTGCTTTTGTTTTCTCGTAAAGATTGCTGTTTGTCCTAGTTTTTTCACTTTCCTGCGCATTTGCCCAACATTCATCAAGCTCCCTAATCGCCTGACTAATTACAGGGTTAATATCTTCACTTATATCAACTAGAGGGAAGGCTTCAAATGGATCATTTAACGATCTAAAAGGTGAAAACCTTATCTTAAGATTTTCAATAACATCTAGTCGTTCGACTGGCAGGTATTTGAAAAGCACGATCCCTCCTTAATGCTTATAACGAGGCTGTAGGAAAAGTCCCAGCCTTAAATTTATTATCAAAATCACTACAAAACCCACACTAAATAGCACTGCTAAGTGAAATCTGGATAGGTTTTACCATTGCACTTCAAAAAGAATCAACCTAAAACACGTTATATTTTTTGACTTGAACTTTTTTACAGCCTTAACGCTCTAATAGTTGACTAAAATGTTGAGGAACGAAAAAAGCTAACTGTTTTTTTGTCCTTATTAATTAGCTTTTTCTAAAATGCAAAGACTGAGATTCTTCTGACATTCTTTCACTAAGCTCCATCATTATAGGATGCGATGAACATAGTTTTTCTCTGCCTCCAGATTCTTCACAGCCTTTTAAGTATGCTATAGACATTGAAGCTTGTTTATATACCTCAAAAAGCTTAAATATGATGGCATTTGTAGTTCTCTTTTCGTAATCTGTTTTTTGAAGCCAATCTATTGCATTATTGTACTGAGTTAGATGACTATGGAACGTCCTTATATTAAATCTCTGCCAGCCTGAAAAGCTAACTGCAACCTCATGGTAATATGCATCAAATACAGGTGAAGTTAATTTCGAAGGTAATATAAACGCATGATGTCCATCATGTCCGTATTTCATAGCTGAAGTCCTAGCAATTTCAGATGATTCATCTAAAATTATTTTTAATTCGTACATCTCTTCAACTACTGAATTTTTTTTAGACTTATTAGTAAAAACTGAACGAATAAATTCAGTTCCTTGTGCTAATAACCAGCCAAACCCGACCGCATATAAAGCAATTTCAAACTTTGACATAATATTCCATTGAAACATAACAATTTAGTTAACGACAACTTGGGGGCCTCAAACACGACAAATTGTCTAATTTTATTCGGGCTGTTTTTTACACGACCCATAAGGTATTAATTTATAACGAATAACTACTCTATGTGCAAAATATACTTTCGTAATACAACATTTGTAGTTGATCTGCTGTTATTGGACAAAACAGCCAAACTTAATAGGTAAGATGAACTTATTTGATGATTAGAAAGAATGGATTCCTGCTAACGACATGCAGGAATGACGTTAGGGAAATATTTTAAATGGTGGGGATTTTCTACCGTACCGACAAACGTAAGGATATATTTTGCTTTTACTTCAATCTATTCTTATCAACTGCTTTTTATCGGCGAAGCCGATGCTTTTGATTTTTTCGCGACTCCAAGCTCGTCGAGCAACGCAGGCTAATAGAGGGTAAATGACAAGGATGTCATTTTAGCAAAGTTTGTCGGGAACACTTCTTTGCGACCTCTATTAGGCAAGTCGCGCAGGCAATAGAACTTGGCTGGAGACCGGCATTTTACAAAGTACGTCCTGTATGTTGCCCTACGGGCCATCTTGCAGATGTTCAAAATGGTTCCCAACCAATTTTGTCTGGTTACTCTTTTTTGCTGTTGACCATATTTACGGGATAAATATGGAACGCACTTTAGTGCGGCCCGCAGGGTGAAATAGAGGGATGTATTTCATAAAAAAGTCAGTCGCCCAGCAAGGACGCCGTATCAAATCCGCAATGGATTGCGGTGAACGTAGTGAATAATCTTAGTGTGCGCAGCACATAAATAAGCAAAGCGCATAAGTGGCGAAGCCATGCCTTACGGCGCTGCCATGCTACGAGTGCGAAGCGCATGCTTGGTGTGCGCAGCACATGCCCTGTCGCGTAGCGATGACCTTACGGCGTAGCCATAAAAAAAGACGCTTTCGCGTCTTTTTATATAACTGTGCGAGCGAATTAAAGTTTGAAACTAAATATGCCTGTATCACGCAGTTTTGTTTTCGCAGTTTTTCCCAAGAATATGTAAAGTTTGAAACTGATGGTGTCTAAACTTAAAATACCACTACAATACGCTGCATTAAAGTTTGGAACTCACACATTCCTAAAAACTGTTAGGTTGGTTTGAGCGAGTAGCGGTAATTGGCTTCGTTGCCTTTGAACGACGGCTTGAGACAAGGAGTTGACGTTCATTGATATGAGCTTCTATTTCAGTTTTGTGCCAATAACGGTCACACAATAGCATCACCGTACTAAGCAATCGAAGTTTATACATTCTATACTGGCTAGCGTTAGCTTTGATGTAAGTTAGTTCAGCTGAAAGCGGAGCATCACAAGCAAAGTAGTCCTTAATTCAGATTTTTACAGCTTAATGCAAGCGAGTAATTGGATGTAGGGGCTGTCTGTGTCATTTGTACCCACCTGACTTGTTGCTTTCTTCATAGACCCTCTTCTAGCAGGTCCGTCTCCCCTCCAACTGGCATTCAATCCTTCGCCGTCGTGCGATCCGTTCGGTGAGCCATTCCATCCATTTTGATGTGCAAACATATTGTCATGAAACTCATGATTATGAGTTCCTGGATTGTTTCTAGATTCTCCATTACCAAGTGGTGTTCCGACCGTCTTTTTAAGTGTTCCATTCTGTAATAACCCAACCACGTATCTTCCACGCATTTCCGTGAACTCAGTCCACCCTGTTGGACATGAGTTTGCAGCCAAGAAAGCAACCGTATCCCTTGCAATTAAACCGCCACTTGCAACTAGACTGTTTACCTGCATTCGCAACTCATGCAGCGCATCATTATTACCAATTACATCAATACCACTTAAGTTTCCTTTATCAGTCCGCATGGAAACCATAACAGTGGACTCTGCTGGTTTGCTGCACGCAATAGTCACTGAATTAGAGTTGCTATTATAAGGTGTAGTAATATCACATTCAGTGTTCACGTCAGGTAATATGGAAATGCTCTCTACTGTGATGGGCGCACCATCAGCGTTGTTTTTAGCGTTGATAACGAAAGTCGATAGGTTTCTGCTAAGGCTCTACCCATGTGTGGAAGCCCCTGGTGGTTTCAATGCAGCGAGTAAATGCATTAACAAGTGATGCGCTCACTTGTTCTATCTTATTGATATAGTTATATCGGCTGCTTGCTGTGGAATGAGTGATATTTAAAAATTCTCGTCTGCGTTGCATATAGTTATTTTCAGTCGTTGTGCCCCCTAGGGAAGCATCAATCATGTCAATAATATTTATGCCCAAGTCAGCGCTGCCACTTTTAGCGTTGTTATACTGTTCAAATGTACTGCTGGATAAGAGTTGGTACATTTGTTGGAAGCGTTGGTCAGTAGTAAAAGTGCTGTTCCTGTCATGTATCCCTTGGGATAACAATACTGAGCATATTTCTTCAGACGCATATGAGTTAGACATTACAAAGAGGTTGAGTAGAAATATAATCCGTAAGGTAGAGCTGATTTTTATATTAGGTGACATAAACCGGTCCTTATTAATCAAAGAGTTTATGCACGACTGAAAAATTCCATGCAATATAAAACATAGTACAGTAAATGAAAGTTGCCACTTTTTTTAAGCATGCGAGTTAATTAAGGTTGAAAGACTATAAATCGCTCAAAACAGTCTTACAGATTGCAAGAATAAATACTGGCAGATATCTTCGTTTCTACAAAAGCGCTCAGTAATTAAACCTTGATTACGATCTTATAGCTGATTTAAACCTTGATTCTGATCTCCAATACTGTTGCTAATTAACCGTTGTTGCCAATTGACGATACTGCGCTATACACCGCTTTTAAGCTTTCTAACTCTTGAGACGCCAGTTCAATAAGTCTCTTCCCCAGAAATGGTGAATTGTTATTCACCATTGTCATGAACCCGTAGATGTTTACCGGGTTAGAGAAAGAGTTCTTAGTTCTGCATGAATATTGAGAACGAGCGAGAGGTGTTCCTCAAGAGACTGAGACCAGTTCAGTGTAACAGGTGAGTCAACAAACTTGTCATAGTCAGCTTTTGATTCAAAGCCAAGAACTGCAACCTTTTGTGATTCAGATAACCGCCAGCGTTCAAGCAGTCTAACGACTGCTGATACGACAATTGCTTTACTCTTGTCATCCATTAGTGTCCTCTCTTTCGTTTCACTTTCGAGGCCATTGGGCGCGAAATAATTTAAGCGCTAATTTGGGAGGCGTCCCGATTCTTATGATATCAATCTCGTCCCAAGTGACCGATACGCTTTCATAGCTTTTCAAAAAGTAAACGGAGTTTTGCGTCATCGCTGCGAATCCTCCATCGATCTTTTGAAGTTTTATAATAGGGCTAGTGGAAATCCAAGGAACTATAGCAAGCCTTTCGGTTCCGTCAGAAACAATCGTGCCATACACGAAATTTACTTTTGGCTCATTTTCTACACTTATATAAATCGCGTCTGTGATTTCACCGGTAAAAATCATGTTCCACGATCCATTTTAATCTAGTCATTTGTTTACCTTAATCAGCTGTTGATAAAGCAGGAAACATGAAATCAAAGGTCGGCAACATTTCATTCAGATCTTCCAAGAATTGCCTTGTGATACTTGTCATCCGCTCTTCACTCAACCCTGAAGCGCGAAGCAGAAACCAACGTCGCGTAATATGTGGATGTCGATTATTAAGTAGTTGATATGTAATTCTGCGTACCTGATATTCACTAACTGATTCAGCGTAGCGCGAGAGAAACATTGAAGCTAAGGGGAGTTTATGTGAATACTTTTCAATGGTTGAAGTGTTGCTGAGTTGAAACATGAGCCAGCGTTTTGTTGCCCGTGGCAATGATAAATCTGCATCAATCCGAGTAATTACATTAAACAAAGATTTAACGATAGCGAGGTCGCGTTTGCACCAATCGACTCTATTGTTTATGGTTATTCGCGTTTCTTTGTGCTCTTCATTTATTCGTAACAACCAATCCCTATCAGCTCGATAAAGTCTGGCGTACATAGCTGCTGAGTGTCTACGCGCAACTTTCGGTGTATATACTTTCAATAGCGCTTTCCATACTGACTTATCTTCTTTTACTTCATTTGACGACGAAGTTGTCGAGAAAGTAGAGACAGAATCATATGTGCGTAAATACTTTGATTTAGCGCCTGCCATTTTAATGCATTCAAGAATATTGAACTTGTCCTGTGATAGCGCAGCATTAACCACAATATGTTCAAGATACGAAAAGCTCTTTCTATGTTTCCTAAAAATTGAATGCAACCAAGATGTCTGTTTGTTGTTAATACTCAGGCGGCAACGAACGAGAATGGCTTTTGGCCAATAGGCATTAATCTTTTCTTTAATAGGCTCAAAATCAACGTACGCTCCTTTCAGAAATCCATGACTCCGAGCTAATTGCTTATAATAGTTGGTCCACTGTGCAAAAGACGGTGAAATTAAAACCTCGGTATTATTTAAAAGTTTTTCGCAAGCAATACTTATTACTTTGTCGAATTCGCAATAACTGGTTTCCTCTCTAGTATCCAAATTACATGTTGAAGCAGGGATAAATTCATGCCTGTGCAAGCCCTTTTTTATGCTAGTGCAAGAGACAAGCTTAACATTGTGCTTATAACAAAACTGGATCGCTGGGACTTGGTGACTCCTTAACCAGAATACTTCACCATAGCGCTGTCGTTGCTCTTCTGCACAAACGGGGCAATATCTTAAATATTGTAATTTTGGAAGCTTATTTGCTGCATAGCCTGACAAAACGTGGCTTCCAGTATCTTTCTCCGACAGCATCAAAGCTTCAACTTGACGTCGTCGTACTGGCGGCATAAAAAAAGCAGCTAAAGGGAAGAGTGTATGTTGATAAATAAGCTTAGTAGCAGAAAGCTTGGTTGACGTAGGAATGACGTCAACCAACTTTTGTAAGTGTGAAGGATATACCCATGATGCTGCAACGCTCCGATTTTCGTATAAGCTCTCAATAAGAGATTTGGGACTTCTAACTGCGAAGTACAGTCGAATACGAGCTTGATAACTATATAATAGTTCGTCGGCATGAGGCAGAGCATCGCAGTGAACTAGATCCATGAAACACCTTCAAATTTAAATGAGATCATCAAATAGACCTCCCTGCGAGTTGTTTTTAAAATCTGGTGGCAGAGGTTTATTCTTTTTTGTTGTCTTCTTGCACTTAGACACTAGGGTAGGTTTGATTTCAGCATTATTGTTTAGCAAATCAATTGCCAACGGTAACAACGACTTTTTATCCAACTCTACGTTTTCAGATATAACAGCGTCAACCGCAGCTTTTGCAGTGTCTTTTTCATACCCAATCTGAATAAGTAAATCTAATAATTCATGACCTAAAGGATTGAGTGGGAGCTGTGTTGATTCTTGAGTTGATTTCGCTATAGATTTAGACAAAGTTGCGATTTTTACTGCTATCTTCGACTGAGGTAAATCAGAGTAATGACTAATAAGATCTGGGTTGTTTGAGCGCAATGCATGAATAATTGAATGCATAGATTTAAAGTCATCATCGTATACTCGACGAATTAACTCTACCGTTATCTCTTCTTTTTTACTGTGTATAGCTCTGAGCTGCACTTGAATAAAAAGCTTAATCGCAATATCGAGTATGCCTTGGCAGCAATCAAACCATGCTTCATTAATTTCTGCTGTAAAGGCAGCCGCAGGTTTTGACAAATACTGATAAGACCAAAGCTTCCTAGCAAAATAGTCCCATAAAGGTTTGTCTTCTTTATTTTGGTTAGAGCCAAATTTAATTTTTAGCGGATCCCAATCGTTAAACCCTGCGATTCGTCTGGCACCCGTAACCTCTGATTCAAGTTTCCCTATCGCGGCAGGTGTTCCGGTAAAAATAATTGGTAATTTTATTGTGTTGATAAGTGAGACTAAAAAATTAACTACCTTTTCTGATTCACCTGATTTCACGCGCCACATTTGAAATTCGTCAATCACCAAAATACCAATATTGAAGCGAACAACAGCAGCTTGCATCTTCTCCAGCATTGTTGCTGGGCTTTCACGTCGCTCAAACCAAACGGTATTGGGCTTCTTAATAGCTTTGTTAAGCGCATTAAAAAAATTGATACAAAGTCTTTTGCTACTGCCATCGTGTGGAAAATTAATATACAAACTCGTGATTTGTGTAATATTCCATTTTTCATGATGCAGTACTTGAGGGTAATGTGATAACAAGCGCTTTAGGGAAGTTGTTTTTCCAAGACCCGCAACGCCGTAAACACTTCCAGACATCGGAGTATCAAATACTTTACTTGGCTCCAGACGCAAGGTCATATCGCCGTTAAGCATCTTTTCATAGTTTGCTTGCAGTAACTTGGGGTTTAGTTTCAAATTGGGATTTCGAGGAACATAACCTTGCTTGATTTTATTATCGATGAACACGGCCAAATCATGATGTTGAGGAAATCCCACAAATATCGCAGATAGTGCAGAAACTAACTCTGATGCTCGCACTCTGGCAGGAGCGCTACGCAAAACCGTTGTTGGAAAACAATTAAGTCGTTGTATTACTTCTGTTGCTGTACCAAGATTCGGTAAACACTCAATGAGTGGGTTCCCCTTATAGGAAGGTACATTTGTACTTCGGTAAGCAGCCTTAACACTACCTTCAATTTTACTACTCATCATCAATTCCATTTGTTTCATTTTTGACATCCTTGCCGTTTCTTAAGTTAAATAATTCATCTAATTCTGGATTACCAAACTCATCCTGAGTTGATAATTGACCAAGATCTGTTTCATCCAACAATACTTCAAATTGCTGTGGTGAAAAGTCTTCAATCAGTTTTTGTCGCTCTTCATTACGCGCTAACTCTTTGTTGCGCGGTATATCTCGCTTCGTCTGAGCAGCTGACTTTTTATTTGTTTGTTGTTTTTTTCGCTTTTCAGCATTTTTTTGTATGGAAAGTGCTTTTTCCTCAATTACTCGTCTTGCTTCCTCATAATTTTCAGTATTGTAAGCCGTATCTGCTTGCTTTGACGTTCGAAGCTGAACTTCTCGAAACGAGCAGTCTTTAAACTGGCGTGACTGCGGTTTTAAAAGGCAAGTAATCGTTTTTGTACAGCCGTCGGGCAAAATCAAATATATTTGATTAACTGTCATGGGATCAAAATGTACTTCAACCTTATCCGGACGTGCTCGATTGTTTCTTATTCGTATGAACCACGAGAGATTTTCAAGTTCTTCTGAAAAGTAAAATAGCTTTTTAAAGTACACACCTTTTTGACTTACGCTCGCAGTATCCTTCGGTAAAACTGCTATTTTTAAGTTTTCTTCATCAACTTTTGTTAATTGGCCTGAGCGATTTGCTATTCCCCAGTTCCACACATTTATTGGTGTCCGAGGTAGATCATCCGGCAAATCTTTTTCGCAATCATACTCCTTCATTATTCTGCAATTGTTTATCAGAATTATTTCCGATACGACAATTTCTTCAAACTCCGGAAGCGTAAGTACAGCATTAAGTCTACCGTCGATTGCGCCTGCTTTCTTGTTTGTCACTTTATTTGACTTGCCTGGATAACTGCCTGAAAACGGTTGTTGTATCAACCCTAGGTAGCGTTCACAGAATGGCTTCATGTCTGAGCGCCCACTGCCAGTGTTTTCCATTCGAATGCCTGTCGCCTCGACAAGATGACTTCCGCTTTCTCCGAAGAATTCAGCCTTATCGCTCAAAAGAGAAGATGGGAGTCCTGTGCCAGGCCATTTCGAACATATTTCGGGAGCTATATTGTATTTGTCTAACAAGTGAGTTTTGTCTTGGACTGCACTAAGAAGTGCAATACTGCCAGTACGATAAGAAGGCGCATGAAGCCCGATATAGTAGCCCGTTATAAGGTGAGAAAACACATCGACAACGATGTACACATGAGGCTTGCCTATTACGTTTGATGTGTCGTAAACAGAAACAAGGTGTACCTCAAACAATGTCGCATCGATTTCGTATTTATCAGCCTGGTCCGGAAACAGAAGCGGTTGCAGACCCTCTTAGAGTTCGTTTGTCCTTTTTATAAACCCTTGCATCAAATGTACCCCGCGTGTATTGCTCTACAGAGTAATGTTTTTGTAATAGGTTTTTTAAGCTATTTATCGATGGAATGTCATTACTGTCTTGGCTTGCTAAGTTTTCTTTACAATGTGTTACAAACCTTCTGTATGTATAAGCTAATGACTTTTTTTGCGCGAAGTAATGTACTGCTATTACTCGATGCATAATAGCTATGTGATCCGACGTTCTTATCGCATTTTGCTTTTTCCCATTCAGGTTTTTCGGCCCTGGTTTGCTTAATTTAAGATGCCTTATTTTTCCTTTAGCTCCACAATTTTCATACCTAGTAGCTAATGCTTCTAAGCATTGGCCATGGGTCCAATACAGCCTTAATAATCTATAAATATTAGCTTTCGATACACCTAATTGAGCAATTTGTCGGTTTACTAACTTCCCTCTATCAGCAGAAATTAAGTATCCGTCATCTTCAATAATTGGACGTATGATCTCAAACCGGCTGCGTGCTTCTGCCATTGCATCTTCGCGATTAGATAGCAAAATAGAAGGTACTGAGTATGAATGGGCTTCGAGAAAACTTATTTCTCCAGCAAGCATGTGTGATTCAAGCTCTACGCTATTAAAAGGACGGGGGAATCCTTTGTCTCTTCCAAGTTCAAATAGAAAAATTTGCTGGGAGTCGACATTAATTACTCGGTATTTTGTTGTGTTCCAATCCAATACGTCATTCTTAATAAAGATTGGTAGATTCGAAAATGAAGGTGCTGACAACGACATCATTTTGCCTAGCCCTTTGTGCCCGATATTTTTCGAAACCCAATATCACCTGCAAGTATGTCGAAAAATGGAATACTAAGATCGAATTGAGCTACTTTTTTACTGCACAGAAGTCGAATCTGGCCTAAGCTCGTGCCGGGCTCTTGATTTAGCTGTACGTCAATATCGGTGCATAGTTGTATAAGTCTCATGCTACCTTTTTGTTCCATTATAGGACTCCACCAATCAGCTAGTTGTTCCAAAACTTCCAAAGATGTGAGTTTTGAAAAACAAGAAGCAAACCATTTGATATTTTCAACTTTGATTTGGTCGTGAGAGTGTTCGGTGACAATTTGAAAAGGTACATTAAGGTCTTTCCAGTATTGCTCCTCGATGGCAAGTTTTTCTCGAACTCTTAATTTATCCAACTCACCTGAGGGCTTAACTTGAAGTGCTAAAAGTGGATGGGTTGATGATGACATGGAAACTAAAAAGTCAGTTGTCATGACAATGTTTTCACCTCTAACCGCAGGATGTCGAAATCCAAGAGTTTTAGCGATCTGCAATGTTGTCGTCAGGTCTAGTGGGAACTGCTCTCTGATGTCTACAACAGCTTCAGACCATTCGAGCAGTAAAAATGTTGATAACTCTAAGTCAGACATGCAATGTACTACTCGCCCAATCTTCGCTGACCACGGGCGGCTTGAGCGACCGGAGGATGGAACGTTATAAACCTGTAGCCAAGGTTTATAGTTTTCTAACCTACCTTGTCCTCGACCTCCTTTAAGCCACTTTGTATACACTTTTGCATTCTGATCGTATCGTCCCATGAACCCGACTCCCTTTTTTAAACTGACTGCATAATAATCAAATTATTTCGCAAGTCAATAGTCTAAGTAACTGATATAAAAGGGAAATAAATAAAATGATTGACAAAACTATCAGAATGAAGATTTTTGTTTATGGTTTATTTTTTTGAGAAATTCTAAATATCGGGCTATTACAGAGAGTATGAGGCCTACAAGGTATTTTTGTGTTTCCTATATCACATACTGCAAAAAAGTAGAAAAAATCGTAACGAAATTCAACTATTTTAAATTTGAGGCGACCGCATGCTCTCTGGAGTATAAAAAACAACCAAAAATGACGCTGTTGAATATATAGGACTTCTTAAACAGTACTCTAATTAAAGGTGCGGCAACAAGTCTGGCAAACAATCTTTGTGGCGACGTTGAATGCGTGTGATATCTTTAACGATCACTTCATTTCCAGTCAATATTGCAGCCATCACGGCAGTCATGGTCAATAAGCCATTGGATGATTTAATAATTTGTTCAACAAGTTGAATTGGATAGCCACTTCCATGGCGTTGGAGCGCATGAATACCACCATGAACATATGAGTTTAAGCCTTTCCACTGCACATCTCTGAATTCACTAAACATAGCCACAGCTTGCGCTGGTGCTTTGCCTTCTAGAGCTTTAATCATTTCTGCGTTATTTGGTTTTTGATCTGCGCTCTGTGAAAGCTCACTTAGGGTAGAAAAAGTATTTTCGACCTTCTGGTCACTCGCGGCATAAAATAACCAAGCTGCTCGCGTAAGTGCTTCAAACTGAGAACGAATAATACATATTGCTGAAGTATAGTTTCCGCACATAGCCAGTTGTCGCAAACTACTGGAGTGTTCCAGTGCGACTAAGCACATTATCCAACTCGCATTTACACGTTTACTATCACCAGCAGGTCCGAATTCAAAAATACGACTAAACTCGCTGTTTAGGCCTTCAGACTTTTCTAATAGTTCATCCACAATTTCCTACCTTTGAAATCAGTCTAATGTTGCTAACGTTTCTTGCACTTTGCTTGCGAAACAAACTGTTCGTCTTGAGCTATCCGTTTAACAAGCTCAGTTATTGCCTCTTCTGAATACTGATGTCGATTAGCCAATTTTCCAAAGTAATGGTACTTATTGTTATTTTTCTTCCACCCAAGCTTATTGATGCATGCTTGCAAACAATGTCTATTCAATGCAGGAGAGCCATGAACATCAGTCTTAGGCAACGCCCGACCTAGTTTATTAGCGTCGAAGTCTTTCGTTAAAGTATCATTCAAGAGCTTCAGCAAAACACCTTGGCTGTGAGGATGAGTCTTATCCGGATCAACTGGCTTTTCAATAACAAGTGCTTGTCTTAGCTTCTTCAAATCTTCAGTACTACCGTTAGCTTTTGCTATGACAATTTGTGCATCACCTTCTTCCTTTGCAAACACAAGTGACACCCTGAGCGGGATTGCAAAGGAGATGTCATCGGCAGCCTCGATTTCTGATTCTACTTCTTGTGCCAATTCAAGAATTTCATTGGCAGCTGACCCATATAGTGTTTTGAGCAGGGATGCCGGAGGTAGTTTAAATTCCCCGACTAGTGACATCATTCCTGTATGCTGGGACGAAATAAAAGCGGTATCTGTAAATGATTCAAATTCTGAAGAATAATTCAACACACCAGACTGGAATATGCGGGAAGCGATAGATTGGATTTCAGGCATCAGAAGGTGAGCCGCTTTGTCTCGCCAATCAGCAACGACTTCAATGTTTCGTCTTATATTGTTCTTAGGCTCATATAGGCGGTCTAAGCAAGCTCGAAGAGGAATAGTGCGACGCGTCCCTTTTTTTACATTTGGCTCGAAAATACTATCTTCACCGTCTCTCTCGATAAGCCTTGATTTACAAAGCTGCTCCCAAGCAGTACAAAACAGTAAAACAAATCCATCTAGCTTATTTTCCAAAGAGGGACGATTATAAAGCTCTAAAGCTAACATCATATTATCGCGAGACTTCTTCAAAAGCGCTTTCGCTAAATTTGATTTACATTTATGTCCTAACTCTTGATAGTGTTTACTTTGCGAAAGTCGCTTTTTAAACTCGACGAAATCAATGTCAGTTGTGTTTATTGCTTCGAGCTTATTTGCACCAATTTCAACTACAAATTGAGTGATCTGTCCTTTGCCAAAATAAGTGTTGAATGTAGCTGGCTTCCAACCTGTTGCGTCAATGACTTGTTGCTTTGTAAACTTTTTTCCATTCCGTTCACACTGTTGAAGAAAGTCGAAAAACTTTTCTTGTCCCTGTTTTTCTGCCATTCACTGTCCTTATAATATCTAAGTTAATTAAACCTAATTTATCTGTTATCTATTCTTCTTAAAATTCTCAGCTTGCATAAATATCTCTTGGTACACTTCATCTCGGCTTACTGGCGGATATTTAAACTTGGCTAGTAACATGATGAGGTCAACCTTCAGCTCTGCTTTAATGTCGTCGCGTTGGCTCCAGTCTGTGTATTTGGCTTTGTCGTCTACGACTTCTTTTACTGCTCTGGCGAGTTCTAGTAGTTGGTCTTCTGGGTAGCTAAAGTCATATTTCGCTGCCAAGCGTTTTAGGATGTCGTAAAAGGCTTTTTCTTCAAAGCTGATGTCTAAATCGTCGTGTGCGCCGTACTCTTCGCGCAAGTCGTCCATCATTTTGATTAGCTCGTCTGAAAAGTCTTCAAGTACGCCACTTACCAATACATCGTCTTCTTTGCGTTCGTTGTATTTATCTACCAGTGCTTTAAAGCGTTGACTAAAGTCTATGCCTTGAGCCAAGTTCACTTTTTTCATGTCGCCTATGGCTTTTGCCAGTAGTTTTTGTAGCATCATGATCTTGGTGTTGGGCTGCTTCATTTTGCTGATTTTGTTGATGTAGTCTTCATCAAAAATGTCTATCTCGCCCTGTGAGTCATCCATTTTTAGAATCTCTTCAACACCATCGCTTTTTAACGCTTCGGCTATCATCTCGCGCACTTTGGCATTCATTTGCGCAGTATCGGGGGCTTCACCTTTCGTTAGCTTGTAAATAATGGAGCGTACAGCCATATAAAAATGAATTTTATCTCGCTCTAATTGACTGATCTTTTCACTGCCACAGCAGACGTCGTAAGCGGCCTTTAAACGTTTGACTAGTGCCATAAAGCGCTTTTCACGTTTGCCTAACTGCAAAATAAATTCAGAGGCTTGGTTCAAGCAATTAAGCTGTGCTAGTGGCTCACCAGTAAAGTAAGCCGTGGAATCAAAGGTATGAAACACATGACCTAGCAACGCTAGATGGTCTTTTACCGTAACCACCGATTGATTGATATCTTCAAAATTGGTTTCGTCGGTTTTACTAAACTGGGCTAAGGCTTTATTCATTGCTGATTTAATGCCGATGTAATCCACCACTAAACCTTTGTGCTTACCTGCAAACTTGCGATTTACCCTTGAAATAGTTTGAATAAGATTATGTTTTTGTAGCGGCTTATCAATATAGATGGTATCCAAAAACGGTACATCAAAACCTGTAAGCCACATATCTACCACTATGGCTATTTTAAAGTTGGAGTGCTCAATCTTAAATTGCCTATCTAACTCTTTACGATAATCTTTGCTGCCTAGCAGATTAAACATCTCTTCTGGATCGTCTTTGCCTCGGGTGATCACTAGCTTCACCTGTTCTATAGGCATACCCAACTTACCTGCTTTTATGGCTAACTCTTTTTCATCATTGGTAAGCGTGGCAGCATGTTCCGATTCTTTTACTTCAAACCATTGTGGGCGTAAGGCTTTTATTTCTATATAGAGAGCATAGGCAATGTCACGCGAACTACATACAAACATAGCTTTACCACAAATGGTGGTGCCTTCTTCAATGCGGGTTTCGTAGTGTTTTACAAAATCTGCGGCTAAAGCCCTTAAGCGATCTGGGTCACCCAAGATAGAGTTCATTTTGGTTGTGGCTTTTTTGCTTTCTTCTATTTGGTGTTCGTTACTACCATCTTGCTCGCATTGTTTGTAGTAGGCCTCAATCTCTTCAAGCTTTTGATTATTTAGTACGATTTTGGCAGCACGGCCTTCATACACAATACGTACTGTAATTTCGTCTTTTACCGATTCGGTCATGGTATAGCTATCAACCACTTGGCCAAACACATCTAAGGTGGCGTCTATAGGAGTACCGGTAAAGCCTACATAAGTAGCATTAGGTAATGAGTCATGTAAATACTTAGCAAAACCGTAGGTGCGTTTAACGCCTTTTTCAGTAATACGTAGTTTTTGATCAAGGTTAATTTGGCTGCGATGGGCTTCGTCCGAAATACAAATTACATTGCTACGCTCGGTTAATAACTGCGTGTCTTCGGTAAATTTATGAATAGTGGTTAAAAACACCCCGCCGCTGTTACGGCCTTTTAGTAATTTGCGCAGCTCAGCGCGGCTTTCAACACTTACAATGTGATCATCACCAATATAGGTCTTGGCATTGGCAAATTGATTGGCCAGTTGGTCGTCTAAGTCAGTACGGTCGGTAACCAACACTATGGTTGGGCTTTCAAACTCAACGCTTTTCATCAACAAGCGCGATAAAAACTGCATGGTAAAACTTTTACCACAACCAGTAGCCCCAAAGTAAGTGCCACCTTTACCGTCTCGTTTTTCATCATCTGCACCAGCCATACCTGCTGGCAACTTGCGATGCAGCTTTATGTTTTCAAATAACTTTCTGGCCGCGTAATACTGAGGGTAACGACAAGTGATTTTTACCTCACCTTTGGTTTTATCCGGGAAGTAAATAAAGTTACGTAGCACATCACAAAGCCGTGACTTATCAAACAGTCCTTGCAGCATGGTATGAAGCGAATTGATGCCCTCTTCGGCCATAGGTTCGTTGCCTGTTACTTTACGCCACGCATAATAAAAGTCGTAACCCGCAAACACCGTACCCATTTTGTTGTTTACGCCATCGCTAATCACGCATAGTGCGTTGAATACAAACAACTGGGGGATATCACGGCGATAACGATTCGTTAACTGCTTGAATGCATCATGAATGCTGGCCTGCTCTTCACGAATTGCGCTTTTAAATTCGAACACTACCAAAGGCAAACCATTGATATAAATAATGCCATCGGGAATACGTTTGGGGTAATCGGGGTTCAAACTATCAATTTCGAGTTGGTTTATAATCTTATAAATGTTGTTATCTATATAACCGGGGCTTACCTCTTGTACTTTGCCGCCAACAACAATATCAGCCGCTTGCAATGCACTACGCACACCATCGTAATCAATCAGTTGGATATACAGATCTTTTTTGGAAGGCTGACCAGCCACAGCTTCGCGCTTTAATAAAAAGCCATCGCTTAGCCACTTACAAAAAGTTTTGTTGCTCTCGTATAAATCGCTGGCAGGTAGGGTTTCAAGCTGTTTAACAATATTATCTATTTCGCCCGTAGTGATATCGTCATTGGCGTATTTGGTAGATAGGTACTGGCGAAGATCAGCTTTAATTAAAACCTCGTCACCACTACTGCGTAATAGCTGGTCTCCAGTAACATGCGGATAACCCTGCTCAGTTAAGAGTTGGATGATGGCTGCTTCTAATTGTGCTTCGGTGAATTTCATAAGTTCCTTTTACGTACTCTTATGCGTCATTATCTATTGCTTCGAGCAATTCTAATTTTAATACTTCTGGATACTCATCATCCATAATCAAAGACGTTATTAGTTTTTGAAGTAATTCCTTGTTCACTTTATTTTCTGCAACCCAAACAACTATATTTTCCATTTCTAAAGCAAATTTTTGAACACAAAAGTCGTAACCATTGATTTCCAAAAAGTAAGCCCCTAAAACGAGACTGGAGCGTTTGTTGCCATCATTGAACGCATGAAATTTATTTATTGAAAAAACCAAGTGGGTCAGCTTATCTTCGAAGCAGGGGTAATAAAGGTCATTTTTAATGTGTTCTAAGACACTCTCTAATCGACCAATATCTTTTGTTCCAGCAAATCCACCTGAGGTTTCGATAATCCAATCATGAACTTCAATTGCATGCAAAGCATTAAAGTATAGAAAACTAATCCCCATACTATCTATCCTTCAAACGCTTAAGCATTGCCATTGTTTTTTCATCTGATAGTTGCCCTTCTAAGCTTTTGGTTTTTTCACCCAAAAAGCGTTCGAAGTCACCAGCAGGTACAGATTGTATATAATGTTCTAGTTTTTCATGTAGCGCATCTCTAAAGCCTAAATCTCGGCTAGCCATTCTTATACGGGCATCCTCAATAGCTGGCTTTAAAAATGGATTTTGTTCCGCATCATGTAATATGTCATCCAACTCCCTAGGTGATAGTTTACGACCCAGTTTTTCAGATTCGGATTGCATTTGTACCGCTAAACCATGCTCGAAACTAGCGATAGCCTTTAAGACTTCTGCATACATGGTATCTCTTGTTTTTTCTTTGTCAGCTAGTTTTAGTACTTTTTTGTATTCAATAGCATTCTCTAGAAAGACAGCTTTATAAATTTTATCAGTGTATACAGCATACTTGTGATTACCCATTTGCAGATAGTCACGCAAAGCATCAGTAAATTGTTTACGATAACTGTCTTCCTGATATGCAGCAGGCAAATAATCTTGATCTCGTTGATTTATGTACTTTGTCTTGCCACCTGATTTTTCAGCTATTACATCGATTACAATGTCTAACATTCGGCTACGAATTGCTTTAGCTCTGTCACTTTCCGTGACTAGCATCGCAATATTTAAAAGCGCTCGAAAAGTAAATACCCCTAAGCTTGGTGACTTAGGATTTATGTCGACGACATTAGTGTCGCCAACATACATTTTTTTCAGTGATTTCAAGGCCTGTCCCTTAAGGATCCTATAACCACTAACTTTCAATTCATCGCCATGACTGCTTAAATATCGATCAACAGTCCTTTCATCTATAGCTAATATTTCAGAAACTTGGTCTTTCGTGAACAAAGTTTCATTTTCAAGAGCTATTCCTCCTAACGCGAGGTTATCCTCTAACTTGGATAGTGCGTATGGATTGTTCAGCACATTATTTCGTGCTACAGGAGACTCAGTTAAATCCGTATTCATGGTCATCCTCCCTTAGAAGTTATTATTAAATGAGGTTCAGGCAAACGTTTCAAGATTTGACATCCTTTTCAAATCGTTACCTCACCTGAGATGAGTTTTGGTAACAAATAATCTCGGGTTACAGCTAAATGTCGCGAATTGATATTGTTTAACTCTTTCTTAGCAGTAAAGTTCTTTATGTAAAACTCAAATATAGGTTCAATAACACCACGTGAATTAATTACTTTATGTTTCAGTATTTTTGTTGGCGATGTATGTTTAACAGTCGTGCCAGTTGCTGTTGCAACTATAGAGCTGCGATACTCTCTCGAGCATAAACACCTATAAATAAATTCAGTTCCAAATTTTATTCTGTCTTTGAATTCTACTTTACCCAACCGTTGATTATGATGAAAAGTTAACCCAGCGACATATGGAACAATTGCAGGATAGCCTAATGCATCACCCGCTTTACTCAGATCTGTCATTGTTATAAATAAGTCACCTTCATTGAAAATGTAATTATCCATAACCGGACCATTATAAAACTTAAATTTATCGCCTTTAAAGCCTCCGCCAATAGCTACATTACCCGGTGTAAGTAAAACGTCATCAGTAGGTTCATTACAAAAATATTCACCTTTGTAAGCATAGCCATGTTTAACACCGATAAACTCTGCTAACTCAGAATACTCCCAACCTTTGGGTATCCAGCCTTGGATGCCGAGGGTGTTGTCGCAGCAGTGTTCGAATTCGCTGGGGAATAGGCGTTGGGTGGCTTCGTGGAGTGGTTTGATGTTGGGGTTTTGTTTTTGCAGAGCGTGGGCTTTTTTGCGTATCTCGACACGGTGTTGTAGTTGGTCGGGGATAGCGTTGCCAGCCGCAAGGGCGTTGTCGATAACCGGGTCAAAGTCCACAAACCAGCTTTTAAACAGCGCCTGCGCCATTTCTTCGAGGGTTTGGTTGGTTTGTTTGTTTTGTTCAATTCTTTCTTCTATGCGATTAAGAACTTTGGTGTTTTGTCTTTGTTGCTTCAATGGTAATAAAGCTATTTCAATGCTTTTAAAGGCCGAATGATTCAAGTCTTTTTGTACTGACCCTGAAGCAATATCATTCGCGAGTTTAACAATGTGTGGTTGCTTCAAAAACCAATAAAGATAATCAGGCTCAATAAAATCGCGGTTAGGTATAACTTTGAAACAATTATTATGTACTACGCCTACTTTTCCCCTAAAAACTAAACCTACTTGTCCTGTACGGGTAAATATTAATTCGTCTTTGCTTGCAATACATTTCTCAGGAGCGGTTTCTTCTTTTAAGTATTGTGAGTAGTTTCCACTAATTAAATCAGTTATTCTTAAAAGAGGTAATCCACTTTCAGACATTAAATGTTTCGATTTGGAGTTAACAGCAAAACCCTGTGACAAATTGACGACTTCACCAATTCGAATTTTATTTGCCATAACCTAACTCCTCAAGGCTCTGGCATATCAAATTATCCAATGCTTTCCCATCTGCCATTTGCTTAAAAAGTGTTTGAGATAGTTCATTCATCTTTTCTTCAAAAGGAATGCCATCATCAGCAATATCCGCAGCGCCCACATAGCGCCCCGGCGTAAGCACATAATCGTTTGCTTTAATATCTTCGAGAGTGGCTGACTTGCAGTAACCAGAAATATCTTCGTAAGCTCCGTCTTTGTCTTCGCCTCTCCATGCATGGTAAGTTCGAGCGATGTGGGCAATATCATCGGTGGTTAGTTCTTTATTTACCCTGCTTATCATTCTTCCCATTTCGCGGGCATCAATAAACAAAGTTTCACCTTGTCGGTTGCGTCTTTTAGCAAAGTCTTCGCTGGCATCAACTGCTTTTTTGTTTTTACTGATAAACCATAAACACACTGGGATTTGAGTGGTGTAAAACAGTTGGCCGGGTAAGGCAATCATACAGTCTACTAGGTCTTTTTCGATGATTTTTTTACGTATTTCGCCTTCGCCGCTGGTGTTAGAACTCATTGAACCGTTAGCTAGTACAAAACCTGCGGTGCCGTTTTCACTCAATTTACTGATCATGTGCATGATCCACGCATAGTTAGCGTTACCCGTTGGCGGCACATTAAAGCCAGCCCAGCGGGGGTCTGCAACTAATTCGTTTTCACCACGCCACTGCTTTTGATTAAATGGCGGGTTGGCCATAATGAAATCGGCTTTTAAATCGGGATGCTGATCTTTAAAAAAACTGTCGCCTGCCACTTCGCCCAAGTTAGCCGCTATTCCACGAACAGCTAAATTCATTTTGGCTAATTTGTAGGTAGTATTGGTGTACTCCTGCCCATAGATTGAGATATCTTTTTTATTACCCTTGTGGCTGTCGATAAATTTAAGCGACTGGACAAACATGCCGCCACTACCGCAGCATGGATCATATATTTTACCTTTGTATGGCTCAATCATTTCAGCTATTAAGGCAACAATGGATTTAGGCGTGTAGAACTCTCCTCCACCTTTGCCTTCACTGGCGGCAAATTTACCTAAAAAGTATTCATACACTCGGCCAACTAAGTCTTCCTCACTTTTTATGTCATCAGAGCTGCATTCGTTGGCACTGCTCTTGGAGGTATAAGTATCGATGTTATTAATAGTATCGATTAACGAACCAAGCTTACTTGGCACCAAACCTAAACGAGAAAAGTAGTTATCTGGCAATGCGCCTTTTAACGACGGGTTGTTCTTTTCGACAGTGTGCAGTGCAGAATCAATTTTGACTGCAATATCATCTTGCTTCATCTGTTGCTGGATATAAGACCAACGGGCTTGTTCAGGCAAAAAGAATACATTGTCTTTGGCATAAAACTCGATTTGCTCAACATAGTCACCCATGCCCTGATCAATCAAACTTTTACGCTGCGCTTCAAATTTGTCGCTAATGAATTTTAAGAAGATAAGACTAAGTACAACATGCTTGTACTCTGAAGATTCAACACTGCCGCGAAGTTTGTTAGCGGTATCCCATAAATGTTGTTCGAAACTGGTAGTTGATGATGAATTCGTGTTTTTAGCCATTTACTTCCATACCCCATGAGCAAATTAAGTTACTCAATTTCTTATTATTTTAACAAATAATCCTTTTACGCATTATTCCACTATTTTAGTGATTTGAGCAACCAATCCGACTAAAAGACAAAACCCGCAGAACTGCGGGTTAATGTTATTGGCTTAGTTTCAAACTTTAATGTCTAGTTTCAAACTTTAATATCCAGTTTCAAACATTAATGTACTCGCACAATAACATCTAAAACCTACACCATTTATTCCACAGTTACGGATTTTGCTAAGTTCCTTGGCTGATCTACATCTGTGCCTTTTATTACGGCCACGTAGTACGACAACAATTGTAGCGGGATCGTGTAGACGATAGGCGCTATGGCCGCTTCGCAGTGAGGTACGTTAATAACTCGCATGCTGTTGTCGCTTTGAAAGTTGGCTTGTTTGTCGGCAAATACATACATAATGCCGCCTCGGGCGCGTACTTCTTCTACGTTTGACTTGAGCTTCTCTAATAATTCATTGTTAGGTGCCACCACAATTACCGGCATTTCTTCGTCGATTAGGGCTAGTGGACCGTGCTTTAGTTCGCCTGATGCATAGGCTTCGGCGTGGATATACGAAATTTCTTTTAACTTAAGTGCGCCTTCCATTGCAATGGGGTATTGGTCGCCACGGCCTAAAAATAAGCTGTGGTGTTTGTCGGCAAATTCTTCGGCTAGGTCTTTAATGCCGTCGGTAAGTTGTAAGGTTTCTTCTAACTTTTCTGGTAGAGAGTGCAGTGCACTAACAATGCTGTCGTGGTCTGCTTGAGCCATGTTGTTATGTTGACCTAATGCTAGTGTTAGCATAAGAAAACCGGTCAGCTGAGTGGTGAAGGCTTTGGTCGATGCTACGCCTATTTCGGCGCCTGCTAGGGTCATAAAGGCTAAGTCAGATTCACGCACGAGTGAAGAGCCGGGGACATTACAAATGGTTAAACTTGCGGCGTAGCCTTGTTCTTTAGCTAGTCTAAGCGCAGCTAATGTATCGGCTGTTTCACCAGATTGAGAGATGGTAACAATTAAACTATTGGGGTGAACATAAGACTTTCTGTAACGAAATTCAGAGGCGATTTCGACATTGCAAGATACGTTGGCGTATTGCTCTAGCCAGTAACGGGCGGTCATGCCTGAGTGATAGCTGGTCCCGCAAGCAATAATTTGTACGTGTTTTATACCTGCTAGTAGTTCATCTGCACCGTGGCCAAAGATATTCGCGCTAATACCATCTTCACTTAGACGACCGTTTAGTGTGTTGCGTACTACTGCTGGTTGTTCGTGAATTTCTTTTAGCATGTAGTGGCGGTAACCACCTTTGTCGCCGGCATCGTGCTCAACGTTAGATTCGGTTATTTCCCGTTCTACAGGTTGTCCATTTGCAGCATACACTTTAATGCTGGTGCGAGTAATTTCGGCAACGTCGCCTTCTTCTAAAAACATAAAACGTCGGGTAACGGGTAACAGTGCCATTTGGTCAGACGCAATAAAGTTTTCGCCTATTCCTAGGCCAATTACCAATGGGCTACCAGAACGTGCCACTATGATGCGTTCTGGATTTTGTTTGTCCATGATCACTGTGCCGTAAGCTCCGCGAAATTTTTTCACAGACTGTTGTACGGCTGCTAGTAAGTCGTTGCATTGATCTAGTTCAAAATGCACTTGGTGAGCAATGGTTTCGGTGTCGGTGTCAGAGCTAAATCCGTAGCCTTTAGTGGTTAGCTCGCTACGTAAGCTTTGATAGTTTTCGATTATGCCGTTGTGGACTACGGCAATGCGTTCGGTAGAAAAATGTGGGTGAGCGTTAGCTTCGGTAACACCACCATGCGTTGCCCAGCGTGTGTGGGCTATGCCGGTAGTGCCTTTGATTGGTGTCTCATGTAGGGCGTCGGCCAGTTCTTTCACTTTACCAATTCGGCGCGTTCGGTTGAGGTTGCCTTGGTCGTCAAGCAATGCAACACCAGCTGAGTCGTAGCCTCGGTATTCGAGTCTTCTTAGTCCTTCAAGTAAAATCTCTACTACATTTCGTTCGGCTATGGCGCCAACTATCCCACACATATTCTTCTCTCCGAGTTTATTGGGTTGAGGCGCACATGACTGTGACACCTTGTTGTTCAATTCTTTGTTTACTGGCTAAATCTATTTGATCGTCGGTAATCAGTATCGAAATAGACTGCCAAGGTAATTCCACGTTAGGAATTTTTCGCTGTAATTTTTCTGATTCGGCCATCACTATAACTTGATTCGACACTTTTGCCATAACTCGACTTAAGTGGGTCAATTCGTTAAATGTGGTTGAGCCTTTTTCCACATCTAATCCGGCCGCTCCCAAAAATGCCTGGTCAAAATTATATGCGGCTAACATTTGCTCGGCCATTTGCCCTTGAAAGGAGTGTGACTGGCTATCCCAAGTACCACCTGTCATAAGCATTTTGGGTTCGTTTTCTAGTTCGAGCAATGAGGTTGACACATGCAATGAATTCGTCATCACGACTAGGCCTAGTTTACTTTTAAGCTCAGGAATTAATGCTGAGGTAGTGCTGCCGCTATCAATAATGATGCGGTTATGATCTTTAATTAGGGTTACGGCTAATTTGGCAATCGCTTTCTTTCGAATTGAAACCGTTTCACTTGATAATTCTGATGATTCGGTGGGCAATAAAACTGCGCCGCCATATTTTCTAAGTAGAAGGCCGTTGTTTTCTAATTCTGCGAGATCTTTACGTATTGTTACTTCTGAAGTGGCAAAGGCTTTGGATAGGGTGTCTACAGAAACTTCGCCTTCTTTATTTAGGCACTCAATTATTGCTCTGCGCCGTTGTTGGGTATTTCGTTTTTGCACTTTAATGATACTCTATCTTCCGAATCGAAAGGGATGTTACGGATTTGCTTGGCACTATTCAAGTATAAGTTACGATTCGTAAGTATTTAATTGTGTACCTGTGCGTGCTCACTAGCCCAAATGGGAGTTAGGTTAGTGCGGTAGGGAAATAGCGAGAAGGCCAACTATAGTAGTAGGGCTGCAAGATTACTTATGCAGCCCCTTAAAAGAGAGGATGTTAGTTTAGTGTTTATAATTTTTATGACTATTAACTAGTCTATAGAAAGACGCTTGCGTGTAGTCATTAGGATCGCCAGTGTTGTTTTGATTATACACTCCCGCTTTGAAATACATGTATTGGTCCTTCTTGTCGTAACCACTTTTCTCCATATTTACCACATGGGTTATATCTGGTTTGCCCACTCGGCTGATAGTAACGGTTAATGTGTGCCCTTTTACATCGATGATATAACTGAACTTTTCATTAAGTGCTACGCCGTCTTCGGGATCTTTGGCATTGCTGGCCCGAGACCCAACAAACTCGTAGTATTGATCGTCGCCACCTAGTGGTTCATGGGCTAAATATAGTGAACCTTTTGTATTATTGGGTAATTTGCGATAGTAGAGCCTAGCGGGTTCATCATCTTTGGCATGAATTTGGCCTACGATAACCCGTCCTACTTGCTTAGGATCGCCAGTAGTGGTGACCGCGTTGACCGCGAGCGTGGCTTCTAGCCTGCCGTCTATTCCTCCTACTTTTTTGTGTTCACGAGAAGACACAGTGCTAAATAACCAGTTGTTCTTGCTTAACCCTTTGGTTGCAACCGTTGTTTTTCCCCGTCGTAACATTTCTCTTAATTCGGTGCGCGAATATTTAGTGTTTTTAGAGGTTTTTGCGCCGCCGACATGACTCATAAAAACCATAGCACCATCTTGTCCGGTATAGAAAAAAGGCTTAATGGTGAATCCCTTAGCAAGATATTTTTCAGGCACGGTATCGGCTTTGCCGTCTTTATTGCTGTCGATTGGAATACTGATGTTCCAATCTGTTAAGTCGAAGTTACTGGATGGGGGTTGGGTAGGGTCGAGTGTGTTTGCTTGAGCGGTTGTGAACAAGCAAGTGGAAATGAGGGCAAGTGACATTTTCAAAAAGAGTTTAAGCATGTACAAATTCCTATATTGGTATTACCAATTTTTGAGTTTATTTCAGATAAATACCCTTTGGGGTTATATTTTTTATCTAAACTCAAGGTTGTTGTCATAAAAATGTTACGTATTGGTAAAGTGTGCTGGTATCTATTGTTGAATTATGATTACATTAGACCAAAGGGTGTTACAAATTGGTAATACAATAAAGTGATTTCTGGTAAAGGTTTGTAAGGTTCGATACTTACATAAAACGTATTCATAGAGAGAAGAATGATTATGAAGTTAAGAGTATTTACATTATGCGCAATATGCGCCGCTTTGACTGCTTGTAGTGATGACTCTGTTACTGGTGGGGCAGATAACACTGTAGGTTCGGTGGCTATTTCAGGCACAGCAGTAGTAGGTGAAACCTTGAGTGCGACTGTGACAGATGCCGATACGGCGAGTAATGTTTCATATCAGTGGTTAGCAGAGGGGGCTCCCATTGCTGGCGCGACTTCTTCTACTTATGTTTTAGCTAGCGCTCAAGTGGGCAATACTGTTTCGGTAAAAGCGGTGTATACCGATGAGCTAGGTTATACCGAAGGGCCATTATCAAGTGCCACTAGCACTGTTTATGGTGTGGCCAACAATACCTCAGGAGCGGTAACTATATCTGGTGATGCAGCGGTTGGTGAAACCTTAACTGCAGCTGTGACTGATGCAGAAGGCGTGACAGGTAATATCACCTACAGTTGGATGGCAGACGGGGTGGCTATTAGTGGTGCCACTTCTATGACTTATATACCAACGACCGACGATGTAGGTAAAACAATTACGGTCATGGCACATTATGCCGATGATGCAGCCTATGATGAATCAGTTACCTCAACTGCTACTTCCGCTGTGTTGCTCGCTTTGAACAAAGTGGGCGTGGTGGGGATAAGTGGTGAGTTAACCGTAGGTAAAACGCTAACCGCATCTATTACTGATGATAATGGTGTGTCTGGTACCACTGTTTATTCTTGGTTGGCGGATGGTGAGATAATTGACGGCGAAACAAGTGCCACTTTATTGCTAACTACCGCTATGAATGGTCTAGTGATTACGGTAACCGCCGTTTATACCGATGATGATGGGTTTGTTGAAAACCTAACCTCAAGTCCTACCGGTGCGGTGAGACTTGAAAATTCTGAGGCGACCTTTGCTGGCTTGTCAACTAATGTGACCAATAATCAAGGTACCCACACGGGCGTAATAACGGTGACTGACGTAGACCCTGGCGATGAGCTCTTAATTAGTCAAACGGATACCGCTACCAGCTATGGTACGTTCTCGATTCAGGAAAATGGTAGCTGGACTTATTCCCTTGATACCACAGACGCAACCATTGCAGGCTTAGCCAATGCCAGCGATTCTGTAGACGATGAAATAATTGTGGAATCACTTGATGGCACCATAGGCTTATTGGTCGTAACGATTACAGGTTCCACAGTGGTGAATACCAAAGCAGCTATAATTCGTGACACTCTTGGTGAAACGGTGCAAGGTACATCTAATGATGGAGATACCGGTGAGCTTAGATATGTTTTACCGGCAGCCCAACTGACCGGTAAATTGAGTGTTTCATTTAATAAAGCGGCGAATACAACCAACATCAACCCGCAAGATACTGATACCGATAATAAAGACGCCTACATTACGCTGTTCAACAGCGCCAATAGTACTTCTAGTAGCCGGGCGATTGCTGATTTGCGTATTCAAACGAACAAATTTGTACTGCGTGATCAAACCATAGATATAGCCAATGCTTTTAATCCTGATACATGGCAAAACGTGGAAATTACCTGTACAAGCGGCAGAAGATACAACTCCGCCGGTGATCACGGTTAAAATTGATGGTATTTCTGTCACCGCAGACGTTCTTACTTCAGGCGCGAATGCAATTGGAGGGGTTACCGCTGTCGCATTTAGGCTTGCCGATAATGATGCCGCGCTGTCACCTGACAGTACTTTTAAAATTGATGACGTTGCTATTTACTCTGATACTGCTGGCACGGTTTCGGTATTTACAGATGACTTCGAAAGCTATGCAGACGGTTACGATTTAGATCAGTCGCCCTACAGCTCAGCGACCTCAGAAGCGGTGGTTGAATTGAGAGCTGATGCCACAGGTGGTAATGGCTCGACATCAGGCCCAGGAGTGAGTGGTAATCAAATCGCTATAATTCGTGACACTCTTGGTGAAACGGTGCAGGGTACATCTAATGATGGAGATACCGGTGAGCTTAGATATGTTTTACCGGCAGCCCAACTGACCGGTAAATTGAGTGTTTCATTTAATAAAGCGGCGAATACAACCAACATCAACCCGCAAGATACTGATACCGATAATAAAGACGCTTACATTACGCTGTTTAACAGCGCCAATAGTACTTCTAGCAGCCGGGCGATTGCTGATTTACGTATTCAAACGAACAAGTTTGTACTGCGTGACCAAACCATAGATATAGCTAATGCTTTTAACCCTGATACATGGCAAGACGTGGAAATTACCTTAGCAAGCGGCAGATGATACAACTCCGCCGGTGATCACGGTTAAAATCGATGGTGTTTCTGTCACCGCAGACGTTCTTACTTCAGGCGCGAATGCAATTGGAGGGGTTACCGCTGTCGCATTTAGGCTTGCCGATAATGATGCTGCGCTGTCACCTGACAGTACTTTTAAAATTGATGACGTCGCTATTTACTCTGATACCGCTGGCACCGTTTCGGTATTTACAGATGACTTTGAAAGCTATACAGACGGCTACGATTTAGATCAGTCGCCTTATAGCTCAGCGACCTCGGAAGCGGTTGTAGGAACGGAACCCTAGCAAAGACAACTCACTCAGCTTGAAGATAGACTTCATACTGAGTGAGTGCCATGACTACATTTTGCAGACGTTAAAGCCCCTAAGTTTGATTTCTTAGGGGCTTTTTTTTGTTTTGTAAAATAATTTAGTGTCATTTTTAGTTGCTAGCACACTCACTTATATCGGACCAAATAAATCCAAGTAAGTGAGCTATATATGAAAAGACGTCAATTTTTTAAATTGGGTACTGCTGGTCTCGTATCGGCTGGACTATCTCCAGTATCTGCTGCCGCATCTTCTTGCCAAAGTACCGGTTTGGCCGAACGAGAATTAGATGATTGGTATCATTTAGGTACGGGCAAAAAAGGATTGCCCAAACGTTATGAAGAGCATGAATATGATTTGGTTGTATTAGGCGGGGGAGCCGCAGGTATTTGCGCTGCTGTGTCTGCTGCTAGGTTAGGTTCTAAAGTGGCATTGGTACAAGATAGGCCTGTTTTAGGTGGTAATGCGTCTAGCGAAATGCGTGTACATTTAAATGGTGTCAATCGTCTTAAAACTGGTTTGGCAGAGCGTGAAACCGGCATCATTGAAGAAATGCTGTTGCATAATCGATTTGAGAACCCCCAAGAATCTTTTCCTGTTTGGGATCATGTCTTGTACGACTTTGTTATACGTGAAAAAAACATTGAGCTTATGCTAAATACTCAAGCAATTGACGTCACTATGAAAGGTGAGCAAATTGCTTCTGTTAGATGTTGGCAATTGACCACTGAAAAAGAACTGATTTTACATGCTAAGTTATTTGTTGATTGTTCTGGTGATGGTTTGGTTGCAGCCAAGGCGGGGGCAGAATATCGCACGGGACGAGAAGGCAAAAGTGAGTTTAACGAAACCTTTGCACCCGACCAACCAGATGGTTGGCAAATGGGAGCGTCGTTGCTCATGTCAGCTAAAGATATGGGTAAACCTATTCCTTATACCGCCCCATCTTGGGCGATTAAATTTGATGCGGAAAATGCGCACAAAAGGCGAAAATTTAATGCCTATCATGAAGGAATATGGTGGATTGAAGTTGGCAGTGATGATGACATTATTGCTGATCAAGAAGTTAATCGACATAAACTAATGGGATATTTGCATGGCGTCTGGGATTACATCAAAAATTCAGGAAAGTTTCCCGAATCAAAAAATCTAGCCTTAGATTGGGTCGGCTCGTTACCTTCAAGACGAGAATCACGACGATTTATAGGTGATTATATTCATCATGAAAGAGATTTAACGGGGTTGACACACTTTGCAGACGCAGTCGCTTTTGGTGGTTGGGGGATAGATGAACATAACCCAGGGGGATGGAAAATATTCACTTAGCGCCGACAATTTTTCATGCGCATTTTGATGAAGTGTACCAAATTCCTTTCCGATCTTTATATTCCAAAAATGTTCCGAATTTACTCTTTGCAGGACGAAATGTTAGTCAAACACATATTGCCCTAGCGTCGTCGAGAATTATGGCTACCTGTGCATTGATGGGACAAGCTGTAGGTACGGCGGGACATTTGTGTGTGGAAAAGAATGTGTTACCCAGAAAAATATATCAATCACATATGAACGAATTACAAGAGCAGTTATTGAGGGACGATATGTTTATACCTAAGCGTCCGGCAAAAGATCCTGCTGATTTAGCCAGAAAAGCCGCAGCTTTGGTTGCCTCGTCTACACAATCGGGAGACGTTAATTTGTTAACCAATGGCTGGTCGCGAGATATAGATGGCAAAGTCCACCACTGGCAGTCAAAAGGATTACCAGCTGATGTGCAATTGGAATGGCTAGACCCAGTCAATATTTCACAGCTAGAAATCAAGTGCGATACCAATGTAAAGCGCAACATCATGATGAGAAAAGACTCCAAAGATGATGAACTTTATGCCAACAGTGTGCCGCAAGAAATGCTTAAGTCTTTACGTGTCGAAGCGAGAGTGAATGGACGTTGGCTGACTGTAGGAAAAATCACCCATAATCGCTCGCGACTAATCAAAGTGAAATTTGCTGCTATTAAAACCAGTGCAATTAAAATATCAGTGTTAGAAACCTACGGAAAACCTAGTGCAAAACTGTTTGAAATTAGGGCTTACGCTTAATGAAAGCTTTGTTTTTTATCTTGTTGGCTGTGATGTGTTTTATATTTCTCGCTGCTTATGATGATGCAGAGGTAAGGGTAATTAAACATCAAGTGAGTTTTGACCATCAAGGCAATAAAAGTGAGAAACCGATAGAGGCAAGCTTATTCGAAGTGAAAGCCGATAGCACAAATACAGAATTTTATATGGATGTAAATTCTGTTTTTTGCGGTGAAAACGTGTGTAAATTAGATAAGGTTAGAATGTTCTGGGATCCTTTGGGTAGATATAAAAAATATGAGCTTGCTGAAAATGTTCAACTAGAAAAGGGTAATGCAGAAGATTTTGCTACTGAGGATTATAAAAAGCTTGATGCTATTTTGCACAATGAACAGTCAGGGTTAGCAACGCTTTATCCTGCCGAATTGGTAAGTCAAAATCGTAGTGGTAATGCTGTTGATGCTTTATCAGGCGCAACAGTGAGTATTCACAAACAAGATACGGTGGAGGGCGCTATTTGGACATGCTATACCTTATGGCATTATGCCAACGGTGAGATAACACAGATTATTCGAGATATTAGCGGTAGGCAGAAAAACGTATCGGAACTGACCGCTTTATTAACAAGTGCAGATCTCTCGCAGCAAATATTTGCTATAGAACAACTAGCAAAGAAAAAAGAGTTCGATGACGAAACCCGGAGTAAGCTGCTTGATAAAAGCTTATTGAATCAAACGCTTTTGCAAACCCCCATTATTGATTATTTAGAAGGATTACCTAAACAGCAATATCAACAAGCGGTGTTGGGTTTATTAGCGCAAGACGATAACGCGTTATTGGTAAAAACCTTGGAATCAATACAAGAACAAAATTTGACTTCATCTAATGAAATGAGCCTAGCGTTAGTTGAGTTGCTAGCTAAAGCTGAAGATTTTCAAATATCGAATTTAATCTTAACCCTGTTAACTAGTTACTCTGTCTTATCAGAAGACGTTCTAATTAATTTAGTCGCGATTTTAAATGATCAGGACTTTCTTAAAGCGCGAGGGGTATATTGGTTGCTGAGCGGTTACCCGTTACCACAGGCAGAACAGCAAGTACTTAACTCATTTTCTCAGACTCACGCGGAGCGTCTTTAAGGTGGCATACAAGGATTTCAAACTTGAGTAGTTCATCAAGCGAATTGATAGATCTTGCTCAAAAGGGTGATAAACAAGCTTATTGTAAACTAGTGGCTATGAATCAGTCTCGATTAAGGGCTTTTATTGCCTCTAGGAGCCGCCATTTAAGGGATGTAGATGATATCGCGCAAGAAACCTTCATCTTGGCTTTCGATAAAATTGCGCAACTGAAAGATATATCTTTGTTCAACTCGTGGTTAGCCGGTATAGCTTTAAACAAGTTGCGTAACCATGAGCGAAAATTTAACCCAACAGAAGATAGCAATACTGATAATTTAGAAGCGTTAATTAATCAACAGATTGAAGCGTTGCCCCTTTGTGACTCATCTAATGACGCCATGGCGGCTTTAAATTTGTGTCTTACAGAATTAGATCACAAAGCTTATGAGTGCTTGAGTTTGTATTACTTCAAGAATTACTCGATACAACAACTAAGCCAGATGACCCAAGACAAACACTCCACTATCACCATGCGCTTATATCGTATTCGTGATGCCCTAAAAAAATGTGTGGCTAGACGCTTAGGAACGGATAATGAATAAACACAACAAAGCGTTAATTGCAGCCTATTTGGCTGGAGAAGATGTAGAAAAGGCATTACTTAAGGCAAGTGTAACATCAGCTGAATTAAGGCAGGTGTTGGCTGAAGATGTCGCGTTTGAAAGGTTGCTGAAACATAAACGGGAGGCGAAATCTGATAGTCAATTTATGGATGATTTTGTTGCCGCTTTTGATAAAGATGTAAGTCAGAAAGCAAATGTATTATATCCCTTATTTAACCGTAAACGTTTCGCACTATGTGCTTCTTTGGCTGCATTCTTCTTGGTATTAGTGTTGTCGTTAAGTGCCGATAAAAATATGGGAGAAATAGTTAATTCCGTCGGGGCTAGTTATCAGCAACGTGAATTAACTGACGGTTATCAGGTCAAGGCGGGTCGATTTAGCTTATCCACTGGTTATGCAGAATTAAAGTTGATTAATGGCGTGACATTAGTGCTAGAAGGGCCGTTAGAACTAGATATTACTAGTGCTGATAAAATAGAGCTTCTGCAAGGCCAGTTGGTAGCGAAAGTACCACAAAATGCTATAGGGTTTGAGGTCCTTACGCCTAGCTCTGAAATTATCGACTTAGGCACCGAATTTGCGGTGAAGGTAGATAAATCAGGTGATTCAGAGGTACATGTTTTAGAAGGAGAAATTAAAGTCAGAGCCAATAAAAGTGTGTCTTATGAACATCTTATTCAAAACCAAGGCCGTACATTTAGTGGCGATCAACAAGTGCAGATTATTAAAAGCCAGCCCCACCTTTTTATGCGCGTATTGCCATAGGTCATTCAATCGAGCAACCAGCTTATTTACATTGGTCGTTTGATAACGTGCAGGATCAACAATTTCTTTGTCAAGGACCCGGCATTGGAGGGGAATGTTTTAATGCTGAGTTCAAAACGTTGGATCAAGCTAAGATTGAACAAAGTTTGGTGGCTGGAAAATATGGCCAAGCCATGTCTTTTGATGGGATTAACAATTGGCTAGAAACTCAATTTAAAGGCATAGAAGGTAATAAACCTCGGACTGTCGCAATGTGGGTGAAAGTGCCTAAGAATTTTTCAGTTAACAATGGATATGGCATAGTCAGTTGGGGGCTACCAGAAGTGTTGTCTGCCTTGGCAAATCTCGCCTAATCCATCGGCCGAACTAGGCTTACTGGGGCGAATTAGAATCGGGACCAATCACGGTGAAATTATAGGTACCACAGATTTGCGAGACCAAAAGTGGCATCACGTCGCTGTTGTTTTATTTGGTGGGAAGCATGCCAACCTTGCTACCCATGTATTGATTTATATCGATGGGGTTTTAGAGCAAACTTCAGAAAAGTCGATCGCTAAAGTGTATACAAAGTTGCGAGATATCGATTCTCAACCCTTACGCATGGGGCGAAATATTGCTTATAAAAATTTGCATAACAAAGAGCAGAAACATCGATTTTTTAAGGGGCTGTCGATGAGGTGTATATATTCGATTCGGCTTTACCACATCGACAAATTTTAAATCTAATTAAGCATAACCAAATTCAGGTTAACGATTCAACAACCGCAACAAGAGAATAAATATAAGATGAAATGTATAGGTTTGTACCGATTAGGACTTAGTTTAATGGCGATTCTGCCTTTTGGTAGTTTGGGCGCTTCTGAGCCTGCCAAAATACCCGCAAACAAAACACCTCATGTGGTATTTATTTCAATTGATGATTTAAGACCAATGTTAGGTGTATATGGTGATAAGGTAGCTAAAACGCCACACTTAGATAAGTTAGCTTTGCAAGGCGTGACTTTTGATCGAGCATATGCTCAGTTTCCTATTTGTGGGCCATCTAGAGCCAGCGTTTTAACCGGTCTTCGGCCTAACACTGTGGGCGTAACGCATAACTACATCAAGTTTAGAGATAAAATTCCTGACATAGTGACCTTACCCCAATATTTTATTCAACAAGGTTATCACGCCGCCTATGTTGGTAAGATATTTCATCATGGTGATAAAGACGACAATAATTCATGGAATTGGCCTGTACAGCATAAGGCCCTAAAAGATGGCACGCCTCGTCCACAGACCTACGCAATTGCCGCTAATAGGCAGCAACAAGTGGATAATCGTCAAAAAATGGTAGCCAAATATGGTGAGCAGGCCAAATACGGTTTGGGTCGAGGTCCGGCCACAGAAGGTGCTGACGTAGCAGATAACCAATATATTGATGGCTTTAATACTGACTTGGCAATTGAAACTATTCGCCAAATGCGCAGTGCTTCTGACAAACCTATTTTCGTGGGCTTTGGGTTACATAAACCTCATTTGCCTTGGATTGCGCCTAAAAAATATTGGGATATGTACAATGTTGAAGATATTAAACAAGCCTCAATTACAGCCCCTCCTCTTAATGGCGCAAGTATGGGCCTGCATGCTTCGTTTGAACTAAGAACCTTTGCAGATGTGCCAAACTCAGAGCCTATTTCAGCGGAATTGGGGGTGAAGTTGAAACATGCTTATTTGGCCTGTGTTAGTTATATTGATGCGCAAGTAGGTAGACTAATAGAATCTTTAAAACAACAGGGGATGTTAGATAACACTATTTTTGTTGTGTGGAGTGATCACGGGTATCACTTAGGAGAAATGGGGATTTGGGGAAAAGCGAGCAATTACGAAATTGCGACCAGAGTACCGCTAATTTTCTCAACGCCAGATACTCGACATCGAGCAGCCGGCCAACATTCAAATGCTCTTGTAGAGCTGGTGGACATTTATCCTACCCTTGTTGAGTTGGCTGGGTTGCCTATGCCTAATGCGTTAGAAGGCAAAAGTATGGCTCAGCTACTGACCGCCCCGGGCTTACCTTGGAAGCCTGCTGTATTTAGTCAATTTCCTGCGCCAGCTTTGCGAGAGTGGGGGGCGTTTCCTTTAAGACTCATGGAATGAGAGAAACGTATTTTGGCGAGCTTATTGAGCGGGTTGAAAATAAGATCAAAAAACAGTTTCCTAAAAAATGGGACAGGGAGCTATTCGAGCGTCACTTAATGGGGTATTCGATGCGAACCGAGCAATATCGATTAATTGCTTGGCTGGACTCTAGGGATATTAGTAAGCCCGCTGTATACATTGAATTATATGACCATAATAACGATCAACAGGAGAGCAAAAACATTGCTGTAAACAAACCTGAACTAGTGAAGCGTTTGTTAGTTGAGCTCAAAGCCAGTTTAACACTCAAAAACAATGCCGCAGCTATTTAGTTGCGGCATTGATTGTAGGTTAAGTTTTATTTTTTAGTGGGGCGCTCCCAACCACCAATGTTACGCTGCTTTGCGCGGGCGATAGCAAGTTCGCCGTCTTCAATTGATTTAGTAATGATTGAACCTGCGCCGACAGTGGCGTTTTTTCCGATTGAGGCAGGTGCTACTAAGGACGAATTCGAGCCAATAAATGCACCGTCACCAATTTCTGTTTTGAATTTGTTCACGCCATCGTAATTGCAGGTGATAGTACCCGCACCAATGTTTGCGCCTTCGCCAACAACTGTGTCACCTAAATAGGTTAAGTGATTCGCTTTAGAACCCTTACCCAGTATGGTTTTTTTCATTTCAACAAAGTTACCTACCTTGGCGTTCTGATGCATAACTGCGCCTGAGCGCAAACGGGCGAATGGCCCAACGCTGCAGTTCTCTCCAACATCGGCTTGTTCGACAATTGAGTTGGCTTCAATAACTGCACCTTCGGCAATATTGCAGTCAATCAGAATACAGTTAGGGCCTATTTGCGCATTTGAGCCGATGCTAACGTTACCCTTTATCACGACGTTCACGTCAATATTGATGTCTTGACCGACGCTAAGCTCTCCGCGTAAGTCAAACCTGTGTGGATCATTTAAACTTACGCCTTGGGCCATCACTATTTGTGCTTGCTCGAACTGAAACGCTCGCTCGATTTTGGCTAGCTGCATGCGATTATTAATGCCTTCAACTTCTATTGCAGAGCTTGGATGTGACGCTTTAATGGTTTTACCTTCAGCGGCCGCCATTGCGATGACATCAGTTAAGTAAAACTCACCTTGGGCGTTATTACTGTTTAAATTACCTAGCCAACGTTTTAAGTCTTTACCAGACATGATCATCATGCCGGTATTGATTTCGTTGATTTGCTGTTGCTGTTCAGTGGCATCTTTGTGTTCTACGATGGCTGTTACTTGGTCGCCTTCTCGAATAATACGTCCCATGCCAGTTGGATCGTCCAAATGAACAGTTAGCAGGGCTAAATCGGCATTTTGTTTGATGGCAATAAGTTGTTCTAGTGTAGATGGTTTAATGAGTGGGGCATCGCCAACTAAAATTAACACATCTTCATTGTCTTCAATATTGGGAACCGCTTGCTGAACCGCATGCCCAGTGCCGAGCTGCTCAGCTTGCAAACACCAATTTAACGAATTGTGCTGTAAAGCACTTTGTAACTGCTCTGCGCCATGTCCGTATATAAGATTGATTGAACGAGCGCCAATGGTGTTCACTGTGTCAATGATGCGTTGCACCATGGGTTTACCACCAATTGGATGAAGTACTTTAGGAAGAGAAGATTTCATTCTCGTTCCTTTTCCTGCCGCTAGTATAACTACTGAAAATGCCATATATGTCCCTTGAGTAAATTGCTGGCGGTATTTTATACCAATCTAAAAGGGTAAGTCATGGTGGAATAAAAATTAACGTTAGAATTAACTAAAAAAGCCAAGGAAAAGCGTGTGTTTGCTTTACCTTGGCGTAGGTGAGAGCCTTATTTACCGTACCGTTTGGGGTACATGGTAGACGTGACATCTTTGACTGCTTGAATAAGTTCAGGATAGGGGATGTCGGTAACTGTGACAAATCCTATATTGGCATTTTCTCCGTCGAATGAGCGCCCAGTGATAGGTTCGTCTACATATTGAAACCAATGTGCGCCAACCATGTAAGGTTTATCAAGTACGCTGGCCATATACTTTCTGTACATATTGGCGCGTTCCGTTTGATTCGCAGCATGCACTATTCCATAGTTAAACAAGCCTGAATCGGTTGCTGTGCCAATATGGAATTCACCAATAGTAACAGGCAAGTCTACGTCTTCTAAAAATTTCCAGAAATGCTCTTGAACGCCTTCTTCGTATATATTAAAACTTAGTACATCTGAATATTTAAGAGATGCTTTAATGATCTCATCAGGCATTCCCCAGTTTGCCATTCTAGCCCCCATATATAAATGGTGAGGCAGTACTTGTTCTAGGGTGTTGTGCACTACGGTGAAGTATTGTTCACCGAGCATTTCTAGCATGGTTGATAAGTCTTGGATCAGCATGTCTGAATGCCCAGTAAAAGTTACGCCATTTTCTAGTTCGGACCAATCAGCTAACTCTGTATTCCAACTTTGATTGAGCTGTGCGATAGAAGAATATTTGCTTGTTAAAAACTTAGTAAAGGCCGATTTCGCAGGACTGTCGGTTACAGATTTTGACAACGCATCTAAAATCACTCCATAGCGAGCTTCGACAGATCCTTCGCGCTCACCCCAGCTTTTCTCGTTATCAATAAAAATCCCCACACACCAAGGTGAGCTTTTTACGTTTTCGGCAATTTCTTCAATAGTGGCGAAGGCTCGCTCAGTAAACACTGGATCGTAAGGGTCTGGCATTAATCCCCAGTGGTTAGTTTTACCCGACAAGGTTTTGAAGTTTCCTATGATCCAACCATTGGCAAAATAGGGAATGCGCTCTTCATGTTCATAAAATGCTGGATCAACCCAGTTACCAAATGAAGTAAATCCCCAATCACGCATGCGGTCTAACGTTACTTGGTGCCAGTCTTTTACATAAGACTCGGGCTCAGTTTCACCGTATCTTCGTTCTAAATTGGCACGATAGAAACTGTACGTTTCACCATGGGCTACTGGGCCTTTGTGGGTAGAACGTCGGTAACTGTAATGGTCAGCAAGTGGATCGTCATAACTAGGTAGCCACTCAAACATATTATTGCGAACTTCTGAGGTGACAAAACGAGTCTGCTTAACGGAGTCTGCAATTTTAATGATACCCATTGAGTCTTCAGGGGTCGTTTCGTCATCTCTTACTACACGAATTTCGGGAGCTTGATAGTCAATCCCGGTAATAGTTGTCAGGTTTGCCATGCGCACATTGGCTGGGCCGTGAGAAAAATACAAGTAACCATCAGGGTCTACCATCCACCACTTTCCGTCCACTTTTTCTGTACGAAAATAGCCTGTCGCTGCTAACTTGGGGCCCGCAGTATAGCCACCAAATCTTGAACGATCTGGCATGCCAGAGGACTTCGCTAGATCAGATAGCTCTTGTTGTGCAGCCGATTTTAGTTGCTCTTCAGAGTGCACTTTTAGGGCGGTATCTAACTTAGCGTTTTGGCCGAATTTATCTAGGATGCCTACTAACCAGTCGCTTTCAGTTTGTGGATTTTGACGTAGTCGAATGTTGTCAATGGCTACTTTTTTATCAACCAAAGTGCCTATTGTTGAAAAAGTTAAAGACTTGATGGTGTTTAGATTAACTTGCGAAGCTCGCCAAGAGCGCCAAACCATGTGGCTGTCTTTTGTTTTCCAAGGTGGCGCATCACCCCATAAACCTGTTGCGGTTTCTGCCTCAACACCTTTCAGAGGAAAATACACCGTACCAGAATAGTCAACGGGGAGACTAATTGAACGTTTTTGTATTTCCCCTTGCGGGTTTTCGAGTGACAAATACAAATGAATTGACTCATCGCCGGTATTGTCTACGTCAAATGCTAAATTGTAATTTTTGTAGGCTGCTAAGTCCCATGGCGTATTGGGTTGAATGCGCAGGGCAGAGATATTGTGCTCTGAAGAAAATTCAACTTCTAAGTTCTTTCCTTGCGCTTGATGTTTGGTTGAGAAATCTGCGCTAGCGGAAGAGAGCCAATCTAACTGTTGCGTAGAGTCAAAGTCGACTAAAGAGTGAACCACTACTTCGTTCGCGAAGGGATCGGTGCTGTTAGCATGGGGAGTTTGAGCTGAGTCATTTTTGCTACAACTTAACATAAGAGTGAGAGAGCAAGCCGTCACAACTTTTAGATTTGAGTATGGTGTCAATGGAGATTTCATGTTGATACATTCTCTTAAAAATTTTGAGTACTATTTAAGCATAAACTTGTTAACATTCATTGTAAACTGTTAACAATCCAAATTGACGAATTAATATCCCATCTTTTATATTTATCTGAAATTGCATAGAAAAAGTGACGAAATTAGCACGCAGAGATTACCCTAGAATGATTTCTCGGTTACTATTAGATTTGTTGGTGTTACAGATCCCACTGTAGCAATTTGTCAAATTGAATGTAGACAAAGTTAAAAGCAAGGCCGCCTGTGAATATATTCCGTACATTACACCGAAGCATATTGATGCTGTTTGCCGTAGTGGTAATCTCAATTGTTACATTAGTGCATTTTAGCGTGTCTAAAATTGTTGCCGAACAAAGTCGTGCGCAACAGCGCTCTTATTCACCTGCTTTAAAGTTGATTGTAGAGCAACTAATGCAGCCTTTGCATATATCAGAAACCTTGGCCGAAGCACAAGAACTCAAAAATCTAATGAGCCAGCCTCAAGGTAAAGAAGCTGAAATTTTTGCAATGTTGGCCCGTTTACACGATGAGTTTAATCTGAATTTTTTTATTGCCAGTGAAATTAATCGCATGCAATACAATTCTCAAGGTCGAAAAATTGAGCTTAGTGAAGAAAAGGTCAATTGGTACTTTAGGTACAAAGAGCAGCCAGAGAATGCCATGGCTGACATTGGTCAATGGCAAAATCCACAGTTTTATATTGATTTAAAGATTTACGACCAGAACAACAACTTCTTAGGAGTGTTTGGTGTGGGTAAGAGTTTAGTGGGTTTTACTGAAGTCTTTAATCAGTACAAAGAAGAGTATGGTTATGACTTTATTTTTGTTGACCAAAATAAAGACATTACACTTACCTCAGACGTTGAACTATTGGTAAAAGGTACAACCTTTAAGAACTTAGCTGACCTCCCTTGGTTCCAGTCTTTAAGTGAGGAACAGCAAGCTTCTTCACTTAATAATTTATTATTAGATATAGACGGTCAAGCCGCGTTGATAGCAGAATTGAATATTCAGCCCTTTGATTGGACGCTGTATATCATTACACCGTTAGAGTCTCGTCAAACTGAAATCAGCCGAGGCTTTATTATTAGTGTTGTAACCCTGCTAGGGGTTATTTTTGGCTTATTTTTATTAATTTATAACCTGCTTTATTACTTTAAGAAAGATATGCAAAAAATTAAGCAGATAGACATTTTAACCGAATTGTCTAACCGCAGTAATATGACATTGAAATTTGAAGAGTTGATGTATGAAAAGCAGTCGGTCAGTTTGGTGTTAATTGATTTAGATAACTTTAAGCCAATTAACGAAACTCACGGGAGAAAGGCGGGCGACATTGTGTTGCGCCAGATTGCTCAAATGTTGCAAAGAGAAGTTAGGTCTACTGACTTTCTTGGCCGCTGGGGCGGTGAAGAGTTTATTCTACTCATGCCTGATACCGGTCCCCACGAGGCGGTCGAGATATGCCAAGGTTTATGCAAGAAACTGTCGTCGATGACCATCACTACAGGCTCAACGTCTATTCAAATGACAGCCAGTTTTGGCGTATCTTTTACTGCTGTCTCGCGGACAATGAGCGAAGTCATTGCTGCTGCCGATGACGCGCTGTTTACCGCCAAGCGTGATGGTAGAAATGTAGTAAGAATGCAATTAATCAAATCAGACTAAACCTTTGTTAGGTTTAGTCAGCTTGATTACTCCTGTTGTTAACGCTACACCAAAAAGTACAAGTGAAGCGCCCACCGACATGCTTATGGTGACTTTTTCTTGTAAGAATATTACCCCCCACATCACCCCAAATACAGGGACTAAATAGGCGACAGTAATTGCTCGTTCTGCACCTACATTGGCAATTAACCTGAAATACAAAATGTAAGCAAAAGCCGTACAGAAAAGCGCTAATGCAACGACTTGTAGCCAGCTTTCGGTGCTGGGGTTAGTTTCTGGCCAAAAGAAAAAGCTAACAGGTAATAATGCTAAAACTGCAAAGTATTGGCTGCCAGCGGCAATGGTAAGTGAGCTAATGCCTTGCAGGTACTTTTTAGAATAACATGCGGCTAGGCCGTAAAGAAAAGTTGCGCTTAGCGCCGCTATGGTTGGAAGAAATACATTGCCAACGTCTTCACTGGTTTTGCTTAAGCTGAGCAACAGTACACCTGTAAAGCCTAGCCCTAATCCAAAAATAGCAATTCTGGGCAAGTTGTCTTTTAACCAAAAGAATCCGACTAATGCTCCAAACATGGGCGCAGTAGCGTTTAAAATAGAAGCGTAGCCAGCACCCAAGTGAAAGGTACTGTAACTAAACAAACAAAAAGGAATGGCAGTGTTGGTTAAACCTACAAATAAAATTGCTCGCCACTGAGATGTAAATTCAGGCAGTAATTTTTTGTAAATAAAAAAAGGCAGTAGCGCTAAAGCTGCAATTCCCGAGCGCAACGTTACTAACATGATAGGGCCAAATTCACCGGTTGTGGTGCGCATGAATAAAAAAGAAGCGCCCCAAACTGCCGACAAAATGAGTAGTTCTAAAAAGTGTTTAATTTGCATTGTTGCGTTGCCTAATTGATTGTTCTAGCGCTAGTAAATCCGCTTTAATTGTTGTTCCCCAAGCGTAACCAGTTAGACTGCCGTTGCTTCCTATAACTCGGTGACAGGGTACTACAATCGCAATAGGATTGCGTCCATTTGCTGCGCCTACTGCTCGCACCGCTTTAGGATTGTTAATCTGTTGGGCGATGTGTGCGTAGCTGCGGGTTTCGCCAATTGGAATTTGCCTAAGCTGTTGCCACACCTGTTGTTGAAAATGTGTTCCTTGTACGTCTAGGCTGATATCAAATTCTGCTCGGTTTCCCGCAAAATACTCAATGAGCTGCTTTGCTGTGTTTTTAGTATGCAAATTCGAAAGTGAAGGCTTACTTTCATCTTTGGCAAACGTAATGCTGGTTAATCCATGCTCGCTCGCTTGAAGTAGTAACAGGCCAAATGTCGTGGATAAATATTCTGAATAGTGCGTTGTGGTCATGTCATGTTCCAAAGCTGTAAGGTGAGATAGCTACGCCAAGGCTTGGCTAGTTCAGCATTAATTTTGAGCTGGCGTAATTGTTTTTTGATGATCAGGTCAGTGTCTAACCAAATATCTGGCTGAGAAAGTCCGCGCATTTGAGCATAGGCGATGGTCCAAGGACCGATACCTTTAATTTTTATCCAATCCTTTAGCGGCAAGTGCTGGTTTTTCAGTCATGTATTGAGCAAATGCAATTAATGTGTGTTTACGACTATTAGGGATTTTTAGAAAATGTAAATCACTATTTGCTACGGCTTGGGGAGTGACAAAATACAGTTCTTCATCAGGTTTTTGCGCTAAATTTTGGCACAGTTGAGTGAGTAAGTTTATAGCCGCTTTTACAGATATTTGTTGACCAAGAATGGCTCGACAACCTGCCTCAAACGTGTTCCACACTCCGGGTAACCGCATACCCTGTGTGATGTCTAGTGTGTTGATGCCCGCTGCAATTAACTGTTGTCGAATGTGTTGAGTGTCAGCTTTTACATCAAATATTCGCTCTATATTGCTGACAACTTTTTTTAAATAAGCTAGATCTTCCAGTTGAATTGTGACTTTTAGTTGATGTTTGCTTGGTTCAAAAACCACCCTAAAAAAACCTAAGCAGTTGTCAATTTGGAAACGACGTGAATAGCTATTCTCTGTGACCGCTTCTATGCCTGCTATGGCTCTGGCCTGCAAGAAGGTTTGAATATGTTGCCAATTGTATGGAGGACGAAATGCTAGATCCATGTGTATTTCTTTGGTCACGGTTATATTCGACCTGCGACGTATTTGGCTAGGCGTAAAATGGGTTATTTTCTTGAATTGTGTTTGCATACGCCGAGCACAGGAAAAACCACTGGCTAAGGCAATAGCCTCTATACTTAGCTGACTTTGATGTAGCAATTGCTTGGCAAATAATACCTTATTGAACAATTGGTATTGTTTCGGGCTCATGCCTAAATGTTGCTGAAATAACTGCCGAAAATACCGAGTCGACACCCCTAATTTTTCGGCTACTTGTTCTATACTCTTGTCCGGCAGTTCTCTTAACAATCGGGCGGCACGATTTACCGTGGTATTGACGCCTTGCCAGGCATAAGATTGTGGTGCACTGTCTGGTCGACAACGAAGGCAAGGTCTGTAGCCAGCTAGAATGGCCTGTTCTGCCAGCTGGAAGTATTCAACATTTTTTTCTAAGGGCGAATTCGCTGGGCATATAGGCCGACAAAAAATATGGGTAGTTTTAACCGCAATAAAGAACTTACCATCAAATCTATGGTCTTTTGTTAATCGTGCTTGCTGATATAGACTGTTCATTTAATTATCATTAAGAAGGTGATTCACTGCCTAGTTTAACGAGTTTGTCGATTAAAATGCGACAAAAGCGGAAGTTGATAGTGGATTTTATTTTTCCGATGCGATGATTATTACTTGGAATATACTTATACTCACAGCATAAGATATTAGGGGGAATGGATTTTTACTGTATCCCCTTTTATGTCTACTTATTAATCCGCTAAAAAGGTCATGATTATTTTTTTTGTTATTTCTATTTGCCGCTATTTTTGTTGTGCTCAATTATCGTTACGAGTCACCTATGATTAGGTATCTATTTCTGTGCTTAATAAGTGTTTACAGCACGAGTGGATTCGCGGCCGATCCTTGGTTTAAAGAGTTTGCGCAAAAAACACAGAAAAAAGCGCAATCTAAAAACTTACCAGGTTACACCTTTGCTTTTGTTGAAAAAGGTAAACCTGCTTCTGTAGTTGTGTACGGCAAAGATAAAAAAATTGGAACGCCAATAGACCAAGACACCGTATTTCGATTAGCGTCGGTCTCTAAAACATTTACCTCAATGTTGATCGCAAAATATGTCGACCACAAAGAACTGGCATGGGCTGATCCGGTTGCTGATTTTGCGCCCCAATTTGAGCTGGTGGAAAATGGTCGACCTTTGTTGTCGTTACAGCATGTTATTGGCCAATCAAGTGGCTATACACCCAATGCGTATGATAATTTAATAGAGGCTAATTACCCTGTAGAGCGAGTGCTCACTATGCTTGCAGGGCTTAAACCACTTTGTAACCCAGGTCAGTGTTACACATACCAAAATACGCTTTTTGCCGTTGTAGAAGAGTTTTTTATTCAACATAAGTCTAGTTATGCTGAAGCGTTACAGAATACATTAATTAAACCATTAAAAATGCCATTTGCGAGTGTGGGTAAAAGTGCCCTGCAAAGCGCTAAAAAATGGGCTAAGCCACATGTCGCCATATCAAAGAATGGGTGGCGGGCATCTTCGGTACGAGATGATTATTATCGATATTCTCCTGCAGCGGGTGTGAATGCCAGTATACGAGATATGATTATTTGGATGCGTGCATTACTAGGTGAATACCCAGATGTTGTGTCCCCAGCTCTGGTTAAACAGGTGACATCGCCACTGGTGAAAAGTAAAAAAGAACTGTATCGCCGGCATTGGCGGTCACATTTGAGTGATGCGCACTACGGCTTAGGATGGCGTGTATATGAATTCGATGGCGAAGCGTTAAATTATCACGGAGGTTGGGTGAAGGGGTATCGGGCCGATATTGCCTTTGCTCCTGAGTTTGGTGTCGGTTATATCATGTTAATGAACGCTGAATCTAATTTGATTAATGAATTAACCCCAGACTTTTGGCAGCGATATTTTAAGCATGCAAAACAAACTAAACTTAGCGCAGCTAACACTCAATAAAGCGCGCAGAGTTTTTTAACTGGCAGCGAGTAACTGGCTGCCAGATTAGATGGGGCTACTACACTTTTAGATAGGTGTACCCTTTTAAACAACTTTCGTAAAAGTCGGTCCATTTGACCCCTTCTCTAGGTTTCATCTCTCCACTTGCGACATGCGCGTCAATTGCCTTTTTAACGGTTTGAGCCATTGAGTTAGGGTGATACTGCATAATGGATAGTACGTCTTCAACGGACGAGCCATTTACCACTTCTTCTATATAAAAATCTTCAGGGTCATCGTCGTGACTAAAAATATGCACTTCGTTCAAACGACCGAATAGATTGTGCATATCACCCATTACATCCTGATAAGCGCCAGTTAAAAATAAGCCCAAGAAGTAATCTTCGTTGGGTTTAAGAGGATGCATGGACAACACATCAGAAATACCATTTTCTCCGATGAACTGGTCCAATTTTCCGTCGCTGTCACAGGTAATATCAACCAATGAACAATTAACTGTAGGTCGCTCATTCATTCTGGTGAGTGGCACTACCGGTAACAATTGATCAATCGCCCAGGTATCTGCAGCCGATTGGAAAACCGAGAAGTTACATAAGTACTGGGATGAAAGATTGTATTCTAACTCTTGCATTTCTTCTGGGACAAATTCAGCTGATTGAATTTTAAGCTGTACTTTTTCCATTATTTGCCAATATAGGGTTTCGATTTTGGCAAGTTCTTCTAAAGAAATAACTCTTAATTTAAACGCATCTAGTGCTTGTTCTTTAAACTGTGAGGCATCATTGAATATTTCTTGTAGGTTGTCGTGAGAATCAATGATGTCGGCTAACTCACGAATATTACTCACCAATATGTGCTCGTCTGCGACGGCATCGGTTTTAATTCCCGTACTGTGAGCTTTAATTTCTCCTACCACTTGGGTGATCACACAACTGTGATGAGCGGTAATTGCCCGCCCACTTTCGCTAACGATAGTAGGGTGCGGTACGTTTTCTAAGTCGCATACTTGCTTCATTCCAAAAACGATGTCGGCCACGTATTCACTCATATTGTAATTACGAGATGAATCGTTAGTTGATTGACTGCCGTCGTAGTCGATACCTAAACCGCCACCTACATCTACATAGTCTAATTCGAAGCCCATTTTGTACAATTCAGAATAAATCATGGCGCCTTCGTTGATCGACTCTTTTACTGAACGGATGTCGGTCAATTGACTGCCTATATGAAAATGTAACAGTTTTAAGCTATCGGTCATGCCGCGATCGGCTAGGTAACGGGCAGCGTTGATTATTTCACTGATGGTCAAGCCAAACTTGGCTCTTTCGCCCCCTGAACTAGCCCACTTTCCTCGGCCTTTCACGGTCATTTTAGAACGGACACCTACTAAAGGTTTGACCCCTAGTTCTTCGGCAATTTTGACTAATAAGACTAGCTCTGAGAACTTCTCTATGACCACTAGCGTTTTGCGACCAAGTTGCAAACTTAGCAAAGCAAGACGCATAAACTCTTGATCTTTATAGCCATTTAAAACGGTAAGCGAATCTGTATTGGTGTTGAGTGCCATCACCGTGAGCAACTCAGCCTTAGAGCCAGCTTCTAAACCATAGTTAAACGGTGCACCAGCATCAACTATTTCTTCAACGACTTCTCGCATTTGGTTAACTTTGATCGGGTAAACTCCCATGTACTGACCTTGATATTCAGCTTCTTCGATGGTTGCCCGGAAAGTTTGGTTTAGTTTTGCTACTTGAGAGCGCAGGATATCGTGAAATCTCACAACCACCGGAAATTGAATACCCTCTTGTTTGATCTCATCAACCACAGCTTTAAAGTCAATGCGCATTTCTGTATTGCTGGGATCAGGGGTGACAAATAAGTTGCCATTTTCACCAATGTCGAAATAGCCTTCACCCCAGCGCTTAACACGGTAAAGGTTCTCAGAATCGTTTACGGTCCAATTGTTTGTAGTTGCCATGCCAAATTCACTGTATAGGGGATTAAAAAACCGATGGATTATATTTGACTACATAACTTCAAGCTAGCAACTATTACCCATTTTTTCGATTATTTTATAGCGTTTACTTTGCTCACAATAACAGCAAAGATGCTGAGCCTAAAAATACAAAAAAACCAACAACATCTGTAACAGTTGTCAGTATTACCGAGCCAGCCAAGGCTGGATCAATGCCCATTTTGTCTAGCAAAACAGGGATGGCTATGCCAGCAATGGCTGCAATCACCATATTGAGAACAACCGCAAAAGCAATAATGGCTGAAAGCGCATTGTTTTCGAACCAAATGGAAGTAATAAAAGAAATAACCGCCGCCCACAATAAGCCATTAAAAAAAGCGACCAGTACTTCTTTATTACCGAGTGCTTGTAAATTGGACTTAGCTAGCTGACCTGTGGCTAATCCGCGTATTGTTAGAGTAAGGGTTTGGCTGCCTGTTATGCCGCCCATACTTGCCACTATTGGCATCAGTACTGCTAGGGTTACCACTTCGGCTAATACTTTATCAAATAGACCGATGACAATTGATGCGGCAAAAGCAGTGACTAAATTGATGCCTAGCCAAACAGCTCGTCGCCTAGAACTGGTAAAGACGGGAGCAAACAGATCTTCATCACTGACTCGACCCATGTGCGACATTTGACTTTCGTAGTACTCTTGATAAACATCAATGGCGTCTTTAATTGAAAAGCGGCCGAGTAATTTACCTTGGTTATTAATAACAGGTAGCATCGAGCGGCCACTGCTTTTTACCGCTTCAGAAGCTTCAAATAAATCTAAGTCGGCGGCAAGTACATGGTCTGAAAATTCAGCAACTTGCATAACGTCTTGTCCATCATCGCAATCGAACAATAGGTTAATATCGATTTGTCCGAGATAATGGCCTGACTCATCAATGACCAACACGCTGTCTGTGTAAGGTGGCAATTTTTCAACCTTTATCTCTTGTAATAAATCCTTGGTTAGTATGCCCTTGCTTACTGTGGAAACCTCATGGTTTACGTAGCGACCTAACTGTTCATCATTATAGTTGAGGGCCTCTTCTACTAAGCCAGTATCTTCTGGAGTTAGCTTTTGAATTAGGCTCTTAGCTATTTTGTTGGGTAGTACATCTAAAATTTCTACTAAATGTTCGGCGCTACTAGAACGAGCAACATCTTCAATGTTCTCTGCGCTAAGCAAAGAAACCAGTTGCTCTCTTGAGTCATCACGCATCGCCGCCAAAATGGGGGATTTTTTATCTTCGCTAAGAGTTTGCCAAAGCTCCAAACGCAATTGTTTGGGTAGACCTTCGAATATAAATGCCCAATCTTCTGAGCTGAATTCTCTGGCAATAATAGGAACCGCAATTTGACCTTCTTGCAGTCTATCTAATAACCATATAAAGGCCGACTCTCTTTGTTCATTGGTAACCATTTCGCCGTCCTTTTTTTGCTTAAAATAATTTATATACAATTGTAAATTAATTCGGTACTACTTGTATGTCCTTTAGAGCAGGTTTTTTAGGGATATTTTGAAGAACCATTGACTTGGTTGTTCAATTGGCTAACAACAAACTTTTATGAGTGAATTTTATGCAAGACAGAGAAGTAACTGGTACACCCAGCATTGATGATCCCGAGCATATTTTTGAGCTGCGATATTTAACCTTAGATGATTATGCTGACGTTAAAGAATTGATGGATGTGGTTTACGCGCAAGTTGGCGGCGCTTGGCCGTTAAAGAATTATCAAGCTCAATTAAGTACATTTCCCGAAGGGCAAATTTGTATCGAAGATAAAGGAAAAGTCATAGGAGCTGCTTTTTCTGTGATTGTTGATTATGACAAGTTTGGTGATAAACATACCTACGATGAAATCACCGGTGATGCTTACTTAACAACTCACGATCCAAACGGTGATGTACTGTATGGAGTGGATGTGTTTGTTTCTCCAGAATATCGAGGTTTACGTGTTGGCCGTAGATTGTACGAAGCGCGTAGAGAATTGTGTAAAAACTTAAACCTTAAGTCGATCATGGCAGGGGGACGAATTCCAAACTACTCGAAACATTCAGCCGACATGTCTCCCTATGAGTATATCGAAGCGGTTAAATCAAAAGATTTGTATGACCCGATATTAACCTTTCAAATTTCTAATGGATTTGAAGTAAAAGCAGATCATGCAAGCTTATTTGCCTGAAGATGAAGCATCTCAAGGTTACGCAACATTGTTGCAATGGCACAATATGTATTACAACGCCGACCCCGCTAAATTGTATGGCGGCCATAGAAACACCGCTAGGATTGGCTGTATTCAATGGCAAATGCGTTACTTTAACGATGTGCAAGAGTTGCTTCAGCAAGCAGAGTACTTTATCGACGCCTTGTCTGATTACCAATGTGATGTTGCGCTGTTTCCTGAATTTTTCAATGCGCCGCTAATGGGAATCGATCCTGCCGAAACGTCGATTGATGCTATTTGGAATTTAGCCACTTACAGTGAGAAAATTCTCACCGAAATATCTCGCTTGGCTGTATCTTACAATATCAACGTGATTGTAGGATCTATGCCTGTGGTTGAAGACGATGAATTGTATAATATTAGCTATCTATGTCATCGAGATGGACAAATTGATAGCCAGTATAAATTGCATCCAACGCCACATGAAAAGAAAGATTGGATTATGCAAGGTGGGCATAAATTACAGGCCTTTGATACTGACTTTGGCAAAATTGGTATTTTGATTTGTTACGATGTGGAATTCCCTGAGCTTGGTAGAATTTTAGCGGAGCAAGAAATTCAAGTTTTGTTTGTGCCATTTTGGACGGATACCAAGAATGGTTATTTACGAGTCAGACGTTGTGCGCAAGCTCGTGCCATCGAAAATGAATGTTATGTAGCTATTGCAGGTAGTGTGGGTAATTTGCCTAAGGTAGATAATGTAGATATTCAATATGGCCAGTCGGCTGTTTTTTCTCCGTCAGATTTTTCATTCCCCCATGACGCGATAGTTTCCGAAACCACACCTAACACTGAAATGACATTGATTGTTGATTTGGACTTTGACAAGTTAACACAGTTGCAAAATGAAGGCTCTGTTCGAAATTATCTTGATCGTAGACGAGATCTATACCGGGTAGATTGGATCGGTAAAAAGTAACTTAATTAATAGTAGGGCATAGTACTAAACTCAATTGAGTTGCAATTTTTGCGGTTCAATTGAGTTACCGAGCACAATTCATCTAAACATTCGCTGAGTGGTGATAGTCGTTAGGGATAGGAAAAAGCAGATAATGAAAGTTTGTATGTAATCACTTTTGTTTTAGGGTAATAAAAATGGCGTGGTAAGTTTTATTTTTGTCTATTATTATCGATTGTTATTAAATAAAGGCTTAGTCTATTTGATATTGAAAAACCTCTTCAATTGTTTGTCCAAACACCGTTGCAATTTTAAACGCTACTTCCAAAGTTGGTGAGTGCTTACAATTTTCTATGGCAATAATTGTTTGTCTAGATACACCAATAAGTTCAGCAAGTTCGTGTTGTGTCATCTCTTCGGCAAAAAATCTAAGCTCTCTTATTTTATTGTTGATAGGTAAAGTACGCATAAATTGTCTCTGTGTGTTCCTCTGTTTTGTGTAAAGCACTAGCTTTTCATTTGCGCTAGTGGGCTGTGAAAAATTAATCTGTCGCACTGCGATAACAATAAAAATCAAATTCAATTTCAGAGGCAATTTTTGTTGTTAACTTAGTGCAGTCAATTTTTTGTAAAGCCTAAAGTGTGCAGCCTAATCTGTCGTTCTCCATTGCATCTATAGTAATACTAAAACCGATTGTGCTTGTATTTTGACGAACGGAAACGCTCTACTTGTTGATTTAATTGATTAGATAAATAGCCCTTAGTTTCCACATCTGAATAACCAACACCGTAAGTTGTTTTATTTTATTGACTTATAGTATATAAAACTAGGCTTTATGTTAATTATAATTTACTTTGGGTATGAATTAGTATTCTAGATTTAAGGAATGTACAACAAATTGTCAGTGGTAGAATAAGCAGACTGAAACCCCCAATAATCTATAAACCATTTTACCTAGGATTACGTTGCGCTTTTCAACTTGTAATACCTGATAACTAAATCGCATTGGGGTAAGGTGTATCTTTCAATTCTAAACGTTATCTATAGGCCCATTGTTGACCAAGGTTTCAATCTCAATCAACCGCAAAAAGTTTAAAGAAACGTTTAAAAATATACTTTTTATTTGACTCGTTTAGATAAAAAAACGTTCGTTCTCTAAAGCAGATTCGAACAAATAATTAGAGCCCTATAGTCAAACTAAACGCAAAAATTTACTGACAATTTTGGAGTTCAGCTATATTTGCGCTTACGTAACTTTCCTAATTAACGCTTAGCACAATCAACACTAAGACTATAAATTAAAATTGCCACCAATGTAAGTGCTTGCAAACATAAATTTCCATCTTTATGGGGTTTATTGTAAAGAAGTAGATTGCTTACAGGTGGAATGGGTTGAATGGCTATCGGCCATTTGGAAATGCGCTTACTCTGTGTTGCTCGAATTCAAAGAAGTAGTGGCCTCTTTTTCAATAACGAGTTATTCATTCAAAATGCTCATTCAAGCCCTTAATTAAGCGCATGCAAACGCTCGTTGAGGCGAGACTTTTTATGACGGATTGGTATAAGGGGGCCTATGAGCGAGGAGCCTTAGCAGGTGCACTGACGTAAGCGAACCGATGCAAGCTTCACAAGTAGTTGGCCACTTGACTCAAGATGACTGTGGCTAGGGGCTAAAAAGAGATTAAGAGACTAGTGCAGGCTATTGTTCTTCTTTGAATATTACAACGCGGTTTCTGCCGCCGCCTTTTGCATAATATAATGCTTGGTCGGCTTGTAAAAATGCTTGCTCCAAACTTGTAGACTTTTTAATTCTGGTAACGCCGATACTTGCGGTGATTGTTGTTTTTTCACCAACATCGTAACTGGCGGACTCTATTGCTTTTCTAATTTTTTCAGCGAAAACAAATTGTTGTTCATTGTCTAAGCAGTGAAACAATACTACAAACTCTTCTCCACCCCAGCGAGCGACTAGGTCATATGAACGCTTACAACTGGTAATAATTTGTGCCACGTCTTTGAGTACGCTGTCACCAATGGCATGCCCAAAGCTGTCATTGATTTGTTTGAAATAATCTAAATCGAGCACTAATAGCGCATACTGCTGCAAAATACCTTGTTCTTGTAATTTCTTGGTAATTTGACTAATGCCTTCTCTATTCAAAATACAAGTTAGTTTGTCGGTTTCGGCTTTCATTTTATACAGTTGATTCTGTTCTGCCATTTTCGATAATAAGTTGCTTTCGGTTAGGTATTTTCTGTTAAGCACCGCATATTTATAAAGTATTTCGGCTAGTGCTAGAATTGCCCAAAAAATAATGATTGTGAAATATAAATGTTCTCTAGATACATAGGCGCCCTTTGCAGTAATCGAATGCAAACGAAATCTGTGTGTTCCTAAAGTAACGGGATGTGGAATGCCTAAGCCCATAGAAATGGTTTGAGAAACGTCAGGCATGACCAATTCTGGTGGAACCTGGAATTCATTAACCCACCAATCGGCGACTCGCAGTTGGTCAAAATAAATAGGCAATACTTGCTCATAAAACGTTGCTGCTTTGGTAACGTTATTGAACTTTCCGGTTTTTATCTCGTCCTCATCACTGCCATATTGGTAATAGTTGCGAATAAACAGGCTGATATATTTGGCATCTCCCACATATTCGAGATCGACTAGCAAGTAACTGTAGGAGGATAAATCTAATTGTTCATAAGGTGGGTGAGACCAAGAAATCGCAATATTGCAAAATGGGTACCCCTTATTTGTATTAAAGGTACAAGTCCACTCATATTTTTCTCTGTCTATCCAAGCGAATTCTGTGTCACTACCCGTATTATTATCGATAATGATATGGGTATTATTGCCGAGTTGGGGGTGCAATTGTAGGGTGCGAGTGGGTATGTAATCGTAAAAAATGACCAAAGCTATGGTGACCAAAAAGGCAATAAATTTTAACCAGCCTAGATTGGTTGTCACTGCCTTGATCATTTTTCTGCACTTAAAAAGGTTAACTTAAATTGATTATAGACAAATTCAATTTAATTTAACTGTCTAATTTCTATCCTTCTAAACTGCGTTGGGTGGGTTTCTGCTTGGACAGATATGTGCCCTTTGGTAATTTTTAATGGGTTGCCTTCATCAAGCCACTTTTTGCCCCACTTATCGCTTGGATCAATTTGTAATGCTGAATATTCAAACACTAACTCGTTATTAATAAAGTGTTTGATACTGCCATCGTCTCTTACTTCGGCTTCAAACCAAACCCATTGGTCGCCGTGATAGGTTTTAGAATTTGACTTTATACAATGTGTTTTTTGTAACTTTCCTTGCTGAACAATGTCAGTACTAGGTGAGCATAGGTTGCCAGTGTGCCGTTCATCTACTCCATTACCACCTAACAATTGTGCCTCGGCAGAAATAGGGAAGGGTTGATCTATACCCATATATTCAGCTGGGGGCGAATTCAACATCACGCCATTGTTTCGATAGGCCCAACTATAAGCAGGATCGTTGGTGACTTGCTCGCCAATAAAACGATATTCAACTCTAATCTTATAATTTGAATAAGATTTGTTGGTAAATAGATGACCAAACCTGCCATCTTCAAAGCCATCCCAATTATCGTAAGAAACGGTGAGTAAACCATCTTCAACTCTAAAGGTGTCTTTGTAATTAATGCCAGCGGCAAAACCGTTAAACTTTGGCGTCCAACCATCTAAATTTTTGCCATTGAAAAGGCTAACCCATTCATTAGCCGACTTATCGGTATTTTCAGCCATGTTTTGCGAGCTGCATGCACTAAGCGCTAAAGCAGAGCCAACAGTAAACAATACTGCTGATATGTGTTTTTTCATTGTTTCAACTTCCTATTTTTTAATGGTTGTTCAAATAAAAGGGCAGACGAGACTACAGCTCGCCCTTCTTAAACAATTTAACTGCGTAGTCTGCTGCTCTGGCAGATAGTGCCATGTAGGTTAATGATGGATTTTGACAGCCACCCGATGGCATACAAGCCCCATCAGTAATAAACAAATTTGGCACGTCATGAGCTTGGCACCACTCATTTAATACGGAAGTTTTAGGATCGCGCCCCATTCTGGCTGTGCCCATTTCGTGAATTCGATTGCCTTAGCAATGACAAATTTAGTTCTGCATCTGGGCCCTTATTTATTTTTACGGCTCCTGCCGCTTTTAGCATTTCATAGGCGTCTTTTTGCGCTTCGCGCATCATGATCTTTTCGTTTTCACCCATTTCACAATTAATATTGGCTAATGGTAGACCCCATTTGTCTTTTTGAGTTTTGTCTAAAGTAACGCGGTTTTCTGGGTTAGGAAGCACTTCGCCAAAAGCGTAAATTCCCACTTGCCAATTTCCAGGTTTGCGATTCGCTTGCTTGAAGTCTTCGCCAATACCTGTACCGATTGCCTGTCCAACCAATACGTTTGCCTCCGCCTTGGAAGCCAAATCCACGTAAGTAAGGTTTGTCTTGTTCTGTGATATTGGCATACCGTGGAATGTAGATACCTCCGGGGCGTCGACCATAATAGTACTGGTCTTCAAACCCTTCGAATTCCCCTGTAGCGGCCGCAGCACTAACATGGTCCATTAAATTGCGGCCCACTTGGTCTGAGCTATTGGCTAAGCCATTGGGGAAGCTTGCTGATTTCGATTGCAATAAAATCATGGTACTAGCGATGGTAGAAGCATTTAGAAAAACCAATCGAGCCGTATAGGTTTTAACTGCTTTGGTTTCAGCATCAATGACTTTTACGCCTGACAGGCGTTTGGTTTTTTCATCATATTCAAGAGAGTGCACTATAGCGTTGTTAACTATGGTGCAATTTCCGGTTTTCATGGCTGCCGGTAACGTGGCTGAATTAGAAGAAAAGTACGCGCCAAAACTACAACCTCTGTTGCAATGATTTCTTACTTGGCAAGGCCCACGACCTAATGCCATCTGTTCTTCGGTGGGTTTGGTGAGATGCGCTATTCTGGCGTTAATGACTTTTCGGGTCGGAAATTCTTTTTCTAAATTTTTCTTAAACTCTTTTTCGATACAAGTCATTTCAAAGGGCGGTTGAAAAATACTGTCGGGCAACTGTTCAAGCCCTTCCGCACTTCCAGAAATACCAGCAAACTTTTCTACATATTCATACCATGGCGCAAGATCATCGTATCGAATTGGCCAATCAGTTCCATGACCATCTTTTTTGTTGGCTTCAAAGTCTTGAGGACCTAAACGGTAAGATTGACGTCCCCATAAGAGTGAGCGTCCGCCGGTGTGATAGCCGCGGATCCAATCATAAGGCTTATCTTCTGGTGTTACATATGGGTGTTCACTGTCTTTTACCCAAAAATGTTTAGTACTGTCGCGCATGGCATATTTAACTGCTCTGTACTGAATTGGGTAGTCATTTTTTACTTCATCTTCTGGGATCTGATCGAGATTTGGTCTATCCCAAGGGCTAACAAAATCAGCATAATCCTTACTTGGCTCTATTTTTCTGCCTCGTTCCAAAACTAAAACTTTCAAGCCTTTTTCTGCTAATTCTTTGGCGCTCCAGCCACCACTCATTCCTGAGCCTACTACAATTGCATCATATTCTGTCATTCTAAAAACCTTCTAAACTTTACCGCTAACTAAATTATTTATTTGCTCAACTAGACTGCCCAAGTGCGTCCAACGTCTTCAAATGGAATGCAAGCTTCCCAACGCCTATAGGCACTAATTCATAACGTAGTTCTTGAGACGCACCTACTTCTGAAAAATAATAAAAACGTGCAATTAAAGACTTAATCGAACGATACCCCCAAGCTTTGTTCCCAGAAAAAGCGAGTTCATCTAGTTGTTTTAACGCCGAAAGTTGTCGTTTGACTGGGGCTGTCAAAAAGTTTTGATTTGCTAATTTGTCTAATGCTTGTTGGGTCTCTAACACTGCTAAGTGATGTTTCTCTTTTGATTCTTGCGATGCCCATTCGGCATGTAAAACATCCATCATATCTGGTGTACCTACAGTCAATGCGCCAGGCTGTTTCTGTATCAGGAATGATCAAGCCAGCCAAAAAACTAATTAGCTCAAATTCGTTGACAGAATAAAAGCGTTTACCTGGGGCCGTAGAGCCTTGACTTTGGGCGGTTTTTGATACCGATTTATCGAATTTTTCGACACAGCCAACCGTTGTCGCTGCGCCAACAGTGGCCATAATGCCAACCAATAGTTCTCGCCTGCTTAAACCTCGAGCCGCATTGTTTGGATTACCTGTATTATGTTCTTTTGGATTGGAGTTATTGTCCATGGGTTACCTTTAGAGTTTCCACAAGATAGCCATTTTGCTATCAGAGCTTAATTACACAAGTGGTTAACAATAATTATCTTTTATTTAAAAGCAAGATAACATTTATTTTTTACGTAAATTTATATGTGAAATTATTATTATTAATTTCTAGTTGCTTGAATAAAAGTCCTACTAACCCCTTGACCTTAGATTAAACTCTAAGGTTTATAATTCAATTCAAATAGGCATACTTGCCAAAGTGCATTGCGCTAGCGTTTAAAAATTCATTTTCTACCATGATAAAAAGAGAGCCCTACAAGTGAAAATAAGCGACTTAGCAGAAAGGTCTGGCATTAGTGCTCATACCTTAAGATATTATGAAAAGTCAGGATTACTTAAAGCGTCCTCGCGAGGGGCGAATAACTATAGGGTTTATTCTGAAGACGATTTAAATACGGCTAAATTTATTCAGCATTGTAAAAATTGTGGATTTACCCTTGCCGAAATCACCGCATTATTGGCGATCAAACACGACAAAAGCCAGCATGTATGTGCTGAAGCCAAGTCCATTACCGCCAATAAGTTAGATGAAATTGCACAACATATTGAACGCTTGAAGCTTATGCAAAACACCCTTAAGAAGTTGGCCCAATATTGTTGCGGTGGTCAAGAAAGTGCAGAGTATTGCTCTATTATTACCGCTTTAGAAGAAGGAAAATAAAATGGAGTTGCTTAGTAATTTTGTTGATTTGTTCACGGAATCAGCGCCATTCCTATTGTTAGGTATGTTGATGGCGGGCGTGATCAATCAATTGGTCCCTAAAACATGGATTGATAAAACGTTAGGTAGTAATAAATCTGTTACAACGGCAGCACTAATAGGTGCGCCTTTACCTCTTTGTTCCTGTTCGGTGATTCCGGTAGCGATGGGCATAAGACGCAGTGGAGCGAGTAAGGCGAGCACTGCTAGCTTTTTAGTGGCGACGCCCGAAACAGGTGTAGATTCAATCGGTGTCACTTATGCGCTGATGGGACCTATTATGGCTATTGTAAGACCTATTGCGGCAATTTTTTCAGCTATTGTCACCGGACTACTCATTGCGGTATTTGGTCAAGAGCAAGATTCAACTCCTCACCTTGCTAAGCCAGCATCGGTCAAATCATGTTGTAGTAAGAGCAAACCCCAAGCCAAAACATTACCTGAAAAAATAAAAACGGCTGTTGTTTTTGGTTACGGCCAACTGTTGAGAGATTTTATGGTTTGGTTTTTAATCGGTGTGTTTTTTGCCGCGTTGATCACAACTTACGTGCCCGATGACTTTCTAGCGCAATATGCACAAGGGGTTTTCGCTATGCTAGTTGCTGTGGTCATTTCAATTCCCATGTATATTTGTGCAACGGCATCTACCCCGATCGCGGTGGGGTTGTTGATGTCAGGTATCAGTCCTGGTGCAGCTTTAGTCTTTATGTTAACTGGACCTGCTACCAATATTGCTACCTTAATGATCATTAAGAATGAGTTGGGCAAGAGAGAACTCGCGCTCTACTTAGTAGGAATAGTATCGAGTGCTATACTTTGCGGCGTGGTGTTAGATTATTTGTTTAGTCAATTTGGCTGGCAACTGAATTTATATCATGGCGGGCATTCAGATATGTTGGGATTGTTGTATCAAGTGAGTGCGTTCGTACTGGCAGGCTTGATTATCTTTCAGATGTTTAAGAAGTATTGGCCAAAACGATCGCTAGTCAGCCAGCAAAAAGCCGTTCACAAATAGTTGTTTTCCAGCCTATTGTTAAGTGCTTCGCAGCTTTGCGAAGTACTTGGCCTCGATAGTTCGGTTGGCTATATAAAATATGGATAGTGATTTAGTGGCTACGCAACATTGAAAAAGCGCGGTTCGGCAATAAATGTAAATATCATTCACATAGTTTTTAATTAAATATACAAAAATATTGATTTTTTACTAACAATTTGTGGTTTAAGTCTATATTATCACTCATCTATTTTAACTGGTCTGCTCACCCGCTCTGTAGTTTGAATTTTGACCAGTTTGTTATTGTAGGTTTAGGAGATCATAATGAAATTCAATAAAATTATTTTGGGTGCAGGTTTGACTTTTTTGTCGCTCAATACCTTTGGCGCCGCTTTTCAATTAGCTGAACATAGTGCTTCAGGCCTTGGGCGTGCATTCGCAGGTGACGCTGCAATAGCAGAAAATGCATCAGTTGTCGCTCGTAATCCAGCGTTGATGTCGCAGTTTACAGAGAATCAATTATCCCTAGTGGGAACTTATATTAAACCAGATGTTAGCCTAGAGGGAGAAAGTGCACCTGCATATTCAAGTGCAGAAGCGCTAGACAATGACAGTATTGCGCTCAGGCGCTTTTGTGCCGGCAAGTTATTTAGTTATGCCTATTAATAGTAAGTGGGCGGTAGGTTTAGGTATGTTTTCTAACTTCGGTTTGGCCACAGAATTTGCAGATGACTATGCTGCAGGCCAATTGGCTGGTGAAACTGAAATACTAACGATTAATGTCAATACTAGCGTGTCCTATAAAGTTAATGAGCAATTCACCATTGCTGGTGGATTAAACTATGTTTATGCAGAAGCTGAACTCGTTCGCCACGCTGGGCCTGGATTGCCGGCTTTTTTACAAGCTAATTTTGGTTCAACCTTTGGTGTAACTAGTAGCACCGAAGCAGCAAAAATGGACGGAGATGACTCGGCTATCGGCTGGAATATTGGTCTTGCTTGGGATGTATCCGATCGCACTCGTTTTGGTTTAGCCTATCGCAGTTCTGTCGAACTAGACTTTGAAGGGGAATATAGTAATCAAATTCCAACGGATTTACAGGCTCTAGGAGGTCTAGGAGGAAGCTCGTTAGACGGTAGATTAGCCATTGAACTGCCTGCCATTACTGAGTTTTCTGGTACTCATCAGTTAGATGATAAATGGGGCTTACACTACAGTGTAATGTGGACTCAGTGGAGTAGCTTTGACAGGTTGGAAGCCTATGTTCCAGCAAGAGACGAGCCGGTTTTTGAAAAAGATGAAAACTTTAGTGATAGTTTCCGCTACGCAATAGGTGCCGATTATCAGTTAAATAGTGAAATAAAACTGCGTGCAGGTATCGCTTATGACAAATCACCTAGTGATCCAAATCATCAGTCTATCTCAATTCCAGACACTAACCGTTTATGGCTCAGTGCCGGTGCTGAATATACGTTGAGTGATGCGTCAACACTGGATTTTGGTTTGAGTATCTTACGTGGCGAGAACCGCAGCTTTGTAGAAGAGGATAACCTTGGTGGCGAATGGGGATTTGCTAGCGAAGGCAACGCAGCAATTTTTGCCGCCCAGTATAATTATTCTTTCTAGGGTGACTTAAGCTAGCCAAGTGAGTTAGCTGCCAAATGAATAAAAGCCAGCATTGCATGCTGGCTTTTTTGTTTTTCATTTAACGGCTGTTTGATTGACGGTCATTCACCAATTTGTTACATTTGCCTTACAAAACTAAACCGGTTTACTAGTTTGGCTAACCATAAATAACTTCCTGATTTCTTGTAAATACACTCACTTCGGTAACGAATAATATGACTAATATAAAAAACTTTTTCAAAACTCTATTGCCGGGGATCTTCTTATTCGGTTTTACGGTAGGCACTGGCAGTGTGACTGCGATGGCTAAAGCGGGGGCTGATTATGGTATGTCTCTGCTGTGGACCATTTTTATTTCCTGCGCTATCACTTATTTTCTAATTTCTTTGTTTGGCAAATTTACTTTAGTAACCGGTCTCACTGCATTGCAGTCTTTTAGAAAACATATTCATCCAGCGGTGAGTATTTTTTTATTGTCGCTCTCACGACCCAGATATGTGGCAGCGTGATTGGTGTGATGGGGATCTTAGCTGACGTTTGTTATGAGTGGTCGAAGCACTTTTTTGACGGCGGAATATCGCCAATTTATTTTGCGCTATTTTTTATCGCTTTTGTTTACATTATCTTCTTGATCGGCAAGACCGAAGTATTTGAAAAAGTATTAGCCATTTTTGTGGCGGTTATGGCGCTGTGTTTTTTAGCGAACTTTATTATTTTAATGCCACCGGCGATGGAAATTTTACAGGGTATGGTACCTAACGTACCAGACACCGCACCGGGCAAAAGTTCGTTTTTGGTGATTGCATCTATGGTGGGAACCACTGTTTTTTCTGGCCTGTTTATATTGCGAACTATTTTGGTAAAAGAAGCGGGTTGGACGATGGCGGATTTGAAAGTGCAAAATAGAGATGCACTTTTTGCCGCATTCTTGATGTTTATTGTCAGTACTTCCATCATGGCTGCCGCTGCAGGGTCATTATACATTCAAGGCATCACCTTGGTGAATGTGACTCAAATGATAAACTTGTTGGAACCTCTGGCGGGAGCGTCGGCAGTCGCAATCTTTACCATCGGATTGATTGCCGCAGGTGTGTCTTCACAGTTTCCTAATGTCGCTTTATTACCCTGGTTATTGGATGATTTCCATCAACGCAAAAGTAACCTTAAAAGACCTAGCTATAGAATAATGGCGTTGATTATTTCTTGTTTAGGTTTAATCGTGCCCATTTTTAATGCTAAACCTATCGCCGTAATGGTGAGCTCACAGGCCCTTGGCGCGTTAGTCTTACCGGCCACAGTGGGCTGTATTTTCTATATTGGGAATAAACAATCTTTAATGGCTGAGCATAAATTTTCTACTCTGATTAACGTTATTTTATCTATGATTTTCATTTTTGCCTTAGTGATGAGTTATATGAGCTTTAACGGCATTATTTCTACTTAGCAAGGGCTATAAGCATAGCTCAATTGGCTCTTGGGCCAATTATATTATTAATGAAGCGAGACATATATGAATCAAATTATTAAGTTTACCGCCAACCGTGTCTGGCGAACTTATCAAGGTGGCAAGTTACTCGACACCATCGAAGGTAAAGAAAACCCCAAAGATTCTAGTTTTCCTGAAGATTGGATTGGTTCTACCGTTGAAGCTCGCAATGTTGGCCGTGAGCATGTGTCAGAAGGATTAGCCATGGTTGAAAACGCAAGCGGAGAAATAGTAGCTTTTCGTGACTTATTAAAAAAGGACCAAAGGTTTTTCTTGGGCAAAAATGGTAACGCCGTGCGTTCGATGGATGATATTCCACTGGTCAAGTATTTAGACAGTTCAACTCGTTTGCATTTTCAAGCGCATCCTACACGAGAGTTTGCACAACAGCGCTTAGGCTTACCTAGAGGCAAAACCGAAGCTTATGTGATCCTTGAAACCAGAGAGGATGTGAAAGATCCATATATTTACGCAGGTTTTCAACGCTCACCTAGCCGCGAGCAACTAAAAAAGTGGATTGAAACCCAAGATATTCAGTCGATCGAAGGTTGTTTTGATCGCATTTCAGTTAAGCCTTGCGATGTGTTTTTGTTACCAGGTGGTCGTCCTCATGCGTTAGGGGAAGGTATTTTGATGTTAGAAATCATGGAGCCATCGGATTTAGCTGTGCGCTTTGAATTTGAGCGTTGTGGGTATGTTATACCTGAGCAAGCGAGGTTTATGGATAGAGGGATCGAAACTGCACTTGATGCGTTTAACTTTGAACCTGTGCCTCCAGAAAAAACAGACCAAGAGTTTAGGTGTTTGCCCACAATAATGTTGGATGATGGTCAAGGAAATCGCTTAGAGCAATTGATTGGGGCGGACAAAACGCCTTGTTTTACGGTCAGAAGAGCATCGGTTAACGGTCAGTTCACTCGTCAGGAAGATGCCTTCTTTTATGGTATTGTTACTCAAGGATCTGGCGCTATAGTGATTGATGGTGAAACTATCCAACTTAAACAATGGGAACGTTTTTTCTGTCCCGCTGGTGTAGCAGAATTCGCTTATATGTCAGAGACAGGCATGTCTATTTTAGAGTGCTATCCGGGTAATGTTTAAGTAGTTAATCTGAATCCTAGATAAGCCGAAGCTCTCGATAACGCTCTTTTTGTGTCTAGCGGCATGGGGTTGTCTAGCAATAATACGTTTTTAGGTACGACAATCCGCCTTGCTATACACGATAAATTTCGTCACCAAGTGGATATTTAGCTGAAGTTATTTGGATGAACTATATTAAATTATTGAACTATATAGATATTGTCTAGCTTGCGTGATACTTCTTATCCAGCACTCAGGTTAGATAGTTGTTAGATGGCCAATAGCTAGTGTAAAGAGTGATGATTACCAACTAGTGGTAATCATCATATTAAACCATTAAATTATAACGATATTGTTTAGCTTGAACGATATTGTTTAGCTTGAACGATACTGCTTATTTAGAAGCCAGGTTCAATAGCGTTAAACAAACCCCACCACGCTTACATCTCAGTGTAGTGGAATGTTCCTCTCCATGAGTATGTCTTGCTGCCAACTTTCAATTTATGTTGTTTAGAAGGCGCGGCGTTATTGTTCGATAAAATGAACAGCTTACTGTTGCCTTGCACATCGTTAATTGACACAGCCGTGTAATCGTTATTATCTAACTCAACCTTTAGTTCTGTGATGTGACTGTCAGAATTAACGGATAGCTCTGATACAGGGCTATAGCTGCCGTGTGGTTCAATTACAGAAGCAAAAACAGTATTGTCGCTGTCTTTTCTACGGATCATGAACGCTGCGTCTCTGCGTAAGTTGAAGTCTGGATCATCTGCGCCCAAGCGGGTTAGTAATAGCTCATCTGATACATCAGTTGCCGAAGTTAATGTGTAGTACTTGCCATTTCCCAACCAAGAAAATTGGGTGCTTGTAGTGGCTGGTTGACCTTTACCTTCAAGATACAAATGTTGATATCCATTTTTCTTACCAAGGGGTTTTAAGATAGCGGGTGAGTCGTAACTAAAGTTATTACTCAGCACTTGACCCATGTAATAAAATGGTAAGTCGTATTGATTCTTGTTGTCTGAATTAACCTTAAGAATATCTAACAAAAATGGTTTTTCAAAACCAGCGCTTTTTATTACCGCTAAGGTACGGTGCATGTGCGTACCAGGATACGCATTGGCTTCTGTCGCACTTACAACTTGCACATTTTCATTTGCATCATCATACAAATATAACTCTGAGTGATGTTGACTGCCAATTTCGTACTTTCCAGCAAAATGCATTTGTTCGTTTTGCGATAAAGTGTTGTGTGCGATGGTGGTCTTGGCCCACGTTTTATTTTCTTTCAGGTAATTACCGCCGCCCTTCTGCCCAATATTCACGAATCGAGCTAAACCATAATCTTGCAGCACTTCATCGCCTTTCTCGTAAAGAGAATAAGAAAGCTTGTCGTAGTGCCCGTGACTTAAACCTTGCGCGGCATATTTAAATACTGCCGTTAAGTCTTCATTGCCATAGCGAAGTACGGCTACACCACCTTGTTGGCCATCGGGGCCATCAGATAAGTTAATAGATGATTTCGCAAAAGGTTGAGTCTTACCATCTCGAATGCCCATCGCTACTAATAAGCCCGCTTCGTTCAACAGAACGTTGTTTTGTTTCTCGGCAATGCTTAGTAGAGCTGGATCTTGTTTACCATATTGATAGGCAATATCTACAGCTGTGACTAATGATGCTGTGTAATAAGACATGCCCTTTTGGCCGTCATTTAAAGGGAAAAACTCGCCATCCGCATCGGACAAATTAAGCAAGGCGTCGACACCTTTAAGCAATACGTTATCTTTATGTTCAAATACCTGCATTTCAGGTTTAACGTTGTGCATGGCCAAACCAAATATTAAAAACGGATACATGGCATAGCGCTGATAATAAGGGCCTTCTGTATAGTAACCATCGGGTGAGAAAGGGTCTTCTAAATTTGCTAAGAAACCTGCTTTTTGTCCCTCTACTTTAATGAATCCACCGTCATTGTCGCGACCACCTATTTCAAGACCATCGTCTTCTATACCGTACAATGCTCTTTGCAATAACTCTTCATCGTTCATAACGAGTGCAATCATCCCGACAGCTGCATTACCCCACGTGCTGTGGTTGTGTACGCGATTATAAAACTGTGGATTGCCGATAGAAATGAAGTCGGCGAAAGGGCGAAACAGGTTGTTTTCTAACGTATCACGCTCTTGTTTGGTTAGAGTGTCATAAATAGCATCGTAAGCTTGGCTCATATAAACCAACCAATTACTATCGTTCAGACATTGCCAGAATAACTTGCCTCGGGCATAAGAGCGTTCTTGGGGATGAACCGGCAAGGTTTTATACATTGCCTCATATTGAAACAACATGTCTTTAATATACTTTGCATATTTTTCATCTTCTAATATTTGATATAAGGCGCCAGCTTTTTGCGCAATGATGAAATTTAGTTTATGTCTTTGATGGGTATAGCCACCTGAGAAATCTTTGGGAATAGGAGTATCAATGCCTAGAGCTATTTCGGCGTCGACTTCTTTTTGCACGCTTGCCACTGAAGCATCAAATAAAGGCACTGTGCCTAGGTTTTTTCTGACTTTCTCGATACCTGCTTTGGTCATTATCAGATTGGGATGCTCCTGAGAATGAACCGTAATAGGTAAGCTAATTGTTGCTGCCATTAGCAATAAGGCGGTGAATTTGATTTTGCTCATTAGCAGTTGCTCCGGTTTTTGATGTTTAAAAGTCTATAATTGGGTTAACAAATGCTAACCCCAGCATATAGCTGGGGTTAGTTTTTTACTTTTGAATAACGCTAGGTGTCCCTGTCACGTTACGCTAATACCTTAGAAACGGTAGCTTGCGCCAAAAGTAATTCGACGGTCTGCTAGGCCTTGGAAACAAAGGATGGCACCTTCATTCACACAAGATTGAGTAACCCCAGCTTTATTCAAGTTAACTGCTTCCACACCTATGTTAAGTTGCTCGTTTACATCGTAACTAACACTAGCATTAAGTTGTCCACGGTCATGAGTATAGACTGGGAAGCCTAAAGTAGAGTTACGTGATGCACCACCAGCAGTATCATCTGTACGGAAGGCTTCACGCCATGTGTAACGTAAACGTGCTGATAGACCATGCTTTTCGTAGTACGTAGTGATGTTATAAGCATTTTCAGAGAAGTCTAAAAGACCTTGAACCGCTGTCACTTTGACAAAATCAGCATCATTGTAAATACCGTTAATCGCATTGAATATGTCAGTACCACGACCAGCTGACTCGTTTACAACCGAACCACCTTTGTACTCTTGGATAGTATAGTTAGCCATAAAACCAAAGCCAGAGGCCCAACCTAAGTCGTCTTCAAAGCTAGATAAGTCATATTGAACCGCCATCTCGATACCGGTTTGAGTCGTTTTAGCTGAATCGTTTACTTGCGTTGCTTTATCAACACAAGCTCCAGTTACACCTAGTGGCGCTAGGAAATCATCACCTTGTGCAACTGGGTTAAAGATACCTCCACCAGCACATGTAGTGTCAGTGTACTCAAAGTAACCATTTGCATCTCTAGGTGAAGAATCTAATGTCGATACGAATAAGTTACTAATTTCTTTGTCAAAGTAACCAATGCTGACCACTGCCGCTTCAGCAAAGTACCATTCTACGGCTAAGTCTAAAGTAGTGATTTCTTGTGGCTCTAAACCTGGGTTGCCAATAGAGACTGAGCGGTTGATGTTAGGATCGTACGATACAGAGGTGTTCAAGTCAGAGAAATCTGGACGACGGATATCTTGTCCCCAGCCTAAACGAAGTACCACGTCATCGTGTGGGGTCATAACAATATTAAGCTTAGGTAAGGTGTAGCTGTAGTCACCAGAAATAGTGGTCAGTACATCGCCTGCGCTAGTGATGGTGTTACCTGTTGAGTCAACAGTGGTTTCAAGGTGTCTTAGGCCAAAGTTACCAGTTAGTAAGTCGCCAAATTCGAAGTTGGCTTGAGCGTAAATCGCCTGTGTTTCCTCTGCTATGCTAAAGAAAGCTGAAGACGAAGGAACTAGATTGGATAGATCAGGAGACGCATCATGAGCAATTAACGCAGACTCTAGTGTATTCAATACATAATCCGGATCGTTAAACGCTAAGTCAGGATCAACGATAATAAAGTTGCGCATGGCTAGTTCACGGCCATCTGCGTCACCAAAGTTATCTGGGCCTGCTACTAACAATTCAGAGAATAACGAACCACTAGGGCTATCAACCATCTTGCTGAAGCCTCCGATATTATCGCTGATATCGTTGAACGTACTTTCACGCTTGCTTAAGCGGAAACCAAAATCAATAGAAGTGACCGGTGAATCTTCTAAGAAGTACGTAAAGTCCGCACGCAGTGCGTCTAAAGAGTTGTTGGTTTCGTTGCGTCCTAAGGTAACTTGGTCTAACACAACATTCGCCGGATCCATTAACTGGGCAACAGTAGGGGCCATTGGTGAATCGAAGTTAATGCCAAAGGTTAATGCTCCACCTGTTAAGTCATAAATAAATGGCACTGCGTTATCATTACTTGTATTAGCAGTAATGTTACCGTCATCGTCAAGGCCATCTAATGGTGCATTAGGGTTGATAAAGTTCAAGGTCGTGCTGAGGTTGGGGTTGGTAGTGTCAGAATCAGCTGACGATATTTCAAAGCTTGCAAACAAGTTTTCACCCTGCCATTCCCCGCCAATACGGAAAAGGCTTGTATCGGTTAAACGTGCGCCAGTATCACTACTAAAACGTAAGTTTGGATCATCATCGTCTACTGAAAGATCAGGCTCAATGGTACCGCGAACCGCTGTTTGGATGCTGCCAAGCGCTACGCCATCTAAAGAACCATAGTTTACCATTTCGAATTCAGTTGGCACGTTATAGTTGAGCACAGAGCTAACACCAGAGCCTTGCACACGAGTACTATCTTGACGACGCTCTTGGTCAGTCAACACCACATCTACGAAGAACTTAGTGTTGTCATTCGGTGCATATTCAAATGTGGTTGAAATGTTAGTCGTCTCATATTCAAAGTTTTCATATTCTTGGTTTAAGAATTGAATACCTAGGAAATCAAAGTCTTGGCAAGCTGGACGATCAGCTATATCTTCCGCTTCACCACTACGTACCACAACAGCATTACAGTTTTCAACTAGGCTACCGTCGCGGTCAACACGAGGACGGAATGAAGAAGACTCTTGTTTTGTTAGACTACCACTAAATACGAACCCGAACTTACCGCTATCTGTATCCCAGTTATCACCATACACAGCTGAGAAACGAGGTTGGATGCCGTCGGTAGTTAGGCTGCTGTCTTCACCTTGTACACGAACATTGACTAATCGCTCATCAAGCTCTAAAGGACGAATAGTACGTAAGTTAACGGTACCACCTACTGAGCCCTCAATAGTTTTAGCGTCAGAAGCTTTAGCCACTTCAACGCCGGCAATGATAGACGCAGATACATCTTCAAAACTTATACCGCCACGACCAGTACCAGAACTTACAGTCTGTACGCCGTTAATTAAAACATTATTTGAGTTTGAGCCACGGATTTGTACGCCGGTACCTACACCAGCCGTTCTGGTAATTTGAATACCTGTGATGTTCTCTAATACTTCGGCTAGGTTTTGATCAGGTAACTTACCAATATCTTCCGCCTGAATAATTTCAACTAAGTTAGTTGTTTCGCGCTTTTCTAAAAGGGCGGTGGTAAGAGAGGCTCGTATTCCAGATACTTCGATAACTTCTACGTCTTCTACTTCCTGCGCAGAAAGAGTAGGGGCCGCTAACATGGCTATCATCGCAGTGCTGCATAATGCCGCCTTACGTTTATTGTTATGTATACCACTAGTAATTCTATTTAATTGAGTGTTCATGTGAATTCGATACCTCATTATTTGGGTTGCATTATTGGTAATACCAATTTTGTTTTTGTTATTGTTTTTGGTAGTGAGGTAGATATAACCAATTCCAAAACAGTTTGTCAATTAAATGTTGCAACAAAGTTTCTCTGTGTAAATGTTTTGGAATAGATTTGTAGCCCAAATATAGCCTGTCGTGCTTGTTTTACTTAGATTTCTTAAGTTTATAGACTAGTGTCGTAAAAAATATTGGTATTACCAATTTGGGTTTTCTTTAAAAGTGTATTAAACAATTAAATCATGTTAAGTTGGTATTAGTATAAACATCGTATGTATATGGATAAGGATGAAATGGTAATAGTAAAACAGACAAAAGGTTCGGCCTGGCGCTCTATATGGTCATTCTGTGTAGTGTTAAATTTGCTATTGTTGAGTCCGCTGCTAAGAGCTGCAGATAAAAGTCAAGCTAATTTCTTGCCATTGTCAGATCCTCAGAATAAAGGTAATTGGCGACTAAACGAAGAGGTGAGCGATGAGTTTGCAGCAGACACTGTTGATGAAGAACGTTGGTATATAGTCGGTAAATTTGAAAATGGCAAACCAGTGTATAAGCACCCTGATTTACCCAATAAAAAGGTATGGAAAGGTCGAGCTCCTTCGCAATTTTCCGGGCGTAATTATCGATTAGAAGACGGCAAGCTTATTTTAGAAACTCGTTGGGAGCCTGATTTTCCTTTTACCGATGAAATCCGAGTGCCCGTTTTCGGCGAAGCTTTGCCCCACGAGAATATCACCACTGCTTGCTTTATTTCCCGTAAATTTTTTAAATATGGTTACATTGAAATAAAGAGTAAGGCTGCTGATGCAGAGATAACCAGTGCCTTTTGGGCGATGGGCAAGCAACTTGAAATAGACTTTTTTGAACAGTTTGGCGATCACCGAGATCCAGCTAAATTAGAACTAGATAAAGAGTTGTGGTGGTCAATTCGAGATTGGAACCCTAAAGTTAAAGAATCAGGTAAGCCAGTATATACTGAACACAAAAATTTAGGCTTTCGAGTCGCTGATGACTTCCATGTGTATGGTTTTGAGTGGGATGAAACGGGGATTAAATATTATATTGATGGTAACTTACTTTCGACAGTTAGTGCAGATGATGTAACGGCTTGGGCAAGAAAAAACAGACAAGTTGGTGATGACTATGACGGCTATGTTGCCACTAAGCCCATCAGTATTTGGTTAGATCAAGAAACGTTTCCTTGGCATGGTATTCCCGATAGCAAAGAAGATTTAGAGTTAAATAGCCCAGAACACAAAAAGCATGATGGAATCGTGGACTTCGCAATCGAGTACGTCAGAGTGTGGCAAAAGCCCGGACAAAACTAAACGACATAATAACAAGTTATATTGTGGCCGCGTCTATTGTTGTTAAACAGGCGCAGCCGTTTACCGCTATTGGTATGTAACCTAGATGGTACTTTCTAAATGCCATACTTTAGACACAATACACCAACCATCAGCATCTTTTACAAAACTCAGATGATCTACAAATATGTTGTTGTGAGCTCTTAAGCGTACCTTCACCGTTGCACAATTTTGCGATAACCAATCGACTAATATAATCTCTTGTTGGCGTGGCTGGTTGACGCTCGCGGGCGAAGGGCGACTGGCCACATCTTGTCTAAAACTCGCAATTGGATCGACTAATAGTTTCCCTTCATCTACATCAAATAAACTTGAAGACTCGTGAAATACCTTATCTAACAGTTTTACGTCGCAGTAATATAGGGCATCGAAGTAAGTATTTACTGCATCAAATAGTTCTGTATCTCGCATTGTCTATTTTCCTATTGTTTTTTAGGGTCTGGGTGAATATATATCATACCGCCAAACAAAAAGTAGCAATATTGGCGCTAAAGACAAAGAGCGATAATAACCAGCCAATTTTGTGAACTAACACAAATCGAAATGAAATGGATGTCTGCATTCTATGTTGAGCAGTATATTGGCTAATCTATGGGAAGAAGAGGCTTTCACTCTTAATATTAGGTTGTTAGCATGATGTAAAAAGTTAAAAGGATCGCATTATGAAATGGTTGTACGCCTTTGGTATGAGTTGCTTTTTGTTAGGGTGTTCGCAACAGCCAATTAAACAGATTGTCTCAGATGTTAACGATCCTCCTTTGGGTCAACAGTTATCGTTAATTCCCTACCCAAATTCCGTACAGCGTCTATCTGGCTCTGTGGTTATTCATGACTCGGTGCAGGTCGTAGTGGAGAAAGATGCTGTCGATAGACAACCTGTTGCAAAAGAGGCAAGCAAAGTTAACACTGCGCTGCAGGCATTAGAAAATGTGCTAGCTAGGCTAAACCTATCCAATCGTGCCGATGGAAGTACCAAGCTTACTTTACGTATGGTTGACCAAAGCGAGTTGGGTGATGAAGGCTATAGGCTGGATATCAAGCAAAACATTGTGATAAGCGCCAATACTGAAACCGGCTTGTTTTATGGAATTCAGACTTTCAGGCAATTGCTGCCTACTCGGCTGCAATCGAGTTACTTATTGCCAAGAGTACATATCATTGATAGACCAACATTCAGTTGGCGAGGTAATATGTTAGACGTGGCCCGTAGTTTTTTACCCATTGAATACCTTAAAGCGCATATCGATCGGATGGCCCGTTTTAAGCTTAATCGTTTACATATACATTTAACCGACGATCAAGGTTGGCGAGTTGAAATTAAAGGTTATCCAAAACTTACCGAAATTGGCGGCGCTAGTGCAGTGGAGGGCGGGCGGTCCGGCTTTTATAGTCAGGTTGAAATTCAAGATCTTGTTAGTTATGCGCAACAGCGTCATGTTATTTTAGTGCCAGAGGTTGATTTGCCCGGACATACTCAAGCTGCCATTGCTGCTTACAATCAGTTGGCCTGTGATGACGTAACTAATTTGGCACCTTATAGCGGGGTGAAAGTGGGCTTCAGTAAACTATGTTTAACCCAGCCTGAGGTTATATACCCGTTTGTTAAAGATGTATTAAGTCAAATCGCAGTATTGTTTCCTTCTGAGTATATTCATATCGGCGGAGATGAAATAAAAGACCCGCTATATCCAGAATTTATTGCCAAGGCTACTCGTATGGTTGAGGCGCTAGGGCGAACGGCAATTGCTTGGGAAGAGGGGTCGGTAGCTGACAATAATGCAGGCGTATTATTGCAACTGTGGAATGACAAATACGATATTCAACCGGCATTAGACAAAGGTCATCAGCTAATTTTGTCACCCTGCTCTTATAGCTATTTTGATCATGGAAATTTTGCTGGTCAGCCGAATACTTATGATTGGTGCCGTAAAGAAGGCGTGCCCCTAGAGCGAGCTTACCAACTTAATCCACAGGCCTTTATGCAAGTGTTAGGTGTTGAATCGGCAATGTGGTCAGAGTTAGTCCACACCAACGCCACTGCTGATAATCGGTTGTGGCCACGTTTGTTAGTTACTGCCGAACTTGGCTGGAGCCAAGAAAATACTAGAGACTATGCCGAGTTTTTGGGGCGTTTAGATTCACTCATGCCCGTGTTAGAGCAGCTAAATATTCAGTATTACCAAGAGTAATTCTGCGAGCTGCTTGCCGCTATATCCAAATGGTATTTGGGATTTACCTAAGGTTTGGTTTTAGCTCTGAACAGCCAAAGTTTATCCCCAGCGCTAAGGCACTCTGTAAAGTGGTGTCTTCTAACGTGACGGCTTTAGTCTGGTTGGCGACTTGCTGCAATGGCACACTCGTTAGTCGATTTTGTTGTTGTACCACAATTTGTCCATAGTGCTTTCTAGCAATTAAATCAGCAGCATAGGTACCTATATTGGTGGCAAAAATTCTATCGTTAGCAGTCGGTGAGCCACCCCGTTGAATGTGGCCAAGAGAAGTGGCTCTTACTTCAACCTTTAAGTGTTGTTCTAGTTGACTTTTCAAGTTTTCAGCAATACCTCCCAAGCGTATCGGATCGGGACTATCTGCAATCGTTTGTTGTACTACCATAGAACCATGTTGGGGCTTTGCGCCTTCGGCCACAACTATAATTGAGTATTGTTGTTCACTCGCTCTGAGCCGACAGGCCGAAACAATTTCATCAATATCATAAGGAAACTCGGGGAGTAAAATGACATCTGCACCACCGGCGATACCAGCATGCAACGCAATCCAGCCAGCATAGCGGCCCATGGTTTCGAGGATCATAACCCGTTTATGGGAGTGCCCGGTAGTGCGTAAACGGTCAAGGGCTTCGGTTGCGACAGACACCGCTGTTTCAAAGCCAAAGGTACGCTCTGTACACATTAAATCGTTATCGATGGTTTTGGGGACACCAATGATATTCATACCGAGCTTCGACAATTCATAGCCGATAGACATAGTGCCATCACCGCCCATTATTACCAAAGAATCTAAGCCTAACTCATGGTAATAAGCGACCACCTGTGCAGAGCAATCTTTACCTTTGTAATTAAAGGGATTGGCTGTATTACTCGAGCCCAAAATAGTACCGCCCAAGGCTAAGATGCCACTACAATCTGTATAGGTTAGCTCACGCACCTTTCGCTCTAGTAAGCCTGCAAAACCTTCTTCGATACCAATAATTTGGCCATTGTAATTAAGCATCAAAGATTTACCTACTGCACGTATCGTGGCATTCAAGCCTTGGCAATCGCCACCACCCGTTAAAATACCTACTCGCATCATTCACTCCCTTATCTTGCTTAGATTCATAATATGCTTAAACACGAGAATGTCGATAGGGATCCGTCGTAAGTGCTTATTTGATATCCTGAATCCTGGACAATCCGAACCTCTGGATAACGCTTTTTTGTATCTAGCGGCGTTGGATTGTTCAGCTAAACGATACTTCTTATCCAGATCTTAGGTTAGATAGGTGTTTAAATGGGCTGCCTTGGCCAATGTGGCTTTGCGTCTTCCTTACGAACAAAGGATAAATAAAAGGACTAGCAAGACCCTAATGCAAATAAATCAGACATTTACAGTGTGTTCTCAAATCTAAATAGGCTTGCGTTAGGCTGCATTTTTGGTAATGTTCCCATGTCATAAGATATGGCTCCATTGGAAACTTAATTACACTATCTCTCTGACAATGTGTTAATAAATGTATACTGTACGGACCGTAAAAAGTCGCTTTTATTTATTCAGCCCTACGCATTCACTATAAATAATAAGGTGTTGTATGCAGCCTACAATTAAGTCAAAAAACGTTTTTAAAAGGACTGTATTTAAGTCGCTTTTCTTTGTAATCATTATATTAATTGTTGGCACTTATATATCCTATGTAGCTGAAGTCGAAAAGCAGCAACAGCAAAATGCTGTTGTTATGCAAACACTGCAAAATGATCTGGCAAAAATTAAATCTAATTTTAATGAGCGCATTACCTTTTATATGTATGGTTTGAAGGGGTTGAATGGGCTTATTTCAACGGTTGGTTTAGCACAGTTTGATTATCGAACTATGCTCTCATACGCTCAAAATAGAAATTTTCAGCAAGAATTTGCAGGAGTACGTGGCATAGGCTTTATTCAAAAAGTGAAACAAGAAGCATTAGCAGACTTTATAAATCAACAAAAGTTAATGAGGCCTGATAACCATTTTAAGCTTCGGCAATTATCCACTCACAATGACAGTTTGTTTATTATACGCTACATCGAGCCTGAAAAATTTAACCAAAGTGCAGTAGGCCTTGATATAGGCTCTGAAACAATGCGGCGCAACGCGGCAATTAATTCTGCATTAAATAACAGTATTCAATTTACAGCGCCCATAACATTGGTTCAAGCTGGTAACAAAGCACAACAAGGCTTTTTGATTTTACTGCCACTTTATGACACTTCAGATATACCTAGCATTCCTCAAGACAGATTGAATCATCTGCTTGGTTGGTCTTACGCCCCAATTTTAATTGACGAAGTATTGAACGCTAATCATACGTTTCCACAAGGTGTTGACGTAAGTATTTCTGACGTGACTAACAATAATAGAGTTATCTTTTATCAACCAGAGTTGGTACAAGCTCCAGAGGGAGCAGTCACCTATGTTGAAAACGCTAATGTGTTTGGTCGAGTTTGGGAATTAACGGCTGTCGCATCAAGCCAATATATTGAACAAACAAGAACGGTCAAACCCTACGCCATTTTTACGCAATATATGATTCTGACAGGATTGTTGGCGCTAGGTGTGTGGAGTTTTATACTGTTTTTCGCTCGCAAAGCGGAGTCGAGAAATCACCAACAACAGTTACTAATTGCTAAAGATGAAATGTTGGAGCGATCAAATGCTCAGTTGGAAAATTTAGTTCAACAACGAACAAAAGAGATCAACAGTGTTAACGCCTTACAAACTGCGATTTTACAAAATGCTAATCACAGCATAATTGCAACCAATACGGCAGGCTTAATCACTCTGTTTAACCCTGCAGCAGAGAGACTAACGGGTTATGCAGCCAGCGAATTAATACTGAAAAAAACACCAGCTATATTGCATTTATGGTCTGAGCTGAAATGGCGGGCCAAAGAGTTGTCAGCAGAACTAAAGTGCGAAATCAAGCCAGGGCCTGATACATTTTTCGCTAAGTCTGCTAGAGGCCTAGTTGATACCAATACTTGGACTTATGTAAATAAAGAAGGCCAGCACATACCTGTAATGTTAACCATTACCGCACTCACTGACAGCAACAATGAAATTACCGGATACCTCGGTATTTCCTACGATCTAACCGATCAAATTGAGCGTGAAAAAGCCTTAGCAGAGGCCAAAGACTTGGCTGAGAAAGCGAATATTGCTAAGTCCGAATTCTTAGCAAATATGAGCCATGAAATACGCACTCCATTAAATGGTATTTATGGTACTTTGCAATTGTTACAGAACGAAACGGCAGAAGATAAGAAAGAACAACTGCTCAAGCTAGCCACCGGTTCAACCTTAACCTTAAACAGGCTAGTGAATGACATTCTAGACTTCTCTAAGCTTGAAGCGGGTAAATTAGAGCTAGACTACACTGCAGTGAATTTAGTTGATTTGTTAGCGGTTGTTGAGTCAGAGCTAACTGCCAGTATTCGACAGCAAGGTTTGACCTTTAAAACTAGCATTGAACTACAGCATGCTGTTTGGAAGGTTGATGAACTTAGGCTTAAACAAATATTGCTTAATATGTTGTCCAATGCAATTAAGTTCACTGAAAAAGGGCACGTGAGTCTTTCAATAGAAGAGCACAAGTCTAGGGGCATTGTTATTCATATCAAAGATTCTGGGATTGGGATGAGTGACGAAGCACAAGCGCTACTATTTGAACGGTTTGAACAAGCAGACAAGTCTATTACTAGGCGATATGGCGGTACTGGATTAGGTATGTCAATTACCCATTGGTTAGTGAATTTAATGGAGGGGGAAATTGAAGTGTTTAGCCAAGAAAATGTAGGCACCGAGGTTCGCGTTTTCTTACCACTTGAAATGGTTACTTCTTCGGAAATAGCAGTTCAACCCGAGGTGGTGCCAATTGATTCTTTGGCCGACAAAGCCATATTAGTTGCTGAAGATAATGAGATAAATCAACTAGTGCTTAGTTCGATGTTAGAGAAAAGCGATGTCACCATTTATTTAGTGGATAACGGCCAACTAGCGGTAGATTTTGTTGAAACCAGTGACGTTGATATTATCCTAATGGATATTCAAATGCCTGTAATGGGCGGCGTTGAAGCCTGTAAATTAATAAAAGCCGAACAGCCCAATTTACCCATAATTGCCATTACCGCCAACGCTTTTAAGCAAGATATTGCGCTATACAAAGAAGCGGGGTTTGATGGCTTTATTACCAAGCCATTTGCTCAAGAGCATCTATTGAAAACGATTGCGAATACCTTAAAAACTAAACACTAAGCTTGGCACTAACGATGAGCGTGACGATGGCTGGCTAAATTGATTGTATCTATGCAGACAAAATAAACACTCCAACAACACTTGGATTAAGCCAGAGCGTTGTTGGATAGGTTATGACTTGTCAATTTAAAAGTTGTAGCTTGCCGATAACCTAAAACTACGAGGGGTGCCAGGTTGTACCCACACGCTTGCATAGGAGTTGGTGTAATACTCTTGGTCAAACAGGTTGTTTACTTCGGCTCGCACTGTGAGTGCATCAGTGATGCTATAGCTAGATGCGATGCGTACAGTAGTATATTCAGGCAATTTGAAGTTTGGCTGACCAAATTCGCCACTTCTTTCACCCACGTAAACCAACCCAGCGATTAAATCTACATCTCTACCGGCAAGTTCCGCCTGCTGAACCAGTTGCAGGCTGAATTGATTTTTAGCAATATTTAACAGATCTGAGCCCGCTGGCACAAAGTTGTAAGAAATAAAGTCGGTATAGTCGTTTTTGGTTTCAGCATCAATATAAGAGTAAGAAACCCATAAGCGCAAAGAATCAGTAATATTGCCTGTTAAGTCTAGCTCGACCCCTTTGCTGGCGGCTTCACCAATGGCTGTGGGATTAAAATCGGCATCGAAGGTGGCAATGTTAGATTGCTTAACATTAAATACCGCGAATGTGCCAGCTAAAGCACCGTCATTTAAGGTGAACTTAAGCCCTAATTCTGTTGATTCAGATAAATTAGGATCTAAACCGTTGTCATCTGTTGCGCCAGAAAGCGGGCGAAAGTTCTCGCCGTAAGTGGCATAAAAAGACAAGGCGTTGGAGGCTTTATACACCGCTCCTAACTGCGGTGTGACTTTTGATTCAGAATACTCAAAGGTATTATCTGCAAGACGATTCACTAGCTCTTGTTGATAGTCATCAAAGCGCGCACCAATGCGAATATCAAATTTGTCAGTTAAGCTAATCTGATCTTGGATATACAAGCCACGACTTTTTTGAGTTTCAACACGATCAATATTACTGGCCAAATTTAAGGAAGATTCGGGATACTGGCCGTAAACAGGATTATAAATATTGATACTTTGCTCGGTTGACCTGTCTCGTAGGGCAAATTGATCATTCTCGAATTTATCAGAATCTATTCCTACTATCAGTTTGTGGCTAAATGAGCCAGTATCAAAGCTTCCACTTAACTCAGCGCGCAATACTTGGTAGACAGCATTGTAGTCGCGATAGCGGCTGAAGCGGCCAAAATTACCTTCTGCGTCCGGCGCAGCAAAGCCATTTTCGGAGGCTAGCCCTTCGAGCGAAGTATCACGATAGTTAACACCAATTAGTGCACTCCAGTTGTCGTTTAAATCTTGATGGTATTCAACTTGGTGGCCAAGCACGTCGGTTTCTATTTGGCCGTAGTCTGGCTCGCCAAGAAAACGACTGTCGGGAATCACCCCAAGCTCTCCGTCAATTGCGATGACACCACGGTCGAAGGGAGTTTCTTGATGGTTATATTCAAGCTCATAAGTTAGCTGACTTTCGTCATTAATTGCCCATAGAATAGAAGGGCTGAAACCTTGTTTGCTGGTTTCAACCGTGTCGCGAAAACTCTCGGCATCTTCGTAAAAACCAACCAATCTGACAGCTACATCATCGGATAGAACTTTGTTGATATCTACGTCGGCTCGGGCGGTACTGAAACTACCGGCTGATAAGCTGATTTCGGCGTTTTCGTTAAAGTTGGCGCGCTTAGTCACTAGGTTGATAGTACCGCCGGGTTCGCCACGGCCAAATAAGGCCGCTCTCGGACCTTTCAACACTTCAACAGACTCTACTCCAGACAAATCACGAGAGCCACCAAAGCCACGCCCCGCATTAAATCCATTTACTAAGGTAGTTACTTGGCAAGTTTTCATCGCCCACAAAACCGCGCACTGCAAAACTATTCCATAAACCACCAAAGTTATTTTGGCGGGCAACCGAAGCCGATAAGTCTAACGCTTGGTTGAGGTCAAATGCGCCGGCATTTTCAAGAACTAATGAGCTGATTTTTAACTCAGACTGAGGAGTTTCTAAAGGAGTAAAATCCCCTTGGTAAGCTTGACGAGAACCTACTATAGTGACTTTTTCGATACCTTCAGTGCTAGGTGTCTCAGTTTGTTGTTGGGCATTAGCTTGAGTCATACCCAGACCTGCTAAACAGAAAGTTAAGTAGCTTAGCTTAAGCCCGTTTGTATTGTTCTTCATGTGTTACCTTATTGTAGAATTTTGTGTGAGTTCGTATTAATTGCTATGTGCATCAGCTTTGGAAACCTGACTATCCATGAAACTTTCAAACTTAGGCATAGTGTCTAATAGCCTTTGTTTTAGTTGTTCATCACCATTATGACTAGCTTCAAGTTCATGCATTTTAAACAACGGAGGATAATAAAAATGTCTGAGTTGCTGATGGAATCGCCTAATTTGTGCTTCGTACTCGTAGGCGGCGATAGCGTCGGTATTAGCTGCACGGGTTAGCAGTCTTTGCAAAAAAAGAGGTGGTGACAACAGCGATACGTAGCCGGCTAAATCATATTTTCTTTTGGCCGCTTGTTGATAAGCTAGCGACAAAGGTGCCGCTTTTTGGTCACCCACCTGTTGAAAGGCGTAGTACCATTTCCACTCGAACATACTTTGAGTTTTGGTATAATCTTTCCATGCTGGATGAGTGGCGACAAAGGCCTCCATAGTGGTTTCAACGGGTAAGTCCCAAGCATCATTTACCGCTTCTCGTTGAACCAGTACTATGTCACCGCCTTTAGGGGCGTGGATACTTTGGTTAATAGCAAGGTCACCTAATATGGGAATAATAAAAGCAAATAATACCCAAACACCCATTAAACCTGATGCCACCCAAGGACTGTTAGTAGCATGACGACCCCACCAAATACTCAGCAGTGTCCATAATACTAGGTAAACAAAACATGCGATTGTGACCACAAACACATCCCCAGCAGCACTACCACTGATGTTCGCACCTATCCAAAAGGGCAATAACAAAGCTATAAATAATGCGCTAAATCGAATGATGCTGCGCGCGCCCCATAAACTCATGGGTGAGTGAGCTGTGGTAACTAGTAAGTCAAAACGTCCATTGGCTCTTTCGTTGGCAAACAAATCATGAAATAACAAAATGATAAACAATGGCGCTAAGGCACTAATGACAAATACAAAGTCAAATTTACCTATTTGCGCAAGCTCAGCATTGGACGTGTCACTTTCGTAAATCTGGCCTTCTAGGGCTAACATTCTAACTCGGTGCTTCCATGGAAAACGTCACGCTCTCCCAAAGCTGCAAAAGCTAAATTGCTAGGAGGCAAGTAGGTGAGATGAAAGGTGTAATAGGCCAACATGCCAAAATCGTCATGTTTATGTTGGGCATCTTGGCGGTCAATTTGGTCAGCAACTTTTAAGCGTTCTATTGTGGCTTTTTGCTCATTGACCTCATTAATGCCGCTGACCACGGCAAACCCCGATACCAACAAACTACAAAGTAAAAGCAGCAAAATATAACGCTGGCGGCACATAAATCGCCACTCGCGCCCAAGAGATTTAATTAAACTGCTCATTGTGCGCGTCTCCCTACAAATATGGCTAATACTAGTAATACCGCTATCCACATAAATAACTGCAAAAATGCCCAAAAGCTATATTGTAAACGTGTGTCTGCGGCATCGGCTGTGAAGTTGAAGTCTTGCAATACTTGCCAGTTTTGTGCGCTAACACGAGCTTGGTTTGAAGCTTCTTTATCGACATTTCGATTCATGTCGTCTTGATAATTGAGTTTATCTATGTGTACTTGATTTAGAGCCTGTACAAATTCAAAACGTAGTGCTTCTGTTTCTCGTAAAAATCGGTGATGAGTTTCAATACTGGTACCAGCTAAAATCATCGATAGTGAACGAATAGCCACTACCGGCGATAGCCAGCCAAACCTCCGAGAAACTTGGCTTTGCGCCAGCTCTTCTGTCATACGTTGTTCGGCAAATTCGTTCAGAACTTTGGTCAATTCTGCTTCGGATTTTTTCGCCACTGTACCGCGAAAGTTGACTGGCAGTTCTTCGATTGAATCCACATTATACTGAGCTAATAAGTTGGCTTTTAATTTGGCGAATGCCGGATCGTTAGCATTATGACCGTCACCTAATTTACGTAATTGGGCGATAACCGCAAAGTCGCTTTCGAGCTTACCTGCCGATGGTACAGCGATGGCTGCGGTGGTGCTAGCGACTCTTGGCACTATGATACAAAACAAGATCCAAGCAAACATTAACGCACTGAAGCTCTCACTGTTTTTACTCATGATGCATGAACATAGAACAATCATTATGATCCACACCACTAAATAGGCAAAGTAACCAAATATAAAGCTAGTGGCGGTGAGTAAAGATTCACCCTGAACAACAGTGAATAACGCTGACAGTAAAACAGGTACCAAAATCAAGCCTATTACTGCCAACATAGCCACTAGTTTGCCAGTAATTACGGTGTAAATAGACACCCCTTGAGACAGGATAAAGGTCAAAGTTTGTGACTCTCGTTCACGGCTGACAGAACTAAAGCCGATTAATATTAGCAACAACGGAATTAAAATTTGGATAATAAAAGCCGGATCTAAACTACCTAGCTTAGTCAGTGCAGTGCCTTGTCTTTGGTCGGCAAACATGGCGCTATTTTGTCTATGCCCTTCAAGAAAAATCGAGTTTCCGGTGAAGGCATCGACTCCTGGGTCTAGTTGACTTAATGGTGTCGGAGTCCGAAAAGCATAGTGACCATAATGCACCATACGGTGCGGATGCCTGTCTGGTTGGTCGGTAAAAGACTGTTCGGCTTCGTTTTGTAGTTCGGACCTTTGATGATTGAGCTCCATGGTTTTTACAGTGGTAACTACCACCGAAGATATAGTCAGTAATATACCGAGAGTTAATACTGCTAGCGCTAACTTAGACCTGAGCCAATATCGCCATTCATCTTTGGCAATAGCTATAATTTGCGACTTCATGCCATGTCCTTTTGAGTAAAGGCTGTGTGGACGAGTTCTGTTTCTATTTGTTGTCCTGCTGGTGCAGAAAACTCACCAACTAATTCCCCTTCTCTGAGTAAACCAATGCGGTTCGCCACTTGGCAGGCGCCATATACGTCATGAGTTACCATCAAAATGGTGGAGCCATTGGCAGCCAGTTCGCTAACGAGTTGATTAAACTCATCAATGGCCACAGGATCTAAGCCCGAGGTGGGTTCATCTAAGAAAAATATGGGTGCTTCACGCAGCAAAGCTAGGGCGATAGCTGTTTTTTGACGCATACCTTTCGAGTAGGTGCTCATATGGCGGTCTCGCGCTTTTGGCTGCAAGGCGACCCGGTCGAAGGCTTGATCGACTTCGCTATCGGTTTTACTGATGTTGGCGAGTGACAAAAAGTAGTGAATGTTTTCGCGGGCCGTTAGGTGCTGATACAAGGTCGCCGACTCTGGTAGGTAAGCGGTATGTTGGCGAACGGCTTTAACGTCATCTTTAACAGCTCGGCCATTGATCATTGCTTGGCCTGTGGTGGGTTTTAAAAAGCCTAAAAAGGTCTTTAACGTGGTAGATTTCCCCGCGCCATTACCACCAAGCAAGGCATAAATTTCACCCTCAGCCACTTGAAAATTAAGGGACTTTAAAATGTCGCTTTGATTAATCGTAATACAAAGGTTTTTTGCCTCGATCATCGGCTTTTTACTGTTGGCTGCTGAGACGTCCAATTTGACTTTCCACTCTAGATAAAAATAAAGGGTGGGATTTTAATGTTATAACATCACATTATCAATAGGGTAGATTAAAAATACATTCGCTTGCTACATAATGGCCATGCTTTATCCATACACTGTGGTGTCGTCATGATAGTAAGCGAAGCAAAGGCTCACTTATCCGTATGAACGATATAACTCGCTATTGTTATGAGTTATCAAAGTCTACAGTCACTTGATAATTGCCTTGGCTGTGTTGTTTGGTATAAAACCAATTATGGTGTTTGATGATTTTTTCACATAGCTGGAGACCTAAACCATACCCATCACCAAATGCGATGGGTTGAGCGTTTGGCGTTGTTAGGCTGTTAATATCGTCTTCAGGGACATGAGTGTTAATGATACTTAGGCGGCTGCCTTGTTGATTGATTTTAATCAGCCCTTCTTGAGTATGCTGATAGGCGTTACGTATCAAGTTATTCAACACGATGTGGCAAGAGACCCCAACCACCTTGATATCGGCGTCTTCACATTCAATATGCACTTCGACGTTTTTTCCATCTAGTAAATATTGCAAGTCATTACAAGCTTGGTTGATTTTCTCGCCCAAGTTAACCGACTCGGGGGCGATAGTTAGCTCCTCATTACGACTAAGCCATAACAGAGTCTCGGTCAAATTGCCCATAGTTAGGCCCGCACGTTGAATGCGCTTTAATACTTGCTGTTGCTTTAAGTTCTCGGGCTGTTTTTCGCTGAGTCGTTGTAATAACTCAACATTACTGCGAATCACGGCTATAGGCGTGCGCAATTCATGGCTGGCATAACTTAAGAAACGTTGTTCTCGCTCTACACTTTGGTAAGTAGAAATCAAGCTAGTTTGTATGAATGACGCCAGCACATTTAATTCATTGTAATTAAAATCGGGTGGGGGATTTTGTACTGTTTTCTGGTCTAGAGATTTAGCCCAGTCTTTTAGCGACTCAACGGGTCTGGCGATTTTTTGCATGATAATGTTTAGCAAAAAAGCAAACAATGATATGGCTATTAGAGAAGCAACAAAAGCCCATATTAACCGTTTGGTGGGTTTGCTCATTTTGGACGTGCTCGATATATCTCTCTCGAGCATGACTTTAGAAACATATCTAGGCTCGCCCTGCTCTGTTTGATAATAAGCCACAAAAAATATATTTTTCGGCATCATAAAAATATTAGCCTGATCTTTAATTTTCTGTAGTTGCGCTTCTTCTACGGGGGGCTGCTTAAAACGTTGCTGAATAATTTCTGGGGTGTCTTGCCAGCGACTTGCTACGCTAAAACTGGCAATGTTGCGGGGCTGCCCATCTGCAACTATTGTCGTTTTAGCGAGGTCAAACATAGTGCCGTTTACGCCTCGGTCTAGGCCATCAACATAATAGTTAACACTTAGGAATGAAAAGCCAACGGCCATTGCCGAGCCAAGTAGCACCACACTAATAAAGAAATACAGTTTGAGACTGGGTCTGATTTTCACTATGTGTTTCCTTTATTTTGTTGCTTGATAGCAAAACCTGCGCTTGCTACTGTGGCTAATTGTACGTTAGTCGTTGCCCCTTCAAGTTGTTTACGCAAATGATAAATATGTACCTTTAGGCTGTTGCTGTCTGGCTGTTCGTCTCCCCAGACCAATTGCATAATTTGTTGTCGACTCAGCGTTTGTGGAGCGGCTCTTACTAATACTGCTAATAGCTTAAAGGCAATAGGCGAGAGCTTTAATTGGGTTTGCTTCACCAGCGCTATTTTCTGAGTTAAATCTATTGCTAGGTCGCCAAGCACTATGCGTTTTGCCTGACCACTGCGTCGGTTAGCGAGTACTTGTACCCGAGCGACAAGTTCTTGCATGGCAAAGGGCTTAACTAAATAGTCGTCACTACCGGCTTCAAACCCTTGTAATTTATTTTCTAAACTATCCCGCGCTGTCAGCATCAGTATTGGAATATCCATACCTTGCTCACGTAGCGTGTTGCAAAGGGTCAAACCGTCCATTTTCGGCATGTTTACGTCAAGTATAATCATTTGATAATGATTATTTTCGACCAAATTCAAGCCCATTAATCCGTTGCTCGCGTGGTCGCACTGAATTGATTCAATGTCGAGGTAGTCGACAATAGTGGTGGCTAAATCAATGTCATCTTCGACCAGCAGTATATTCATCATTTGAGTTGTATTCCTATCCACTGTTTGGATATTGGTATATCACATAGCAGCTAAAGGGTTAACCTTTACCTGCTGTTATCGTCAGTTAGGTAGCGGGTGTGCCGTTATTTTCTAGTAAGTCAGTACTTTCAGCCAGACCGCCGCCTAATACTCGATATAACGTAATACGGTTATTTAGGTCAGCTTGTTTGGTTAAGATCAGTGACTGCTTAGCTTGGTACATAGTGCGCTGGGCTTCTAGTGCACGTTGAAAACTGTCGACTCCACCTTTGTAGCGAGCTAGAGACAAGTCGTAACTTCGGCTAGCGGCTGCCACTAAGGCTTGTTCTGCATTCACTTGATCTTGGATCGTGGCCCTTCTTGCTAAGGCATCGGCCACCTCAGAAAATGCACTCTGAATGGCATACTCGTAAGCGGCTAGATATTTAGTTTGCTGCGCTTCGCTGTAGGCTAAATTGGCATCGTTTGCGCCACCATCAAAAATAGGTAAAGTTAAACTTGGAGCTAAAGTCCAAATTGAACTCGCGCCGCCACTGAATATATCGGCTAACACATTACTGGCTAAGCCGCCTGTTGCGGTGAGAGATACACTTGGAAAGTACGCAGCCCTCGCTACGCCTATATTCGCGTTTGCTGATTTTAGCGTATGTTCTGCGGCCAGCACGTCAGGACGTTGCAATAAGACCGACGAAGACAAACCAACTGGTACGTCACTAAGTAAGTCTTCACTATTAGGTAAATATTGTGGCAGAAAACCTTCAGGGATGGGCTCGCCCACTAGTAGACGTAAGGCATTCAAGTCTTGTGCTACTTGGGTACTAAAGTTAGCAATATCAGAGCGGGCGCTATGGTAAATGGTTTCTGCACTGGCAACGTCAATGCGTGAATCTACCCCTAGCTGTAAACGCTTATTGGTGATCTCCATGGTTTGTTGAGCGTTGACAGCTGTTTCTCTCGCCAAGCTTAATTGATTCTCATCGGCTGCTAAGGTTAACCAAGCATTAGCAATTTCACTGATCAGCGAAATTTTTGCCGCCTTAGCGGTTTCCTCGCTAGCTAAATAGGCCTCCAACTGTGCGCTCGTCAAGCTGCGGGTTTTACCAAACAAATCAATTTCATAATTGCTTAAGCCAGCTTGTGCTTGATAAGTCGTGCTGATCTCTGCAGAAGATACTTTGGAACGGTTTCCACTTAGGCCCAGATCAAGCTGCGGAAACAAATCGGCTTTTTGGATGCGATAAGTGGCGCGGGCAGCTTCTACATCGGCTAGGGTTTGACGCAAACCGCGGTTACTGTTCAGTGCTAATTCTATCACTTGGGTCAAGCGAGAGTCTTGAATAAAGCTCTTCCAAGGCACCTGATTAGCATATTGCTCTGATAACCCTGGGCTGTGTATTTTGGGGTGTTGGTCTAGGCTATTGCTTACCTCTAGTTCAGACCGACTATATTCTGGGGCTAGGGTGCTGCAACCTGCTAACGCCAGCGCTCCAATGATAGGTAACAGTCTAAAGGTGGCGCCTGTTTGGCTGATGAGTTTAGTCATTTTTATGCTCCAAAGTGGTTGCTGCATCTAGATGAGCCTGTTTTCTGTTGGGGAATATGCTGCGAATAACTACAAAGAACATGGGGACGAAAAATATACCCAGCACAGTCGCGGTTAATGTGCCGCCAACAATACCGGTACCAATGGATATACGGCTATTGGCGCCTGCGCCTGAAGACAAAGCCAAAGGCAATATACCAAACATAAAGGCTAACGAGGTCATGAGAATTGGGCGTAAACGTAACTTGGCGGCGTTGATCGCTGAATCGACGAGCGACATGCCTTTTTGATAAGACGCTTCAGCGAATTCGACTATCAAAATGGCATTTTTGGAAGCTAACCCTATAGTGGTTAACAAGGCTACTTGGAAATAAATGTCATTTTCTAACCCCCTTAATGTGGTGGCTAAAGCGGCTCCCACTACGCCCAATGGAATCACTGTAATTACTGATAGAGGCACCGACCAGCTTTCGTATAAAGCGGCTAATGCTAAGAACACGACCAAAATGGAGATGGCATATAGAGCCGTTGATTGACCACTAGAGATTTTCTCTTGGTATGATAAGCCACTCCATGAGTAAGATAATTTTCCTTGCCCTACTTCTGCCACTAAACGTTCCATTTCGGCCATGGCTTGTCCAGAACTGACACCACTGACTCCAGATCCTTGAATTTGATAAGAGGCGATACCGTTAAACCGAGACAAACTTTGCGGTGCACTTGACCATGCGGTGCTACTAAAAGCCGAGAATGGGGTCATGGTGGTTTCGCCCTGAGCATTTTGCCCGCGAATATGCCAGTCATCTAAGTTTTCAGGTTTCGAGCGATATTCGGCATCCCCCGAGATATACACTTTTTTCACTAAGCCATCGTCAAGAAAGTCATTGATATATGAGCCAGCCCAAGCAAAGGTCAAAGTATTAGCCACATCTTGCAGGGATAGGCCAAGTGATGTGGCTTTGCCATTATCAATATCAATTTTTAACTGTGGAGTTTCACTTAACGCGCCTTCGCGAATGCCTACTAGCAGTTCACTTTGACGGGCTCTGTTAACCAATTCATTCTTAAGTGAGGTGAGTTCTTCGCGACTGGTTCCAGACGCAGCTTGCAGCTCAAAGGTAAATCCATTGCTTTGCCCTAACCCGCGAATAACCGGTTGTGACAATGCAAATATACTAGCGTCGCGAATGCTCGATAAGTTTTTGTTCATGCGAGCAATTAAGGCGTCTGCACTTTGATCTTCTCGTAGCCGTTGATCCCATGGTTTTAACGCTACAAAACCCAAACCTGCGTTTTGGCCACTACCAGAGAAGTTAAAACCAGAGATTGAAAAATGTCGCACCACTATGTCCGATTCTTCTTCTGCTAAGTAGGTTTCAACCTGTTTCGCCACTGCTCGTGTGCGTTTTATCGAGGCCCCTTCAGGTAGGCTTATTTGGTACATAGTGCTGCCTTGGTCTTCTTGGGGTAAGAAACCACTGGGCATACGTACTATGAGTAAGCCTAATGCAACGATGATCAGTCCATAGCACAACACCCAGCGTATTTTTCGGTTGATCACGCCTTGTACTTTACCTGTATAAGAGTGGGTCATTTTGTCGAAACCACGATTGAAACGGGCAAAAAAGCCTTTGCCTTCTGCGTCATGTTCGCTCTTGGTTAATATACTGGCGCAAAGAGTAGGGCTAAGGGTTAAGGCTACAATTACCGACAAGATCATCGAAGACACAATGGCAATTGAGAATTGCTGATAAATGACCCCAGTTGACCCACCAAAGAAGGCCATAGGCAAGAATACTGCCGACAGGACCACTGCAATGCCGACTAAAGCGGTACTGATTTCTTGCATGGACTCTATCGTGGCATCTCGCGGGGATAGGTTTTTCTCGCGCATTAAGCGCTCTACGTTTTCTACTACTACTATGGCATCGTCGACTAGCAAGCCAATGGACAGCACTATGCCGAACATAGTTAATGTATTAATTGAAAAGCCAAAAAATGCCAACACGCCAAAGGTTCCCAACAATACTATAGGAACGGCAATAGCCGGGATCAGAGTTGCTCGCCAGTTTTGCAAGAATAGCCACATCACTAGTACCACCAAGATCACGGCTTCAACTAGGGTTTTTACTACTTCGCTAATTGAAATTTTTATGAAGTCTGTGCTATCACGGGGGAAAGTGACTTCGTAACCGTCTGGTAAATTTTGGGCCAATTCAGCCACTCGTTGTTTGACTCGAGTGGCGGTATCTAAAGCGTTGGCACCAGGGGATAACATCACAGCAATACCTGATGCGGGATGACCATTTAAACGGGCAATCGTATTGTAACTCTCACTGCCAATTTCTACTCTAGCTACATCTTGCAACAGCACGTTAGCGCCATTCGCAGCATATTTTACGATGATATTACGAAATTCTTCTGGTGTAGACATCATCGACTGGGCGGTGACGGTCGCATTCAATTCTTGGGTTTCCAAGGTGGGAGTAGCCCCTATTTTACCCGCTGGCACTTGAATGTTTTGTGCCTGCAATGCGCTACTGATATCAGAGGGCATGAGTTCATAGGCCGCAAGTTTAGTCGGGTCTAACCAAATGCGCATAGCATATTGTGAACCAAATACACGTACATCACCAATACCTTCAATACGGGCTAAGGCATCTTCCATGTTAGACGCAATGTAGTCTGAAATATCAAAAGCAGTGGCTTGGTTTGTTGTATCATAAACCGCGGTTACCAATAAAAAGTCCGAATTCGATTTTTTTACTGTGACGCCCTGATTTTGTACCGATTCTGGAAAACGGGAGTTAACTTGTTGTACTTTATTTTGTACTTGGACTTGTGCGTAATCTGGGTCGGTGCCTTCTTCAAAGGTCACACTCACCGATGCTCCGCCGTCAGCAGTACTAGAAGACGAGAAGTATAACAGCCCATCCAGTCCGGTTAATTGTTGTTCCAGAATTTGTGTAACACTATTTTCGACGGTTTGCGCATCGGCACCCGTGTAAGTGGTGCTAATGCTAATCACTGGAGGAGCAATACTGGGGTATTGGGCTACAGGCAGCGATAAAATAGATGCCAGCCCGGTGAGCATAATAATAATTGATATCACCCAGGCAAAAACGGGGCGGTCAATAAAGAAGCGAGCGAACATAATTTACACGCCCCCTTGCAGAGAAGTTGAGCTAGTGTCTTGGCTTGTTTTCGTCACCATTTCCCCTTGCTTATTCATTTCAACAAGGATTGGTTTGACTTCGCTACCGGGACGCACTTTACCTGAGCCTTCTACCAGCAATTTGTCATTCACTGACAATCCACTGGCGATAACCCATTTGTTTTCGACCGACTCAACGGTTTTAACTGGGCGTCGCTCTACTAAATTTTGCTCATTGATCACATAGGCGTAAGCTTCGCCTGTGGCCGAGTGATATATCCCTTGTTGCGGCACTAAAATAGCGTTTTTGTTGACCGCTTCGTTGACTTCGGTACGTACAAACATGCCGGGTAGTAATATGCCATCTGGATTAGGGAACTCTGCACGTAAGGTAACTGAGCCTGTTGCTGCATCTACCGAGACTTCTTGCATTTTCAACTGACCTTTATGGCTGTATTGACTCCCATCTTCTAGGGTCAAGATCACTTGAGTGTTACCCTCAGAGATACCACTTTCGTTCATTAAGTTGCGTAGCTTCAACAACTCTTTGCTGCTTTTTTCATATCCACGTATATAGGATCTAAGGTGCGAATAGTGGCTAATGAGCTGGCTTGCTGCGCTGTGACTAATGCACCTTGGTGTGATGCTAGAAATACCAATATGCCCAGAAATAGGCGCGGTGATTTTGGTGAATTCTAGATTGATTGCCGCGGTCGCTAATGCAGCTTGATACTTTTCAATACTGGCTTCGGCTTCAAGATAAGTAGCATGTGCATCGTCTGCATCTTGTTGCGAAACCCCTTCAAACTTAAGCAAGTTAGCATACCGCTGATCTTTTAATTTGGCGGTAGCAAGGGATGCTTTTGCACTGTTAAGATTGGCTTTTGCTTCATTGTAAGCTGCTTGATAAGTGGCAGGATCAATTTGATAGAGTAAACTGCCTTGCTCAACAGCACTGCCTTCGGTAAACAAACGCTGTTGCACTATGCCACCTACTTGTGGGCGTACTTCTGCACTTAGCGAAGCCACTACTCGGCCTTGCATTTTTGTGTCTATTTTGTGCTCGGAAGTGGTTACCTCAATGTATGAAACAGCAGTAGTGCGTTTAGTTGGCGCTTGCGAGTTAACGGTGTCTGGCTGGCAACTACTTATTACTGTGGCTAGCACTAGTAATCCTGCGATGTAAATTGAAGGTCTCATGTTAAAACTTTCCTCGTTAAAAACGCTGATAAAAAGATACAACTCAAGTCACTTTTTCGTGGTGCTTTTCGCTAGATAAAAAAGTGCAAGAGCCTGATAGTGAACAAAGGCTAACAGGGGGATGGTTAAGACATGGTTAAGGTAATGAGTAACAAATTAGCAAGTCTTGGCATATAAGATTGTTTAGCGAACTATTATTTGTTAATTTCGCTGCATCGAACCTAGCGCGCATTCCAGATCACTTTCAATGAAACTAACCCCGTTAATTCAAGAAGATACCGAACAACAAATCGCCACTCTATATCAAACGTTTCTCAACCTAGAGCAAAACCAACAAAGTACTTTGATGGTGTTAGCCGTGATCTACAAAGTTATTGGTGTCGCTAAATTAGGATTATTGTTGAATATACTAGTGGAAAGAGGTTTTTGCCCCTTAATAAAAAAGCCTATCGTGCAGTGCTGCAAGATAAAGATTCTCTGGTTAAACAGTCACTACTGATATCGAGTAAGGATGGCTTACAAATTAATCCATTGTTAGCGAATAAGTTGCTGTTAGAAATAGGTCAATTACCGACAATTGGTAGCTTGTCTGCTCAGCAGAAGTTGTTAGAAATCATTATGGCAGGCGAAGAAGTGGTGCCTGTGGTGAACGGTTATAGTTGGCAAAATAAACGTGCTGATGAACAAAGAGTGATCCGTGATCTCTATTTTTTGTATTCAGCCGAGAAAATAAATGAAGAATTAACCTTTAATAAAAACCCTCAAATTATCGCTCATGATAAAAACGCCGTTTTAGTTGGGTTGTTTTTTACTCCTTTTGAACTAGCGTCGTTCTTAACCCTATCTAATGCCTTGCAGTACCAAGCATTTGCGACTTTATTTAGGCAGTGTCAAATAGAGGGGAAAAGCTGCGAATATCCTATCCAGTTATTAGCGCAAGTTTGTCAGGCTCACGCAGATCCAGAAGACGCGCTGTATAACCTCGACTGCCAACATTTATTAGCCGAGCAATACCTTTATCAAATGCGTTTTGATGATTTTTTAGGTATCCAAAAGTCAGAAGATGACAGCAGTTATGGTTTGCAGTTATGGGGGCGTACCATTTTTTAACCGGTGACAACCAACAAGCTATCAGCTGTTACGAACAGGCTATTAAAGCTAAAAACAAATTAACCAAGCGCAAAAAGCAATATTTAAATGAGGTGTTGGGTTATTTTTACAAACTGCTATTAATGGTTGAGGGTAATAAAACGGCGGCAAGTTATTACATAAGTGCCAAACAACAAATCGAATTTGAAGATAGTGATCGTAAAGTAAATAGTGATTTTTATGTGATTGGTCGTACGTTATTAAGACCAATTAATAGCTTGTCTAGTGCCGAAAAATACGTCGTGCAAATGGACTACAGCTCGATTGATGAAGCTGCTGATTTCTTTTGCCACCAACTCTGTTATCTCACATTTTTAATTGGTCAAGTTTGGTGTAATAAAGCAAGTGAACAGAAGTTTGTAGACCTAGCGACTAAATATCAGGCTAACTTCAATAAACTAGGTTATTCATTATTTGCTGAATTATGTGGGCAGATAGCCTCCAATATTGGCAAGGACGTTTTCACTCCAAGCCAAAAGGCTGGCGCCTCAAAACTAGTAGATGTTTGCTCTTTGGTGACCAGCAAAGAACAGTGGGATGTAGCTCTAGATAAACTCATTGCCCTTAATCCTAGAACGCCAAACAAGATCGCGCCCGACAAACCTAAACTAGAGAAGCCAGTACGTTTAATCTGGGAGTTAGAGCACGACTACCACGACTCAATTAAAGCGCGAGAACAGAGGCTCAGTAAATCTGGTTGGAGCAAAGGGCGAACGGTTTCGTTAAAACGCCTCAAGGAAGAAACTGATAGTTTCGAGTACTTGACAGACAGCGACAAATTACTCTGCGGTACGATTAAAGTGTATCGCTCTTGGGGCTATTACGGAAAAACCGAATATGTGCTGCAAGGTTTACCCGCATTAAACGCGGCAGTTGGGATCGACAATTTGTATTACGCAGATAATCCAACCCAACCTATTGAGTTGATTAAGTGTGAACCCGAATTGTTAGTGAGTGAACAAGGCGACCAACTTTGCCTGAGTATTGCTAACTTATCTGGTCAGATTGATGAGGAAGATGAAGGGCAAAGTGTTTACGACCTCAGGCCTATTTCTGACACTAAGTTGCAACTCACTGAGTTTTCACCTGAACACGTTAAAGTGGCACAAATTATTGGTGAAAGTGGTTTGTTAATTCCATTGAGTGCTAAACAAAAGGCGCTAGATGGTATCGCAGCGATCGCCCCGTTGTTAAATATTCAATCGGATATGTCGGAGCTTGATACTGGCCTAGATACGTTAGAGTGCGAGCATAATTTAGTGATAAATATTGAACCAGTGCAAGCTGGACTGGCATTTACTTGTGTGGTGATGCCTTTTGGTGAACAAGGTCCAGCATTTAAACCGGGTATTGGCAACGCTAGCTTAACCACCGATATAGACGGAAAGCGAGTCGCGACACAACGAGACTTAGTGCGAGAAGAGAGCTTGTTAGACGAGCTTGACAAGGCTTGCCCTGCTTTCTTAAATATGGCAGATAACAGCTTAGTACTTGATGAGCTACAAACTGCATTGGAGGCCTTAGAACAATTAGAGGCGGCTGTTGTAGCGGCAAAGTTTGAACTAGTATTGCGCTGGCCAAAAGGGAAAAAAATCACCTTAAGTAAAAAACTAGAAAGCCAACACTTACAGTTAAAAATGGGTAAAAAGAGCGAATGGTTTGATATTAGCGGCGACTTGCAAGTAAACAACGAACAAGTCATTGAGTTACGTAAATTACTGGAATTGGTCAAAACCAGCAATGGTCGATTCATCGAGTTAGATAGCGAACAAATACTCGCCCTATCCGCAGATCTGCGCCACAAGCTCGAACAAATTAACCAAGTCACAGACGATGGTAAGTTTCATCCCTTAGCCAGTTTACAGCTAGAAGAAGCTACCACAGGCATGCGTATGAAAACCATCTATGCCTGGGACGAACAAACCCAAAGAATGCACCAAGCCAATGCCATAGAACCAATCATTCCTTCGACCTTTCAGGCTCAATTACGTGACTACCAACTGGTGGGCTTTGACTGGGCTTCTCGTTTGGCTCATTGGGGAGCCGGTGCATGCTTGGCTGATGACATGGGCTTAGGTAAAACCTTACAAGCCTTGGCTGTGTTATTGGCCAGAGCCAATGATGGCCCGAGTTTGGTCATAGCTCCCACGTCAGTGTGCTTTAACTGGCAACAAGAAGCGTTAAAGTTTACCCCCACACTGAATATCAAATTATTTTCCGACTCTACCGGCACTATGCAGCGTCAAGACTTATTAGCCGACTTAGGTTCTTTGGATTGTGTCATTATTAGTTATGGTTTATTGCAACGTGAAAGCGAGTTATTGAAAAGTGTGCGTTGGCGCACAATAGTCGCCGACGAAGCCCAAGCCTTAAAAAATCCCTTAGCTAAACGCACCAAAGCAGCTTTTGCTTTAAATGGTGAATTTAAAATGATCACCACAGGTACGCCCATAGAAAACGACTTAACAGAACTTTGGAGTTTATTCCGTTTTATTAACCCGGGGTTGTTGGGCAACATTAAACGTTTTAATGAACGCTATTCACTGCCCATTGAAAATGCCAAAGAAGACCAACTCGCCGCCCACAAAGCCAGACAAGGCTTAAAAACCTTGATCCAACCGTTTATTCTGCGTCGTATGAAAAATCAAGTGTTAACCGAGTTACCGCCCCGTACCGAGATTAATATTCAAGTAGAGATGTCTGCTAAAGAGCGAGATTTTTACGAAGCGTTACGATTGAACGCGATAGACAATATCAGTCAAAGCGGTGAACAAGGTCATGCAGGTGAACAACGTATTAGAATGCTCGCCGAGCTAGTGAAATTGCGACAAGCCTGTTGCCACCCTAGATTGGTAATGGCAGAAAGTGAACTCCCCAGCGCCAAACTAACAGCGCTTGATGAGCTATTAGACGAACTGAAATTGAATAATCACAAAGCGTTGATTTTCAGTCAGTTCGTTGGCCATTTACACATCATTAAACAGCATCTAGAAAATAAAGGCTTTAGCTATCAATACTTAGATGGTTCCACCCCACAAAAAGAGCGACAAAAACGAGTCAACGCCTTTCAAAGTGGCGAAGGGGATGTTTTTTTAATTAGCTTAAAAGCAGGGGGCTCTGGGTTGAATTTAACGGCAGCTGATTATGTTATTCATATGGATCCATGGTGGAACCCTGCGGTAGAAGAGCAAGCGTCAGATCGCGCACACCGTATGGGACAAAAACGTCCAGTGACCATTTATCGATTAATTACTCAGAATACCATTGAAGAAAAAATTGTGGCATTACACCAACAAAAACGAGACTTAGCAGATAAATTGTTATCAGGAAACGAAGCTGCCACTAAGCTTTCAGTTGATGATATGTTGAGTCTACTGAAAGAGACGTTTTAATTTCGTGTTATTAACTAGGCTTTTTAATTAAAACAATCCATCACTTATGCTAAATAAAAATACATTGTTGATCATATTGCTGTTGATAACCCTTAGTCTTGCAATTAATCGTCATTTTGCTGGATATCTCGAGAATCTATTTTTCAATATGTCTAGTTTTACCGACAGCCAGCAAACTAAGCGTCAAGGCAGCGTGGCTACACCTGCAGATTCTCGTTTAAATACCGGCGGTGACAAAGTTAGTGTGAACACGCCACCAACAGAGCTCTTTAAGAAAACTAAAGTCATAGTGGATCCTTGTCGCAGTACTGAGTTTGTCGAAAGAACAAGCAACAAGCAAAAATATTATGAACTAAACACCAATCTTGGCGAAGGTTATGAAGGGTTTTTAGCAGAACTTGAACTCAGGCTAAACTCTGTTTTTTTACATTTTGAGCAGCGGCTAGGAATTACCTTAGATAAATCAATGAAGTTGAACTTTGTATTTCAAACCACCAGGCAAGACTACGAAAATTACAGTTGGAGTTTAGGAAAGTCGCCCATAGGAAATCAGGGGAGATATATAAGTGAAATTAATCTATCAATTGTCGAAATGAAAAGTAAAGAACAGGCTATGACGGTTGCGGTACATGAGGCGATTCATGCTTTTAACTTTATTTATTGGGGACGAACCTAGCGTTTTTTTAACGAAGGTATGGCTGAATATTCTGAATTTGTTGCTGCAGATGGCACATTGTCTACATTTAATTTTTCCCATCTAAAACATCAATCCCATCCTATGGAAATACCCATTATACTGGCATATGAAGGTGATTGGCATATTGGTAATCATTATGAGCTATATGAAAATAGCAAGGCGCTATTTTACTTCTTAATGAGCCATGAAGTTGGTAGGCAAGTTATCTCAAAAATCATGACACTGGAAACGGAAAATTACTGTTCAGGATTATCTAAAGACAGGATTGAAGACATTCTTGAGGGCTATTTGCCTAACTTTGAGCAAGAGTTTGACTATTGGTTTTCAGACAATCTGTATATCTTTTTAAATTAAGCTAACTAAACCTAAGACATATAAATCTAAATGGGTGCCCAAATTAGGCTTGATATCTAGTTAATTAAGCGCCATTGTAACTAGTTGGTTTAACGCTATTACAATTCATCATAAAGAATGGCAAAATCCACACCCGCAAACAAAGGCTTGTTTTGACTTAAGTTCTTCGCCGTGACCTTTGGAATGAACCAAAACTAAATAACCTTCGTAGGAAATGATTAATACTAAAAATATAGTGTAGAGATATGTAATGAATGCGCCTGCTTTAGCCTCAACAGATAATGCTATCCATCAGTTATCAGAAAATCCATCTGTGATGAACGCGATAATCGAAATAACCAATTTAAGACTCAGAACCTTTATTGGCTTTAACGACGAAGAAAAAACGAAGCAGCAAGACATAGTAATCAATGCCGAAATTCACTACCCCCTGCGCAGCGGCTGTTTGGAGGATCAGGTCTCTGATGCACTTAATTATAAAACTATTACCAAAGCGATAATCAAACATGTTGAATCGGGGCGCTTTCTACTGTTAGAAAAATTGGTAGCTGATGTGCTTGGCATTTGTAGCGAACATAAAGACGTGACTTATGCCAAAGTAAAAATAGATAAACCTCATGCGCTACGCTTTGCTGATTCGGTATCTTTGTCTCTCGACATCCACTGCAACCACACTAAGGAAAAATAACTATGACACCACAAACTGCTACCTTAAGTGTTGCAAGTGAGACCCAGTCATCTGGCGCGATCAGCCAAGAAGCGTTACAGGTTCGCAACGCTCTAATCAAGCGTGGCTTAGAAAACCCCTATGGTCAACAATCACCTAACCGACAAACAAAAGTACGCCAAAATTAAAGACAGTTTTACTGATATTGCCACCACTCTGGGCTTAGATTTGTCTGATGATAGCTTGTCTGAGACTCCCCATCGTCTAGCTAAAATGTATGTCAGTGAAATATTTTCTGGCTTAGATTACAAGTCTTTCCCTAAAGTCACAGCCATTGAAAACAAGATGAATGTGGATGAAATGGTTAAGATCGATAAAATTAGTATGATCAGTACCTGTGAACATCATTTCGTCACTATCGATGGCACAGCCCGCGTTGCCTATATACCTAATGATTGTATTATTGGTTTGTCAAAAATAAACCGTATAGTGCGGTTTTTCGCACAGCGTCCGCAAGTACAAGAGCGCTTAACGCAGCAAATTTTAGTGGCGCTACAAACGCTTTTGAATACTGATAATGTTGCGGTTTCAATTGATGCAACACATTACTGTGTTAAATCTCGTGGGGTGATGGATGCCAATTCTCATACTACCACCACTGCCCTAGGCGGGAGTTTTAAAAACAACGCCATTACTCGGCAAGAGTTCTTAAGCTAAATGCCTACAGTTGTTATTACTGGTGTGGGTCAGCGCCTGGGTTTATGTTTAGCGGAATACTTTTTAAGCAAAAAATACAAAGTGGTTGGAACTTATCGTACTCCACGAGCTGCAATCGACACCTTAAGATTAAAAGGGGCAGAACTTTACCAAGTGAACTTTTACCGGCAGCAGCAGGTTCAGCAGTTTATAAGTTCAGTCACAAATAATCACAACACAATTGACTGCTTAATTCACAATGCATCTGATTGGCATGATGACAAAGGTGATTTAGATTTCGCTGATTATCATGCTATTTTTTCGAACATGATGACTATTCATGCTGAAGTGCCTTATCAACTTAATTTAGCTTTTAAACAACAACTTAGCGCACACCTCACGGACTCAGTTAATAAGCAGCAACAGCAGTATAGTGACATTATTCATATTAGTGATTATGTTGCGTTTAAAGGCAGTAAAAAGCATATCGCTTATGCCGCTAGTAAAGCTGCACTAGAAAACTTAACTCTGTCTTTTGCCCAGCGCTATAGCCCGAACATCAAAGTTAACTCCATCGCCCCAGCTTTGTTAGCATTTAATAACGATGATGACGACAATTATAAAACAAAGGCGCGAAATAAATCCCTGCTACAAACCGAAGGTTCTTTTCAAGAAGTGCTGAATACTGTTGAATGGTTATTGGCAAGCCATTACATCACCGGCCGCACCATACATCTAGATGGAGGACGACATTTAAAGTAACCACTACTAGTTTAAAAGTACCAACTCGACAATTAATCAATCGTAAACGCAGCATCCCCCCAATCAAGACACCCATGATTAAATTCGACGAATCCGCAATTTGAACTAGACTAATGGTAGTGATTCAACCAAGGATGGCCATGATGCCTCAGTCTCGTAAAAGCCAAATCAGTTTAGTCGACACCCCTTATTATCATTGTGTTTCACGCTGTGTTCGCCGTTCATTTTTGTGTGGTGAAGATACGTTGACAGGCCAGAGCTTTGAACATAGGCGGGCTTGGGTTGAAACACGCTTGCTTCATTTAAGCCGTATCTTTGCTATCGACATTTGCGCCTATGCGGTGATGAGCAATCACACTCATGTGGTGCTGTGCGTGAATAAACCATTGGCTGAGCGCTGGACGGTGAAACAAGTGCTCGTTCGCTGGCATCAACTGCATAAAGGCACCTTGTTGTCGCAGCGGTTTATGCGAGATGACACGTTGAGCAAGAGTGAGCGGCACACCCTTCTAGAAACCGTTGAAATTTACCGGCTGCGTTTGTATGACATCAGTTGGTTGATGCGTAATCTCAATGAGTACATAGCCCGAGAAGCCAACAAAGAAGATGCCTGCACAGGCAGATTCTGGGAAGGACGGTTTAAGTCTCAAGCACTACTCGATAAATCCGCCCTACTGGCCTGCATGGCTTACGTGGACTTAAACCCCATTCGCGCCAATATGGCCAACACACCTGAGGACTCTGACCACACCAGTATTCAAACCCGGATACAAGCTTTGAGACAACACCAGCAACCCAAAGGTTTAATGCCATTTGTTGGCAACCCCAGGCAAAACATGCCGAGAGGCATCGCTTTTTCACTAAAAGATTACTGCGACCTCATCGACACCACAGGTCGTGTTATCAGAGATGATAAGTCAGGATTAATCGATACACAGCAACAGCCCATTCTACAAAGGCTAGGCCTAAACGACGAACAATGGTTGACCTTAACCACAGAATTCGAAAAGCACTTTTGTTACGCTGTAGGCAGTGAACATTTAATGCGAAACTTCAGCCTACACACCCAACATCAAAAAATACGAGGCATAGGTAAAGCCAAAACCCTACTCAAACACGCTTAGCCTTTTTTTCAAAGTAACAAACCTCATCAACATCGCTGTTGAGAATTAGCACGCCTGATATTCACCACACCCCACAAAATCACGTCATCATACCCGCAAACATCGTCAATTTAGTTGTTTTAAGCATAATTTAAACCGAATGGATTAGAAAAGCGGGAGCTGAGATAGTTTAAAGCTCGATTTTGTTAAGGGTGTCTTGATTGAGGGGGCGGAAGAACGGAAACTAAGATAGCTTAAGACCCATTGTAATTATGGGTGTCTTCATTGGGAGGGGAATTGTGGGGAAGCCGAGTCTCTCGCCTGAGATTGATTAATTGCCAAGTAGGGTAAGATTAGTTTGGAGAGATAATAAAACCATCCTGAAAGAACAGCTTTAAAGAGTTTACTTTGCCTTCATATTCATTTTTTACTTGGCAGATTTAGCATCATTCTCAGACGTTAATTCTGCTTTAAATAGGTTACGCATTTCATCATTTAATAGAATTTTAATCTTATTATAAATAGTGGGTAAACAATTGTGCTTGGCTTGCGTAGAGATTAACAAGGTAACAAAAGCGCTGTTGTATAAGAGGCTTTTTAAGTTAAGTCTGTGCTTTAGCATGTCAATTACTGTGGCGGTATTCTTGTCAGTGAAGCTGGTGGAAAGTGCACGCAATATACTTTCATTTTTGTCATCTAGGCATAACCCTTCGATCATACATTCTATGGCTCGTAGTGGTTTATCTTGTGCTTCTAATGCTTGAGCACAAAGTAAGAATAGGCGAGGCCTCTTTTGTAACTCAAGGGCTTTTTGGCAGATGAGTACCACCTGTTGATATTGTTTTTGTTTATATAGTTTATTGGCGAAATATAGGTAATCAGTATCTTTCAGGACGTTGATTTTAGTCGTTAGAATGGTTTGCAAGCACAATGAGTACTGTTGAAGGTCATAGTGCAATAAAAAGCGCTCAGTGATCAGATAGGTATCATTGTGTTTAGTATATTTATTTAATACTTCATGCGCTCGGTCAGTCTTTTGAAGACGTCTCAATACTCTGCAGGTAATGGCAATGTGATGGGCAGTTGGGTTAAATCTTAAACCTTCTTCACACATAGATTCGGCTAACATCAACTTGTTATGCCTAAAATAGTAACTCGCAACTATCGTATAAATGCCGCTTTCGGGCTCAATATTAGCTTTCGCCTCATAAAAAATTTCTAGAGCGAGTTGCTCTTGTTTAGCCTTTAAGAGCGTTTTAATCCAAGCAGTGTAGAGTTGAGTATCGGGTTTACCGAGAGACCCTTGCTGGAAAACTGATAATGCTTCTTCAATTCTATTCTCGCGGGAGAGGAGCATTGCATAAGACGTAAAAATTCCGGGGTCATCTGGGAATTCATTAACTGTCTTTCTGTATATTTTTAGTGCTTTATTGATAGAGCCAACATCAACTAATTGCTTACAATATTCGGTAATTACAATGGCGTTAGTCCCTTTTTTAATGCAGTTTTTTAGATATTTAAGTGCCTTTTCTTCATTATTTTTTTCGTGTAAATAAAAGCGTGCTAGCTGCATATAAAAGTGATCTGATTCTACATTTTTTATGCCTAGGTAGTAGATTTCAATCCCTTGTTTTTCTTTACCGTTGGCAATTAAAAATGTGGCGACCTTATTATAAAGCATGGCCCTAAAGTCAGGTACATTTATGAACCTTTCTATTGAGTGAAAAATATCGCCAATATATTCAACTATAATCTCAGCGTTACGAGTATTCGCCATCAGTCGATAAGCAATCTCTGATAGCTGCCGGCTCATTTGGGTTTTAGTGCGATCGGTTTTAACCAACTCTAGGTTCTGTTTTAAATAATCGCGAATGAAGCGTATTTCTTCTTCAAAACATGAAAATATATGTGATATCAATATTTTAGCAATGGGTTTATCGCGCACATATAGTGCCCCTTTAGCGGGAACCAGCAAGCCTAGTAAGTGTTGGTCTACAATATTTTTATAGTGAATTGTGTCATAAATAGAAGAGTAAAATTCGTCACTGATCCAAATATCTCGTTTATTCAACAGTATAGTAAACAGATAGATTTGTTTTGCGTTGTCTGACCTAATATTACTCGACTCATTCCATAACGTTTGTATTATCGCTTTGCTTTTCGTTAATTCAAAAGCCATGACCACTGGTAGTTTTACTCGCTTGCTTTTTAACCGTTTTTTGTATGCTTCAATTGTTTGTGTTGGCCTTAATATAGGAATATCAAACATTTCCAGCGAACTTATTTTTTCGCAATACAAATCAAGTAAGTTTTCATCGTAAGTTGTCTCATCTATATGAAAAATATACGTATTCATATTGACTTTATGTGAGAAAAAGTTACGCCAATTTTTTCTGAATCAAAGACCACTACTGTTAAGTTGTCAATAGAGGCTTTAATGACCTCAGTGATTAGCATGCCTAATTCTAAGTACTGCTTTTGACTTGGTGAGTCGTAGAACAAAAAAAGTCGCTGTTGAGTGCTTACTAATTCTTCACATAACTTGGCTATGTCATCGAAGTTAATGTTGCCTTGTTCGTTGGTCCTTAAAAGGCAATGCTCGCCTTTTTTACTCAGCTGATGAGATAACTCTAATGCGCTAGTCGTTTTTCCTGACCCTGCAGGACCATGTATTCTAACCAGTGACGGCAGCTTTTCCTGAGTGAACAAATTGAGTTGCATTGCCAAATCAAGTTTTTGCGGATAGTTATGGTAAGTTTCGTCACTCGAAATATAGCTAGGAATAGGGACGTTAGCCTGAATCGGTACCCAATTGCTCACAACGCCTTTGTAATATTGAGTAATGGCGTGCTTATCGCCCAGTGACAACTCGTTTAAATGTAATGAGTCGCTTGGCGCTTTTAGAAAATAATGGTTGATATTCTGTTGTTCTGGAGGATTTTCTTTTTCGGTTATTTGTTGAGGGGTGTTGACGTTAGTCGTGGTTTGATGCATTTCGTTTGCAGCGAACAAATTAACGTAAAATTCGACTTTCTTGCCGTCAAATCTGTTATCTGCCATGTCTTTACTTAAGCCTAAAACTAGCTCTTTGATAGTTTCGGCCTGCAAAATAGTGTTGAGTGATATACCAAAACTATCTTTTAATTTAACTTCGTAATTGTTAAGACGTGGGTTACCTGCAGTTTGCTTTATCCAACGATTAACTGACTTATATGAGGTGCCCAAATCGTTTGCCAATAGTTTATCTGAATAAATCAAATCTCCGTTTTTATTCAGATCTTTTATGATTTTTAAAGTTACAGCCCACTTAAATGCTACATCTATACTCGACATTTAGAACCTTTTTAAAAATTTAAAAGTGTAACGAATTCAACATTTTGTCCTGTTTTTTAGATGTTTGTCCAGTAATTGTCCTTAATTTTCTGAGTGTAATGTCCAATGTGTCCAAATTGTCTCGGTATATTCAAATGGTGATTAAGCAAGTGTCGACAGACATGCTTAACGCATAACTTGATTCTAAAAATACAGGGTAAATACCATGAAAAATATGATAGTAAATGTATTGGCGATTTCTGTTGCGGTAGGTGTAGTAGGGGTTTGCCAAGCGTCCAAGCTTGAGGCTGCAAAAGGAATACTGAAATTCTCCAAAGAATCGCTGAGCGTTGCAGCAGATTTGAAGGAAGTGTTTGGGGGAGATGGCGGTGATGACAACTCAGGTTCAGGTGGAAAAAAGGGTCTAACTCAATCGTATTTTCGGTAGCTCAGGCCGCTGAGTTGAACGGGGTGAGATTCGTTGATTCTCTTGCCGAAATCAATACTGTGGCAGTAAAGGATACGACCGTGTTTGTGATGATAGCTGACCAAGTCGCGGTAATAAACGGTGCAGAAGTTAATGATTCAAACCTGCATGTGAATCAAATTGACCTCAACGACAATTTAATTGGTTTTCTTGGGGTCGATCAAAAATTCACCGCAACGACACTCAATATCTCTGAAGGCTCTACACTGGCCGCAAACCAGGTATTCATTGACGGCAGCAATTTGGGATTTGCTGATATTACGCAAATGGTCAGCGCATACAATTTGACACTTGAGAACAGCCAAATGTGTCTTAATTGTATTTCGGTCCAGTAGTCCAGGCTTGGGCGCGCAAGTGAATATTTTCTTCAAGTTAATGTTGGTTCTGCTCATTTTATTGAGTAGTTCCGACACGTTAGCTAAACCAAATTACTTATATTTGGATGCCACTAAAAAAATGGAGGGCGATTCGAACCTATCAAAATGCAATTCAGGACTACAACGGGGCAAAACTTAGTTTACGAGTTTATCTAAAAGTTGACGCTAGAAAAGGTTTTGACGTGGGTTATCTTCGTTTAGATCCTAGTGTTAAAAAAGCTGATATCCGCATCACAATCCGCATTGTTGGCGGCCATCGAGTACGTAGGCCTATTGTGGTTAACGCCATAGACCTTAGCGATAGCTATTCACTGTATTCCATAAATCAACAAATCAATATTTTTAGGAGTCAATTATGAAAGAACTGACAATGAAAGACTGGACAAGAAATATGTTACTCGTAACACTCACCGTAGCTTCTATTAATAGTTGGGCAACTGAGGAGCGTGCAAAGAGTGAGGTTGTTGACCCTTATACAGGGCAATCTAAATTTGAACTAGGATTCAAACAAGCAAATTTTCTTCCTAAGATGGCAGCAGTTTTAGCCGCAGATCAAGAATGGAGCCGGCGAGGCAACCGCCCTTTAGAGTTAGTCATAATGGATTCTGTAAATTTGGTTGATGGTAGGAACGCTATCTCTAAATTATTTGGAGAGCCTTCTCCACTTTTGAGACTAAAAGCCCTAGACGTATTTCGCGGTAGTAAGTTACGAGTGTTGACACCTATGCATGGTTCTATTGCCCAATTGTGCACAGATCCAATGTCTGGTGCGCCGGCCAAACGAAGGTTGATCCTTAGAGCAGCAGTTGCAAATTTTGATAGAGCAATAGAAGTTAGTCAGAAGGGCTGGCAACCTTTTTATGAAGGTACAAAATCATTTTTCGGTGGCGATAGAGGCAATGGCTATGTGAAAGATCAATTTCAATTATCTTTAGAGTTAACCAATTGTGCCAATGGTCAAACACTAGTTGGGGTCTCAGAATTGTTGCCGCTCACCTCTGTGAGTACGGACAAGAGCTTCGATTTTTTTGCATCTCATATTGGTATGTTTTACGCAAACTTCAAATCACGAAGTATGGGTCTTAACTATGTGAAAGAGATGGGCTATGAGTTTCTTTTGACCTTAATGGTAATGAAGTTGCTTGATATTCCAGAAGAGGAGCAGCAAGCTTTTTTTGTCAAAGAAAACGCACAAGTTAGACCAAGCGAGGTGATTGAAGTTCGCGGCTCTTACAAGCCAAGAAGAAAGCCTCGTTACTATTTTTCTCGGCAAACCATACGTAATTCAAAGTGCGAGGTCGAAAAATTTCTCAAGTGCAAAATTGAATTCAAAGGTCATAATCTTTCTGACGTACGATACTATTTACAGCGCGCTATAAGGTTAGCACTGCCCTCAAAAGAGGCCAAAGTGACATGCACTGTCAATAGAAGACGAGAAACAATAGATTGCTCTGCCTCTGGTGATTTGAATGGTTTCTCGTCTGAACAATTATTTAATCACTTAAGAACGTAACTTGTCTCTTACACAGATAGTTTTGACCAGATTTCAACACTTCAAGAGCTCGGGAATTGCTACTCGAGCTTGCTTATTTTTATATATGTAGATAAGTGAAGTGGATCTGCTTATGGCTATTGCAGCTGTAAGTCCTTAACTTCATATTAAAGAGTCATTCTATTTCAAAAAACTTGCGGCACTGTAAAGTACGCTCAATTTATTAGAAGAATTGCTATGCCTACTTTCACTACTCTAGTCTTGTTTATTCCTACCCTGTTTTTCATCTCAATGACCCCAGGTATGTGCATGACGTTGGCTATGACTTTAAGCGAACGGATTAGAAGACCCAAAAATGAGATAGATCAAAGTTCGATATTATTGTGGCTGTCTTGATTGGGCTATTGTGGCTGTCTTGATTGGGCTTCATTGGCTTACTTATATGATACGACTTATGTAATCTGATGATCATATATTTCCAAAAATTGTCATAAGGCGAGTTCTTATAACTCTATTTGCCATTAGCGTGTGATTGCTTTTGACAATTAGGGGCAGCAACACCAAACCAAATTATAGTTTATCGCTCCCACCTCTTACCTGTTCAACAACATAATGGATATTCCAATCTGCGTCTTTGCTATTAAAGTGGTTGCACATAACACAGCGTTTCCGCTGTCTGAGCCCAAAGCACTAGCAATTATCCTCTTGTATCGAATTCAAGTTTTATCCATCCAAAATTTGAAGCAATAGAAACAAAAAAGCCCGAATATTGCTATTCGGGCCTTTCAATTTTTACGTGGGTAGATAAGCGTTATGTTTTACGCAGAATAAAACGTTTAGTACAAGGCGTTGTAAGCGTAGCGTACGTAGTGTTTGTACGTGAGCGCAGCAACAACGCAGTAATTAACGTTTTAGACCAGTAAAATTACATCATGCCGCCCATATTGTTCTTATGCGTCTGTTTTTATTGGCTTTTTGTTTTAGGGGTGTTTTCGATACCCCTCTTTATACCCTAAACTTATCATCTTTTCAAAAAAATCACCCTAATCCAATGCATTATCTTGTAGAAACTGCTCTACTTTTTTTGCTCGAATTGTAATGCGACCGTCGCTTTCTATAATTTCTAAAAAGGTGATTTGAAAATATCCACCGTTTTCGATTGGTTTACCACAATAGTGCCCGACGAAAATGATGAGTCATTTAAATCAACAGATATTTCTTCCGCCCAAGATATTGGCGCTTTTAGTAATGTTACAGGTTGCATAGTTGAAATATTTGCTACAGCAGTTACAAATATTTCTCCCTTAAGACTACCTCTTGCATCTTTTGTTACTTTAGTCCCAAGTAAATCAAGACATTGGCTGAAGTGGTCAAGTTATATTGGCCACAGTTTTATAGTAAAGCCAGTATCTTCTTTCTGACTCGTTTGGGCTTAAACCAGCATTGTACTGATGTGGCCTAGTCTGGCTGTAATAGCCAACAATATAATCCGTTATGTGTTGTTTAGCTTCGGTGAAATTCCGATAGCCATTGGTAGGCACCCATTCGGTTTTTAAACTTCTAAAGAACCGCTCCATTGGGCTATTATCCCAGCAGTTTCCTCTTCGACTCATGCTTTGGGTTAGCTGGTAACGCCAAATCAATTGTCTGAACTTTCTGCTCGTATAATGGCTGCCTTGGTCACTATGAAACATAACACCTTTTGGCTTGCCTCTACGCTCATAAGCCATCGTTAATGCTTGCATCGTCAATTCAGTGTTAGGCGAAAATGACATTGCCCAGCCAATTGGCTTTCTGGCAAATAAGTCTATAACGACAGCTAGGTATGCCCATCGGTTACCTGTCCAAATATAAGTCACATCACCACACCAAACTTTGTTTGGCTCTACTACTGCAAATTGTCTGTCGAGTAAATTGGGGATATCTACATGTTCTTTCGTCCCTTTTTTATAAGCATGTTTGGGTAATTGACAACTGACTAAATTAAGTTGCTTCATAAGCCTGCCTGCTCGATAGCGGCTGAGAGGCGTCCCTCGCTGTGTGACAATATCAGCGAGGGTTCTAGCGCCTGCTGAGCCATTACTTTCATTATGCGCCAGCCTGATTTCACTGATTAAACGTACTTGTTCTGGGCAAATGTTATCTTCGCGCACTAACCAATATTTGTAGGTACTGCGGTGTACGTCAAACACCTCACATAACAACGTAACAGGGTAACGCTTAGGCTGGCTCTGATTGAGTTTCTCGATTAACGAGAGTTGTTCAGGGAGTCGGACATCAACTGGCCAAGCTTTATTAACTGGCCAGCGTTTTGGAATGCTAGGTTACTGAGTTATCGACCCAGTTAAACTAAACTTTCGGGTGTTATTGTTTCTAGATATTGAGAGTGTTTAAGCTTCAGAATATTAAAATCTGCGCTGGATAAAGTCATAGCAGCTCCCCCATGAATAAAATTTATTCTTTCACTAGAGCTATTTCCAGTTATAAAACCTCCATCAATTTGATCTATCTTAGCCAAGTAGTTTGTAAATTGTTTATGGGTTATTCCAATAGTTACTATTCCGCTAATGATGGAAACTCCGATTTGGTCGAAATATACTTTTGCTGATTTTTCTCCGTCGATGATCGTCATAATTGGTTTAGACATGATTTTTACTCCAGTTTATTTAAATTCTAAATTCTACACTTTTAGTTTGTATTTCTGATGCCAGTTCGGTGGCCAAAACCTTGCGTTCATTGCTTGCCATTTTTGTTGCTAAAACATGCATGAATACTTGGTCTTTGTGGATGCTTTTGTCTTTTTCACTGATTAGCTCGTTGATTTCTGTTTTATTTATAAACAGGTGAGAATTATCCTTATGCCTTGAACAGGCCACATACGTATTTGAACGATCCATTCCGCTTGTATAATAAACAAAAGAATCACCAGCAATAGTTAATCCTTGGCTGGAATAAACCGTCATTGCATAAGCCTGTATCATGTAAAGATTCCCATTCTTGTCACTGTAATCTTCTGTGCTGAGGTTTATTGTCTTGCCAGAATCAAGTTCTATATTGATGTTATAGCTACCATTTTGATTTGAATATATTTCTTGAATTTTACCAATGTCACCATTTGTCAGGCCGAGTTTATAATCGTTTTGGGTTAGCCTAATTCGTTCACCAACAGCCAATTTTTGTGAAAATATTTTGTTGCTAACCGTGCAATCTAGTTCAATTTCCTTAGTAGAAAGACTGCCATTTTGTTGTAATTCTTTTCGTGCTAGGTTGTTTAAATCAATCACATCATCCCACCGTTGAGCTAACATGATTGAATCATTTTCTGGTTTGTTATTGTTATATTGACACCACCTCTCTACTAAAGTCCGTTTAGTATTTTCAGAGTTGTTACAAATATTTAATAAGCCTTTGTTATCTAATTTAAACAATGCGTTTTTAGAATTACCATCTCGAAAATCTGCAACTATTTGCTTCGCCCAATCATTTTTTTGTCTTCTGATAGATTCAATTCTTGTCGTCCCTATTACTTCTGGTTGAGATAAATACCTCAGAGAACCTGCATGTTCAATTGCGTCTAACTGCTTATCCTCGCCAACTAAGATCAACTTACAATTATTGCCTTTTGCTAAATTAATTAACTTCAATAAATCTTTTGTACTCACCTGTCCTGCTTCATCTATCAAAATTACAGAATTTGATAAATTCAATCTTGACTCATCCTTTAAAAGCTTAGCAATTGTGAAAGTCGTGATGTTTGCTTCATCAGCCAAATTATTAGCTGCTGATTTTGCAATAGCAGCGCCAATAACTTTATATCCATTTTCATTATAAATTTTTCTTACCGCATTCATTGAAGCAGATTTTCCTGCTCCAGCAGACCCTTGAATAGTTCTTAAATTACTTGGTTCACAAGATCTATAAATAGCCTCCTGCTGTTCGTCAGAGAGTATAAAGGCATTTGATTTAATAGCTTTATTTATTGATTGAAGAGAAACTTCAAATGAACTTTGCTTTGTTAACCCCTTTGCTTTATTTATCATCATACTTTCAAGTTCTAAAGTGGCATTAGTCGTATAAAGTTGCCTCCCTTTGGAATCGAAACCCAATTCGATAGTGTTAAAGTCATTAATGAACTCTTTAACAACTAACTTAACTGTTGTTATGCCATCTAGCGTAATTTGCGCAGTTACGAAAGCTTGTTTATAAATATCTTGGACAGTAAATGAAGACTTAGAATTAATTAGCTGCTCACCAAGTGATTCGATAGTTAAATTGTTAGTTTGATCAAGGTCTAGTAAGACATTCTTGCTACTCATATCCAAGCGTTGCTGGAATTGAGACTCAGTATATCCAAGTTGGTCTAGCTCTTTGTGCCAGCGATTGAATAGATCAACACGCGAAATAGTATCCTTCTTCTGACGTGTTAATAATGTGGCGATATCTCCAGCTCTGCTAGAACTATTTTTAATGCCGGATTTTTCAAGTTCTGCTTTGATATCTTTTGTGCGTTTCGAATAAAAGTTACAAATATCTGAAGGGATTTCTCCAAGTCTAAAACTTTCACCATCTGATTCAATAGTGAAGCCTAGCTCTTGTAAATTTTTGGCAAGTTCAGCTCTGTACGCGGCTCCTATAGCCATTTTCCAATTATAAAAATGTTTACTATCTAAAGTACCCCAAGTTCCGTTTTCGCGAGCGGCAATATTCGATATTAAGCAGTGTGAGTGAAGCTGTGGATCTTGAGCTCGACTCGTACTATGTTCAAAACAGCTAGCAACAATACCAATTGGTTGTTCTTGAACTAAGCCTCCTTTACCTGTTCTGGTAACAGCAACATTATTTTCAATCAAAGAAACTGACTTTAATACTGCTAGCTTATGTGCAAGCTGAATTTTGTGACGCAATTTACGATCCGCTCTAGCCCATGCAACACTAACTGACTTTGGGGCGCTGAAGGTTAAATCCCAACCAGCACGTTGCTTTGCCTTTGATGAACTATTGAATTGCCTTAGAGCGTATTGACCACAAGGTGAGACACCATGGTAAATATTTTGATAGTGTTCGTTTTTAACAGTTCCTGATAGTTCTTTAAATAATCTAGAGCCTAAACCTACCCATTCACCTTCTGGTTCTCCGCCGTCTAAATAGTAATCTTCTGTAGCCAAATTTGCGTAATAACCAATATTGTTAATGGGAGAGATTGTTAACATGCTCTGTTTCTCCCTCTAGCACCCCGTCTATTTGTTGGGGAAATATCGGGCTGTTCAATTCCTTTGGCTATAAAGCCCTCAGCTATTGGGTTTAATTGAGGATATGGCCAAGTGAGGAGATAAGTCGCTTTATATCCTGCAAGTGTTAAAAAACCAGTAACTCCTTTTGAACTAGGGGTAGGCAAGTGCATTATTTGCTCAGCAGTGACTGCTGGTAGCTCTTTTTCTTGCGTTGATGTACTGACATTTCCATCTTTATCGTAATTCATCGACTGAAGTTCAACGGTTCTGTTACCAATATTTTTTGATAACTTTGAAGCCGATTCATAAGAGTTCGTGCGCAAGGTAATATTATTTGAGAATAAGCTTAATAATGTCTCGGCATCATCCCCGTATTTGGAACGTAACTGTTGCTGAGCTTGTGTGGCTGCAACGGTATGCCCACCTTTAGAGCGACCTTTTGAAAGCCAGTTAATTAATGATTTCGTTTTAGGCAAATCAGCTAACTCATCAAGAACAAACCAAAATTGTCTATCGTTGTCTTCTTGACTCAGCAAGCGGTTAGCAGTTAGAGATAACAATGCGGCACATACGGGAGAAGATACGTGGCTATAATTAGGAATGTTTGGAATAATGACTTGATGTTCAGTTAACTCCGACTCGACCCACTGGTTGACAGAAAAACTGTGTTTATTATTATCTTTCCAGTATTCCGAAACGACATTAATCCAACTAAGTTGGGTTGACATATAAGCAAGCAAACTTTGTGTCATTTTACTGTCTTTTTCTACGAATACTCTAGCTCTCGGGTGGTAGTTACTAACTAACTCTTGCAGTTTATCTATGCTAATAGACAAATGCGAATTTAAGTCTTGCCAAGTCCAGTCGGGGATTGTGTTATTGAGTGACAACAAAATACCAATTAAAACTTCTCTAGCCCCATCACTCCAAAACGGATCCTTAGACTCTTTTATAAAAGCTTCAGCCACATTTCGAGCTGATAACTCAGAATCAATATCTTTGCCGATATCCCAGCACGCTGATCGTGTATCAAATGGGTTAATTAGGATAATTGACTTTTTATAAAATAATTGCGTGTACTCTAATTTTGCGTCGTAAACTAGTGCATGTCGGTTATATTGAAATATGGCATTGAGAATAGGTTTTAGAACTGTACTTTTTCCAGAACCCTGCGATCCAGATATAAATATGTTGCCTAACTGTTCATGCAACGGTAAATAAACTAATGGATGAAGAGGTAATGCAAACTTTAGATTTTTGCGTACTAATTTTCTTTTGTGGTATCTGACCGCCTGTTTATTAGGTAGTAACCTGATACCCGATTTGTATTTATATAAATCTATTCCCCCTTCGACATAAATGAACTTGAAGGCCAGAAAACCACCAAAAATACTACATATAAGTATTGGAATTATTAGATGAATCCAAAAATGGCTTATCAGATCATTATTAACTAGGTAATTATTGTAAGTATTAAAGTCAGATGTTTTATGAAATATGTATCCCTTAACTATCTGCAACCATTGAAGTAAATGGTATTCGAATGGGTGCCATCGAGTGCCTATTTGCCATGTATAGTTTATGGCAAAATAACTTAGTAAAAGTGTTAAAAATAGCCAAACTAAAACCATAAACTTCCAATCTTGGTAACGTCCTAAAAGAGTCATTTTGAACCCCCATTTAATCTAATTTTTAGTTCATGAAAAGCTTCTTCACGTTCCTGTTCAGTTAAACCTTGGACAGCAGAGCAAACCTCGAAAATTTTGCTAATTAATCTGTTCTCTGAATTTTTAAGATCCGTTTTAAAGTCTTGTGAACTGTTGTAAGCTATCCATGCTTTTCGCATGACATCCGCTAAATTTGAACCCAGATTTTCGGCTTCTTGTTCGATTTTTAAGTAGTCTGCTATAGAAAAACGAACTGTGATCGCTTTCTGTTGTAAGTGTTTAAATTTGTTCATTTATATATGCCTATTTGATTTCGAAGAAATCGCTTTGATTGCAATTGTGTTAGGGCTGAAATTAGAAATTTTTATTTCGGTGTGAAATCGTTCTAATGACTCTACTTATATGTATATCAGCCTATTTTTACTTGAGACCTGCACCACCGAAGGTGCGCTCGGGTCTGAGTCATCACAGCTTTTTAGTGAAGCTGCTCTCTTCTTTCTTTTAGCCATGCGTCGATGACATGTCTTTCCCACCCAATTAAACGCACGGATATTTGGATCGGTTGGGGGACTAGATTTTCTTGGCGCATACGCCATAAAGTTGCTCGGCTGACGCCTAATAATTTTGCTAACTCTTTTGAGCTTAAAATCTGTTTTTGGTTATTCATTATGTTGCTTACCTTTGTTTAAAGTTCGGCAGATAATCTATCTGTCTAAAATATTATCTGGTATTCTTTGTTGGGATTTAACTATTGACAAATGGTGGGGGAGAGTTTGTATTGGGAACATTCTGAAGAGGTAAGAACGATTGTTAATTTCTTGTATAAATTGGCTAGGGAGTCATCTAAAGATATAAGGCAGAAGAGAATTGAGGGAGCAATTTACGCGATTGATCACTTCGAACAAATCCCAATTCCAATTGAAGCGTCATCAGTTTTAATTGGAGGAAGTTATTGTTTGAAAAAATACAGAGATGTTCTACCAAAAAACTTCAAATTGTTAATTGAGACATCAGGAACTATAAAGAAAGCGATTATTCGGGTAGAAATTGTAGTAAGAGAACTGCACGATTATGAGCAAAAAGAGCTAGCTGATTACATTGATGGAATTTTATTGTCATTAAAGGATATAAAAACGCTATTTATTAAAACGAAAACTAAGTCCCCAAAGTTACCTATTTGCGCTTTATGTTGGCGAGAGGTTGATTATCAACCATTTTGTAAAACTAGACAAACCGAAATGTTATGTAAGGAGCACAGCACTAACAAAAGCTTGTACCATACGGATAGAAAGGCTTTAAAACTGTACTGCGTTAATAACGCAGATAAAATTCCAGATAAAGATACTGGAGGGTTAAATAATATTAGTTCAGTCAAATTATTTGGTTGGATCAAACGACTTGGTGTACAGCCCAGCGAGTTTCTTACCTTTTCGAACGATTATCATAAAAAAGAACGATCTAGTTTAAGTGATTTAAGATGCCCTTCAATAAAAGGCTTATTGCCTTTTGAGCAAATATTCATTAATGACTGGTCTCAATTCGCTAACTTACTTATACAATTTGTAAAATTAAAATTCCCTAACGGATTTAAAAGAATAAAATTTGTAAATCCACAGGACAGTTCCAACTGGTTCAACTTTGCGAATAAACTACGCTACGCATTTGATCCTAAAACATCCGCATACTCTAGTTGGTTAAACTTTGAAAACAATGCACAGGATGTTTTTCTAATCCTGACTGTAATTAGTAGATACGAAACGTATTGCGATTATAAAAAGAGCTCGCCTAAGCGCCAAAATTCAAGCTTGCGGAAACAAATAAAAAAATTAGCCGTGGAACAATTAAACAATGGTGAAAAACTAAATTTCAGCAGAATTGCTAAACAAATCGGAGTAACAAGACAAAGAGTTTCTGTTTTAGCTAAAGAGTTAGGGTTGAAATGTTAAAAATTTTGCGAGCTATTATCTGTTTTCTGATCAGTAAATCAAATAAGAATATTTAGGCCTTAGAGCTTCTTTTTAATTCTTCATGAAAAGATAATACGTTATTTGGGATATGATCATTGTCGTATAATTCTACACGCCAAACACCAGCTGCAGATTCCTTTATTTCTAATTTTTTAAAAAAGCGTCGGTAACGCTCTATTTTTGAGCTGTGATTTTCATGGAATTCAACAGATATTGCACTTTTGGATTTCAGAAAACAAAGTATAGCTTTGAAAAATGTAATGCCAATTTTACATCTTGTTAAATTTGTTTTTAGAGCAAAATGATTAATTTGAACTACTCCTCCCGAGTGCATGATTATGCCTTCAACGTTTCCTATTAATAGGGAGTAGTCATATTCTATATATTCGCATCTAATATCTGGTAAAGAACTAATTCCATGGCTATCAGGTAATGCGTAGAAGCCCTCTTGATTATAAATTGTTGATCACTCTAACGACTTACCATAATAGCCAAAGAAGTGTTTCTCTGGAGCCTTAATCCATTCATCAATAAACTGGCAAACGGTTGGGTTTCCACCATACTTTTTCCTAAATTTTATCTTTTCTATAAACCTCACTATCATGAAAGTTGTTTTCCTTGTTTGTGATTAAAAAATGACAAAAAATCAGCCCACTCTTGCATCATTTTCCGCCTTTCTTTCAGGTAAATGGATCGGTTATATGCACGACTCGTTGCAGTTCCAGTTAAGTGAGCTAATTGAACTTCTATAATTTCATGATTCCAACCTTTTTCGTGAAGAATAGTTGAGGCTGTACTTCTGAAACCGTGTGCTGAAACGACATCAGCCGAATATCCTAAATCTCTTAATCTGTTAGTTAATACGTTCTTACTAATCGGTTTTGACGCATCGCGGGCATTTGGAAATACAAACTCTGAGTAGCCAGTAACGTCTTTAACTTGCTTTAAGTGCTTGATAACTTGTTCAGCCAATGGGACTAAATGCTCTCTACTTTTTTTCATTTCTTCAGCAGGTATTCTGATGATTCGATCATCAAAATCTATGTATTCCCATTTTAAACAACGTAACTCATTAGGGCGGAGAAATAGGCGAGGGAGGAGTTTTAACGCTTCTACTGTGCAGAATGTACCGCCCTCTGAGTTATCTATGTCATTTATAAGCTTTGCCAGCTCGTCAGGCTTAACGACAGCAGGCATATGCTTAACTTTAGGAAGAGGCTTTATTATATCGCTTAACGGTAAACCTTGCGCTGGATTAGTCCTAGTTAGCCTGTGAGCAAGTGCATAACCAAAAATACGGTTTATTACTGAAAGAATGACGGGGCATTTTTTAGGTGTTCCCGAAGCTTCAATCTTGAGCATCAATTCAGTAATGTGGCCTGCATCTATCTTATCTATGGCTAAGTCACCAATAGATTTAGCATCTTGTAATATCCATCGATTAATTCGATCTTTATGGTCTTTTGTCCACGAATCTTTCTGCTGTTCCCACCATTTAAGAGCAACAACTTTGAATGCTCTATCTCCAACATTAGCAGCTCGTTTTCTTTCTCGCTTTTCTTCGGATGGGTTTATTCCCTTAGCAAGTAAAATGCGAGCCTCATCAACCATTTTTCTGGCTTCATGAAGGGTTATAGTGGGGTATTTTCCAAGAGCAAGTTCTTGGTGTTTGGTTGCATACTTATAACGCATACGCCAAAGCTTGCTTTGGTTATTCTTCACTATTAAAAACAAGCCATTAGCGTCATGTTTTTTAATTTGCTTCTTATCACCTGGACACGAAATATTTTTAACTTCAAGTGCGGTTAACGACATACTAAACCTCACATCTGGGTATAAGGTGGGGGATCTGTTAGTAAACTCATGATTAATATAAGGCTCAAAAATATAGAACCCCTACTTTATACCCAGACAATATTTAAACTTTGTGATCTCATTTGAAACCCTTTGAATTAAAATGTCAATAAAAAAGCCCGTAAAACATAGCTTTACGGGCTTTTTTGAAACGTTATGAGTTTCTATGAAAAGGTGTGATGTTGTTTACATCATGCCGCCCATTCCGCCCATACCACCCATTCCGCCCATGTCAGGCATTGCAGGTGCAGCAGCTTCGTCTTGTGGCGCGTCTGCAATCATAGCTTCGGTTGTGATCATCAAGCTTGCGATTGATGCTGCAAATTGAAGCGCAGAGCGCGTTACTTTAGTTGGGTCAAGAATACCCATTTCTAGCATGTCGCCGTATGTGTCGTTACCAGCGTTGTAACCGAAGTTAGCTTCGCCATTTTTAACCGCATTAGTCACTACTGATGCTTCTGCACCGGCGTTAGATGCGATTTGACGAAGTGGCGCTTCCATTGCACGTAGTGCTAATTTAATACCGTGAGTTTGGTCTTCGTTGTCGCCTGCTAGGTCAGAAATTTTAGACGCTGCACGTACTAGAGCAACACCACCACCGGCTACTACGCCTTCTTCTACTGCTGCACGAGTAGCGTGAAGTGCGTCTTCAACGCGGTCCTTCTTCTCTTTCATTTCAACTTCTGTGGCTGCGCCAACTTTGATAACTGCAACACCGCCAGCTAGTTTAGCTAAACGTTCTTGAAGTTTTTCTTTGTCGTAGTCAGAACTTGATTCTTCGATTTGAGCACGAATTTGTGCTACACGGCCTTGAATTGCTTCTTCTTCACCAGCACCATCAACTACAGTGGTATTGTCTTTATTGATAACAACACGTTTCGCAGTACCTAGGTCTTCTAACGTAACTTTTTCAAGGTCTAGGCCGATTTCTTCAGAAATCACAGTACCGCCAGTTAGTGTGGCAAGATCTTGTAGCATTGCTTTACGACGGTCGCCGAAACCTGGGGCTTTTACCGCAGCAACTTTAACAATACCACGCATGTTGTTCACAACTAGTGTTGCTAGGGCTTCGCCTTCAACATCTTCAGCTATGATTAACAAAGGCTTAGAAGCTTTAGCTACTGCTTCCAGAGTTGGTAACAATTCACGAATGTTAGAGACTTTTTTGTCAACCAATAAGATGAACGGGTTGTCTAGTTCAACTGTGCCGTTTTCTTGATTGTTCATGAAATATGGAGATAGGTAACCACGGTCGAATTGCATACCTTCTACAACTTCTAATTCGTTTTGTAGAGATTGACCTTCTTCAACAGTAATAACGCCTTCTTTACCTACTTTGTCCATAGCTTCTGCGATAAGGTCGCCTACTTCTGAGTCAGAGTTGGCAGAGATAGTCCCTACTTGCGCAATAGCTTTGCTGTCAGCACAAGGAACAGATAGGCCTTTTAATTCTTCAACCGCAGCCACAACTGCTTTGTCGATACCGCGCTTAAGATCCATTGGGTTCATGCCTGCTGCAACAGATTTTAAACCTTCAGTTACGATAGCTTGCGCCAATACAGTAGCAGTAGTGGTTCCGTCACCGGCTTCGTCATTGGCTTTAGAAGCTACTTCTTTAACCATTTGTGCGCCCATGTTTTCGAATTTGTCTGCTAATTCGATTTCTTTGGCTACTGATACACCATCTTTAGTGATGGTAGGTGCGCCAAATGATTTGTCTAAAACTACGTGACGTCCTTTAGGGCCTAACGTTACTTTTACTGCGTTAGCTAGGATGTTTACGCCCGCTAACATTTTTACGCGTGCGTCATCAGAAAAACGAACTTCTTTTGCTGCCATGATAAGTATTCCTCTAAAATTGGTTAATGAATTGGGTTTATTCGACTACTGCTAAAATGTCGCTTTCACTAAGGATAAGGACTTCTTCACCGTCTAACTTCTCAGTTTTAACCCCGTAGCCATCGTTAAAAATTACGATGTCGCCGATTTTAACGTCAACAGCTTTTACGTCGCCGTTGTCTAAAGTGCGGCCATTACCTACCGCGATAACTTCGCCGCGCGTTGATTTTTCTGCTGCTGAGCCTGTTAACACAATGCCACCTGCAGATTTACTTTCTTGCTCTTGACGCTTAACGATAACGCGATCGTTTAAAGGACGAATTGCCATTTTCAAATCTCCTGAAAATTCCAATGTTAAATAGTGGTGACCCGATTATACGAGCCGATTGTTAGGTAATTGAGTTTTCAGTTACCTAGAATTCTTATTTAATAGAACTTTGTTCTGCGTCCAGAGATGGGGTTGGCGGAATTGATCTCAAGGTTTAGTAAAAAAACTTTGAAAAAGTTTGTTTTGCGTCGCAAGGGAAAGATGTTAAAACCTTGCTGCCTATGAATTTTTAACAGGGTATTTGAACTGTAAAATAGAGCTGTTAAATTTAATTACATTTTTCAATTAGTTAATGGTTTAGAGTATCGGTCGTTGGAGCGCTATGCTTATTGGTAAATGCTAGCTAAACAGTCGTTTAATAAAGGAAACATTATTTTGTCTAGAGTCAGTTTGTTTGTTTTGTCTATTTTATGGTGTGGGTCTACTTTCGCCCAAGAAGATATCAAACTGGAGGAAGATTTACGGCCAGTATGGGAAGTCGGGGCATTTGCCGCCGCCTTCAATAATCCTGCTTACCCAGCGGCGGGGCAAAACGAAACAAATGTTATTGCCACACCTTATGGCATATATCGAGGGAAAGTACTGCGAGTGGGCGACGGTTCTATTGTTAGAGCCGTTGCTATCGATAAAAGTTGGTATGAATTAGATGTGTCTATGGCAGCGTCTTTTGGCTCTGATTCAAATGACAATGATACGCGGCATGGTATGCCAGATTTAGACTTTATTTTTGAAGTGGGGCCGCAATTAAAAATGCGGATCGCCGATTTCGAATTTGCTGAGCATGGCCGTTCGGAGCTGTTCTTTAATTTACAAGCTCGTGCCGCTTTTTCTACTGATTTTTCGGGCATTAATCATAGGGGGTATGTTTTTCAGCCTCAGTTATCTTATGTACAAAAAGGCTGGTTGAGTGAAAAAACGGCTTTGTCTATTCGACTCTCTCCGTCATGGGCGACAGAAGACTTGCAAGATTATTTTTATCAAGTCGATACTGACTATGTCACTGCTGAACGCGGGAGTTATGACGCGAAGGGCGGATATATGGGCACTAATTTAGGTATCAGTGTGTCGTTTGAAGCAACTAATGATATCCGTGTGTTTGTGGGCGGCGGCATGACCTTTCACTCAGGTGCGGCAAATATTAATAGTCCAATATTTGTAGATAAAAGTACCTATGGTTTAGGCGTAGGTATGGTCTGGAGAATACTTGAAAGTAAAGAGTTGGTATCTGGAAGGTGACACTGTTGCAAAAAGTAAATTACATTTAGTAGTGATTTTGTGCAGTTTGTACCTATATTAGATAGATAAATTACTATAATAAGTTGGAACTTAGTTGAAGCAAAGTGTCTAACTTGTTATTCATTCCCATTTCATTGAGATAGTTAAATGCGGTCTATGCGAGAAATTTCAAACATATATAAGGCACTTGTTAGTGTGCTGATTATGTGCGTGGCTTTTCTTTTTTCTAGCCATAGCTCTGCTAAAAATGATACTCAATTTAGTGAAATTGTTAGCCATGTTAATGTCGATTTTAGTGTCCTAGAATTGAACATAGATGACAATGATTCATCTGATCCAGTCCTACTTTACAAAAATAATATTAATGACAGCATGCTTGGCTCAAAGGTCGTCATGCATGGCCTTGACTATGCTGTTGTATTTAATTTCCATACTATTAATGTTCGTGCCCCGCCTTCTCTTTAAACGAAAGATAATTAAGTTTTAACATTTTTATATTTAATTTAGTTTTAGTTTACTGAGGTACGCACTATGTCGTCTTACAAAAATTTACCAATAAGCCATTTAGAAGGCTACGAAATTAACCGTCAATCTATGAATACACCTCTAGAATTGGAGAGTCCGGCGATTGATATAATGGCCAATTTTTCAAATAACACCGCACTAATGTTGTTTGATGAAATGTCGATCGAACAAGCAACCGACTTGCTCAAAAACACTCATATGAGCAAAGCTCTGGTGAGAAATTCGCTGGAACAATTTGTTGGAATTGTAACTTTGGCTGACTTACAAAGTTCAAGAGTACTGAGTACCGCAAATAAATTGGGGGTGCCAAGAGGAGACTTAACGATTGCTCATTTAATGACGCCTAAGTCAGAGTGTATTGGCCTTCAATTGCAAAGCGTTATGAGCTCAACAATTGGTGACGTACTGGCGACAATGCACGAGCAAGGTACACCATACTTGTTGGTTATTGCCCACACAAATAAAGAAATAGTTGGAATGATTTCTGCGATAGACATTGCTAAGTCTTTGCATATGCCAGTGCAAATCTCCCCTAAACCTAGAAATTTCCAAGAAGTTATGGCAGCCGTTGCACATCGATAAATCACCTATAGCCTCATGCTTTAGTTGCTTAACAGGATTAAAGCATGAGTATGGCGCTGCAAGACTAGTTCATTCTAATATAACCTCAGCTAAGTGTTATTCGGTAACGGAATTTTTTGTGTATAGCAAGGCGGATTATTGTACGTAATAACCTGTTATTGTTGAATGATCCAACGCCGCTAGACACAAAAAGAGCATATCTCAAGAGGTTCGGCTTATCCAGGATTCAGGTCAATATAGCCAAGTGATCAGATATTGATGTGGATTGGTAGCAGTGTTAAATAGAGGGGGAATTTTGTTTGATAGCAGGTTGAGTACATCACAGTGGACGAATATTGACCGAGCTATGGGCGAATAATAACCGATTGAAAAAAATTACAGGTTTTTTCGTCATTTTTTGTTAATTTTGGTAATGCACCTTGCTTAAGCTGTGATAACATCCTTCGCTTATCTACATTGCGCCTATAGCTCAGCTGGATAGAGTAACTGGCTTCGAACCAGTTGGTCGGGAGTTCGAATCTCTCTGGGCGCACCAAATTCCTTGCACTATTCGTTGTCATTAATCTAATAAGGGTTAACTAAATCATTGAATTTTGGTTTTAAGTGGACCTGCAAAATCCACTGGAACATTATCGCTGAGCGCACATCTATCGGCGTTGGTATTAGTTTTGTTTCCCTGCTTCAATTACCCTCAGCCAGTTTGTCCAAATGCCTAATTCTGATAACACTAATTTAATGCAGACGAGTAGGGGCACTGAAAGTAGTACGCCAGCCAATCCCCATAACCAGCCACAAACCAACAACCACAACATAATAACCAGAGGATTGATCAACATCTTCTTACCCATGGCAGTGGGAGTGATAACTTGCGATTCAATTATGTTTAACAACAAATAAGCGGCAACTGGTATGAATGCAGATAGTGTCACGCCAAAGTGGACCATACCTGCCATTGATAAAATAACCACTCCAATTACCGAGCCAATGTAGGGAATAAAGTTAAGTACTGCCACTATCACCCCCCACAATAACGCATCTTCTAAGCCGATAAAATAAAGGGCGATGGCGGTACTTAAGCCTAATCCTAAGTTGATGAGGCTTGCAGTAATGATATAAGTTGAGAGCTGTTTTTGCGTCACTTCAACTAAGTGAATTGCTTTTTCGCGTTGCTCTTTCAAGGCCAATTCTTTGACAAAGGCTGCAAATAAACTAGGGCCAAAAATGAGTAAAAATAGTATTAATATGGCACTACCTAACAATTGTGCAAAGAAAATAGGAGTGGCACCTAGGGTATCTATGACTAATTCCATCCCGCCCTGCTTTATACGTTCTGTTACGAGGTTGGCAGGTTTCTGCTTAGGTTTAGGTGCGTTACTTCTCGAAAACCAATTAAACCAACTAGAATCGAGTTTTTGAGTTTCTTTTACTTCCTCCTCAAATGCGCCACTAATTGACTCTACTTGTTCATTCACATGCACTGACAGTTTAGGGATAAGCTTTGCCCATTTTTGCGCTGGTTCAATTAATTCCACGCCAATGATGGTAAATGGTGTGGTCAGCATGGCTAACAAAACCACTGAAGAAATGGCTCGGGGAATATGCATTTTGCTTAGGTTTGTAACCAAAGGGTTCAACAATAAAGCAATCAATATGGCTAGTACCAAGGGAATAATTAGTGATTGAGCAAAGTACAGGGTATAAATGATTGCTAAGAGCAAGAGCCAATTGCTGCAATAGACACCTTTTAGTTTTGATGTATTGTTAATTTGGTTGCTGGTGCTTTGCCCTGTATCCATGTAAATCCCGTCTATTTTCCCAACTTAGTTGGGCTACCTTGAGTGATGTTTATTTTAAAGTACAGTTATTTAATGCCAATTCGTATTGTCAGGCGATCTTTCAGAATACCTCTTGTGATTATTTAAACAAGGCGTTGGAATGTGGATTGGTATAACTCAACACTTTATGCGTTTTTTGTAACACATTGACGTCAGCACCGATGGACAATTTAACCAACTGTTTTGATCATTTCTATGCATAAAGCGTAGTGGTGGATATAAAGTAGGGAAAAGTAATACATGGCCGGAAATATTCTAGCCATGTTTACTCAAAGTCACACCTATTACTGGGTTACACAAGTTACTTAAATTTCTTCTCAAAGAAAGACACCAATTCTGGCACCATATTCTCCGAATAACCCTGCTCTACTGCTTGTGTTAGAGTATTATTTGCTGACTTAGACATTATACTGTCGATACCTAGATCTTCTGCCATTTGGGTATAATACCCAACATCTTTAGCGGCATTCTTAATACTAAAAGCGAGATCTTTTGGATTGTTTTCAATAGCGAAACTTTTAACAAAATCCATCATTGCCGAATGTAATGGACCGGCTGACATGACGTTATAAAGGGTCTGGCGGTCTACACCCGCTTTGTCGGCCATTACAAATGCTTCAGACATGGCAGAGGCAGTGGTCATCGCAAAGAAGTTATTGATTAGTTTTATGGTATGGCCTGAGCCTAGAGAGCCTAAATAAAAGAGATTTTCAGATAAATCCTCTAATACGGGTTTGGCGATGCCAAAACCAGTTTCGTCACCAGAAGCCATAATGTTTAGCTTACCTTCAATTGCATGAGATGGTGTTCTGCCTAAGGGACCGTCAAGATAATACGCCCCGAGTTTATTCACCTTAGCCCCTATCGCTTTCGTTGAGCTAGGCAATGACGTACCGAAATCGATAACCACCTTGCCAGCACTTAAACCCGATATCACACCTTCATTACCATAAACACGTGACTCTACTGACGCTGAAGTATCCATACAAAGCATGATAATATCCGACACTTGGCTTAGTGCTTTGGCCGATTCTGCTTCTTTAGCCCCTTTTGCTAGCGCGGCATCAATAGGAGTACGAGTTCGATTACCCAGTACGGTTACCTCATATCCAAGTGATATTAAGCGGTCAACCATAGCTGCGCCCATAAGGCCTAAACCAATAAATCCAACTTTTGTATTTTTCATTTAATATCCAAATTTATCACAGTAGACACCAATAAAATGTGCCACTGCTTGCTCTACCTTCAATTAGGGTAACAAAAAATTATATCCACTCGCCAATCATTTCGCGGCGAAGAGCATGACTAAATTATGTGAAAACCAAGCGAACAATAAAATGGATAAACAGCTGAGATAAAACCAACACACCAACGTAGATGATCAAGATAATTAAGATGGGTGTCTTAATAAGGTATCTTAATAAGGTACTTCTACCGGAATGACAGAAATGGGAGCACCAGAGTAACAGGTAGCCTGGACGGAATGACGAGAGTGGGATAAACACCCCATGACACTCCTATGTCATCCCTGCATGTTGTTAGCAGGGATCCACAATGCTGAATAAGTGACATTCATGACAACAGCCAAAACCAAACCGATTCCGGCTCAAAACACTACCGGAATGACGAGGGCTCAAAACAGTACCGGAATGACGAGGGCTTAAAACAGTACCGGAATGACAGAAATGGGAGCTCCGGAGTGACAGGTAGCCGGGACGGAATGACGAGAGTGGGATAAACACCCCATGACACTCCTATGTCATCCCTGCATGTTGTTAGCAGGGATCCACAATGCTGAATAAGTGACATTCATGACAACAGCCAAAACCAAACCGATTCCGGCTCAAAACACTACCGGAATGACGAGGGCTCAAAACAGTACCGGAATGACGAGGGCTTAAAACAGTACCGGAATGACAGAAATGGGAGCTCCGGAGTGACAGGTAGCCGGGACGGAATGACGAGAGTGGGATAAACACCCCATGACACTCCTATGTCATCCCTGCATGTTGTTAGCAAGAACTAGCGGAATGACAAAGGTAAAAACGTAGAATTTTTAGTTATGTTGAAGCTATGCTGTTGACATTCCACAACTACAAATCCCCATTAAATAATTGGCTTGTTGAATGCCCAAATAGGTGCATCCGGGTAAGGCAATCTCTTATCGCTGGGAGCGCCTTAGGGCGGTTTCGGCATTAAATTAAAGACAATTATTCGATGGATGAGGAATGAGTCTGGAGCAAAGACTTTCTTGGTTACCTATTTTGCCGTTTAAAGAGAAGTCACGGGTGAAGCTGGGAGGCTTTATCAAAAAAAACAAAGGATTGCGCTGAACGAAGTCAATGCTCCTTGTGCGAAGCACATGCTCTTATCTGGTAAAACAACAAATAAACCTTGTAGTTAGCGCATAGATTATATACAATCCGCGCCGCTTAAAACAGTCACTAACTTTAGTTCCTTGTCTCTATACAGTTTGACTGTGCTGTCGAGACTACAACCGTGAGGAGCAATATGATGCGTCATTACGAAATCGTATTCATGGTTCACCCTGACCAGAGTGAACAAGTTGAGGTATGATCGAGCGTTATACCGGAATTCTTACCCAAGATGGCGGCACTATCCACCGCTTGGAAGATTGGGGCCGTCGTCAATTGGCTTACCCAATCGATAAACTTCATAAAGCCCACTATGTTCTTGTTAACGCTGAAGCGACTGCTGAAGCTGTTGAAGAGCTAGAAACTGCTTTCCGTTTTAATGATGTTGTTTTGCGTAACCTTGTTATGCGTACTAAAGCTGCTGTGACTGAACAGTCTCCAATGGCTAAAGAAGAACGTCGTGAAAAACGTGAAGAAAAATCATATGACAAGCCAGCCGCTGCTCCTGTTAAAGAAGCACCAGCTGAAGCTGCAGACGCACAAGAAGGAGACGAATAATGGCTCGTTTTTTAGACGTCGTAAGTTCTGTCGTTTTTCTGCTGAAGGTGTTGCTGAGATAGATTACAAAGACATCGCAATGTTGAAAAATTACATCACTGAAAGTGGTAAAATTGTACCTAGCCGTATCACTGGAACTAGCGCTAAATATCAGCGTCAGTTGTCAACTGCTATCAAGCGCGCGCGCTTCTTGGCATTGCTTCCATATACTGATTCTCACAAGTAATCGTAGGTAGCAAAGATGGAAATCATATTATTAGACAAGATCGCTAACCTAGGCGGCTTGGGTGACACTGTCACTGTAAAATCAGGTTATGCTCGTAACTTCTTGTTCCCACAAGGAAAAGCAGTTCCAGCTACTAAAGTAAACGTTGAAAAGTTTGAAGCACGTCGTGCTGAGCTAGAAGCAAAAATTGCTGAAGGCCTAGCTGCAGCGCAAGCTCGAGCAGAGAAAATCGCTGAGTTGGCTGAAGTGACTATCGCTTCTCCAGCTGGTGATGAAGGTAAATTGTTTGGTTCTGTCGGTACTCGCGACATTGCTGATGCAATTACTGCTGCTGGCGTTGAAGTGGTTAAATCTGAAGTTAAATTACCTACTGGTACTTTACGTGAAACGGGTGAATTCGAAATCGATTTACAAGTACACTCAGATGTAACAACAACTATCAAACTAATCATCATTCAAGAAGCTTAATTTTTAAGCCATTTGATATTTAGTGTATAAACGCCGTGTCTGGTAACAGATACGGCGTTTTTGTTTTTAAGTCAAAAGTGCTTATTCGGCTTTAGTGTGAATCTCACTCTTTTTTAACCTGAGTTCTGGATAAGAAGTATCGTTTAAGCTAAACAATCCAACATCGCTAGACAGTAAAAGAGTGTTATCGAGAGGCTTGGCTTTTCCAGGATTTAGGTTGTTTTATTTCTCTCATTGATGGAGCTAGTATGAGTGTTCGCGTACCAAGCGTTCACGCCATTCAGGATCTAGGTCTTGAGCTTCGATACACTGTAAAACCAAGGCTTGCTCCGTCTCTTTGCCTTGTACAACCTCAAGAAACTTAGCAATGCTTATGATTGGATTGGGTCGTTCGATTAGCTCAACAGTGTCATTTAGCTGTAGCGTACCCGTCGTCAGGACTCGGTAATACCAACCATGTATGGCGTGTTTTGCCACAAACTTATCTAGCTTAGGGGTTTTGAATTTCTCAGCGATTTTGAAGCAAGGCATACGAGGGCCGGATACTTGAATTCGGCATTCGCCTATTTGATAAATATCGCCAATGCATACGTTTTGTTCATGCATGCTAGCAACGCTGAGGTTTTCACCCATAGAAGCCAGGACGCGCTGTTTGGTGGAGGAGGGGATAGGCTTTAATTATCTGCTCATAGCTCTTATGAGCATACTGATGCAACGCGCGTTCAAGTCCGCCGTGATAACGTTTGTCAACTTGCACATCACCTAGTATGCCTAATTCATTGATAGTCGCGTGTTCGACTGAATGTTTATAAATGCCAGTCCGTTCATACTTAGGGCCAATTCTTTGGACTTTTGCTTGATATAAACCAATGATCTTCATGTTGTACCCATTAGTAAACTGTTTTTTTAGCCAGCAAGTCTTAGGTATTTGTCATCTTACTGATGTGTGTACGATGAATGGAAAATACTCTAATCTTGACACTTAGATTAGATAATTTAACAGTATAATATTTTCTATTCTAAGCGGCTCTTTCTACCGCGATATGTGCAAGTCCGATTAGTGCTTGTTTGTATTCAGAATCAGGTATGGATTGTAGCGCTTGTATGGCTTTTTGTGATGCATTAATGGCTTGTTGTTTGGTGTAGTCCAACGCACCCGTTTGTTGCATCGCTGTCATGATGTCTGCAAAATATTGCATACCATCACCAGATTCTATTGCTTGTTTAATTTGCGCTTGTTGTTCTGATGTACCGTGCCACATGGCGTATAGTAGAGGTAAAGTGGGTTTGCCTTCGGCTAAATCATCACCAACATTTTTACCCATTTCTTCAGGATCGGCAGCGTAATCTAAAATGTCGTCGACTAATTGAAATGCGGTGCCTAAGTATTTTCCATAATCTTGCATGGCTTGTTCAATTTGCGGAGATTGCTCGGTTAAAATGGCTGCTAACAGTGTGGCTGCTTCAAAAAGTCGAGCGGTCTTACTGTAAATGACTTGCATGTAACTTTCTTCGCTGGTGCTTGGATCGTTGCAATTCATCAACTGTAATACTTCTCCTTCGGCGATGACGTTAGTTGCATCTGAAAGTATTTCCATTACTCGCATTTTATTTAAGCTCACCATCATTTGAAACGAGCGGGTATATAAAAAGTCGCCAACCAATACACTAGCTTGATTACCAAAGACTGCGTTGGCTGTTTCTTTTCCTCGGCGCATGGTGGACTCATCAACAACGTCATCATGCAATAACGTGGCTGTGTGTATAAATTCTATTATGGCCGCCAAGGTGTGATGCTGATTAGTCTTTATATCCACTGCACGGGCCGCTAGAACGGTTAATAACGGTCTTAAACGCTTACCACCACTGTTGACAATATAAAAGCCTAATTGGTTGATGAGGGCGACGTCTGAACTGACTTGATTTTGAATTAACTCATTAACTGCCATCATATCGTCATGGGCTAGGTGGTTGATAGTTTCAAGTTTCATACTTCAGTCATTAGGCCTTTATTAAAATTGCATGTTTATTTAACATTTTATGGTCACGGATTTTACAGATTTCTATCTGGGTATCCAGTCTCAGAGCCCGTAAATAGTAGGAAAAATCGCGGTTAAATTAAAACGTCTGATATTTAACCAAATTAATTGAAAAATGATCTTGCTTGGGGGTATCCGTTCACGTACAATTCGCGCCCTGTTTTTGAATATAAGCGTCAAGTGACGCAGAGCGGAGTTTTATTATGTACGCGGTTTTCCAAAGTGGTGGCAAACAACACCGTGTGGCTGAAGGCCAAACCGTTCGCCTAGAAAAAATCGAAGTGGCTCCTGGTGAGTCTGTAGAATTCGGTGACATCTTAATGGTGAGCAATGGTGACGATATTAAAATTGGTACACCATTTGTTAGTGGTGGAAAGGTTACAGCTGAAGTTGTAACTCATGGACGTGGCGATAAAGTTAAAATCGTTAAGTTCCGTCGTCGTAAGCATTCACGTACCCAAATGGGTCACCGTCAGTGGTTCACGGAAGTGAAAATCACTGGTATTAGCGCTTAATAGGAGTATATACAAATGGCACATAAAAAAGCTGGTGGTAGTACTAACAACGGCCGTGATTCAGAAAGTAAACGCCTAGGTGTTAAGCGTTACGGTGGTGAGTCAGTTCTAGCTGGTAACATTATTGTTCGTCAACGTGGTACTAAATTCCACGCCGGTAACAATATGGGTATTGGTAAAGATCATACTTTATTTGCATTGTCTGATGGCAAAGTGCAATTCGAAGTAAAAGGTCCTAAAAATCGTAAATTTGTAAGCATCGTTGCTGAATAATTAACGAAAAAGATATTTTAGAAGCCCCGCTTTATGCGGGGCTTTTTTGTTTAAGTCCCAAAAATAGTCTGCACTGCAATTTTTAGTACTAGCAGACTATACTCGGTAAAATTAAGTTTTATTCAAGGTGTTAGTAAGTCATGAAATTTGTAGATGAAGCTGAGATCCGTATCGAAGCGGGTGACGGTGGTAATGGTGTTGTTGGTTTTCGTCGTGAAAAATATGTACCTGATGGTGGACCCGATGGTGGAGATGGCGGCGATGGCGGCAGCGTTTACTTAGTTGCAGACGAAAACTTAAATACCTTGATTGATTATCGTTTTGAGCGTTTTCACCGTGCAGAGCGTGGTAAAAATGGCCAAAGTGCGAACTGTACAGGGCGCGGTGGTGCTGACTTAGAGATCAAAGTACCAGTCGGTACGCGAGCGACGGACATAGATACTGGTGAATTACTCGGTGATTTAACGAAACATACACAGCGTATGAAAGTTGGCCAAGGAGGCTACCACGGATTAGGCAACGCTCGGTTTAAAACGAGTACTAACCGTGCGCCTAGGCAAAAAACGAATGGTACGCCTGGAGAAATTCGCAACCTCAAATTAGAGCTAATGTTGTTAGCCGATGTGGGGATGTTGGGTATGCCGAATGCAGGTAAGTCTACGTTTATTCGCAGTGTATCTGCGGCTAAGCCCAAAGTGGCTGATTATCCGTTTACCACTTTAGTTCCCAATTTGGGTGTAGTTCGTTTAGATGCCATGCGCAGTTTTGTTGTGGCGGATATTACTGGCCTAATTGAAGGGGCTGCTGATGGGGCCGGATTAGGTGTGCAGTTTTTAAAGCATCTAGAGCGCTGTCGTGTACTTATACATTTGGTCGATCTCATGCCGGCAGATGGTTCTGATCCTGTTGACAATGCCCGAGCCATTATTTCTGAACTAGAAAAATATAGTCCCAAGCTAGCTTCTAAACCTCGTTGGCTAGTATTTAACAAAGTCGATTTGATGTTTGAAGATGAAGCAGATGAGCTATGCAAAAAAATTGCTGCTGAGCTGGAGTGGGATGATGAATACTATAAAATATCAGCCTTCCAAAAATTAGGCACGCAAGAACTTTGTCTAAAAGCGATGGACTTCATTGAGCAATTACCAGAAGAAATTGAATTGCCAGATGAAGAGCAGGACTCAGGCTTTAAGTGGGATACTTACCACCAAGATGCTATTGAGGATGCCTATGACGATGAAGACGACGATGATTTTGATGAAGACGACGGCTTCGAAGTGGTTTATACCAAAGAATAAATTACAGTAGCCAGAAATTCATTTCTGGCTTTTTTTTATATACTAGTTTCTTTTCATTCAGCTCTTACCCAACCAAAAGAACCGTAAATATGCTCATATCAATGATTGCTGCTATGGCGAATAATCGCGTCATCGGTGCCAATAACGCTATGCCTTGGCATTTGCCCGCTGATCTAAAACACTTTAAGAGAACAACCTTAGGTAAACCCATTATTATGGGTCGTAAAACTTATGAATCTATAGGTAGGGCGTTACCTTGGTCGTTTAAATATTGTGATTAGCAGCAACCCGAGTTACGTGCTCGAAGACGCAACAGTAGTTGGCAGTTGCGACCAAGCATTGCAACTTGCAAATGAACACCTATCTACACGAGACAAAAATGCACAAGAAGTGATGATTATTGGTGGTGGTACGATCTATCAGCATTTTTTGTCTTTTTGTCACAGGTTGTACCTAACTCAAATCGATTTAGATGTTGAAGGCGACACTGAATTTCCAGATTTCAATGCTGACTATCAATGGCAAGAACTCGAAAGTGAAGCATTTATTGCTGACCAAGATAATCCTCTTGCTTACAAGTTCGTTACTCTGCAGAAACGGGCTGATTAGGTTTTTTTAGTAACGTAAATGTATACGCATAACCATAAATAGCAGTAATTAAAATGCTCGGTGTAACTGTTAACCATAGGTTAGGTGTGTGGTTCAACACATTGACACCAATAGCAATACTACCTTGCATAAGTATTGGTAAAATAGGGGCAAATAAAGAGCCAGGTAGAGCATTGTTATTCAAATAACTAGCTGAGTTATCTAGCGCATTTTTAAAGGTTTTAAAAATCGCAATATTTTGCGTGGTTTTTGAATGCACAGTGCAAATAATGGGGACGATAAATATAAGTGAAAAACTGTTTTTACCAAATTTAGCGACTGATTTTTCTAGAATATAGGTAAATAACAGCGTGACTGTTGCGCTTAAAGAGCCTTGCACTAACGCGGAGCGTAATACCAATTCTTGGTCATTGGTCGCCATGCTATTGGCCCAATAAGACCAAGCGAAATAAAAAGCGAAAGATACGACGGCGGATATTGTTAATCTGATGGTGGAAGGAGACATAAGGTTTCACTAAATTTTCCGACAATGGATGGATATTATCGTGATTTAGAAAAAACCTGAATGACTTTATAAAAAAGCCTCCGAAGAGGCTTTTAAATTATCAATGAACAATAGACTAAACTACTTCATTGTAATGGCTATGTTAATTTGTTGAAAATAGCCTCTAGGTTTAATCCCTTGTGGCCTAACATGTCTCTCAGTCTGCGTAGGGCTTCTACTTGAATTTGGCGAACACGCTCTCGTGTTAAACCAATTTCAGCGCCCACTCTTTCTAGGGTAGAAGGCTCATAACCCAATAAACCAAAACGCCTTGCCAATACTTCTCTTTGCTTAGGGTTTAAGTCTTCTAACCAACTAAGAATGCTTGTTTTGATGTCTGAATCTTGTAACTCTTCTTCTGGCCCATGACCTTTTTGGTCAGCGATGACATCTAATAGAGCTTTGTCATTGTCACCACTTATTGGGGTGTCAACCGAAGTGATTCTTTCATTTAGACGTAACATTTTAGACACATCAGCAACAGGTCTATCGAGGGCTTCAGCGATTTCTTCAGCTGTAGGCTCATGATCTAGTTGCTGGGCTAGATCTCTTGCCGCTCGTAGATATACGTTTAATTCTTTAACTACATGAATAGGTAAGCGTATGGTGCGAGTTTGATTCATTATCGCTCGTTCGATGGTTTGCCTGATCCACCAAGTGGCATAAGTAGAAAAGCGAAACCCTCTTTCAGGATCAAATTTTTCTACCGCTCTAATTAAACCAAGGTTGCCTTCTTCAACTAAATCTAACAATGCCAAACCACGATTGTTGTAACGTCTGGCTATCTTAACAACTAATCGTAAATTGCTTACGATCATGCGTTTGCGTGAGGCTTCGTCACCTTTCAATGCTCTACGGGAAAAGTAAACTTCTTCTTCCGCGGAGAGTAAGGGAGAAAATCCTATTTCACCTAAATACAATTGGGTGGCGTCGAGATTCTTTTTGTTACCTTCTGAGGACGATAATATCTCTTCTAGCTGTTCACTATCAGACTTTTCTGTTTTAGCAAGTTCTTGCTCAACGGCTGCTTCAATGTCGGCGAACGGATTAATTTCTACTTCAACTGTTTTTTCTTGACTCATAATATATGACTCCTTAACTGTCGTTGTTTTTTTAACTTCTCCTAATTCGTATTTTATAATTTATTGTTATTATCGCTTGGGTAGGTAATTCAAAGGATTAATCGACTTACCTTTGTACCTGACTTCAAAATGAAGTTTAACCTTATCGGTCCCACTACTACCCATATTAGCAATATGCTGGCCTCGCTTGACCCATTGCTGTTCTTTTACTAGTAACTGACTATTATGCGCATAAGCTGATAAATAAGCTTCAGAATGTTTAATAATAATAAGGTTACCAAACCCACGTAATGCTTTGCCCGTGTAGACAACTTTTCCATCAGCGGCAGCCAAAATTGGTTCACCTAATTTTCCTGAAAAGTCCAAGCCTTTGTTTCCATTTTCTTTGGCAGAGAAACCTTCAGAAACTGGTTTTGACGTAGGCCAACCCCACAACTTTACTTGGTTAGGAAATTTGCCGACAGAGGATTCAGTTGAATCGCTGTTAACATTGTCTTCACTTTCACCATACGCCTGCTTTTTAGGCAGGTCAACCGCTTTCTTACGGACTTTTTGAGGTGGTTTTTGGACCCGTGAACGAGCCGTTTTTTGAAAATAAATTGTTTGATCAGGATAGATGTTATAAGGCTTTTTAATGCCATTTAATTTAGCCAACTCTTGGTAATCTTTGCCTGAGTACCAAGCTATCGAAAATAAAGTGTCGCCTTTATTTACCACATATTTTGTCGGTTTTGGGTGTTCAGCTTGAAAATCAATGTAGGTTTTACCTTGATAAAGTTCTATTACAGGCGCGGGTTGAGAGCGATTGGTGCAACTAGATGCAAGCAAGCCAAGGCAGAAGATTAAGATGCTTCCGCTGTGTAAACGAACTGATTTAAACCATTTTAACATCAAGTTTGTTTCGCTTTTGGTCCCATATTTTCAAGTAAACCTACCATCAATAGCCCCAAGATGGCTAAGCCTATTGAAGGCAAAAGGTAAGCTGGCTGGCTTGTTAGTATTTCAAATTGTTGAGGCAGAACATTATCTTGAACTAAAGGGATTTCCTTACCATGGCGATCTATTACTGATTCTATGGTGTGTTTCCATGGCCACACTTTATTCAATGAGCCAAGCATAAACCCACCCAGAAGAGCCAACGTTAAGGTTTTGTAGTGCTTAAACATCCAGCTAAGGACATGTGAAAAGCTTAACAAGCCGGTAACGCAACCTAAAGCAAATATACCGAGTGTGACTACTTGAAAATCTTTGACAGCACTGAGCATCGGAGCGTACATGCCAAGCAATAACAATAGAAAGCTACCTGAAATACCGGGTAATATCATGGCACATATTGCGATCATGCCAGAGATAAATACAATGAAAGGAGTCGATTCAATGGTGGTTGGGCTGATAGTGGTAATATAAAACGCGGCTAAAGTACCTATAGAAAAGGTTAATACTAGTCCTATATCCCATTTGGGGATATGTCTGATGAGAGACCAAACAGCGGCTAATATTAAGCCAAAAAAGAACGACCATAAGAGCACCGGGTATTCTGCCAATAAAAATAAAACGACTCTGGAAATTGTCAATATACTCAATACAATGCCGGTAAATAAGGTCAGCAAAAAATTACCGTTTATGTGTTGCCATGTAGCGGCTATCCCTTGAGAAAACAGTACTTTTAAAGCTGAAGGGCCACATTGTTTCAATGAGCCTATAAGTTCTTCGTATATTCCTGTCATAAAAGCAATGGTACCACCCGATACGCTCAGGAACTGCGTCGGCAGCTCCCATTAACACGCCACGAGCGGCTAAGCCAACGTAGCCAGCTTTATTTCTTAGGGTTTTCAAATGATGTCTCCTGCCACTAAAGGAACAAACCTTACGGCTTCAATTATTTTGGACTCAAATTCATCGCCTTTGCGGGTGATGCAGTGTAGTTGTTGAGTTGACTCACCAACGGGTATAATCAATCGACCACCGTCGTTTAATTGTTGATAGAGTTTTTCTGGCATAGAGCTCGCTGCTGCGGTGACAATAATGGCATCGTAAGGACCTTTACTAGACCAGCCTTGCCAGCCATCGCCGTGTTTCATTTTCACATTGTGTAAATCCAATTGATTCATACGACGTTTGGCTTGAAATTGTAGGGTTTTGATCCTCTCTACAGAATAAACGTTGGCAAATAGTTGCGCTAAGACTGCCGTTTGATAACCTGAGCCCGTGCCTATTTCTAATATAGACTGAGGCTCGTTTTCCGACTCTAACAATAACTCTGTCATGCGAGCAACGATGTAGGGTTGCGAAATGGTTTGACCTTGACCTATGGGAAGGGCCGTATTTTGATAGGCTTTGTGTCGCAAAGCGTCAGGCAGAAAAAACTCTCTTGGAATGTTAGCTATGGCAGCTAACACTTGCGTGTTCTTAATGCCTTCTGTGTGTAATAGTTGGGCAAGGGTTTCACCTTTTCGTAAGGTATTTCTCATGTTATTGACGTTCCGTATTTAGTGCTACTAAGCGCGACTTCTTATTTTTAAATATTTTTTATCCATTGGGATAATGCTTTGAGGCTATCATAAGCCGTCATATCTATTGATAAAGGAGTTACCGAGCAATACCCATGGGCTATTGCGTGAAAATCAGTACCTTTTCCTGCGTCTAGCTCTGGTCCCACCCCTCCATACCAATAAATATCTTTACCTGTCGGATCTTGTGCTTTAGTCATATTCTCGGCCTGATGACGCTTACCTTGACGGGTGGCTTGGATGCCTTGTATTTGATCGTGTGCTAAATCAGGTACGTTGACATTCAAAATTTGGTCGGCCGGTAATGGATGTTCAACCAGTAAGTTAATGATATCAGTAACGCATTTTGCTGCGCTGCAAAAATGTGTTGGGTTTCTACCGGCAAGGGATACTGCAATAGCAGGCAATCCCATGTGTCTACCTTCTGTGGCCGCGGCAACTGTTCCTGAATATATGACATCATCGCCTAAATTCGCACCGTGATTAATCCCAGATACCACCAATTCTGGTGGTCGCGTTAATAATTGATTAATGCCTAAATGTACGCAGTCAGATGGGGTGCCATTAACGGCGTAAAAACCATTGTCCATTTGTTGCACTCTCAGGGGCGTTTGAATTGACAATGCATTACTAGAGGCACTGCAATTTCGATCTGGGGCAATGACGGTTACCTGATGCTGCTGACTAAGTTGATAGTATAAGGCCGATAACCCCTTAGCAAATACTCCGTCGTCGTTGCTTAATAGAATATTCACAATTGGACTGTTTCCCTATGTTGGTATGTGTCCAGTACTTCTCTTAACACGGAAGTTGCAAAAGTACCTGAGGGTAACGAGAAGGCAATATTTAGCGTATCGTCTATTATGCTCCATTGCATATTCTGCGGGAAAAGCTGCACGGCTCTTCTTTCTTGCTTTAAACCTAAAGATGCAAGAGTAGAGGTGATGGTGGAATATTGCTCGGCGACTTCACGCTCTAAGGTTAGCGCATCAAATTGACTGGCTAATTCTCCCTCTCCCCATAGCGGTGCAGACAAATAAATATCTTGTTCACTAAGCCTGTCTAATGTTGTGGGATCTATGTCATCGCAGCAAAAGAAACTATTGCTGCCTGCAAGTTGCATCACGTCACCACGAATAGGTTTATCTAGTCGCCCTTGCTTGAGCCTATTGTCAAGCATTTGGTTAAACAGCCAAGAGCGCAATGCCGATATAGCCATAGAGCGTTTATTACGATTCTTTATTGTTTCGCCTTGTACCATTTTTTCGGCCAACACTAAGTTGCCACCACGAGGGTCGTAACGGGTATCCCCAAACCTTTGAGAACCATAATAATTGGGCACACCCGTTTGGCTTATTTGTTGTAAGCGTTGTTCAATGCCGATGTTTGAGGTGAGGTGACGAAGCGTGATGTTAAAGCGGTTTCCTTTCAATACACCTGTTCTGAGTTTTTTGTTATGCCTAATAGACTTGAGAATTTTAGCGCCTGGTTCATCAAACAAATCCCAAGCAAAACTTGCTTTGCCAGGAACATGAACACTAAACCATTGTTGAGTGTATGCATGTTTGTCTTTTCGGCCTGCGTAAGTGACATTGCGCAGAGGTTGCTGACAAAATTTTGCGATTTGTTCTGCAAGATAGGCGGTATTTAAGCCGGTTTTTTCTACCCACAAATAAATATGTTCCCCTTCACCAATAGGCTCATAGCCTAAAATCTCAGTGACTTGGAAATCTTCAGCTTGAGATTTCAGCTGGCCCGAAACGGCTAGCGTTGGGTATTGGTAAGCCCAGTGGTCAGTATTTAACAAGTTTAGGTTTCACTCTTGGTTAACAAGACAACCGCATAGGTGGCAATGCCTTCTTTACGCCCTGCAAAGCCGAGCTTTTCTGTTGTGGTTGCTTTCACATTTACCTGGCTAATGTCTGCCGCTAAATCATCGGCAATGAATTGACGCATTGCTTCAATATGCGGGGCCATTTTGGGGGCTTGTGCCACGATAGTGAGATCTATATTTCCTATGGAGTATTGGCGTTCTGTAACCAACGTATAAACATGCCTAAGTAACTCTCTGCTATCTACGCCCGACAAATTAGGATCCGTATCTGGAAAGTGTTTCCCTATGTCTCCTAAAGCTAAAGCTCCTAATAATGCATCACATAAAGCATGAAGCGCGACGTCACCATCTGAATGAGCTAATAAACCTTGGTCACAGGGGATGTTTACTCCGCCAATAGTGATTGGTCCGCTACCGCCGAATTTGTGTACGTCGTAGCCATGGCCAATTCGAATTGTCATGTATGATCCTTAAAATGTGCTTGGTTAGCTTGTTGTGATAAATAAAACTCAGCTAACATTAAATCTTCTGGTTTGGTTACTTTAATATTCGAAGCGCTACCTTCTACTAAAAGCACGTTTTGATTCACAAATTCTATTGCTGATGCTTCATCAGTGATAGGTACATGTTTTTGTTGCGCTTCAATTAAGGCGCTTTTCAACTGTTGAAGCGGAAAAAGTTGTGGAGTCAACGCGTGCCATAAGTTATCACGAGACTCAGTATGGGCAATGGTGCCGTTTGAGTCGCCACGTTTCATTGTGTCTCGTACTGGACTTGCTAATATTCCGCCAGTTTCACCGGACTTGGTCAGAGCCAACAAATTCGATAAGTCATCATGTTTTAAACAAGGTCTTGCAGCATCGTGTACTAAAACCCATTTTTCTTGTGCTGATAAATACTGCAATCCAGCTAGCACTGAATCTGCTCGTTCCTTACCTCCTAGTGTAGTTTTCACTCTAGGGTTTGAGGCTAAAGGTAAGGTTTGGAAAATTGTATCGTTGCTACTTAGTACAATGACTACATAACTGACATTAGGGTGGCTTAATAGGCTTGTTATAGTGTGTTCTATGATGGTTTTACCCAGGATCACTAAATACTGTTTGGGAATATCAGATTGCATACGCTTGCCTATACCGGCTGCGGGCAATATCACTGGAAATTGAGAGGTCGTAGACATGTTTATTGTTCAGATGGCAAAATACGGTAAAACGTTTCGCCTTGTTTGATAAGCCCCAAGCCATTTCTCGCTTTTTCTTCAGCAGCATCTAAGCCCATCTTAAGGTCTTGGATATCTGCTTTGATTAAATTGTTGCGTTGCTCAAGGTTAGAGTTTTGGATAATTTGTATCGCTACTTCTTCTTTCTTTAGCATAAAATCAGGAACACTATTTTTGCCAAACCATAAACGATACTGCAGCATACTGAGCAGGCATATTAAAATAGCGGTAACCCATTTCACTTTTTAGCCTCCCAGATGTTTTAGTTATCGTATTATGCCGACGTTTTAAGGCCTTGGAAAGAGTTTTACAGCTTTTGTTAGTGGCACTTTTATGAATTTGCATAGGTCTTGAAGAATGCCAGAATTAACGTCAAGGTTGGGAGTGAAAAAATCTATACAACTTGAGTTCTAGCCTTAGACATAAGACCAGTCAAAGTAAAATCAGTATTTCTTATTCGAATGCATTATTATTTTTATTGTCGCTAGAGCTGTTAACGTCTTCAATAGTCAGTAGAATACCTACAGTCCGAAATTTGAACTTTGAGGAGTGCGGTCTTCAAAGAGCATTGTTCGCTTCGGTTACTGACACTCGTTAAATATAATCAAAAATTGGAATATTATGAAAACTTTATCTGATATTGGGCTTATTGGCCTAGCTGTTATGGGTGAAAACCTAATTTTAAACATGGCTAGTAAAGGGTATACCGTAACGGCCTATAACCGTTCAACTGATAAAGTAGAAAACTTTATCAATGGCCGCGCAAAAGGTGAAACTATTCGTGGTGCTTATTCAGTCGAAGAGTTAGTGCAGTCTTTGGCCACACCAAGAAAAATAATGATCATGGTAAAATCTGGCGCGCCGGTAGACGCCACAATTGAGCAACTTTTACCATTGCTTGATAAAGGCGACATTATTATTGATGGCGGAAACACGCATTTTCCTGACACAATTCGTCGAGAAAAATACTGCGCAGAAAAAGGGATCAACTTTGTTGGTGCTGGTGTTTCTGGTGGTGAAGAAGGTGCATTAAAAGGTCCTTCAATTATGCCTGGCGGTTCTGCTGAAGCATGGCAAGCGGTGAAACCTATTTTCCAAGACATCTCAGCAAAAGTTGAAGATGGTTCGCCTTGTTGTGATTATGTTGGCGAAAATGGCGCCGGCCATTTCGTTAAAATGGTGCATAACGGTATTGAATATGGCGATATGCAACTATTGTGTGAAGCTTACCAAATAATGAAAGAAGTATTAGGTATGTCTGCCGACGAAATGCACGAAGTATTCAAAGAGTGGAATACCACAGAGCTAGATAGTTATTTAGTAGAAATTACGCGTGACATTCTTGCATATAAAGATGAAGACGGCGGTCCTCTAGTTGAAAAAATCCTAGATACAGCTGGTCAAAAAGGCACAGGTAAATGGACAGGTGTTGTTGCTCTTGATTTAGGTGTTCCTCTTACATTGATTGCAGAATCTGTTTTCGCTCGTTGTATTTCAGCACTGAAAGAAGAGCGTGTAGAAGCCGCTAAAGTTATTTCTGGACCAGCCAAAACCTTTACTGGTGATAAAGCTGCATTTATCGAAGATTTACGTCAAGCAGTGTTAGCCGCTAAAATCGTTTCTTACGCACAAGGTTATACGTTAATGCGTGAAGCAGCTAAAGAATTCAACTGGAACTTAAACTACGGTGGCATTGCGCTTATGTGGCGTGGTGGTTGTATTATTCGTTCTGCATTCTTAGGTAAAATCAAAGAAGCATTTGATAAGAATCCTGAGTTGAATAACTTATTGTTGGATGATTACTTCAGAGACACAGTGGTTGGTGCACAAGAAGGTTGGAGACGTGTTGCGGTTAATGCAATTTCAACTGGTGTGCCTGCACCTTGTTTAACTGCTGCATTAAATTATTTTGACGGTTACCGCACAGAGCGTTTACCTGCTAACTTATTGCAAGCTCAGCGTGATTACTTTGGTGCTCACACATATGAGCGCACAGACAAGCCAAGAGGCGAGTTTTTCCATACTAACTGGACTGGACGAGGTGGAAACACTTCTTCTTCAACTTACAACGCCTAAATCGTTTATAGTTAGTTTTTTGAAACCCATTACTCTTAACGTGTAATGGGTTTTTTAGCTGTAAACGTCACCTCAGACATTTTCAGATTGATACTTAAGTTTATACTTGAATCCGTTTTTACAATAAGTATAATACGCCTCCCTCCTTGGTACTGATTCAGAATTTTTCCTACAAAAATCTATGATTCTACAAGGTTGGTGTGACCAAAATCGCAGTGTAGAGCCTATTAGGGCCGGGCTGGAGATGTAAAGATTTTAGGGGTGTAGTTCCAATTGGTAGAACGGCGGTCTCCAAAACCGACGGTTGGGGGTTCGAATCCCTCCACCCCTGCCATATTAGGCAAAAATTAGTCGTGGTTTACTGCGATTAAGTAGTACGAATGTAGTGAAGGTTGAGGGATGAGAACGCCCACCGGTTCGACAAATCGTCTGGAACGATTTGAACCGCGTTAGCGCCGCTTGCGGTCAGTTACAAGGATGTAACTGAGATCATCCCTCCACCCCTGCCAAATTAGGCAAAGCTTTCCACATTGAGTGGGTAATGCATAAAGTAACAGAATTAGGGTTTAGCATGAGCGAGAATACAGAAAACAGTTCCAATCCTTTAGATATGTTGAAGTGGTTGGTTGCAATAGGTTTACTAGCCGGGATAGTTGCTACTAATCATTTTTTACCAGATTTATCTGTTTTGTATATTGCCATTATTGCAGTAGTGGCTGCAGGGTTGGCTGGTTTTGTCGCCTCAACCACAGTCAAAGGTAGTGCATTTATTACCTTTGCTAAAGATTCTCGCACTGAAGTGCGTAAAGTGGTTTGGCCTACGCGCCAAGAAACAACAACTACCACTATGATTGTGCTGGCTGCAACTATTGTGATGTCACTTATTTTGTGGGGATTAGACGGAATTATTGTCGAAATCGTTTCATTCATAACTGGATTGGGAATTTAAACGATGTCTGATAAAAAGTGGTACGTGGTTCAAGCTTTCTCAGGTTATGAAGGCCGTGTTCAAAAAACATTGCTTGAACATATCAAAATGCATGAAATGGAAGATCTGTTCGGAGAAATCTTAGTCCCTACTGAAGAAGTGGTTGAAATGCGCGCTGGTCAACAAAGAAAAAGTGAGCGTAAATTTTTCCCAGGCTATGTTTTAGTGCAAATGGATATGAATGAAGATTCATGGCATTTAGTGAAAAGCGTACCTAGAGTACTTGGCTTTATTGGTGGAACATCAGACCGACCAGCTCCTATTACCACTAAAGAAGCAAATGCTATCTTGAATCGCCTAGAAGAAGGCGTGGATAAGCCGAAGCCAAAAACGTTGTTCGAAACCAGGCGAAGTGGTACGTGTTACCGATGGACCTTTCGCAGATTTCAATGGTGTAGTGGAAGAAGTCGATTACGAAAAAAGCCGCTTGAAAGTATCGGTCCTTATTTTCGGACGCTCAACTCCTGTTGAACTCGAATTTGGTCAAGTAGAAAAAGGGTAAATCCAGATTCTTTAGGAGTACTGCTCCGTCTGGATTTACGAGTATACAAGGATGTATACGCCGGATTAAGATCATCAAGGGAAAAGCGGGAATTTTAGGAACGTTGTTCCGCTCCGCTTTTCGACGAGTTACGGATGACGAGTTTGGGTGCAGCACATCATGGATGTGTATTTGACTACTTTGAAACAGTCACTCTACGTATTGTTTAATATCTAAAATTCCCTCATTTGACTCTGTTTAATTTTTAATAAGCATAAAAAAGCAAATAGTCAAACATTAGCCCTTGCGTCTGCTTGATTGTTAATCTATACTTCGCGACCCAAATTTATTAGAACGGGAAGCCGATTGAGTAAGCATTCTCAATGTTTACAAGGCGTTATACCCAAATTAGAGAGTATTATCATGGCGAAAAAAGTCACAGGCTTAATTAAGCTTCAGGTAGCGGCAGGTGCTGCGAATCCTAGTCCTCCAGTTGGTCCTGCTTTAGGTCAACATGGTGTAAATATCATGGAATTCTGTAAAGCGTTTAACGCAAAAACAGAAAGCCTTGAGAAGGGCGCTCCAGTTCCAGTAGAAATTACTGTATATGAAGATCGTTCTTTTACATTCTTAACCAAAACGCCTCCAGCTTCTTTCTTGCTTAAGAAAGCTGCTGGTATTAAAAGTGGTTCTGGTCGTCCTAACACTGAGAAAGTGGGTAAAGTGACGCGTGCGCAATTAGAAGAAATTGCTAAAACTAAAGAACCAGACCTAACTGCAGCTAACTTAGATGCAGCAGTAAACACTATTGCTGGCTCAGCCCGCAGTATGGGCTTAGTGGTAGAGGGATAAGAAATGGCTAAATTATCAAAACGCGCTCGCATCGTACTTGAAAAAGTAGATGCAACGAAAGAATACGAATTCAATGAAGCGGTTGCTTTGTTAAAAGAATTAGCGACTGCTAAGTTTGCAGAAAGTGTTGATGTTGCTGTTAATTTAGGCATTGATGCTCGTAAATCTGACCAAAACGTACGTGGTGCGACTGTATTGCCAAATGGTACAGGTAAAGAAGTACGGGTTGCTGTGTTTACACAAGGCGCAAACGCTGAAGCAGCTAAAGAAGCTGGCGCTGACGTTGTAGGTATGGATGACCTAGCAGACTTAGTGAAAAAAGGCGAAATGAACTTTGACGTTGTTGTTGCTTCTCCAGATGCAATGCGCGTTGTAGGTCAATTAGGTCAAATCTTAGGTCCACGTGGACTTATGCCTAACCCTAAAACTGGTACAGTAACACCTGACGTAGCGACAGCGGTTAAGAATGCTAAAGCTGGTCAAGTTCGTTATCGTAACGACAAAAACGGTATTATCCATGCTAGCATCGGTAAAATCGCTTTTGAATCAAACCAAATTCAAGAAAACTTAGCAGCATTGCTAGAAGCGCTTAACAAAGCTAAGCCTTCTTCAGCTAAAGGTACTTTCATTAAGAAAATTAGCCTTAGCACGACAATGGGTGCAGGTGTTTCTATTGACCAAGCTAGCTTAGGCTAAATAGGTCGCTTTGATTATTAATCAAAGCAGGTAAGTCTTTAAGGCTTATTTCTCTGTAAAGGTTATGGGTTAGAGTCTGAGTTTAGTTTTTGTAAAATTAACTCTACGACAGACTCTCGTCCAAGACCGCAGGCGTAAGTTGGGAAATGAAGTAAGAGAGCATTTTCCGTGATAAGCATTTTACTATTGCCTATCGTAAACAACGTACTTAAAACAACAGCCTGCGCAGACGGTGGTATCGACTCAGACTCTCTGGGATTAACGAACACCGTAGAGCGGTGGATTTGTGGCAAGGTAATACTTAATACAATGATATCAATCTGTGAATCCTAAAATGGACATCTCTATAGGAGATTAAATTTTAGACTTTAAGAAGGTGAACTCAGTGGCATTAGGCTTAGCAGCAAAAAAAGAGATCGTAGCGGAAATAAGTGACGTTGCATCTCAAGCTCTATCTGTTGCCGTTGCTGAATACCGTGGCATGGAAGTGGCAGAATTAACTGACCTTCGTGTTAAAGCTCGCGAACAAGGTGTTTACTTACGAGTAGTTCGTAACACTCTTGCAAAACGCGCTTTATCTGAAAGCAAGTTTTCTGACCTTGATAGTGCGTTAACTGGTCCATTAATTTATGGTTTTTCAATAGAAGCACCTGGCGGTGCGGCACGTCTTTTTAAAGACTTTTGTAAAACTAATGACAAGTTAAACGTTACTGCACTTTCTATTGGTAGTGGTTTATTGGGTCCTGAAAAATTGGATGCAGTAGCTTCACTTCCTACCCGCGACGAAGCGTTGGCAAGATTACTTGCTACCTTCAAAGCACCTGCCGAGAAATTCGTTCAAACTATCAACGAAGTTCCAGGCAAATTTGTGCGTGTATTGGCGGCGATCAAAGACGAAAAATAATTTTCGTTTTTGTACATTTAAATTTTTAACATTAAACCCAGGAGTTTAGAGAAATGGCTCTAACTAAAGAAGATATTTTAAACGCAATTGCTGAAATGCCAGTAATGGAATTAGTTGAACTAATCGAAGCAGCTGAAGAAAAATTCAATGTTTCTGCTGCTGCAGCTGTTGCTGTTGCTGGTCCTGCTGTAGCTGCTGAAGCTGCTGCAGAACAAACTGAATTTGATGTTGTTATGACATCTTTCGGTGGTAACAAAGTTGCAGTAATCAAAGCGGTACGTGGCGCAACTGGCCTAGGTCTTAAAGAAGCTAAAGAAGTAGTTGAATCTGCTCCTAAAGCTATCAAAGAAGGCGTATCTAAAGAAGAAGCTGAAGAACTTAAGAAGACGCTTGAAGAAGCTGGCGCTGAAGTTGAGCTTAAATAATCTGCCTAAACACAGATTATTAGCCTGAAATGGCATAGGCTGGTGACTTTTTAGTCACCAGCCTTTTTGCGCTGTAGGATTTGGTATTTTCATCCTTTGATACGGATCCTAGTTATGAAGTGCAAATTGTCACTAAAACCTAAAAAAACCAATAAGTTAAGTAAGCCTCTTAATGACTTTGGTAAAGATTTTAGAGACAAGTTTAAAGGATAGCGGAAGTTTGTTTAATGAGTGCACTCGTTAAATAAGTTGGGTCAAAAATCGGCAGGCTGAGGAACCCATGGTTTACTCTTATATCGAAAAGAAACGTATCCGTAAGGATTTTGGCAAACGCCCACAGGTCTTGGAAATACCGTATCTACTTTCAATTCAGTTAGATTCTTTTAAAAAGTTTATTGACCTAGATGTAGATGGTCAGCACGGACTGGAAGCAGCATTTCGGTCGGTTTTTCCAATCAAAAGTTACTCCGGTAACGCTGAGTTGCAATATGTAAGTTACCGTTTAGGTGAACCAGTATTTGACGTTAAAGAATGTCAAATTCGTGGTGTTACATTTTCTGCACCGTTGCGCGTTAAACTACGTTTAGTGTTGTTTGACAGAGAAGCAGCACCAGGCACAGTTAAAGACATTAAAGAGCAAGAAGTATACATGGGTGAAATACCACTCATGACCGATAACGGAACGTTTGTTATCAATGGTACTGAGCGTGTTATCGTCTCGCAATTGCACCGTTCTCCAGGCGTGTTCTTTGATCACGACAAAGGAAAAACTCACTCATCTGGTAAAGTATTATATAACGCGCGCGTTATTCCTTACCGTGGTTCGTGGTTAGACTTTGAATTTGACCCTAAAGATAATCTTTTTGTACGTATCGATAGACGTCGTAAATTACCAGCGACAATCATATTACGTGCATTAGAAATGCCAACCGAAGAAATTCTAGGTTTGTTCTTTGAAACGAACCAAGTCAGAATTGACGGTGAAAAATTCTTGTCAGACATTGTACCTGATCGCCTTCGTGGTGAAACAGCGCAGTTCGACATTTTAGACGCTGACGGCAAAGTGTTAGTGGAAACTGGTCGTCGTATTTCGGCACGTCATACTCGTGCATTAGAAAAAGCGAAAATAACAGAGTTAGAAGTACCAGCTGAGTATTTGATTGGTCGCGTATTTGCGCGTGATTATGTCAATGAAGAAACAGGTGAAGTCATCGTTTCTGCTAACGATGAATTAACCTTAGAAAATCTAGCTGAGTTAGTTCAATCAGGCGTAACGGCGTTTGATACACTTTATATCAACGAACTTGACCATGGTGCTTATATTTCAGACACCTTACGTATTGATAGTTCTACTAATAAGCTTGAAGCCCTTGTAGAAATTTATCGTATGATGCGTCCTGGTGAGCCACCTACTAAAGATGCAGCGGAAACATTGTTCACAAATCTATTCTTCTCAGATGATAGATATGACTTGTCTTCAGTGGGCCGTATGAAATTCAATCGTCGAATCGGACGTGAAGAATCTACCGGTGCAGGCACGCTTGATAAAGACGATATTGTCGCTGTAATGAAGCAACTGATCACTATTCGTGACGGTAAAGACGAAGTAGATGATATCGACCACTTAGGTAATAGACGTATCCGTTCTGTTGGCGAAATGGCAGAAAACCAATTCCGTGTTGGTTTAGTACGTGTTGAACGTGCAGTTAAAGAGCGTTTGAGTTTAGGTGACCTTGATGCGGTAATGCCTCAAGACCTTATCAATGCTAAGCCAATTTCTGCTGCTGTAAAAGAGTTCTTTGGCTCAAGCCAATTGTCTCAATTTATGGATCAGAATAACCCGTTATCAGAAGTCACGCATAAACGTCGTATTTCTGCATTAGGTCCGGGTGGATTGACTCGTGAACGTGCAGGTTTTGAAGTACGAGATGTACACGCAACTCACTATGGTCGCTTATGTCCAATTGAAACGCCAGAGGGACCAAACATTGGTTTGATCAACTCGCTTTCAAGTTTTGCTCGTACTAACGATTTTGGTTTCTTAGAAACGCCTTATCGTAAAATTGTAGACGGCGTGATGACAGACGAAATTGATTATTTGTCAGCTATTGAAGAAGGTCAGTATGCCATTGCTCAGGCAAATGTCGTACTAGACGAAGACGGTAGACTAGCAGATGACCTTATTCCTTGTCGTTTCCGTGGTGAAACAACACTCATGTCTGTTGCAGATATTAAGTACATGGATGTGTCTCCACAACAAATCGTTTCTGTAGCGGCAAGTATTATCCCGTTCCTAGAGCACGATGATGCTAACCGAGCACTGATGGGTGCTAACATGCAACGTCAAGCTGTACCTACACTAATTGCTGAGAAGCCTTTAGTTGGTACCGGTATGGAAAAAACCGTAGCCGTTGATTCTGGTGTAACGGTTGTGGCGAAACGTGGTGGTTCTGTTGATTATGTAGACGCAAGTCGTATCGTGATCAAGGTAAATGAAAGTGAAATGACTGCTGGTGAAGCAGGAATTGATATTTATAACCTAACTAAATATACCCGTTCTAACCAAAACACTTGTATCAATCAAAAACCTACTTGTAATGTAGGCGAGCCGGTTGTTGCGGGTGATGTATTGGCTGATGGTCCGTCTACCGATATGGGTGACTTGGCGTTAGGTCAAAACATGCGCATCGCATTTATGCCGTGGAATGGTTATAACTTCGAAGATTCAATCTTGATTTCTGAGCGCGTTGCGCAAGAAGATAGATTCACTTCAATTCACATTCAAGAATTAAGCTGTATTGCTCGTGATACTAAGCTTGGTCCAGAAGAAATCAGTGCAGATATCCCGAATGTGGGTGAATCAGCGTTGGGTAAACTGGATGAATCTGGCGTGGTATATATTGGTGCTGAAGTTAAAGGCGGCGATATATTAGTCGGTAAAGTAACACCTAAAGGTGAAACTCAGCTTACGCCAGAAGAAAAACTATTAAGAGCTATCTTCGGTGAAAAAGCATCTGACGTTAAAGATACGTCGTTACGTGTGCCAAATAGCGTACGCGGAACAGTCATAGATGTTCAAGTTTTCACTCGTGATGGTGTAGAAAAAGACAAGCGTGCTCGTGAAATCGAAGACATGCAATTGCGTGAAGTCAAAAAAGACTTAGGCGACGAGTTTGGCATCTTAGCGGATGGTATCTTTGCTCGAGCAACGAGTGTGTTGCTTAAAGCAGGTATCGATGAAGCTAAACTTGAAAACTTGCCTCGCGACAAGTGGTTCGACTTAACCTTAGACGATGAAGACTTACAGTTAGAACTTGATCAAATTGCTGAACAGCATGCTGAAATCAAATCTGATTTTGATACTAAGTTTGAAATCAAACGTCGTAAGATCACTCAAGGTGACGATTTAGCACCGGGTGTACTTAAGATTGTTAAAGTATATCTAGCGGTTAAGCGTCATATCCAACCAGGTGATAAAATGGCTGGTCGTCACGGTAACAAAGGTGTTATCTCGACTATTCAACCTGTAGAAGACATGCCTTACGATAAGGACGGTACGCCGGTAGATATCGTATTGAACCCACTAGGTGTACCTTCGCGTATGAACATCGGTCAGGTATTAGAAACTCACTTAGGTATGGCTGCTAGCGGTATCGGTGTGAAAATTGACCGTATGTTAAAAGAACATGAAGAGATGGCTAAGCTACGTAACTTCCTAAAAGAAGTGTATAGCGCCGGTAAGTCTCATCAAGTTGTAGACATTGATAACTTTACAGACGATGAAGTGACGCGTTTAGCCGGCAATTTACGTAAAGGGGTGCCAATGGCCACTCCAGTATTTGACGGTGCAACCGAAGCTGAAATTAAGCGTATGTTAACCTTAGCTGACATTCCAGAAAGCGGACAAATTACATTGTTCGACGGACGTACAGGTCGCCCATTTGAGCGTCCAGTTACGGTTGGTTATATGTACATGCTTAAACTTAACCACTTAGTTGATGACAAAATGCATGCGCGTTCTACTGGTTCGTACAGCTTAGTTACTCAACAACCATTGGGTGGTAAAGCGCAGTTCGGTGGTCAACGTTTCGGAGAGATGGAAGTATGGGCACTTGAAGCTTATGGTGCCGCTTATACCTTGCAAGAAATGTTAACCGTTAAGTCCGATGACGTGAATGGCCGTACCAAAATGTATAAGAACATTGTGGATGGCGATCATCGTATGGAACCTGGTATGCCGGAATCGTTCAACGTATTGTTGAAAGAAATTCGCTCACTAGGTATCAATATCGAACTGGAAGAGCAATAAACGCTCTGACTGAGCTTGTAGACAGACAATCCTGTTAGTGTGAATGCACTAGCAGGAACTTTGCAACTGACTCCGCTGGGAGAGAAATGTGAAAGATTTATTAAAGTTTCTTAAGCAACAACATAAGACTGAAGAATTCGATAATATTCGAATTGGATTAGCATCTCCGGAAATGATCCGTTCTTGGTCTTTTGGTGAAGTAAAGAAACCAGAAACAATTAATTATCGTACTTTTAAACCTGAACGTGATGGTTTGTTCTGTGCTCGTATTTTTGGGCCAGTAAAAGATTACGAATGCCTATGTGGTAAGTATAAGCGCCTTAAGCACCGTGGTGTGATATGTGAAAAATGTGGAGTTGAAGTTACTTTAACTAAAGTACGTCGTGAGCGTATGGGACACATTGAATTGGCAAGCCCAGTTGCGCATATTTGGTTCCTTAAATCATTACCGTCTCGTATCGGCTTAATGTTAGATATGACATTGCGTGATATTGAGCGTGTACTTTATTTTGAATCATATGTGGTTTCAGAGCCAGGTATGACGACTCTAGAGCGTAGCCAACTGCTTACTGAAGAAGAGTATTTGGATGCCCTTGAAGAACACGGTGACGAGTTTGAAGCTAAGATGGGTGCTGAAGCAGTATTTGAATTGCTAAAAGCCCTAGATGTCGACGCCGATGTTGTCGCTATGCGCGAAGAGTTGCCTACCATCAACTCTGAAACTAAGCGTAAAAAAATCACTAAACGTTTAAAACTATTAGAATCTTTCCAGTTGTCTGGTAATAAGCCAGAGTGGATGATTTTGACAGTGCTTCCTGTTTTACCACCTGATTTACGTCCTTTAGTACCGCTAGATGGCGGTCGTTTCGCAACGTCAGATTTAAACGATTTATATCGTCGAGTCATTAACCGTAATAACCGTCTGAAACGTTTATTAGACCTAGCAGCACCAGACATTATCGTACGTAACGAAAAACGTATGTTACAAGAAGCGGTTGATGCCCTTTTAGATAATGGTCGTCGTGGTCGTGCAATTACCGGTTCTAACAAGCGTCCTCTTAAATCTTTGGCCGATATGATCAAAGGTAAGCAAGGTCGTTTCCGTCAGAACTTGCTAGGTAAGCGTGTTGATTATTCAGGTCGTTCTGTAATTACCGTTGGTCCTACATTGCGTTTACACCAGTGTGGTCTTCCTAAGAAAATGGCACTTGAATTGTTCAAGCCGTTTATCTATGGAAAATTAGAAGGTCGTGGTTTAGCCACTACTATCAAAGCAGCTAAAAAATTAGTTGAACGCGAAGATCCGGAAGTATGGGATGTACTTGACGAAGTTATTCGTGAACATCCAGTGTTACTTAACCGTGCACCAACCCTTCATAGACTAGGTATTCAAGCATTTGAACCGACACTAATCGAAGGTAAAGCGATTCAATTGCACCCATTAGTATGTGCGGCTTATAACGCCGACTTCGATGGTGACCAAATGGCTGTACACGTGCCGTTGACGATTGAAGCGCAGCTTGAATCTCGTGCACTGATGATGTCTACCAACAACATTTTATCACCCGCCAATGGTGAGCCTATCATCGTACCTTCTCAGGACGTTGTAATGGGCTTGTACTATATGACACGTGACCGTGTTAATGGTAAAGGTGAAGGCATGGTATTCACTAGTCCTGGCGAAGCGGAAAAAGCGTATCGTACCGAAGTAGCTGAATTACATGCTCGCGTTAAAGTACGTATCACTGAATACGATATTGATGCAGATGGTAATAAAACTGAGAAAGTGACACTAACAGACACCACTGTTGGGCGTGCTATTTTCTCTGAGATTTTACCTAAAGGCGTACCGTTTGAAATCATCAACCAAGCTATGGGTAAGAAGCAAATTTCTAAGTTATTGAATGCTTGTTATCGTACCTTAGGTTTGAAAGACACGGTTATTGCTGCTGACCAAATCATGTATACCGGTTTCCACTACGCGATGATCGCGGGTGCGTCTGTTGGTATCGATGACATGGTTATTCCTGACGCTAAGAAAGATATTATTGAAGGCGCGGAAGCAGAAGTACGTGAAATCCAAGAGCAGTTCCAATCTGGTCTTGTTACAGCTGGTGAACGTTATAACAAGGTTATCGATATTTGGTCTAACGCGAACGAAAAAGTCGCTAAAGCCATGATGGAAAACTTATCGAAAGAAACGGTGGAAAATCGTGAAGGCGAAATGGAAGAGCAAGCCTCTTTTAACTCGGTCTTTATGATGGCCGATTCTGGTGCTCGTGGTAGTGCCGCCCAGATCCGACAGTTGGCGGGTATGCGTGGTCTAATGGCGAAACCAGATGGTTCAATCATTGAAACCCCGATTACCGCTAACTTCCGTGAAGGTCTAAACGTACTTCAGTACTTTATTTCTACTCACGGTGCGCGTAAAGGTTTGGCCGATACTGCACTTAAAACAGCTAACTCGGGTTATCTAACTCGTCGTTTAGTTGACGTTGCACAAGATTTGGTTATTAACAATGATGACTGTGGTACCTTCGAAGGGGTGAAAATGACACCGTTAATCGAAGGGGGCGACGTTGTTGAGCCGCTTCGTGAACGTGTACTAGGTCGTACTGTTGCTGAAGATGTATTGAAGCTAGTAAGCACTAATGAAGTGCTAGTAGAACGTAACGTGTTGCTAGACGAAGCGTTAGTTGACATGCTTGAAGAAAACTCTGTTGACCAAATTATGGTTCGCTCGGTTATCACTTGTGAAAATGACTTCGGTGTCTGTGCTAGATGTTACGGTCGTGATTTGGCTCGTGGACACATGGTTGGCCATGGTGAGTCTGTTGGTGTTATCGCAGCGCAATCTATCGGTGAGCCGGGTACACAGTTAACCATGCGTACGTTCCACATCGGTGGTGCTGCATCAAGAGCATCTGCTGAAAACAGTGTCCAAGTTAAAACCACTGGTACATTAAAACTACATAATGCTAAGTTTGTAATCAATACAGACGAAAAAGTAGTGATTGTTTCTCGTTCAACAGAGATCACCATCATTGATGATCAAGGGCGTGAAAAAGAGCGTTATAAAGTGCCTTACGGTGCAATATTGACCACTAATGATGGCTCTAAAGTCACCTCTGGTGAGATTGTTGCGAACTGGGATCCGCACTCGCATCCAATCGTTACTGAACGTGCAGCGAAAATTAGTTTTGCTGACGTTGATGATAGTAACACTGAAATGCAACAAGATGAGTTGACTGGTCTTACTCGTATCGTAGTTAACGACTTGTCTAAAGCTAATGCTAAAGAGCCTAAGTTAATTCTTGAAAGTGAAGAATTTGGTTTACAAGAAATTCGTTTACCAAGCTTTACCACTATTGAAGCTACTGATGGTATGGCCGCTAAGCCTGGTGATGTACTTGCACGTATACCGCAAGAGAGTTCGAAAACTCGTGATATTACCGGTGGTCTACCACGAGTTGCAGACTTGTTCGAAGCACGTAAGCCAAAAGAGCCTGCTATCTTAGCTGAAGTATCAGGTATGATCGGTTTCGGTAAAGAAACTAAAGGTAAGAAACGCTTAATGATTACCCCGAAAGAAGGTGATCATTACGAAGAGATGATTCCGAAATGGCGTCAACTTAACGTGTTTGAAGGTGAAAACGTAGAAAAAGGTGAAGTTATTGCTGATGGCCCAGAGTCACCACATGACATCCTTAGATTGCGTGGTATCAGTGCAGTTTCTAACTATATCGTTAATGAAGTGCAAGAAGTTTACCGCTTACAAGGGGTAAAAATTAACGATAAGCACATCGAAGTTGTTATTCGTCAAATGTTACGTAAGTGTGTGATCACTTATGCAGGCGACAGTAATTTACTAGAAGGTGAGCAAGTTGAAGTATCTAATGTGAAGATCGCTAACCGTGAATTGGAAAGACAGGGCAAAATACCTGCTCAGTACGAAACACAGTTATTGGGTATCACAAAAGCATCACTGTCTACTGAATCATTCATCTCAGCAGCATCGTTCCAAGAAACCACTCGTGTACTTACCGAAGCAGCAGTGCAAGGTAAAGAAGATGAGTTACGTGGCTTGAAAGAAAACGTTATTGTTGGACGCTTGATACCAGCCGGTACAGGTTTCGCTTATCACCAAAAACGTACTGCTAGAAAACTAGCAGAACAGCAAGAACTGGAAGAACCTTCAGTTTCTGCATCCGAAGCTGAATTAGCCTTAACTGAAGCACTAAATGCCGAAGTGACGGATACACCAGCTGACGAGTAAAAAATAAGATCTGAAAATGATCTCGTTAAGTTAGATTGTTGTTTAAACCCACTAATTGTGCAGTTTAACAGCAGTCTTACTTGACAGTTCATTGATTGATCATTAGACTTCCGCGACCCGAAATTGGCTAAGGTAATTTTTAGTCAAAATTGGTTCGCGGATTTTTCGCGTTTACGGCCCTAAAAATGGGTCAAACAGTCGTAATTTTAATCAGGAGCTAGTTAATGGCAACAGTTAACCAGTTAGTGCGCAAGCCCCGCCAAAAGCCAGTAGAGAAGAGCAACGTCGCTGCTTTGCAAGCTTGCCCACAACGTCGTGGAGTATGTACTCGTGTATATACAACCACACCAAAGAAACCTAACTCGGCATTACGTAAAGTATGTCGTGTACGTTTAACCAATGGATTTGAAGTTTCTTCATACATTGGTGGTGAAGGTCACAACTTACAAGAGCACAGTGTTGTTCTTATTCGTGGTGGTCGTGTTAAAGATTTACCAGGTGTTCGTTATCACACTGTTCGCGGTACATTAGATTGTGCAGGCGTAAGTGATAGAAGAGCCGGCCGTTCTAAATACGGCGCAAAAAGGCCTAAGTCTTAACGGTTCTCCGTTAGTAAGGCCAAACTAAAGTATTAATTGAGTTTTGGGAATATCCTGAAAATTCTACGGAGAATTTGAAAATGCCAAGAAGAAGAGTCGTAGGTCAACGTAAAATCCTACCAGATCCTAAGTTCGGATCAGAGTTACTTGCTAAATTTATGAATGTCGTTATGTTAGACGGCAAAAAATCGACTGCTGAAAAAATCGTTTACGGCGCGCTAGAAATTGTTGCTTCTAAAGCTGACAAAGCACACTTAGACATATTTGAAGAAGCGTTGGACAATATTCGCCCTACAGTCGAGGTTAAGTCTCGTCGTGTTGGTGGTTCTACATACCAAGTACCTGTAGAAGTTCGTCCCGTTCGTAGAAATGCACTAGGTATGCGTTGGTTAGTTGACGCTGCTCGTAAACGTGGTGAAAAATCAATGGCTCAACGCCTTGCAGCTGAAATGCTCGACGCTGCAGAAAACAAAGGTTCAGCGGTTAAGAAACGTGAAGACGTTCACCGTATGGCCGAAGCTAACAAAGCATTCGCTCACTACCGTTGGTAATAAGAGAAAGCTATGGCTCGTAATACGCCCCTTGAGCGTTATCGGAATATTGGAATTGTTGCTCATGTTGACGCGGGTAAAACCACGACAACTGAGCGTGTTCTTTTCTATACTGGTTTGTCCCATAAAATCGGTGAAGTGCATGATGGCGCAGCTACCATGGACTGGATGGAACAAGAGCAAGAACGCGGCATAACCATTACTTCGGCAGCGACGACCTGTTTTTGGTCGGGAATGGACAAACAATACGAACAGCATCGAATCAACATCATCGATACCCCTGGGCACGTTGACTTCACAATAGAAGTTGAACGTTCTTTGCGTGTACTCGATGGTGCGGTTGTGGTGTTTTGTGGTTCGTCAGGAGTAGAGCCTCAATCTGAGACCGTGTGGCGTCAAGCTGACAAATACCGCGTTCCGCGTATGGTGTTTGTTAACAAGATGGACCGAGCTGGTGCAGATTTTGAACGTGTCATAGGCCAAATAAGAAATCGTTTAGGTGCCAATTGTGTACCTATCCATTTAAATATTGGTGCTGAGGAAACCTTCAAAGGGGTGGTAGACCTAATCAAGATGAAAGCCATTAATTGGAATGAGTCTGATCAAGGCATGACCTTCACTTATGAAGCGATCCCTGCAGACTTAACTGACCGTGCTGAAGAGCTTCGCACAGAGTTGGTTGAGGCAGCGGCAGAAGCTACCGATGAGTTGATGGATAAATATTTGGAAGGCATCGAGCTGACCGAAGAAGAAATCAAATTTGGTCTACGAAAACGTACTCTAGCGAACGAAATTGTACTTGCCACTTGTGGTTCGGCATTCAAAAATAAAGGTGTGCAAGCGGTACTAGATTCAGTCATTGAATTTTTACCCGCGCCTATGGATGTTCCGGCGATTAAAGGCGTGCTAAACGACAAAGATGAAACTGAAACTGAAGCTGAACGTCCTGCGGACGACTCGGCGCCTTTCTCTGCGTTAGCCTTTAAAATTGCTACCGACCCTTTTGTTGGCACTTTGACTTTTTTCCGTTGTTATTCTGGTGTAGTAAACTCAGGTGACTCAGTTTATAACCCAGTAAAAGCAAAGCGTGAGCGTTTTGGACGTATAGTGCAAATGCATGCTAAAGACAGAGAAGAGCTTAAAGAAGTACGTGCAGGTGATATTGCAGCAGCAATAGGGTTGAAAGATGTGACGACGGGTGACACCTTATGTGATCCTAACCATATTATTACCTTAGAGCGCATGGAATTTCCAGAACCGGTTATTTCTATAGCTGTAGAGCCTCGCTCTCAACCAGACCAAGAAAGAATGGGCATTGCGTTAGGTAAGCTAGCGGCTGAAGACCCTTCTTTTAGAGTCCATACTGACGATGAGTCGGGTCAAACAATTATCTCAGGTATGGGTGAACTACATCTTGATATCATTGTTGATCGCATGAAGCGTGAGTTTAATGTTGAGTGTAGTGTAGGTAAGCCTCAGGTAGCCTACCGCGAAACGATCCGCAAAAAGGTCGATGCTGAAGGTAAGTTTGTTCGTCAATCAGGCGGTAAAGGCCAATATGGTCATGTCTGGTTAACTATCGAGCCAAACGAAGAAGGCGCTGGATACGAATTTGTCAACAATATAGTAGGCGGTGTGGTTCCTAAAGAATTTATCTCCTCGGTTGATAAAGGAATTGAACAGCAAATGCAAAATGGTGTAGTCGCCGGATATCCAGTACTTGATGTTAAAGTAACTTTGTTCGATGGTTCGTATCATGATGTTGACTCTTCTGAAATGGCGTTTAAAATCGCAGGGTCGATGGGATTCAAGAAAGGGGCTGCGGAAGCAAATCCGGTATTACTTGAGCCTACAATGAAAGTTGAAGTCACCACACCAGAAGAATGGATGGGTGACGTCGTCGGTGACCTTAACAGGCGCCGTGGTATGATTGAAGGCATGGATGACGGTGTTGCAGGTATAAAAATAGTGCATGCAAAAGTACCTTTGTCGGAAATGTTTGGTTATGCTACTGACTTGCGTAGTGCAACTCAGGGGCGAGCCTCATACTCAATGGAATTTTTTAATTACGCGGAAGTGCCAAGTAATGTTGCGAAAGCAATTACTGATGCACGACTGTCTTAGATTTTTTAATGAAGGTCTGGTCCGGTCTCTACAAATATTAGAGTCGGATTTTTAACTTAGGAAACCAGTAAAATGGCAAAAGAAAAGTTTGAACGTACTAAACCGCATGTAAACGTCGGTACTATCGGCCACGTTGACCACGGTAAAACAACATTAACAGCTGCAATCACAACTGTACTGGCTAAAACTTACGGTGGTGCTGCATCGGCATTCGATCAAATCGATAACGCTCCAGAAGAGCGTGAGCGTGGTATTACTATTTCAACGTCTCACGTTGAATATGATACTCCTACTCGTCACTACGCTCACGTAGATTGTCATAGTCACGCCGATTATGTTAAAAACATGATTACTGGTGCTGCTCAAATGGACGGCGCGATTTTGGTTGTTGCTGCAACAGATGGTCCTATGCCACAAACACGTGAGCACATCTTGTTAGGTCGTCAGGTTGGCGTTCCTTACATGGTTGTTTTCATGAACAAATGTGACATGGTTGACGACGAAGAATTACTAGAATTGGTAGAAATGGAAGTACGTGAATTACTTTCTGAATACGAATTCACTGGTGACGACCTTCCAGTTATCCAAGGTTCTGCGCTTAAAGCCCTAGAAGGCGAAGCAGAATGGGAAGCGAAAATTGTAGAACTAGCAGAAGCGCTAGATTCATACATCCCAGAGCCAGAGCGTGACGTTGATAAGCCTTTCCTACTTCCAATTGAAGATGTTTTCTCAATCTCTGGTCGTGGTACGGTTGTAACAGGTCGTGTTGAGCGTGGTATTTTACGCACAGGTGACGAAGTAGAAATCGTTGGTATCAAAGATACAATGAAGTCTACTTGTACTGGTGTTGAAATGTTCCGTAAGCTTCTAGACGAAGGTCGTGCTGGTGAGAACGTTGGTGCCCTTTTACGTGGAACTAAGCGTGAAGAAGTTGAACGTGGTCAAGTACTAGCTAAGCCTGGTTCAATCAACCCACACACTAACTTCGAAGCAGAAGTATATGTATTGTCTAAAGATGAAGGTGGCCGTCATACTCCATTCTTCAAAGGTTACCGTCCACAGTTCTACTTCCGTACAACTGACGTAACAGGTGCTGTAGAGCTTCCTGAAGGCGTAGAAATGGTCATGCCTGGCGACAACTTGAAATTCAAAGTTGAGCTAATCAACCCAATCGCGATGGACGAAGGTTTACGCTTCGCAATCCGTGAAGGTGGCCGTACTGTTGGTGCTGGCGTAGTAGCTAAAATCCTTTAATAGTTTAGCTATTAACTGATTCAAGAAAGGTCACTTCGGTGGCCTTTTTTTATGGCTGCCGCTGTAAGCTTTAGATTATTGCCCGAGGTTAAATGTAAGCGTCTAGCAAAAGCCGTCTTCTTAAAATACATCTAGCATCGCAAAATAGTGTCTTTGATAAATTTCGAAGACATTATGCGCAGGCAACGACGAATAATCGTGTATGGTATATAGCATGCTAAAAGAAGCTTATAAGCTAGGTGTTGTTGACTATCTTTACCTACACCCATGGCCTTTGCCGCCTCTTCTTGAGTGTAATTTCGATCAACCACTAATTGAGCAGTTTCTAATCTAAATTCTGGGCTAAATGTCTTACGTGTTTTATTTTTCATCTTGCTACCTAATGCTGCTATGAAGTGATCATAACATCTCTTATTAGGTGGCCAAATTAACTATGCCACTTCAAGATTCGATGGTCATCTTAATAAGACTTACCTTTATGAGTTTCACGATAAGCTCCTGTTAGGTGGGATCGCAGGACGTTTACTCTTGAAGGGGAGGAGTTAATAAATAGTTACTTATACGTCCCTAAAATATTAATAATATCGCGATAATACCAATAACCACCAAGAGCATGACTTCACCTACCCTCTTTTTGGGAGTAGTGTTCTTTGACTGGGGAAATAGTTTAAAAACAGCAAATACAATATTAAGAACTAGTGCGGCAACACCGCCTACGAAAACCGACGCAATCAGCATATAAGCAATAGGAACTCTATTGCTTACTCCTAATTCACTGTTAATGAAATCTAGAAATAAGAAACACAGTATTCCAATTATAGTGCTTGCTATAACCACGGGCTTAGGTAAGGGTTTACTTGGTTTTTTGCGTTTCTTTGTAGGCCTTGCATACTCAGTAGAATAACTATTACTAATTCTGCCAGTTCCGCCACAAGCACCGCATGGGTGGCCACCCTCAACGCCGGAAGAAACATCGCCAATGTACCCTATACCGCCACAATTTCTGCAGGTAGACATAAGTCTTCTCGCTCATGGTGTGTGAAAATTTTAGATTTGTTTTTTCGGTACACCATGAAAAAACCAGTGCTTTTACCTTAGAGCAAGTGAAAATGATTTTCAAGAAGGTTGGGGGATCTTTAAGCATCGAGCAGTTTTAGAGCAAATTTTTATAGTGAAAGCATGAGTGCTGCATTTAACATAAGTGTCTTCGTACGTTTAACTAGCTCTCACTGCAAATACCGCCCCTAAAGCTTGGCATTAGCGTTACTTCGCTTGGTAAAAAGCGAAAACTGCAATCAATGCTGCAATCAAGATACCCATAACAAAATTCAATGATCATCCTAGTTAGATTTACCTTTATGGGTGTCTCGATTGGCTTTGTGGATCCCTGCTAACAGCATGTTGGTATGACATAGGAGTGTCATACGAATGTTTGTCACTCCCCTCATTACGTTGGTCTTTTGAACCTTGGTCAATCCGGTGGCCTTTTTTATTTATAAAAGCATAAAAATATGCTCTACCTTGAATGTTGCAAAATTGGTAATGTCAATTTTTACTATATGTATTGAAAATTGTCATTGCCAATATTTGTTTGTTTAGTGTTATAGTTGTTACCAATTAGTGTTTTTTTAGCTTTTTTCATCAGCAAATGAAGCGTTTTCAATTTGTATTCTATTGAATAGTGTCTAGCTCGGGCGATTAATATTTAGGTGACTGTTATGTTGTACTCGTTTTTACGTGTTGTGGTTTTAAGTTTTGTGGCATTGGTTTTATGCGCATGTGGGGGCACATCTTCAGCTAAGAAAGGAACTGCTAATGCTATTGTCTCTACAACTGAAAATGAGCAAGTGAATGAGTTTGCTACTCAAAACCCTCATCCTACTCCTAGCGCGTTTGATATGAGTGACTGGGACATAGAAGGAGCAGATCCGCGAGTAGGCGAGGTGATGGAGTTTGATGCCTTGCGTGAGCAACACGTTACACCAAACGGCAGTGGCTGGCGTCACGAGTTAAAAATAAAGTCTGAAAAACGTGTGGCTATGACCGACGTTTATGAAGATTTTCAAGCCAATATTAAAGTAGAAATGTCTGATGGCTCAAAAGCTATTGTTGCACAACATCATGCTGGTGATACTGGAACTATCATGAAGTTATATGTGTCAGATACCAGTGAAGCTGGTTTTTCTGCTAATACTGCCGGTGCAACCAGTGATAGTGTCGCTAGTAATGGTATTTTTGATGTATATGTTCGACTGGCCAGAGAAGGTGGTGGAGAAGATAAGCATTTCTTAAGCACCATTATAAGCGGTCAGGCTATTGATTTTAGAGTCATTAATGATCATGGATTTGTGACGGTATCGGGATTTGGAGAAGTTTTTTCACGTACCGTTAAAGATAGTGCTAAATCTTATCTCAAATTCGGTAATTACTTACAAGCTCAACATCCTCAAACTCGGGAAAATGTCGAAAATTCAGAAGATTGGGCTGCATTTTACGCCAGCCAAAATATCATAGAAAACGTGATAACTTTTTCTGATATCAGCTATCAAAGATTAGTGGATTAATTAGTCAAAAAAACCACGCTAATTAGCGTGGTTTTAGATCAAATCTAAAAGAGTCAATCACAACTCCCTAATAATCAGCACGTAAACTCGACATCCTTGTCGAGCTGCTAAACCGACTGGAGCTGTGCTCCAGAAAGCCCCGATATGTGAGCAGGCAAGCCTGAGGGAGTATGTTCCTAAGGGGGCTATTTCTATCCTGTGTTACGCATGCCTACAGCGATACCCGCTATGGCGACCATCATCGCACGTTCAAGAACTGGATCATGTACTTCTTCATCTAATTCACGAATACGGCTGAGTAGCTCAATTTGTAAATAGTGTAGAGGTTCTAAATAGCTGGCTCGAATATTCATTGATACTTCGCCTTTAGGGTCGCTTTGCATCACAGTGTCTTGCTTGAGTAACTTAAGTAATAGCTTGATACTGTCTTGCAACTCGGTGCGTAACGCATCACCAAAATGTTTCAAATTTTCTGGAACAAGGCGTTGATCGTACTCTTGGCTGATTCGAGGGTCAGCTTTACTGAACACCATGTCTAACATAGATAGACGTGAATAGAAAAACGGCCAGTTGTCTAGCATGTCCGTGATCACATCTTGTTTGCCATTGTCTAGAGAAGTTTGAACGGCCTTCATCACGCCTAACCAGGATGGTAAAACCATGCGAGTTTGTGCCCATGCAAAAATCCATGGAATGGCTCGTAAACTTTCAATACCACCAGATGGCTTACGTTTAGCTGGACGGCTACCTAATGGTAATTTGCCTAATTCTTGTTCTGGTGTGGCAACGCGGAAATAGGGTACAAAGTTTTCGTCATGACGAACTATTTTACGATAGTTGTCACGCCCATCAGCTGCCATTTGTACAATTGCTTCGCGCCATGCTTGCTTAGGTGACGGTGGTGGTAAAATTAGCGCTTCAAGTATGGCACTTGCGTACAAACTTAAACTACGTTGCGCGAGAATCGGCATACCAAATTTATAACGTATGGTTTCACCTTGTTCGGTTACTCTGAATCCTCCTTCTAAAGATCCTGGAGGTTGAGACAAAATAGCGGCATGCGCCGGTAGTCCACCTCGACCAATTGTACCGCCTCTACCGTGGAATAAAGTAAGCTCTATGTCATTGGCTTCGGCTAATGCCACTAAAGCTTCCTGCGACTCATACTGAGCCCAACCTGCTGCCATTGCACCGGCGTCTTTTGCAGAGTCGGAATAGCCAATCATTACGTACTGTTGACCTTGGATATATCCACGATACCAGTCAATTGATAACAGTTTACTGATGACGTTAGATGCTTGGTTTAAATCATCTAACGTTTCAAAAAGTGGTGCAACCGGCATTGGCCAATCTACACCTAGCTCTTTCAATAGTAGAATGACGCTTAGTACATCAGAGGGTAAACTCGCCATCGAAATGATATAAATACCAAAACCGTGTTCACTGTTTTGAGCAATAACTTTACAAGTGTCTAATACTTCCTGAACGTCTTCGCTAGGTTTCCATAAAGGTGGGAACAAAGGACGTTTAGAGCTAAGCTCTTTCAGTAGAAACGCTTGTTTATCGTCTTCACTCCACTGCCCATAGTCTCCTATGCCTAGGTATCGTGTTAATTCAGAAAAGACATCTGAGTGTCGTTCTGAATCTTGACGTACATCGAGTTTTAATAAATGTACGCCAAAACAATGTACTCTGCGGATAGTATCGAGCAAATGTCCATTGGCTGTAACCGACATACCACAGGCTTGTAAAGATGTGTAACAAGTCATCAGGGGTTGTAATAGTTGCTCTTTGTCAGCAAGCCAATCATCCTAGTTCACTGCTTTACCTTCTAACTTGTCAAGAATGCCTTCTTGGGTTTTATTTAGCTTATCTAACAAAGGTTTCAATAGCGTGCGGTATGGCTCAAGTGTATCACCGACTAAGCTACGTAAGTTGTCATCGCAATCACCCATAGACAGCTCAACTTGTAAAAACTCAATATCCTTAGCAAATAATTTGGCCGCTCGCTTTCGAGCCAACAATAAAACTTGTTCGGTCACTTTGGAGGTGACAAATGGGTTACCATCTCTGTCTCCGCCCATCCAAGAACCGATTGTCACGGGGGAAGCATCGAGTGGCAAGGATATACCGTATTTGTTATTAAATCGGTTGTCTAACTCGCGGATAAAATCAGGGATCGCTTCCCATAATGAATTTTCGATCACAGAAAAGCCCCAGCGAGCTTCGTCAACTGGTGTTGGTCGGATGGTACGGATCTCTTCTGTATGCCATGCTTGGCTAATAAGATCGGCAATACGTGTTTCAATTTTAGAGCGTTGTGAGGGTTTTAAATCTGATGCATGTACATCACTCAAACACTTGGCTAGTTCGCTGTGTTTATGAATTAATGTACGTCGTGTAACTTCTGTTGGATGCGCCGTGAGTACTAAATTAATATCCAGTTTTTGTACGGCTTGTTCAAAAGTGTCAGCTTCAATATCGGCTTGGTCGAGATGACTAAACAAATTATCGATAGAGTTACCTTGCTCATTGTTGCTATTGAATTCTTGCTCGGCAATATTGGCCAAATTAAGAAATTGAGCAAAAGCTCTGCCGACTGTTAGTAGATCTTCGCTGGGTAATTCAGCAAATATTTTCTTTACCCTAAGCGCAGCAGCTTCATCACCTTTATAGGCATTTCTGCCATCTTTTCTCACGGCTTCAATTCTATCTAGCCATTCTTCACCCAGTTGTGCTTTGATTGTTTCACCTAACACCACGCCCAAATTACGAACTGTTTCAATTTGTTGAGAGTCAAGATTTTGTGACATTTTAGGCTCCAATGTTTAAAATTAAAAATTCATTACGAATTCATAGTGATAAGTGATCACTAAGTGAATAGTTTAAGTACTTAAATTAAATAACTGAATGGACGCATAGTGGAGATCTAATGAAATTCAACAGCGCAGAGAAAATGCCAACCAAGCCTACTCAAAGGGAATGCCCCAGAAGTTTTACTCTGCTCCCTCGTGACATGGAAGAGTAGAGACATTTCTGTATTGCGATTGTGTTTTCAAAAGTCGCTTAATGCATTCAGTGTGAGTACTTATCACTATGAATAAGGATAAGATACTTAGATAAAAATCATTTGTCTAAGGAAATACCGCTATTAATCATTCCTTAATATACTTTTACCTAATTAGAAATTACATAGCGGCTCGGTGGGGTTTTACTTAAACGGGGTCGCTAATGAGCATTACTCAAGTTATTTGGCACCTTTGCAAGCGTCTTCGTTATTTTAGCGAGCGCTAATGTATAGACTGAGTTGGTATTTTTTTCGTTTATCTATATACTTTCGCGCTTTTACAGCAACAAAGCCCAAATCTTTTTTACGAACAAAGGTCGGCAAGTTAGGAGCCAAAGTGTCAGATAAATATTCTACAGTTGAAACACAAGCGAGTTACGGTATTGGATTACAAATGGGTGAGCAATTAGCATCAAATCCATTTGAAGGTTTAGATATTTCAGCAGTTCAAGCCGGTCTAGCCGATGCATTTAATAAAGAAGCCGCTCAGGTTGATAACGATACATTACGTGAAGCTTTCAATCAGATCCATCAACGTATGCAAGCTGCAAAAGCAGAGCAATTTGCTCCTGTTATTGCTGAAGGCAAGGCTTATTTAGCAGAAAACGCAAAGCGCGATGAAGTGACTGTTACTGAAAGTGGTCTGCAATATGAAGTTATTACTCAGGGTGACGGCGAAATCCCCACTCTTAACTCTACTGTACGTACTCATTATCACGGTACGTTATTAGACGGTAGCGTGTTCGACAGTTCTTACGATCGCGGTCAACCTGCTGAATTTCCAGTAAGTGGCGTGATAAAAGGATGGACTGAAGCCCTACAATTTATGAAAGTAGGAACTAAGCTTAAACTACACGTTCCTTCTGAGTTAGCGTATGGCGAGCAAGGTGCTGGTGGCGCAATCGGTCCTCATGCTACTTTAGTATTTGATGTGGAATTATTAGATATTATTGCTTAAGCATCTATTTCTAATTAAAAAAGTCGGCATTGCCGACTTTTTTTATGTCTGTACATATGACTACTTTTGGTTAACTTTATTCCCTTTATTTAGATGCTGGTATAGAAACCACGCTGAAGTTATCTTATGCTAGGTAGGTCAAAAGGAGTGCTTTTACCTTACTCGTTTTTTATTTCTGAGTCATAGTCAATTTCTATGCTCTGAATACAATAAAATTGGGTCTATTTAAAAGGATTGTGAATGTACGACTGTAATATTGTTGTTATCGATGATGACGAGGTTTCGTTGGAGATATTGCAAACTACGCTAAAGGGTATTTCATTACATGAAATTATTTGTTTTTCAAATAGTGATGAAGCGATGTCGTTTGTACGAAGTGCTCAGGTGCAGTCTGTGTCGTTGGTGGTTTGTGATTGGTTAATGCCTGATGTAAGTGGTTTAGAGATACTAGAAGCATTACGTGAAACTCACCCTAAGTGCCCATTTTTGATGGTAACCGGAAATGCCACTACGCAGTTGGTGGTTGAGGCCATGCGTTTAGGGGCGACTGATTTTATTGTAAAACCATTTCATACCGACAATTTATTCGCTAAAGTAGAGCGACTCATCCGAGATGCCGATTAGATAGGCATTTTCTAACTACTATTTAACCTTTAAAGTAAGTGATTCCATCCATGCAGTTTGATCCAATAATCGATAGAAAGTCTACCTACGCCTTCAAATGGGAAAAATACAAAGGCACCAACATATTACCTATGTGGATAGCCGATACTGAATTCAAATGTGCGCAACCTATTCTAGATGCTCTGCAGGCTCGAACAGAACATGGTTTACTTGGTTATACCGTACCCGCTCATCATGCAGAGGCTAATCAAGCGGTAGTCGATTGGTTGTCTCGTCAATATGATTGGGACATTTCAGCTGATTGGATTGTTTGGACATCAGGTGTAGTCCCCGCATTTAATATCGCTTGTCAGGCATATTGTCAGGCAGGGGATAAAATCATGTTGCAAACCCCTAACTATCCCCCGCTTCTTGCTGCACCCGAAATCAATGGCCTAGAGCGTGTAGATATTGGCACTGTGAACGTAAACGGTCGTTGGACCATTGATTTTGCTGAATTAGAAAAACAAGCTGCCGATCCTGCGTGTAAGTTGTTTATCGTGTGTAATCCTATGAATCCTGTTGGCTCAATGTTTAGCCCAGAAGAATTGCAAAAGGTAACCGACATTTGTTTAAAAAATAATGTCATCTTATGTTCTGATGAAATTCATTGTGATTTGATACTTGATGAAGATGCTAAGCATATTCCTGCAGGTAAAATAGCCGAATTTAATGGTCAGGTTATTACGTTAATGGCGGCCAGTAAAACCTTCAATATTGCTGGTATGGGGACTTCATTTGCTATCATCGAAGATCCGAAAACGAGACTTGAATTTAATAAAGCCGCTCGAGGTATCATGCCTTGGGTAACAGTATTGGGCCTTGAAGCAACAACTGCTGCGTTTACCTTATGTGATCAATGGCACGCTGAGTTAAAACAATATTTGCGGGCTAATTTAGACTATTTAGAAAAAGAAATTGCCACAATTGATGGCTTAACTTTGCTCCGTCCTCAAGCGACATTTTTAGCTTGGATCGACTGTAGTGGTTTAGGTGTAGACAATCCTCAGAAGTACTTTGAAGACAAAGGGGTAGGGCCGTCTCCTGGTATTGACTTTGGTGACAAAAACTTTGTACGGATTAACTTTGGCTGCCCTCGTTCACAACTTGAACAAGCTATTAGCTTGTTAAAAGCTTAGGTTAGGGCAACCCCGTTTAGAAAGGAACGTCACATCAGTTGGCGTTCTTGTCTGTAATTTTTACGTCAATTTAGTCAACCCTATGAGATATGTTAATGTCACACTCCCTTCAAAATAATGCGCTGGGTTTAACCCCGATCATACTATTTGTGTTGCTAGTCGTGGGGTCAGGTATTGTCACTCAAGATTTTAGCACTATGCCTATTTTGGTGGCATTCATGCTAAGTGCCGCCTATGCCTTTATGCTCAATCGTAAAGATAACTCCTTATCATTTAGCGATAAGGTGAGCTTATTTTGTAAAGGGGGCGGTGACCAAACTATTATTTTGCTGGCTATGATATTTCTGCTTGCCGGGGCATTTTATGCCGTCACTATTGATATTGGTGCACGAGACGCTACGGTAAACTGGGCGCTTCAATATGTGCCTACTAATTGGTTGTTGCCAGGTCTGTTCATTATTACTAGTTTTATTGCCTTTGCGATGGGGACCTCTATGGGTACCATTAGTGCAATTACGCCAATTGGAATAGGTCTAGCCGATAGCTTGGGCGTACCAGTGCCTTTGGCGGTAGGAATAGTGATTGGAGGCGCTATGTTTGGTGATAATTTGTCTTTTGTGTCAGATACCACCATAGCAGCAACCCAAACTCAGGGAGTGAAACTACGAGACAAATTTAAGGCTAATTTGTTGATAGTTTTGCCGGCGGCATTTGTCACAGTAGTTATCTTAATGTTGATAGAAATTAATGGCTCGGGGGTTGTCACGCCCGATGACTATGACTTTTGGTTAATCACCCCATATTTGATTATTATTGTTTGTGCGTTGGTGGGGATGAACGTTATTACGGTGTTGGGAGTGGGAATTACGTCCGCCTGCATTGTGGGCATTAGCTAGGGCATTCTAACTTTCTCAAGCATGCTCGATAGTATTCAAAAAGGCATGGGCTGGATGCAAGACATGGTAGCCATCGCACTCATGATTGGTGGGATTGTGGCTTTAATGCAAGCCTATGGCGGGTTACAGTGGCTAGTAGACGTTATCAAAAAGCGCGTGAAAAGTCGTAAAGGAGCAGAAGCGGGTAGTGCTGTTTTAGTGAGCTTTTTGGACGTAGCCACTGCCAACAATACCATTGCTATTGTTACTAGTGGCCCTATTGCGAAAGATTTTAGTCAAGAGTATGAGGTTGACCCAAGACGTACTGCCAGTATTTTAGATATATTTTCTTGTGGTTTTCAAGGACTCGTCCCGTATGGTGGCCAGTTGTTAGCCGCCGCCAGTTTGGCCGGTGTTTCTCCGTTTACACTGACGCCCTACTGTTGGTATCCCATGTTAATACTCTTTTTTGGAATTTGCGCCATTGCCACAGGCTTACCGAAATTTTCCGCCAACAACAGCGCTACTGCCGACATGCTTAAAAACTGATTTTAGTCAGCCACGTACACGGAAGGATAGCTTAAACCCGAAAATGTAGATTGGCAGAGGCATTCATCATATTCTTACAATAAAAGTGACTGGTGTTAAGGGACTGCCTTTTAAGAAAAGTCTTAAATGCGCCCGTAAAAAGTCAGTAATCAACAGAAGCGTTAACCAATGGGCGTAGATAATCATGCTTAATTTTGAATCACCCGCACATGCCAAGTTGAGTGAATTGTGTGACTCAGCGGCACTTAGCCAAGTTTTGCACCCTTATAGTTTCATTTTGGGCGAAGTATTCGCAGTATGTGCAGCGCCTGAAATTCCTATGCCTGAAGTGTGGTTGCCGTGGATCATCAATAGCAAAAACCAACTTACCAGTAATGAACAAGCAGATGAGTTAACCGATACATTAATGAAGCTACTTCAGTTTCAGTTAAAACAAATGAGCAACGAAAATTTGAGCTTGCCACAAGGTGTCTCGTTTGAAGGTGATACCTCTACCCAAAGTGCTATTTCATTGTGGTGCCAAGGTATGCTGCTGGCTCATGGGCAGCTAGAGTCTATTTGGCAAGATGCTTGGAGTAAAATGCAGATTACTGAGCAGCAACAAATGCGCCAACTACAAAAAGACTTGTCTCACTGTTTGTATATGTTCAGCACGTTCGCCGATATGCCTTTGGCTATTAAGCAAGCCCAAAAAAGAGGCAATGATCAATTACTTAATATCTTGCCCAAAATATACTTATCCTTTCCTCAAACCCTAAAAACCTATGTAGGTTTGTCTGGTCGACTAGTGGACTTTTTGCCAAATCAGTTTGAAACCTTTGCTAAAAATTAGCAGAACGCTCCGATTAAGACTCCAATGAAACGCTTCAATTGAGACACCCATAAAACGGTTTAGAGCCCTGCTAACGATATGCAGGAATGACGTATTAAGTCGGGATCTGTTTTTGTTTTTAGCGCTTGATTCAGAAGCTTGTAGTCTAGCTGCTCATCACTAAAGCCAGATTGCTAATCATGGGTGTCTCAATTGGGAAGTGGCTTTTTGTTTGTTAATTGTTGTGGGTATTAACAACTTGATTACATGTTGGATGAACGTCATAGTCAATTAACCCAAACTTTTATATACCGTGCGAGCCTAATTGTTATGAAGATTGTGTTGTTGATTTTGACTTGGAGTTTATTGAGTGCGTTTACGTTTGCCGCTCCTAAAGAAACATTACCTAATATTATTTTTATTTTTGCTGATGATTTAGGTTACGGTGATCTAAGTCGTTTTGGTGCTAAAGATATTGCTACTCCTAATATTGACCAATTAGGTAAACAAGGTATTACATTTACTGAGTTTTATTCCGCTTCATCCATTTGCTCTCCGTCAAGAGCGGCGTTACTTACCGGTAGAATGCCACAAAGAATGGGTATAAATGGTGTGTTTTTTCCAGATAGTTGGTTAGGTATGCCACCAGAAGAGGTGACCATAGCCGAAGTGCTGAAAACCAAAAACTACTATACGGGCATGGTCGGCAAGTGGCATTTGGGTCATCACCATAAATTTCTACCGAAGCAACAAGGCTTTGATGAATATTTTGGTATTCCATATAGCAATGATATGGATGGCGTGGTTTACATGCGTGATAACGATGTTGAAAGCATGCAGGTGGATCAAAGTCTAATTACCCAAACCTACACTCAGGAGTCACTGGCTTTTATTGAGAAAAATAAGCATCAGCCTTTCTTTTTGTACGTGTCTCACAACATGCCACATACCCCGATCTATGCATCAAAAGCTTTCTTAGGCTCTTCTAAGCGCGGTTTGTATGGTGATGTGATACAAGAGTTGGATTGGAGTGTAGGACAAATAGTTAATAAAGTTGAAGAGTTGGGATTATTAGATAACACGCTGATTATTTTTTCCAGCGATAATGGCCCGTGGTTAGCAATGAAAGAGTTTGGAGGCTCTGCTGGAGGGTTACGTGAAGGCAAGATGTATACGTTTGAAGGAGGTATGCGAGTGCCTACTTTAGCCATGTGGAAAGGCAAAATACCTGCTGGCAAACAGTATAATAATGTCGTTACTCAAATGGATTGGTTTCCTACATTTGCGGCCATTACACATGCCACCCTTAATAAAAATATTCCTATCGATGGAGAAGATATTTCCAACGTCTTAACTTCCAATGGCACGCGCAACAGCACATTTGTATATTTTGATAACGCAAAAATAGATGGCTACCGCAGTGGTGATTGGAAACTCAAGTTGCCTTATCAAGGTTATGCTGGCTCGCACTGGAAAAATGCTGTAGCGGCCCATGACTTATCTTTGTTCAATTTAAAAAGTGATCCCGCAGAGTCAATTAACTTGGCTAGCAAATATCCGAAAAAAGTGGCTAAATTACAACACGAAATGCTACAGCAAGTTAAACGGCTAGGTGAATTGCCTGCTAACATTACTGTGCGACAAAAAGCGGATCTTAGTCAAGTATCAAAAAAATAAATAAAAGTGGCATTATAAAGTAGTCAGGATATTGGTAATCTTCTGTTTAATAGACTAAGTAACCTGAATTCTGGATAACGCCCTTTTTGTGTCTAATGGCGTTGGATTGTTTAGCCATAACACGTTATGACGTACATCAATCCGCTTTGCTATACACGAAAAATTTCGTTACCGGGTAACATTTAGCTGAGGTTATGTAGACAAAAATATATTAAGTCATTGACTTATATTGATATCGCTTAGCTTAAACGATACTTCTTATCCAGAACTCAGATTGAGTAATAAGTCTCGTCAATTTACTTAACAAACGAATATGGCCAGAGGAGCTAAAGGCGCGCCTCGCCAAATCTAATTCTCATTGCAAGCAATAACCCATTCCTTTGGGCTAGTATTTATTTTCTAATGATTGCTTTTGCTTTTGGTTCTAATTTCAAAATCCAGTTCCTGAGCAGAAATGACTAAACCTTCTTCATCTTCACTTGGAAAAACCGCAATGGCTACATCGTCATCTTCAAGACCTTGGGTCCATTTTGCATGCCATGTTTTTAGGTCTATGGCTTTAGGTTGGCAATCTGCCCATTCGCCTGTAGCCCAGGCTTGCGCGTATGCTTCACTAGGCCAAACGGGGGCGCAGTCTTCGTCTTCGGTATTTAACATTACGCAACCATCATCGTCTATGAGTATCCATATTTGTTTATGCTGTACTATTTCTTGCAATAGATAACGTAGGCGTTGTTCTGGGGTATACTGAGCTATGGTCTTGGTATCGATGATATCTGTCATGGTGTTTCCTCAATTGGGAGGCTATAAAAAGGCTAATCTTTAGGATAAAGCAAAGCGTAACTTTAGTCTTTAGGCTTAGCGAATTAAAATCTATACAGTAAGGCTAAAAAAATAGTAGGGGGATTTCTTGGCAAATATTGAATTTTCAGCGCAACAAAAACAAATGCTAGTGACTAAGTTGCAAGGGTACATGTCTAGCGAGCTTGAGGTAGAACTTGCTCAGTTCGACGCCGAATTTTTACTTGATTTTATTTCGAAAGAAATGGGCAGTGTCTACTATAATCAAGGTTTGTACGACGCTCAAACAGTATTAAGCGATAGAATGGATTCGTTAACTGATGCCATTTATCAATTAGAAATATTGTAAATGAAATGGATGATATATTGCCGTCATCATGACATTTGGGCAGTCAAACAAGTTAGCGCAAATAACCAACCAAGGAAGGTAACAGAATATGACGCCCAATAATCATTACTCTCAATTGTTGCAACAATCTTTTGGATTTTCCGCATTTCGAGCGGGCCAAGAAGAGGTAGTAGAACGCTTACTAAATCAGCGCTCGACTTTAGCCATATTTCCCACTGGCTCTGGCAAGTCTTTATGTTATCAATTCGCCGCAACGCAATTACCTCATTTAACTTTGGTAGTATCGCCACTATTAGCTTTAATGAAAGACCAATTGGAGTTTTTAGATAGTAAAGGTATAGCTGCGGCGAGTATTGATTCAACGCTATCGGCCGAGCAAAATAAGCAAGTAATGCATGATGTTCGTTCCGGCCAATGTAAAATCTTGATGGTGTCCGTGGAACGTTTCAAAAACGAAAGGTTTAGGCAGTTTATCGATTCAATCGCGGTATCTATGCTGGTGGTCGATGAAGCCCACTGTATTTCTGAGTGGGGGCATAATTTTCGTCCAGACTATTTAAAGTTACCGGCCTATAAACAGCAACTTAATATTCCATTGGTATTATTGCTTACTGCCACAGCTACAAAGAAAGTTAAGCAAGATATGGCTAGTCGTTTTGCCATTGCCCCAGAAGACATAGTGCAAACTGGCTTTTATCGGTCTAACTTAAATTTAAACGTACTGCCTGTTCTAGAAGCACAGAAAAACCAAGAGCTGTTGAATTTTTTACAACAACAGCAAGGGGCTGGGATTGTGTATGTAACTTTGCAACAATCCGCCGAGCAAGTGGCTAAATTTTTACAACAAAATGGCTGTGCAGCAACCGCTTATCATGCCGGTTTAGATAACGACCTTAGGCAAAATATTCAGCAAGATTTCATGCAGCAGAAGCTCAAAATTGTAGTCGCTACCATTGCTTTTGGTATGGGCATAGACAAGTCTGATATTCGCTTTGTGGTGCACTATGATTTACCTAAGTCTATAGAAAATTACAGTCAAGAAATAGGTAGAGGGGGCGTGATGGTCAACCGGCTAATTGCACCGTACTAGCGAACCTAGACGGCTTGGTTACCATTGAGAATTTTGTATATGGTGATACGCCTGACCAACCGGCGATTCAACGAGTAATAGACGACATTGCAGCCCAAGGGAAAGATGTGTTAGTGAGTGAGCACTTTCAATGGGAGTTGCAAATTAACAGCTTGTCGCCGCTAAGTAATATTCGTCAGTTGCCTCTTAAAACGTTACTTGTTCAATTAGAATTAGCTGGAGTAATCCGCCCTTTATACGCTTATTTTGCCGAGTTCAAATATAAATTTATCACCGACAAAGCCGATATTTTGCGCCAGTTCCCCCTAGAGCGCGGTGAGTTTTTGCAGGCTGTTTTTACTCATACGGACATGAAAAAGGTCTGGGGAGTAGTGAATTTTAATAGTATCTACCAAACTTATGGTGCAGACCGAAGCCGAGTGGTCGCTGCGTTAGAATACTTGCATGAACATAACCACATTGAATTAGCATCGCGCTTGATCACTGACGTTTATGACGTCAACAAACAAGCATTGTTAGCGAACGACTTAGCGACTAAATTAGCCAGTTATTTTGCTGAGAACGAACAAAAAGAAATAAAACGTATTGCCACACTTGTACGTTTTTTTGAGCTAGACAAATGTCTAAGCCATAACTTGTCTCGTTATTTTGACGACCAACATGCGCCACAGCGTTGTGGCCACTGTAGTGTATGTAAAGGGAAAATCGCTAAACTCACCTACTCTAAGCCTGTTGCTAAACCTGATAAAAGCACGGTCGCACAAGGGATGGCAAATCTTGTCAATCATTTAGCGGGTAAAAGCGAAGTGGTGATCACTGAATCTATCTATTGCCGATTTTTAACCGCTATGACCATGCCATTGTTTACTCGGTTAAAAGTCAGACAAGTCGGTGGCTTTGGTTGTTGTGAGCATGCTCGGTACGCAGATGTGAAAAGTGTAGTGGCACAGATCACGCGCGAGACCACCATATAAGTTGGTATCGGCTGTGATATCTATTTGCAGCGTGCCGGTATTTTCGTACTGAACCTAGCTAAGTGTGAATAAGAATTACAAGTTGTTCAACCAGCGGTTAAAATGAGCTGTACTTGTAATTCTTATGAAATTGAGACGTTAATTCGCCATGAGTAAGGCATGCAGAAACTGCTGGTCGAAAAACGTTTGTGACGGCAACTCCTTGTCGATTCTAAACTTTGCGACTGCTTGTTTAAGTTGCTCATTCAACTTACCGTCAATGGCTCCTGAATAGTACTTGAGCTCTGTTAATTTATGTTGAACTCGTTGCACGACTTGAATGTATATCTTTTGTGATTGTTGACCTGTTGATGCGTTTTCAGCGCCCACATACTCAATAATACGTTTAGGATAAAGTTCACTTAACATCTGGGTAGAGGCTTGAAAAAAGCTCAATTGGGGATTTTTTTCACAGTGTCCAATTAGATAATTGCCTAGTGTTTCTACATTTTCCCAAGAAGCGATATCAAAGCTATCTTTTAGGTGCTGATTGTGAGCGGTCATGTAGCCATTTAGCCAACCAGCAAAAAGAAACTTCTGAGGCTCGTCATTGCGAGTCACTTTAACAAACTGTTGACAAGACGCATTGCCCACTCCCTTTATGGCGTATTGACCATTTTTATCTAGGGCTAGTACGTGAGTGGTAATGCCTGCCATTGTTAGTAAGGCTAGGTACTTTTTGGTAAATTTCATACAATTCATCCAGTAAAAAAACTACCTACAGAATATATCAATAGGTAGTTTTTTAAATAAATTTGCTCAGTTAATCACTAAGCTTTTTTATATTTTCTCACCCCAATCAGAGCAAAACCTAAGGCTAATAACAGCAAACTACTAGGAGCAGGCACACCGGTAGGAGGTGTAGTGTCATCAATAATTAAAGACGTTTGGGTAAGTAGGTCGGCATTGCCAGAGAAATCCAAAAATACTGGGAACGCAGTACCAAAGTCTGGAGCGGCGATATCCAAAACTGTATCTAAGCCAACTAAGCTGAAGGTACTTACGCCAGGGGCGAAAGTATAGGTATCAATTCCACCATCTAACGCATCATCAGAGGTTAATGTTGCAACCACAACACCATCGATGACTACGTCAACGTTTCCAAACCCTAGTCCAGCAGAAGGAAGTGTTACTGAAGTAAATGTTGCACCGCCTTCTAAAGCATATTCAAAACCATCCGCATAAGGTGGATCGTACCAATTTCTTGGTTCAGGTGAAGTAAATACAAACTCTCCCGGAGCAGTGACAAAAGGCAAAATAGGTACATCTTCAGAGCTACCAGGCTCAACACCACCCACACCACCAAAGGCAAATAAGAATGTAGCTGGTTCGCCGCTGTCTGGTCCACCAATTTCGTTATCGCCAATTGAGGTATCGCTCGTAGATGCTAGCGTTCTGGCTACAATAGGGCTACCATCTTCCGAAGCAAGACAAGGGCCATCACAATCAAATTCGCCGTCTTCAGAATCAGCACCGCCCGAATATTGTCCCAATGAATATGCATTCACACCTAAAGTGTCAATGGCCGCCATCGCTTCAGCTTCGTTCGCGGTAGAGCCATAAAAAATATTAAACGTGCGGCTTTCACCATTCGCTAGGTCCCCAAAAGTAAAATCGAAAACCGAACCGTGATCACTTGGGCCGTTGTCTACAAAATCGCTGTTTACTGTCTCTGGGTTAATGAAATCAGCGTGAGTAGTTGGATCAACATCTGCGAAACCGTTATCGCTAGCATAGCGAATATTACCGCCAACACTTTCTAAGTTAGCTTCTATGCCACCATGGGTAACAAATTCATTGAATTCATCAGGCGGAATATCCCAATCCATTGCACGGCGATAAACTAAATCACTTATTGTAGCGCCGGTATTATTTAGAATGGATACCGATACTTGGAATACACCTTCTGCTAAGCTAGGCCCAAAAGCATGAGTGATGCTAATATCGGCATCGCTCAAATTAACTTCTGATGTTGCGGTAGAGCTAGTAGACCCGAATGTACCGCCTGTAAGCCCACCAATACCACCACCATTGTCAATACTAGCAAAGCCAGATACTCGGTTTCCGTCTGTGGTAGCGGCAATTCCCCAACCTTCACATAAACAATCAGGAGACGTTGAATCGCCCACGCCATTTCGATATAGGCCAATTGGAATATCTCGAATATCCATTCCTTCAAAGGCACTGTCTTCCATTGGCCCAACAAAACCAGCTGGAATCGACAGATCTTCATCATTGGCTCTAATATTTAAGTGCCCTTCATTATTAACACCTAAATAAGTGTCGCCGTATTTAATTATTGCACCGGCGGATACCGATGAACTTAATAGAGATAGGCTCAGGCCTGATGTTACTAAAGTGCTTATGGTCAGCTTTTTTATTATGCTGTTCATTATTATTTCCTATTGATCAAAGTAATCGATAACTACATGTATTTTATTTTTTAAGCATAATTTATACCATTATTTATGTTGTTGTTTTTTATAAATATTTATGTGGTTTTATTATTTTGCGTAAAAAAACTGACACATTTTGGCGGAGTGTAAAGAAAAATGACCATACAAGTTCACGGGTAATTAAGCGCTATTTACAGTGGCACTACTGTGTGACGTTATTATCGCGGTTGCGCTGCTAAAGTAATGTGAAGTCGAGCTTAAAAAAGGGGGTGTTGTAACGGAAAAAAGGCCAAATTAAATTAAAAATTTAGCCTTTTTATTCAATCATTATCTAGTCTTAATAGACTTGGCAGTCATGCATGGACTATTTTTGCTTGGTCAACCAAACTAATAATTCTGCCATATCATCAGCCGTCATATCACGCGTAAATGTCGCTTTGAATTTACCATTCACTATGAAGGTAGGTACACTGCTGACGTGTTGGCGATATTGACTAATGGTTTTGTTGTTTTTTTGAACCATACTATTTACACCAAAACTCTTTGCCATTTTGTCAAAATCGGTAGGCTCTACACCATTAACAATAAATATATTTTGCAGATCTTTAATACCAGTAACTGATGAGCGTTGTACATGGATATATTTAAATATCGCTTGATTCATCGCGTCTTCTTTTTTCAGAGCGCGGCCAACTAACATTGCACGAGTGGCTTCATCTTGAATCTGAGCGCTAGTAAAGCCCATAAAATTCACGTGTACTTTAGTAAATGTCACATCTTTATCTAACTTACTTTTTACGTTTTTAACGATAGGTTCGAAGTTAAAGCAATGAGGACACCAAAAGAAAAGAACTCTACGATTTCAGGTTTAGCTGTCGCTTCGTCGTTGATCACTTCATAGTGCTCACCTTTTTTCCACTGTTCTTGGGCACACGCTTGTAAAGGTAATAATAAGGTCAACAATATCGTGAATAGGATTTTTTTCATCTTGTATTAATCTCTGGAAAACATAATAGGCTAAAGGTTATCACAGCTTTTCAAGAATGCCGATTACAGATTGTAACCAGTTATAAATAACCAATATATTCAACTACAATCCTGCATAAGCGGAGCCTGTGGATGACACTACTTTTTCTTTTCAGAAATTCGGCAAGGCAAGCTTAATACCAATACACAGTGGCTAGTGACTAAAACTTCTTAGTCAGCACTGCCAACGCTTAGCGATGGTGAGCGTTACGTAATGGTTATTAACTTAAAGCTTTAGCGCAGGTTCGTGTAAGGCTGAATATTGCTCTTTTAAAGCTAAAATCTGCTGTTCCCAGTATTTTCCGTCTGCAAACCAAGGAAATGCTTGAGGAAAGGCTGGATCCTGCCAACGCTTAGATAACCAAGCCATGTAGTGGACCATGCGCATTGCGCGAAGCGGTTCAATTAAAGCTAGCTGTGTAGAGTCAAAAGAGTGAAATTCTTCATAGGCTTCAATTAAGGTATCGAGTTGAATAAACTGTTGCTGACGATCACCAGATAACATCATCCACAAGTCTTGTATTGCAGGTCCTGAACGGCAGTCATCTAAGTCTACAAAGTGGGGCCGTCTCGCCATAAAATATTACCTTGGATGACAATCTCCGTGCAAACGAATTTCATGGGAATGAAAGTATTGTTCCGAAGTCAGCGCCACAACCTGCTGCAATATTGTAAAAAAAGGTTGCTGCAGACTACTAGGTATTAGCTCGCTATTCTCTAACACTTGTAACGGCATGGTGAGGTGGTTGTCGATGTTAATTTGTGGACGGTTTGTAAATTGAGCACTTTTTCCCACTGCGTGCATACGCCCCACAAAGCGACCCATCCACTCTAACTGATCGAGGTTGTCGACCTCAAATTGTCTGCCGCCAACGGAATTAAAAATAGCAAAATAATATCCCTTGAATAGGTGCAGTGATTGGCCGGCAAACTGCAGTGGTGGCACAACTGGAATTTCGTGTTCAGCCAATTCAATTGAAAAGTCATGCTCTTCTTGAATTTGTAATTGCGACCAACGTTGTGGGCGATAGAATTTCACCACATAGCGTTTTCTATCTTCGGCGATAAACTGATAGACTCGGTTTTCATAGCTATTCAAGGCCAATAACCCTGAGTCAACTCGTATGCCTACCGATTCTATGGCATCAAGGATCAAGTCTGGGTTGAGTCCAGAAAAATCAAAAGTACTCATAAGTCGGGTACAAAAATTTAGTTTGTTCTGCTACTTTGACGGGTTCTTGCTCGCCGCCCGCAGTTTGTAGGGTGAAGCTAAACTCTGTTACCGTTTCTTGCAACGAGTATGGATTAATAGCAATACTGATAGGCAGGGTTAGAATTTCGCCACCTTCCACAGATACCTCGTTCTTGCCTTTAAATATATGTCCATCCAGCCCGCTAACAGAAATGGTGTAATGTTGTAATTTTTGCGATTTATTTAGTATTTTTAAGGTGTATACATTTTCAATTAGCCCGTTAGTCTCACGGTATAAGGAATTTCGATCACGAATAATGTCAATTTCCAGTGGTAATCGAGACATAATTTCAAACACCAAGAGCGCAATCATTATGACTAATACTATGGCGTAACCGATAAGTTTTGGTCGGAAAATTTCAGTTTTGCCGCCAGCTAACTCGGTTTCCGAGGTGAAACTAATAAGCCCTTTCGGATAGTTCATTTTGTCCATTACACCATTACAAGCATCAACACAGGCACCGCAGTTTATACATTCATATTGTAAGCCATTTCGAATATCGATACCTGTAGGGCAAACCTGTACACATAAGTTGCAATCTATGCAGTCGCCTAGGCCTTTCTCTTGGTTTTGTTGTTGGCTTGCCTTTCTGCTTCTTGGGCCGCGATGCTCCCCTCTTCTACTGTCGTAAGCTACGGTGTATGTATCTTTATCGAACATGGCTGACTGAAAGCGGGCGTACGGACAAATATGAGTGCACATGATTTCTCGCATCCACCCAGCGTTTCCGTAGGTACAGACTGCAAAAAAGATAATACTGAAGGTGGCCCAGAAACTGGCAGAAAAGGTAAAAAAATCAATAAACAAATGATCAATCGGAGTAAAGTATCCGACAAACGTTATTGCCGTAAGCAAAGCAATGGTTACCCATGAGATATGTTTACAGGTCTTACGCCAAAACTTATCAAAGTCCATTTTTCGTTGATCGAGCTTCATTCGCTTATTGCGGCTACCTTCAAACAGTTCTTCAAACCAGATGTAAATGAAGGTCCAAGTGGTTTGTGGGCACATAAAGCCACACCATACGCGACCCGCAAAGGTGGTGACAAAAAATAGCGCAAAAGCAGATACCATTAATATCCAAGCTAACAAGGTTAAATCTTGGGGCCAAAGGGTAAGACCAAAAATGTTGAATCGTTGAGCACCAATATCAAGCAGAATGGCTTGGTTGCCGTCATAATTTATCCATGGCAAAACAGCAAAAATACCTAAAAACCATAAGCCCATTAAACGCCTAACATTTTCTAGTAAACCAGTGACTGCACGCACATATATTCGACTTCGCGGGGTATAAGCATTGTCATGTTTACTTTTATCGGGACGGTGGACTTTAACAGGCGAGATATTTTTAACCGGAATGCGCTCACTCATGGTGGATCCTTGAGAAAATCAAATAATACAATAAGGCTCTTTAACCAGCTAAGTATACCAGTATGCGCGTTTGTATGCTTTGTTCTATAAAGGTTTTTTTATATCAAAAATGATTAATGAGCTGTATGACGAATTTGGCACCACCAAGTTGAGAGGTTTCAACAAAGCACTTTCCTTTGTGCCAGTCGACAATTCTTTTTACAATGGCTAGGCCTAACCCGGCTCCGCCCTTCAATCTATTCCGGCTTTCATCGGGCCGATAAAAGGGATTGAATATTTTATCTCGCATATTTTTTGCCACACCCGCGCCATCGTCTTCGATATTAATTTGAATAATATTAGCGTGTTTCTCTATTGTAATATTGAGTGTGCTAGTTGCGTATCTCGCACCATTAATGAGTAAGTTGGCAATGGCTCGTTCGATAAAGTGTTCATCGGCTAAGATATTCACATCGTCACCCAATACCGATACATGCAAATCTTGTAAGTGACTCATGGCAATACGATCAACTAATTGTTGGCATAATTGCTTGATCGGAATTTCAGCAAGGTTCATTTCGGGCAATTGTGCCCCTGAACTTGAGTAATCTAACATTTCTTGTATCAATCGCTCTAATTCATTTACATCTTGATGCATCTCAGACCAAGGGGCTTTAGGGTCGTTAGGCTGCATGGCTAAGGCAAATTTTAGTCTGGCTAGGGGGTGCGGAATTCATGAGCTACCGCTCCGCTTAGCTCTCTTTGATTCTGCATTAAGTCGCTGATTTGTGACCGCATATTATTGATTGCTTGTGCAATAGGGGCGATTAAGGAGTGTTTGCTAATTTGATTTTCGGCAATGCTACCGTCAGGTAATAAGGTTGATACAGTTTTTTGCAAAGATGAAAGATCACGCCACAATGGCCAAATCCATAACGCTATGACTACACCTAACGACAAAAAGAAAAAAATACTATACAAAAAAAACTGCATGGAGTTTTGCTGTTGGGCCGGAAAAGAAATCTCAACTAGGGTTTGTTCTGTGGTTTGCAGATAGAGTTGTTCACCTAATTGAGCGTCGACTAAACGTAACACTTGGCCTTGTTCTAGCTGTGTTAAGTCTTGACTAGACCAAGCAAGGTCTTTTAATTGCCTTTGCTTGATCTCTAGCCCTAGCTGCTCAGCAATATCTTCAATATCAATATTATGCTGATTCGCGGTTTGCAGAAGAGGTATATAGATTGCACTCGTTTGTGTGTCATTTTGGCTAAAAAATATTCTGTCTAAGCCTGCACTTAGGCAAATTAATGCAAGCGTAATAAACACATACAAACTAACAAACAGGCGGGCCATTATATATCCCAAGCATCCGCTACAAAAAAGAAGCCCTTACCCCAAATGGTTTTTATTCTGTATGGGTGTTGCGCATTATCCTGCAACTTTTTACGAAGTCTTGAAATTCGCACGTCAGCACTGCGGTCTAAGCCATCATATTCTCTGCCAATGAGTTCGGTATACAGGGTTTCTCGTTCAACTAATTGTGAAGGGTTTTTTGCTAACTTCCACAACATGTCAAATTCGTGGCTGGTTAATAATACATCAACGCCATTTAGTAGGGCCGAACGCGTTGAACGGTCGATTATGAGTTTGCCAAACACTAATCGTTCATTAGATGAGCTGGGCTTCTCAGGTGTGTGGCTGCGGCGTAGCAAAGCGTTAATTCTGGCTAGCAGTACTCTAGGTTCGACGGGTTTAATCACATAATCATCGGCCCCTAGCTCTAACCCTAGTACTTGATCAAAGTCATCATTCTTGGCAGTCATAAAAAGTAACGGCCCTTTGTAATGAGGACGAATGTTTTGGCACAATACAAAACCATTGTCACCATAAGGCAGCATGACGTCTAGTACAACTATGTCCGGCTGAAAGCGTTGTATTTCTAATATTAACTTTTCACCACTGTCTAGTGAGTGCACATTGAAGTTGTTTTCAGTTAAAAACTGACAGACTAAGGCACTTAGACGCGCGTCGTCTTCTACAATTAATATTTTGATCATTAAAAAATACTCCAAGGGTTGCGTATTCTTCTGCGCATGGTTGGTACATTTTGATATTTAATGGATAGTGTTTGGGTGAGTACTGTCTGTTGATTGTGATTTCTTAATTCTAAACGAGCTGCTTGTTTAATATTTAAAGTGACATTTTGTCCAGAGTAACCATTTATTGAGCATTGAATCTGTTGGCCGTCTAAGAAAATACAATGTTTATTCGCTGGAAGATTTTGTGTAGTAATTTTTATTGTTAACTGGCAACTACTGCCAATTGAGTTTGTTATGCACACGCTGGGCTGCACCGTCCATTGCGGCGTTTGCGCGACAGCATCCAAGTGGTACAGGAAACTGATTGTTAATAAAATTTTAGACCATTTAGCTGTCATTAAAAACGATATGCAGCACCTATAAAAACACGTTGTATGGACGATTCTTCTACGATCGGACTTGATGTCATGGCAGAAGGCAATTTCTTGTAACTCATGTTAGCCAAAAGCGACCAGTCTTGGGTAATGGGTTTTAACAAATGCAAAGACAAATAGGGTTCAAGGCTAGCAGTTCCTTGATAATGGGTAGTGTCATCGCTATTGTCTCTGTCACTAATACCGTAATAGTAATCAATTAATTTTTCACTTTTCCAATCGGTACCTAGTTGAAGTTTCAATTGGGTTTTATTGAGCAACCATTTGTGGCTGTAACTTAAAGAAATAACATACCCTTGATGAACATTGCTTATGTCGTTTTCTATGCTGGCTTGCCATTCTGAACTTTCTGAGTAGTAGTGCCCGCGGATCCCGCCATTGATCGCCCACTTACGTTTAGCAATATTATTTATTGAGATTTTTTGGCTGCTGGGGTATTTGAGTTTTTCTTCGCCGCTTCTATCGAATTCTTCGTCAGATTCATCTGGTGTCTCGGGCAATAAAGGCTGAAGTGAACTAACATCTTGGCTTGGGTTTAGAATATTGGCAGGGTGATAAAAACTAAAAAGTGCTCTTTGTTGGTCGAGCCGAATAAATGTCTCAAAGGAATAGTGATTGTTAACCTGCCATTGATAGCCCAACTCGCCGTTGTCAAAATAGCTGTTTTTTGCATACCAAGCTATATCCGGTAAAATGACCAAAGGGATATTATCGCCATCTACCAATGGATTTGAGCGTATACCGATCCCTATTGCTACTCCTAACTGCCAGCTGTTTTCTTCAATGCAATTTTGTTGGCTGCAGGCATAGGCTCCATTCATGGCAAATGCGAACAAAACAAAGGCTAAATAGCGTAACAGTGGGTACAACTTTGGGCTCCGAAGATTAGAATACGCCTATAGCCTAACAGAGTTTTTAGTTGACTGAAGTGGCAGTTACAATTATTCACATTTAGTGGCAAATTGTCGCACAAATTCGATAGTTGCTTCACTACACTTGTTAGGTACTTTAATTGAATGGATATAACACTATGCAACCCGTACAGAAAAATATCGGTAACCAACTTTGTTTAGTTGTCATTGTTTTGATTATATTTACCTTAGTCGCTTGCTCTAGTGATGACAAAAATGCGTCGACCTCTGGTCAACAAAAGCCGACGGAAGTACCCGAGCTAAATGCTGCTACTACATTTAATGGTCCTTTGACGAAGGCAGGCGCAACCTCTGTATCTCAATTTATCAAAAATGGTATTTATTCGGCAACGTATGAGTATTCTACTAACCAACGACTTGAAGATAGCGCTTCGCCGACCGTTAATGACAGTGATTCTGCTCCTGGATTTTCTACGACCAATACTCAAGAGGCTGGAGTCGATGAGGCGGATCGCCTTAAGTATAATGGCGGCACTATGTTTTTGGCGGCTCATGCAGAATGGCAAAGCGATCATTACAAGCCCGCACATGTGCGAATATTAGAAAGACAAAATGATTTCTCGCTTTCTGAGACTGCAGAAATTTTAGTTGAGGAAGCGTTTCCCGAAGTGGCAGGTATTTACCAGCATAATGAGAGGTTGGCGATACTAAGCAATAGCATACAAATGTATAGAATAGATGATTTTTCCCCAGAGCCTTGGATACCACACGAAGAAAAGTGGTCGTTACAAATATATGATACGAGTGTGCCAACGACCCCTGTTGTCAGTAGTCAAATAGAAATAGATGGCACTATGTTGTCCAGTCGCAGAATAGGTGACAACCTATTTATCGTCAATGGCTATACAGCTGCCGTCAATGGGTTGAGTCCAACAGCCAGTACCGATAAAGAATTGTTAGATAATTACTTAACGATCATTAATACACCTATGTCTGAGTTAATGCCTAAAATCTACTTTGATGGGGCTGATGGTGTCCTGTTGAATCAAGCCGCTGATTGTTCAATGCCGGCAGCAGCCACAGACAAAGATGGTTATGCGCACTTGTTAACTGTGGTACGGATCAATTTACTTGACGTCTCGGATTATAGTGCCAGCTGTATTAGCTCTGTTGCTGATGTTATGTACATGTCTACGGATAATTTGTATTTAACAGCTTCTGTGAATAATCAAACCGTGATCCATAAAGTGTCGTTAGACGAAAACTTAAGTTACCAAGCAACTGGAGTCGTAGATGGCGTGATTGGGTGGCGCAGCTCGCCCAATCTTCGCTTGAGCGAATATGACAATCATTTACGAATAATGTCAAGCGACTACACCAGTGGCGAGCCCGTACACAGATTATCTGTGCTCGCTCAGCAAGGCAGTCAGCTCAATGTTGTTGGTCAGTTGCCTAACGACACGTCGCCTGAACCGATTGGTAAACCTGGTGAAGACATTTATGGGGTGCGATTTTTCGCCGACCGAGGATATGTTGTTACATTTGAGCGCATTGACCCTTTGTATGTGTTTGACTTATCTATACCCACCGCACCACAAATGTTAGGAGAGCTGGAGATCCCAGGTTTTTCTAATTATTTACATCCTTTGGATAATGGTTATTTGTTAGGTGTAGGGCAACAAGTAAACATTGAAGACATATTAGAAAATGGCTCTGATGCTGTCGCGCCCGTAGCACAAAATGGCATGAAAGTGAGTTTATTTGATATAACCGATCCGACTCAGCCCTTAGAAGTGAATAGTATTGTTACACCAGATAGCTATACGCCAGTAGAGTATGATTATCATGCATTGACAGTGTTGAACACGAACGGTCGTTATCAATTCGCCTTACCGATAGAAAAGTGGGGGAGTAATATCACTGGCGTAGCAACTAGGCGGTGGTCTCAAAATAGTCTCGCGTTGCTTGAAGTTGACACTAATGCTGCGCAACCAGAGCTTGTTAAAAGGGCAGAGATAGTGGCCCCTATCAACGACGAGCAATATATTTATGGTGGCCAAGATCGCAGCGTGATCCATGGAAGTACTGTTTACTATATTCATGGCAATCAAGTGTGGCGCTCGTTATGGGCTGAAAATGCCGACATATTTGGCCCGTATTGATTGTATTAAGTGGGGGGAATACTTGAGAGTGAAATACGCTATGCTTTGGCCCGTTCTAGTCTATTACATAGCAACAAAAAGGTGGATATTATGAAATTTACACTGTTCATTGCCTACTGTATCGCCTTGGCTTTTGCGCCAAAGGCATTGGCGCAAAGTGATGTCGAGGTTAACTGGGATAATCCTGCCGAATATAGAGATGTTCGGCCGGCAAATGGTTCTAAACAGAAATTTATGCAATCCACTTTCACTAACATTGATAAGTATATTGTTAAATTAGCCAAGGCTTTGCCGAAAGATCATAAACTAGTGCTAACTGTTAATGATCTAGATTTAGCGGGGCAGGTGTGGCCCGCTTCATTCGCTGGTATAGGTAGAAGTATGTCTGAAATTCGAGTGGTCAAATCTGTCGATATTCCTAGCATGGCATTTAGTTATCAATTACTCGACCAAGATGGCGCAGTTGTGCAGCAAGCCGAAGTGAAACTTAAAGACATGTTATTTATGCAAAGAGCGCACTCACGATTTCATAATGACAGCTTACGCTATGAGAAGAACATGTTGAAACAATGGTTTGATCAAGAGTTTAAACCATTGTTAGGCCAAGTATCCGCAGGTTGATAGAGTGAAAAAAACGCGATGAGTTAAATCGCGTTTTTATTTGTGCTACCAACAGTAAGTGTTAAAGGTCAATAATTGTTTGTTGTTGTTCCTTTAGCTTCTCTATTTGCATCGTCATGTCTGTTAGCTTGCTTTGTTCTTTTTCAATGACAGCGGCAGGTGCATTGCTAACAAACTTCTCATTAGATAACTTACCGGTAGTGCGGGCAAAGTCTTTGTCTAGTTTATCTAACGCCTTAGCTATGCGAGCTAATTCTGCGTCTTTATCAATTAAACCGGCCATAGGGATCATGATTTCTAATGAACCTAATAAAGACGTTGCACAAGCAGGGGCTTGTTGGTCTGTTGTTAACGGCGTAACGGCTTCTAATTTGGCTATCGATTGCAAGAACAGTTGATTCTCTGCTAAGCGTCGATTGTCTTCGGCAGAAGCATTTTTTAACAACACTGATAAAGGCTTGCTTGGCGCAATATCCATCTCGCCTCGAATGGTTCTTATCGCGAGAACAAAACCTTTAACCCATTCTAAATCAGCCATCGCGGCTGCATCGACTTTACTTGCATCATATTCAGGGTAAGCCTGATTCATAATAGTGGCTGCTTGGCAATTGGCTAGTGGTGACACACTTTGCCAAATGGTTTCGGTGATAAATGGCATGATGGGGTGCATCAATCTAAGTAAAGACTCTAATACCGTTACTAAGGTATGACGAGTGCCTCGTTGCTGTTGTGCGTTACCTTTAAGTATCACAGGTTTAGTTAATTCTATATACCAGCCGCAGAATTGATCCCAGGTGAATTTATAAAGTATTTGCGCGGCAATATCGAAACGATAAGTGTCCATCGCTTCACGATAGGCTTTAATGGTTTGCTGGTACTCGCCAACAATCCATTTGTCAGCTAACGATAATTCCATTGCCGTCTCAGAATCAAAGCCACAATCTTGCTGTTGGGTATTCATTAAGACAAAGTTACTGGCGTTCCACAATTTATTACAGAAATTACGATAACCTTCTAAACGCTTCATATCCCAATTGATATCACGGCCAGTAGAGGCTAGCGCTGCTAGAGTGAATCGTAGGGCGTCAGTACCATGAGATTCAATACCATCAGGAAATTGTTTAGAGGTTTGTTTTTTGATTTTTTCAGCCAACTTAGGCTGCATCATATTTCCCGTACGTTTTTCCAATAAGTCGTCGAGAGAAATACCGTCAATCATATCCAAAGGATCAATCACGTTACCTTTAGACTTAGACATTTTGTTGCCTTCGTCATCACGAATAAGGCCGGTGACATAAACCGTTTTGAATGGTACTTGAGGTTTGCCATTTTCATCTTTAATAAAATGCATGGTCATCATGATCATTCTGGCTACCCAGAAGAAAATAATGTCAAAGCCTGTAACTAGTACGTCTGTTGGATGGAAGGTTTTTAAATCTTCGGTATTTTCTGGCCAACCCAAGGTAGAGAATGTCCACAGAGCTGACGAGAACCAAGGTGTCGAGTACATCGTCATCTTGCCTCAGTTTTATTTCGGCAGCTAAATTATTTTTTGCGCGTACTTCGGCTTCATCGCGGCCTACATAAACCTTGCCATTTTCGTCGTACCATGCGGGTATTCTGTGTCCCCACCATAATTGACGAGAAATGCACCAATCTTGAATGTCGTTCATCCAAGAAAAGTACATGTTTTCGTACTGCTTTGGAACGAACTGAATGTCGCCATTGGTGACTGCTTCTGTGGCAACTTTGGCAAGAGGTGCTGCCCGCACGTACCATTGATCAGTTAACATAGGTTCAATTACTACACCGCCTCTATCGCCATAAGGGACGGTGAGATCGTGATCTTTGATTTCGTCTAGTAAGCCAATTTCTTCAAATTTGGCGACAATAGCTTTACGCGCTGCGAATCGTTCTAACCCTTGAAATGCTTCAGGTAATGCCGCGCTCGCGGCGTCACTTGGTTCACCGTTAGTATCAAATACTTCGGCTTGTTGACGGATTTCTGCGGTAAAAGTCAGAATGTTAATCATAGGTAATTTATGACGTTTACCTACTTCATAATCGTTAAAGTCATGGGCAGGGGTGATTTTTACGCAACCTGTGCCTTTTTCCATGTCAGCATGTTCATCGCCTACTATTGGAATACGACGATCTACTAAAGGTAAATCAATGAATTTACCAATCAGGTCTTTGTATCTGGGATCTTCCGGGTTAACGGCCACGCCTGTGTCGCCTAGCACGGTTTCTGGACGTGTAGTGGCGACAACTAGATAGTTCTTTCCATCGGCTGTCGTTACGCCATCAGCAAGTGGATAGCGGAAATGCCACATGTGACCTTTCTTATCTTTGTTTTCGACTTCTAGATCAGAAATGGCTGTGTGTAATTTAGGATCCCAGTTGACCAAGCGTTTGCCGCGGTAAATCAAGTCTTCAGAGTAAAGGCGCACAAACACTTCTTGTACTGCGTTAGATAAGCCCTCATCCATAGTAAAGCGCTCACGATCCCAATCTACAGAGGCACCTAAGCGTCGCATTTGGTTGGTGATAGTGCCACCTGATTCGGCTTTCCAATCCCAAATCTTTTCAATAAATTTGTCGCGACCTAATTCTTTTCGAGTTGGACCATTTTCGGCGGCTAGCTTACGCTCTACAACCATTTGTGTCGCAATACCAGCGTGATCCGATCCCACTTGCCACAAAGTATTATTGCCCGACATGCGTTTATAACGAGTAAGAGCATCCATAATAGTTTGTTGAAAAGCGTGTCCCATGTGCAAGCTGCCAGTGACATTGGGCGGTGGGATCATGATGCAATAGGGCTCGCCTTCTCCAGACGGTTTAAATTGCCCGCTTTCTTCCCATTGTTGGTATATATTTCGTTCAATATTTTGTGGATTAAAAGTCTTATCCATCGTTACTCTCACTAATTATGGTACTGGCGGGTAGGGTATCTAATTGATTGCCGGCCGCTCTGTATTGTTTGTATCGTTCTCTTGCCTGAGCTTTAAGTGTTTCTAGCGCAGGCACAAAATCAATGACTTGTCTAAATCGTTGATGAAAAACGGGAATGGTGTCGGTTAAGTTGATTAGCAGTGGGCGATTAAATTGATTAGGTGGCTGCCAACATATTTCAACAGGAGCGCCTCCCACTGGGCCTTCGCCTGCCAAATTATGGGGAACAAAAGCATCATTGGGCAACTGCCATAACAATTCATCAAATTGTTCTGCTTGCTGTTGGTTTTGACAATAAATCAAACATTTTTGTTTTTGCCGATAACTACGGGTCGCTAATAAACAAGCCAGTGCAAAATGCGCTGGCTGGTTATGAGCTTCGGCTGTTTCATCTAGTAGGTAAAATACTACATTCGACATAGCAATTATTGGCCTTTATTAAGCTGTAAACTGGCGTTAATCTTCGGATTCGATGCCAGCACGATTCATCAAGAATTGCGACAACATAGGCACGGGCCTGCCTGTCGAGCCTTTATTCTTACCTCCAACCCAAGCTGTGCCAGCAATATCCATGTGGGCCCAATTGTACTTGCGGGTAAAGCGCGATAAGAAACAAGCGGCCGTGATGGTACCTGCACCTCGTCCACCTAGATTAGCCATATCGGCGAACGGGCTTTCAATTTGCTCTTGGTATTCGTCCCAAAGAGGTAAACGCCACGCTTTGTCGCCACTTTGCTCTGAGGCATTAATTAACTCATGAGCCAAAGGATTATGATTGCTCATCACTCCAGTTGCATGCTTACCTAAGGCAACAACACAGGCACCGGTTAAGGTGGCTACGTCTATCACTAATTCGGGATCAAATCGCTCTACGTAAGTTAAGGCGTCACATAATACCAATCGCCCTTCAGCGTCGGTATTAAGTACTTCTACTGTTTGCCCAGACATAGTGGTTAATATGTCACACAGGACGATATGCATTGGCATCGGGCATGTTTTCACAACCCGCTAGAACACCTACTATGTTAATCGGTAAATTCAATTCACAAACTGTATGCATTGCGCCTAACACACCTGCGGCTCCCCCCATATCGTATTTCATTTCATCCATCGCCTCTCCAGGCTTAATAGAAATACCACCGGAGTCAAAGGTTAAGCCTTTTCCAACCAGTACAACGGGAGCTTGGCCTGCGGGTCCGCCATTGTGTTCCATTATGGTCATAATAGATTCATTGGCTGAGCCCCGACCTACCGCTAGGTATGAATGCATTCCCAATGCATCCATCTGTTGCTCATTGACCGAGCTAACTTGTAGGTTTGAATACGTTTCTGCAAACTTTTCAGCCTGAGCGAGTAAATAAGCTGGATTGCAAATATTAGGTGGCATATTGGCCACGTCTTTCGCAGTTTTACTTCCGGCTGCTACGGCTAAGCCGTGCGCTAAGGCTTTCTCACCAGTAGGCAGTTCTCGACGAGTCGGCACGTTAAATACAATTTTACGCAAAGGACGGCGTAACTCATCCTTTTTGGTTTTAAGTTGTAAAAAGGTATATAAAGAATCTTGTGTGGCCTCTACTGCTTGACGGACTTTCCAGTAGGTATCGCGGCCTTTAACGTGTAGTTCAGTTAAAAAACTAACCGCTTCCATCGAACCTGTTTCATTCAGGGTTTTAATGGTTTTAGAAATTATCTGTTTGTATTGGCGTTCGTCTAACTCTCGTTCTTTGCCACAACCAACCAACAACACTCTTTCACTCAGAATATTAGGCACTTGATGGAGCAACAGCATTTGCCCAGCTCGACCTTCTAGATCGCCCCGTCTTAGTAAATTGCTAATGTAGCCTTCACTAATTATATCTAGTTGCTCAGCAACTGAAGTTAAACGTCTGGGTTCAAATACACCAACGACAATACATGCACTGCGTTGTTTTTCTGGGCTACCACTTTTAACGCTAAATTCCACTACTATTCCTCGGTATTGTGATGTGACAACTAACATTTCACTGCTTGGTTCAATATACCTATTACAATTTTTAGCAAGGCATGATTGGGTAATACAGCAATAATATTGTAAGATTGACTTTAGTCAGACTTAATCTGTAAATTAACAGAGATGTTAGACCCTAAATTCGGGCTATTTTTAAATTAAACTTGTGAAAACACTAAGTTTACTTAAAAATTCCTATTGTGCCACTAAAAATACTACTTTCCTATGGATGCATTGTGCTTATTTTCCGCTATTTAGTTGTAGAAACCTTAAAGTCTCAAGTAGCTGTTTTCATGTTACTGATGGCAATTTTTATTACTCAGAAGTTTGTTCGAGTGTTGGCTGAGGCCTCTAATGGCGAAATTCCCGCCGGTTTGGTGTTAGGTTTTTTGGCATTGAGCATGCCTGTGCTGGCGTCACTTATTTTACCCCTTAGCTTGTTTCTTGGCATCATGTTGGCACATGGCAGATTATACGTAGATAGTGAAATGAGTGTGATGCGAGCCTGTGGGATTAGCGAATGGTACATTACTCGCGTGATGATGGTGTTGGCTGTAACCATGTCTTTAGTCACTGCTTTGTTGACGATGTGGCTGGCACCTCTAGCGGTTGAAAGTGAATACCAATTAGAAGATGAATTAGGTGCGCAAAGTGGTTTAACCACGTTAATTCCTGAGCGATTTCAACAGACAGCCAATCAGCAAGCAGTAATCTTCGTGCATGATATTGATAATGGAGAAAACGCTTTGAGAAAGGTGTTTTTAGCGCAAAAAGAAGTGGACTCTGAAAATGTACATATTGTGTATGCTGATAATGGCGGTGTTTTAGCAGACAGTAATGGCTCTGAGAAGCTGATATTAAATCAGGGGAAACAGTATGAAGGTAAGTTGGGGCAACAAGATTATCGGGTGGTAGAGTTTGATGAGTATCAGATTCAAATCGCTGAGAAACAAGCGGAGAAAAAACGTCGCAAGTTAACAGCTTACTCTACCCAAGACCTGATGCAAGATGATTCAATTGAAGCCATTTCCGAACTACATTGGCGCATCGCCATTCCTTTGTCGTTGCCATTCTTAGTCTTAATTGCCGTACCCATGAGTGCGGCAGATCCAAGGCAAGGGCGATTTGGTAAAATGTTTCCGGCGTTGATGTTGTATCTGGGATATTTTTTATTGTTAATGGCGGGCCGAAAAGCCCTCGAAGAAGGCAACATTCCTGCGGAGCTAGGGCTTTGGTGGGTGCATGGTGTATTGCTGCTGATTGGTGGGATCTTGATCCTAAAAGGTCGGCCAATAGGCGTAAAATTGCGTGCCAGACTGCGAGGAGATGCCCGTGTTTAAAATTCTAGATCTGTATATCGCCCGCACGCTATTGGCAACTACCGCCTTAAGTTTGAGTGTGCTAGTGGGCCTAAGTGCACTGATAAAGTTTATCGAACAAATGAAGCAAGTAGGCCGTGGCAGTTATGATATGACGACGGCTGGCATCTATGTGCTGCTAAGTTTGCCTAGAGAAGTAGAGCAGTTTTTTCCAATGGCGACCTTGATTGGCGGTTTGATTGGCATGGGGATTCTAGCTAGCAATAGTGAACTTGTTGTTATGCAATCAGCAGGGCAGAGTCGGTGGAATATCATTACATCGGCGATGAAATCGGCTTTGCTGATGGTGTTGTTTGTGATGTCAATTGGTGAATGGGTGGCCCCTTTGACTGAAACCAAAGCCAAAGAAATTCGCACCCAGGCAATATCTGGCGGTAGTTTATTTGCCGCTGATAAACTAACTTGGGCTAAAGATGGGGATGACTTTGTCAGTATTGGTGAGGTAGTTGACCGAGATAATTTACGGGACATAAATATTTATGAATTCGACAACAAGCTCGTACTGAGACAAATAACCACCGCTGAAAAAGCCCATTACGGCGGTGATGGTTGGGAGCTGGAGCAGGTTAAGTATACTTTTATCGGCCACCAAAAAATACGTTCTGAACAAATTGACAAAGGCATTTGGAATTCTACTCTTACGCCGGATAAATTAGGAGTAGTAAAAGTAAAACCTGAAGCACTATCTATCCGAGGGTTAGTTGAGTATGTTAACTATCGCAAAAACAATAGCTTAGATCCTAGTCGCTATGAATTGGCATTATGGCGTAAGATCCTGCAACCGATATCGGTTGGGGTGATGCTGCTGATGGCGTTGTCTTTTATTTTTGGCCCATTGCGCAGTGTGACTATGGGCGCAAGAATAATATTAGGTGTACTAACGGGCTTTGGTTTTTTCGTTAGCAATGAAGTGTTTGGTTCGATAAGTTTAGTATATAGCCTCCCGCCCATTGTCGGAGCTGCATTACCTAGTGCTGTGTTTGCTGTTATGTCTGTGTACCTGTTACAGAAAAAAGGCTAAGCTCAAGCTTGCTATTGAGCTACTCTTGTAATTCTTTCCAAGCCGCATGATGGTTAGCATCTTTACTCAGGGCTAAAATTTCTGTTTGGCAGATTCTATCTTGTAAAGATTGCTTGTGTTTCCAGTCAAGCAAGACCAAAAGAGTGCCTAAACCACCCAGTGAGCATACGAGTCGTAATAACGCTCGACCATAGCCGAATGGCTTGTCATTAGTGCTAAATAATCGTAGACGCTGAGACGCGCATACCAATAGTTTGCCCACCGTTTCGCCAAAACCACAAAAAGAAAGTGACGATCCAAAGGCTCACCCAAATTTGCAAAATAGTTTTGTATAGAAGAGACTGCTGAAAAAGTCCATGAAATGCTGGTACTCACCGCCACCGACTAATTCATTGCTGAATGCCACAAGGAGCACTACCATATAAAGCAGTGCTGCACACATACCAATCGCTACAGCAACGAGTAGATCATATATCATTGCTGCAAGACGGCGAAAAAAGCTGGCTCGCGGGAAAGAGGCAGAGGTAGAATTAGTCAAAATAATCACTTCGTAAAATAAAAGCAATTCTATCAGTTATTTAACTCAGATAAAAAACTTTGGCGTAGCCTATTTAGCTAATCCCGACAATTTACTACTTAAAAGTACTAAATTACAGGCGGTAGTGAAGTACGTTTAAGTGGTAAGACAGGGAGGATAAAAATTTAACAACTTATCGCTGTTGAATACTCAAATCTTCTTGGGTTTACATTTTGTTAACAGTTTTTTATTTTCATTAAAGTTATTTGGTATTACCAAATGTAAATAATTGGTTGACAACACTTTATCTATTGGTTACTTTTGTCGGGCAAACTTGATTGGTCTTGATCTGTATAGGCGGCGCTGAATGTCTGTTGGTTACCAGTTATAAGTTTAATTTTATCTATCAATTTGAATATTCATCGGAGAACGTTATGACAATGAAGGGCAAAGTAGCAATCGTAGCAGGCGGCGGTAGAGATATTGGCCGAGCTAGTGCAATTGAATTGGCAAGTAAAGGTGCTAATGTTGTAATTACCTACCATTCAAGTGGCGCAACTGCAGAAAGTGCAGTGAAAGAAATAGAAGCATTAGGCGCTAAAGCGGTAGCCATTCAAGCTGACTTAACGACAGTTGAAGGCGTTAAGAAAACAGTAGACACGACGCTTGAAGCATTTGGCAAAATTGATGTGCTAGTGCATGTTTCTGGTGGTTTATTAGCACGTGTAACTATTGACGAAATGACTAATGAACATTGGGATAACGTTATGGATGTTAACCTTAAATCATTGTTTATGATGTGCCATGCTGTGATTCCACATTTATCAGCAGGTAGCTCAATTGTTACCTTTTCATCACAAGCTGCCCGTGATGGCGGTGGCCCTGGTTCAGTTGCTTATGCTGCATCTAAGGGCGCAGTTACAAGTTTCACTCGTGGTTTGGCAAAAGAGTTGGGACCTAAAGGCATTCGAGTTAACTCACTGTGCCCAGGTATGATCAGTACTGGTTTCCACGATACATTTACTAAAGACGCGGTACGTACAGCAGTGGCTGGTATGACTGCCCTTAAACGTGAAGGCACATCTGAAGAAGTGGCTAAACTAGTTGGTTTCTTAGCTAGCGATGACGCATCTTACATGACCGGCACCAACGTTGATATTAATGCTGGCTTAATTTTCTCTTAACAGTTAATGATAGTTTAATAATAAAAGTAGATAACGCTAACTACTGTACCCTGCGAAAGGCCCTAATTGGGCCTTTTTATATTTTAGGGAACTATATAACCTGAATCCTGAATAAGCCGGACCTCTGGATAACGCTCTTTTTATATCTAGCGCGTTGGACTTGTTTAGTAATAACACCTTATGACGTACAACAATCCGCCTTGCTATACATGAGAAATTTCGTTACCGAATAATATTTAGCTGAGGTTATGTAGACAAAAATTTATTAAGCCATTGAATTATATTGATATTGCTTAGCATAAACTAGTGTGTAGCTTAAACGATACTTCTTATCCAGAATTTAGGTTAAATATCTTAATTGGTTCGATAAAGGAATGTTACTCATTATTAGAGTGTTTGGTTTATTGTTTTGGAGAGAGCAAGAGTGGAAGTTCACTCAGAAAACCCTAAAGATTGTCTGAGTGAAAAATGAATCAATACAATGATTTTTAAGACACTAAATGACTTAATGAATATAAATCACGCGTCTGGCTTGTTTGTTTACGTACTTCTTCTAATGCTTTCTTTTCATTTGCTTCGAATAGAGCGTTAATTAAACGATTGAAGTGATGATGCATGGCTGCTCTAGCAGCTTGTGAATCACGGTCTGCCAAAGCTTGATAGATACTAGTGTGCTCTGCCAGCCTTTTTTCATCACTTTGGCTACACACATCTTTATAAGCGGCTTTAACCAATGGGCTCGTTTCTCGTAATTTCCACAAGTCATTGACAGCCATTAAAATAGCATTATTCCGTGTGGCGCTAGAAATAATCGAATGGAACTCTTTATCAGCTAGTTCTGGATTTATTCCTTTGCCCATTTCTACTAAGGTTTGCTTTAATCGCACCAACTCTTCTTCGGTAATAGTAGTGGCAGCTAATGCGGCGGCCTCACCTTCTACTAACGCACGTGCTTGAGTTAGTTCAAATGCGCTGATAGACAGGCTTGAGCACGGTTTAGTGTGCTCTAATACATAAACGCCTGAGCCCGTTTTAACTTCAACCCGTTCTAGCACTTCTAGCGCTATAATTGCTTCACGAATAGTTGGGCGGCTCACTGCAAAGTTCTCTGCTAATTCCCGTTCAGGTGGCAAGCGACTACCTGGCGGATACTGCCCTGAATCAATTAATTCCTCAATTTTGGCTACTATATTCCAAAACAGTCGACGGTTTTTCATCCTCAATTCCTCTACTAAACGGTACCTGTCTTTATTTCAAAGTTGGTCCGAAGATACAACGATAAACAAGGGTACTTACATATTATGCTGTTCGTTATAGCATGATTTTAACAAAATTAAAATTGGTTACATTGTCTCGCTGTTTTTTGGTAATTCCAATTTGTTGGATATTGGTAATAATAAAAATGTTAAATTGGTTAATATTTATTTGACAAGTCGTTGAGCTATTGGTTACATTGTGTTGTCTCCACCTAAAAAGTCACGCGAGAAATAACACATGTTAACAACGCCAAAACTAAATAAAATAAACCGTGGAATAGTGGCATATTATGCAAGACGTAATATTGCTCATTCACTCTTTGCCTCATCATTAGTATGCATGATGGCAACGCCAGTATTAGCCCAAGAAACGCCTTCAGCCGACACCAGTAATGACGATAGAGTTGAAGTCATAGAGGTGTCTGGTTTGCGAGGAACAATTACGCGTTCTTTGAATGAAAAGAAAAATAACACTTCTATTGTTGATGCGATCGCCGCTGCAGATTTTGGAGAACTGCCGGGGTTGTCTCTATCGGATATAATTGAAAATATTGCTGGTGCTTCTGGTCATAGATTGAAAGGGAGCCAAAACGAAATTTCGATTCGTGGTTTAGGTTCTTATTGGGGGTATTCAACCTTTAATGGTCGAACTATCACCAATGCTGGCCCCGGTCGAGCGGTTAACTTTAAGAAATTCCCATCTGATTTAGTCGACAAAGTCGTTATATATAAATCACAACAAGCTAATTTAGTTGAAGGGGGCACGTCGGGAACAATTGACGTGACTTCTTTACGTCCAATTGATTACGGAAAAAGTTTAACCACCGTTGAAGCGAGTGGGATTTACAACAGTTATTACAACGATGTTGATGGTGGTGACACTAATCCGTGGGGATCAAAATTTGTGATTTCGACTGTAAGACAGTGGGAAACAGATGATTTCGGCGCCATGGGTTTTAGTTTGGGGTATGTAGACAATAACGACTCCAATCCAGAAGAAAACTACGGTGGTAGCTCACAAATGCGTGTTTGTGCGTTGCGTGGGGCTGACGGTTCGGTTTTAGATGGAGAAAATGGCGACCTAGTAAAGGGTGGTCGCGATTGTGATGATACCGCGCAAGGTGTTTCAGCCGGTCGCCAAGGTAGTTCCCCCATCATTGGTAATCATACTGATCTCGCTGACTTTGATGAAAGCTCTGTGTTTTATGTGCCAAGCAACCTGTATTGGCGTACAGGGGAAGATACGGATGATCGAGAAAATGTGGTTGCCACTTTTCAATGGCAACCTAATGATGAATGGGATATCAATTTTGATTTTGAATACAGTCATTTATTCTATGAAGAAAAACGTATGGAACTGGGACTTTCAAATAATTTAGAAAACCTAACCAATCATGTTATTGGCGACGATCATACTTTACTTTATGTTGAAGGTAGAACCGAAGCACAGTTAAATGGCGAAAACCGTACCCAAAAAGACGTGTATAAGGGCGGCGGTTTTAATGTCGCTTATTTGCCAAATGATGACTTAACAATCGAAGCAGACTTTTCATACTCTGAATCTTACCGTTACAGATTGCGTCATAGAAGCCAAATGCGCTCTAAAGATTTTCATGATTACTCATTGGATCGCAGAGATACCAACGTTGGCACGTTGACGTTTACCGATGGCTTTGATCCGAGCGATATGAGCAATTTTGTAAATGACAACGGCGTGGCTCGACTTGACTACAGACGTACTCATGAAGAACGAAATGATGATATTTGGGCGTTTAAATTAGACGGCGAATATGCTCTCGAACATGATATTTTTTCTTCGCTTACGGCTGGTTTTCGTTATTCAGAAGAAAGTCTATACGACGAACAAACGACAGATAATTCGATTACTTTCGAAGGCGTACAAAGAAACGGCAATACTGATACCGACGATAATAGTTGGGGCAATAATAACCCCGAGACACATGCTGCTTTGACAGCTAGCATTGTCAATAATTGTGGAAATGATCACAATAACAGCGGTTTGTTTGATGAAGAAAATGCCGGATCGGCAAGCAACTTTGCTACCTACGATACTAAGTGTTTCATCGGGGAAATATTAAATATTATTCCTAGCTCCCAAGGCAATGGATTTTACGATATTGGTGAGCGTCCAGATTTACGAGATGGCGCCGACCGTTATGTTGACGAAGATATTTTCTCTGCCTATGTGATGGCAAACATTGATACTGAAATTGGCAATGTTGGTGTGACAGGGAATCTTGGCTTGCGCATGGTGCAAACTACGACTCATTCTGATGGTTTTGGTGATAAAGCCTATGTGACCACGGAAGATGATGGCACATTCAGCACGACCACAGTCAGCCCTAATGGTGATTCTATTTCGGAATTAACCTTAGATTCTAAATATACCGAATGGTTACCGAGTTTGAATTTGAGCTTTGCTGTTACAGACGAGTTTATCGTTCGTACAGCAGCCTACCAAGCAATCTCACGTTTTCAATTAAATGCGATGTCTGCTGGGGTTTCACTTAACACCTGTGGCGTCGACAATGATGACTGTAATACTGACTTTAATCAGGCCGTATTATCAAGCTCAGCAAGCGGCAACCATTTACAACCATACCGCTCTGATAACTATGATTTATCTTTAGAATACTATCCAAGCGAAGATGCGGCCGTCACCTTAGCGTTTTATTGGAAAGACTTTACCGGTGGCTATGTGTCTACCACTGAACTACGAGATATTGTCGTTAGTTTAGACGGTGTCGATACGGTGATTCCTAATGTGGGTACCACGGTAAATCAAACTGCAGATGAATCTTCAACAATAAAAGGGTATGAATTCACCGCTCAGAAAGCGTTCACTGAATTGCCAGCACCATTTGATGGCTTAGGTGCAAGTGTGGCGTACAACCATGCTATCTCCGATTTTGTTTCGCCAGAAGTGGGTAGCCCAGGCATTGTACCTGATGCAAACTTATTTGGATTTTCTAAAGATGTGGCATCGGCCTCGGTGTATTGGGAAGGTGATGATGTGACGTTACGTTTACTATTTAAACATCGTTCTAAGTATTTCCAACCGAATAACTTGCCGTTCCCGAGTCGCTCTCATCGATATGTTCAAGAGCAAAACTATGTGGATTTTTCGGCCAAATATAAAATCTCCAAAAAAGTATCGGTGTCTTTTAAAGCGCTTAACTTGCTAAACGAACCACAAGTGATGACGCGAGGCAATGACACGACAGTATCTGATTACTCTCGTACCGGTGCTAAGTTTAATTTGGGAATTAAAGCTAAGTTTTAAGAGCAAAAGCTAAGTTGTTGATTTTTTTGTCTACACTTAGTTCGTTTAAAAGCTCTCTATGACCGCACTTGTAGGGAGCTTTTACCTTTAATTTAATCTTCAGTAACACAAGTAGAAAAATATGCAGCCTAACTCAAATTCTGTTTTCTTCACGCTAACTAGTGTGTTTTTAATGTTGTTAATGGTGGGATGTTCCTCATCTACACCTAATGTACAGTCTGTGACTAATGAGTACTTAGTCTCCACCCCCGAAGAGTATCGAATTGCGCTGAATAATATTAAACCTGGTGGCAGCATCGTGCTAAAAAATGGCACTTGGCGCGACTTCGAAATAGTATTCAAAGGTAAAGGAAGTGAGTCATCTCCTATCACTTTACGAGCGCAGACTCCGGGGAAAGTTATTTTATCTGGGCAATCCAATTTAAGTTTAGGCGGGGAGTATTTAGTTGTTTCTGGCTTAGTGTTTAAAAATGGTTATACGCCTACAGGCGAGGTCATTTCATTTCGACTAAACGAAGATGAATTAGCTTACCACAGCAGAGTAACTGAAGTGGTGATAGACAACTACAGTAACCCAGAGAAATTTGAGCAAGATAAATGGGTCGTCATGTATGGCCAACATAACCGCTTTGATCACAGCAATTTAGTCGGTAAACGTAATGCAGGTGTCACTATGACAGTGCGTTTGAATACCGAATCTAGTCAGCAAAATTTCCATAGAATCGATCACAACTATTTTGGGCCTCGTCCAACTTTGGGGTCAAACGGTGGCGAAACTTTGCGTATTGGTACTAGCCATTATTCACTAACAGATTCTTTGACCACTATCGAAAACAACTATTTTGACCGTTGCGATGGTGAGGTAGAGATTATTTCCAATAAATCTGGAAAAAATAAAATACTCAATAATGTCTTTTACGAATCTCGTGGCACACTGACTTTGCGCCACGGAAATGGCAACCTAGTAGAAGGTAATGTGTTTTTTGGCAATGGCGTTGATCACACGGGTGGTATTCGAATCATCAATAGTGATCAAATTGTACGCAACAACTATATGGAAGGTTTAACCGGTTACAGGTTTGGTAGTGGCTTTACTGTAATGAATGGTGTGCCCAATTCTAGTATCAATCGATACCACCAAGTCAATAACGCATTAATTGAAAACAACAGTTTATTCAACGTCGACCACTTCCACCTGGCTGCAGGCAGTGATGCGGAACGCACAGCTGCGCCAATTAATTCTAGAATGATCAATAACCTAATGGTGAATGAGAACGGCAGTGATGGAATTAGTATTTTCGATGATATTAGTGGTATTAATTTTGTAGGTAACGTTTTACCTACTGGCACTAAACCTACAATCGAGAATGGATTTAGCGTACAAGACGTTGAACTAAAACGCGCCGAAAATGGACTGTTGTATCCCACGTCAACCAGCTTAGCAGATAAAGGTGTGAGCAGAGATATTCAGCCAATTAGCAAAGATCAAGTAGGCGCTCCATGGTATCCAAAAACAGAATCAGAGGTGGACTTTGATTCAGGTAAAACGATTAATGTTGCTAACCAAAAAGGCGCATTGCTTGACGGGATTCAACAAGCTCAATCTGGTGATGTTTTACTTCTAGCCGATGGTGACTACCAAGTGAGTAAAGTTATTAAGCTCACTAAAACCCTTACGATAAAAGCAAGTCATCCAGGAAAAGTGACACTTTATCCTCAACGCTCTACGTTTGTGGATATTGCAGATTTTGGTAATTTGAAACTAGTAGATTTAATTATTGACGGTAAACAAGCGCCAGATTCTGCGGGCAATACCCTAATCCGAACGTCTCGTATTCCAATGCAACGTAATTATCGGTTGGAATTACTAGGAAACGAAGTGACCAATCTAGATGTTAATCACTCTTTTCACGTGTTTGACGCCGGCTTTAGAAGCTTTGCTGACAACATTGTTTTCAATGCTAATACCTTCTCGAATATCACAGGTGACATTCTTAGGTTAAATAAAGAAACTGACGATTTAGGCATTTATAATGCAGAGTATATTTATGTAAAAGGTAATGTTTTCAATAATGTAGAAGGTGCAATCGCCAAAGTTTATCGTGGCGGAACTGATGAAAGTACATTTGGACCTCATTTGCTTATGAGCAAAAACATCCTGAAAAATGTGGGTAAAGGCAAACGAAATACCAGTCAAGCAGCGGTGAAATTGCACGGAGTGCAAGTTGCGACTATAGAACAAAATCAATTCAACCAATCAGCGCCAGTGGACGTTGAGCACACCGTTGGGCAACCTATTACTAAAATTATTGATAATGATTTTAGTCAAACAGCGGCACCCAAAATTGTTGAGTTGAGAGTTGCTGGCCAGCACACAGCTATTCTCAAAAATAACAAAGTACATTGATGATTTGGCACCCTGCGGTAAGTTTAGACTGGTTTCTAAATGGATATTAGGGGCTTCAGCATTAGCTGTTGCTATAAAGCTTTTAGCTCTTTAGCCATATCAAGAGCAACAATGAGTTATGTAAGTGCGGAGTTGGCGGGAAATTGAGTCGTTAACAAGAGATTTTTAATCTGGCAATGATGCTAGGTAAACAAGAGTACAAAAATATGAAAATGAAAAACTTACGCTGGTGGATAGTCTTTTTAGTCGCCTTAGCAACTGTAATCAACTACATTGACCGCTCGGCGCTCAGTGTGTTGTGGCCTGATATTGTAGAAGATTTGTTTCCCGATGAAACCGCTTTAGAGCGTAAACAAATTTACGCCAATATCTCGATTGTTTTCATATTATCTTATGCATTTGGTCAGGCTATTTTTGGAAAAATATTCGACTGGGTCGGGACTAGACTTGGCTTTGTGCTGTCTATTGGTGTGTGGTCTTTGGCTACCGCAGCTCATGCTTTTGCTCAGGGCGTTTTGAGCTTCAGTATTTTCCGAGCGGTATTGGGTGTTGCCGAAGCTGGTAACTGGCCTGGAGCAGCTAAGAGCAATGCTGATTGGTTTCCTACTAAAGAGCGTGCTCTAGCGCAAGGTATTTTTAATTCCGGTGCGGCAATTGGCGGTATTATTGCTATCCCTTTAATTGCCTTAATGACGGTTTACTTTAGCTGGCAAATGGTATTTGTCATTATTGGTTTAGTGGGGCTGTTATGGCTCATTCCTTGGATTATTCTCGTTAAAGCGCCACCTAAATCTCACCCTTGGATCACTGAAGAAGAGCGTGAATACATTTTAACCGGCCAGAGAACTGTTGATGCAAAAGAGTCTGATGGTGATGAAGATGAATACAACCCTTCGACCGGCGAGCTACTTTCTCGCAAACAAAGCTGGGGAGTCATTATTGCGTCAGCGGCGATTGATCCTATTTGGTGGTTATTTGTGTTCTGGATCCCTATCTACCTGAATGAAGTTTATGGCATGGACGTTAAAGCCATTGGCATATACGGATGGGTTCCTTACGTCGGAGCTATGCTTGGTGCGTGGTTTGGCGGACTGCTAGCCCAAAACAGACTTAAAGCTGGCTGGAACGTCAATAAAACTCGTAAACTAATTATCACTTTAGGTTGTTTGATTATGTTGCCTGCACTGTTAGCGATGGCAAACCCAGGTGGACCTACTACGGCTGTGATTATTATGGCTGTGATCTTATTTGGATTCCAAACTGTAATTGGTAACGTACAAACCTTACCAAGCGATCTTTACGGTAAAAAAGCAGTAGGCACCTTGTCTGGATTTTCAGGCATGGCCGCGAAGTTAGGGGCTTTGGGTTTAACCGCGTTAGTGCCTATTTTGACTGCAGACGGTAACTATACTCCTGCATTTATTATTGGCGCGTCGTTAGCTGTGATAGCCATGTTAGCGGTTTGGATTTTGATTCCTAACGTTGAACGATTGAAAAGCCTCAAATAACATTTTGATTTAGTCTTAATTAACTGTTCATCGACCTACGGCCAAGTTCGTTGGAATTACACGGCGGCAGATCGCTGCTGCCGCCAAGTGTCAACTTTCAAAGGGGAATATAGATGAACGACAACCAAGGTTGCTTATGCAAAAAGTAGTACTATTTGGCGAATGCATGCTTGAACTAAGACAAGGTGGCACACATTCAATGAGCCACTCTTTTGCAGGCGATGCGTTCAATACAGCCGTATATCTTAAACGATTGTTTGGCAACATGGACGTTAGCTTTATGACTGCAATTGGTGATGACAGTATCAGTAAACAAATGCATGAGAACTGCCTAAATGAAGGGCTCAACAACCAATTTGTTTTCACCGATAATGAACGAGCGCTAGGGATCTATTTGGTACAAACCGATGAACAAGGAGAGCGTTCATTTGTATACTGGCGTGAAAATTCTGCTGCTCGGCATGTAATGCAACACGTGACGCAAAATGTCATCGATCAGCTTTCGACCGCCGATTTATTTTTCTTTTCAGGAATAAGTTTGGCCGTCATAGTGCCAGAGCAGCGTGCCGTTTTTTGGGATATGTTAAAACAGCTGAAACAAGCGGGCGTTAAAATTGTGTTCGATCCTAACTATCGAGCAAGATTGTGGCGCAGTGAAGATGAAGCAAAAGTTGAGTTTGAACAAGCTTGCGTGTTATCTAATCTATTGCTACCGGGAATCGAAGACTTCAGCCAACTCTATCAACTGACAACGGCAGAGCAAATCGTTGAATTTTGCAAACCGTTTCAAATTGAAGAAATGATAATCAAGCATGGTGCTGAATCACTTTATATTGTAGAGCAAGAGCATATAGAAGAAGTTAAGATAACCCCTAGCACAAAGGTTATTGATACCACCTCGGCTGGCGATTCATTTAATGGCGTATATCTTGGCGCTAGTCTAGCCGGATATGAGGCTAGACGCGCGGTAGAACTTGCTTCTGCAGCCGCTTCTTGCGTAATTCAACATCCAGGCGCCATTGCCCCGGCACAGGCTTTTGGCCATTATATGAGACAGCGTTTTGGGGAATTATCGTTTGCTGGCTAAAATTTCATCAAACTAACATCTAGTTGTGATAAAAAACTTGCAAGCCAAGCGCTGATAGCTATAATGCCTGCCTCTTGAAGATTGCTTGAGTTACTAAGCACTTCAATTAAATGCCAGTGTGATGGAATTGGTAGACATGACGGATTCAAAATCCGTTGCAGCAATGCGTGGCGGTTCGAGTCCGCCCACTGGTACCATCTACTAATCGTTGAGATTAGAAGATTAAATAAACCTGCTAATAGCAGGTTTTTTTGTATCTGGGGTTTGTGGAGCGATAAACGAAGTATAGTCATATACACACCCTCGATGATCGGCACCCAATCTCAGCGTCCTTGCTAAGATGTTAAAACAAACGGAGCTGTGCTCCTAAAAGCCTCGTTTTAGCGCACTGGTACCACTTCTATTTGTTAAGATTAACATCAATTGAGACACCCATAACTGTAGACATTACCTTTTAGAAACTGCCACCGAATTCAATTATGGGTGTCTTTGTTATTCAGTTCATTAATCAAGGGTGTCTCAATTGAGTACAATATGAAAAAATGCGCAGGATATTTAATCTTGAATTTAGGCTAGAAGCAGCTTAATTGCGTGATGTGCTAGGAGGTAGTTTGAAAAAGTTTCTTTATTTACTCGTTTCTTTGACTGTGATTTCAGGATGCTCTGTGTCGCCGAAATCAAGTTTTGTTTACTACAAAAGTTTGGAGCCAACATCATGTAACTTGGTCGTTGGATTGAGGCAAGAAGGTAACCAACTAATATACAAAGTTTCTACGGATGCTCGTTCTGCTAACGGTACTTTTGTGCAAAGGGGTCAACAAATTATATTCTCGGGGCTATACGCTTCAGAATCGTCCGGTAATTCCAAACTTGAAATAAGTGCGATGCAGCAAGGTGATAAATTAACAATCCAAAATTACGGCAATAGCATGAATTTCTTCACGCTTTTCTCTGAGTGCGAAAACAAATATCTCTCCTTAGTTAAAGTACGCACATAGCAAGTAATAGAGCTTAGGCTAAAGGACGCTAATTGAGACTTGGATAACCGCCCTCGAGCTTAATGGCAAAATTACAGACCGACACTAAAGCTAGCCATGAATGGTAAATTCTAAATTACCATTAACCTAAAACACCGTCATTCCTGCATGTAGTTAGCAGGAATCAGCCCTTATGGTCTAAACACCAATTGAGACACCCATAACAAACATCAATTGAGACACCCATAACTGTGGACCTAACTTTATAGAGACCGCCATAGAGTTCAATCGTGGGTGTCTTTGTTATTCTTTCATTGCATTAAATTATCGGCAAAGTTGGTAATAGCAGTGAAATTAAGTATGTAAATTATGTTTCAGTTTTAAATATGCCTAGCTAGCCTAGGCTCAGAAGGATATTTTAGCCGTTATTTTACTTAGTTAATCGTTTGATTTTGTGCGAAACATTGCTTGTTTGCATAATGTTCTGCATTATACTTAATCGTTTAACTATACTTCCCGTGATATAAATTATAATGAGTTCAAAAGTAAAACCTGTAATGACACTTAAAAGTGTGGCTAAAACACTTAGTGTTTCTACTGCAACGATTTCTAATGCCTTTAGTCGTCCAGATCAATTATCAAAGTCGTTACGGGAAAAGATATTGAAAGAATGTAGTACTTTGGGTTATCACGGCCCAAATATTACAGCTCGCTCTTTACGAAAAGGTAAGTCTGGGGTATTAGGGGTACTATTAAGTGATCCTTTGAGTTATTACTTTAACGATCCTGTGGCTAACCAGTTCTTGTCTGGAATTGCAGAAACAGTAGAGCAGCATCAAAAACAATTACTTATGTTGTCAGGCGCTGACTCAGGCAAAACCAATACTGGTATTGAGTCATTGCCAGATTCATTTATTGTATATGGCAGCCAAGAACATAACCCTTTGTACAATCGAATCATCCAAACTGGGAAGCCTATAGTTACAGTAGATTTTGATGCACCGGAATTTGGTTCAATTAACGTTGATAATCAAGCGGCTGCTTATGAAGTGGCAAGTTATGCTTTAAAGAAGAGAAGTGCTCCTCATGCTGCAATATTAGGCTTAAGGTTGATTCATTCTGAAAGAGTGTGTCGCATAACTGATGACGAGCTATACGATGAAAGTGAGTCTGTTGCTCGAAGAAGACTAAACGGTTATAAACAGGCTGCTGAAGAAAGTAACATTGCATTGTCTTCTGAACTGATTTGGCATATTCCGCATAACACTTTTGCATTAGCTAAACGAGCTGCCAAGGAGTTACTTTCTGTCACGCCTCGGCCAAATATCATTTTATGTATGAGTGACGTTATCGCGAGCGCGGTATTGAACGTTGCTGCTGAAATGGGGGTATCTGTGCCTGCCGAGATAGGGGTAGTTGGCTTTGATGACATTCCAGAAGCGAGTAGAACGTCTCCACCACTCACAACTATTTGTCAAAAAAGTAAGGAAAAAGGTAAACAAGCTGTACTGATGTTAGTAAAAGGTGACACTAGTAGTAAAATATTAATGCCTACTGAGCTTATTGTGCGAGATAGTGCTTAATATGTTGTTTTTTGTATAAATAATTTAATAAATCGGGCGTAATTGAATTATTTCCACTCTTTATTTTTCTCCTTTTTATATAACCAATTTAAGTAAATGTTAATTAATTTAAGATCTTCTGTTGATCTTTTGCTAAAAACCGTACACAATTACTTAAACGTTTAAGTTGAATGCTTTCTTGTGCAGTTTATGTGAGTGAACATCCAATTTAATTAAAGTGTGAAGGTTTTCTCCATTAGTTTTAAAAATAAAGTTAATCTGTGGTTGAGACTTAAATTTAAACGATTTAGTTAAGGAGCTATTTAAATAATGAATAATAAAGTGCAACTAATTACATACATTGACCGGCTGAGTTCTGGCAATGTACAAGATATGAATGCCATTCTTAACAAGCAATTAGCTGGTTTGTTTGGAGGTGTGCATTGTTTACCATTTTACTATCCAATTGATGGCTCTGACGCAGGGTTTGATCCTATTGACCATACTAAAGTAGATGAAAGGCTAGGTGATTGGTCTGATGTTAAGGCTCTAGGATCACAATTTGAAGTCATGGCTGACATGATAGTTAATCATATGTCAGCCGAGTCTCCCCAGTTTCAAGATGTTTTGGCTAAGGGGAAAGCTTCGAAATATTACCCACTATTTTTGACTAAAGAAAAAGTATTCGGTGAAAATCCTAGCAAGGATGATTTACAGAAAATCTATCGTCCACGGCCAACACCTTGTTTTAGTCAATACGATTTGGCTGGTGGTGAGGTAGAGAACTTTTGGACAACCTTTACTTCAAATCAAATAGATGTTGATGTGCAGTCATCTGCAGGAGAAGCGTATTTAGATGACATTATGACTCAGTTTGCTGAAGCAAATGTCTCTTTTATAAGATTAGATGCTGCTGGATATGCTATTAAAAAGCCGGGCACAAATTGTTTCATGCTAGATGAGACATTTGAATTTATTCAAGATTTATCTAAAAAAGCCAAAGATAAAGGTATGAAGTGTCTGGTAGAAATCCATTCTCACTTTCAAACTCAAGTAAAAATCGCCCAAAAAGTGGATCTAGTGTATGACTTTGCATTACCACCATTAATCCTGCATTTCTTATTTACCAAAAATGCCGCTCCATTAGTAAAGTGGTTAGATGTTTCACCTCGAAACTGTGTCACTGTGCTGGATACCCATGATGGCATTGGGATAATTGATGTGGGTAAGTATGACGGAAAACCAGGCTTACTTGATGATGATTCTATTGACCAATTAGTTGAGAAGATTCATCTAAACAGTCATGGGCAAAGTCAAAAGGCAACGGGAACTGCGGCTAGTAACGTTGACTTATATCAGGTTAATTGTACTTACTATGACGCATTAGGTGCTAATGATAAATCCTATTTATTAGCTCGTGCCATTCAGTTCTTTTGCCCTTAGTATTCCCCAAGTCTATTACATGGGTTTATTAAGTATTCAGAATGATATGGCATTACTCGAAAAAACTAACGTAGGTCGAGATATTAATCGTGGCTACTTAAATGCAGAAATTATTGAGTCACAAATAGCTAAACCAGTAGTTAGAGCCTTGTGTAATTTGATTAAGTTAAGAAATAACTCTTCAGCCTTCAACGGTCAATTCACTCATACGTTAAATGATGAATATGTAACCTTGAGTTGGTTAAATGATAAAAACTCAGCTGAATTGCAAATTGACTTATGCGAGTTAACTGCGGATTTAACTTTTAATGAAAATGGTAATACTTCCAAATATACCTTAGAAGGCTTATTGACAGCATGAGATCATTAATGTGCTTTAACGTTAAAGAAAAAACTGCAACACAGAACTCTACTAAATGTGATATAAAAGTACATTTTTTGTTAATTAAATGCACTTCTATGTTGCAAGTTGGGTTTTTTTAGATATCATAACTTAAACGATTAAGTTTCATTATTGAGTGGGAAAACATAGAAATTTAGTCAATTTTAAAAAGTGTTTAGACACTGATATAAATCAATTGAGGCGAGTAAAAATGAACACATTCAAAAAACTTAGTAAACTTTCTTTGGCTGTATCAATTTCCTTGGCGGCTAGTAATAGTTTCGCGCAAGAAGAAGAGTCAGATACCTTAGGGTTTGAACAAATTATTGTGACTGGTACACCCCAAGCCACCACAAAAATGAAGTCTAGTGTGTCAGTCAGTACAGTTGTTGCTGGAGATATTCAAGTTGCTACTCCGCGTACAACCGCTGAAATATTCAGAACGATTCCAGGTATTCGCTCTGAATCAACTGGCGGAGATGGTAATGCAAATATTGCAGTACGTGGATTGCCGGTAGCGGCCGGTGGTGCAAAGTTTTTACAATTGCAAGAAGATGGTTTACCTATAGTTCAGTTCGGTGATATTGCTTTTGGCAATGCGGATATTTTCTTACGTGCCGATTCTACTGTTGAGAGTATTCAGGCCATTCGTGGTGGTTCTGCATCTACTACAGCGAGTAATGCGCCAGGCGGTATTATCAACTTTTTAAGTAAGACCGGTGAGTCTGAAGGTGGTAGTGTTTCAGCTACTTTTGGGGTTGATTATGATTCCCTAAGAACCGATTTCGAATATGGTTCAGAATTGGCTGACGACTTAAGGTTTCACGTCGGTGGATTTGTACGAGAAGGTGAAGGGGCAAGAGACACCGGTTATTCTGGACAGTCTGGTGGTCAAATTAAGGCTAACATCACTAAGGATCTAGATAATGGATACGTGAGATTGTATTTCAAACATTTAGATGACAAAAGTACCGGATACTTACCCATGCCAATGTACGCCGATGGCTCGTCAATTCCAGGTTTTGATGCACAACAAGATACGCCACATTCAGTTTATCTATTAAACATGACTCGTTTAGATGGTGACAACAACATCAGTCGTTCAGACTTACGTGATGGTATGAACCCTGTGGTCAATGCTTTAGGTTTTGAAGCTGTTGTTGAACTTTCTGACGACTGGACCTTTGAAAATAGATTTAGAATCTCTGACATATCAGGCTCATTTGTTTCATTGTTTCCTGCTGAAGTTGTAAGCGCAGATGCTATGGCTGCTTCATTTGGCGAAGGTTCAAGCCTAAGTTATGCAAATGGCCCTATGGCAGGTCAAGCGTTCACTTCAAGCGCTAATGGTAATGGCTTAGCTATGCGCATTCATACTTTTGATGTGGACTTAAATGACATGGGTTCTCTAGTGAATGACATGAAGTTAACTCGCAATTTTGACAACATCTCAGTAAGCGCGGGTTATTATAAAGCTCGCCAAGAAATAAGTATGTCTTGGTTATGGAACTCTTACTTGATGGAAGTAAAAGGAGATAATGCCGCATTGTTAAACGTTTCAGATGCCGATGGAAATAGCCTAAGCGATAACGGTTTATACGCTTACGGTACGCCAGTTTGGGGTAACTGCTGTCAACGTAACTATGACTTAACTTATAATATTACCGCGCCTTACGTGGCTGTTTCTGCTGACTTAGGTGACCTCACTTTTGATGCGAGTTTCCGTCGTGACCAAGGTGATGCTGTAGGTACCTATGCCGGAGCTGTCACACAAACATTAGATATGAATGGTGATGGTGTTATTTCTGTTCCTGAGCAAAGTGTTGCAGGAATAGATAATGCTAACCCTTCTGTCGCCAACTATGACTGGAGTTACAATTCTTACTCAGTCGGTGCAAACTATTCATTTGATCGCGATAACTCAGTTTTCGCAAGGTTAAGCCGTGGTGGTCGCGCCAATGCAGACAGATTGGCATTTGGTAAAATTGCAGCCGATGGCAGCGTATCTAAAGAAGATACAATTGATTTAGTTGACCAAATAGAAATCGGTTACAAATATAGACAAAAAGATCTAGGTATATTTGTGACTGCATTTATGGCTGAAACCGAAGAGCAAAACTTCGAAGCTACTAGTCAAAAATTCTTTGACCGTGTTTATGAAGCAAGTGGCGTAGAAGTCGAGTTCGCTTATGATATTGATGCGTTGAGTTTCCAAGGTGGCTTTACTTGGACAGATGCTGAAATTACTCAAGATGCAGTAACTCCGGAAGTTGTAGGTAATACACCTCGTCGCCAAGCTGACCTTATTTATACATTAACAAGTACTTATAAACTGGATGAAGCCACAGTTGGTGTGAACTTAATTGGTACAACAGGCGCATATGCTCAAGACAGTAACGAGTTGAAATTTGATGCTTATACCCAAGTCAATGCTTTTGCTCAATACTTTATCACAGATGACTTTACCGTTAGTTTAAACGTTAATAATTTGTTTGATGTTGTAGGTATCACCGAAGCAGAAGAAGGTGCGGCGAGCCCAACAGATGTTATCCGTGCTAGAACGATTAACGGTCGCACGACGTCTGTAAATTTACGTTATAACTTCTAACCAATAACATTCGTTAAGCTACCAACCTGTAAAGTTAAGGTTGGTAGCGCTTTCAAGTGATTATACAAGAGTAACTGTAATGAATAATTCAAACGCTAATTTGTCTACCATAAAAATCTTGACCTATATGATGTTTATGATGTTCGCCATGACTACAGATGCAGTAGGAGTGATTATTCCCGAGATTATTAAGGAATTTAATCTATCCATGACTGCGGCTGGGGCTTTTCATTATGGACCTATGGCGGCTATTGCCATAAGTGGAATAGGTTTAGGCTTTTTGGCTGATAAATTTGGCCGCAAAGTAACCATTATTGCAGGCTTGGTGTTGTTTGCCGCGGCATGTGGCTTGTTTGCTTTGGGTCACTCATTTGGATTTTTCTTATTTTTATTAGTCATTTCTGGGTTAGCTATAGGTATTTTTAAGACCGGAGCGCTAGCGCTTATAGGCGATATATCTGACTCGACAGCAAGTCATACAAAAACTATGAATTTAGCGGAAGGTTTTTTTGGAATTGGCGCGATAATTGGGCCATTTATTGTGACCTATTTATTAACATCTGGTGTGAGTTGGAAGTATTTGTATGTGTTTGCCGGTGGCGTCTGCATAGTCTTATGTTTGATCGCCGCTAAAGTGAATTACCCTAAGACAGTGATTGAGTCCTCAGAGCCGATCAATTTATCTCGCACATTTGCATTACTTAAAGATCCATTTGCTCTCGGCTTTTCTGTAGTGATTATGTTGTACGTGGCTGCTGAAGCTGCCATATATGTTTGGATGCCTTTGCTGTTATCAGAATATACAGGCTCATTTGCTTGGGCTGCGACTTGGTCTCTGACGTTATTTTTTACTCTTAGGGCTGTCGGTCGTTTTTTAGCCGTTTGGCTTTTGAGTAAAATGAGTTGGGAAGTGGCTATGTTGCTGTTTTCTGGTGCTATATGTTTTTGTTATGTACTAAGTATGACTTTGGGCTTAGAAATTGCCGTGTTTTTACTGCCATTGTCTGGGTTATTTATGTCCATGATTTATCCTACTCTCAATTCAAAAGGTATTAGTTGCTTTCATAAATCTGAGCATGGTGCGATAGCGGGGGTTATTTTGTTCTTTACTGCTGCTGCTGCATCATTCGGCCCTCTATTGATGGGCGTATTTAGTGACATAATGGGAGGCCATGCAAAATATGGATTTTATATGGCTACCGTTTTTGCAGGATTACTTTTTGTAGCTATGATCTATAACTGGCTTAAAAAACCTGCGACCCAAAGACTTGCGCAGCAAAATATCTCTCAATATGGCAACCAATAGTTTAAGGTCATTAATCAATGGAAAATATACAGGTAGCAGTATTTGGTGAAGCGCTCATTGATATGATAAGTCAAGAGTCAGGCGTGTTCACTTCTCTTGTTGGTGGTTCGCCATTTAATGTTTGTCGGGCCTTGAGTCGCCAAAGTATTAATAGTTGGTATATGGCTCCAGTTTCGAGTGACACCTTAGGTAAAAAAATTGAAGCAGTTATCCTTAATGAAGGGGTTCATGCCCCTTTTTTAGGTCAATCAAATAAACCTACATCTATTGCCATTGTTACTCAAAGCAGCAGGGGATTACCGGCTTATACCTTATATCGAGATCAGGTAGCTGATTTCGATATTTCTGCATCAGAGATTATTCGTCACTTACCTACAAATCTCGGATTATTTCATACAGGCTCTTTGGTTCTAGTGCCTGAAAAACGAGAATTTTTGTTGACTATCTTTGCCTATTTGAAAGACAAAAATATACCAATTAGCATTGATATTAACATGCGTAAGATGACGACTGTGGACTTAAGGAGTTATCACGATACTGTTTTAGAAGTGATGCAATATGCTGACTACTTGAAGGTCAGTGATGAAGATTTGGAGACTTTGGGCATAAAAGATAATCACGAAGAGTATTGTCAAACATTAGCTAAAGACAAAGGTATGCGTTTAATTGCGCTAACCAAAGGTGAATTAGGAGCGTGTTTAATCAGCCAAGACTATAGTTTCGTAAGTCCTGTAATAAAGCCCGCTAATTTTGTGGATACTGTAGGGGCAGGAGACACTTTTTTTGCATCCTTAATTAGTTATGTGTTGCGTAATAAATTACAAACAGAAAATCTGACCGTTAGCACTCACTCGCTGTTTGAATCTGCGTTAAATTATGCACAAGTTGCCGCCAGTATTAATATTTCAAAGCAGGGGTGTCAGCCGCCGAATATTGATGAAATAAGTGTGTTTGCTAAATCACAAGATATTCCAATTTAAAACCTACCTTTTGAGTAAAAAGCTCAATCTATTTGAGGTAGGGTTTTTGTTGAATTTTTCTATCTTTCGAAACAAAGGGATAGTATAACAGTCCATGTTGATAAGTGGTCTATTAGAATGTGTTTAGCGGTTTTTGAACAAGCCGTCTGGAACCTAATTGAGACCCCCATGATTAGAAATTTGGTTCTAATGACGAGCGGCTAGATTACGTGCTTCTGAATCAAGCGCTAAAAACAAACCGATTAGGGCTAAAAAGGCTACCGGAATGACTGACTAGAAAGACGCCATTCCTGCATGCTGTTAGTAGAGTTCAGCATCCCAACACCGTCATGTCTGCATGCTGTTACCAAGTATCTATTCTTTAGCTATTAACTATAGGCTAGCTACTATTTACTGTTCCTACAGCCCTGGGTTTCGGGCCAAAAAATTCACCAGAATGAGGTGATGCAGGCTGTCGGTATATGGTAACTTGGATATTGCTGTGTATCGCGGTAAATCAAAAAAGCATTAATACAGAAACTATTAGCGCGAGTCATGAATGGTAAATTCTAAATTACCACTAACCTAAAACACCGTCATTCCTGCATGTAGTTAGCAGGAATCCAGCCCTTATGGTCTAAACATCAATTGAGACACCCATAACTGTGGACCTAACTTTATAGAGACCGCCATAGAGTTCAATCGTGGGTGTCTTTGTTATTCGTCTTTGTTATTCGGTGTCTTTGTTATTTTTTATTGCGAAATAATAGGTAGCTTGACTTTATATAGATGATGTTTAAAATCATCATATGTTTAAAACTTGGTAACGGAATGTAAATTTTATGTTCTTGCGCCTTGTTTTTTTAACTTGAAAGTCAAACGTTTGACTTTTGCGTTGTTTACGATAATAGAGTTCATTTAGGAGTTTGGAATATAATGGTATTAAAAAATATTCAAGCTGTAACAACGGGCCTCACACTTAGTGCGGCTTTGTTTGCAGGTCAGGCGTTAGCCGTAGATGCGGAAGGTTTAATCGGTAAAACGATTAAAATTGAATACGTAAAAAGCCCCGGTAGCTATCTTTGGACAACCAGTGGTGAAGCCGATATTTATATGACAGGTGATGGGTCCAGCGATAGTTTGTTTACCATACATGCTGGTAGCACTGAAGATAGTATTGCACTTTTTCATGTTAATAGTGGTAAGTATCTAAGCTGTCTTTGCGATATATTCAATGCTCCTATAAGACCTGTAAGTGATTCAATAGGTGAAAACGAATCCTTTGTGGTCACTGATCTAATAGATAAGATAGATTGGTCCCTAATCCTCAAGATATCTTTTCTCTCACAGCGGAAAACGACCGTGCACTGGTGAGAGGAAATAAGGTATTTAGAGCATTTGATTGGAATGCTGATCGTTATAATTGGAATGCAGCCGTTCGATACGAAGAAGCGGAAATACGCTTAGAAGATGAAATGTCGAACCTTGCGACAGATACTCAACAAAATTCATCGGATGTTGTTGAGTTTACAATGTCGGCAACGGTTACTGAAAGTCGCGACATACATTTCGATTTATATTCTTCTGATACGAATGAACTGGTTGCTAGCTTTGTCGAAACGATTGACTCGTCGGGGGCTAAGTCGTTTTCGTTTGAATTACCTCAAATTTACAGCGGTGACTATATTTGGTCTGTTTATATGACAGCCCAAGCAGATAACGCTCCCCTGACAGATGTTACAAAAATCGCTGTACAGATAGCTGGAGTAACAAAAGGTGACTTCGATTTTGATAATGACGTTGATTTAAACGACATTACATTATTTGAAGAAATGCTAGCATCGGGACAACTAATTGATGCTAAGTACGATTTTAATCTAGATGGTGAATTCTCTTCAGAAGACGTAACCGCACTTCGAGAGTTATGCACTTATGATAGTTGCGAAATCATACTGACATACCAAGAAAGAGTTGAGCAAAAAGTAGCTCAGTTACGCACGTTAATTGAAAAAGTTGAAAGTAAAGGGATTGACGTTACTCGCGACAAAATGGCTTTACATACTGCAGAAACGTTTGTCATTTGGGCTAACTGGGATGAAAAAAACAAAGTAGATATCGCTAAGTTTTATGAAAAACATCCACAAACTAAAGACGATACAGAGGCTGCGGCAGACGCTTTAGTAGTGAGGGAACGAGAAGGCGTTGAGGCAATACTAGACCAAGCCTTAGCAGAGTTAACTGCTGTTGATTTAGGTGAATTATCTAGGAAACCTGTTGTTTTAACCGATACGACCAAGGTTACAATTCAAGATGGAAAATTCATTCAAGATGGTCAGCCAGTCTTTTTAGGGGCTTACACTTGGAAGCCAGATGAAGAAGAAACCAACCAATACTGGGGCAACCTTAATAGTCACTATATTAGTCCTAATTTATTCACCAACAGTGATTGGGACTATTCTAGTTGGACATTTAATAACTATATTGATGCCGACAGCGATCATAGAATTGGTCAAACATTCATTGACCAAAATTTTCCTAAATGGATTGCGGATCTATATCCAGAAATTGACGATGCTCCGCGAATTTTCCACAACCATGATATCGATCATCCCTTTACAAAAACCGTTTACAGAAAATTATTCGAAACCGTCTTACCTGATTTAAAGGACAAGCGTAGCACTGAATTAGGCTACATGTTGTTTAATGAGCCGACTTACATCACGCAAAAAGACCACTGGAATAACGGAGTGCAGAAGATTAGACAGAATATCGATGATGCCAATTCTGCTACCAAGTCTGTTACTGAAGAAACCTTTAAGCGATTTAGGAATTGGTTAGAAAACAGACATGGCGATATCGCTACGTTAAATGAATTATGGGGGACTCATTTTACCAGTTTCGCCGACGTGTCAATTACGATCCCGATTGATGTGGCACTACAAGGCACACCTAAATGGTACGACTGGTGTCTGTTTAATATGTGGCGTGTAACCGACTGGTTTACTTTCATGAATAATGAAATTAAAGCCATCGACACTGATGCAAAAACCCACATTAAGCTAATGCCATGGTTGTGGAATGAAGATGGACGCCATCACGGAATGGACTTCGAGACCTTACTACGAATGGGCGACATTATCGGCTTCGATGCAGAGGCAGCCTACAGTGATATTTGGGGGCGTGAGGTTGAATGGGATGATGAATACTCCTTTGATTGGCAAAGTGCAATGATGAGCTTCGATTTCTTCAGCTCGGTACAGCCTGAGCAACTGTTATGGGATTCTGAAAACCACTTCTTCCATAGCTCTAAGTTCATGGAGCTCGACATCAACCCAGATTATGTCAAATCTATTTACTGGATGGCATTTACCCATGGTTTAACAGGGTCTTCTACATGGGTATGGACCCGCGAGGCGGACGGTAACTTTAGCAGTAATATACAAAGAGCGATGTCCAATGGTAACTATGACAAAGAATATATTGTTGATGTTACCCATCAACCCAAGGGATTACACGCGTTAACCAGAACCATGTTGGAAGCAAATGCGCATGCTAATGACTTAGTCTTGTTACAACGCCAAGAAAAACCAATCCGTGTTTTTTATTCAGAAACCAGTGCAATCAATCAGCCGGACCATATGAAGTACGTGCGTGATGCATACAAAGGACTTTACTTTGAGGGGATAGGATTAGGGTTTGCAACTGAGCGTATTTTAAATGAGCAAGATGCATGGGAAATGGTAGTAGTGTCAGGAGCAAAATATGTGACAGATACTGAATTTTCAGCGTTACAAAACTATTTGAACGAAGGGGGGACGGTGTTCATTGATGCAGATAGTCTGCAGTTTAACGAATACGGCGGGGCCCGTGATACTCAGTTATTTGTATCTAATGGCACATTAGTTTCTTTTAATAGTCATGAGGATTTGTTAGCAAAAGTACAATCGAGTGCCATAGCAAAAGAAATAGTGCCGAGTATAACCTTGTTAGAAGGAGCAGGGGCGACCTCTCACAAAACATTGGCTTGGAGAACCACTCAACGGGCTGATGGGTCTCACATTGTGTCGGTCACGAACACTGGTTATGCAGCTGTATCTTTCGGGTTTACGCCAAAAGTAGGAACCAGCATTGCTGGGGGGACGAACTTATTTACTGGAAATCAAGTCGATTTCAGTACGTTGAGTCTTGAGCCAATGGAAACAACATTTTTGCATGTAACACAAGAGATTGATTCAGGTGGCGGTTCAACGGTTGAGCTAGGAGATTGGGATGAAGACGGTGATGTGGATATTGATGATGTCAGAGGATTAATCGGCGCTATTCAAGCTCGGGAACAAGTTGACTTAGCGTTTGATGTAAATCAGGACGGCATTGTTAACGTACTTGATGCTCGTGTAATTATGAGTTTGTGTACTCGCGCTCGTTGTTCAACTCATTAATCAACTATTAGGAATGAAAATGAAAAGACTATTAGCAATACTGACTTTGTTTGTTGGACTTAACGTTCAAGCGGGAATAATCAGCCTCAATATAAGCGATGAGAATGTTAAATTAGACGATAGTGTCTTAGTGACACTGTCAGGTAGTGGCTTTGATCCATTTGACTCATTGTCTTTAGATATTGAGTTTGATACAAGCGTATTCAAGTTCGATGCACTATCTGTAGAAGGTGACTTACTTAATGCAGCGCCACTTATATTTGAGGTTACGGAACAGATGTTTGGTGTCGCCTTGACATTTGTGGATTTTGTCCCTTTTGCTGGCGGAAACTTCACGTTAGCGACATTTAATTTAACCGCCAATGCAGTGGGCAGTACACACTTTGTTTTGACCAATGCTATTGCCAGTGACTTTTTATCCGGACCTGTTCAGGCTGATGTCGTTAGCCGCTCAGCTTCAGCGGCGGTGGTCTCGGCACCGGCTACGGTCAGTTTGTTTATTATCGCATTGTTGTCCTTAGTTATTTTTAGAGCTAGAAATTAATTGCGTAAATAAAAGCTACTCGAATACTACCCATTAGTATTGAAAAGTAGCCGCTTAGCGAAAGTCTAATGGCATTGGCATAAAAGCGATGAAAGCAGTGATGATCCATCACTGCTTTTTTTGGGGCGCTGTGCCTGATACTGAAATACGTTAATATAAAGAGGATTTCTATATGGAAACATCACGTCCCAAAAACGCTAGGCGCTTGCAACGAGCATAAACGTTAGGTTTTGCACTGAGTGTTGTAGTGCGGGTTGGAATTAATCGCTAGCCAGTTGCTGTTTAATCTTCTCTATCAATTCTAGCATGGCTCGGTCAAACAGAGTTAACTGCTCAATGAAATCTAGGTTGTTTTCTTGCTTGTTATTGTAGATAACGGTTTCTACTGATTTAGCGAGCTTTGCTAAGTTATAGGCGCCGATATAGGTTAATGCGGGTAGGGTATCGTGAGTCAGTTTATAAATATTTTGATAGTTGCTGTGTTCAATTAGGGTGGTTAGGTTTTTAATTGCCGATTCTTTTTCAACAAAGTCTTTTAACAAGCTGGCGTAGGTTTCTTCATCAATAAACAACTTTTGCATGGCAAGTTGTTGATCCATTATTAACAGCGCATCGATAGGTAGTAAGTTTGTTTGCTGTTTATTGTTTTCTTGTAAAATAGCAGCATCAGGTGTACATGCCTTAGCCGTGGTCAGTAAGATTTCTTTAAGTACCTGATAAAAATATTCGGGGTCGATAGGTTTGGTGATGTAGGCGGTCATACCCATAGCCGTGCTTTTCTCTATGTCTTTTTTCATTGCGTTGGCGGTCATAGCAATAATCGGCTGGGTGAAACCTAAGTCATCGTGCAATATAGAGGTGGCCGTGAAACCGTCCATTTCAGGCATTTGTATGTCCATTAAAATACAATCAAAATATCCTTGAGACTTAACCGCATTAACTACCTCTAGGCCATTTTCAACCAAAACGACTTGCGCGTTTGTAAATTTCAAAAAACCTAACGCTACTTTTTGATTTAACTTGTTATCTTCGGCCAATAAAATACGTTTATTGCTTAAGTCAGGCACATTCTTCAGTGCGGACAATTGAGCAGGTGGTTTGGGGGTAACGTTTAATGCCACTTCCTGTAATTTATTAAGTAACTGGTTAGCACTAAAGGGTTTTTCGATAAAGCCTTTAATGCCCAAGTGATTAGCTTGTTGTTGCATATGTGCAAAGTCAAATGCAGACAACATAATGATTTTGGGTTTGTTAGTATTGAACTCTTGATTGATAATTGCGGTGACCTGAAGGCCATCAATGTCTGGCATTTTCCAGTCTAGTATTAATACATCATAAGGATTGTGTTTAGATGCAGCTAGTCGCAATTTGTTTAATGTTTCTTGTCCTCCATTTGCTAAATCAGGGGTTATATTCGCTTCTAGTAAACTCTCGGCTATTACTTGACGAGACAAGTTAACATCGTCTGCGACCAATACTCGTAGTTTAGACAATTGTTCAGAAAGCGGCTCATTGTATTGGTTTTTATCTTCTTTTGTTGGCCAAGTAAAATAGAAGGTTGAACCCGTTCCAATTTGACTTTCCACCCAGATATTGCCGCCCATCAATTCGACAAGTTGTTTGCAAATTGTCAGTCCTAGCCCGGTCCCACCGTACTTACGAGAAATAGATTCATCCACTTGAGCGAAAGATTTAAACAAGCCGTCTATTTGACTTTGACTGAGCCCAATGCCGGTATCTTTGACCGCAAACTCTAGAAACTCTGTTTGTCCGATAACTTTGTTTTTGACGGTGACAGAAACTAAGCCTTGCTCGGTAAATTTAACGGCGTTGCTGAGTAAGTTAACCAGCACTTGTTGTATTCTTAACTCGTCGCCTTGCAAGTGAATAGGCACATCTCGCGCAATATGTTGGATCAGTTCGATGTTTTTTTGCTGAGCCCTAATCGATTGCAATCGAATAGATTGACTAACGATTTTGTCTAACTGGAAACTAGTGGTTTCAATGTCTAACTTGCCAGCTTCAATTTTAGAAAAATCCAAAATGTCGTTTATAACACCAAGTAAAGAATTTGAAGCTTCGTCTATTTGCTGCAAATTTGTGATGTCTTCATTGGATTCTGCTGACCTTTGCATCAACTTTGTTAAGCCCGATATAGCATTGATTGGGGTGCGAATTTCGTGGCTCATACGGGCTAAAAAGTCTGATTTGGCTTGAGTTGCCAATTTAAGTTCTTGGGCGTTGCGATTAAGTTGTGCTCTTTGCTTACGAGTGCGAATTAATAACACTATGACGAGCAGCAAAGCAGCAAAAACAGTTAAGGTAAAATAAAGTTGATAAAGGTTATGTTGATTTTGGATTAGGCTTTTCTGTAGTTGTAACTCGTTTTCCTTTTGCAATAACTTAATGGCTTTGTTTTTCTCGAATACCTCAAGTCGGACGTTATTGATTGCCAATAATTGCGCTTGTTTCTGATTAAAACTTTGTTTGTACATGGCGTTGTATTGTTTTAAAAACTTAAGTTCAGAATCACTATTTCCGGTTTTATCGCTGAGTTCAATAAGTTTCTCTAAAATTTGTAAATATTGGATTTTATCTTTTTTGAGGGGCTCACTTTCTAAGCTTTTTTCTAATTCGGCTACTGCTGCATTAATATTGTCTTGTAGTTGATAAATGTCGGCCCGCAGTAATAAACGAGGGACTTCATTTTGTAAATAATCTATCTTTCTGTCAGCTTTTATTGACTGACTTATTCTTTTCAATCCACCCTCTACATCGCCTTGTGCGACATTTATTTGTGCAATTAAAAGGTAAAGTACGCCAATAAATGGGAAGTCAGCTTGTTCTAGTATTTTTTCTGAAATAGCAGTGTTAACAATAGCGTCTTGCATTTGGTTTAACTTAGATTGAGCAAATGCAATCCGAAAATAGGCTAGCCCTTCATGGGTTGTATTTTCATATTTTTGGGCAGCTGAAAGCAGCAGGTAGGCATTGTGAAGGATACTTTGATAATCATTCAATGAGGTGTAAACGTTGATCAGAGAGCTATATACTCTTAGCACCTCGGGGCTTTGTAATTCATCAAAAATCTCAAACGATTTATTTAGTGCCGCTAATGCCCTGCCGTACTCACCTATTATATCGAGGACAGCGCCTTCTAACCGATAAGATTCTGCTATTTGCAGCATATTTTTAGTATTACTGGCCTTTAAGCGTGCAGCCAACAGTTTTTCATAAGTGTCTTTTAGATCGAGTGCTAACAAACTCTTGTAGGCGAGTAAATTTAAAAACGTACTTTCGTAGTAATCATCGGGGTGACTAGCAAAATGACTGGTGAAGTATTCAATTTTGGCCGTTGCCGCCGAGGAGTTACTTTGTAGGTGGGCTGACAATTCTTTCAGTTCTTCAGTTAAGTTCTCATCATATCCTGCATAAATATGAGGTGAACTTAGGCAAAAAACAAAGAAGCTGCAGCGCACCGCAAATTTTAGTCGTTTTGTAAAAGTACTCGTCTTCATTTTCTAATAAGATTGGGTCTTAATGGCTTTGCCAGAATCTTCATATCGCTTTCGTACTGCGTCCCAATCTTTAGTTTTGATAATTTCAATGTCTTCTTCAGCAAGGCCATAATCTGTCGCTGTGGCTACGGGGTTCGCCAGATACGCTTCTTTAAGCTGTGCGTTAGTATCTAACTCGTGTAAAAAATCTAGTAATGAATTTGACATTTTATACTCCTTTTTGTGGGTTTTATGTTGGTATATTCTTATTGTTTCGGTAACTATCTACTTTTTCTTGAGATAATCCAAGCTTTTCTAAACGGCTTTGGTTATAACGGGGTAAGCCTAGGGATGGTATGACTAGCGTTGATATTAGCGTGGGCTTGCAATTTACTAACTCGCGTAATGCAAAACGCTCAATTCTTGGAGCATACAGTGGCATAGTTGCGGCTTCATATAAGATAACTTCATGTTCGCTAGGGTACCTTTGCAATAGTATTTCTTGGTAGAGCGTTAAACCTGCTTGGCAATGTTCTGCGTTTAGAATACTCAGTGAGGGGACGCCCGCTAAGCCAATTTGCCAAATAATTTGCGTCATGTGGGGGTCGAGCTGATAGTCTCGAAACAAAAATTGTGTGGCTTCATAGGATTGGCAACCAAATTGCGCTGGGTCGATGCCTAAGTCTGCAATTAGGCAATCTTCTGCAGATATGCCCGGTAGCATTTCGGCCCGTAAACCTAACGCTTGTACTTGTTTAATGGCAGCATGAGATGGGTTAACGAATACCTCTGGTGACCATAAAAGGCGGCACATACTTTATGCCCTGCTTTAACCGCATTGACAATACGGTCGGTCATTTGTTGGTAAGTCGTCGCTCGTGATTTTCCGGCCTGATAGAGGTCATCTAATCCTACTGTATTAGCATTTAGTTTTTGAACGACATTTTCGCCAATTATATTGCTAATTCCGGTAAATACAATATCCGCATTTTCAATATAACTCTGAGCCATTAGGGTCATCTGGCCCGCAACACTAATGCCTGTTCCTACTACGACTAATGAGCCTTGTTGTTTTGCTGACATAAAGCTTTTGTTCAGTTTTTCAGTGTAGTTGACAATACCAGTACTGAGTTGTCAAAAATAGTGAATTTTTACAGTAGGTTAACTAAATCAAAAATTTTAGCTAAGTGTGGCCAATTCGAAACCAATGAATATTAAATGACATCACTACTTGATAAGTAACGCGTAATACACATGGCCTACAGGCAATGGTGCTGGTATCAAGGGTAGCGAATGTAACAAATGTAAAAGTACTACTATTCTGGATTAAACTTAATGAGAATGTTTCTTATTTGCAATATTGATAACTAATAGGAACTTTTCTTGAAAAAACTCGTATTCGTCGGTGCCATTTGCACATTACCCACTACTACTTTATTTGCTGAAACTGTTGATGCTGAAGATAGTGTATTGGTGGAAAAAATTTCGGTTGTAGGTGCCGCCACCAACTTAAGTATTACCGCAGAAGATCTCGAACAGTATCAAGCCAATGATCTAGCCGGTATTTTCAAGCATTCACCTTCTGTGAGCGTCGGCGGCTCGGTGGGTGTTGCACAGAAAATTTACATACGTGGTTTAGAGGATTCGTTCTTAAACGTAACGGTCGATGGGGCACAACAAACCTCTACCTTGTTTCATCATATTGGGCGGGTGACGATTGACCCTGATTTACTGCAGCAAATAGATGTTCAAGCCGGTGCTGGTGAAGCCACTAGTGGACCTGGAGCTATTGGTGGCTCAATCCGATTTAAGACTAAAGATGCGAATGACTTACTGCAAGACGAAGAGAGATTCGGTGGCAGAGTTAAAGCGAGTTACTTTTCAAATGACGGGACTCGCTATAGCGGCAGTGTGTATGGCAAATTAAGCGATTCATGGGGTGTTTTAGGTTACTACAGCACAATTAATCGTAATAACATGGAAGATGGTGACGGTAATGAAATTTACGGCACCGCGGCAGACCAAGATATGCTATTTGTCAAAGTCAGCGGTGATATTGGCGATAATCACTTTTTGTCACTGAGTGTGGAACAGCGTGATGAAAAAGGCGAGTTTTCTGCCCGTCCTAACTGGGTGGTGTTAGAAGGAGCTGCACTTTATCCTAGCGCAGCGCAGCGCGATACTTACGTTGCAAATTATCGTTTTGACTACAATGCAATGCTCAATCTTGAAGCAACGGCCTATCAAACAACGTCCTCTTTTCGTGGTGGCCGTTTTGACTGGTTAGCTGATATCGATACTTATGGTTTTGATTTGCGCAACACCAGCGAAACCTCGCAGCACAAGTTTGTGTACGGGGTCGATTATCGTAGCGATGAAGTGACAAGTGGCTCAGCTGCAGGACCTGTTGAAAATGCTGAAGAAGGAAGTGTTTTGGGGATCTACGCCCAAGGTTACAGTGACCTTACAGCTGATTTATTGCTAAGTTACGGCGTACGTTTTGATGACTATGACTTTCAACAAAGAATACTGATTGATGAATATTATGGCGATCCGGTAACCGATGAGCCTGCTTCATTAAAAGATTCTGAGATCAGCTTCAACGTTGGTCTTGCCTATGAACTAAGCGAAGATTGGACATTAGGTTTAGGCTATGCCCAAGCCGCGCGTGGCAAACAAATTGGTGATGGTTTTACGATCGATGGTTATCTTTACGACGGCTCGGATATCCCTGTTGTTGCTGAAGATTTAGTTCCAGAAACAGTGGAAAATATAGAAGCCTCTATCGAATACCATGGCAATCATTTAAACGCCAAATTGAGTATTTATGACTCGTCACTTGACGACGTGATTTTTGAAGGTTACGAAGGCAATTCGGTATTCAATAACATTGGAACACTAGATACAAACGGGGTGGAGTTTGATCTGGCTTATACTTGGAAACGGGTAGAATTGTTCCTAGGTTTCTCTAGTGCTGATACAGAGTTAGTGCCAAGGGATGGTTTGTATGATGTAGATTATTCTTCTATTGCAATTAATGGCTATGAGTTTGTTGGCTTAGGTAATAGCCGAGGCAATACTTGGGTTGCTGGTGTCGATTATGAATTGAATTCAGCTACATCTTTTGGCGTAAACATCACAAAAGTGGACTCGATTGACATAGATACATTGCACCAAGCTGTTGACTTGCAGTGGACGGATTCGATATATCGATTAAATAAACCGAGCTACACCACAGTTGATGCGTATGCCCAATGGCAAGCGACGAATAGCATACTGGTTAATTTTGCCGTGGCTAACTTATTTAACGAGCAATACATCGATCATTCCAGCGTAGGTGATTACAGTGAAGTATTTCCCTCTGTTATAGGTCCACATGAAGCAGGTAGGGACATTAGACTATCTGTGTCTTATGACTTCTAAGATTAATCAGTAGTCATGACTTTACAATCATTTAAAAGATGGGTCTTTTGGGCCCATCTTGTGACGGGAATAGTTGCTGGTTTATTTATATTTTTCATGTCTTTTAGTGGCGTGCTATTGACGTATGAAAGACAAATAAAAGAGCTAAGTGAGATGCGCTATACGGTGGCACCCTCGTCATCATCTTCTTCTTCGCGTATTACGACTGATAGGGTAGTCGATATTTTACAGCAGTTAAAACCCGAACAACCTCATATTTATGTGCGTTGGGTCAATCGAGAGGGCGCGGCAATACCTGCTTGGGCAGGAAAATATAGCTATTTACTGCACCCTTATACGGGCGAAATACTGCGCCAAGGCGAAGGAATGGCTGCCGATTTTTTTCATGTTATTACCGACTTTCATCGTTATTTGTTACTTGAAGGAGGCGCGCGTAGCATAGGCAAAAATATAACCGCTTATGCCAATCTTGTATTTATATTCTTACTAGTGAGTGGTGCCTATTTATGGTTGCCAAAGCGTTTCAGTTTTACTGCTCTTAAACAGTATTTAATCTTGCCTCGTCGATACAGCAACGCGCACCACCGCAATCGCCAGTGGCACTTAGTGTTCGGAATTTGGTCTTTCCCCCTTTTGTTGGTGATTGCCTTGACCGCCACCATTTTCCATTTTTCTTGGGCTAACAAAGCCTTGTATGGTGCATTTGGTGAAACCGTGCCCCAGCGAGAAAAGCATGCAGAAGTCACGACCTTGGCGGCAGGTCTTACCCCTTATGAAACGCTGTTTAACAAAGCAAAATTACACGCTAATCATAATGGTTATAGTGATTGGTATTCTATGTGGATGGAAATAGGGGAAGAAAAAATGAAGCCCGTTTTTATATCGACAAAAGTATTGGCCATAGGCAAGAGTTAGCGTATTCCTTGTATTTTGATACCGTTAGTGGAGATGCGATCAAGGTGTTACGTAAAGAGGATTGGTCGAAAGGGGGACAAGCTTGGGGCACCGCTAGGTTTTTACACACGGGAGAATACTTTGGTTTCATTGGTCAGACAGTTGCAGGCTTGGTTTCGCTGCTGGCTTGCATCTTAGTGTACACAGGCATCATTCTCGCTTGGCGACGTTTAGTTACTTTACCGTTGCAGCGTCGTCGAGAGAACGAAGCGTAGATTGGGCCAAAAACCAATTAAAATGGAAGTTCAATTATAATTTGCAAGCCTGCACACTTATCTAGATCACTGTGGTAGTTTACCGCTCTTATCGTGCCTCCCACAGCCTCGACTTGTCTTTGAGCTAAGGCCAAGCCCAGACCGAAACCATTGGTATTGGAGCTATTAGCCAATGGTTGTTCTGAGGCTCTGGTTTTATCTACGCGGAAAAAGGGCTTGAATATATCAGCTAACATTTCTTCAGGCACACCTGACCCCTGATCCTTAATGAGCAAATGGTAGTGTTGCGCTTGTCTGCTGAGTATAACTGCTACTTGTTGTTTTTCTGGGGTGTAGCGTAGTGCATTGCGTATAATGTTTTCTATGGCTTGGCCTAGTGCGAGCTGGCTACTTTGCTTTACTAAACCTTGTTCTGGCAACTGGGTGATGAGTTCTCGGTCTGGGTATTCAAAGCGAGCGTCTTCACAAATGACTTGGATTAGTTCGACTAAATCAAAATTGTCGGTATTTAACTGAGGTGACTCGGTATTTAGCCAAACAAGGGTTAATGAATCTTCAACTAAGCTGCGCATAGTCGAAGCTTCGTAACGCAATCGCTCTAGTGCTTGTTTTGGATTAATTTGTTGGTCGACAAAATCAACCGCCATGTCAATTCTGGTGAGCGGAGTTCGTAATTCATGGGATAAATCAGCCAGTAACTGCCGTTGATTATAAATGAGTTGGCTTATTCGTTCCGCCATATGATCAAATGTAGTGGCAAGGCGAGTGAACTCGTCATTTCTCTCTGGTAATGAAGGGGTGATTCTTGCTTCAAGCTTTCCTGCGCTAAATGCTTTAGTGACATTTTCTAATCTACGTAGCGGGGTCATGACGTGTTGGTAAAGAACGAAACTGAATATGCTCAACAAGATTAACGGCAGAGCGATTTGCAACAGTACTTTTGCGTAAATCAGAAATGCCCCCGGACGCATCCGTTGAGGAAGTCGAATTAACAAATGGCTTGATGCATCAGAAAATGGAATTTCCATGGTTGGATTTTCTTCAAAGTACAAGTGGATTTTCCACTCAACACTTCGCCCCAGTTGAAACCTATCAATATATTTACTCGGTAAAACTGTACCGGCAAAAGCCGTGATATTTGACTTCACTACCGCGACCCAGGTGTTTTCTTTTCGCTGCAGCTCTTGTAACCAGATAGCTAAAGCGGCTTCGCCTTCTTGCTGCAAAATCAGTTCTGCTTGTTTTCCATATTCGAGTAGTTGCTGCTGATGCTCTTGTGCGATAAAACTCATGCTGGTTTCGGTGTGATCAGTTAGCCAGCTTAGTGCTAAAAACAACAATACCGTGCCTACGCCAATAAACGCACACAGGCGCCAAAATAGTTTGTTTTTCATGTAAAACGGTAACCTTTGCCGTGTAAGGTCACTAACCGCTCAGGCGACATGCCTGCTGCAACTAGTTTTTTTCTTACTCGACTAAGGTGCATGTCTAGGCTTCTATCGTAAAGACTAAAGGGTCTTACTAATACGGTCTGATAAAGAAAGGCTTTACTCATTATTTCGTGGCGATTCTCAAGCATAACCCATAGTAATTTAAATTGTAGCGGGGTAAATTCTAACTCTTTGTCGTCAAACAGCACTTGTTGGGTTCTGCGGTTAAGCGTTAGTGGGTCCACTATCAGTTGGCTGCTTTGCTGTGTTCGTTCGGTTTGTATACGACTGCGGCGCAACAATGCCTCAATTCGCAACATCATTTCGGTAAAATTAAAGGGTTTAGGTAAATAATCATCAGCCCCTTTCCGATATCCTTCAATGCGCTCTTGCTCGGCTCCTGATGCGGTAATCATCATCACGGGTGTGTTTTTTACTTGCCTTAGTTGATTTAAGATCGAAAAACCATTTAATGAAGGCAGTAATAAGTCTAGTAAAATAAGATCGAAACTTTCCTGTAAAGCGGTGAGTAGCCCTTTTTGCCCATCAAGACATTGTTTGGTATTAAAGCCCTTTTCTTCAAGTAGTCTAGCAACCTGATCACTGAGGGTTAGATCATCTTCAATAATTAAAATGCGGGGGCGCGACATAGCAACGAGAGTAATAGTTGGTCATATCTAATAGTATTGATAATCATTCTTGTTTTCAAGTGCAGGGGTGCTGAATTGTGCAAGGTCAGAACATCGGTTCAAGATGCAAGCTTGTAATTGCTGCCCGTCAGCTAACAGAATGCGTTACTTATTAAAAGGTAACGACATTCATAATTGGTTTGGTATGGAGCCACCTTGGAGGCGCTAATTCTCCATGACTATGGGTTGAGGTAGCGTTACTTTACTTTTTCATCTTCGCAGTTTTCTTTGCATTCGCCATAGAGATACAAACTATGATTGGTCAATTTCATATTACTACTTTGGGCAATATCTTTTTGACGCTGTTCGATGATGCTGTCTTCAAATTCAACCACTTTTCCGCAATTTAAACAAACTAAGTGATCGTGATGCTTTTTATTACTCAATTCGAATAAGGATTTTCCGCCTTCAAAATGATGACGCTCAACAACACCAGCTTCGTCAAACTGGTTGAGCACTCGATAAACAGTGGCTAAGCCAATGTCTTCTCCGGTTTCAATTAACACTTTATATATATCTTCAGCACTGACATGTTGATTTGCTGGATCTTGTAAAATTTCTAAAATCAACATACGTGGGTGAGTGACTTTTAAACCTGCTTTTTTTAATTCTTTATTTTGATTCATTGTTATGACCTATTGGTTTGACTCGTTTCTGCTGGTTAATAGTTAAATACTAACGTGTTAATGCACTTGAATGGGAAAATCATTTGCTACAGTGTTTAATTCGAAACCTTCGATATAAAACTTTATTTTCTCTATGCATTGCATTATAAAATCTTGCCTTGAATGATTATCTCGTTCCTTTGCTGCGGCGTCTTGTAATTTTTGTTCGGCATGACACAGAATTAATTTACTAATATTGAGTGTGTTCAATTGCCTGAAGCTCTCGGATAATAATACAGCCAACGAAGTTAACCGCCTCACCAAAAAAGATTGCTGGGATTGCTGGAGTGTCATTAATATTTCAGTGGCTTCAAATGCACACCCCAAAAATGCCGAAGCCTTCTGCCAGTTTTTTTGTTGTAGATAAACCTCGCCTTCTTTCTGACTATCTTCAATATACAGCAACGCCTTTTGAGGGTTGAAGTAAACCCAATCTCTATGGGTAGGACACAAAAAAGTAGGTGACATATTATTCCTTCAATTCATTTTTGCTATGAACAGAAAGATAAATCAATATTAAATTAGTTGCAAATGATAATTGTTATCATTACAGTATTGGTGTGCTTTGAATCAATCAGAGGTCTTGATGAGATACTGAAAAGTATACAAGGCTTTAGCGAGGTGATGAATCATGTATAAGGTCAAAATGTGTTGTTTTTTTATATTATTATTCTGCAGTAGTTTTTATTCCCAAGCCAGTGGCGACGAGGGTGGGGGGCGCTCAACAGCACTTACTTTTATTACATTACTTTTGATCTGGTGTTGATTGTTTCACTTTGGTTGGCTTTTAAAGTTGGGCCTTGGGTTATGAGAATAATCGAAAAGCACAGTGTGCCAACCAAGCAACGCCCCAAAAAATTCAGCTAGCTGTATTTGTAACTAGCATCTCTACAGGGTTATTACTTTAGCTTAGATTATTTTTATAGGCCATTTCTAACGAGCTAGGTGCGTAGAGGGGCATAGTCTTGACTCTCTCTGAGCTATTTTTTAAATGACTAATCAACGCAAAGTACGTTCGGCTCACTCCCCACAGGAGTGCGTCCATGCGAGGTGAGTTAGGCTCGGCTTCATGTAATGACAGTAAGAGCTTTTGGTGAATTGTGCGCAGTTCTAGCTCAGCTAAATCAATATTGCCTTCCTTCAAAAATAGATCGGCTAAGTTATGGTGGCTAATTAACATAGTTGAAATAGCAGATTGAATGTCTTCCCAACTCTTAAAAAGTTGTTCAGATATAGTGATTGCTTTTTGATAATAGGCAATGGCTACTATGGTTTGTTGACCATAAAAACTGCTATTGCCTGCCTTAATGAACATTTTCCATTTGGCTATTTTATCGGTTTGTGTCTGTTGCTCTACAATGTTGTTCATCACTTAACTGCCTATATAAAATGACTCAATGACAATGATTGAAGTCTGCTCTAACGGAAGCGCCATGGGAATTCATAAGACGCATACGCAAATATACTGCTAGCTGGCAAAAGAGGAATGCTTGTGACATAGCTCTTGCGCATGAAATTGCCTCGCTGAATTGGACAATTGATATTGAATACTTCTCAACTCTGCCCACTCTTGCTCCGTTTTTGACAGACGCTTAAGTTGGAGAATGGGCTTGTAAATATTATCGACGCATAGCTCTCGCCACTGTATGTCCACTCTTTGATCGTAGATTACGTCTAAAAGTGTTTGGCTGACACGAACAAAAATAAACCACTTTTGCTGCGGAATAAGTTGTGACGAAACCATACTTTCAGCGATATCGAAATAGTAGGAAAGTACAGAAGGCGAGTCAGGGTAAACTCCATTTCGTACCAGTGTTTCAATATTATTCAGGTCGGTTTTGATACTCATCTTATTATGTAAATGATAATGATTCGTATTATTATATTGTGGCTCTATTTGATTTTTGTCAAGCCTAGTGGAGGTAAATAAATTTATTTTTGTTATTGATAATCATTATCGTTTGCGTTAACCTGTTTGGGTCAAGTTAATTGGTCTTTTCTTGGCACCGCTCTGGGGCGGGTACCTATAAGCGTAGATACCCGCCTAACTTTACAAAAGCACACTCGGGTAATCGTTCATTCCACTTTATTGCCCTGAGAATAATCACTCTACATCACCAGTCGTTGTTTTGAACACAAAAGCTAATTCACTTGTATGCCTTTCACCCAGTGCAAAAATTGTTGTTTGCGCTGTTCTGTTATGTTTGCAGATTTTGTAAGCAAATCGTCGACTTCTCTAGCGAGTGTTTCGTCCTCAAAACTGGGAATGAAACGTTGCAAATTGTCTATCCCCGTAAAGTCGTTCTGGTCGGCAAACTCTAGAAGTGCGGCCAAAGTGACTAAATTCTCTTCTTTGATATGGGTATTAGAAGCAATATTACGCATGGCAAGATAGCGGGCTCGATTGACGTAACGCTTAATACTTCGTGGGGTGTGGCTTGATGTGCCGAGCGCTTTTGCCCAAACAGCAATAGCTGCAATAAATGGCGCAGAATCTTGCTCCACAATATGTTTATGCTGTTTGTAGCGTTCAAGCCTAATAATTAATGCAATTAAGCCTACAAACAAGAAAGGCAAAATGACGTTTATAAATTGGTATTCTGGTTGCGGTTTTTCGAAGGTCCACGTAGGTGTGTTAGATGATGAAGCGCCCTGCACTGTGGGCTCGGCTTCAACAGTCTCAAGCGTTGGTCCGCCTTGTACTTTGGGGGCGGCAACACTAGATGGTTGTGTCTGATTAGTCGTGTTTATGGATATCACGCCGGCAAAATAGCTACCTAAAATAATGCTGCTTAATAACGCCGCAAAAAACAAAACAGGTGCTAACCATTTCCATTTTTTGGTAGTTAAACTTGTTGGGTGCTCGTCGCTGACTATTAAAGAACTGACTTGCGACGATTTTGCAGTTGGCACAGGGATCTCGATGTTGATGATTTTTTCTAAGTATCGACGGGCTTTTCGCTGCAACTCTTCGTTGGACAAGTCTTGATGTGTGTTGCGATAGTAATTAATGATGGCTTTTTCGATTGGCTCTCGTTCTATGCCGAGTATGATATAACAATCGCCACTACAGACTAAATAATTGAGGGTTTCCATCACATCCATAATGCGCGATTCTTTGCATCGATCCAAATCGTCGATAAAAATGGTTAAGGTGGTATCACCCAGTGCGCGACAAAGCATGTGGAACTCTTTGGCAAATTTTTGTCGTAAGCCAACGTTAGAACGTAAGTCCAAACTATTGCCCGGCGACCCTAGCAACATTTTGAGTGGATTGTTGGAGCCCACCATGCTTGATAAGTTATTCATACTGGCCAGAATTAAAGGCACACCGCCCATCAAAGTGGTCAGCAGCACTGTGATATTTTGCCATCTATCTTCATCCGTAGATTCTTGGATAACGTGAAAATTAAGGTCTTGCAATGTTAGCCAATAGCTCATTGAGCCAAAGAAAAATAACGAGGCGATAACGTAGACCAAAGGTGATTCAGAGCAACGCATTTTGAATAAATTCCAACGGTACAATAGTCCGGCAGATGTCCAAATTTCGGGAATGGCATGAGCTTGCACTGCACTCAACAGCCCAGCCAAAAACTGCGCTTCATTTTGATGATGCCATAGGCATTTATCCAGACAGGTCTGATTCTATAGGTTTCTAAGTTTTGTTTTAGAAAATACATTAAGGATGATTTTCCACTGCCCCATACGCCTGAAATGGCAATGGTGAGTGGTGCTTTGGTACCAATGTTGCGCAAAAAGCTAGATAATGCTTGGGATATTTCCACAAAGCCTAGTTTGTCCTGACTTTTATCATTGGCGGGGGCATCGGAAATAAAGTTGTCGATTATTTTTTGTTCGTTAACCACATCAAGATCATCATCTTTGTCATTGCTACCCAAAGCGCGCAGCGACAAAAAGCTAAAGCCTATCAAAATGATGATCGACAAGGCTGACGGATAAATTTGCGGCGAAGGTAAAACGGTTTTCTCTAATTGTGAAGGTCGAGCTGCACTAATTTTAATAACATCTGGGTCAGCGGCATTAAAAGCCGTTGCTAACGCGGCTACCGTATGTCGATTGTTCTGCCTGTCGATTCTGTTGAATAACTGGCCGTTTACAATTTCCCAGTTAGTAATATCAGCTGAATCTTGGCTAGTGGCAACGGTGATGTTTGGCATGTCTTCGCTGGCATTTTGCCAATTAACGGCGCGGATTTGGTAGTCGATCTCGACGAGTACGCCGCTGGTGTTGCCGGCTCCCATCTTCCAGCCATTTAAATAGTGACGTTCAACTCCATAGCTCACTACTTCAATTTGAACATTAGTGATGGTATTTTCAATATACTTTTTGACAGTTGTGACCGGGTTAATTGGATCTGTAGGTGGCAAACTATAAGCTACTTGTTGCTGTTGTTGCTGTTGTTGCTGTTGTTGCTGCTGTTGGTATTGTTGTTTCGAATATTGAGCTTCAGACTTAACAGGCTCAAGGACACGATTGGCACTGCCACTGGAATAGCTACTTAGTAAGATTTTTATTAGGTCGGCATTGTCTGGCAGTGAATTTAACAGTTGCTCAATGTCTCTTTTCGTCGCGTCATCAAGATCGCCGTTACCATTACTGAACCTAATGTTTTGGGCGCTACTAAAGGTTTCTCCTTGCTCTTGGCTTAAATGACTAATGACCCCTAGAGGAGTAATGCTGTTACCTCCTCCATCAGTAAACTTTAAGGCTAGTTGTTCACCAATTACGGCGTATTGACTGATAGATGAAGTGGTATCAACCAGAGATACTCGATAGATGCCATTACGTTCAATGGGCTGAACCCAGCTTTTAAAACTGAGTAAATTAAATTTACTGTCAAAAGGCGTAGGGTTGGGACTGGCTAAGCTGGTGGCTAGGTAAGTTAAAACAATACCAATCAGTAATAGACTCACCGACCAGAGGAATTTTTTCCGAGGAAAGTTGCTCTTTATTGAGATGGGTCGCTTAGTATCTGGCGCACTCTTAGTTTGAGCTTGTGAACCGTAGGACGAATTTTCAGTGGCTGCTTTCTTACTGGTTGGTTGTTGCATTCCTTTACCCCAATTGTTTGCTCCTTCTGGTCAATTTAGGATAGCTTTGCCAACAAGGTTAGTAAAGTAGGTATAAATGAATAACCAAGGGGATTTTCAGTTGGAAAAACTCTACTTCGTTTTTATTGTTTAATGCAACGGTAAGCTCTTGCAATGAGCGTTCGCTTTTATTAGGTTTAAATTACCTTCCTATATTTTTTTAAGATCATCCAATGAAGTCTTTATTTTGTTACTCGCTAGTTTTAGGCGTTTTCATCTCCGCTTGTTCTTTGCAAACAGACCATCAAGAGCCGTCGAAAACTGCGCTTATGGATACTAATTTTCAGGCCTCTGGATTGATATCAGCTAGTTTGCCAAAAATAGTGGCAGCACTTGAAAGTGGTGAAGTGAGTTCGGAAAAATTGGTGAACTTGTACCTTCAGCGTATTCAACATATTGATAAGAACGGGCCTAACTTACAGTCTGTGTTGTCGCTAAACCCAGATGCGTTATCGCAGGCTAGGGCGCTGGATAAACAGCGTGCAGCGGGGCAAGTGTTGGGGCCCTTACATGGTGTACCAATTTTACTGAAAGATAATATTGAGTCTAAAGACAAATTAGCCACCACCGCAGGTGCTCTCGCTTTGAAAGATAATATTACTGGGCGCGACAGTCCACTTGTAGCTGGTTTACGAGCCCAAGGGGCAATTATTTTAGGTAAAACTAATTTAAGTCAGTGGGCTAATTTTCGCTCTGAAAGCTCGATGAGTGGTTGGAGTACCTTGGGTGGCCAAGTCAAAAATCCTCATATGCTTGACCGTAACCCATGTGGTTCAAGTTCCGGCTCTGGCGCAGCGACAGCGGCTTCACTGGCAGCAGCCTCGGTGGGCACAGAAACCAATGGTTCGATTATTTGCCCATCTAACGCGAATGGCATAGTGGGCTTTAAGCCAACTGTTGGCGTAGTACCGCAACAATACATTATTCCTATTTCAGTCTCGCAAGATACAGCCGGTCCTATGACTAAAACGGTAATGGGCGCGGCTATGATGATGAATGCTATGGCAACAATGACTCCTGATATCGATTATACTACAGGCCTAAACAAACAGGCCCTATCAGGCGTACGTGTTGGGGTGTTGAATTTTGCTAAGGGCAAGTCAAAATCGATACAAGGATTGTTTAGCCAAGCGCTGCTCGATCTCGAAGCGGCAGGCGCCATCCTGGTTAATATTGAAGAGCGTCCAACTACCCCTGAGCAGTATGGCAAAATGAGTTACGACATTTTAAAATACGAATTCAAAGACGGCTTAAATAAGTACTTAGCCTCCACATCACCTAAACAAGTGACTACCCGTAACTTGCAGCAGCTTATCGCTTTTAATGAATATCATCAGGCCCATGAATTAGCGTTATTCGATCAAAGCATTTTTGTTGCCTCACAAAGCTTGGGTGGCCTTGAAAGCGAAGACTACCAAGAGGCAATAACCACAGTGCAAAAAGCAACACGAGAAGATGGTATTGATAAGTTGCTGACTGAATACAATGTGCAAGTGCTGGTGGCCCCGTCTGGTCCAATAGTGCCACGCATCGACCCCATTAATGGTGATGTATGGCCTAGTGATTGGCCGGGCTATGGTAGCCATGCTGCGCGAGCGGGTTATCCTCATGTCACTGTACCTATGGGCGAGATTCATCATTTATCTGTTGGCTTGTCATTGATTGGCGGTAAAAACAGCGATGCAAAGATGCTTGCTTATGCCTATGGCTACGAGCAACACTCTATGCGTAGAATTGAACCTCAGTATTTAAAGTCTGCAGAAGCTATACCCGCTATTAATCAGGCCTTAACGGCCAGTGACCCCAAATAGACCAATTGCTCGCAATCTAGAAATGTAGTTACCGCCTTTTTGTTATCCTTGCCAATCCGGAGTATGTGCTCTGGCTTGGCTGTTTTTGCGGCTTAAGGAACTCAGGTTACTTAAGAGGGTTTATGTTATGGGGGGCTTTGATCGCGATATCGATATCGAAACGGATGGGGTATGCATGGGTAATACTTGTGACATTCCTTAACCCTCGCATTTGGCTGTAATTTCAAGGTGGTGAAATTATTGGTTGCAACCAAAGTATAACTCCTGTCATTTTTTACACTCAATAATTTCATCTTACTCCTGCCATATATTTCACTTCGTTTTTTAATTGTTATAAATCAATGGTTTGCGGCTTGGCATGTGACTTGCTACAAGAGAGGTAGTTCTATATTAATTAGACTGTCAATAGCAGTCGAATCCAATTTCAGCTTCAACTTAATTTAAAGGTAAGTTAGATATGAGACAAAAATTTAACAAACACAGCGTTTGGCTGTTGGTAGCGTTGATGGGCTTTAGTGCATTCGCTACTGCCGGTTCAAGAAATAAAGAAGGGAACGCGCACAATATAGTGAGAGGGATCACCTCTACAGTCGAAAAAAGTAGTTTAGGCGCATCAAAGCTAGTTAAAAATGTGACTAGTACACTAGCGCTTAATAATGAAGTGATTTTGCAAGGGCCTGCAATTGATATTCTAAAGAAAGCCGTAGACAGTGTAGGTGGTGTAGTGACTCATGAGTTGCCACTAGTAGAAGGTATTGGAGTACGGGTAAGCGACGCACAACTATTAATACTCAAGAAATTACCTCTATTAATAAAAGTGTCTAAAAACGAAGTGGTATATACCTCTGGCTCGTTGAATAATTGCTTGGTTTATGGAAGCCATGTAGCGGAGTTATCTGGTAATAGTATTCGCTGGAATCTATATAACGCTAGGGATATTCAAGCGAATATGCAAAGCATGTCGTTCACATGGCCTGAAGAATTAGGCCATGCTTATTCAGTTAAAGTTAATGGTGCTACGGTTTATTGGCGTTTATACAGTAGAGAATCAGGTGAGTTGTCTTTTGATGTTAAACGTTTAAAACGCTATGCCAGACTTGATGCTTTTGAAGGTGTGACGGTTGAAGTTTCATTCGCGCAAAGAGGTGTTGAAAATTACCAACAGCGGGATTTTTCAATGGACGTGCGGTTTAAAGAAAATTGTGACCGTAGTTTAGTAAAAGGTTATGACACCCAAGCTAACACAGGTGACAGTAATACCTACTATGTAGATAACATCGGTGCTGATGAATTACATAATCAAGGTATCACAGGTAAAGACGTTACCGTTGCCGTTATTGATAGTGGTTTGTGGGCTGCACATGGTGCGTTAAGCCAAGACACTAAAAGCCAGTCTAGAATTAAGGCTGCCTACAATGCCATAGAAGATACTGAAATCAGCGTGGATAGTCTAACTGACGAGAATAGCCATGGTACGCACATTACAGGTATTATCGCCAACAGTTCACCAGCTGTTGTTGATGGCCAGTTACAAAATCATTACCAAGGTGTAGCGCCAGACGCCAATTTAGTCGTAATCAAAGCGTTTTATGAAGACGGTCACAGCACCTATCTAGATGCTTTGCGAGCGTTGCAATATGTTGCTGACAATCATAAAGCTTTAAACATACGCGTCGTCAACTTATCTTTTGGTGCGCCACCTCGTTCTAATTATTGGGACGATCCTATTAACCAAGCGGTAATGGCGTTATGGGAGCAAGACGTAATCGTCGTCACTTCTGCTGGCAATACTGGGCCAAGTGCGATGACTGTGGGTGTGCCGGCAAATGTGCCATACGTCATAAGCGTAGGGGCAATTAGCGATAATTACACCCAAGACAATGCAAATGACGACACCTTATTGTCTTTCTCATCACAAGGTCCAACTCATGAAGCTTTCATTAAACCAGACATGGTTGCGCCAGGTGGGCACATGTTTAGTTTAGCCAGTCCTAACATGTATGTGCCAAGTAAGTTTCCTCAATACATGGTAGGGCAAGACCGTTTTATCATGTCAGGGACATCTCAATCATCAGGTGTGGTGAGTGGCGTAGTAGCATTGATGTTACAAAACGATCCTAGCTTGACCGCTAACGATGTGAAATGTCGTTTAATGAGCAGTACTACCATGGCACAAGCCAATGGTAAATTGGCATACAGCCCGTTCCAGCAAGGATCAGGCAGTGTAAATGCAATCAAAGCAGTAGAATCAAACGAACTAGGCTGTGCCAATAATGGCATGGATATTACGGCTGATATCAGCGGTGATCAGCATTATATGGGCGCGGCTCGCCAAGATGACGATGGTAACTATTACATCAAAGGGTTTGAGTTTGAAGTGTGGGACGAAGCCTTCATGTGGGACGAAGCTTTCATGTGGGATGAAGCTTTCATGTGGGATGAAGCCTTCATGTGGGATGAAGCCTTCATGTGGGACGAAGCCTTCATGTGGGACGAAGCTTTCATGTGGGATGAAGCCTTCATGTGGGATGAAGCTTTCATGTGGGATGAAGCCTTCATGTGGGACGAAGCGCACACCAACCAAGAAAACTTTATGCTACAAGAGTAACAAAAAATGACTCCCGTTATGTTGTGAACCAATCTTCACGATTGCGGGAGCTCACCATTATTATAGTGGCAAATTAATGCTTAGTTGCTGAGCTGGATAGTGACTGCCCTGAGCATTTTTTGCCACGCTTTGTCAATTTATTAGCCTACGGCTCTTCAATTAAAGATACTAATCCGTGTTCATCGACCACCGCTAAGTAAGATAGTCCAAAATCTGCGCTACATAGGTTTATATTATTGTTTTCGACGCTTAACTCAGAGCAGTTATGCACGCTGAAATAGTCTGATACTTCGCCTTTATCAGTGATAAATGAACTAGCATTACTTCCATCGATGAAAACGGCATAACGGTCATTGGCGAAGATACGTACTCGAATAACATCCGCCATATTTGATTTCCTTTTTTGAAATACAGATATGTCGTAATCTCGATTATCCAGCCATGCTACAACCCAATAACTTCGTTTGTCTCTTAAGTTGGTTGAAATATAAACCTGCTCGCTGCGGGTGTTGGTATCTTCAACGCCAATGTAACTCTTTTCGTAGCTAAACCAATCATGTTCGATGTCGTAACTGGCCTCACCAGATAATAGACTAATAGTTCTATAGTCACTGTCATATATGTCACGATCGTTCGATGACTTCTTAATATAAAAGGTGGCTTGTTCGTCTAAGGCATTGATGTAGCTCATTTCGGCATCATTGTTGCTGAGCGCTTCCTCTGTGCATGCGCTTAACATTGCCAAAAAGCTCATACTAAACAGAAGGTTAATCTTTCTCTTTACATTCATTATATCTTCCCTAGTGTATTGTGTTACGTTGAAACAGATAACGCTATGTGTGTGTTTATCAACCCATAGTGCGCACTTTCTTAATTCTTGTCTGTTTACAAATTGTATTTAACTGTAATTTTTTGTACAAAATGTTGCAGCAAATGATTCATCAATCATGGCTTATTGTTTAGTTACCTATTTTCGAACTAGACAATTCGTCGCTTTCGTCACATTATTTTTAGTATATTCTCACGTCTATCGAATTTTGTTTACAGGATAGGTCGGCAAACTATTTTTACAAAAACGATTAAAACTGAAAATTAGCTTATACCAGCCGATATACTTGTTTATACTCACCAACGGTTTTATTTTTTCTCCATATGGGTTTTTAGTGGTTTATGCAAAATCTATTTTCTGCTTTTTTTCATACTTCTGATAATAGTTTATTAGCGGTGTCTGACTATCACCCTTGGCTGGTAGTGTTGTCGGTAAGTATTGCTATTTTTGCCGCCTTTATGGGATTTCAAGTCGCATTTCAAGCGATTAGAAGCATATCTGTTGCACGTAAACATATTTCTTTATTGGTAGGTAGTATCGCTCTAGGCGGTGGTATTTGGTCAATGCATTTTATTGGTATGTTGGCTTTGGAGTTATGTACCGCCGTTACTTATCGATTTAGTTTGACCGCGCTCTCAGTGCTACCAGGTATCGCTGCATCATGGATTGCCTTGTATGTGATTATTCAGGCAAAGCCTAAAATATCTCAGTTTATTTGGGGAGGGGTGTTGGTGGGGGCTGGCATTGGCACTATGCATTATGTCGGTATGGCGGCGATGCAAATGGCGCCGCTACTGCGTTATGACCTATTGATGTTTTGCGTGTCAATTTTAGTCGCTGTTATTTTAGCGATATTGTCTTTGTGGATTAGTTTTGGTTTAGAACAATTCGCAGGTTTGAGCTTAAGTAAACGAATAAAAATTGTCATTTCTAGCTGTGTGATGGGGGCCGCTATTTCGGGCATGCACTACACAGGGATGGCAGCCGCCCGCTTTGTGCTTCCTGCCGGTATGGAGAGCAGTCCGCAAACCAATGATATATCCTATTATTTGGCAGCCGGTATTACTGTTATTACTATGTTCATTATAGGCTTGACCATCGCTTTGAATTTGGTTTTTCGCTATAAGGATGTGTCGGCTGTCGCCTCTCAAAATGAAAAACGTTTAACCGCTATCATGGATACGGCGGTGGACGGTATTATTACCATAGATGCCAAAGGAATAATAATTAGCATCAATCAAGCCGTTACTCATTTGTTGGGCTGGGAAGCCTCTGAGTTAGTCGGAAAAAACGTTAAAATTCTGGTGCCAATGCCCTTCCAGCATAATCACGATCAATACATAGAAAATTACTTACGTACCCGTGAAGCTAAAATTATAGGTTCGGGGCGGGAAGTCGAAGCCAATACCAAGTGTGGCGGCAAAATACCTATGCGGCTGGGAATAGGCCATGTTGAGTTTAATCAAAAGCACATGTTTGTGGCTTTCATCTCAGACCTTCGAGAGCGGGTTAAAATGGAAGCGGCGCTACGAGAAAATGAAGCACAAATTCGCTCGCTATTGACGAATATCCCGGGTATCGCTTATCGATGCCTAGATGCGCCGGGTTGGCCTAATTTATTCATGACCGATGAGGTTGAAAAGATCATCGGCTATCCTGCCGCAGATTTTTTATTGCCAGAGCCTAAGCGTAGTCTAGGGGATTTTTTGCATCCGGATGATGTGGATTATATCGCTGGAAAAGATCTTCGAGATCCGAATGGTTTCCAATTAGAGTTTAGATTTGTTGATAGATTCGGTGACACAAAATGGATGTTAGGTCACGGCAGAGCTTCTAAAGTGAATGGTACCGATGACTATTATCTTGATGGTTTTATTATGGATATTAGTGACCGCAAAAAAATGGAATCAGAATTGCGCACAGCCAAAGAGAAAGCTGAGCAAGCTGCAGAATCCCGCTCAGCGTTTTTGGCGAATATGAGCCACGAAATTCGCACCCCAATGAATGCGGTTATCGGTTTCAGTGATATTTTATTGGATGACGTTTTACCTAGTGGACAACGCAAACATATTGCCACAATCAATCAATCGGCCAAGTCATTGCTGCATATACTGAATGACATTTTGGATAGCGCCAAATTAGACAAAGGCAAGTTTCAACTCGAATACCGAAACTTTTCCTTAGTTGAAGAAGTGGATGCAGTTATCTCTACACTATGGTTACAGGCAAAAGGTAAAGGTTTACAACTTGACTTGAGTATTGATGACGACGTTCTAGGCTATTACAACGGAGCGCCTGAGCGTATTCGACAAGTGCTAACTAACTTGTTAGGTAATGCGATTAAGTTTACCGAACGGGGTAAAGTTGCGCTTAAAATTAGTCAATCAACGGGTAACAAAGTCGCGTTCACTATTACAGATACCGGTATAGGAATGACGCCCCAGCAATTAGCCAGTATTTTTGATGCATTCGCGCAAGCAGACGAGTCAATGAGTCGACGGTTTGGGGGGACGGGTTTAGGCACTACAATTAGTAAACAGTTAGTTGAGTTAATGGGGGAGAAATATTTGCCACCAGTGTGCATGAGCAAGGATCCGAATTTAGATTTGATATTCCCCTCGAATTGGTTAAATATTCCTCCGAGGACGCCCCAAAAAATAACTATGCGGCTTTACCTAAACTGCATATTTTGGTGGTTGACGATATAGAACAAAATATAGAATTGTTAAGTTTATTGCTGAAACGAAATGGCCATACTGTTAGCGAGGCAAGGGACGGGGAGCAAGCGTTATTACAGATGCAGAATAACCCTATTGACTTAGTGCTGATGGATATTCAAATGCCAGTAATGGACGGATTAACCGCGGCTAAAAAGCGCCGTTTACTTGAGCAGCAAAACGATTGGCAAAATATCCCTATCATTGCCCTTACGGCAAGTGTCCTGCCTGAAGATAGAAAATCAGCAGAAAATGCAGGTATGGAAGGATTTGCAAATAAGCCGGTTGATTTTACTTTGTTAACCAACGAAATGGCGCGAGTTCTAAATGTAAAAATTGCGGCTGGTAAACCGTTGCAGCCAAGTAACCAAGGCTTAGTTAAAATTGATACTGAGAAAGGTGCGGCATTATGGGGTTCTAAGCGCGCTCTTTATATTGAAGTGCAAAGGTTCATCGAAAATAATCAGCTTGAAATATTTGCCCTACGTGAGAAATTAACCGCACTCGATTGGGCTACGTTATCTGCTGGCGCTCATAAGTTTAAAGGGTTAACCGGTAATTTAGCGTTAAATAGCTTGATGGACTTATTTGGCAAGTTAGAGCAAGCCTGTGAATTGGCTGAAGTTGATAAGTGTAATGAGCTTATTTCTGATATAGAGACAGCCTTCCTTGCGGTCAGTACTGGTGTTGCAGCAATGCAAGGCTCGAAACCCAGAACAGAGCCGGTTGAAACGGCTCATGCAGCTTCCAGTGCAGATGATTTGTTGCAAGCATTACGGCACTTGGGAGTAGCAATAAATAATAATGAATTCGATGAAGAGCTATTAGATAAACTACATGACATGCGAGCATATAAACCGACTGAAATTCAGTTAATTATTGATGCATGCAATGATTTTGAATTCTCTAGAGCAGCGACGCTGGTTGATAATTTAATACAATCACTCGGCTTAGAGACTTAATGAAAAGAAACAACACTATGTTAAATACTAAACAAAGCGTGCTGATCGTTGACGATGAACCGACTAATTTACGGGTTTTGAATCAAGTTTTAAATCAAACCTACAGATTGATCTTTGCCAAAAGCGGTCAAGAGGCGTTACGTTTAGTAGAAAAAGATCGTCCAGATCTGATCTTGTTAGATGTGATGATGCCAGAAATGAGCGGTCACCAAGTATGTGAAACGCTGAAAAGCAGTAGTTTATATAAAGCCATCCCGATTATATTTGTCACTGCATTAAATGATACAGAAGATGAAGCCAAAGGCTTAAACCTTGGGGCAGTTGATTATATTTCTAAACCCATTTCACCTGCCGTGGTGAAAGCTAGAGTGAAGACCCATTTGTCCTTAGTCGATGCAGAAGAATTAAGACGTACTCGATTACAAGTTATTCAAAGACTGGGTAGGGCGTCAGAGTATAAAGATAACGAAACGGGTATGCACGTGATGCGGATGAGTCACTACTCAAGAGTGATCGCTGTGGCCCATGGTTTTTCAGACGCCGAAGCGGAGAACTTATTTAATGCCGCTCCTATGCATGATATTGGTAAAATTGGTATTCCAGATAGTATTATGCTGAAACCTGGGAAACTCACAGATGATGAGTTTGCGCAGATGAAAAAGCACCCAGAGATTGGCGCTGAAATATTAGGAGAGGCAGACTCTGATCTAATCGCATTAGCTAAAGTGGTGTCTATGACGCACCATGAAAAATGGGACGGTACCGGATACCCTAAACAATTGAAAGGAGAGGATATTCCCATTGAAGGAAGGATTGTCGCTATCGCCGATGTGTTTGATGCATTAACCAGCGTTAGGCCATATAAAGATGCGTGGTCAATAGAAAAGACCATGGACTTTATGCATAGCCAAAAAGGGCAACATTTTGATCCTGTTTTGATTGATTTATTCACTCAAGAGTTAGATCAAATATTACAAATTAAAGATCGTTGGAAAGACTAATTTTGCTTGCCCATTAGTCTTTTTACCTGCGCTACTAGCTGTTACTAAGCTAAGGCGTTCGCAAGAATAACATCACTTACCCTACAACTCGAGACATCTACATGAAAGTATTCCGTTTAAGCTATAACCTTGTTTTTGCGTCAGTGTTGGGGCTATCTATTGGTTTGCCAGCGCAGGCGGCCAATTCTTTTGACCGTTCACCGGAAGTGATTAGTCAAAGTTGTGATACATACATGGCGAAGTTTGAAGGCCAAATTGAGCAGTTGGTTTCTGACGGTAGTAACGCTACTTATGAAACTGTGTTTGTGACTTTTGACGATTTTATGACTGAATTCGTTGATGCATTATTACATGATTATTTAATGCAAAATGTGCACACAGATGAAGCGGTGCGCCAAGCTAGTACTGATTGTGCGTTAAAAGGTTTTGCTGCGCTCAATGCTTTGAATGCGAATCGCCCATTATATGAACGTATGTCGGCGGTCTCTACCCAAGGTTTATCTGCAGACAAAGCCTTTACCGTGAACTATTGGAAACAAAATTTTGAAAGCTCAGGTATAGGCAAGTCGCAAAGTGTTAGAGAACAAATTCAGCTAGTGAACGATAAAATAAGCCAAGTGGGGAATACCTTTAGGCAAAATATTACAAAAGCGGTGAACTCGATTAAGGTTAAGCCTGAACGTCTTGCTGGATTGCCTCAAGATTACCTCGATTCCCACCCTGTTAATGAGCAAGGGCTAGTCACTATCACGACAGCTTATTCAGATACTACACCTATTGCTAAATATGCTCACGATGCTTCGTTGCGTAAAGAAGTGAGTATCATGACGCGAAACCGGGGGTAGCAGAAAACCAGCCTGTACTGATTGAATTACTCGAAGAGCGTTACAAATTGGCTAAACTATTGGGCCATAAAAACTTTGCCGAAACCAATATGATCGGCACTATGGTCAGTGCACCTGCCAATGTTGTTAAGTTTACCGATACCCTAAGTGCCGCCATAAAAGCCCCTGTGGTCAAAGAAAAAGCAATATTGTTGGCGCAAAAACAAAAGCTGACACCTGATGCAAAACAAGTGCATCGCTGGGACGCAAGCTACCTGAGTAATATTATTCGAGAACAAGATTACAGCCTAGATGCTAAAGAAGTACGCCAATACTTTGATTATGACAAAGTCAGAGATGGCATTGTTGCGCTGTCTGAAAGCATGTTTGATATCACCATTAAGCCTTCAAAAGTTGCCACTTGGCACTCCAGTGTTGAAGCCTATGAGGTTTATGAGCACAACAAATTAATTGGTAGTTTTTTCCTAGACTCTCACCCAAGAGATGGCAAATTTACCCATGCTGCGCAATTTGGTATGCAGATGGGTAAAAAAGGCCAAACTTTACCAAAAGCCGCGTTAGTCATGAACTTTCCTAAAGGTCTAATGGAGCATAGTCAAGTAGAGACCTTCTTACATGAATACGGCCATTTACTGCATTTCATTTTTGCGGGGCAAAACGATATAGGCTATAGCCGTTTTCAAGGTGAATCCGACTTTAATGAAGCGCCATCTATGATGTTAGAAGAATGGGTGTGGGATTACGATACCTTAAAAGACTTTGCCACTAACGCTAAAGGCGAGGTAATACCTAAAGCATTGGTTGAAAAAATGAATAAGGCTCGCTACTTTGGTCAAGCTTTAGGGGTAGCTACTCAACTTACTTATACCGCCTTGTCATTTGATTTGTATAATCGCGATCCAGCGGGTATCGATTTAGATGCCTTCGAAAAAGATATTTTCGAACGCTACTCACCATATGGCTATGTAGAGGGTACGCATATGCACGCTTCTTTTGGCCACTTAGACGGTTATGGTGCTAAATATTACACTTACCAATGGTCTAACTCTATTGCTGAAGAACTGCTATCGCGCTTTAAACAAGAAGGCTTGCTGAATAAAAAAACGGCAAAAGACTATCGTCAGCTTGTATTGGCTAAAACCGGTACAAAACCAGCGGCCGAGCTGGTGAAAGACTTTTTAGGCCGAGACTTTAGTGTCGACGCCTATGCTAAAAAATTAAGTAATGGTGGTTAACCTAGTATGAAATACTGACAGAGGCTTGGCCTTTGTCAGTAGCACAATTGGTCTCATTCAATTCATTAGTATATCTAACCTGAATCCTGGACAAGCCAGAACCTCTGGATAACGCTCTTTTTGTAGCGGCGTTGGATTGGCTAGCAAAAACACGTTATTACGTACGACAATCCGCCTTGCTATACACGAAAAATCTCGTCACCGAGTAAGCCATTAAGTAAAGTGATGCGGGTGAATGAATTTAAGTGATTGAATTTTAATGTTAAATTTAATTCAATTCAAACGATACTTCTAATCCGGGATTCAGGTTATCTACCTTGTAATAAATCATGTTGTTTAGTCATTATCTACGTTGACTAATCTTTGCTTATTCCCATGCTGTTCGCTCTCTCGTCTCACAGTCTGTTTCTGAGCATTTTCCCGCGTTTGAATCTAGCGGTTACCTTTTATTTTTAGAAATTCAAATGATAATCGTTTGTATTAGTCTTTTTGTGTTGTTATTCTCCACCGAAAATTTAAGCACAGTACAAAACTAGGTGGAGATTCTCTGGTGCATTTATTCAATAAAATTACATTGGGGCTATTAGCAACGGTAACTGTAGGCGTTGCTGTTGCTGAAGAAGCGAGTAGTAAAACTGAAAGTGAAGAAACTTCGGTCGAGCGTATTCGTGTTTATGGCGAACAAGGGATAAGTAACTCTGCCACTAAACTGGGTTTGTCTATGGCCGACACGCCACAAACCGTGACAGTTGTCGCTAGACCTCAAATAGAGGACTTTTCCCTTACTAGCATTAATGATGTTTTAGCGTTTACCCCTGGCGTGACGGTTGAAGACATAGAAACAGACAGAACCTATTACACCGCCAGAGGATTTGATATTGTTAATTTTCAATTTGACTCTGTAGGAGTGCCTTTTTCGTCCGGTCTAGCAGATGGTCATCAAGACTCGGCAATATTTGAACAAGTTGAAGTGGTTAAAGGGGCGGCAGGGTTGATTACTGGATTGGCTAATCCTTCGGCCACAGTGAATTATATTCGTAAACGTCCTACCCAAGACACCAGTGCTAGCGTGGCTTTATCTTTAGGTGACAATGCACGTGGTCGTGTAGAGGGGATGTATCTGGTGCCTTTACTGATTCTGTAAGAGGCCGCTTGGTTGTCGTTAAAGATAAAGGGGACAGTTATCTTGACCGCTATTCTGATGATAACAATGTATTCTACGGCATAGTCGAAGCAGACTTGAGTGACTCAACTTTGTTAACTGTTGGTCATAGTTACAACGCTAATCACGTTAAGGGCAGTATGTCGGGAGCTTTGCCTTTGCATTACACCGATGGTTCAATGACTGATTATCCGGTATCCACTAGTACGGCCACCGATTGGGCTTTTAGAGATACCGATAGAAACAGCTCTTTTATTGAACTCAAACAGGGCCTTTCTAAAAATTGGAGCTTACATGCCCAATACAGCCGCAATAAAATAGCGATGGATTCAGACCTGTTTTATACCTACGGCACCCCAGACAAAGACACTGAAGTTGGCCTGTTAGGGTATGCCTATGGCTACAACATGGATGAGAAACAAGACATTGCAGACATTTTCTTAACGGGTTCAATTGACGCCTTTGGACGTAAGCATGAACTGATTGTGGGTTACAATTATGCGCAAATAGAGCTATTTGGCTTATCACTCTATAACTACACCGATGGTTATCCTGTTTTGGATGGCGACTGGGCTGATGGTTCTACCGCGGCAATGGCATTTCCTGATTACGACGCATTTACAACCGGTCACAAAGACGAACAAGAGCACAACTCTGTTTACTTTGCGACGCGGGTAAACTTACTGGATAACTTCTCTATCTTGCTTGGTGCAAGGCATATGAAGATCACTCAGGAAGGTTATAATTATGGCGTGGTGAACGAAAGTGAAACTGAAGAAACCGTACCCTATGCCGGTGTGGTTTATGACTTTTCAGACAATCTTTCTGCCTATGGTAGCTATAGTGAGGTGTTCACTCCGCAAAACTTTATCGGTAGAGATTATAAGTCTATTGGTGTTGCGCAAGGCAGTAACACTGAGTTAGGTATTAAGTATGCGTTCGATGACAAGTTATCTAGTGCCTCTTTTGCTATGTTTCGCTCGAAACTAGATAACTTGGCTGAATTTGGTGAAGTGATTGACGGGGTCAATATCTATGATGGCGTTACTTACGACACTGAAGGTCTTGAATTGGAGTTAATAGGGGCGGTAACTAATAGCCTCAATATTAGTGCTGGCGCAACCTATCTTTTCATATTGAAGACGACAGTGGTGCGGCTATTCGTACTTATATTCCTCGTAAAACGGTGAAAATAGCTACCTCATACTACTTCGATAGTGTGCCTGATCTATCTGTAGGGGCGAGTTATCGTTGGCAGAATGATATTTATAACGCTGCTGGAGAAGTACGGGTTGATCAAAAAGCTTACTCAACTGTAGACGCCTTTGCTCGTTACCAGTTAAACAGTAATATTGATTTGGCCCTGAATGTCTCTAACTTGTTAGATAAAAAATATCTCACTAGTTTGTATTGGACTCAGAGTTATTATGCGGCTCCTCGTCAAGTTCAAGCTACCATTGCTTGGCGTTATTGATGGGGATAGGTTTGCTGGTGTGATATGAACTGGCGTTATGGACTAAGGCTTAAGGACTATTATCTACCTATGGTATTTAAGCCTATTTTTTATTTTTCAGGTGGCAGAACATTTTGAAGGTTTATATTAGGTATGCGTAAAAAGCTGTTTAAACTGCATTCTTGGTTGGCAGTTACCTGCTTTGTTCCCTTGCTTGTGATTTGTGTTACAGGTGGGGTACTAGTATTCAAAGTAGAATTAGATGCTTTGCTTATGAAGGATAAAACCGTCCTAGTTGATAGCACCGACAAGCGTATCAGTATGGACCTGCTCGCGAAGGAAATAAATAGTGAATTCCCCGATTATGAAATTGGCAGCTGGGAAATATTTGATAATCAATACCGAGCCGATGCCGTTTACTTGTTAAAACGTCATACTCAAGATTGGTATAAAATTTATGTAAACCCCTACACCAATCAAATACTCAGTACCCCAGTGCCAACTGGCTCAGATTTAACAGATTGGTTGGTTGAGTTACATTACAGCTTCTTATTACACGGCAGCGGTATTTTTATCGTGTTTGTGTTTGGTGTAGTGCTAGTATTTTTAGGGATCAGTGGCTTAATCATCTATCGTAAGTTTTATGCAAGGGTATTTACGCTGCGCTACAAGGCCGTAAAGTTGGTATTGTTTAGCGATATTCATAAACTGTTTGGTACCCTAGCGTCACCTATTTTGTTGGTGATTGGCCTTACTGGGGTGTATTGGAATGCCAAAGAGTTTATCCACGAAGTAAGCCACACCGCAGCAGAAGAGGCTTGGGTATTAACCGAGCGGTTGTATAGCAGCGATGTTTCGTTAGATAAACTATTAGATGACAGCCAAAAGCATTTGCTTAGGATTTACGCCCACTTACTTACTTTTCCCCTTTGATGCGGTCAGTCACTTTACTGTGTTTGGGCACGTCACTACCCAGAATCCCTTGTATAGCGATTACAATAGTTGGCTTGGCTTTGATAAAAATAATGGGCAATTATTGAGTATCGATGACATCAGGCAGGGCAACCTGTTACGTAAATTTGACGACAGTATTAGGCATCTACACTTTGGTAGTTTTGCCGGTATTATTCCAAAAATACTATGGTGTATTGCCGGGCTGACCCCATTGGTGCTTGTCGTCACTGGTGGTTATCTGTGGTGGAATAGAAAGAAAAAGTATGGAAAAAAGCGCTAACTTAAGCTCACTTTTGGCAAAGTGTCTTTCTGTCTAAAAAAATCGGGGCGCTATTTGCCCCGACTAAGTCTGTTGTTAAAGTGAATTGAAAATTAAAACTTATAACTTAACATGATAGAACCGGTACGGCCTTCCGAAGGTTTGACCACAACAGAGTCGAACAAATCTGCAGAGGTGTAGTACTCTTCGTCAAATAGGTTATTAATCGACAACAGCACTTCGTAACTATCAGCCACATAACCGACAGATGCGGTCCATACCATGTAGCTAGGTAACAAAATGGTTTCTAGTACATCTGTATAAGTTTCGTCTGCCCAGCCAAAACCGGTACTACTGGTGAACTGTCCATCGCCCATAGGTTGTACGTAGTTTAAGTAGAAGCTCATAGAGTTGTCTGGTAAGCCTCCACGGTCTAATTCTACTCCTGTCCCTACAAAAATTGAGCGATTGCCACCAATACGTCCACCATATACTTGGTAAGGCTGCAACCCATTCTGCACTTGGCAAATTCTGCACCGTTAATAATTGCTAAGGCATTATCGCTGACTTCTGTTGTTTCAATATGCGTGGCAGTGGTTGTAATCGAGAAATATTCGTTCAGTAAAGCGCGGGCCTCAAATTCTATGCCCTTACTCGATACCGCTACTAAGGCTTGAGTTTCGCCAATACGGTCCGTTTTTTCTTGGTCATAAATTGATAAAGCAGCGTAAATACTCTCATCGTCACTGGTATATTTTATCCCCATTTCAATTAAGTCTGAATCTGCAATATATTCACCATTGTCGACACTATTGGGTACGATCCCACCTAGTTGGTTAGTCGTCAGCGAATTGGATTTAGCGTAAGTTGCGTAAGGTATTAAGCCTGAATCCATCATGTATGAGACACTAATATTATAACTTAGCACTGATTCAGTATCGCTATGAACTAATCCATCCCCAAAAGGAATGCCTAGCAAAGACACGGCTTGATCTTCCGATTCCACGTCGTAGTAATCATAGCGTCCACCAAGTAGAATCGACCATTGATCTAGCGTAATATCGGCTAAGTAAAATAGGCCTAGGTTGGTGACCGTAGATACTTGTTCCTCGTTATAATTTCTACGTACAGTGCCTTCAATGCCAATAGGATTGTTATCTTCATCATATAGAATAGTGGCATCTTCGTAAGGGTCTTCTACGGCCCAGTCGATTCTATCATTGGCTGTTGGCCCTACTGTAATATCACGAAAGTCGAAGGTTTCATCATAAAATCCATGATTATAATCGAGGTCTTCGTTGCGAATGCTGAGCCCGGTAATATGTTGGATAAAGTAACCGTCGCCTTGGCTATCAAACTTGAAGCTTGAACGAAACTCGGCAGCCTTGGCCCCAGGATAATCCGCAGTGAATCCCCAGCTTTGGTACTTAGTATGATCCATATAGTCGTAATAAAATTGGTTTTTCCAAGTAATGTCGCCATCGAGATAAGTGGTAAAGTCTAAGTAAGCAGTAAAAGCTGTTGAATCTGCAAAGTCGATATCGTCAATGAAAGTGGTTTTATGGTCAATTTGAGTGGTACCAGGATTGGTTAACGCATAGCCATCTATAAATCCAGGCGCGCCAGGGCAAGACAATAAGTTACCGTTGTAGACAAAGTTACTATTATCCTCTGTTCCCGCACTACAGAAAGAGCCAACCCCTGAAAATGATGAGTTGATAAAGTACGGCGCAGCCGGTGTAACAAAACCAGATTCTTGAGGTAATAAACGGTCTGCACCAATTGGGTTGTCTGAGTTACGCACAGGCGCGGCACCCGTAATATAGGTACCTTTGTCAATGAGGTCTTGGGTAACTCGGTTCCAATCTGGAACTTGGATACTATCTGAAGTCTGTGCTTGAAACCCCATTTCCATTGTTGTGCTATCACTGATATCTAAGTCGATGGCAACTTGTAGCATTTCATTGCTAGGCTCCGAACCATGATAAAAAGATCCAGAGTCCTCTACTTCAGCAAACACATATATCCCACCTTGCTTGTCACCAATTGTAAATGGTGTACCTACTTCGCCGGCCAGTATTTTCTGTGAATAGCTACCTAGAGTTAAATCGATTTGGCCAGTGGTCGACTCAATATATTTGGTGGCGTCTGACTTAGCAGATTTGGGCGAGTAATTCAGTTGCCCACCTACGCTACCTGTACCATATAAAGGGCTAACGGGCCCACGCATTACTTCGAGGTTTTTGGCTCCGCGAATATTGGTTTTAAAGGCCCCTGGGTTGGCGATCCTGCGAAACCCTCTAAAGTAATTATCAGCAGACTCACCGCGAATATCCATCTGACCTTGGATCCCAAAAAACGAACTGGTCATGGCCCCAGGGGTCATTCTGACTAGATCATCAACACTGCGTAAACCATACGCTTGAATCAAGTCTGCGCTGACTTCGGTTACGGCTCGTGGGGTTTGCACTAAAGATTTGTCGAAGCCAAAAGTGCTGCTAGATTCGGGGGGCATGAGTGAATTAACGTCTTTTACACCGGTTATCGATATTGTTTCCATTGCTTCTTCTTGCGCAAAACTAGGTGCGACATAAGAGGTTGCCAATACTGATACGGTTGCGACATAAAGCAAATTGTGTTTAAAGCTGTTCATTGTTCTGGGTGTCCTTTGTGTTTTCAGTCGTAGGCAAGTCATGTATGTGTTGATTTACATCACTGTAAATCACGTAAGTAAAAGCAATGGCTATGCCATAAACAATAATATTGACCGAGCGGTCAATTTTATTGGGGTGAGATACAAAAGTGAGAACATTGATGAATTATGCACAGACAAAACGCCCAAAAAAAGTGCAATATTGACTCTTTTTGGGTATACGGTGAGCAATTGATGTTGACTGATTAGTGCTGGTTTTAGCCTTACTTACAACTTAGTGACTTGGCGTAATTTTAAACCTAATCTTGTGAGGCACTTTTGTCTTCTGGCAATGATAAACTCATAATGATGGCGGTAAATCCAGCCGTGGTGACAGCAGAAGAAAGTATGTTTCTAATCAGCTCCGGTAAGTTTTGTACAACGTCAGGTACCATTAAGACACCTAAGCCCGCACCGAACGAGGTGGCAATGATCAGTGATTTTCTACGATCTATAGGTTCGCTGCTTAATATTTTTATCCCAGCAACGGCAATAGTGGCAAACATAACTAATGTTGCACCGCCTAAAACGGGCTTGGGAATAGCCTGCAGCACCCCACCGATTATCGGGAATAACCCTAATATCACCATGATAGCTGCAATATAAAAACCAACATGACGACTTGCTACCCCTGTCATTTGGATGACTGCGTTATTTTGACCGAAAGTAGTATTGGGAAAGGTATTAAATACCGCAGCAAGGGCCGAGTTTAAACCGTCTGCCAATACACCGCCTTTGATCCGTTTGAAATAGCGGTCTCCTTTTATGGGTAACTTACAAAATAGGCTGTTAGCGGTGATGTCGCCAGATGTTTCTAGGGCGGTTAAAAAGTAAATTAGAGCAACAGGTAAAAAAATGTCCAAGTCAAAATTGAAACCGTATTTGAAGGGTACTGGTAAGCTAAACCAAGGCTGCGAAAGCACATGGCTAAATGACACCAGTCCCATAGTGTAAGCAACAATCGAACCTGCCAACATACCTAACATAATCGCAGAAAGTCTGATCCAAGGGTTTTTAGAAATATTCATACCGATGATTAACACCAAAACAAACAGGCCTAACATTAAGTTTTTCAGCTCTCCAAAACTCTCACTGCCAAAGCCTCCGGCTAGAATCAGTGATCCCGACTTTTATTAAACTTACGCCTATTGTTGTGATCACTATGCCAGTAGTGAGCGGTGTTATAATACGTTTTACCTTGTCTATAAACTGGCTAACCCCAATCTCAATAAAGGCCCCGACAAAGCAAATACCAAACATAGTTGCCAATATTTCATCATTACTGCCCCCTTTACTTTTAATTGTAAAGCCCGCAACTAACAGGGCACTGACAAAAGCAAAGCTGGTACCTTGTACTGCGATTAAGCCGCAACCGACAGGACCAAAGGTTTTGGCTTGTACAAAAGTTGACACACCAGAGATAAATAACGCCATACTGATTAAATAAGGCACCTCTGCTTGTAAACCTAATGCACCACCAATAATTAACGTAGGTGTTATCACGCCTACAAAGCAGGCCATTAGATGTTGAAGGGCAGCAATAAAACTTTGCTTTTTGGTCGGTATATCTTCAAGCGCAAACAAGATATCGGAGTTAGTTTTCATTCAATTTCCTTTTGAGTTACTTAAGGATTAAGTAACTCTTATTCTTAGCCATCAAGTGATGAATAATTCAAAGGAAAGCAAGAATCTGACCAAAAGGTCAGATTGTTAAGTTGAGTCGTTTTTCTAAGTGATTTAAAAGGGGCGGCTTGCTATTTATTCTTCGTTTTCTGCGAACACACTTTCGCTCAATGGGTCGTAGTTAAATGCGCCGAGAAAAGTGGTGTACTTGTCTTGACTCACGCCACTCAGTTTGGTGCTATATTCTTGTTCAAATAATAAAATGATCCAGCTCACCTGTTCGAGCTTAGCCTTTTTAGCTTTACTCAATAAATTGACAATGTACGAGCTAGAGCAAGAACATTGTCCTGCAGCCTCACGAATATCAATTAAGCTGTCGTGAGAGCCGTTGGTCTCCATATCTTCCGGTAAGAAGTAACGGATTTTATAATTGGCTGACCAAGTGTTTTTAGCTCGTTTGTTGTTTTTGAAAAACGTCTCTTCAAAATACTCATCGGGAATATCAGCATAGGGAAAATTTGCTGCCCAGATTGATACTTTGTTTTTCTTATTAAAAAGAAGAGATTGCTCTTGGGGAATGTCTGTACTCATAAAAACTGATGGCCATAGGTGACTGAAAGTGTGTTTATAGTAATAGATGAGAAGCGTTAAAAACAGCTGCGAATGTTGAGCAAACATCGGAAGCCTGCAATAGGCAAATGATTGAACGCGTATCTGGAGGCGGCCTATTAACTGATAAACCGCTGGATGCATTTAATTGTTTATCAATATAGATGGTATTAATAATTAAGTGCGCGGTTAGTCATATTCGACACCTAAAACGTACTTATGTGCATAAAGCATTAAAATAGACTCAGTGATCAAAACCTTGGATAAGCAAGAACCTCTGGATAATGCTCTTTTTGTATCTAGCGGCGTTGGATTGTTTAGCAATAACCCGTTATTAGGTACAACAATCTGCCTTGCTAAATACATAAGGTTAGCGGTAAGGTAATTACTAATAACCTTAATATAAACCGTGGAATGTAAAGTGCTCTGATATGAAAAACAAGGTGCAAGTTTTGTTACTATTGTTCATTTCTGCGTTACCAGTAGGCGTAATGGCCGATACGTTAACGGCCTATTGTCGTGACTATCCACCAGAATTACTTTTTGAAAATGGCCAGTGTGCCGGCCCAGTACCTGATTTAGTGGCAGATGTTTTCGCACAGTTCGGGTTTTCTATTAAGTGGGTACAACAACCCCCATTGGGGCGATCAGTTAGGCAGGCCAAACAAGGTAGGATTGATTTGCTGATCAGGCACTCGATGACAGCAGAAAGACGAGAAGCTTTGCATCCTGTGCAGTATGCGTCGCCAACGAGACATCTATTTTTTTATAAATCACCCAAATTTAAATCCGATATAGACACATACGATGCTCTAAAAAACGTAAATGTAGGGGCTATTCGCAACGTTTTTTATTCTCCGAGTTTTGCAAAGTTGGAGAGTAAAAAACTGATTTTTGTCGATAAAACCGAACAACTTTTGGCATTGTTAGAGCTAGGCAGGATAGACGTTGCAGTTACTTCTGTTTATCACTATGTAGAACTATTTGCTACGCGATTTGAAAAGGCATCGCTAGAAGATTCTTTTACGAACCCTATGTATGTAAGCATCTCTAAAAAATCAAAGGTGGCGAAGTATCATAATCAAGTAGCGGCGCTTATGCTGGAGTATCGTAAAAGTGGCAAAGTCGCTCAATATTTTGAAAAATATGGATTACCCGCCCCCGCACAAACTTTTGACCACAAGCTGTAAATAGAAATCAGTAAAGAAATTAGATTGGAAACACGTGCCCACAAGAGCATCGCCCGATGCCGAAATTAGTCATACCCGTATGTCGTTAGCAGGCATCCATTGTTTTGCAACAGAAACGTCAGAACAGTAGCTTATTGAGACACCCATAAAAGTAAATCTCCCAAAGGTTGTTATCGAATTTAGTTATGGGTGTCTCGATTGGAGTTGCCTGGATTCCGGCTAAAAAGCGCACCGGAATGACGTGATGCGGGGCTGTCGGTATATCGTAATTTGGATCTTACTGTGTATTGCGGCAAATCAAAAAAGCAGTAACTCAGAAACTATTAGCCCTAGCAATGAATGGTCAATCCCAAATTACTACTGACCTAAAAGCCTGTCATGCCTGCATGTAGTTAGCAGGCATCCATTGTTTGCGGAGCAGAAAAGTCAGGATGTTTTTCTATCTTTCACATTAATTTTACATTCAACAATCAAAGTGTTGCTAATATAGCGCCAATAAAGTACAGTGTTCAAATATAAAATGGCAGGGTTAGTGAGCACACTAACGACCTTATTTGGATTTATGACTGTAGGTTAAAAAATGATAAAACGTAAACTGCGATCCTGTTTAGCGCTGGTGTTAATCACTACATTTATGGCTAGTTGTAACATGCAACAACAATCAATCCCCACTGTAGATGAAGAAACCATTTCATTAAATGGTGATTGGAAGTTTTATGCCATTTACGGTGAGGGCTCCAATTATATGAACATTCAGGAGCAAAGTAGCGACCTTGTCATTGATAACAAAGACGCAAACGTCGAAATGAAAGGTAAGTGGAAATCTTCAACCCTAGGTCAACGCAACACCCAAATATATGGCGATGATTATGTGCAGCATAATTTCACTTTAACCGACTTAAATAACGCCAATAAAGAGGACGATTCTTATTTTCGTTTTTACCCCAAATTTCAGAAATCAGGCTATTACGAGGCCTTTACTCGTTATCCATTTGCTTCACACTTAACTGCTCAGTACAAGATAAAGCATGCAGATGGTCTGGCTGCTAAATACGTGAGCCAGCGAGTATTTTGTAATGAATGGAACAGCTTAGGAATCTTTAAGTTTGACAGCCAACAGCAAAACTATGTTGAACTTACCGCTATCGTAAGTGGCACAGTCGCCGCCGACGCAGTGATGTTTAGAGAAATATCTGAAGAAAAATATCTACAAGCTAAACAACAGCCAAACCGTGTTTACTTAAGTGAATTTGATGATGCTAATTGGGCCGATCTAAAAGTCCCAGGGCACTGGGGCATGAACAATGATTTTTCTAATTACACTGGTAAGGCTTGGTACCGTAAACACATTAATTTACCTAAATCTTGGCAAAAATCCTCAGATCAAAGGTACTACCTAAAGTTTGCAGGGGTTTACCATTTAGCCAGTGTTTACCTGAACGGCACACTGATAGGTAAAAACCGTGGAGGCTTTACTCCATTCGAATTTGATGTGACAGATGCCCTTAATTTTGCTGGTGATAACGTGATTGCCGTGCAAGCTGATAATAGTGCAGTAGTGGGAGCGACGTGGAACTGGGGCGGTATTATTCGTGATGTCACCCTAACTAAAAATAACGATGTACGGATTGATTACCAATATGTGCATGCCGATCCCGACTTAGAAACTGGCAGTGCCAACATCAAGTTGCGGGTAAAAGTTGAAAACAACGCCAATGTCGAACGTAATATTCAGCTTACATCTAACATATTAGACGGCAAACAAATCGCCACATTAAGCGGAAGTATTGATGTGCCAGCCAATAGCAGCAAAGAAATACATTTAGACACTCAGCTTAGCCCTGAGCAAGTGAAGTTATGGCATTTTGACAACCCTAAATTGTATCAAATAGAAACCTCGATTAGCGATGACAGTAAGGTTTTACATACAAAACAAGAAAATTTCGGGATCAGAAAAGTCGAACTAACAACGTCTAAAATGTTGCTAAACGGCGAACCTGTCAGACTGGCCGGCTTTAACCGGGTAAGTGAGCACAGATATTGGGGCTCGTCTGAGCCTGCAGAAATACTGGCGCAAGACATAGATTTAATGAAAGAAGCTGGTGCCAACTTTATGCGAATCATGCATGGCACCCAAAACAAAACCTTGTTCGAATTAGCCGATAAAAAGGGCCTATTACTATTTGAAGAAATCAATGTTAGGGATCTAGATAACGATGAATTTAGAGCAAACTACTACCCAGTAGCCAAACTGGAGCAAGAGAAAGGCATTAAGCTAAACCTAGCCGATGAAGAAATTCTCACTTTAGATGAAGCCTACGTAAAACTACGCCCAGAACACGGCGTTACAGTTACCGAAAAGAACTACTTTTTAGCCAAGTATTGGTTAAAAGGCATGATCGAACGAGACATCAACCACCCTAGTATTATTGGCTGGAGCGTAGGTAATGAGCTAAACAATCATTATGAATACGGCAAGGCTGCCATTGACTATGTCAAAACAGAGTTAGACCCATACCGCTTATTAACTGTGGTAAGTAACTCCGGACAAAAACCACAATATACCCCAGAAACCGATCCCAATACGTTTTCTGACATCATTATGCACAATATGTATCGTTGGCAGGGTGAGCCACAAGAAATTTTAAATACCTTAAGAGCTAAATGGCCAGACAAGCCTGTGTTTATTTCTGAATTTGGTTTTGACCCTTTTCCGTCAACGGCACTAGATGCGGATAAAGAAATATTTTCTGAATGGACCAATCATTTCAGGCATAAAAATGAGTTTGTGATTGGTACGTCTATGTGGACCTTCAATGACTATCGCAGCGCTTACGCAGGCACAACGGCCGAAGAGAATCGTGTTTGGGGTGTGATCACATCATGGCGGGAAAAACGTCGTTTATACCAGCGTATTCAAAAGGAATACGCACCGGTTAAAGATATTGAAGTAAGCAACATCGATTTCAACAACAACCAAGCTCAAGTGCGTATGCCAATCAGAGATCCAGGCGACTACCCTAGTCATAGTATGCACAACTATCAGTTACGGTATCAATTTAGCAATAGCCAAGGCCAAGTGGTTTATAGCAATGTGAAAAACTTACCAAGCATTACGCCACTAGATAAAGAATGGCAAGGCACCATTAGTTGGACTTCTTTACCTGATGATGTACTTGCTCTTAGTTTAAGCCTAGTGACACCAACTAAGCACACTCGATTAAGTAAAACCGTGTCTTTTCAACCGGCGATTACACCGCAAATTAGCACCTTACTCTCTGGCAAGAATGCAATAAGGATCCTGTTTGATAAAGTGCCTAATGCAACTGAATACTTTGTTCGTTATACAGATGAAAAAGGGCTTACTCATACATCTGACAAAACTATAAGCGATAGAATTGATATTACAGGCTTGCAAGCTAATCAAGACTATCAATTTAGGCTGTTTGCAATTAACGACAAAGGGCCAAGCCAAGCATCTAAGCCAATCACTGCCAGTACCAATACTAAAGCTCTACCGCCGATTATTTGGGATAGTTTTATTGTCGACAACAAACTAGTCATCGCCTATTCAAGTGACTTTGCAGACGGCAATTATGTAGTTCAATATGGCAGCGGCAAAGAGCAGTTAAATAAAACTTTCGTATCGAACGTCAGAGGTATGTTGAGCATAGATTTATCAGGTGAGAAACAAATCTATTTCAAAATAAAACGCCAGCTCAATTCCCAAGATAGTAACTGGTCCGAGACGGTAAAAGTTGAATGAAGCAGATTCCTTCAGCATGAGCCAGACTGTGCAGAATGTTGCAGACTTAGGCAAGATGCTTATTGAGACACCCATAAAAGTAAATATCTCAAAGGTTGTTATCGAATTTAGTTATGGGTGTCTTGATTGGAGTAGCCCTGGATTCCGGCTAAAAAGCGCACCGGAATGACGTGATGCGGGGTTGTCGGTATATCGTAATTTGGATCTTACTGTGTATCGCGGCAAATTAAAAAAGCAGTAATTCGCAAACTATTAGCCCAAGCAATGAATGGTCAATCCCACATTACTACTGACCTCAAAGCCCGTCATGCCTGCACGTAGTAGCAGGAATCCAGTCTTTTAAAGCAGAAAAGCCAGAATGTTGCAGACTTAGGCAAAGCTTATTGAGACACCCATAAAAGCAAATATCTCAAAGGTTATTATCGAATTTAGTTATGGGTGTCTTGATTGGAATATTTATAAGTCTTAAACCTTATCGAATAAAATACATCAAGGTATCTTGATGTTTATAGGATGAGCCGTCTGAACCATAAGGCCATTCATCAAACTTCATTGATGAGTCCTGATAAATCGCTGCACCAGCAATGTCATAAGATTTAGCTGTAGTCGAATCAGTCAGACTTATTAAAGAATAGTCAAGTCCTCGACCATCACAGCCTCGGCTTTCATGATGCCAAATATGGCGAGAACCATCTTTACTTAATGCAGTCAGATTATTTAAATCAGATATGCTTTCACAATTAGCACCATATAGTTTGGCGGCACTAATTCTAGATACTCGCTTGTTTTCATCAAGAAGCATCATTCCGTCATTCATGTTTTCTCGCATAGCCACCCAGTATTCACTGGAAATAACACCAAACTTTTTGGTTGTAACATTGTTTGTTTGAGTTATGCGGTCTAAACCGTCAGTATGATGGGCAAATAACATCCAGCCACCACCAGAAGTCTGCATATCACAGTAAACTTCAATTGGCGCCAGAGGGCCATTGTTATCTAAATCAATCGCATAGTAACCATTTGCTGATGAGGGAATGTTGTTTTTTATGTCAGCGCAACTGCTGCCAACAACTACAAGTGCTTTCTTAGAAGGGGGTATCGGTTGATTTACACGCAGTTAGTGTGACAACACTCAGTATTGCCAAAGTGATTGCTTGTTTAAGTTGCATTTTATTTCCTTATTTATTAGTCATTTATCTATAGAGACATTAACTAATGCAAGTATCACGACAAAAAATATGGAACCAAATCTTCACTAATATACTGTGATACTTTAGCTACTGCCCTTAGCATATTCACATCTTTCTATGATTGGGCCTTAATAACGACAACATATAATTCAACGTATTGATGAATCAAAAGTGATTATAAATTAAGCAAAGTTAAATTTGTACAACTTTTAGCCTATCCATCCCCCTTTAAAAGTAAGCCTAACAATAAAACCTATTGAGACACCCATAAAAGTAAATCTCCCAAAGGTTGTTATCGAATTTAGTTATGGGTGTCTCGATTGGAGTAGCTGGAGGTTACGTTGAAGCTAACTGCAGCATTGAGCATTGAGCATTGATGTTAGCCCAAATGGTGTGCGCAGTATGTGGTTAAGGAGTGATATGGATGCAACAGTTCTAAGAGTCAAAAGAGCGCAGATGCTTGCAGAATTGGTGTAAAAGATAGCCAGTTTACCAACTGGCTGGTATGCTCATTACGACAAAGTCGCTCGGTAATTTGACCGACACAATCTCTTGGTAATCACATTAGTACAGACGAAATGGAATGAGCGATATCAAACGTAACGACAACGATCAAAGCCCGTGGGTTGTTTTTTTAATTTTCCTGCGCTTAGGCCTAACTTCGTTCGGTGGTCCGATTGCCCACTTAGGTTATTTTCATCAGGAATTTGTTAAAAAACGGCGTTGGCTGACAGACCAAAGTTACGGAGATTTAGTTGCTCTGTGCCAGTTTTTGCCTGGGCCAGCGAGTAGTCAGGTGGGCATTGCACTTGGATTGTCTCGTTCGGGGTATTCTGGAGCTGTGGCCGCTTGGTTAGGTTTTACATTACCCTCTGCAATTATACTCATCTTATTTGCAATGGGGATAACCGGTTACGGTGATTCATTGCCAACTGGTGTGCTTCACGGATTGAAGGTTGTCGCAGTATCCGTCGTTGTACAAGCGGTTTGGGGGATGGCTCGCAATCTTTGCTCGGATACGCCTCGTATTACCATCATGGTAGTTGCCGCTTGTATTGCGGTGATGACACAGTCGGTTTTAGGGCAAGTAGGAATTATTTTCATTGCTGCGGGCATTGGCGTTACGTTACTTAAACCGGCGACGGGAACGGCTCATGATCCTCTGCCAATTGTCATCAGGCGTCGTACCGGACTGATTTGGTTGTCGTTATTTTTTGCTCTGTTAGTGGGGTTACCTTTAGCGGCAGATGTTTTTCCTCATCAATCGCTTTCATTGGTGGATGCATTTTATAGAGCTGGTTCCTTGGTTTTTGGTGGTGGGCATGTCGTTCTCCCACTACTTCAGGCAGAGGTTGTTCCGTCTGGATGGGTAAGCAATGAGTCTTTTCTTGCAGGGTACGGCGCGGCGCAGGCTGTTCAGGCCCGCTGTTTACTTTTGCTGCTTTTCTAGGTGCATCCATGAATGAGTCACCTGCGGGTTGGTTAGGTGGCTTGGTCTGCTTGTTGGCGATTTTTATTCCATCCTTTCTTTTAGTTTTTGGCGCCTTGCCGTTTTGGGAGCATCTACGCCAAAGCGCTCAAACTCAATCCGCTTTGGCTGGTGTCAATGCTGCTGTTGTTGGACTCTTATTAGCAGCACTTTATCAGCCGGTATGGACGAGCGCGATACATGCCCCTGCAGGATTTTGGCCTTGCTTTACTGGCATTTGTTGCGCTTATGTTTTGGAAGTTACCTCCATGGCTTGTAGTAGTAGGAAGTGGGACCGTTGGGTGGCTGTTAACCATGATACCTTAAAGTGATTCCTGTGCAGGAACTGACGATTTGAAGTGAAACCGGGTGGGCGAAGCCGTCAGATACTGCTCAAATGCTCCGTTAGCCCACCATCGATGAGCCTGAAACATAAGCAGCAAAAAATAAGCTAGCTATCGAGACACCCATAAAAGCAAATATCTCAAAGGTTATTATCGAATTTAGTTATGGGTGTCTCAATTGGAGTAGCCCTGGATTCCGGCTAAAAAGCGCACCGGAATGACGTGATGCGGGGCTGTCTGTATATCGTAATTTGGATCTTACTGTGTATCTCGGCAAATTAAAAAAGCAGTAATTCGCAAACTATTAGCCCTAGCAATGAATGGTTAATCCCAAATTACTACTGACCTCAAAGCCCGTCATTCCTGCATGTCGTTAGCAGGAATCCAGTCTTTTAAAGCAGAAAAGCCAGAATGTTGCAGACTTAGGCAAAGCTTATTGAGACACCCATAAAAGCAAATATCTCAAAGGTTATTATCGAATTTAGTTATGGGTGTCTCAATTGGAGTAGCCCTGGATTCCGGCTAAAAAGCGCACCGGAATGACGTGATGCGGGGCTGTCGGTATATCGTAATTTGGAGCTTACTGTGTATCGCGGCAAACTAAAAAGCAGTAATTCGCAAACTATTAGCCCTAGCAATGAATGGTCAATCCCAAATTACTACTGACCTCAAAGCCCGTCATTCCTGCATGTCGTTAGCAGGAATCTAATCTTTCTAGGTAGGCATTTGTTAAACGGCTCAAAGTATTTTTTTGTGTGTAAACTAAGCAAAATTTGAATACAACCTATGTTTTTAACCTTGTTGTAACCCCAATATGATTGAGCCATCGTCAAATGGAGCAGACAAAATGAACCCACTAATTTCAAAAAACTGAATCCATTAACGATATCTTGCCTTTGCAAGCTTTAGGGTCATCTGAAGGATCATGGTCAAATGCTGTCTTGAGGATGTTGCGGTTATAGCCTTCTGGGCAACGATAGCATTTTTTGGATAGCGTTCCAGCCCATGCTCCATTAGGGCATCCCTTTTCACCTATTTTATTAGCTGCCCTATAGCTATACTTGGCCTCTGGTTTGCACTGTGCCTTACCCTTGTTTTCTTTAATGCGAGCTGGCTTGTAACTATTTGGGCAGGTCCAACATGCGCTGTTTTTAAACCAAACGTCTTTCGTTTCGCACTTAATTTTTAACAAGCCTGTTGGTTTACCATGAGGAATCGCAGCAACGTAATTATTCTTTTTTCTACAGTGTTTTTTATTTGCCGGATCACTAACCGTTTTGTTTACCCAATTATTAAAGCCTTCAGGGCATGACCAGCACTCACCTTTAAATTTTGTTATTCCCTTGTTGAAATCAGAGCATGATAATTTTTCACCATGTTCGATTGCGAAGGCGTATTCATTAACCTTGTAATAACGAAGAAAGCCAATTCCCACTGCCACTAATAGAATTAATACGGAAAATTTATAGATGTATTTAATCATTGTTTTTTCTCAATTTTTTTATGAGACATTAACCCATACACATTAATACTAATCCAAGTGTTTAAAAACTTGAATATTCGCATATAAGATTTTTTCTATCTTTTCATAATCTTACACAACTAAAAAGCGAAGCTTATTGAGACACCCATAAAAGTAAATCTCCCAAAGGTTGTTATCGAATTTAGTTATGGGTGTCTCGATAGGAGTCCAAACAACAAGTCCGAAGGTTAACAAACCGTAACTGGGGCGTGTCTATGCACTACCAACTATTTAAACTCAGCCAGTACTTACGTGGCTGGATAAACTACTTCGGTATCGCCAGTGGGTTCCAGCGATGCGTAGATCTAGATCATTGGATCAGACGTAGAGTTCGAATGGCCTATTGGCGGCAGTGGCGAAAGCCACGCACCAAAGTCAGAAGTTTAATGAAATTAGGTGTACATGTACAGGCAGCCGTTGCGTGTGGCATCACCAGCAAAGGACCATGGCGCAGTGCCAAAACCCCGGGGGTTAATCAAGCTTTATCCCTTGAATACTTAAAATCCGAAGGGCTTTATTCACTGCGTGATGGTTGGATATCGCTTCACCATCCTAAGTGAAACGCCCTCGGCTCTGGCATCCTGCTTCGCTCTACCTCCTGCATCCATGCAGTCGTGTGCGGAGCCGCATGCAGGGTGTTGTGGGAGCTGGAGGTTAGACACCTCCGGCTACCCGATTAGGTTTCTACCAAATAATTTTACCGTCGGATCTTTCTCCTTTGGCTTGCTTTACAACTTTAAAATCACAAAGCCCATAGGGATATAGTTTAATAATTTTTATAACTTGACTTGAAACTACTTTTGCTTTTGTTAAAACAGCTTCAGGGCGAAGAGAAATATTCGCCGTTCCTTTAATTTTGGCACTAGGAAATATTAAACCATCAATTTCAGGGTGTTTTTCGAGTAAAAGCCTGCTTAATGTTCTAGAGTAAATATAATCTTTTTCAGAAGCAGAAAGATCATTCAATAGCTCAGCAGAGAGAGCATCCATATATAAATAAGAAAGAAGCCCATGAATATCATTTTTACCAAGTCTATCGATTAATTTGCGTATCTCATCAAACATAGTCTGCGAAATTGTACTCGTGCCATGATAGGTATTATAAATCTCGCCAATTGCCAAGCACCTAATTCCTGAGTCAGACTGATTGGGCAATTGAAATTGTCCAATTTGAATAATGTCACCTTCCTTAGCATTAATTTCAGCGAGCGCTGTACCTATATGATACGAAGCATAGAACATTGGGCTACCTTTTTCATTCATGCGCCCAATGCTTGCCACTTCAGGAGGTGGAGAGTGCAACTCACTAACATGACTAAAGCCTTCAATGCTAGAACAAAGCCTTGCTCTTATAATTGGTCGATCATAGCCAAATTTAAAATTCAGCCCGCCAAAAGATTCAATATACCAATTTAAGAGCTTTTCAATAGCTTCAGATGAATCTGCTGAAAATAAATCTTTTCTAAATCGATCAAGACTATTTAACTCGATTACTTTAATGTTCGCTTTCATCTTCTTTGAAACCTAACGAGGCTGTAGAAAAAGTCCCAGCCTTAAATTTATTATCAAAATCACTTAAAAACACACACCAAATGGCACTGCTACGTGAAATCTGGATAGGTTTTACCATTGCACTTCAAAAAGAATCAGCTTAAAACACGCTATATTTTTTGACTCGAACTTTTTCTACAGCCTCAACACCCGCATAAATTGCGGATAGCAGTTGGCTAAAATAAGCGAAGAATGAGCGCCAGCCAACTGTTAGACGTCCATTTTGATGCGTTTGTGTACGCCCAGCATGGGCATGAACTAATGAGGTGAAAGTCCTCTGTAGGAGGAACACCGTTTATATAACTTACCGTTATTAAACGTTAACTACTAGCGAATGGCAAGGGCTAAACCGCGAGGTTTGGTCTGAAGGAAGCCGGACGCACAAAATGGTATGGAACCATTTTGAACATCCGTAGGATGGCCTTCGGTGAAATGCATGGACGCATTTCATAAATTTGCGAGCTGATGAACAATAACATCATATGAGGCGTAGGCTGGAGGTGAGTTGGCAGCAAATTGCAGGAGCAATTTACAACCGCTTTAGCTGGCTCCGAAGGGGTGAATACCAAGGATGGCATGAATACAAGACAACGAAACCATGTGATCTAACGGCCACCGTAAATGATGCAGCAGTGCAGAGACAGTTCATGCTCATATCTGGGGATGAAAATCACTAAAAATCAGCGTCTACGACCCCATTGATTGATCTTCAATAAGTGGTTAGCCCCTTAAAAACGAGCAATTAATTTTTCTAAACAAGGCGTTTTTTGTAAATAACTATCATTCCATTGCTGTATTACTCTGCTCTCGTCTAATAATCCCTCATATTCATCGTAGATAATCGCTAAGTCTTCATTAAACATTGTTTGGGCAATTCTAGGGATATCTTCTTCATCAATAGATGGTAGGTTTTTGTTGTTACGTTCCGTATCTATTGCCTCAATGTGCTGGCGAGTTCTTTTGCTAATTTCTAGTAAATCATTACTACTAAGTACGTTATCAGGAACTAGTCCGTGCAACAATTCTTCACTATCAGCAAACATTAAATAGGTGTTTAACGCTGCAGGATTTCGTCGTTTTAGGCCGAGTTCAACTAACGCTAAAGCATCAATTAAATCTCTTTTAACTTGTAAGTCTGCTTGTTTTTGTTCAGAAAAACGGAAAGCCGCACTGACCAAGTGTTCTATTACCAATTGCTGTAAACCCATATCTGTGTCGCCTAAAATAACTAACTTTTTAGCTGCAGATGAACGTTCAGATGGCTTTACATCTTCACGCTGCATTAAGGTTATAAGAGCCATACGGTCATCTTTATTGCCAAATTCAATAAGGGTTTCTACATCCAGTTCCTGATAGGGCTCAACATACTCATTATTTAATTTAAATGCCTCATAATCGGCAGTATCCTTGTGAATAAAGTGCATACCTCTTTTTAATGACCAGTCTTTTCTTTCTTCTTCCGCTCTATAAATATCATCTTCTGATAAATCTTCAGACGCAATACACCAGTTGTCTTCGTATGAGAACTTATCTTGCACGTTAAGATCTTTATTAACGTTATTATTTTGTAATTTATTTTTAAGAACGCTCTCTTGGTTTCTGTCGTTTGCTGTTAGTAAGTCCGTTTCTATTTCATGATCTCCTTGCAACGGTTCTAACTGCTCAGAACTTTCATTACCCGATGATATAAAGTTTCTACCGTCCTCATTTTCTCTTTGAAACAGAAACAAGTAAATTAACAGTGCTGAAATTAAAACTGCCAGCACACCATTCTTTTTGTTCATTATTTTTACTCTTATTTAAACTGTTTATCTGAGCATCATCGCTGCTCTCAAATTTTTCTGAATAAACCTACGGACATGTATTTGCTAAAGCTTCAGCTTTATCTAACTTACATCTTGCTAACCCAGCATCTCGTCTAGCTTCAGCAGTGTCTTTACATTGGTCATAAGAGTTACTTCCTATACTGAAGTATTTCCAATTAAAGACAGTATTAGTTATTGTGCGGCAACTTTTCGATATCGTTATTGAATAGGTATTTCTAAAATTACTTTCGCATCTTGCATATTCTACGTCTACATTTTTAGTACACGTCTTTACTTCTTCTTTTTCTGTCTCTGTCCCCCCTGGGCTCCCAACACTAGAAGGGATAGCGGGAATAACAGGTTGAATATTGCTCATATGTCTTTGAAGTTCTTCTTGTTGCCTACGCTCAAATTCAGAAACATGATGGTAAATTTGGATAGTCTCAATAGTACCAGCTAAAGCACTATTTACTGAACCAACAAAACATATTGTTGCAACTGCGGCTTTTGTTAACATATTTTTCACTATATTTTCCTTGTGTCATTATAAATAAAATTTCAATAAACGTGCTTCTTACTTAATAGAGAAACAACCTTTCTAACAAACCGATATTAAGACATACCACCTCTGCTAGAAAAAAGACTAGACTTAACATATACCATCATTAATAAAACCAGCTACATTCGCGTGCAAAATAAAATTTCTTCCTCAAATTAATTCATTTAATTTGGGTATTAAAAATACCCGTTAATATTGCCGTAAAACAAAATACTGTCAACAATAAGTGTGTGGAAGTAGAAATCTAATTGAGACATATATTGACGATCCACTATAGGCAAGACAATATTATCTTTGTCTTTTGGAAGGTGTAACATGGGATGTCGCACACCTTGAATGGTTTGTTCAACCTCGTAAGTATGCAGTATAGCTTTCTTAGCTACTTCGTATTCACTTGTGCCTTTTAATTGTCTGCGCCAAGTGGTTAAACCGATAATACCAATAACAACCGCTGAGATTGTTCCAATAATCGAAAAAACATCCTTAGTTATTGCCCAGTCAATGTTTGAAAAAGTTAGACAAATACTCACGCACTCTCCATAAAATAAAAGAATCTAACTAACGACAATTTAGGCTATTCAAACACGACAAATTGTCCAATTTCATTCGGGCTGTTTTTTTACACACCCACAAGGTTTTCGTTTATAACGAATAACCACTTCATGTGCAAAACATACTTATTTCAAATACGACATTTTTCCTTGATCTGCTGTTATTGGACAAAATAGCCAATCTGAATAGGTAGGGTGAGGTTATTTAATAATAAAAAGCCATGGATTCTGGCTCATACGTCATTCCTGTATGTTGTTAACAGGAACTACCGGAATGACGAGATGTGAGGCTTGTATTAACAAATATTCCCTCTGTGCGCGAAGCCTCTGTGCCCTCAGTGGTTCAAATTATTTGTTTTTGCTTTTTTAACTATCCCTAACTTCTACCTCCTATCTACTGATTTTTCTGCTTCATCCTGACTTTTCTACTGTAAAAGAATGGATTCCGGCTCAAAAGACTACCGGAATGACGTTAGGGAAAGACGATGAAGAGTGAAAACTTGCTTCAGTATCGATAAACGTAGGGATATATTTTTGTTTTTACTTCAACCTGTTTACTAGCACCTACCCACCGCTTTTTGTCGGCGAAGCCGATGCTCTATTCACGAAGTGAATGCTCTTGATTTACCTCGCGACTCCAAGTTCGCCGAGCAACGCAGGCTAATAGAGGGTAAATGACATGGATGTCATTTTAGCAAAGTTTGTAGGGAACACTTCTTTGCGACCTCTATTAGACAAGTCGCGCAGGTAATAGAACTTGGTTGGAGACCGGCATTTCTTGTTTACTTCTTTTTGCTGTTGACCATATTTACAGGATAAATATGGAACGCACTTTAGTGCGGCTCGAAGGGTGAAATACAGGGATGTATTTCATAAAAGAAGTAAATCGGGCCTCAGGGATGAGGCCTGAAAAACGTCATGGATGACGGTGAGCAACGCGAATGCCTTATCGCGCAGCGATGTAAGCAAAGCGAATATGTGGCGAAGCCATGCCTTGTGTGCGCAGCACATTCTTTGTGAGCGAAGCTCATGCCTTGTGAGCGAAGCTCATGCTTAGTGTGCGCAGCACATAAATTAGCAAAGCGCATGAGTGGCGAAGCCATGCTTAGCGCGCAGCGCAATACCCCCGCCAGCCGCCAAACTCACTAATATCTGTGCCTATTTCAGCTGCATAACCTTCGGCGATAAAACCTGTGAGTATGTCACCTGTTTCTAGCTCCACTTGGCCTATGCCTAATGGTGCGGCAATACCTTGGACAAAGGAGCCAAATTCACTGATGGGCATTGACCAGACTTCTACCTCGAATGCACAACCATTGTCGCTAGTACGGATCAACGCTGGGCGTTCTACAGCCCCTGTGACAGCATACATTTGGTAGTTAGCAGAGGTTTTATTGATGGATTTAAATATTGCCCCGCGTTCTGTTAGTTGCCAATTTAGTGGCATGCCAGATAAGTGAGCACCTGCTACTACTACATCAATGTAACCTGCACTTGGCGCTAAGCTACTGGCTGTTGCTTGATAAGCAATTTTAGTGGCCCCTAAAGGCAGTTGATTATGCTGGCGTAATCGAGTCGCTAGCGTTAATAGCTTTTGGTCTGTCATAGCTGGGCCGAATAAGGTCACCCCAAATGGCATGTTTTCAGCGGTAAATGAAGTGGGTACCGCTATGGCAGCAAAGTCGAGTAAGTTCATAAAATTGGTGTAATAACCCAATTGTGAATTACGCAAAATTGGCTCTTCGGCTATTTCGGCCAAAGTAAAATGTCGGCCCGCTGTGGGTGACATAAATACATCAACATCAGCCATTAACTTGTCTGCTAACTGTTTTAAATCTTGTAACTTGTATAAGGCGTTAAAGGCGTCGGTGGCCTTAGGTTTATCACCGGCGCTAATGATAGTGCGAGTTACGTCCATCATAGCTTCGGGTTTATTGCTGATAATATCTTCGGTGGCCACATAACGCTCGGCTACCCAAGGGCCTTCGTACAACAGTTTTGCCGCATCGAGTAGTGGTGCAAAGTCTACTTCAACTTTGCTTCCGCCTATGGCTTCTAGCTGCTTTATGGCGTCTTGATAGGCGGTTTGGTACTGGTCACTACCAAAAAAGGCTAACTGACTGGCTAAAGGCACAGCAAAGGTGAACTTGGCAGGAAAGTTTACCGCGCCTTGGTTAGTGAGCGGATTTTGACGGGCAAAGCCATCACTGTCATCAAATTTGGCGGCTACCGCAAACACTGTTTGTGCATCTTCGGCGGTTAAACTAAAAATACTGACACAATCTAAACTGCGACAAGCAGGCACCACACCTGTGGTTGATAACAAACCTTTTGACGGTTTTAAGCCGACTAAATTATTGAAACATGCTGGTACTCGGCCCGAGCCTGCTGTGTCTGTACCTAAGGCAAAACTGACTAAGCCTACTGCTGTGGCAATAGAGGAGCCAGAACTAGAGCCACCAGAAATATACTCTGGGTTAAAACTATTAGGTGCTGCACCATAAGGTGAGCGAGTGCCTACTAACCCTGTGGCAAACTGATCTAAGTTAGTTTTGCCTAATGGAATGGCACCGGCGTCTATCAGTTGTTGCACCACATAAGCTGATTTGTCTGCCACATAACTAAATTCTGGGCAGGCCGCTGTAGTCGGTACGCCCGCTAAGTCTATATTGTCTTTGATGGCAAAAGGTACACCCCATAATGGGCATTCTTCTGGGGTTTTGTTTTCTAAGGCTTTAACGTATGGCGCTACTTCTTCTGCTGATAATAAGTGGATCCACGTTTCTGGATAATGTTTCGCTTCGGTTAACAATTCGGCAATTAAGGTACTTGGGGTAAAGTCACCATTTTTATAGCTTTGTTGTAAGGCGTTAATTGTTAAGTTTAAAGGGGGGCTTAAGTTAATAGGTAATTTCATGGTGTCTCCTTAATCTTTCGTTGGGTTGCTAGAAAGTACTAACAAAGCTTGACCGGCTTGTACTTGTTGCCCGGCTTCTACTAGTACTTTTTTCACCACTGCGGCTTCTGGGCTAGCGATACCGATTTCCATTTTCATCGACTCTAAGATGATTAAGCTGTCACCTTCGGCTACGCTCTTATCTTGTTCGGTTTCGATCAACCATACGCTTCCAGCCGCCGTAGACTCTATAACAAACTCACCGTCAGCTAAAACCAGTTCGTCTTGTTCACCGTCCATGCTGTCGTCGGCTTGATAGACCAATTGGCCACTGGCCTTCCAGTCGTTCATTTCTTGCTCGAAGGCTCGTTCACGCTGCTCGACAAACTTGTCGATGTCGCGCTGTTGTTTAGACCATTCAAGGGCTAACTCGGGCATAGATATAGAGGTTTGTTCGATTTTGGGTTGCCATTTTCCAATTGGGAAATCAGCTCTGATTTGCTCAAGTTCATCATGGGAAACCGGATAAAAACGAATCTGGTCAAAAAAGCGTAATAACCAAGGGTTCTCAAATACATCTGTTTGACGATAGCGATTCCACATTTGTGCGGTACGCCCTACAAATTGGTAGCCTCCAGGACCTTCCATGCCATACACACACATATAAGCGCCGCCTATACCCACAGAGTTTTCTGCGGTCCAAGTTCTGGCTGGATTGTATTTTGTGGTCACTAGTCGATGACAAGGATTTAGCGGCGTAGCTACTGGCGCACCTAAATATACATCGCCTAAGCCAAGCACTAAATAACTGGCCGCAAAGACTATGTCTTGCACCTGTTGAATGTCGGTTAGACCATTAATGCGTTTAATAAAATCGATATTTGACGGACACCAAGGAGCGTCTTTGCGGACCGATTGCATGTATTTATCGATAGCTAGCTGACAAGCTTCGTCATCCCAACTTAGGGGTAAATGCACTATACGTGAGGCAAATTCCAGTTGGCTAGTATCGCCCAGTGCCATGTCTAATGTTTTTAACTTGGCGATCAGCTCGTCGACGGCCACGCTTTGGTTATCGAAGTGCACCTGTAGTGAGCGAATGCCTGGGGTGAGTTCTAATACCCCTTGGATATTCTCTGCCTCAACACTGGTTAATAAAGCTTGTACCCTGGCTCGTAAGGCTAGATCTAACACTAGGTCGCCATATTCGACTAACAAGAATTTATCGCCGGCTTGGCGAAATACCAGATCAGGTTCACCGTCTTCGGTGATTAACCTATCTAAAATAGGTGAACTAACGGCGACGGCTTGATAGTCACAGGCTTGTGGGGTTAATGCCTGCAATTGAGTGTTTTGGGCTTGTTCAAGTTGTTGTGCTGCGGCTAAATCGACTACCTCAAAACGTACTTTATCACCGGCTTTAAACTGGCCCAGTTTCCATAAGTCGGCAGATATGACGGTAAAGGGACATACAAAACCGCCTAAACTTGGTCCGTCTGGACCTAAAATAACCGGCATGTCTCCGGTAAAGTCCACCGTACCAAAGGCATAAGCATTGTCATGAATGTTTGAAGGGTGTAAGCCTGCTTCGCCACCGCTTTCTCGTGCCCACTCTGGTTTAGGGCCGATTAAACGAATCCCTGTGCGGCTTGAGTTGTAATGGATTTCCCATTCATGTTGATTAATGGTTTGAATGTCTTGTTCGGTGAAAAAGTCAGGGGCACCATGGGGGCCAGACATTACCCGTAAAGACCAACTGTTATCAATTTTAGCGGCTAACGCTTGGTTGTCATGAGTTGGGCGACTGATGTGATTAGCTTGGTTGTCTATCAGCTGAATAAAATCGCCAGTACGTAAGGCACGGCCACAATGTCCACCAAATTGACCTAAGGTAAAGGTGCTTTTGCTGCCTAAGTATTCTGGACATTGAATACCGCCACTTATGGCTAAATACGCTCGGCTTCCGGCACTTTTTACTGAACCAATTTTTAATGTTTGCCCAGCAGCAATATCGATCACTTGGTTCATGCCATAGCTTTGTTCATCTACTTTTATGTCAATTTCTGCACCACACACCATTACTTGACTGGCTTGATGGAACAATAACGATGGACCTTGAATGGTTATTTCTAAACCGGCTGCATCTTGACTATTGCCTAATAAACGGTTTGCTAGATTGAACGAGTAAAAATCGAAAGGACCAGATGGCGGTACGCCAATATTCCAATAGCCTGTGCGGGCAGGGTAGTCTTGTATGGTGGTCATGGTGCCGGGTTTCAATACTTCAAAGCCCGCAAAAATCGCTTGAATTTTGTCTAGGCTACGAGTGAAAATTTTGCCCTGTGTAAACAGTTCTGATTGCAAAATATCTCGCACATAATCCATATTGGTAATAATGCCATATAGCTTGCTTTGCTCTAGGGCTTTGTCTAATTGTTGGATGGCTTGCTCTCTGCTTTGCCCTTTCACTTGCACCTTGGCTAACATAGGATCAAAAAATGGCGACACTTCGATGCCTGCCTCAATCCAATGGTCTATACGCAGTGTTTCTGCGTTGGTGACGTGCTGTTCGGGCCATACAACTTGGGTTAATAACCCCGACGAAGGTTGAAACTGCTTAGCTGGGTTTTCGGCATACACTCGCGCTTGAATAGCGTGGCCATGACTGACCAAATTATCTATGGCGCTTAAGTCTGTAGCTGGCAATGAAGCTTGCTTGGCCATAGTGTCGTCATAGGCAATTTTTAACATCCACTCTACCAGATCTACATCGAAGCAAAGTTCAGTAATACCATGCTCAACCTGTAAGCGAGTGTTTACTTCCAAAAAGTAAAACTGCTGAGAATCTTGATCAAAAATATATTCAACCGTACCGGCGTTTAGGTAGTGAATAGAAGCCATAAGTTGTTTGGCTGTAGCATACATTTGCTGTCTGATGTCGTCAGATAAATTTGGTGCGGGAGTTTCTTCCACTACCTTTTGGTTACGTCTTTGACTAGAGCAGTCACGTTCACCTAAGGTCACGACTTGCCCAGCACCGTTACCCACTACTTGTACTTCAATGTGTCTGGCTCGTTGTACAAATTTTTCCAAAAACACGCCGTCGTTAGAGAAGTTTTGCGCGCCTAAATATTTCACATTGGTAAAGGCTTTTTCTAGCTGACTTTTATTGTCACACCTTTGCATGCCTATGCCACCACCACCGGCGGTACTTTTCAGCATAACGGGATAGCCTACTTGTTCGGCAAATGCGGTGACTTCGTCTAAGTCTGCCAGCAAGCCGCTGCCTGGTACTAAAGGCACGCCAGCTTGCTCGGCTAAATCGCGGGCTTGATGTTTTAAGCCAAAATCGATCATCTGTTGGGCTCTGGGACCAATAAAGGTGATGCCATGGTTTTGTAATTCATTACAAAAATCAGCATTTTCACTTAAAAAGCCATATCCAGGGTGGATAGCGTCAGCCCCTGATTGTTTAGCGATGTCGATAATTTTCTGTTGATCTAAATAGGTTTGGCTGGCCGCCCCTTCACCTAAGCTAAAGGCTTGGTCGGCTTGGCGTACATGTAATGACTCTCTATCGGCTTCAGCGTATACGGCCACACTTTTGATGCCCAGCTTTTTTAAGGTACGAATAATACGGCAAGCGATAGCACCGCGATTGGCAATTAATACTGTCTTAAACATAATCAAAGACTCATAAAGTGTGGGTCGTCCCACTGATTACTTTGGGTGAAATAGGTCGTCCTATTTACCGTTAATGGGTTGCTAGAAACTTAACTAGACTGTGAATTGGTGCCGGTTTGATCCCACACTAATACTTCAACCGGTGTGGGGTTATAAGCGTTACAAGGGTTATTCAATTGTGGACAGTTTGAGATCAACACAATAGTGTCCATCATGGCCTCTAGTTCTACGTATTTTCCCGCACCACTAATACCATCAGCAAAGCTGAGTTTGCCTTCAGATGTAATAGGCACATTCATAAAAAAGTTGATATTGTGAGTGATATCGCTTTTGTCCATGCCTAGTTCTTCGTTTTCGGCAATGGCTAATAACCAGCTATCACGACAGGCGTGCATGCACTTTTTGTCTAGAGCGTAACGCACGGTATTACTTTCGGTCGCACAGGCCCCCCTAAAGTGTCGTGTCTGCCGCAGGTATCGGCCACTATTTTTAGTAGTGGGTTACAGTCGTTGGTCATTAAAACGCTGCCAGCAGTTAAATACACATTGCCTTGTTCTCGAATAGTGTCGATAGCACTGTAACGTTCGCTAATATCGTTAGCGTTATAAAATAAGGTGTCGGCAGCTTGGTTTCCTTCAATATCTAAGATACGCACTGTTTGACCTTTTTTGATTACTTTTAAGTAGTAATCGCCGGCGTCTACTATGTCACGAATAACGGCGTCTTCTGCTTGTAGTTGGCTTGCTAAAATCATCTTATGCGCTCCTTATAAACCCAAATGGTACAAACGATTATTTTCAAAGCCTCGCAGATTTTCGGCACAGGCGTTTTTACATAAATCGTCTTCGCCAACCTCGGCTGATTGGAATATTTGGTATTCAACCGGTTTAAACGGGTAGTTGGCAGCAGGATTTAACGGATGAGGACAAGTGTGCAACAACACTATGGTGTCCATTTCAAAACGCAGTTCGATGCTGGCGCCTGCTCGGCTGTGGTCTGTTTGAAAAGCTAAGTTGCCTTCGTCGTCGGGTGCCACACAACTAAATAAATTAAGATTGGCTGCTAAGTCTCTTTTGCCTAAACCGTATTTGGCGGCTTCTACTAAAAATGCGTCGTTACCATTTTGTAGCCAGTTATTACTGTCCTTTTGATAACTTTTATCTCCCCATTTTTGTTGCACAATCTTACGGTTACTATTGCCGCAAACGGTGTCATGCCAGCCTAAACTGTCTTCGGTAATTGAACAAAAAATGCGCCCCATGTCTGAATATAAGCAGTGGCCTTTGGTCAGCTTAAAAGTGTGCTGACCTTTCAACGTATCTGGCGCGTTGTAACGCTCTAGTAGGTTTTCTGGGTTATAAAATAACATGCCCAAATTGGCCCCACCTTCTTTGTCAATTAGCCGTAAGCTGGTGCCACGACGCACACGCATTGACCAATGCTTACCACCGGGTAGGGTGTCTTTGTATAAAACATCTTGAGGTAAAATTTCGTTATTCATGGTTAGTTGTATCTCACTTTTTCAATCATTTTGTTCACCTCTTCTTTATTTGCTCTCGCTGATAAAGGCAGGTCAAAGGTCACTTGTGCGCCATAAGCGTTAGGCGCTTGTGGATCGTCACGCAATTTGTCAAACACCCATAGTCGAGACCCCAACTCAAATCCTTCTTTGATGTCGTGGGTGACCATGAAAATAGTTAGTTTATTTTTTTGCCAAATATCATGGATCAGTTCATGCATATCGCTGCGAATTCCCGGATCGAGAGCGCCAAATGGTTCATCCAGTAGCAACACTTTAGGGGCTTTCATTAAGGCTTGCGCTATGGCAAGTCGTTGCTGCATACCACCTGATAATTCGTGCGGATATTTATTGATGGCTGGCGCAAGTCCAACAGCGTTGATAAATTCAAGGGCTTTTTCTTTAATGATTTTTTTACTGTTGCCGAATGTCCAGCCAACCACTTTCGCTTTTGAAAACTCGTCAGCAATCATGACGTTTTGTAAAACAGTTAAATGGGGAAAGACTGAATACTTCTGAAATACGATACCGCGATCGGCGTCTGGCTCATCTTTCAGTGTGCTACCATCTAAGGTAATGGTACCTTTAGAGGGTTGCTCGCGGCCTAGCAGCATGTTCAAAAAGGTAGACTTACCACAACCTGATGCACCTACCATAGACACAAACTCACCTTGTTTGACTTCTAAGTTAAGTCGTTCAAGAACGAGGTTATCACCGTAGTATTTCCATACATTTTTGATTGATATAAAACTCATGGGAGATTCCTTACTATTCTTTTTGACGACAAAGCGCGTTATTTGCTGCTTTCTATTGAGTGATACCAAGGGAAAGCCTTCTCTGAGGTTTTTCGTAATAGGTAATCCATCAGAAAAGCCAGTAAGGTGATCCAAATGACATAGGGAAAAATAACGTCCATTGACATATATCTGCGAACCAAGAAGATGCGATATCCCAATCCTTCTTGTGCGGCTATCGCTTCTGCGGCAATCAAAAATAACCAAGCAGCACCTAAAGACAAACGCATCGAGGCAAGTAGGCGTGGCAGGATCTGCGGTAAAATAACGCGTAAACTGACTAACCAAGTTGACGCTCCTAGGGTTTGTGCTTTGATAAGTTGTTCGGCCGGTAGTTGCCTGACGCAAGATTGCATGTCACGCATCATGACAGGTGCGGTGCCAATGATAATTAGCATCACCTTTGCCAATTCACCTAACCCAAAACTAATAAACAAAATAGGTAAGATAGCCATGGGCGGAATGAGCGATAACACAGTAATTAAAGGTGAGAAACCAGAACGAGCTAATGGAATAAGTCCGGTTAATATACCAATCAATAGCCCCGATAGCGCGCTGATGCTAATACCCATACCGATTCGATATAAACTGGCAGAGGTGTCTTGCCAAAACAAATATTCACCTGTGCGTTTGTTTTCGGTAAAGGCTAGCCTGTCTACTGCATTGTAAATCTGGCTAAAACTCGGCAGTAATTTGTCATTCGGGTTTTCGGCCAGTCGCTCAGCCGAGGCGGTCCAATAGACAAAGAAAATAACAATAAAAGGCAATAAGCTTAAAAAAATCGTCAAAGGTTTTGATGGGGTGATGTTCATGAGTTTTTTCATGCTTAAAACCTTAATTAGTTGCACACGTTGGGTAAATGATTTGACTAAAAGTGCGGCTTGCTAAGTTTACTTTTTACTTAGCAGGCCGCGGCTTAGTAATTACAGTTTTCCGTCAACTGCCATTTGCATAAAGCTGGAGTCAAAACGTAATTGAATGTTGTTTTTGTCGCCGAATATACCAGCGGGAGTTTCGATACCGATAAAGCCGGCATCGGGAGCTCCGTCACCTAATAGTCCATGGTCAAATGAGAACTTCGCCACATTGCCCATGGTTTTTGGAAGTTGTGAGCTATTGGTAAATTCGACCGCTTCTTTAGCGGTATAGAACATTTTGGTGGTAGCAAGTTGTGCTTTATAACCCGCCAGATCTGTCCCCGAAGCGACCGCTAGTTCAGTCAGCACTTTGTCGTTGTCTTGCATGCTACTCATGATTTCAAACCAAGCGCCAACCAAAGCTTTACCTAATTTAGGATTGGCTTTTAGTGTGCGAGTATTGACAACTAAAAGATCGATAATTTCACCGGGGATTTTAGAAGAATCAAAGACCTTAGTGGTGTTAGGCATGCTTTCAATTTCGGATAGCAATGGGTTCCAAGTAACGACAGAAGTCACATTTTTAGTGGTGTAAGCAGCCACCATATCGGCATCAGCAGTATTCACTACTTTTACATCACGCTCACGTAACCCAACACTTTCTAAAGCACGGGCTAATAAGTAGTGAGAAACGCTTAATTCTACTAAGTTAACTTGTTGACCTTTAATCTCTTTTAGAGCACTTTTATTCTTTAATACGACACCATCGTTTCCATTCGAAAAGTCACCCACTACTAGTGCTGTGCTATCTACAAAGCTAGCAGAAGGAATTGTTAACGCGTCCATGTTAGTCATAGTGCAGGCGTCAAACTCGCCAGCTGTGTATTGATTGATAGATTCGATATAGTCGTTGATTTGTACCACATCAATTTCGATGTCGTACTTGTCAGCCCATTTTTTTACGATGCCAGATGAATCGCCATAGTCCCAAGGCATCCAACCTACATAAATAGACCAACATACAGAAAACTTGTCTTTAGCAAAGGTATTGCCCGAAGCCAGTAAGGTAAGTGCCAATAATGCAGCATTAAATAGTCGCGCAGTTTTAAATGTTTTCACAGGGCATCTCCAAAAGTTTACATAAAGTTCAATAAGCAAGAGGTTCATATAAATAGTGACCTCCCGGGCTTTTATCCCTCCGTGTAACCCTTTGCTGATGCAAAATATTCTTGGCAGAATATGGACTGGGTTGATAACTCTCGGACCAGACATTTATTAAATAAACCGGAACCCTAGTCATCTATTTAGTAAGTTGAGCTTTTAGCTACTCATATTAAGCCAAAATTGGTGTGCAATATGGTCAACTAAATATTTAGCCTCATGCTTTGAGGTGATTAGAACAGTAAGTTGTGATGTTGCATAGTGTTAATTTTGCATTCTCGTGATGCAAAATATGCATCAACAACTTTTATTTGGTTGTCGTTTGCTAATCAGATTCTAAGGTTGAGACCAATTGCTGAGCAAATCTAGCGGCGGCAACTGGTAGGGTGCGGCCTTTTAGTTGACCTACATAGACTTCGCCATGAGGCAGATCATTCTCATCTACTTTGATGGCTGTCATATTCATAAAGCTGAGATCTTTTGGCAACCCCACCTCAATTTGAAAGGTGATACATTTCCCTAATGACGCCTTGTAACGTAAGAATTCAAAGCTATCAGACTCAATTGCAGGCTTTAGTTTATAAAACGCTCTGTCAGCTTTTCTATCTAATATTTGTCTTAGGCCATATTGTTTAGTAGGTAAGGCTAAGGGGTACTCTAGGCACTCGCTTAGCTTGATGGTTTTTCTACCTGCAAGTTCGTGATCTTTTGAAACAATGGCATAAGTGGGTTGTTTAGACACAGACAAAATATGGAAATCGGTGAGTAGCTCGGGTTCAAACACTACGGCAATATCGGCATTCATATTGATTAGCTCTTGCTCTGCGGCTTTTCTGTCACGCCTTTGTACATTAAAAGTGACATGTGGGTGCAAGTTACTATATTGATTTATCTGATTGGGTAAAAAAAGGGTAGCAAAGCTTGGCTGCAGGCAATGTTAATGTGACCGCGTCGCTCGCCACGTAAGTCCGCAATTTGGCTTTTTACTTTTTCAATATCGGTGAGTTGTTCGCGTACATGATGTAAAAACACTTCCCCTGCTGCAGATAGTTCGACACCTTTTGGTAGCCTTTCAAAAACTTCCGTGCCTAACTCTTTTTCGAGAGCTAGTATCCTGCGGTTCAATGCAGTAGAGGTGATGGTTAGAGATTTGGCGGCTTTTCTGATAGAACCGATTTCAGCAATGGTTTTAAAAAATAATAATCTTGCAAGTGGCGCATAGCTATCTCTGAGATGAATTAACATGGGTAACGTACTGTAAATTAGTCGGTCACTACTTTGTTTTCTTTACAGATTCTTCAGAAGTAGGATCTAAAAAGTAAATGTTATTCTTATTGACCATACGTTTGAATATTTTATTCAGTCTATTTTGATTGCTGGCGTTCAATTTTCGATTTTGCATTTCAGCTAAAAAGTCTACTGTATTGATTTGCTCATATTCTAATAGTTCGGCGTCTACCATACTTTGTAGAAGGTTTAAGCTAAACGCAATTTCTCTGGGAAATAAAATATAGGCTTGGTAAAAATCTTGGGTGGCAGCTGTGTATTGCTTGTTTGAGAACTTCTGCAATCCAGATTTGTTGTACTCCAAAGCTTCTGGTCTTCTTTCGCCAATGCCTTCTTCGCTTTTGGTGACCAGCATATTTAAGGTGGTTTTGTTGTTACCTTCGTCTATATTTTCTAGCTTATCTTTACATAAATGTAAGTATTCTTTGGCTTTTTCTTTATTGCCTATATTTGTCCAAGCTTGAATGGCATCGGTGATGGTAGATATTTCTGCTTCATGCAAATTATCCATGCCTGGGCGTGTCAATATATCGCTAGATTTATCTAAATTGCCTTCTAAAAATGCAGCGGTGGCCAATAGGTAATCTTTTTTCTGAGAAAGGCTAGGATCCGATACTTTTCTTCCGGCTGCGCCAATTAAGTACTTAGCCACTTGTATATCTGCAGTTCGGTCGGCGTTAGATTTTAGCTCCGCTTCAGTTAGGTAACAGCGAGCCAAATCTAAGGATATTTCATCATAGCGTTCACGGATAGAGCGATTCGATTCGCGCTTTTTCTCAAGCAAGGTAATGGCATCGTCGCCTTTTTCCTGAGCTTGATAAATATAAGCTTTGAGCCGGGCGGCGGGGATAGATAATTCGCCTTCGCGAATTTGATGCATATAGTTCTCGGCTTTTGTGTATTGGTTGTTACCAACACTAATACGGGCTAACCACTCGCATGCTTTGTCATTCGTTAACTGAGATGCAGTGAGTTCCAGCAGTAGCTTTTCACTTTCTTCAAGGTGCCCGTCTAAAAATAGATTCTGGATCAGGCCCCACTTGGCCCAAATTACTTTATTCGAGCGGTCTAGTATGTTTTGGTAGTGGATGGCCGCTTCTGAATAACGTTTTAATTTGGTTAGAATTCTCGCTCTTAATTTAATCAAAGCGCTGCGTTTACGGCCTTGGGGATCACCTTCTAATAAAATATCAAGAACTGCTAATGCTTGCTCATAGTTATCTTCGTCCATAAGTCGGTAGATGGGCAATAAAAAGCCATGCATATTTAAGCAATTGGCAATGTTCTTCATCAAATTGCTGATGGTGTAAGGCTTGATTATAAGCGCTTCGGGATGCACATCGACTATTTGGCCGATAATCATGGGTAAGCGGTCTGAGGTAACAAACATGACGCAAGTCGCGAGCGAAATATAACCTTGTTGCTGTAATTCTTGGAGAACCTCTACACCATTTTTGTTTTGCCCTAGGTGAAAGTCCATCAGCACTAGGTCTATTTTATGATGGCGAATGTGTGCTTTAAATTCTCGACCATTGCTAAAACAGCCGATTTGGTTGAACCCCATATCTAGTAAATGGTTTCTTAGGTTGGCGCGCGCCATGCCATTGTCTTCTACAACTGCAACTTTAACCTTATTAAATGACATAGAGTAAAATGGTTACCTGAAAATGTAATTTAGCATAACAGAGTTAAAACAGAATGACTTGGTGTTTTATCTTTACCGGATATAGAAATTAACACATGGGTATGAAGGGTTATTAGGAAAGACAAAAATGGAGGAGCGTGAGATTCCGTTTCGCTACGCAATAGGGCTTTTATCTACACAGCGCACGCTGTGTAGATAAGGCTGCAATTTATATTAGCCAAGGATTTTATTCAAAAGCTTGTCTTTTACTTTATCTTTTGCTTTGTCCTTTTGTTTATCTAAAGCATTGTTGAGCTGGGCTTCAAGCAAAGAAGTTAAACTACTAATATCTCCATCAGCTACTTTTTCCCACTCAAGTAACTGTTCCATTTGTGTGTTGTTTTCACCTAAGACTCCTGCCGTTTTGGCATTCAACTTTTGTTTCAACTCATCTAATTTAGCTTGTTGTTCAGGCGTAACGCTAGCCATCAGAGCATTACCTAATTGTTGATTTAAGTCGGAACTAAAGGATAAATCTACGTCACCCAATGTTCCGCCAATGTCGGTATTCAGCTTAAGCTCTGACATTTGATTTAACGAGTTAGCGACGATAGTTGTGAGTTTATTGGCACCCTCTGCTTGGATGCTCAAATGTTGTAAATCCACCACTCCTTTACCCGAAAGAGCGTTGCCGTTTAACGCCAAATTCCCCGAGCTAGAGACTATACCTTTATTCAATTGCCCCGTTAATTTGTCTTGTTCGACTAATGTTAAATCACTCAGCTTCAAGCCAGATAAAGCCCAGTTTTGTTTGGCCTTTGCTCCACTTGCGGCTAACCATAAGTCACCATTTAATGTCAAAGACTGCCACAAAGCGCTGGCACTCGAATCGATTGAAAATGTGGTTGGACGACCTAAAATGTTATGTTGATAGGTGATATCTGTCCATTTGCTTTCAACCTTTTCTTGCTGCCACATTGCCGATATGTTGGCTTTTTTGATCCATAACTCTGGAATAGAAGCGGTATCTGCAAAACTAATCCACTTCCCAGTCGAAGCAATTTGTTCTTCTTCCTGCTGTTCTTTATTGGCTAACATTGGGCCTATTAGATCAAATGCCGTTAAGACGTAACGACTCCATTGACCAACTGAGTCACCAAATACTAAAGAGGTAACATCGTCAATAGCATCTAAATCGCCGGCGGCAACTGCTTTTAGTTGCTGATAATCCTCTGCCGGTGCAGTTTTTAATTTGGCCAATTGGGGTGACATTTCATCTCTCGCTTGGCTGATCGCTAACTTGAAGTCTTCTAGGGCTTTCTTGTCGGCCAATATTTCTTCTTTTAAAGCGTCGAACTCTTGTTTGGCTGCTAATAGCTGTGCCGCATCTTTGTAGTCGACCTCTTTTAATGCTTCTACTTTTTGTTTGTAGCGCTGTAATTTTTCTTTTTCAGGCAAGTTGGCGAATTGTTCTTTCAATAAGGGCGTATGCTTTTGCAATACAGCTTGGGAGTCAGCTATCGCCTTAGTGGTTTTTAAGGGCGACTTAGCTAAAATCTCATCAACTGACGGGACCTCCATTTGCTCAGCGAAGTCACTTGCTGTTTGCTCCGCTTCTGTTTCTTCGCCGTAGACTTCGCCCGCTGATGTTCTTTCTGTGTTGAACTGGGTATTCTCAACGATCAATTCATCAATCACTAGTTTGCGCAAAAGTAACGGCGCTAAGTCGACTCTTGCAGAAATTGTTGCAGCTTCAAAATGGTTGTTAGTGGGCAATTTGGGGTCGGTAAATTCAACTTTGCGTAAGGTAATACCAAAAGGAGAAAAATTGTGCTCTACTTTGCTTATATTCACTTCTGCGCCATTTGCTTGACCAAAGCTTTTCTCGGCAGCAAGTTTAATCCAAAAGTCCATAAACAAGATACTGACAGCAGCAAACAATGCCACTATGACAACAAACGCAATTAGGCACTGGCCAGCGAATAATTGATTTCATAGATTATTCTCCTAACCTTTGATAAATATGATAAAAACCTGAGCCTTTAATGACTTGGATAATTCTGAGTTGATTCACCCATTGCATAAAGCTCTTACGATATTTATCCACTAATCGTTTACTGAGTAATAAGCAAAATGGGAATAAAACTAATGCCACGATAACACTACCTAAGGTAATCGTATGGTAAAACTGAGTGAGTTGACCAAGGTAAGTATTGTAAAATGCGGTCCATATAGATTGTAAGCCGTCCGCTAATAACATGGACTCTCCAAATGCCGAAAAGCTAGAAGACAAGGGTACAGCGATAAGTGAAAAAATCGACCAAGATACCAAAAATGCACTAATGTTGATGCGGCAAAATAACGCGATAAATAACAATATTAATGAATGCAATCCCAAAAAAGGCGTTAAGCCCATAATCATACCTAGAGCAAAGCCAAATGCGAGTTGCCAAGGAGAGGCATCTGAATTAAGTGCTTTTAAAAGTTTAGCCAGCAAACCCATGAATATTTTCCTTCAAAAATTAACGCAAGATAATTTTACTGTTACATCCAATTGTCATTCTTACGACGCTTTTTAGGCAGATAAGTAATAAGGATCCCTAAGATAATACAAGCTACGCCGAATATACCGCCACGGGTGGCCCATTCTATGTCTGCATTTTTGTCATAATTATTTAAGGTTTCGGTGACTTCGGCAGTGGTTTTTTCGGATTCCGTCAATGACTGTTTAAGCTGTGCTACCTCTGCTGTTAAATTGCGGATTTGTTGATTCAGTAAATCTGTGTTGGTTTGCTCTGCTTGCAATGCTAATTGAGTTTGTTGAACTTGTTCTTTCAGTCCAGGAACTAATTCTCTGACGCTCTTGTCGACATTAATAAAGTCAGACTGAATCCAACCTTTACGTTGTTTATCGTCTACTACTTCTGAAAAGTTGTTGTCTTTGTCTTCTTGTATCAAGGTCACTTTTGTTCCCGCGGTGACCGAGCCTAAAATTCTGTAGTTTCTGCTTGGCCCAGCGTGCAAGTAGGTATATAAGTCATCAGAAATATAACGGGCCTCACCTTCAACTGAAGTTGTTTCTTGGGCAATAAGTGACCCACTAAATAAACAATTACCTACCAATAAACATAAAAATACTATTTGCTTACGCATATCAAAAATCTACTCCTTTTTGTAAACATAGATGGTATGGCCTGATTATTAGAAAGGCAAGTAACTATTTGGATATGAGGCGGTATTATAGGTTTATTATTGATCCTGTAATTGTGAAAGGCTATGGTAGGTAAAGTGTTGATTATCTTTTAGAAATGTATGGAATTAGAAATTGAGTTAAAACTCACCGCTCCGAGTAATGCTGGGCTGCTAATCGAGCAGAAGTTATTGCCCCAACTAGGTTACTCGGTAACTAAAAATGTGGTGCAATTGAGCAACTATTATTTTGATACTGAACAACGCACCTTGCGTAAAAATGATATCGGTTTACGTATTAGAGGGAATGGTCAACAACTTGAACAAACGTTAAAAACTGCTGGAAAATCAGTAGGCGGTTTACACCAAAGGCCTGAATATAATGTGCAATTAGCAGATAAAGAGGCCGGACAAACTGTTGTGCCTAATTTATCATTATTTGACAAAAGTGCTTGGCCACTAGGGTTTGATATTAGTGCTGCTCAACATGAGATTTCAACCTTGTTTATCACCGACTTTGAGCGACATATTTATTTGTTAGATGTGAATCAAAGCACGCAAATTGAGATGGTATGGGACTTGGGTTCGGTGTCTGCAAATGGCAAAAGTGAGCCAATATGCGAGATTGAGTTAGAACTGAAAAAAGGCAGCACCAGCGAAATTTTTGGGCTGGCTAAAAAATTGTTGCAAGTTATGTATTTGGCTATTGGAACCGACAGTAAGGCGGCGAGAGGTTATCGACTTGCCGACAACCTAGTAACTGTAGCGCCAAATGTACAGCCGATTACTGAAAATAACTTAACTGCTGGACAATTTGTTAAAGCAATAGAGAATGGCTTGTCTTGTTTACAGTATTTTAGCGCGCAGCTGTCGCGGCAATATTCTTTTTCGTCAGTTGAAAAAATAGCAGCAGTCATTCAACACTTAGGCCTAGGGTTTTCATTGTATGAGCAAGCCAAGATTGATATGCAAGCCGATGCAATTTATCAAAGAATAGTGAAATTTAGTGATAACTGGCAAAAGTTATTGGCTGACTTGCCTAATATGCAGCAACATAGTCAGCGAGAGTCGGCGGTTGATGCTCTGCTTTTTCAAGCAGAGGTGACCCAATTACAGTTAGATATAGTGCAGTTTTCGTTTGCGCAAAACCGCGCTGTTAACAATTGATTGTTTGCATATGCAAAATTGATTTAAGTAATCGGTTTTTTATGCTTTACCGGTGCATGTAGTTCAGTGGACTATAGACATCTAATAATAAAGAAAGGCTATGACCTTTTAAAATAATGTCCTTTCTTCTATACACTAGTGGAAGTCAGGATTTACCCCTACAAAACTAAAGGAGCGCCAATGAAAGCGTCTGATTTATTTATAAAAGCCTTAGAAGCAGAAGGTGTTGAGTATATTTTTGGTATTCCAGGTGAAGAAAACTTGGACTTATTAGAGTCAATGCGTGATTCAAATATCAAACTTATTTTGACTCGTCATGAACAAGGCGCTGGATTTATGGCCGCTACTTATGGTCGTTTGACAGGTAAAGTTGGTGTGTGTTTGTCGACTCTTGGCCCAGGTGCTACTAACCTTGTTACGCCAGCGGCATACGCGCAATTAGGCGCGATGCCTATGATGATGATTACTGGCCAAAAACCTGTAAAAACGAGTAAACAAGGACGATTCCAAGTCATAGACGCGGTTGACATGATGCGTCCCATTACCAAATATACCACTCAGCTAGTGAGTGGCGATCGTATTCCTTCGGCTATCCGAGAAGCGTTTAGATTAGCGCACGAAGAACGCCCTGGTGCAGTACATATCGAATTACCAGAAGACATCGCAGCAGAGCAAACGACGGCAAAGCTATTGTCTGCTAGTGTATCAAGAAGACCTATTGCTGAATATAAATCTATTAATAAAGCAGCGGGCATGATCCATGACGCGAAAACACCTTTATTATTAATTGGGGCCGGAGCAAACCGTAAATTAACCTCTAAAATGCTCAGAGAGTTTGTTGATAAAACAGGCATTCCTTACGTCACAACGCAGTTAGGTAAAGGTGTTTTGGACGAAAGAGATGATTTGTTCATGGGCAACACGGCCTTGTCTTCGGGTGATTTTGTGCACCGAGTTATAGACGGCGCAGACCTTATTATTAATGTTGGTCATGACGTCGTTGAAAAACCCCCTTTCTTTATGAGCCACAATGACAACAGACAAGTTATTCACATTAACTTTGAAACGGCCGCTGTTGATCCCGTTTATTTCCCTCAGTTAGAAGTCATAGGGGATATTGCTAACAGTATCTGGCAAATTAAAGAACAAATTAGCGCCAACCCGACTTGGGACTTTAGTTTCTTCAAAAAGGTGCATGAAGGGTATTTAACCCATAAAGCAGAAAGTGAAAATGATGATCGTTTCCCGATTTTACCTGAACGTTTTGTTCGAGATATTCGAGAAGCTATGCCTGACGACGGTATCGTTACTCTAGATAATGGCGTGTACAAAATTTGGTTTGCTCGTAACTATCCAGCTGCCTTGCCAAACACTTTGTTGCTAGATAACGCATTGGCGACCATGGGTGCAGGTTTACCATCGGCTATGGCGGCTAAAATGGTACACCCAACTAAACCTGTGATAACTGTGTGTGGTGATGGTGGATTTATGATGAATAGCCAAGAGCTAGAAACTGCTGTTCGTCTTAATCTACATATAGTTGTTATTATTTTACGTGATGATGCTTATGGCATGATCAAGTGGAAGCAAGCCAATATGGAATTTGAGAATTTTGGTTTAGATTATGGCAACCCAGACTTCGTAAAATATGTTGAAAGTTATGGCGGAAAGGGCTGGAGAATCGATTCGGCTGCAGGCTTGTTACCACAAGTAAAACAATGTTTAGCTGAGCCTGGCGTACATTTAATTGATGTTCCCGTTGATTACACGCTAAATGACGAAACATTAAATAAAACACTTCGCCTAAGAAGTGAAGCTATTTAAACCAGATACAACGACAGGAGCTATTATGTTAGCGAAAGCTTACCCTTATTATTTAGCCAATGAAGCGGTGTTTGCCAATCAAGATTTAGCAATTACCAACAAGTATACCAATGAAGTCGCTACATACACCGCTATGGCCGATGCAAAAGTTATCGATCAAGCGATTGCCGCAGCAGAAGCAAGTCAGCCTTTATTGAATAAAATGGCACCTTACGAGCGCCAAAACATAATCAACCATTGTGTAAAACGTTTTGAAGAGCGCTTTGACGAACTTGCTCACGCTTTGTGTATTGAAGCAGGTAAACCGATTAAAGATGCACGCGGTGAAGTAACGCGTTTGATTGATACCTTCCGTATTGCTGCTGAAGAGTCAGTACGCATGCATGGTGAAGTCATGAATCTCGAAATTACGCCACGGGCCAAAGGTTATACTGGCATGTACAAGCGGGTGCCAATTGGTCCATGCTCATTTATTTCACCTTTTAACTTTCCGTTAAATTTGGCCGCTCATAAAATTGCACCGGCACTAGCCACTGGTTGTGCTTTTGTACTTAAGCCTGCTAGTCGTACGCCACTAGGTGCCATTATTATTGGTGAAATTTTAGCTGAAACAGATCTACCCAAAGGCGCGTTTTCAATATTGCCTTGTAGCCGTGACGGCGCAGATTTGTTCACTACCGATGACAGATTTAAACTACTTAGCTTTACTGGCTCACCACAAGTGGGTTGGGACTTAAAAGCTAAAGCCGGGAAGAAACCGGTGATTTTAGAGTTGGGCGGTAATGCTGCTTGTGTGGTGGATCATGACACCGACCTAGATGATGCTATCGAACGCATTACTTTTGGTGCCTATTATCAATCAGGGCAAAGTTGTATCAGTGTTCAACGAGTGATAGTGCATGAATCTATCTACGCTGAATTTAAACAACGTTACACCGACAAAGTGGCAGGTTTGGTACATGGCGATCCTTTGAGTGAAGACACTTTTATCGGTCCGATGATTTCTGAATCCGAAGCCTCTCGTTTAGATAACTGGGTACAAGAAGCTGTAGCTGCTGGGGCAACTTTACTATGTGGCGGTAAGCGCGATGGCAACATGCTACAAGCTACTTTGCTTGAAAACGTACCAGTTGATGCTGCTATTAACACCGAAGAAGCCTTTGGTCCAGTATCGGTATTAAGTTCATTCGCTGATTTTGATGAAGCCTTGAAGGAGGTCAATAACAGCCAATTTGGTCTACAAGCTGGTATATTTACCCGCGATATATACAAAGCTCATAAAGCTTGGGACGAACTAGATGTAGGTGGTGTCGTTATTGGTGATGTACCTAGTTGGCGTGTAGACAACATGCCTTATGGTGGTGTTAAAGAGTCTGGCTTAGGTCGTGAAGGAATAACCTTCGCAATGGAAGATATGACTGAAATACGCTTGATGGTGTTACGTACTCCACAGTGATTTTGTGTTGGTTTTAAGCAGTTAAAAAAGCGCCTGTTGGCGCTTTTTTGTTTTCTACAAACTCTAAAGGTCGTGCACTTTCTATTAAAACGTAAGGTTCCTGACAAAACTGTTAGCAGGGATATACAAGCTAACACCGTCATCCCTGCAAGCTGTTAGCAGGAACTACCGGAATGACGAGGGCGAGTAACGTCATCCCTGCATGTTGTTAGCAGGGATCCACAATGCTGAATAAGTGATATTCACTACTACTGCTAAAGCAAACCGATCTCCGGCTCAAAACACTACCGGAATGACGAGTGCTTGAAACACTACCGGAATGCCGAAAGCGAGTAACGTCATCCCTGCATGCTGTTAGCAGGGATCCACAATGCTGAATAAGTGACATTCACTACTACAGCTAAAGTAAACCGATTCCGGCTTAAAACACTACCGGAATGACAAGGGCTTGAAACACTACCGGAATGACGAGGGCGAGTAACGTCATCCCTGCATGTTGTTGGCAGGGTCTCACAAGGCTGGGAGCGAGGTGTCATTAAGGGGGGAGGTAGTGTAACGAAGGGGGCAGGTAAACCAACACTTTGCTCTGATTGCAGAGTAAAGTGTTGGTTTTCTTAGTTGCTACTTTTAGCCAGCGTTCTAACTGTTAATTTGTAGCTTGTTTCTGACTGATTCCAGATATTGCGGGTCGTTCAATTTATCGGCATCGAACTCTGGACAGGCTTTAATTTGCGCTAAATCAATGTTGCAGCTGACGGTTTGATCCTGCCAACTTAAGCCAGTTAATTGATCGGGCGAGACTAGTACTTTTTTACCGCCTGGTAGCCAATCTCGGGTATCAATGACTAAGTAACGTAACGACCAAGTGAATGTGTCCCAGATTATATCTTTGATGTGTCCTTTTTTACCGTCTCTGGCATCAATCCCATAGCTGATAATTTCATTGGACGAGCGTAAGTGATTGGTTTGTTCTATATTGTCATCAACCGCAATGTCTACAGCCTGACCTTCAGAGGTCGCTAGAGCGGTAGGGTAGGCGTAGTCACCCCATGATTTTGTACCCATCCAATAATAGCCATAACCAAAATAGTCAAAGTAACTAATTTCGAATTGACGAGAAACAGTTTGTCGCTCTTCCAGTTTGGGGCTGTCCTTAACCTTCTGCTTGCTAATGGATACTTCAAGTGAATGCTCTTCAGGGTTGTATTCTTGCAGTGCAATGGGACTAATTAACGTGCGCTGACTTAGGGGGATCCATGGGCTGGTGTCGACTACTAAAAATCGAATAATCCAATTTCTGTCATCAAAATAAATATCTTCTACTTCACCCATCTTGCCATCAACTGCGGATAGTGAGCTGCCATTGAGTTCTTGTAAACTAACTAACATAATTGTTCCTTTTGTTATCTGTCTTTACCTTCTTGTATTAGAGAAAGTTAAGTGGATTCATTCTGTTCGAATAACAAATACAACGTAAGTTCTGCAACCTGTATGCCATTGCAAGTAAATTTTTGTTTGGCTTTGTGGCCTAAGGTTCAAGCTAGTTAACGGTAAGTTGGTATGCTGTAGTCTGTAAAAACTACAGGCTAGTGTGCAATATTTTCTTGGTTTCTGCATACTGTTTCCAGCGGTCTTCTTGATCCGTATCTTGCACCTGCCTATTACCCTCAAGTAATTTTATAGGGACACCCACGATACTAATTTTATAGAGACACCCACGAAATTTTATAGAGACACCCACGATACCTGCAAACCTTGTTGATGCAATTATTGGATTAATGATGCGGGCGCTATATTTTGTTATGGCTGAATGAAGTAGGAAAAGCTTATAGCCCAAAATAATCAGCCAAGAGTTGTGAGGTGAACTCTTTACGCAAGTAAAAGCCTCGAGGCCGAGTTTGGATTTTTTGGCCGTTTTTACCTATAGCATCGGTTAAGGCGGAGCCATCTGCTGCTTTAGGGCGAATCTGTAAGTATTGCCCATGTTTGGCGGTAATGTTTTCTATGTTACCCAAAGAGATCATTTCCATTAGTTCTTCCCAGTCCATGCGCAGTTGGTGATCTTGCTCGGAACTTGGGGTCCATAGAAATGGAGTGGCAATGCGTCTGTCTCTTGGCGGGATTTCTCGTCTGCCGTCTATTGGCACCCATAACACTTGTTGAATCTTGTTGCGCACGTTACTGCTGCGCCACTCAATACCTGCAACATCAAGCAGTGGCGCGTAACAAACGTAAGTCGTTTCTAGAGGAAAGCAGTTTTCATCTATGGGGATGGTTTTTAGCTCAATACCGAGTTTAGCAAAATCTTGCTCTGACTTTGAGCCCGCGGTCGCGCCTAAGCAGCGTTCTAACAATTGTCCGGTCCAGCCTTTTTCCCGTTTAAAGTTAACAGGCACCTTTATTTTGTTGATATCGGCTAATTCACCCAAGGTCAACCCGGCTAAGGTTTCTGCCCGTGACATCAGTTGTGCCGTAGATTTTGGTTCTTGGTTTGGAAATATATATTGTTTCATTATGCTGATGACATCGTTTAATGCTGTTTTATTTCTTTGAATGCTCGGTAGTTTATGGAAGAATGCAGTACATTAAAAGAATTGAGTTCTTGGGAGTCTAAGTGATTGATGCCGAAGGATTCCGCGCCAACGTTGGCATAGTGATTTGTAATGAGGTAGGCCAAGTATTTTGGGCTAGACGTTATGGGCAACATTCTGAGCAGTTCCCACAAGGTGGAATTGACCCAGGTGAAACTGCAGAACAAACTATGTATCGTGAGCTTTATGAAGAAGTAGGCTTGCGGCCGGAACATGTGAAAATTTTATCCGTAACTAAAAATTGGTTACGCTACAAGTTACCTCGACGATTGGTTCGTCAGGGCAGCAACCCTGTTTGTATTGGGCAAAAACAAAAGTGGTTTTTATTGCAGTTGACCTGTAGTGAAGATGACGTGGATTTATTGCAGTCTGGTCACCCAGAGTTTGATAATTGGCGTTGGGTGAGCTTTTGGTATCCGGTTAGAAACGTTGTGTCGTTTAAAAAAGATGTTTATAGGCGCGTGATGAAAGAGTTTGCATCAACCGCAATGCCAGAAAATATGCAACCTGTGCATGGGCATCCGCATAAATCAAAACGTCGCCGTAAAGCGTAAGTTTAGAGAGTAAAGAGGGAATATGTTAACTGCGCTGAAACGTATTGTTCAAGAAGTGAATCAAATTCCAGTTTTGGATGATGCACTGCGATGCCTAGCAGACAGGCTCATTGAGGCGCTGGATGTTGATTCTTGCAGTATTTATCTTGCCGACTATGAACAGCAACATTTTACCTTGGCAGCCACTAATGGGTTAGCTAATGAAGCGGTTGGTCACGTTTGTATTGGCTTTTCAGAAGGTTTGATTGGCCTTATTGGTCAACGTGAAGAGCCATTGAATATTAGTGATGCTCAAAGCCACCCTAGATTTAAACACTACCCAGAAGTAAAAGAAGAGCATTACCATGCTTTCTTGGGTGCGCCAATTATTCATCAACGTAAGGTGCTGGGAGTGTTAACGCTACAGCAGCAAGATAAACGACGCTTTAGCGAGGATGAAGAGGCTTTTCTGGTTACATTAGCCATGCAGTTAGCGGTGGAAATTGCGAATGCGAAAGCGCGTGGTTCAATTAATTCACTCAGTCATAATGTTCCCAAAGATTGGCAAAAATCATTAAGGGGGTGCCCGGTTCATCTGGCTTGGCCAGTGGTGTTGGTTACCTGCAAAATATGTTGGTGAGTATTCACAACCACACCCATAAACGTAGTGACGACGCTGAACTTGAAATCAGAAATTATCGGCAGGCGGTAAAACAAACTCAGGATGATATGGCTGTCTTGTCTGAGCGAATGCAGGGTGACGTACCTGAAGATGTGCGAGCTATTTTTCAGCTGTACCATCATCTGTTAGACGCCAATAGTTTAGGCCGCGAAGTAGAAGCAAAAATTAAAAGTGGCTGGGATGCGCCGACATCATTAAAAATGGTGGTAGAAGGTTATATTCGCCAATTTCAGTCTATGAATGATGCATATATGCGAGAACGTGCTGTCGATGTCGAAGATATGGGCAACAGAGTTTTGGCTAATATTCTCGGCATAACGTCAGATAATGTGACAAAAGAGAGCCTCCTCAATCGACTATTTTAATTGCCGAAGAAGTCACGGCCGCGATGTTAGCAGAGTTTCCCAACGAAAATTTAGCTGGCATAGTTTCAATGCGAGGTTCGAATAACTCTCACGCGGCGATTATGGCAAGAGCGATGGGGGTGCCAGCAGTAATGGGAGTGACTAACATTCCCATTAACTTACTGGATGGTAAAGAGATCCTACTCGATGGCTATACAGGCGACGTTATTGTTTCGCCTAACATAACGATTAAGCGTGAATTCGAACAACTCGTTTTAGAAGAGCAGCTATTATCGGAGCGCATTCACGCGGAAGATAATTTACCTACCGTTACCACCGATAATTGTTCGTTAAGTTTGTTTGTAAATGCCGGTTTATCATTAGAATCAGAAGGAAGTTCAAACCTTGACTCTGATGGAGTTGGGCTATTTAGAACTGAAATCCCTTTTATGATGCGCCAGCGTTTTCCAACCGAGCAAGAACAAGCCGATTTATACCGTGAATTGTTACAGGCAGAGCCTAATAAACCTTTTACTATGCGTACGCTGGACGTCGGTGGTGACAAGCCTCTACCCTATTTCCCTATTGTTGAGGAAAACCCCTTTTTAGGTTGGCGTGGCATCAGACTTACACTGGATCACCCTGAAATATTTTTAGTGCAAATTAGAGCAATGTTACGAGCTAGCATTGATTTAGATAATTTAAATATTATGTTGCCTATGATTACCTCTGTTAGTGAAGTCAGTGAAGCAAAACGATTGATTCGACAAGCCTTTTATGAAGTGCAAGAAGAAGCCGAGCTTCAGGGCCAGCGCTTGTATATGCCAAAGATTGGTGTGATGTTAGAAGTGCCAGCGGTTATTTACCAGTTACCGCAGTTAGCAAAAATTGTCGACTTCTTTTCGGTGGGCAGTAATGATTTAACTCAATATCTATTAGCAGTTGATCGCAATAACTCTCGGGTTGCTGGTCTGTATGATAGCTATCATCCCGCAGTATTAAGTGCATTACACACCATAGCTAAAACATCAAATACATTACAGATGCCCATTACCGTTTGTGGGGAACTGGCCGGTGAACCTTATGGGGTGGTATTATTGCTAGCAATGGGGTATCGAAAATTGAGTATGAATAGCCATAATTTGTCGAAAGTGAAATGGGTCGTGCGTAATATTAGCCGCAGTGACGCTGAACAATTATTAGCGAAAGTGCTGACCTTAAATAATCCTCAAGACGTTCGCCAAGAAGTTAACCTTTATCTAGAACTATCAGGTTTGGGTGGATTGGTTAGAGCCGGCAATTAACTCCCTGAAGGGCTAACAACAAACAGCAATAAGAATTGAGAATGTAACCATGCAGCAATATTTACAGCTAATGCGTCATGTATTAGACACGGGAACTAAAAAAGAAGACCGCACTGGGACCGGCACGTTAAGTGTTTTTGGCTACCAAATGCGCTTTGATTCTAAATCAAGGTTTTCCTTTGGTGACCACTAAGAAATGTCATTTACGATCCATTATCCATGAATTGTTGTGGTTTCTAAAAGGTGAAACTAACATCAGTTACTTGACTGAAAACAACGTTAAGATTTGGGATGGATGGGCGACAGATGAAGGCGAGTTAGGCCCTGTTTACGGTAAACAATGGCGTAGTTGGGAAGGAGCTGATGGCCAAGTTATTGATCAAATCAGTGAATTAGTCGAGCAAATCAAAACAAATCCTGACTCAAGGCGATTAATTGTCAGTGCGTGGAATCCAGCTGTGTTGCCCGACACTCGTTTTTCGCCAAAAGAGAACGCTGCTCGAGGCCGGCAAGCGCTTCCTCCATGCCATACAATGTTTCAGTTCTACGTTTTAGACGGTAAATTGTCTTGTCAGTTGTATCAAAGAAGTGGTGATATATTTTTGGGGGTGCCTTTCAACATCGCAAGTTATGCTTTATTAACTATGATGTTAGCCCAAGTGTGTAATCTAGAACTGGGCGATTTTGTGCATACCTTGGGCGATGCTCATTTATATTTGAATCACTTAGAGCAAGCAAAGCTGCAGCTAACTCGCGAACCTTACCCCTTGCCGAAAATGCGGATTAATCCTAGTATTGATGACATATTTTCATTCAGTATTGATGATTTTGAATTGATAGACTACCAGGCTCATGAGCACATTAAAGCGGCTGTGGCTATCTGAGCCATTTGATGACATTTACATATAACGGGTGCCAATTGTAGAATGACAATTTCAGTGTTGATTTGTGATGATTCAAACTTTGCTCGTAAGCAGATGGCTCGTTCTATTCCTGATGGGTGGGACGTAGAAATCAGTTTTGCAGAGCATGGTGAGCAAGCGTTAAGCATGATCCGTGCAGGCAAAGCTGACCTAATGTTTTTAGATTTGAACATGCCAATTATGGATGGTTATGAAACTCTGCAGGTTATCAAGGATGAAGATTTACCTACTATGGTGATTGTTGTATCCGGAGATGTGCAGCCAAAAGCTTACGCCCGTATTTTAGCTTTAGGCGCTCTGGATTTTATATCGAAACCTGTAGACACCACTAAATTAATCGAAATCTTAACGCAATTTGGGTTGTATTCTGGAGATGCAAGCACTGTAAAGCGAGAGCAAGATACCGGGCCTTTGAGCCAAAACTCTAATGCCGAAAAGTTAGACGCATACCGAGAAATGGCCAATGTTGCCATGGGGCGAGCGGGAGATAGTTTAGCAACCTTGCTTGGTGAGTTCATTGATTTACCCATTCCGAATGTTAACCTCATTACCAGCAATGAATTGCATATGGCATTGGCCGATATACAACGTAATGAAAGTGTTTCAGCGGTATCTCAAGGGTTTATCAGTGCTGGGATCAATGGTGAAGCATTGGTCATATTTAATGATTCTAATTTTAAGGGGATGGTTGAATTAATTAAGTATGAAGTTGACGACAATTCTGAGGCACTAGAGCTAGAAGCCTTAATGGATGTGTCAAATATTTTGATTGGAGCTTGTTTGCGAGCCCTATCTGAACAGCTTCACTCTGTATTTAGTCATAATCATCCTATTATTTTGGGACGACATTGTGATTTGGAAGATATTCTTAAAAACACCATACATAGAAAAGAAGACATGTTAGCGATTGAAATTGCTTATTCGATCAAGAGTCAAAATATAAACTTCGATTTGTTGTTGTTGTTTCCCAAGGAATCTATCGATTTAGTATTCGATAAACTTGTCTCTTCTCATTCTTAAGGCTCGATTTTATGGCAGTTGATAAAAGCTTGGCAGAAATGCATTGGAAACATGACCTGTTAGGCTCGATTGAAGTCGGCATTGTTGTGCTAGATAAAGAGTTTAACGTGCATGTATGGAATCAATTTATGGAAAACCATAGCAGCATAGTGCCTAGCATGATCCAAGGTCAGAATGTTTTTGAGTTTTTCCCAGAAATAGATAAAGGCTGGTTTACACGCAAAGCAGCTCCAGTGTTTTCCCTTAAAAGCCCTGTATTTGTTATTTGGGAGCAACGCCCCTATTTATTTCGTTTTGGCTGCAATCGGCCCATTACTTCTAAAGCCGAACATATGTACCAGAATATTACGATTTTTCCATTGGCTTCATTGACAGGCGAGGTGGAGCAAATATGCGTGGTTATATATGATGTTACTGATGAAGCAGTAAGTCGTATGGGCATGCAATCTCTTAATATTCAATTGCAGGAAATAAGCCGAGTTGACGGCTTAACCGGGCTTTATAATAGACGCTATTGGAATGAGCAATTTGATTTGCACTTTAAAAGAGCCAAAAGAAGTGATAGTGACTCTGCTCTTATTATTTTGGATATCGACCATTTCAAAAAAGTGAATGACACCTACGGTCATCCAGCAGGAGATCAAGTTATTCAAGCTTTGGCGCAAATCATTAAAAAAACCATTCGTGAAACTGATATTGCCGGCCGTTATGGCGGAGAAGAGTTTGCCATTATCTTACCCGATACGCCTGTGGCTAATGTTGAGTTTGTTTCTGAGCGACTTCGTCGGTTAGTTGAAAAATGTGTGGTGGATTATGGCGGCGTTAATATTTCATTTACCATTAGTATCGGCATTGCAGGTTTTGACTCAACGCATGAAACCAGTGCCCAGTGGTTAGAGTCGGCAGATAAAGTCTTATACCAAGCCAAAGCAGCCGGTAGAAACCGAGTCATCCTTGCTGAATAGGGCCCATAGGCCAATTGCTATTATCATCCCTTGGCCCTGTGGCTGAGTCATTCTGTCTTTTATTAGTTGTGTGTAAATGAATAAAAAAAGTTTTAAACAAGCCATTTTAAATAAGCGCATGCTTATATGTATTACCACGGGATTTTCATCGGGTTTACCACTTTATTTACTCATTCAGTTTGTGCCTGCCTTATTACGTTCTGCTGAAATTGACTTAGCCACCATAGGTTTAATTAACTTAGTTCTGTTCCCGTACACTTGGAAATTTCTATGGTCACCGATTATGGATCGGTTCGTTTTGCCGTTTTTCGGCAGGCGGCGAGGGTGGATGTTTGTTACGCAAGTTGGGCTGATAATATTGATGAGCTCTCTGGCTTTATTTGACCCCCACTCCGATCTCACCAGTATTATTGTTATTGTTTCCGCCATCTCCTTTTTTAGTGCTAGTCAGGACATTGTCATTGATGCATACCGTAGAGAGATATTGCCAGATGACGAGTTAGGTGCAGGCAATGCTTTCTATGCGCAGGCTTATCGAATTTCTTCTTTCGTGCCTTACCACTTGCCATGATTTTGGCCGGATTTTTCCTTGGTCAATAGCGCATTTGTCGATTGCAGCCTTTATGTTGGTGGGGCTTATTTCAACTCTGTTGATTAGGGAATCATCAAAAGCAGGCGACGAACCGCAAACCCTGCGTTCGGCTGTGGTTGAACCTTTTAAAGAGTTCTTCCAACGAACCAATAGGCAAGATGCGCTTTGGATACTGCTTTTTATTATTTTGTACAAGTTGGGCGACAGTATGGCGACCGCGTTAGAAACCCCATTTTTTATGGATATGGGATTTTCAACTGTAGAGATTGGCTCGATCGCCAAAATATCGAAAACCATAGGTGCGACAGTCGGTACCATTTTAGGTGGCTTGGCCATGATTAAATTGGGAATTAATCGTAGTTTATGGATTTTTGGTGGATCTCCAGATTTTGTCAATATTAGGCTACGTGATGTTGTCTATGGTGGGCTATAACCACTTCGTTTTAGCTATTGCCAGTGGCTTTGAATACCTAGGTGTAGGTTTAGGCTCTGTGGCGCTAATAGCATTTATGGCTAAATCGACTAATAAACATTTTACCGCTACTCAATTTGCATTGTTGACCAGTATTGCGGTGATCCCCAGGACGTTTGTTAGCGCTACTACGGGTTACATAATTGAATCGGTAGGGTATACCCAGTTTTTTACAATTTGCTTTTTATGCGCGTTGCCCGGCATGTTGATGTTAATCAAAGTCGCTCCTTGGAACGGTGAGAAACCCAGCCCAACTGATAGCTGATTTGCTGGCAATTATTGTAGAAACGTTAACGTTTGTCTTTTTCAAAGCCAAAAGAAAAGGGTAATAGTTCTGAAAATAGAACGGTTTTGACTTCACCTGATTTGTTTAGCAAGTGAACACGTGTTTTATTATCGGCAAACTCAGCGATTTTTTGTCTGCAGCCGCCACATGGTGGACAATAACTGTCGCCTGAGCCGACTATGACTATCTGCTCGATTTGTTTACAGCCTGATAAAATCATGGTTGAGATGGCCCCAGCTTCTGCACATTGACCTAAAGGGTAGGCTGCATTTTCAACATTACATCCAGCATGAATGTTGCCATCAGCGTCAAGTAAAGCAGCGCCAACTTGAAATTCTGAATAGGGAGCGTAAGCATTTTTTTGCGCATCGATTGCGTGCTCAATTAGTGCTGGTGGAATAGTAGAGTGAGATTTTTCCATTGCTGCAATGGGCCTTTTTTATTACGGCCGACTAGTGTGCTTTATTTTTACTAATTGATACAAGTTAAATTCATTTATTATTAACTTTAAGCGCACCCCAATAAAAACATTGATACTCAGCGAGAAGGCAAAATTACATCATCAATAAGTTAAGATCAAAAGATAGAAACGTTTTATAGGTGGGAGTAACACCGAGTGCACACTGTTAAAACTCGCCCCTCGGATTTGGTATTCGGTTAACCGTATTTGCAAGGTAATCGACACTCCTACAATCCGCCGCCTTGTCTACAAATCGATGAATGGTTCTGAGTCCATAGCGACTTAATAGCATGGGTAGCGCTTTACTTTCTCACTCAAATGAGCGAATCTAGCTGTCTAATGTACTCTGTGTTTTTTCTTATATTATTGCGTTAGCTTGTTGTCTTGTTGATTCAGTATTGGGTGAAAATATTCTAATTTTAGGTAATCAGCCTTTCTAATTATGCGAAAACTTATCTTTTTAATTGCTTTGTCTAGTGCCTATTTGATGGGCTGTGCAAGTCATAATGAGCCTTCCCAAGGCAACGGACAAATGGGCAACTTACTGTTAGCCGAACCCGCGCCAATGAATCCACGATCGCAATTGGCGATTGCTCGATATAGTCATATTTTAGGGCAAGCTGATTTAGACGATGACCAAAGAGCACAGTTACTGCAACAGCGAGGCTCTTTGTATGACAGTGTTGGTTTGTCGGGGCTGGCTCAATATGATTTTAATCAAGCATTACAATTAAAGCCGGATTTAGCTGAAGCTTATAATTCTATTGGTGTACATTACACTCAGCAGATGAATTTTATTCAAGCCTACGAAGCATTTGACGCCACCTTAGATATTAATCCTGAGATGGAATTCGCATTCTTGAATCGCGGCATCGCGCTTTATTATGGCGGACGTCCTGATCTAGCCGTGCGTGATCTTGGCGAGTTTTACAATAAAAATGCTGCTGATCCTTACCGTGCTTTATGGCGGTATTTGGCGGAAAGTGTGATTGACCAACCGGCCGCTATAGCGACTTTGTCTGAGCTGCGCAAGAATTTAGATGAAGACAATTGGGCCACTAAAATAGTGGATTTGTATTTAGGTGTAGTGACCGAAAATGAATTGCTAAATGCGTTAATTGGTGGTGTTACTAGCCAACAACAGTTAACCGATCGTCTGTGCGAAGCTTATTTTTATTTAGGTAAGTATCACTCTGAGAAAGGTCATCGTGGTATTGCCTCTAATTATTTTAAGTTAGCGTTAAGTACCAATGTGTTTGAATATGTTGAACATAGATACGCACGTTTAGAACTTAACTTATTAAGAGATGCGTCAAACGACGAAAAAGCAGCCACTGAAACCCAATAATGATGTGGCGAGTGGCTAAGTCGTTAACCTTTATTGTTGTTGCGTTTTGGCCACTTTGCTCGATGTTTATTAGTTTGTCATCTCTTTCGGGCAATAACTTACCTATACCTCAATCAAGTCATTCTACAGTACCCACTTTAAATTTGGCGCAAGCCTTAAAGTTGTGGGAAAAGGGCAAGTTTCAAGACTCACTTAACCTGCTGACTCAGATTGAAAATCCGAAAGCTGAAGTTCGTTTCTATCGTCGTTATTTTGAGCAATTTTTACAGCCCAAGCCTAGTACAATTGCGAGTCCTGTCAGTTTTGCATTTGATTCTAAGCAATGCGCTCAGCAGATATTGTTTGTCACGGGTAGTGTCTATTCTTTGGCCCAGGCTGAAGTGTTTAAGTCTAAATTTGTCAATGACCAACGTTTAAAATCACTGTCAATTTGTATTCAACCGACCATTTGGTTTGATCCTGAAAAAGTGCGTTGCAAAGAAAACTTGAGTCAGAATGGGCGACTAGCTTGCAATATGCCGCAATTAGCGAAAAGTCTAAAAATGCAGTCTTTCACCCACTTAGTCATATTTGCAGACAAAGGCAAAGCTAATGTACATAACGGTATTATGTTCTTAGACAAGCAAGATACCTATGACGTATTCGTGCACGAGCTTGCCCACTTCTCTGGATTTGTAGATGAATATCCTTTGAGAGGTGAGTTGGCTAATCAAATTTGCAATGGTGTGAATGCTCCAAATGTCGTATTTCGTAAAGTAAGAGGCAATAATGTTGACAAGGATTGGCAGCGTTCAACTGAGCTCGGCCAAAATATCCATTTTAGTAAGGCACGTACTTGCGACAATCATGCGGTACAAGCGTATAAAATGGATAAAAATATGACGTTTATGGAATATCATGATGTGGGTTATATTCCCAAACTATACCTTCTTGCTTGGCAACAGCAATTACGCAAACAACAAAACTCGCCATCGGCCCATGTGAACTTTGCACAATATTATGAATCCCAGAATAATCAGCAAGAAAGCCAGTATTGGCGCACAAAGTATCAGGCCTATCTAAAAATGTAATTCAATCGCCAGTACTCATCCGCAATTGCAAGGTGTTATCCATTTAACATCTACTCAAATAATGGTCTAGGGCCTTTTCATGCTAAGCATGGGATTTGCAAAGGGGCCTCCTTTACGGCGTGTTTGAAGGCGGCTGAATGTACCCTGCGAAAGCCGATGTCAATATGGATTGGGATAATATGTCATTTCTATGACAATCAGGTATAATACTCAAACCAATTTTATTCGTTGTTAGTTAACCATTTAGATTATGTCTGAGCTATTTCAAGTCGAAACCATAGATTATCCATTTCCCGCCAAACCAGCAGTGCTAAGCGATCTTGAACAAAAACGCTATGTTCAAGAAATCAAAACCTTACTAAAGCAAAATAATGCAACCTTAGTTGCTCATTATTATACCGACCCAGAAATCCAGGCTTTGGCCGAAGAAACGGGGGGCTGTATATCTGATTCGTTAGAAATGGCTAGGTTTGGCAGAGACTGCGAAGCAGACACATTGATAGTCGCTGGTGTTAGGTTTATGGGAGAAACCGCTAAAATTCTCAGTCCTGAAAAAACGGTGTTAATGCCAACATTAGACGCAACCTGTTCATTAGATTTGGGCTGCCCTATCGAACCTTTTTCTGCGTTTTGTGATGCTCACCCCGATCATACTGTAGTGGTTTACGCCAATACGTCGGCTGCGGTCAAAGCCAGAGCTGACTGGGTGGTTACCTCTAGTATCGCTCTAGAAATAGTAGAGCACTTAGATTCATTAGGTGAAAAAATTATTTGGGGCCCGGATCGCCATCTAGGAGCCTATATTGCCAAGCAAACAGGTGCCGATATGTTGTTGTGGCAAGGGGAGTGCATTGTACACGATGAGTTTTCGGCTAAAGCTCTGAATGATATGCGTCACTTGCATCCAGACGCTGCCGTTTTGGTACACCCAGAATCGCCAGCGAGCGTTGTAGCCATGGCTGATGCAGTGGGCTCAACAACGCAATTGATCAATGCCGCTAAAACCTTGCCCCATAAAAAGTTTATAGTGGCAACAGATCGTGGCATTTTTTATAAGATGCAACATGCAGCGCCAGATAAAATTTTATTAGAAGCACCGACTGGCGGCAATGGCGCAACCTGTAAAAGTTGTGCGCACTGCCCCTGGATGGCAATGAACGGCTTACAAGCTATTCATAAATCGCTCACTGAAACCAGTGGACACGAGATATTTGTGGATGATCAACTCCGCGAAAAAGCCCTTATTCCATTAAACAGAATGTTAGATTTTTCTGCTCAATTGAAAATGAAGGTGACAGGTAACGCTTAAGCATGTGACCTTTTAAATTGTTCTATCGCCTTTCGTAATGAAACAAAGGCGATACGGCTGCTATCTAGTTCATCTACTCTTACCCATTGATAAGCCGCTATTTCAGCGACATCAGCATTAAGAATAGGCTTTTCTGTTAAATGACAGACAAACACCACGTCACAGGTTTGATATATTACATCTTTGTAATGGTAGGTATTTGCCCCAGAATAAAAATACTGCCAATTAGTAATATCGACAGATAATTCCTCTTTCAACTCTCGACTCAGCGCTTCTTCAAGTGTTTCATTGTGATCGACAAAACCTCCCGGTAAGTCTAATTGATCCTTTTCAGGCTCTTGAGCCCGTACCGTTAATAATATTTCGTCATCACAACAAATGATTGCCGCGACCGCTGCAGCGGTATTGTGGAAGTACTCAAATTGACACTCAAGACATAAATGCTTGTGTCCATTCAATGAGCTAATTTTGTCACTTTTACATCTGGGACAAAATTGAAAAGAGCTGAGATTAGTTGACATGTTTGTTTAGCTCATTGTTTATTTACCAATGAACACCTTATTGGAGCAATATTTGTCATATGGTACAGACAAATTTAAAGATGTAGCAAATGCCTTTTAAAAAATATTGCCAGCTATTGGTAACTTAATAGGCTTATAGAGCGATAATTTAGGTATTTGTAAGGTTTAACTTGATTCATGGCGCTGATTTCCATAACATACGCCGCGCTCAGAAAATCAGTCAATTAACTGAGCAAGACAAAATTTAGCGCAAGCCAGCGCAGGGTTAGGTCTAATAACCCATTTAAGACAGGCTAACAATTTAAAAAGAGTTACGGAGAGGTGGCTGAGTGGCTGAAGGCGCACGCCTGGAAAGTGTGTTTAGGGTTAAACCTAACGAGGGTTCGAATCCCTCTCTCTCCGCCAAATAGTGGTTAAGTAAGAACCAATAAAGACCCGCAAGGCGCGTAATTAGCTGCTTTGGCGGGTTTTTTATTGCCTATGGCGTTCGTTGTGGTTTAGTAACATCAGAGGTAACACAACTGTCACCTATTCAGCCTAGTGGATCCCTGCTAACAACATGCAGGGATGACGTAGGAGTGTCATGCAGGGATGACGTAGGAGTGTCACTAGGATGTTTGTCACCTCCACCATTCCGTGGTCAATTGAGTCGTCGTCATTCTGGTGGTGTTTTGAGCCCTCGTCATTCCGGTGGTGTTTTGCGCCTTCGTCATTCCGGTAGTTTTTTCAGCCGGAATCGGTTTGCTGTTAGCACCCGCTTCAAGATCACACAATCCAGTTACTTATCAGTAATACCAACATTCTAATCATGGGTGTCTCAATTGGGTTTATGGGTGTCTCAATTGGGTTGGTGTCTCAATTGGGTTTATGCAGAAATAGTGGTTTTGTTGCTGGTTTAAACAAACCTGTGGTTTATATTTGTTGTTAATTATTTGCGCGGAATGTTAATTAAAGTGGTTTGATTTTAAAGGGGAATATCCATTTTTTCTGCTTTACGTAATAAACTTTAGTCTATTCTAGTCTGGCCATTGTCAGTAGGCGGTGAGTTATGATAAGTATTTAGTTGTAGATACTTTTTAGTGTCGCCATTTGGGTGTACTACGCATTTTGAGACCTTTCAAAAGTGATCCTCGCCTTATTCAATAATAAAATTTTAACTATCGGGAATAGCTTATGAAGTTTCACATATTTGTTTTTGGGGTGTTAGCTACCGCGCTTTGGGGATGTGGGGCGCAAGACAAAAAAATAGAAGAAGTAAAAGTGTTGGCAGAAAAGCCAAAACAACAAGCTATGGTGGTAACGGCTAATCCTCACGCCACGGCTGCTGGGCTGGAAATATTACGGGCAGGCGGTTCAGCAGTGGATGCGGCCATTGCCATTGAGTCTGTATTGAGTCTGGTAGAGCCGCAAAGCTCTGGCTTAGCCGGTGGGGCGTTTATGGTGCATTACGATAGCGCAACTAAGTCACTGGCTGTTTATGATGGCCGTGAATCAGCACCAAGCGGCGCGACGCCAGATATGTTTATGTTGGAAAATGGTGATTCGATGCCATTTATGCAAGCTAAGACCAGCGGTCTGTCTACGGGCGTACCAGGTGTACTAGCGATGCTGTCAATGGCCCATCAAGAGCAAGGCAATTTGGAGTGGGGCAGTTTATTCGACTATGCCACCAAGCTAGCCAGCGAAGGTTTTAAGATTTCACCTAGATTACATGGCATGTTAGAGCGGTTTGGGAAATATATTCCAAGTACCCCAGAAGAGGGTCCGACTGACGCCTATGAGTATTTTTTTGATCAAGCAGGTGTCGCGCATCCAGAAGGGTACCTTCTGAAAAACCCTGAATATGCGAAAACCCTAAGTATTATTGCCAAAGATCCAGCGGCGTTTTACCAAGGAGATATTGCCAAACAAATTGCAGCTATGGTGCAACAACCTCCTAGAGCGGGCTCTTTAACCGCTGAAGATATTGCTGCTTATCGACCAGTAAAGCGTATGGCCCTGTGTCAGGATTATCGAGATACGCAGATTTGTGGAGCGCCGCCGCCGTCTTCGTGGTTAGCTGTGGGAATGATTATGGGCATTCTAGAAAACGGTCCAAGTCCTACTGCTGCGGGTCCGAGCGACCCCAGAAACTGGGCTATTCTAGCTCAGGCCCAACAGTTAGCTTATGCCGATAGAGATCAATTTATTGCCGATCCTAATTTTGTCGATATGCCCATAAAAGGCATGTTGAACAAGGAGTATTTAGCCAGCCGTGCCAAGCTCATTTCTAATAAGGCTACGCCTTTAACCTATGGGGTAGGTAATCCTTGGGCATACAATGACACGCCTAGCGAGGTCTCCTCTGGTATTGATGCCACGCAAGATGTTCATGGCACAACCCATTTTGTTATCGTTGATGCAGAGGGTGATGTGGTGTCGATGACAGCAACGGTTGAAAGCATATTTGGTACCACCCGCATGGTAGGTGGTATGTTTTTAAACAATCAGTTAACTGACTTCTCTTTCCAACATCATGACAAGGATGGTAATGCCATTGTCAACGCCGTGGCAGCGAATAAGCGCCCTCGTTCGTCGATGTCACCGTCTATTGTGTTGGATAAAAATGGCGACTTTTTATTAGCAACCGGCTCACCTGGCGGTAACAATATTATTGCTTACACAGTGAAAACTATGGTGGGCGTATTTGAGTGGGGATTAAGCCCGCAAGATGCTGTTGATTTACCTAATATGGTGGCACGAGGCAAAACTGTGCGTCTAGAAAAAGGCGCCACGCCTGACGCGATTATTATGGCCATGAAAGATATGGGCTTTGATGTCGATGCTTCTCGTGGCGAAAACTCAGGACTTAGCGTAATCATGCGTAAGCCTGATGGTACTCTTGAAGGAGCTGCAGATAAACGTCGTGAAGGGGTAATTGGTACGTTGTAGCCGTTGTTAAACTAGTTGCTGAATTAGCGCGTTAGCTCAATGAGCTATCGCGCTTTTTAATTTCTACTCAGACCAATGTCGTTAATTTGTGGGTAAGATTACGGTTGGTTTATTTTGACTAACGTATTAAAACTAAAAAATAAACACTGAGGTTGCCTACCAAAATTTCTGTTATTGGGTAAGTTTGGCAAAATAAGGCATAATGACTGGCATAGAAATATGTAATCGAAGTGATGAGGAAATTAGCGTTAAGTGGAGAAAATTAAGCTCACCCAAGATGAAAGTCTTTCTATCAAAATTAGTTATCCGTTATTGCCGAGTGATCAGCAGAGACTGGACTTATATTTTTCGTTACCTGACGAAATGGGAATTGGACCCAAAACCCTCACAGAAGAACAATATTTTCACAGTAGTATTCAAAGCCATAGTGCTTATTACTCAGATCAATTACATTTACCTTTGGTACGAAGTCGTTTTGTTAGCCAACAAAAAGGCGAACAAACGGATTATCGATTAAATCTCAATTTGTTTTCTTATCAAATTCGTATTGCCTTAGATACAGATATTACACATACCCTTAAACTTAAAGAGTGCGAAGACTTTTACCCTCAGGCAATTGAGCTAGCCGAGCAAATTTCTGGCCTACTCAAAAAATTAAGGCGCTATACTCCACCCGACAAAAAACTCAAAGCATTCTATGAAAATGCCGACAATTACCTAAGTTGGCAAGTAGAGCAGTCTTTTCTAAAACTTCTATCAAGAGCGCCAAAAAGTGCCGACTACAGCAGTGAAAGGAATTTTCTATTGGCCTTGTGCCGCCGAGAAAATCAATACCGAGCAGACAATCGGTATAACTCGCAGCTAACCTTAAGTGATCCCAATCGCATCACCAATAAAATGCGTTTATTGCAACGTTTAATTGAGTATGGGGTGGTGTTTCAAAAACAAGTGAAAAACCTTAACAGCAATTTGAATCGTATGGTTAGAGGTACAGTGACGGCGGTCATAATGGCTTTTGTGACTTTGTTGGTACTAAACGCGCGGACCAATTTCACCGAAGTGACGATTGCACTGGTTAGTATGTTAGGGATTGTTTATGGGTTAAGAGAGATATTTAAGGATGATCTTACTCGTATTATTTGGCGTTGGATCCAGAAAGGTCGGCCTAGATGGAAAGTTATTTTTACTCATAGCGTGAGCAAGGTACGTGTAGCCACACAGACTCTGTGGCTGGAATATATTCGGAATAGAGACTTGCCGCAACAGGTTGATCATCTGTTTCAAACTCGGCGTCAGCAGAATAAGCAGGCCGCACAACTGTTACACTTTCGTAGCGATACCAAAGTCAATTCGAAGAGCTTTCTTCCCGGTTACGATGCGATTCAACAGCGACTTAATTTTAATCTAACGCCTTTTATTCGTTTCTTAAAAAAAGGTGAAGGGCGTTTGTATTCGTTAGACGGCAGTAAAATTACCAAGCAAGCGGTTGAGCGTCGATACCAAATTAACCTAGTGCTTGTTCACACCAACAAACAGCATCAGCAACAGGTACAGCGTTATAAAATTACGTTAAACCGTTCTCACATCATCAATATTGAAGCCATTCGTTCAACTGAAATAAACTGACAAATTTAATAGCAATCTGGATTGATAAGTACTCACTGATTGGCGATTTATTAATGCGGCTTAGCATAAGGGCAACGGCGCTTTTTACTCTTCGTGTGATTCGCACATGGATGAGTTATTTTTACATAAACTATCCATGACTTGTTGGGTTTCGATTTTCACTTTTCGGTTAATAATTCGCTTTAAATGTTCTCTAAGCCATATCAGGCCTTGGTCACTATCTTGGCGTTTATGCCAAATACTCGAAACTTGTTGAGGCATTAACTCTAACGGTGGTTTTGTAGCCGAAATTTCTCCAGCGATGATTTGTTTAGAGACCGCCGCTATAGGCGTGACACAGATAAGGTCACTGTGTTTAATTAAGTTTGCTACAGAAGAAAAGTGATTTACCGTGACAGCGATACGTCTTGACAATCCATGCTGCAGTAACACTTGATCTGTATAACCGGTGGTGTCTCCAGACAATGATACCAATAGGTGATCTGCTTCTGCGAACTCTTCTAAAGTCAGTTCTGCTTTAGCCAAAGGATGATCATGATTCATTACACAAACATAGATCGGAGAAAATAAAAAATTCAGCCCTAAAAGTATTCGAAATAACCCCAGAATTGCCCAGTACTATATCTACTTCGGCATCTTCCAAAACCTGTTCGGTGTTGATAATGGTGTAAGGCACTGCATGAATGTTAACGCCAGGCGCGTGTTTTTCGATAATACTGCGTAATTCTGCCCATACCATGTCCACTATTATGTCTGAAACGGCGATCCTGAATGTGCGTTTAGCCGTAGCCGGATCAAAACTCTTTGGATCAATAGCCTCGGTCAGTGAAATTAGAGGTACGCGTATTTGATTCCACAGGTTTTGTGCGTGCAATGTCGGCTGAATATTCCGCCCATCTTTAACAAATAGTTCGTCTTTCCATGCTGCTCTCATTCTACTTACAGAATTAGAAACTGCGGGTTGGGTCATAGACAAACGTTTAGCTGCTCGAGTAATTGAGCGCTCGGTCATAATTGCATCAAAAACCATTAATAGGTTGAGCTCTTGTGGACGCATAAGAAATCCAAGGTAATTAACAATAGTTGAAGTATACATCACAAAATAAAATGTATTCTATATTAAAATGAAATTATTATTATGTTTTTGGCTGCCTCATAATTCATTCCATCGAAACGGAGTAGCCGATTATTTAAATGAATCCTCATTTTGTCTGCTACCCCAGAACATTTATTTTGTATTTGGAAATTATTATGCGTTGGTTAGTTTTATTGATGGCTCTGTTGGTTGCTGCAATCCCTACTCAAAGTGCTCAGGCAAGTGAGCAGGCGGTAGCGATTGATTATTTATATGGTGAAGATGATTTAACTGGGGTGCGCTTAGGGTATCGACCTTTCACCACTCGTATTTCAACCTTTGATTGGTTGGGTGATTTAGATGTGTATTGGGAAGTGAGTGTTAACTTTTGGGAATACGGCCCACACAGTAAACATGATACTAACTATGCTATTGCCATATCACCCGTGTTTACCAAGCAGTTTGATACCTTGTACGGAAAATACCCACTTAAATGGGAGTTTGGCATAGGGGTTTCTTTGGTAGATGACACCCGGTTTGCGGGCAAAGATATTGGCTCACACTATCAGTTTGAAGACCGTTTAGGCTTGGTTTTGGATTTTGGAGATAACTTGAATAAGTCATTGGCTGTTCGTTATATGCATTATTCAAATGGTGGTTTGAATGACCATAATCCAGGCCTAGATTTTCTGAATATGTCTTACGCATATCATTTTTAACAGGTTTTACTTTAATCCAGATTTTACATACTAATGAGTTATTTTACTGCTCGTGAGGAGCCCACAAATGAATATTAAATTGACAAGAATAATAATGGACTTAGGTAAGGCAATGCTTTTCATGCTTGCCTTAGTGTTAGCAAACGCGAGTTATGCTAATCAAACTAACCCGCAGTTGTTGTTGGAAAAAGTGACTACGACCACTTTTGAAAGAATAGAAGTGGAACAACAGAGTATCGCCGCTAATCCCGATCATTTACGGAGGATTATCGAGCAAGAACTAATGCCTCACATAGATTACAAATTTGCTGCTTTCAAAGTGCTAGGTAAGCATTTTAGAGCAGTGCCTAAAGCCGATATTCCAGAGTTTGTTGAAGAGTTCAGGCAATATTTGATATCTAACTTTGCTGTGGCGCTTGCTAATTATGGTGGTCAAGAGCTTTTTGAGCCAGTCAAGGATACCGACAATTTAAAAAGTATGACCGTAAAAGCCATTATACGAGATGCTGATCGCCCCGATATACACATTAACTTTAAGTTAAGAAAAATCAAAAAAACGAACGAATGGAAAACCTATGACCTAGTAGCTGAAGGTATAAGTTTGCTGTCGAGTAAGCAAAGCGAGTTTGCTTCAATTATTCGTCAACAGGGGATTCAAGGTGTGATAGAAGTGATGAAAAACAAAAATGGCGAACCCTTGAACATTGCGGCAAATAGTCGTTAGTAGTAATCAGTACTGACACAATTTCTGGTTTACAGTGAGCAGTATATACAGTTGTAATGTGAACTGGCTGTTAGATTAAAGCCGTTCACTGAAGGGTAAAATAGCGGATGTCAATCATGCTATTTTGCCGTTTAAGGTGTCTCCCCTTTAGATTACATCCAACGTTCTCTTTACCATCAAACTGAGTTGACGCACAGTTAACTCTCATCAGCAAAAAGTATGCTGGTGAAAGCTAATTCAAGCACCCTATATTCGATTGAAAGTACTCCAAAAATTTACGGGTTTTAAAGGCGATGCTACGGCTTTGATATAACACCGTTAATTTAAGTGCGACCGGCTCTCTATCCAGTTTTAGCCGTTTCACTATGGATGACGTTTCATTTGGTTGGCATAAATAGTCAGGTAATTTAGCGATGCCCAAATTGTGAGCGGTTGCCTGGAGGCGCATTTGTGGGCTAGACAGAACCATTTTGGCAGGCACCGAAATTAACTGTACCTTTTGTTTGTCTCTAAAAAGCCATTGTGCATTGGCGCTAGAGGTAATGCACTGCTCTTGCGCTAGATCTTCAGGACTGCGTAGGTGCTCAGTTTTATAGTCAAGACCGCAATATAAAGATTGAGGAAAGCTTAAAAGCTGCTTTCAACCCAATTGGTGTCAGCTAAATCTGTTTCGTGCAGTACAAAAATAAGATCGTATTGATAACTTTCTTCCGGAAGGGCTGACGAATAGTGGCTGCAATGCACCATTACACCTGGGTATTGTTTGGCGTAGTTTGTAACAATAGTGCCTATCACTTGGTTGAAAAACTCAATGGGTAAAAGTATGTTGAGTCTACCCTTAGGGGCGGTATTGAGTTCATGCAGGTCATCTTCAACATTGCTAAGGGCTTCTAAATGCGGTTTGCATGAACGGTACAAAAGTAAGCCGCTTTCTGTTAGTTCCTGTTTTCGAGTGGTGCGATTTAATAGTTGATACCCTAAATGTTCTTCTAGCTTGGCTAACCTTCGACTGAGTTTCGATTTGGGCACGCCCATCTGCTGCGATGCTTGAGTCAGCGAGCCAGCGTCAATGATGCTAGAAAAAAAGTAAGGTCATCAAGATTGAGCATGATTATTGTTCTATAAATGAAACAGTGGGTGTTATTAAGCCTGTATATGAAATTAATCGCAAACCTTTTATACTCTTTGCTCGATTAATTTTATGTGAAAAGGTAAAACAAAATGAGTGATGTTAGAGTTATTGAAAGTGAAAATTTTGAGCAAGAAGTCAAAGAGCATAAAGGCACTGTGTTGGTCGATTTTTTGCTGATTGGTGCGCGCCCTGCAAAATGGTGTCGCCTTTATTGGACAAACTTTCTGTTGAAAAAGAAGATATCAAAATAGTCAAAGTGGATGCCGATGAAGCACAAGATCTTATGGCTAAGTTTGGGATTAGAGGTATTCCAACTTTACTATTATTTAAAGATGGTGAACTCGCAGCGAGTAAAGTGGGTGCGGTATCGGCAACGCAATTGTCAGAGTTTGTTGCCTAGGCAATATCGTCATGTTGTAGCGAGTGTTGGTTGTTGCTATTACATGGCGATTTCTTTATTAAAAAAGTGAAAGTGCTGTGCATTTTTGCAAAGTAAATTTTGCAATTTCTCTCTATATCCATCAAAATCGAAATATTTTGCAGAATAGCTTGCCCTGCAAAAAATTGTTGTTTCGATATTCATAGGTTTGAGGAATTCCCCCATTATTTCAAAACAGTATTACCCTCAAGTTTTGTTGCTGTTGGCTACTTTCTTGGCTTTGCCGGCTGCGGCTAATATAGAGTTGAATGATCGTGTGGGTTTAAGTGGCTTTGCTCGAGTGGTGGGGGGCTATTTAGATGAGAAAAATGCGACCTCTGATAATTACTCTAATAAGCTAGATTTCTCACAACAAAGCATATTCGCCATTCAAGCAGATGTTGCAATAACCGACAGTATTAGTCTGTCAGGGCAATTGCTTGGGCATACAGCTGAGGACAGAGATTCAGGATTAGAGTGGTTATATCTAAGCTATAACCCGAATGCAAACTGGCATTTTAAAGCTGGAAAATTACGTACACCGTTTTTTCGGTATAGTGCCGTAATTGATGTTGGTTTTTCTTACCCTTGGATATCTCCCCTAAGCAAGTATACCGTGGCTTCCTATTTTCAAATTATGAAGGTATCAGTGCGGCTTATCAATTTGCTATTGATGACTTTAACTTTGATATCGAAACATACTATGGCACTTTCAGTGGAGAGTTTTCTAGGGCTGGTGAAAATACCGCTATTGACGTAGATGAAATTAAAGGACTCATTTTCACTTTAAGCGATGGCAATCTCACGGCACGAACCTCGATTTTGCGCTCTGCAGATTTTTACGCAGATTTTCATGGTTTTGATCAATTCGCTAATATTATCGAGGCGGCAGGTTTTCCTGAAAATGCTGAATCTTTGAGATTTAATGGCAGTGCGACAGGTTACCAAGCTAGTATTAACTATGACACCTTAAGTTACTTTGCCGTGGCAGAATGGGTCAAAATTAAATCAGATCTACTGGTTGTTCCTCAGCTTGAGGCATATTATTTAACCCTTGGTTATAACTTTGACCCTTTTCAGTTGCACCTAACATATTCGGCTTCCGATAGTTCGTACAACATTCCTGAAAACTTAATCCCTAAAAATGTGTCAACTGAATTGACTGAGTTGTCATTTCTTTACGATGGGATCACTCAAAATTTACCACTCTACAACTTAGACTCTCTAACGTTAGGTTTGCGTTGGGATGTAAAGTATAACTTGTCAGCTAAAGTCGAGGTCGCCTATTTAAGTGGCGAGCCGAATGAGAATTCTTTCTTTGAAAATATAACTGATCCAAACTTTGACCGTAAAGCTACTTTGTACCAAATTGGTCTTGAGTGGGTATTTTAGAAAGAAGGCAATACTGCCAACCCGCATGACAAGTGGCCACTCAGCGAGAACGTCCCAGCGGATTGTCCCCTGCTTTCTCGGTATTTGAAGGGCAACAGCTCTTCCAGCACCTTGTTCAAAGAATGCGGGTTCGTTCTGACCTCATATCTTACAAAATCTAACATTTGCTATACAAAAGCCTACGACTTGTCAGCTAGGTTTAAGGTAAATTACCGCTACTCTTTACTTTAAAAGGAATGACTCATGAATAGAAAATTACAGACTGCATTATTCGTTGCGCTCACCTCTATGTTTTCACTTCATTTATGTGCACAGACGCCTGTTAAGGCACATAGTTTTGGAGGGCATATTGCTACTGGAGGTATTGAGTTTAATGACTCAGAGGACGATGGTGATGGGGTCGTTCAGATTTACGGCTTTTATAATTACGCCTTTACAAAGTACTTCGCCCTTGAGGTCGGCTTGAACGTTGGAGCGGATGTTGATGAGTGGGATTGCTATGAAGATAGGCACGATGATTGGCACTGCTCGACAAATAATCGCTCATTGTTTGGCTTAGGAGTGGACGAAGTGGAGTATTCTAACTTGGTAACGGCTATTAAAGGTGTGGTTCCTATTTCACAACGTAATAGTTTATATGCCAAAGTCGGTGCACAGTTTTATGAGTATGAATTAAGTGACGGTAGTCAAATCCTGCACGATGATGATGGGACAGGCTTGTATTTAGCCGTCGGATGGCAGTACGTATGGGATATGGGTATTGGTATGAATGCAGGTTTCGAAAGGTACAATATGGGCGATTTAGTGTCTACTGCTGCTAATATAGGAATTAGCTACAGTTTTTAGTGACAAAATTTAGCCGTAGGATACGGCTACCCAATGTCTGCGCGAACAAGCGTCTAAGAAATCAGAGGTCTCTATGGCTGCAGATGTCCTACCGTAATGCTGTTAATAACTCGGCAGTGGCAGCGACAATTTCTCTTCGTTTTAGCAAAGTCACCTTGGCTGTCACGTTTTGACACAGCTTGGGTGACTCCCTTTACAATACCTTGACATAACTTAACTATGATTTGTGGTTTAATTCTTAGGTAGAGGGCAATCGCTCTTATTTTAAGAAGGTAAAGGAATAATGAAATTTGGCTCATTTGCTAAGGCAATGGTTGTCGTTTTACTTGTTGCTGTGGCTGCATGGTGGTTTTTGCCTGAACAAAGCACCATACAAATTAAGTATCACACGCAAGAAATTACAACAGGTAAAATTGAAAGCACGGTGAACTCCTCTGGTTCAATTTCGCCTGTGGTGACAGTTGACGTAGGGTCTGAGTTATCAGGATTGATTTCTCAACTAAATGTGGACTTTAATGATATTGTCACCAGTGGCCAAGTTATTGCCCGTATAGACGATCGCACAGTGCAGTCTAAGTTGCGTCAGAGTGAAGCAGATTTAGCTTCGTCTCGCGCTTATTTAGTGCAGTTACAAGCGGGGCTTAGCAGAGCCCAAACCGAAGCCAAACTTGCCGAAAGAGAATACCAACGAAATCGTGAGCTACGAGATAAAAAGTTAGTGAGTGATTCTGTGTTAGATATCAGCGAAACCTCTTATCAATTAGCTAAGGTCAGCATCGAAACCGCCAAAGCGGCTATTTTAGTGGGCGAAGCAAGAGTTAAACAATCCATGTCTAGCTTAGAGCAAGCTAAGTTGGATTTAGACCGAACTTTTATTCGCTCCCCAGTGGACGGGGTGGTGATTGATCGGCAAGTAGACAAGGGCCAAGCCGTATCAGCCAGCTTGTCGGCACCGACCCTGTTTTCTATTGCTCAAGACTTGGTCATGATGCAAATTGAAACGGATGTTGACGAAGCTGACATTGGCAGGATCAAACAAGGGCAAGGGGTTAAATTTACCGTTGATGCTTATCCCGAACGCAAGTTTACTGGTACTGTTACCCAAGTCAGAAAATCGGCTACTGTGACCAGCAATGTTGTGACTTACAAAGTCATTATTGGGCTAGAAAATAAAGAGTTATTGTTGTTACCTGAGTATGACAGCCAACGTGGATATTGTTTTAGGGCAACGAGACAACGTGCTGCGCGTGAGCAACTCCGCCCTACGTTATACCCCAGAAGGTCAATCAGCCAATGAACAAGGCGCTGGCATGTCGGGCCGTGCTAAACAATTAGCCGAACAACTCAAGTTAAATGCCGCTCAACAAAAACAACTCGCCCAAACCATGGAAAACATGCAACAGAGCATGGCTGCAGCCAGAGAGTCTTCTCGTGGGATGGGCGGCGGGCCTCCACAAGGTCCAAACGATACGATGAAAAAAATTCGTAGCCAAATGGATATAGAGTTACGCAGCTTCTTGAGCCCAGAGCAAATGGAGCAATACAAAGCACTAAATCAAAAAAATCGTAGACCGCGAGGAAATAGAGAGAAAGATGATAATTTCCAACGAGGCACGGTTTGGGTGCTACGTGATGGGCAGCCAAGTCGAGTTAATGTCAGAGTAGGTATCTCTGATTTAGAATACAGTGAAATAGAGTCAGATGAATTAGCGGCAGGAGATTTAGTCACAGTGCGTGCACAAAAGGTGAATCAATAATGCCATCTGCACTGATTACGGTTAAGCAAGCTAAAAAGATTTATCAAATGGGTGACGAAAAAGTCTATGCCTTAAAAGGCGTAGACTTACAGATTCAACAGGGTGAATTTGTGGCCATTATGGGCTCTTCAGGTTCGGGAAAATCAACCATGATGAACTTGCTGGGTTGTTTAGATATCGCCACCGAAGGCTCAATTGCTTTGGATGGAATTGAGCTGGCTAACCTGTCGAAGAATGAATTGGCGTCTATTCGTAATCAACGAATTGGCTTTGTCTTTCAGCAATTTAATTTGTTACCTCGTACCAGCGCTTTGGACAATGTGACCTTGCCGTTGCTGTACAGTCAAGTACCAGAATCACAATGGCTAGAACGGGCTAAGCGCTGTTTAGAACAAGTTGGCTTGGGCAGTCGCATGGAGCATCATCCCGCGCAACTATCTGGTGGCCAACAACAACGGGTTGCCATTGCCAGAGCCCTAGTGAACCAACCTGTTATGATTTTAGCGGATGAGCCAACAGGGGCCTTAGACACCCAAACTGGCTTAGAAGTGATGGCGCTTTTTCAGCAACTGAACCAACAAGGAAAGACCATTATCTTGGTCACTCACGAGCCGGAAATTGCCGAATTTGCCAAACGTAGATTGACCTTTCGTGACGGCGAATTAGTGGCAGACGATATAAACCCCAAGCCTCGTATCGCGACAGAAGAGCAAGCCAAATGAGAATCTTTATCCTACTCAAGACCGCCATGACTGCCTTGCGGGTCAATCTGTTACGTAGCTTTTTAACTATGTTAGGCATTATCATTGGTGTATCGGCGGTCATTATCATGGTGGCCATGGGCGCAGGTGCCCAGCAACAAGTAGACGAGCAAATTAAGTCATTAGGCGGTAATGTGTTTTTTGTGACCGGGGCCAGGCGTTCCAGTGGCGGCGCTCGCGCAGCATCTGTGGTCAAAATTAATGAAGACGACGCTAATTTGATCGAAAAACAAGTGCCTGAGTTGAGTCTGCTGCGCCTTATTTGTCTTCAAACGGCCAGATCATTTACGGTAATCTCAATTGGTCTACCACGATTAGTGGCATCGACAATCGCTACTTTATTGTGCGTGATTGGCCAATCGCAAATGGGCGAGAGTTTACTACTCAGGAAATTAACAGCGGTGCCAAGGTGGCGATTATCGGTGAACGTTTACGCTCTGAGTTATTTGGCATGAGTGAGGCGATAGGTCAAACCATACGCGTGAAGAATTTTAATGTCTCTGTGGTGGGCATATTAGAAGCCAAAGGCCAAGATGCGCGTGGCGAAGATCAAGACGATGTGATTTTTCTGCCGATTAAAACGGTGCGTAACAAAATAACGGGCATTGACTCCACTAATCCCAAGTCTGTACGTTTTATTCAGGTCAGTGCCTATGACGGTGAAGACATGGATTACATTGAGTCGGAAATGTCACGGTTATTGCGCCAACGAATGCGCATCCCCGTTGACGGGGATGACATGTTTCGGATCCGTAACGTATCAGAGATGATCGCCACCAGAGCCGAAACGATGCAAGTGTTTAACACTCTTTTGGCTTGGGTTGCCTCAGTTAGCTTAGTGGTGGGAGGCATTGGTATTATGAATATCATGTTGGTGTCTGTTACCGAGCGCACCCGAGAAATCGGTTTACGTATGGCTGTAGGCGCTAAGCCTTCGGATATTCTTAAACAGTTTTTAATTGAGTCTATTGTACTGTGCGGTTTGGGTGGAGGAGTAGGGGTACTCATTGCTTACTTATTTGTGTTCTTAGGCAATAATTATGGCATTGGTGCCGGTGGCGTGATCAATACCGACGTGGTGTTATTGAGCATAGGTTTCTCTGCTTTTATTGGCGTGTTCTTTGGTTATTACCCTGCATTGAAAGCTTCAAAGTTAGAGCCAATTGACGCCTTGCGTTACGAGTAATTTGAGCTAGCTACTGCCTTGTAAAGGGAGTAGCTAACCTGAGCTCTGGATAATAAGTATCGTTTAAGCTAAGCAATAGTTTACGCTGGGCAAGTCTTGGTGGTTAGATAAAACAACTGATTAGCGCTTTAAACCAGCAAACAACTGTTGGTGCTCGTGAATAATACGTTCGGTTTCTAAAGGCTCTGGTTCGGTAGACCAGTCTCCAGGTTTGAACGTGCCGCCTACTATCATCACGTCTTTGCGTGAAAACATATATAGCGGCTTTTTACTGTCACTGCCGCCAACTGTTAAATAATCTACAGCAGGATCGGGCGGCATGAGCACCAACTGGCCCTTGGCTGGCATAATGTCTTGGTCACCAAATAAGGCACGGGAGCCTAAGCCTGTGCAGTTAAAAATAACCGGTTCTGCTAAACCTAGTAACGCTTCTTGATCCTTAAAATAGCGAGGTTCGAATCGACCGCCCGCTTGATAGATTTCTTCAATTAGCCGTCGCATAAAGGTATCTGTTTCAATGATCATGGTCAAAGAGCCATTGCAATATTCACTGGCAAAGGGATGCTGAGCCTGGTCCGTATTGTTGCTTAAACGGGTAGAATTGATCGAATTCGCCATGGGGTTCTGGTGGCTTTTTACTCATAGAGTAAAGTTCAGTCCAACTCACGCCGTAGTGCTCGCCGACCATACTAGAGAAGGTTTGATGAGCTATTTTAGCGGCCGTTTGTATTTGCCGTTTGAAAGCCGGGCTAGACACTAAGGGGTCATGCACACTAAAGGGGCCCCATTCGCCACCGGCTACATGAGATGTGGTGTGGCGGGCCACACTTTTGCTATAGATGGTGACCTGCCAACCCGCTTCTTGGAGTAACCTCGCAGTGGTTAAACCCATTATTCCGCCGCCAATAATAGCGGCCTGTTTATGGCCAGAATATATCACTTGATCAACGGCTAAGGCTGATGAGCCCCACGATAGGGAAATGCCACCTCCTCCATGCCCATAATTGTGCACCAGTGTTTTGTTGGCAAAGGCTTCTTTACGTACAACGAAACCCGCTGGTCGATAGGGTCGATGACCTACAACTTGAGTCACTATATTGCCGCTGGATATTTTTGGGGCGATTAGCGGATTGCGTGAAAAAGGTCTAACAAAGCCTTTAGGCCGTGACCTGCTATGGGGGCGCTGCAGCTTGCTAACGTGGTGGCGAGTGCACCAGCAGTTAATCGTTGCAAAAATCGGCGTCGTTCAAGTTCAGGCTTATACATACTTCTATCCTCTGGGCTTGGTTAATATTGAAAGGTTGATGGCATGCCAACAGTATTTCGCAGGGTGAACAAGCTAGGCAAAGGCAAGCACTATGCCAGTAATAAACAGTAATATTGCTTGTTCATTTGTTTGAGCCAGTGCAATTCCAATGATTTTGGGTATAGTTGTCGTTTTTTTGGGTAGTAGGGTTTTATCATTTGAAATATTCACAACGGGCACAGGCAATTTCGCCCTTTTTTGCCATGGCTTTCAGTGAAAAAGCCAGCGTCTTAGCAGCCCAAGGCAAGCATGTAGTCAAACTCAACATAGGCGAACCTGACTTTGGTGCTCCGCCCGATGTTTTGAAGGCGATGCAGGAATTAGCGGTTAGCGCACCCTTGCCTTACACCTCAGCTCTTGGTTTACCAGAATTACGCCAAGCTATTGCCCACTTTTATAAAACGACCCATCAATTGGACATTGACCCAAAGCGCGTCGTAGTGACAGCCGGAGCCTCAGCTGCTTTGCTGCTATTGTCGGCGGCTTTTGTTGATCCCTGGTGATCAAGTCATCATGGCCGACCCAGCGTATCCATGTAATCAACAGTTCATTCAAAGTTTTGGTGGCAAGGTGCAGTTAGTGCCTACTCAAGCAGATTCTCGTTTTCAGTTAAACATGCAGTTGCTTAAGCAATACTGGCAAAATGGGCATAGCGGAGAAAAAGGGCATAGCGGCACCCGAGGCTTAATGCTAGCCACACCTTCTAATCCTACCGGTACAGCAATAGCTGTACATGAACTGGCGGCCATGTGTGAGTTCGCCCGTAGCCAAGGGGCTTGGCGGATTGTGGATGAGATTTATTTGAATTTACATCACGCTGACAATGGTGCCCAACCGCAAAGTGTTTTGGCCTTTGATGATGAAGCTTTGGTCATTAACAGCTTTTCAAAGTACTTTGGTATGACAGGCTGGCGCTTAGGTTGGTGTGTGGTGCCCGAACGGGCTGTGGAGGTGTTAGAGCGATTGGCACAGAATTACTATATTTGCCCATCGACGCTGGCCCAAAAAGCGGCATTGCAGTGCTTTACATCAAGTTCAATTGCGGTATGTGAATCTCGACGAAAGGCTCTGATAGCGCGCAAAAAACTGGTATTGGCTGGATTAGAAACCTGTGGTTTGCCGGTTCCGGTTGAACCTGACGGCGCATTTTATGTATATATTGATGTAACAGCAACGGGGCTGAGCGCCATGACGTTTTGCGAAAGGGTATTACAAGAAGCCCACGTTGCCCTTACCCCAAGTAATGATTTTAGTGAGCAACACCACAAACAATATGTGCGTTTGTCTTTTGCCTCAGCTGAATCTGAGCTAGAAGAAGGGTTGCGTCGACTGAGTAATTTTATGGCTAGCTTGTCTAGTTAAATATTCGCGTCTAGTTCGTGGTACTAGAGGGGCATATATCGTGCCTTTAGCGGTGTTATCATAGTGAGTCGAATTGGCAACTGCTTTTCCCTGTGATCTGCGCGCGGCCAGTGATTCAATACTCTGTGGGGCTTTAATTAATTGGAAACGCTTAAATTGTGTTTATTCTAACTAGACAAAAAATAATACGTTTAATGTTTTGGTGGCTGGTGGTGATACCGGCTATCCCTTTTGTGCTGATTACTTTGGGTATTAGCGTTTATGTTTATTGGCCACGTGACTTTTCCTCTGTTAGCCAATTTACCGTGGCACAGGATGTTGAGTACGTTACTTTGTCTGCTCATGGGGTGCATGACACGTCTGCGAGTTGGGGGGATGAATTACAGCAATGGATGACAACGACACCTTACCCACAAATGACTGGCGTTACTCAGCAAAACCATAGCATTGACTGGCAATATTATTCTGATAGCGTGTTTACGTGCTCTGTGGTGGGTAAAAAAATAGGTACTGAAATAGGTAAACGTTTGGCGGCCCTTCCTCGTTTAAAAGCCATTCATGCCATCGGCCATAGTTGTGGTTCATTTGTCGTTTTAGGGATTTGCCAAGGAGCGAAGTCGGTGGCTGCTGATTTGCTTGTGCAAACGACTTATTTAGATCCTGTGTCGGTTTATTCGGGATTTTTTTGGGACTATGGTATCGACAATTTTGGTTCATGTGCCGATTTTAGTGACAATTACATCGATACTCGAGATACAGTGCCCGGCAGTAATCAAGCCCTACCCAATGCTATTACCTTTGATGTGAGCGAACGGCAAACTGTCGAATATGCGGATATTCCCCCTCATGCATGGCCAACGCGTTATTATATTAACGCTTTTCGAGCCAAAAAAGTGCCTTTGCTATACAAGGGCGACAAGGCCGATTTTAGCTCACTTAAGAAAGGGCAATTGATCAAGGTTGCTAGCCCTTAGAGAGTCGCTATTGGCGTGACGTGTTCATTGAACTGCTGTCGGCTACATGTTCAGTGAGTTGCCCAAGCGGTCAATGGTTGTTCTCGGTCAAATAGCGAAAATGCAGACCAAAGCCGCTGGGCATTCCATATTCATCCCTTCATTTTAATAAGGATCTTGGGGTTTAATTTTTATGATCTCTGCGTAGTCGACTATTTTATTCTCTGCTTTCCATTTCTCGCACATCGCAGTTAGTTTTTTAACTAAATCAGGCTTGTCTTTAGCTAGGTTGTGGGTTTCTCCCGGATCTTTTTTAATGTCGTATAGCTCGTAAGTGATCCCCGGTTTTGCCTTAGTTTGCAAATACCAACCTGCCTCTATCAGTAGTTTCCAACGTCCTTGATAAATCACACTTTGTTGGCCTTTATCATTAAAATAGATAGCTTCTGGGGGAGGCATTGATTGTCCTTTTAAGCTAGCGACTATACTGCGCCCGTCTGGTTTTCTGGGCGTTGAGCCATGAAATTGACTTGGAAACTCAGTATTGGTGATATCTAACAAGGTCGGCACTATGTCACCTACCCAAATAAGGTCATCCGAAATGGTGCCACGGCTTTATAATTCTAGCCAGCTAACAATGGCATGAGCTCTTGCCCCCTTCCCACAACAACGCTTTTACTCCTTTGTAGGGGGAATTCATTAAGTCGCCAATATGAGCAGCGGCACCGTTATCAGAAAAATAAAAAATGAGGGTATTGTCGTATGCTCCACTGTCCTTTAACGCTGTTATCAGCTTGCCCACGTTGTCATCTATTTTTTCTACCATTGCGGCATGTACCGCTGCTTGCTGGCGGTATTGTTCGATTTTGTTTTGTTCTGCTTGGGTCCATGAAAAGTTGTTGTTAGCGACCTTGACGTCTTGAGGAAATAAACCTTGTTCGATCAATCCTTGATGGCGACCATCGGCAATGTGTTGTAAGTCTGCATAACGTTTAAGGTATTTTTGTACCAGTGGCTCGGGTGCTTGTAATGGTTTATGTGGTGCACGGTATGCGGCATACATAAAAAGGGTTGAGGTTGTTTAGATGCTTGTTTGAGCATGCCGATGGCACGATCTGTCATGCCATCGGTGGCGTAAAAGGCGTTACCCGATTTACCGTCACAGCCACCATAACGTTTTTTATTGAATGCTGTCTTGGTATAGCAGTGCATTTTGTAGTGATAATCGTAGGTTAATTGGGCGGGTTGATTATCTTCATAGTATTGATGTTTATCTTGTGGAGTAAAAAACAGATTGCCTTGAGCGCCATGGAATACAAAGCTTTTTTGAAATCCTCTTTGTGGAGGTAAACCTAGATAGTCTAGTTCCATTTCTTTCTGGGTCAACTCCATTCCTAGGTGGGTTTTAATCCAAGTAGGGGTCATTTGCTTGACGTGTTCTTTTATGTAACTGCCGCCTAAATGCCATTTACCCGCCATTAAGGTTTGATAACCATTTGCGCCTAATAATTCAGAAATTAAAGGCTGCTCGTAGGGAAGGCGGCCTCTATGAGCGGGAAATGGCATTTCTCGTACCCAGTCTCCTACGACTCCGCCGCCAAAACCAACATGGGCAGCATCGACCCCAGTGAGTAGGGTAGCGCGAGTGGGGCTGCATCTAGCATTACTGTAAAACGAACTAAGGCGGAGTCCGCCGGCAGCTAGTTCATCAAGATTTGGGGTATCAATCTCGCCACCAAAACTACCTAAGTCGCTATAGCCGGCATCGTCTGACAGTATGACTAGAATATTAGGACGTTTGTCTTCGCTGTGGCCAGCAAAGGATAGCAAAAGGCTAACAACAGTTAGGCATAGAAGAAGGGATCTATTCATTTTATTATCTGTGTTAATTGTTAACAATGACTGTGAGTATATCTGACTTACCAATAACTTAACACTGCTAGGTTGTCATTATAGGTTGTTAAATATTAGGCAATAATTGCCTTTTCTCTTTCTGGCTATTGTTTAGGGACTTGTTAGCATTAACCCCAACATACCTAATACAAATCCAAACACCGCGCCCATAGGCGGTGCCCAGTGTTTTTCTAGTTTGACTTGTGGAGCCAAATCTTGAAATATTGCGTATAAAATCCCGCCAGAGGCAAATAGCATCACAGCAGCAATAATGGCTGGTGAATCCGACAACCATAAAAACCCAGACACAGCCGCAATCGGGCCTAATAAGGCCATAAGCGCAAATACCAGTATGAGCTTTTTAGCGGTATAAGTAGAAGACGAGGATAACTCTCGATACGCACTAAAACCTTCCGGTAGATTCTGCAAGCCAATTAAAGCCGCGAGCAAAAATGCATGGTTATTGCCAGTTGCAAAGGCAGCACCAAGAGCAATAGATTCGGGGACAAAATCCGCCAACATGGCAGCTAGTTGGCTTGCTGGCGTGTTGATTCTATTCAGAAATATATCAAGGGCCATAAAACTTAATCCACCCACAATAAGCCAACTACAGGCAGGTATCGGGTTAAGCACGTCGATTCCTTCTGGCACCAACACTAGGGCGACTGCAGATAACAAAGCCCCGCCGCCAAAGGCTGTGACGGTATGCCTGAATTCTTGATTCAGCGATTGTTTTTTAAATTTCACAGTTTGTGCGATTACGGCACCTAATGGCATCGCTAAGCCTGCGAGTAAAGTGGTGATTATTGCGGTGAAAATCAGGGGCATCATCTAATCCGTTGCTGTGGGGAAATGTCGAGTAGGTTAGTTATTTCGATTATACCCAGAATGTATTTCATGATCGCAAGGGATTATAGCCATGCCATTAATTAAACAATCAACGCAGAACAAGCCAGCGGTTTTTGAACAAGGTGAGGGTTTGCGGGAATGGTTGTTCCCTTTCAAATGCCGTTAACCTAGAGAAAAGTCCGCTGTGATGTTGCCGTGGGCGAGCTTTAAAAGCAGCTAACTCGCCATTTTCATCGGTATTTATAAAGGGGTTGTTAGCTCAATATCAATAAAGCGAAATAATCCTGTTGGAATGGTAACCATGGTTTTATTTTGAGTTAACGAGAATTCAGTATTGTCTACTATATCAATAACCTTAGTGGGTTTAATGGTATTAAACGAGACTTCTACTTGGGTCGATTTTGGGTTGATATAGCCGCCATCGATTAAGGTGAGTCGCAGTCTTTTGGGGGCAATTTGCGCGACTACCCATGCGGCGTCGCCTTTTACAGTGATAGGCAATAATCGACTTTTTTGTTGTATGGTTTTCGCTACCTCTTGATAGTAAGTGTTGGCAGCATAGGTGTGTTTTCCGTCGGCAGAAAAATACTGTCGCCCATCTGTGTAAAACTCACTCATGATATTCTTATACAATGGGTGGAGGTGATCGACTAACTTTCCTCGTGGCGCGTTTTTATCAGCATAGCTACCATGTTGTGGCGGGGTAATTAATACCATGCCATTGGGTTGAGGGGGCAGGTAATTTAGGTGTCTGTCTTGTACCCCTGATGCATAGCGAGAATAGTCCCATTTAGTTACCGGCGCTCCTGGCTAAGAGCCATTTAAATGGCTAAACACCATTGGGTTGTTGTCTTCGACTTCTTGGTCGAAAAAGTTAGCCATTTAACGTTGTTGCCTTCATCTACGTAATGTCCGTCGGGCTCCAACATACTTAGGTGTACGGGAGAGTAACTGAGTATTTGTTTGGGCTTAGGGTTATATAGTATTCCTTTTCCTATCAAGTCCCATAGCACGGCTAAGTATTCGTTGTGATAAGCAAAATTATTAATATAAGTCGCGCCGTTAGCAATATGATATACAAACTGCCTTAAAGCTAAATTGGGCACCATTTGGTGGGAATGTTGACGCAGTCGGTCAAAGCTTGTGTTGTCTCTTGAAAAACGGGTTCCCCATTGGTTGACTGCGCCACTGGCCCACAATCCCGTGCGAGCGGCAATACTCAAGTCCATGGACTTATCAGTGGTTTCTTCCATGGCGGGAATAAAGACATCGGCATATTTACCCGACACCAAGTCGGCCCAGCCTCTTTTGTAAATCATTGATTGCCAAAAAGTATGCTTATTGCGCAAGAACATTTTGGCATCGGTTTGTTTGAATTTATCGGCCAGTGGAAAGACAAAATCAGATAATACGTATTCAAAATCTTTGTCGTATTTAGCTAGTTCTGGAAAGATCATGACTGTTTTTTTGTCGCCAGCGACTTGTAACGTTTTTACATGAGTGTCGAAACTTCTAAAAAATGGGTCATTACCATGGCCACCCCAGTAAGCGGCGCCTGGCACATCTTGGTATATTTTTTTGGCTTTACTTAATATTTGTTGCTGGCTTTGGTCGTACTTTTGTCGTTTGTCACGTTTATTTTTATATACCTCGTTCTTAATTGACGAACGATCCCAATTTTCTGAACGCAGATTACCGTAACCTAGAAATACTGGCGAAGAGTATTGCGCAGAAATCTTATCGATTACCGCTTTATCTGTTTGGTTATAGTCAGACATTAAATACACTGGATTAAGCTGGCTATTGGTTACGGTGCTATTGGTGACACTATAGTTGGCTAAGTCCGTTTTTAGTTTGTCAGTGTTGGCTAACATCTCAGCCAATTTACCTTTGGGTTCTAGTTTGGCAAAATCATCTGCCCAAGTACTTTTTTGAGTATCAATAATATGGAAACTGCTGCCACCAGATTGGGCGCTGGCTAAAATGATGTGCCCAGTTTTAGGGGACTTCACCATATCATTGTATGCATACTGGTTTTTGTAGATCGCGATTTTATCTTTAGTCGATTGGGGATGAATAGGCAAGATCCCCAAAATATTACCGTACCAAATCGCCAGCTTTTGCTGACCTTGATGAGTAACTAGTTCAGGTTGTGCTACACGGTAGCCGAATTCAGCGAAAACTTTATGCAATTTAGGCAATGGGTAGGCAAGCAATTTATCGTTAGCCAAATCGAATATGGAAACGCTTTGTCCTTTCATTTTGGTGCTACCCATTAGGATGTCGTCGGCTCCATCGCCATTAAAATCGGCAATACGTAAATCACCAACCGGACTTTTCGCTGCGGTTAATTTAACTGTTTTGAAAGGAGTATCAGCTAAGGGTTTGAAGAAGTATAAAGAGCCAGCCGATTGCATGGAGTTCATGGTGCCATGCATCACTATAATAGGTTGATTGTGCTGGTCTTTTAATGGGCGTATAAAATTGGCAATTTCTAAATTTGCTGCAGGGTTTCGGGTGCCTTTAGGCTGGTTACCTTTGTTTTTAATGCCCCAAGGTTTAGTCGTCACATAGTCAGCCGCGTAAATACGTTTAAGTTGCTTACCCTGTGGATTTAAATAATACAAATGCTTGTCATAACTTCCTGCCAGCACATAGATTTTCTGCTTATCCTTGAGCACTGTCACTGAATACATAGGGGCGTCATTGGTTTTGAATGACCACAGTAGCTGCCCTGAATCTGACAGACAATAGATATGACCATCGGCATTGGCTGCTAGAGTTTCGTCTTTGCCATCCTGATCTAAATCGGCCGTCCACAGGTCGTGATTCATATAACCTGACAAGGGATTTTCCCATAACAATTTGCCTTTTGTGGAATAGGCGACGATTGTGCCTTTATGGCTAGACGCTATGACAACTGATTTATCTTGATAGTCAGCCACTCTAATTTTACTGAGGGTGTAGTCAGTATCTATGCTTACTATTGCAGAATGATTATGGGCAGTAGCATGAACTACCTGCGAACTGAATAAGGTAGCAAAAGCTAAAGTAGTAAAACATTTACGTAACATAGATGACTCCGAGTGTTAGCTGACAGCTTTATATTGTGTATAGGCTTAAATTAACGTGAGCTTAGCTTGTTAAGCCTCATAAAGGCAAACGTTCTCCCTTTTGTTTACAATAACTTTACTAAAAATGATTAGCGGCTCTTAAAAAGACTAAAAGGACAAGAATGCGCTAGCGAAGGTCTTGCCCATGTTTATTTGCCCCTTTGTGTTGTAATGCACGTTATCAAAGTGTTTAGGGTAATCAATCCAGCTTGGATCCAATGAGGTTGGGAGTAAACGTATAAAGGGATCTGCGTCAGCGGCCTGCTGCTGAGCTGTTCTGACTAAGTTTGTGCCTTCAGGGTATTTTTTTGCCTGCATATTGATTTGAGCGACAACGACCTTTAATTCTGGTTGCGCCAGTTGAGTACGATAAGCCGCCACTAAGTTCTGTAAATTCTGTTTATAGTGCATAGCTTTAAGGGCGCTATTGGTGTCGTTCTCACCTTGTAACCAACCCAAACCCAGCAATCTGTAGTTGGTACCTTGTTGTGTTAAGTAGGCTAAAGTTTGCTGTATTTGTTGTATGTGTTCGGCAAATAGCTTAAGGCTTTGCTTGTATGCGCCTTGCTCTGCTGCTTGGGCTTTGTCTTGACTCCAATTGGGGTTCCATGCTCCATGCAAAGACGTGCCCCCATAAGCAGTTTTAATCACTAAATATCGCTGTTCGGGATGCGTTGCCGTGAGTGTCAAAAGCATTGCTAATTCTGGACCAAAGGTACGTTCGAAACCGTATTTTTTTAAATGATACTTGGACTCGGTAAATAGCTGCTTATTGGTTGCTTGTATGCTTTGTCTTTTGGTTACAATTGTAATCTGATCACCAAGCTGGCGTAGTCGAGCTTTAGTCTTTGGGTCTAGAGCGTCAAAGTTTCCAGCGCCAGCCATATTAGACTGGCCTGCCATCAAAATAACCTGTACTTGTGCAGACTCCGCTTTAACCTGAGGTTGAGTGCTAGCACTTGGCAGGCAGAGAATACTAGCCACACCAATGCCAGTATGGCTAATCTTTTCATTATTATTTACCTAACGTTGTTAAGAATGTATCCCAAAATGCCAAGTAAGTGTCATGGTCAACATCTGTGCTTAAACCTCTTGCTTCCATTTGGGTTTGATAGTGTTCTGCAAAGAAGTCGTCCCAGTATTGTTTAACTTCTGGTGATTCATCTATCATGCCTTGATCGTTGGTTTCGGTTTGCCATTTCACTAACTCTGCACGCATTTTTTTAAGTTGCTTGCTGTATTTGGGATCATTGGCTAAGTTGTGGGTTTCATCGGGATCCGTCAAGGTATCGTACAATTCTTCAGGGGGTCTTGAATCAGCAAAGAAAGGCGCTTGAGCTGCATTCAGTTTACCTTGCTCATGCAGCTTTTGCATTAAAGTGAGTACTGGGTATTGTAATTTTTTATAGGTATTAAAATCGGTATAAGGCTTTTCGGGCCAGAAGTTTTTTATATATTTAAATCTCTGATCTCGAACCGCGCGCACTCTATCATCTGTTTCGTCACATCTATCTTTGTGGGCGTATATGTATTCTCTAGGCTGTTTTTTATCACCCAAAAATATATGGCCTTCAATATAATCTGGTACTTCTATACCAGCTAAATCCATGCTGGTGGGCATGATGTCTATTAAACTCACTAATTCGTCGCTTACTTGGCCGGCTTGAATCCCCGTGCCCCAAACAATTAATGGCACTTCTAATCCACCATCGTATAGCCATTGTTTGTCACGTAACATGGCACGGCCATGGTCACCAAAAATGAAAATAACAGTGTTGTCTAGTACGCCCGCTGCATCTAACTCTGCCATTAGGTTGCCAACTTTTTGATCGACCGTTTGTACCGTTTCTAGATATAGCGCCCAGTCTCGGCGTACAATTTCGTGATCTGGATAATAACTAGGTAATCTCACTGCTGCTGGGTCGACTGGGTTTTTCGGATCGGCCACAAAAGTCCTGTGTGTTTCGCTGTAGTTGATTTGAGCAAAAAATGGTTTGCCTGCATATTCTTTGATGTAGGTTTGCCATGCTGGGCGCGCCAGTATTTTCATCTCTATTGGCGCATGTTCGTAGGCGCCTCCTGAGTATTTTATTTCACCATCTTGTGCGTCAAATGCGCTACCAAGGTGGTTAAAGTTAAAGTCTGTTTTTTGTTTTGGCCCCATTAATAAGTTGACGTAACCGGCTTCTCGAGTGTACTCAGACATCATTTTAACGTTTTCAGGTAGCATGAAGCCGTCGTCAAGATGACTTCTATGATGATGAGCGCCAATACTGGTTGCATGCATTCCGGTGAAAAATGCTGAGCGTGCGGTCGAACAAACCGCTGCGGTGGCATAAGCTTTATTAAAGCGCATTCCTTCATTGGCTAGCTTATCTAAGTTTGGTGTTTTAACCGCTGGGGTACCATATACCGCTAAATCTAAAGAAATATCTTCTAAAACAAGCCAAATGATATTGGGTTTGTTTGGGTTGTTGTTTACTTTCGATACCGTTTTAGCGGTTGTGATAGGCGTGTTCATTTGTGCGTTAATATTGGGTGTTTGGTTACAGGCGACGATAGAAATAGTAGCGACAGCGATACCAAGTGTTTTCAACCAGTTCATATTATGATCCTTTAACAATACGTTGTTTACGTTTTTCAATGTGTTGTAATTTCTGTTCTAGCGCTTCCACTAATTCGGGGTGATCATTCACTAAATTGTTGGTCTCACCTGGGTCGACATTTAAGTCATACAATTGTGCTGTTGTTAATGTGCCAGGATCGATGTTCTTTTTGGGTTTGACCCAAGAAGGTATTTTTTCACGGCGCGAATATACTTCCAGTTGTCCATTCGCAAAGACTGGGCATGGGGTGTTTCTTCTGCCAAAAGAGTACGAGCTTTTATTTTATGGTTAAACAAGGCGGATAACTGGTTATCACTGTCTATAGCTTCGTTATCTTGTAATGGTAAGTTAAGTAACGTGGCGATAGAAGCGTATAAATCTATTTGGCTAAACAAACTATGACTAACGCCTTTTTTCACTTTGGCTGGATAATGCACAATGAATGGAACACGGGTTCCTCCTTCAAATGCGCTGTACTTGCCACCACTGTAGGGCCCGTTCATTTTGTGTTGACCAACGCGGTTCAGCGCTTCGTCATCATAACCATCGGTCAATACAGCACCGTTATCACTGGTAAATATGATGAGGGTATTCTCTAGTAAATCTAGTTTTTTTAAATGATTAACCACTTGCCCAGTAATCCAATCCATTTGTACTATTGCATCACCCCGCACTCCCATGTCTGTTTTGCCTTTAAACTGCTTGTTGGGTAGGCGAGGGACGTGGATATCATGAAACGAAAAAACAAAAAGAACGGATTTTTTGATTCTGATTGATGAATTGCTTGGCTTTATTGCTAGTAACAGTATGGAATTCTTCATCTATCCATTCGGCACTTTTTCCGCCTTGCATCCATCCGATGCGACTTATCCCATTAATAATCGTCTTGTCATGCTGGGAATCTGCACCTTGGCGCAATAGATCTGGATTTTCGTAGCCAGTTGGGCGAGAGCCTATTTTTTGCTCGTAACTAACATACAAGGGATCGCTTGGGTCCAAATTGACTACTTTGTGGCCTTCTAGATAGACAGAAGGTACCCGATCTCCGGTAGCTGGCAATAAAAAACTGTAGTTAAACCCGATCTCTAAGGGTCCTAGCTTTTACTTCTGCATTCCAATTTACTGGAGTGACACCATCGCCTAAACCTAAGTGCCACTTACCTATTACTGCAGTTTGGTAACCTTGTGCTTGTAACATTTTGGGTAAAGTGGCTTGGCTTGTGGATATGACTAAAGGCGCATCTCCCTTAAGAATTTTGATTTTTTCCTAAATGCGTGTTCGCCTGTCAGGAGCGAATAGCGAGATGGGGTACAGGTCGCTGCTGAACTATGGGCGTCAGTGAATCGTATGCCGTTACTTGCTAATGCGTCGACATTGGGAGTATTGACTTGAGTTGCGCCATAACTGCTGAGATCGCCCCAACCTAAATCGTCTACATAAAATACGACTATATTAGGTTGTGAGGGCTGACTTTTGGCAATGGTGAAAAAGGGAATGAGTAATGCGCAACAGCACAAGCTGCTAAAACCAACAGATAAGTAGGTATTGTTAAACAGCGCCATAAAAATGTCCTTCGCGCACAGTTTGTATTGATGTGTACAAATTCTATTGTACAAATATGAATCATGCAATGTATTTGGTAACGTTTTCCCGAATAAATTTTATATTTGTTAATTTACAGTATGTTTGTAAATGAATGTAAGGTGGTTGGATGAGTTGTTTAGTTGTTGTTTTTAATGGCCTATTTTTTTGTTTTTGTTTTCTTTAAATCATTTCTGCTTGTTTTGATTAACAATTAATTAGCAAATATTGAAATTGTTATGTATTCTTTGTAAGAAATAAAGGGAGAACGTATTCCCTTTTGTTCTAGAGTTGATTTGTAGCAGTTTATAATCTAGCTATCGACTCATTAATTCTGTACTACAACAGGTGATGGTAAACGACATGAACAGTAATTTTACACTTACAGCCACTTCGGCAGCTATATTCACTGCTTTATTTTCTCAAGGAGCGTTTGCCCAAGAAGCTACGGGCAAACAACAAGCACAGTCCGAGCAAGACCTTGAAGTTATCACGGTGAAAGGATTTAGAGGGAGCTTACAAAGAGGGATTAACAATAAACGTTTCTCTGATGGCGTGACTGATTCTATTCATGCTGAAGATGTGGGTAAGTCTACAGATCAAAACATTGCTGATGCATTATCTCGAGTTACCGGTGTTACAGTTCAGGAAAGCGACGGTGAGGGAACGCGTATTGCAGTCCGTGGTGCGGGCGCTTCATTAAATCAAATTTCAATGAATGGTGTGGCACTTACCAGTGGTTTAAGTGGTGGAAGTGGTTCACCTGTTGCCGACCAAAGTGTCGATTTGAGCTCTTTTTCTTCTGATATTTTATCTTCTATTGTAGTGCAAAAAACCTCTGCTGCTGACCAAGACGAGGGGTCATTGGGGGCTAATGTTGTTTTAAAAACCGTTAAGCCTTTAAACATTAAAAAACCGAGACGAAACTTTGAAGTGCAAGGCCGCTATAACCAGTTCTCTGATGATGTGGATCGCAAGCTGTCTTTTAGTTTTTCAGACAAGTATTTTGATGACACTTTTGGTGTGATCGTCACGGCTTCTGATGAGACTCAGCACACCCGTAAAGATGAATATAGAGCGGGTTGGCATGAAGCGTCTATTAATATCCCAGATGGTAAAGCCCGAGATGCCGAGACAGGTAAGATTATTCGAATTGCCCAAGATGGCATGTCGCCCGCTGATTTTGACGAGAATAGTGAAATTGTAAATACGGGTGATTTGTATGCCTTGACTATGTCTGACGCTAGCCAAATTATTAATACCAATCAGCGCGATCGAAAATCAATTACGGCTGGTTTTCAATATGCGCCATCAGAGAATACTGATATCCAATTAGATTTGAGCCACTCTCAACAAGATATTGTTGAAGATAATCAAAACTTCAATATGCAGTTTGGTTTGTTAGATACCAATAATGAAGGCGACCCGCAACAAGATTGGTGGACTGTCGATCGAGACTCAGACACCTTGGTAAAGCGCTATTCGCGCCATGCTAAATCGCGCCTATACCGAAATGTAGGTGGTTATGAGCAGGCCACTAATATTGCCACATTGAATCTACAGCATTGGTTGAGCGAAGATTTAAAAATGAATGTTCTAGTGGGGTATTCTCGTACTGAATCTGACAGTAAAGATAATATTGGTCTATTCATGACACCTAATGGTGTAGGCAACACCAGCATGTATGACATTCCTTTGACTTCGGATGATCCGAATGTCGTTACCCTTGAGCCGGCTGGTTATGACTGTACGGGTTCTCAGTGCCGCATCGATGTGGCAACAGGTTTAATGCAAGTCAATTCACCTGACGATGTCACCCTTAACTTTGCCCCCAGCCTAACCAATATCTTAGATCCGAATTTATTTGGTGCGGCTAATTTAACTAAATATGACAATTCGAATTCTGATACGAATAAATCTTTGTTCTTAGATTTTGATTGGACAGTCGATTTTGCCGGTATGACCAAAATTGAGTTCGGCGCTAAGTACACCAATCGAGTCAAAGACATTGTGACCCAAAGAGACACGTTTACCGATGGCGCAACTGTGTTCAATGCTGAGGGGGAGGAAGTCTCAATTAATGGTATTTCGACTATTCGCTTAGCTGATGTACTTGATGACAAAGCGTTTCCTGTTGACGATTTTATGGCGGGTATTTTAGATGGCCGTGATCAAGCTTATATGTCTGGTTGGGATGTAGTAGACCCTTTTAAAGCGCTAGAAATTGTGACGCCTTCAAATGGTGAAAGTGGCAAAGATGTAAGGTTGAAAATCGACAACTCTGGTTCTCGTGTCATGAGATCAAGACGCCAAAGCTATCTATGGAAAAATTAATTTCGAATACTTAGACGGGCGTCTAACGGGGAATTTAGGTTTGCGTTATGTAGAAACCACTACTTATTCAGAAGCCTACAGTAAAATACAGTATCAAGGTGGTAGCAATACCTATGACCCTCAGCAGCTAATACAATATGCTGATACCAGCCAACCACAATGTGATGAGCCTGTATGGATCGCTCCAACCCCAGGAAATTCAGATAAAAATAGTTATCCTATTAATTTACAGGCTGCTGGTAGCTGTTCTTTGTATCAACTGACTCATGCCTTTCATTTGAAAAGAGCGAATACGCATTTAGCTGAGCCAGGGGAGAATTTGAGCGCTGAAGACGTAGATCCTAGCAACGAAGATTATATTCTACAGGTTGTTTGGGACAACGGTGTACCTGTTGTGGTCAGAAATGAAGCGGCGCCTAACGGTAATAATGGTCGTTTTTCTACCACGGCAGAAATTAAAGCGTTGGCAGACCGCTCAACCAACGATAAAACGGTCAATGACGCAATGGGTAACTTAGTTAACGGCGGTGAACAAATGGGCGTTGTGGCTAACCTCAGGCCTTTACTGGTGGCAGATGAAGCGACAAATGATGTTTGGTTGCCTAGTTTAAATCTAAATTATCAGTTTACTGAAAACCTAATCGGCCGATTCTCTGCGACAAAAACGATGGCTCGACCTAAGTTTGACTCAACCACGCCAGGTGGATCTATTCGAGAAAGTGCTTGGGAATTAAGGGGATCAGGCAAAATTAACAATGTAGCCCTTTTACCATTAGAGTCTAATAATTTAGATCTGTCATTAGAATGGTACTTTAATTCTAGCAGTTTGTTGTCGTTGGCTTTGTTCCGCAAAGACATGACAAACTTTGAAGAAACCGTGAGTGAAGTCTATTTATGGACTGATCAACGAGATAACTATGACATGTCAGGTATTAATAATTTAAATGATGTCTTATTTGTGCCTAATCAAATAATAGATAGTGAAGGTAACCCTGTCGTTAACAATATTACCGGGTTAGCGGAGTGGCAAGAAACACCCAATAATTCAAATTGTATGCCTGACCGCATGATGCATAGACAACTACGAGAGCAACTTACGTTAGGCTGTCACGCTTTGAATGTTGATGTTGTACGAAATGGCAAAGGGGCAGTCACTCAAGGTGCTGAGTTCACTTACACACAGAACTTTGACTTTTTACCAGGATTGTTAGCAGGCTTAGGTACTAGTATTAACTACACCTATGCCGATTCTGAATCTGACGCCGAAGTCTCGGCTACAACAGGGCAGGTAATTAAGCCTTTACCACAACCTTTCACACCTAAGCATTCATCTAATGTGACAGTGTTTTGGGAACAAGACGGTGCAATGATTCGCTTGGCAAATCGCTACAATTCGACTCAATTAGTCAATCGTGGATTGGCCAGTGGTGCATCTTGGCTAGAGTCTAACAATCGCCTAGATTTGAGCGCTTCGTACCAGATCAACAAAAACATATCCGTGTCGTTTCAAGCCCTTAATTTAACTAATGATTCTCGCCGCACGTTTTACACCAGTACTCGCACTGTTATGGGCGTAACTGAGGACGGTGCACCTATTGTATTTGATGAGGGCAATGCCATGGACAATGAAGGTGATACCAGTCGTACTTTGTCTGAATATAAAACAGGTCGTCAATTCCGTATTGGTATTCGAGGTAACTTTTAAGCGCGCAAAAACAGCTATCTTGATGCTTAGTTAAGCGTTAAGATACAATAAAGGGATAACGATATCCCTTTAATTAAAATGTTTAGCGAGTTAGTATTTGAAAGTGTTTTTTTATACAGTGGCACATTGGAAGGGGCTGTGGTTTAGCACCAAGTATGTGCCGTAAATGTTGAGTAACAGCGACGAGTTGAGAGTCTAATAATGAAAGTGAATTTATCTCCTATGAAATTATCTTTAACAGCCATGATGATTGCGGGTTTGTTGTTGGGTTGTGGGCAAGAAACAAAAACAACAGCTGTGGTGGAAAAAGATTCAACCACAGTAAATAAACCTAATATTGTTATTTTTTATGTAGATGATTTAGGTTTTGGGGACTTGAGTAGTTATGGTATGACAGCCACTAGCACGCCTAACGTGGACGCCTTAGCAAATGAAGGTATTCGCTTTACTGACGCCCACAGCTCGGCTGCAACTTGTACTCCTTCACGATACTCTTTATTGACTGGGCAGTTTGCCTTTAGAAATGATGCGGCCATTTTACCCGGCGACGCCCCACTGATTATTGATCATACTAAACCTACCTTACCGAAAATGTTGCAAAAGGCTGGTTATAAAACGGCTGTTGTAGGGAAGTGGCATCTGGGTTTAGGTGACGGTTTTGTTGATTGGAATAAAGACGTCAAACCTGGGCCAATAGAGCTGGGGTTTGATTATAGCTTCTTGATGCCAGCCACCGGCGACCGAGTACCGACAGTCTATTTAGAAAATCACACTGTGCTGAATTTAGATCCAAATGATCCCATAACAGTTAGTTATGAAAAACGCATTGGTAATCGCCCAGTAGGCACTGAAATTCCAGAGCAGCTTAAACAAACAGCCGACTTACAGCACAGTGCGACTGTCGTGAATGGCATTTCTCGTATTGGTTGGATGCAAGGCGGAAAATCTGCCGAATGGGTAGATGAAGAGTTTCCACTGGTATTTACCGACAAAGCCAAGACGTTTATCAGAGAGAGCAAAGATCAACCCTTTATGCTGTTTTTCCCATTCCATGACATTCATGTACCAAGAGTACCGAACAAAATGTTTGCCGGAAAATCGGGTATGGGCCCGCGTGGTGACGCTATATTACAGATGGATTGGATGACCGGTCAGATAGTCGAGGAATTGAAAAAACAAGGTGTCTATGACAACACTATTATCGTTTACTCTAGCGATAATGGCCCAGTAATGGATGATGGTTACAACGATACAGGCGGAAGAATTACGCGGCTCTCATGATCCAGCTGGCGGATTTCGCGGTGGAAAATACAGCGCTTATGAAGCAGGCACCCGTGTGCCTATGATAGTAACCTATCCAAATGGTTTAAAGCATAAAGGTGATAGTGATGCGCTTATTAGTCATATCGACTTGTACAAATCTTTGGCAAGACTGGCTGGTGCAACATTGGAAAAAGATGAGGCTATTGATAGTGTTGATGTGTTACCCGCCTTACTCGATAGCAGAGCAGATGCTCGAAGTGAAATGTTAGAGGAGTCTTTCACTCTGGCGCTAAGAAGTGGCAAGTGGAAATATGTCGAGCCTTTCAGTGGTACAACGCCGGGTTGGTTGGCTAACAAAACCGCTATCGAAAATGGGCTGATGGCTAGCGCTCAACTATTTGATTTATCGAAAGATCAAAAAGAGTTAGTCAACGTGGCAGCACAGCATCCCGATGTAGTCGCGCAATTGCAATCTCGCATTGATGCAATAAAGGCCAAAAAATAGCTCGATAAGCCAATAGCCATGGGGTCAACTTCCGGCTGGAGTTAGGCCCTTTTTATTGTCTTGCAGGTATTAATCCCAACCTCTCAACCAAGTAGCTAATGATGAAAACCAAGGTTAAAACATGGATAGGACTGGTTCTAGTCATAGGATCTGCTTGCTCGAATGTTACGTCAAATCAGCCGCAAGCTGTTGAAAAACCTAGTGTTAGTGTGTTTGATTATGGGGTGCTGTCTAGCGGCAAGAAGGTTGAGCAATATCGTCTAGTTGCCAACAATATCAAGCTTAATGTGATTACCTACGGTGGTATTATTACCCATTTAGAAGTACCTGATAAAAACGGTGTTTTTGCCGACGTGGTGTTAGGGTTTGATGAGTTAAGCAGTTATGAACACAGAAATAGATTTTTTGGCGCAATCATTGGCCGTTATGCTAATAGGATTAGCCATGGTAAAGCCCTTATCGACGGTACTGAATACCAATTAAGTACCAATAGAAAGCCTCATCAAATACACGGTGGCTACCAAGGATTTGACAAGGTGGTGTGGCAGGCAAAGTCTGCGGTATCGGCAAATAGCGCAAGTTTAATTCTAACTTACACAAGTGCCGACCAAGAAGAAGGATATCCCGGTACGCTTAATGCTGAAGTCACTTATCAAATATTTAATTCGGGTAAGTTGGCGGTTACCTTCAAAGCAAACACCGATAAAGCCACAGTATTTAACCCAACCCAACACAGTTATTTCAATTTGTCAGGCACTGGCGATACCGTACTTGGGCATCGGCTTACATTACATGCAAAACAAATGGTCGAACTTGATGATGACGGCATTCCCACTGGTCAGTTATTAGCGGTTAAAAACACTGCCTTGGATTTTTTAACACCGAAAAAGATCGGCCAAGATATCAATAGCCAAAATAAGCAAATTATCATTGGTAAAGGTTATGACCATTATTTTAAAGCAAAACACACACGAGGCGAGTTGACCGAAATTGCGCAGCTATACGAGCCAGTATCAGGTAGAAAATTAACGGTTAGTACGACTGAAATGGGCGTGCAGTTGTATAGTGCAAATTATTTAGATGAGAGTGTAATCGGCAAAAATGGTGTCGCCTACCACGCGCAGCAAGGTGTATGTCTTGAAACTGGGCAAATGCCTAATGCCCCAGCCGAGCCAGCCTTTAAAACGCTGTTAGTCAAACCAGAGCAACCATTCTCCTCAACAACAGAGTTTGTGTTTACCCAGCATTAATAATTGATAACTAAGGCTGGGTTTTGGAGTGTGAAATTAGTAAACAGTATGGTGTCGCAAAACGACAAATATGACCGAAAATTAAACCCTAGAGGAAACTTATGACAATCCTATCCTTTTTATTTTTTACACTGTTTGCCGCTGGGCTGACGTGGTATTTAACGCGAAATTACGAAAACAAAAGTAGCGACGGCTTCTTTTTGGGGGGCAGAAGTTTAACCTTTCCAATTATTGCCGGCTCTTTGTTGCTGACCAACTTATCCACTGAGCAAATGGTTGGGTTAAATGGTTCAGCTTATAAAAATGGTTTAGCAGTGATGGCTTGGGAAGTCATAGCAGTGTTGGCCTTGGTGTTGATGGCGGCTTACTTTTTGCCTAAGTTTTTACGTTCAGGTATCACCACTGTCCCGCAGTTTCTTGAGCAACGCTTTGACCGACGTACACAAACCTTAGCTAATTCAATCTTTTTGGCAGCTTACGCTTTGTTGTTAATCCCGATTGTTTTATACAGTGGCGCTAAAGGTCTGATTAATATGATGGATTTGCATCAATTAACGGGCATAGAAAGTGAGTTTACCTTGTTAACTATTACCTGCATTGGGATAGGTTTAGCGGGGATGATGTATTCTCGATTTGGTGGACTTAGAACCCTAGCGGTATTGGATACCATTAATGGTATTGGATTGTTAGTGGGTGGTTTCATGATTGCAGCGTTTGCGCTGTACGTCCTAGGTGGTGATGGCGGTATTCTCGCAGGCTGGGAAACGCTCAGCACGGTACATCCAGAGCGTATGGACTCAACAGGTGCAGAAGGACTGGATTCAGAAGTCCCGTTTTCTACCATCTTTACCGGCGTGGCGTTACTGAACTTATTTTACTGGTGTACTAACCAGCAAATCATCCAACGTACATTGGGCGCCAGTAGTTTGGCCGAAGGCCAGAAAGGGGTGTTATTGACTGGTGCCTTAAAACTGCTTGGTCCAATTTATTTGGTATTGCCAGGTTTGGTGGCGTATCACTTGTACTTTGGACAAGGGGTAAGTAACGATGACGCTTACGGCAAGTTAGTGGCAGATGTACTGCCGGCTCAGTTAACCGGTTTTTTTGCAGCGGTGATGGTGGGCGCTATTTTAAGTTCATTTAATGCGGCGCTTAATTCCACCTCAGCGTTATTCTCTTTAGGGCTGTACAAACACGTAATCAATCCAACAGCGAGCGACGAAAAGACCGTTAAAACCGCCAAGTTATTTGTCACCGTTATTGCTATTGCCGCTATGTTTGGCGCGCCGTTGTTGTCTAAAACCTCAAGTATTTTTAGTTACTTACAAACGATGAATGGAATTTATGCAATCCCGATTTTTGCGGTTGTGGTGATGGGCATGCTGAATAAACGAGTACCGTCAGCGGCGGCTTTTTATTCTATGGTTATAGGTTTAGTTGTGATGATTGGGTTATTGATTGCGTACCCTGCTTTAAACGGAGGTGCCAATACGACTGAGTTAACGGGGATAAGTAACTTCCACACCATGGGCATAGTGTTTGGCTCTTTAATGCTAATTATGTTTATTGGAGCCAAAGTCGCACCACGAGAAAATCCTTGGGAAATTACCACCAATACGCCGATTGATATGACACCTTGGAAAGGCACCAAAGTGGCGAGCATTATTTTGGTGATTGCGGTAGTGGCAATTTACGCGGCATTCTCTAAGTAAAGCATGACCCGTTGCAAGGCTATGTATTTGGGTATTAGGTACATAGCCTACAGCAACGTGTTCGATATCAGCCTTAAGTATGCAAAATACTTGAATTGAACTTACTTGAATGAACAAAGAGATAATGAGTCAACCATTTTTGATGCAGACATTAATTATTTGATACAAAGCGGGAAATCATGACAAACATATTTGACCCAACAGAACATCCTCATAGACGATATAACCCACTACTCGATGAATGGGTTTTAGTCTCACCTCATAGAGCAAAACGTCCTTGGCAGGGGCAAGTTGAAGCAATCGACGAAGCGAAAAACCCAAGTTACGATGCTAGTTGTTTTTTATGCGCAGGCAATACCAGAATTAATGGTGAAGTAAATGATAACTATGCTAATACCTATGTTTTTAGCAATGATTTTGCAGCGCTAAAACAAGATACCCCTCAGGTGAGTCAAACTGAGCCATTATTTAAAATGGCTACTGAACAAGGCGAGAGCCGCGTGATCTGCTTTTCACCAGATCATAGTAAAACCTTGCCCCAACTTTCAGTGGAAGAAATTTTATCTGTTATCAATACTTGGCAAAGTCAATGTGTCGAGTTAGGTGACAGCTATCAGTGGGTGCAAGTGTTTGAAAACAAGGGAAGTGTCATGGGCTGTTCTAATCCTCATCCCCATGGACAAATCTGGGCACAACAACAATTGCCTACCTTGGTGGCCCGAAAGCAAAAGTCACAACTTGCTTATCAACAAGAATATGCTTCTTGTCTATTGCTTGATTACGCTATTCAAGAGTCTAATAAGCAAGAACGTGTAGTGGTAGAAAACAACGACTGGATTGTTGTGGTTCCATATTGGGCGGCATGGCCGTTTGAAACGCTGTTATTACCCAAATTTGCGGTGCAACGAATGGTCGAGTTAACTGCGGCACAAAAACTATCTTTGGCCGCTATTCTTAAGGCTATTACCACCAAGGTACGATAACTTATTCCAGTGTTCATTCCCTTATTCTATGGGCTGGCACGGTGCGCCTTATGATGGACAAGCTCACTCTGAATGGTCATTACATGCCAGCTTTTTCCCGCCTTTGTTACGTTCTGCAAGTGTGCGTAAGTTTATGGTGGGTTACGAAATGATGGCAGAAGCACAGAGAGACCTAACTGCTGAGCAGGCTGCGGATAGATTGAAAAATTTATCCGATGTGCATTATAAGGAAAATCAAAAAATGAGTGATGAAAGTTTAGTTAATCAACTATTTAAAGATAAATTTGGATATACAGCGAGTACGTTTTGCCATGCTCCTGATCGGGTCAATCTTATTGGAGACCACACTGATTACAATGACGGTTTTGTGTTTCCAGCAGCAATTAATTTTGGCACTAACATCGCCGCGTCAAGAAGAGATGATTTAACCGTACATATATATGCGCACGACTGCGATGCCCAATCAACTCATTTTGTTTTGCATCAGTTTTCTTTCGATGCTGACAAAATGTGGAGCAATTATGTACAGGGAACGTTGCAAGCTTTGATGACGATTTTTCCCGATATCAAAGGGGCTGATTTAGTCGTGTCGGGCAATGTACCACAAGGTGCAGGGTTAAGTTCATCAGCCAGTTTTGAAATTGCTGTGCTTAAAACCTTTGCTGAACTGTATGACTTGGACTTAGCGGGCGTGACAGCCGCCAAGTTAGGGCAAATGGCCGAGAATAATTTTGTAGGTTGTAACTGCGGAATTATGGATCAGCTCATTTCTGCAATGGGGCTAAAGGGCCAGGCTTATGTTGTTAGATTGCCAAGACTTGAGCTTTGAATACGCGCCCATTCCTGATGATATTTCGATTCTTATTGTTAACTCTAATGTAAAACGAGGGCTAGTAGATAGCGAATACAATTTGCGCAGAGAGCAATGTTCCGAAGTGGCCAGTTATTTCGGCCACACTAGTTTACGGGCTGTCAGTATGGAAGCTCTCGAAGCGGCAGAACAACAATTAGCCCCTGATTTATTTAAGCGTGCTCGTCATGTGCTTAGTGAAAATGCTCGTACGCTAGCGGCGTTAGAAGCCCTAAAAAATAATGACTTGGCGACTATGAGTGTGTTGATGAAAGCGTCACATGCTTCACTTAGAGATGACTTTGAAGTGACCACTAAGGAGATGGACGGACTTGTGGCCATTATCGAGCAAGCTATTGGCTGCAAGGGTGGGGTACGGATGACTGGCGGCGGCTTTGGCGGCTGTATTGTGGCGTTAATACCAAGCCACATGACTGAGCAGTTGTCGGCTTTGGTACTTGCAGAATACCCTAAACAATATGGGATTACGCCAAGCATTTACAGTTGTACTGCTAGTAATGGAGCGTTTGCCTAATTCTATTTGCAGTCACTTGGTTGTATACCTCTGTTGGTCATTTTGCTCGTCGCTAACCGGTTTTGAAGCAGTTTGTTCGCAGCCATGTTGTTGGTTTTTTACGGATTGCTATTATCTTATTTGGCAAAAAGCACTCAAACATTTAAGGCCGTTTAGTTTTTTTGATTTCTTGAAATGGGGCGGTGTTTTTTTGGTAAACTGTTGCCATGTGCGACTTGTTAGAAACCTTACATGAATAGTGTTCAATCGTTGTGGAATTGCCCTTCTTGCCAGACAGAACTAACCTTGCAAGGCAAAACGTGGAGCTGTGAAAATAAGCACAGCTTTGATATGGCCAAAGAAGGTTATGTTAATTTGTTATTGGCGCACCATAAGAACAGTAAAGAGCCGGGCGATAATAAAGATATGGTCAATGCTCGCCGGGCTTTCTTAGAGCAAGGTCATTATCAACCTCTAGCAGAAAAACTTGGCCAATTATTTAGCGAATATTGCCGCACATTAGAAAACAATAATGAAATTAACTTTTTTGATGCTGGTTGTGGCGAAGGCTATTACATGCACGTAATTAGCCAGCTTGCCCAATCAGCAGAGTTTTGCTGCGCCTACAGCGGTATAGATATTTCGAAAAACGCGGTGTTAAAGGCAGCAAAAAAGTATAAAAACAATCAATTCGCAGTGGCCAGTACTTATCACCTGCCGTTACAAAATGACAGTCAAAATGCTGTGTTGCAAATATTTGCTCCAAGCAGCGAACAAGAAATATTGCGGGTGCTGAAATCAAATGGCGTGTGGCTGACAGTTAACCCGGCGGCTAATCATTTACATCAACTTAAACAAGCACTATATGACTCGCCTACCGAGCATAAAGATAACTCAAATGTGCCGGCAGGATTTACGTTGCAGAAGCAAATTAACCTAAGTTTTGATGTTTCGCTTACTACGCAAGCCGCAAGAGAAAACTTGTTGATGATGACGCCTTATTATTGGTCTGCTACCGAACAGAAAAAACAGCAGTTAATTCAACAATTACAGTTAGTGACCACGGACTTTGATATCCGGATCTATCAAAAAGTTAGCCCGCTTCAATCATAGTCATATGATTATCAAATTTTAACGCTAAGGTATGCATTCTGGCAGGCCCAGTTATGGGGTGTGCGTGATCCAATGTTTTGAGCAATCCTTTGCCGCTAGAGGCCAACATTCTACCCTGTGAATAGGCTAGACCTGACACATCCCTAAAGCGTTGTTGACTAATAAAGGTGCGAGTAGCGGTATCCCAAAAACTAAGATGGGAGCCTCTAGGGCAACTCACACATAGTAGGTTATCTTTGACTAATAAGCTGGCCGTGTATTGTTGCATTTGATATGTCTGACTTGGTGGAGCCTTAAAGGCTTGCAATCTGTTTTCACCGTGATGAGAAAAAACCAGCGGCTGCATCGCCATTTTTTGTCCTTGATATTGAGCGCCAACAAACACTGCTCCGTCTTGGCGAGTAGTGAGATGTCTGAGACTTAACTGGTTATCTGGTGGCGCATAACTAGAAATGACCTTGCCTGTTTCTATATCTACGTACGCTAAATTAGGACGCATGTTGTTTATATTGAGCTTCTTTCTCGGTTGTTGTGGGTGGGTTTCAATCCCACCGTTGGCAACGACTAGTGTTTTTCCATCAGGCATTAGCGCCAGTTCATGAGGGCCAATGCCGCCAGAGTCGAACCTGTCTAATACCCTATAAGTTTGTGCATCTCTTACCACTATTAGGCCACGCTTTTTATCAAACTGATTTTCGGTGGTGTACAGGTATTGTCCATCTTTTGAAAATACCCCGTGACCATAAAAATGGCTATCCACCTGGCTTTGAATGTTGTTGACAATCTCGCCGTTAACAAAGTCTATTTCCACTGCAAAACGATCGGGTCGGCGGGCAAAGACTAGTGCATGTCCTAATTTGTGGGGGAGCGCTAATGAGTCGTGACCACGAGCAGGTAAGGTTACCTGACTAATGACGTGCCCTTGGCTGTTGATAGCGACGGCTAGGTTTTGACCTTGCTTATCGTTACACGTGCTCACTAGCCATTGTTCGGTTTTTTGTGCCGTACATGCAGGAAAAAGCCAAGCGGATAGTGCTACTTGGCTTGCGCCTAAAATAAATTGCCTACGGCTAATGGTCATGCAAATATCCTACATTAAAATGCGTATTTAGCGCCTATTACGAATTGCCTAGGCTTACCTGGACGCGCTCCAAAGGGCCTGCGAGAAACAATGTTGACTTGGTCGGTGAGGTTATCTAATTTGCTGTATAGTCTTAAGGCATTATTTAGTTGGTACCAAGCAGCTATGTCAATTTGACTAATATCTGAGGTTACGACACCTTCTAATTCAACACCTGTCCCCGACGCTTCTGACATTTCGGTTATGTATTTGAAAGCTAAATCCACTTGCCACTTTTCACCCGCTAACCCGAGTTGTAGGGTAAACTGATTTTCTGGCAAATAAGGGAGTTCGTCACCTGCTGTGACATTACCCCATTGGGAAAAAGTTGAAGCGAATGATGTTTGGAATTCTGATTGGCTGTGGGTGTAAGCCATTTTAACTGGTAATTGAAAGCCGTTAGGCAACGAAAATTGTCCGTTTGCACTGAATTCAACTCCGTAAATATCTACTTCGCCCCCATTAAATTCCACATCAAGTTCAGTGATACAGCCACTAGAAAAAGTACAACTACCTTTTAAATTACTGTAGTCGTTATAAAACCCTATTGCTTCGACTTGCCAATCGGCAATATTTGCTCTTAGTCCTAGTTCATAGTTCCAGCTTTCCTCTGGTTTAATATCACTTTCTTCGCCTGGACTATTGGGTACAAATCCTTTATTCACCCCCGCCAATACACCGAGTTCAGGGGTGATTTGATAAAACAATCCGGCCCCAGGTAAAATTATCGTGTCACTGTTTTTTTGCAACGATTGCGCTAAATGATTGGCGGACTCTCCGTCGATACTCTCAATCCTTAAGCCAAAAGAAGTATGTAAGTCACCCCATTGTATTTTAGAGTTTACAAAAGCGGCGATGGCTGTGGTGGTGTCTTTGTTGCTAGTAATGACGTCATCAGTCTTACCTGCATAGGTTAGTTGTGCGTTAACCATATTCAAATAGCGGGCTCTATGATGTCTTTCTACTTGGTCTTGGTGAATACGTAAGCCGGCATCAATTGTCATATCAGCTTCACCAACGGTGCTATCCCATGTGAGTTTGGATTGAATACCCTGAGAGTAGAAAGTACGATCATTGAGGGTAAATATTAAGGTTTCATCAGACGTAAGCGAGTCTTCTTCCCCCTTAAGAATTTGCATGAATCGAGCATTCAGCCCTGTTTCCGGTGACGACAAGATGCTATCTAAGCTGCGATTCGAATCAAAACCGTTTAGTCTATCCCAATCGCGATTAAAATCTCGGCGGTATACTTGGGTCAGTATTGCCATTTCTGGGCTTAACTCTATGTAGTGCGAAGCTTGTAATTGTAAATGTTCCCAATCAAATTTGTCATTTTGACTAGCGGCATAGCGTTGGTAAGGCTCATCACTGAAGTCAGTATCGGTCAGACCTAAATAAGTCTCATGAGAAACTTCTTCAGAATAGCCCACCTTAATTTGAATTTGTTGATTGAATGGGTCGTCTGCAAACTCATAATTAATTTTGCCTAGTATTTCATTTTTAGCAAAGCCTGTGTTGTCATCATTGGCTAGTGATTTAAATCCATCAGCTCTAAGGTGTATACCTTCCAGCATTAGACCTAAATTTCCTATGTGCTTTGAATAGTGTCCGTGCGTCTTGGCATAATTTTGTTGGCCTATTGCGACGTCTAGTTCACCGCTGTCTTTTGCATGGATAGTACGAGACAGCATATTAATCGCCCCGCCGACGGTATTGGGGCCATATGTAATCGCTGAAGGTCCTTTAAATACTTCAACTTGGGTCATACGGGAAATGTTGGGAAAATAGTAGGCGGCAGGTGCGGAGTAGGGAGCTGGCGCTATCAATACACCATCTTCCAGCAAAGCTATTTTGCTGCTGCGTTCGCTAGTGGCACCCCGTAAACCGATATTGGGCCTCAATCCGTAACCATCTTCTTCGCGAATATATACGCCATGAACACCTTGTAATACCCGATGGATATCATCAAATTCAAACTGCTCTAGCGCGCTCTCGTTTAAGACGAAGCCCGAACCAGTGGCGGTTTCTAAAGCATGTTTATTGCCAAAAATTTGAATTACGTCAGATATTTTACTTTCTTTAGTTGGGCTTTCTGCGCTTGGTGCTGGCACCGATTGTTGAGCAAGCAAAGTTGATGGCCAAAACATGCTTCCTAGGCAGCAGGCTAAGCTAGCAATAGTACTTAACTTGGTATAATTCATTCGCGTTGTCTTATGGTTCACTGCAAAAAATTCCTTTGAATGTCTGTTTTGTTATTCATACTAAAAATTAATCGCCGTCTGTTGCGTTAAAGCCGGTACTGATATCTAACGCTTGTAAAAACTCAATGGTCAATACATCTCGTATGGCATTGAGTTCATCGACTAATGCTGTGAGCTGGGCACGGCCATTATCGTTAGCAATGGCGCTTGAGTAGTTGTTTAAGTTTTGATTGATAGTTGCGATACGGCTAACGGCTGCGGCTATTTCTGTGTTTACTTGAGTGGCAATGGTTTGCTGGGCTAAGGTGGTTGTCAAAATGTCATCAAAACCTTGTCCACCCTCAGCAGTGAATATACTCACATATGTCGCTAAATTGGTGGTTATGCTTGTAAGTGATTCATCACTCAAATAGTGTTCTGCATTTTGCGATATACCTGGCGATGTAACTGCCAGCGCTGCCAGAATTTTATCATCTTTTACAATATTGATATGTTCAAGCCACAGGGTGACGAGTTCTTCTACCGCATCTTGCACCGAGCTAAACTCATTAATACCAGTGATTAATGTGTGTCGGTAATTGCCACCTGATGTTTGCCATTGGCTGTGTATTGCACTGGACATGTTGTATAAATTGTCAGCGATAGCCGTGGCGATTTCGCAACGTTTTTCTCTATTTGATGCGTTAATGAGTGTATCGCTATTATTCGGCGGATATAGTAAATATTCTAATGCGGGAATGCCTTGAGCTCCCACATTTACCCCCGATATTAAAACGGCGTCAATTGTTTCACCTTGCCTCAATAGTAAGGCCTCTACGCCGTTTCTGACTGCATCGGTACCGGGCTCCCAAAATTGAATACGCAGTGAACGAGTTTCGTCTAAAGCCGGGCCTAAATTCAGCCATTGGATTTTTTGCCATGCTTGAACCACTTCTTGCCAACGTTGCTTAAAACTCGTTAAGTCGGCTATGTTGGCTGTATTTGCCGAACAAAAGGCATGGCTTTGGGTTTGCAGTGCTTGAGTTTTAGTTACAAAATCAGCATAGGCAGGGATGATATGATTATCCGTTAAATCAGTAAGATACGAAGCAAATTCGGCATTTAGATCTGCCGCTGGATTAGGAGTGGGCTCAACCACAGGATCCGGTTGTGTTGGCGTTGACGACGTGTTACCGCCTCCGCCACCGCAGGCTCCTAAGATCAAACTGAAGGATATTACCAAACTAAGTTTAGTAAATGACGCTATGTGTGTAAGAGGGTGATGCATAACAACTCCTAAATGGCATCTAAAAACGCTAGAAGTGCGCTTCGTTGTGCAAGGTCTAATTGAATAAATGATTGCTGGCTGGTCAGGGCTTCACCGCCATGCCATAAAATAGCTTCGGCCACGGTTTGAGCTCTGCCATCGTGTAAAAATAGGTTTTCTTCGCGAACACTTTTTCTAGCACCAATACCCCACAAAGGCGGTGTACGCCATTCTTGACCATTGGCGTCATATTCGTTTACGCCATCTGCTAGGCCTTCGCCCATGTCATGTAAAGCCAAGTCTGTGTATGGCCAAATTTTTTGATTAGCGAGGCGTGGGTGTGGGTAATTAACATCGGTTGTATAACTGGCTGTATGACAGGACTCACATCCTAATTTGTAAAACAAGTCTCGGCCTTGTTGAACTTGCTTAGCGTTTATACCTCTCGCTGGTGGTACCGCAATCAGTTGATTAAACTGGGTGACTAAGTCTAGTAGCTTATCAGGTATTTCAATCGACTGATGGCCGCCAATTGCTGAGGCGGCTTGACAATTTTTTTGTTGAATACTGCATGACTCAGTTTCAAAAGAGGTATTAGTGATACCAATATCATCTCTAAATGCAGCAGCCACTTGCTGATGTAAACTGGGTTGTTTTGCCTTATGACCAAAACGCCCAATGCCTAAAGAGAGTGTGTCGCTTAGGTCAGCAATTGGTTGATGAAATATAGCGGTATTGTGCCTAGAAGGCATAATAGGTACTCGATTATATTTGCCTGATATTCCATCTTGGTCATTATCATTGATATCTTCTTGGCTTAATAAATCTTCTGCGCTGATGGCATCTAATAACCCCACTCCATAAATAACAGGAGAGAAGCGCGGTGAAAGGACACTACGTTTATCCAATTCGCCATAGGCTAAGTCAGTTAAATCATATGTGGGTTGGCGTAGGGTGTAAGACGTACCATCGGCATATTGGCCGGAAATCTGTTGATATCGTAGGTCTAATCGGGCTTCGCCAACTAAGTCAGGTTGAATACTAGAATGAGTAACAGCAATTGCTCGGGGCTGTATTTGACCACCATAGACAGGATCAACAAATAACCCGTGTTGTGCTGAACCTAGGCGTATGACTAAGGCCGAAGGTTTTGATAGTCCTTCTGCTGGGGCAGGGCCTTTGCCACCAGCAGAATGACAACTAATACAGGAACGAGTATTGAATAAAGGCCCTAGTCCATCTCGGTCTCTTGTTGAGCTAGGGGCAATGACCCAGGGGTCGCGAAACAACGAAAAGCCGGTCCAGAACTTAAGCTCTTCTTTACGATCAACATTTCTGCCCACTTGTACAAAGCTTCTATCAGATAAACCTTTTCCGGTCATACCACCTGCAGGCAAGTGTTCAGCTTCCTGAAATGCGGGCACAGAGACCTTGCTGCAACTGATTAAGCAGGTCATCAATGGCATGATCCAATAGCGATTAATTGTCATTAAAGTGATTCGATAAACGTCAGTACTTGTGCGCGCTGGTTTTGGTTAAGCTGTTTAAAGGCAGTTAAACTATTTTCTGCTTCGCCGCCATGCCATAAGATTGCTTCTTCAATCGTTCGAGCTCGGCCATCGTGCAGAAACGTCGCATCTGGGTTAACGGTTTGTACTAAGCCTATTCCCCACAACGCAGGTGTTTTCCATTCTGTGCCGGATGCCATGCCTTGCACGAGATCATCTGCTAAACCATCGCAACGTTGTACATACATGCATTCTTCACCGCTTGTACAACTGACTTCATCTTTTGTTTCGCGAGTGACGGTACAACTGCCCCCCATATCATGTAGCAACAAATCTGTATAAGGATAAATGGTTTGGTTGGATAGCATGTCAATCGGCGCGGCGTTTTCTTCTAGTCCACTAAACGCGATTTCTCCTAACACACTGCCTGCGGCTTCTTCTGTCACATGTCTAGGTGTATGGCAGCCAATGCAACCCGTTTCGAAAAACGCCTGTCGCCCAGCTGCGACGTCGGCATTCCATTGGGCGTTGACTTGGTCAAACCCTCGTCTTGCCGGTACTCCCAATACGCGGTTATAGAATTCAACTTGGGCTAGCTCTAAATCGCTGATGTCGGCTTGTCCTGCTGCGTTCGTCTCGCGTTCTGCTTGGTTTAAACAGGCTGTTTGTAAGTTAGTGCAAGGCTCTTCTATAAATATGTTGCTGGTGATACCAATGTCACCTCTGTAAGCTCCGGCAACTTGTTGTAAAACGCTTGGAGCTTGCGCCTTGTATGCAAAGCGTCCTAACCGGGGTTTATTAGTCAGTACGTCTGTCACCATTGAGGCACGACCCGATATTCCATCCTGATCAGTATCATCTTCGTCCGCAAGCGCTAGAATATATTGCTCTGGAATGGCTTCTAGCAAACCTACGCCAAACACTTGGGGGGCGATTCTTGGAGAAAAACGTATATCTGCAGTAAACTCACCAAAGCTTAAATCTTTGGTTTTATAAACTGGACTACGTAAGCTATAGGAAGTGCCATCTGGATAACTACCGGTTACTTCTGCGAATTCAATGTAGGTGTAGGCCTCGCCCAGCAATACGTCACCGTTGGTTGAACCATTAAAACGAGGCCAACCAGAAGCAAAGTCAGAAGTACTAAAACTCTGTTCGGCGAAGGTTTGCAACTGATCACCATAAACAGGGTCGGGCGCCCCTGAACCATCGCCAATTTTGACTAACATACTGGTAAATGGCTGGGCTATATTGCTTGGCAGTACACCGCGTCCATCGTTTAGATGACAGCCCTGACAATTACTGGTGTTAAGTAAAGGGCCCGCACCATCGTGAGGTGTTCTAAAAATATGATCTCCAGAAGTAAAATTACCATCCAAAGTAAAATCATCGGCTATCGGGTTGGGCCGAGTACTAAAAGCGTCTTCATCAGCTACAAATACTGTGGCGTCACCTCCTGATAAATACTCAGTATCATCAATAGTGTCGGCTTTCAGTGGTGTTAGCCCGCTATGGTCTAGCTCTGGTTGTGGAACTGGGGTGGGAGGGATGACATCCTCTGGTGTGGTAGGGCTATCAGACCCACCTCCACATGCGGTTAGAAACGTCAAAGCCACCGCAACCATGATAGGTTGAAGTGGCTTGCTAATATTGGTTATTGTGGCGTTTTTCAAGTATGTTTCACTCTATTCAAAATGATAATGGGGCATATTAGCCACTAATATCTTCTTCAGTATCTTGACGTAAATCGTTAACAGTAATCCCTAAAGCTACTATTGCTTGTTCGATGTAATCAGTTTGCTCAACTAATGCGTCAATTACTGCAACAACATTTGGTTGGTTAATACCTTGTTGAATCAATACATCGAAAGGCGTGCCTGTTTTCGCTTTAGTATCTATTACTGCTGCCGCCGCCATTGTTGATTCTAGTGAGGCTCGTAAACTATTCGCTAACTCATGATGTCCCTCAACAACCATTAAATCATAGATTGAGGCGCCTTCGATTTGTTCGCCGTCTATACGGGTATAACTTGCGTTAAATGAGTTTTGAACCCCTTTCGCATTTAAGAAAATATCTCTGTGGGTGTTGTCACTGAAGCATGAGTGCTCATCTTCTTGAGAATCGGTTTTGAGAGCAATATTGATACGCTCTCCTGCTAATTCGCCGTAACTTAAGCGGCCCATACCTTCCATTATTTTAGCTAAAGATTCATTTCCGCCAGCCACAAAAGCGGTGTAATGTACGCCAGCATTGGGTTCCCAAGCTTCAACTACTGCGGTTAAATCGGCCACTAGCACATCGGCAGCAGCCAATAAGTACTGTCCACGTCTAGTACAAATGTCGTCGGTTACAGCTACATTTCCCGAAGTACAAGTACCAACGGTCACAGAGTAATCTGATACTGGACGTTGGCCACCACTTGAGTCTCTGGTACCCGAGCCACTCAGATCTTCGTTTAAATCTTGCCCCCAAAGTAAAAATTCAATGGCGTGGTAACCAGTGGTGACATTTCTCTCGTCTTCACCCAATTCAAATACATCTTGTATAGTTTCTGCGTTAATTACTGGGTATTCGGTTGTATTGGCAATTACATTACCGCTTAGAGCATTGGCTGCGCTTTCGGGGCCCGGATCGCCATCCACCACAACGGCAACATAGTCAATAATTGCTTCACCTAATGGCCATGCATTGATGCGACCTTCAGGGCCTTCTCCATCTTCACCTATGGTACCGTTGTCTAATAAAGCATCGATTGGACCTTCTCTAAAGCGATAAACCTCGGTTTGCCCATAGGGTTCGCGAGCGGCTAGCCAAGCTTGTTTGGCGTGACTGAAGTTGCTTTCGGACGGATCGGCAATAAAAGTAGCAATTTTACTGCGCATCGTTTGTGCTGATATCAATGAGTCTGCATAGGCTGCATACGCAATGTTCGCATTAGTTGTAATGACATCATTGCGTGTAACAAAAGTGCTCACGCCATCCACGCCATCAGTTCCCGATACTCCGTCTGCACCAGGAGCACCATCTTCACCGTCGTCTACGCAAGCGGTAAGTGATAGTCCTAGAAGTAAGGCTAAAGCGATTGAAGACTTTTTCATGTTGATATCCATTTTATGTAGTAGTAGTGATAGTGATGATGGTATTGGTAATAATTCTCATTATCTTTCTTGTGGAGAGGAAGTCAAGAACAAATATTCATTGCTTAAGGTTGCTGGTGTCATTTTGCATACCAAGGTTTCATTCAAAAACCGCTTAATATTTTCTGAAAGGCCGTTTATGAATGGGAGTGATGGAGCGATTGAAAAACTCATAAGCTGCGCCAGGTACAAGATTGGAGATTTATTAGTGGTAGTTAAGCCCATGAGTAGGTTTTTCTTGTAAGGCGTAATTAATATCTTTGTTGGCTTCTGTTAAGGCTTCTGCACAGTGTTGGAAAAAAGCGACCTTGGTGGCATAACCTGCAGCGCAGTTAATTGCACATTGCATTTTGTTTTTTAGCCTGAGGAGTAGCCGTGTTGCGGTTTCGACTCTACCAGTTATGGAGTAAGCATGGGCTAACATAATAGCCGAAGACGTTAAGCTAGTAGTAAGTTGCGGTGACTCTAAGCGATTATCAAAGATAATCTCTGCTGTTTCAAAAGCGGCGCCTAGTAGTTGAATAGCTTCTTCAAATTGGTTCTTATGTAGCTTTTTTTCAGCTAGTTTAGTTAGCTGTAAAACATTTTCAAAAGCTTGTTGTGGATTTTCATCTACCCAAGCTCGGTGTTGAATACAAATATATTGATATTCGACCATGACAACTCTCCTTACTGGTTCATTTTTTTCTGGTAGCGGTTTTTGATTGACAGGGCGTAGACTGTTGTGGGGTTTTCTGCTGTAAAAAATAGTTATACAACATGTTGATCTCATTTACTTTTTGGCTATATTTGGCCGGTTCTCAACATTTCGAAAAGTAGGGGTAACAATCGTTTTAGATAAAGATAGCAGTGTTGACGCCATACTAGTGGGATTGTGTTGTCACACATGGTTTCAATCAGAGTGTCGATTACACGCATATGGGCAGAACGCACACTTTTTAACTGCTTTAGATTTTGTGCCCTTTGTAATCCAAGATGTACATAGCTGCCGATGATATCCAGATCGTTAGCTTGGTTGTTGCAGTAACGAACAGTTAATTCAATCGCTGAAAATGTAAAACAGTAATTTGTTGGCATAGTTATTTTTCGCAAATGAGAATGATTTGCATTTAACTTATTGCAGAGTTGTTAAATAGTCAAGAAAGAAATGAAAAAAGTAGAAGAAGAGCCAAAGGAAGCAATTAAATGAATTGGCATGATGGAGATGAGTATTATGCCCCTGCCATTAAATTAGCAGGTAATCAGCATCAGCATGAATGTCAACGGGGGGTTTACATCAGTATCGCCCTTAAATAACTCGATTATATTATTTAACCGTAAGCAAAGTCTTGCTGCTTACGGTTAAAAGAAGGCTATTGATTTTTAACTGAACGTTTAGCAGAAAAATGCGTGAGGTTTTTAATCCCTTGGCCCAGTAAGTTAGTGTTGATAGGGGTAAACACTTCCTGACTAGAATTGAGATCGAAGGTCCTGACACTGCCATTGTTCATTATTTCGATTCTTTGATTGTTATTTAGCAGTACAACTTTACTGCCTTGAGTGCCAACAACATAGTTCATGCCAGAGCTGGCGGTTAAGCTTGTACCAGTGCTGTAAGTCCGTGGTTGGGCGTTACAGCCGAGTAAGGCCAATGCTGTGGGAGCAATATCTTCATGACTAGACAAGGCTTTATTTAGCGGAATATTAGTGAAAAGTAATTGCCTCAAATTATCTGAGCTAGCTAAGTTGGTCACTATTATTTGATATTCAGCTAACGTTTTATCTGTTAATAACGCCGGCAGCTGATTGGCTTGAATAAAGCCAACCGCCAAATTGCTAGTGGCGTTTTGTACGCCTTGGGTAAATTGCGACCAATCTTGCGCGTAACCCCGTAACTGTGTTTGCTGAGTCTCAGGCAAATACAAAGATACATTCAATCCCATGGATTGTGGCAAATTCAATAGTATTGGCTGATAAGCTTGTAACGCTTGGTGATACAGTTCAGGTAATCCATATAAAATTGAATTGATACCACTGGCGTCATCAGACTGAAATCCATAGTGATGTTGGCCTTTAACCAATCCCGGTATTTGTTGCGGAATATTGCCTGAGGTAACCGTTAACACCAGTACCTTTTTATCTTGTTTGACTGGACAATAAACAGGGGCTACCGGGTAGGTGATACCACTTACTGAATGGTTAAATTGCAAGGCTTTACGCTGCTGGTAATCTTCGATGTCTAACAGTCCATACCGAGCCATCAAGGTTTTGGCGGTAGCCGGATATGACAATGGGAACATATTGTCTTGCTGAATAATAGGTTGGTATAAGTTTGCATCGGCCCAAACATGTAACGCGTGACTGGTGACGAAACAACTGACAAAAAATACGCTGATCGGAAAGCCTAAACGTCGTTTTTGTAGTTTAGTTATACGTGTCCATAAGGCGTTAGCAACAACCAGTTGAAAGGTAAACCAGTACCAAAAATAAAAATAATAAGTAACCCCACTGTTGCCAGCTGAATTGGGCGATGACCGTCTGGGCCTCGTGGCGAATGATATCGGCCGAATTAAAACTAAGATGTACGCCATATTTATTATATAGCAATGCGTCAAACCCAAGAGAGGCAAGTCCTAGCGCTGCTAGCGCCGAACTTACAATCTTTACCGTTTTAGCCTTCTTGGCCAAATAGCAAAGTGGCAGTATAAGTATGACAAAGGCAAAGAAAGTCAGAAAGCCAATATGACTTAACCAATTGAAAAGTAGGTATAACAGCCCAAGTGGTGTGTCTGGAATAGGCGAATTTAATATATAAATCCCAGCAATGGTGATGGCAATAAATATATTCAACAAAGCAAACCAGTGCCCCCAGTTAACTAATTGGGTGACTAATTTTCTACGTGGAGTTTCTGTTAAAATCATTGAGAGAGCAGGCCCTTAATTTTTTTATTTTGCATTGATACTTTTTAATAGCACTTGTGTAAACTGTTCTGCCATTTGCTTGCGTTGTTTTTCGTTTACTTGTTGCTGAAAAATATTAGTAATAACATTGCCCAATACCATAAGTGAAAGGTCGCGATTCGCTTGATGTGTTTCAAGTGCAAGGATAATGTCATGCATGATCGCTTCGAATTGACTATCTGAATATTTTGATTGTTGTGGCATGTGTTAAGCTCTAAAAATGTTTTCAAGTAATATTAGCGCGATAGTAACAATGGTCTGGATAAATTGCGAATAAACAAGCATCAACAGGCCAATTTAATTGAATTTAGGTAAGGAATTATTGTGAGTGCCTTGATCCACCACTTTGTTGTACATCAACTAGCTGTTAACCAGCAAGAAGAATTAACGCTAGTGCCAAGAGCGAGTTGCTTTGACGTTAACCCTGAAATTGAAAATTTAGCGCAACAAATCAACCATGCTTTCAATACCAAACCCGGTAAAGGCGTAGGCTGTTTTGCACAACCACAGGCAGAAATTGTTAGTGTGAGTCAAGACCAGACGTCAGACTCAGATGAGCCAACACTAAAGCCACATGCGGTACAATTTAAGACTTTATTGGAAAAACTTCAAAGTGAAGAAATAGATTTTGTTGAATTTAGTCTGCAGGCCAGTGAGTTACTAAAAAAATCTCTCATCGACACAGGTACCTTAGAGACCGGTTTTGTGGTGTTTAGTCATTATCAATTTCTAGCCACCGATTATTTGATGATTGCTATGATCAATACTAAGCAACATGTTGAGATTAATCGTGATTTAGAGTTAAGCAGTAGCGACCATTTAGATCTTGCCAAAATGCAACTGGCTGTACGCATTGATTTAACCCAGCTAGATGTAAGTGCCGAGCAGCAAAGGTATATTAGCTTTATTAAAGGGCGTATGGGTCGTAAAGTATCTGACTTTTTTATGCACTTTATTGGATGTGAAGAATTGGTTGATGTTAAACAACAGAACAAGCAACTATTGACCACAGTGGATGCCTTTTTGGCGGCCGAAGAGCTCGATCCCGAAGAGAAACACCAAGCTCGTGAAACCGTTTCTGACTATTACAAAGAAAAGTTAGAAATGGGAGAAGATATTCAAATCCACGAGTTAGCCGCTAAATTGCCTAGTGATCACGTTAGTTTTGAACAGTTTAATCAAAGTGCTGAACAACCTGTAGAAGAGCAATTTCAAGCAGACCGCAGTGCATTAAAAACATTGGCTAAGTTTACTGGTCAGGGCGGTGGAATTTCTTTAAGTTTTGAGCGTAAATTATTAGGTGATAGAGTGAGCTATGATGCAGGCTCTGATACTTTAATGATCCGTGGTATACCGCCCAATTTGAAAGATCAGCTATTGAAAGCTCAGAAATAGTAATACCTCGGATACTTGCCTGTGAAGGTTGAGTATCAACTAGTTTTAACCATTTATTTTACAAAGTAGACTCAATTTTATATGCAATTATTTGTTAATGATTTAACCGTTATGGACTTTTCTTACCTTTGCCCTAAGCGAGGAATGGTGGGAGAAAGCTGGATTGTTGATGTGATTTTAAACGGCGACCTTAATGAAGAAAGTATGGTGCTTGATTTTGGTAAAGTTAAAAAGCAACTTAAATACCTAATCGACGAATACATAGATCACAAATTACTGGTTCCTGTTGAACATAGCTTTAGCCTGATTGAGCGAGACGAAAAAAATGACATCGTTAAAGTCGATTTTATGCGCCCTGATGGTAAGTCAATTCATCTTAATTGCCCTGCAGAAGCTTACGCTTTTGTCTATTCTGAGCAGGTGACTATGCCGTCGGTGAGTGATTACTTGAAAGATGTGATTGCTACGCATTTACCAGAAAACGTGCAGGGCATTGAACTAATATTAAGAGCTGAAGTGATAGATAGCCCTTTTTATCACTATACCCATGGTTTGAAAAAACATGAGGGAAATTGTCAGCGTATTGCTCATGGTCACAGATCGAAAGTCATAGTGTATGAAAATCAACAGCAAAGCCAATTGTGGCAAGAATACTGGGCCAAACGCTGGTGTGATATTTATATTGGCACTGAAGAGGATATAGTGACGCCTGTTGAAACAGGACTACAGGTAAATGATGTTGAATTTTCACAACATTTTGTTTTTGCTTATGAAGCATCGCAAGGGCGTTTTGAAATGGCTATTCCTAAAGCTGAAGCTGAATTAATTCAAACAGATACTACCGTAGAGTGTTTGGCTCAATATATGCTGGAAGAGCAGCAGCGTTTATCGAAAGATAGCCAGTTCAAAGTGCTTGCTTTTGAAGGAGTAGGTAAAGGAGCGATTGCTTATGCTTAAGTATGTGTGGCTATTATTGGTTGTGTTGACCAGTCATGTGGTTGCTGCAGATATTAAATTGCGCGGTGAATTGACCCAAGGCAGTTTGATTAGAGGCGAGCTTCCTCCGGGTAGTCAAGTTTGGTTAAATGACAAAGTAATCAAAATTTCAGATGCTGGGGAGTTTGCATTTGGATTTGGTCGAGACGCAGACCTTAAGCAAAGTCTCAAATGGCTGGATAAACTCGGTCAAGAGCATAGTAAAACCTTAACGCTAACTAAGCGTACATACGTAGAACAACGAATTGAAGGGGTTGAAAGTAAGTACGTGAGCCCTCCAAAAAGTGTGTTAGATAGAATTAAGCAAGATAATCTGCAAGTAGCTAACGCCCGAAAGACGAATGATGATCGAACAGACTTCACGCAAGAATTTATCTGGCCTGCAAAAGGACCTATTAGTGGCGTATATGGTAGTCGTCGAGTTTTTAATGGAACGCCTAAACGCCCTCATTTTGGGGTCGATGTTGCAGGACCTACCGGAACTCCAGTGCATGCCCCCGCAGATGGCATAGTGACCTTATGGGTGCCCGACATGTATTATTCTGGAGGCACTATGATTATTGACCATGGATTTGGTGTGTCATCTACATTTATCCATTTAAGTAAAGGCCATGTGACAGCTGGCACGCCAGTTAAACAAGGGGACTTAGTCGCCGAAATTGGCGCCACGGGCCGAGTAACAGGCCCCCATTTAGACTGGCGCATTAATTGGTTTAATGAAAGGTTAGATCCCGCATTGTTGGTGCCAAAACGCTAAGCGTTTTGGCTGCGCTTGTAAAAGCATGTACTTCGTACACTAAGATTATTCGCTTCGCTCACTTCAAGCATTCGCGTTGCTCACCTGCTATCTCGGTAACTGCGTCCTGCGTTACTCTACCTTCCGCCATCCATGGCGGTCGCATGCAGTTCTTAACTCGAATCCCTTCGAGCTAGAAACTCTTATTATGAAATAAATCCCTATATTTCACCCTTCGGGCCGCACTAAAGTGCGTTCCATTTTTATCCCTTAAATATGGTCAACAGCCAAGAAAGAGTATCCAGAAAGAGGCCGCGCTCCGGCCAAGTTCTAAAGTCTGCGCGACATAATCAAATAAAGGTCGCAATGATTTGTTCCCTACAAGCATTGCTTAAATTACATCCGTGTAATTTGCCCTCTATTTGATTAAGTTGCTCGACGAACTTGGAGTCGCGATAAAAATCAAGAGCATGTGCTTTGCACACTAAAAGCTAATAATTAATTTGTCATTCCGGTAGTCTTTTGAGCCGGAATCCATTTCTTAAGCAAATCATTGCGATGACTGTCCTGATAAAGTTTTTAACCTAGCAATAGACAGCAAATTGCGTGGTTGCGATCTCGTCGCGCTGCGGGTCAGAGATATTTGTCACGGCAATACTATTCAATCTCGGGCAATTGTTGTTCAGAAGAAAACACAGCAACCCGTTCAGTTTGAGATAACTGAAAATATCAGAAAATCTATTTCAGAATTGATTGCGACACAAAACCTAAGTCCAAGCGATTACTTATTCAAATCGAGAGCCAAGCCTTCAGACCATATTTCTACTAGGCAATATGGAAGAATTGTTGATAATTGGGTTGATTCAATTGGCTTGGACAAAAACTCAATATGGCACGCATACGATGCGGCGAACAAAGCCATCACCCATTTATAAAAAGACGAAGAACTTAAGAGCTTGTCAGTTATTGCTTGGGCATCGAAAACTTGAAAGTACCGTTAGATATTTGGGTATAGAAGTTGATGATGCGCTTGAGGTATCAGAAAGTATTGATGCGTAACTAGATTACCAAAGGATTATGCATCCTTTGGTAAGTTCTCTCAAAAACAGGGTGTCGAGTTGAAATAACTTGGGCTTGGTTGTGCCATTAGCGGAAGTTGAAAATATAGCTTTTTTAGTTTATCAACAACCCACTTATGAATTAAATCATCGCTATATCTTGGATGCCAAGCAGCTATCACATCAAATGGCTCTGGAGAGTGCTCTAAGTCGATAATAGATAAATCTAATCCTTCTATTGCTTTAGCTGGCAAAAACGCAATGGAATCTGTGGCTTCTAAGTACATTGGTACTACCGAAAAACATGGTGCTGACACCATGACATTTCTTTCTAACCCAAATTGCTTAAACCAGTCATCTATAGAGCCTTTAAAATTAGGACGAGATGGGGAAGCTATAATGCTAGGATGAGCTGCGACTTCTTCTAAAGAGGTATTAACCTTGGAGATAGTTGAATGATTAGAAGTGACGCAAACATGGTACTCTTCAAATAACTTGATAATAGGGTATGAATCAGGAATATAATCAGGAAAAGCGATAGCTAAATTAACTTTTCCACTTTCCATTAAGTCATGAAGCTTATCAATTTCAAAATCCCTGACGATAATCTTTAAACTGGGCGACTGCTCTCGTAGTGTCGCAATCAGTTCAGGCAAAACAACCTGTTGAGCGTAATCAGTAGCTGCAATCACATATGTACCTTTGACTGTTTTCGGATCAAATACCTTAGGTGATAAAAGTAACTCAAAATCCCTTAACACTTTGTCGATATCATATGAAATGGATTCAGCAAAAGGTGTAGGAACAAAGCCATTAGTTTTTCTGAGAAAGAGCCTATCTTCAAATACATCACGTAATTTTTTAAGTTGCTCACTAACCGCTTGCTGAGTTAGACCAAGCTGACTTGCAGCCTTGGATGCGTTGTGTTCACGTATTAACGCTTGAAATACCCGCAATTGCTTAATGTCCAGCCTATCAATTCTACTCATACTTAGCCTATTTAGTTTTAATACATATAGCATTATAGCTTAACCAAATAATTTGGTATCACTAACAAAACATTATTGTTTCTATTTGTTAAGCTGTTTCACTAATATTGCCTCCATCGAAATAACACAGACGGAGAAAGTCATGAAAACAGTAATTTTAATCGGTGCTTTAGGCAAAATGGGGCAAGCTGCATTAACTGGTTTAGGTAAACATAGAGTTATCACAGCGGGGCGTTCTGGCAATGTTGATCACATTGTTGATATCACCGATGAAAAGTCAATTAGAGAGCTTTATGAAAAAGTTGGTCACTTTGACGCTGTTGTTAATACAGTAGGCTATTGTGAATATGAAACATTTACTGAAATGACAGAAGCGCAATGGATGACGACAGTAATGAGCAAAATGATGGGACAAATAAACTTAGTTCGCATTGGCCAAGAATACATTGCTGATAACGGTTCATTCACATTGATCAGCGGGATTTTGAACGTAAAACCAATTCCTTATGCAATTGCGGATGCTACAACAAGTGGCGCAATTGATACTTTTGTTAAGTGTGTTGCTTTGGAAATGCCAAGAGGCACTCGCATTAACGTTGTTAATCCAACTGTATTAAAAGAAGCATGGGATGTGTACGGTGAAATGATGCCGGGATTTGAACCTGTACCGGGCGCTCTAGTTGGTAAAGCCTTCGAGCGTTCAGTTGACGGCTTCATTAACGGTGAAGTGTTATTTATTGACGCTTAATTTTAAATATATTCAAACTAAAACTCAGTGATTAAATCACTGAGTTCTAGTATTAGTTAAACTTCCGCTAATCGCTCTAAGCCGAATATCGCCTCAGTGCCAATAGCCGCCGTTTACGGTTTGATAAACCAACGTTTCTGGCCCCAACGATTACTAATTAATCACTAATTTCTGTTATTTCATCTTTTAGAAACAAAGGTATGGTATGTTGCAGATTAGCTGATGAAACATCTTGAATTAGGGTGCTTCTCAAAAATGGGTTAGAAGAAAATAATTCGTCTTTTTTCAATTGTTCCATTAGTGATTTAAAATAATCTGTTTTGGGTGCTATTTCCGTTTTATCTGTTTCTTTTTGATCTACAGCATCAGACGTATCTGCGTTTTGCTTTTCTTCAGGTCTGTAGTATGAGTAGGTTGTTCCAGAACTTATTTTTGCCTCAACATACCTAGCCCTTCCTAAGCTACCTGCTGCAATTGCCACATCTTTTAGGTTGGTATTATTATCTAACGCATACTGATAAGCATCGGCCAAATGTGCTTTGTCTGTGCTACTAAGAAACGAGTACACTGAGCCAGCGTTGGCATTCACATCACCTAGCTTCATCTCTTCGATATTAACTTCTTTCTTTATATCTTCCACCACTCTGTTTATTTGCTCGAGTGTATACTCATGACCTGATTTTTTGGCTATGTCATTTACTGATGTAGAAAGCAATTCAATACGTTTTTCAGCTCCAATATAAACGGGAGAAGGGTTTTGCTTAGCAGTACTAAGCGATAGTTGATACAGATAATTAAGGTTCTGGTACCTAGCTGACTTAAGCCGATTTCCGAGACCTTAGCATTACCTTCTTTGTCATTGCTAGCCAGTGTTTTTACTAAATCATCTTTAGCACCAACGTTAGGCGTGTCAATGTTCAACTTTTCATTACTGATTAACATTCCCTCTCCCTAATGATGTTTAATAGTCGTATGTGACTTTTATTTTATTTTTGACACTATTATCCCAATGTGCATAATATGTGCCGCCAATCAATGTATACCTCAATACCATCGTTCCTCGCGCGTCAAACCCATTAAAGTGGTTAGTTGCACCAGTGGGGCTGCCAGAAATATCGGTGCAAGTAAAGTCACTATTGGAATATGGTTGTCTATAACACAAATCAACTGTTTGAGTAGTAAAGCCGTTGTCAAAATCAAAATATTCCCACTCAACATTGATTATTTCAGCTCCATTACGCGGCGTTTGCAAATTGTAATATAATGATTGGGTGAACCCTCCATCAAAATAAATCGTGTAGTTTGTATTTTCTTCCTCCTAGAAATCTACGGTGGCTGATGCTGCTGTAGTTAAGCAAATTGAAAGTAAAGAAATGGATAGTAACTTATTGATAAAACGCATATATATTCCTTAATATAGGTTAAATGCCCGACTAGGCAATAAAACCTTGTGGGTAAAAAAACACACCGTCAAGGGCGGTGTTGTTACCGTTTTATTTCAGGGACTATCGGGGTCACCCATAAGTCAGCCGTTGTCAACAGTGCGATAAAAGTCGGATTGCTTTTTAGCAAACATTTAAGTTTGTGTTTCCTTACAGCGTGTTCCGGTTTTTATTCGCTAATATGTTTTTCTATTGGTTGTGCTGGATAATTTATCCGCAACAGTCACCCATCTGGCTCTAGTCCTTGGCCTGTAAAGGCCAATTTCCCACGCACCTCGGTGCGCCACAAAACTTCAGTTCCCCATGTTATCCAATGCGGTAAACGCACAGAGGTGGTGGTTAGGCTTTCGCCTTCCAGACCCAACTTGGCTTAACATGCGGGCGAACAAAATAAAGTCCGGTATCACCCTCCATTCAGAATAACACTGGTTTAATATCCAACCCCGATTGCTGGCTGAATGACACCGGGAAACTAACTAAAGACACGTTCGATATCGAAGGCCTGTTTATTCTTTAACATGTGAAATACCGCTCTGGCGATTTTATGGGCGACAGCTCTAATGGCAACAATACCATTGCGCTTTTGTTTTTTACGCTCGTAAAAACGTTTGGCTTTGGCATCAAACCGTACTAGAAAATGGGCAGCCTCGGAAAAGGCCCATGACAGGTATTTATTGCCTGCTTTACGGTTACCTGTGCCTTTCTTCTTGCCGTTACTTTCACGCACACTGTTGACACAACGACAATAAGACGCGTAATTACCAGCGGCTTCAAATCGGTTGATGTCACCTGTTTCTAACATGATAGTTAAACCTAAAATCGGACCAATACCGGTTACGCTGGTCAGCAGTTTGAATTCATCTTTAAGCTCCACCGCTTCCAGTGTTTGTTGTTCTATGATGGCAATCTGTTTATCTAATGCCTTAAGGATGGTGAGATTGGTATGAGCTGAATGATATAAAAAACTGCCTGATTCGAAAGGCAGTGTGAAGGTCTTTTTACGAATGTCGACACAGTTGACCCGATACCCTAACGAGCGCCAGATTTGATTTTGAATGCTTATCATATGGCTGGATGCATGTTTCACCAATTGTCGCCTACGTCGCAATAAGTCCCGTACTTGTCGGTATTCAGGCGGGTAAATATGACCGGTAGGCAATATCCCTAATCGCATCAAATGCGCAAGGTGAAAGGCATCCTGATGGTCGCCACTGTATTTTAAACCGTCGTATTGTTTAACCGCTGCAGTGTTCACCAGCTCCACTTGATAACCATGCTCCATCAGGCCATCCACTAACCAATACCAGTTAAAGGTAGATTCAATGGCCACCGCTTTTATCTGCTCTTTGTAAGGTGCGAGCAGTTCAAGTGTGATGTTTAAATTGTTGTCGATACGCTTATCCACAACCTTGTTATCCTCTTCGTCGATGACAACCACGACGTGATTGTTTGAATGTAAGTCAATGCCCGAGTAAAATGACATAACAGCCTCCCGTTTGTGATGGTTTGAGCACCTTTCAGCATAGCTGAACATGGACTCGGAGGCTGACTTGAGGATTTTCAGAACAAAGTTAAATTATTCGTGATGTAATTGGAAATAGCTCAATCGTACTAATGTCAGCAATGTCGAATGAAGTAGCCGTAAAATAGTTTAAGTCTAAGGTCCGCTTTGGGCGTTAAGCCGAAGTTACTATCAACAGTGCATAATGTCCAAAATTGGCACATTGCAGATCTCTCCTTATATTAAGAAAATGTCTACATCCTACTTTTTAAGTCTTCCCCAACCAGCAATGGTTTAAAGAATAGTTAGCTTCAATGGCGAAGCCATGCTTTTGATGTTTCCGCGAATCCAATTTTCCGTATTTCAAATAGCCTTGCCAGATGGCCAGACATGGACGTCTTGACAAGGCGAATAGCTTACATGGACGTTACCTTTCGCCGTTCTGGCATTGAAGGCTATTTTCAATATGGACCAAAAAAAGGTTGGAGCGCGGCACTTTTTGTTTACTTTTTGCTGCTGTTGGTAAAAAGTAAATTGAAAAGCAGGGACGCTGTTTGAAAAACGTCAGGATGACGGTGAGCGCAGCGAATGCTTGAAATAAGCGCAGCGAATAAGTGGCGCAGCCATAACGTAAGCGCAGCGAATAATCTCGGTGAACGAAGTGAATGCTTAAATAAGCAAAGCGCATGCTTTTTGCTGTTTTTAACAAATAAAGCTTCAAATGCTTAATTTGTTCAAAATTTCCACTCGCGTTTTATCTCAACTTCTGTATAATTCGCGCCCTGCCCAGTTGCCCCCGCTTTGGGAAAGCGGATGAATCATACGACTCGAAGGGGTCAAGGTATTGATTTTTAGCGGTTTCTTGCAGATTAAATGGTTGGTTTTTTCATAAAAACTCGCGATTTAAGTAGAAACCAGAGTAACGATTTATTATATTTTTCGGGTAATTTAAAATGAAAACTTTTGTTGCAAAGCCAGAAACGGTAAAACGTGAATGGTATGTGGTTGACGCCGCAGACAAAACACTTGGTCGTTTAGCGACTGAAATTGCAAGCCGTTTACGCGGTAAGCATAAGCCAGAGTATACTCCTCATGTAGACACTGGTGATTACATTGTTGTGATCAACGCGGATAAAATCACTGTTACTGGTAATAAAGCCAAAGGCAAGATTTATTACGCGCACACTGGCTATCCAGGCGGTCTTAAAGAGACTAACTTTGAAAAGTTATTAGCCCACAAGCCAGAGATGATCATTGAAAAAGCGGTTAAAGGTATGTTGCCTAAAGGTCCACTTGGACGCGATATGTTCCGCAAAATGAAAGTCTACGCTGGTCCTGAGCATAATCATGCTGCTCAACAGCCTCAAGTTTTAGACCTTTAAGGAGCATTACACATGGCAGATAATCAATATTACGGCACTGGCCGACGCAAAAGTTCTACCGCTCGTGTTTTTCTTCGTGCAGGTAGTGGCAATATAGTTGTTAATAAACGTCCTCTTGACGAGTTCTTTGGTCGTGAGACTGCGCGTATGATCGTGCGTCAACCGCTAGAATTAGTTGAAATGACTGAAAAATTTGACCTTTACATCACCGTTGCTGGTGGTGGTATTAGCGGTCAAGCTGGTGCAATTCGTCACGGCATTACACGTGCTTTGATGGAATTTGACGAAACGCTTCGTCCAGCATTACGTAAAGCGGGCTTTGTTACTCGTGATGCACGTAAAGTTGAGCGTAAGAAAGTTGGTCTTCATAAAGCACGTAAACGCCCACAATTCTCAAAACGTTAATTGTACGGCGCGACATCTTTGCAAAAGGTGTCAGCAACAAACTTACAAAAACCCGGCGCTTGCCGGGTTTTTTATTGCTAAAAAAATGTAAAAAAAACGCTATCTGTCTATTAAAACGTCTAATAAGCTTTAAGTCTCAGTTATTCTTCATTTTATTGGATATTTCCTTGTCTTTTTTGTGGGTTTTCTTTTATCATTTTCTGTTAAAAATAGAACTATGACTTTTTCAGTGCTTTGTACCATTTCTGATGGTCAGTATATGAGAGTGTTAAATCAATCCAACCCTCGGAGATAAGTGGATGAGCAATGTATCTTTAGATGCGCACGATTCGTCTGAAGCTGATAATCAACCTGACAGTAATACTAGGCGCAGATTTTTAACTGTGGCTACCTCTGTTGTTGGTGGTGTCGGTGTAGTCGGTGCCGCAGTGCCTTTTATTGCGTCTTGGAACCCCAGCATCAAGGCAAAAGCTGCCGGTGCCGATGTTGAAGCAGATATCAGTAAAATTGAGCCCGGTCAGTTGATTCGTGTTATTTGGCGTAGCAAACCTGTTTGGATTGCGCGAAGAACGCCTGAATTGTTAGCGTCTTTAGAAGGGTTAGCCGATAAACTTAAAGATCCTAATTCTGATGAAGAGCAACAACCTGAGTTTGCTAAAAATACTTATCGTTCGTTGAAAGAAGAATTCCTAGTATTAGTAGGGATATGTACTCACTTAGGTTGTTCTCCACAACATTTTAAAGATGGTGCGTTTGAGCAATATGTGGAAGGTGTACCTGAAGGGTTCTTTTGTCCTTGTCACGGTTCTAAGTTTGATATGGCTGGGCGTGTATTCCAAAACGTACCTGCACCATTAAACTTAGTAGTACCTCCTTACATGTTTATCGACGATAACACTATTCTGATTGGTTCCGAAGAGGGGGCAGCATAGCATGTGGAAAAATTTAATGGATTGGGTGGAATACCGTCTGCCAATTATGCGCGTTGCAAATATGCATGCGATTCAATATCCCGCGCCTCGAAACATGAACTTTTGGTATATGTTCGGTTTCTTGGCAACGATTGTGTTAGTCAATCAAATAGTGACCGGTGTATGGTTAACTATGAGCTTTACGCCTACTGCTGAAGGCGCTTTTGCATCCGTTGAGTACATCATGCGTGATGTGGAATATGGCTGGTTATTGCGTTATATGCATAGTACTGGCGCATCTGCGTTCTTTATTGTTGTCTATCTCCATATGTTCCGCGGCATGATATATGGTTCTTATCAAAAGCCTCGTGAGTTATTGTGGTTGTTTGGTATGTTCATATATTTGGCTCTGATGGCAGAAGCTTTCATGGGCTATGTACTGCCATGGGGACAAATGTCTTACTGGGGGGCGCAAGTAATTGTTTCTTTGTTTAGTGCTATTCCTGTCATTGGACCGGATCTAGTTATTTGGATCCAAGGAGATTATGTAATCTCTGGTGCGACACTAAACCGATTCTTCGCACTTCACGTTATCGCCTTACCTTTAGTTATCGTAATTTTGGTATTTTTACACATAGTTGCACTACATGAAGTGGGTTCAAATAACCCGGATGGAACAGACGTTAAACGTAAGAAAGGTTCGTTGACAGAAGACGAAAAAACGAAGTTTAAAATCCACGAGTATTATACTAGCAAGTACGACATTGTTGACGATATCGTGCCGTTCTTCCCGCATATTGTATTGAAAGATTTGGTTGGCTTTAGCTTATTCTTGATCGCTTTCTGTTATGTGATGTTCTTCAATCCAGAAATGGGTGGATACTTCTTAGAGCATCCTAACTTTGAAATTGCTAACCCGCTGAAAACACCTGAGCACATTTTCCCTGTTTGGTATTTCACGCCTTTCTACGCAATCTTGAAAGCGGTTCCTCATAAATTAGGTGGTGTAATCGCTATGTTTGCCGCGATCATTGCTTTAGCTTTATTACCTTGGATTGACCGTGGAAAAGTGAAGTCATGGCGTTATCGTTGTGGCTTACATAAATGGAACTTAATGACTTTCGCTGTGGTATTTATTTTCTTAGGTTATTTAGGTGGAACGCCACAAGAGAATTGGAAAATTACCGCGTCACAGGTGTTAACTATTATGTATTTCGGTTTCTTTGCTTTGCTTTATATCTACAGCAAAAACGAAAAAACTAAGCCAGTTCCAGCGAGGATTACAGAATGAAGAAGTTGATTTTTGTTTTAGCTATGCTGATGCCATTTAGTGTCTTGGCTGCTGGTGGCGGTGCCCACCTAGATAAGGCTGAATATGATTTGACAGATAAAGCATCTTTGCAAAATGGTGCCAAGATGTTTATGAACTATTGTTTGGGTTGTCACCAAACACAGTATCAAAGATACCAACGTACCTTTGCTGATTTAGATATACCGGTTGAGTTAGGGCAGCAATACCTGCAGTTTACCGGAGAGAAACCCGGTGAGCATATTAAAAATGCGATGCCAGCTGAATCAGCGGCCAAATGGTTTGGCGCGCCACCACCTGACTTAACCCTTGTGGCTCGGGTACGCGGTGCTGATTGGATTTATACGTATTTACGTACATTCTATGTAGATGATAGCCGTCCATTTGGCGTCAACAATGAAGTGTTTCCAGAGGTGGGAATGCCTCACGTATTGCAAGAATTGCAAGGTGTGCCTTCTAAAACCCATGAAGAAGTGATGGTTGATGGCGAAATGGTTGAGCGTTATGTCGGTATTAAAGCCGATGGTAGCGGCGAGTTGAGTCCAGCCGAATATGATACCGCAGTATTAGACCTAGTTAACTATTTGGTTTATGTAGGTGAGCCGTCTCGTTTAACTTCAGAGAGTATCGGTCGCTATGTCATCTTGTTCTTGTTGGTATTTTTCGTGCTTATCTACTTGTTGAAGAAAGAATATTGGCGAGATGTGCATTAATTCAACAAAACTTTTTGATGAATTTAGTGTATAATCCGCGAAATTTTAAAAGGGGCGCTATTATCCGATAGTGGCCCCTTTCTTTTCAATCGTTAGTTGTCCAATTGGTCTAGAACGCTAGTTGGTTAATAACCATTCATAGCGTACTGCAAAAAGTTAAGTACCGAGTGGGTAATTTAGGAGATATATAAATATGGCTGTAGCCGCTAATAAACGCTCAATCATGACGTTATTTTCAGATACTTTAGATATATACAGTCACCAAACACGCATTGTGTTGGCAGAGAAAGGGGTAGGTGTTGAGATTAGTTATACTGATCCTAGCAACTTGCCTGAAGATCTACTTGATCTTAACCCTTATGGTACCGTCCCTACTTTAGTGGACAGAGAGCTAGTTTTATATAACTCACATATCATCATGGAATATCTAGATGAGCGTTTTCCTCATCCTCCACTTATGCCTGTTTACCCTGTTTCTCGTGGACAAAGTCGTTTGACAATGCATCGCATTCAAAACGACTGGTACGTGTTGGCTGAAAAGATATTAAAAGCAGAAGGCAATGTAGAAACTGCCCGTAATGAATTAAGAGAAGCATTACTTAGCTTAGCTCCTTTATTTGCAGAAACACCATATTTCATGAGTGAAGAGTTTAGTTTAGTTGATTGTTACTTAGCACCACTCTTGTGGCGTTTACCAGCGCTTGGCATTGAGTTAACAGGCAATGGAAGCAAAGATGTTCGAACTTATATGAATCGCATATTTGAACGAGCGTCTTTTAAAGCTTCATTAACCGATCAAGAACGTGAAATTCATAATCCATTGTAAGCGATAATTGACTCATGACTCCTAATCAACCTTATTTGTTACGTGCGTTTTATGAGTGGATTGTAGATAACAATTTCACACCATATGTAGTCGTGGACGCACATTACCCCGGTGCACAAGTCCCTCAAGAGTTTGTTCAAGATGGGCAGATCGTTTTGAATATTTCTCCATCATCCACTGGGAAGTTGCAACTAGGGTTGGACGAAGTAACCTTTGAAGCCCGTTTTGGAGGCGTGCCAAGGAGTTTAGTGATCCCGTGCCCTGCTGTACTGGCTATTTACGCAAAAGAAAATGGTGCAGGTACAGTATTTACAGTTGAAGAAAATATGTCGTTAACTGAAGATGCTCCACCAACAGATAGCCAGTTGCAAGAAAATTCGACGGCTAAACCTAAAAGGGGAAACCCACGTTAACAGTGGTTAAGTAGTCGTCTTAGCTTGAAAATATAGCGCTTAATTAGTGAATTTAAAATAATGCCGTACATGCTATATGTACGGCATTTTTTATACGTTATTACATCAAGCCGTTTGCTACTGATTGGTGTTGAGAGCGGGTTTTATGGGGGCTGAATATTACGCTTTAGGTCGATAAACCTGTACCTGGTCGTAGCCTTGTTCGTGTAACAGTAAGGCTTGTAGCTGACTCATAACGCCTCTATCGCAATACAAAAAGTACTGTTTATCTTGTGGCAGCGAAGGAAACTGTGTGGCTAACTTAAAGAAAGGGATGTGCTGTACTTTTACTGTTGACAACGCAAGGGGCGCTTCTTCTTGTTCTTCAGCAGAGCGAATATCCAGCACTATACTATTCCTAGGTAGAATATCCACTTCTGTGACAAATTCTGTTTCTTGTTCGGCATCTTCGATAATTGTGCGTATATCTCGCATTTTAGCTTCGCCGACAACTCGTTCAATCATGCCAAAATCGAGTTTGCTTTCTTCCATTTCTATTTTAGCTAACTCTGCCTTTGTTGTGGGTTTACGTGAGATTACGCCACAATATTCTGGCATGATTTTAGCGAAGTCTTCGGTGCCTATGTGCTTAGCTTGGTCAATTATTTCGAATTTATCCATACAGATCAGAGGGCGAAGGATCAGTTTATCTGTGGCCTTATCAATCACACTTAAGTTGGTCATTGTTTGACTAGATACCTTACCCAAACTTTCACCTGTTAGTAAGGCGTTGATATTAAGTTTGTCTGCTACTTGGCTGGCTGCTCTAACCATCATTCGTTTGAGCACCACACCCATTTGGCTGTTTTCAACGTTCTCGAGAATATCGGCGACTACAGGGGCAAAATCGACCGCTATAAATTTGACTCGGTGAGATTCGCTGTATCGTTTCCATAAATAGTAACTAACTTGCTTGACGCCGATTTCGTGCTCTCGTCCGCCTAAATTGAAAAAGCAGAAGTGTGTGCGAGCGCCGCGGCGGATCATTTGATAAGTGGCTACGCCAGAATCATAGCCACCGGACATCAGTGATAACACTTCATCTTGAGTTGGCAAGGGCATGCCACCTAAACATTTAATCCGATTGTGGCGCTGTATCAATTTGTGTTGATTGATTTCAAACTCTACAATCAAGTCTGGCGATGTAAGGTTGACCCCTTGGCTGTCACAGTTTTGGTTTAAGTATCCACCTACATAGCGCGCTGCTTCTAAAGAAGAAAAAGGGTGTTTGCCACTTCGTTTGACACGTACCACAAAACTCTTACCCACTAACAAAGGCTGCCAAGCGTGTTTGATTTGCTGGCAGATGTCGTCTAGATCAGTAAATGTACTTTCTTCTACTTGTAAAATCTGATCGATACCGGGAATACGCTGCAGCAGATCGACAATCTCTACATGTTTGTCGATAGAGCGGTGATTAACTATTAAGGTTAACTTATCCCAGAACTGGCGGACTTCAACCGATAAGTCATTGAGTTTGAAAATACGTCGTATATTTCCCGCCAAGATAAAAGTAAAACGTTTACGCACACTGCGGCTTTTGACGATAATTTCTGGGTGTAGTCGAATAATAAACTGCATGATGACAATACTTTTAGGTGGCCGCAGGAGTTAAGGCTGCGAATTATAACTGGGCTCTTAGTGAATGCAAAACTTACTTACAAAGGTTACGGAATTGACAACCAATTTGGTTAGTGACGTTTGGCGTAAGGAGGTTATGTTGGTAAGTCACATCGCCATAAAAACTGCGAGGAAGAAAAACCCAGTCCAGCGCTAAAAATTCGAGATTTATTCTGTAGGGTGAATTTTACCGGTCGGGCTTGTACTTTAACCCAACAATTTAGTTGTTCTGAAACCAGTGACGTAAATACAACTTCGGTGATCCCGTAACTATTTACTGAAAACGTAGCGCAGGCGAAACGGTAACATTGGGGTTTTCCAGCCGCGCTTGTAGCAGCAGAAAACAGTAAAGTGATAATAATGCTAGCAATAGCGATAATGTTAAATTTGGGATGTAAAATGCGAGAACCTCATTGAACACAACGACTAAATAGAATATTCACTGTTATCGACCATTCTTGACGTTTAATGAGCTAATGCAGTTTACAACAGCATGCATAATTCGCCAATAATTGCTGGCAGCATGAGTATAATAACTTGCACAATACACGTGCTTTTATACACCTACACATAGATTGATATGCCAAATGATTTTTAAAGAGTTACTAAATATATTATGAAGATACTGCATACCTCTGATTGGCACTTGGGCCAAAGTTTCTTCACTAAGAGTCGTAGAGACGAACATCAAAGCCTTATTGATTGGTTATTGCAAGTCGTAGCCCAGCAGCAAGTTGATGCTGTTATTATTGCTGGTGATATTTTTGATACTGGTACGCCACCCAGTTATGCCCGTGAAATGTACAATCAGTTTGTGGTAGATATGCAAAAACTCAACTGTGTGTTGGTAGTGCTGGGTGGTAATCACGATTCTGTGTCGACTTTAAATGAGTCTAAACAGATCCTTGCCTGTTTAAATACTTTTGTTGTGGCCAGTACTGGTGTGTCTATTGAAGAGCAAGTGTTTACTATCTCTGATTCAACGGGCCAGCCGGCTGCTATTTTATGTGCAGTGCCTTTTATTCGTGCCCGTGATGTATTGCAAAGTACTGCGGGTGAAACCGGATTAGACAAACGCCAAGCTTTGGGAGAGGCGATAAAACAGCACTATCAAACCCTTTATCGAATTGCTCTAGGTATCAGGCAAGACTCAGGGCGTGATATCCCCATTATCGCCACAGGTCACTTAACCGCATTAGGCGTGAGCCAATCTGAAAGTGTGCGCGAGATATATATAGGTACTTTAGACGGCTTTGCTGCTGATGGGTTTCCGCCTGCAGATTACATTGCGCTGGGGCATATTCATAAACCGCAAATAGTGGCTAAGTCTGAACATATACGTTATAGCGGCTCACCCATCCCTTTAAGTTTTGATGAACTGGGCAAAGCCAAACAAGTTATGTTAGTGGAATTTACCGGGGCGCGGCCAACAATCATACAGCCACTAGAAGTGCCATGTTTCCAGCCCATGCAAGTGATAAAAGGTGATTTAGAGGCTATAGAACGTGCGTTAGAATCATTTAAAAACGCTCGGTCAGAGTTGCCCACTTGGTTATGCTTAGAGGTAAACAGTCAAGATTATTTGTCAGACTTACAACAGCGAGTTCAAGACTTAACCGCCGATCTCAATGTTGAAGTGTTACAGCTAAGACGCACGCGTAACCAAGGTCGACATTTGCTCAATCAAGCCCAAAACGAAACCCTAGCAGAACTTAGTCCCGATGAGGTATTCGAAAAACGCTTGGCGATGGAATCTTTTGCTAACGACAGTGAAAGGGATGAACAAGTAAGCACTCTTAAACAAGTGCGTCAACGGTTCAGCCAAATATTAGACGAAGTGCAAGAGCAGGGAGGTGAGGTATGAAAATATTGAGCATCCGTCTAAAAAATCTAAACTCGCTAAAAGGTGAATGGAAGGTAGATTTTAACCAACCCCCTTTTGTGGATAACGGCTTGTTTGCCATTACCGGCCCAACGGGCGCAGGTAAAACCACTTTGCTCGATGCCATTTGTTTAGCCCTTTATCATCAAACTCCAAGGCTAGGGCAAATCACTAACTCCAGTAACGAAATTATGACTCGGGGCACTAGCGAATGTTTATCTGAGGTGGAGTTTGAAGTAAAAGGTACTGCTTATCGTGCTTTTTGGAGTATGCGCCGTTCGCGAGGTAAGGTAGAAGGTAACTTACAACCGGCCGACGCAGAACTAGCCGAAGTGGCCACAGGCAAAGTGCTGGCCACGCAAATCAGGCAAAAAAGTGAAGAAATAGAAAAACTCACAGGCTTAGATTTTGGTCGTTTTACCAAATCTATGATGTTGTCCCAGGGCGACTTTGCGGCTTTTTTAAATGCTGACGAAAAACAAAGAGCAGAGTTATTAGAAGAACTGACAGGTACAGAAATTTATGGTCAGGTGTCAATTAAGGTACACGAGCATTACAGCACTGGCCAAACAAAAATTAAATGAATTACAGGCCGGGGCCAATACCTTTCAATTGTTGTCGGGAGAACAAAAACAACACCTAGAAGATGAACTGGCAGAAATACAAAAGACCCAAACTAAACTTGAACAACAAATTAGTCAGCAGCAAAACCATTTAAGCTGGTGGGACAAACGCACCACTGCCGAGCAAAATCAGCAAGCCGCTAACGCGCAGTTTGCCCATGCCAAACAAGCCATTATCGAAGCGCAAACCGAATTAAGCTTACTAGAAAAAAGTGAACCAGCAGAGCGGCTTAGGCCAAGTTGGCAAGCTTTAGTTGAAAGCACAGCACAACAGCAAAAAACGCAACAACAGTTACTTAACCAGCAACAAACAAAAATTCAGTTACAGGCCGAATTAAAAGCCATGTCTGACAAATTGTTGGTGGCCGAGCAAACATTAGCTGCGGCTAAAAAGGCTCAGCAAACACAAGAGCAGTTGATCACGGAGCAAGTACAACCTTTAGACAGCCAAATCATTAATTTGGCAGATAAGTTAACAGACAAAGAACAAGTTATTGCTAGGTTACAACAGCAACAACAACAGGCAACGGCCAACCAACAACGTTTAACTATGGTAATTAGTGAGTTAACCGAACAACACAGCACTAGCCAAAATTATTTAACTACCCATCAAGCCGATGGCGCGGTGGCAGAACAGTTAAGTGGTTGGAACGCGGCTCTGGCACAACTTCAAAGAGACAATCAAAGCGCCCTAACGTTACAACAACAAAGTACCACCTTCGAACAGCAAGCTAGTGTCAATAACAATAAGTTATCCGAACTAACAACGCAAAGCCAAAGGCTGTCTGATAATTTACAACAGCTACAAAATGAGCTGGCCGCGAAACACAGTGAATACCAAAAGCTCAATCAACAAGCTGATGTGGCAAGCCTTGAAACACAACTGGCTAATAGCAATCAACAGTGGCTAGGGTTGCATAAAGCGCAAGATATACAACGTCGTTATTTGCAGCTAAGCAATGAACAACAAAAACTACAAACTGAGTTAGCCAATAGCCAACAACAAGTGACTGAGTTTAGTCAGCAGCGCAAAGTGTTAGGGCAACAATTTCAGGCTCAAGAGCAACAATGCAAAGATTTGCAACAACTGGTGAGCCAAGAAGAACAACTGGCACAATATCGCCAGCTATTGACTGCTGGTCAAGCTTGCCCATTGTGCGGCGCCACAGAACACCCAGAATCTGCGAGTATGCAGATAGATATTCCAGATACCGTCAGTAGAAAACAACAAGCCGAAAGCTTACTCAAACAATTAGAGCAAGAGGGCAAAGCCGTCCGTGAAAAACTAGACTCTGTTAAGCTGCAACTAAAACAACAAGAGAACCGTTTAGCTGAGTTAAGCCGCGGCGAAAATGAGCTAACTCAGCAATGGCAACAGCAGGCGCAAACATTGGGGCTGAATTTTGCAATTCAGCAACAAGCAGGGTTACAGGATTTTGAACAGAATTTAAAAAATCAGCTAGAACAAATATCCAATCAATTACGCTTGTTAAGCCGACTCGATAAAGCCTGTTCAGCGGCTAAAGAGGCGGTAAATACTGCCGAGCGACAACAAGATAAACTGAATAGCGAGATAAACTTACTGCAACAAAGCCAACAGACTTTGCAGCAAAATAAACAAAAGGCCATGGCAGAATATCAGCAACTGCTTGAGTCTGTGCATAACAATCGACAAAACTTAGTGGCGCATATTGTGGCTTTAGGTTATTCAGCACCGGCTGATGATGCATTGGCTGAGTGGATACAAAACAAAGTACAAGATGTAAAACTGTACCAACAAAAATCAGAAGAAAAAGAGCAGTTAAGTCAACAACTAGCGGCTAAAAGTGCCGAACGTACAGCCCTAGAACAACAGTTGCAGAGTATCGTAGAGCAATTGTCTAATCTACAGACTGAAGCCACACAACTCAAACAGCAATGGACTGCAGCAAACGCCCAGCGCCAGCAATTATTTGGCGATAAAACCGTACAACAAGCCAGAAGTGAAACCAACAGCGCCCTAGAAAAAGCAGAACAAAGCCATCAGGTGACAAGTGATAGTCATAGACAAATTACTCAACAAAATAATGATTTGGCCGCGGCAATTAACCTCATCACAGAACAAAATTCTGAGCTTGAACTTAAATTAAAAGAACAAAACAACAAGTGGCAAGCATTACTCAGTAGCAGCCCATTTAGCGGTCAAGACGAATTTATCCAAGCCCTGTTACCTGAAGCACAGCGCCAGCAATTAACTGAGCTAAAACAACAGTTAGATAGCCAATTACAACGGGCCAATACCTTGTTAGAACAGTCTAATCAGACTCTAAATGCACTTAATCAAGTGGCAGAAGTAGACCTATGGTTACAAACGCCAGCACAAGCAGTGCAACAGCAACTAATAGAATTACAACAACAAAAAGATGCTATTGCCGAAAGAAGAGGGGGCATTAGTAGTCAGCTCGCGGCCGATCAACAAGAATCAGCACGGCAACAAAGTGTGCTGCAACAAATCGAACAGCAAAAACAAGATTACGATCAACTGAGTTACCTACATGGTTTAATAGGCTCTGCCAGCGGCGACAAATTCAGGCGTTTTGCCCAAGGCCTCACTCTAGATAATTTGGTTTATCTAGCCAATAAACAACTCGACCGTATTCATGGCCGCTATTTGTTAAAACGTAAAGATGAAGACGGCTTAGCCTTAAGTGTTCTCGACACTTGGCAAGGTGACGTTGAACGCGACACCAAAACCCTGTCGGGAGGCGAGAGCTTTTTAGTCAGCCTAGCACTGGCATTAGCCTTGTCTGATTTGGTCAGCCATAAAACCAGTATTGACTCATTATTTTTAGATGAAGGCTTTGGCACTTTAGACGCCGAAACCTTAGACATTGCTTTAGATGCGCTGGATAATCTCAATGCATCGGGCAAGATGATAGGGGTGATCAGTCATATTGAAGCAATGAAAGAACGGATTCCTACCCAGTTACGAGTAACCAAGAAGAGTGGCTTGGGGGTGAGTGAATTGGAAGCGCGGTTTGCGATAAAAGCAGAATGAAGCAGAGTGGAACAGACTTAGCAGAAAAGGGCAGTTTACAAGATAAAACCACAAAAAAATTAAACACAGAGGGCACAGAGAACACAGAGGTTAAAAATGCGGCTGCGCTACACAGAGGGAAAAGATAAAAGCAGTAGATAGTTCAAAGCTTGGTCTTGCCTTAAATTTCGTCATTCCGGTGTGCTTTTTAGCCGGAATCCATTCTTTTAAAAGCATGCGCTGCGCTTACCGCAATCCATTGCGGGTTTGATACGGCATCCCAGCGCGGCCCGACTTACTTTTTTATGAAATACGTCCGTGTATTTCACCCTTCGGGCCGCACTAAAGTACGTTCTAAATTTATCCCTTAAATTTAGTCAACAGCCCAAAGAAGTATCCAAGAAAGGCCGCGCTCCAGCCAAGTTCTATTACCTGCGCGACTTGCCTAATAGAAATCGCAAAGAAGTGTTCCCGACACACTTTGCTTAAATGACATCCATGTCATTTATTCTCAATTGGTCTGCGTTGCTCGGCAAACTTTGAGTCGCGGGTAAGTCAAAAGCATCGGCTTCGCCGACAACCGCTATAATGGCTCTGTCACTGCTTTGAGCAGAGTTACTTTCGTTAATGCATTGATTTTAATTATGTTTTACCGTTTTCTTACCATGGGTGTCTCGATAAGCTCGCCATAAGCTTTCCCATGGGTGTCTAGATAAGCTCCCCGGTCCCGAAGTTTATCTCCTAACGTCATTCCGGTAGTCTGTTTAGCCGGAATCCAGTTTTTAAAAGTAGTGTCTAGTCACGAGGTTCGAGCCTAGAGCTCAAAGGATTTTCACTAAGTATCTGTCTTCAGATATTAGTAAAAGAAACAAAAAAGCAACCGTCTAGCTAGAGGGTTGCTTTGTTAGTTAAATATTTATTGGATTAAAACTTATATTCAAAACCAATTGCAGCGTGTTTTAAATCGGTTGAAAAATTGGCGTCATCGAGATCATCGGTGGCACTATCAATATTTAAGTCATTATCATACAAGGTGTAATCGATTTTTAAGGTCCAGTCCTCGTTCAAGTGATAACCTAAACCTAAGCCGGCAAATAATCCTTCATCGTCGGTGGAGTCGTTCACACCCAACACTTCGTAATCGGTTTCGTACCAAAGTTGACCACCTCGAGCATAAATAGAAAAGTTATCAGTGATGGGTAGTCCCAATCTAATACCTAATGCATAGCCATCTGTAGCAGCCTTGGCTATATCGTTACCGTAATCACCAAAATCAATGTAACTCGCCTCTAAGGCAAAATAATCATTGAACCCATAGCCTAAAGTCCCTTGGTAAGCGTCTTTATTGTCGTCAAACTCATTATCACCATCTACTTTAAGGTGGCCGTAACTAGCCCCTATATATAAACCGGATGAATCATCATTATATGCAGTAGATTGGGCCATGGCAGAAGATGATAAAAGGCCAGTAGTTATCATTGCGGTAATTGAATGGCGAATATAATTTTTCATCGTTAGATTTCCTCATGTGGTTAATAAAAGTTTGTATACTTGCTGCTAGTCTTAATCCTAGTCTTGATCCTTAAATTACAAGTTACGTGCCAACTATTTTTCCTAGAAAATGCCATTTTTTGTATGTTTTTCATGCTGTTATGGAGAGGGCTATGAAAATATGAAACACCATGTGAGTAATTTTTACAGCTGCAATTGAGCGACTGACTTGAGCTGGGGATTGTATGAGGCAGACCTAAAGAAAACTCAAGAGTCGTTGTTTAAAAAAGTAAAACCTGTATTCGGGCGTTTTGTAGAGGGGGGACCTTTGCTTTTTAGCCTTTTACTCTATTCTTCGAGGATCAAGGTTTTGGGACATTGGGTGCACTAGACAACTTGAATGCATCGAGCAAAATGATTGGGGGTGAGTGAATCGGATGAGCAATTTGTGATTGCTTGAAATACCCCCAAATTTATAAGTGCTGCTTTGTATTAATCAGTTATGGGTTTGTCGCTACCTTTAACTTTCTTTTTTGGGCATTTCTGCCAGCAATAGCAAAGAACGCAAGGCCTAGCAAAGCGAATGTTGAAGGCGCAGATACGTCTACAGTGTTCGCTTCGAACGCAATACTATAAATGGCTGTATCGTCATCTAATAATGAAAAATCAAAGTCATAACCTGCTGCAGTGGTTAAGCCGTCAAACGCAGCAAACTCAGAAAAATCAAACGCAACTAATCCATTTTCTGCTGTTCTGTTGCCATTCACACCTCCAGAGTATAAAAGCACCAGCGCTGGCATCTGCTACTTCAGAATTAGCATCCCAAATATCGGAAGCAGTTAGTCTAATTTCAGAAAAAAGCAGGCTGCCCAAATTGTCGAACAATCTTAAGGGATTATCGTTGCCTAAGAACAAGTCGTTGCTAGGTACAACCATGTTAGCAAAAGAGAAAAAAGCATTGTCGCTAGTATCTACTCTGAATGTATTTGAAGCTGTTGCTGAAAAGCCATTCCCTACACCTGCATTGGCTGAAGGAATAGACGGTCCGCCATTTACAACGCTTCCTAGAACCGCATTGGGTTCGGCCGCTTCAAAGTCGGCAAACCACTTCGTTCCGCTACCGCCTTCTGCGATAGAAATGATTGCATCAGATGCGGCGCTGCCAGCATCAAATGCGTCGAAGGTGCCGTTGTGAAAACCAAGACGAAGTGGTGCAAATGACACACTGTTCGTTGGGGCTAGGTTTTCTATAGTAACGGTTACGTCCATCAATGCTGCTTGAGTGCCCGTTGACAACGCCATTAAAGTTGCAAAGCTCAGCGGTGCTGCGAAAGCCTTGGTAAAGCTTTTTAGTTTCATGGTAGGTCCTTAATTTTTGTGAAGTAATATCTAGTTAATTTGCTTTGGCATCAAAGCGGTATGCGTTTAAACACGCTCAACTAGTAGAACTTAATAAAATCACAAAATTATCACGAAATGATAACGATTGGATGTAGTGTACATTTAGCTTTATTTAGGGCGCACGGGTAGGTGTTTAGCAACGTATCCAATTTGTAGAAACCTACGTGCCACTAACTTTGTAACGAATTTGGCAGTAGGTTTTTTAGGCTGCCTAGATAAACTATTTTTGTTCTAAAATAACAGGCCCTGTCCCTTTTTTAGCTAAGTTGTCTTCGGGGTTGTAAATGGGACAATGTTTCATGGATAAACAACCGCAGCCTATGCAGCCAGTTAATAAATCTCGTAAATTGGTTAGATATTGAATCTGTTGATCTAAATCTTGTTGCCATTGGTTAGATAGGGTTTGCCAGTCATTTTTATCTGGCGTTCTATTTTTGGGTAGTGTGGCAAAAGCGCTTTTTATTCGTTCTAGACTGATCCCCATTTTTTGTGCTGCCTTAATGACTGAAACTCGCCTGAGCACTTCCGGGTGATATCGCCTTTGATTGCCTTGATTTCGCGCACTGAAAATTAGCCCCTTTTTTCATAAAAGTGTAAGGCTGAGACCTTTATTCCGCACCGTTTGGCAACAAAGCCTATGGACAACTCTTTATTTTGTTGCATTTGTTTCTCCTAAATTTATTTGTACTTTAAGTAAAAAAGAGCTTTACCTCAACTTAACTTGAGGTTTTATCATGACCTTGAGTTAATTAATAAGCATAGAAATTGAGAATAAGGAGCTGCTTATGCATTTAGAGCATATCAATATGGTGGTAAGAGATTTACCAGAAACGTTAAAATTCTATCAAGCCGCATTTCCTCATTGGAAAGTGCGTGGTCATGGAGAGCAAGTATGGAACGGGTTTCATCGGACATGGCTACATTTTGGAGATGACTATCATTACCTTACATTTAACGATAATGGTACTGGAGAAAATCGTGATCTCAGTACTAATCAATTAGGTTTATGTCATTTCGCTTATGCCGTGAATGAGATAAATGCTGTTGTTAAGCGTTTAGAAGTAGCAGGTTTTGCAGTTGCAAAAGCGGGGCAAAATACCGAGTTTCGCAAGAATAGCTATTTTATTGATCCAAATGGATTTGAAATTGAGTTTGTGCAGTATTTGTCGGATTTACCCAAGGAGCGTAATAACTATGTCTAGTGTGATTATTTTAGGCAGTAGCCGCAGTGATGGAAATACCGCTAAGTTAGTCGCGCAATTTTCAACACAAATTAGTGCAGAAGTGGTTGATTTGTCTAGCTACAACATATTGCCTTACGACTATGAGTTTCAGAACCAAAATGATGATTTTTTGCCGTTGATTGATCGATTGCTGACTTTCGATAGACTTATTCTTGCCTCGCCGGTTTATTGGTATTCGCCTAGTGGAACCATGAAGGTATTCTTAGACAGGCTGTGTGATTTACTTGATATTTATAAACCACGGGGGCGAGCGTTAAAAAATAAAACTGTTGCAGTGCTAGCAACTGGGTCAGCCCTAAGTGTACCTGATTGTTTTGAGCAGATATTTTCGAATACTTTTGAGTATCTTGACATGAGCTTCCAAGGCCTGTTTTACAGTCCGTCTAGCGAAGTAGGAAATTTAGCATCGCAGATAAAGTATATGGACGAATTTATTCAACAGTGCTTTTATCAAACCCAAAAGACATTGTCAGTGGAACATCGGAGCTAGAAAACGGCTAAGTAGCTCGACTTAAAGCCCTAAGTATGTGGTAGTGAAAACAACCTAGGGCAATTTAAGTCAGTGTTATTACTGCGGGGCTAGTTTGATGTACAAGGCAGGGGCGGTTAACTTTGCCCCTAATGCTAATCATTCATTACAAAAGTGGATTGTTATTTTTTGACCATGATCCATGTATTTGCATAATCAGGCAAATGCTTATTAGCTTGATAATAATCTTCCCAACCAAAATAACTATCCGTTAAGAAATCTAATTGAAATAGATTATTCTCAAATGCCCCGCCAGTATCGGCCAAAATCCCCATTTGACTGACTGAGCGGCCATTACTTACATAGTTGATCATGATCAGTTTACCTAAGCCTAGTTGGTCAATATTACCGGCAAATGTAACCTGCGGTTTTACTTCAATCTTGTTACCGATTTCGGTTCCGTAGCCCATTATTGACGGGACTTCTGCAAAATACCAATAGCGGGCCTGCGCGTCTTTACCTATGCTGTAATCATAACCAATATCATTATTGCGGTGCACATTAAAATACCGAGTTTTATCATCAACAATTAATACTCCTGTACCCTGTAATAGTACGTCATGTAAACCGTCTTCTGTCAACCATATCAGTGGTTTGGCTAACTTTTTTTGGGTTAGCACACCTTGCATAATTTGTTGACGAGTGTATTTGAAACGGGTTAGTTGGGATTTTTGCGACTCCGCCTCGGCTAAAGTTAGATTAGCTTCATCAAATGGCAAAGCGTATAAAGCTTGATTAAATTCAGCTGTTTTAACTGAGCTTGCGGTTAATAATTTAGTATAGTACTTGGTAATAAAGAGTTGTTTATTTGGAATGTTCTTCAGTAGGTTCTTCTTAATTTGGTTTGTACTATTTTGAGCAATCGCATCAGCTTTGCCAGTATCTGGTAGCCAACGATAGAAATGAAAGTTCTCCAATAAAAACTGAGTATCGTGCAAGCGACTGTTTTGTTTGTTACGTACATCTTCTTGATAAGTGCTGCAAATAAATTCAAGGGTGTCTTTCACCAACTTTTCAGTGATGTCGCTTTTGGCTATTAGTTCCATTGGCGGTGGCAGTGCACTCTTATTGCTAGGATCATTGTTGTGGGTAATGTACTGTAAAGTATTATTGGCTACCTTACATAAGTCGCTAGTTTTAAATAATTGCATTTGCCCAATCTTGGGGTTCTGTTCTAATACAAATTTAGCCGGTGCAGAATTGCTAGAAAAACTTAAGCTGAACAAAATGCATAGCAAACAATGAGGGGAGTTGAGGAAAGATTTCATAAGCAAAATGTACCGACTATTATTTTCTACTTCATTAATGTAAGAGTATTACACGCCACTAAGGATTAGTGTATTCAAATAAACCTTTGATATCGAGTATCAGTTATCTACGCAAGCCCCCTAATCAAGACACCCATATCTTCTCCCCAATCAAGACACCCATGGCCCCCCAATCAAGAGGCCCCCCAATCAAGACACCCATAATTAAATTCGACGAATCCGCAATTTGAACTAGACTAATGGTAGTGATTCAACCAAGGATGGCCATGATGCCCCAGTCTCGTAAAAGCCAAATCAGTTTAGTCGACACCCCTTATTATCATTGTGTTTCACGCTGTGTTCGCCGTTCATTTTTGTGTGGTGAAGATACGTTGACAGGCCAGAGCTATGAACATAGGCGGACTTGGGTTGAAACACGCTTGCTTCATTTAAGCCGTATCTTTGCTATTGATATTTGCGCCTATGCGGTGATGAGCAATCACACTCATGTGGTGCTGTGCGTGAACAAACCCTTGGCTGAGCGCTGGACGGTGAAACAAGTGCTCGTTCGCTGGCATCAACTGCATAAAGGCACCTTGTTGTCGCAGCGGTTTATGCGAGATGACACGTTGAGCAAGAGTGAGCGGCATACCCTTCTAGAAACCGTTGAAATTTACCGGATGCGTTTGTATGACATCAGTTGGTTGATGCGTAATCTCAATGAGTACATAGCCCGAGAAGCCAACAAAGAAGATGCCTGCACAGGCAGATTCTGGGAAGGACGGTTTAAGTCTCAAGCACTACTCGATAAATCAGCCCTACTGGCCTGCATGGCTTACGTGGACTTAAACCCCATTCGCGCCAATATGGCCAACACACCTGAGGACTCTGACCACACCAGTATTCAAACTCGGATACAAGCTTTGAGACACCACCAGCAACCCAAAGGTTTAATGCCATTTGTTGGCAACCCACAGGCAAAACATGCCGAGAGGCATCGCTTTTTCACTAAAAGATTACTGCGACCTCATCGACACCACAGGTCGTGTTATCAGAGATGATAAGTCAGGATTAATCGATACACAGCAACAGCCCATTCTACAAAGGCTGGGCCTAAACAACGAACAATGGCTGACCTTAACCACAGAATTCGAAAAGCACTTTTGTTATGCTGTAGGCAGTGAACATTTAATGCGAAACTTCAGCCTACACACCCAACATCAAAAAATACGAGGCATAGGTAAAGCCAAAGCCCTACTTAAACACGCTTAGCCTTTTTTCCAAAGTAACAAACCTCATCAACATCGCTGTTGAGAATTAGCACGCCTAGCATTCACCACCCACCACAAAATCACGTCATCATACCCGCAAACATCGTCAATTTAGTTGTCTTGAGCATAATTTAAACCGAATGGATTAGAAAAGCGGGAGCTGAGATGGTTTAAAGCTCGAGTTTGTTATGGGTGTCTTGATTGATTGCTTTGATTGATTGCTATTTATGGGTGTCTTGATTGAGGGCTAACATCGTCAATTGGGTTGTCTGGCGCACAATTTAAACCGAATGGATTAGAAGAGTGGGAACTGAGATGGTTTAAAGCTCGATTTTGTTATGGGTGTCTTGATTGAGGGGGGCGAATTTATTGCTTTAAGGTTACACCGTATTGTTTGACTAATTCATCGAGTCTTGCCGTGGCTTTTAATTCTGCTAGCTTTTTAGATAGGAGTTGAGCATATTTAGCTGAGTTAGGATTTATGGGGCTAAATCCGCTAAAATCTTCGAATGCATTGGTTGTATAGCCTGCGACAATGATTTTGTCGCTAATGCCCATTTTGCTTAATTCATATTTTACCGAGTACTCACCTTCAAGAAACGTGTTAATGCGATCGGTTTGGAGCATTCGCAGGCCTACTTCTGTAGTCCTGTTACCATGTAGGACTCGTACTTTTGATTCATTCTCTTGGTATTGATTTAAATATTCAATGAGCTCGGGATCTCCATATTGATACCCTTTAACAATGCCTACAGTGATGGCGCGTAATGAATCGATACCTTTGTACTTCCATGGGTTCCCAGCGTTGACAAAAAACGCTGCCCGCTGTACCACAGTCGGCATATTAGGGTAAATTAATTCAGGAGCGTATTCTTTACCAACTACAACGATTCCATCATATGTACCATTTCGAGTCGCAATAACTGCTCTAGCATAGGGGAGTATATCTATCTCTAAGGTGTAGCCAGCAGGCTCAAACGTTTCACGAAGTACATCTGTCATAAACCCTTCTTTGCCATCTTCTAATAAGGGGTTACAAGTAAATGGGCAATAGTCAATGGCTGCAAAGTGTAGCGTTGTAGCTAAAGTCTTAGGCGCAATGAAATAGCAGGTTATTCCCCCTAAAAATAAAAGGTACAGTGCAATAGTGTTCATAGTTCAGGGGTCTTTATAGTAAACATCTTATATGATGTATTAAGCGCACGCATGCTAACCAAACGATAATCACCTTATAAGTCGTTGTATGGCCATATTTAAATGGTCATTCGACAATATAACCTCAAACCTCATAATTTGCCGTATTTCAGATAGCAAGCTAAACACGGTAATGAGTTTGGATAGTAATATTACACGTATTGGTATGGCGTTCAATGTCACAGAAGACGTAAATCCATGAAAAGATTGCATAGCGTAAATTGCAAGGACATCCATAGTGAAATTTCAAGGGCACCCATACTAGAGTATGAGTTTGGGGGATAGCGTGTCGTTTTATGTGTACCTTTTTGCAGTTGTCGGAAAGGAAATCGAGCAGCAAAGGTGTTGTTAGAAAAGAGCGATGGATGGTAGTGGACGAGGTTAATGATTTACGATTGCAGGTTAGTATTTGGTTAAGGTAGCTCATAATGTCGCGAAGCGTTGCTTTGTGCACTTGTCTTAAAAAATGACGTATCCCCATACTAAGCTAGAGTTGAATCTAGCATTAACTCAGTGCATTCGCTTTTCTGTAGGGGCCTTGGTAATCGAATAAACGCTCGGTCACTTGCCAGTGATGTTTTAGCTTTTTGGCTATGACAAAGTCTGGGGTAGGCAGGTAAGGTAAAAAATCTTGTAACTCTTCAAGTGAGTTGAACCGGAGCGGTTGACTGCCGTTGGCTATTCTGCGGGCAAATAAATCATTAAAGGTTTGTAGCGAACTCTTATAATTAAAACGAAAAGTTTCTGTTAACGTCAGGCCGTCTTCGTCGTGGTAGGTGATTTTCAAACACTTGTCGTCTTTGTTAATCTCTGGAGTAATGGCAGCGCAGCGTAGCACTTTATTGTTTTTTAAATTTAGGGCTTTTCTCAATATATCATCGGGGTCGATTAATTTCTCTGAACAGTGTTGGCATTGCCGGGCTGCGATATCGTTTTCTTGGTTGCAATAAGGGCAGTGTTTGAAGCGAAAACGGTAAGTGCATTGGGTCTCGAATTCAGGGCCATCTGGGTTCTCAATCAAACCATGGCAACGGCGGCCAAAATGTTCAAGAATATTCCCTTCAGAATCTGTCCTCCCCCAAAAGGCATTAGCGAAATCGCATTGGGGGCAATGGATTTGTACCGCCACTGAATCTTGTGTGGGTTTTTTCTCGCCAATTTCTGGCTGAAAAATATTGTAACCATTGTTGGTGTAGTCCAATATTAAACAGTCCTTTTTGCCTGGACTTAGGCGTAAACCACGACCGACAATTTGTTGAAATAAACTGATAGATTGAGTGGGGCGCAAAATGGCAATCACATCTACGTGGGGCGCATCAAAGCCTGTGGTCAATACCGACACATTCACTAAGTACTTAATTTTTTTAGCTTTAAATGAGGCTATTAGCTCATCCCGCTGTGTTATTTTTGTGCTGCCGGTAATTAAGGCGGTTTGGTCTGTGGGTAAGTAATCTGTGATTTCTTGTGCGTGATCTATGGTTGCAGCAAAAATCATCACCCCTTGGCGGTCTTGGCTAAGCTGTATGATTTGCTCGGTAACTGCCTTGGTCACTCTTGGATGTTTGTGAATGAGTTCATTTAAGGCTATGTCATCGGTGTTCTGTTCACCGTCTAAGCTTTCAGTTAACAAACTAAAATCGTAGTGGGCAATGGCAGCGTCATAATGAGTAGGTGGGGTCAAATAGCCCCTCGTTATCATGTATTGTAATGGGAGTTCGAACACGCACTTTTTAAAAAATGAGCTAGGGCAGGATCGAGCATACCCATGGTAATGATGCTGATATATCCAACCACTGCCTAATCGGTATGGGGTGGCGGTTAATCCAAGCACTTTTAGGTGGGGGTTAAGGCTGCGAAAATGAGCTAAGGTTTTAATGTACTGGCCGCTATCCTCCATGCTTACTCTATGGCATTCATCAATGACTAGTAGGCTAACAGACGCTTGAAAATCTTCTAAATTAGCCGACAGCGATTGGATACTAGCAAATGTGGTTTTGGCGTTGGTATTTTTTTGGCCTAGTCCTGCTGAAAAAATACCGGCTGGTGAGCCCGTAGCCAGATACTTAGCGTGATTTTGCTCGACCAACTCTTTTACATGAGCCAGACAAATAACACGGCCTTTTGCTAATCGACTGAGCTCTGCGATCACTAAGCTCTTACCTGCACCCGTAGGTAAGACTATAACTGCTGGCTCCCCACTCTTGCGAAAGTGTTTAACGGCCGCTTCAACAGCTTGGGTTTGATAATCCCGTAGTAAGAATGTTTGGCTCATTGAATAAAAAGGCTGGGGTTGGGTTAGCGCTGGATCTTATCAAGAATAAAGAGGCTAGCAAAAATAAAATTAGCCCTTGCTGTGTTATCGCCAGTCACTCGTGCATATTTAGACCTAAGCGTATTGATAAGCTGCCGCTCGGCGAGAACATACATGGGCTTAGTCAATATGGATTGATATAGGGCTTTGTGCTTCCTTGCCGCTTTGGCTTGCTTAAGCCCTAAACCACTTCTCGGTGATGAGGGAAGTTGTCGAGCCATTTTCTTAGCTTGGCTACCTCACTATTCCTAGTTCCCTACATAGGGCTGCAATCAGTCTGCAAAAGGCGATGTAAGAAAACTTATCTATATTCAAAAACTTTGACGACTTGTTTTACGCCATCAATGTTTCTTGCAACATCTACCACGATATCTGCTTCTTGCTCGGTGATCAGGCCCATAAGAAAAACTTCTGAATTCTCTACTTCGACTTCTATATTTAAGCCATCTATTCTTTTATCTGCGATTAAGGTGGTTTTTATTTTAGAAGATAGCCAAATATCATTTGCTGTAACGCTAGGCGTAATAGGCACAGCCAAGCGAATTTGATTGTGTATTTTCTTGATGTTACCAACTGATGAGGCCAGCTTTCCAGCGCGAACAATTAATTCTTGAGTGGGTGCTTGCCCTACCAAAAGTAATGTTCCATTAAATAGTTGCACGGAAATATTCGTTCGATTGTAAATTTCCTTGTCCATATCTAAGGCGGTTGAAATACGGCTACTCATAGTTTTATCGTCTATTTGAGTACCTATCGTCCGATTGTCATGAGCTACTGCAACAGCTCCTACTCCGGCACCAATAATTAAACCAGCGCACCCTTGCAGCAAAAGTACGCTACTTAAAGCGATAGCTAAATAGGTTCTACTTAACATTATTATTATTCCTGAATATTTTCTGGGAATAGGCAATTGTCTATTCCATCACAAAGACTATGTACCACTAAATAATGTACCTCCTGCACTCGCGCAGGGCGGTTTGATGGTACTCTAATTTCTACATCGCTTGGGCCCACTAAGCCTGCCATTTTACCGCCATCATTACCTGTCAACGCAACTATGGTCATGTCTCGACTTAGTGCGGCTTCCATTGCACTCACTATATTCTCAGAATTACCGCTGGTTGAAATAACTAATAAAATGTCGCCAGCTTGGCCAAGTGCCCTAATTTGCTTTGAATAAACTTGATTAAATTCAAAGTCATTGGCAATCGATGATAACGTCGCCCCATCTGCTGTTAATGCCATAGAAGGTAGACTTGGTCTATCACGCTCAAATTTATTTAGCATCATTGATGAAAAGTGCTGTGCACTAACCGCTGAGCCACCATTTCCACAGCATAATATTTTATTGCCATTGATAAGAGCGTTAACCATCATTAAAGTTGCATTGGATATGGGTTCGGGCAATATTTCTATTGCGGCTATTTTGGTCTGAATGCTTTCAGTAAAATTAGCCTTAATGTGATCAAGCATAATGCTCCTTGTAAAAATTATGGGATCCCATGAGAGTTAGTCGAGAGATATACTCTTTAACCAGCTGACATTTTGTTGCTGTTGGTTCTTATCAATTCCAATAAGGTCGATCCTATGTGGAACAATACTCGGATTCAAATTTTTTTCCTGCATGTAAAACATGACGGCAGACACAAACTTTCGTTGTTTAGCGGGATGGAAATATTCAATCGCAGAGCCATGAGTAGGATTACTGCGAAATTTTACTTCGATAAATACTAACTCACTGCCATCTCGCATAATTAAGTCAATTTCACCACTACGACAACGATAATTTTTGGTCACAAAAATTAGGCCGCGTTGCTCTAAATAACGCTGCGCATATTGCTCAGCGTCGCTGCCAATTAAAGGTGATAGTGCTTGTTTAATCCATTTCAAGTGGTTGAACTCGATTTCTGCCTATTTTGGCAAAAGGCAACTCTCGCTTTATTTCGCCCGCCACAACACTAATCTTACCGGTTAGCCCTTGGGTAGATAATTGCGGTTGATTACGCAACTGGCGCAATTGAGGAATAAAGTTATAAGCATCGTAACCCATAGCAAATAGCCTCAATAGTGAATCTTTTCTCTGTGGCCACAATTGATTGATTTGTCCCGTTAAATCGGGCCATTGGTGGTCTGGAAGCAATAAGGGCATATCTGAGAAGGTCAAGTTACGAAGATCTCGCAAGCTGCCAGTTGTTTGAATTTGGCTGTAGCTTCGAGATGATGCGAATACCGATAGGGAAATTTCTGCGAATGAACTGAGGCTAGCTTCAATAATCGGATTAAGCAACGCCGTTTCTTCGGGGTTCGCGAATACAACAATTGCGTCAATGTCTCTACGATTTCTTTCCTGACCAGTTACTTCTACATTTGATAAATACTCGATTTGTTTGATCCGAGTTTTACTTTGTTCAACATCTAACATTTCAGCGACTTGTCGGCGCATCTCTTTGTTGTCTTTAAATATCGTGATATCTGGTGTGATAGAGTTGGGTATTTCTTGCCACTTTTTTACAAATGCAGCAGCCATTCTTTCAGTAACACTATTATTAGAGGCAAAAATTATGGGTCTCTTCAGTTGTTTATGGCGAATAAATTCGGCAAGTTGTTGTGCTTCATCTTCAGGTGCTAAAGAAAAGAAGTAGTGTTCTTTGGTTGGCGATGGGCTGCTGCTATTGGATTGCTCAATAGCAGGTTGATCAATTCTATTTAACGCTAACATCACTTTATCGACGGGGAGTATGTCTGCTAAGCCTTGGATTTTTTCTTTGAGTAAAGGCCCGACCACTACGTCATAATCGGCTACTAATGCGTTTAATTGTTCTGCGGTTTTATCCGCAGAATCGAAGAAGCGTACTGTCAAGGGGGATTGTTCTACCTTAGTGGTTAATTGCTCATTAACGGCTTGACTTGAAGGTTGCTCGTTGATTTTTGGATTATTTAAATAAGCGGCCAAAAAACCATCTTTTAATACGTTACCCTGACTAGACAATCGACCTGTTAAAGGTAGCAACACGGCAATTTTTTTCGCAGATATGGGGGTGATTTGCATTGCTTTTTTTACACTTTCGGGCAGGTCAGTTTGCAGCTTATGCCCTAGATTCTGATTCTGCCAAAGCGTTATTTCTTGGCGCAGAGTATTGGGCATTAATCCATGCTGTTGAACGATGATGGCTAATTGGATCCAAGGAAGTAAGTCATTGTGTTTCCATCGGGCTTTTTCTAAATCAGCCAATGATAAATGGGCAAGGGCTTGCCAAATTTTTTGGCTTTTTTCAGCTTCCACTAAATCGGTATTCATTAGTTCTTTGGCTGCATTCAGCCAATCATGCGTATACAGTAAGAGTGAAGACTTTAGTGTTGCCAACCTGCTTGCTGACACAAATTGCGAGTTGACTTGAGCTAGTAACTCTTCGCACAGCGATGCGTGACTGTTGGCATGTGCAAAATAGGCTTCTGCGAGCGCTAAATAAGCTTTACTTAATTGAGCTTGATCAGTCAGTTCAGGGACTAAGACTTTTAATAAATTAATGCTTTTCACGTACTGTTGTTCAAGGTATAAGGTTTCTGCCGCTTGAATTAATAGGCTATTTGTTTGTAATGGGTCGTTATTTTGCTCGGACGCCTGACGAGCTTGCTGTAAAAAACTGACTATCTTTTAAAATTTCAACTGTTTGAATTGGCGCTACCACGGGTTCAACTTTAGTTTTAGGCTTTGGGGTATTGCTACAGGACGACAACACTAAAATCGCGATCCCAAAACTCAAAAAAACTCTCATACTCATCGCTGATATCCAAAAAATTAATTGCGTAATAGTTTATAGTATCGGAAATAAATATCTACGTTACCGACACGCTGGCGGTGAATTAATAATCCTAAAAGGGGAAATAAGTTGCTTGAAACCAGTACTCTTTTTATTGTTCCGACTCCTATTGGTAATTTAGAGGATATTACTCATAGGGCGTTGAGAATTTTATCAGAAGTTGATCTTATTGCTGCAGAAGATACACGACATAGCCAAAAGTTAATGCAGCATTACAACATTTCTACTCGACTAATCTCGTTGCACGATCACAATGAATCGCAACGAGCAAGTCAGTTGATTAGCAAGCTGGAGTCGGGTGACAACATCGCGTTAATTTCTGATGCGGGTACACCTTTGATCAGTGATCCTGGGTATGGGCTAGTGAGCCAATGCCGAGATGCAGGTGTAAATGTGGTTCCATTGCCTGCACCGTGCGCGGCAATTACCGCTTTGAGCGGGGCGGGGCTGGCCACAGACAAATTTCAATTCGAAGGCTTTTTACCTGTCAAGGCTCTGGCTAGGCAGCAAGCCCTAGAAAAATTAATCAAGCAGACTCGTACAAGTGTATTTTATGAATCGCCAAGACGCATTCTTGATACGGTTAAACTCATTGCCCAGGTGCTGGGTAGTGAACGTCGTTTAGTACTTGCTAAAGAGTTAACCAAAACCTTTGAGACGTTCTACTCTGATAGTGCTGGAGCGTGTGTTACATGGCTTGAGGAAGATGCGAATCATCAAAGAGGTGAGTTTGTTTTAATGGTGGCTGGCGATAAACCTGATCAGTCTGACGTATCGGCGGAAGCGCTAAAACTATTGAGTTTGCTAATGAAAGAGTTACCGTTAAAAAAAGCTGCAGCTATTACCGCAGAACAATTTGGTTTGAAGAAAAATCAATTGTATCAAATAGGCTTAGATCGTTAACAGCAGGTTGTAAAACAAGGTTGGCTAGTTATGGATTGTTTTAGGAAATTTTAAGGGAAGTTTACAGCTGTGGATAAAAAAACACTTTTTGTACCCAACATTATTGATATTGAGGCAAGTGGTTTTGGCGCGTTTAGTTACCCAATTGAAGTCGGTGTGGTCAATGCTCAAGGTGAGAAATTCTGCCGGCTGATTAAACCTAGTGTAGATTGGCAGCATTGGTCTGCTGAAGCAGAGAGTCTGCATGGAATTAGCCGTGAGCTATTGTTTAATAGAGGTATCTCTGCCGTACAATTGTCTTAGGAGCTAAATGTTTTTTTGCGTGACCAAGTGGTTTATTCTGATGGTTGGGTGGTTGATCAGCCTTGGTTGATTAAACTTTTTGACTGCGCAAAGATGCCCATGAATTTTAGGATCAGTCCCTTAGAAATGATCTTAAATGAAGCGCAAATGTCCTTATGGCACGACACCAAAGACAAGGTTTGTGAAGCTATGAATATTCAACGCCATAGAGCGAGCAGTGATGCGGCATTGATCCAAAGTACCTATGTGACGACTCGACAGATAACAGGCTAACTTGTGAACCTAAACCATCAACTTTTATCTGAAACTTTGATAGATGCTATTGCTGATAATTTGTCTGCTAAAGGCTATGTACTACTTGAAGATTTTCTGGTCGATGATTTAGCCACTAGCTTACAAGCTGAAGCACTGAGTTTGTCTACTCAGACCTTCAAAACGGCAGGCATTGGTCGACAAAATAATCAACAAATCAATGGTAAAATACGTACCGATAGCACACTCTGGCTAGAGGGTAGTAGTGACTGTCAACAGCGATATCTCGACCTTATGGAGCAGTTAAGGATAGGCCTAAATAGACGTTTATTTTTGGGCTTGTTCGATTTTGAATGCCATTATTCTCATTATAAAAAAGGTGACTTTTATAAGACGCATCTTGATGCGTTTAAGGGGCAAAGTAATCGTATTCTGAGTACGGTGTTTTACCTTAATCATCAATGGCAGGCTAATGATGGCGGAGAACTTGTTTTGTATTCTGCAGAACAACACTCAGAATTAGAAGTGGTGACGCCTACATTTAATCGCTGCATTCTTTTTTTGAGTGAGCGCTTTCCCCATGAGGTACAAGTTAGTAATAGAGACCGATTGAGTATTGCTGGCTGGTTTCGTATCAACCGCAGTTGATTGGCCAGTATTTATAGCAATTTCACGAAATGACTACGCTCTCATTGAGAAGGTCTTTAATGGAGTTGGCAATACTAGTGCTTTGCAACGCTAATGATGGGGATAAGCTGAATGTCAGCAAGATAAAAAAACGAGCCATAAAGCTCGTTTTTTTATTAAACTAGATTGTTATTGTTTTAAACAACGACAATCTTACTGGCGTTAGTGCCACCAATAGTTTCCATTACGTCACCGTATGTCATAATGAATTGGTCGCCTTTTTCCAAAATCCCTTTTTCTAGCAATACCGCTACAACATCATTTTTAAGTTGGCCTGGGTCACTATTTCTAGAATCAAAGTATACTGGTTTTACGCCACGATAAAGCGCCATTTTATTCAACGTTGCTTCGTGTCTAGCAAATGAATAAATGGGTAAATTAGTAGTAATTCGTGACATTAATAATGGTGTAGAACCGCTTTCTGTCAGGGCTACAATAGCTTTTATCGTTTTTAGGTGATTAGCAGAGTAAACCGCACTTAATGCCACTGTCTCACTTACAGTCGTAAATGTTTGATCCATACGGTGCTTAGAGTTTGTCACACTTGGGTGAGTTTCAGCACCGATACATACTCTAGCCATAGCTTCGACAGTTTCTACAGGAAATTCACCAGCAGCAGTTTCAGCTGACAACATAACGGCATCTGTCCCATCAAGAACTGCGTTAGCCACATCCATAACTTCAGCTCGCGTTGGCATTGGGCTGGTGATCATTGACTCCATCATTTGAGTCGCAGTGATGACAATCTTGTTAAGCTGTCTAGAACGAGCGATTAATTTTTTCTGTACACCCACTAATTCAGCATCGCCGATTTCAACACCTAGGTCACCACGGGCAACCATTACTGCATCTGAAGCACGAATAATATCGTCAATGGCTTCGTCTGATGCAACGGTTTCAGCACGTTCAACTTTGGCACATATTAGCGCGTTACAGCCTGCTTGTACTGCTAATTGACGAGCGTAATCTAAGTCTGCACCTGAGCGAGGGAAAGAAACTGCTAAGTAATCAACGCCAATTTCAGCCGCTGTCACAATGTCTTTCTTATCTTTTTCAGTTAGTGCTTCAGCTGACAATCCACCGCCTTGACGGTTAATGCCTTTATTATTTGATAACTTACCTGCGACAGTCACTTCGGTATGAACTTTGTTACCTTCAACGCTGGTTACTTTTAACTGAATTCGGCCATCGTCTAGCAACAGAATATCGCCTGGGCTTACATCTTGTGGAAGTGCTTTATAATCGATGCCAACAGCGTCTTGATGACCTTCATCTCGACCCATGTCTGCGTCTAATGTAAAGTGGTCACCAATTTTTAAGATAATTGAGTTATTTGCAAATTTCGCTACACGGATTTTAGGACCTTGCAGATCACCAAGGATAGCCACATATTTACCCAGTTTTTTCGCTGCAGTACGCACTTTATTCGCACGATTAATATGATCTTCTGCGGTGCCATGAGAAAAGTTCATTCGGACAACATTGGCGCCAGCTTTGATGATGGCTTCTATTTGTTCTACTGTATCCGTTGATGGACCAAGAGTAGCGAGTATTTTTGTGCGTCTTAACATAGTTTTGGTGCTCTGTAGTTATGGCATATTAGTGATTGTTTAGCGTTTGCAATTTTATACTAAAAATCTATATCAATAAAAATTGAATGTAGTCTACTAAGGTGACTAACCTACTTGCTTTATCCGATTATGCTAAACCAATAAAAACAAGCCTGTAATTTTGTTACAAAATGGTAGTGCAAAATGGCTTCAATGTGAAATCTTTATAATAAAAAAAGAGCTAAATCGTATTTTTTATTAGTTTTTATTCATATCACTATCTCGTTTTTCAAATCTAGAGCCCCTTAAGGTATCTTTTACCCGTTTTAAATTCTCTCTAAATTTGTTGCCTCGGCGTAAAGTAAACCCAGTAGCCAATATATCGATTAAGGTCAATTGAGCAATTCTAGATGCCATTGGCATGTACATATCGGTGTCTTCTGGTACTTCCAAGGACAAAACTAAATTACACTCTTCAGCTAGCGGACTATATTTGGAGGTGATACCTACTACCGTTGCGTCGTTGCGTCGAGCAATTTGTGCAATTTCCACCAGGCTTTTTGTGCGGCCGGTATGTGAAATTAATACAACGACGTCACCTTCAGCGCAGTTCATGCAGCTCATACGTTGCATTAGTACGTCTTCGAAATAAACCACGGGTACGTTAAATCTAAAAAATTTATTCAATGCATCGTGAGCTACTGAAGCTGATGCACCTAAACCGAAAAATGAAATTTTATGAGCTTGAGTGAGTAAATCGACGGCACGATTAATGGCATTAATATCAACTGATTGCCGCGCAACTTCTAAAGAAGCCATGGTTGATTCGAAAATTTTCTTGGTATATTCCTCGGTGCCATCATTTTCATCTACATGTCGATTAACGTATGGCGTGCCATTGGCAAGACATTGCGCTAAATGTAGCTTGAAATCGGGATAACCTTTGGTGTCTATACGACGACAAAACCGATTAACAGTGGGTTCGCTTACGCCAGACAATTTAGCCAATGTCGCAATACTGCTATGGATAGCTGATTGCGGATTGTTCAAGATGACTTCTGCGACTTTACGTTCAGATTTACTGAATGCTGAGTCGTGTTGCATAATTTTTTCTAGAATATTCATACGTACGGCAAAAACTTCATTATAATGGGCCACTAATAGACATGATGTTACTTTCAATATTGACTGAAAGATTACTAGAATTGTAATTTTTTAACAAAAATCTTTTCATGTAGGGCAAATAATAACCATTAATTGAAAGGATAGAGGTGAAACAAGTAGTGAAGTTGTAATTTTACTACATTTTGTGTTAAATTTCGCATCATAATTCTGCTTTAATTAAGCTGTTTTTAGCAGTTAAGCAGACCACTAATTTTTAACTATATAGGTAACAATAAAATGGTTTTGGAACATTCATTCGAACCGTGCGATTTTGTATTGTTTGGCACTAAAGGTGACCTAGCAAGACGTAAACTCTTACCTTCGCTTTATCAGCTAGAAAAAGCTGATTTAATTCATGCGGATACCAGAATTATTGGTGTGGCTCGTCAGGATATCAGCCAAGAAGAATATGTAGCTTTAGTAAAAGAAAATATTGAAAAGTTCAGTAAAGAAGATTTGTGTTCAGAAACATGGACTCGTTTTTCCGCAAAGTTAGACTATGCCTGTGTCGACATGAAAAATGTCGACAGTTATAAAACCTTCAAAACCCGTGTTGACGCTAAACGCACTATGGTTTGTTATTTTGCAACGCCTCCATCTATTTTTGGTGATATTTGTCGCGGATTAAAATCAGCGAAAATAATCGATAAAAGTATGCGAGTAGTGCTAGAAAAACCAATTGGGCATGACTTAGAGTCTTCTAAAGTCATCAACGACCAAGTGGCTGAGTTTTTTGAAGAAAGACAAATCTATCGTATCGACCACTATTTGGGTAAAGAAACCGTATTAAACTTGATTGCATTGCGTTTTGCTAACTCAATCTTTGCCACTAACTGGGATCATAACTGTATTGATCATGTGCAAATAAGTGTCGCAGAATCAGTCGGTATTGAAGGCCGTTGGGGGTATTTCGATGAAGCCGGGCAAATGCGTGACATGGTGCAAAATCACCTATTGCAAATATTGACACTTATTGCGATGGAGCCACCGGCGACATTAGATGCAACCAATATTCGTAATGAAAAGCTTAAAGTGCTTAAGGCATTGCGCCCAATTGACGCCTCTAACGTTCGTCAAAACACCGTTCGTGGACAATACGTTGAAGGTTTCATTAAGGGCGAAGAAGTCCCTGGTTATTTAGACGAACCTGATGCCAATCAAGAAAGTACAACTGAAACTTTTATTGCTTTAAAAGTTGAGTTGGATAACTGGCGATGGGCAGGTGTACCTTTCTATTTGCGTACAGGTAAACGTCTACCGAATAAAACAAGTGAGGTGAACATTTTCTTCAAACGTCAGCCTCATAACTTGTTTAAAGACAGCTTTACTCAGTTACCACCGAATAAGTTGACCATACGTCTACAGCCCGATGAAGGGGTAGAAGTTACCGTAATGAATAAAGTACCTAGCTTGACCGGTACAGGGCATATGGATTTACAAAAATCTAAATTAAACCTGAGTTTCTCTGAAACCTTTAAAGATGAACGAATTGCTGATGCCTATGAAAAGCTATTGCTTGAAGTCATGATGGGTAACCAGTCATTATTCGTTCGTCGGGATGAAGTTGAAGCTGCGTGGACATGGGTCGATGGTATTTTGGCTGCGTGGGAACAGAGCAATGAAGCCCCAGAACCATATCAAGCAGGGACTTGGGGACCAGTTTCTTCAATTGCATTGTTGGCTCGTGAAGATCGAGCTTGGTTTGAAAGTCGTGTAGGGAAAAAATAATGGCATTAATGAAACAGTTATTTACGACAACAGAACAATTGAATAGATCTTTCGCCGCAAACATTTGTAGGTTGTTAAGAGCTGGGATTGAAGAAAATGGCCGAGCTAGTTTAGTCGTTTCTGGTGGCCGCACACCAGCTGCATTATTTACCGCTTTATCTAACGCTAATGTTGAATGGGATAAGGTGGATATAAGCTTAGCTGATGAACGTTGGGTTGATAATTCTGATGATGCATCAAACGAAAAAATGTTACGCGCAAAATTGTTAATCAACAATGCTGCAAGCGCTAATTTTATTCCCTTGAAAACCCAACATGCTAACGCAGAAGATGCAGTACAAGAATGCACTGCTAATCTTCAAAATATCCATACACCTTTTGATGTGGTGATTTTGGGTATGGGTGAAGATGGCCACACGGCATCGTTGTTCCCATGTTCAGAGCAAATCTCTGACGGTTTAGATATGGAGTCTGGTAACGCCTATATCGCGGTTAAGCCCACTACAGCACCAAATCAACGTATGTCCTTGACCTTACCGGCGATTCTAAATAGTAAGCAGATCTTTTTACACTTAACAGGTGAGGGCAAGAAAACAGTTCTTGATACCGTTTTATCGGGTAGTGATGAACAGGCCATGCCAATCCGAGCAGTAATAAATAATGCTGAAGTTAAATTAATGTGGGCGCCTTAATTAACATAAGTCGTTAGGGGAAAATAGTGAATACACTTATACAAGAAGTGACAGAACGAATTATTGAGCGTAGCCAACATACTCGTAAAGCGTACTTAGAAAAAATTGAAGCGGCGCGATTAAAGGGGCCTCACAGAGGCGTTTTATCGTGCGGTAATTTAGCGCACGGCTTCGCGGCTTGTAGTGGCGAAGAAAAAGCGGATTTAACCAGTATGACTAAGGCGAATATCGCCATAGTGTCTTCATACAATGATATGTTGTCTGCTCATCAGCCTTATGATGAATATCCGGCTAAACTAAAAAAAATTATCCATGAAGTGGGCAGCGTAGCTCAATTTGCTGGTGGCGTGCCGGCAATGTGTGATGGTGTGACGCAAGGCACACCTGAGTATGGATTTGAGTTTGATGAGTCGTGACGTCATCGCTATGTCGACTGCTGTGGGATTGTCTCACAACATGTTTGATGGCTCCGTGATGTTAGGTATTTGCGACAAAATCGTGCCAGGTCTATTAATGGGTGCGTTGAGCTTTGGTCATTTACCCACAATATTTGTTCCTGCCGGCCCGATGCCATCAGGTATTCCAAATAAAGAGAAAGCGCGAGTTCGTCAATTATATGCCGAAGGAAAAGTGGGGCGTGCTGAATTATTAGATGCTGAATCCAAATCTTACCATTCTGCTGGAACCTGTACTTTTTATGGTACGGCTAATAGTAACCAATTAGTGGTTGAGACTATGGGATTACACCTACCTGGATCTTCCTTTGTTAATCCAGGCACTCCGCTGCGTGATGCGTTAACGGATGCCGCGGGTCGACAGATTACTCGTATTACCGATTTAGGTACTGACTATCGTCCAATCGGGCATATAGTAGATGCTAAGTCTGTGGTAAATGGCTTAGTAGCTTTATTGGCAACAGGTGGGTCAACCAATCATACAATGCATTTAGTCGCGGTGGCTAAAGCGGCTGGTTTTATTATTAATTGGGATGACTTTGCAGATATCTCAAGCGCTGTACCTTTGTTAACACGTATCTATCCAAATGGTTCTGCGGATATTAACCACTTTACTGCCGCAGGCGGTATGGCGTTATTGTTCAAAGAGTTGTTAGATGGCGGTTTATTACACAATGATGTGTTAACCATCTGTGGTGAAGGTTTAGATCAATATACAAAAGAACCTATCCTAGAAAATGGTGAGTTAGTTTGGCGCGATGGACCAACAGAAAGTTTCGATAAACAAGTTGTTGCTAGTGTTAAAGAGCCGTTTAAAGTTGACGGTGGCCTTTCAGTCTTGTCAGGAAATATAGGCCGAGCGGTCATGAAGGTTTCGGCTTTGAAAACACCTCATTGCCAAATTAAAGCGCCAGCCGTTGTTTTTGAAGACCAATTTGAGTTACACGCTGCTTTTAAAGCCGGTGAATTAGACAAAGATTGTATCGTTGTGGTTAGATTCCAAGGCCCAGCTGCAGTTGGTATGCCTGAATTACATAGCTTAACGCCGCCTCTAGCGGTGTTGCAAGACCGTGGATTTAAAGTCGCACTGGTTACCGATGGCCGTATGTCGGGCGCTTCAGGAAAAGTGCCTGCTGCCATTCATGTTACCCCAGAAGCGATAAAAGGCGGTTTGTTAGCGAAGCTGCAAACAGGTGACCTAATTGAGTTGAATACTGAAACAGGCGCAATGGATGTGCTAGTTGATGAGGCTGAGTTGGCTCAGCGAGAGAGTAAAGTGCTTGATCTCCACTCTCATCAAATTGGCATGGGTCGTGAAATGTTTGCAGGCTTGCGCTCAACGTTAACCGGCGCCGAAGAAGGCGCTTGTTCATTATTTTTCGGACAGGAATAGATGCATGTCAGTTAATTTTGTTGCAGATGTAGGCGGAACGAATATTCGTTTAGCGCAAATAGATGATGGTAAGTTAAGTCATATCAAGAAATATTTATGTAGTGATTATGCCACCATAGATTTAGTGATAAAAGAGTATTTTGCTGAATTTCCAGAGGTACACTTTACTGCTGGTTGTCTAGGTGTAGCTTGTCCAGTGACTAGCGACACTATCAGTATGACGAATAATAGTTGGCAGTTCTCTATTAACCAATTACAGACCGATTTAGGATTGAATTGGTTAGGTGTGATCAATGATTTCACAGCTGTCGCTTATGCTGTCACAGTATTAACTGATGAACAAAAGGTACAAATTGGCCCAGGGCAACCAATCGAAGGTGAGAATATCGCTGTGTTTGGACCTGGTACTGGATTAGGGGTTAAACATTTGACCCCTAGTAATGATGGTTGGTTGGCGTTGGATGGCGAAGGCGGCCATGTGGATTTTGCTGCTGTGGATGAGGTTGATCTTGCTATTCTGCAGTTCTTAACCAAAAAATTTGGCCATGCCTCCGCTGAGGAAGTATTGTCAGGTCGAGGTTTAGTACATATATATCAAGCAATAGCTGAGCAAAGAGGTGAAGATGCTTCACTAACAGAAGCGGCTGATATTACCGAATCGGCGCTAAATGGAAATTGTGACTTATGTGTCGCTACTTTAGCCCAATTCAGCAAAGTTTTGGGTAGCTTTGCTGGAAATCTTGCCCTTAATTTGGGGACGCGTGGTGGCGTGTATATTGGTGGTGGCATTGCCCCCCGTTTCACCGATTTTATTCGAGAAAGTGATTTTAGAAATCGTTTTGAAGCTAAAGGTCGCTTTCGTGACTATGTAGCTGGAATTCCGACTTTTATCATTACTGAGCCCGATCATGGCTTGATCGGCGCAATGGCCTATTTAAATCAAAATTGTAAAGGTTAAGAACCATGTCAAAAAATTGGAAAATGACGTCAGAAGAAATATTCAGTGCAGGACCAGTTGTTCCTGTATTGGTAATAAAAGATGTTGCATATGCGGTGCCACTAGCTAAGGCTTTAATTGCTGGTGGAATTAAAGTGTTAGAGGTGACGTTAAGAACTGACGCTGCTTTAGATGTGATTAAAAAAATTGCTGATGAAGTACCTGAAGCGATTATCGGTGCTGGTACAGTGACTAATAGAGCGCAACTGCAGCAAGTTATTGATGCGGGCGCTAAATTTGCTATCAGCCCAGGTTTAACATCTGATTTGTTGAAAGCTGGCAATGAGGGAAATATTGCACTTATTCCTGGTATTTCATCTATCTCTGAACTTATGACCGCTGCCGATCACGGTTATACACACCTTAAGTTTTTCCCTGCAGAAGCGTCAGGCGGTGTTAAAGCACTTAAAGCCATAGGTGGACCTTTCCCACATATTACTTTTTGCCCAACTGGCGGCATTAGCCCTAGTAATTATAACGATTATTTAGCATTACCTAATGTTCGTTGTGCAGGCGGTTCTTGGTTAGCGCCTGAAGAAGCTATGAAGAATGGTGATTGGGAGCAAATTACTGAGCTTGCGAAACAAGCCATTGCAGGCGTGAAGTAAGATATAAATTGTCCTCATGCTTTAAAGCCGCTAATTTAGCGGCTTTTTTTTAATTGTTAATTGCTCTCCAGTGCTTTGTAATAGGGTTTATTATTCCGCCCTTTTGATACATATTGACTATCATTTTTGCACGGCGCATTTTCGCTAAGCCTAACGTCAATGCCTCGAATATGTCTAGGCTATAAGGCATATCTTTTCTTACGACGAAATGTCTGGTCTGCTTAATGAGGACTTTAATATTAGGGATGGGAGATAAGTGTACTTTGCCAAAAATATGACTTAACTCACCATTAAATTCACTTAAAGTAAAATCAGCCTGTCCCTTATTAATTTTATCGTGTATTTCAAACTGAGACTTAGCGGTGACTAAATTCTTAGTGAGATGGCGAATAATATACCAATCTTGATCCCAAGTTGGCACAGTAATCCCTCTGTACTGGGCAAGATCAAGCTCACTTTTTACTGAAGTCAGCATTGGATGATCCCGTAAAGTATATATACCTTTACTAAATTCGCCTTTTCTTAATATGGCGGGAGATAAGTAAAAGAGTGCTTCATTAGCTTGGTCTTTCCATACACTTTCTCCTTGAAGGTAAGCTTTTTTTGTTGTACCAGCAATGTGCTTTGATTGTAGCCAACTGTTTTTAATATAGTAAATTCGAAACTTAACCCACCTAAGTGTAAAGCTTTGCATAGCATGATTAGTTCTAATGCAGCTCTATTTCCCTGTTTGACTTCAAAGTCATCTACTAACCAGCAGGATTGATTCTTTGTCCATTTGGCAAAGTCCGTGAGAACATATTCTGGAATTGCGACAGTTATTTGTAGTGGTTTATTTTCGCTTGATAAAGTGTGCAGCGGAAAACAAAACATCATAAATAATGAGCATTTCAGTGATATCAATTTCAACATACAAATATACTCATATTAGTCAGCGTTAAGGTATAGCTAAAAATAAAATGCATGTCAATTTAGGATAAAATTGATATTAATTGTTGGTAAAAGTGTGTTTTTGTATGTAAATAATGTTAGTGTTTTGTTTAGGTTGCTAAAAGAATGGTGAGGAATCGTCATGCAAAGCTATTTTCAAAGTATTTGTGTTTTATTGATATTTTTTATGTCTGCAAGCAGCACTAGCGCTAGGGATATATATGTAGCAAAAACAGGAGATAACAGTGCTGATGGTAGCTTTTCCAGTCCTTATTTAACGCTTTCTAAAGCCGCTGAACAAGCTCAAGCAGGAGATGTTGTTTATATCAGAGAAGGTGAATATGAAGAAGTTTTAGCACCCACAAATTCAGGTCGAGAGAATGAGCCGATTATATTCCAGTCTTACAACAATGAAAAAGTCGTCATTAGCGCCATGCAAGCATTAAGTAATTGGCAACATGATGTGAATAATGTTTACGTCACTCAAGTCGATTGGGATCTCGAGCAGCAAAATTTTGTTATGCAGGGTGATACTGTTATGGACTTAGCACGTTGGCCCGACAACATTGACGGCGACCCTTTTAGCCCCAACGCTCTAAGAAATACAGGCGGTAGTGATAGTTCAGTAGCCAATGATGCATATTTAGATTATGCCCCAGGTATCCCAGCAGGCGATTGGTCAAATGGTGGCTCAATCTATTTTTATGGTGATAAGCCGGGCTCTGGCTGGACTACATGGCGGGCGTTTATTACGGCTAGCACGGATACCCAAGTAACATTTGAGTTAGACAAAAGTCCTAGCTGGATCCGTACTTTTCATGCACCAGGTGATAAAGGTGACTTTTTCTTACAAGGTATTAAAGACGTTCTCGATTATCAAAATGAATGGTATTTTGACCCTAGTACTAAGAAACTCTATGTGCAGCTACCCGATGGACAAGTTCCTGCTGATGGGTTAGTTAAAATGCGTAAGCGTACTAAAACCATTGATTTAGCTGCAAAAAGTTATATCCACATTAAAAACTTAGCGGTGTTCGGTGGCTCGATTGAAATTACCTCTGGCGCGTCACATAACCTAATTTACGGGGTCACTAGTTTGTATGGTAATTACACACTGGGTGTTGTTTCAGGTTTTGCCTCTAATAACCAAAGTGTCAACATTCGAAGTGACTGGAACCAATTTAATACTGTTGGTAATGTGATAGAGAATAGTGAGATTGGCTTTGGTTCGGGAACAGGGATTTATGACTCTGGTGAAAGTACTCAAATATTAAACTCGTACATTCATGATTTTAATTATTTAGGTAATTACGATGCCATTATTAATGCCCGTGGTGGTAACCATACCAAGGTTTTGAACAACACTATTACTCGCGGTGGCCGAGACGCTATCCAAGGGTTTAATGACAATGCTGAGTACGCATACAATGACATTTCATACAGTAACCTTATTGCTGATGATTGTGGATTATTTTATACAGTCGGTGGGCCTAGTAACACTGAAATTCACCATAACTGGTTGCATGATGCTTATTCTAGCGGGACTAAGAAAAAAGCCACTGGTATTTATTTAGACAATGATGCTTCAGGATTTACAGTACACCACAATGTAATTTGGAATACAGAGTGGAGCAGTATTCAAATTAACTGGAATGGTAGAGACATCAATATTTATAACAACACTATGCTTAACTCGAGCGGCGTAATGGGCGCTTGGCATAAGGACGGTACGGAATTTTCAGATGTTAATATATGGAACAATATTGCAGACAATAGTGCATGGGAGCCCCAATCTGACAAACAAAATAACGTAGTTGTGAGTGCCACTGCTGGCCCGTTTTTGGATAGTGAAAATGGTGATTTTAGATTAAAACCTAATACTACTCCGGTGGATGCAGGGCGTGTTATCGATGATATTACTGTGGATGTACTGGATGGTAAACCTGACGCTGGGGCTTATGAACTAAATGGTGACGACGCAAACTGGACCGCAGGTATCAGTTGGGAGCCAAAATTAGGACCATCTGGTATGGGCTGTTATGGGCTGCCGGGTGAAGACTGTCGCTTGCCAATTGAGGCTGAACCTAGGGCCGAGTTTAAGCAAAATCAAACCGCTGACGAAGGTACTACCGCAATTGTCACTGTTACGTTAACTGACTTAGCAGCGAGTTATCCGGTGACCATTCCGTATGTCATATCGGGGACGGCCAGCAGCGAAGATCATGATGCCGTAAATGGTGAGTTCGTGATCAACAGTGGTACTGAAGCCAGTATTAGTATTTGGCTAAAACCTGACGATGTTGTTAGTGAAGTAGAAAGTATCATTATTACTATGGGTATACCTACTAATGCAATTGTAGGGGGGAATGATACGCATACCATTACTATAAACGATAAAACTGCTCCCCCTAATGTACCGAGCCAACCTACACCTAATCCGCCAAATTCCGGGGCTGCGGGCGGTGGCTCAGCAGCTAGTTTGTTGATTTTGTTGCTAGGCGGTTTGTTTATCAGAAAACCCATAACTAGATGGCATTAATAAGCCGAGAATGCAAAACAGGGTTTTCACTTTATTCTCCTTATTCTAGTCTGAGCCGGATCAATGAAACTTAGATGGCATTAGTTGTGTTCAAGCACCTTCAACAAAGGTTATTAATTGTTTTCAGCATATTCATTAGTATGCCTTTATTCGCTATACCAAACATGGCAGATAGTATGTCACTACCTCCAGTACCTTATCCTAACGAAAATAGGCATTCTGAAGCTAAACGTGTGTTGGGAAAAATCCTCTTTTGGGATGAACAACTTTCTACCGACAACTCTATTGCTTGTGGAAGTTGCCACCTCCCTAGTCGTAGTGGTGCCGATAGCAGAATTGGCCTAGAGCCAGGGTTTGACAACATACTCAATACTGATGATGACATTCTAGGTAGTCAAGGCGTTGTATTTCGAAACCAATTTGGTCAAATGCAAAGCCATGATATTTTCAAAAATAATCCGCAGGTTACAACGCGCACAGCACAAGGGTACTTTTCTGGTATTTGGGCTTTGAGTAATTTTTGGGATGGTAGGGCGAGTTCAGAATTTATCGACCCCCAAACTAAACAGATTGCTATTCTTACGGGGGGAGCGCTAGAAAACCAAGCCCTTGGCCCATTGATGAGCAACGTCGAGATGGCCAAAGATGGACAAACGCCTGAGGAGGTTATTGCTAAACTCACCCAAGCTCAACCCTTAGCATTGGCTAGCAACCTGCCTGCAGATATTCAAGCTGTGCTAACGGATGAAACAGATTACCCACAGGCTATTTGCTAATGCTTTTGGTGATGAAACCATCAGCCTTAAACGTATTGTATTTGCCATTGCCACATACGAGCGCAGTCTAGTCGCCGATCAAACACCATGGGATCTGGCCATGGCCAATCAACAAAAACTGCCTTATTTAGAAAATCTAGGCTGGGAATTTTTCCAACAAAGCGGTTGTGAACAGTGCCATAAACCCCCTCTATTCACCGACAACAAATTTTACAACATTGGTCTACAAGGAATTAATACCGATGCTGGCCGTCGACAGGTCAGCCAGCGCAAAGAAGATCATGGGGCGATGAAAGTTCCTAGCCTACGCAATACGGGGCTTAAACTAACTTATATGCATACTGGGCAGTTTACGTCGTTAGAGCAGGTGATAGATGTATACGCCAATGTACCTTTTGAAGATATGGCCACCAAAATGCCTAACGGCGAAAAGTACCGTTTCCAATTTACTGAATACCAACGTAAAGCCTTGATTGCATTCTTGAGTTTGTCATTAACAGATGCGAGGGTAAAAAATGAAACATTCCCTTTTGACAGGCCAACCTTGAGGGGTGAGGTCAGTGATAACCAAGCCCCTCAAGCTTTACAAAATCTAGTCATAGGTTTGAATCCAAAAGGCTTGGTAAGCATATCTTGGGACAAAATACCGGCAAATCTGGGTTACGATATCGAAATAGTACGAAGTGATGGCCGCCACTATTGGACAGCTCGATCGCCTTTTGAAGATATATACACCGAATTAGGTGAGCGTTATGAGTATCAACTATATAGGCGAAATGCTCAAAGGGTCTTGTCTAAATCGGTTACTATGACAATTGATGTTGCAGGTAGCCATGATGGATTTCATTGGCTTAGAGCCTTAGTGGTACTCGCTGCATTTTTTCTAATTGGGCTGCTACTTAAGCGCAAATCAACGTAACTTCATTCTGGCGACTAGGTGCCCTAGAGCCCAGCTATGTCAGTATTCATAATGAGATAAAATATCACCATCGACTTCTTCTTCGCTAAACTTTATGTAACTCATTGAATTATAGTTTAATTTTATTTTCGTTGGGGTTTTTTATGTAGAAATCAGGTTAGACATTGTATGCCTTGTAATAGCACCTTTAGCTATGATATCGTTATCATAGATATCCAGTTTACGACAACGCAACATATTTTACGGGGTTACATTATGAGAGCGAGTGATAAATATTTCGTTAAGCAGCACAAACTTAACTCGGGTGGCATGTGGTTATTTTGCTTGCTGGTGGTCGCTATTTTTGTCAGCAGCGCTTGCAGTGCCAATACAGTGGCGGACAGGGCTGACGAGAGTAGTCATGGTAAATTACAAGCAAAGGTTACCGGTTTAAGGTACAACAATGTGCATGTGCTCGAGCTGGAAAAAACGATGAAATTGTATCGTGAAATTTTAGGTTTTGAATTGGTAGACGCAGAAGTGCTTAAGGGGAATTTAGCAGGGATGTTAGTGCTTAAGATGAAAGCGAACGACTATATGATGACACTAACGGTTACGCCACCTCAACATGCTCACAATCTAGCTCCTGTTGGCAATACTAACCACAATCACTTTATGCTAAAAGTGAATGATATTGCGACAATTGGTGATAAATTGAAAGAACATGGCTATGAACTAGAGAACGAGCATTATGCACGGGATTTATATACGTTTTTTGTAGGACCCAATGGTGAAATAATTGGTCTGTCAGCTTGGGAAGATTAACACCTCGCCCTGCCATTAGATTGCATTGACAAATGGACAGAACATAGTGCTAGCCTACCGTTCAAAGTGGATTGGCATTGTAACCGTGTATTGTTTTGTTATTACCGTATGGTATTAAGTGAGCTATGGCTTTTTCGCTATCGGTAAAGTGTTAGGAATACATTACTATTTCTTTATTTAGCTAAAATCACTATGATTTTGCTAAGGGGTAAAAAGAACAATAGGTAGGGCAATGGCCCTATAAACTTGAGGTAAAAAGAAAATTATTTTAGTATTAGCGCCAATATTTGCAGCACCTTCACTCTATTTACTCATTCTATGAAGCAATCCAAACGCGCAGGCATTAAAGATGTGGCGGAGCTCGCTGGTGTATCTAATATGACTGTATCACGTGTGCTAAATGGTACCGTGAAAGTCAGTGAAGAAAAGCGCAAAGCAGTGTTAACTGCAGTCGAAAAACTCGATTATAAGCCTGATCTAGCAGCACGGCGTTTAGGTGGGAATAAATCTTACATGCTAGGTTTATTGTACCAAGATCTTGATATTTCTTATGTCAGTAAATTTCTATTAAATGCTTTAAAAAGTAGTCGAGATCAGGGGTTTCATCTTATACCAAATGAAATTGATGGGGATATTGAAAAGTCACTTTCTTCAGTCGTTGACTTAATTGAAATTACCCGAATAGACGGTCTAATTTTGCTCCCACCTGTAAGCGACAACCAACAAATAATAGACGTTTTAAAGAAGCACCAAACCCCCTTTGTGCGTATTACACCTGATAGTCATTTTGATTTGTCCCCATATATTTGCATAGATGACTATATGGTGGGTTATAAAATGACCGAGCATCTTATTAATTTAGGTCATAAGAAAGTCGCACATATTATGGGCAATACCAAGCAAGGCACTAGTCATTTGAGGTGCCAAGGATTTGTCGATGCTCTGCACACCAATCACTTAAGCGCACCTGAAGAATTTATTGTTGAAGGCACCTATACCTTCGATTCTGGGGTTGAGGCGGCAAAAAAATTGTTGAATCTAGCCAATAGGCCAAGCGCTATTTTTGCTTCTAACGATGAAATGGCGGCTGCCGTGATATTGGTCGCGAATAACTTGGGAATTGCGATACCAGAGCAACTCTCCGTGGCTGGTGTAGATGATGCTCAACTAGCTGTTACCTTGTCGCCTAATTTAACGACGATTAAACAACCTATTGCACAAATGGCTGAACTTGCGGTTAAATTACTAGCGAAAGGAGCCGATAATCTAAAAATGAAGGAGCGAATCAGTACCGCAATATCTTAGATTTTGAGCTAATTGAGCGGCAATCTGCAATGCAGTTTCATTCCTCAGCAGCAAAGGACACAATGGGCTAAGTAACCTTTGTCATAATGTTAGTGACTGTTTTACTTTCCGTGAATTATACCCATTCCGATACCTAAACGTTCTGAGTGCATAGTGATTTAATGGAATGGGTATTAGGGAAGGCTCGGTTCCCTCAACTCTTATGGCGCTATCGCTGAATCGATGAGGGGCTTGTGATACGTTTTAGTTATTTTCTCTGAAAAGAGATTTAATTTGAGCCATCTGCAATTGTAACTTGAGACTGGTTGAGTGAGGCATTACGGGCGACTCATTTGCGCCACTGCTAATGTGTTTGTATACCTCTTTTGCTTCAAAAATATAACCATACTCAGTTCTGTTATCCGTATATTTGTCAATGCAATCATCACCTTGATATAGCTCACAGGTTACTGCTCTAGATGCATGAGGAATACGAATATAACCTTTGTCGCCAATAATATAGGCTGTATTTGGTAATCGACATTGAAAAGAACAGGCGATGGTGGCTTTCGCTTCGCCACAATCAGCAAATACAGTTACATCTTCGTCAACCCCATTGGGGGCATTTTGATTAAAAACACGTAGGTTTTCTATGTCTTTTTCAAGAAAAACCAGACTAATGCTAAGGGGTATATACCCATATCAAATAAACTTCCGCCGGCCAATTCTGCATTGTATTCTCTACAGGTGGGTGAATAGGGCATTGGGTAGCCAAAATCAATTTTAATGTGGCGTATTTTTCCAAGTCTATCCTGTGCAATCCACTGCTTGGCTTTGTTAATAGCCGGCAAGAAATAGGTCCACATAGCTTCCATTAGAAAGACGTTTTTTTCTTTGGCCAATGTTATTAATTCTTGGCATTGTTCGGGTGAAACCACAAATGGTTTTTCACATAACACGTGCTTGCCGGCTAAAAGTGCATCTCGTGTATTTGCATAGTGACAGGTGTGGGGGTACCGATATAAACCACATCAATTTCAGGATCATCAAACATAGCTTGGTAACCCTGATATGCTTTTTGAATTTGAAACTTTTCAGCAAATTGTTTAGCACTGGCTAGATTTCTGGCTGCCACCCCATGAATCTCAGAATGTTCATGATATGCCAAGTCGGTGCAAAATTTACTGGCAATTCTACCTGCGCTTACAATGCCCCATTTTAATTTATTCATTTTCGTCTCTCCACGCACATTACAATGTGCAAGTAATGATTTGATTGTCTGTTAAAAAGTAGGGTGCCAGTGGTCACCCTATATGCTTAAACTACTAAGGTTATTATTGAGGTAAGGCCTCGGTTGTAGCTTGTCTTGTTTGTTGCTTAACTGGTTTTGTTAGTGGCCGGTTAAATCGTTTGGGGTATAGGGACGTATTAAAGTCTTTGGCCATTTCGACCATCTCAGGATAAGGAATATCTGCAACGTTAACGAATCCAACATTATAAGATTCACCATCAAATGCTCGCCCTGTGACGGGAGAGTCGATGTATTGAAACCAGTGAGCTCCCACAAAGTTGTCATGTCCAGAGACGCTGTCCATATAAATCCGAAATTTACGTGCCCGATCTTTTTGATCAGACGCGTAGAGTAGTCCTAGGTGCAATGAGCCTGTATCGCTGGTCGCACCAAAATGGTATTCACCAATAATGGCTGGCAGATCCACTGCTCGTAAAAACTCCCAGTCAAAAGGTTGTAAGCCTTCATCGTACACATTGAAACTCAATACATCGGTATAAGTCGTTGCGGCTTCAATCGTTTCTTCTGGCATTCCCCACGTTGCCATGCGTACGCCCATATACAGATGATTAGGCAGAACACGTTCAATGGCTGCATGAACCACGCTAAAATAGCGGTTTGACAACATCGATAACATTTCGGAAAGGTCGGCTTCGAGGTTTTCGTTATACGCAGAGAATTGAACGCCTTTATGCATCGCTTCAAAACTTACAATGTTGGTATCCCAAGCTTTATTTAGGGCATTAATTGTCTTGTATTTTTCAACGATGAATTGGCTAAATGCTCTTTTAGCTGGGCTCTCTGCAGAGTCCATAGCTAAAGCGCCAATCGGTAAAAAGTATCGATGCTCTACACTACCCGTGCGATAGCCCCAAGTTTTTTCATTATCAACAAAAATTCCCACACACCAAGGTGAACCGTTAATTTCATCGGCAATTTGCTCAATGGTAAGGTTTGCTCGACGTTCAAATTCTGGGTCATACACATCTGGCATCGCATGCCAGATTTCTTTTCCGGTTTTGATTTCTTTAAAATCACCAATTATCCAGCCATTGGCAAAGTACGGGACCTGTTGATTTGGGTAAAATGCAGGGTCTACCCAATTGCCCATAGATGTCATGCCCCAATCAAGCATACGAGCTAAGGTATTCTCTTGCCACTGCTGAACAAAGTTGTCACTACCATACTTGCGTTCGAGGTTGGCTCTATAAAAGCTATAAGTTTCGCCATGGGGCAAAGGCCCGCCGTGAAATGAGCGACGATAGCTATAGTGTTTACCTAAAGGTTCATCATAAGACGGTAGCCACTCAAACAAACTTCGACGTGTTGAACTGGCTAAATAACGGGTTTCTTGCACTGCTGCAGGAATGTCAACTTTGCCAATCGAATCTTCTGGTGTTAGCTCTTCAGGATCGTGATAACGAATCGTGTCATCTTTAAAGTCCATCCCCGTTGTGGTAAACATGTTCGCTATACGCACATTTGCCAGACCGTTTGAAAAGAATAGGTGGCCTTCGGGATCGACTAACCACCATTTGCCTGCTACTTTTTCGGTTCGGAAAAAGCCTGTTGCCGTTAATTGAGGCCCTTCCTTCCAGCCGCCAAATTTTGAACGATCGGCAAAAGGTTTACTTTTACTTAGTGCCGTTATTTCTTTATCCGAAACAGTTTTGAATTCATCTAATGAATGTACTTTGAGAGGAAAGTCCACATGGGCATTTTGCCCAAATTTATCAACAATCTTATGAACGAATGTTTCATTGTATGACGGATTTTTGCGTAGGCGAATGTTATCTAAACGAATGTTCTTATTTGCCATATTTGTGCGTGTGTTGAGTGAAATACGAGTAACGCTGTCGTTAGACATAAAATAGTTACCGTAGATTAGAATAAACATCAAATCATCTGTTGCCCAAGGCTTAGGGTTTTCACGCATACCTGTGTCTATATTCCAGAATACACCGTCTAGTGGAGCAAACAGAGTGTGTTTTTCGCCTACGGGAATAACTACGTGCCGATGCAATGCCGAATCAGCTGAGTGAATAGACAAAAATAATTGAACGCTTTCGGTTCCCGTATTTTCCACATCTAAGGCCATATGGTATTCATCATATATGGTCCAATCTTGAGGCGTTGAAAAATCTAAGTGTACGCCGCTATAGCGCGCGCTATTTAAAAACTCAATCTCTAGGGCGTTACTGTCAGGATTGCGAACTATTTCATGATTCGCGTTTTCATTTGTTAAAGTTAGATTGACGTCATCAAAATTTGCTAATACAGCAAGGACAGGCTCATTGTCATCTGCATCTGTCATTCTCTCCTGCTGGCTTAACTTGTCTTCTTTAGAGCAGCTTATAAACGCTAACGTAGTTGTTAGCGCAATTAGTTTTAATAAATTTTTGCACATAGGTTTCATTGCTTAGTTCCGGCATTTTTCAAACGTTAGTAACGCTCATCGTTAACGTTACTGAATAAATTACTATTACTATTTTGTATAAAATAAATTCACCTCTCCGTAATAAGATTACAATTTATTGTTAACAATATAGATGAAATATTGACAATACTAATCGTTAATTGTTATAACAAATAGCGTTTGTGATAACGTTATCATAAGTAGGGTGGTAGTTTTAAACAAACTTAATGACTAGATTATCTTGTTGATAAAGTGAATTGCTCAATTATCTATTTAGTTAACTCGATTAGCTTTTCAGGGTTAATAAGTATTAATTGGTTTGACTGACAATGGATTCAACGATAGATGGTTTAGGGTTGAACATATTTAAATTAATTATTTATAAAGAGAATAAAATGAAAATAAATACCCACAAGGCTAATGGCATCGCTTCTTTAGCTATGTTGTCCACGATTTCATTTTTAGGGATATCAACTGATACACTTGCTAATGAGCGTCCTCAAAAATTAACTGCAGAGATTCCTTTATACACTTTCGAAGATGGTGTATTGCCTAGCGCATTTGACACTCAAAATACCCATTTACAGTTAGTCAAAAATGATGAGGCGCTGGACGGTGAATATTCACTAAAAGTTGCCTATAAAACCAAGAAGAATAACACCGCACGTTTTGCTATTACCCCCAATTCTGCATTTGAATGGGGAAAGTACAAAGATTTCCATATCGCATTTGATATTAAAAATACCGGCTCAGAATCCGTTGCTATCAGCTTAATTATGGGCGACGTAGATGGCTACAGCTATGAACGCGGTTTTGTTGCACCCGTAGGCGAAAAAGTGACCGTTTACGCAAAAATGGATGGGCATGATCAATACCGACCTGCTCTGGGCTACGCCAACTGAATTTAACTTTGAATCAGGTTTTCGTTCAAATCCACCCACCTGGGAATCTACTGATAAACAAGTCTATTCTTTTTGGGGAAAAATGGACTTAAATATTAAGGGTATTACTTACATCGCTTTTCATACTTCTGGTTTGTTAAGCGATCGCGAATTTATAATCGACAATATACGCTTACGACCTAACCCTAAAATGGATGAGCATTTCTTAACTAATTTCATCGATGAATTTGGTCAAAATGCCAAAGTGGATTACCCATCAAAGATTAAGTCTGAGGAACAGCTGAAGCAAGTTGCCCTTGATGAACTAAAAAGCTTAGAAGGCGAAGTAATGTCGAATCGGTCAAGATTCCAAGGTTGGAAAGATGGTCCTCGTTTTGAAGCTACAGGTTTTTTTAGGACACAAAAAATCGAAGGGAAGTGGGCCATAATTGACCCCGAAGGTTACTTGTACTTTTCTACAGGAACATCAATTATTCGTCTATCAAATTCTTCCACCATGACAGGTTATGATTTTGACCAGAAATATATTCCTAAGCGCACGGCCGATATGACAGTTGCAGAAGATGATCAGCCATTGAACCCAGCTCCTTCAGAGGCACTACCTAGTCGTTTTGTTTCTGACCAAAAGCGTGCCGACATATTTGCTTGGCTACCCAAGTATGATGACAAGCTAGGCAATCATTTTGGTTATCGTCGAGATGCGCAAAGTGGTCCACTAAAGCGAGGTGAAACCTATAGTTTTTATAGTGCAAACCTAGAGAGACGTTACGGAGAAACCTATCCAGAGTCTTATATGGATACTTGGCGCAGTGTTACTGTTCGTCGCATGTTAGATTGGGGATATACCTCGTTGGGTAATTGGTCTCAATCAGCATATTACGGAAATAACAAGATTCCGTTTGTCGCTTTTGCTGACATTATTGGAGAGTTTGGAACCTTAAGTAGTGGCTTTGATTTTTGGCACGGTGTACCTGATGCGTATGATCCTCTCTTCCATCAACGTGCTGTCGCTGCTGCAAAACATGTAGCCAGCCAGATTAATGCTACTCCTTGGTGTATGGGAATATTTATGGATAACGAGCAAAGCTTTGGCCGTGGTCCATCCGATGAAGGTTATTTTGGTATTGTTTACAATACTTTGAAACGGAATGCTAAAGACGTGCACGCTAAAGCGGCATTTACCCGTTCAATGCAGGACAAATATGAAACTATCGATGCATTAAACAATGCGTGGAATAAAAGTATCGCTTCATGGGATGCTTTTGCCGCAGGGATTGATCCCAGTTTCAACACTGAGCAACAAAGAGCAGATTACTCACAGTTATTATACGAATACGGTGTGCAATACTTTTCAACGGTCAACAAGGCGCTTAAATCCGAATTGCCTAACCACTTGTACTTAGGCTCTCGCTTACCTGAATGGGGTAAGCCCATCGAGATTGTGAAGGCTGCAGCTGAAAACAGCGACATTATTACCTACAATATCTATCAAGAAGGTTTGGCTGCAAGTGAATGGGACTTCATGGCAGAAGTCGATGCTCCTGCATTAGTCGGTGAGTTTAGTTACGGCGCTGATGATGCGGGACACGTGCACCCAACGTTCAAAATTGCCGCAGATCAAGAAGATCGTGGCTATAAAGTGAAACGTTTTTTTGAGTCAATTATTGATAACCCGTACTTCGTTGGCGCTCACTACTTTCAGTATATGGACGGCCCAATTTCTGGTAGAGCGTATGATGGTGAAAACTATAATGCAGGTATGGTAAGTATTACTGATGTCCCCTACAAGCCTATGGTTAAAGCAGTAAAAGAAGTCAATTCTACCTTGTATGAGCGCCGGTACGGAGACTTAAAAAAGGACGAATGAGGTATTCGAGAGCGATCAATGTCGAAGAATAGGGTCAAAAATGAGAATGAGTATTTGACGTTAAAGACATGATAGCGAGTTTTAGTTTAAACGATACTTCTTTTCCAGGATTCAGGTTACTTATACTAGACTTAGCGTATATTTGAAATATGCCGTGGCCAAGCATGCTTGGCCACTATAACGCTATCTCCAGGTTATTTAGGCGCTAGCGCTTCTGAGAAAAACTCAATCCCATCCCAACCTGTCACCATGAAGTTACGAATGTTACCGTGATCCGTTCCTTCAGGGTGTTGCAGTACATCTTCACGGTAGTAGGCACCAAATAAACTCAGGGTTTGCTCTGCTGATAACTGGTTTAGTTTTGCAAAGTAAAATATCTTACAAGAGCCTTCGTTACTGCCCGCTTCGCTGGCTAAATCACCGTTACTGAATGCAGTTGGCGTATAGTGATAATGGTCTGTGATTAGCTCCATTACTTGTGTGAATTCAATAGATTCGGGCGCTGTTCGAGTCAGTGTAATGAGTTCGTTTATGAGCATTATAATTCCTGATTAATTCCAGTATTGATGGGTTTGCTTAATACAAGCAATGGGCTATTTGACAGTTAAGAGCTGATGTAGCTTACTCTACTAAGATCTCTGCTTTGATAATGTTAACTTGTTCTTTGGTTTTACCTCGCGCAGAGCCAAGGGTTTCTAAGCTTTTAAGCACATCCATACCAGCGACTACTTTACCAAAAATACTGTGCTTTGCGTCTAACCAAGGTGTCGCAGTAAAAGTTAAAAAGAACTGACTGCCATCGGTATTGGGCCCCGAATTCGCCATACTTAACAAACCGCCTTCTGAATGCGTAACCTCATCACTAAACTCTCCTGCATATTTATAGCCCGGATTGCCACGTCCTGTCCCAGTTGGATCGCCCCCTTGAGCCATAAAACCAGGTATGATGCGGTGAAAAACTAGGTCATTATAAAAACCAAGATTGGTTAGGTATATTGTGCTAGAGACGTGCATAGGCGCGACATTTGGCATAAGCTCAATGGTTATGTCACCCTTATTTGTATTTAACAACCATAGGTAGCGTTTATTTGCACTGAACGTTAGCTTGGGGGCATAGGCAAGCTGGTTTTCCAATTTTCAATTTGCTTGTCTATCTTTTGTTCTTGGATAAACTGATTGGCTTGTTTAATTGCTTTATCGGTGAATAGGTCACAGCTAGAAGCAATGAATAATATGCAAATGCAGGTAAAGATATTGGCGAGTAATGGTTTATTCATAATATTTTATATGTTGGGTATTAAGTTAGATAAACACGACTTTACAGCAGGGTATAAATATAGCCATTACGGAAGATCATCTTATCGACTTATAAATGCAATATAAATACTTTGGAATTACGCTGAAAGTTGTATAGTTGTTTTTTCTTCGCTGGTAAGTCATCAAGACTCGCTTGCGCAAACCCTTGCTCTAAAAACCAGTGCGCGGTAACGGTAGTTAGCACAAAAATAGACTGTAAGCCTAGTTTTTGTGCTTGTACTTTTATCGCTTCGAGTAGTCTTTCACCGCGACTACCACCACGATAATCTGCATGAGTAGCAACACAGGCGAGTTCACCCATAGCTTCATCAGGATAAGGGTACAAGGCCGCACAAGCTATGGTCATACCATCACGCTCTATTAGGGTGAATTGTTCAATTTCTTTTTCTAAATACTCTCTGGAGCGTTTAACTAAAATTCCTTTTTCTTCTAAGGGCTTGATTAGCTTCAATACACCGCCAACATCTTCAATGTTGGCAGGACGCAATTGTTCATATGAGCGCTGAGAAATAAGAGAGCCTGCTCCGTCCCGAGTAAATAGCTCTTGCAAAAGAGCACCATCTTGGCTGTAGCTTACACAATGGCAACGACTAATATTCGCTTCTAAGCTCGAAACAATGGATTCTAATAACTGTTTTTGCGGGGCATAGAATGGTCGTTCAATCATGCTATACAATTCGTCTAATTCGATATTGCGTAACAAGCTGCCCTTTTCATTGACTATGCCGTGGTTATGAGTAAAGGCGATCAACTTATCCGCATTTAAGGCTATCGCCGCATTTGTGGCGACATCGGTAAATGAAAGATTAAAGACTTCACCCGTAGTGGAGTAACCCATAGGTGATAGCAGAACTATTGAGCCATCGTTTAAATGGTCATTAATGCCATGTACGTCGATGCGACGCACTACACCGGTGTTTTCAAAGTCAACGCCTTCTTGAACACCAGCAGGCATGGCAACAACTAAGTTGCCCGAACACACACGAATTTGCGCTCCATGCATAGGGGAGTTAGGTAACCCCATAGTTAATAATGCTTCCACTTGAGCACGTACCGAACCGGCTGCATCCTTCACACATTCTAACGTTTGCTTGTCGGTAATGCGCATATCTTGGTGAAAACGAGCCGCTAGGTTTCTTAACTCAACTCTTTGATCTATTTGTGGTCTTGCACCGTGTACCAAAACTAAACGTACGCCTAAGCTATTTAATAACGCAATATCATGAATGATATTAGCGAAGTTAGGCTCTTCAATTGCTTCACCACCAAACATTAATACAAAGGTTTTCCCCCTATGAGCATTAATGTAAGGTGCCGAATTGCGAATAATTTTAACACTGTCAATGTGCGAAACGACCACAAATAATTCCTTACTTAGCCGACTTTGATGCCGCTAATTCTGCATCTAAAGCACGATTGACTGGTGCGATACCGGTTCCGCCTAAAATGCTACGTTTATCCACTAGATACTCTAACTGGAGGATTTCGTATACATCGTCTTCAATTAAGTCTGAGTATTTTTTCAACTCAGCTAATTCAAGCTCTTCAATCGCCACTTTTTGTTCCAACGCAGCCAGTACTACTTGACCAGATATATCGTGAGCTGTTCTAAATGGTATGCCTTTATCCACCAAGTAATCAGCTAATTCAGTCGCATTGGCATAACCTTCACGAGCCGCTTTTGCGCAACGCTGCGCATCAAGTTCGATGCTATCCAATACTTCACAAGCAATACATAAACAAATATGCCATTGAGTGACGGCGTCAAGTACACCTTCTTTGTCTTCTTGCATATCTTTGTTGTATGCCAAAGGAAGACCTTTCATAGTGACCAGCATGCCTTGTAAGCTACCAAATACTCGACCACATTTACCACGAATTAATTCTAAAGCATCTGGGTTTTTCTTTTGTGGCATTAACGATGAGCCGGATGTGACTTGATCACCTAGGGTGATGAAGCCGGCTTCCCCTGAGTTGAAGAATATTAAGTCTTCTGCCATACGGGACATGTGCATCATGCTAGTGCTGGCGGCAAACAAAATCTCTAGTACAAAATCACGATCAGACACTGCATCCAAGCTATTCAAACAAGGGCTATCAAAGCCTAAATCGTTCGCTATTTCCTGACGGTCAATTGGATAAGTGGTGCCAGCAAGGGCGCCACTGCCCAATGGACACTTATTCAAGCGGGCTTTTAAATCTTGTAAGCGGCTAATATCTCGCTTAAACATTTCAACATAAGCTAAACACCAATGTGGATATCTAACAGGTTGAGCCCGTTGTAAATGAGTATAACCAAGGTAAAATAACCGTTTTGTTGTTGCTGGCCGTGTTAAGCAAAGACGCCTTAACGTTTTCTAAGTCAGCAACTAACAAGTCCACATGGTCACGGCACCACAAACGAAAATCTGTGGCAACTTGATCGTTGCGGCTGCGGCCAGTGTGTAACTTACGGGCTACATCACCCAATTGTTCGATTAAGGTGGCTTCAACAAAACTGTGTATATCTTCTTCGCTGCTAGCATCAAAATCTAAGGTATTGTTTTCCGCTTTAACCAATAAAGCTTGTAAGGCACTTTCGAGTTGTTGCTGCTCGTCTTGTGTTAATACGCCGGCTTTACAAATAGCTTTAGACCACGCTATGGAGCCTCGAATGTCTTGACTAGCCAATGCACGGTCGAAGGGTAATGAATCGTTTACCCGTCTGAACATGGCACTACTGCCATCTTGAAATCGTCCGCCCCATAAACTCATTATTCAATTCCTGTATTTTTAAATGCTAAGCCTTGTTTGTTCATTGCTTCAATACGGCTAGACAAACTGTATAAACGAATGAAGCCTTCAGCATGGCTTTGGTCGTAAACGTCATCTGCACCAAATGTAGCAAAGTCTTCAGAATACAGACTATTTGGAGAGCTTCGCTGCACAACTGTGGCTTGACCTTTGTAAAGTTTAACTACAATTTCGCCAGTTACTTTCTGTGCGAAACTTGCTGCGCCGGCTAAAAGTGCGTCATTTAACGCGGTGAACCAACGTCCGTCGTACATGACATGTGAATATTCGAGACCGATTTGCTCACGATACTTAAGCGACGCTTTGTCTAGCACTAAACACTCTAGGGCTTTATAAGCTTTCATCATCACAGTGCCACCTGAGTTTCGTAACAACCACGAGATTTCATACCTACTAAGCGGTTTTCTACGATATCGATTCGGCCAACACCGTGTGCGGCGGCAATTTCGTTAAGTTTCATCAATACGCCATATGGTGTTAGTGCTTCTCCATTGACTTTGGTTAATTTACCTTCTTCAAATGAAAGCTGTACTCGAACTGGTTCGTTAGGTGCATCTTCTGGATCAACTGTCATTGTCCAGATCCCTTTAGTTGGTTCACACCAAGGATCTTCTAGTTCGCCACCTTCATGAGAAATATGCCAAGCGTTAGCGTCTCGACTGTAAATTTTAGTCAGTGAAGCAGAACATGGAATGTTGCGCTCAGACAAATAAGCTAATAAGTCTTCACGAGATACCATGCTCCATTCACGCCATGGCGCAATGACGGCTAAATCTGGGGCCAACGCTGCGAAGGTACCTTCAAAGCGAACTTGGTCATTACCTTTACCGGTGCAACCATGACATAGGGCATCGGCGCCTACTTTACGTGCAATTTCTACTTGGGCTTTAGCAATAATAGGACGTGCCATAGACGTACCTAATAGGTATTCGCCTTCATATACCGCACCAGTGGTAATAGTTGGGTAAATATAATCAGATACAAACTCTTCTTTTAAATCAACGATATAACATTCGCTAGCACCAGTGGTTAGGGCTTTTTCACGTAAACCGATTAATTCTTCTTCGCCCTGACCTACATCAGCAGCGAAAGCAATAACTTCACAATTGTAGGTTTCGATCAGCCAAGGAATGATTGCTGATGTGTCTAAGCCGCCCGAGTACGCAAGTACGACTTTTTTAAATTCTTTTTGTGCCTGAATAGCCATGTTGTTTCCTATAATAAAAGCAGTTGCCAGTATCGAGTCTAATCACCTCGAGTTGACGGTCTAACTGCACTAACTTAATGTAAAACTCAATCTAATAAAGTATGCATTCTTGATACTTTACCTACCATAATGCTTACAACCAGTTTGAAACTGATTGCTAATTTTTTGGCTGAAAATCACTAGCCAGTAATTGTACCAAAATTGCGTTTTGACCGTGCATACGATTTTCAGCTTGTTGGAATAATAAAGACTGTTCACCGTCAATCAAGCTGCCACTAATTTCCAAATCGCGGTGCGCTGGCTGACAATGTAATACGTAATCTGCACCGGTTTTTTCCATTAGCGCCTCATCTATTTCAAAGCCAGAAAAAGTGTCTTTAATATCTGCCAAAGGCGTGTTGTCGCCCATTGAAAGCCAAGTGTCTGTATACAGAACTTGAGAGCCAATCGCGGCATCGATGTCATTACTAATGGTCAGTGTGCCGCCAAACTTGGCTGCGCGCTGTTGAGTGAGTTTAACGATATTCTCATCAACTTCATGGCCTTTTGGTGTGACCACTACTACTTCACACCCCAGTGCCACCCCCACTAACATCAAAGAATGGGTCACGTTATTGCCATCACCAATATAAGCGAGTTTAACCTTACTCAAATCATCGTAATGTTCACTAATCGTTAAATAGTCAGCCACTGCTTGACAAGGGTGATACATGTCACACAGCGCATTAATAACAGGGACCTTGGCTGATTCGGCTAATTCTTCTAGTGTACTATGTGCAAAAACGCGAGCAACGATAGCGTCTGCCCAGCAGGCCAAATTGGCGCCCATATCTTTAACATCTTCACGGCCGGCTAACTTATTTGACTGAGAATCCAAATAGACTAAGTGTCCGCCTAATTTATTAATACCTATATCAAAACTAACACGAGTACGCAGTGAAGGTTTTTCAAATAAAGCAACCACTGACAGACCATCTAAGGCCGTACGATAACCAGCGGGGTTGGCTTTAATTGTTTTTGCTAGAGCAAGCAAACTTTTAAGTTGCTCGTCAGTCCAGTCTTTAAAAGAAAGTAGATCTTGTTTCATGATCGTGCCTTGTATTTAATTCTGTGTGTTTTACGTATTTAATTTAACTCGTTTGCGATGGAAATATTTTTGTGCCTACTGCTTGTTGTTGCAGTAAGCCCAATAATTTATCTGAATCTTTCCAGCTTGCGATCGTGACATTGCGGCCTAAGCTGTTTGCTGCAGTAAGTGCCGCTTCAACTTTAACTATCATGCCATCGCGAATAACGTTTTGTTCAACCAGTTGGGTAATTTGCTCACTGGTTAATTCGTTTATCAGTACTTTATTCGCATCCAATACGCTAAGGCACATCGGACAACAATAATAACTCAGCGTCTAGTAGCTGGGCAATCACAGTTGCAGCTTGATCGGCATTTATATTCAATAATTGTCCAGAGGCGTCTACACCAATAGAACTGATGATAGGTAACATCTCTGTTTGCACGAGTAATTTTAACAGCGTTGGGTCATTTGCCTGCACCGTGCCAACGGCGCCAAGCTCTTTACGCATGACCTTGGCGGTACACATTTTGCCGTCCACTAGACTTAGCCCCACGGGCGTTAGTTTTGCTTGAATGGCTAAACTTGAAAGCTGCTTGTTAGCGGTTCCGGCTAATGCACCGGTGATGTAAGGCATGTGTTCTGCTGGCGTGACTCGTAAACCATCAATTTTTTGACTCTTAAGGTTTAGCGCTTGCATCAGTTCTTCGACCATAGCCCCGCCGCCATGAACTAACACAAGATGATAGCTTTGCTGCAATTTGCTAAGTGTATTTAGTAACGCTAAAGCGTGGGAATCAGATTGCATAAAAGCGCCACCGACTTTAATTACTAGAGTTGGCATATTTGACATACTATTGCACCAGACCTAAATGTGATTCAAAACCAAAACGTAAGTTCGCACATTGCACTGCCTGCGATGCTGCTCCTTTCAATAAATTGTCAATTGCACTGGTCACAACCAAATACCCTGTGGTTTGGTCATATTTCCAAAATAAATCGCAAAATGGCGTGTTGGCAACGTCATCTACTTTCGGCCAAGGTATTGCGAATTCTAACAATAGGTGTGTTTGCATAGGCATCGGTATATGCCTGTTCGATTTGCGCTTGGTTCACGCCTGCAGCAATTTTCACCGTGATGGTGGCGAGTATTCCTCGTTTGAAATTACCCAAATGGGGAGTGAAAATAACTGGCGCGCCTAAGTACTCAGATATCTCTGGTTGGTGCCGATGACCTAACACACCATAGGCAGTTAAACTCACTTCAGTAAAGCTTGTGCCTAAAGCCGCTTTACGCCCAGCTCCGGATACACCAGATACCGCATTAATAATTGGAAAATGAGCGGCATCCAATAATGCATTTTGTTGAAGCGGCTTCAATGCGGTTAACGAAGCGGTGGGATAACATCCAGGTACCGCAACTAAATTAGCTTGCTTAATTTGGGCTTGGTGCCAATCGGCTAAACCATAAACCGCATCGCTTAATAAATCGCTAGCGGTATGAGCAAAGCCATAAAACTGTTCGAAGACCTGCTTATCTTTAATTCTAAAGGCACCAGATAAATCAAGTATCACTGCTTTTTTATTTGTAAGTTCTGGCATCCATTGATGACTTGCTTCGTGTGGTGTTGCTAAAAAGATTGCATCGTAAGTTTCAGCTAATAATGCTAATTTAGATTCATCAATGGCAGTGAGTGGCAAGTTCACTTGATTGAATAACTTGGGATGAATGTCACCCAAAACTTTACCTGCATCGGCGCTGTTTGTTGATACGAATAAGGCCGCTAAATCAAATTCAGGGTGGTGTTGTATAAGCCTAGCTAGGTCGGCTCCAGCGTAGCCACTAGCTCCAATAATACAAGTTTTAATCATAAGAAATTTCTCAATGGGCTCTAAATGAGCTAAATACAATACAAATTAATGGGAATAAAAAGCACTCTTTGCCAAATATAACACTTATGGCAAAGAGTGAGCTAGACGCGCAACGTCGACTTATCGTCGATACAAGCTGTTGGCGAAGCTAGGCAGGGAACTGTAAACTGTTAAAATTGTTGAAACTAATATGTACATATGCGTTAAATAGCCAATTTATATAGGGTTAGCGAATGGGGGAAAACAAAGGTTTCTCAGCCCATTTGTTATAGCCAGATAGTTTGACATGTTTTATATAGTTATGCAAATAAAGTGAATAATTATTTAGGTGGAGTCTTATGCCAAATTTTTCGTTTTTAGATCTCTATGGGTCTATCGTTGAGAGTCCATCTATAAGTGCTTTTGACCCAAAAATAGACCAAACAAACAAGCCACTAATTGACCTCTTATCAGGTTGGTTTTCAGATTTGGGTTTTACAATAACTATTCAATCAGTGCCTAATGCTCGAAGTAAATATAACATGCTGGCAAAAATAGGCAGTGGTGAAGGAGGCTTACTGTTAAGTGGTCATTCTGACACTGTACCTTTTGACGAAGGCTTATGGCAATCAGACCCATTTCGTTTAAAACAACAAGACAATAAATTATTTGGCCTAGGCACATGTGATATGAAGGGATTTTTTGCTTTCATACTTGAGGCCTTAAAAACAGTACCACTAAATACATTAAAAAAGCCTCTCTACATCTTGGCCACTGCAGATGAAGAAACGTCGATGGCAGGTGCGCGTTTTTTTGCCGAGCAGCAATTAATTAAACCTGACATGGCCATTATTGGTGAACCTACAGAATTGGTGCCAATTTATAAGCACAAAGGGCATATCGCCCAAAGGTTAGATGTGCACGGAAAATCTGGTCACTCTAGCGATCCCGACAAAGGTGTAAACGCGATTGAAATCATGCACCATGCTATTGGCCAACTAATGGAGTTACAGACTCGCTTAAAAAGTAAATATATTGATAAGGCTTTTAGTGTGCCCCACGTGACTATGAATTTGGGGCATATTCATGGTGGCGATAGCGAAAACCGAATTTGTGGTCACTGTACGTTGAATTTTGATTTACGTGCCACGCCAGAATTACCTGATGCAGAAGCGCTATCGTTGATCGATGAGGCGTTAGCACCAGTGTATGCTAAGTACCCCAATAGATTGAGTTTAGAATTAATGTTCCCGTCGGCCCCAGCATTTTCTTGTCGGGATGAGCAAAATATTCTGGCTTTAGCTGAACAACTGACGGGTAAAACATTCCAAACAGCAAATTATGCCACTGAAGCCCCGTTTATAAATAGATTAGGCTGCGACACCATAGTGTTAGGACCGGGCAGTATCGAGCAAGCTCACCAACCAGACGAGTTTGTTTCATTGGATTATGTGGAGCCTACGGTACGTATTTTACAACAAATGATTTACAAAGTGTGTCTCTGATGGTTGCTTTTTGCGCAGTAATGATTGATAAAACAGCTTCACTTGTATAAATTCATAGAAGATGGATTTATTTAAGGGCTAAAGTGAACACTTATAAGACGATTTTTAGTGTTAATGTGTTTATCACTTTAGCAGTGATCTACCTTGTAACCCCATTTACGAGTTTATCCCAAACACTAAAATCCAACCCTCTACCCATCAGTCAACACCCCGATTACTCTAATCATATACGTTTCGCCTTGTCAGGAGAAAATAACCCTCGTTGGGCAGAGAAAGCCGCCTATTTGCAAGAGCTATTACTCTTAGCCTTAGATAAATCTGGGCGAGAGTATACGGCTGAATCGGTAATTTTACCGGACGTTGTGTCTAGCCGCCGAGCTAAATTGCTCGAAGAGGGGGTATTTCATGTGACCTGGATGCACACCAACGCAAAGTTGGAACAAAACTCTAGACCTATTCGAATTCCTCTGTTTAAAGGATTAATAGGGCTACGGTTGTTTTTTGTGCGTAGCAATGATTTAAATCGATTTGCCAATATCTCGACCGTTGAACAACTTAAGTTGCCTTTTGCTGGCCAAGGAGCTGATTGGACTGATGCCCAGATCTTGGAACATAATCAGTTTAATTTAGTTACTGCACTCAACAACGATAAATTATTGGATATGTTGCAACATTCTCGCTTTGATTATTTCCCTCGTGCCGTACTTGAAATATGGTACGAAGACTCATTAAATAAACTTGATAATATTTCAGTCGAGCCTACATTGGCGATTCACTACCCAACCGCACTGTATTTTTTCGTAGCCAATGAAAACAACGCCTTGGCTAGAACCATTGAACTAGGCTTAAATAGGTGTCTAGCTGATGGTTCATTTGATCAGTTGTTCAACCGTTATTTTTCCATGGATATTGCTAAAGCAGATATAGCCAAGCGACGAATTTTTACAATTGATACCGCCGAGTCGTCTTCGTTTTTACCTACTGAACGAAAAGAGCTTTGGTTTTCTTTCGATAACTGATACCAACTAGGATCCAGGTTATGTAGAACTTCCCTCAAAGGAATGTCCTAGCAGGTTTTCTCCGGCGTTCTCGTTATTGAAGAGGAAGTTGCCGTTTCTGCATACCGACGCCTATTCAATAACTCAATATGTTTTTGTCTAAATGACCTCAGCTAAACAACCCAACGCCGCTAGACACAAAAAGAGCGTTATCCAGAGGTTCGACTTATCCAGGACTCAGGTTACTCAACCTGAGTTCTATCTTAATAGCAATACTGATTAGTTAAACTGGCGCTGTTTCCTAAGAAATCAACTTACTCTCTCTTTTGGTAAATGGTTAACAGTATTCAATTTACATGTTAGTATTTTATTTTTGTATCTATAATAGAAATGATTTCGGGGGTTTTGTCTGAAACTTAACCAGTGTGTTTTTCTTAAAACAGGCTTTTTATAGTAGATAAGTCACTTACTTTGCATTGAGCTGAATACAAGTTAATAGGAGTAAACATGAATAGATTGAAAACGAATATAAGCACTTGTGCTGTTGTGACAGGAATATTGATGTCCTGTAATAGTGTAAGCTTTGTGGAAAAAGCTTCGGCAAAAGGTGGCAAAGGTAAAACTAGCATGGCGCCTACTAGTCAAGTGGAAAGTAACAGACTGAATGTAGATGATTGGCATTTAGTGTGGAATGATGAATTTGATTATGCCAACGACGAGTTAGAGAAAAATTGGATTTCACAAAATGGCGCCACTGAGCACCCATTAGTGGCAAGTAGTCGTTGGCGTGAAAATGCGGTAGTTGAAAATGGTGAGCTAAAATTGATCACCAAAAAAGAAACTCGCGCAGGGCAAGATTGGACCTCAGGTAACGTATGGACCAAACAGAATTTTGGTTATGGTTATTTTGAAGCCAGATACAAATATGCTGCTGCACCTGCCACCAACAATTCATTTTGGTTATGGCCTAAACATGGTTCACCTAAAGGTGAAAAACAGTGTGAAGTGGATATTAATGAAGGCCACTATCCAAATGTAATTAACTCAAATGTGCATAATTGGACAGATAAATGGACCTTAGCTAACGGTAAGCAAAAACACTATAGCAATCAAATTGCCCATACTTTAGTGGGACAGCCAGAACATAATATTGTTTTAGATAAAGCTATTTCCACCAACAAAATTCGCCTGACCTCGAAAAATCCTAAAGCCGTTCACTTACGAGAATTTAGAGTATTTCCTGCTGGGATAAAAGCGTTTCCAGATGCTCATAAAGCGCTAGATAATGAGATTATCAATTATGCAGCAGCTGCAGATGTCACTATCACTAACAATGGGACTAATAGTGCTGAAGGAGCTAAAACCAAGTTCTCAGTCGACAATAATTTAGATTCTCGCTGGATATCACGCTCCACAGGCAAGAAATGGATCCAATATGAATGGGCGGATAAAAAAGAAATTGGCGGGATTCAGCTAGTGAATGGTTTGTTGGCACAAGATGGAATCAACAATGGTTGGCTAGAGCCTAAGTTAGCCGCACGTAACCTAATGACAGACTTTACCCTTGAATATTTTGATGGCCAAAAGTGGCAAGTATTTCATGATTACCAGTCATCTGATATTGCTAACTTTGGCGAGGAGTATCACACCTATGGTGTTGCGTGGGATGAAGACTTTTTCCGCTTCTACTTCGACGGTGAGCTTTATTATACTTTACGTAACGATGCATGTTTTAGTGAAACGACTATTTTGTTCAGTCTTGCTATTTTGAAAGGGAATTATTCTGGCGAAATCACCGATGCCTTAGATGGTACCGCAATGACGATTGACTACGTAAGATACTATCAAGCTAAATAAACCTGAGTGAAAGATCGGCATGTTGTAAGTTTGATGTAAACTAAAATGGCCTTTATTTAAAAAATGTTGTAAATTGTATACAATTTAAAGATTCATCAATACAAGGGTTTTTTTGTGAGTAAAGAAGCCTAGTTGTCTCAGAGGGATAATAGTGAAAGATAATAAATGTAGAGTGTTAGCTGGTTTAGGTATGTTGATCTTTGCTGGAGCGGCCTTGGCGAAAACACAGCAACCAAACATTCTTTGGATCATTACAGATGATCACCGTCCTGATTCTATTCAAGCTTACAATCGCGCGACTACAGGTAAAAGTGAAAGTGCATTAGGATATGTGTCTTCGCCTAATATAGATAAACTTGCTAGTGAAGGGGTGTTATTTACTCGCGCTTATAATCAATCACCGGCCTGTGGTCCTTCTCGTACCTCAATGCATTTAGGAAAGTACCCATTTAGAACAGGTAAGTATGCTTGGGAACAAGTGCACCAAGATACAGATTTTGCTACGCCTGCTGTTTCTCAAAGCCTAAGAGATGCAGGTTATAGTACTGCAATTATTGGTAAAACCCATCATGCTATAAGAGAAACGTTTACGGGAAAGAGTACTATTTTTGATCTAGAAATAGAATTTAACCGAGATTTATATCGTCAAGGTTTTGGGGGCTTTTACCAAACTGGGGCTTATGGTCTGATTGACGGTTTGCTTTTACGCCGAGATAGTAAAGAAACCGTGTATTATCCAGATGGTCGTAAGAAAACCTATGTTTTATCAAAACAAGACCGGTTGTTAACGGCTGCAGAGCAAGCTGTAGTGGATGATGTAGAACAAGAGTTTGATATACTGAGAGCTTATACTCGAATTAATAAAGGGCTTATTTTAGGTGGAGTTAATCCACAACCAGCGGATAAAACCGTTGACGCTCGTATTGTTGACGAATATCAAAATTACTTACAAAATGCGGGTAAAACATATAAAACACTAGCGGGAAGAAAAGTACAGGGGGCAGATGAAGATAAGCCTGTATTTGTTAATTTAGGTTTCCATTTACCTCACACTCCCGTGATGCCTCCCAAAGAGTTTCGTGAGCAGTTTGCAGACAAGAAATATAAAGTGCCGGCTTTTGATAGCGAAGAATTAGCCACTTTTACCCCTCAACAAATGCAGATTTATAACGAATCTAAAACTGACGCAATGAAACCTGAACATAAACAACAGGCCATCCGTGATTACTATGCGTTTACTGCTTTTGGTGATTCTTTAATCGGTGAAGCCGTAGAAGACTTTAAGGCATATTCAAAGCAGCAAGGTCGTGATTATCTGATTGTATTTACTGTGGGAGATCACGGATGGCATCTTGGCGAACAAGGGATTATGGCTAAGTTTGGTTCTTGGAAAGAGTCTCTTAATGGTGCGGTGATAGTGGTGTCATCAGATAAGAAAAAATTCCCGGCTGGTAAAGTGGTAGACAAGCTGGTTGAGTATGTGGATTTTGCGCCTACACTAATGGCCGCTGCGAATATCGATGTTGAAGACAAGCTATACAATTATTTAGATGGCGTTGATCTAGACAAGATTGCTAATGATAAGACCTTCCGTCGTGATTATATTTTAGGTGAGATGAATCTAGTATCTGGCCATAGAGCGTATATGCGCACTAATGACTTTGCATTTTCGATGCGCACTCGTGATAAAAGAACTGTGGCTGAAACGCCTTACTTAAATGACAATATCACTTGGGCCTTAAATAGCCACGTGTTAAAAGCGGACATGGCCTTGTATGATCTTCGCAATGATCCACTTGAAAGAAATAACATTGCTTATACACTTGAGTATATGCCCTTGGCTAATTGGTTTCGTAATAAGTTAGGTAATATTGTATTGGGCGACGGCCGTGTTGAAATGGATTGGTCGACTAAGAATAGCTATAACATTAGTAATTTTGCTGCTGGCTCAGATGACAAAATTATCGATATTCCTAAAGAATTAGTGCCGGCAAAAGATATCACTAATTTGCAAAGACCTAATTGGTAATCAAAATTTTATAGTTACAACTAAATATACTTTAAGACCACCTTTATGATTTATTTCATTAGGTGGTTTTTTATTTGCTTAGCCAAGCTGGCTTCAAGCAATGAAGAACATGCTTTCCTAAAAATAAGTAAATTTGTCGCTTTAATTCTTAGCTTGAATTGGTATGCTGCAAGTCTACATTCTAAAATTACTCTTACAGCATATGCAAAAAACGATTGCCTTAGTCGCACATGATCATAAAAAACCAGATTTGGTCAGCCTGGTCTCTTTCACATAAATTGGAATTGGCTAAACATAAACTGGTAGCCACTGGTACAACAGGTGGTATTTTACAAAAGGAACTGAACTTAGATGTGCATAGATTCAAAAGTGGCCCTCTAGGTGGTGATCAACAAATCGGTGCGTTAATCGCCGAACAAAAATTAGACTGCTTGATCTTTTTTGGGATCCTCTAAATCCAGCGCCCCATGATCCAGATGTAAAAGCGTTATTACGTCTGTGTTCGGTATGGAACTTGCCGGTAGCATGCACCACAGCTACTGCAGATATGTTGATTACATCGCCATTATTTATTGGCTCAGAATATAAAAGGATTATTCCTAATTTTTAAGAAAAAACACCAAGCAAGTCGTTAACATCTTACTTGGTGTCCAATCTATTGGCTGCATAGTTAAGCTCTATTTATACTGTTCCACAGAGTTGCAGTAGGTAGGGCTTTTCATAACCAAAACGCTGCAAATGTTAGGCTTCTATTGGTTGCCTTTTTCCTTTACGCTCACCTTTATGCTTTCTTTTCATCATACGCTGCATTTTACTTTGTTGCTCTGGCGTCAATATATTCCATATATCGTGTTTGCTTTTTGCTCGCAACATTGACATCTCATAGAAATCATCTTTATATTCTGCGCTTAATGATAGCCATGCATCGGCACTAAATTCGCCGCTCGCAATGAGCTCTCGTTCAGCTTGCTTAAAGGACTTCATTTTTTCTCGATAGCTACTTGCAGCTTCTTTAGCCTGACTCTTGATGCTTTCTATTGCAGCTGTCTGTTCTGTAGATAGAGCACGTTTTAGACCTCTTTCTCCTTTATGCTTGCCTTCACCTTTACGCTTTCCTTTTCGCTTACCTTTGCCGTCAACTTTGGCTGAACGTTGTTCCATGATCGCAGATAATTGGTCACGCTGCTCACTGGATAACACATTTAATACTGCGTGTTTGTTTTCTGCGCGTTTTAATGCAGCGTCAGACATTTTAGTTTGTTGTTCCAACAACAAGGTTTCTACCGCTGATTGATTCCATTCATTGGAATGAATTAAGGCGGCTAGTTCCTTTTACTCGTTGAGCCATTGGGCCCTAAAGCGCGACGGTCTTCACGACTCTGTTTAAATATTTGCTTAATATCTTGTTTCTGTGTTTCGGAAAGTGATAGTTGTGAAAGTACTTTAGCCATTCTGTGGGCGTCATGGCCGTTTTCAGGTTTAGCCAATACCTGACTTGAAAGTGTTAATGTAACGGCTAACGCAATGGGGGTGACGATTGTTATTAGTTTACGCATAATATTGTCCTTTGGTTAAAGTTAAGCTCAATGTTCGATTGAGCATGTGAGGTAGTTTAGACAATGGAATGCAAAGAAACTTATAGGCATTGTAAAGCTTGTGTAAAGACAAATAGGGTAAAGAGTTAAGCTGCGTTATAGTGCGTACATCTCAGGTATTAAGGCAAGTTCATGACAAACAAACATCTATTACTAATTGATGATGACACTGATTTTACTCAGTTGTTATCGCAATATTTAGGACCCCAAGGATACAATATCGATATTGCAAATGATGGCGAAATGGGCTTGAGTATGGCGACATCAAGTACTCATTATGACTTGATTTTATTAGATGTAATGTTGCCCAAGCTAGACGGATTTGAAGTCCTAAAACGTTTACGATCCAGTCATCTAACACCTGTTTTAATGCTGACCGCCAAAGGCGATGACTACGATAAAATTCTTGGTTTAGAGATTGGCGCTGATGATTATTTAGCCAAGCCATTTAATCATCGAGAGTTGTCTGCACGGATCAAAGCGCTGGTCAGGCGTATGGCGATGCTGCCTAGCAATAGCATTCAGCAAAACCTGAAACTAGATGATGTAGAGTTATCACCTTCGACCCAACAGGTGCATTGCGCGGGTCATTTATTGGTACTAACCGGTACAGAGTTTTCTGTATTGCAGTTATTGATGATTAATCAAGGTAAGTTAGTCAGTAAAGAAGATATCAGTGAAAAGGTACTTGGCCGCAAGTTGGCCGCTTTCGATCGTAGTATCGATATGCATGTCAGTAACTTACGGAAAAAACTGGCTAAGCACAGCGCTGAAGAAAAAATCAAAACGCTGCGTGGTGCGGGTTATCAATACTTGGCGAAAACATGCCTTTCTTAGCACGACTAAATCCTGCAAGGAGTTTATTTTTTAGAGTATTTCTTTGGTTTTGGTTAGCGACGTTCTTAATCTTTATGAGTTCAACTTGGTTGGTTCAGCAGTTGGACTCTGGGGTGAAGTATCGCCCATTAAAACCAAACCAATTAAAGGAATTGAATCAAGTCGCCCGTAGGTTTCAATTTCAAATTAATAAGAATGACGTTGACGTCAAAAGCTATGCGCTGCAGTTAAGCAAACGCAGCCGCTTTTGGGCGGTCTTAGTGGACGCGGACACGAGTACTGCGATATTTGGCCTAAAGGACAATCAGACTAAGACTAAACAACTTTTGGAACAGTTCGATCAGCAAAGTTCGGCTTTAGTGATGGAAACCCAAGGCCGAGTTTATATTGGACCAGTTGAAATCAACAAAAACGACAAAACTTACTTGTTATTTACTGCAACTAACCAACCTGGTGGCTCTTTGAGGCTTATTCGGCACGAGTATCCAGGACTATTTTCTTTCTTTTTAATATCCTTTAGTGGCTGTCTATGTTACTTGTTTGTGCGCTCATTATTAAAGCCTATTATCCAAGTGCAACGGGCGTCTAGGCGAATGGCTAGCGGTGATTTGGCTGCTAGAGTGGGTAATGCTAGTGTTCGAATGGATGAAATTGGTCAGCTCAGTCGAGATTTTAATTCTATGTCTGAAAAAGTAGAAATGTTACTGAACGGACAAAAACGCTTATTGGCAGATATTTCACATGAACTTCGTTCTCCATTAGCCCGTTTACAGTTATCCATAGGTATTGCCCAACAACAACCGTCTGAGCATATTTCAGTCGATTCTCAGCTAGCTTTGGAACGCATTGAAAAAGAAGCGAATCAAATTGAGAGTATGATCGCCCAAGTCTTGATGTTATCCAGACTCGATAATCAAGCGGCAGTGCTAAATAAACAAAGCATCATGTTCGAACAATTGATGTCGCCTATTCTGAATGATGCTATGTTTGAAGCACAACAGAAGGGCAAAGTAATCACTTATAATGCGACTGACAATCCTGAGCTGTTGATCGATCCGCAACTGATGGGTAGTGCTATCGAAAATATTTTACGTAATGCTATTCACTATTCTGTCAGCCAAATTCAGGTATCTATTACGGTAAATCACAACCAATTGGAGTGCATTATTGCTGATGATGGAGATGGCATTGATGAGCAACAAATTGAGAAAATATTTGAACCTTTTATCGTTCGTCCACTGCCAGAGACAGAAACAGTGGTGGGGTAGGTTTAGGTTTAGCTATCGCTTGTAGAGCTATTCTGCAGCACAATGGAAAAATACACGCGATCAATCGAGAAACCGGAGGTTTACAAGTTAAGGTTTGTTTGCCAATAGTAGAGGTATAAAGAGAATGAGCCTTTAGTCTTAGGAGTGCTATGTAACCTGAATCTTGGATAAGCCGAACCTCTGGATAACGCTCTTTTCGTGTTTAGCGGCGTTGGATTGTTTAGCAATAACACGTTAGTAGGTACAACAATCCGCCTTGTTATACACGAAAAATTTCGTTACCGAGTCACATTCAGTTGAGGTTATGTAGACAAAAACATGTTAAATCATTGAATTATATTGATATTGCTTAGCGTAAACTAGTGTTTAGCTTAAACCATAACTCTTATCCAGAACTCAGGTTATGTAATAATGAAAATCGAAAAATTGATGACAAAAAATGTCATTACTGTTGAGTTAGATGACAGCCTAAGGCTAGTAAAAAAGACATTTGATAACGCATCATTTCATCATATTTTGGTTGTGGAAAAAGGCGTATTGTACGGTGTCATTTCTGATAGAGACTTACTTAAAACCATTAGTCCCAATATTGATACACCAAGAGAAAAGGCGCAAGACACGGCTACGTTAAATAAAAAAGTACATCAAGTTATGTCTCGTAGGCCGATATGTGCAAAAGCCGAGCAAGATATTTTTGCGGCAATTGCGATTATTAACAAACACAATATTTCTTGTTTGCCGATTGTTAATGAAAAAAATCAGCCAATCGGCATTTTAACGTGGCGAGATATTCTTACTGAGATTGAAAAAATCACAATCGAAAGAAACAAAGTAAAGCATAACGCACATGAACCAATTTTCCTTTACCTCAGAGTCCACATTGGCCGCACATTTTGACCATGTGATCCAGCCATTTTGGCAGCAACAAGTCGTGCAAGGTCTGTTTAAAGGCGTGGCTGATATAGACATAGCTTATGCTTACGTTGTTCACCCTAAAGCCATAGGCTCAGTAGTGATTGTGAGTGGGCGAATTGAGAGCTTACTCAAATACAAAGAGTTTGTTTTTGATATATACCAGCAAGGTTATTCGGTCTTCATTCATGACCATAGAGGCCAAGGGTTGTCTGGGCGGATGACGCAGGATCCGCAAATGGGCTTTGTCCATAGCTTTGATGATTATGTGGCTGACTGCAAAACTTTTATGCATCAAGTGGTGAATCCTCTCTCTCGGCATAAAGCTAGTTTGATTTGTCATTCTATGGGCGGGGCGATTGGTACCTTGTTAGTTTTAGATAGTCCTCATTTGTTCAAAAACATCATATTGTCAGCGCCTATGTTTGGCATTAAACCGACACTGCCTAGCTGGCTTGCTCACTTGTTATTGAAAAGTCATGCTTTGCTTAGTCGGATGAGCGGTAAAGAAATCAACTACTTTTTTGGCCAAAAAGGCTATTCACCTAATTTATTTGCCGACAATGAATTAACCCATAGTGCCATTCGCTATCAATTATTTCGTCAAGAATATGAGGCCCTGCCACAGCTTAAGCTTGGCGGTGTAACAGGTCATTGGCTAGCAGCAGCCATTGTTGCAATGGATAAAATTGAACAACAAGTCAAAGAGTTTCCTATCCCCGCATTGGTGCTGCAAGCAGGTGGCGATACTGTGGTAGACAATACGCGTCAAGCTAGAGTCGCCAATGATATGCCCCATGTAAAATTGGTGGTTATCAAAGATGCTAAACATGAGTTGATTGCTGAGCAAGATAGTTACCGTGACGTTTGTCTAGGCGAGATGCTTACTTTTATTCAGCAAAGCTAAACGACAGCATTAAAGCGTTTTAATTGTGCTTATTGTTGGCTGTTATTTTGCTATTATTCTGTCATTACATTTCAAAAATAAGACCTGCATGTTAGATATCGTATTATACCAACCAGAAATTCCCCCAATACCGGCAACATTATTCGTCTTTGCGCCAATACAGGTTTCGCCCTGCATTTAATTGAACCGTTAGGTTTTGAATGGGACGACAAAAGAGTAAGGAGAGCGGGGTTGGATTATCATGAATTTGCCAAAGTTCAGCGTTATCCAAATTTAGAAGCCTATATCGCCGCCCGCCATCCAAAACGCTTATTTGCTTGTACCACCAAAGGAACGGCCTTTTTCGCTAAGGTTAAATATGAAGCGGGTGATGCTTTGATTTTTGGGCCAGAAACGCGAGGTTTGCCAGATGACTTTATTCAATCACTACCCGAGCAACAAAGAGTGAGAATTCCTATGTTGCCTGAAAGTCGTAGTATGAATTTGTCGAACGCAGTATCGGTATTTGTATACGAAGCGTGGCGCCAACTTGACTTTGAAGGCGCCGTTTAGCCTTGCTAAATAAATGCGTATGCGTCGCCAAATAGGTTTTTGCTATCAAGGCCTTGTTGGCAAAAATCTGTTCTAACTGTTTTTGCCATTTCAAAACGGCCCGCTACAAACACCTTGTAAGCACTTAAATCGGAAAACTCATTTAGCACCGCTTGATGCACCCACCCCGTTTTCCCTTGCCAGTTTTCGTCTGGTATTTCTACTACGGGCACAAAGGTAAATTGTTGGTGTTGTTCGGCTAAAGCCGTTAGTTGTTCAAACGCGTACATGTCTTCGAATGTACGTGTGCCCCAAAATAAATGAATAGGTGCAGGTACAGGTTCAGACAAGAGCTTTTCTAAAATTGAAAATGTATATGAAAAACCTGTTCCGCCCGCTAAAAGAATGATTGGACGAGTGCATATTTTCTTGAGAAACGCGTCACCCAAACCTCCTTCGACGTCAATTTTACCCTCAGCCTGCATTTTTTCTAACACTTGGCCTGCATACTGGTTGCCTATGGCTCAGCTCCAATATGTAACTCGATAGTTCCATCCTCTCTAGGGGCATTAGCAATGGAGAAAGGGCGTTTATCGGTATCGCCCATAACCACTTGCAAATACTGTCCTGCAAAGAAGTTTAATGGTGATTCAGGCGTTAACACTACTCGGCTAATTACCTTGGTTAGTGCTTCAATTTTATCGACCTGACAGGTAATTTTTGGCATGGCGTTCTTCTGTTTTATGACTGTTAGTTTGAATATTAATCAGTAATTATTACAAATAACCTTTGATATTCATCGCATTGAGATTTAGGCTCAGGAAATGGATTATAAACGTATGAGTGCTGATATACGAGTCGCTTTACGCTGATAATTCAAGGTTTTATGTTAGTGAGTTGAAATCCTGTTATGGTGTTGGACTTAAGCGGGGTCATCACTCAAACACTTGCGATAAGAAAAGAGGATTATTTATGACATTTTCACCTGAAATGGTTGAAGAACTAAATCTATTACTAAAATTTCCAAATAAAAGTTTAATGCAAGGTCTAAAAATTCACCATGACGCAGACGAGACTACGGTTTCAGCGGCGCAAAGGCTATTTGACAAAGGCATTACAACTTTGCCTGATGGAGGCTATTTAACTGACTTAGGCCATGATTTATTGGAACATGGGCAAGTTATTAACTTGGCGTTAACCGCTAAGTAAAAACAGGCATGCACTCCCTATATCGAAAAATTTTATAGAATACAAAATATTGCCGATATAGGGTGTATGAAATTAAAACGGCACGACTTAATTATGCTATCAAAGCGCTTATCAACGTTACTTTTTTCCTTTTTGACCGCCGTTAGTATGGCTCAATCAAGCTTTGCCGCAGAGCAAGTGAAGGCGGTTCAGTTATATTCTCAAGATGAATTAATTAACCTTATTAATCGAAATGAACATTTAGCCCGTGTAGTGCTAGATAAATGCCAATTGGTGCAAGATATTCAAGCCAACGCTGATACGTTATTGATCCCAGCATACCAATTTCTGTGGGGTGACATGTTAGCGTGGGGAGTATGTGTCGATGCCGATCCAGTAAGAGGGGTGGCTTTTATGCATCGCTCTGCAGAGCAAGGCTTGCCCGCAGGACTTGAACAGTTAGGGCGTTACTATGCTCAAGGTAAACTAGTGCAACAAGACAAAGAGCGAGCCATAGTGTTTTTACGAGAAGCGTCTATGCTGGGAAATTTGCAGGCACAAATTCGTTTGGTTGAATTGTTTATTGAAGGATATGGTAGCCCCTACGATTATGAAGATGCATATCACTGGTTATACAACGCCATCACAGCTGATAAAAAAATCCATGAGAAAATCGCCAAGTGCATGCAAGATCTTGCAAAACTGATGCACCCAAAAGCGGTGCGAAAAGCTAAGCGTCCCCTTAATTCTTAAGTTTTCTGCACTAAGTCATTAAACAATCATTAATTTCTAAATACCCGAGCGTATAACTTGGGTATACTAACGGCATTAAATTTAGCCAATGAAAACTGCAAGGCCTATGAGCGACGATCCCTACTATCAACGCGAAAAAGAAAAATATGATAATCCAGTGGCCAGTCGAGAATATTTACTCGAATTACTAGTCAAGGCGAAAAAGCCTCTGTCTTTTTTAGAGTTTTGCCAATTGGTCAATGCCGAAGATGAAGAGAGTCGCATTGGAATTCAACGTCGCCTGCGAGCGATGGAGCGAGAGGGGCAAATTGAGTTCAATCGCGATAAAAAATACGCCAAATTAAAACTGGAAGAACTGATCCAGGGTAAAGTCATTGGTCACAGGGACGGCTTTGGTTTTCTAAAACGTGACGACGGCGAGAAAGATCTATTTATCCACCAAGCACAAATGGCCACGGTGTTACATGGCGATATAGTGCTGGTCAAAGAAAGCGGTACCGATAATCGTGGTAGACGTGAAGCGCGTATCGCTAAAATTGTTGAGCCTCGCACAGAGCCAATTGTTGGTCGCTATTTCTTTGAAAATAACGTGGGCATAGTGATACCAGATGATAGCCGAATCAGCCACGAGATCATGATCCCTAAAGAACAAACCAATGGTGCCCGACAAGGGCATATAGTGGTAGTAGAAATCGTGCAGCGCCCGCGTAAACGAGTCAATGGCATTGGTAAAATAGTCGAAGTACTAGGTGAGCATATGGCATCAGGTATGGAAATTGATATGGCATTGCGCACCTTTGATATTCCTCATCATTGGCCTAAAGGTGTTGATCGACAAACTAAAGGTTTGACGGAGCAAGTCCCTGATGAAGCCAAAGAAGGCCGAGTCGATTTACGCCAACTGCCTTTGGTTACCATTGATGGTGAAGACGCTAGAGACTTCGATGATGCAGTTTTTTGTGAACCATTAGATGAAGGTGGTTGGCAATTGTGGGTGGCGATTGCGGATGTAAGTTATTACGTACGTCCTAGCACGGCACTAGACAGTGAAGCGCAAAACCGCGGTACCTCGGTCTATTTCCCCGAACAAGTTATTCCTATGTTGCCAGAGGTTCTGTCTAATGGCCTATGTTCGTTAAACCCACAAGTTGACCGTTTGTGTATGGTCTGTGAAATGACCATCGATGGGACAGGGAAATTAGTCGAACACCAGTTTTACGAAGCGGTGATGAATTCTCATGCCCGACTCACCTACACGAAAGTTTGGGATATTTTGCAGGGCGATCCAGAGTTACATAAACGCTATGCCGAACAAGTCCCGCACTTAAAGAACTTACACGACATGTACCGTACTTTAAAACGTACTCGTAACAAACGTGGTGCCATTGAATTTGACACTCAAGAAAGTAAGTTTATTTTTAATGCCCAGCGTAAAATTGATCATATTGTGCCTGTGACGCGAAACGATGCACATAAATTGATTGAAGAATGTATGATTTTAGCCAATGTTGCAGCGGCTAAAACCATCGAGAAAAATCAAGCTGAAGCTTTATTCAGAGTACATGCAGAACCCGACGCTGATAGATTGTCATCATTTTTGTCTTATCTCGCTGAAGTAGGCATTAGCCATAAAATTGGCAGTGAAGTCTCGCCCCAAGACTTCACCGACGTAGTAGAGAAAATTCAGGGACGGCCAGATCAAGAATTGATTCAAACCATGCTTTTAAGGTCGATGAAACAAGCCGTATATGACCACGAGAATATCGGTCATTTCGGCCTAGCTCTACAAGCTTACGCACACTTTACTTCGCCAATTCGTCGTTATCCAGACTTAGTGGTGCATCGTGCACTAAAAGCAATTATTGATAAGCAAAACCAGCGTAAGAGCAAATCTGGAGGCAAAGCTTATTCAGCAGATGAAGTAGAAGCGCTAGGTGAACAATGCTCTATGGCTGAGCGCCGTGCCGATGATGCCACTCGCGATGTGGCAGATTGGTTGAAGTGTGAATTCATGCTGGATCATGTCGGTGACGTATTTCCTAGGTGTCATTGCTTCTGTGACCAATTTTGGTTTTTTTGTCAGGTTAACCGAATTCCACATTGATGGTTTAGTGCATATCACTTCCTTAGACAATGACTACTTCCGTTATGATGATGTGAAACAGTATTTGATTGGCGAAAATTCGGGAGTGGTATATCGCTTAGGTGATCCGGTTGAAGTAAAAGTCGCGTCGGTTAATTTAGATGAGCGTAAAATCGATTTTTTACTAGACGGTATTCATGGTAAAAATATTAAACGCTCTGCTGGTAAAAAGAGTGTACGTAGTCGTAAGAAGAAAACCGCTAACCAAACGGCCGAAAAATTAGAAAGTTCAGCAAGCAAAGCGCAAGACAAGCCAGCCACTGGTCGCAAAAAAAGCACCAGCAAAACGGTGGCTAAAAAGCCTAGAGCTAGCTCAAGTAAAACCAAAAGTTCTCGCAATAAACCTGCTAGTTCATCTAGGAAGAGGAGTAAATAAATGGCTCAACAAGAGTGGTTGTACGGTATTCATGCCCTTGAGTCTGTGATCCAGCGAGAGCCTGAGCGCCTAATCGAACTGTTTGTACTAAAAGGTCGCGACGATAAAAGCATTCATTCAATTGTTTCGCAAGCGCGAAAATTTGGTGCCTCGGTTCAATTTTGTCAGCGCAAAACCTTAGACGACAAAGTGGATGGTGGTCAACATCAAGGTGTAGTCGCCAAGGTGAAGCCAGCAAAACAATTTAATGAAAATGACTTGGCGGCCATAGTTGAGTCTAGCAAAACCCCGTTTTTATTGATTTTAGATGGCGTAACCGACCCTCACAATTTGGGGGCTTGTTTGCGTACCGCTGATGCGGCAGGTGTAGATGCCGTAGTGGTACCTAAAGACAAATCAGCGGCGCTTACTCCGGTTGTGCGCAAAGTCGCTTGCGGTGCTGCGGACGTTATTCCATTGGTGCAAGTGACTAACTTAGCGCGAACCTTACGCGACTTACAAGACGCTGGTGTGTGGATTGTGGGTACTGCAGGTGAAGCCGAAAACAATATTTTTGATTGTAAACTAAGCGGGCCAATGGCCTTAGTCATGGGTGCAGAAGGCAAAGGTATGCGACGCTTAACTCGTGAACATTGTGATGAGTTAATTAAGTTACCTATGGCCGGCTCAGTGTCTAGTTTGAACGTCTCGGTAGCAACGGGTGTATGTTTGTACGAGATTGTTAGGCAACGTAGTTAAAAGATTGCCTTAAGAATCTTCTTCGCTAAGTCTCTGTCCATACATTCTCCTAGAGGCTTAGTGGCGAATTTTTTTTGTTTAGTTTTATGTTCTTGTCCTACCCATGTTTGCTGCTTGTAGGTCACTTCTACTCGGCAAGTGATGTTGTCAGTTCCTTTATACATAAGTTTTACTTGTGATGCCCTGTCAATGAGCATCTTATAGGGATAGCCTTCTTGAGTGAATATTTTTTCCTCTATTGCCTCATTTGCATAGCTATTTAAGCCAAGTGACAATACTATTATCGAGAATAATATAGCGTTCAATAGGTTGTTTTTGGTGATTTTCATAGGCCGCTCCTTAATCAGTTAAATACCCTGTTGGGTATCCTTAAATTAGAATTAAATAAGCTTGCTGACAAACGATGAAAACTAACATACAGTTAAGTTTTACTTAATTATTGGGTGTGGTAAATGCAAAAATTACCTCCGCTAAATGCCCTGCGATATTTTTTAGTTGCCGGACAAACCCTAAGTTTTAAACAAGCCGCTGAGCAGTTATTCGTCAGCCAAGCGGCGATTAGTCAACATATTAAAACCCTAGAGCAACATCTAGGTGTGCCACTTTTTGTTAGGGGAACACGTCAGGTTCAACTTACTGAACAAGGCAAACGCCTGTTGCCTGATATTCAAGCTGGATTTGATAGCTTTGCCCGGGGAGTGAAAGCACTACAGCAAGATAGTGATCCTAAAGTGTTAAATGTCACTGTGGTGGAATCATTATCCACACGTTGGTTAGTACCTCGTCTACAAGATTTTCAAGAGCAATATCCAGATATTCGAGTGCGCCTAGAGCCTTCAAATCGGGTGCGTAGCTTTGACGATACCGATATCGATTTGGCCCTTAGGTTTGGCGAAGGTAAATACTCTGGCCTAGAGAGTCGCTTTGTTTTAGGCGATAGATACGTTTTAGTGTGTCATCCTAGTTTGATGCGGCCAAATATGGTGCCAGAAGATTTGTATCAGCTTCCTGTGTTAGAAGAAATAGGACCTATTACCGGTAAAGCTTGGCAGGCATTTTTACGACAATACGATTTACAAGACGATAAATTCAACAGAGTGTTGCAGGTGGAAGATTCGACCGTGACCATAGTAGATGCGGCCATTGCGGGTCAGGGGATTGCGATGTTACGTTACAACTTGATATACGAACAAATTCAAAAACAACAATTGGTGATGTTGCTCAATTTTTCTGACCCCAGTTTTTATTCCTATTACTTAGTGGCCCCGGCCCACCACTTCAAACGAAGAAAAGTGAAACTATTCGCGAGTTGGTTAACACTAGCTTTGTCAGCAATCAAGTAACGCAATGAGTACCATTTAGATGAGCTCTATTTAGAAATACAATTGGGACACCCATAATTACCGCGGTTGTGAAGAAAATACAATTGGGACACCCATAATTGCAGCGGTTGTGAAGAAAATATAATTGGGACACCCATAATTGCCGCGGTTGTGAATGATGGGGCTCAACTAACTTTCAAGTCAATAGTGACGCTACTTTGCGCTTGTTGATGAGATTTTATTTGGTTTGTTTGCTATTTTGAGTACCAGCATACCATCACTACAAGAAATTGAGCTTTGAGAGTTGTCATCATTATTTTAGCGATATCACTATTCTCTTGTCTGGGGAGCGATAAGCCGCCTGTGTGGGTAAAACCTGAATCTACGACAATAAACTGCGGTGATTACTATAGCCTTAAGACTGAGTTAGGGATTATTAATAACAATGTATGGAATAAGCATGCAGCGGCAGATGATACTTGGAGTCAGTGTTTAGAGAAGAAGATTGTTGGTGGTGAAACTGTTTTTGGCTGGTCTTGGGCTTGGCCTGTTGGCCGCCAAGTTATCTATGCCTATCCACAAATAAAGATTGGTTCTTCACCTTGGGCTCCTGAGCCTAAATTTGATAGCGCATTTCCGCTAAAAATATCTGAACTCAAAAAGTTGGAGATAGCCCATGATGTCGAAATCCTTACGAATGGGGAGCATAATATTGCTACCACTACTTGGCTTGTTAGCGAGCCTTATACTGGAAGCAAGCCGAATCCTGCGGTAATTACTGCTGAGATTATGATTTGGACATATGCAACAGATGGGCACTTCAGCCCTGCTGGCCGTAAACGTGGTGAACTCACAGTTAACGGTATTACTTGGGAGGTGTGGTATCAAAAAGAGTGGGACGATAAGTCGGGTATGAATGACAATAAATGGGTGAGTGTATCATTTAAGGCCAAGCAATCGTCTATGCACGCTATGATCCCAGCCTTACATCTTCTGAATTATGCGGTCCAAGAGAGTTTAATCCCCGACAACCTATATGTAGCGGATGTAGAGTTAGGAAATGAGATTATGAGCGGCTCTGGCATCACGTGGGTAAAGGCGTTCAGCGTTCACTACCAAAAATAACTGCAGTAAAACGGATATCCGAACTGGATAAGCAGCATCTTGCCACTTACCACGCCCTCTATTTTGAGAGTTTAGATCCCCGTTAACAGCATGCAGGGATGACGTTTTTTAGGTAGTCATCCCAGTGTCTAGCAAGTCCTGTTATCCCCGCGTCTCCCAATTGTGTCATTCCAATGCCTCGCTGAACCTGTCACTCCGGTAGTATTTTAAGCCGGAGATCCGTTGGCTTTTTTGCTCTTGCGGCAACGTGCCAGATGATGGCTTTGAGATGAGGATAGGTTTGTCAATGCTCTATTTTTTCTAGCGCACTGCACCGGTTTGGTCAGCAGATACCTGCCGTAATTCCCGGCTCCTGTCTTGTTGCTTGCTATTAGCCTTATATTAAATTTCTAGGTCTGGACTTTTAGCTGGTGTATTGTGAAGTTTTACATTTTGAGAACGATTTATGAATGCCACTATTCTTGCTCTAATGGGGTACATTGGATTAATTCTTGTGTTGCTAATTGTGATGGTTAGCTATCGCACAAGTCTGATCCAGAAAAAAGTTAAACTGCCGAATAGTTTCAGTACAGATGCTGCTGGCGAACCTGCTTTTGGTTTGCGTATAAATAGGACTCACGCTAATGCGATTGAAGGCTTTAGCTTTATTGGTGGTTTAATGTTACTAGCACTAGCAACCGATTCAACCGCTATTACTGATGGTTTAGCATTTTGGATGCTAGGAGCAAGATTAGGACAATCTGTCACCCATCTAGCGTCGACAAGTGTTATGGCGGTGCAGATTCGTTTTGTATTTTTTCTATTGCAAGTCGCCATTGCGATTTATTGGTTAAGCATGTTTGCTGTTAAATTTATCTAAACAAAAAGCTATTATACTTTATCCAGATAGCGGCTAGTTGAGTTATCATGTACGTCTTATTAGCCGTTGTTATATGAATTTTATGTTTTCATTTTTTGAACGCTTAACCAATGCGTTTCCTGCTGAACATCCTAAGCAGCCACCCAACACTCTTTTTGCCTTTTGTTGCCACTATACCCAAGGTATGTGGCCAGCCATTTTTACTGTCTCCATTTTGGCAGCAAGTATTGCGGCGTTAGAAGTCTCGTTATTTGGTTTTTTAGGCCAACTTGTTGACTTGTTAGCAGCTAGCGATCGTGCCACTTTCATAGAACAAAACTCGTCAAGCTTAATTTGGATGGGGTTGCTGGTGTTGGTCGTGTTGCCTTTGTTGGTCGTCACTCAGTCTATGGTTTCTCATCAAAGTTTGATGGGGAATTTCCCAATGAAAATTCGCTGGCAAGCCCATAGGTATGTGATTGGTCAGAGTTTAGGTTACTTTCAAAATGAATTTGCTGGGCGGGTTGCGACCAAAGTGATGCAAACTGCCTTGGCGGTGCGTGAAACCGTGATGAAAACACTCGATATTTTGGTGTATGTGAGTGTGTATTTTGTCAGCATTTTATTTTTAGTGTTTACCGCTGACTGGCGTTTAACCGCGCCTTTGATCATTTGGTTTGTGGTGTATGTCATTATTTTACGTGTGCTTATTCCCAAATTAAAACGAGTGTCGCAAAAGCAAGCCGATGCCCGTTCTATGATGACTGGGCGTATCGTTGATAGTTACACCAATATCACTACCGTCAAGTTATTTGCCCACACCAGTCGTGAGTCTGAATATGCCAAAGAAGGAATGTTAGGCTTTTTACAAAAAGTATATCCACAGATGCGTTTAGCGACTGTGTTATACGGTTGTGTTTGGTTTAGCAATGCTCTATTGGTGTTTAGCATTAGTGCTCTGGCTATTTATTTATGGATGTTAGAGTTAGTCACTCCTGGTGATATAGCAATCACAGTGAGCTTATGCTTGCGCTTAAACGGTATGTCTCAGTGGGTCATGTGGGAGGTGTCATCGTTATTTGAAAATATTGGTACTGTACAAGATGGTATCAACAGCCTATCTGTGCCAGTTGATGTAAAAGACAAGCCTCAGGCGAAAGCGTTGTCCATGCAAGGGGGAGCGATTCATTTTGAAAATGTTAACTTTGGCTATCAAGGCGCAGGTGATATTCCTATTTCGGTATTTAGAGATCTAAACATTAAAATTAAACCTGGTGAAAAAGTGGGGTTAGTTGGCCGCTCTGGTGCAGGTAAATCAACTTTAGTGAATTTACTGTTGCGTTTTTATGATGTACAAAGTGGCAGCATAAAAATTGACGGTCAAGATATTAGTGATCTTAAACAAGAGTCCCTTCGCGCCAATATTAGTATGGTCACCCAAGACACCTCTTTATTGCATCGTTCAGTGCGTGACAACATATTATATGGTCGTTTAGACGCCAGTGAAGAAGATATGTTAAAAGCTGCTAAGCAAGCTGAGTCAGACGAATTTATTCAGACTTTATCTGACTTACAAGGCCGTACGGGGTACGACGCCCATGTAGGTGAGCGCGGGGTGAAACTATCAGGTGGTCAGCGCCAACGTATTGCTATTGCTAGAGTCATGCTAAAAGATGCGCCAATACTGATTTTGGACGAAGCGACTTCTGCCTTAGATTCAGAAGTCGAAGCGGCTATTCAGCACTGTTTAAACAAAGTAATGGAAAACAAAACAGTACTCGCTATCGCTCATAGGTTATCGACCATAGCGCAAATGGATCGATTATTAGTATTGGATAAAGGTCGTATTGTTGAGCAGGGCTCTCATGCAGAATTACTCGAACAAGGCGGAATTTACGCCAAGTTATGGGAACATCAAACCGGAGGGTTTATTGGGTTGGAGTGATAAATGAAACTTGTGCTTCATTCGAAGTTATCGCGCTAAACTCTTTTACCGTAGGTGTTTAGTTAAACTGTTTTGAGCTCGTATCTTTATCGAGAACAGTTTAGCTGGCTTTAACTAATAGCTACGAATATTAGACTCGTAGCTAGAGGCTCGACACTCGCCGCATATGTGCGTAGCTCGTTTCTCACCCCTCGCTTTTATTTACTGACTTACGCTCGTACTAAAGCAGTCATTAAACCTATTAAACCGCCAAATACGCCCCCCCATACGACTAACCAGCCTAGGTGTTGTTTGATCATTTGTTGAATAATATTCTTCACCATTTTGGGCGTAAGCTCATTCAGGCGCTTTTCAACTATGTCGTTAATTTTCTGCTGCAGGTCATCGCCCATTTTAGGGTGTTGCAGTTGCTGTTGGACTATTTCGTTAAACTGTTCGCTTTGGCTGATGTCTTTAATTGATGCGGTCATTTTGTCGATGAAGGGCTGTTTAAGTGGCTCTAATGCCTCAACGCCACCAAACATATTTAGCATCTGGCCAAATGATGAGGCTTGGATAACCGCTACTAAAGAGTCAAAAGTAGGGGCAAGGTCAACTTTTTCGATAATAGGTCCCAAGTTCAAATCTATGTTCTGTTTGCCGTCACTTATAAAGCGTTGAATGTTCTCGGTAGTAAAAAATTGCTGCATGATTAAATTGCGAATACCTTGTTTAAAATCTTCAAAGTGCTCGGGAATAACTCCAGAGCCATACAAGCCGGGGACTTTTTCAAACAACATATGAATAGCTAACCAGTTGGTGAGTGCACCAGATAAGGCGAATAGCCCTACGGTTTCAATGATGGGATTTTTTAATATAAATCCAGCGGCTATGCACAATGCAGCGAAAACGTTGGTGATAATATTTTTGTTCAAGAGAGGCCTGCTGTTACGTCAATTAAAACTAGGCGGGTTTTATAGCAAGTTATTTGCTCGTGTCAATATTTATGGAGCTAGGCAGTACAAAGTTGTACCTCATTTAAGTGCAAGGCGGTCTGCAGATGCGTATTTATGGTATGAGTTTTAGACATAGAATCGAAAAGAGAAAATCAACGAATAAAAAAACGGCCTCAAAAAGAGGCCGTGAAAATGGTCAATACATTACAAATTTTGCAAAGCACCAACCCTCCATGTTGATAAATTTGAAAGCTCGCTGGTGGACTGTTTACCTCAGAATACAAATATCTAAGTTAATCCTGTAGTGGCTTGCGTTTCGATGCTGGTATTAAACACTTATCCAGCCATGCAATAAACCTATACTATGATACTTAGGTATGAAAATTCATAAGAAACACTCAGCGTTGATTTGGTTGGCTAAGAAGCCCTTGATGTTGTCTACTGTGGTTTGTGCTATTTCATTTAAGGCTTCTTGGCTAAAAAAGCCTTGGTGACCAGTAATGAGGACGTTGTGAAAAGTAGACAGTCGTTGAAATAAATCGTCTTGAATCACTTCACAGGATCTATCTCTAAAGAATAACTCTGACTCCATTTCGTATACGTCTAATCCTACATAACCAATCTTTTGACTTTTTAAGCCTTTTACTAAGGCCCCTGTATCTATCAAGGCGCCGCGCGAAGTGTTTATCAACATGACACCATTTTTCATTAGCGCTATATTTTGCTGATTGATTAAATGATGGTTATCTTTTGTCAACGGACAATGCAGGCTTATAATATCGCTCTCACCTAGTAAATGCGCTAGGTCGGTGTATTCGACTACGGCTTCGAGGGCTGGATTAGGCTTTGGATCGTAGGCTAGTACTCGGCAACCAAAGCCATTGGCTATATTTACAAAAGCGCGACCAATATGGCCGGTGCCAATTACCCCAATTGTCTTATTGTGTAAGGTAAACCCCAATAAACCTTGTAAATCAAAATTTCCTTCTTTTACCCGGTTGTATGCTTTATGAGTTCGCCTGTTTAGCGTTAAGATTAACGCCATGGCATGCTCAGCTATAGCGTGGGGAGAATACACGGGGACGTGACTTACGCTGATCCCTAATTGGTGGCATGTGGCAATGTCCACATTATTGTATCCTGCACACCGTAGGGCAATATGTTTGACTCCTAGTTCAGCCAGCTGGATGACGACTTGTGTGTTTAACTCATCGTTTACGAACACACATATGGTTTTAGACCCTGTGGCTAATGGCACGGTATTTTCATCTAGCCTTGCCTCAATATGCAATAACTCAAGCGATGCGTCTTCAGTAAATTGGCTAAATACTTGTTTGTCGTAACGCTTACTACTGAAAAACGCAACTTGGCAATGGGGGGCAGTTTGATTCATGACGAATCCAATATTGGTAAGCTGATTCAGGGTTTTTATTAAACGGCTTTTTTGCCGGCATATCAATCGGCAAATTGATTATTTAATTTGTGATTGATTTAGAGCATGTGTGTTTGCTTAATCCTAGGTAGAATGGACAGGTATTTACTCTACTTGTTTATTTTAGGTCGCTCAATGGATTCAATTCTACTCATTATTTTTGTTTCGCTGGCAATCGCTAGTGTGTTGAATATAGTGCTGAAAAAGTTCTCGGTTTCGCACATTATTGGTTACATCATTACCGGTACTATTATTAGCAACTTATTTAATTTTAATGGCAGTGAAAACCTACATTCGTTAGATTTGATTGGTGAATTTGGTATAGTATTTTTAATGTTTACCATCGGCTTGGAGTTGTCTTTTGGTAAGTTGAAGAAGATGAAAGAGATCGTCTTTTTCAATGGGGCAATGCAAGTTATCGCCAGCGCGTTAGTCATTTTTGTGGTCGCTCACTATGTGTTTTCTCAAGGCGTTACCGCCTCTGTAATCGTCGCTTTAGCATTTAGTTTGTCTTCTACTGCCATCGTATTAAGTTACTTAAAAAAATCCAAGGATGTCATCACCCCATACGGTGAAAAGTCAGTGGCTATTTTGATATTTCAGGATTTAGCGGTTATTCCGATTCTTTTATTAATCAGCTTTTTGGCGAATGATGAGCTGTCTATGGGGGACGTGCTATTAAACACCTTAATGTCAGCCACCTTAGTGATAGTGTTTATGTTTACCTTAGGGAAAAAGCTGATCGAGTGGCTACTGCATTTTTCTACCAACGCCAAATTGGAAGAGCTATTTTTAGGCTCGGTATTGAGCATAGTGATAGGCGCTTCACTACTTGCCCACGAAATGGGGTTTACCTATTCACTAGGGGCTTTTATTGCCGGTATGATTATCGCCGAGACAAATTTTCATGTGAAAGTTGAATCAGATATCGCGTCCTATAAAGACTTATTATTAGGGGCCTTCTTTTTTCCATAGGGACCAAAATTGATATCGTTTACTTTTATCAGCAATTCTTTTGGGTGTTGGCGGTATTGGCACTAACAATGCTGTTTAAAGCCTTGGTTGTATATTTATTGATCCGTAGAAAGTCTACTAAAAATGATTCGGTAAAAACCGCCATTGCTTTATGCCAAGTAGGGGAGTTTTCCTTCGCAATTTTTTCGTTGGCATTAAGTGAAACCCTCATTTCAGCGGATCAAGGCAGCTTTTTAATATTAGTCACGGTGTTGTCGATGATAGTCACCCCTTTTATGGTGAATAACATTTATAAGCTGGCGTCTTATTTTGCCGAGGAGTTTTTCGAGTCAGACAAAATATCGCCGATCAATGCTAGTCAGCATACAGTCATTTGTGGCTTTGCCATTGCAGGGCGCTTAGTTGCTAAAGAATTAGCTGAAAAAGGCATTCAATTCGTGATTATTTCTGACAACCTCAATCATGTATTGTTAGCTAGAGAACGTGGTTTTCAGGCTTACTTTGGGCACTTAGACAAGCGACCCGTGTTGGAGTCTTTGAAGGTAGAGCAGGCTGCGAGTGTGGTGGTGACAGTGACTAGTTTACTAAGCAAGAAAATTATTTGTCAGGCTGTTTTGAATTACGATCCCGCAGCGCAAGTCATAGTCAAAATTTCTAGTATGGCGGAGAAAAAGTCATTGCAAGGGATCGGCATTGTAGATTTTGTTCATGCCTACCAAGAAACGGCTAGGTTATTGGTAAAGAGTAGCTTAGCTCATCGTAAGACTGTCGCTGTAAATCCGCAAATGGATTAACAACGTTCTACTTTATTACTGGGATTTATTTAAAAAGTAGGTATATTTGTTGGTTAAATAAACGACAATTTTATCTAACTTAAATTGTTTAACAAGGATGTTTGACTATGCAATTACACTCAAAGGTTGAAAATAAAGGGCTTAAACAGCTAATTGTTCTTACCATGATTTCTACGTTCAGTGCTTGCGATGGGACAAATCATGATGATCCCAGCACCACAGCAGACACTAATAATCGAATCGAATTAAAACAAATTGTTCAGCAACAAGGTCTAACAGGTAATGCTGCTAGTGGTCGTGTACTGCCAAGTATTAACGATCCCATTGCTCAACTAGGCAAAAAACTATTTTTTAGCAAAGCGCTTAGCGGTGATCAAGATACCGCTTGCGTGACTTGTCATCATCCCATGCTTGGCGGGGGCGACAATCTTTCATTATCGATTGGTGTTGGCAGTGAAGTGGCTGACTTACTTGGGCGTGGACGAACCCATAGCCCTAGCGCGATGCACTTTGATGGCGGTCCTACCGTTCCTCGTAATGCCCCTACCACTTTTAATATTGGCCTATGGGACAAATTTATGTTTCATGATGGCCGAGTGGAAAGCCTTGGCAAAACCTCTGGCGTGAATGGTGGAGACGGGCTAGGGATTGATACGCCTGATAGTTTGTTGGGGGAAGCCGATGCGAAAGCCGGTGCTAATCTCGTCGAAGCTCAAGCTAGGTTTCCTGTTACTTCACAAGAAGAAATGCGAGGATTTGTTTTTGCGGCAGAGCATTCTAATCATGATGTACGTAGCGCGCTTGAGAAACGTCTTAGTGAAATAGGCTATTGGGATGACGAGTTTATCGCAGCATTTGGTGATGCAAACATTACCTTCGCCCGAATTGCCCAAGCTCTTGCGGATTACGAGCGCTCGCAAGTCTTTGTAGCGTCACCTTTTAAAGCATTTGTTGAAGGTGATGATACAGCGCTTAGCCCCGCTGCCGTGCGTGGAGCTTTGTTTTTCTTTAAGGACCAAGACCAAGGTGGGGCAAACTGTGCGTCATGCCATGCAGGAGATTTTTTTACTGATGAAGAACATCACGTTACGGCAAGTCCGCAAATTGGCCGAGGAAAAGGCAGTAACAATGGGATCACTCAAAACGCTGATTTCGGTCGGTTTATGATTACCAATGAGCAGGCCGACATGTATTGTTTTCGCACGCCGAGCTTATTAAATGTCGAAGTCACTGGGCCATGGGGGCATGCGGGGGGCACGCTACTTTATCTGCTGCTGTTCGCCATTCCTTGCATCCTGCTAAAGCGATAGCTAATTATGATTTCTCACAACTGGATGGGACCATTCAAGTGAGTGATATGTTAACAAACACCCAGTTTGCCCTTGATCAATTAGCCTATCTGCAAGCAAATAGTGAAAGTAAGGTTATGCAAAATATAGCCTTTACAGAGCAAAATGTTGCAGATTTAGTTGAATTTCTGCATGCTTTAACAGACCCTTGTGTCAAAGACCGCGAGTGTCTAGCACCATGGATTTCTTCTGCCTCAGAAGTGGATCCAGATGGTATGCGACTGAACGCGATTGACGAATTTGGTACTGAATTATAATAAAGGAGCAACAATGAAAACAATGACTTGCAAACAGTTGGGTGGCGCATGCGATCTCGCTTTTACAGCAGAAACCTTTGAAGACTTAGTCAGCCAAAGCAAAATGCATGGTATGCAAATGTTTCAACAACAAGATGCGCAACACATGGAAGCTATGGCTAAAGTGCAAATGTTGATGATGAACCCACAAGCGATGCAACAATTTATGGATTCAAAACGCGCCGAGTTTGACGCGCTGCCAGCGGATTAGTGGTTAGCCGTTTGAGTATTCAGAGGTTAACCACATGGTTGTGTACGACGCTTTACTCAATACAAATTATTGACTTTAGACTTCGATGAAACAACTTGCCGTTAGAATAGGCCATTGCATTTAACGAAACCGTTTTGCCTGCTTCGCCTAAATCATTTATCGCGATTAATGCCTCAGGATTGAATGGTTTATTGGCATCAATAACGTAAGTTATCCCATGAGCATTGGTGAAAAATATCTGATTATTGACCACAATGGGGGTACCTAAAAACGCTTTTTGGGTGCCGTCGCCTTGAGCTCTGGGTTCTGGGTTATGACGCTGACCTTTGGCGTTTAGCTGGTCGGTGGTTTGCTTGATTTTCCACACTAGCTGATCAACCTTACCTTTTTCACGTTTAATTTCTGTTGGTATCTCTAGTAAGGTATTTTCGCCGGAGGTTAAATCTTGCATGGCAATATAAGGTTGGTATCTGATCATGTAATACATTTTGTTACCGATCACTACTTGAGTATAAGGTTGGCGATCCCAGTGTCCTTCTAAATCAGGACGTTTTTGGTATACATAATCTTGTAGATTGGTATCAAATTCAAAGCGGTTTATTGTTTTTAACAGATTGTGCTTTGTTTTAAATTTGCCAGTTGAACTATCAAGCTGATACATCTCAAATCGATTAGACTGAAACCCTTGTTGCCAAAAGGTGGTGTCTTTATCCCACGTTTGAATTTCAATCCCGCCAAATGCTTTACTGTATTGAGGTGCTTTCCATTGCCATAACGACTGACCAGCAGACTCTGGTCGAAGATCGATCAAGCTTAAACCTTGAGGCTTTTCTGGCACATCATGTGGGCCACCACGGCCTATCATAATGGCGGGAATACCTTCTTTGGTGTGAGACAAAACGGGTGTGCTGTAGTGGGTTAAGCCGTCTTCACTGACCCATAAGCGTTTACCGGTATTTTTATCAAAGGCGTGCAAGTAATTCCAATTATCAACCCGTTTATTGTCACCTTCTACTTTGGGTTCTACATTGAAAATCATATTTTCATACAAGATGGTGTCGTATTGTTTGTTAAATGGCGCATTTTTAGTTGGGCTAAAAGTACGAGACCAAACAGGTTTGCCTTGCATTGTGAATGCCGCCATTCCGCCTGCGGCATTTACTACCCAAATATGTTGGCCGTCGGTAGCGGGTGAAGGAGAAGTGGCATCGCTAAAGGTGTAGTTGTACATAGCTTGTTTGGTGCCTTTAACTGTTTTTGTCCATTCTATAGCGCCCGTATTTGCATTAAGGCTATATAAGATGATGTCGCTCCCTTGGCCTTTTTTACTTAGGGCTTGTTCTGCTTGCTGCAAGTTTTGGTATGGTGCCTCTAATGTTCTATCTTTGGCCAAAACATAGTCCACTAGGCTTTGCTTATGTTTGGTTAGCGTGTTCCATTTTGGGTTCTTTTTCAGCTCCCATGTATCTAGCAGACCTAGGTTTTGTTGTTTTCTTTGTTGTAAAAATTCTGCCATACTTGCGCTGCTTGTTGGGCTTGCTGCTGTAAAGTACCGAGTTGCTGATCGCCATCTGCTATTAATTTAGCTACGGTAGATTGAAATGCCTGTTCAAATATTTGTTTTTTATTGGCGATATTGTCTGAGATCTGTGAAAAAGTTGCTGTGTCTAAAGGCTTGTTTATTGTAAACAGCACTTGGTCTTGCCAAACCGTGATACCGCTTTGTCCCCCGGCGGGCAACTCCACTTGCCACTTGATATTTTTACCGGTACGCACAGACCATTCATTCTTAATGGTGTTTGATGTTGTCACTTGGCCATTACCATGTGGTCCGCCAAACATGGGCCATTGCTCCTGCATATCGAAGGACAGTGCATTGACACTAAAAATTTGCAGGATAAGAATAAACAGTAAATTGATTCGCTTGCTGTGTAGTAGTTTCATAGATGCTCAAATAGCTAAGTATTGCTAGATATTGTCACTGGGTTGCTGTTTGTTTCAAATTTGTATGTATTTTGTTGAATTTATATGAGTTCATTAGGTGGTGAGCAATTTGTAGCTAAATTCAATGAGATGATAGGTGGAGATAGCTGCAGAAAGTAAAAAACACCTAGTGGGTAGTGAATCCCACTAGGTGTTTTTTTGACCCGTCAGTCAGTTGCCGTAATTTTATTTTTTTGGCTACTTCACATTATTTTAACATGAAGCATTCCCTGGATAAAAACTGAATGACGGTTCATGGCATGAATAAAGCGATTATTGGGCCAAGTTTAAAAGTTACCGATAAACAGGGAGTTAAGTTTTCATGCATTGTAACTGGTCAGGTACTTGCACTGAATTGGTATGTGCCTTCACCAATCTGGGGGCTGGTAATTGAGCATGTCCACTACTTGTCGGTGCGCTTTGTGAGAACATTGTTAACTGAGGTAAGGCCTTCTGACAAAGTTAGCCCATTCCTCTAACAGGTGTTTAAAATCAACTAACCCGCAACCAGTAACGTGCTCATTGTCATGTTCATCGGCAAACTCAGCAGTGCTTACTTCATTATTATTGAGAACTAATTCTACCTCGTCGTTTTCAAAAATAAGGTGGTAAACTTTGCCGGTAAATTGGTAATGACTCAGTTGTTTGCTGAGAAGTTTCTCTGTTGTTTGTAACAGCAAGGTAATATTGGATTTGTCAGTACTTAGGTCGTGACTTAGCCAGTCGCCAAATGCTTCACATTCTAGATCACATTTGGCAATGGGTAGGCCAGTGATGTCGGTTTGAAATTGAAATTCCATAATTTTTCTCAGGTTTGTTGGCGGTTCGTTGGGCGCGCTTCTGACTCTGTAAATACGTAGCCCCTCTCATCAAATTCAGTTAAGTATACACGCACATCAAATTCTATTTGGTGATAGTCGGGCAGCATATGTTGACATAACTGGTAAAAGGCTTTGTTGTGTTGTTTCTCTTTTAAGTGGGCGAGCTCGTGCACCACTATCATATTTAAAAAGGCTTCCGGGGTGTTTTTGAAGAGCGTGCTGACGCGCAGTTCGTTTTTACTTTTAGTTTGCTGCCTTGTACCCTCGATACATAAGAATGCAAACCTAACGCATGATTGACTATGTGAATTTTTTTATCGTAGATGATTTTACTCAGCGGTTGAGTTTTTTTCATGTACTGATTTTTCAGAGTCATGGCATATTCACGTAAGTTATTGTCATTATTAATTTTGTGCACTTTGGGGTAGCGCGAGCGTAACCAATTACCGAGTTTGTTCTCGTTCTGCAATTGCCGGATTTGTTGCTGTAAATGTTCTGGATAATGAGCGAGATAAGGTAATGGGTTGGACATACGCGTTTTAAAAGTTATAACAACAGAAAGAGGATTATACTGAAAATGCCACAAAAAATGCGCTTTCAGTGTGAATAAATAGCATTAGCTCTTAGTAATCGCCGTGCCCCAAACCATTGTGATATTAACAGTTGCTACCATATTGGCCTTTGTTAGTCGCTTGCTGTTTGGTGGTTTCAAGTAATTAAAACGGTGTGTCTTTGCCATTAAACCACAATTCTTTGCGCTCAAGAGGTAAGTGAGAAAAGGATATTTCTGGGGTAGTAATTTTAAACACTTTTCGTTGATTAAATGTAAAGCGCTGAATATCTTCAGCAAAGTAGCGATAGAACACTTTATCAAAGGAGCCGTCTTTTATTGCTTTTTCTAAGCCTATTTCAATCACCTTGGCTAATTCAGAATTGTCTTTTGTTACAAAGAAATAAAACGCAGTGGGGTAGCGTAGTGCGAGACTAGGCTCGATCATCAGGTCTTTGTTACGATCGAGTATCAATTCGTTTTGCACTTCAAGAATAGAGCGAGGAAAATAATCCAGACGCTTTATTTGCATCATGCCATATAAGTTTGAGGGATGTACCGATGTCACAATGTTAAAGCTATTGGCACGTAATATGTGGGTATCTGGCCAATCATGGCCTTGCCCTGCGATTAGTTTTTTAAGCTTGTTCACAGACGAAATGCGCTTGAATATGGATTCACTGCTTCGTCTAATTACGAGTACGCGCCAGCCAATTAGTCCTTTAAAAAGTGGTATACGTATAGGAATTAAGTTCTTTTCTCGTTCTTTATTGGTGTGCAACCAGATGACATCAAACATGCCACCTTCTAGCATTAAGGCAAATCGTGAGTCAATAACAGCAGGAATTTCAATTGCTTTCGTAGTAAAAGGAATCTCGGATTTTTGCAATGCTAAATGAAGAAGTTCAGTGAAGTAGCGTGTCTGTTTTACGTACACAACGTCATTGGCCATTTTGGCTGAATGGCGCACCATCAATGGCTTACTACGCTTGGTAAGTGTAATATTTTTGCTTTCGTTGCCGTAATTTGGCAGTGCGAACAATATTAACGTCACTAGCCAATAGCCACTTTTAGCCATTATAACTCCGTCCTGATGTTATGAAATGACTATAACTCTTTTAGTCAATTATCCAGAGTTATTTTTTACACTAAAAACACAGTTTGGTTGAAAACTCAGTTATCTTCCTGTTGACATATGATTTTTCATATATATGATTATCCGTATATGTAGTGTTCCATAACCAAAGTGAAATATATGTCACCTGTTACCTTTTACAAATGTCTATCTGAGGATACACGTTTACAGTGTTTGTTATTAATCACCCTTAACAAAGAGCTGTGCGTGTGTGATTTAACTGCGGCTTTGCAGTTAAGCCAACCTAAAGTATCACGGCATTTAGCTGAATTGCGTAAATGTGGTTTGCTTCATGATGAAAGGCGCGGTAAATGGGTGTATTACCGCCTTGAGTCAAATTTGCCCCAATGGGCTTTAGAAGTGCTAGTTAAAACCGCTGAGCAGAACCCCGAATATTTGGCCTGTAGTTTAGCCAACTTGAATCAAACTTTATCTAATGATAGCTGTTGCTAGGAGCTTAACTGAAATGAAAATTCTGTATATTTGTACCCATAACCGTTGTCGCAGTATTTTGTCTGAGGCGATCACCAACCATTATGCTGCTGGCAAGATCGAAGCAAAAAGCGCTGGAAGTCAGCCTGCTGGCGAAGTACATCCTTTGTCACTCAAATATTTACAAGAAGCAGGCATTTCTACTGATGGGTTAACAAGCCAATCTTGGGATGATTTTGAAGATTTTGAGGCAGATATTGTGGTGACAGTATGTGACTCGGCTGCTGGTGAGTCTTGCCCTGTATGGTTTGGTAATAGTGTGAAAGTACATTGGGGCTTGGCTGACCCGTCAAAACTACAAGGTTCTGACGAAGAACTTGCACAGGCGTTTCGCGACACCATTGCCGAAATTAAACATCGGGTAGAGCAATTGGCAGCACTAGATGTGGATATACAAGACAAAGCTGCGTTAAAAATAGCTTTGGCTAAGTTAGGAGCTCACTAATGTCTGTTGAAGGTTTACCCAATACCGATGAGTTAAATACTGACAGACTCAGCGAGGAAATGCCCAATTTACAGAGCGAACAATTTGCTGTGCCTAACATGGCGTCTTTTGCTAAAACAGCTTCGACTCATAAACCTAGAATATTGTTATTGTATGGTTCATTACGTGAGCGTTCTTTTAGCCGTTTAGTGGTAGAAGAGTCGGCGCGTTTGTTACAAGCCATGGGGGCAGAAACTAAAATATTTAACCCAACTGGGTTGCCTTTACCCGACGGTGATGATGCTAATAATCCCAAAGTAACTGAGCTGCGCGAACTTATGATGTGGTCAGAGGGACAAGTGTGGTGTTCACCTGAGCGCCATGGCGCTATGACTGGCATTCTAAAAAGCCAAATCGACTGGGTACCATTAAGTATCGGGGCGGTGCGCCCGACCCAAGGTAAAACCCTGGCTGTCATGCAAGTCAGTGGTGGTTCACAGTCTTTCAATGCGGTCAATCAGATGCGAGTTTTGGGCCGCTGGATGCGAATGTTGACTATACCTAATCAGTCATCGGTAGCGAAAGCATTCTTGGAATTCGACGATAACAATCGCATGAAGCCTTCTTCTTACTACAACCGTATTGTCGATGTGCTTGAAGAGCTAATGAAGTTTACCCTACTGACCCGTGATAATGCGGGATATTTGGTGGATCGTTATTCTGAGCGTGTGGAGTCGGCCGAAGAGTTAAGTAAGCGTGTTAACCAACGCTCCATTTAATGGCTTGTTTTCCCTTTTGAGCATAGGCTAATTTGTAGGAGAAGAAAATGGGATTATTTGAACGGTATCTATCGGTTTGGGTAGGTATGAGTATTATCGCTGGAGTCATTTTAGGCAGTTATTTTCCTGCAGTATTTGAACATGTTGCCGCGTTAGAATATGCCCACGTGAACATAGTGGTGGCTGTGTTGATTTGGTTTATGGTGTACCCCATGATGATCCAAATCGATTTTTCATCGATTAAAGATGTGGGCAAAAAACCAAAAGGACTCGTGCTGACCTTAGTGGTTAACTGGTTAATTAAGCCTTTTACAATGGCGGCCTTAGGTTGGTTGTTTTTTAAAGGTTTTTTTGCTGACTGGGTCGACCCGCAATCGGCTAACGAATACATAGCCGGTATGATTCTACTCGGGGTGGCACCCTGTACTGCTATGGTGTTTGTCTGGAGTCAAATGACCAAAGGCGATGCGAATTACACCTTGGTACAAGTGTCGATTAACGACATTATTATGATTTTCGCATTTGCTCCTCTTACAGCATTGTTATTGGGTGTGAGTGATATTCATGTGCCTTGGGATACCTTGTTATTATCTGTGGTTTTATATGTAGTCTTACCCTTAGTTGCTGGGGCGTTAACCCGGTCTGCTTTGGATAAAAAACAGAGTGTCACAAGTTCCAGTGAAGACCATCAGGCTGTGAACAGTTTTGTAGCCAAACTTAAACCTTGGTCAATTATAGGGTTGTTAGCAACAGTGGTGTTGTTGTTTGGCTTTCAAGCCCAAAGCATATTGCAGCAACCACAAACCATAGTGCTAATCGCTATTCCACTCATTATTCAAACATACGGTATTTTTGCCATTGCTTATTTCATGGCTAAACGTATGAAACTGCCTCACAACGTCGCAGCACCAGCTTGTATGATTGGCACCTCCAACTTTTTTGAGTTAGCGGTAGCCGTGGCTATATCATTATTCGGATTACATTCTGGGGCAGCTTTGGCTACCGTGGTTGGGGTGTTAGTAGAAGTACCTGTGATGTTGTCGCTAGTGTATTTTGCTAATCGTACGCGTCATTGGTTTGATTAAAAGTAAGATAGCTAGATAGCAGCACATGGATGGGCTGCTATTTTTTAGCTGAATATCGACGTTTTGTTGAGGACTTAGGTTTTTTCTTGAAGGTGCTTTGACCCAAACCTGCTAGTCCTAGGGGCACAACCTCACGACTTTGTACTACTAAATCCTTAAGTTGCAACTGTAATGGACTCATCAGTTTACTGTATGGGCTTTTCCCTTCACTAATTGCTGATAATTCTGATTCCCAGCGAGCGGTCATATCGGGGTAGGTGGCGACATCAGGAAGAGCTTCGATTAGACTTCGGCCAGTAGTGGTAGAGGTAATACTTTTGCCAACTCTGCTTAGAAATCCACGCTTAAATAACAGTTCAATGATCCCCGCTCTAGTGGCTTCTGTGCCTAAACCATCCGTATCACGAAGGATCTTTCTCAATTGAGGATCTGTCACATGTGAACTAATGCCGGTCATAGCGGCTAATAAGCTGGCGTCGGTAAAAGCTTTAGGTGGTGAAGTGTGTTTTTCCAATACCTCGGCTTGTAACGAACTAAGCTGCTGGCCTACTTCAAGATGGGGTAATAATTGAGCGTCAGTTTTGCTGTCCCCATTATTTTCGCTTGCACTATTGTGATGACGACTTTGCACGAATATTTTTTTGTAGCCTTGCTCAATTAACTCTTTTGCAACGGCTATAAATAAGCCTGTACCAATTTCTACTTCAACTCGTACAGCATAGAATTCGTGATTTGCTAAAAACTGAGCTAAGTAATTTCTACATATTAAGCCATACACTTTGGCGTCATTGCCAGACAAGCTATTGCTAATTTTTTGAGTGGGAATGATCCCGTGGTGAGCATCAACTTTTTTATCATTCCATGCTTTAGACTTACGGGTTAAATCAAACTGAGTCTGCACGAACAGGGTGCCTTGTTGGCCCAAATGCTGACTATTGGCTGAAATGGCCGCTTGTACTTTTTTGGCTTCTGCAAAATGACTGATGGGTAAATAACGACAGTCTGAACGCGGGTAGGTAATTAGCTTGTGCCGTTCATACAGACCCTGACAGATATCTAATACTTGCTGGGCACTTAATCCAAAGGCTTTACTGGCATCAATTTGTAGCGAGGACAAATTGTAGGGCAGTGGAGCGGCTTGTTTTTTATGCTCTCGCTTAAGGTTTTTAACATTAGCTGGCTGCTGACTGATACGCCCCGACACGTTATGTGCAAGGGCTTTAGATAAATTTCGCCCTTGCTCATCGAGATACTTAGCGCATTGTTCACTAGGTTGCCATTTGGCTTTAAACTTCTCTCCTTGCTCGGTTTCAAGACAGGCCCATACTTCGTAGAAAGGTTTACTTATAAAGGCTTCTATCGCCCTGTCACGGCGCACAACTAATCCCAATAAAGGGGTTTGCACTCTCCCCACTGACAGTACCCCTTTATAGCCTACTTTTTGCCCTTGTAAGGTGTAGGCGCGGGTTAAGTTTATACCATATAGCCAATCTGCTCGTGAGCGGGCCAAAGCAGAAGTAGACAAAGGAATGAAGTCGCGATTGCTGCGCAATTTACTGATGGATTGTTTCACCGCTGATGGGTTTAAATCGTTAATCAGGCAGCGTTGAATCGTGTTTTTTTAGTGCCGCTTACCCCTAAAAAATTAATGACTTCGTCAACCAGTAATTGACCTTCTCGATCAGGATCGCCAGCGTGGATAAGTTGTTTTGCTTGCTTTACTAAAGTACGCAATACAGAAAGTTGTTTAGCGGTTTGCTTTTTTATGGTTAGCTTCCACTGTTGTGGAATAATGGGAAGATGCTCGTGACTCCATTTTTTAAAGGCGGGGTCGTAGGCTTCTGGTTGTTGTTGTTCGAGTAGATGGCCTATACACCAGCTCACTACATCACCATTGGCCGCGCTAATATAGCCATCACCTTTTTTGTGAGGTTTGGGTAATACATCGGCAATAGCTCTGCCTAGGCTGGGTTTTTCGGCAATAAAAAGACGCATATCAATTTTATAGTGTTTTTTTATACAGTAGTATGTTTTGACTCGTTCAACAAGTAAAATTTGGCGTAATATCTTCGATAGCAATCTACAAGAGTAGGGTGCTTAGGTGAAGTCGAATGGATCAGAGTAAAACTTTAATCAATAAAGAACAATTATTGTTAACAATATACTATTAACATGGATATAACATGTGTTATGTTAAGGCTGGTATGTTTTTTTGTACAGAATAGTTATACAAACAGGATTATTATGATTTCTAAATCAAACAAGAAAATAGGTGCAAGTGCGTTATTTGCCTCCTTCTTCACCCCTTTATTAGTTGGTTGTAATACTACCGATGCCTCTCACACCCAGTCTAAATCTGCTGTCGAAACTGATGAAGTGGTTTTGTATGATTTTGAAAATGGCCAAATACCAGCAGAGGTTAAGGTGAATAATGGCCGTTCAAAACTGACCACTAATGCTGATGCTATTTCTGGTAGTCATTCTTTGCGAGTGCAATTAACGAGTGCTCAAGCTGGCATGGTAATTCGCCCAACTACGCCGTTTGATTGGAGCGAATATCGTGACTTTAATTTAGCTTTTGATTTAACTAATCAAGGGACTGAGTCTGTCCAAATCGATTTAACCATTAGTGATAAAGATGGCAACGCTTATACTCGCGGTTTAGTGGTACCAGTGGGTAAAACTCAAACTCATTACGCTAAAATGGATGGTCATGACCAAAAAGACCCATCCTGGGCAACGAAAACTGAATTTAATTTTGAATCCGGATTCCGTTCTAATCCTGTAACTTGGCAGTCTGATGACAAACAAGTGTACTCTTTTTGGGGTAAAAAACGACTGAATCTTGCCGGTATTACCGCTATATCATTTAATAGCAAAGGCTTGTTGAGCAATCGAGAGTACACCATCGATAATATTCGTTTACGCCAAAACCCTGAGATGGATGAGACGTTTTTAGATGGTCTAATCGATCAGTTTGGCCAAAATGCTAAGGTTGATTACCCTGGAAAAATTCATTCAGAAGAAGAGCTAAGACAAGTCACAGCTGCAGAATTAAGCACCTTAAAGGGTGAAAGTATGGCTGACCGCTCTAAGTTTCACGGTTGGAAAAATGGTCCTAAACTTGAAGCAACTGGATTTTTCCGTACTGAAAAAGTAGAAGGTAAGTGGGCACTGGTTGACCCAGAAGGCTATTTGTACTTCTCTACCGGTATTGACATTATGCGTTTATCTAACTCGTCCACCATGACAGGTTATGGTTTTGATAAAAAGTTTATTGCAAAACGTACTGCGGATATGACGGTGGCAGAAGATGATCAGCCATTAAACCGTGTAAATGACGAAGCTATTCCAAGTCGTCATGTTGCGAACGAAACTCGGGCTAAAGTCTTTGATTGGTTGCCTGACTATAACGATCCATTAGGTAACCATTTTGGTTATCGCCGTGAAACCCAAAGCGGACCTTTGAAAGAAGGGGAAACCTTCAGTTTTTACAGCGCCAACCTTGAACGTCGTTATGGTGAAACCTACAAAGAGTCTTATTTAGATACATGGCGTAGTGTCAATGTAAGACGTATGAAAGACTGGGGCTTTACTTCTTTAGGTAACTGGTCACAAGAAGCCTATTATGGCAACAATCAAATCCCATTTGTGGCCTTCGCTGATATTATTGGTGAATTCAGTACCCTAAGTAGTGGTTATGATTTTTGGCATGGTGTACCCGATGCGTTTGATCCTCGATTTTACCAGCGTGCCGTCATTGCAGCAGAACATGTAGCGGCACAAATTAACAACACGCCATGGTGTATGGGGGTGTTTATGGATAACGAACAGAGTTTTGGTCGTAGTACTAGCCCTGAAACTCGTTACGGTATTGTTATCAATACATTAGGTCGTGATGCCGCAACCGTGCTCAGGTAAGGCAGCGTTCACTAAAATTATCCGAGATAAATACAAAACAATCGCAGCCCTAAACAAAGCGTGGGACAAAGATATTGAGTCTTGGGATGCTTTTGCCAAAGGTATTGATGCTAGTTTTAACACCAAAGTACAGCAAGAAGATTATTCAGATTTACTTTATCAATACGGTGTTCAGTATTTTTCTACTGTAAACAAAGCAATGAAATCGAAAATGCCTAATCACTTGTATTTAGGTTCTCGTTTGCCATTATGGGGTATGCCTGAAGAGATACTTAAAGCGGCAGCTGAGAATAGTGACATCATTACTTACAATGTCTACCAAGAAGGTATTATTCCAGGTAAATGGGAATTCTTAAAAGAGCTAGATAAGCCAAGTTTAGTGGGCGAATTTAGTTTTGGGTCGGACGACGCAGGTCATGTACATCCTGATATTGTGATAGCCGCTGATCAAAAAGATCGTGGTTATAAGCTGAAGAAATATTTGGAATCGGTTATTGATAACCCTTACTTTGTCGGTGCGCACATGTTCCAGTTTTCTGATGGACCGATCCCAGGTCGTGCCTATGACGGCGAAAATTACAATTCAGGAATGGTGCGAGTGACAGACGTTCCATATGAACATATGGTTGAAGCAGCTAAAGATGTTCATAAGAACTTGTACCCAAGACGTTACGGTTATTTGCAAAAATAAGGTTTTTACTTAGCCACCTATGGTGAAAAAAAGGAGCCTAGGCTCCTTTTTTTGTTCATATGAGTATTGCTTATTTCGCTTTCTTAAGTTTTTTCTTAAGTTTAGCTAGTTTGTTTTTCTGCTTTGCGATTTTCTTTTTTAGTACTTTTTTAGCGTTAGCCATGAGTTAATCTCCTCTAAAAATATAAAATAGCTGAACGACCGTTAATCGTTTGGTTTATGTTCAGCCAGAAAGCTGCGAATAAAACGACGTACTTCACGAGCCGCACTTGTATCTAATGCTTCACATAGTTCAACAAACTCAACTCTTTCTATATCGTTAATGCGGATAATAAGTTGGCTATTTTTATTCTTTGATTTTTTATTTTCCACAATCATCTCCAAAAAATGCTGAATAACTCATCACCACACTCGCAGTAACAAGATATTAACATGTATCAAATAGATAGCAAATGTATATACAAGAGATATCATCTAAAGTCGTACTAAACGACTCTATTTTGCTGCCTACCCATGGTATATTCTGCAATGTTTCTGGCGACTAAATCGAGTAATCGTTGCTGTGATTCGATACTCCCCAAGCGATGTGTGCAGTGATTTTAAGGTTGTTTAAGGGCTTAGTTGCAGTGGCAGAAATAGCCTTTAGTAACACATGGTCTGCAGGTGGTGGCTCTCGTTCTAATACGTCTAGTGCTGCATAGGCTATTTGCTGATTATTCAGTGCGTTAAGTAAGTCACAACTATTTACAATTGGCCCACGGGCAGTATTAATTAACATGGCAGTGGATTTCATTTTAGCTAAGGTTTGACTATTAATTAGATTTTCGGTGTCTGGTGTTTGCGGGCAATGTAAGGTCAGAACATCAGACTCTGCCAATACTTGCTCGAAGCTCAATCTATCAGCCCGAATCGATGCCGCATTAGGGCGTTCAGCAATCATTACCTGCATACCAAAAGCTTGGCCTATTTGCGCGACTGCTTGGCCTAAGTTGCCATACCCTACTATGCCCAATGTTTTTCCACTTAGTTCACTAAATCCATTGCCGTGATAACAAAACGTGGGGCTTTGTTGCCATATATCCGCAACGCAGTTTTGATTGTGATGAGTCGTTTGGCTGTAGTATTCAAGCATTTGCGCAAATACATATTGGCTAACAGAAGGTGTTGAATAGCCACTTACATTACACACCGCAATGCCTAACTTTTTTGCTGCAAGCAAGTCAACATTGTTGGTGCCTGTAGCGGTAATACAAATTAGTTTTAATTGCGGCAACTGCTCAAGTTTATCTGCGCTAAGCACTACTTTGTTAGTAATGATTATCTGCGCATCTAAACTGCGTGCGGTGATCTGCTCAGCTGATGTGGTTGCAAAACAGGTTAGTGAGTCGAGTTGTTGTTCAATCTTTGCTAGTGAAATACTGGAACGAAAGGTTTGTTGATCTAAAAATACTGCGTGCATAGTGATACTTAATTTTAATCTTCAATTGGTAAAGAGCTTACGAGTAATGCCCGCTGACCTCAAGCCAAACAATATTACTTTTATATAACGCAAAATTCATTGGCTAATTATCAAATCTATTGTACCCTTTGTTATGGTGGGTCAAGGGGGCCGGGTGAGAATAAGAGCAACAATGAAAAAATGAAAATATCAGTGAATATTGAACATCCGATTCCGTTGTTTACGCAATTGACCGAGCAGATTAAACAAGCGGTGTTAGCTAGTGAACTCGTCGCTGGAGATGCGTTACCTTCTATTCGTCAATTGGCGAATGATTTAGATATTAACCATAAAACGGTAGCCAAAGCCTATCGGTTGCTAGAGCGTGACGGAGTGATCCAAACTAAAGGTTACCGAGGCACCTTTATTCACCAAAATGCCAAAGAGAATAGCGCAATAGACTTGAACGAGTGGGTATTGGCTGAGTTAGATAAAGTGCTTGTTAACTTTAGAGAAGCTGGCGTCACTGAATCTGAAATGCGCATCGCTTTTAATCGTTTAATGAATAGCCGAAAAATTTAGGGAGAAACTTATGTGGGATGAATATGTACTTTATGCGGTTTTTTTAGGGCAAATATTGGTGTTGTCTTTCTACTTTCCGAACAAAATACTCGGCTTAATTAATAAAACAATTGCCCAGCATCCGAGCTCTGAATATCCCAAACTTTACCCTGTCGATGTGAAGGTGATACAAGGCAAACTTAAGTTATTCGGCTTGTTCAACATGCTTGTGGTAGCTTTAGGTTTGGCTGTCTTGTTGTTCAGTATTATCTATAACTCTAAAGAGTTAGGGGTGGGATAATCAAGGCGTACTGGTGAGCTATTTAATGCTGCAATACGCTCCTATGATTTTTCTCGGGGGACAAGGTTTTGTTTATTTAAAATTGATGCGCCAGAAAAACAAAAGTAAATACCGTAGCGCCGACTCTTCCCCAAGAAAACTAACAGATTTTGCGCCTACCGGGCTGCTTGTTACTGCCCTAGCTTCTTATGGTTTGTGTGTTAGTACTGTTGTGTACTTTACTTTCTATCCTTTTGACGGTTTCGCTGGTTTAGTGAATGTGTTAGGCGTCAGTATTATCTATGCTGCTTTTGGCATTGCTGTTTATCAAAAACTGTATGGCAAAAAATACAATCCTTTGAAGGCTGTAGATGATAGAAAGTTTGAAACCACAGTGGTGATAAAATTACTGATACTATCGGCAATTTGTTCGTCACTTTATTTGGCTATCTCGTTGATATTAGCGTCTATGGATATGCGCGACTTAAGTAATATTATCTATAGCCTTTATCTGCAAATATTTGCTTTTTATATTTACCAAGTGATGAAGTTTGATCGCGTAGATTACAGTGTTTATAAAGCTTAATTCTTAGTCAAAGGTAGATTGAAAAAGAGCAGTTGAAAAAAGCTATTGAGAAAAGAGACAGCTAAATGAAATGGATATTACTAGCAAAGGTTGCAATGTTACTAAACTTTAAGGTATTGGCTGCGGACCCCGAAACTTGGTTGACAACTTATTACCAATCACCTAACCCAGAAAAATTTGTCACAGAAGTGATTAAGCTTAGCCAACAAGGTGTGTTAAGTGACCCTAAACGGCAGCAAAGTCTGGCTGTTTTCTTAGGTCGTATACTGATTGCTAACCCTAATCAAACCAATCAGTGGTTATCGGCTCTTGGGACGCTTAATAAAAAAGACACGCAAACTCTTTACTATACGGCATGGCTAGCTGATACAAAAGAATCTAAAGCTTATTTGCAATCCGTTAACGCCCAGTCTTTATTAAACAGCAAAGCCATTAACTATTTAGAAATTGATATTAAAAGCCCTAAAACCTTGGATAATTTATGGTCGTACTTTTTTGCTACTGGCCAGATAGCACCTATCAGGCGGATAGTGTCAGCGTTAAATTACGCTGAGTATTCTGGCGCTTTAAAGGCCTATAAAACCTCAAAACAAACTAATGAAGATAAACGCAAAGCAAAGATAGATGCTATTTTTCAGGCAGCCCGTTGGTCTATTGGCAGCAATATAAAACAACACAGTAAAGTGGCTGAAATTTGTGCTGACATATTGAAAAATACTCAGTTAACCAATAATGAAGAATTGTGGTTGAGCATTGTTTTAGCTAAGGCATTACCTAATCAATATAAAATGTAAAAAACAGCTGAAGGTAAGATGAAACTTAGCGTTGTAAATTGAATTTTAAGTTGTATATTTTGCTATAATTTCGCGGCAACGGATAAAAAAATTAAGAGTAGATAATGAAATTTGTAATAGGTAAGTTTAGCAACCAAGTGTTTCATGCCTTAACTAAAAAAGAAGTGACCTTATTGTTTAAACTAGTACCCGATGAATGGACTAAGCCTATAAGGGGCGTAGTGTTAAGTGCTAAGGTATTTAAAAATACGAAAGTGGCACAGCCAGTGATGTACTCGCCTACCACTTCGCAATTGAGTATTTTTTCTCGTGGCCTTAAGCGAGAAGAGATTGCCAGACAAGTGTTAATTGAGCTGGCAGTCATTGGTGGTGAACTTGAAGCCATTAATCCTCTTAATGTCACCAAAGAACAAGACGCAGTGTTAGATGGCTTGGTTAAGACTTACTTAGATAAGTTTTTAAAAGCACGGGTGTAAGCCCTTAGTAAAAACAAATATGCTGCTTATTGGTGGCCGGTCGGCGGTTTTTTATCTTTGGGTTCATCTATTTCTGTATTTAACTCTTCTTCTATTGATTTGCTGTAAGTGATACTCAGGTAGCTTTTTGCCGGCGACTAACCAACTAATGCCAAACGCGACTAAGCAGGTTACCTCTACCCAAAATAAAGACGCATCATCAATGTTGGTTTCGTCCTTGTATAGTCAGGCAACAATAACTGCCAGCACCATCGCGACGGCAGAGCATAAATAGATTGTCGCTCTTACTTTTAAGCGTTCGCTTTGTTGGGCATGAGCTTTTCTTACTTTGATTTTTTGGCGGGCGCGATGAAAGAAAATCAAACAGAATACAAACAGCACGCCAATTAGAATAATGGCAGAATAAATATGTAACTTGGGGTGAAGGCCCAATCATAAATATTGCAGGCCAGCAGCGTCGGGTCTTGGGCTAGTTTTTCCATGCAAATTGGCGGCAACAATAGCTTTAGTTCAGGATGACTCATCGCCCATTCAAAATTTATATTGGTGGGAAATATAGCCACTAACGCCGCGCAAATGGCCGCAAGTTTAGATAGCCAAAATTGCAGTTTTCCGGCGCCATCAAAGGCAAACAAAAATGCACTCACAACAAATAACAACCCTACAAACGGAATAATAGAGCCAAAGTGAAAGCTAACGCTAATGCTGGTTGGAACTGCGCTGATTGCCGGAGGAATGTTGGTGTAACAAAAATAACTAATGGAACATATCACAGCGATACTAATCGCTATCCAGCCGATAATTGTTCGTAAAATTTCATAATTGAAAGGTGCAAGTTGATTGGTGGTCATATGCAGCTACTCCCTTAGAATGATTGAAAAAAGGTTTTGCGTTTAACTGCATCGCCATAATAATTTACGCCAAAAATTCACAGTGAGCAAATTCTAGCCATGGCCGGTATTATTAAGGTATAAAAAAGCCCACAGCATGAGTATGCTTTGGGCTACTATCGTTTTATTATTGGTCTCGAGTTTAGATTATTTTTTCAGAGCTTTCCCATGGTTAAGCTATTAATCTCACTGTGGTCACATGTTCAATATTTTGAATGGCAGCAATGACTTTGTCATCAGCCATCTTTTCTACATCGAGTATATTGTATGCCAAGTCACCGCGACTTTTATTCATCATGTCGAGTACGTTAACGTTATGGTCGGCTAGTACTGATAACACACTACCTAACACTTTGGGGACATTTTCGTTAGTGAAAACAATGCGCTGACCTTCTACTCGAGGCATGGCGGCTGCAGGAAAGTTTACCGAGTTCTTGATGTTGCCATTTTCAAGAAAATCCATGATTTGTTCGGCCGCCATGATGGCGCAGTTTTCTTCAGCTTCGGCTGTTGATGCGCCAATATGTGGCATCGCTATCACATCTTCTCTGCCATAAAATATCGGTTCTGGGAAATCACAGACGTACGTTTTTAATTGACCTTTATCTAGTGCAGCAGCTATGGCGTCTGGATCAACAATGCTCTCCCGAGCAAAGTTGACTAGCACCATGCCAGAGCTTAGCTTGCGCCAAAGCATCGGCGTTTATCATGTGTAAGGTCGGTTTAATTGCCGGGACATGCAAACTGACGTAATCGCAGCGAGCAAGTAAAGCATGCATGTTTTCTGCTCGCTGCACGTCGCTAGACAAACGCCAAGCGGCTTCGATAGAAAGTGCAGGGTCAAACCCCACCACATTCATGCCCAATGCCAATGCCATATCAGCCACTAAAGAACCAATGGCGCCAAGGCCAATAATGCCTAAAGTTTTACCTTTTAGTTCACTACCTGCAAACTGTTTCTTTTGTGCCTCTAGTGTTTTGTGTAACTCTTGGGCATCATTTATGTCATGTAAACTTGCTACATGGTCAATGCCGGGCTTGATCCCTCGAGAGCTTAATAACATACCAGCTAGCACTAGTTCTTTTACCGCGTTAGCATTGGCTCCTGGAGTATTAAATACCACTATCCCTTTTTTGCTGTAGTCTTCTACCGGTACATTGTTGACTCCGGCTCCAGCACGGGCAACTGCTAACACAGAATCTGTTAACACTTCATTATGCAATTTGTGGCTGCGCAGTAAAATGGCGTCTGGTTTGCTAATTTCAGAACTCACTTCATATTTTTCACGGCTAAAGCGTTCCAGTCCTTTGACAGAAATTTGGTTAAATGTCTTAATCTTAAACATGCTTATCCTTTAGGTTTTTATTGTAAAGTGGATAGTGATATAGAGTTGTAAGCTGATAGTTAATCCGTATTTTTAACTTGTGTATAGGCCCATTCTAACCAAGGCAATAAAGCGACCAAGTTGCTGTTTTCAATCGTCGCCCCACACCAAATACGTAGTCCGGCTGGCGCATCACGATAGGCACCTATGTCATAGGCAACTTCTTGTTCTGCTAATAGTTTAACCACAGCTTTCACTTGCTCAGGCGCGAGGTCTAAACTCAAACATACACTAGAGTTAGAACGAATAGCGGGGTCTTGGGCTAAGAAATCAATCCACTGGTGACTGGCGACGAATTCGGCGACGGTAGCAAGGTTTTGCTCGCATCGGGCGATGGTGCCTTCAATCCCCCCAATAGATTCAACCCAGGTCAACGCATCTAAATAGTCCACTACACATAGCATTGAAGGAGTATTGATGGTGGCACCAATAAACAAATCTTCTATTAATTTCCCACCTTTAGTCATGCGAAAAATCTTAGGTAACGGGCGAGGAGGGGTGTAGCTTTCCAATCTAGCAACAGCGCGAGGACTTAAAATTAGCATACCGTGGCCGCCTTCACCCCCTAGCACTTTCTGCCAACTGTAAGTGATGACGTCTAATTTAGTCCAATCCATTGTTTGAGCAAAGACGGCAGAGGTGGCATCACAGAATGTCAATCCTTGGCGCTCATCGCTTATCCAATCCGCATTAGGAACGCGAGCGCCCGAGGTGGTGCCGTTCCAAGTAAAGACGACGTCGTTATCGCAATTCACTTCTGATAGGTCTGGAATTTGTCCATAGTCTGCACTTAATATGCGGGTGTTGTCTAATTTTAGCTGTTTGCTAATATCTGTTGCCCAACCTTGGCCAAACGACTCCCAATACAACACGTCAACTGGGCGTTCACCTAACATTGACCACATGGCCATTTCCATTGCTCCTGTGTCAGAAGCTGGTACCACAGCTACGCGGTAGCCTTCGGGCAATCCGAGAATTCTTGCAGTGTCTACGCAGGCTCTTTTAAGAGCTTCTTTACCAATAGTCGCTCGGTGCGAACGACCTAAAACAGAAAGGTCTAATTTGTTAACGTCATAACCAGGGCGTTTTGCACAAGGACCAGAAGAAAAGTTGGGGTTGGCAGGTTTTAAGCTAGGTTGCATGGTAAGTCTCTAGGTAAGGATAATGTAAATGGTTTGTGTATTAAGCATACAAGAATTGGGGTGCTTGACTAATATTCAAGTGTTATGAAATATATTTGTGTTGCGATTAATTTTGCCGCTATGTGGGTCTAGATAAAAGCGGGGCTAGGACTAACAATGTTTGCTCCGGAAAAGTTTTAAAGTGCACCCAAAAAATAGATCACCTGCTTGTGACGCTAGGTGATCCTGTCTCTTTTATAGGGGGAAGATTAATTAGAATGCCACTTGGTAGCCTAACGTCCACATATAATCCATTTCCATTTGCACTCCATTTACGTTTTGATTGAGCGGTATTTGATATTCAAACGCAACTCGGTGCTGTCCGCTTATAACGCTATTTATACCAATCGCTAGATCTAGTAACTCGCCGCCATAATTGTCGGGATTGGCCGTAGTAACGGGCGCTTGGATCATGGCATCTGCCCCAGAAATATCTGTGGTGTGGCTATATTTTAGACGAGCAGAAGTACTGAGCTGTGTCGAAATCTCGTAGGCTGTCCAAGCTGATAGTTGCAATTTATCGCCCAGCTTATAGTGTTGCTCGTTTTTCTCTAAGGCGGTGGTATATAATCCCTGAGCGCCCCAACTAAAGTGCTCGCTAAAGCCATTGTAGGTGATACCCAGTTCACCTTGATGACTGCCAGAACTCAATTGCATACCATAAGGTAGGCGCATGGTCATGCGAGAGTTCATAGGTGTCAGTACTTCTGCAGATTCTTGTTCTGAACCAGTAGGAATAATCCAAGCAAAATTCCCATGTAAATGGTGATTACCAGCATCATACAGTCGATATAACAGGGCTAGTTTGCTATCTGCTAAGCCTGAGCTTGTTGTATCAAAATCCCCTAGTGTATTTGTCCCCATTGCGCCTTGATAAGTGGTCAATGTCATGTTTTTGTCTAGATAATTAATCATAGCCATCAAGGTTAAATTGTCACTTGGCGCGTACATAAATCCCAGCATATGCATTTGCGTACTCATGTCTTGAGGCACGACTCTAACCGTGGGGGGCGACATAGGGGGATTTGCGTATGGATTGGCGACTGTGGTGGCAATGGCATCATCAGTAATAGAATCACTTCCTTGGATATTGCCTGACATTTGCATATTCATAAGGCGATAAGAAAACATGAACTCGCCCTTGGCGTGTAGATGGTCGCCCATTACCCCAATGGGAGCGTGTATGATCGCACGAGCCGGGTTTGAGCCAACATCGGCATGTGAGGTAAAACTAACTAAGCCAGCCGAAACACAGGCAGCCGAAAAAAAAGTATTTTTTAACATATATAGTTCTCAATAAAGAATGAGTATTAAATGGGTTTTGTAATAAAGTGCCTTTAGCTAATACCTACTGGTATTAGGGTTAGGCAAAAAAATATATGTTAAAAGGGGGGCACGTGAAATCGCCAACTGATGCTTTCTTGCTTGATATTCCGCATTAAAATATGCAATTTTTGGATTGGCAAGGGTGAGTTGTAAATGCCCTGTCGGCTGAGCATGCAACAGATGATCTGTACTGCTATCGTTTAAGTACGAGTAAGAACATTTGATATTTTCCAGACCTAGAGGCACATTTTTGGGCGGCTCTACGAATTCAATTTTTCCACTTTGCTGGTAAGCCGAAACAGACATCCATTTAAAACTAGCGCCCGTACATATCAGCTCAATGTCGTCAGTGGCATAGGTTTTTGCCTGAGCTAATATTGTTGAGGCCGCGAACAAAGAGCCAGTACTGTTGAACAGTAACATGATGACCATTGTGCGTAAGAATAATGGGTATTTTATGGTTTTACACCAACACAAATTAGAATTCTCTGGGGATTGTACTAGGCCATTCTATAAGTGATTGAGTCTATATCTCAAGGAGTAATTTCACTTAATTGTTATTTATTGATAGCTATTGGCTAACTATATTTTACTTTTCATTTACCTAAATACATGGAAACGTTTACAAGGTTGCGTGGATACTGCAACATTGGCCTACAAAAATAATTTTAACGTAGGTACCTTTTGTGACTCAAAATACAGACAACATGTTGTTTATCGTTTTGGTGAGCTGTGTAGCCACCATAGGTGGATTCTTATTTGGCTTTGATAGCGGCGTAATTAATGGCACGGTTGACGGGCTAAGCGCCGCCTTTAACTCAGATAGTATGGGCACAGGTTTTAACGTGGCAAGCATGTTATTGGGCTGCGCGGTGGGTGCTTTTACCGCAGGCAGGTTAGCTGATAAGTACGGTCGAAAGTCCTTACTAATAGTCGCTGCGATCCTTTTCATTCTTAGTGCGTGGGGATCGGGTATTGCAACATCTTCTATAGAGTTTATTGTCTATCGAATTTTAGGAGGCTTGGCTGTTGGAGCGGCATCGGTCATGACCCCTGCATATATCAGTGAAATAGCCCCCGCACGATTGCGAGGTCGTTTGTCCTCCATTCAGCAAGTGGCGATCATTACGGGTCTATTCTGCGCCTTTGTGAGTAACTACTTTTTAGCTGATATTGCTGGCGCATCAACCGCTAAGTTTTGGCTTGGTTTTGAGGCATGGCGTTGGATGTTTTGGATTGAATTAGTGCCAGCCGTGTTGTTCTTTGGACTGTTAATGTTGATCCCCGAAAGCCCTCGATATTTAGTGTTGAACCAAAAAGATCAGCAAGCCGGGCAAGTGCTTACTCGTTTGTACGGCGCTAGCGGCGAGAGAAAATTACATGATATTCAACAGTCTCTCGCGGGAGATCGTCATGAGCCTAAGTTAGCTGATTTAGTCGACAAAGACACAGGGAAAATTCGTAGCATTATGTGGGTAGGGATTGGCTTAGCTACCTTACAGCAGTTGGTGGGTATTAACGTAGTGTTTTATTACGGCGCAGTGTTGTGGCAAGCCGTTGGTTTTTCTGAAGGCGATGCCTTGCTGATAAATGTGATTAGTGGCGCGGTGAGTATCGCGGCTTGTGTGATCACTATGTATTTAATCGATAAAGTGGGTCGTAAGCCTTTTTTAATGATTGGCTCAATTGGTATGGCTGTCACGCTGAGCACTATGGTTTACGCTTTTCTAAATGCTGGGGTTGATGCGTCAGGCAATCTTGAGTTGGGAGAATTTGGTACTGTGGCTTTGATTGCTGCTAATGCTTATGTGTTCTTCTTTAATTTATCATGGGGACCAATTATGTGGGTGATGTTGGGCGAGATGTTCCCTAACCAAATCCGCGGTTCTGGCTTAGCTGTTGCTGGTGTCGCGCAGTGGGTGACAAATTTTATCATCACAATGACATTCCCAATTTTATTGGCCGGCGTTGGCTTAGCGGGAGCATACGGGCTTTATTCGTTATGTGCCATTATTTCGGTTTTCTTTGTCGCTAAGTTTGTATACGAAACTAAAGGTAAAGAGCTAGAAGACATGCAGGGGTAGTCAATTTTATAGGTTGCGACACTGTGATAAAACACCCCCTTAAGTCGCAACCCTTGAGCGCTGTTGGCCGTCATCTGTGTGATTAAGGCCACAGCGCCAAGCGCTGCAGTCTGTATTAGTGAACCTGAATCCTGGATAAGCCGAACCTTTGGATAACGCTCTTTTTGAGTCTAGCGGCGTTGGATTGTGTAGCCTTGCTCGAGCTGTGTTGTGCACAGACCTAAAAAAGGCCTCAACGATGAGGCCTTTTGCTATTACCCTAGTGGTTACTCGATGTATGGCTTCAAGGTAATAATGGAACCATCTTCGCGGTATTTTATCTCGGCCATTTTAATTGAACGTAAATGGGTGATGCCACCTGATAGCGAAGAGTCATGATAGAACAAGTACCACTTTCCTTCGAATTCTGCTATTGAGTGATGGGTCGTCCAACCCAAGACGGGTTCGAGAATTTTTCCACCATAAGTAAAGGGGCCGTAAGGGCTATCTCCAGTGGCATAACATAAAAAGTGTGTATTCCCTGTAGAATAAGAGAAGTAGTACTTGCCATTGTACTTATGCATCCAAGCAGCTTCGAAAAAACGTCGGTCATGATCGCCGGCCAATATGGGTTGACCGTTCTCATCTAAAATAGATATTTCTGTAGGAGCTTCGGCAAACTCCAGCATATCGTCAGCCATTTTGGCCACTATTGGCCCTAGCGCGGGTTCGTCATCGGCAGGCTCTGTTAAATCAGCATTGTAGGTATGATTGCGATAGTTTTGTAATTGTCCTCCCCAGATGCCGCCAAAATACATGTAGTATTCGCCATCATCATCTTCAAATACAGCAGGATCGATACTATAGCTATGTTTGATTGCTTCGGGCTCAGCGGTGAATGGTCCTACTGGAGAGTCACTGACTGCGACTCCAATTTGAAACATACCATCGGCTTTTTTGGCTGGAAAATAGAGATAGTATTTGTCGCCTTTTCTAGCTGCATCAGGGGCCCACATTTGGCGTTCTGCCCAAGGTACGTCTTTTACATGCAAAGCTTGCCCATTGTCTACTGCCGGACTATCAAGCGAGTCCATAGAAATCACATGATAATCTTGCATATCAAAATGATCACCATTGTCATTGAAGGGAATGCCACCTTCAATATCATGGGATGGGTAGATATAAATTTTGCCATTAAATACGTGAGCCGAAGGATCGGCTGTATAGATATTTTCGACTAGAGGTTGCGATATAGCCTTAGATTTCAAGGCTTGCAATTCTTCTGGGGGTAATAATTCTTCTGACATATATAAGTACTCATTGTGCAAAGCAACAGCCCTAACTGGGCTGTGCATAGTTTGGCTAGTTAATTTTAATTTGCAATCAATCGGCTTGACGTCTTGCTGTTAAGTCTCGTTCAATTTGTTGCTCTTTGGCTTTATTAATGCTGTAGGCAAACAAGCAGACGACGGCTAAGAAAAATGGAATGGATGCATAGAGGCTAACAGACAACTTAATTCCATTGATTGTTTCAGGCATTTGGGTAATCAAATCAGCGCTGTATTGGTAATAGTCAAGAATGCTCGACAAAATTGAAGAGCCTAAGGTTAGACCAAGTTTCAATCCAACAATCATCGCAGAAAAGATAATGGCTGTGGCTCGGCGATGGGTTTTCCATTCTGAATAATCGGCTACATCTGCAATCATCGCCCATAAAAGCGGGGTAGATATACCATAAAAGAAACCATGCAGTATTTGTGACGCAAACACAGTGCCTATAGCATCTGGTGGATAGAAATAAAACAATGCAATAAAGACTGTAGATATAAACAACGAGCCTGCGAACACTTCTCTTTTACCGAACTTGTCGGCTAGTGTCTTCGAAAATCCAATTCCGATGATCATAAATATAATGCCGCCTGCGTTAAACAGTGCAAAACCTGATGTGGCTGGGTCTTCTGGCCACTTAAATTCGGTTAAGCCAATGCTGGTTAAGGTATGGTTTAAACCGTTAATAAAGCCGTTAAAACCGACATTGTCTAAGAACACGGCAATTTGTGCGGCATCTAGGTAGTTTTCAAAATAGAAAATGTACATGCCGCCTTTAAGGGCAAGCGTAACAAAGACCAAGATGGTAACGATCAGCATAATGATCCAGGGTTTATTGCTAAACAGATCCTTAAGATCTTGACCAATTGTGGATTTTTGTTCTGGCTTAGGTACTACTCGCTCTTTGGTAGTGAAAAACGTGATGAGAAACATAATTACCCCGGCTATAGATAAAAAGGTCATAACCTTTTTCAAAGCCAAGGGCTTTATCGCCGGCGCCAGCAATTAGCACTAAGGGTAGGAGTAGTACTTGAATAATAAATTGCGCAATCATTACCGCTACAAAGCGATACGCAGACATACTGTTACGTTGTTGCATATTACCAGTGATGACGCCACTCAATGCTGAATAGGGTAGGTTGTTGGCAGAATAAACCAATAACAATAATAAGTAGGTAATAAAGGCATAATATACTTTGCCCTCTGGACTAAAGTCGGGCGTGCTGAAAGCGAGTAAAGCCAATACGCCAAAGGGCACTGCGGTCCATAAAATCCAAGGTCTAAATTTCCCCCAACGAGTTTGAGTGCGGTCGGCAATCATGCCCATTAGAGGATTAAAAAACGCCGCAATTAAGCCACAAATAAAAATCACTTTAGTCGCTGACTCTACTGGAATTTTATAAACATCGGTGTAAAAAAAGGCAATAAAAGTCACCAGTGTCTGGAAAACCAAGTTAGCTGCTAAATCGCCTAGGCTATAACCAATTTTTTCTGTGACTGTTAATTTTTCTGTATTAGTCGGCATTTGTTAATAACTTGTTTTGTTGTTGTTGATTTAGTGATTGTATTAATTTGCCTGTAAAATGATATTGCCAAATTCATTTTTACAGTTACTTTTTGTTTGTCGTCTAATACTTACCATTGGGGGCTGGTATGCGGGCAAGCTACTAGCAATGGCTAGTAACTTGATACGCTTTGGCTTTAATTCGTTTGTTTTATTTTTGTTTGTTAAATGTTGTAATAATGTTTCTTTGTTGCGCTAAGTAAATCAATCATACTCAGGAAAGATAACATGACGATGAATAAAAATAGCAGTGAAAGTCGGCGAGAGTTTGTCAAAGCTATAGGGGCTGGGGTATTCACAGTCGGGGCTGGCGCTTTGACAAGCAATGCGATGGCGGCTAGTGCCAACCAAAAGAAACTAGGTATAGCACTCGTTGGTTTAGGGAACTATGCAACTAATCAACTAGCACCGGCGTTACAGGTGACTGAAAATGCCTACTTAGCAGGAATAGTAACCGGCACACCGGCCAAAGAAAAGATATGGGCCGACAAGTATAAAATTGATCCTGCACATATCTATAACTATGACAATTTCGATAATATTATCAATGATGCCGCCATTGATGTGGTGTATGTGGTGTTACCCAATTCAATGCATAAAGAATTTGTTATCCGCGCCGCACGAGCTGGCAAGCATGTTATTACCGAGAAACCAATGGGCTTAACAGCAGCCGAATGTGAAGAGATGATTGCTGCGTGTCACAAGGCTGGAGTGCAACTTTCAGTAGGTTATCGTTTACAGTTTGAAGATAATACCCAGCAGATCGTGCACGCCGGTCAGTCGTTACCGCTGGGGCCAATTAATTATGTGAGATCAGAGTTTTCATTCATTATTGGCAACCCAAAGCAGTGGCGTTTGAAAAAAGAGCTAGCGGGTGGTGGGCCAATAATGGATATTGGTATTTACTGTATTCAAGGGGCGCGAATGGCTACAGGACTAGAGCCCATCGCTTTGCGTGCAGTGGAATATAAAACAGATCATCAGAAATTCAGTAGTGTTGAAGAAACAGTAATGTGGCAAATGGAGTTTCCTGGTGGTCTGTATTCAAACTCAACTTGTTCATACAATATGAAAGCCAATGAGTTGTATGTGTCGTACGCGAAAGGTAATGCTCGACTCGAACCTGCTTATAGCTATCGTGGCGTCGGTGGGCATTTAGGACAACTTAAATTGCCCCCTCATCAAGTCAACCAACAAGCATTGCAAATGGACGATTTTGTGGTATGCATAAGGCAAAATAAAACCAGCAAAGTGTCGGGCGAAGAAGGTCTAAAAGATATGAAGATTGTTGACGCTATGTATAAGTCGATGGCCAATGGTGGCCAACGCGTGGTGATTTAACCTTGGCGTAATCTGCAATGATTATAAGTTAACGAGGTAAAGCTGAGTACCACTCATCTTTACCTCGTTTGTGAGATTAAGCTAATGAGTATTGCACGCCAGTTTGAAATATTGATTGTTATTAAAACTAAATTCATTGATAACGTTTAGCTGCACTTTACGAGTGTGGGCTTGGTACGAACGCGTATTGATCTTGTTAATAAAGGTCACCATGAATGGGTATCGCTTAGCCATGTTTTGCAGTGAAAAATTAAAAATCTCTTCAAACACACCTTGTCCACGAACACTCTTGTCAACACAAACGGGGCCGTATTGATATGAATTATCAATGGTTAGCCGATTCTGGTTTAGTGTCGAGTCATCTAAGTTGTCGACCATGTACTGAAACATTGGCCACTGGCACCAAAATTGCCAAGATGCAGACATCGCGTAGGCCACAATTTTGTCATTTTTGATTGCGATAAATAAGCCGTTTTCGTCTTCAATTAATCTAGTCAAATGGGACTCTGTAAAAGCGGTGGTAATAAAACCATCTTGCTTGTCCTGTTCTGAAATTGAATCCACTTGGTATTTATAATGCAGTGTTAACACTTCGGCGACGTTTTCTAAGGTAGCCACTTTTAACTTCAAACTCATCGTTGCCTCCTTAATCTGGTACTCATTTATTAATGTTCTAATAGCCTGATAGAAATAGCAGCCGCTGAGGTGCGGTTGTCTACCCCTAACTTTTTGAATATTTGCTCTAAGTGTTTATTCGCTGTGCGTGGGCTCATATCCAAAATTTGTGATATTTCCCAACTTGTTTTGCCATACGATACCCAGTATAAAACCTCTGATTCTCGTTTGGTAATAGGTAAATTTTGCCGTAAAAAATCCGCGTTTTTTTGCTGTTTTGCTTCGATTATATTCAGCAAGTGTTTGTCATCTTGCCGACCGTCGTAGTGGATCTCTATGGGCTTAGCAAAACAACTTAGTTTTAAATTAACACTAGTACCTGCGTTCAGCCATACCTCAAGTTTACTGGCTAGCGTGGCCCAAGGGCTATTGTCCCGCTCGGATATCGTGTCGATTAACTTATGCACATTAGGGGTAGCCCAAGATAAACGGCCTTGGTTATTGACGCAAAAAACGTGAGTGCCTGTGTGGTCCAGCGCATCTTGAGCACTCAATGCAACTTTTGCTGTTTCGATATGAGTGTTAATGCGTGCAATAACTTCGTCAGGAGAAATGGGTTTAGTGACATAATCAATGGCCCCAGCTTCAAATCCTCTTACGACGTCTTCAGAGTCACTTAAACCGGTCATAAAAATAATAGGCGTATTAGGCAATTGTTGTTTGAGTTTATGACAAGCTTCAAAACCATCCATTTGAGGCATCATGGCATCCAACAAAATGACATCTGGTTGGATTTTTTCAATAATTGACAATGCTTGCAGGCCATCAAGGGCGACAAGAGCGGTGTAGCCCTGAGCATTTAGCGCGGCATTTAACATACCTAATGATTCCGGCGAGTCATCAACCACCAACACTATTTTGCCTAAACTACTGCTCATGACTTATCTCTTCTAAATACTTAATGATTTCTGGGAAATTGCAGAATTTAACATATTCTAATAACTGCGACAGTATATCTGCTGGCACATGATAATGTTCGGTTATCTTGTCGAGTTTATCTTTAAAGCCTGACAAATAGCCGATTTCTGCCAAGGCGATTAGCTCCTGATACTGTTCTTTATGTATCGGCGGTTTGCTTTGAATAATCTCGTGGACATGGGTTGTTTGGTCCTTATGTTCAAATTGCCATTTAATTGATAGCAACTCGCCAATCTTGCCCAATAAAGCGTCCAAATTGACTGGTTTCGCGATATAGCCATTGTGATGGCCATCAGCAGCCAAATTAGTGTCAGCGTCTCTAGCATTGGCTGAGACCATAAGCACAGGCATGTTGTATTGCTGCTCACGTATTTGTTTGGCCATAGTCCAGCCGTCAATTTCAGGCATACGTACATCCAAAATCATAAGGTGAATTTTGTTATTGGCCAGAATACCCATGCCAGTGCGGGCTTCTGCGGCTTGTAATACATCAAACCCCAAAGGTTTGAGAAGATCGGTAATCAGTTGTCTTTGACTACTGTCATCGTCTACTACTAGTACTCTGCGCTTAGGCCCTAAATAGCCTATTACTCTTAATTGAATATATTCTGGTGTATTTTTGTTGTGTGCTAGTTGCACTAACATCAAACGCAGGTTAAAGGTTGTTCCTTGTCCTAGTGCACTTTTTAAGGTAATTTCGCCCCCATCAGCTCGGTCAGTGAGCGCGATATGGTTAGCCCTAAACCAGTGCCCCCAATGGCTTGAGTATGATTATTGCGAATTTGTTCGAAGGGCTTAAAGATACGTTCTTGGTTGTCTTCTGAAATACCGACACCGGTGTCAATCACGCTAAAATTTGCCACTTGATTTCGGTAGGTAATTTTAAGGGTTACAGAACCTTGCTCGGTGTATTTTATCCCGTTCGAAATAAGGTTGATTAATATCTGTCGAAATCTTTGCTTGTCGGTCGCTACGTAGTCGGGCAAATTGGAGCAGGGTTGATAATGAAACTCGATGTTCTTTTGCCCAGCTATCATTTGGAACATATCCACTAGCTGCTGCAAAATAGCTTTAAGGTTAAACTCGTCTCGTTGCAGGGTGAGTCGGCCAGCTTCGATTTTTGATATCTCTAACAAACCTTCAATAAGGTCCGTGAGGTGCTCGCCATTGCGTTTAACTATTGAAATGGAGTCTCGTTGTTTGGCAGGAATGTTTTTATCCTGACTCAATAGCTGTGCGTAACCTAACATCACGTTTAATGGGGTTCTAAGTTCATGACTTAATCCAGCTAGATAGCGACTTTTAGCGTCATTTGCCGTTTCTGCAGCGACTTTAGCGTTTTGTAGGGCTTGAGAGGTTTTTTCGTGAGCTTTAACTTCAGTTGCCAAGGTTTGAGTTAGCGAACGCAATTCTTTGAGCGCAGAATGATTGCTATTGCGAGCTAAAATAAATAGCCAACTAACGATGCCAATAATTATTGTTAGTAAGAAGAATATCTTTATTAATGTCACCGAAAAAACCTGTTTAACTTCAAGGTTTTCCAATGGAACTTGCAAATAAATAAGAAACAATATCCCTGCGCCCGTCAAGCTCATACCTGTGGTTAAGGCAACAAACTGAGCTAAGGGCGTTGTCATGATTTTCAGCAAATTGGTGGTTAAAAAACGATGGAAAAAATGATGAGATTGACTGGCCAAGGTGGCCTCTGGACGACATTGATCGCCACAACGAACATCCAGTGAGCAGCACAAAGAACAAATTGATTTTTGATAGGCCGGACAATAAGTCATGTCTTCTTGGTCAAATTCATTTTCACAAATATGACAGCGAGTGATACCAGTAATGACAACCGGTTGTTGGCGTTTTACTAAGTAGAACTTGCCTTTAGTTAAATAACCAATTAGTGGCACAGTAATGAAAGGTAAGCCGCAAGCCACAAAGGAACCCAATGCTTGCACTATTTCACCATACCAACCAAAGTGAGCAGTAAAACCAGCAAAACTGGCGATTATCATTGAGCCAACACCCACAGGGTTAATGTCGTATAAGTGGGACCGTTTAAATTCGATATGTTTAGGACTAATACCGAGAGGCTTGTTAATGATTAAATCGGCCACCACTGAGCTAAGCCAAGCTAAAACTAAAACGGAATATACCGAGAGCATATTTTCTATGGTTTGATAAATGCCAAGTTCCATGAGTAACAACGCAATGACCACGTTGAATATCATCCACACCACACGGCCTGGATGGTTGCGAGTGACACGGGAGAAAAAATTAGACCAAGCTAACGAACCTGCATAGGCATTAGCAACATTGATTTTGAGCTGGGAGATCACCACAAAACAACAGGCCACTGCCACGCTAATGCTTGGGTTTTCAAATACGTAACTAAATGCCAAGTTATACATGTTGGCCGGATCGTCGGCTAGCTCAAGTGGCACGCCTTGTTGCAACGCAAAGTAAGCTAAGAACGAGCCCAAGAACAATTTCATTGCGCCAAATACTATCCAACTAAGGCCCTCCAGCAATTAATGCTGCCCACCACTTCCACCGACTTGTTTTGGGCTTTTCTGGCAAAAAGCGTAAGAAATCGACTTGCTCGCCAATTTGCGCCACTAATGCCAATAACACCGCAGAGGCAGCGCCAAACAGTAATATATTAAAGCGCTCGCCTTGCTCACCACTTTGCCCTGTATATTCTATCCAGCCTTGGATTTGGCTATCTGGATGGGAGAAAACATAGAACAATGGCACCAACTGTAAGACTAACCATATGGGCTGGGTCCAGACTTGAAAGCGGCTAATATAGGCGATGCCATGGGTGACTAAAGGCAGCACAACTAGCGCACTGACCACATAAGCTAAAGCGAGTGGAATACCAAATAGAATTTGCAGCGCCATTGACATAATCGCGGCTTCTAAGGCAAAAAAGATAAAAGTAAAAGAGGCGTAAATAAGTGACGCTATGGTCGAGCCGATGTAACCAAAGCCGCTTCCTCGGCTGAGCAGATCTATATCGACTCCATATTTAGCGGCGTAGTAGCAAATAGGTAAGCCGGTTAAAAAAATAACAGCAATTACTGCTAGTATTGCCCAAGCAGAATTGACAAAACCAAAGTTCAGAGTGATAGCCCCACCGATCGCCTCTAACACCAAAAACGATACTATGCCTAAGGCTGTATTGGCAATACGATTTAACGACCAAACGCGAACTCGTTTCGCGGTAAAGCGCAAAGCAAAGTCTTCCATCATTTCATTGGCGACAAGTTTGTTATACGTGCGGCGAGTAGGTAATATTTTTTCGTTTGACTGCATGGGAATTCGTAATCTGTGGCTTGGAAAATGAGCGGAATATAATTTATGTGCCGACTCACGCTGTCCCCATGCTACCTAAATTACAACATGTTCGCTACGACATCGCTGCAATGTTTTTATACGAATGGTATTGGTTGCTGTAAAAACAATTTTAATGTCATTAGGCCTCAACTGTTACATTTTATCGTAATAAACAGAGTGAGCATTGCTATGTTTGACAAAAGGTATCAGTAAATATAGAAAAATCCTGCCACAGACTATTAATTAGCCAGTATAGTGCTGTAGAGCTTTAAATTTATACGATTCAAACCAACAGGTCTGAGTATTATAACCCAATTTATGTGTTATTATTTACCCGCTTTAAATCTTCCATTGGAGCAATACTTTATTCCACATACTTCAAATCAATCAGCAAAGTGTGCGCAAAGAGATGCCCTTGATTTACTTTATGGTAATAATTCTGGCAGTCTAGTTGTGACCCTCAGCATTTGTCTCGCGCTGGTTTTTGGGTTTCCAGATAATCCTGTGCAATCATTAAAAGTGTATTGGTTGTTGTTTATGTGCGCTATTTTTGTTTGGCGATTTTTGCAAACACGTCACTGGAAAACAAAACTCAAAGGGCAGGTTTACGATGCAACTAAGCCTATGTCTAAGTTTAAAATAGGTCGCTACTTAACTGCCTGTGGGTTTTCTGCATATTCTATTATGTTTTTTCATGCAATGGACGTAATAGAATTGGCTTGTACTATTGTTATTTTGTCGGCAATGGCCGGAGGAGCAGCGACTACGTTAGCCGCCAGTAAGGTGTTGTGCCGTAGCTATGCGGCGATTCTGCTTATTCCTATTTCACTACTGTCTATTGTTTCTGAGGATAGCTATCACAATACTTTAGGGATTTTAGGGGGAATTTTTGTTGTGATTATGTATTCAGCAGCGAAGCGGGCCCATCAATTTACTACTGAATCGATACTTATTAAAAACCAACACGCCGATTTACTAGAGGAAATGGAACTAAAGAATCAACAAATTTCAGAGGCCAACACCACGCTAGAACGAAAGGTAAAAAAACGTACCGATGAGATTTTTGAATTATCTAATATTGATCCTCTTACCAAATTGTTTAACCGAAACGCATTTTCTGAGAATCTTAGGTTGTTAATTGACTCATGCAAATTGCGGGATACTAAGTTAGCCGTATTGTTTATCGACCTAGATGGCTTTAAGAGTATCAATGATTCTCTTGGTCATACTGTTGGCGATAAAGTGTTGTTAAAAACAGCCCAACGATTGACGAATCATAGTGAAAAAGCACAAAGCTTGTGTCGTTGGGGGGGAGATGAATTTTTAATTGCTTTGGAAAATGTAGAAGGTGATGATGCGCTGCAGTTTGCTCGCCAGCTTATTTCCAATCTATCCAAACCTATCATTATTGAACAGCACGAACTCAATGTTGGGGCGACGGTAGGTATCGCTATGTATCCAGATCACGGTACAGACGAAATAGAGCTTATTACCTTAGCCGATACTGCTATGTACCAGCAAAAACAAAGCGTCAAGTCTGAAGTGTGCATGTTTACCGAGCAAATGCGCGAAACCCTATACCGTCAAATTACCTTGAAGAATGGGTTAAGCTCGGCGTTGAAAAATAATCAACTGTATATGGTGTACCAACCTGTGGTTGACTGCGACACGGGGCAAGTTGGATTTTGTGAAGCCCTTTTGCGTTGGGAATTGGATGGAAAATTAATTCCTCCATCTGAATTTATTCCTGTGGCTGAACAATATGGGTTAATCTATTCGATTGGGGCGTGGGTGATGCAGCAATCATGTCAACAAGCGGCGAGTTGGTCATTTGATAAAGATGTCAGTGTGTCAGTTAATGTGTCGGTTGCTCAGCTAATGCATGGTGACTTGGTCAATATTGTGACCCGCGCTTTACATGATTCTGGACTACCCGCAGAAAATTTGCATATTGAAATTACCGAGTCTATTTTTGCCGCTGATATCAACTATGTGCTGCAACAAATGAAGTCCTTACAGAAGTTGAATATTAAAGTATCGGTTGATGATTTTGGCACTGGGTTTTCTTCACTGGCCCTGTTGCAGTCATTGTCTGCTGATGTCGTTAAGATTGACCGAAGTTTTATATCTACTATCGACAAAGGCGGAAAAGCAATTATTCAGGCCACTCAATATATGGCGAATGAGCTAGGTTACAGTGTGGTAGCTGAAGGTGTAGAGACTAAAAAGCAAGCGGATGATCTTAAGGCTATGGGGGTTGCTAATCTACAAGGTTTTTATTTTGGCAAACCTATGAAACTAGAAAAACTCGACGCTTGGCATCAAGGTTTTAAGCAAGACAATCGAAAATTGTAAGTCGCTTTCTACCTATGAGAGGAGCCAGTATAAGTCGATTTGGGCCCATGCGCAGCCGGGCGCATTGCCAGTTACTGCTAAACTGTTATTATGGCTGTTCCTTGCTAGCACGTTAAATCTATAACATGAAAAATAAAGTCTCTCCTGAAGTTGAAACTCAAGCATTAAAAATGGCAAAAGCCACACAAAAACCAGGGCAAACCAAGGAGCAAACTAAGCTGATCGCGAAAGGCATTGAAAAGGGCATTGCTGAATATAAAAAGCAACAAGGTCAAAAGTTACGTGAAATCGATAAACAGCGCAAACAGAAAATAAAGCAGCGAAATGCGCAACCTGCTGACGCTATTACAGAACTTCCCCCAGCAAATAAGACGGTTGAATATCTACCTTGGTATTTGCTGGTGATGAGTTGGTTCGCTTTTATTGTCTACATCATTCTATAAAAGCAGAGGCTTGGGTATAATCCTCCGCAAACCCGTTAATTAACATTGAGTTCTTTTTTGAGAAAGCGTTTTTTTACTTCTAATAAAGCAGCATCATCCCCCCGCTCACATAGAAAAAATCGTGGGAAACACCCTTCTCAACCAATGGGGCCGATTCGATATTTTAGGGTTGAGGGACTAACCCATGAAGGTAAAGGGGTTGCTCGGGCAGATGGAAAGGTTACCTTTATAGCCGGAGCCCTCCCCGGAGAAAAGGTAACAGCTCAAGTTGTTAAGTCCAATCGTCGTTTTGATGAAGCTAAGTTGGTTGATATTGAGCAGCCAAGTGTTCATCGGGTTACACCTGCCTGTTCTCACTATGCGGAGTGTGGGGGATGCAGTTTTCAACACTTAACTGTTGAACAACAAAGAGAATCCAAGAAAATTTGGTTACAAGGCCAGTTACGAAAAGTGTGTTCAACTGATGATATTATGTTACTCGCAGATTCGGCTATGGGTTATCGAAGACGAGCGCGGCTTGCTATACGCGTAGTGGATGAGCAACTGCTGTTGGGATTTCGTGGCAATGGCACTCAGCAAATCGTTTCTATTGATAACTGCATTGTGTTAACTGAGCCACTACAACAGACATTTGTCGCACTAAAATCAGTGTTGCTCGAGGATGCTGTTCTTGGCTGTATTGCCGCTAAATTGGGGCATGTTGAGTTGCTAGAAGACGACAAAGGCGTATCGGTATTGTTTCGCTTAACGGGAAATGTTGAGCAAGGAATACGCACCAAATGGAGCGCTTGGGCTGAAATGCAAAACGTGGAATTGTATTGGCAATTTAGTGGTGAAAACCGAGCCAATGTTAGTCAAGTGGCCAGAAGGCAGTATCAAGTCGACGATTTTGCTTTACGTTATCATCCACAAGATTTTATTCAGGTTAACGCCGCTATGAACGCAAAAATGGTCGAGCAAGCCATGCAGTGGCTGGCCCCTAGCCAAGATGACGTTATTCTCGACTTATTTTGTGGAGTAGGTAATTTTTCGTTACCCTTAGCTAAACGAGCCAAGCAGGTTGTGGGGGTGGAAGTGCAAGAGAGTATGGTTAAGGCTGGCCAGTCAAATGCGCAAACCAATCATTTAAGTAACTTGTCGTTTGTTGCCGCCGATTTAACGCAAGCGACCAATAAAGATATTACCTCATATGGCGTAACAAAGGTGTTGCTTGACCCGCCAAGAGCAGGGGCCATCGAATTTTTACCAAGCCTAGTCAAACTCAAACCCAAGCAAATTCTATATGTTTCTTGTGATGCTGCGACCTTGGCTCGCGACGCAGAATATCTACTTGAAAAGCGCTATAAAGTTAAGCGTGTCGCGATGATGGATATGTTTCCACAGACAGCTCATTTGGAAACAATGTTGTTGTTCTCTCGATAAAAGCCGAGACTGTTAAAACGGCTTGATATAACGCCAACCCATATTGATAAGTGATTCCTCAAAATGCCGGCAGTGGTTTTTGAACAAGGCTTAGGTGTACAGGAATAGTTGTTCCCTTTTAAATCCTCAGAGCGCAGAGAAAAGTCTGTTAGGACCTTTTCGTGAGCGAGTTTTAAAAGCACATACACAGGCCCCTGTTAATGAAGGCTTGCGCTAAATTGGTCGACTGGCGACGTTTTTTGAAGGTGCGCTTATTGCATTAATTGCTGTTGCAGGGCGCGTAGCTTCTGTTCATGCTCTATCCGTTTTTGCGCTTCGTCTAATACATTTTGCTTTTGTTTTTCTAGTTGTTGAAGCATGTCTTTTTTGGTTGCCGGGTCAAGGCTAGTATCACTTTCTAAGGCTTGGATTTTTTCGTCAATTTCTTTAAGTTTTGTACGATCTAAGCCGATTCTCGCATCCAAGACCAGCTGCATTAACGTTTCGTAACTAGTTTGCTTGTCGATATTTTCGGTTGATACGTGCTTTTCTGTGGCTTGCTGATTACTTTGTGTGGTGCGATAAAAGGAGCCTGAAGGTGATGTATTTTCTAGAGCTTGCTCAAAACGGCTATAAACTTCTTTCTCCATTTTATGGGTGTCGGTCCAGCCATCCATATTTACAGCAAATTCAAGGGCACCGTACAAATCTGACAATAATGTCTGAATACCGTCAGCACTCCATTGCTGTTCTGGCGCAAGTGGCGTTTTAGTTGGTATACCTTCGATTTGTACACCAAAAACGACAAGATGCATGTGTAATTGCAATGTCATAAGATCTGTTTCTTGCATACCTTCACTGGCTTTATTCCATGCTTGTTTTACAAATGGGGGAGCGTTGACGGGCGGAAAAACTAGGGTTCGAGCTATCCCCACTTCGACGATACCGTCATTGTTGATATCCACTCGATCAGAAAAATCTGGTTGTTTAAGTAGGTTAGTGGCACCTTCTTCACTCAACTCGTTGGCATTAATGTTCTGGGCTAAAGAATTTGCCCGTTGCAATAGGGATAGTTCAGTGGAATCCATTGCCATTAACACTTGTTTCGATGATTTACCGGTATCTGCCATTTCAGCTCGTGCATCGTTAAGCAATTGTTGAAAGTCGATGATTTCCGCATCTGATACATTACGTCTGTGAAGTCGTTCGAGGCTTCGTTCTGTTAAGTTAATTGCATGAAGCATGCTGGCATTCCTTTGGGGGTTGTTATTGCTAAAGCAATTCTTGCACCATTAGAGATCAGCCTAGCAGCTCTAGTTGATGCAGAGTATAAGGCTGAAGTTAGCCACGACGTGGCAATAAAATGCACCCTAAAGCGGCGTTAATTTAGTACGACAAATTGAAAATAGCAGAGATATTATGCGAGTCCCCTACGACAATATAGCTAGCTATTCTATTAGTCTTAAATTGAATGATTAAAAAGTACGACTAAAAGTCAGATGGCTTAAGGATGTTCTGTTTGTGGAATTTCCGCATTTATGTCATTTACATCTATTCTAATACCATTCAGGTTGAGGATTTTATAAGGAGGCTCGATAAGTTGTATTTCAGTATTGTCTAAACTGTATTGAAAATTTCGATTTTTAGGCACATGTAGTCTGATCATTTTGCTATTCCAGCCTGTATCGGTTTTGGTCCAAATACGGCCTTGGAAATACCCTCCTCTGTCAATAATAGTTAACATCTCCGCCTTATTGTCTTGATTCAAATCTATGGCGAGGCGGAACTCTTCACTTACTCGATTACTGTTGTAATTTTCATCATCTGCTAAGTAAGTAATTAAATCGCGATCAAATGCCTGTTCATTGGGCCAATAAGTTGCGGTTATATCTGCAGTGTGTTTGCCAATATTCTTATTGTGCTTTCTGTGTATACTCTGCTGAACATACCGATATTGCTTGTCGATGTTTGCCACTATTTCTGGATGTGCATCGGTTATTTCACTTTTCAGTTGCTGCATAGCGATATAACCAGGCTTGCCTAGCTCTCGGCTAAAATAGCGAAGATCTAAGTCTTCTATAGATACATCACCGTTATAATACCTAGCCATTTGGCTGTAGCTGGATATGGCCTTAAAATTCAAAACTGGAGAATTAACAAGCAGTACAAAAGCCAGCACCACTAGCCCCATCACCACATTCACTTTACTTTGAATTATCAGCCAATTATCTCGTAATCTGATAATGCCGAACAAGTAACCCAGCACAAAACAGCTTAAAATAAACCACACACTCAAGGCCCAAAGGCGATCAGGGGTAAAACCGTACTGTGCCACCCGCGATAATATTCCATACAAAGAAATAGCAGAATATACTGGCAATATTGCGACGCCCACTAAAATAAATCGGTGCAGGACAAAATGGTAAGGTTTATTATCATTACCTTTATGATAAATGGCATTCACAAAAAACAAGCTGAGGGTAATTAACCATAGGAGTAAAAAGCTACCGGATCTGGTTTTCCAAAGATTGTCTAATCCAGTAAAAGGCAAGGTCAGTAAAAAGCCAATAGATATAAAAATAAGTAGCGGTAATAGAAACTTTAGTAAGGTTTGTAAAATGGTAGAAATGTTGTCAGCTAAGTAGCCAATTTTACGAAAAATATGTATGGAAAAAGCCGCCGCGAAAGTCAGCGATGGCAGCCAAAACCATTCTTCTCGCAATAACAAAGTAAATAGCTCAATGCCCAATAAATCAAATAGGGCGGCGCCTAAATGTAATATGCCAAAAAAGACTGAAGTAAATATCACTGTCACTATAAAAATAACGGCATTTCGCCAAGAGGCTAAAAATAGTGATTCATAATGTATAGCTTGTTTGTTGACTATTAACTTGATGTACATAATGGCTTTAAAACAGGCAATCAAACTAGCAAGAGTGAATACAAATAATGTGCTATCTAGATCGGGAAAAGCACTTTGTTGATCGCCAATATAAGCGCCCAATGCAGATATCAATACGCTAAAGGGCAATAAGCCTTTAATAATACCTTGGTAGTCGTGTCGACTAGCAATCAATAAAAACAAACTAGGAAAACCAATAAAAAAGGTTACTAAAGCGATTAACCAAGTTAAATTTGTACCCGGCCACACTTGTTGCTCAACACTTTGATATAAATAGGCTAAGGTAATACCCTGTATCAAAGCCGTAATGGCAATGTATAAACGAGGAATTTGCAAGTCTTCATTTGCTTTTGACATCTGCGCTACTGATCCACTATTCGTCATATTATCCGCTTCAGGTAAATCTAAAAAAGCCTTAGACATTTATTTGCCCTTTATCGGGGTCGTGTTCAAAATTCTGTGTCATTTCAGTAAAATGTAAAAAACAAGAATGACACATGAAACCATTATTTAGGACACCCATAGCATAGAGCATTACTAAGGACACCCATAACTTTAGCATAAATAAGCATTAATTAGGACACCCATAATTTCTAGTTAACGTTCGCAGATAGGCAATTGAACTGCTTGGCTTATTCTTACCTTTATACATTTCTAGGTTGCTTGAGTTTTGATGTGTAAAAAGTGAAAAAACCACTGTTTTTACTGAATGGTAGGTATGCTCAATCGCCGTTATACGGGGATGGAATGTGCGTTGACAGAATTTTTGATTAAGCCAATAAGGCTCTCGCGTTGCTAATGCCCTGTATTTGCCGGTGATGGGTATGCTCAGCAAATTGTCGCATCATGTGCTCTGAGCCAACGGCATAGCAAAAGTGTTGTTCGAACTCTGTGGTAAGGGTGAGCCATTGTGCGTCTGATAATCCCAATCTTTGTAACATTGCTTAGGACACCCATAATTTCTAGTTAACATTCGCAGATAGGCAATAGCATTAATTAGGACACCCATAATTTCTAGTTAACGTTCGCAGATAGGCAATTGAACTGCTTGGCTTATTCTTACCTTTATACATTTCTAGGTTGCTTGAGTTTTGATGTGTAAAAAGTGAAAAAACCACTGTTTTTACTGAATGGTAGGTATGCTCAATCCCCGCTGTACGGGGATGGGATGTACGTTGACAGAATTTTTGATTAAGCCAATAAGGCTCTCGCGTTGCTAATGCCCTGTATTTGCCGGTGATGGGTATGCTCAGCAAATTGTCGCATCATGTGCTCTGAGCCAACGGCATAACAAAAGTGTTGTTCGAACTCTGTGGTAAGGGTGAGCCATTGTGCATCTGATAGCCCCAATCTTTGTAATATTGCTGGTTGGGTGGTGGCGATATGACCTTGTTTATCTTCGCGAATGACACGGCCTGTTATATCCACTAGTTCGCAGTAATCTTTTAATGAGAATGAAATGCCTTTGGGCATGTTTTGCCTAGGGTTACCCACAAATGGCAACAGCGTGTGGGGTGGGTGTTGGTTAGTTTTCAACGCGTGAATGCGTTTTTGAATGCTGGTGTGATGGGAGTTTTCAGGGGTTGTCGCTATTTTTGTGCGAATGGGATTTAAATCCACATAGGCCATGCAGGCTAGTAAAGCTCTGTTATCTAACAGAGCTTGTGATTTAAACCGCCCTTCCCAGAACCTGCCAGTGCACTCGTCCTCTTTGTTGGCTTCTCGGGCGATGTGCTCGTTGAGATTGCGCATGAGCCAACTGATGTCGTGCAAACGCTGGCGATAAACCGCAATGGTGTCTGCAAGAGTATGCATTTCACTTTTTGTTAGCTCATCATCTCGCATAAACCTCTGGGTCAACAACGTCCCCTTATAGAGCGTATGCCACAGCGCTAATACCTGTTTATTCGACCAATTTAGCGCTTTGTCTACATCCACATGCAACACCACATGTACGTGATTGCTCATCACCGCATAAGCACAAATATCAATGGCAAACACCGAAGACAAAAACAACAAGCGCTCCTCTACCCAAGCCCGCCTGTGCTCATAATTTTGCCCTGAATAATGGTCAACGCCACACAAAAATGAACGGCGCACACAACGGGAAACACAATGATAAAATGGGGTATCTGATAAACTGATTAAACTGGCTCTTTTCTGAGTCATAACGCCTCCGAAAATGAATAAACACAAGCACAACCGCTTAACGATAGCCTAGTATAAATCTACGATTTATCAAATTGTGATGGGTGTCCTGATCTTTCTATGGGTGTCCTGATCTTTCTTGGTGAACGGAGTGAACGCTTTTAGTAAGTGAAGCGCATAATCTCAATGTGCATAGCACCTCAAATCCCAAAACTACGCAATTTTGCGTAGTCAGTTGCGTGCTTTTACGAATATTAGTTATTGCCCAATAAATTCATACTTATCCCCGCTGTAAAAGGCTAATAAAACAGAGTTACAGAAACAAGTAGCCGCACTCGTTAATAAATTCTTCTAATAATTGGGTAAATAAAACATGAAACAATTTACAAAACTAACACCTGTAGCAGCTACTTTAATGCTTGCGTTAAGTACTACTGCAGTACAAGCAGATGACAAACTTTCAGTAGGTGGTTTCATTGACATGTCTTATCTGGCAGTCGATACAGACGGTGGAGCATCTACACACAATTCAGGGGTTGACCAAGTTGAGGTGAATCTTGGCTACGATTTCGGTAATAAACTAACGGCTACCGTAGATGTTGAATATAAGAACTCTAATGATGGTGCGAATGTTGAGCAGGCTTTTATTAGCTATGCAGTATCAGACAATCTAAGCATTAAAGCGGGTCGTTTTCTAAGTTATTCAGGCTGGGAAACTGAGGAGCCAACTGGTTTGTTTCAGTATTCTGGCACCGGTTACGCACAATACTTCTATGGCTATTATCAACAAGGGGTATCAGCTTTATACAGTAGCGATAAATTTGCGGTTGCTGTTTCTGTTGTGAATGATCTAGCTGGACCTCAATCAACCGATTCTGAGCATCCAGGCGTGGAAACTATGGTGGCGTTTATGCCTACCGAAAACTTTACTGTTAAAGGGTTTTACTCGGTAGATGGCGATACCAAAATGTTGAACACTTGGGCCGCATATTCAAAAGATAGCTTAACACTAGCCGCAGAGTACAACTCCTCCGAAGATACCGCAGGTGCGGGTAGTGAAGCCGATGGTTACCTACTAATGGCTAACTATGGTTTTGCCAATGGGCTAGGTCTCACTCTTAGATATCACGATTACTCAATTGATGACGCAACTGGTAATACGTTTGAAGATATGAGTGCTATCACTATTTCGCCAAGTTACACAGTCAATAGCAACCTACTAATGGTGTTTGAATACCGTATGGATTCAGATGATATAGGCGGGATGGATTCAGACTCTATTGCGATTGAAGCATTAGTAACTTTTTAATTAATTCACAGCTGTGTAATCGAAAAAAATTCTAATGAACGAGCGTGGCTCACACGCTCTTGCAAATTAAGACCCAATCAATAGGAAACTAATTATGAAATTTAAAAAACTTATTTTAGCGAGTTCAATTATCGCAAGTAGTTTAGTCGCACAAGTATCTATGGCTGCAGACACCATCAAAGTAGGTGTTTTACATTCTTTATCGGGCACTATGGCTATCAGTGAAACTACGCTGAAAGATACAGTGTTAATGATGATTGAAGAACAAAATAAAAAAGGTGGGCTGCTAGGTAAGAAGCTGGAAGCGGTAGTGGTTGACCCTGCGTCAAATTGGCCATTGTTTGCAGAAAAAACTCGTGAACTTTTAGCGAAAGATAAAGTTGACGTTATTTTTGGTTGCTGGACATCGGTATCGCGTAAGTCTGCACTGCCAGTGCTAGAAGAGCTTAATGGCTTAATGTTTTACCCCGTACAATATGAAGGTGAAGAGTCATCTAAAAACGTATTCTACACCGGTGCTGCACCAAACCAACAAGCGATCCCTGCGGTTGATTATTTGATGAATGACATTGGCGCAACTCGTTGGGTTCTTGCTGGTACCGACTATGTTTATCCTCGTACAACTAACAAAATTCTAGAAGCATACCTGTTGTCAAAAGGGGTGAAAGCCGAAGACATTATGATTAACTATACACCGTTCGGTCATTCAGACTGGCAAGGTATCGTTTCAGACATCAAGAAGTTTGGTTCTGCAGGTAAGAAAACGGCAGTGGTGTCAACTATCAACGGTGACGCCAACATTCCTTTCTACAAAGAACTAGGTAACCAAGGTATTTCTGCTGAAGACATTCCTGTTGTCGCGTTCTCGGTAGGTGAAGAAGAACTCTCTGGTTTTGATACTAAACCGCTTGTGGGTCATTTAGCGGCCTCGAATTACTTCCAAAGTGTTGAGTCAGATGCCAACGATGAGTTTATTGCAAACTGGAAAGCATACATTGGCGACGACAAGCGCGTCACAAATGACCCTATGGAAGCTACCTATATTGGTTTTGAAATGTGGGCTAAAGCAGTTGAAAAAGCGGGGAGTACTTCAGTTGACGAGGTTGAGCAGGCTATGATTGGTGTAGCAGTACCTAACTTAACTGGCGGAATTGCTGTGATGAACGCTAACCACCATTTGTCTAAGCCAGTACTGATTGGCGAAATCCAAGAAGACGGGCAGTTTGAAGTTGTTTGGGAAACCCCAGACACAGTGATTGGTGATGCTTGGTCTGACTTTTTACCTAGCTCTCAGAACTTAATTTCTGATTGGACAGCGCCAGTTTCATGCGGAAACTTTGACGTCAAAACGGCTAAATGTTCAGGTCAAAACTTCTAACCTAGGACTAGAAGCGAGTCTTTGAAAATGGTTCCCCCTTTACACGGGGGAACAGATTACCCCACCCATAGTTTCACAGTCTTATTTGTTTAAGGCGTAAACCCTAAGCGCAAGATTAAAATTATGTTGTATAGAAAGAGGAAAACACAATGTTAAGAACGTTCATGGTGTTATTCAGTTTGTTGTGTTTCCAAGCTTCAGCTGAAGACAATGCATCGCAAACTGTGACTAGTTCGTCATTGTCTGAGTTGGCAGCACAATTACCTACTACTAAATTATCTAAAATGGCACCACTAGTAGAAAAAATTGCTAATACACAAAGTGCTAATACACGAGTTTTATTACAATACCTATTGGACGGAGAGCTTTATTATGTCAAAGCGAATAAGGCCATAGTCAGAGCTCAATTAAATGAGCAAAAACAATACGATTTAACTGATGTATTAGGAACAGTTGAATATTCGGCCAGCAGTAAAAGTGCCATCAGAAAGATTAGAACCAATAACCGATTGCGCGGGCAAATAAGAAGCCTGTTAGCTAAGTTAGACCTTACAGATGCAAACCCTCAAGTGCGTATTGCAGCACTGCAGCAACTTATTGATAAGCCTAACGAAAGTGCTATTAGTACTATTCAATCATTGATAGGCGACGAAAAAGACCAAGATGTTGCCCAACTTATGCAAACTATTGTAGATGTGCAGTTGCTAAAAACCGGTAATCATGAGCAAAAAATGGCGGCAATTAAAGGGTTAAAAAACAGTTTAGAGCCTGCTGTTAATAATATGCTGGTGACACAACTCGCAGCGCTACCGAATAAGCCAAAGACCGAACAAGACATGGCTTTAGCCAGAAGTCTGCAAGACGCTATCGACAAAATAGACAGCAAGCGTAGCTTTTATGGGGTAGTTGAAAATATCTTCTTTGGTTTAAGTTTGGGCTCAGTGTTATTGCTAGCTGCAATCGGGCTGGCCATTACCTTTGGGGTGATGGGCGTAATTAACATGGCTCACGGTGAAATGATCATGTTAGGCGCTTATACCACTTATGTTGTGCAGTTAATTTTTCCTCACTTGATTGAATATTCACTGTTTATTGCGATACCACTGGCATTTTTGGTGTCGGGTTCGGTGGGTATCATAATTGAACGTTGCGTGATTCGTTTCTTAAAAGGTCGCCCATTGGAAACCCTGCTCGCTACATTTGGTATTAGCTTGATTCTACAACAATTGGTTAGAACCATATTTTCTCCCCTTAATCGTCAGGTGTCGTCGCCAGAATGGATGAGTGGGTCACTGCAAATTAATCCTGTGTTTTCACTCACCTACAGTCGTTTGTATATCATTATATTCTCGTTAATGGTGTTTTTTGCGCTGCTACTTATTTTGAAAAAGTCATCTTTAGGCTTACACGTACGTGCCGTATCGCAAAACCGCGATATGGCCAGAGCATTAAGTATCAAAAGTGATTGGGTCGACGCCATCACCTTTGGCTTAGGGTCGGGCATTGCAGGTGTGGCTGGTGTGGTGCTTAGCCAATTAACTAACGTGGGACCAAACTTAGGTCAGGCCTATATTATCGACTCTTTCTTAGTTGTAGTGTTTGGTGGTGTCGGTAATTTGTGGGGAACGTTAGTGGCCGCTATGTCCTTGGGTTCTATCAATAAGTTCTTAGAGCCTATTACAGGTTCGGTGTTGGCTAATATTATTGTGTTGGTTGGCTTAGTGTTATTTATTCAAAAACGTCCCAAAGGGCTGTTTCCACAAAAAGGGAGGTCGACAGACTAATGACTTCATCAACAGAATCTTCAACAAAAATAGAAACTCCATTATCGCAAGATAGCCCCGCTTCGTCACAAGCATCAACTGGCTTAATGGCCAAAGTGACTGGCTTAAAAAACTTACATGTGGTGATAGGTGTGCTATTGCTGGCGACCTTTTATGTCAGCGTATGTAACTTGTTGTTTGCAGAAGGCTCACTGTTACATGTCAGCGATTACACGGTAAGTTTGTTTGGTAAGTACTTGTGTTATGCACTTTTAGCGTTAGCAGTTGACCTAGTGTGGGGGTATTGCGGTATTTTGAGTCTAGGCCACGGCGCATTTTTCACTTTAGGTGGTTATGCCATGGGCATGTACTTGATGCGTCAAATTGGTGACCGAGGCGTATACGGTAATCCAGATTTACCTGATTTTATGGTGTTCTTAAACTGGACTGAAATGCCTTGGTATTGGGCGGGCTCTGATAGTGTTTTATGGATGATTGCCATGGTGTTTATTGGCCCAGGTTTGCTCGCTTATGTATTTGGTATGCTGGCCTTTCGTTCTCGCGTAAGTGGCGTGTATTTATCGATCATGACCCAAGCGGTGACTTATGCCTTGATGTTGGCTTTTTTCCGCAACGAAATGGGCTTTGGTGGCAATAATGGCTTAACTGACTTCAAAGAAATACTAGGTTTTTCTCTGCAGTCTCCTAGCACTAAATTAGGTTTATTCATTGTTACGGCCTTGGTGTTGGCTGTGGCTTATATCGTTTGCCATTTCATCGTTAACTCAAAAATGGGGCGAGTCGTTACCGCTATCCGCGATGCTGAAAATCGAGTTCGCTTTGTTGGCTACAAGCCCGATAATTATAAAGTTTGGATCTACGTAGTGTCTGCCATGATCGCTGGCTTAGCGGGCGCTTTGTATGTACCGCAAGTGGGTATTATTAACCCCGGTGAGTTTTCGCCTTTGAATTCAATCGAAATGGTCATTTGGGTGGCTGTTGGAGGGCGTAATTCTTTATACGGTGCACTAATTGGAGCCATAGTGGTGAGCTACGCTAAAACCCGTTTTACAGCCATTATGCCCGAAGCTTGGTTGTTTGCTTTAGGTGGGCTGTTTGTATTAGTCACCTTGTTATTGCCAAAAGGCATTGCCGGTTTAATGCCGGGAATAATAGCGAAATTAAAAGGCTCAAAAAATGAAACTACAGAGGCAAAAGCTACGGAGGTGAAGTCATGATTGTAGATAAGCATGGTTCGCCTATGTCTGCCACAGAAAATATTCAACCCGATACCCGCCATGGGGTGATTTTGTACGTTGAAGATGTGAGCGTGAGCTTTGATGGGTTTAAAGCCTTAAATGATATGAACTTGTATATAAACGACGGTGAATTGCGTTGTTTAATTGGTGCCAACGGTGCCGGTAAAACCACCTTGATGGATGTGATAACCGGCAAGATCCGCCCAGATACTGGTAAAGTCAGTTTTGGTCAGCAGGTTGACTTATTGCAACTAGATGAGTCGGAAATTGCTAACGCTGGTATTGGCCGTAAGTTTCAAAAACCGACTGTATTTGAACAGCTGTCGGTATTTGAGAATATCGAGTTGAGCTTAAAAGGTAATAAAGGCATTTGGGCTTCGTTGTTCCACAAGTTAAATGGTGAACAAAATGATCGTATCGCAGAAATTCTGCATACAATTGATTTGATAAAAGAGCGTAATTATCCTGCTGGGCGTTTGTCTCATGGGCAAAAACAATGGTTAGAAATAGGCATGTTATTAGCGGCTAATCCAAGAGTGTTGTTAGTTGATGAGCCCGTGGCAGGCATGACGGGACAAGAAACCGAACGCACCGCTGAATTACTAACCTCTTTAGCGGGAGAGCATTCGGTGGTGGTGGTAGAACACGACATGGCTTTTGTTCGCTCAATTGCGCGCACTGTCACAGTGTTGCACCAAGGTTCGGTATTAGCCGAAGGTAGTATGTCCGAAATTCAATCTAATCCAGAAGTGATCCAAGTATACTTGGGTGAGGAGCAAGGCTAATGATAGAGCTTGATTCAGTTAATCAAAGATACGGCGGCACCCAAATATTGTGGGATCTAAATTTGCACATTAAAAAGGGTTCTCGTACCTGTATTATGGGCCGCAATGGTGTGGGTAAAACCACGCTGCTAAAAGTGATTATGGGGTTATTGCCCATCAGTGACGGTAGCTTAAAAATTGCCGGTGCAGAGGCCGCTAAGCGCAGTGTGGAATCTCGCCCAGAAATGGGCATTGGCTATGTGCCACAAGGTCGGCATATATTTCCACAGCTTACAGTTGAAGAGAATCTTAAAATTAGCCTCAACTGTAAACGCCAAACCAGTAAAACTATTCCAGAACATATTTTTGAATTATTTCCGGTATTGAAAGAAATGCTGCATAGGCGCGGTGGAGACTTATCGGGTGGGCAACAACAACAACTGGCAATAGGCCGCGCCTTGGTGTTGAATCCTGAAGTGCTGATTCTGGATGAACCAAATGAAGGGATCCAACCGAATATAGTGCAGTTGATTCGCGACGTGTTACTAAAGTTAAACAAAGAACAGGGCATGACCATTGTTTTAGTTGAACAAAAACTACCATTTGCTCGCGCTGTAGGCGAAGAATTTGTGTTAATGGAAAAAGGGCATGTTATGTCATCGGGTCCCATGGCACAATTGACCGATGAGTTAGTGAGCCAATACTTGGCAGTCTAAACAAGACTGTTAGAGTAATCATTATTGGCTAGATAACAGTTAACGGTATAACGTGAAGAACCAAAAGTCACATGTAACAAAAATCATTTTGCTAGCTTGGCCAAATTGGAACAACGGTCATTTTAGTCTGGCGGCAACATAACTATGACCATCACTAAAATAGAAAAAAGGAAATGGCTAGCTAAGTTAGCGCTTACTTTTAATTATTCTCCCTATGGAACTCAACTGGCTCGCACGCAACGTGTTGGGCCATTGACCATTCAAAAAGCGTTTTATCCTGAAGGACGAGAGTGTGCGCATATATACTTATTGCACCCGCCAGCGGGGATAGTGTCGGGTGATATCCTACATGTAGATCTGGATCTAGAGCCTCAAGCCCATGTTTTAGTGACCACTCCTGGCGCCAATCGATTTTATCGGGCGCGAGACGATGCCAACATTGGTAGCCCCATTCAAAAACAAATTACCCAAGTGAATCTACCGGCCAAGGCTAAGTGTGAGCACTTTCCGTTAGAAACTATTGTCTATAACGGGGCTGAGGGCGTAAATCAGGTGCTAGTCAACCTTACCGCCGATAGCCATTATTTGGGATGGGATATTACTTGTTTGGGTTTACCTAGTGCAGGGCAGTTGTTTGAAATCGGTCGTTTTAGCCAGCTTAATCAAGTGTATTGCGACAACAAACTAATTTATCATGACCGAATTAATGTTAGACCAGATGCTTCTGAAGGTCATCAGCAAATGCATCAGCATATGGCTGGATTAGCCGGTTACAGCGTATTTGCTACTCTGCTAGCTTATGCCAATACAGAGCATGTTAACTCGGCGATGCAAGCTGATTTAATTGACCAACTTAGAGACACTATCCAGCAGCAGGGGTTACAAAGTGAGGTCAGTGTCACTCATATTGCCGAGCTAATTATTATTCGCTATTTAGGTCATCATGCTGAGCAGTGTAAACAGATATTTATTTTATTGTGGCAATTACTGAGGCCACATTATATGCACAAGCAAGGAGTTGTGCCGCGCATCTGGCACACCTAACTGCTAACGGCCTGATGTCAATAATTCGCTTAAACGTATAATGTAGAAAATACCCTAAAAAAGAGCATAGAACCTATGGACTTATTACCCAGAGAAAAAGACAAACTTTTATTATTTACAGCTGCTTTGTTGGCTGAACGTCGACTAAAACGCGGGGTCAAGCTTAATTATCCAGAAGCCATGGCGTATATTTCTATGGAAATAATGGAAGGTGCACGAGATGGTAAAACCGTGGCCGAAATGATGGATTACGGACGCACTTTATTGAGCCGTGACCAGGTGATGGAAGGTGTTGCTGAGCTGGTGGCTGAAGTGCAAGTTGAGGCAACATTTCCTGATGGAACTAAATTGGTCACAGTACATAACCCCATTGTTTAGAACGAATAGTGTCTGGCTATTGGTTAAGATTATTTAAGGAAGCAATATGATCCCTTGATGAAATTAAAACAGATCATGGTGAACGAGAGTTAAATGTTGGCCGCGAGACGCGGCAAGTTACTGTGGCCAACAGTGGTGATCGACCGATTCAAATCGGTTCGCACTATCATTTTTACGAAGTGAATCCTGCATTAAAATTTGATCGTGAGCCTTGCAAAGGTTTCAGACTTGACATTACCTCTGGTACAGCCGTGCGCTTTGAGCACTGAGTCAAGAAAGAGCTGTGACGTTAGTCGCCTATGCCGGTAAACGCCGGGTGTTTGGTTTTCGCGGTGATGTTCAGGGAGACCTTTCTTAAGGTATAAAATTATGGCAACGATAGATACACATGCTTATGCACATATGTTTGGTCCAACCGTGGGTGACCGTGTCCGTTTAGCCGATACAGACTTATGGCTAGAAGTTGAAAAAGACTTTACCGAATACGGTGAAGAGGTCAAGTTTGGTGGCGGTAAAGTGATCCGTGATGGCATGGGTCAAAGCCAAGCATCATGTTTTGATACGGTAGATTTAGTGATCACTAATGCGCTAATTTTAGATCATTGGGGCATAGTCAAAGCGGATGTAGGTGTGAAGGATGGCCGCATTGCTATCATTGGTAAAGCGGGTAATCCAGATATTCAAGACAATATAGATATTGAAGTTGGCCCTGGTACTGAGGTGATTGCTGGTGAGGGACAAATACTGACCGCGGGTGGAATAGACGCGCACATCCACTTTATTTGCCCTCAACAAATAGACGAAGCGTTAATGTCAGGCGTGACCACAATGATTGGCGGGGGCACTGGTCCTGCGACTGGAACCAATGCGACGACTTGCACCCCCGGACCTTGGAACATTTTTAAAATGTTGCAAGCGACCAATGACTTTGCGATGAATTTTGGCTTTTTGGGTAAAGGCAATGCTAGTTTACCTCAGGCCATTGAAGAGCAAATCGAAGCTGGTGTCTGTGGACTCAAGTTGCATGAAGATTGGGGCACAACTCCGGCCGCTATTGATTGTTGTTTGTCGGTCGCTGAGCGTTATGACGTGCAAGTGGCTATTCATACCGATACCCTGAACGAATCAGGCTTTGTTGAAGATACCTTAGGGGCTTTTAAAGGCCGAACTATTCACACTTACCACACTGAAGGTGCTGGCGGTGGGCACTCACCCGATATTATTCGAGCCTGTGGAGAAGGGAATGTACTGCCATCTTCGACCAATCCTACTCGCCCTTATACTGTCAACACTATTGATGAGCATTTAGATATGTTGATGGTGTGTCATCACCTTGATCCGAGTATTCCTGAAGATGTAGCCTTCGCTGATTCGCGCATTCGTAAAGAAAGTATTGCCGCCGAAGATATCATGCATGATTTAGGTGCCATCAGCATGATCGCCTCTGATTCTCAAGCGATGGGACGAGTAGGGGAAATGATTACTCGTACTTGGCAAACGGCTCATAAAATGAAACAACAGCGTGGCCCACTAGCGCCAGATACTGATCGTAACGATAACTTTAGATTAAAGCGCTATGTGGCCAAGTACACCATCAATCCCGCAATTAGTCATGGTATTAGTCATGAAGTCGGCTCGATTGAAGTGGGTAAACTAGCGGACTTGGTGTTATGGAAGCCAGCATTTTTCGGCATTAAACCCTCTATGATTATCAAAGGTGGTTTTATTGCTGCTGCGCCTATGGGGGATGCCAATGCGTCTATCCCTACGCCACAACCTGTGTATTATCGCCCAATGTTTGGTGCTCATGGCAGTGCAGCGGCTAACACCTCCATGACGTTTATGTCGCAAGCCTCAATTGAAAAAGGTGTGCCCAGCCAAATTGGCATGACGCGCTTAGTGGGGGTCTGTAAGAACACCCGCAATATTGGTAAAGACGACATGATCCACAATAATTGGCAGCCAAAAATTGAAGTAGATGCACAAACCTATGAAGTACGTGCAAATGGTGAGTTGCTAACATGTGAGCCAGCAGAGTCCTTACCACTAGCGCAGTTATACACATTATTTTAAGGGCCTATTTTGTTTTTCGCCGTGCCACAGTGCCTTATCGTTTGCACTGTGGTCTTAGCTAGTTAAATACAAATATAAAGTACAGATAAAAACTAAAAAATTAGGAATGAAATAAAACATGCTGCAAGCATACGAACGTTTAGATCATACTCACGATCCAATTGATGACAGTATTACCTTAGATCACGACACTCGCAAAAAAGCGCGGATTAAAGGACAAACTGACCAAGGTTCTACCATAGGGATTTTTGTGGAGCGGGGCCATCCGTTACTAGTGGGTGAAATATTGAAAACCGAGTGTGGCAAGTTGATTGAGATCAAAGGCCTGGCAGAACCGGTCAATACGGCCACTGCTAGTGATTGGTTAACCTTTAGTAAGGTATGTTATCACTTAGGTAATCGGCATACTGTGTTGCAAGTGGGAGAATTGTGGCTACGTTTCAAGCCTGATCACGTTCTCGCTGAGTTAGCTGAAAAATACGGGTTAACCATAGATGATAGCCCTGCTGTTTTTGAACCTGAAAATGGCGCCTATGGCAGTGGTGGGCATGCACATGGAGGGCATTCTCATAGCCATCATGCAGAAGGTCATTCCCATTAGTCCGGTCAACCCACTTAAATTAAATAGGCTGCTACAACTATGTAGTGCCAACTTGCCGGTAGGCGGCTTTTCGTTTTCGCAAGGGCTAGAATACGCTGTCGAAAAAGCATGGGTTAATGATGTAGTTAGCACCGAGAGTTGGATACATCTTAACTTATCACAAGCTTTAGTTTTCACCGATTTAGCTATATTGAAGCGTTTGTATGCAGCATTGATCGATAATCAACATGATGCATTTACGAATTGGAACCAACAACTTATTGCAAGTCGCGAGAGTTTTGAATTACATATGGCTGATCTTGCGATGGGGAAGGCGCTGGTGCGGTTGTTGACTCAATTAGAAGGCTTTGATGCTGCTAGATACGATAACGTATTACAGCTAAAAGAGCTCAGTTTTGTCAGTGCATTTGCTATTGCGGCCTATGGTTTTGACTTGGATTTACTGTCGGCGCAAAGTGGATTTTGCTGGACCTACATTGATAACCAAGTGGCCGCCGCTACTAAATTAGTACCTTTAGGGCAGACTCAGGCGCAAAACTTGTTGTTTTCGTTAACTGAAAGCGTTCCAGAAATAGTCCATAAGGCTAATCAAATTGGCGACCATGAAGTGGGGGCAAGTTTACCGCACTTAGCCATGGCAAGTGCTTGGCATGAAGGTCAATATACGCGGCTATTTAGATCTTGATATTGTTGCTAACGAGAGCGTTGAGGTCAGTGAAAATACTAATAGGCAAATTACCAAATTGTTATTAAAGAGAATGAAAACATGAAGAAAAAACAAATATTACGTATTGGTGTAGGTGGTCCCGTTGGATCAGGTAAAACGGCTTTATTGCGAGAACTATGCTTAGCCCTGCGTGATAAATACAATATGGCTGTGGTTACAAATGACATTTATACTCGCGAAGATGCAGAGTTTTTAACGCGTCATGATGCGCTTGCTCAAGATCGCATCATGGGGGTAGAAACTGGCGGTTGTCCTCATACAGCCATTCGAGAAGACGCTTCAATGAACTTAGCTGCCATAGATGAGTTACAAGGGCGTCATGCCGATTTAGATTTTGTGCTGGTAGAAAGTGGCGGGGATAACCTAAGCGCAACGTTTAGCCCAGAACTATCGGATCTAACTATCTACGTGATTGATGTTTCTGCGGGTGATAAAATCCCTCGTAAAGGCGGCCCAGGTATTACAAAGTCAGACTTACTCATTATCAATAAAATTGATGTGGCAGAGCTAGTAGGCGCATCCCTTGATGTGATGGACCGAGACAGTAAAAAAATGCGAGGGGATAAACCTTTATTTTTAGCAATATGAAAACCAAGCAAGGCTTGGCTGAGATAATCGACTTTATCGAAACCGAAGGCATGCTAAAGATATAGCGTTGTTTTTAGAAAAAATTAAAACCATTTATCGATATTTAAAGGAAATTACTATGAGAATTATATTATTTATATGCAGTATTTTATTAAGCTTCACAAGCGCTAGCTCATGTTGATCATGCTCTAGGTGAAGGTGAATTGCACATGGCTTATCACGTGATTTTTTATGTGCTGTTAGCCTTAGTTGTGTTTAAAGCTTACGGCTGGGTTAAGTCAAAAAAGGCTAAGCAAAAGAAAGATTAGCCCACTGCCAATTGGTAAAGGCCTACTCTAGGCCTTTACTCAGATTAATCTACAGACTCGACATTATCCTTGCATCGGGATTATTTGTAATTCTACGCGGCGGTTTTTTTGTCTGCCTGAAGCGGTATTATTATCAGCTACGGGTTTGCTCTCTCCAAAACCGAGTGTTTGCAATCTATTGGTGGAGACCTGAGTGGCAGACAAATAATCAGCCACGCTGTTCGCCCTAGCAATAGACAGTTTTTGATTGTATTGCTCGTTACCTTGATTGTCTGTGTGCCCTTCAATACTTAATTTAGTCTTTTCATATTCATTTAATACTTTTGATACCCCACCCAGAACAGCATAAAAGTTGGCAACTATTTCAGCACTATTTGTGGCAAAGGTAATATTCCCATGAATAGATAAGCGGATATTGTCACCTTCTCGATACACTTTTACTCCACTGTCAGCCAACTCTTCTCGAAATGCTTGTTCTTGCTTATCCATATATGAGCCAATTGCACTTCCCGTTAAGGCCCCTAATGCAGCACCCCAGACATAGCGTTTTTTGTCATTGTCACCCGTGCCTTTACCCGCCACCGCGCCAATTACTGCGCCGATGCCGGCTCCTTTTTGTGTATTATTCATGTTTGCACAACCGGTGAGCACTAAGCTTGATAAGCTGATGAATAGTATTGTTTTCTTAAATGAAGTCATGGATTCTCCTATCTGACTACTAAGGATTATTTCCTAATAAGGATCTCATTTACTTCAAAGCAGATATTGTTCCAATCAATATGAATGCCTATGGTTTGATTTTTATAGTTTAAAATCAATAGCTTAGATAGGTCTTTCTAAAGGTGCCGGACCTCTATCAATAACCATCAAGTGTAGACCTGTTATTTTTTACAGACTATAGATGTAAAAGTTACTGACTTTTAAGACTGGAAAGTCAGCGAGTTTTTGTAAGCACAAATAATGGTTGCTGACTTTACATAAAACGCTTTTCAATTTACTGAAAGAATGTTCGTTGCCCCCCGGTCTTTTACGCTAAGCCTAATGAATGGCATGTTGCCAATGCTATAGACTTTACGGTTACTGAGCTCTACGCGATACTATTTAATAAATGATCAATCCAACAACGTGCTGTTGAATTAACGCTGTATGTGGCTGTTAACTTTGGCAGCGATTACATTTAGTTGCTATGTTAGTGTTTATACTAACTAGTATTTAGTCATACCAAAGTTGTGTCATATTGGTTGGATAAATATGTTAAAAAGTGCAGCTAAATTTCACATCAAGGAAGGTGTTCTTAAATCCGAACGTCTATAGCGAGAAAATAACAATGTGGTTTACCAAAAAAGTCAAAGAATTAGAAAGTGAGTTAGCAAAAAAAGAACAACAACTAAAAGCTAAAGATTCATTGTTGCATGCTTTCTCAACGTCAATGGCAATCATTGAATTTACGCCTGACGGATACATTTTGAATGCAAATGAAAACTTTGCAATAGCTATGGAGTATCAATTAAGCCAAATCATTGGCAGTCACCACAGTATGTTTTGCAAGCCTGAATTAACTAAGTCTTCCGAGTATGCAGATTTTTGGCGTGAATTAGAGCAAGGAAAAGCAATGAAAGGTGAGTTTGAACGCTTAACTCATTCTGGTCATGTTATTTGGCTGGCCGCCAGTTATTGCCCTGTTTTTGACAATAGGGGTAAAGTCGAAAAAGTGGTTAAAATTGCTTCTGATGTAACAGATACTGTGACCCATATGCGAGAGCTAAGCAGTAAAGTCGATTCTGTGTCTCGTTCTATGGCTGTAATAGAATTTGATCTAAACGGTATTATCCTAAAGTGCAATGACAACTTTTTGCAAAGTACGGGTTATCTCGAACAAGAGATTCTAGGCCAGCACCATAAGATGTTTTGTACCCCAGAGCTGGTCAACTCCCTTGAGTATAGGACGATGTGGAGTAACTTAAATCAAGGACAATTTTTATCAGGTCGGTTCAAACGGCTAGGTAAAAATGGTCAGCCAATTTGGTTGGAAGCGACATACAATCCCGTGTTTAATGCGGATGGCGAAATTGTGAAAGTAGTCAAGTTTGCCACCGATATTTCAGACACCGTGGCATCTGCAGCCGAAGCAAGTCAAGTCGCCTATGAATCACTCATGAATACCGATGTTGTATCACATAAAGGCCTAGGAATAGTAAATGAGGCCATTCAGGCTATGGTGCAGGTTTCAGACGGTTTGGGATCAGCGGCCCAAAGTCTCAACTCTTTGAATAGCCAGTCCGAGCAAATTAGTAACATTGTCAATACTATTTCTGCCATTGCCGATCAAACCAACCTCTTAGCGCTTAATGCGGCGATTGAGGCGGCAAGAGCGGGTGAACAAGGCCGTGGTTTTGCTGTTGTGGCAGATGAAGTGCGACAACTTGCCGCACGTACTAGTAAGTCCACCGCAGAGATAGAAGAAGTGGTTAAAGATAACAATGCCCTTACTACACAAGCAGTGAAGTCAATGGATACGGTTGTTGCAAGCTCTAAGACGGGTATGGAATTGGTGGAACAAACAGGCGCTGCTATAAACGAAATTAGTACTGGTACTAAAGAGGTGGTTGAGGTAATCAAAGTTCAACTGGAAAATAACTAACCTGAGTTCTGGATAGGAAGTATCGTTTAAGCGAACCAATAGGCATGTCTATGAGGTAACGTAAGCGATATCCGCTTATTCTGTGCGGCTCGAGCTCGAAACAGCACTGGTTCTTTTTTTCTAATGAGTTATTCATTCACAACACTCATTCAAGCGCTTTGATTAAGCCCATACAGACTCTCGCTGAGTAGCCACTTATCATTACGGATTGGTATCAATCACCTCTCGTGCATGAGTTGGCATTTTAAAGAGCTAAAAAAAAGCCTCAATATTGAGGCTTTTTGCTCTTAGTGAATACTATTAACCGAACAATACTCGGTTAACTTTGTTTTCTAACAATTCTTGATGACCACTTTCATGTGCCGGATAAATGTCGTTATCTACTGCATAAGTCGCTAAAGACTCTAAGCTATGCTCACCTTTAGAAATTGCTTTACCTAAATCACCATTCCAATTTCTATAGCGCTGAGAGACAGCTTCACCTAAGAAATCATTTTCGATGATGGCCGCTGCTTTTTTCAGAGCTAAAGCAAGGTGATCCATACCACCGATATGACCATAGAATAAGTCTGCTGGATCTGACGATTGACGACGTAGTTTAGTATCAAACATAAATCCGCCATTTTCAAAGCCGCCAGCTTTTAAAATGTCGGTCATGACGAGTGTCAATTCTGGTACGTCAATTGGGAACTGATCTGTATCCCAACCGTTTTGCGCATCACCACGGTTAGCATCAATTGAACCAAATAACCCTAGAGAGATAGCCGTGGCTATTTCATGCTGGAAAGAATGGCCGGCTAGCGTTGCGTGGTTAACTTCAATGTTTACTTTAAATTCGTTTTCTAAACCAAACTGCTTCAAGAAACCGTATACAGTCGCTGTGTCATAGTCATATTGATGCTTAGTTGGCTCTTGTGGCTTAGGTTCAATCAATAATGTACCTTTAAAGCCAATTTTATGTTTGTGCTCAACTACCATTTGCATGAAGCGACCCATTTGCTCGCGCTCTTGACGTAGGTCTGTATTAAGTAGAGATTCGTAACCTTCACGACCACCCCATAATACATAGTTTTGTCCACCTAAACGTTTAGTAGCATTCATTGCGTTACACACTTGTGTTGCAGCATAAGTGAATACTTCTGGGTTTGGATTGGTTGAAGCCCCCGCTGCATAACGAGGGTTACTGAAGGCATTGGCTGTGCCCCACAATAACTTCATGCCAGTTTCTTCTTGTTTTTGTTCAAGAACATCGGTCATTTGTGCGAAGTTATTCACATATTCTTTAATGCTATTACCTTCAGGAGCAACGTCAATGTCGTGAAAACTATAGTGTGGAATACCTAACTTTGAAAAGAATTCAAACGCCACATCAGCTTTTTGTTTGGCTCGTTCCATAGGATCGCCATAGCTTTAACCATGGGCGATTAAAGGTGCCTTGACCGAATACGTCGGCACCATCCCAACAAAAATTATGCCAGTAGCAAGCGCCAAAACGTAGGTGCTCTTCCATGGTTTTACCTAGTATTTTCTCCTGTGCGTTATAGTGATGAAACGCTAATGGATCTGATGAATCGGGTCCAGCATATTCAATTTTTGGATGTTCTTAAAATATTCAGCCATGTGGCTCTCCTACTGTTGGTAAGTTGTAGAACAGTTGTTGTTCAATTGTTAATCGTTTAACTATCATCTGCTATAAATAACGGATGCTCAATTATGTTTTCTGGGTAAAGATTTGTTCTATTTAGTTTTAAAATAAGTCCGCAAGTTGCGTGTACAGCTGTTGAAACTTAAGGCGGCGCTTAGCATATAAATCCGCGTTAACTGCATTGGGTTCAAATACCGCCTCTAAGTCCGGTTGAGGACATATTTGCTCTAGGGTTTTATCTGTATCAATGGCCAGTTGCGCGAGTCTAGCAGCACCTAACCCGGGGCCAACATCACCGCCTTTACGGTAGTTTACTGAGCGCCGTAATACATCGGCTAACAATTGACGCCAATATAGGCTTTTAGCACCGCCACCAATTAAGGTGATCTCCTCGGCATCTACCCCCGATGCATGCAAACATTCCACACCATCGGCAAATGCAAAACTAACGCCTTCTAACACACTATGAGTCAAAGTGGCTTGATTTGTGGAATGTGTTAATCCAAAAAAGGTGCCTGTAGCCATTGGGTTATTGTGCGGAGTGCGTTCGCCGCTTAAATATGGCAAAAATATTGGAGCATTGGCTAAGTCAATGTCTGCTTGGGCTAATTCTTCCAGTAGGTTAGCGACTGGCTTTTGGGCAATAGAATCTGCGTACCATTGTAAACAACTAGCGGCACTTAACATCACAGACATTAAATGCCATGTATTCGGTAGAGCATGACAAAAGCTGTGCACTGCTGATTCTGGGTTCGCTTTAAAGCCATTAGTTACTGCGAAATACACCCCAGATGTACCCAGCGATAACATGGCTTGACCGGGTTTAACTATACCGACACCCACTGCGCCAGCTGCATTGTCACCGCCTCCAGCGACAACAGGTACAGGCTGCATATTCCAGCGAGCAGCGATATCTTCATTCAGGGTACCGGTAATTTCTGAGCCTTCATATAACGTTGGCATATTGGCTTCTGATAAGTCACAAGCGGCTAATAATTCAGCATGCCATTGGCGTGAATTGACGTCTAACCACATTGTTCCCGCGGCATCAGACATATCAGAGGCAAAGTCACCAGTCATTAAAAAACGTAAATAATCTTTAGGCAGTAGCACTTTGTCTACTTGGGCAAATTTGTCAGCTTCGTGGTTTCTTACCCATAATAATTTAGGAGCAGTAAATCCAGGCGATCACAATGTTACCTGTGATTTTTTGGATGTCAGGTACTTGTTGCTCAAGGGCTTTACATTCTGCTTCACATCTTCCGTCATTCCACAAAATAGCGGGGCGAATGATATTGTGTTGAGCGTCAAGTAGTGTGGCGCCATGCATTTGCCCAGCAAGGCCAATTGCTTCTACTTTTTGTAAAGGATGTTTGCTACTAAGGATATCCATAGCGGCACAAAAGCCATCCCACCAATCTTGAGGATTTTGCTCAGACCAAAGTGGATGAGGACGGCTCACTTCAAAAGCGCTAGATGCGCTATCAATGATGTCGCCTGCTGCATTTGTTAACACTATTTTAATACCTGAAGTGCCTAAATCTACGCCTAGAAACATTTAATATCTCCTGAAAAGTTTTAAACACTATACCAAAGGGTGTTAGTTTTACAGAGGGTAGGAAGTGAAAACGAAATTAAATAACGAAATAAAGTAAAAAATAACTAGCGAACAACGAATATCATTTGTAACAATGATGTTATCGAATATACAAGACGTTATGTCAATCTGGAGTTATTTATGTTCCAAGCCAAACATAGTATTAGTTTGTTGTTTAATGCCAATAAAGTGTATGACCGTCAAGTAATTGAAGGGATTGGTCACTACTTACAATCGTCAAAAGTTGACTGGGATATTTACCTTGAAGAAGACGTATTAACACGCCTTGATAACATAGATGAATGGGCTGGAGATGGCATTATTGCCGACTTTGATGACCCAAAAGTACAGTCGGCTTTGTTAAATGTCAAAGTGCCAGTTATCGGCGTTGGTGGATCATATTCAAATGTTGACGACTATCCTGATGTGCCTTATGTGGCCACTGATAATTTCGCGGTAGTCAAATGCGCATATGAGCACTTGAAGAAAAAAGGCTTAGAGCGTTTTGCATTTTATGGCTTTCCAGCGGATCAAAATCATAGATGGGCGGTCGAGAGAGAACAAGCCATGATTAAACTTTGCAAAGAAGACGGTTACGATTGTTCTATTTATCGTGGGCATCCAACACGTCCCGAAACATGGCAATACACGATGAACCGTGTCACAGATTGGATCCAAGGGTTGCCTAATCCGGTTGGTATTGTGTCGGTAACAGACGCGCGAGCGCGACATTTATTGCAAGCATGTGATCATATTGGAAAACTTGTGCCTGATAACATTTCTATAGTGGGTATCGATGATGATGACATTGCCCGATATTTGAGTCGGATCAGTTTAAGCTCTGTTACCCAAGGCTGTTTTGACATGGGCTTCCAAGCGGCCAAGTTGTTGCACCGACACCTAGATAACCCTGCTTTAAAAAACAAGCGCGTATTAATCCCCCTTTGGGCGTATCAGAACGTCAGTCAACTGACTTCAAAGCTCTTAGGGACCCGTTTGTTATTCAAGCCATGCATTACATTCGACAGAACGCCTGTCGCGGGATCAAGGTTGATCAAGTCTTAGATTTTGTTGGGGTTTCTCGATCGAATCTAGAACAACGCTTTAAAGACGAACGGGGTCATAGCATTCATGCCGAAATTCATAACGAAAAATTAGCTAAAGCGAGTAAATTACTAAAAGAATCGGATATTCCAACCAGTGAAGTGGCACAAATCTGTGGCTATCCTTCTTTGCAATACATGTATGCAGTGTTTAAGAAGCACTACAATAAAACGCCGAGAGAATTCAGAATGGAAGAATCGGTAGTGCCAGAAAGTGAATAATGAAAGGCGCAGGACGAAGTCTAGACCGTATTAGAGCCAAGATATTTTTGCATCAAATCTTCTAAATTTTTATGCTTTACGGGCTTAGTAATATATTCGTTCATCCCCATTTCTTTGGCTTTTTCGTGATCTTCTTTCATCGCATTAGCCGATAAGCCACAAATGATTAGATCTTTGTGGCCTTGTTTTCTAATTTCTTGTGTCGCTTCGTAGCCATCCATGATAGGCATTTGTATATCCATTAAGACAATATCGTAGTGAGGGGAGTTCGCTAATTTAGTTACTGCCTGTGAGGCCATCTTCGGCAACGTCAAAGGTAACACCAAGAATTTTCAACATCTCTCCAACAACCGCTTGATTAATATAGTTATCTTCAACTAACAATACGTGGCCTTGGAATGCTTGTTGCGTCATTGGTCCTAGCTTTAATCGATTAGGGTCAGTATCAGTAGATGACTGATCAAAAAGTTGTAATAAAAACTGCGCCGCTTGATGGGGTAAAAATGGGTGCGATAAACATTCTACTGACCACAATGAGGTTAACTGTGCAGGTAAATTACTTGGTTGGGAGTTGGTAATAAATCCTATTTTGTCGGTTTTTTCTTTCACTTTTACAATTAGTTCATGAAACGTTTTGAACGCAGGTAAACTTGCTACATCGATTAAAATAGCATCCTTAGCGGTAATGCGTTCAATGTTCTCAGATAGACTGGATAGTGGATACTGATGGTAACGTGGGCATATTTTCTTAATATATTGACTACTTAGTAGTCCATTATTACCGTCTACAAAGTAGCAGAGGTTACTTGAAGTAATGCCACAATCAGGCATAAGGATTGCCGCTTCTTTTTTATGTTTAAGAGGTAAAGAAACCGTAAAGGTAGTGCCTTTGCCAGTGTCCGATTCTAAATCTATGCTTCCTTGCATCAGTTTAACTAATTGTTTCACAATAGTTAATCCTAGACCTGTTCCACCGAAATTACGGCTAGTTGAGCCATCTGCTTGGGTGAATGATTCAAACACTTTATGCACTTGCTCTTGGCTCATGCCAATGCCCGTATCTTTTACCTCTAGGATGAGATTAATCGTTTCTGCATCTATGCCGGCACTAAAGTCAACATCAATACTGACTTTTCCATAATTAGTGAATTTAACTGCGTTACTGCATAAATTAAGCAAAATTTGTGTCACACGTAGTGGATCGCCTATCAACTCTGTAGGTAAGTTGGGATTGACGTAAAATAAGACGTTTAGGTTTTTCTCTTTAGCCCGCGTTGAAATATTAGCTATGGTGTTTGCCAACACTGAATTAATCGAAAATTTGACATTTTCAATATCAAGTTTTCCCGCTTCTATTTTTGAAAAGTCCAAAATGTCATTAATCAAGCTTAATAGAATTTTCCCAGAGTAGGCTACCTTATCCAACTTTTCCCGCTGCTCGCTGGTTAAATCTGAGTGCAGTAGTACGTCTACCATGCCAATAATACCGTTCATAGGGGTGCGTATTTCATGACTCATATTGGCCAAAAACATACTTTTCGACGCAGTGGCTTGTTCGGCTTCTTTATTTGAGATGATAAGTTGCTGGTTCAGGGCTTCTTGTTTTGAGTTGAGGGTTTGTGACTCTTCTAGTAAAAACGTGGTTTGCTTATTAATCTCGTGGAATACAGTGGCTGACTGAGCAAGTTGTCCTATCTCATCGCGCCGATCTAAGCCTTCAATAGTATCGATATATTGCCCTTTGGCTAATTTTTGGAATATTTCGGTAATACGTTTAATGGGTACCATGATCCTGTAGACTAAAAATAATGCGGTGCTTAGTGCTAACAAAATGCTAAAGATCGAGAATATATCATTGCTCTTTTGTGTCTTTTCGACAGAGTGTTTGACATTCACATTCGTGGCAGTGAGGTTTTCAGTGACTAACCTATTCAGTTCTCGAGCGAGAAATAAAAACTCATTTGCCGAGCCGGCCATCACTACATTCACTAAGAATAAGTAGCCTCGAGTAATTTGCGATAATTGCAAAAAGTTTGTTTCGACCTGTAACAATTTGTCTAAAACAATTTGGCCCTGCGAATTTTGTGCTAACTTTTCAGAAGCAATTTCTTTGGCTTTAGCCAAATGTTGTTGAAACAAATCAACTAATTCTTGCTCTGGAGTGACAATATATTGCAGCAAGAAATTCTTTGCTCGCGCTACGTGATAACGAACTTGATCAATAGACGTTTGGCTATTTGTTGCATATTCTAAATCTAATTGTTCAAATACGGACTCTAACTCAGCCAGCAGCCCTACTTGGTATATATATTGGCGTTTTGTTCTGCCGATCACTACATTGGTAAAGTTGTCGTCATATTCTTTTAGATGAGCGCGCATTCTCGATATGTAATCTAAGTACACCTCTTCATTTTCTTGTGCAAATATCAGTTTCTCAAGTGAATTTAAATTTTGCTGATTTTCTTTCATTAAAGTGTTGAATCGATTAATGGCTGATTCGCTAGCGGATTCTTTGTAAACTAATACATTACGCTGCAAATCGATAACATCTCTTTCTAACTCTCTAACTAGACTCACTTTGACAACGGCGGTTTGAGTCTGGTCTAGACTATCTACATAAGATGATTGAATACTTCTAGACAAGAACACCTGCGTTATTAACAACAGGGTCAAGATAATTGACACCAGTATAATCTGAGCTTTTATTGTTTTGAGCACGTTCTACCTTACAAATAACCTAATTATGAGCTAATAAATTCATACCATTTGTGCATACTATAATCGTAAGTAGGCATGGCCGTATTCCAAACTGCGATATTACTAAATCGCCTAATGTAGCTTCCGCCTGAGCGTACTTCACCTTTTTTAACCGCAACTTTTCCATCTGTACTCAGAAGGTTTTCGGTGGCTCGTTCTCCTTTATACCAGTAATTCCATTCGGCTTGTGAAAGGTGTTCTTGTGAACGTTGGGGGTTCGAAATATAGTAACCTTGTCGGGCGATAAACGCTCCCGGCCATCCCGACAACCACCAATTCATATATTCATATGCGGCATCTTTACTTCGACCTTGGGTGGCGGCTGATAAACACATAACGCCATGCCAAGCTCTATAGCCCTCTTTAGGGGCAGCATAACGAACCGGAATACCTTGCCCGTTTAGTGCTGAAACTGCTGGCGAAAACATACTGCCTATATTGGCTCGTCCAGTGCGTACAAAATCCACAGATTCGGGAACAGAATTCCAAAATCCACTAAAATGGTTCTGGTATTTTAACCCGATCAATATTTTGAATAACCCGTCAAGGTCTGACTTACTTAAGTTACCAATATCATCAAATTGAATGAGGCCTCGTGCTTGGGCGGCTAAGGCTAAGTCAAATACGCCTATAGAAGGGGCGTTGACAATAGTGACTTTACCTTGATGTTTTGGATCCAGTAACCAGCCCCAACTTTCTGTCTTATATGCTTCTCCAGCTGGAATAACTTGAGTGTTATAACCAAATGAGTCCACATTATGTACGTAAGGTAAAAAGCTCAACTCGTCGGTGTGGTTTGTACCTAACTGGCCATCTTTTTGAATATGTAATATTTTATTAGGCGCATCTCCGGCCCCAACCTTGGCTGAGTCGCTGATTTTTCCGGTTTTACATAGAGGGTTTATTTCATCCCAGTAGGTGAGCCTTTTTTTATCGATGCTTTGAATGGTACCAGCGTTCCACAAAGGTCGAATGCTATTAGACCATTGTTCATATAAATCAAAGGATTGAGCTTGCATAGTGGCCTTTTGTAAAACGGCCGCGCTGCCTTTAGGTTCGAATATTATGTCAATACCCAAGTCTTCCATGGCTTGTAGTCGAATGACTTCTTGCAGGGTGACATGGGTACCAAGCACTCTTATTTTTTGTTCGTTGTTTGGCAAAAACGTAAGGAGCCTGAGCAATGGCCGATACCCCTATTGCTGCTGAGCCCAAGGTTTTTAGTGCTTGCCTTCGAGTCACCTTTGCAGGCAAATCCAAAGAGTGGTCCTTTATTGCTTTGTTAGCCATGATTTTTTCTCGTAAAACATGAATACTCGCTAGCCATTACATTAAAGTAAGCGTGCAATAAGTACAATTAATTCCTTTAGATTTGCCTATAAACTATTGATGTTACACCAATAAGGTCTACTACTGTTTAGTCGACATAAAACTTATGCTGAAATTTCAACGTTTTAGTTTGCCTGCCATCAGTAATGTCTACTGATATTCTGTATTGTTCTTGGTCGCTAAATGGTAGTGGTGCTAGGTAATAAATGGCATCACCTTCTTTCACTTCTTTAAATGCCAATTGTTTCACTACGCCGAGTAAATTCTTAGCGCTACCGGTTAATGCCACCGATTGAGCAGACTTTGATTGACTATCAAGCACTGATATGTTGATTAAACCATTATATTTACTACGCACTACACCATATTGCTTGGCTATTTCAGGAGTTAAAAAAGTACTGTTTATTGCAATGTAATGTACATCCCAATTGGCCAATTTTACTTTTTTGTTCGGCCAAAGCTTGTCCCGGCAACAACACAGTAAAACTTGCCCATATTGCAAATAGCCAACTCAATTTCAATGCTTTAAAAGATGCCAAAAATATCACCCAATAATTTTTGTAAAAATAATAACAACAATATAACGACCATTACGGATAAGTCTAAGCCACCCATTTCTGGTAAGCGTCTACGTATAGGGGCTAACATGGGTTCAGTTAGTTGATTTAAAACCAGTTCCATGGGGCTGCGCCCCTGGCTGACCCAGCTCATAATGGCTCGTAAAATTAATGTATACATAATGACTGTGATGGTTTCCTTCAATACAATCACCGATGAAACAATGATCAGAGAAAGCGGATTTATTCCGGTCCCGTTTACCACATAACTGAGGACCACTAATTTTAGTCCCGCCACTAAAAAGGCCAATACTAACGTCGCCGTATCTAATCGGCCTATTGAAGGCAAAATTCTGCGCAGAGGGCCTACTATTGGATGCGTTGCTTTAACTACAAATTGGCTAAAGGGATTGTAAAAGTCAGCTCTGGCGAATTGGAGCCACAAACGTAAAATGACGACCATAAGGTACAGGTCGAAAATCGTGCTAATCAAAAATTGTACTGAACTCATATACTGATTTTCCTAACTTTAAAACAAATTAGCCATTTCTTCAGCACGCTTAACGGCTGCTTGCATAGCGGTGGCGACAACCTTCTCTAAACCTTGTTGTTGAAAAGACTCTATCGCTTTGGCGGTGGTGCCACCTTTGGATGTAACTTGGGTACGCAACGCTGACAATTCAAGTTGGGGATTGTGACAAACCATTTCTGCCGCGCCTAACATGGCTTGTTGAACCAGCAAGCGAGCAGTGTGATGGTCAAATCCTTGTTGCTCAGCCTCTTTTTGCATGGCTTCTAAAAATAGGAAAAAATAAGCAGGGCTACTGCCAGCCGCAGCGATCACTGAGTCGATGAGTGATTCTTTATCTACCCAAGCAATTTCTCCAACTTGCGCCATAAGGTCACCAGCAAACTGTTTGTCGGCAGCTTGAATCATTGGCTCAGCAAATAATCCTGTCATACCTTTGCCTAGCGCGCTTGGGGTATTGGGCATAGTGCGAATAATCGTCTCATGGCCTTGTAACATTTGTTGCAACCTTGCTGTTGGTAGACCTGCTGCAATTGATACAAAAAGTTTACCGGCTAGAGGTTGGTGTTTGGCTAGCGCGGCGCATACTTGTTCCATCAGTTGTGGTTTAACTGCTAATACAACTACCTCTGCAAATTCAAGGGCAAGGTTATTATCTTGGGTGGTTTGAATAGCAAAATCGCTATGCAATGCTTCGAGTTTTCCAATTGAAGGATTGCTGGCCATGATGAGTTCAGCAGGGTAGCCATTGGCTACCAGGCCACTGATGATGCTTCTGGTCATGTTACCTGCGCCGATAAACGCTATTTTCCGTTGTTGCATATTAAAATGTACCTAATGGTTAAATATATATTTAAATTCGAGAGCCAAATATATCAGTGCCGACTCTGACCATAGTGCTGTCACAGCTAATTGCTGTATGCATATCACCAGACATCCCCATAGATAATGTATCTGCACTGGGATACTGTTGTTTTAGTTGAGTAAACAAATTGGCCATTCGCCTAAAGCTTAACTTTTGATCGGATTTTAACTGATTGGCTTTGGGTATGGTCATTAGACCACGAAGTACCAAGTTTGGCATGTCTTGAATTGCTTCAGCTAAGTCTGCTACTTCTTCTACCGTAACTCCCGCTTTATTTTCATCAGAATCGATATTCACTTGGATACATACATTTAGCGGTTTATAAACCGAGCGCTGATCATTCAACCTTTGGGCTATTTTAAGGCGGTCGATGGTATGTACCCAATCAAAGTTTTCAGCCACTAGACGGGTTTTATTCGATTGTAGAGGTCCAATGAAATGCCACTCAATATCGCCTAGGCTTTCTAAGGTTGTTATCTTCTCAACGCCTTCTTGCACGTAGTTTTCACCAAATAAACGTTGCCCTTCCTCATACGCTTGAACAATATCAGATACTGGTTTGGTTTTACTTACGGCTAGTAATTTCACCGAATTTAATGGACGATGCGCTTCTAGAGTCGATCGCTGAATGCTTGCTTGTACGCTTTTTAGTCGTTCTGCTATTGTTTCCATACTAGATCATAAATATACGGAGAATTTTGCGTGGATATTACCGAACTTTTGGCCTTTAGTGTAAAAAATAAAGCCTCTGATTTACATCTTTCTGCTGGATTACCACCCATCATCCGGGTTGACGGAGAAATGCGGAAGCTCAATATTCCTGCTTTAGAACACAAAGAAGTACATAACTTGATTTTCGAAATCATGAATGACAAGCAGCGCAAAGAGTATGAGGAAAATTTAGAAACGGACTTTTCGTTTGAAGTGAAAGGGTTATCGCGCTTCAGGGTGAATGCCTTTATGCAAAATCGTGGAGCGGCAGCGGTGCTTAGAACCATTCCGAGCGAAATTTTAAGTTTAGATGATTTAGGTGCGCCACAAATCTTCAAAGATATCATCAACCAACCGACTGGTATTGTGTTGGTAACGGGGGCGACCGGTTCTGGTAAGAGTACAACTTTGGCCGCCATGGTTGATCATATCAACCGCACTAAACGTGAGCACATATTGACCATTGAAGATCCTATTGAATTTGTCCACGAAAATAAATTATGTGTGTTAAATCAAAGGGAAGTACATCGCGATACGCACAGTTTTAACAATGCTTTGCGCTCAGCCCTGCGTGAAGATCCGGATATTATTTTAGTGGGCGAGCTAAAGAGATCTAGAAACCATTAGATTGGCGATTTCTGCTGCAGAAACCGGGCATTTGGTATTTGGTACCTTGCATACTAACTCTGCTCCCAAAACGATTGACCGCCTAATAGACGTATTCCTCTGCCGCCGAGAAATCAATGATCCGCTCCATGTTATCAGAGTCTTTACGAGCTGTTATTTCACAAACCTTATTGAAAAAAGTGGGCGGGGGCAGAGTCGCCGCCCATGAAATTATGTTAGGTACACATGCCATTCGAAATTTAATTCGAGAAGACAAAGTGCCGCAAATGTATTCAGTGATCCAAACCGGTCAACAACATGGTATGCAAACTATGGATCAATGCTTACAAGGGTTAGTGGCGCAAGGCTTGATTACAGCCCAAGATGCAGCCGCTAAATCTATCGACAAGAAACCTGCTACGGGCTTTTAAGGATTAATCAATGGAACTTGGACCTTATTTAGAGGCAATGCAAGACTTAGCTGCTTCGGATTTATTTATCACCGTTGGCTTTCCTGTTAGCGCAAAAGTGAATGGCAGCATGACGCCTGTTGGTGGCAGTAATCTGACCGATGAAGATGCCATGGCATTGGTACATGATGCCATGACAGAGAAACAAAAAATCGAGTTTGAGCAAACAAAGGAATGTAACTTTGCTATTGCCAAAGATAATATTGGGCGTTTTAGATGCAGTGCTTTTTGGCAACGAGATATGCCGGGGATGGTAATAAGACGTATTGTTACGCAAATTCCACAGGTAGCTGATCTTGGTTTGCCAGCAGCGTTGCAAGACGTGATTATGTCTAAGCGCGGCTTAGTGCTGTTTGTGGGGGCGACAGGCACCGGAAAATCGACTTCTTTGGCAGCACTGATAGGCCATCGCAATCACCACTCGAAAGGACATATTTTGACTATAGAAGATCCGATCGAATTTGTGCATGAACATGCTAACTGTGTAGTGACGCAAAGAGAAGTAGGCATAGACACCCATTCTTTTGATGATGCCCTCAAAAGCTCGTTGCGCCAAAGCCCCAGATGTGATTTTAATTGGTGAAATACGCTCTATGGAGACCATGGAATATGCCATGTCCTTTGCCGATACTGGGCATTTATGTGTCGCTACGTTACATGCGAATAATGCCAACCAAGCAATTGAGCGAATTATGCATTTGGCACCACCAGATCAACATGAAAAATTGCGCTTTGATTTGAGTCTCAACATGCGAGCTATTGTGGCTCAACAATTGGTACCCACCGCCGATGGTAGTGGCCGTGTTGCGGCGGTAGAGATTTTACTTAATTCACCGTTAGTCATTGATCTAATTCAGCGAAACGAAATTGGTAGTCTAAAAGATGCGATGAAAAAAGGTAAAGAAATGGGGATGCAGAGTTTTGACATGGCTCTGTACGAGCTTTATCAGGCTAAAAAATCACCTTGGAACATGCGCTTCATCACGCTGACTCTCCAAACGATCTACGCTTAATGATAAAATTGGACTCGGACAATGGCCATGCCTTAGGCTCACTTTCAAATGTGTCGATTGATATGGATTAGGGGTTTGGGGTCGTCAGATATTTTTTTTCATTGTTCGGCAGTACAAAGGAATATTCATTTTGCAACTAGTTTACACCCATCACGATCGTTTTATGGTCTTTCAAGTAAAGCAACTACTTGAAGATAATGCTATCCCTTGCTTTATAAAAAATGAGTTTTGCAATTGGCGCTATGGGAGAGCTATCAACCATAGATGTATTTCCTGAAGTTTGGTTGTATGACAACGAATGGTCTCCAAAGGCTATGGCGCTTGTCAAGGCATTCGAAGCTCAACCATTGGTCGATACACCCCATATTGCCCCCAATGCCAAGAACAAAATGACGCCAATTTTGAAGTCTGCTGGCAATGCGCCACCAATCGGCCTGAATAATGATTGTTAGTTCTAGAATGCTTTATTTATCATGGGATTAACGGATAGTGAATAATCACCAACAAATAGAAATGTTTATCGAAGCTATGTGGTTAGAAAAAGGGTTAAGTGAAAATACCTTAAGTGCATATCGAACAGACTTAACTAAATTCTCGTTGTTTTTAAACCAAGCCAACTCATTGTTTAGTACGTTTCAACAGGATGCTCTTAATCAGTATTTAGCTCAAAGATACGACAGCGGTTTATCAGAGCGCAGTACTGCAAGGTTTCTAAGTAGTTTACGTCAGTATGTGCCAGTATCTGCTCAGGCAGAAAATCCGTGTCGATGATCCCGTCAGTTTACTGCAAAATCCCAAATTGGCGCAGACGTTACCCAAAACCTTGTCAGAACAAGAAGTGGATGATTTATTACATGCGCCAATTACTGATGATCCCATTCAACTACGTGACAAAGCCATGCTTGAAATACTCTATGCAACGGGCTTGCGGGTTACTGAATTGGTTAGTTTAAGACTTGACCAGTTGAGTATTCAGCAAGGCGTTGTACGGGTGACAGGTAAAGGCAACAAAGAAAGACTAGTGCCACTTGGCGAGGAAGCCATTGATTGGCTGACGGTATTTTTAAAACAAGGTCGTGGGTTATTACTAAAATCAGAAAGTGATATTGTGTTTCCTAGTAAACGGGGTGTGGCGATGACTAGGCAGACCTTCTGGCATCGGATTAAATTCTATGCCCAGGTGGCAGGCATACGCGTGAATTTATCGCCACACACTTTGCGTCACGCATTTGCCACACATTTGTTAAATCACGGCGCAGATTTACGAGTGGTACAAATGTTACTTGGTCACAGTGATTTATCAACCACGCAAATATACACCCATGTAGCCACTGAGCGTTTGCAAAAGTTGGTGGCAGAGCATCACCCTAGAGGTTAGTGTTAACCCTTACAGTCAGCAAAGAAACGGCAACTTTATCTGCTTCTATTCACCAAGAAGCCTTTGACTGCTAATTCCAAGGGGATAATTATCTGGCAATGTTCCCTTACAAAAAGGAGTTGGAAAGTTTAATATGAAAACGTAAACTCCGGTTGCAAAGTATCAAATCGAAATAGACAAAGCGATGAATTGTAAACCTTTGGTTTACTTTTCAGCTTCCGTTAGACTGATTGTTTTCAAGCATGAAATTATTTAGGCCGTTGCAGGTCTTATCTATATTATTGGACTTACTTTAGGAAAATTATGAACAATGTAAAAATATTATCGATTGGCTTTATCGGTATGTTGGTTCTGACAACATTTGTTGTTTCAGTGGACCGTGCAATTGCCGGTGCTGATATTGAAACTAACGGAGTATCTGCTTCGACAGCATCTCAATCAACCTCAGTAAGCACCGATCACGCTTCAAATTGGCAGCAAGTCAAAAATAAAGTTCGACGCACATTGCAGCTAAATGTCAGTTCAATCGCCGAGTCACCGGTACCTGGCTTGCTTCAAGTTATGACCGAAAGAGGCTTATTTTATGTCAGTAGTGATGGTAGGTATTTTGTTCAAGGGCGTATTTTCAATCTTGATGCGGATATGCGCAATGAAACTGAGGCGGCACTTACCAGTACGCGTTTGAGTGGCTTAGAAGAATTCAAAGGCACCTTTATTGAATATAAAGCAGATAAAGAAAAATACGTAGTCAATGTATTCACCGACATTACTTGTGGCTATTGTCGCAAGTTGCATGAGCAGATGTCAGATTATAATGATTTAGGTATTACAGTGCGTTATTTGGCATTCCCACGAGCGGGTTTAGACGGACAATCGTACAAAGATATGGTTTCGGTTTGGTGCTCTGAGAACCAGCAAAAAGCAATGAATGATGCAAAAGGCGGGGCGCAAGTACCCGCTAAATCATGTAATGCTAAGGTCGCTGAGCAATACGCATTTGGCCAAAGTATCGGTGTGAATGGTACGCCGAACATCATTCTACCAGATGGTTCTGTTATACCTTGGTTATCAGCCTCCTGAGAAACTAGAAGAAGCATTAAAAGCAATGATGTAAACCTTTCTTGCCCGTTTGCTTATATGCAAACGGGCATATTTTCGCATATGGAATGAACTTATGCCTGCCGTGCAAATTTCCCGCAGACCTCACAAAAACACTGATCACCTTCCTACCGATATACACCCAAGACTAAGACAGATATACGCTGATAGAGGGGTAGAAAGTGCTAATCAATTAAGCCGTAGCGCTCAAGCATTGTTGCATTATCAACAACTTACGGGTATTGAGCAGGCGGTGACTTTGTTGGTAGAAGCCATTAGCCAACAAAAAAATAATGATTGTGGGAGATTTTGATGCAGATGGCGCCACAAGTACCGCTTTGAGTCTGTTATCTTTACGTGCCATGGGGGTGACTAGCTGTGATTATTTAGTACCCAATCGTTTTGATTTCGGCTATGGCTTAAGTCCTGAAATAGTGGAAGTCGCCGCGTCGCATCAAGCTGAGGTTTTAATCACTGTTGATAATGGTATTAGCTGTTTTGCAGGGGTCGAAAAAGCCAAGTCACTGGGAATGACGGTCATTATTACTGACCACCATTTGGCCGCTGAATCATTGCCGATTGCAGATGCTATCGTCAATCCCAATCAACCAGGTGCGAGTTTTTATCAAAAAACTTAGCTGGCGTGGGGGTGGCATTTTACTTAATGCTAGCTTTGCGAGCGAAGTTAAAAGAAAACGCTTGGTTTGTACAAAAACAAATCCCTGTTGCTAATTTAGCCGATTTACTCGATTTAGTCTCTTTAGGGACAGTGGCAGACGTCGTGCCCCTTGATGAGAATAATCGAATTTTGGTCCACCAAGGATTACAACGCATACGCAGCGACAAATGCAGACTACAGGCATTCAAGCGATTTTGGAAGTCGCAGGCAAAGATAAAAGCCGCCTCGTGGCCTCTGATTTGGGGTTTGTCGTTGGCCCTAGGTTAAATGCCGCAGGGCGTTTAGATGACATGTCTTTGGGGATTGAGTGTTTGATCACAGATGATTCGGCTCGAGCAAGACAAATTGCTGTGCAGTTGGATAGCTTGAACCGAGAAAGGCGAGAGATCGAAAGCTCAATGCAGCAAGAGGCCGTTAAGGCATTAGACGCATTAAATATTGAAGCGAGTCAATTACCTTATGGACTTGTGCTCTATCAAGCTGATTATCATCAGGGGGTAATTGGTATTTTAGCTGGTCGAATAAAAGATAAATATCACCGACCAACAATCGCTTTTGCTCACCAAGACGATGATACGTTGAAAGGCTCTGCGCGCTCGATCCCTGGATTGCATATTCGTGACCTGCTGGAAGAAATCAAAAATAGGTATCCAGACGTTATTGGTAAATTTGGTGGGCACGCTATGGCTGCTGGTTTGAGTTTGCCATTGGAGAATCTCGCTGCTTTTAAAACGGTGTTTAATCAAGTCGCAGAGGAAGCATTGCGGGATAAACCCTTGGCAGGAGAGTTAATTTCAGATGGTGAGTTACAAGGGACAGATTTTACGTTGGCTTTTGCGCAGACGCTAAAAAACGCTGGTCCATGGGGGCAGGGTTTTCCCGAACCCCTGTTTGATGGTGAGTTTCAGTTAATCGAGCAAAAAATAGTCGGCAGTAAACATCTAAAAATGTTGGTAAAAAATGCTGGTGGTGTGTTATTCGATGCGATTGCATTTAATGTTGATACCGACCTGTGGCCAAACCCAAGGTGCACAGTAGTGAATTTGGCTTATAAGCTTGATATCAACGAATTTCGTGGTCGAACAAGCTTGCAACTCATGGTGGAAGGTTTAAACGCGCTTTAATCTTAAGACTAATCATTTATGAAGTTACTGATAAGTGCTAAACTTGCTTTTTTAGCTAACTCAAAAAGTGGTCATGGCAAAAAAATCTGATGTAGAAAAGTTACTCGATAAACACGATAACCTCACGCACTCCGAAGAAATGACGGTTGTTTCTCATGTTCAACGTAAAGACGATGATTGGTTTTTGAATACGTTATTGGTTGAAGGAACCGATGTTCCGTTTAAATTTCGTCGTCGAAAAGTCTACAAAAACCTCACTGGCGCTCGAGTTAATTTAACTTACTACCCAATAACGGAAGAAATTGCCGGCATGGACTTTGAAGCTATGAAGGTTGTACGCATAAAAGTTAGCTAAAGCGCAACGATTCTACTTTTCAGGAAATTCTTTTGGATCCCCAGCAAATAAACGGCTTTTTGTTGCATAGACGCGAGTATCGAGAAACTAGTTATTTAACTGATTTTTTTACTGCGGAACTTGGAAAAATAAGTGCTGTGGTCAAAGGTGTGCGTGGCAGCAAAGGTGATAAAAAAGTTTACTGCAATCATTTCAGCCCTTGTTGTTTAATGTCTCCGGTAAGCATGAATTGCGAAACTTGTATCAACTTGAATCAAGTGCATCAATGTACCGTTTAACGGGGCACCACTTGTTTTCAGCTATGTACATCAATGAAATTCTCAATAGGCTTCTACCTAAAGAAGTGCCTCATCCAGAATTGTACAGCTTATATCAAAAAAGCCTTGAATTACTTAATAGTGACTGCAAAATCGAACCCTGCTTACGGGAGTTTGAACTGAACCTGTTAACGGAGCTAGGCTATGGATTTGACTTAACCTGTGAGTTTGATAGCGGCCAAGCTATCGATCCTAATAGTGAGTATTGCTTAGTGTTAGAGCAAGGTATGAAGCGAATTGGCCCAGATTTTAAAGGGGCGGGGCGATTTTATGGAAATGCACTACTACAGATGAGTGAATTGACATGGACCCCTGCTAGCCTGCATTGTGCAAAATACATCAATAGAACGGCTTTGACTCATTTACTAGGTAGTAAACCGTTGAAGAGTCGCGAGTTATTTTTACAAACTTGGCATACAAAAAGCTCTTTTGTGGAGCAAAAAGGATAAAACCATATGCAAGATATTTTATTAGGGGTCAATATAGATCACATCGCTACTTTGCGAAATGCGCGAGGGACGTCCTATCCTGATCCCGTGCATGCAGCAGAAATAGCTGAACGGGCTGGAGCCGATGGTATTACGGTACATTTACGTGAAGACAGGCGTCATATTACCGATCGCGATGTACAGCTTTTAAGCCAAACGATCCAAACGCGTATGAATTTAGAAATGGCCGTGACCGACGAAATGTTAAGCATCGCAGAACAAACAGCACCACAGTTTTGTTGTTTAGTGCCAGAAAAGCGAGCAGAGCTTACCACTGAAGGGGACTTGACGTTGCGGGCAATCTAGCGCGAATGACAACGGCTTGTGCACGTTTAGCGGACGCTGGTATTTTGGTGTCGCTGTTTATTGACGCAGACAAACGTCAAATCGATGCTGCTGTGGCGACAGGCGCGCCCTTTATTGAAATTCATACCGGTCAATATGCCGAAGCCAAAACCGAGCAGCAGCAACAACAAGAATTAATGATTTTAATTGACGGGATCCAATACGCTCATAGTAAGGGCTTAACAGTTAATGCCGGACATGGTTTGCATTACCACAATGTTAAACCTATTGCGGCCATTCCAGAATTGTATGAGCTAAATATTGGCCATGCCATTATTGCGCGAGCAGCCTTTGATGGCTTAGAAAAAGCAGTAGCAGATATGCGCAAGTTAATGCAAGAAGCGCGAGCGTAATCAATGATTGCAGGTTTAGGCACAGACATAGTTGAGATTGCTCGTATAGAGCGTCAATTAGAAAAGTCCCAGCGTTTAGCTGTTAGAGTGCTGAGTGCCCCCGAGATGCAGCAATTTTTGCAACATAAATTCCCTGCTCGTTTTTTAGCTAAACGTTTTGCCGCAAAAGAAGCGGCCGTTAAAGCTTTAGGTACGGGGATTGCTTCTGGAATTAGTTTTCAAGATGTTGAAGTTCAGAATTTAGCCTCTGGACAGCCAGTATTGAAGTTTAGCGGACGTTTTTTTGAACTTTGCGAGCAGAGAGGCATCCACAGCAGTGTTATTTCAATTTCTGATGAACAACATTACGCAATGGCGACAGTTATCTTAGAGTTTGCTTGATTGCCATAAATAGATAGACATGTGCACTAGATTGGTGAATCGAGAGTGTTAACTATACAGATAAATTGTATGAGGTTAGAATTTTTGCTGAATTATGTCACTGCTAGGATATCAACTGAGCAATCAGGTTAACTTTAAGAGCCAGATCGAGAATAGGATTTTAGATGGTTTCAATTCGTACCGTACATGAAGAACAGCGCCCACCATTTGACGAATGGTTAGCGGGTTTAAATTTATCAGACAGCAGTAAGCAAAAGCTACAAGATGTATCTGATACCCCTGAAATTCTGTTGATCGGACAAGAAATGGTGGAAATTCTTCATGAGCTACATATGGATGATGAAACCCTGCAGGCTGCCTTGGTATATCCCTATTGCGAACTGCACCAGCTGACTGAAAAGCAAATCGAAGAGAAGTTTGGCGAAGGCATTCAAAAGTTAATTGTCGGCGTAAGACGGATGGACGCCATTAAGTCTTTACACACAAGAGCCAACAGCGCTAAGAAAAATGATGAAGCGCAAATCGATAATGTTCGACGCATGTTGTTAGCCATGGTTGAAGATGTACGGGCGGTTGTGTTGAAACTAGCTGAACGAATATGCACCCTGCAGTCGGTTAAGAATGAAGACGAAGAAACCAAAGTATTGGTGGCCAGAGAATGCTCCACTATATATGCTCCATTAGCCAACCGCTTAGGCATAGGACAACTAAAGTGGGAGTTAGAAGATCACTCTTTTCGATACTTGCATCCAGAAACCTATAAGAGAATTGCTAAATTACTAGATGAAAGACGAACCGACCGCGAACTCTACATAGATGACTTTGTCAATGAATTGCAAACAGTCTTAGATAGTCAAAACATACAAGCAAAGGTCTATGGCCGACCGAAACACATTTACAGCATTTGGAAGAAAATGCAGAAGAAGCACTTGAGTTTTGATCAACTCTACGACATTCGTGCGGTACGTATCATCGCCGAGCGTTTGCAAGATTGCTATGCGGCTTTAGGCGTTGTGCATTCCCATTGGAAACATATACCTCAAGAGTTCGACGATTACATTGCGACGCCAAAACCGAACGGCTATCAGTCTATCCACACGGTGACACTAGGTAAGCAAGGCAAAACAATTGAAATCCAGATCCGCACCAAGAAAATGCATGATGATGCTGAGCTTGGCGTGGCAGCGCATTGGCGATACAAAGAGGGGACGACGTCTGGACGCTCGGCGTACGAAGAGCGGATTAATTGGTTACGTAAAATTCTACAATGGCAAGAAGAGGTTGCCGACAGCGGTGATATAGTTGAAGAGCTTCGCAGCCAGGTATTCGATGATAGGGTGTACGTGTTTACCCCAAATGGCGATGTGGTTGATTTACCTCTTGGTTCAACGCCATTGGATTTTGCTTATTATATTCATAGTAACGTTGGCCACAGATGCAATGGGGCTAAGGTAAGTGGACGCATTGTTCCTTTTACGTATCAATTACAAACGGGCGATCAGGTTGAAGTACTGACTGGAAAACAATCCAATCCCAGCCGAGATTGGATGCATCCAGAGTTTAGGTTATGTGTATTCCTCTAGAGCTAGAGCGAAAATTCAAACTTACTTCAAGAAGCAAGACAAAGATAAGAATATACATGCCGGAAAAGACATACTAGATCGTGAATTGGCTAAAGTGCATATTGATCCTAAAACGGCCAGTGATGCCACCGAACGTTTTAATTTTCAAAGCCCAGAGGACCTGTATGCTGCGATAGGTGCTGGGGACATTCGGATCATGCAAGTGGTGCACTTTTTACAACAAAAACATACTCCTCCACCCCCACCTGAATTAGATTTGGACCCGCGAATACGCCCACGAAAACCGCAATCTGCTAAACTGAAAAAAGACAGTATAGTCGTTGAAGGTGTGGGTAATTTAATGAATCAACTTGCAGGTTGTTGCCAGCCATTACCCGGCGAGCCAATAATGGGCTATATCACGCAAGGCCGTGGTGTCAGTGTGCATAAGGATAACTGTGAACAGCTAAATCACTTATTGGATATGCATCCTGAACGACAGATAGAGGTGAATTGGGCTGCTAATTTAGATGCCGCTTTTCAAGCCAAACTGCAAGTTCTCAGTACAGATAGAGCTGGAGTATTAAGAGATCTAACCACAGAACTGGCGAATGAAAACGTCACTTTGCTAGGGGTCAATAGTTTGAGTGATAAAGGAAAAAATACGGCCAAAATAGAACTGAGTTTAGAAGTTAAAAATTCTCGAAGCTTAGCTAAAATTATTAATCGGCTGCAGCAAGTAAGAGATGTCATTGATGTGTTTAAGGCTGAGTCCTAATGGCCCAAGCCCAATTAGACAAACTGTTAGATATCATGCGACAACTTAGGGATCCCGAAACAGGTTGCCCTTGGGATAAAGAGCAGAGTTTTTCATCCATAGTTCCTTACACCATAGAAGAAACCTATGAAGTGGCAGAGGCTATTTTTAATGGCAATATGGCAGAGATTAAGGATGAATTAGGTGACTTGTTGTTTCAAGTTGTGTTTTACGCGCAGCTTGGTAGCGAACAAGGAGACTTTGACTTCACAGATATTGTGCAAGCCTTGAGTGAAAAACTGGTGCGTCGACACCCACATGTTTTTTGCAATGTGCCAGCTAGAGAGTCAGTAGATTTATCTCAGCAATGGGAACAAATCAAAAGCCAAGAGCGCCGTGCAAAAGGCATCGGTCGTGACAACAGTATTTTAGCTAATGTAAGCCAAGGACTGAGCCCTTTGCTCCGAGCGGAAAAGTTGCAAAAGAAATGCGCTACAGTCGGGTTTGACTGGAGCGAGTTCCCTCCGGTTGTAGATAAAATTCATGAAGAAATTGAAGAAGTGTTGGTAGAAGTCAACGCTGAAAATGTGGATCAACAAGCTGTAGAAGAAGAAGTTGGCGATTTAATGTTCTCGGTGGTTAATTTGGCTAGGTTTTGCAACGTCAATCCAGAGAGTGCGTTAATCAAAGCGAACAGTAAATTTGAAAAGCGCTTTAGGAAAGTTGAAGCATTACTCAAAGAACAAGGTTCTAACCTTGAAGAGTCAAGCTTAGAGCAAATGGAAGCTGCTTGGGGACAGATTAAAAAGCAATAGCGTCCAATTCCCACAAGAAATTCTCATTGTTGTCATACAGGGCAAAGAATTGTCAGTGCTTTTATGCTGCTTTTTTTGCATATCAGAACAGGGCAAAGTAATATTCGTCGCAATTATTTTTATCTTATTAATAGACTATGCCAGTAAATTTACCTTCAATTGAAAATCAAATATTGCCACCGGTTTCAGGCGTCCGTTTAGGTTGGGCTGAGGCCAACATTAAAAAGCCTAATCGCAAAGACTTATTAGTCATTGAAGTCGCAGAAGGTAGCCGAGTGTCTGGGGTGTTTACGCAAAACCGTTTTTGTGCCGCGCCGGTTCATATTTGTAAACGTCATTTAGCAGAGTCGAAGCAAATTAACGCGCTACTTATTAATACTGGTAATGCTAATGCGGGTACTGGTGAACGAGGTATGCGAGATGCGTTAACCAGTTGTGAGCATTTAGCTAAGTTACTAAAGGTGCCAGTTAATTCAATTTTACCTTTTTCTACAGGGGTTATTTTAGAGCACTTACCTATGGATAAATTGTTGGCCGGCATCGCACCTGCTGTGTCAAAATTAGCCGAGGATGCATGGAAACCTGCCGCTTGGTCAATTATGACAACAGACGTGGCACCTAAAGCCTACGCTACATCCTGTCAGCTAGCAGGCTTGCCAATACAAGTTACTGGGATATCTAAAGGGGCAGGAATGATCCACCCCAATATGGCGACTATGTTGGGGTTTGTGGCCACCGATGCTGCTATCTCGCAATCTTTGTTAGATAAAATGACCAAACACATTGCCGATTTGTCGTTTAATTGTATTTCAGTTGATGGTGATACTTCTACCAATGACTCTTTTATTATCATCGCCAGCGGTAAAGCGGGAAATCCTGAAATCACCAGCCCAGAAGACCCAGGCTATGCAGATATTTTCAATGCATTGCTTGAAAGCGCTCAGTATTTAGCCAAAGCAATAGTGCGAGATGGTGAAGGGGCGACCAAATTTATTACGGTAAACGTAGCAGGGGCAAAGTCAGTCGATGAGGCTAAGACGGTTGGTTTTGCTATCGCCAAAAGCCCTCTGGTAAAAACCGCGATGTTTGCCTCTGACCCTAACTTGGGTCGAGTGTTAGCGGCGATTGGATATGCTTCTCGAGAGTGTACTTCTTTGCAAGACTTGGACGTAGATCAAATAGAATTATATTTTGCAGATGTATTGGTTGCTGAAAAGGGAGGGCGAGCAGAGAGTTATACAGAAAGTGCCGGTCAAGACATTATGCAACAGGCTGAAATTGATATTACTGTGCAACTCAATCGTGGTTCTGAAAAGTCTACTATCTGGAGTTGTGATTTCAGTTACGATTATGTGCGCATAAATGCAGAGTATCGAACCTAATGATGTTGTTATGAATGTTGATAGCCATTATCAACATTCACTGAGTTCGATGTCTATGACGGGTTCCATATTGACACCTGTCGATTGCCGATAACGAATATAACACTGTATGTTTCCAGCGTTTTCTGAAATATTGCCGTGCCAGTAAACCCATGCACCAGAATAAATACTCGCTCGGCTGTGCCACTCTTTATCTTTGAGATCATTTGCCCAGTCACCTTCATCAAAGTTTATGGCAGCGCTAATACCTTCCTTCGTTCCCGCTGGGTAGCCATAAACGACATCAACCGTTTGTCCATTTATGCTAACTTCGGCAGACGGCTGTTTTGCAACACCAGCTATTACAGATTTACTGTAGACTAAGGCGGAGGCGCTTCTAACTGTGCCTGCTAAATTCTGACTTGATGCGACTATTGCATTAGAGCGAAAGTCTATAAACTTTGGTAACGCTGTAACGGCTAATATGCCAAGAATAACAATGACAATGATGAGTTCAACTAATGTAAATCCCGTTTTATTCTTTTTAATCATTACTACCTGCAATCTTAGTTAACCTGAGTTCTGGATAAGAAGTATCGTTTAAGCCAAACAATCCAACGCCACTAGACACAAAAAAGAGCGTTAGTCAGAAGTTCGTCTTATCCAGGATTCAGCTTAGTTACTAATCCACTGTGCCAAAGTTCAATAAAATGACGCGCTATTAAAATCAAATTGTTTGTTGAGCCTAGTGTAGGCCTCTCAAAAGGCGATACATTGTAAACATATACTGTAACCCTTTGTAAAATAAATTTAAAATAGGTTAAAGAGTTGTTTATTGATGTTTAATGATCGCGACTTGGGGTTCTCGTTTTTATTGCTTTAGCCTCAACTGGTTTGTCTAGATGTTTCCAGAAATGCAGGGCGTGGTGTATCCCTTTATCTGCGTCTATCCCTATCAAATATAAACAAGGGGTAAATATTAGCGTGGTAAGTGTGGCAAATACTACCCCGTAGGCAAGTGACACCACCATAGGCACCAAAAATTTTGCCTGTTCCGTGTCTCCTGAAAGCATTGGGATAAGGCCGACAAAAGTGGTTAAAGAAGTGAGAAATATTGGCCTAAAACGGGAGCGGCAAGCCTCTTTTATTGCCGCAAATGAGCTTTTACCTTGAGCCCGTAAATTGTTCAGGCAGTCTATCAATACTAGGTTATCGTTTACCACTACCCCTGCTGCGGCTAAAATGCCTAACATTGAAAACGCTCCAAAATAGACATTGTGGGCAAGGTGCCCAAAGATAGAGCCAGTAAAAGCAAAAGGAATGGCAGACATAATCAACAGCGGCTGAGTATAGGATTTAAATGCGACAGCCATCAGTACGTAGGCGATAAATAACGCCAACCCTTCATAATGATAGACTTTATCCATGAACTCGTCTTGGTTGCGTGAGCGGCCTTTTCTGTCCATATTTACTTCAGGGTTACGTTTTGCCCACTCAGTTAAATAATCCGCTCTAATTTTTTCTTTTAATGCATTCAAGTTGTTTCCAGCGTAGTCCGCATATACCCAAGCGACTTTCATACCGTCTCGTCTCTGGATACGGCTGATCCCTAGTTTAAGCTCGATATTGACTAAGTTCACTAAAGGTATTTCATTTTTTTGCCTTGTGCGAATTTTTAAAGAGTACAAAGAATCTATATTTTCTCTCTCAGCCCTAGTGTAGTGAACCCTAACTCTGGAATCACCCCTTCTCGCGGCAACCTTTGCACTTCTTGCCCATAGAAAGCTTGTTTAACTTGTTGGCTTATATCTTTTAGTGTTACGCCCAGTGCCTCTGCTCCAGGTTTCATGGTAAACATAATTTCTTTGCTACCGCGGGCTAAACTGTCCCTAACTAAATATACATCGTCATATTCCGCAAGGTGATTCTTGAGCTCCTTGACCGCCACAGTCATAGCGTCAATATTATTACTTTGGACCATAAAGGCCACTTTGGGCTCTCGTTCATTCAAGGTGGCTTTGAACTGAATTTCTTCTGCATCAGGAATTTCACCAATATACTCAGTCAATAAATTGGTGGCTGTGTCAGTATCAATAATCCGTTCATCATAAGGTACTAGTTTTAGATAACTGGCGATGGTGCTGCCATAAATGCGGCTGTAGTGATGAGCAATGAATTCGCCTTTACCGTCGCTGCTTAAGTCAGCCACATATTTAGTTAGCTTCTCTTGGCCTGCGTTCATTTGACTCAGTACTTGCTGCATTCTTTCAAAAGAGACGTTTTCAGGCAAAGAAATATTTAGCCGAATGGTGTCGGCTTCAATTTTGGGTTCAAAGGATTGTAAAACAAAATTATCGTTTAAAAGTTTAACCGACAAACAAAAAACAAGAATGAATATCGCTACCACTATATATCGCCAGCGCAGTAATAAGTCGATAAATGGACCATAAATATGACTGCCAACCCAAGTTAAAAAATCGGCAAATTTCTTTTGAAAGCGTGCTAACTTTGATGGTTTATTGCCTGGCTCATCATCGGGTAAATGGCGTAAGTGAGAAGGTAAAATAAACAAAGCTTCAAACAACGAGAAGCATAAAGCTAGCATCACCACTATGGCAATGGTGCGTGTAAATTCAGCTGTGCTGCCTAGGTAAAAATGCCATGGGCATAAATACTATAATAGTGGTGAGCACGCCAAATACAACGGGTTTGGCTACGGCTTGTACGCCTAAAAGTGCGGCTTTTTCACCATGATGCCCAAGTTCATGTTGTTTATGAATGCTTTCACCAATAACAATGGCGTCATCTACCACTATGCCAATGACCATCATAAAGGCGAATAGAGACAACATGTTAAGAGACACTGAAAAACTGGGTAATAACCAAAATGCAGCGGCAAAGGCGGTGCCTATCCCCACAGAAACCCACAGTGCAATACGAGGTTGTAGAAACAGCAGGAGTAGGCTGAAAACTAGTATTAAGCCGCTAATTGCATTGTTAAATATGGTGTCTAGTCGACTTTGATAGGCGTTATTCCAATCTTCCCAAATTGTTAGATTAACCCCATCTGGCAGGCGTTTAACTTTTTCTTCAATATACTCTCTAACATTGGCTGACATAACAGGAATATTCATATAATCCCCGTTGTATACGTCGATTAACAATGCCACTTCTCCGTCGAAGGATGAGTAGCGTTTACTGATTGCTAAGCCGTCATAAATCGTGGCGACGTCTCCCAATCTTAGAATGGCTCCATCTGGTGAATGGCGAACAATTATTTTTTCAAAGTCGACTTGTTTTTCTGCTCTATTTCTGACGTTTAAACGAAAAGTTTCGGTTTCGCCAAATACACTTCCAGCGGAAGTGTTAATAGAGTTATTGCGCACAGCTGCTTCTATTTCGCTGAAGGTCAGTCCGTATTGACGTAATTTTTGCTCAGTGACTTGAATGGATATTTCTTCATTGGTATCACCATTGATGTCGACATTAGTGATCAGTGGTAATGCAGCGACTTCTCGTCTGATTTCTTGAGCTATTTTGTTCAGCATTAACTCATCGATATTGCCGTGTAGGGCAATTCTTATCATTTGATCGCGCTTGATACGTTCCGTTACTATTGGTCTCTCTGCGTCGCTTGGTAGACCATTCACTGAGTTTATTTTTTCGCGAATGTCATCCGAGAACTTTCGTCTGTCGACTCGTTCCTCGCCTGTAATAACAACATGAGCGCGCCCTTCGAAGGCGTTAGATACAACGGATTTTATCCCTTCTACGTTTTTCACCGCTTCTTCAAAACGCACAACCAATTGGTCTTCGATGTCTCTAGGGCTGGCCCCTCGCCACGTCATGCGAACATCCATGATCGGTAAACGTACGGTAGGAAAAGGTTCTTTTTCGATGGTTAGCATGTAAGCCATACTGCCAGCTACAATGAGTATTAGCATGGCTAAATTGGCTGCTATGGGGTTGCGTATCCACCAAGCTAAAATCGAGTTACTTTGCATTTTCATGGCCCAATTTTGCTAATTTTTGAGGAGAATCAGTTTTGTTGTTACGTCTTTTTTCTGATTGGTTCGATCGTCTGATGAGTTCTTTTACGGGCTATTTGCCCATTGGGTAATAATGGCTGAATTGGCATGCCTGAAGTTGGAATGGCCAAAGCAGATACTATGACTAAGCTGTGATCGGGTAAGTTTCTGACAATAATTGAGTCTGGCTTACGCTGCACAATATCCGCAATTTCTACTTTAAGTTGGTTGTTCTCGTCTACTACCCATAATTGTTCATTACTACGTAATGCCAATTTAGGTAATTCAGTTACGTTATCGACTAATTGGCCGGTGATCTCAGCGTTAACAAACAAGCCTTTAAGCAAGGGGTACTGTTGACCTTTTTGGCTATGGACTTCTGCAACCGCATACAAACTGCGGGTTTGACTATCAATAGCCGCTTCTACTCGGATTATCTTGGCATGCCACTTTAATGCACTTTGTCCTACTTGAGCGGTTAAATTCACGTCGAATTTAGAATCTTGATAATGGCTGTAATAATCCAGAGGCAGGCCTATTTGAGTAAATTGCTCGGCGTTCATTGCAAGTCTTACTTCCATGACATCGTTGCCATGTATTTTGGCAACTACGCCTCCGCGATTTAAGTATTGGCCTTTAGTTAAGGTTTCTTTTTCAACTCGGCCGTCGAAAGGTGCAAATATTTGGGTTCTTTTTAAAGCGAGTTTAGCGATAGCTAAGTCAGCTTTAGCGGCTTCTAAAGACGCCTCGGCTTGTTTTAGTTGAGGTATTCCTCTGGCTAAGCTGGAAGGGTTTTTACGGCCCAAGTCGGCAAGTTCTCGTTGTGCCGATTCAGTTTCTGCTGTTACCTTGGCTAGTTGCTGTTCTGCCTGAGCCACTCTTGATTGTCTTTGGATGACTTCAAGCAGGTAATCGCTTTGGTCAATTTGAACCAGTAACTCGCCTTTAGTCACTTTGCCGCCATTCACTAGGTTGTCTGACAGGATCTCTATTTTGCCCGTTACTTCACTGCGAATTTCTAAATCTTCGGTAGGCAACATTTGGCCCTGACTATGACCTTTTAGTGAAGTGCTAGCTTGGATTGACTCGTGCACAAACACCTTATTTAGCTTCACTCGGGTGGGGCGTTCGTTAGGTTGCGGCTTATTGCTATCTAACCAGTTCACCACGGCTAAGCTAATAAATAACAAAATACCGGGGGCGACCAGCCACTTTATGAGCTTTCGAACTAACATGTTACGTGCGACGGGTTGCATATTATAAAGTCTCGCTTGAATGACGGGCGATGGGGAAGGGCTCACCCAAAGCTAAAATTAAGTTAACTCGATTTGATAAAATCGCAAACCGGCTACGGATCAGATTAACCTTGGCATTAATCCGACGAGTTTGTAAGTTTAGTAACTCAAAACTGCTGGCTAAACCATTTTGATAATTTTCTATAGTACGTTTTTCGGCGGCATGGATTTGTCTGAAAGCTTTGTCTAGTGCAACAAATCGTTGGCGTTGAATTCGCTCAGCGTAGAGTGCTTGTTCAATCTCTTGCCAAGCCGTCAAAAGTGTTTGTTGGTATTGGGCTAAAGCTAGATCTTGTCGAGCTTGTTTTAGTTTGATATCCGCATCGATAGTACCATTGTTAAAAATTGGTTGTACTAAGTCAGCGGTTAACGTAGCTAACCAATACTTCCAATCAAATAATTGACTGAGTTCTTCTCGGTTGGCGCGAATGTTGGCACCAATATTAATATCAGGCAAATAGCCCTTATCGGCTTCTTTACTACGATAATGGGCACTCAGTAGGCGATATTCAGCTGCAACTAAATCGTGACGTTGTTGCAGGACTTGTTTGGGGGAAATCACCTCAATAAGTTTAGGAATGCCAATTTCCTCCTTACTGTTTTCGATAGGTGTACTTGGGTACTTTCCTAGCAATAAGTTGAATCTCTGTTTCGCTAAATTAAGGTTTAAGCGTTGTTGGCTAAGAGCTGCTTGAATACTGTGCAAGCTGTTTAATGCTAAACGGTAATCCTGACTGCTGGTCAATCCAGAATCTAGACGTTGAGCGGTTATATCCACTCTTCGCTGTTGACTCGCTAGGTTTTGTTTAGACCAATACACCAATTCTTGACCCTGTTGTATATCTAGATAACGTAACAATACTTGCCCTATGATTGATTGCTTGGCCGCTCCAAGGTCAAACTTTGCAGCTTGTAAATCTGCCTCAGATGCAGCGCGGGTTGAGGCTAATTTTTGCCATAGGTCTAGCTCCCAACTTGCTCTGAAGCTAGCTGAATAGGAATTTTGCAGAGATTTGTCTTGGTCTTTTAATACTTGTTGTTTACGAGAGCCTAGGGTGGCATCTACGTCGGGTAGTTGGCTTGCATGAGTGGCCTGATTTGTTGCCTTGACTAATATTAAGACGAGCCAAGGCTACCTTTACCGTTAGGTTGTCGAACTGGGCTTGTTGCAGAATTTTTTGCAAGTGCTGCGGTATGACTAATAAGTTGGGATTTTGTTGCGTAATGTTTTGATTGATAGGGTGATTGGAATTAAACCATGCGTCAGGGATAAAGTGAGTTTCGGGCAGCGGAACATCTGTTCTATTTAAAGTAGAACTGCAGGCAGTAATTAACAGAAATGTACAGGAAAGAAAAAATTTACCCATCAAGCTACGCTATTTTACATAAGATTTTATAAAGTTCCGATCATAATATTTTTTCACGTGAAAAAGGGATTTAAATGTAAATGTTGTGTAATGTTACTTTCGAGGAGCTTGAGTATAACTTCTTGGGAGTGGGAGACAGAGGGAGTTAAAAATATCAAAGCCAACAAACTGCTGGCTTTGATTGTATACTAGATAACTTAATTATGATGACTTTCGTCGAACCCAAATCACGCTAGCAATGACTAATAGTAACCAAGTTGTTGCGCCCCCTGAAGCGTTGTTTGAGCTAGGTTGGCTAGGCGTTGGCTCGGTTGGAGTGGGGGCGGTTGGCGGTGTGACAACTTGGTCAGCTATAAAGGTTACATTTTGAACAAAACCTTTATCTTCACCTTCTGCAGTGGCGGGATCTTTACTATAGACCCAAGTAATAAGGTGAAAACCATCGCCTAAAGTTAGTGGGGTATTTTCATCGGCATAAGTATGTACATCAACTTCACCACTGATATATTCAATTAATTGACCATCTATGTATAACTGTAAAATGTCGAATGGATCTTCGCCTTCCTCTTCATTTACTTCTGAAGACACTCCCCAGTCAAAATTCAAAGAGCCAGAGCCATTAATCAAGGCTAATAGAATACTCTCTTCTCGGTCACCAATATTGCCACTTTCTACCCCTTCTGTGGCGTTGCTAACCCATGCTTTGTCACCACCAGAATACCAGCTCAAGTTATTATTGCTGGGGCCTGCTACGCCTGATAATGAGTTTGCTGGGCCAACGGCGAACCCCACTAATTTTGCTTGGCTAACCTTAATATTATCGTTAGTGCTGATAATAATCTTGGCTAAATCGTCGCCCGTAGTTTGTGGATTGTAATTAACCACTAACTGACAACTAGCACTTGGCGCTAAGGTATTGCAATCACTGGCGTCTAAACTAAAGGCAGTATCTCCTTCAATGTTAAAATTGACGTTGGTTGTGGTGCCTGAGTTATTTACTACTTTTAGCGATGCGCTGGTGGCGAAATTGACAGGCACAATGCCAAAATCCTGTAATTGCTGAATGGCAATCCCTTCGGTTAGGGCATCCAGCCAATCGGTGAATTCTGCCACTCGGGTATATACTCCTGAGTACTCTGGATCGGCACAACCCACACCAAAGCTAACAATACCTACCTGCTGTAATCCTTCATTCGTGTTAATGACAAGAGGACCACCACTATCACCTTGGCATGAGCCTTGTTCTATAATGCTTGTGGCACAAATCATGGCATTGGTAATGGTACCATTCGAAAATTCTCGCTCACATTGCTCGTTGCTCAATAATGTCAAATCTACTTGGTGCAATATATTGGGATAGTTAGAGGTGGGGCCTTCTCCTGCAACGTAGCCTGTTCTGCCTCCCCAACCAGCCACGGTTGCCGTAGAGTTGGCAATAGCGGCTTCTCTAGTCGTAGTATCGCTAGCCAAGCGAACGGCCGGAGCATTAATTGATTCGGTCAATTCTACAAGGGCAATATCGTTGTTAATGGCGTCTGCGTCATAATCGGGATGAATATAAATATTAGCAATAGGGCTAGCATTTTCAGCACCATCAGATAGGTCATACTCCCCCACATTCATTTGGAATAAAAATGCATTAGATGAGTCCACACAATGAGCGGCTGTTAGAACCCATTTATCACCCAAAAACGACGCACCACATGTGGCATCTTGGCGTAAGTTGCTCACTGCAGAAACACTTATCTCGGCTGTCTCACCGACTAAGTCAAGTAATTGCTCCCCTTCTGTTTGAGTAACCGCAACTAAAGGGATACGTCCGCTAAAGTCGGTGCCCACCGTGCCCGATATTAAACCTTCAACATTATTATAAATAATCGCCCCGACGCCACCAGAGGTTTCACAATTAAGCGCTTTCTCGGCAAAAGTATTGGTTCCTCGCTTAATTAAGCAAATTTTCTTTTGTACATTTACACAGGGTTGTAGGCCGTCACCACAAGAAACTATCTCGCCAGATACATTGCCACTAGGACCTGAAGTAAAGTGCTGAGTTTGGTATAGAGCGGAATTAACTGACAATGATGTATTGACGGCTTGAGAAGTTAAAACATATGCCGTCATCCACGGCCAATTTTGTTGAGATGCTATTTCCCCTCCGACAATTCTGGGTGTAATGATGTTGGTATTTGCTTGAGTGCTAGGACGAGTGGTCGAATCAGCGGCATTGGAGGCAATGGGTAACGCCATAAAAGTCGTCAATGCCAAGGTCACGAGCGCACGCTTTTGCTGAATGGGATTATGCATAAATTCCTTGATTTGGCATATGAAGTTTATTTTATAAAACATAACTTGCTCACCTTACTGCTATGGAATGGGTAAATAGTTTGAATTTGTCATCGTCATTGATGCGCCGCCTAGTGTCAACCAAATATAGGTGCAAATCAGTCATTGTGATAAATTTTTGATAACTTGCCGTTATACAAAAGTAGGGCAGAGAGGAGAATAGATGTAAATACTTGCTCAAGTCTTGGCTGAATGATGCGATAACCTCAGTAACGACGAATTTACATCTGGATGATCTGTTGCTCGCGCCTAATGACGTTACTGAACAAACTCCACTGACAGGACTCGATCCAGTGATAGTGCGCGATCGCGAATTAAATGGAGAAATTAATAGAGCTTCAGCACAGGGAGCTAAGTTTGCTTTACTATTAGCGATGTTAGAGCAAAACAACTTATATCGTCCAACGCTATACGAACCTCCAGCCGTAGAATTAGACAAAACAACCGCATCAACCTTGCATTTTTATCGTTCATCGCCGCTTATGGCCGATGCCGAAAGTTGGCAAAATATTTCTCAGACTAGAATGCTAGTCAGTGCAGGTCATATACATAGCGCCCAACTTTGGTTAGCCATGCATCCAGAGCCATTGTCACAGTTTAACAACCCGTTGCAGATTGAAGCTCAAGTAATGGCCAATTGCAGCTACCCCACGCAAAATCGTTTACAGCAAAAAATTGATAATACAATTGACGTAAATGAAGCAGGCCTATACGACATACTACAAGAGCTAACGACAGCCGTATAATGTATAAAGCTGTCCACTAAGCCTAAGCAATTGACATCAGAAAAATAAAAGTAGCAACAGGCCTTTCTTATGTTGGTTAAGCTAATTGGTTCCCGCAGTATACTTTTACTTCAATTAACCCTAGCTCGATATATGGACTCATTTTGTTTGAGTCGATACTATCTGCGGTGTAGGTTGGTGGAGTCCATACATCGAGTTCAGGTAACTTATTAGCTGTAATGAAAGTACGACTAAAATTCATATCTCGATCATCTGGCTCCCGCTGTTGAAGTAAGTGGCATTCAAGCTGAACTAAGAAATCTTGGTTTTGCCTACGGTTCTATAGATTGCGTAGCTGGAAGTCACAATCATGCCAATTTACATGCGCTTCAATTGTTCAACCATTGCCGAGTGGGGGAAGCCCCAAAGGCTGTAAATTAGCTATTGACGCCATAGTCTCTTGTTAACATTTTTACGCCACCAGTGAAAGTTTCGAGGAGTATTGGCTCCGCCCGCGCTTGGGAAATTGATACCAACAGCTAAACAAATTGAGAGCTAAGGTAGTGCTTAGCTATAGATTGTGCCGTCATAAATAGAAAGGGGGCGGCCATAACGCCAATTTTTGCATCTTACATTTGCTTACGTTAGTCGTACATTTCTTCTACAAAGTGCCTCAAGAAACATATGAGTGATGAGCTTATTATTCTCGTATCGTTTATTAGAAAGTTTCACTTAGGAAGTTATCATTATGAAAAAAACTCTTACTAGCATTGCCTTATTCTTGGCCTCATCATCTGCTTTTGCAGAAAGGGAGTATCCTCAAAACCCAGTATTACGACCTCTAACTCTAACAGATGGCACCATTTCAGTTAGTGGTGCGATAGCAATAGGAGAAGAGAAGGATGAAAGTCGCAGGGAGCTTAATATAAGTGCCGCTTATGGATTAACGGATAACTTAACTATTGGTTTAGGCGGGATTAATTATCGTGTTTTAGCTCGACCGGGCAACGACGTTGGCTTGGAATTAGCGATAGGTGTAGGTGTTAGAGGATTTCAAGAGTCAACATTACATGGAGACTCAGTTGGTTATGGTGTCGACTTAAACGGTAAATATGTGCTCAATCAAGATATCGCGATGCTTTTCTCCTTAGGTTATGTGAAGTGGGATGAAGAAAAGTTGCAGAACAAAGATGAGTACCGTTATTCATTGGGCATGCAGGCAAATGTCGTAAAAGATTGGACTGCAAATGTAACCTATACATACCGAGACCTAAAAGACTTTGTGCAGCAAGACGCGCATCAAGTGAGTGTGGGTTTGAATTACGCCTATACCAATAATATCGACATGGGCGTATTTGCGGGTTACTCAAATTTTGATGCGCAAGAAAATGGTTACAAGCTCGACAACAGTTTAGAGCGATTAGCTGGTATTTATACCACTTATCGTTTTTAGATGAACAATATGGAATGAGGCCAAGTACAGCAGTGCTCACCAGCACTGCCCCCCCAATCAAGACACCCATGCCCCCCCAATCAAGACACCCATAATTAAATTCGACGAATCCGCAATTTGAACTAGACTAATGGTAGTGATTCAACCAAGGATGGCCATGATGCCTCAGTCTCGTAAAAGCCAAATCAGTTTAGTCGACACCCCTTATTATCATTGTGTTTCACGCTGTGTTCGCCGTTCATTTTTGTGTGGTGAAGATACGTTGACAGGCCAGAGCTATGAACATAGGCGGGCTTGGGTTGAAACACGCTTGCTTCATTTAAGCCGCATCTTTGCTATCGACATTTGCGCCTATGCGGTGATGAGCAATCACACTCATGTGGTGCTGTGCGTGAACAAACCCTTGGCTGAGCGCTGGACGGTGAAACAAGTGCTCGTTCGCTGGCATCAACTGCATAAAGGCACCTTGTTGTCGCAGCGGTTTATGCGAGATGACACGTTGAGCAAGAGTGAACGGCATACCCTTCTAGAAACCGTTGAAATTTACCGGATGCGTTTGTATGACATCAGTTGGTTGATGCGTAATCTTAATGAGTACATAGCCCGAGAAGCCAACAAAGAAGATGCCTGCACAGGCAGATTCTGGGAAGGACGGTTTAAGTCTCAAGCACTACTCGATAAATCCGCCCTACTGGCCTGCATGGCTTACGTGGACTTAAACCCCATTCGCGCCAATATGGCCAACACACCTGAGGACTCTGACCACACCAGTATTCAAACCCGGATACAAGCTTTGAGACAACACCAGCAACCCAAAGGTTTAATGCCATTTGTTGGCAACCCTAAGGCAAAACATGCCGAGAGGCATCGCTTTTTCACTAAAAGATTACTGCGACCTCATCGACACCACAGGTCGTGTTATCAGAGATGATAAGTCAGGATTAATCGATACACAGCAACAGCCCATTCTACAAAGGCTAGGCCTAAACGACGAACAATGGTTGACCTTAACCACAGAATTCGAAAAGCACTTTTGTTACGCTGTAGGCAGTGAACATTTAATGCGAAACTTCAGCCTACACACCCAACATCAAAAAATACGAGGCATAGGTAAAGCCAAAACCCTACTCAAACACGCTTAGCCTTTTTTTCAAAGTAACAAACCTCATCAACATCGCTGTTGAGAATTAGCACGCCTGATATTCACCACACCCCACAAAATCACGTCATCATACCCGCAAACATCGTCAATTTAGTTGTTTTAAGCATAATTTAAACCGAATGGATTAGAAAAGCGGGACCTGAGATGGTTTAAAGCTCGATTTTGTTATGGGTGCCTCAATAGGGAGATTCTATTATGGGTGTCTTAAATAGAGGGGGATGGGGCTATTATTTAAATGTTTTCCAGTTTATTGATAAAGATAGCATTAACTCTCTCAACGATAGTGCTTTGGGTTGGCTTTTACCTTTGTGATTCCAATTATGTCCGCAACACGCTGCGGTAAATACTGTTTTGTTGGGTTTGAGGAGCTTAAGGTTAAGTACATCTGCTTGACGAATGGAGTCTTCGACGAAGGTGCCGTCAAAGGCGAACCAGCCAAATTTATTAGCGTGGAGTTTGGCGTTTTCTCGGTCTATTCTGTCGATTGAGTCTAACTCAATATGTTCCGCACCTAAGGTGTCTACATGTATGGCAATACATCGTCCCAATTGACTATTGTCGATAAACCATTGTTCAGTTTTGTCTGGGTCGGCTTTGTCTGCCATACATTTTGCGGCTTGTTTGCCTTGCCAACTGGCATTATGGATGTCGATTTGTAAAGGAGATTCTTTCTGTAACAGGCTATCGGCGGCGCGTTTTATATGGTGTTTTAATCCACCTAGTTTACGTTGTAACAAACTGATATTACTGATTTTTTGTTGAGATAAGTTCGCGAGCTCTCTTTCATATAAAGCATTACAAAGTTCCGCAAAATGCAGCTGACGTTGGTCGTCAGAAAAAATGTCTACCTGTTTAGATGAGGGGATCAGCATTGTGTAAATTTATGTTACCTGAACATTACGAAAGTGATTAATTAAACGGTAGCTAAATCAAAAATGGCCAGCGTTAGCCGACCATTTTATACTCAAAATCGTTAAGTTGCAGTTAATATTATACAAAGAACACTATCTGCTACTTATTAAAGTCAGGTTCACCGAATTTAATTACTGACCTTTAACTTCTGATAAACCGTTAAAAACTGCTTTATCACCTAAGAATTCTTCAATACGTAATAATTGATTGTACTTAGATACACGATCAGAACGACACAAAGAGCCAGTCTTGATTTGACCTGCAGCTGTACCTACCGCTAAATCAGCGATAGTCGCGTCTTCAGTTTCACCTGAACGGTGAGAGATAACAGCAGTAAAACCAGCATCTTTAGCCATTTTGATAGCAGCTAATGTTTCAGTTAAAGAACCGATTTGGTTAAACTTGATTAAGATAGAGTTACCAATACCGTTTTCAATACCGCGGGCTAAAATCTTAGTGTTGGTAACGAACAAGTCATCACCTACGATTTGAACTCTGTCACCTAGTAATTTAGTTTGGTAAGCAAAACCGTCCCAATCTGACTCGTCTAAGCCATCTTCAATTGAAACAATTGGGTATTGATCACAAAGTGTTGCTAAGAAATCAGAGAATTCGTTAGCGGTAAATTGCTTGCCTTCGCCTTTAAGGTCATAAATTGCTGTTTCTTTGTTGTAGAACTCAGAGGCTGCGCAATCCATAGCTAAAGTTACATCTGAACCTAGCTCATAACCTGCCGCCGCAACCGCTTCTTTGATTACAGCTAATGCATCAGCGTTCGATGCTAAATCTGGAGCGAAACCACCTTCATCGCCAACAGCAGTGTTAAGGCCTTTTGCAGACAGTACTTTTTTAAGTGCGTGGAAAATCTCAGCACCCATACGTAAAGCTTCTTTAAAGCTTTTCGCACCAACAGGTTGAATCATGAACTCTTGGATATCAACGTTGTTGTCAGCATGTTCACCACCGTTGATGATGTTCATCATTGGCAATGGCAAAGAATAAACACCTGGCGTGCCGTTTAGGTCAGCAATGTGTTCAAATAATTGTACGCCTTTGGCATTTGCTGCTGCTTTAGCTACCGCTAAAGAAACCGCTAAAATCGCATTCGCACCGAATTTTTCTTTGTTTTCAGTGCCATCTAAGTCGATCATGATTTGATCGATTTCAGCTTGTGCAAGGGCATCTTTACCAACTAATGCAGGAGCGATGTTGTCATTGATTGCGGCAACGGCTTTCAAAACCCCTTTACCTAAATAACGGGTTTTATCGCCATCGCGTAATTCTAACGCTTCGCGAGAACCTGTTGATGCACCTGATGGAGCAGCAGCACGGCCCCATACACCAGACTCTAAATATACATCTGCTTCTACAGTTGGGTTACCACGAGAATCCATGATTTCGCGAGCAATAATTTTACTGATATTTGACATTCTTGTGACCTTAAATTGATTAAAAGTTAAAGGGTCTTTGACCCACCGTTCTTTTAATTATAATTTCTAATTATTTTGCTTAAAGTATTCTCCCGCAGCTTTCACAAACCCTTCGAAAAGAGGGTGTCCGTCACGAGGTGTAGAGTTGAATTCTGGGTGAAATTGACCCGCGACAAACCAAGGATGGTCGGGCAATTCGATTACTTCAACTAAACGTTTGTCAGTTGATAGGCCAGTAACTTTTAAACCGGCTGTTTCAATTTGTTCACGTAAGTTGTTGTTTACTTCATATCTATGTCTATGGCGCTCATAAATTTCATTTGAACCGTATAGGTCATGTACTTTACTACCATAAACTAAGTGACACAACTGGCTTCCCACACGCATGGTGCCACCTAAGTCAGAGTTTTCGCTACGAGACTCTTTAGAGCCATCTGCATCTAACCATTCGGTTATTAACCCTACAACAGGATAAGGTGTGTCAGGATCAAACTCTGTGCTGTTCGCGTTTTCCATGCCAACTACATTACGGGCATATTCAATTAGCGCAACTTGCATACCTAAACAAATACCTAAATAAGGTATGTTGTTTTCACGAGCATACTTGGCCGTGGCAATTTTACCTTCAATGCCACGCTCGCCAAATCCGCCTGCAACTAAGATTGCATCTAGGTTTTGTAGTACTTGCTCGCCTTTACTTTCAATATCTTGAGAATCAATGTGCTTGATGTTGATCGCCAGTCGATTTTTTAAGCCCGCATGTTTGAGTGCTTCATTAACTGACTTATATGCATCAGGCAATTCAACATATTTTCCAATCATGCCAATGGTAATTTCGCTAGTAGGGTTAGATTCAGCATACAGAACTTGTTCCCACTCGGTTAGGTCTGCTTCTGGGCAGGCTAAGCCAAAGCGTTCAACTACTAATTCATCTAGCCCTTGGGCTTTTAACATTGCTGGAATTCTATAGATGCTATCGACATCCCGTAATGAAATTACGGCTTTGTCTACCACATTGGTAAATAATGCTATTTTTGAACGTTCGTTTGAAGGTAATGGCACCTCAGAGCGGCAAACCAAAATATCTGGTTGCACCCCAACCGAGCGCAACTCTTTGACCGAGTGCTGGGTGGGTTTAGTTTTCACTTCGCCAGAAGCGGCCAAGTAAGGTACTAAGGTTAAGTGCATAAACATGGCTCGATTACGACCGACTTCTACTCCCAATTGGCGAACTGCTTCAATAAAGGGTTGAGACTCAATGTCGCCTACTGTGCCACCGATTTCTACGATCGCTACGTCAACCCCTTCAGAACCATCAATTACGCGACGTTTAATTTCGTTGGTAATGTGAGGTATAACCTGAATGGTTGCACCGAGATAATCACCACGGCGTTCACGTTTAAGCACTTCTTCGTATACTCGGCCAGTGGTGAAATTGTTTTTCTTGGTCATACGGGTACGAATGAAACGTTCGTAGTGACCTAAATCTAAATCTGTTTCTGCGCCATCGTCAGTAACAAATACTTCACCATGCTGAATAGGGCTCATCGTACCTGGATCAACATTAATATAGGGGTCAAGCTTGAGCATGGTAACTTTCAAGCCACGAGCTTCTAAAATTGCCGCAAGTGAGGCTGCAGCAATACCTTTCCCAAGTGATGAAACCACACCACCTGTGACGAAAATATAGTTTGTCATGATTACCCTAAAGGCGTTTGAGTTGAACAGTTTTGTATTGATTTATACTATTTTTAGGCTAATTAATAGACAATAAAAATCATTACCAGACGGCGCAGCATTATAGACAAAATCTATGTCACAGACAATTCAAAAGCGTCAATGAGTCTAAAATATTCGGTTAAGGTATATTCCAAAAACGAATCAATCCCAAATAAAGCAAAATTAAAGAAAAGAGCTGGCTAGCTTTCCCAATCGCTGTACTGCCTGTTGTAAGCCTGTGTGCCAAACTTGGTTAATGCTCAAGCGTAAACAATGATCATATTGGCCGGACATACTAAAGGTGTGTCCGGGCATAAAACAGATGTTTTCGCTGACCGCCAAATTGTAAAGGTTGATTGCCTGTAATTGATTTGGCAACTCTACCCATAGAAAAAATCCGCCCTGTGGCTGCGAAACACGAGTTCCTTCAGGAAAACATTGCAGTACACAGCTTTGCAAGTGCAATATATTTTGCTGCAAGGTTTGGCTTAACTTACGTATATGCGCCGGATAACTCTGCGAGTATAAATAATCAGCCATCGCCAATTGGCAAGGAATGTTGCAGGTGATATTTAGTGCGACTTTATGACGAATCAGGCGTGGTAACAACGGCTTAGATGTTATCCAACCTAAACGCATATTGGGCGCAAGGTCTTTCGAAAACGACGAACAATATACGATATAGCCTCCATGATCATAGGAGAATGCCGGCGCAGCAAGGGTTTGACTGTAATCTAGACTGCCAAAAGTGTCATCTTCGATAATGTAGACTTTGTATTGTTTGGCCAGTTGAGCCAATTGCTTTTTTATTCGCGTCTCCAACGTAAAACCCATAGGGTTACTCGCGGTGGCGCTAAAAATAAGGGTGCTAAAAAGCGCCTTGGTCGAATAACTCTGCAAGGTGGGTCATGTCGGGACCATTAGCACCACAGTGTATCTCAAGAATCTGCCGTTTGGCATGTTTGAGAGCGGTGAGTAAACCACTGTAACAAGGGGTTAGAATGGCGACAGTGTCATCGCGTTCGGTAATTTGCGCCAATACGACATTGACAGCTTCTAGGCAGCCATTGGTAACAATCACTTGCTCTGAATTAAGAGAACATTGCCGTTGCTGCATGATATTGACAATGGCTTGACGCAGTTTCAATTCGCCCTGAGTATGACCATAACTGTTAGTCGTCAGACTTGCTTGCTTAGCCGTTCGTTTGAAAGAGCGTCGCAATTCCGCGGATGGGCGTAACGAGCTATCTAGGTAGCCATTGCTTAACCCTATTTGGTCGTAGGTTAGGGCATTTTGCAATATTTCAAAAATAACGTCTGACTGATCATGTTCAATCGACACCGACTTCAATTTGGGTTTACTCAACATGGGAATGGCGGGTTGGGCTTTCACATAAAAACCAGACTGAGCTTTAACGTCTATTACGCCCTGACTTTGCAACCACTCGTACGTTTTAGTGGCGGTAGCCAAACTTACTTGGTGCTGTTTGGCAAACTTTCTTAGTGCCGGTAACGCCTGCCCCGCTTGTAGGTGGGCGCTGTTTATTTCACTCAGTATTAACTCAGCCAATTGTTGGTATTTGAATGCCATATGGGGATGCCTCATTCGTTGTGGTTTTTATTGTACTGGTTTTTTTAAAAAATTGAGTCTGTTATGGTTTTTGCAGTGGCTTTATTATCGGTTTAAATAAGATAGCGATGGAAGAATAAATTATGCAACTTTGGATACACCAATGGGTTAGCCCAATTTTTATGCGCTGCAACGTATCTATGAGCGGGCAAACTAAAGGTCTATTGCTAGGCACAATAGCGGTGTTGTTATTCAGTTTTACCTTACCTTTAAGTGCATATGTGACACAGCAACTCGATCCATGGTTTGTGGGATTAGGCAGAACCGCTTTTGCTGGTATATTTGCCGCAGGCATTTTATGGGGTAAAGGTGTGTCTCGTCCCACTAGGTATCAATTTAAGTGGTTGGCTTTAAGCGCGCTAGGGATCACCTTTGGTTTTCCGGTGAGTATTTCGATTGCGATGAGTTTAACTGAGTCTTCTAGAGGCATTATTGTGGTGGGGATCCTGCCCTTAGTAACAGCGGTAATGGGTGCAGTTTTAGCGAAAGAGCAGATGCCTAAAAAGTTTTGGTTTTTCGCTGTTTTGGCTGCTGTTTTAGTGTTTGCCTTTACTGCTACACAACAAACTTCTGGGCCACAATGGGCAGATTTACTTTTATTGGTGGCTGTATTCACTGCAGGTTTTGGTTATGCCACTGGTGGCAGGTTGTCTAAAGAAATGCCCGGCTGGCAAGTTATTAGCTGGACACTGGTTATCGCCATGCCGTTTTTTTGGTTGCCTGCGTTTTTGCTATTTCCAGCCCAGCCATTCCAAATCGACTTGGGTATTTGGGGAGGTTTTGTGTATTTAACCGTGGTCAGCCAGTTATTTGGTTTTTTCATATGGAACGCTGCTATGGCAATCGGTGGTATAGCAGTGGTCAGTCAAACGCAGTTATTGCAGGTATTTTTTTCATTATTGATTTCAAGTTGGATGTTTGCTGAGGCCTTGGATAATGAAATTTGGTTGTTTGCTATTTTGATCATTTTTATCGTGGCACTAGGTAATCAAAATAAACGATCTAGCGATAGACATAATACTAACGCCAAATCCAATTGCGAATAGTCCGGCCATGTCAGTGATGGTCATTGCGTGTTAAGGAAAACTGGATTGTTTGGCAGAAAATGGTCATCAAGTTTGACCATTGGTTTCGCAGGTATTGCGAGAAAATTTTGGAAAAGAGGTCAATCAGTATGTCTGAATTTCAATATATAACGTAAAGACTGGTTAGGCGCATCTAACACCTCAGTTCCGCCACCAGACTTTAAGCCGGTGGCAATGACATCGATATCAGCGGTGCCAAAAGGTAAACCTTTTAATACCGCAACACCTAATTGACTTGTTTGTCGCTCGAATTCTTGGCCGTCCGCATAAGTCACAATAATTTTGGCATTGGCTACAGGGCTGAGCTCGTCGTCCGCTTTTTGTACACTAATGGTCAGTTCTGTTTCTTCAATTACGGCGACAGGCTCTATTAGGTCTTTGGTTAGCGTGGCTGGCTCAAGTTCTTCTTCGAGCTTGGTTTCTTGTTGGGCATAACTCAAGCGGCAAGTGCTTAAGCCAAGGCTAATCCAAATGAGAATTCTAGCTATCGACATTAATATCCTATCTCCGAGTTAATGAGTTTTCGCTTGCTATTTTGCAATTCAGCTATTACTTCATCGTAATATGGTTTTTCCTTCATGCCAGCTCGGGAGCCAGGAAAGTAAATCAATGCTAGTTCTGCGCCGTATTCTGACCACCTAGTGAGTACAATAGCGATACGTTGTGCGTGAGATAAACGAGAATTGTCGATTAATGGAAAGTCAAAAAAGCCGACCTTAAAGACTAAATCTATCTCTGGATCAAAACGATTATCGGGAGAACCTGTTTCTAGACGTACTTTTACCTCTGATGTTTCAGGGTAACTGTGTAGCACTTCTACAAAGATATATCGCTGCTCTTCACTGTTTGGCATGTCTGAACGAATGGGTAAAATTAATTCATCAAAAGATTGGGAATTATCCTTAATATCGTCAAAATCTAAGGTGAATTTCTGTAATATCCCGCCATCAGCTAACGACGCTAATTGTTTGTCAATGACCTCTGCGGCTACTCTTTTCAGCTGTTCGAGTAAGTTTAGTTTGTATTCACTTAAATCTGTAGTTGTGTATTTTTTGAGGTTAACACCTGAGGTTTCTGCTTGGTTTAGAACGGCGTCTTTTTCGTCTGCATGTGCTAGTTCTCTGTTGAGCTCTGACAGGCTAAGTGTATCAATCTTTTTGGCGATATGTTTGAACAATGGGCTAAGGTCGATAATGTCGTGAAAGTTATAGGCTAGTAATTCTAGGGCCAATACTTTCTCGTCTAACGAGGCTTTTTCTGGGTCGAGAAATGCTTTGATAATAGAGTTAAACATTTCTTTGCGTAAATCGCTGTCTGCCTTTTCTCGGCTGCTCATTATTTCTGTATATAACCGACGATTAGTTTCTTCCGCTTGTTGTCGCTCAATAATATTGGTGGTGAAATACCCTACTGCGGCTAAAGCAAGTCCAGTAAATAGCCCACCTAAAGGTTTTAATAAAATGTCTATTTTATCCCACTTGTCTCGGCCTTTTTTAGTTTCTATTTCGGACATTTTAAATTCTCACTAGTTTCTTTGCAGTATATTTAAAATTGTACCGAGTGGGGGCTGCGTAGGAGACGATTTGAATAGCAGCTGAAGCTTGGCCTTTTATTTGTAGACTGAGGGTACAGGGGCCCTCTTTGGATACATTGATACTATAACGGCCATAATCCTGAATAGCGCCTGAGAAAGAACTACCACTACATGTAATTTTGATGCTGGAATTCTTTGCCACGGCTTTGCCATTAAACTGAATTGCACCATAAATTTTACCAGCCAAGGCTGTATGAGGGCTCAACAACAAGACCCCAACAGCCGTCCAGATGATCATTTTCATTAGGCATACCCTTTGTTTGCTCTGTTATTTTTAAAAAATAGCAGCTTAAAAGGAAATGGCTAACTTTTAACTAAAACCAATCATTTTTGATATAGGATTACTCAGATCGTATCTAATTGTCGTGGTCTTTTGTGGCTAATAACTTTAGCTGATATAACTGCTCTAAAGCTTGTTTGGGAGTTAGCTCATCGGGATCGATTTGTTTTAGTTTTATTCTCAATTCATCTACTGCATCTAGCAAATCTAGTTGTTGCTCTTGCTGTGGCATCGGTTGTGGTGTGGGACTGGGTTGGTTTTCGAGTTCGGCGAGTTTATATTTGGCTTGTTGGATTACAATTCTTGGGACACCGGCCAACTGTGCAACTTGCAAACCGTAACTGCGATTGGCTGCACCTTCTTGTACTGCATGCATAAAGCGAATGGTTTCTTGGTGCTCAACAGCATCTAAATGTACGTTAGCTAATTCTGGTAAGGTCTCTGCTAGCTGGGTTAGCTCAAAGTAGTGGGTGGCAAATAAGGTATAAGATTGCAGTTTTTGCGCGAGGTATTCTGCACAGGCCCATGCTAAGGATAAGCCGTCGTAAGTACTGGTGCCACGGCCTATTTCATCCATTAACACTAAACTATTTGCGGTGGCATTATTCAGAATATTGGCAGTTTCGGTCATCTCAACCATAAAGGTAGAACGGCCAGAGGCTAAATCATCAGATGCACCAATGCGCGTGAAAATACGATCGATAGGCCCGATTTGGGCATTCTCTGCTGGAATAAAGCTGCCAATGTAGGCCATCAAAACGATCAAAGCAGTTTGCCGCATATAAGTAGATTTACCGCCCATGTTGGGGCCGGTTATAATCAACATGCGTCTGCTTGGGTTGACCGCAATCGGATTGGCAATGAATGGGCTTTTCATAACGTGTTCGACCACAGGGTGACGACCTTGACCAAAGTGAATGCCCGGCTGTTCGCTAAGTTCAGGGCAGTGATAATCTAAGGTTTCGGCCCGTTCGGCTAAATTGGTTAATACATCCAGTTCGGCTAAGGAATCGGCACTGAGCATTAAACGTGATAGCTCGGGTAGTAAAATATCGAACAATTCTTCGTACAAGCGTTTTTCTAGGGCCAGCGATTTACTTTGGCTGGTGAGCACTTTGTCTTCGTGCTCTTTTAACTCTTGGATAATGTAACGTTCATTGTTCTTGAGGGTTTGCCTACGAACATATTCGGCGGGCACTTGGTCGGCATAGTTGCGACCCACTTCGATGAAAAATCCATGTACTCGGTTGTAGCCAACCTTTAAAGTGGATATGCCTGTACGCTCCTTCTCTCTTTGTTCTAACTCATCTATATAATCGGTTGCACCTTTGGATAGGGCCCGTAATTCGTCTAACTCAGCGTTATAGCCAGTTTTGATCACGCCACCATCACGAATTAAAACCGGTGGGGTTTCTTCAATGGCACGTTCTAGTAAGTCAGCAAAAGCCGGAAACTGACTTATATCGTTAGCCAATTGCATTAAGCCAGTATTGGCCGAATCTGCTGACTGGTCGGTAACAAATGCTTGAATTTCTGGCAGTAATTTAAAAGCCTGTCTTAACCTTGCAAAATCGCGAGGACGAGCGGAACGTAAAGCTAAACGGGCTAATACTCGTTGCATATCACCCACTTGTTTAAGTGAACTCTGCAATTGTGGGTAATCACTATTTAGCAAAGACTGAATGTTAACTTGCCTTTGTTTTAGTATTTTAGTGTTCGTTAGTGGGCGATGTAACCATCTTTGTAATAATCGACTGCCCATAGGCGTAGAGGTTTTGTCTAACACACTGGCTAAGGTGTGCTCTTTACCTCCGGCTAAGTTTTGGGTCAGCTCTAAATTGCGCCTTGTGGCAGCGTCCATTAACACTGTGTCGCTTTCGGTCTCGAGTACAATACTGCGAATGTGAGGCAGGGCGCTTCTTTGAGTGTCTTTTACGTACTGCATGACACAACCCGCTGCACAAATGCCTATTTTACTATTAGCAACACCAAAACCATTGAGTTCCTTAGTGCCAAATTGTTGATTCAGTTGAGTGCTGGCCGTATCAAAATCATATTCCCATTGCGGACGTCGGCGCAGGCCTTTTCGTTGCTCTATCAAATGAAAAAACTCAAAGTCTTCTGGATATAACAGTTCGGCTGGCTCTGTTCGCTGAATTTCGGCGGCTAAGGCTTCGATATCTTGTGGTTCACATAGGGCAAATCGCCCGGTACTGACGTCTAATGTCGCATAGCCAAAATACACCTTACTTTGCTGCTTAATGCTTACCACCGCAGCCAAAATGTTGTCTTGCTTGTCTTCGAGTAACGCTTCGTCTGACACTGTGCCTGGAGTCACGATTCGCTGTACTTTTCTTTCTACTGGCCCTTTGCTGGTGGCAGGATCGCCCACTTGTTCAACAATCGCTACTGACTGGCCCATTTTCACTAAGCGGGCGAGGTAGTTTTCTACTGCATGATAAGGCACGCCAGCCATGGGAATGGCGTTACCACCTGATTTACCACGGGCAGTGAGAGAGATATCTAAAAGCTCAGCAGCTTTTTTCGCATCATCAAAGAATAGTTCGTAAAAATCACCCATACGGTAAAACAATAAAATATCGGGGTGTTCAGCCTTTATAGTTAAATACTGCTGCATCATTGGAGTGTGAGATTGCAAAGCAGGGCTGACAGAGGGTGACGCTTGGGTGTTTTTTGATGGCATTTGACGACTATTTCTAATAACTAAATTTCTGGCCCGTATTTTGGCTGATTTTGTTAGCGAAGTCTTGGGAGAATTTACAAAAATTGACTCAGTCTTAGCCCTTAGAAAACCCCACTCTGGTATTTTAGTTACGTAAATAGCACATAGAAGCTTGCTTGGTGAGTAAAATCATACTGGGTTACTGTTATTTTAGTAAGATAAATTCTATCAAGAGTCGTTATTTTATGGTCGAAGTAAATCTCGATAGCTTATCTAGTCTAGTGTATTAAATGTAAACGTTAATATTTATTGTGGAGTTGTTTACAGTGTTGTGGCATTATGATTTTGCATTGATAATAGACATGTCGATGTAAACGTTGATATTTCGTTCCCTTTTGTTAAAACTGTAAATTGGCGAATTAATGAATAAAATAATCTATCCAATTGTGCTGCAAATGAGTTTATTTATTTGCTTAGTGTCTTGTCCGTTATTAGCACAGGGCAAAAGCGATGTCCGTTTAGCAGCAGAGCAGCGATTAAAATATTTGACTTTGCCTGATGGACTAAAAGCAGATGTTTGGGCTGATGAAACATTAACCCAGAATCCAGCCTTTTTTAGTTTTGATGAACAAGGTCGCATGTTTATCGCTGAGATAGAACGAGTGAATCGAGGCGTGGCTGATATTCGCTCTATGTCTCAAGATATGTCAGTTCGAGATATTTCTATTGTGACAATGGAAGATCGCTTGAAAATGTATAAGTCGCCACTTTTTCAACGTAAGTGGCCAGATAAATTTTATACTGATTTCTCAGATAAAATCCGTTTAGTGAGTGATGGCAATAGTGATGGTATTGCTGATACAACCAGCTTATTTGCTGATGATTTCAATCAGCCTCTAGATGGTTTGGGATCTGGCGTAATTACACGTGACGGTAAAGTGTATTACACCAACATACCCCATCTTTGGCAGCTAGAAGACAAAAATAATGATGGTGTTTCTGACGAACGTACTTCACTGCAATATGGTTTTGGTACGCGGGTTAGTTTTATTGGGCACGACTTGCATGGGCTTGCGTGGGGACCTGATGGCCGTTTGTATTGGTCGATAGGAGATCGGGGCTATCATCTTGAAACAAGAGAAGGAACAGTCTTATCAGGTCCAAGTCGAGGAGCTATTTTTCGTTCTAATGCTGACGGTTCAAATATTGAAGTGTTTTATCATGGTTTACGGAATCCTCAAGAACTAGTGTTTGACGAGTATGGTAATTTATTTACTGCCGACAATGATGGTGATAAAGGTGACAACGAACGCATAGTTCACGCTATTGAAGGAGGAGATTCGGGATGGCATGCGGGACATCAAAGCATTATGAGTGCCAGTAAAAAGTTGGATTTACGTTCCCTGAAATACACGGGAATTCCTGATGTGCCAGTGTCTTGGTTAGTCAATAAGATGTCGATTCCTCGAAACCAAGATCAACCTGCTTTTATGTTGCCTGGGATTGGCAAGTTATTTACTGGGCCGTCGGGTATTACCTATAACCCTACTGATAACTTAGGCGAAAGCTGGCGAAATGTGTTTTTTATTGCCCATTATTCGGGCACACCTTCTAATGGTTATATTTCTACTTTCAAGACCAGTCAAAATGGCGCTTCGTTTCTAGCAATTGAGCAAAAAACCGTTTTTAAAGGTAGTAATGTTACGGATTTGGAGTTTGGACCTGATGGGCGCTTATATCTAAGTGAGTATAATTATGGAGGTTGGAAACCAGCGAACGAAGGCTCAATATTTACCCTAGCGCCAATAGAAGAGTCAAAGCAACAAAAAGCGAAACGAACTCGGTATAAACAGCTGTTAACCTCCAATTTTGCAGATAGGTCTGTTCAAGAATTGACCGAGTTATTGGCAGTTGATCATTTGAGTGTACGTCAACGGGCACAATTTGCTTTGGCTAAAAGAGGTAAGCTAGGCCAAAATAGTTTTTATCAATTAGCTTTAGATCCTCAGCAAGATACTTATAGTCGGATCCACAGTATTTGGGGGCTAAGTCAGCAGATTTTTGAGTTAAAACATAGTAACAATACCCTTAGAAAGTTGCTTCCTTTACTAGAAGATGAAAATCAACAAGTACGAATTCAGACTGCACGGGTTTTTGCTGATCATGCAGTGAAGTTTGCAGAACCATCGTTAATTAAAGTCCTTGATGAAAATAATGACCAAGCCTCTATGTACGCAGCCTTTGCTTTAGGGAAGATTAACAGTACTGCAGCAGTACCCAGCATTATTCGTAAACTTATGCAGATACAAGATAACGATTTGTGGCTACGCCATAGTTTGGTCATGGCATTAGCAGGTATCGATAAAGAAAGTTGGTTGCAGCATAAAAAGCATTCATCAAAACATGTGCGCATGGGCTTACTGTTAGCTCTACGTCAACTTAAAGCGACTGAATTAGCTATTTTTCTACGAGACTCTGAGCTGGGTATCGTTGATGAAGCCGTGATGGCAATAGTCGACACAGGTTTGACAAGTTTACGGCCCCAAGTCGCTAAGGTGTTGTCTGCTTCTCGCCAGCAAAACTCAGATGCTGAACGTTATATGCATCATCGAATTATTAACGCCAACTTTAATTTAGGTGATCGCGACAGCGCCCAAAGATTGCTTGAGTACGCAGCGACACCAGGGTTACATGATAGATTGGCTGCGGAAGCGTTAGCAGCTATAGAAGGGTGGCATGAGATTAACCCAATTGATACTGTAACAGGGCTACCCACAACCGCAGATTACAATCGCGCCAATATCCAAGACTTAGTTACGCAGTATTTACCTAAGCTCATTGCGACTACAAAAGGTCATGGGCTGGTACAGAGTATGCGTTTAGCCAGCGAGGTTAGTTACCATATTGATTCAGTACTACTTGGAAATATTGTGGTAGACGCTGAGGCCAACACCCCTATTCGTATGCAGGCGATGGATACCCTTGTCAAACGTAAGGACGAGACTACTTTATCTATAGTGAAACAAGTGCTTAACGACTCAGACTTCTTGGTTATTAATAAGGCGCTAAGTATTGTTTCGCAACTAGATCATGGGGCGAGTATTAATTTAGTAGAGAACTTTCTAACAACGGGTACAGTAAATCAGCAAAAGGCTGCACTAAATATACTAACGGATAACCCTCCGGATCATGTTAATGAGATTATTTTGCGGCTGTTGAACAAACTTAAACAAGGCGATGTAGTTGCGGATGTGATGCTGGAGTTAATTCAAGCGGCAGAGCGCAACCTAGATCCTCGAGTCAAAACTAGAATTTCCCAATATCAAGAGCAATTATCGACTCAAGATGTATTGGCTCAATTTGCTAGTACAGCGGCAGGCGGTGACCCTCGAGAAGGAGAAGCTATTTTCTTCAATGATGGTGCTGCACAGTGTGTTCGTTGCCATAGAGTTGAAAATAGAGGTTCCTCGTGGGTTGGACCTAATTTGGGCGCTATAGGTGCAACACATAATGGGCAGTACATTCTTCAAGCGCTGGTTGATCCCAGCGCTGTGATTGCCCCTGGTTTTGGCACCGTTACCTTAGAGCTGCATTCTGGCGAACTGCAAATTGGTAAGGTGATGGTTGAAGACCGTGACACAATTACTTTAGAGCAGGGTCGAGATAATGTAATAAAAGTTTATCAAAGGAAAAACATCAAATCGTTAAAAAATGCTATGTCGGGTATGCCCCCAATGAATCACATCTTAGGTAAAGAGAAAATACGCCATTTGGTTGCTTACTTGAAAACACTGCAAGGTAAGAATACTCAAGCTGAAAAAGGTCATTAATCTTGATAAATACTGGATAGCGGTCACGTAGTTGTAGGCTACTAGGCCATGCTGATCGCGATCTGTTTTTTACGGAACGACAAGTTGGCTGCTGTAATTGGCACTAGTATTAGTGATATTAATTAACCTGAATCCTAGATAAGCCGAACCTCTCGATAACGCTCTTTTTGCGTCTAGCTGCGTTGGATTGTTTAGCAATAACACGCTATTACGTACAACAATCCGCCTTGCTATACACGAGAAATTTCGTTACCGAGTAACATTTAGCTGAGGTTATGTGAACAAAAAAAGTACATTAAGTAATTGAATTATATTGGTATTGTTTAACTTAAACGATACTTCTTATCCAGAGCTCAGGTTAATTAGACATTTTATTGACAATTCGATCCTGTTCGTCCGTCAATAGCCATTAGGAGAGTAAAAATGTTCCATCATGTTAAAGCGGTAATGATATTGTCAGTGGTCGCTGTATTTGCCGCTTGTTCGTCTGGTTCATTCGATAGTCAAAAGTCAACCCAAACTGCAGTGCCTCCCATAAGCGTACAGTTATGGTCAGTGAAAGATTTTATTAAGAGCGATTTTAAAGGGACCTTAAAAGCAATAGCAAGTATGGGCTTTGAAGGTGTAGAGTTTGCTGGTGAATATGGTCCTTATAAGCATGATCCAGTAGGTCTTAAGGCGTATCTAACATCCATTGATTTAAAAGTCAGTGGCATACATGTTGGATTAGGCCAGTTACGTTGGAAAAACTTAGATAAAACCATCGACTTCGCGAAAAAGTTAGGGGCTAAGATGATTATTATTCCTGCAGCGACTGAAGCATGGACTGGCGAGGGCATCGACCGATTAATCGAGGAGCTGACCCAATTAACAATGTCTCTAGGTAAGCATGGGTTAGTGTTGGGGTATCATAATCACAAACAAGAGTTTGAGGATTATAAAGATAGCACTTTTGGGATTACATAGCGAAAAATACTCCTCAAAGCATGATGTTACAACTCGATATCGGTTGGGTTAACTATGCTGGTAAAGATCCAATTGAGTATGTTAGACGATACGCAGGGCGTACGTTAGCGACTCATATCAAAATAAGAACGAATGCGTCAGGGCAAAGTCCAATTATTGGCGAAGATGACTACCCTTGGGCAGAGTTAATCAAGGTTCTGAGCAAAGATGGGGGCACCCAATGGTTAGTTATAGAGCAAGAAGAATACTCAAAGGGGCGCACTTCATTGTCGACTGTGGCTGCATCTAAAAAAGGTTTAGATAAGATTATTCAAACGCTGTAGCTATCCTGGTAAACCTATCACATATTGATAGGTGATCTGTCAGAATGTATCCAGTGGTTTTGAACAAGGCGACGTTGTGCTGAAATCGTTGTCCCCTTTCAAACGCCGTTGGTGTAAAGCAAAAATCCGCTGGGATGTTCCTGTGGGCAAGCTTTAGAAGCATATACTCAATGTTGTTAAAACTTAAAAGAGTACAGCTTCCTTTTCAATAATGAGTTATTCAATCAAAGCGATTATTCTAGTGTTTTGCTTATGTGTCTTAAAATTTTCGCTGATAATCATTAAAATGATATTTTTAGAAAATGAAAGAGACAACTCAGATTTTTCGGGTTATCTCTAATTGCAACGAATTCTAATTGAGGTCGGCGACCGAGTTTCTTTCTCTTAACTCAGGCATAAATAAATGTGTTCGGCTAGGAATCGAATTTGCTTTATTGGTAAGTTCTATAGTCAGTTGGGTTGCATAGGTCGCCATTTCAGCAATTGGGTAATCCAATGTGGTTAACTGGGGTTGACAAGTCGAACATACGAAAAGGTTATCAAATCCAATGATGGAAATATCTTCAGGTACACGTTTTCCTGCCTGTTGTAAAGCATGGGCTACTCCTACAGCCATCATGTCGTTGTAGGCAATAATTGCGGTAAATTCTTCTCCACTTGCCAGTAACTGTTGAGTGCTGGCTATTGCCGCGTCAATATTGGGCTCTGCATAGATAATTCGTGAATCTGGGACGGTTAAGTTAGCAGGTGCAAGTCCTTGTTGTACTCCTTTGATCCTAGCCTGAGGATCGCGGTTTCTATAGGTACTTGTTATTAACGCTATCTTTGTATGGCCTTTTTCAAGAAGATATTCTGCTGCAGTTCTACCCCCATTTCGTTGTCGAGCCACACGCAGCGATTTGCCGCATCTTTAATGAATCGATTGATAATGACCAAGCCGGGTACTTCTTCAACCAATTTTACTAAGGTTTCATCATCAGAAAAGTCACTATGCAGAATGATATTCTGACAACCATGCTCTCTTAAAGACTCTATAGCTTGAATTTCACTCTCAGTCTCGTAACTGGAATTCACCATCAATACCTTATATTTGTTTTTACGTGCCGCCGCTTCAATTCCTGCGGCAAATGAACCAAAAAAGGGGCGGACAAATTGGGGGTAACCATGCCGATTAACTCTGAGCGTTGACTTTTCAGTGCTCTGGCGTTGGTATTTGGGCGGTAGCGAAGTTCGGCAATAGCTTTTTTGACTTTTGCTCTGGCTTTGCTACTTACTTTATCCATATCGTGAACAACCCTTGAGACTGTTGCTGTAGATACTCCTGCCAAACGGGCTACGTCTTTTACGGTTGCCATATATTCCTCTTGTTACTCGCTAAAATCTTTAAGTTGCTGAGCTTAAATACTCTCGAAACTTTAAACAGTTTACAAAACGCTGTAAATGAATTTTGTAAATGAGTTAGTTGAAAATCTTTAAATCACAACGTTTACACCCTTGTTCCATATGAGGGGTAACGTTTGCATAGATATAAGCTCTGTGATGTTTATTTATTTGTCTAGGTGTCTGCAGATCCTTTTTCTTCATTAATAAGCAATGGCAAAAATGTTGAATAATCTTAGGTTATTAGAGGCAAAAATGTGAAAGTAAGTGCTTAAGCATATGTTAAGAAAATCACCGAAAGAGCAAGGGGGCAACTCACTTTGGCGTTAAAATACTTCGGTCAAAACCGTCATTTTAATTTCTCCAAAAAAACGGATAGCAGTGAAGTTTAGCACTCAGGGCAAGTAGAGTTTGAATTAAAGCATGCTGGAATTGTTACTTTACCAGAAGGTAGTACAGGTTGTGACCCCAATAAGTAGATCATCAGTCAGCGAGTAATATCCACATTTTTCCCAGCATTTAGTCAAGGTACAACGCGGTTTTGCTTTAAACCACAATGCACTTAGCCCATTTATATCTTTTTACCGTATTCTCTCTACCACTCCAATGTAAACGAGTATATATTTTTGATTTTTTATTCTCTCTTCGCTTGATGTTTAATTTTACACTTTTGTTTTTGTTTACATGTTCAATAATGTATTTATATTAACTATTTGTTTTAATTGGGTTTAATTTTACCTTGTTTATTTTTTGTGTATTTTTTGTGTATTTTTGTGAATATACTTCTTTATTTGTATTGTGTAAACGTGTACATTTTTGTCGGCCGGGCTGGATGGAGCTATTTAGCCTATGAGTTTTTAAAGAGTGTTCTATGCTCATTAATCACAAAATGACGGGCATGTTTAATGTGCAGAAGTCATTAGATAAGCCAATAAAAATAAGATGTTGTTCACATAAACTAGACTAGTAGGAAAATACTTCATGGCATCAACATTCAGACTAAGTGCATTGTCTCTAGCCATCATTGCTTCAATGACGGCTTATGCACAAGAAGAAAAAGCAGACAGTAAAGTCGATAAAGACAAAGATATTGAAATCATTGAGGTGACTGGCTACAAAGGCAGCTTAAAAAAGGCGTTAAACCGCAAGCGGTTTGCAGAAAACGTAGTTGACTCCATTCATGCTGAAGATATTGGTAAATCTACCGATCAGAACATTGCAGACGCATTGTCCCGTGTGACAGGTATTAGTATTCAAACCCAAGATGGTGAAGGTACACGTATCACTATTCGTGGCACTCAAGCTAATGAAAATCAAATTAAACTAAATGGTGTAACCTTAACCAGTGGTTTTACAGGTGATGCATCTTCAGGTGGTGTTAGCATGGACCAATCTGTAGATCTAAGTTCATTTTCAGCAGATATTTTGTCATCAATCGATGTGGTCAAAACACCATCAGCCGACCATGACGAGGGCTCGTTAGGTGCTACGGTAATTCTACGTACTGTTAAGCCATTAAATGTTAACAAGCCGGTTCGTACAGTGACTGCTCAAGCTCGTTACAATGAATTTACAGATCAAAAAAACCGTAAAGTAAATTTGTCATTGTCGGATAAGTTTTTTAATGATTCTTTGGGCTTTGTACTAACAGCTTCAGACGAAACACAGAATACTCGTAAAGACAGTATGTACAGCGGCTGGTCAGAAAATTTAGTGTTTGTTGAAGCTGGTCGAGCCATGGATACAGCAACCAATGCTCTGACAACAGAAGATATGTGGGCTTTTCATACAGGTTACAATTCGATGAGCTTGAACATGAATAAGCGTGATCGTCGAACTGGAAACTTAGGCATTCAATACATGCCTACAGATGGCACAGATCTACAGCTTGATATTAGTCACACAACCCAAGACTTATCCTTTGATACTCACAACTTCTCGACTAACACTTCGCAAGAGTCTCGTTCTGGTGGTGGTGCACAGTCCAACAATGAAGCAGATGATCCCCAAGAATTATGGTGGAAAGTAAACTCGCTTGCCGCAAATGAAGATGCGGCTGTTTTGGTTAGAAATGTTAATGCGAATACCAAGGGATCGATTAATCGCCGTGTAGGTGGTTCTGAATTAAAGACCGATGTGGTGAGTCTGCGGCTCAATCAAGTTATCACCGAAGATCTCGTTATGGACTTAAACTTTGGCTATTCACGCACAGTTGATGGGTCAACTCGTAATATTGATGCCAGCACGGCTACATGGAATACGCTTGGCGGAGGTCGGAAATTAGGCGAAGGCTTGGGTCCCGATGGAGAGGATTTGTTTGGTGGTCGTGGTATTGAACCCGGGGGCTGGGATTGTAGTACAGGCCAGTGTCAGATTATTTACGCCAGAGAGCCAGCCCTTTACACCGCTCCTACAGATAATCCAAATGGTCAATACTATGCACGAGGTACTTTTATTCCATTTGATTACAAATCCAGTCATTTAGGCGGATTAACTCAGTACTTTAATGATAGTGAAGATGTCAATAAGTCAGTGTTCTTAGATTTTGACTACGATGTCGAATGGGGACCCGTTACTCAGGTTGAATTTGGCTTTAAGTATTCATCTCGTGACCGAGATGTCATCGTTGATAAACAACAATTACATGATTTGTCTGAACCAGTATTTGATGAGGACGGACGTTTACTGAGTGGTTCTTTGACCACAACTCGGATTAACGCCTCCGAATTTATTACAGGCGAGCACTTTCCGGTGGATAATTTCATGGAAGGCATCTCGCCTAGCTCATTTGACCTTCAACGTGGATGGGGGTTATTGACCCAGAAAGGGCCTTGTCGATTGCTTTTTTAGGCACTGAAAATGTTGCCATGGTTCCTGACAAAGGAAACAGTAATTTAATCGAGCAAGATATGAAAGCCGGTTACATAAAGTTTGATTTTGAATTAATGGATGGTCGTTTAACGGGGGATTTTGGTATTCGCCGCGTTAAGTCTGAAGTGTATACCGAAGGGTTTACAAATGTTACTTTTGAAAAAGCAGCCAGTGTGTTCACGCCATACGACTTAGTACATCGTCAAGGATTAACAGACAGAAACAAAATTGATTGTGATGTTGCGCAAAATTTATACGTTGATGGAAGTATATTTACGGCTAATACCCTGCCACATTGGGATCAACTATCTAACCCGAATTGTTACGAGCCAGAGATGGACCATCTTGGTGGCCGATCTAACAATGAATTCCCTGGCGTAGAGGGTAGCCTACCAGTAGCTGGCTCCGATGGCTATTTTCCTGAATCAGAGTTCGTTCGCACTCAGCCTTGGGAGATTTTTCATGCTATCTACAATGGCAACGGCGCTGTAACGTCAGTACCTGTTAACATGGCTGCTTCTGATCATCCAGATATCGATTTATTTTGGGAGCAACGTCAACCTTGGTCTTTGTCTTTGGGAAAGTGGATGGACTTTACCACTACTACTAAGATGATTACTGGACTGGATAAGTACTCGGGGGCTGAAGCTGCAAGTAATTATCAGCGCCATTTTGCGGTCTCTGATCGCTCAAGTGACTATGTTTCGCTGCCAAGTTTGAATTTGAACTACGTTTTAAACGACGAAGTGATCGTTCGTTTTGCTGCGTCAAAAACGATGACCAGACCTTAGCATCAATAGTTTGAGACCTAATACGACTATTAATGAAGCGATCTGGAGTAATCAAGGTTGGGGAGGGGTTGGGAATAGTAAATTGAGACCACTTATTTCTACCAATTTAGATCTATCATTCGAATGGTACTTTGACGAGTCGTCAATATTCTCGGTTGGTTTATTTAACAAAGATATGACTGACCGTTTAGAGAGTTTAAAAGAAACCTACTATTGGAGAGACTTACGCACCGACTATCGCCGTGAAGATATATCCATTGATGAATTGTTGATGATTCCTAACGGTCAAACGCCTGCTGATGGATGTATGCCAGTTCGAAACACTCAATGGGAAAACCGTGATGAAGCTTGGGATCTCGGTTGTCATGAGGTCAGCGTTAGTGTCCTCAAAAATGGCGAAAAAGCCCATAATAGAGGGGTTGAGTTAAACTTTACCGATAATTTCGACTCCCTACCGGGTGTACTTTCTGGTTTAGGGGTGAGCATGAACTACACCTTTAGCGACGCGGGAAGCAAGCCGGAGCGAAGTGAAGTGAGCGGTTTAATTCAACCGTCAGTTCCATCTGCATGGACCCCGCGTCACTCTTCAAACTCTACTTTATTTTGGAAATATAAAGACGTAGAAATGCGTTTAGCCCATAGATACAACGGCGTGAGATTTCAAGGGCGAGTGGGGGATCACGGTATGGTCTGGGCTGACCAAACGCATAACGTTGATTTTAGCGTGAATTATCGAGTGAATAGCGATATTTCAGTATCGTTACATGCTCTAAATCTTACCGATCAAGTGACGCGCAGCTTCTATACAGCCAGTAATATGCCTGTTCCTGGGCGATTATCAATGAACGATGATGGTCACTATTTAAATGAGCATGGCCAAGTTATATCTGTGGTTTATGGTGACGGATTTATTCCAGCTACTGAAGAACAAATTATGTCTACCCCAGAGTTGCAGAGTCAACTTACTACCCACTTAATACAAGAAGGCAACCCTATGAAAGACAATGGCGTCGACAGAAGTCGAACAATAGGGGTCAATAAAACTGGCAGGCAATATCGTTTAAGTGTGCGTGTGAATTTCTAAGTTCACTTATTTAACGAAACAGATAATTAGTGGCTGAACTCAACAGTCACAAAGAATTGGAGATGTAAGATGTCTAAAAACTTACTTAAGAAATCGATAGTAGTAGGCGCAATATCACTTGCGCTTACAGGATGTGTAGATGAAGGGTTTAGTACGGGCTTTAATGGTGAAGAAAAAGTCACGTATGATGGTCCTCTCACCATTGAAGTGTCTGAAACATCTGGTAGTCAAACGATTAATTTGTTGGAAGGGGCCAATATTCCAGAAGGTGATAGCGTCATCATTCGAGGACTGAAGCAGGTATCAGAGCAAATAATTCCAAATGGAGCTATTTTGTTCACCGGCACTGAGGTGATAATTGACACCGATAAATTTGTTAATGCTGTTGTTAATACGCTGGATTTCCAAGATGAGCAAGTGTATGAATTTAGCTATATCTTGGAAAATGGTGCAAGCGAGCGTGATGGACAGGGGGAAATGTTGATACTCGCTCTATGTTCATCACAGTAAAAGGGGTCAATCACCCTGTTACGTCTTTTAGCCTAAATCAGTCTTCTATTGAGTTGCCGCCTTCAGATGAGATTGATCCTATAGTCGTACTAGGAAATTTTGAACCTGCATACACCACTAATAAAGCAATAGAGTGGAGCGTAAATGGTATCACTCTTACTGGCGCTCATACTATGGCTGCGCCGTTCGATGACGGGGTTGCCAAGTATTGGTTGGAAAATGGCGAAGTGCGAGTCTTAGGGCACACTATTGGTACTGCTAACATTTCTGGCTCGCCAATGGGCGATCCGTCCAAAGCTATGACTATTCCAGTTGCTATTACTAACGATGTCAGCTCTTCATATGCACTTACTCTGCATCATGGTATGCAGAATGAATCTCTATCCGGCACTGTTACAATAGCTGATTGTAGTAGTCACTTACTAACCGCAATCAATGCGCCCGCTGAGAAGAGTTTTACCGATGCTATCACTTGGACATCAAGCGATGAGAATCGTATTTCTCTAAGTGTTATGGATGGAGAGGCTAATGATGGAATGCCCATTTCTGGTGCGCAAGTGGTACTGACAATTGCTGATAATGCCGGGGATCCTGACTTCACAGAAAACGTGGTTATCAAGGGAGTTAGTGAATCTGGTAAAGAAAAGGCAATTAGCATTAAAGTGGCTGAAAATGCCATGTGCGATACCGCATTGAATGGTAATTTTTCTAATAATATCCAAGGTTGGTTCTGGCAGAATAAAGACGGCATGAATAGTATGTTAGTTGAAGATTCTGGTTTAGGAGGAGTTGGCGATAGTGCTTTAAATCTGAGCTCTAATGGTACTACCAATGCGTTTTTCCAAGCGATTCATTGGACCGCTTCAAGTGATATAAACATATCTGCGCGAAGTGCCCTTGGCTCCAATGGAAAAGTTCATTTCTCTGCATGGGTTAAGAATAGAGGCTCAGAAAATACAAATTTTGAGTTCCATCATTCAAGTTGGGTAGATGGTTGGGCGTCTACATATGATATTCCTTTTGATATCCCAGCAGACAGTGATTGGCATTATGTTACTGGCTCTTTTGAGCCGGATTATTCTACTGAGCCGGCAGTACGCCTCATTTATAGGCTACCAGTGTCTGACCCAGCCGTAGCATCAGATCTTGTTATTGACAATGTCGCCTTGTTTAATAAGGACTGATTAGCTCATTTAGATAGAATCAGGCGGCTAGAAATAGTCGCCTTGTTTAGCGGATAACATCCATGCCAAGGCTGAATTCTGGCATAGCAATTTCATTCAATAATTAGTAACCATGGGTTCTATTTATTTTTACGAATAAGACTCGACCATTGAGTAAAAAACATGTCCTTTAAAAAATATTACTACCTTATTATTTTTGCAGTTCTAAACCTTACTGCGTGTCAACCCCCAGAGAAAGCCCAATTTACTAGGGCTAACAACAGTGACTCTACTCCAGAACAACGCCCTAAAAAATATAATATTTATTCTGGCTGATGATATGGGCTATGGCGATATTGGTTTTTATGGCCAAAAGAAAATTAGCACTCCTAATTTGGATAAAATGGCCATACAGGGTACGGCGTTTACCGACTTCTATTCTGGTTCAACCGTATGTGCGCCATCTCGCTCGGTATTAATGACAGGGCAACATTTAGGACATACCCGAGTTAGAGGCAATGCCCGTAGCGAAGTATCACTTAATCCTGAAGATATTACAGTTGCTGAAATGCTGAAGAGTGCTGGTTATACCACGGGCATAATTGGCAAATGGGGATTGGGGGATGAAGGCAGCGTTGGCATACCCAATAAGCAAGGGTTCGATTACTTTTATGGTTACACCAATCAGGTACACGCTCACAATCACTATCCAGAATGGCTATGGCGTAACGAACAGAAAGTTGTACTGAAAAATAAAACTGAAGCTACACCCATTGCTTATAGTGACTTTGTTGCAGGGGTAACTAAGCCGGAAAATCGCAAAGAGTATGCGGGGATCTGTTTTTTACTGAAAGCGAACAGTTCATTGCCAAAAACGCCGATAGACCTTTCTTTCTATATTTATCATTGATCCAACCTCATGCAAATAATGAATCAGTTCATTACGATTGGGCACATGGTATGGAGGTGCCTAGTTATGGGCAATATGAAGATACTAATTACCCTGATTACGCTAAAGGTTATGCGGCTATGGTTAGCCACATCGATACAGGCGTGGGGGCAATTATGCAGCAATTGCAAAGTCTTGGTATTGCCGAAGACACTATTGTTATGTTCTCTTCAGACAATGGACCTCACAAAGAGGGAGGAAATGACCCTGAATTTTTTGACTCAAACGGACAGTATCGTGGCATAAAACGTGATTTGTACGAAGGTGGAATACGTGTACCAATGATTGCTTGGGGGCCTGGCACGGTTAAGGCAGGGCAACGAACCAATCATATCGGATACTTTGGTGATTTAATGGCTACCGCTGCTGAAATTGCGGGTGTTGCTCCACCAGAAAATACTGACAGTATCAGTTTTATGCCGACGTTAACTGCTCAATCTGAACAAGTTCAGCATGATCACCTTTATTGGGAGTTTTATGAATGGGGTTCTAAACAGGCTATTCGAAAAGGTAAATACAAAGCGGTACGAATGCCAATGTTTACTGGGCCGATAGAGATATACGATTTGGCAGCTGATCCCAGTGAGCAGCACAATATCGCGGCTTCTTTACCAACTCTGGTCGCAGAATTTAAACAAATGTTTAAAGCAGCCCATGTACCAGATCCTGTTTGGCAAGTTAAATAGTAGAGCGTCACAATATGAAGTTTACAGCGGCAATTAATACCACGCTTTTAGTGATTTGTTTGTTAGCGTCTCCCGTGGTATTGGCATACAAAAGAGGGATTTCTTTAGATTTTAATTGGAAATTTCATTTAGGGGATGTATCAGGTGCACAAGCGCGAGGTTTTAACGACCAAGATTGGCGTATTTTGGACTTACCTCATGACTTTAGTATTGAAGGAGAGTATGACAAAAACAACCCCGCAGGTTGGAGTGGCGGTTATTTACCTACAGGGATCGGCTGGTATCGAAAACATCTATCGGTTCCCCAAAAGTGGCAAGGCAAACGTTTAATATTGAGATTTGATGGTGTCTACTTAAACTCGGATGTTTGGGTAAATGGTCAGCATGTGGGACATAGGCCAAATGGTTACGTCAGCTTTTCTTATGATATTACCCCTTACTTACAAGGCCCCTATGGTGGTGCAACTTTAAAGGCGCTGATATTGCTGTGCGAGTTGATCATAGCCTAGCGCCTACTGGACGTTGGTATACGGGCTCAGGAATATATCGACATGTGTGGTTAGATGTGGTGGATAGCGTACATGTACCGGAAGATGGAATTTTTGCACGAACTGGAATTGTAGACTTCAGCCTCAATCAAGCAGAATTACTAGTCGATACTGAAGTAAACAGTCTTGAAACTGCTACAGAGCTAACTTTGATTCATCGTTTAAGGGATACTCAAGGTAAGGTCGTGGCTAGTATTTCAAGGAGATTTAATACGACTAAAGATGTGACCAAGGTATTTGAAGACAAGCTTAATATTAGTGCTGTGAAACTATGGTCTACTGATACCCCTTATTTATATCAGCTTGAGACACAAATTTGGCATGGTGATAAACAAATTGACAATAAGCAAACACGAGTAGGTATTCGCACTATTGACTATAACGCCAAACAAGGCTTTTTGTTGAACAATCAAGCCATTGAGCTTGAAGGTATGTCTTTACACCATGATGCAGGCCCTGTCGGGGCGGCTGTTCCTGATGATGTGTGGCGGCGTCGTTTACAGCAATTGAAAGATATGGGGATGAATGCGTTACGACCAGCCCACACCATTTTCCCCAATATTTTATGATTTAGCTGATGATATGGGTTTTTTGGTTATGAATGAAGCCTTTGATGGTTGGGAAACAGAAAAGGCGGATTTTGACTATGGACTACATTTTGAAAAATGGTGGCAGACTGATCTAGAGTCTATTATCAAACGAGACCGCAGCCACCCGAGTGTAGTGATTTGGAGTATTGGCAATGAAGTTGTCCGCAGTACTTCAAAAACGCAGAAAAAACTGGTGGATTTTGTGAAGGCTCTAGATGTCACTCGCCCCATTACTCAAGGCCGAGGATATATGCTGGGGCACGATGATATTGCTGGATTTAATGGTCATGGTGAGTTTAAAGGATACCTAGAGGATTATCATATAGAGCATCCAACTCGTACCATGGTGGGGACCGAAATCACCCATACATTGCAAACCCGTGGCGTGTACCGAACAAAAACCTCTTATAGAGTACGTGATAACCCTGCGCCTTGGGAAAAACACGATCCGGTAGGTAAGTGGGATCGCATTAAAGATAAAGTCTACATGGTACCAGACTTGACCGAAGAAGAGGTTTTCTTAGGGGAAAATCCAATCTACGAGTCATCTTACGATAACGCCATAGTGCGTATGAGTGTGCGAGATGAAATTAAGTTGGCGAAAAAGTTGCCTTACTTATTGGGGACTTTTAGGTGGACTGCATTTGACTATTTAGGCGAAGCCTTTGCAGGGTGGCCGGCTCGTACTGCAAACTTCGGTATCATTGATTTGGCTGGGTTTGAAAAAGACGCTTACTACCTTTATCAAAGCCAGTGGTCTGATAAACCTATGGTGCATATGTTGCCTCATTGGACACACCCTGGCAAAGAAGGGATCGAAATTCCTGTTGTGGTGTATACCAACTTGGATGAGGCCGAGTTGTTTTTAAACGGCCGTTCTCTAGGCGTTAAAGAAATGACTGACGATATGCAAATTGTATGGCTAGTGCCTTATCAGTCAGGTGAATTGAAAGTGCTTGCTAAAGGGCCAAATAAGGTATTAACCCAAGTAATAAATACGGCTAGCTCAGCTACATCAATAGCACTTTATCCAAATAAAAAATCAATCCGTGCAAACAAACGAGACGTAGTGCATGTCACTGTTGATGTAGTGGATAAGCAAGGTAGGTTTGTTCCCAATGCAAATAACGAGGTGGTATTTAAGTTAACTGGACCGGGCAAGATTATTGGCATTGAAAATGGTGACATTGTCGACTTAAGTCACCACCTAGCTCCTAAACGCAAAGCCTTTAATGGAAAAATCATGGTGTTGATCCAAGCCTTAGATCAAACAGGTAAAATAACATTATCGGCGAGTGGCCAAGGCCTACAAGCACAACAGAACAAGTATTCAAGTGAGTAGTAATTAACTGAGGGCGTGCACTTTGGAATCTAAGGTAACTAACATCGTTTTAAGGGTTTGGTTGTTGAGCATTGTGCTGCTAGGTCTATTAGGCCATCAGGCAAACGCGAGTACTAAAAGGCCAAATTTTGTGTGGCTAGTATCTGAGGATAATTCAAAAAACTATCTTCGATTATATGATCCAAAAGGGGCGGCTATGCCGACGGTAGAGGGGCTAGCTAAGCATGGTTTAGTATTTAATCATGCTTTTTCTAATTCACCTGTATGTTCTACGGCTCGCTCCACGTTAGCCACAGGTGCTTATGCGGCTAGGTTAGGAATGGAATATCACAGGCCATACAAACAAATCCGTTTACCTGACAGTTTAAAAGTCAATCAGTCAGTACTTAATGCAGCAAGGTTATTACACCACAAATAATCACAAAGAAGATTATAACTTTGCTAAATTAACCCCTCACTGGAACGACTCTAGTGCAAAGGCTAGTTGGCATGGAAGGCAAACTAATCAACCGTTTTTCATATGCAGAGCTGGAAAACAACCCATGAGCATAAGTTGCATTTTCCTGCGGTAGATGTCGAGAATAGACCCACTACATATGCTCCCGAAAGTATTGATATTGCGCCTATTTATCCTGATACTGCGCTTTTCAGATACACCCATGCGCGATACCTTGACCAGCATAGGTTAGTTGACGAAGAGATGGCAGAGGTTGTTCGACAGCTAACTCAAGAAGGCTTATTAGAAGATACGTTTATTTTCTATTTTGGTGATCACGGTGGTGTATTACCTTGGTAGTAAGGGATATGCTTTTGAAAGGGGGCTTAACGTGCCCTTAGTGATACGGATCCCCGAAAACTTTCGACATTTAGTACATAGTGATATGCAAGTTACCAAGCAAACTTCAGTAGATGGGTTTGTCAGTTTCGTTGATTTTGGTCCAACTATTTTAAGTTTAGCTGGTGGAAAATTGTCAGTTGAACATGACGGAAAACCATTCTTAGGCAGAAATATTTCTATGGCCGACGTCAACAAAAGAGATACGACGGTTTCTTTTGCTGATAGGTTTGACGAAAAATACGACATGGTAAGAACTATTCGTCGGGGCAAATTTAAATATATGCGTCACTATTTACCCTTTAATCCAGATGGACTTTTTGCTGAATACCGATATCGACAAGCAGCTTTTAAGAGTGGCGTGACTTATACAAAGCCGGGAAACTGAATGCTGTGCAAGCAGCTTTTGAGCCAAAACCCGTCGAGGCTCTGTACAATGTGGAGCAAGATTTTTATGAAACTAAGAATTTAGCCACTGATCCACAGTATAAAAAAGAGCTATTGTCATTGCGTAAAGAGTTACAAGATACCCTGCAGTCCTTACCTGATTTAGGATTTTATCCAGAACCTTATTTAGTTAATCAAGCGACCGAATCACCTATTCAATTTGGCCAACAACATAAACAGGATTTGTTGCTACTTAGCCAGATTGCCGACTTACAATTGCTTTCTTTTGAACAAGCACAAGCGAAAATGGTTAAAGCGCTAACCTCAGAAAATGACTGGCAGCGGTATTGGGGATTGAATGTGGCCCTTAGTTTTAAGCGTAGCACCCTAACTTGTTAACTTTGATAAAGCAGATAGAAAAGCAAGACGTGATTAAGTTAAATCGAGCTAGAGCTATTCAATACTTGGCATTAGTTGAAGGTCAACATCCGACGGTAAGATTAGAAAACTTGGTAGCTAAAACTCAAGATACCATTGAAGTGTTGTATATATTAAATATAGCGACTCAACTAAAAGATAGCCTAGGGTATGATTTCAATATTCCATTTAGAAAAGAATGGAACAAAGCAGGACGTGAAATAAAGGACAGCGCAAAACGTTGGCGGCAGGATACAATTAGTAATTGGTTTACTGCTCGGGTTGATTACTTAAAGGCTAAGTAACCTGAGTTCGGCTTAAGCCGAACCTCTCGATAACACTCTTTTTGTATCTAGCGGCGTTAGATTGTCTAGCAATAATACGCTATTAGGTACAACAATCCGCCTTGCTATACACGAAAAATTTCGTTACCGAGTAACGTTTAGCTGAGGTTATGTAGACAAAAATACATTAAGCCATTGAATTATATTGATATTGTTTAGCTTAAACGAACCTTCTTATCCAGAACTCAGGTTAAATAGAGTTTTGAGCGGCACGCGTTAACCTGAACTAATAATTAAAGTAATGGCGCCACCTGAAAAGTGGCGACATAGGTTGACTAATATGTGTGTTATTTTCTCACTAGACCTGTGTTGTTTTTGAGTGAGATTGCAGTAGAGTTTTCACTATCGACTACATTTAATTGTCGTTTAAAACCAATTGTTTTATTGCCCGATATATTTACCTTGTCAGTATAGATAAGTTCGATGGACTTCGGTGTTTCAGTGATTGGGTAGTCGACACTCTGTTCAATCACGTTGTTTGATATGGTGAGCCCTGTAACCGACTTAGCGTGAATTATTGCGCCATTGATACTTTTAATATAGTTGTTAGAAAAATCGATATTTCTATGGTAATGACCTTCACCAATTCTTTGCTCTTTGGTTAGCATAGGAGAGGCATATAATGGGTAACGGTTTTCATTATCAAATCCTACATTGACAAACTTGTTGTTACGTATAACTACATCTTCAACCGCTCCGGACTCGTACCAATATTTATTGTCACCTTCTATTAAAATACCGTGCATCTGATTATTGAAATAGTTGTTCTCTATGATCACTTTGCCTTTAGTGGTGACCAATACACCTCTTGCACGATTTTCACGGACGATATTATCACGGAACGTTAGGTTAGGTTGCCATGTCAGATTCTCTAAAGAAAGTGGTCCGTTAGGAAGGGGTGGGTAAGTCGTCTAATTCAATGATAAAGCGTTTATCGTTGATGACTGAAACTCGCTTAACCGTGGTTTGATAAAAAGGTAAGACGGTTTCACGAGATAGTATGGCTACCTTGTCACCTGGCTCGGCAAAGGTTAAGCCCATCTGTTGAAAATGACTAATAGATGCGATTAATTGATTGTCTTGTAGTTTACGATCAACGTTAACATAGGCTCCATGTACATTTATTCCATCATCTAACATGTGCTCCATAATACTATTTTCTACAATAATATCGCCTTTACAGCCGATAAAATGCGTAGCATCAGCTCGTGTTGCAACTAAACGGTTCTCTGCTGAAGTAACGACGAATTTGTCTAAATGAATATTCTCGGTTCGTTCAACAATTAACGCCATGCCTCCAGTGGCTAATACTTTGACATTCTCTATTTTTAAGTCTTTTGAGTTTGTGACATGGATCCCTGGCACTAAACGACTTGTAGGATTGCTACCATACACTACTAGTACACTACCTACTGGGGCTGGTTTTTTGTTGTTCTGAAAGCCACTGAATTCGATTAAGTTCTTACCTAGGCTTTTGGTTTTTGTTCCCCATACTGCGTATGAGCCTGTGTTATATATAGGTGATCGGGTATTGGCAGCAAATACTATATTGCTACCCACGTCGTCCCATTGGCCAAAACGTTCAAATAGTACTTCTCCTTTTTTAAAAGAGTAGGGGGATTGTTTGGGATCTACTTTCACTATCATACTGCGTGCTTTATCGTCACTCTTTACAATGGGTAGTTCCGCATGAAAAGGGCGAATAAAATCAATGGTAAAGTTCTTCAACGTTACGCTTTGGGTATTGTCTAAAGTAAAGGGTACAATGCGATCGTGAAACATAAACAACGATCCGTCCCCGTCGATAGTTAAGTTATTGGCATCAAAAATATTAAAGGCTAAACGCTTAAGGCCATTATCGTGATTCGCTACATATCGGTAACGTTCAACAGCTTCTTTGCGGGAGAAGTTATACTGTCCTTTGGGGAATCGTAAGGTAACGTTTTTTTGGTGTTTAATAGACTCTAGAAGTTGATTTAGCTTAAAGGTTGCATCTTGGTAAGGCACTATGCCGTGTTCTGCTACATTGATTGTAACGGCATTGGCACCAGACACTAAGCATGCTGTCAGGATAATGCTAAGGATTAAATATTTCATATACTGTTTTCTCTTTTGTATGCTTACTATTGAACGGTTACTTGTTTAAATTCTTGCTGTATTGCGCGGTTTTTGTGGCCATGCATAGAGATCATCTTGATCACAAACCAGTATTTATCGCCGCTAACGAGTGACTCACCCATATTGTAGGTGAGACGTAAACTTCCCAAATACCTTACTGTATCATTGGGCCTTGAGGTATCACTAGGAGAAAAAATCCGCTAGGGATTTGTTTGCAGAGACAGATACCTTTGACTCTTTCCCAAAGGTACGTGTTGATACCAACATTATTTGAATCAAAGCCGCTTTTAGGGCCCTATTCAGTATTTTGTCATTGCTCATTGCCTTACTTTCCTCATTACCATTAATTAGTATAAACCTTTATATTTTGACATCGGGTAGTGTCATTGCGCTCCCAAATAGCAAGAACTGTTATTATTGGAAGCTCGATAAAAACCGGATTACTGTATTGTGAGTATTGCGACGCCTTGCGGGGGAATGGTGATTGAATCGCCGTAGCTTTGATTGGTAAGTTTGTTAGTGAGTTGGCGGTAACTACCACCTTTTGATACTTTTATCTGATTGGTTTCTTTTGATACATTCACTAAAAAGAGCAAGCTGTCGCCATTAGCACTTTTAACGGTACGCCAAAAAATACCGTTGTTTGCAATTGGCTGAGCTAAGGTGCTGGAGTGAAGGTGTAATTCATAATCTGGTAACACTCTGGTGTTCAGCTAGAATATTAGAGACTAGTCTATCTAATCCAGTCCAATTCGAAAGTGAAATAATTTGTTCACTCTTTGCTTCCAATTGCGTTCTATGAGGCTTGTCATATTCATCATGAGTCAAACTTTGTTGATCCATGATAATAGTCCCACCATTATTTAAGTATTGTTGTAGCGCTGCTAATTCTTGTGCTGTGACATGTTGACTATCTTTAATAAGCATGACAGGGGCATTGATGTCTTGTTCGGTTAAAATATTCTCTGTTGTAAAGCCAATAGGTACACCTAAAAAGGACAACTGCCTATGAGTATCGTGTATGCCGTCCATATATCCTTTTTGATTAATAGCTGATGTTTTAGAATAGAAAATCCGAATAGGTTTATTTTGTTTTTGAATCATAGACAGTTCTGGCGCGAGGCGGTTCGCATCCATAAACGTTTTGGTTGCTGAGTGGAGCGCTTCAGGCAAGTGCGTCACGTTAACGACTTTGTCCAAGGTATCTTCTTCTCGATTTAACACTAAAGAGCCGTCAGCATTTCGATACCAAACCCAAGTTTTTGTAGCATTGATCCCATGCAGTAAACCCAACCAATAAGCTGAATTTACATATTCAGGTTTCATGTAAGGGTCAGCAAAAACGACTGAGCTAATAAAATGATTCTCTGAGTCATACATCATCTGTTCAGGTCGCACTGATTTCATAAAATCTAAGGACATGGCTGCGCTTTGCCAATCAAGGGAGAAGTGTTCTTTCCATGCCTGTTTACCATGTAGCTGTGTGGTTAACATTTTGGCATCGAAACCTATAATATCACCCGACGAAATGAGAGCTTCAAAGTCCATACCATGATCTTTAAGATCCTTGTACCATAATAAGGGCATGAGTTTAATATGAGTTTTTGCTTCGGGATCATGTTTTTTGATTTCTTGATTAAAGAATGTAAATAACTCTGTCACTCGCTTATTATTAAAAGTATTCCAGTCGTACCAAATTGGCGTGCCACGTAAATTTTTATCTATTGGAATGGCAATGTTGATCTGTTCGAATCCTGCGTATTGTGTTTGCCAGTTATTATTCAATTCTGTTATTGATGAATATTGCTTGCTCAGCCATTTTTCAAATTTAGTTTTGGTAAAATCAGAAACTTCGCCTGTATTCCAAGAGCCTGTAGCCGTAAAAAAGCTCGGTTCGTTGAATAGCATATAACCCATTTCCGCTCGTTTGCTACCTTTAAAAATAGGGACAAAGTGTCTGAATAATTGAGTATACAACTCTCTAGCTGCTGGATGATCGATATCATATTTTCCATAGTGTCGCTGCCCTACAGAAATATTGGGATGTTGTTGTTTTATCCATTTGGGTAGCACATTATTATCGAGGAAAATTGTGCCAATGGTTTCGTCGCTAAGGGTTTTGGCTCGCACTAATTGCTTTTGATCGACCGAACCATTTTGTTCGATTACCCGTGGCGATAAAAAGTAGCCATTAAATTGGCCATAGTATTTTTCAAAAGCTGGATGTTCTGGTTTCCACACATAATCTGCAAGGTAAACCGGTCGACCATTTTGTTCTAACTGTCCATTTTTGACAGTAATCTGTGACCAATCGATTTGTGGTAACTTGGGCCTTGTTATTTTGCCGTTTAGCAGTTTTTGAGTATCACTTATGGCATTTTTAAGTAAACGATTAACCCCTTCTTTTTCTCGTTGAGGTAGTGTGAGGGCCATTGCTTCTGCATTTTTCCGGTAAGTAGGGTGGCCACTATATGCACGAGTAAGTGTTTCTATGTTATTCTCGTCCCATGCTATCCATTGTGTAAATAGTGAAGCTGTATGTAGGGTCATGACTTCTTGTTCAACTGGAATGTCATGTTGCTGGGCTTGAATAATTAATTTTCCTAACTCTTTAGCTAGACTATGATTTTCCTGTGATAGTGAGCTTTTTGTAGGTTCAGGTTTATTGATGTAAGCATGTATTGTGGGGGTGAGAGTATCTGCAGTGACAGAATTTTCGTTAGTATTGTAGGCGCATGCCGTGAGTAAAAAGCTCGAACTTAGTGCGATAGTTTTTTTGTAATTTGAAAAGCGCATAGGGTTAACTCGTTAGTCTGTTGCAAATAATCTGAAATTGATTGAAGGAGTGATTCACTCGCTTCTTTTTATACTGTCATAATTTACAATAAAATTACAACTTTTAATGTAAACGTGTACACTTTATTTGTTACACTTTTAGGATATTCAATATTCTGGGGTGATAACTTTCTCTATCAACAGGTTGAAAGTTTAGAAATACTATGTCGAAGTTTTTGAGTACGCCGCAACATTCTGTTTCTATTAAACACAAAACGGCATTAGGGATTGGATTTCTCGCTATTTTTTTCTCTAGTCAAGGCGTGTCGATGTTTGCGACACCCTATTATCAAATGACCTTAGGTGTAGACCCTTTTTTATTAGCTTTGGCGATAAAAGTGCCTGTGATACTTGCAGGTTTATTCGCGCCTTTAGTTGGTTATTGGTCTGATAATACAAATACCTATATTGGTCGGCGCCGACCCTTTATATTTATTTTTCCTATCATGAGTGGAATCTTATTTGGTGTGATTTGGATGGTGCCTCCAGAATGGACCAATATAAACCAATTGATTTATTTTGCAGTATTCACTTTGCTGTTTAACATGGTATCGACATGTTGGACCGTGCCAATGAATTGCCTCGTATACGAAGCAAGTACTAACCACCACGAACGCACCTACATTATGGCGTTTGTAACTTATTTCTTAAAATTCTCATCTATTATTTATCATTGGATCTTTCCTATCGCTCAACTCAGTATTTTCAGTAGTGTATTTGTTGGCATTCAATACGTAGGTTGGGGAGTTGCCTTGTTTGTTTTTGGCGTGTGTGGAACGATTCCAGCTTTTTTTGTAAAAGAACGGAGCGCACCAAAAGAAAAGCCGTCGTTTTCATTTACTAGTAGTCTACGAGCTGTATTGAAAAACAAAAATCTAGCTATTATTTTACTACTAATATTCATTCAAATGTTGCTCGGAAACTATGCAGCAAGTGTTGATTATTACATCATTGTGTACCACATGAATGAAGGAGATATTTCGCTTGGAGCGAAGTGGAAGGCAGTGATGTCCAGCGCCTATGCAATTTGGGGGATCGTTTTTGTTTTTATTATTCCTAGAGTTTCGGCTCGAATTGGTAAAGTGGCTGCCATGAAGTGTATTTACGTATTGACTTTTTTGGCGGGGTAGCAAAGTGGTTTATTTACCAGCCTGGGCATAATTGGTGGTTAATAATGGATGCGGCATTGAGTACGTCTATTTGGGCTGGGATGGGAGTACTGATGCACTCCATGATTGCCGATCAAACTGATTGCGATGAAAATACACATGGTGTTCGTAGGGAGGGGATTTTTGTGTCGTTGCAAAATTTAATCGTTCAACTGTCTGTTTCTTTTGCTTTTATTGCAGCAGGATTTAGTTTGAACGTTATAGGCTTTGAGGCTGAACTTGGTGCAGGGCAGCCAAGTAGTACTTTGTTGTCAATGCGCATCATATTAGTGACCGGGACCTGTATAGCAGCAGCACTGGGTTATCTTGTTATTTCTCATTATAAAGCAGAAGAAGAATCAACCAACAATAGTCAATTTGCTTAACTGGATGTGGGAACAGCCAAGATGCACAAACGAGTATAGATGACAGTGGATGATTTGCAGGTCTCCTTGAATATGCATCTGTGTTAGGAAGTTATCCATCTGGAGCTAATCAATACAAGGCGTCAGTAAAGGGTAATCTAGTGCAATGTGTTTTGTATGAGTGTGTCCAACCAGTAGTCGAATATTTTTGTCGTGATTTTGTTTCGTATTGCCGCAAAACCATGCGTTTTGTCGCAATCTATTATACTTTATATCGTTAACTATAAAGTTAGGACGGTAATAAGCACTATGCAGCCAATAGAAGAAGAGAATACTTTAGATCTTGGTGCACAAGCCTTTGTTAAACAGAGTTTTCAGTTTTGGTCGTTGCAGTTTAGCGGTTGGATTGGTTATGCTTTAGTCGTATTTATTGCCATTATTCGTCCACAACTAGATAGTCCTTCTTTTAACTTCTCAGGACAAATGTTAAATCTGTTTGTCGAAGTAAGTAGTGGCTTTGTCTTAAGTTATCTACAGTGGTTATTTATTCGAAAAATTGTTCATCTGCCATTAAAAAAGACGCTCTTTCTCAGTTTTTTCAGTGCTGGGGTATTAGGTATCGTATTTAACGTCATTAAACTAGCGTCTTATAAAACAGTGGTTTACAACCAAGCTTGGCATGAACAATGGAGTATGTTGGAGTTTGGCGGCTGGTTTTTGTTTTCCTTGTCTGCGATGTTTGTCTGGACCGCTATTTTTTTATTATGTTGTACAATCTTAAGTTGCAAAAAGAGCACGAGATGTTACTGCTGGCACAAACCTTTGCTAAAGATGCGCAGTTACAAATGTTGCGTTATCAACTGAATCCTCATTTTCTATTCAATACTATGAATGCAATATCAACTTTGATTTACAAGAAAGATAATGAGGTAGCTGGTGAAATGTTAGACCAGTTATGCGCGTTTTTTAGATATTCTTTAGACGAAAAGTCATTGCAAAAAAGCACGTTAAAGAAAGAGCTAGAATTATTAGATTTATACTTATCTATTGAAAAAGTGCGCTTTGGCGAACGTTTGTCTGTCACTGTCGATGTTGCTTCAGATACGTTATGTGCTGAAGTGCCTACCTTATTTTTACAGCCCATAGTTGAAAATGCGATAAAGTATGGTGTAGAAACTCGAAAAGGAAAAGGGCATATATTGGTTTCGGCTACGCTTGAAAATCAAAATATCATTATTCTGGTCAAAGATGATGGGGCAGGAGAAGGAGAACAATCGGGTAAGGGGTTTGGGATTGGCTTAAAAAACACACGGGAGCGGTTGACTGCTTTGTTCAATCAAGAAAGTGAATTGCATATAGAAAACACAGGTAAAGGGACACAAGTCTATATTTCCTTTCCATTTCGTCGGCTCGAAAAATATGACAGCTAAGTTAATTACCGCCATTGTGGTTGATGATGAGCCTTTAGCCATAGAAGGCTTACGTATAAGGCTGGAAAATATCCCTGATGTAAAAGTGATAGGTGAAGCCACAGACGGCGACCAAGCTATAAAGCTCTGCCAAGCCTTACAGCCTGACGTGCTATTTTTAGACTTACGCTTGCCAGGATTAAATGGCTTGGAAGTGGTACAGGTTTTACAGGCGGACGTCATGCCTATGGTGGTGTTTGTGAGTGCGTATAGCGAATATGCATTGGATGCATTCGAGCTTAACGCTATTGATTATATTATGAAGCCAGCTAATTTAGGCAGACTACAGAAAACCATGGAGCGGGTGAGAGAGCGGCTTGCTCCTAAGCATAGAGATGTTGAAAAATTCAGATTATTGGAGGCGTTAGGTGAAACCTCTGGCATCACTATCTCTGAATTGGAACAATGGTTACAAAAGCCTGATCAACCCCTACCTAGTAATTTTCGCCATGAGTTAGTGATCAAAAATACAGATAACGAAAGAGTATTTGTGGCTGTGAAAGACATTCGCTGGATAGATGCCGCCGGAGATTACATGTGTATTCATACCGAGGCTGAAAATTTTATTGTACGTATCACCATGAAAAGTTTAGAAAGTGAACTAGATTCGAATATGTTTTGCCGCATTCATAAATCAACCTTAGTCAATATACAAAGTGTCAGGAGTATCCAGCCTTTGCGCAATAACGAAAGTATGTTGGATCTAGGCGACCAAGTTAAACTTAAAGTCAGTCGTAGTTACAGTGAGGCAGTGACTAAAATAATTCAAGCTCGGCAAGGACAGCAATAAGTGCTAGCTATTAATTATGGTAGTGGATGTAGGTGAAGGGTTGTGAATGGTACCTACTTCTAGTAAGGGCGCTGCATCAATGTCTTCTGCGTCCATCATTTTGGCAATGCGCTGCATAGTGGCAATTAATTGTGTTTGTTCCCAATCATCTAGTTTTTCAAAGCGGCTAATAAAGTGCTCTTGTAAAGGAGTGGGAGCACCTTGAATAGCGACTTGCCCTGTTGGGGTGAGATGTAAACCTACTTTTCGTTTGTCTTGAAGCGATCGCTCTCTAATCACGTAATTGCGGGCTTCGAGGCGATCTAGAATGCTCGTTACCGTAGCAGAACTTAAATTAATATTTTCAGCAATTTGCTTCACCATAATGCCGTCATTGGCGGCGACTTCTTGCATAACAATCAATTGGGGGCTGGTTAGGCCACTTTCTTTACTTAATTTTTTGAGTACAAATCAATAGCGCGAATGATTCGGCGCATCGAAACCAATAGTTCTTCGTATTTTTTCATATAAAAGGAGCTCAACTTAATTCAGGGCGAACTCTATCAAATTAAATGAATTTTGCATCTAATTTCGCTAAATTATTGTTTGGATAAAAATGAAAAATATCCACCATGCGTAATAAATGACTCTTTTTCCATATGTATGCTACGTAAATGTGTGGCCGTAAATTCTGTCATTTATTTGTAATGTAAGCAATTTATATAACTGGTTAGTGTTTTATATACGTAAAAATAGTTAGTATACTAATTAATAGTGCTGTAATATTCACTCCGTGTTTTTAGTGGATCAAATTGCTGTGCGAAGAAAGTGACAAAGATGCTACCTCTGGCTGCCTCAGGTTATGTACTGGCTGTTTCATTAATTAGAGGACTTTTTTCTCAATCAAGTTATGATTTGATCAACAAAAACCACAATTTTATTTAAATAATTTAACGGATTGTTATGAGCTATTTCTCTTTAGGACTTTATTTTTTGCTGATGCTGGCTATTGGCCTATTCGCATACAAACGTTCAACCAGTGATCTTTCGGGTTATATTTTGGGTGGACGAGCCGTTAGCCCTCAAGTTACGGCATTGTCGGCGGGGGCGTCAGACATGAGTGGATGGATGTTAATGGGGTTGCCGGGAGCGATGTTTGTCTCTGGGTTTGAAACCATATTCATTGCCATCGGTTTAGTTTTAGGGGCACTGGTCAACTATATATTAGTGGCACCTAAACTCAGGGCATATACCTCTGTCGCGAATGATTCGTTAACAATCCCTGAGTTTTTCGCTAAGCGTTTTGATAAGCCAAAAGTAAAATTCGTATTGTATCTGCTGTCATTATCGTTTTATTTTTCACCCTCTATACCTCGGCTGGGCTAGTGGCTGGTGGTAAGCTTTTCGAGTCAGCTTTTGATTTAAGCTATCACGTAGGACTGATTGTTACCTTAGGCGTGGTGGTGTCCTATACCCTTTTAGGTGGATTTCTAGCGGTGAGTATGACCGACTTTGTACAAGGCTGTATTATGTTTTTAGCATTGGTACTTGTTCCCGTTGTAGCCTTCCAAGAATTTAACAGTACAGCAGACATGTTGACCCATGCCCATCAATCTATTCCTACTTTTTCAGCAGCAATGCAAGATGTGACAGTTTTGGCATTAATATCCAGCATGGCCTGGGGATTGGGCTATTTTGGACAACCACATATCATAGTCCGTTTCATGGCTATTCGTTCAGTTAAAGATGTAGGCGTTGCTCGTAACATTGGTATGAGCTGGATGACGGTAACTATTGTGGGAGCTTTGGCGACAGGTCTAATAGGCGTGGCTTATGTGAATAAATTTAATTTAACCTTAGATGATCCTGAAACCATTTTTATCGTATTTTCTGAATTGTTGTTTAACCCGTTAATCAGTGGTTTTTTAATGGCGGCTATCTTGGCGGCTATTATGAGTACTATCTCTTCCCAGTTACTCGTGTCTGCTAGTTCGCTAACAGAAGATATCTATCGGTTATATGGAAGCCAATCAGATAAGCAAAAAAATACCGTGCTAATGGGGCGTTTTGGCGTAGCGGGCGTCGCGTTAGTCGCATTACTTTTATCTCTTGATAGTGATAACAGTATCCTATCTTTGGTGAGTAATGCTTGGGCCGGATTTGGCGCCGCCTTCGGCCCTCTTGTGTTATTTAGTTTGTATAAAAAGAATTTAACCTACAAAGCTGCTATTGCAGGCATGATTGTTGGTGCTGTCACAGTGTTGTTGTGGATTTACGCACCTGTCTTAGCCGATGGTAAAGCAATGAGTAGTGTTATGTATGAAATAGTGCCGGGGTTTTTAGCTAGTAGTATCACTATTTGGCTTATTTCTCATTTTGATCAATCACCCTCGGAAACAGTTGTCGCTATGTTTGAAGAAACGAATCGTGTGATAGCAAAAGTAAATTATCTTAAAGGAGCTAACCATGAATGAATTTAATTGGAAACGCATTGTAATAAAAGTGGGTAGTGCATTGATTGCCCCAGACAAAAAAGGCTGTAGTAGTCATTATTTATTGAGTATTGCGCAGTTTATTGTTCGTTGCAGAACCCTAGGGGTGGAAGTTGTATTGGTATCTTCTGGCTCCATCGCCGCAGGTGCTCATATGTTTTCTGGTGCCGAGCCAACTTTGCCCGTTAAAAAAGCCATGGCCGCTGCTGGGCAAACTGAAATGATGGCCACGTGGGATAGATTATTTGATTTTCCAACTGCGCAAATTTTATTAACTCACGCAGACTTACGTAACCGCGACCGATATATCAGTGTCAAAGATACAATTGATACTTTACTAAGTCATGGCATTTTACCTATTTTGAATGAAAACGACACGGTCACTACTGACAAACTTAAAGTGGGTGATAATGATAATCTGTCTGCCATGTTGGCCGCGGCGGCTAACGCTGATGCGTTGATTATTTGCTCTGATGTTGATGGTTTGTATGATAGAAATCCTCACACCCACGATGATGCAACGATTCTTTCTGAAGTTAATGAAATCACTGAAGAAATCTATGCCATGGCAGGGGGCGCGACTAGCGATGTGGGTACTGGCGGCATGAAAACTAAAATAGAGGCCGCAGAAAAAGCCACTTCACATGGTATTGAAACTTTTATCGTCAATGGTTTCACCCAGTTGTCGTTCAATATGTTATTAGAAGGTAAAAATGCAGGCACTATATTTAAGCCCTATGCAGAGCCCATGCAAGAACACGTGCATTGGATGACCCATACTTCTAAAGCGCAAGGTGAAGTGATAGTTGAAAATGACTTTGACGCAGCACTAGACGCTGACAGTGAGCAACTCACCAGTGACGAAATTTTATCTGTTGAAGGTGACTTTTTAGTGGGGGATACAATCTTGGTTCGCAAAGACGACGGAACTAAGTTGGCCAATGCTAAATCTAACTACAGTAGTTGCTTACTTAGCTTTTTTGCTGACCGAAATAATGAACAAGCGGGACCAGCTGAATATACCTCTGGACCAATTATTTCTGAGAAAAATGTTGCTCTGTTGGATGAGTCAAAAGGAGACTAGCCCTCAGGCGATTCTTTTTGTAGCTCTTATTGCTAGTTACCAACCCCTCTACATAGAGCTTCATTTTATGGCGTAGAGGGGGATACCAATCCACTCTACCGTCATTTCCCATCTCATCTTATCGTAATTTTGTTTCGCTTTATCGAGTAATTTTGTGCTTGGCGATTCATACCGCATGCTGGTTTCTTAACAGCGCATTTACATTGTTAATAATATGTTCGAAATTTATCATTTGCTTGATTGTTTTAATAATCAACACCTTTGAGCACACACTCTATATACCTAAAACTATAAGAATCTAGGTATGAAAGGTGGAGAGAAGTCGGCACGCGAAAATACATAAACACTAGGCAAGTGTTTGAGCGGTTGAACTTGTTACTTAGCCAAATTTTGAGAATCACACAATGAATAAAGCAGCTCGAAATATCAGCCAATTAGTCGTTTGCGCATCAGCAATTACACTACTAGGTTGCGGAGGAGGAGCCGAAACGAACACGGTTTCAGATGCAGTTGACCCAGCAAAGCCTGTTTCTGATTGGAATATGGTTTGGAATGACGAATTTGATGGGGCGTTTATCGATAGTAAAAAATGGACTCATGAAGTTAATTGCGACGGTGGCGGCAACAACGAAAAGCAATGTTATACCGACAGTGCTGAAAACTCTTATGTACAAGATGGCGTGTTGAATATTGTCGCGTTGCCGGCCGCAGAGGGGGCAGAAAAACCCTACACCTCAGCAAGACTTGTGACCCAGTACAAAGCTGACTTTAAATACGGACGCGTTGAAATGCGTGCTAAAGCGCCCTCTGGGCAAGGCAGTTGGCCAGCATTTTGGATGATGCCAACCGATTCAGAATATGGTGGCTGGCCTCGTTCGGGTGAGATCGATATTTTTGAATCAGTAAATTTAGGCGTAACTGATGATGAAGGAAATGTAGAACATGAGGTCCATGGCACGCTGCATTATGGAAAACCTTGGCCTAACAATGCGTCATCTGGTACTTCATATAGCTATCAAGGCAACGCCAATCCAGCAGACGATTTTCATACTTATGCGGTTGAGTGGCAAGAGGGCGAAATTCGTTGGTACGTAGACGATTATTTATTTGCCACGCAACGTCAATCGGAAGTGCGTTACAACGGATCAGGTGAGGCTGTCGGCTTAGCGCACAAGGGCTGGTTTACTGAATACTACGAGCAAACCTCAGGTGAACTTACGACCCATTGGGACAGTGCTCCTTTTGACCAAGACTTTTTCTAATTCTGAATTTCGCTGTGGGTGGAGACTGGCCAGAGAACGTTAATAGCTTAGGGGTTGATGCCGCGGCGTTTGCTGCTGGTGATAATGCCTTTGAAGTAGATTATGTACGTGTTTACGAATGTGCGATAGACCCAGACACAGGTAAAGGCTGCGAAACCGTAAGAGGAGGCTACGATAGCTTAGACGATGCTCTACTTGAAGGTGAAGCGCCCGGTATTGGCGGTGGAGTGGCGACTAACTTGACGGTTTTTGCTAATGGTAGAAACCCTATTTGGCCCGTTTGGGATTGTTGCGGTGGTACAACTCCCACTATAGAACTTACTGAAGAAAATGGCGCGGTAGCAGAGTTTGCTATTGGTGCTGAGCCAACAGTCATGGGGTTTAATTCCCGTCTATCTACAGCCTACGGTGTCGAGCCTTTTGATGCATCACCTCTAGCCGAAGCGGGCTTTATTTCGTTTGATATGAAGATTATTGATTTTCCTAATGACACCTCAGCATCTTGGTATATCAAACTAGAAAGCGCTGACGCTGCGTCAGCGGCAGACTTCCAGTTAACAGAAAGTATCGAAGGGGTTGCACCTGTTTCGGGGCAATGGCAAACCTACACTTTTGCGCTACAAGACTTTGCTAACAAAGGTCTAGATTTAGCCCAGTTAGATATCGTTATGGTCTTTCCAGCATGGGGGCAAGGAGAAGGAGCGGTTTATCAAATAGACAATGTCAAAATTGCTCAACCACTTGCTGAGCTAGTGCTGTTTGAAGATGCGGCTAACGCAGATTGGCCCGCTTGGGATTGTTGTACTGACACTACACCAACAGAAGTGATGGATGATGCTGAACATGGCTTAGTTACCGAGTTTACAATCACAGGCGATACCGTCATGGGCTTTTTGGCCACAACGGACGTGTCGTTAGATGCCAGCGGCATCGCCAGTACAGGCGTGGTGACCTTTGATATGAAAGTCATGGCCGCGCCAACCGATGCATCGTCAGTATGGAAGTTCAAAATCGAAGCTGGTGGGGCGACAAGTGCAGTCGAGCTAGATCTAATCGAAGGATCTGCTGGCATCGCCCCAGTTGTTGGTGAATGGCAGACCTACACTTTTTCACTCGCATCCTTGCAAGCTGCTGGCCTAGACGTTAGCGATATTGACGTAGTCATGGTTTTCCCAGCATGGGGAACGGGGGAAGGCGCGGTTTATCGTATTGATAATGCAAAGATTTATAGTCCTGAGCCTCCTAGATTAACGTTAATGGCAGATACTTTGCCAGAGCAGTGGACAATTTGGGATTGCTGTGCTGATTCCACTCCAACTATTGTGTTGGACGACGAGACTCATGGTGCTACGGCTGAGTTTGCAGTGACTGGCGATACGGTGATGGGGTTCTTGGCAAATGATGGCGTTTATTTTGATGCCAGCAGTATTGTTGAAACTGGCATTGTTAGTTTTGAAATGAAGGTCATGTCTGCGCCGGACGATGCGACCTCCGTTTGGAAGTTTAAAGTGGAGTCGGTTGATACTAGTTCTGAGGTAGAGCTAGATCTCATTCATGGCTCTGGGGCGATTGAACCGGTTGTTGGTGAATGGCAAACCTACTCATTTACTTTGAAAGCACTGCAAGAGGCGGGATTAGATGTTAGCCAGATTGAAGTCATCATGGTCTTTCCTGCATGGGGTTCAGGTGCGGGCGCTGTGTACCGAATTGATAATGCTTACATTGGTAATCCTTAAAGTGTAGGTAAATCGCAATATTAAAAACAGGTACGCTGGGTAGACAACAACTCAGTCGTCGGCAGCGTATTTTATATCGAATTTAAAAAGTAGGGTAGAAAATGAAACATTCAATTTTTACAAAAACACCAGTGGCACTATGCATTTCTGCGGTATTTTCCATGGCGGCGAGTCAAACGGTTTCGGCACAAGAAGTGACTGCCAAGCCAACGGCTAACGAGCAGTCTGAAGTTATTGAGGTACGGGGGATTCGCGGAAGTTTACTACGTTCAATGAATTTGAAACGTGAGGCTTCCGGCGTCATGGACGTGATATCAGCAGAAGACATGGGAAAATTCCCCGACACGAACTTAGCCGAGTCGTTGCAGCGCATTACTGGGGTAACAGTTAGCCGAGCGAATGGTGAAGGTAGTCAAATTACGGTACGTGGTTTTGGTCCTGAGTTTAACTTAATTACTTTGAATGGCAGGCAAATGCCCGGCACCGGTAATTCACGTTCTTATAGTTTAGAAAACTTATCTTCGGAAGGGGTGACCGCCCTAGAAGTGCAAAAAACAGCGCGTGCCGAAGTGCTTAGTGGTGGCTTAGGGGCAACAGTTAATATTGTGACGACTAAACCACTGACCAGTCCATACGCGAAAAGTATTCTATTTCAGGTAAAGCCATAATGGATACTTCAAATGAAGAAGGCAAAGACGTCACCCCTGAGTTATCAGCTGTTTACAGTAATACTTTCGCTGATGAAACCTTTGGTTTGGCATTGTCATTTAATCATCACAGACGTGATTTTCAGCAGCAGTCGGCGGGCATTCAAGGTTGGCAAGCAAATGTCGACTTGCCAGAGCTAGACGCGGAGAATGTCGTTGATGCTCGCCCACTAGATGCAGATGGCAAGCCAAGTGGCGATTATTTTTTCCCGCGAAATATGGGGTATACCATTGAAAATACGCAACGTGAGCGTACCAATGGCCAAGTGACATTGCAGTATGCACCTATCGACGCTGTCGTTATCACTCTGGACTACATCATGACGGATGCAATTACCGGCCGAAATTCTATTGGTTGGGGGATGTGGAATGACTATGGCGGAAATATTAACGCTTATGAATTGGATAAAAATGGTACCGCAATTTTTACCGATATTAGTGGTAATGATGGTTCTTATACTGCCACTCGTTCGACCACGGAAGTAAAAGAACGCTCTATTGGTTTGAACTTTGCGTGGCAAGCATCAGACAATCTGAGTCTTACCCTAGATTATCATGACTCAACGAGTGAAACAGACAACGGTGCAGACGAAGGCTTAGGCGAGTGAGGGGTCACTAAATTTAGGTTCGGATCAATTGCTCACTAAAACTTATGACTATCGCACCGGAGATGTGCCAAGTGCACAGATTTATTGGAAGAACGGTACCACTGAATTAGCTCCAGGTGAAATAGATTCTCACTTTAGTCAGTTCATTCATTCAGCCCAAAAATCTGCGGTTGAACAATTGCAAATAGATGGCTCATGGGACAATACATTCGATATTCCACTTGTGTCGATTGATTTTGGTATCGCACGTACCGAACAAACGATGGGAGGATCAAATGCGTGGAGTGGCTTAATTGGTGGTTTTCTATTTAACCCTGCTTGGCCTGAAATTTTTCCAGACGGTATGTTTACACGTCATAGCACCGATGACTTTTTGAGTGCTATCGATGGCGGTGGCGCTGATCTAACTCCCAACTATTACTACACCTTCGATTTTGATGAAGTGGTTGCCCGCTCAGAGGCATTCTTAACCAATGAAGTGCTAGGTGGAGACGATTACTTTGCGACAACAGCTTATCACCCAATGGGAACCTACTCTGAAAGTTCTGTAACCGAAGAAACCAGTAGTATTTATGTGCAATCGCTATGGGAATTTGACTTAGCTGATTTTTATATGCAAATGAATGTGGGTGTTCGATACGAAGAAACTGATGTGACCAGTAGTGTTCTACAGCAAGTTCCTACCGCCGTTTGGTGGAAAGGTGGCAGCGAATGGCATACCCAATATTTAGACGGCGACAGTAACTTTCTTGAACTAGCTGGCGAACACGATGTGTTGTTGCCGATGTTTGATTTCAAAATAGATATAACCGATGACTTAGTGGGTAGATTTTCGTGGGGCAAAACTATCGCACGAGCTCCACTTGGAAATCTAGCCGGCGGCAGACAGTTATCGGGTAGTCCAAAAATTGGCTCTCGTAATGGTAGTGAAGGAAATACCAATTTACAGCCTTTTGAATCGACTAATTTAGATTTAAGTTTGGAATATTACTACGGTGAAGGTAGTTATGCGGCTATTGGCTATTTCAAAAAAGATGTGAAGAATTTTATTGGTAGTCAAATTGTTACCACTACTATCGAAGGTTTTCATGACATTTACCAAGGTCCAAGATGGCAACAGGCTGAAGCGGATTTAATTGCGGATGGTGTACAAGCTACTAACGATGCTATTTTCGCTCAAATGCAAGTGAATGGCGCGACCTTAAATGCGCAAGGCTACATTGAGCCTGAAGCTGATGATCCATTAATCGAATGGGATATAAGTCGCCCGTATAACAGTCCAGACACCAAAACAGTGGACGGTTTTGAGTTGGCGGTACAACATTTAATTGGCGACACAGGATTTGGCTTGGGTGTAAATGCCACCTTTGTCGATGGCGATGTTGAATTTGATGTGACCAGTTTAACGCAACAAACCCCTTTGACCGGTTTGAGTGACTCGGCTAATTTTCAGGGCTTTTACGAAAAACATGGCATGTCAGTCAAGGTGACATATGCATGGCGAGATCAGTACTTGATTGGCGTTGGTCAAAGCCAAGGCTCATCTGATAATCCACCGCAATTTGCAAAGGCATTTGGTCAGTGGGATCTAAGTGTTAACTATGATGTAAATGACAACCTAACGGTATTCTTTGAAGGCATAAATCTGAATAACGAAACTGAAGAAGGGTACGGCCGGTACGAAGAACAGTTCTTGTTTGCTCGAGAGTACGGGCCTAGATATATTCTAGGAGCTCGATATAGCTTTAAGTAACGGTGAAGAGCCCGTTTCACTTGAAAGTGGGCGCTTACTTTTTTAATGTGTATGGGGCTTGCTTATTGTTTATCAGAAGCTTGATTTCCATTTTGCTTTAGGATTGAAATAGTGATTAGATTTGCTAGAAATGGGCTGCTATTGGCTAGCCTTAGTTTGGTTATTTTCGCTTGCTCGAATAGCCAACAACGTGACGATGTCGTTGACGTTCAGATGTTAGGTGAGCAGGATATTTGGCCTAAAATTACTTCTGCTGTGGCCAAAGATGCAAATATTGAAAGGCGCGTAGAAAGTATCTTAGCGGGTATGAATGTCGAGCAAAAAGTCGCACAAACAATTCAGCCCGAAATTAGAGACATTACGGTAGAAGACATGCGTCAATATGGTTTTGGTTCTTACCTGAACGGTGGCGGCTCTTTTCCTGATGGCAATAAGCATGCAACGCCACAAGATTGGATAAATCTGGCGGAGAAAATGTATCAAGCATCGATTGATGATTCGTTAGACGGTTCACGGATTCCCACCATGTGGGGGACCGATGCGGTGCATGGACACAACAATGTGATTGGTGCCACGTTGTTTCCGCACAACATTGGTTTAGGCGCAGCAAATAATCCCGACTTAATCGAAAAAATAGCCGCCATTACGGCTACTGAAGTGATGGTCACCGGCATTGATTGGGTGTTTGCACCAACAGTTGCAGTAGTGAGAAATGATCGATGGGGCCGTACCTATGAAGGTTATTCTGAAGATCCCGAAATTGTCAGAGCCTACGCAGGAGCAATAGTGAATGGTTTGCAAGGCCATGGTGATCAAGACTTTCTAGGCGATAGTCGAGTGATCAGTACAGTGAAGCATTTTGTAGGTGACGGTGGTACCCAAAATGGCGATGATCAAGGGGATAACCTATCTACCGAACAAGAATTGTATGACATTCATGCTCAAGGTTACGTTGGTGGTCTAACGGCTGGCGCGCAATCGGTAATGGCATCATTCAATAGTTGGCACGGTGAAAAGTTGCACGGCAATCAATATTTATTAACCGACGTGCTGAAAGATAAAATGGGTTTTGATGGATTTGTAGTGGGTGACTGGAATGGACATGGGCAAGTAAAAGGCTGCAGTAATGAAAATTGTCCGCAAGCAATGAACGCTGGCTTAGATATATACATGGTCCCTACCCAAGCCTGGAAACCTTTGTTTGAAAACCTGGTAGCGCAAGTTAAGTCTGGTGAGATTAAACCGTCTAGGCTAGATGATGCAGTGCGTCGAATCTTACGGGTTAAGTTACGTGCCGGATTGTTCGAAAAGCCTAGTCCAGCTGAACGTCAGTTTTCAGGGAAAACCGAGTTAATCGGTCATAAAAGCCATAGAGATGTGGCAAAACAAGCTGTGCGTGAATCGTTGGTGTTACTTAAAAATAACGGCCATCTTCTGCCTCTGGCACCGAAACAAAATATTTTAGTCGCCGGAGACGGGGCAGATAATATAGGTAAACAATCTGGAGGTTGGACAATCACTTGGCAAGGTACAGGAAACACCAATGCTGATTTCACAGGTGGTAGTTCAATTTACGCTGGTATAGAAGAACAGGTGAGAGCGGCTGGTGGAACAACTACCTTAAGCATTGATGGTCGTTTTCAAGCTAAGCCTGACGTGGCCATAGTAGTTTTTGGTGAAGCACCATACGCCGAAGGCCAAGGCGATGTTACGGATTTACATTATCAAGCAGAAAATAAGCGAGACTTGGCTTTACTCGAGTCTTTCAAAACACAAGGTATACCTACTGTGGCCGTGTTTATTTCTGGACGTCCTATGTGGGTTAACGCAGAACTAAACGCAAGTGATGCATTTGTGGCTGCATGGTTGCACTTGGCTCGGAAGGGGCAGCTGTGGCTGACGTGTTGCTAGCGGATCAGAATAACTGAGGTACAACATGACTTTACAGGTAAGTTGTCTTATTCCTGCCTAATTCTGCAACCCAAACAGTGAACCGATATGACGCGGATTATTCGCCTCTATTTGCTTATGGTTATGGGCTAAGTTACGCAGATAACAGAATGATTAGTAACGATTTATCCACTATTGTGACAGGCACTGCAAAATCCTCTGGCTTGACTGTTTTTGATGGTAAATTAAGTCACAAATGGAGTATGAACTTAATCTCTGAACAGCAACAAAGTGAAGTGGTGTCGAATACAATGTCGTTACCGCATATTGCTTATCGCACTATAGATAAAAAGATTCAAGAAGATGCCTTTAGAATCAATTTTAGCGGAACAGGGCAGGGAGCAGTGAAGTTTGTACTACAAAACTCAAGCCTTGCTGAAACGTTAACTAATGCTTCGTCACTGGTGTTAAATATAAGAAGTGCAGAGCCGCAGACTAATACAATTTTCGTCAAAATGGACTGCTCTGGCCAGCAGCCTAACCAAGCAGATTGTTCTAAAGAGTTTGACATAAGTGCGAAAATAGCTGAGTTAACAGCCAATTCTTGGGAAGATATTCGTATTGACATGAGGTGTTTAGTGCAAGGTCTGGCAGGCAATGAAATGGTCGATACACTTACTTTTTATTCTACTCGCCCAAATGCGCTGTCTATTAGTGAGATAAGGTTTGAAACCACGGCTAATGGGCTAGCCAAACCTTGTCATTAGGTGAGATATCTATCCATATTGATAAGTGATCTCTTTAAATACTGCCAGCGGTTTTTGAACAAGGCGTCGGTGTGAAGGAATGGTTGTCGCTTTTTTTAATAGCCCCCTTTCGAATACCGAGAACCCAGAGCAGAAACCGCTGAGGTATTCCTTTCTGGTAAATTGTAACTGCAGTTATATTGTGTTGCTCGAATACGAAAGAGCAGAGGCTGTATTTTTCCTGTAGATAATTGCCCACTAATAAAAAGCGAAGTCGCAGAGACTGCCAATGTTCTAAAAGCGATGGTATTTGTTATGTTATGAACCTAAATTGAATGAGTCGTATGCAAAAAATTCTATTTCTACACTGTTTTTATATACAGTTTTTGTGATAGAGTTGATTTGTTGTTATTTATTAGAGAGTAAACATTATGGCTGTCATTACACGTTATGTGGTTGAACACAAAGGGGTAGAAAAATTTGTGACCGCAGATAAAAAAGAAGCAGATCAATACGATAAAATGTTGGATGTAGCAGATAATTTGAGTGAATACATAGCAGGTAAGGGGATAAGCCTGGATCCTTCTGTATTAGAAAACTTAACGATTATGCTGTCTAAAAATAAAGACTCGTTGACTAAACTGTTAAAAGGCACATCCGCAGAAACATTATTGAGTTCGGAAAAAGCTGATGTAGTCGAGTTAGATAAAAAGCAAAGAAAGCCTAATTGAGCCAGTAAATTACTTGCTCAATTAGGCATGTTTTTTGTGACAGTATTGCCTTGTTGTTCGACTGTTTAGGCTATTTCAGTGGTATTGTCTGGCGTTGACTCACTCTGTTTTTGTGGCATGTATCTAGCGCGTTTTTTCGGTTTTAATTTACTAAGATCAGCGATAACCAATCCGTCTACACAGTGGTTAAAGCTTGGATCGATATTGAAATCGACAAAGTGTACCCCTCCATCTTCGTAGGTTTCGGTATATTGCTTGAATAGCGTCGGTACCGCCATACCCATATTAGACAGTAGATGTTTTAGCTTTGTGAAGTCAGCACGGTAATCATCACCAGTAAATGAATGCTCATAATCATTAGGTAACATGTAGGGCATCTTACCTTTGGCACAGGGTTTTTCTTGCTGAAAATATAATGTGTAAAATTGTACTAATAAATCTTTTGCTGCTTTAGGGTAGTGGTCACTTAAACTGACAGGGCCAAATAGGTATCGATAATTTGGATGGCGTTGTAAGAATGCGCCAATTCCGAACCATAAGTAATCTAAACTGCGTTTCCCCCAATACTTGGGTTGTACAAAACTTCTACCCAATTCTAATCCTTGGTTAAAATATTTATCCATTTTAGAATTGTAGTCAAATAAGCTAGCCGAATATAAACCTTTAACGGTTTTATCGGCGATAATTTTTTTAGCTGGACCAAAGCGATAGGCGCCAACGATTTCTAGATCGTCTCTGTCCCATAAAATGAGATGATAGTAGTCTTGGTCATAGCTGTCTAAGTCTCGGCGTTTGTTGGTGCCTTCACCCACAGCTCTGAATGAGACCTCTCTTAATCGACCAATTTCTCTCAAAATGGGTGAGCTGCCTGAGGCACTGTAGAGATACATGACCTTACCATCTGAAGTTTCTCCTAGATGTTCGCAATTATCTTTTAAGGCGTGAAACAGGCTTGCTCTATTCTCGGGCTGGGCGATGGCACTTTGAGTTTTAAAAATAGCTGATTTATCTTGGCCTATTCTATACAGGTGTTTTTTAAAGAGCTTTACATGTTGATTGCGAGAAATTTTGGTGCTGCTGTATGACTCAAAAGGAATTACTTCACCAACACGAATGGGTAAATGATTGCGTTTCTGTTTAAACATCTCTTTAACCAACAACATCGCTGCCAGCGGTTTATACAGCATAGACACGCCATAAAATATCTTGGAGTTTTTTCCGTCAATAAATATCGGTAAAACAGGAGACTTCGCTTGCTTGGCCATGCGTAGAAAACCACTTTGCCATTGAGTATCGCGAATACCTTGTGGGCGTAATCTTGATACTTCACCGGCAGGGAAAACAATAACAACCCCCTCTGACATCAGGTGTTGCTGAATTTTTTGAATATTCTGCTTGGGCGTGTTGCCTTGCATGTTATTGACCGGTAATAACATTGGCTGCAACGGAGGAAGTGCCATGAGCATTTGGTTGGCGACTACCTTTATGTCTCGTCGCACTTCACTAATTAACTTGATTAAGGCCAAAGCATCTAAAGAGCCGATGGGATGATTAGCAATAATTACAAGTTTACCTTCGCTGGGGATGCGTTCTTTTTCTACATCTCTGACCGAGTAACTAATGCTGAAGTACTCCAGCACTTGCTCTACAAAGTCTATGCCTTGATGATTTGGGAACTCATTAGCAAACCCTTGCATTTCTTTTTCATGTAATAAATGACGCAATACAAAAGTCACGGGTTTTGACAAAATCGGCCTATTGGCGACTTTGGGATAGTGTTTTTCAAGTACTTCTGCAACGGAGAACATAATATTTTATGCCTATTAAACCAAACTGGGAGAAGAGTAATCAGTTTTTATGACGCTTTGGTTTAACAAAAGTGTAGGTTTTGTGAATATTTACACTGGCTGGCATCAATGCCTTAGCGAGCCAAAGACAAAGTATTGGGGATATAAAAAAGCCGGCTAATTGCCGGCTTTTTTGGAGTAACTGCAGATTACACTCTGAATTGCTGCACCGAGCCTTGAAGCTCTTCTGCTAGGTTTGCTACTTCGTGACTGGATTCTGAGGTTTGATGAGCTCCAATAGAGGTTTCTTCCGCAATGTTAACAATGTTCTCAAGTTTTTCGCTAATTTCTTGTGAAACAATATTTTGTTCTCGGGCTGATTGTTCTATCTGGCTGCTGACGTCGAAGGCTTTGTGTACGGCTTCGGTAATAGACTGTAACGCTGCTAAGGCGTTTTCTGATTGGGTGACACATACAGTCGTTTGTTCTTTACCTTGATTCATCACTGCTACGGCTTTTTCTGCACCGGCTTGCAAAACCTCAATCATAGAATTAATTTCTTGAGTCGATTGTTGAACTCGGCTGGCTAAAGTTCTGACTTCGTCTGCAACTACTGCAAAACCTCTACCTTGTTCACCCGCTCTAGCGGCTTCAATAGCAGCATTTAATGCGAGTAAGTTAGTTTGGTCAGCGACGCCTCGGATCACATCTAAAATGCCGCCAATACTGGCGCTATCTTGATGGAGTTTGTTGATTACTTCTGCTGCTTCTTCAACATCTTTGGCTAGAACAACTATTGTATTTCTGTTTTCTTCTGAAATACTTCTGACTTTTTCAGCTTCATTGTCGGCATGTTTAATTTGATTCAAGGTGTCTTCAGCGCTTTGAGTAACTAACTGCGAAGTGCTATGCATTTCTGTAGTGGCGGTAGCCACTTGAGCTACTTGCGACTTCTGTTCTTGAATTGACTTGGTTGTTTGAGCGGTGACAGTTGATGTTTGTTCTGCAGCCGATGCTAGCTGTGTGGCCCTTGAACTAATCCCCGAAATTAAACCTTTTAAACTCTCAATTAAGGCGTTGCAATTCTTGGCTAATATCCCAAATTCATCCTTAGATGAGTCATCTAATTTTTGGGTTAAGTCTCCCGTAGCCACAACTTGCAGCATGGCGTTGACTTTATTTAGAGGTCGAATAATTGCCATGACAGTCCAATAAGCGATACCCGCAGCTAAAATTATAGACACTAAAGCGATGCCGATAGTACTTGATATTCCTTGATTAACTGAGCTGGTAACATCCTCTTTTGAGGACTTCGTTTTTATGTCAGCAAAGGCCATGACCTCATCTAACTTAGCTATAGCTTGCTGGATATTGCTATCAGAAGCCTGATAAGCGACTTTTGCTTGTTCCTGACTCTTTAACTGACTTATTTGTGATTGTAGTAGGCCGTCAGATGAAGATATTGAATCTGTTATCACTGCGATTAATTCATATACTTCACTTAGAGTACCTGAATCATCACTGCCGTTTTCTGCAGCTTGAATTTCAACTACTTTGCTTTTTATTTGATTGATAACGAGTTCTACTTCGTTACCTATCGTATCAGCCCGAGTTAGGTTTTCTGTTTTAATATATTCGGCGCTAAAAGTGAGTAGTGACATCAGACTCGACTCTAAACTATTGGCGATACCTGAGGCTTTTTTAAGTTGAGAATTACTTTGCACTTCATCTAGGTCTGAAAAATCAACAATAAGGGTGGAGGCATCATCTGAGTTGTCCTCAATATCTCCTAGTTGTCCTTGAATACTCTCTTTGAATTTTAGTTCGGCTTTTTTGTTGTCAAAAATGGCGCTGACATTAGTGGAGTACTGTGAATATATTTCTTGAGTTTGCGCAAGTGACTTTTGTAGTTCTTTATCTTGACTGACGATCCTGCCTAAAGTTTGCAGCTCAGACTCAAAATTAGTTTGGCTTGCTTCAAATGCCTGTTGCTGGTTATTGACGGCATCGATAGATGTTTCAAAATAGGCTTCGGTTGCGAGACGCCCCATATTCAAAAAATACACCTTTAATTGGCTGCTCATGGTCATTGTTGGCAACGCAAGAGTGTTAACTTCTACGGTGTTTCGTTCAATGCTTTTTAAATTTAGTACCGCTACTATACCCAGTATAAATAAAAGAGTGGTAATAACGGCAAACCCTCCAACAACGCGTTTTGCTACAGTAATTTTCATTCTTAGGCCTATCTTTAGTGTTTAGTATTGATACTGGTTTTTTTATTGAGAAGCAGTATGTCCAAAATAATTTACATAACTATAACTTAGTTATATTTAATTTGAAGTACTTGAGTTAATTAATCTCGCATATACCCTATCGGCTTGAGGGAATTAATCTTGATATTTTTCTGTGTGTTTTCTATTTGTTTCGAGATGCAGTAGGGTCATAGCTTGGCCCCATAAATAACCAGTGTCCAGGCCTATAAAGTTATCTGAATTAGTCTTACCTTGTAGTGCTGCCCAATGGCCAAATATAACTTTCTGACTTTTTTTGAGGTTATCATTTTTTACCTTAAACCAAGGTTTGAGGTGTTTAGGCGCATTTTCTGGGGAAGACTTACAACTGAATTCTAATGCTTTATCATCTATGTAGCGCATTCTAGTAAAGGCATTCACAATAAATCTAGTGCGTGCTTTGGGTGGTAAATTATTGCTCCAGATGTCAGGTTCGTTGCCATACATGTTAGCAAGGAATTGTTGCCACTGGGGACCTGTTAACTTTTGGCTCACTTCTTCGCTATACTTTTCTGCTTTTTTAGTGACCAACTGGGGTGTAAACCAGCGTGACATACTAGGGTATTCGGGTCTAATAGCAAAGCTAGGGGCTTTTGTCTTAGCCAATCTATATGGTGTTTAATATTTGGACTGGCTAACAGCTCATCAAACTTATCGTTGGGTTTTGCCTTGCGAATACCGGCGTAAATGGCGATGAAATGTAGGTCATGATTACCTAGTACAGTGTCAAAAGCGTCACCTAAAGATTGGAGGTATTGCAGGGTTTCTAACGCTTGTGGCCCTCTACCAATAAGATCGCCCACTGCAATTAAACGGTCGTGTTGGGGATTGAACTCGACCTTTTTAAGTAATAACTGTAGGCCAACTAAACAAGCTTGTATGTCGCCTACTATATAGGTTGCCATGTGGGTTAATTTAAAATGTTAGGAACGGACAAACTAAAAACCTCGATAGGTGCTTGAAACCAATCCCCTTTTTCATTTTGCATTTCATAATAGCCCTGCATAGTGCCAATAGGCGTTTCTAACACTGCGCCACTGGTATATACAAATGATTTCCCCTGTTTTATATAAGGTTGCTTGCCCACTACGCCTGCACCATGCACTTCTGTTTTTTTACCATTGCCATCAGTAATTAGCCAATAGCGATTAATTAATTGCACCATTTGTTCACCGGTGTTGGTGATGGTAATTTTGTAAGCAAAGGGAAATTGATTTTCTTCGCTTGCATGTTCACTCAAATATTGAGTTTGCACACTAACGTTGATTTGACTGGATACTTGCATAATATTTTTCACCACTTTTTAAAAGCGTTATGTTGGGTAATTATTGTTAGTCTTGTTTAAGTGATTCATACGCGTTTGCAATTTGGGCGTATTGTTCCAGTGATAAGTTCTCAGCACGTAACTCAGGGTTGATGTCTAAATCAATCAACTGTTGTTCTGTTAAGCTATCTTTTAAGCTATTGCGTATGGTTTTACGTCTCTGATTAAAAGCCTGTGCGCAAACTTTATGAAGTGACTCTTCATTGATCAATGAAACAGGTTTTTGCTGGTGAGGCACTAATCGCACAACAGCAGAGTCTACTTTAGGTGGAGGGTTGAACGCTCCCGGTGGCACTTGTAACACAGGAATAACTTGGCAATGGTATTGAGCCATGACAGACAAACGACCGTAGTTTTTATTGCACAGGCACAGCTGCTAAGCGATTAACTACTTCTTTCTGTAGCATAAAGTGCATATCTTTCACTTTATTGGCAAAAGAAAATAGATGAAACATTAAAGGCGTTGAGATGTTGTAAGGTAAATTACCAAATATGCGAAGTGGCTCTTCGTCAGATAATAACTGGCTAAAATCAAACTTCAATGCATCTGTTTCTATGATTGTTAGCTTACTTGCTATAAAAGGGTGAGTACGTAAACGTTGGGCTAAATCCCTGTCTAGCTCGACCACAGTCAATTTATCTATTAACTCACAAACTGGCTCGGTTAGAGCGCCTAATCCAGGACCAATTTCCACCATGTGTTGGCCTTTCTGTGGCCCAATGGCGGTGACTATTTGGTCGATAACGTAATTATCATGAAGGAAATTCTGACCAAAACGTTTCCTCGCTGTGTGACCTAAATGTTGTTTGCTCATTGTTTTTCTGCCGCGATGGAAAGGGCACTTTTAATTGCCAAAATAAAGCTTCCTGTGTCTGCGTTTCCGGTGCCTGCTAAATCAACAGCAGTGCCATGATCTACCGAGGTCCGAATAAAAGGTAACCCTAAGGTTATATTCACTGAAGCACCAAAACCTTTGTACTTTAATACAGGCAAGCCTTGATCATGGTACATGGCTAAAATAGCATCGGCTTGTTCGAGATACTTGGGATTAAAGATAGTGTCTGCTGGTAATGGCCCAGTGATGTTAAGGCCTTCCGCTCTTAATGCATCTAACGCCGGATTAATGACCAGTATTTCTTCTTTACCAATGTGTCCATCTTCACCCGCGTGAGGATTGAGTCCACAAACAAAAATATGTGGATTCTTAATCCCAAACTTTAGCATTAGATCGGTGTTAACTATATGCAGCACTTTGTGCAAGCGCTCATATGTAATCGCTTTAGAAACGTAAGCTAAAGGAATGTGAGTGGTCGCTAACACGACTCTAAGGCCTTCGGTTGCCAGCATCATGACGACATCGTTTGTGCCTGATTCATTGGCAAAAAATTCCGTATGGCCACTAAAAGAAATGCCCGCTTCATTGATCACCCCTTTATGTACTGGACCTGTGACAACTGCATCAAATTCACCATCAAGATTTTTTTGACAGGCTTGACGCAAGGTTTCCACTACATAATGCCCATTGTCACTATTAAGTGTTCCACATTCTACGGGAACGTTAGTAGGAATATCGACAATAAAAATATGTCCTGCTGGTAACAACTGTTCGGAGGTCGACTGATAAGGAACCAGTGTTAGTGGCAAACCGAGTACTCTAGCCCTTTGCAGTAACATCTCTTTGTCAGCAAAGACAACAAGTTGTGCCTGCCATTCTTGTTGTGCAACAGCCAAAACTAAATCTGGACCAATCCCAGCTGGCTCTCCTAGGGTGATTGCTAACTTTAACGGCTTCACTTATTTATCTTGCTTTGCAATGAGTTCAACATAAGCGTTGGCACGAATTTCACGCAGCCACGCATCTGATTCTTCGGCAAATTTACGTTGGAATAACAGGTTATATGCCTTGTCTTGTTTGCGTTTCTCGGTGGCATCGCCTACGCGTCTTTCTAGTAATTGCATTAAATGCCAGCCATGTTGAGTTTTCACCGGTTGACTAATTTCGTCTACTTTCAACGTCGCTAAGGTGTCACGGAATTCAGGTACATAAACACTAGGATCAGCCCAGCCTAATTCTCCACCTTTTAACGCTGAGTCAGGATCGGCTGAGTGCTCTTTAGCTAATTCAGCAAAGTCTGCTTCACCATCTAGCAACTGTTGCCTAAATTCTTTAAGCATTTTTTCTGCTTTTTCGTCGCTTAAAATGATAGATGGTGCGATGAGTATATGGCGGGCTTTAACCTCATCGACTTCTACTTTCTCTATACCTCGTAAGTCTTTTACTTTCAAAATATGAAAACCTGCGCCACTTCGGATAGGACCAATGATGTCGTCTTTTGATTTGCTCTGCACAGCCTCGGCAAAAAGAGTCGGCATAGAGTTAATATTCATCCAGCCAAGGTCTCCGCCTTCTAGGGCTTTGGGGCCACCTGACGAAGCAGTAGCGACTTTGGCAAAATCAGACCCCTTGTTTAATAACTCAATGACTTTTGCGGCTCTTTGTTTTGACTGGGCAATATCTTCGTCTGTTGGCTCACTTGGGAACTCGATAAGAATATGCCCTAAATGGTATTCAGCTTGCTTGTTTCCCTGTTCGTCGATGAGTTTAACTAGATTGTTTACTTCTTGTTCGGTGATATACACACGACGACGTACATTTGCGCGACGAACCTCGCCTAGTATTAATTCACGGCGTACTTCTTCTCGATACTTGTTGAAAGTACTGCCTTGACTCGTCACTTGCTCACGTAATTGAGCAGGAGTTAAGTTTTGCCCTTGAGCAATATTGTCTATGGTTTGCTCTAATTGCGGATCACTTACTTGAATACCCATGCGGTTGGCAAGTTGCATCTGCAAGTTATCAACTATGAGTTTTTCAATTGCTTGAGTTCTCAATGCTTTATCAGAGGGCAAAGGTTGATTCTTCAATAACGCATTGCGTTTTACCGTTGAAACTAAGTCGACAATTTGGCTTTCTAAAACAACGTCTTGATCCACAATGACAGAAACACTGTCTAGTAACTCTGGAGCCGCTTTGGCGTGCAGGGTGAACAAAGAACTAATAAAAAGTGCTGCTACTATTACTTTCATGATTTTCTTATCTTTTTAGTTAAGGCCCTTGTTTATAAAGAGCCTGTTAAAGGTGAATGTTAAAAAACACCCTAGGTATTAAATGGTATTAGAACAGTTTTAGTTGTTTTAATGCCAAATTAGTTCAACAAGTAAGGCCTTCTATAGCCAAATAATCCTTCACCCAATAAATTACGACTGGTGAAGTATATATGAAAGCCCGATTCAAATTCATTGGTACTTTGTAAACCATTTGTATCGAATCTATTACTTAGGTACCGCTGAGCAACTAAACTGACAGCCCAACAACATGATTCATATTTTACACCGTTATAGGTTTCAACGGTTCTGTTTCTTTCTATATCTTTATACCAGCGGCTCACCCACTGCCAGTTTTCAGCGATTGGCCAACTGAGAGTCATCCCCATCTGGTTTATTTTTTCGGCTGATAAATCCCTCACATATCGGTGATTTACTTGCAAGATTTTATCTTTAGCTAACTGATATTCTAGCGACATGCTGCTTCTTTCTATTTTATCGGTGCTAGTGGCAACTTGAGCTTCGGCACGGGCATACCATTTACTGCCTATTTGCCAGTCTAGTTCAGCCGCTAAAGCAGAGCGATCTTCTTGTTCTTTATTTATATTGATAACTTTACTGTTAGCTAAATAAAAAATTTGACCCAAGCTCAGCTTAAATTGTTCTTTATTATCCTCGCCAATAATACGTGAAGTTAAACCAATAGTAATTTGATTGTTATCACTAATTCTATCTAAACCGGTAAATTCCTAGCCTCGAAATAAGCCTGAGAAATTATTAAACAAACGTGTGGTATCGTATAAACCAATATTACTTTGGTCTTCAAAACTGGTGTATAGGTATTGTGCCTTAGGCTCTAATGTTTGCGTTACTTTACTACCAAAGATGGTAATTGGTCGTTCGAAAGCTAGGGCACCATATAGTTTTGCTTGGCCAATTGTTCGGGTAACTTCTTCATCAAAAATGGTGTCTTGTACGTTATCTTGCACGTAATGACTATGCATCAGTGTGGCCTCAGCGATGAATTCACTCCATTGATTCTGATATGGAAAGCGTAATGTTGGGGCGATGTGAAAACGACTTGCAGTGGGTGAAGTGACATCTGTATTTTCAAAATAAGCCAATTCCGAATGCACTTCTAATTCCGCTCCAAGGCCAATATCGGTAAGGTAATTGATTCTAATTTCTGGCAGTGCACGATAACTATCTTGGTGATCACCCAATACTTCAAAGTCTCTAAATTGAGCGGTCATTTCTAATTGTTCAGAAAAATAACTGACGCCTAGAGTTTGGTACAAATGCGTATCGGCGCGATTATAGTAGTCAGAGCCAAGATCAACTATATAGTTGTCATCACTCAAACTATTGACGTCGGCATGAATTTGCCAGTTTTCAGAAAGTTGCCCATTGTGAACAAAGCGATAAAAGTATCTATCTTGATTATTGTCTAGCTCTTGATCGTTAAACATATATTCAACGTTTAATTGACCTGATTGTTGTTCGGTCAAATATCTAAATTCGGTTTTAAGCTGTAAGCCTCGATTAGTCATCATTCTTGGGCTAAAGGTGAGGTCGTAGTTAGGTGCGATATTCCAAAATATAGGTTGCTCAATACTGAGACCGGTCGAACTATTATTTTTAATTTCTGGATATAGCAAGCCCGATTGTTTTTCATCATTCACCGGAAAAGAAAAATACGGCAAATACATCACTGGAATGTCTTTTAAATAAAACCTAGCGTGTTTTACTTCACCTCTAGCTTGATCCGGTGATAGCTTAATATTGCTAGCTTGGATACGCCAGACTTGGTCGTCAACTGGGCACGAACTAAAACTTGATTCAACCAAATTGATGCCTTTAGATTCACTCAGTGCGATAAGTTCTGCTTGGCCATGGCCTTGTATATTATTCAATTGATAATGTGAATTCTCGATGACCAATTCATTTGAACGGCGATTTAATTGCACACTCTGGCTGGTAACCGTTATGTCATTATCTAAAAATCCCACATTCCCTGTTGCTTTCAAAGTTTGTGTTTGGCTATTAAATACCGCTTCATCGGCCGTGATTTTAGCCAAGTTACTGTCGATTTCTACCCGACCTTTAAATTTAGCGTAGGTATCTTGGTTGATTTCGCTATCTTCGGATTTCACTTGAATTTGTCCATCAAGTAGTGAATTCTCTAAATTTGGCGCAGCAGTGGGCGCAAAACACACTTCTTGTGCTTCGGCTAGGCCAATTGTCATCGACAATAGGAATAAAATGGGAAATTGCTTGTTTTGCATACTAGACAAGTACAAAGTGACCTAAGGTTGGTTTATTTACGGCAATGAAAAGGTTAATTTTAAGGGTTTCGATAGGATTTACCAGTAGACTTGCAAAAAAAGAGATAATTCGCCATTCTTTGACCCAATTAAATCGTTATTTAATATAAGAGAACGCAGTTGAACACACTCCTTTTACGTCAGCAACAATTACAAACCTGGATTAATGAAAATACTGATTTCGAGTGTAAACAATTAGAAATGGTGTCAGGCGACGCGAGTTTTCGTCGTTACTTTAGATTTTCATCTAAAGGGCAGTCGATTATTGCCGTTGATGCCCCTCCTGAATTTGAAGACTCAAGTAAATTCATTCTTATGGCACAATGTTATCATGCCGCCGGTATTCACGTTCCGCTCGTGTATGCTCATAATTTTGAGCAGGGATTTTATTGCCAGCAAGATTTTGGTGACCGACAGTTTTCTCAAGCATTAAATGAACAGAGTTGTGAGGCTTTGTATACTCGCGCTTTAGACATTATTCCCGTCATTCAAACCTGCTGTGCCACCGAGTCTGGCGAGCTACCGTTATACGATTACGCTTTTGTGCAGCGTGAGCTGAATATTTTCAGTGAGTGGTTACTCAAAGAGTACCTAGAATACAACTTATCCAGTGGGCAATCGTCGCTTATCAAGGATACTTTTAGTGAGTTAACTGACACCTTTTTAGCTCAACCTATGGTTGGTGTTCATCGAGATTTTCATTCACGAAACTTGATGTTGATAGAGCATGAACAAATTGGCGTAATTGATTTTCAAGATGCCGTTATTGGCCCAGTCACATATGACGCGGTTTCGCTGCTTAGAGATTGTTATCAATCTTGGCCTGCAGATAAAGTAGAACGCTGGTTACATGCATGGCATAGCAAGTTCTATGAGCAATACGAATGGCCAACATTTAAGCGATGGTTTGATTTAACCGGAATGCAAAGACATATTAAGGCGAGTGGTATTTTTGCTCGTTTACATCTTCGAGATAACAAATCTGTTTACTTAAGGGATATTCCTCGTACGCTCAAATACATTGTGACAGTGGGCGCTTTGTACCCTGAACTACAGGCATTTTCTGAGTTTATTGCGCAGGATATTTTGCCCTTAGTTAAGATTAAACAAAAGGATTAAAAATGGCCATCAAAACCGCCATGATATTGGCTGCGGGGCGAGGGGAGCGTATGCGGCCCCTAACAGATGCCACGCCAAAACCCTTATTGAAAGTTCATAATAGAGCACTCATCGAATACCACCTTGAGGCGTTAAAACGAGCAGGATATCAAAGGGTCGTGATTAATCATGCTTGGTTGGGGCAACAAATTGTGCAAGCGCTTGGAGATGGTCAACGCTTTGGTTTAAGTATTCTCTATTCTGCTGAGCAACATGCTTTAGAAACTGCTGGGGGGATCATTCAAGCTTTACCGTTATTATGCCAAAATGAGCAAGAAGTGCATTTCACGGTAGTAAATGGCGATATATTCAGCGACTATGATTTTACTCAATTGCCTATTGAAATTTCACCACAAAGTGCACATCTAGTCATGGTAGATAATCCTGAGCATAACCCTGGTGGTGATTTCTGTCTTACCGGTGAGCGCATTTCGCTGGTAGGTACAACCAAGCTAACCTTTAGTGGTATAGCCCAATATCACAAGGACTTTTTTGCTGGACAGTATATTCATGTGAAACCTCTAGCGCCTATGCTACGTTCGGCAATTGCTGCTGAAAAAATAAGTGGCCAGCACTATCAGGGGGCTTGGACAGATGTTGGCACACCAGAAAGGCTCGCAAAACTCAATACAGCAAGTGATTAAACTAGGAAATAGAAACGAATGATGGGAAAAATTTTAGGTGCCACTTTTGGTTTTATGTTTGGCCGAATTCCTGGTGCAATCTTGGGCTTCATCGTAGGTCACTTTTTCGATAAAGGTTATAGCCAAGACTTTAATCAAATGGGCGGATTTAGTCGTTTTTTTACTAGCCAAGATGCGTTTAAAACCCAAGCTATTTTTTTCCATAGCTTGTTTTCGGTTATGGGGCACATGGCCAAAGCTGATGGTGTGGTGAGTGATGCTGAAATACGCATGGCCAGTGCTTTAATGGATCAAATGGGCTTAGATGGAGACGTGCGCAAAGAAGCACAGCAAGCATTCCGAGATGGCAAAGCGGCTGATTTTCCATTGGAGCCTACCATTAGAGAGTTCAAAGAGTCTTGCCACGGGCGTCGGGATATTTTGCAAGTCTATCTAGAAATTCTCATCCAATCAGCCTATGTGGATGGACGATTGGATAAGGCCGAGCAAGTCATTTTGGAAAACGTTGCATCATTGCTAGGCTTTAAACAGAATGAATTATTGTACTTGTTATCGGCTTTTGAAGCAGAAATGCGCTTCAGACAAAACGGTGGTAGAGGCCAAGGTTCGCACGGTCACACTGCTAGTTACAATAGTCAGCAATCGCTAGATGACGCTTACAAAATTTTAGGGGTATCTAAGAGTGACGATGATAAGAGTATTAAAAAGGCTTACCGTAAGCTAATGAGTGAACATCACCCAGATAAATTAGTATCTAAGGGCTTACCTAAACAAGCGTTAGAGTTAGCAAAAAATAAGACTCAAGATATTCAATCTGCCTATGAATTGATAAAAGAAAACCGAGGGTTTAAATAGCAAGGCCGTGCTCCTCAATCGTCTAAGTCGAACATTGTGACCTGCATGGTTGGTTCATTCCGGGTATGTCCACATTGTTGTCGTGGATATTGGCTAAGGGGCGCTAAATGCTCATCACCGTTAGCAGCCTTCGGTAAGCCGTTCGGTTGTTATCCCATTGGAATGAGCTTCTGCAAATTTATTCAAATCAGAAAATGTAAGTGGTTTACTAAAATAGTAGCCTTGTAGGTACTTAATACCCATCGATTTCAATGCCTCTACTTGTTCTGCTGTTTCTACACCTTCAGCTACCACGTCATACTTGAAGTCTTGAGCAATACTTTGAGTGGCTTGAATAATGACATCTCCGCCATGCTTCAAAGCATAGATAAAACACTTGTCTATTTTTACTATATCTGCCGATAGATTCTGCAATAAGGCTAGGGACGAAAAGCCCGTACCAAAATCATCAATGGATACTTTAGCGCCCAGAGCTTGAAGTTTACGTACAACCTTAATGACTTTATCTAGGTTTTCGGCAAACAGAGATTCGGTAATTTCAATATGCAAACGATGGGGAGCAATGCCAGATTGCGTAATGGCATTTTGGGTGATATTGATGATGTCTAGATGCATAATTTGTGCAACTGACATATTGACTGACACGCCTACATGTTCAGCAAACTCCCATCGTGTGGCGTCTTGACATGCTTGATTAAGTACCCAAGCGCCAATTTCGTGAATAAAACCGTGTTGTTCAGCTATCGGGATGAAATCTTCTGGGGATACTAAATTTCCGTCACAGTACCAACGCAGTAGAGCTTCACAGAAAATGATGTCTGCCGTACTGCTGTCTACTACAGGTTGGTAGGTTAGATACATTTGATTATTGGCTAACGCGTATTCTAAATTTGCCTTAAGACGGCTTTTAAATAGTAATGTTTCACGCATTTTTTCTGAGAAAACTAACACATTAGCGTTATTTGATTGTTTTTGCTCATACATTGCGGTATCGGCTAGCAATATTAAATCATCTCCGGTTAATCCGTGCAGGGGGTACATAGAAATCCCTACAGTAGCGCCGACCCTAAGTGAATTCGTATTCAAAATAATAGGCTGCTTTATTTCGTTAATCAGCTCAGTGGCAAATGTTCTGGCTTGTTGTATACCAACGTCGACCATAGCCACAATAAATTCATCGCCTCCCCATCGACAAGCATGGTGCTCGTTTTTAGTCATGTCGAGTATGCGATTCGCTACCCTAGAGAGCACCACGTCTCCAGTAGCATGACCATTTTGGTCATTTATTGCCTTGAATCCATCTAAATCTATGAATAATATGGCAATTTTTTGTTTATTGGTGTCAGCTTGGCTAATCAGGTCATTTAATCTGGTGGAAAACGCTTTACGATTGGATAAATTAGTCAGAGGATCAATATTCGACACCCGAATCACTTCTTTGGTACGAAGGCTGACGGTTTCTTCTAATTTTTCGTTGTGCAGATGTATTTCTTGCAGTAATTTTTCTTGGCTGGCGACTAGTCTTTCATTGTGATGCTTGGTTTTTATAGCTCGTAAGGTAAATCTGGATGATTTAAAGCTAGTCGTTGCCATAATTACGGCAAAACTTATCCCTAATAATCCTAAAACATAGTGATGAGGGTTGTCAGAAACTAACCCCACTATCGAAATGGGCACAAGTAAGATGGTCGAGTAACTGATGGATGATAACTTGTCTGCCGATAGCAAAGTGGTAGCACCACCTGCTAAAGCAGCGACAATGATTACTGTAGTAGAGAATTCAATTTCTGACATGTTGTCAAAAAAATACACGCTGTAAAAAGACCAAGCTGCAGCAGTAAGTGTGCAACCTATTCTAACGCGCTGTAAATCTGATGATTGGTTTGTGCCTGCTGTTTTGCGCCAATAATGCCAATCTAGTATTCTGCCGATTAATATCCCAAGCATGGCGATAAACCAGATAACTCGTCCAATATGGTCGCTACTATGCTCAAAGCCAAATACTATTGCGCAACTAACTAAAAAGTTAATCAATACGCCACTTAGCACATTTTGATACAACAATTTGATTCTGTCGTTTTTTATTTCGAATGCTTCGTTGTTAACAGTCATTTTGCGGACATCATTTCCCTGCAGTAGTTAACTCAAATTTTGCTAGAATAGCATCAGAGAATACAATTGCGAAATGTAGTTAAAAATTTGTTTGAGTTGGCGCTTTTCGCTTTTATTTATTTCCAATAAAAATCTGCAAGTTAGAAATACACTTGCAATAAAGCTGAATCACCAAGCAATTGCAATGATGACATATCGAAGAGCAATATAAATAGTGCAAGGGCAGCTACGTTATTACGTTACATTGTGGCTGTATGTGTAAGTTGTTTTAAAATACCAGCCAATTGGAGTCTTATGTACCTATCCAAAGCAATACTTCAAACATGTTTTTTATTGTCATTCATAGTGGTCAGTCCTGTCTCTGTGGCCAGTGAGCAACAAATTTTAGTTGACGGTGACTTAATCGCTATTTACAACAATGGCTTAACTGCCGGTAATAACAAAAAGCCGAAAGCAGTTGTATTGATGATCCATGGTTGGGCCAGTCAAATGAATGAAGTGGGTGACATGTATTTACGTTTGGCAGCCCAGCTTGCGCTGCGTGATTATGCATCGCTGCGGATTAATATTCGTGGCGAGAGTGAGGGAGAGAAAAGCCGCTATAGACTGACCAGCACTTTTGCATCCCGCATTGCAGACGCACAAGCGGGTTTGAAATATTTGCAAAAGCACCACCCAGGTTTACCTGTTGCTGTTGTGGGGTTTAGTTTGGGTGGAGCGACAGCCATGGCATTAGCGGGAAAGGAGGTTGATGCCATTGATAGTGTAGTGCTGTGGTCGACAGCTGGCGATCCGGCACATGTGTTAAATACCATGCCGGCAAAAGTGGTGAATGAAGTATTGAATAACGGCGCCGCGAAATTACAACAATGGGTTGAGTTGACTATTACTCGGCAACATCTTTTGGGAATGCTCGGCTACGATATTTTTAATCCTTTGAAAAATTATTCGGGGGCGTTGTTGTCAATTCGAGGTTCAGATGACTTTGTCACGCCACAAGAATTGACAATCTTCAGTCATGCCAGTGCTTCACCAGAAGAATCAGTAGTCATTAGTGGAGCGGATCATATATATCATTCATTATCAACTGATAAGCAATATGTAGAGCGAGTATTAGCTCATACGGTGAGATGGTTTGAAGATACACTTTCTTTTCGTTGATTCGTCTTATGATATCGTCTTCATGTTAGGCGGTCCTTTGGAGAGGGGAGCTTACCGTAACAAAAATTGTTTACTTCGAGCTAATTGCTGAATGTAACTTAGAATAATGAATAGATTAGTTTGAGCGGTCTTTGCGGTATTGTTATGCCTTTTTAATCATTAGTTTTTCTAATTTAGATAGCTTAAAAAATGTACCTTGTTTGTTACCAGAACACTCTCTAAACTCCTCGCCCTGAGATTTTCAGGTTTAGCCTTTTTACTAAGTACTACATGAGTCATGGACAATAAAGAATTTATTCAAATACGGCGTTTTATCCTTAAATTGGGCAAAATGTTGCATAAATACGGTTCCCCTTCTTTTCGGTTAGAAGCCTACTTAACCGAAGTTGCCACGTACTTAGGAGTGCATGCCGCTTTTATATCAACCCCGACATCTTTGACTGTGGTGATTTGGAGCGATGGTCACGAAGATGAGTACAATCATTCGGCACGTATGCAGCCATGGTGAATTGGATATGAACTCTCTGTCCCGCACCGATGAGCTAGCGTTTGAATTGTTGTCTGGCGACATATCCTTAGCTGAAGCTGATTATCGTTTGGATGAGATCGATCTTAGCCCAAGTCCTTATGGAAAATACTTAACAGGCGCAGCCTTTAGTTTGTCTACTAGTGCATTTGCCATGTTGATGGGGGCGGGTTGGTCGGAAATTATTTACTCAGGCTTGTTGGGCTTGATGGTGTATTTTTGGACGCTTAGGGCGCTGTGCTCAAAACGGGTAAACCTAATGTTAGAGTCTGTGGCGTCTTTTTCTGTTGGTTTTGGCGCATGTGTTATCAATCATTTCTCATCTTCTGGCTTTAATATTTGGTTGGTTATTTTGTCTTCGCTGATTATTTTAGTGCCCGGCTTATCTTTAACTATGGGCCTTGCAGAGTTATCTTCTCGGAATATGGTATCGGGTACTGCGCGCGTAATGGATGCAATTATGCAGCTATTTAAATTGTACTTTGGCGCGTTTCTAGGGGTTAGTTTAGGGTATCAATTATTTGGTCAGCAAGAGTTAGCCTTAGCCGCGACTCTGCCTTTTTGGGTGAACTGGTTGGGCGTATTGCTGCTCAGTATTGGGTTAGTGGCAATATTTAGAACCCGTTTAAAGCACGTACCTTGGGCTATTACATCTACTTTTATTGCATACGCTACTTCCACTCATGGAGCTCAGCTTATTTAGAAAACGGCTTGGGAGCTTTTGTGGGAGCATTTTCGTTAGGGGTTTTTGCGAACGTTTTTTCGCGTATCGCTAATGCTCCCTCAACGATTGTTGGTATGCATGGACTGATAGTGTTGGTATCAGGATCAAAAACTTATATTGGTCTTAACTCTTTTATTTCGGGGCAAGATATTGTGAAAGTTGATCATATTGGTCAGGAGACGTTTTTGATCTTGATGTCTCTGGTGGCAGGATTAATATTTGCCAACGTAGTCATGCCCACTAAAAAGTCTCTGTAGTTAATGCTCTCGAAAGATTAGGCTATCTGAGATTTGAATGTTTTGCATGCGTATTCAAGTATCGATGGCCTAGCCTTTAAAGTCTTGTCTATCCTTGGCAAACAAAGATTGTAGTTGTTCTCGGCCTTGTTTGGAGGTTTCAATTACTTGCTCAAAGTCCATATCTTGGCCGATGGTTTTTGCCAACAATTGTTGGTCATGTTTGGCAAATATTCGTACCATGTTTTTTGCTTCATCTTGTGTATATCCGTATTCTTTAAGTACAAGCTCTGCTGCTTCAAGCCCTCCCGAGAATAATTCTCGAACCGAGTGATTGACACCGATCTTGGCATATTCAGTGATGGCAAAGCGGTTTCTAGCTCGTGCGATGATTTTGATTTGCGGGAACTCGGAGCTCACGGTTTCAGCTAATTTAAAAGCTTGTTCTTCATTGTCTATCGCAATAAAAAGAATGCGTGCGTGTTCTATGCCGGCAGTCTTTAATAAATCTAGGCGGCTAGCGTCGCCGTAAAATACTTTGCTACCAAATTGCTTTAAGAACTCAATATGTTCAGCATCCTTATCAAGTGCGGTAAAAGGAATGTCATTCGCAGCTAAAATTCGCGCGGTGACTTGACCGAAACGTCCAAAGCCAGCAATTATCACCTGTGGCTCGTCTGTGTCTCTATTGGTGTCGTATACAGCAGGGCAGTTTTGACTGTTAAACCAAAGACTGTGCAAAATAACTAACGGCGAGGTCAGTGCCATGGATATACCCACTACTAAGGTTATTTGACTGGCAATCGTAGCGTCAACAACCCCATTGCCTGCTGCTTGGGTCATAACCACAAAAGCAAATTCTCCCCCTTGTGAGAGCATTAGCCCAATTCTTATTGCGTCAGTATTCTGTTGTTTAGCTAATTTCAAGATGACGAAAATGACCGCTGTTTTAACCAATACCAGCATTGCTGCTGCAGATAAAATGAACATAGGCTCACTGGCTAATAAACCGAGATTTAAGTTCATGCCAATGGCAATAAAAAATAGCCCCAGCAGTAAGCCTTTAAATGGTTCTATTTCAGTTTCTAATTGGTGTTTGAAACTAGAATTTGCCAGTAGGATACCCGCAATAAAAGCGCCCATGCCCATAGATAAGCCCGCTTGCTGCATTCCCATAGCCGTTGCGATAACAATTAATAAAGCTGCAGCGGTCATGACTTCTTCATTGCCGTAATGAGAAATTAATCGCAGAAAAGGATTAATTAAATAACGGCCAACCACTAACACAAAACATATTGCCAGTACGCTAATCCACCATGCTGGCGCGCTAACATCGTTATGTGTGGATAGGCTTTCTACTAAAAGTAAAATGGGGATGACAGCTAAATCTTGCATTAACAACATGGCAAAACCATGCTTGCCCGGTGGACTTTTTAATACTCTATGTTCAGCCATTAATTGCAATGCAAAAGCGGTAGACGATAAAGCAATAGCTAGGCCTATAACCACCGAAGTGAGTAACGAGTATGATAAAATGACATGTACCAGTATGGTGATAAACAAGGCACTAAAAAGTAACTGCCCGCCACCTGATAAAAGGATTTGATTACGCATTTTCCATAATTTTTCGGGTTCTAGTTCTAAACCAATGATAAACAGCAAAAACACCACGCCTAATTCTGCAAAGTGCAAAATCACTTCTGGTTGGTTCACCCAATTCATCGCCGCCGGACCAATAATTATTCCGGCAACTAGATACCCTAATATTGCACCTAACTTGAGTTTTTTAAACAAAGGTATGGCAACCACTGCGGCGGCTAAAAATACCAATCCAGATCCAAGTATGCTCATTGATATACCAACCTTAAGTGCATTTTTTACAATAGAATAACAGAGGAACAGCAATGGCAACATGTAAACTAGGGGCTAATTTTCAGAGAGGTTCTTGTTGGCGAGTCAATGGAATCAGATTTACTTTAGCTCTTAATTAATCCTAGCCAGTAGTTGCCGCTATTGATAAGCAACTTATTATTTAGTGATAAATAATATCTGGTTAATCACAGCCGATTGAGTTTACACTTAACAAAAAAGGAATAGTTATGAAAAACATTATTTTAGTTGCATGTTTATTATTAGCAAGCTGCACAACTCCCGTTGATGGGCCTTTGTCGATTAAGCCACACATTCAAACAGATGAGTGGGCGGTAAAATGGTGGATGCCTCGCCATCAACAAAAACTGATAGAAAAAGAGCAAATGGCTAGCGTTGATTTGTTATTTCTAGGGGACTCAATCACTCACGCTTGGGAAAATAAAGGTAAAGAGGTATGGCGGCAATATTATGCCAAGCGCCAAGCTTTGAATATTGGTTTCAGTGGCGATAGAACCGAAAATGTTTTGTGGCGGCTGGAAAATGGCGAAGTAGAGGGGATTGATCCTAAGCTGGTGGTATTGATGATTGGTACTAATAATACTGGGCATAGACAAGATGCCCCTATGGATACGGCGCTAGGGATCAAACGAATTTTAGAAACATTAGAAAAGAAGTTACCAAACAGCAAAGTGCTGTTATTGGCGATTTTTCCTCGAGGGGCGAGTGCTAATGATCCGTTGCGTAAAATAAATGATGATATAAATCATATTATCAAAAATTATCATGATGGCGATCGAGTGCATTATTTAGATATCAACCACATTTTTCTAGATCAAAATGGCAATTTAAGTCAGGCAGTGATGAAGGATTTACTGCATCCAAATGCAGAGCAATATGAGGTATGGGCGCAAGCAATGGAGCCTAGTATTAATACATTAATGGCCAGCAAACACTGAACACAAGTCTTAGAACTTGAGATGAAATACCTTATAGGAAAGCGTTAGTTAAGTGATTTCGAAAAAGATACGAGAACTTTTTGTTTCTATGATGGAAGCATATGAAGACAGTACGCCTGTGGCATATGACGCAGATACCGAACAATACACTGGCTATCTTAACCAAGCCGTTGTAAACAAATTTATTGACTCAGGTCTTCTAGAGCTAATCGATAACAATGTTGGCTTGGTGACTGTGTTAATCAATGATCGTGAGGATTTTTTAAGTGGCTTTGCATCGGGCGTAAATGAAGCTAGGTTGGGGCGTGATCAGTCTTACGCCGATTATAACGCGAACCCTTTTGCTTTTTCAGTAGGATATGAGCAGTTTTTGTATATGAATAAAAAGCCGCGCTTGTTAGCCGGATATGTATGTCATGGCTTTATTAATGATGAAACAGGCGATATACATGTACAATAGCAACGGTTTGTTAAAAGGTGCAATGGACGTGCAATTTGGTTAGTGAAGCCTTTCTGCAATTAAGCCAGAATTATGCGCAGCAGGGGTATTTTGTACTAAGAGGTTTTTTTTCGGATGATGAAGTCTCGTCTCTTAGACGCACTATATTAAAATTTCATCGGCGCTGGAAAGTAAAAAACGCAACCTTCTATCGAGAAGAAGCGTTTAATTCTTCTTTAATAACGGGTAGTCAGTTCTTAAACGCTGATGATAGGGTCAAACTCTTTAATTTCATTAGTTCAGAAAAAATCATGCAGGTGGTGGATTTGCTTGTTCCGAACCAACCGTCTTTTATGAATACCCAACTATTCTTTAATCCGTGTAACCCTCAGCAACGAGACTTTTGGCACCGAGACTGCCAATATGATCACGACCTAGTAGGCCAGAAAAAAGCTATTCAAGAGACCCAAGTCGTACATTTACGCGTACCGTTATTTGATGAACTAGGAATGGAATTAATACCTGGCACCCATAATCGTTGGGACAACGAAGAAGAGCATAATGTGCGCCAAGAAGAAAATGGGAAAGTGAGCAGTGATGACTTATCTCTTGGTAAAAAAATACCATTGGCTGCAGGCGACTTATTAGTTTTTTCTGCAGACATGATCCATCGTGGTTTATATGGATTAAATAGATTGGCATTAGATATTTTAATCTTCGATCCTCAGGGAGATTTCGCTGATTATGTTGATGATGATTGTTTGCCAGATCATTCAATGTTGGCCAGGATTCACCAGCCAAGATTGTTTACCAATACTTTACAGTTAAAGCATAAAGGTGGCTGAAATTGGCAGGGTGCGAAAGCCCTGACAAATGCACACAATAAAAAGCCAGCAAAAATTGCTGGCTTTTTTGGGTTAGCTTTTTTTAGGAAGAGACATGGGCTAATTGAACAGACCTTTTAGTTTGTCGTTTGCCTTTTCTAACAATTTGTCTTTTTGTTTGTCGAGCTCTTTAGCAGCCTTTTCTTTCGCCGCGGCTTTTAAACGTTTTTTGGCTTCAGACTTAGCTGCAGAAATCACATTATCAAGCATGGCTTTCACAACGGCTGCACCAACTTGATCAGCAGGCATACCATTGGGTTTACCAATAGAACCGGCATTGAAAGTAGGTAAGGTTATTTCGTAGGCTTTTGTTTCGATGTTTAGATCACCGGTAGATAATTGTTCAAAATTAACTTTTAAGCGAATATCTTTCACAGTGACATTATCTACAATAACTAGCGGGCTGGCAGTATCAGCAGGAGGTGATGTTGGCTCGTTGCTAGACTTAGGTAAATTAGCATCTAAATTATTTTTCAATACGATTAAATTGCCTTGGCCGCTGGCATCTACTTCATACAATATTTCAGGTGCATTGATGCTCAGCGTTTGAACGACATATGGCTGGTTAATCACCTCACCTAAGTCTAAAGTCACTGCATCTAAGCTAAACGCATTTTGTTCGCTGAAACCTTGTGGGTTTTTTATAGTTAGGCCGTTAATTGTCATTCGCCCTTGGGTCAGTGCTAGATCAACATTAGCAACTGAAACAGGGGTGTTAAGGTAACGCGTGCCCTGTTGTTCTATCTGAGTGCGAATAAAATCTCCTGCACCACTTACTACATACCAAATACCAACAACCAGCAGCAGGACTAAAATCACGAGTACTTTTTTCATGCACATCTCCTTTTATCAATAAAATATTGCCGTTACTATAGCAGAATACTTGTGTCTAGTAGCGCTTTCTAGACAATACTATCCGCATTGATAATTGCTTTCTTAGGACAATGTAAATACGCTCAATCAAGGACTAAAGAGATGAGAAAACAAGGAAAACTGATTAAATGGAATGCAGCTAAAGCATTCGGCTTTATTCAGTTAACGGATCAAAAAAAGCAAATATTTGTTCATAAAAAGGCTTTTTGCAATAGAACTCGCACACCACAACTCAATGATATCATTACGTTTTCAATGGCTACAGGAAGCGATGGTAGGCTTTGTGCCAAAGATGCCACCTTTTTGGGCGAAAAAGTGAGTCATGCACGAGGCAATGGTGGCGGTGTCTTTTCTATGTACTTAGCACTACTGTTTTATGTAGTGATCAGTCTCGCCTGTTTAGCCGGCTTATATCCTCGGGCATTGCTATTCACATTCCTAGGCGCAAGTATTTTGACGTTTTTTGTTTATGCTCTGGATAAGTCAAAAGCACGACGAGGAGCTTGGCGGATCTCAGAAAGTACATTGCATTTTTTAGCCTTATTAGGTGGTTGGCCAGGCGCAGCTTGCGCCCAGCAAATATTGCGACATAAGTCTCAAAAGCGAACCTTTCGCAAAGTTTTCTGGGGCACAGTAGTCATCAATATTGCCTCTTTAATGTGGTTGTATTCTTCGTCTGGTAGTCATCATCTTAGTTGGTTGCTTAGTGTATAAATCGTTATTAAGGTAATAACTAGTCTTTAGGTTCTATCATTCTTTTTTGGGGGGCTAGTATTTACTGGTCATGCATAAATGGTGACTATAGCTTAATTAATTTTGTCTTCAGTGTTTGTTCATTTAAAAGTCGCCACAATAAGCCTTCGTTTAAAGGAGAATGACATGAAGAAAATACTCTTACTTGCAGCCACTACATTATTTTTGAGTCAGCCTGTTGTGGCAGCCAAAGCAGTTAACTGGAACGCTAAGTCTACTGAAAAACAAAATGGTCAAATTATCGGTGAGTCAAACAAAAGTGCGGCCAAACAACTTACGACTCAGTCTGCTTCATTAATATCAAAAGTGGACACTGACGTGGTAAATCTGAATTCAGCCGAAGTGAGACAATCCGAAAATGCTCGAATATTGACGTCGAGGCCTTATGTCAACACGCTAGATCAAGCATTTTGGTTATACGATGCATGGGTGACATTTCATCTAGATGCTGACAGAGATGGGTTTTATAGTCATTTTACTGTGGAGTTTGATGCGGATACCCAGTTTAATCGGGCCAAGGTGTATGCCAGACTCTATTTAGCAAGAGGTGACATATTCAAGGAGTATCATACTACTTCTGATTTCATGATTTACGCAGATAGCAACAACGACAGTTTTGCGGTTGAAAGTGAATTATTATCTGGTTTTCCCGCAGCAGATTATGAAGTGTTGATTGAATTATACGATGCGAACACTAATCAGCTAGTGGCCACTCTAGATGGTAATAACGATGCCGATTTATATTTACTGCCACTAGAAAGTGAAAATTATGAGCAGGTTTATATTGAGCCTGTTGTAGTGGTACACAAAAGTGGTGGCGGCATCGGTTGGTTCAGTTTATTGATATTGCCCTTTATTGTAGCAAAATATTGGATGAAAGCGGCAAGCGCTAAACATGACTAACGTGATTACACAACGGATTGTGGCGGTCTAATTAGCGATCCACTTTGTAGCAATGAGCTAGGGCGTTCATAATTTTGTGTCAGGCTAATTTTTAAATTTCCAGTACGCAATCTAAACGCCCTTCAAAATAAATGGTTAACTGTGAAATAGCTTATCTAGACACCCATCGTAAATTTCAATACAGATATAACCATTCAAACAAATATCTTATCTAGACACCCATTACCTAAATATCTTATCTAGACACCCATCATTACCTTATCTAGACACCCATTGTTATCTTATCTAGACACCCATCGTAAATTTCAATACAGATATAACCATTCAAACTGCAAGTTATTTAGCTTTGCTTTGGGGAGTGTTACAGAACTCGATGTTTGTGATAGAAATCGCAAATATTTGCGGTTTTATTGGTTTTGTAAATACATGGTTACCTCACCTTATCTTATCTAGACACCCATCGTAAATTTCAATGCAAATATAACCATTCAAACTGCAAGTTATTTCGGTTATCTAGATATAGGTTATCTAGACACCCATCATACCTTATCAAGACACCCATCATAAATTTCAATGCAAATATAACCATTCAAACTGCAAGTTATTTAGCTTTGCTTTGGGGAGTGTTACAGAACTCGATGTTTTTGATAGAAGTCGCAAATATTCGCGGTTTTATTGGTTTTGTAAATACATGGTTACCTCACCTTGTGATGACTGTGTTTGCCCTTGGTGATGGTGTTTACCTTAGGCGCGTTTGAAATATCTTATCTAGACACCCATCATTACCTTATCTAGACACCCATTGTTATCTTATCTAGACACCCATCGTAAATTTCAATACAGATATTATCTTATCTAGACACCCATCATAAATTTCAATACAAATATAACCATTCAAACTGCAAGTTATTTAGCTTTGCTTTGGGGAGTGCTACAGAAATCGATGTTTGTGATAGAAATCGCAAATATTTGCGGTTTTATTGGTTTTGTAAATACATGGTTACCTCACCTTGCGATGACTGTGTTTGTCCTTGGTGACGGTGTTTACCTTAGGCGCGTTTGAGTAATGTTTTTGACTTGCTCATGCCGCGCATTCGCTGGTGGCCGGTGTGAGCTTTGAATTGATGCATCATTTGCTCAGCGCCAGCGGCGTAGCAAAAATGTTGTTCGAACTCTGTGGTGAGGGTAAGCCATTGTGCGTCTGATAACCCTAATCTTTCAAGTATCGGGTTATGTTTATGGTCTATCTGTCCTGCTTTATCTTCACGAATACAGCGACCTGTGCAATCTACCAATTCACAATAGTCCTTTAGGCTGTAGGCAATGCCTTTACCCATGCCTTGCTGATAATTGCCAATAAAGGGCAGGAGTTGATGAGGCTGGACTGTCTTCTGCTGCATGGCTTTCACGCGTTTTTGAATACTGGTGTGTTTGGACGTTTCTGGCGTACTTGCTATTTTCGCTCGCACAGGGTTTAAGTCGACATAAGCCATGCAGGCGAGTACCGCTGATTCATCAAGTAACGCTTGAGATGTAAACCGTCCTTCCCAGAAGCGACCGGTACAACCATCTTCTTTGTTGGCCTCACGGGCGACGTATTCATTGAGATTTCCCATAAACCAACTGATGTCGTATAAGCGTTGGCGATAGATTTCTGCGGTCTCGGTTAGGGTCAACATCTCACTATGTGTAAGCGCCTCTTCTCGTAAGTACTTTTGACTGAGTAATGTACCTTTGTGTAATTGATGCCAATGTTCAAGTACCTGTTTTAGGCTCCAATTATCCGCTGTCGCTTTATCAACAAATAGCACCACATGCACATGGTTACTCATGACCGCATAAGCACTGATGTCTATCGCAAATACAGACGCCAAAAGCAATAACCGCTCTTCTACCCACCCCCGCCTATGTTCGTAACTTTGACCTGAATAATCATCTACACCGCACAAAAAACAGCGACGAACACAACGTGAAACACAATGATAATAAGGCGTATCGATTAAAGAAACTTGAGATGAACGAGACCTAGGCATGATTGACTCCCTTCAAACAACGTAAATTAAGCTTAGTCCGACAATCTAAAAACTCAATGTTTTATTTGCTTATCGTGGGTGTCTAGGTAACAACATTTGGGTGTCTTGATAACAACATTATCAACCGTTACTTTTTGCCATCAATTAACCTTTCTGTGCTTGCACCAAAGTGAGCTTTTTGCGCTTGAGTTAGAGATAAACTAGGGCAATTGCCAGAATTTAGTGCAGTTTATTATTTGTTTATTAATTAAAAAATATTTTATTTTTGCCGCGACTTAATTGTTTTACTTGTTCTAACTGTTTGTTTATATAGGAAAAAGTATTGTTTTGCGAAATTGAGACTAGACTAACTGGTCAATTTATTGCTTATGTTCATCCTTTGGCTTGGCGAGTGTCATAAAATTGACACACAAGTTTAAGAAGATTACGTCCAAATTGAAGCAAGTGATTGGCCGTTTTTGGCTTAACTTATTAAGGAATATATATGAGAATTAAATATCCCGCGCTGGTGGCTCTATTTTGCGCTACTTCAGCTCAGGCTACTGATGTATTTATCAATGAAATCCATTATGACAATGTCAGTTCTGATGCAGGTGAGTTTATTGAAGTGGTGGCACCAGAAAGTCAAGATTTGACCGGTTATTCAGTTGAACTTTACAACGGGAATAATGGTAGCACGTATGCAACACTTAGCATCAGTGAACAGACGATAACGAATGGTTATCGTTTTGCAACGCTAGCTCATTCTGGCATCCAAAATGGCTCCCCAGATGGTATGGCGCTGATCGATCCTGACGGGATAGTAGTTCAGTTCTTAAGTTACGAAGGCAGTATGACCGCAACCGCCGGCACAGCTGTAGGCATGACTAGTGAAGACATTGGTGTGTCCGAGACTGGTTCCACTCCTGTTGGTTACTCTTTGCAATTGGCAGGGACTGACGGTAGTCAATATGCAGATTTCACTTGGCAATCGGCTGCAGTCGCAACGTCAGGGGCGCCAAACAATGGCCAAACGTTTAGTGGTAGCAATACAGACGGCGGAACAGACGGTGGCTCAGACGGCGGGACCGATGGTGGTTCTGATGGGGGAACCGATAACGGAAACTCAGATGTAATCAAAGGTAGTGTATGTACTAACTGCCCAGACCTACCAAAAATAAAGGACGTAACGGCATTTGATCCAGTTGCTTACTATGCAAATGTTCAAGCTGAGGTTGACGCAAACTCTTCTGCAGAGACCATTAAATTAGTGTTAAGTGACACTATTACCAGCGAGCACAAAAATTTATCTTATAGCGAAGTATGGACTGCTTTAACTTATACCGATGAAGATCCATCAAATACAAATAATATCATTTTATGGTACAGCAATCGTTCACAAGCCAAATCTACTAATGGCAGCGGCGCGGCTAGTTCGAATGGTGACAATTGGAACCGAGAGCATTCTTGGCCTAAGAGTCATGGATTTCCGAGTCAAAGCCAAGAAGGCTATACGGATATCCATCATTTAAGAGCAACGGATATAAGTATTAATAGTTCGCGCGGAAATTTAGATTTTGATAATAGTGATAGTCCACTTGCTGAAAGTTCTATTAACCGAGTAGACAATGATTCATTTGAACCAAGAGATGAAGTGAAAGGCGATGTGGCCCGTATGATGTTTTATATGGACACTCGTTATGAGGGGGGATCTGATTCAACGCCTGATTTAGAGCTGGTTAATCGTATTACGTCTAGCAGTGAAGCAAGATTAGGTAAGTTATGTACGCTCATTGCTTGGAGCTCAGCTGATCCGGTAGATGCCTCAGAGAAGAGACGTAATAATCGAATATACGAGTTACAAGGTAACCGTAACCCTTTTGTTGATCATCCAGAGTGGATTAATACGCTTTACCCCGCTGATTCATGTGGTAGTACAGATGGCGGCACTGACGGTGGCACAGATGGTGGTACTGACGGTGGCACAGATGGAGGTACTGATGGAGGAACCGATGGCGGCACTGATAGTGGAAGTACCTCGACAAATTTAGTTTTCATTAATGAAATTCACTATGACAATACTGGTGGTGACCAAGGTGAAGCTGTTGAAATTGCAGGCCTAGCAGGCGCTGACCTAAGTGGTATGAGCCTTAGTGCTTTACAATGGAAGTAGTAGCCAGCGTAAAGAATACAAAACCGTATCCTTAAATGGTGTGATACCTAATCAAGGTAGTGGTTTTGGAACACTTTCATTTGCCATTTCGGGGATTCAAAATGGTGGCCCTGATGGACTAGCCTTAGTTGATAGAGAAGGCAATGTGCTGCAGTTTTTAAGTTATGAAGGTAGCTTTGAAGCGGTAGATGGACCGGCTGAAGGCATGACCAGTACTGATATTGGTGTAGCAGAAACCAGCAGTACGGCTGTTGGCGAGTCTTTGCAGTTAACAGGGAGTGGATTTAGGTATGAAGACTTTGTATGGCAGGCGTCTGCCGTAGATAATTTCGGTCTAGTCAACGCGGGTCAAACTTTTGTCGCGCCAGCACCATTTATTAACGAAATTCATTATGACAATACGGGCGGCGACTCAGACGAAGGCGTCGAAATTGCAGGGCTCGCGGGTACAGATTTATCTGGTATGAGCATAGTGCTTTATAACGGCAGCAGTTCTCAGCGTAAAGTGTATCGTACTGAAAGTTTAAGTGATGTTATACCTAATCAAGATAGCGGTTTTGGTACCTTGTCTTTTGCTATTTCGGGTATTCAAAATGGTGGCCCAGATGGTTTAGCCTTGGTTGACAGTGAAGGCGTGGTACTGCAGTTTTTGAGTTATGAAGGTAGCTTTGAAGCAGTTGATGGTCCAGCTGTAGGTATGACAAGTACTGATATTGGTGTGAGCGAGGCGGGGAACTCCCCTGTCGGTCATTCATTGCAATTAGCAGGTACTGGTGTTCAATATGCTGATTTTGAGTGGCAAGGCTCTGCTGTGAGTACTTTTTCCCAAGTTAATACTGAACAACGCTTTGGTTCTGGCTCGGGAAGTACAGACGGAGGTACCGGTGGTACAGATGGCGGCACTGCCGATTTAGGCCAATGTGCAGACACTGCGACTTTAATCAGCGCCGTGCAAGGTTCTGGTTTCGTCTCGCCGCTTATGGGGCAAACCCATGTAGTTGAAGCTGTGGTCAGTGCATCTCTACCAAATCTTAAAGGATTCTTTATACAAGAAGAACCAGCGGATATGGATGCCGATCCAGCCACTTCTGAAGGTTTATTTGTTTTTTACGAAGGTGAATTGCCCAGCGAAGGAGACGTCGTACGAGTATTAGGTGAAGTGACCGAGTACTTCGAAAAAACCCAAATTATTGCTCAACAGGTATCGACGGCTTGTACTACTGCTACCCTAGTAGCAACTGAATTTAGCTTACCTTTTGCTAATGCTGCTGAAGCTGAGGCGTTGGAAGGTATGTTAGTTACAGCGTCACAGGAATTGACCGTAAGCGAAAACTACGATTTAAAAGTCTTTGGTGAAGTCACTTTATCATATGGTCGTTTGTATACACCTACCAATCAATTTACCCCAGGCTCCGCTGAAGCTATTGCTTTAGCGGCTGAAAACGCACTAAACAAAGTGATACTAGATGATGGAGTAAATGGTTCTAACCCTGAGGTTATTCCATACCCTGCTGGTGGTTTATCAGCTCTTAACTCACTGCGTACGGGCGATACAGTTACTGGGCTTATTGGACCAATGGATTATAGCTTTGATGCTTATCGCGTTATTCCTCTTGTAACGCCTACTATTTTTGCGAGTAACCCACGTCAAGCGGCACCTGAGATTGCTGAAGGTAACCTCAAAGTAGCAAGCTTAAATGTGCTTAACTATTTCTCTACTCTGGATGAAAATGGAAACAAGTGTGGACCTAGTAACCTAGATTGTAGAGGGGCCAATAATGCAGAAGAATTTGCCCGTCAAAAAGCTAAGACTGTCGCGGCAATCGTAGCAATGGATGCAGATATCGTCGGCCTAATGGAAATAGAGAATAGCGGCTTTAGCGCAGGCTCTGCGATTGATGACTTAGTGTCTGAAATCAATAGCCAAATGGGTGTTGGAACTTATTCAATAGTTGACGCCGGTGGTCCTGTTGGAACTGACGCCATCACTGTTGCGTTAATTTACAAGTCTGCAAACGTCTCACCTGTTGGTGCCTTAGGTATTTTAGATAGTAGCAATTCTATAACAGACGCAGATGGACCACTATTTGTCGATACGAAAAACCGTCCAGCACTTGTGCAAACCTTCGCGTTAACTGAAAACGCTGAAGAGTTAGTAGTAAGTGTGAATCACTTTAAATCGAAAGGTTCAGGCTGTGGTGCTGGTGATGATGACAGTACAACAGGTCAAGGAAACTGCAACCTAACTCGAACTCGTGCCGCACAAGCGCTGACAGCCTTCATCGCATCTGAGTACGGTGACAAACCAACAGTTATTTTGGGGGATTTAAATGCGTATGCAAAAGAAGATCCTATCGCCAAAATAGAAGCTGCTGGCTATACCAACTTAGTGAATTACTTTGCAGGATCTGAAGCTTACTCTTATACATTTGGCGGTGAGTTTGGTTACTTAGATCACGCGCTTGCCAATAGTAAAGCTCTGGCTAAAACGGTTGATGTGACTGAATGGCACATTAATGCTGACGAGCCACGAGCCTTAGATTACAACATGGAGGACAAAAGTGCGCAGCAGTTGGTTGATTTGTACGAAGCAGATGCTTATCGCATGTCTGACCACGATCCTGTTGTGATTGCAATGCAATTTGATGCACCTGCATCAGCAGAAACATCAGCTGATGTGAATCAAGATGGCGTTGTTAATTTTAGCGACTACTTTGCGATATTGGGTATGCTAGGTAGCACAGAGGGAAGCGCTAACTTTAATGCCATTGCAGATTACGATGGTGATAACCTTATCTCGCCGTTAGATTTGCAAGCTTGGTATCAGATGTATTTGAGTCAGTAATATTTAAATAATAATCAGAAGGCTATGTACTATGTGCATAGCCAAAATCAAAATTATGAGAAGTAAATTATGAAACATATTAGTAAAAAATTAGCTCGTTCATTCGTTTTAGCAAGTGCCTTGTTGGTAAGCGCGTTCAGTACTCAAGCTGCACTTGTATTATCATTTGACCAGACAAACATTGCTGTAGACGTAAGTGACACCTTTACTGTGGACTTGTACGTGGATGCACTCACTCCATCTGACGCAATCATAGCTTGGGGACTAGATGCGGTATTTGACAATGGTGTCATTGCTTTAAATAGTTTTTCTTTGGGGACGAGTTTTTTACCTGGATTTAGCGCAGATAGCGACACCCTAGCGGGTAATTCACCAATTCCAAGCGGTGTTTTCGGCGCTGATATATTATTGGGAAGCTTTGAATTTTTAGCTGTTGGTGCAGGTACAACGACTTTATCTACTGCAACTACTAGCGGTGACATATTCGAAGGCTTTACGACAGTGGATTTTTTCAACCCAGCTATTTTTAACAGCGCATCAACCAGTATTACTGTAGCTGATAGTGGCTCGGTAGGTGTGTCTGCCCCTGCTACATTAGCGATATTTTCTTTCGCAGCCATCTTTTTGATGGGATGGGCACGTAAGTCCTAATCTGCATGAGAATCTAGAATTCGCTTGATCGTTCTAAGCGCATAGATATAGATTGGGGTGGTTATTATATAGCAATGCTCGACAGTACCAAAGGCGGCCAAGTATTCTTAGCCGCCTTTTTATTGGTTTGGATAGTATTGTACTAGTACGGGTAGGTATAAATAATTAAATGGTGGGATAAACTTCCGATCATTCACTTTCTAACTGAACAAACGCTTGTCTTAATTTAATAATATCTATTTGTTTCCCCCAATAATCCTCAGTTTTTAGGTAAGGATCGACTAAGTCGATTTTTTCTATTCTGTGGGAAAGCCAGTTTGGAACAGGCAAGTCATGTTGCTGGTTAGAAAACTGACTGCTCGCAAGACAAGCAAAATAATGAGTAGTTAACTTGTCGACAAATAGCAGTTTACCTACAGATACGTTCAGCCCAGTGGTTTTCCATGCTGATCGATGAGCGGTACATTGGGCACTAGTGTGCATTTGTTGCTTAGCATATGGTAACTGCCAAAACTCTGCGTTCTTATTTTTTATGCTAACCAGCTTGCCATTTAATTTAATAAGACATACAGCATTGGCGGGAGGTAAACTTACTGACTGTTTCTGAGTGCGGCAAGCTGGGTCTGCGGGTATTTCTTTAGTGCAACTGGAAATTACAGCGACCAAGGACATCATGAATAATACTTTAAACAAAATAAGTCCTTACAACGCTCGTAGAGCGATTTTATGTAGAGTGATAAGGCGAAACATCATATTCACAAACAAAAATGCCAGACAGTGATTAGCTATCTGGCATTTTAAGTGTTGAGTATCAAACTTATTCGTCTAAGAAACTCTTAAGTTGTTCGGAGCGACTAGGGTGACGAAGCTTACGCAATGCTTTCGCTTCGATTTGACGAATACGTTCACGGGTTACATCAAATTGCTTACCTACTTCTTCAAGAGTATGGTCAGTATTCATATCGATACCAAAACGCATTCTTAGTACTTTAGCTTCACGGGCGGTTAGGCCGGCTAATACTTCTTGGGTGGCATCTTTTAGACTGCCACCAGTAGCAGAGTCCAAAGGCTGAATTATCGTGCTATCTTCAATAAAGTCACCTAAGTGTGAATCTTCATCATCACCGATAGGGGTTTCCATCGAAATTGGCTCTTTAGCGATTTTTAACACCTTACGAATTTTATCTTCTGGCATTAACATGCGTTCAGACAACTCTTCAGGGGTTGGTTCACGGCCCATTTCTTGTAACATTTGACGAGATATACGATTCAATTTGTTAATCGTCTCAATCATATGTACTGGGATACGAATGGTACGCGCCTGATCAGCAATTGAACGGGTGATCGCTTGACGTATCCACCAAGTGGCATATGTCGAGAACTTATAACCTCGACGATATTCAAACTTATCTACCGCCTTCATCAAACCAATATTACCTTCTTGAATAAGATCCAAGAATTGTAATCCACGGTTAGTGTATTTTTTCGCGATTGATATAACCAAACGTAAATTGGCTTCTACCATTTCTTTTTTAGCACGTCTTGCTTTGGCTTCACCAATAGACATGCGGCGATTGATATCTTTAATATCGGCTATGATTAAGCCTGTTTCTTCTTCTACGGCATTCATTTTACTGATTGCGCGTTCTAGCTCTTCCTAGTGTTCTTTAATCTCTTCCGCATAAGGCAGAGATGAATTTAATATTTCGAACAACCAGTCAGTTGTGGTTTCATTGCCTGCAAATGCTTTGATGAAATCTTTCTTCGGCATTTTAGCGCTAACAACGCAATGCTTCATTACTATACGTTCTTGAACACGAATACGGTCCATCATGCTACGCATGTTTTTAACCATACGGTCAAATTGTTTAGGCGTTAATCTAAACTCTTTAAATATTTCACTTAACTCATTTATTTCAGTGCGAGCAGCTTTATGTGAACGACCTTTAGCGCTAATGACATCGCGGGCTTTTTCATATTGCACACGTAACGCTTCAAATTTCTCACGAGCAAGTTCTGGATCAGGCCCAGTATCTTCTTCTTCCTCGTCTTCATCGTCTTCATTGTCATCGTCTTCGTCATCTAATTCTTCTTCAGACAATTCAGAACCAATATGAGTAGCGGTAGGTGCTACGTCTTGTTCATTTGGATCGACAAAACCTATAATAATGTCGCTAAGACGAATTTCTTCAGCTTCAAACAAGTCCCATTGGTCAAGTAAGTAAGTAATGGCTTCAGGGTACTCAGCTACCGAACATTGCACTTGGTTAATGCCTTCTTCGATACGTTTAGCGATAACAATTTCGCCTTCACGGGTCAGAAGTTCAACGGTTCCCATTTCTCGCATGTACATGCGGACTGGGTCCGTGGTTCGGCCAATTTCACTTTCAACTGTCGCAAGTGCCTGAGCTGCCGCTTCTGCCGCTTCTTCGTCAGTGTCACTTTCTTGCATTAAAAGTTCATCAGAATCAGGGGCAGTTTCAAATACCTTGATGCCCATGTCGTTTATCATGCGGATAATATCTTCGATTTGGTCTGAATCGACAATATCTTGTGGAAGGTGGTCGTTAACTTCCGCGAAAGTCAAATAGCCCTGTTCTTTACCTTTAGCAATGAGGAGTTTTATCTGCGACTGCTTGCTTTGCACCATATAACCTTACACTTCTTGAAAATAATTAAAAATCCGTATCATGTTTCTAAATTTAAATTAAAAAACAATACGTCGTAAATTTCTTGGATTTGCCAAGCCTATTAATATGACATCAAGAGACCTGAGCGAATTAGCCAGTATAGCAGACTTAACTGCTTTAGGGCTAGCGTATGTTGCATTTTGCTGTATGAATTTCGATCAATTTAAAGTCTTGTTTTGGACTTACTGTTTGAATAGTTAATTAAGTATGTCGAAATAGGGCATTATTTCACAACAGACTACTCAATATTGGGCTACTTTTGCTCTTTTACAAGTAGGTTGAGCTCTTGTTTTTCTTCATTAGTTAAAAAACTTGTTCGAGATTTAGCAAATAGTTCATCCATGCGGCCTTGCAAGTGCCAATCGAGTAATTTGGTAAAACTATCTTCAAATACCGCTTGCTGATTTTGTTCGGCGTATTCCCAACTCAACAATTTTGCTAAATGAGGACTAGCGGGGTGCCCCCTAAAATACTCTAAAACTTGGGCGGTATTGGCGGTGGGCTTACTTTTGCAATATTGAAAAAGCTCATTTAGCATGCCCACACCTTGGATAGAAGTGTTGAGTAACGGAGATGGGTCTGACGTACTGCATGTTGTGGCCAAACTAGGGTCATCTAATAGAAGCCGTATCATCATACGTACCGGTGAAATTGTACTCTTATTCGGCGTCTTAAAATCTTGCTTCGCAAGGCCTTTGTGACGGTTCGCATTGGCGATGTCGCTTTCTAGCTTGTGTTTATTGTGCTCACCCATATGACTGCTGAGGTCAGCTAATAAACTAGCACGAATATTATCCCCAACGATTTGCTCGATTAATGGCATTGCCTCAGCTTTTAGTGCTGCTTTACCTTCATTACTGCTGACATGATGATGTTGCAGTAAATTATTAAAAAAGAATTTAGATAGTGGTACAGAATCGGATTGAAGTTGCTGTTCAAACGCTTGCTTACCAATCTTACGTATTAAAGTATCCGGGTCTTCGCCATCGGGTAAGAATAAAAACTTCATCTGAACCCCGTCCTTTAAATAAGGTAAGGCGTTTTCTAGTGCTCGCCAAGCTGCTTCGCGGCCAGCTCTATCACCATCATAGCAGCAGATTATTTCGCTTGTGGCGCGAAATAACATCTGAATATGTTCTGCTGTGGTGGCAGTTCCTAATGATGCGACGGCATAGTCTATACCAAATTGACCAAGGGCAACCACATCCATATAACCTTCAACAATCATAACCTTGGCTAAATTTCTGTGAGCCTGTTTCGCTTGATAAAATCCGTATAATTCGTGGCCTTTGTGGAAAATCCTCGTTTCTGGAGAGTTTAGGTATTTGGGGCCGCCATCTTCCAATACTCGGCCACCGAAACCAATCACCCGACCTCGTTTATCTCGGATTGGGAACATGATGCGGTCACGAAAGAAGTCGAAGCGTCGGCGGTTATCATTTTCGGTAATGAGTTTTAAATCGAGTAATTGTTGCTGTGCTTCGGGATTGATTCCAAAGGTCTTCAAAACTGAATCCCAGTCGGGTGGGGCATAGCCCATATCAAATGCTTTAACTACTTCACCACTGAGCCCGCGCCCTTTTAAGTAGTCAATGGCTTTGTCTTTTTGAGGATGGTTCTTGAGTTGTTGGGCAAAGTATTTAGTTACTTTTTCCATTAACTCGTAGTCATTGCCTTTTTGTTGTTTTTGCTCTTTGCTTAATGCTGGTGCCCCACCTTTTTCGCGAGGGACTTCTACGCTGTGGTATTGGGCTAGCTCTTCGATAGCTTCAGGAAACTCGAGGCGATCAAATTCCATTAAAAAGGTTATGACATTGCCGTGGGCCCCGCAACCAAAGCAATGATAAAATTGTTTATCTTGGCTTACCGTAAAAGAAGGACTTTTTTCATTGTGAAATGGGCAGCACGCTTGGTAGTTGCGTCCCGCTTTTTTCAAGGAGACACGACTATCGATCAATTCAACAATATCTGAACGTGCAATGATGTCATCAATGAATTCACGGGGGATACGACCTGACATTTTACCTTCTTTAATTACATGGCTAAGGGTTAAGCATGATGCCATAATGTGGGCGTAAGTAACGACAATATTTCAAAACCGGACTGGTAAAAATGAACAAACCGCATCTAGGTGCGGTTTGTAGAAATGCTATATCATGGTTCATGACACTAGGCGTTAAGCTGTGCCTTAATCTTGCCGCTTAATTGCCCCATATCAGCTCGGCCTTGAACTTTTGGTTTTAACCAGCCCATGACTTTACCCATATCTTGCATACCGGAAGCGTCTGTTTCTTCCATTGCTTGCACAATTAGAGCACTTAGTTCGTCTTCACTTAATGGTTGCGGTAGAAATTCTTCTAATATAACTATTTCTGCAAGTTCAACATCAACTAAATCTTGGCGATTTGCTGTTTTAAACTGGCTTGCTGCATCTTTTCTCTGTTTTACCATTTTGGTAAGTATCGCAATCACATCGCTGTCATTGAGCTCAATGCGCTCATCAACTTCACGCTGTTTTACTGCAGCCAAAGTCATACGTATAGTACCAAGACGTACTTTGTCTTTAGCACGCATAGCATCTTTTTGTGCATTTTTTAAATCATCTAATACTGACATTTCTTGACTCAATGAAAAACGGAAAAAGGACGAGTGATAAAACTTCTTCTGGCGTGTCAGCGTTCATAGTACATAGGTACTAAGACGGACACGCCAAAGGAGAGATTAGTACAGTCTGATGCGACGAGCGTTTTCGCGAGATAACTTCTTCAAAAGACGTTTCTTAGCAGCAGCTTTCTTACGCTTACGTTCCCAAGTAGGCTTTTCAAAAAATTCGCGACGACGAACTTCAGAAAGTACACCTGCTTTTTCACATGAACGTTTAAAACGACGCAATGCAACATCAAAAGGTTCGTTCTCTCTAACTTTAACGATTGGCATTAAAATCTCACCTCAAAAAATAATAAAATATATATCGACCCGGTACATTATGTAGCCAGCTCGGTTAAAAATGGTGCGGAATTCTAATCATATCCTCACCAGAAGTAAAGCCTTGTTCGGTTAAAAAGTGGATATCTTCAAACAAATTTAATATTAAATTGGCGCTTTCACCTCAGAACAGTAAAATGCCGTCAGTTTTTTCAGATAAATAATAGAATTATGCGAGTTTTAGGAATTGAAACGTCTTGCGACGAAACCGGAGTAGCAATTTACGATGAGCAACAAGGTTTGTTGTCTCATCAATTGTACAGCCAAGTAAAGTTACATGCCGACTATGGTGGCGTTGTACCTGAGTTAGCGTCTCGTGATCACGTACGAAAAATTATCCCGCTAATTAAACAGGCAATGTTGGAAGCAGACTGTACTGAGCGAGATTTAGATGGTATCGCGTTTACTAAAGGTCCTGGATTGGTGGGGGCGCTATTGGTGGGGTCTTCTGTGGCTCGCAGTTTATCTTACGCCTGGAATTTACCCGCTGTTGGGGTGCATCATATGGAAGGCCATTTATTAGCACCTATGTTGGATGATCCTATTCCGGCTTTTCCTTTTGTTGCGTTGTTAGTGTCCGGCGGGCATTCTATGATGGTTAGAGTCGACGGCATAGGGCGTTATGAAGTGTTAGGTGAATCGGTCGATGATGCAGCGGGTGAAGCTTTTGATAAAACTGCAAAATTATTAGGATTAGACTATCCCGGTGGGCCGCTGTTAGCGAAGTTAGCAGAAAAAGGTGAGGGGGGCATTATCAATTTCCTCGGCCGATGACGTTAAAACCTTGGACTCGATTTTAGTTTCAGTGGATTAAAGACCTTTGCCGCCAATACCATTCGTGATTGTGATGGTAGTGAACAGGCTCACGCTAATATTGCTTATGCTTTTCAGGAGGCAGTAGTTGATACCTTAGCAATAAAGTGCAAACGCGCACTGAAGCAAACCAAGCTGAAGCGTTTGGTGATTGCCGGAGGAGTCAGCGCCAATAAGCAATTGCGAGAGCAACTCTCGGTGATGATGAAAAATATTAAAGGCGAGGTATTTTATCCTCGGCTAGAATTTTGTACCGATAATGGTGCCATGATAGCGTACGCTGGTCTGCAACGACTAAAAGCTGGTGAAACTGAAGGTTTAAGTACTAAAGCTAAACCAAGGTGGTCATTGGAAGACTTGTCGGCGATATAGCATCATTAGTAGATAAAGCATGCTGCGCAAGTTACTTGTTGTTCTTGTAAACAATTTTTGTTTCTTGCTTACGCAATAGCCTGATTATGTTCGGTCTGTGCCTGAGAATAATAAGACTACTTAAAATTGCCACCGGAATCGCGTAATCAGGTTTAATTAGCCAAGTAAAGATGGGCGCTAGACTGAAAGCGACGATAGCGGCTAAAGAAGCATAGCCGCTTAAATACAATACGATTAACCAGCTGAGTAAAATGATTGAAGCTAGACCTAAACCTAAAGGCAATAATGCCCCGAAGGCAGTCGCCACAGCTTTGCCTCCTTTAAATCTAAAAAATAAAGGAAACATATGTCCCAAACAAGCCGTGACGGCAACGCACGCTAGGTAGACTGGCTCCAACCCTAAATGGTAGCTATACCAGACCGGAACGGTACCTTTTAGCACATCGAATACTAAAACTAACAACGCTGGAAATCGTCCCCCTATCCGCAAAACATTGGTTGTTCCTGGATTACCAGAACCGGACTCCCGAGGATCATTCAATGAAAATAACCGACACACCCATACCGCACTGGAAATAGAACCGAGCAAATAAGCAATAGCTAGCATTAATATAGTAAGAGCTGTCATGTACTTGTGCTAAAAGAATGAGTTACAATTCGGCCAGAATATAACAATCTACAAAAAATTGCAGCGCGGATCACGAATGGATAAAATTCATATTGAGAGACTAGAGGTCTTATCGCTGATTGGCGTGTACGACTGGGAAAGAAAAAATCAGCAACGATTGCTCCTCGATATTGAGTTGCAGGCAGACTTATCTGTCGCAGCTCAGTCAGATAATGTAAACGACACACTCAACTATGCGCTCGTCGCGCAAAAGCTAATTGCTGTTGCTAAAGATAGCGAATTTAAACTCATTGAAGCACTGGCAAGCCATCTGGTCGATAGTCTTTTGCAGGCGTTTCCAGCGGTTGAAAACGTGCGCTTAAAGCTCAGTAAACCTGACATTTTAGCCAATGCTAAAAATGTGGCTGTAGAGTTTAGTCGAGGACAACGTCGGTGAGCGGAGTGCAGAATAAAACACATCTTATATATATTAGTGTAGGCAGCAACGTAGAAAGAGAAAAACATACTAAAGCGGGACTACAAGGCTTGTATCAAGCGTTTGGTGAATTACAATTGTCGTCGGTTTACGAGAGTGAGTCAGTAGGATTTACTGGCAGTAATTTTTATAACCTTAGTGGTAAAAGCCGAAACTGTATTATCGGTAGCTGGAGTATGTAAAGTGCTCAAGCAAATTGAACAAAACAACAAGCGTGAAAGGGGAGCCGAAAAGTTTTCTCCTCGTACTTTGGATTTAGATTTGCTGTTGTATGATCAACAAATCATGACATCACCAATCGAACTGCCTCGTGCCGAAATATTGTATAACGCTTTTGTGCTACAACCCTTAGCCGAAATTGCCGGCGACATCATACACCCTATTGAAAAAAAATCTTATGCCACATTGTGGCAACAATATGACCAGTCCAAACAAAAACTTTGGGCAATTACATTTGAATGGAGTTCTAACGAATCATGACCTTATTTGAAATTATAATTCTGGCAATTATCCAAGGATTAACTGAGTTTTTGCCCATTTCTAGCTCTGCGCATTTAATATTACCGTCGGAAGTATTTGGTTGGAATAATCAGGGTATGGCTTACGATGTTGCAGTACATGTTGGTAGTTTATTAGCGGTCATGATTTATTTTCGTCAAGATATTGGGCGTCTAGTTGTCGCTTGGTTAGGACAAGGGTTTAGCCGTCAGCAATCAGCAGACAGTAAGTTAGCTTGGTGGGTTATCCTAGCGACTATTCCAGCGGTTATATTTGGTTTTTTACTAAAAGATTTTATTGAAGAATATGCTAGGTCGGCTTTGGTAATAGCTATTACAACAATAGTGTTTGGGTTGTTGCTTTGGTATGCAGATAAAAAAGCCAACTTAAGTAAGAATATTACCCAAATTACTTGGAAAAATGCGTTAGTGATAGGTATAGCTCAAGCTATCGCCATTATTCCTGGTACATCTCGTTCGGGTATTACTATGACTGCAGGCCTGATGTTGGGGTTGAACCGAGAGAGTGCCGCAAGATTTTCATTTTTACTGTCCATTCCTGTCATTCTGGGCGCAGGTTTGCTGGCAACGCTTGATTTGTTAGATAGCCCTGCTGCAATTGATTGGTATGCGTTGTTATTTGGCGCAGTATTTTCCTTTGTTAGTGCCTATGCTTGTATTTACTTGTTTTTAGCTTGGATATCTAAAATAGGTATGTTGCCATTCGTGATTTATCGATTGGTCCTAGGTGTAGCACTGTTGCTATTTGTATTGCTATAAAAAGGAGCTGTTATGTCCGACACTATTTTTTCCAAAATTATTAATAAAGAAATACCTGCTGAAATTTTGTATGAAGATGATTTGGCATTGGCCTTTAAGGATATCAATCCTCAGGCACCGATACACTTTTTAGTGATCCCGAAAAAGCCGATTGCCACAATCAACGATATTCAAGTCGAAGATAAGGCGCTCGTTGGCCATTTATATTGGGTCGCGGCAACTATTGCAAAAGAGCAAGGGTTTGCTGAGGATGGTTACCGCGCAGTGATGAACTGCAATGAAGATGGCGGACAAACTGTCTATCACATTCATTTGCACGTATTGGCGGGGAAAGCGTTGGGTTGGCCGCCGTATCAAGCTACATTAAAAACAGGCTAACTCTTAACGCTACTCAATATTTTACAACGGCCATCTTATACAAAGAATATGGCCGTTGTGGGCACTAATATTATTGCGCTAACCCTAGTACTTTTAGACCTTGTTTAAAGTCAATATCTACGGGGATAGCAGCTTTAGTCAATTTATCTAAGTCACTTTGTAATTGCGGCTGAATACCCCCATTTCCGCTACTAATTTAGCTACACCTTTATAATCGCCATCACCTTGCAGTGTGAGTATTTTGTTTGCTAGGGCAGTAATAGCGCTATTCATTTTTAGCATATTTACGCGATACAGTCCGTCATCACCTTTGCTAAAAGCTTGATGCTGCTGGAAGAAATTAAAGCGGATCATATTCGCTTTACCATGGGCGGAGCTAGCGCCAAAACGGACTGAGCGAAAAATACCAGCCATGAAAGTGACATAATAGTCTTCTAATACCCCTTCAGTTATATCGCCTTTGGCCAAAAGTTGCTGCACCATGTACAAGCCCAAAATGTCGGCTTTACCTTCTTCCAATGCAGATGCGTGCTCTTTTAGCGCTTGTCTAACTGTTTGCTTTGTGCCCAAAACTGTTTTTATACCTAAACCATGAGCCACTTCATGAAACATGGTATTGGCAAAAAATGCCGTGAATGTAATGTGTTTTCTTTGTTCTGGGACAATTAACTGATCAGCAATGGGCAGTAGAATATTATCGAACTTAGCTCGCATGGCGTTTTTTAGTTGCAGTCTACGGGTGCCTTTTTGTAATTGTACCTCTTCATCATTGGGTAAATTAATGGCAATCGTTTTACTACCCGCATTTGAGTGCCCAGCGTAATAAATTACGTCGTAAGCATTTAAGTCTGCGTTGCTGCCGGGCATTTGTGCTTTATATTTATCCGCAACGGGTAAGCCTTTCTGTAGCTCTGGTAAATAAGCGGCATATTTACTCAGTTTGTCGCTCCATTCTAAATCTTTAATCAAGACATAAGCTTCAAATGCGGCGCGGTATCCGTAGAGTTGATCTTCATACGTTTCAATCGGACCATAAACTAATTCAATCGGATTTGTTTTCATGTTCATCCAAGCAAAATCTGACGCCTGGTAGTCATTTGTCAGTAATGCTTTGGCGCGCATTTCTAAATATTCTGCGAAACTATCGTCATCAGCCAATTCCGCCGCTTTAGTCAACAAAGCCGCAGCCTGTTTTAGTTCTTTGGCATAATAGGATGAATAGGGAATAGTATAGAGCTGGCCATTTTTGTCTCTACGTACAACGGAGTACAGACCTTGTTTGTCGGTAAAATCAGCTTTCTCGAATTCAGCTTTAGTCATGTCTTTAGGATAAAACTCGGCGGCCTGGTGACTTTTCTTGAATATGGCTGAGTAAAATTTTATCACCATCCAATCTGTCCCAAGGCCCATAGTTGATGCGTATAAAGTCGGTTACTTTGGTATCTGATATTTGTGATAGAAATTGCTCTTTAGGTTGATAGAAAGCTTGTTTCCAAAATAACTCATCCATTATTTCAGACGCTTCAATTAGTATGCTTAACATTGCTTTTTGATTGGCACTTAAATGAGAAAGGTCTGCAGTCAGCTCAACTTGATGATAAATATCCAGTCGACTATGGTCATCGTTGATTAATTGATATTGATCTGGAACGGGATCTTTAACTTGCAGTGTTGGCTCAGTAGTTGTGTTGTCACAGGAATATAGTAAAGTGGATAGTGCTCCCACTACTAAGGTTGAAATAACTGATTTACAAAAGATTTTTCATAATGTTTCCGATATATAAAGGTTAATATCTATTGAGAAAAATAGAACATTTGGAAATATAACAAATATTTCACGGCATATGAGCTAACAAGACTAGTTAGAAGCAAAAAATATGCTAGCATTTAAGTTCTTTCAGATTCATCAATTCATTGTATTTGATAGTGCTTTCAAGTTGGTTAAGTGAGTTAGCTGGAATCCGAAAGATACGGCAATCTAAGTTTAGGTCCGATTGGATATAGCTTAAGAGAACAAAATTAATACGACTGACCGATTCGGTTGCTCAATGATTACGGGTAATAATATGTATACAGAAAATGCATTATTAACAATTTTGGTTGAAAAAATTAACAATGACACATTGGTCTTGCCGACGCTACCTGCTATTGCATTAAAGGTAAGGCGTGCCGCCGATGATCCAAATATTAACCTAAATGCTATGGCTGACGTTTTAGGTCAAGATCCTTCTTTGTGTGCTCGTATGATCAAAATATCGAATAGTGCTTATTTAGGTAGAGCGGTTAAAGTGACCTCTACTCAACAAGCTGTTACGCGTATTGGTTTACGTCAAATTAAGAATATTTCTACGGCACTAGCCATGGAACAACTGTTTGTATCTAAAAACGATGTCGTAAAAGAGTACATGGATCGAGTTTGGGCCGATACCATAGAAGTGGTAGCGAGCTCTTTGGCGGTGTTGCAAATACACATAAGGCAAACTAAGAACCGCCTTCTTTCTTTAGAATCTATGATGCTGGCCGCACTCATTAATAACATAGGTGTGCTACCCGTACTAACTGAAGCCGAACGTCATTCTGAAGTGTTCGCTAATCTGACCTTTTTGGATGCGGCGATTGATAAATTGTCGGGAAAAATTGGTGCCAGTATCATGAAAGAGTGGGGATTTGAGTCCGACTTTATTCAAGTTGCTGCCTATTTTAAAGATATGTCTGTTCAAACTGACGCTATCTCATACTTAGATTTAGTACGCTTAGGAGCTGCACTTTGTGGGCGTTTGGAAGAACATAAAGATGAAGTGTTTGAGTTGGCGGTGAGCAAGGGTATCGTTAATCAATTCTCTGATTTATTGTCTGAGGACTTTGCTGAGTTGCGAGACAACGCTAAATTAATTTTTGCTTAATTCAGCGCTAGATAAAATATTTCTACAGAGCTGAAGCTAAGTATCAGCTCTGTATTTTCTACATAACCTGAGTTATGGATAAAAAGTATCGTTTAAGCTAAACAATCCAACGCCACTAGATACAAAAAGAGCGTTATCCAGAGGTTTGGTTTATCCAGGATTCAGGTTACCTATTATTGCTCTTCGTTATCTAACTGAAAAATCACTTTTAGTCGTTCAGCGAACTTCACTACTTCTCCCGACATCAGGGCAAAATTAGCGTCTAGTCTCGCTAACTGTTGATCTTTCGGTATATCGTCATTTTGTTCTACGATAACATCGGTAAATTTAAGTCGTTTGATACTTAAGTCTTCTTGAATGATGGCTTGCAAGGTTTCATTCCACTCAAATGCAATCTTTTGCACGGATTTTCCTGCCGCTAAATGATTCGCGATTTCTTCACTGAATAAATCTTGGTTTTTACAGCGTATTATTGCCCCTTCATCTTCCAGTGCCTTAAGCTCAGCCTCCTCTAAAATACTAATATCTGATGGGGTGGCGTCATCTTGCAACCAAGCAGTTAATTCAGCTTGGACAGATTGTCTGGCCATAGGCATTACAGGCAATGAGCCAATGGCTTTACGTAACATGGCTAAGAAGGCCTCTGCTTTTCCATCTGCGGCAGCGTCAACCACCACTAGGTTGTCTTTCCACGATATAAATCCGTGGGTGAAACTATTCTTAGTAAATGCCTGTGGTAACAAACGCTGAATGATTTCTTGCTTAATATCTTGTTGGGCTTTTTTGCCGACGGGCGAACCCGTTTCTGCTTCGATCAAGGCAACTTTGTCGGCTAGTTCTGCGTTAACGACTGCAGCGGGTAAGATGCGTTCTTGTTTTTTTAAAGTTAACCAAACTCGCCCTGCTGTAACATGTATTAGCGTTTCGCCTTGGTTGAATGGTGAACCCCAACCCATTGTGGCGAGTTCTTGACTGCCGCATGGACGAAATTTAAATTCCGCTAACTTCGCTTCTAGATCTTGTTCGGTAATATCTACGGACTGTGTGAGGGTGTATAGTTTTAGGTTCTTAAACCACATATATCGTATCCAGTGTAAGGCTATTTTATAAGAATAAAAAGAGAGAAAGGGTAGCAGGAATTGTAAGTTGTAGCCATGAATGACCGAAGTTTTTACATAGGGATTCTGATTTTATATTGTAAGCCTTCGTTTGGCGCACTGATGGCATCAATTTTCCCTTTAAGGGTTTGAGTAACCAAATTAAACATAATGTGTGTGCCTAAGCCACTGCCTCCTTTACCTCGTTTAGTCGTATAAAAGGCTTCGAAATGTTTCTCTAATGCATCGCTAGATAAACCTTTACCATTGTCTGCATAATCGATAACTAGCTGATCATCAAGTTGACTAACATCAATTTTAATTTCGCCTTTTTCCATATCTTCAAAACCATGAATTATCGAATTCATAATCATGTTAGTAAAAATTTGCGCAAGTACACTAGGGGCACATCTGATAGTGAGTTCTTTCTGACAAATCACGTCAATAGTGTGTTTGGTTTTTTCAAGCTCGGCGCTAACGATTGAACAACTTCAGTCAAATACTGGCAAACGTTAATTTCTCGCACCGCTTCACTTGTTTGGTCTACAGCGACTTGTTTAAAACTAGATATCAAGTCGGAAGCACGGTTTAGATTATTAGTTAACAATACGGTTGTTTGCTTAGCGTCTTCAATGAAAGTTGCCATAGTATTGCCGGTAAGTGTTTTTTCTTGATAGGCTGTCTGTAGTTTATTTAACCGTTCTTCTAAAAAGCTGGTAGCGGTAATACTGACACCTAGTGGGGTATTTACGTCATGGGCTATACCTGCAACTAAGCCACCGAGAGATGCCAGCTTTTCAGATTCAATTAATTGGTCTTTAGCTAGTTGAATGGTTTCCATTGATGAAGCAAGTTCATTGTTTCTACTTCGCAACTCATCTTCAATAAATTTACGGTTTTCATTCTCTTGGCGTAATTCTCGCTGATTGATCAGTAATTCATCTTTCTGCTGCTCAAGATCTAGCATGATCTTGCTTAATGTCGCGGTTTTTTTCGCGACTTCCTCTTCAAGGGAGATATTCTGTTCATCTAACCGTATATTGGCATCTTCAAGCTTCTTTTGGGTACCCGCAAGTTTGGACTGATAAGCAGCCATTTCATCGATAAGTTTGTTGTAAGAGGTTTCTAATAGTTTTAATTCATTGTTATCAGCAATGCCTAAGTCTAACTTTGAAGATTCAGGATCATCTAAATGGAAATCGGTAATTTGTTGAGCTAATTCATTCAGTGGGTTAGTTAACATTTGGCGAAAGGCACTCATAAACAAAAACACTAAAAATGCCGTTTTAACTATGGCATTGCCAATCAAAAAGAAAATCCCAACTTCTATGCGGCTAAAGATAATATCAACACTTGAATATAAGGTTACGTCGCCAACAAGTGAGGTGCGCCCCGAAAACTCAAAAATCAGTGGGAAGCTGTAACCAAAAGTGCCACCAGAATGATCTCTGACTACACCTCTGGTGATTGATTCATTGGATAATTTCGATGTACGGCCTAGATCTTCTATATAATTACTATTTTCATCTCGAATTTGTACTCCTTCGATAATAGGCAATTCCATTAAACCTTGAGCAATAGACTTAGCCTGTGGGGTGTTTAATTCCCATATAGCTCGGGTTAAACTGGTGCTGAAAGTATTTTTTAAGGTCCGAAGTTCACTTTCAATATGGCTTTTAGTATTCAGGTATTCAGTTAAAATTTGACCACTGGTCACTATAAGGGTAAGAATGAAATATACCGATAACACTCTAGCTAGTAGTTTTTTAGATAATCCTTTTTTTATACTAGACATTTCCGACAAGCACCCTTAGCTAAAGTTTTGTTCTTTCCTAGTTACAGAATATGCGTATTCAAAAAAATAAACAAGGAGAGTCATTAAATGATTATTTATCAATTGGGTGCTGCACTTTAAGCCGTCCAATAATTCATTTTGCAGTGATAGTTTAATAAAGAATAGGTGTTTTTATATCCAAGAACTGATGAAATAACAATATTTCAATTTAAATTATGAGTAATAACCACCTTTATGACACTTAAATGAAGGATTTAATAAAAGTGTCATGAAAAGTATGAATAATCAGCTTCGCTTTCAGTACCGAGGAATTCGCACATGGCAAAACGTATATTATTAGTTGAAGATGAAGCTCCGATTCGAGACATGTTAAAATTTGTTCTTGAGCAATCGGGTTATGAAACGATCGAAGCTGAAGATTATCAAGTGGCATTAGATAGAATTGTTGAGCCATATCCTGATTTGATTTTGTTAGATTGGATGTTACCTGGAGGTACAGGTATTCAATTAGCAAAAAAATTGAAACAGCATGAATATGCCCGAGATATTCCAATTATCATGTTAACTGCTAAGGGTGAAGAAGAAGACAAAATTAGAGGCCTAGAATCAGGGGCTGATGATTATGTCACTAAGCCATTTTCTCCTAAAGAACTAGTTGCCAGAGTTAAAGCCGTTATTCGACGGGTTACACCAACCTCTAGCGAAGACGCAATTGAATTTAAAGGTTTAAGACTTGACCCTGTTTCTCATCGAGTGACGTCTAACGATTCTCCAATAGAAATGGGCCCTACAGAATTTAAGTTGTTACATTTTTTTATGACACACGCCGAACGTGTTTATAGTCGTGAGCAACTGTTAGATAATGTGTGGGGAACCAACGTTTATGTTGAAGATAGAACTGTCGATGTGCATATTCGTCGATTAAGAAAGGCTTTATCGGTGTTTTCACATGAGAATATGATCCAAACTGTTCGTGGCGCAGGCTATAGGTATTCCACTAAAATTTAGGATGGGTCGTCCCGTTTTTAACGGGGAATGATCTTTGGTGCATGTTTTGCCATGACAGCAAGGTGTTTGAATTAAGTTTTATGCAACTTCTAAAATAAGGGATATTCGGCAAATGTATCATAGATTTATGTGGGTATTCGGTTTGGCTCAGATAGCAATATTCCTGTTATTGACGTCTTACCTTGGGTATTACTTTGGATACTTCTCTATCGGCATTTTGAGCGGAGCATTAATACTTTTAGGGTTACAATACTGGCGGTTGCATCGGTTAAATTATTGGTTATGGCATAGTAAAAGAATCACACCTCCTAACTCTAGAGGCGTATGGGCGAATATTTATGAAGGGGTTTATGCCGCTAAATTAAGTAACCGAAACAAACGTAAAGGTTTAGGCGAAATCATTCGTCGATTTCGAGAAGGTGCTGAAGCACTGCCAGATGCTGCCGTTGTGGTGGATGAAACAGGTGGTATTACTTGGTGCAACAGACTAGCCAGAATCGAATTAGGCATTAAATGGCCTGAGGACACTGGGCAGAATATTAATGACAGTATCAAATCTTCACTATTCAGAGATTTTTTTAAATCAAAACGCTTTGATAAACCAATCGAAATACGGTCGCCTATTAACTCATCTAAAGTGCTGGAAATTAGGGTTGTACCCTACGGCGAACAAGATTTAATGCTGTTGATCAGGGATGTCACTCGACTCATCCAAATTGAAAAAATGCGAAAAGACTTCGTAGCCAATGTTTCCCATGAATTAAAAACACCGCTAACTGTTATCAACGGTTATTTAGAAATGCTCCCTGAAGACGGTAGCATGCCACCGGAAATGATGAATAAAGCGATTAGCGAAATGCGCTCCCAATCGACTCGTATGCAGAGCTTAATTGAAGAGTTATTGGTGTTATCAAGAATTGAAGCAAGTACTGAAAGAACATTTGAAAAACTGGTCAATGTTCCGCAAATTCTGTGGCAAATACAGGCCGAGTCAGAAGCTCTAAACCGAGAAAAGAAGCATAGAATATTTTTTGATATTTCGCCTATTTTGTATGTGTACGGGATAGAAACTGAGTTGAGAAGTGCTTTTTCAAACCTCATTTTTAACGCAATCCATTACACACCGCCGGGAGGGGTAATTCAAGTCACTTGGGGTTTTGAAGGTCAGCAAGCTAAATTTAGTGTAAAAGACAATGGTGAAGGAATTGCGGCAGAACACATTGAGCGCTTGACTGAGCGTTTCTACCGGGTGGATAAAGCACGCTCTCGCACTACCGGTGGCTCTGGTTTAGGCTTATCTATAGTGAAACACGTATTATCACACCACAATACTAAATTAGTTATCGAGAGTGTTGTTGGGCGAGGTGCTGAGTTTAGTTGCCGTTTTTCCCCAGAGTTAATATCTCTTATCGAGAGTGACGATAAACCTGAACTCTAGGATTTCGTCGCTCTGCCACTTTTTCTGGCAAGCTCAATTCAGATGAGACTATGACGCTTAAGTTGTATCCCACTATCGCCTATTAACGGCCTCACCTTACTTATTTACAGCGAAAAAATGTAAGCAAAGAACGTGCATTTTGACCAATCAAAGGTATATTCATTGCTTAAATCAGCGCTATTTCGTAGAGAAAGTGAATATGAAAGGGATGTATATTGTTAGTATTGTTTGGGGGATTTTAATGGCGATATTCGTGCAAGGCTGTAGTTCACAGCAAGACTCTGAGCCGTTTCCACGGATCTCAGCAATATCCTCGGTGGCGCCGAAAGCAGAAATTAGGCAGTACCAAGCTGAATATCATGGTTTAACCTTGTCGGATAATTATCATTGGCTTAGAGACCAAAGCTACCCTGAAGTAGACGACCAAGCTGTTATTGACTATTTACAGGCAGAGAACAAATATTTCGACGATTTTTTGGCCCCGCATGCCAAGCTTGTTGATACCTTATTTGAAGAGTTTAAAGGTCGCGTAGAGGAAAGTGATGAATCAGTGCCTTGGCAAGAAAATGGTTATGAGTATCGCTGGTTTTATCGAAAAGGCGAAGACTACAAGACATGGGCCAGACGTAAGCTAGGAAGTGTTCAAGAAGAAATATTTCTTGATGAAGCCAAGCTATCCGAGGGGCAAGAATATTTTTCGTTAGATGATTGGCAAATTAGTCCCGACAACAAACTTTTAGCCTATTCAGTGGATACCGATGGCAGTGAACGTACCGTAATCAAAATAAAAAATTTAGCAACAGATGCGTATCTCGATGATGTGTTGATCAACGCAGCCGGTGAGCTCGCGTTTAGTTTGGATAGCCAAAGCATAGTGTACACCCTATTAGAGGAAGAAAAGTGGCGCACCAAAAGTGTGAGTGTGCATAAGTTAGGAGAACCTCAATCACAAGATAAAGTGCTCATCAGCGAAGCTGACGACACATTTAACTTGGGCTTTCGCTTAACAAGTAGCCAACAATATTTTGTGGTGACTGCACGCAATTATGAGCAAACCGAAGTGTCTGTGTTTGACGCCAAGGATTTAAGCCAAAAGCCTATGCAACTAAACAGCCGAGAGCAAAACTTTCTGTTAACTGTGGATCACGGTAACGGCTATTTTTATATGCTCTCAAATGACACTCATGTCAATTTCAGGCTTTCTAAAACTAAAGATAGTATGCCGGGGTATAGCCACTGGCAAACAGTTGTGGCGGGTAATCAATCTCATTACTTGACTGATTTAAAAGTCTTCGACAACTTTATTGCACTAAGCCAGACTATCCAAGGTCTAGAGTCGATCAGTATTTACCCTGATGCTAGTAAGCCATACGAAATCGAATTTCCAGAAGATGTGGCTCACGTTTCCATAGGCAATAATCCCGAGTTTAAGCAAACTCATTTACGTATTAATTACGAATCAATGATTACCCCAGTCAGTGTTTTCGATTATGACCTAACAGCAAAATCGTTACTGCTGCAAAAAGCCAGTACTATCCCATCCGGCTATGATAAAGATCAATATCAAACCAAAAGATTGATGGCTAAAGCGCGAGATGGTGTGCAAGTGCCAGTGACTTTAGTTTACAAAAAAGGCTTTAGACAAGATGCTAGTCAACCCGTTTTTTTGTACGGATATGGCGCCTATGGAACTGCTTTACCTCCTTATTTTTCAACGCTTAGATTAAGTTTGCTAGATAGAGGATTTGCCTATGCTTTTGCCCATGTTAGAGGGGGGATGAGTTGGGTTACCAATGGTATTTAGATGGTAAGCTAACTAAACGCACGAATACCTTCAATGATTTTGTCGATGTCGCTCAATACCTGGTTGACCAAAAATACGTCGCCAAAGGAAATATTTCTATTGCAGGACGTAGTGCTGGTGGCGAATTGATGGGAGCTGCCGTTATTCAAGCTCCCGATTTATGGCGATCAGCCAACTTGGGTGTCCCCTTCGTTGACGTATTAAATACCATGCTAGATGAAAGCTTGCCTTTGACACCACCAGAGTGGACCGAGTGGGGTAACCCCATTGAAAGCAAGGAAGTGTATCAATTGCTAGCAAGCTATTCACCTTACGACAATATTCAAGCCAGAGAATATCCACCTATGTTAGTTACAGGTGGATTGAATGATCCTAGGGTAACCTATTGGGAGCCTGCTAAGTGGACGGCAAAAATGCGTGCGCTAAAAACCGATAATAATTTATTGGTAATGCGTATGAATATGGGGGCTGGGCATTTTGCCAATACTGGTAGATACGGCCGTTTAAAAGACTTTGCACAAGAGTATGCGTTTACACTATTAGCCCACGGAATAACTAAATAACCTGAATTTTGGATAAGCCGAACCTCTCGATAACGCTCTTTTTGTGCTTAGCTTAAACGATACTTGTTATCCAACACTTAGGTTAAATAGGTTGCCGAGTATGTGCATGGCTATCTCCGCTAACTATTTAGTCAGTAGCGATTGCATGCCGCGATTAAATGCTTGCATCCATTTGGGGCAAAATTGGCCTTGAGCAATATGGTTAATTTCTATGACGGCTTTCTTTTTCGGTCTTTGTTGATGTGCTTTGTGCGCTTTGGCATGAGTGAGCGCATTAAAGGTATCTAAAATGGCAATTAATTTTGCCCCTTCACAAATATCTGCTCCTTTTAAACCTAAAGGGTAACCGCTGCCATCTACGCGCTCGTGATGTTGCATTACCATTTTTCGAGCTTCATCCCACTGCTTTAGATTCTCTAGTAAACGCGCGCTTTTATAAACGTGTGAGCGCATTAAATTGAATTCCGCATCGTCTAATTTTCCTTGTTTATGCAACAATTCAATTGGCATAAAAGCCATACCAAAATCATGCATGTAACAAGCAACTGCCAACTGTTCCTCATCAATAGGCGTGCCGGCAACTTTATTGATATAACCAGCGAGTTTAGATATTCGATCGCCTCGGCCATCCCAATATTTAGAGCGTTTTTCAACCGGTTTCATTAATTCTCTAAAAAATACTAAATCACTACGGTTATCACCGCTAATAGATTTAGGAATACCAATTGTGGCGAGACTAACTTTGGCTTCTGCTGTGGTTTTTTTATTACTTGCACTTGGTTCTTCTCGTAAATCTAAGCTGGGATCTAATAATAGGACGGCTTCGGCCAGAAGGCGTTCATGTGACTCCGGGTTGCTAGGGGTGATACGTTTAATTTGAGTAACCAACTGCGAGAACAAATTTTCGTCGTACTCGGCATTGCCAGACTTAATACAACTTTGTACAAATATCTTGACTCTATCCATCGTCAATAAGACTAAGTCGCTCATATTGCTGGTGTACTGAATTTGCCCTTTACGTAAATAATCGAGTAGATCTTCAGCGTGTTGCAATAGGGGGATTAGGGGCGAAAAATTTACTAGTCCCAAGTCACCTTTTATGGTGTGAATGGAACGAAACAATGATCTTTGAAGCTCGTTGTCTTGAGGTTTTAATTCTAATTCGATTAAAATTTGTTCACTTGCTTCATATAGCTCGTTAATTTCATCTAACAAGTCTGCGAGAATATCTTCATCTAAATCATCATGTACGAAGGTTTGCATTAATCGAATAGTCCTAATTTCTTTTGCTCACAATCCTAGTATCGGCCAAAAGAAATTATTATTCATTTATTTTGTGATATTTATTTTTACCAATAAACAGAGCTATTTGGCTAGCGTAAAAATGGGTTATACTCTGCGGATTTTCCATTATCTAGGATAGTTAGTGTTAGCATTACTCAGGATTGTAGTCATATTCTTTTTCTTTATTTTCATTAATCTGATACTTATTCTGGTTTGTTTTGTACGGCCGTTCCATCGGGATAATGTTTACCTAGCGGGCAAGCTCTATAGTTCAATTTCTTTTTTACTAGGCTTAAAAATTAAGGTGCGTACACCTGACAGCGTTATAAGTGGCGGCCCCTATGTCTTTATGGCAAATCACCAAAATAGCTACGATTTAATCACTATTTGTGCCGCAGTCGTAAAAGGTACTGTCTCGGTTGGCAAAAAAAGTTTGGTATGGATCCCCTTATTTGGACAAGTATATTGGTTGTCTGGCAATATCTTGATAGATCGCAAAAATGCAGGAAACTCTCGAAGTACGTTACAAAAAACAGTACAGAAAATACGGCAGAAACGTTTGTCTGTATGGTTTTTCCCAGAAGGCACTCGTAGTTATGGTCGTGGCTTATTACCGTTTAAAACGGGCGCTTTTCGTATTGCTGAGGCAACAAAAGCACCAATAGTACTTGTGTCTGCGAGTGAGTTACATAACAAAATTGCCCTTAACCGTTGGTCAAATGGCACATTGATAGTTGAGATGAGTGCGCCCGAACGAATGGATGAAAATAAAACATTGAAGCAAAATGTCGAATACTTCCAGCAAAAAATGGGCGATACTATTAGCAAATTAAACACCGAGTTGGCCGAGAATTCCAAGGCCAAGTCTTCACAATCAGGGCAATGATATGAGCGCACTTACTGATCCAGAGTTAGTAGAATGGTACGAATTTAACCAAGAAACGGTCGAAGCTTTAATTGAAGACGGCAGTGATGCGAGTCAAGCACATACCATTGAATATCATTTTGCTAGTGCGGATTTTGAAGCACTAGAAAAAGCGGCTGTAGATGCATTTAAAGCAGGGTTTGAAGTAGGCGATGCTGAAGAGTTAGAGCTTGATGATGGTGGCGAAGTATTTTGTTTCGACGCGGTCGTGGAGCGAATGTTAGAGCCTCTTTTAATTAATCAAGACACGGATAAGTTGTACGCTATAGCTGCTAAGCATAAAGTACATTATGACGGCTGGGGTACTTACTTTATTGAGCAAGAGTAATTTTTGCTAGCCTCTATTATTCAATAATGGAGGCTTCATCTGCTGTTTATGAAACTTCTGCTGTTTCATTTTTTTCTCTTTTTAATCATTTTAATTTACATTTAGTCATAATTCTGACTCAAATCTTACTTAAAACAGTCACTTAACTGTCAATTAAATTACATGCTAGCTTCATCTAAGCGTTGCACATTAGTGCCCACTAAAAAAACTAATGGGAAACACTCATGCAACACAAAAATAAACTCGCCTTGGCAATATCCGTTGCCCTTAGCTCTCAATTTATACTTAGCAGTTCTTATGCTGAAGAAGCAGAATCAGGTCTAGAATCCATCACTGTGGTGGGTAAAAGTGTTTCTTACGCTAATAACCTTACCTCTGACGAAATGGTCAAACAGCAAAGTAATCTAACCAGTGTATTGGCTGTGATTGATAACCTACCCGGTGTGTTGATCAACGAAGGCGATACTTTTGGCTCTGATGACTGGTCTACTACTGTGTCAATCCGTGGTTTTCAATTAAGCCTAGACGAACAACAAATCGGTATCACCATAGATAGTATCGCTAATGGTAACTCTAACTATGGCGGCGGGGCGAAAGCTAACCGTTATATCGACACCGAAAACCTTGCAGCGGTTGAAGTATCACAGGGTACAGGGGACATTGCATCACGTTCTAACGAAGCGTTAGGTGGCACTTTAAACTTTACCACTATTGCACCAAATGACATCGAGCAAACCACCTTAAGTTGGTCTCAAGGTAACTTTGATGCACAGAAGTTCTTTGTACGTTATGACACTGGCGAAGTCGCCAAAGATACATTTGCCTGGATCAGCGTATCAAATAGCCGCAACACGGATTGGATAACTGGCACTGCAGAGAACGTACGTGATCATTTAGCAGCCAAAGTGGTGAGTTTAGTGGGTGACGTTGAAGTCACTGCTTACGCGTCATGGGATGATACTCATGAAGAGAACTACCAGCGAGTGAGTTTAGCTGGATTCAAGCAAAATCCAGAAAGCGATGGGCTAACGGGAGAATGGACAGGTGTTCCTTTTATCGACCAAGTTTATCGTCAAGGGTGGTCAACATTACGTGAAAACTTATTTGGTTATGTGTCTGCTGAATATAAGGGTGACAACATCGAACTGAACGCTAATGTCTACTATCACCAAAATGAAGGTCGTGGTGATTGGGTACCGCAGTATGTAGCTGATGTTAAAGATGACGGTGCCGATGCCCCTCATTCTGAATTAGTCTCAGGCAACACAATTTATGGTGGTGCAGCGATTGGTCAAATTGGTTATGTCGACAGAGACGGTAAATCATTACCTATTGGTGATATTACAAGTTGTGCGTCATTAACTTTCCCTTATGGTGGTACACGTAATGATGATCCAAGCACGCCAGATATAAATGAAGCCAGTGGTTTGTTATTTGATCCTAACTGTTATGAAGAAGGTGCTATTCCTGTTGGTTCTTATCGCCATACCCACTACAACAAAGAACGTGTTGGTTTTAATGCCGATTTTGCTTGGTTTACTCAGTTCAACGACATGGACAACACCTTACGTGGTGGTATTTGGTACGAAGATTACACCCGTGATGAGTCACGTGACTGGCATAAAATTTTAGACTCACGCTCAAGCTATGAATTTGATCACACGCCTTATTGGGTGCAATACGAGCGTACCTTCCCGGTTGAAACCACTATGCTTTACTTGGAAGATGAGCTAGACATGGGCTTTGCTACGTTACGTCTAGGTGCGAAGAAATTCTTAGTTGATTTAGAGCGCCAAGATAACTTTGATGCCAGTAACTCAGCTGCAGTTTCTTCAGACTCGGATCTATTAATTAGTGCGGGTGTAGTGGTTCCTTTGCCGGTAGATGGGCTTGAGGTGTTTGCTGGCTATGCCGAAAATTTCGCCGCGATAAAAGACACGGTACTTGAGCGTGAGGCTTCAACTCTCGACCTAGTCACCCCTGAATCAGCAGAAAACGTCGACTTAGGTTTCCGTTTTGTTTCGCAAAATGTGAATGCAAGTTTAACCTACTACAGCATCTCGTTTGATGATCGCTTAACTTTTATCGCACCTGATTCACCAGCTGGTATTGATTATCTGATTGGTACTAACGGTAGCTATGTCAACGTTGGGGGCATTGAGTCTAGTGGTTTTGAAGCGTCGTTATCAGTTAACTTAACCGACACTTTATCTGCTTACGGGTCGTTTACCATGAATGAATCTGAGTATGTGGATGGCTCGATTGATTATCCAGCAGGTAACACTGTATTTGGTTCGCCAGAGAATATGGCTGTGGTATCTCTAGATTGGGAAAAAGACACACGTTTTGCAGGTTTGTCCAGCAAATGGGTTGACGATCGTTATATCGACGCGGCAAATACTCAAGTTGCCGATGCTTATTTAGTCACTGACTTATATGCAGGCGTTGCTGTGCAATCACCAGTGAAAGGTATTCAAGGACTCGAAATTCGTTTAACAGTGAATAACCTGTTCGACAAAAGTTACTTAGGTGGTATCGCAGGACAATCCGCATGGATTGGTGCCCCTCGTACAGCAGCAATCAATATGACTGCTAAATTCTAAGTTAGTTAGTTCTACACTTATTGGCGGGCTTCTAGCCCGCCTTTTTGGTTGCGCTCTAAGGAGTAAAGATGAAAAAAATAACGCTATTGATGACATTACTGATCAGTCTTCAATCTATTGCCGCTGAAAACTTAGTCATAGTGTCTATCGATGGTTTACGTTGGCAAGAAGTGTTTCGTGGCTATCAAGACGACGTACTCAATTTACCGGCATTTGCCAAACAAAAAGCTGCGCTAAAGCAACAATTTGATGGTAAAAATAGCAAGCTAAAAAGGGCAAAGTTAATGCCTTTTTTGTGGAATGATGTAGTAAACAAAGGCCTACTGATTGGCAATAGAGATCTTAACTCTAGAATGAATGTAACGAACAATATGTGGTTCTCTTATCCTTAGCTACAACGAGATATTAACGGGTAAAGCCGACCCCAGAATAGCCTCTAATCAAGCGATTGCTAACCCCAATGTGACTATTCTAGAGTGGCTCAATCAACAGCCGCGCTACCAAAGTGAAGTGGCGGCTTTTGGCAGTTGGGATGTGTTCCCTGCCATAATTAATCGGCAACGAAGTGGTGTTCCAATAAACGCAGGTTTTGAATCTGCCCAATGGTCGCCATTGTCAGAAAAAGCCCTGTGGTTAAATGAGCTGCAAAAACAAATCCCCAGTCCTTGGCACAACGTACGCTTAGATGCCTTTACCCATGGTTTTGCCATTGAATATATCAAAAGTCACGCGCCTAAGGTGATCTACCTAGCCTTGGGCGAAACAGACGATTTTGCTCATCAAGGGAATTATCCTGAATACCTGAAAGGCGCGCACCGCAGCGATGATGTCATCGCAATGTTGTGGCATCAATTACAGCTACTTGCGCAATATAAAAATAACACTAATTTGTTGATCACAGTAGATCATGGTCGCGGAGAAAACGCTAAAACTTGGCAACATCATGCTAGCCCTAAAGCGGTGAAAGGTTATTTAAACGGTTTAAATCAATACCCACAAGGCATAGTGGGCGCAGACCAAGTGTGGCTAGCCGCTATGGGGCCAGATGTAAAAAAACTAGGTGAAGTACAGGCTAATGACCACTACTACCTGAATCAAGTGGCTGCAACCGCTTTGCAATTATTAGGTTTTGATTGGCAGCGTTATGCTGAAGATATCGGCCAACCATTGCCTATTTTAAACGCCATTAATTCAGATAAACCTTAAAAATACCTAATCGAGACACTTATGTTTAAAACAATCAGTTCACGCTTATGTGACACTTTTGCTAATCGACTTTACCTCTGCCTGCTATGTATAGGTTTGTTGAGTATCAATGTTGCCAGTGCCAATACTCAGGTTAGTCCACAGCATTACAAAATCATTTTTGGCTCTTGTTTGCATCAGGATAAAGCCCAACCCATTTGGCAAGCAATAAACCAAGAGCAGGCGGATTTATTTGTACTGCTGGGTGACAATGTCTATGGTGATACCGAAGATATGAAAGCGCTAGAGGCTAAATATGCCAAGCAATGGCAAAAGCCCGGTATGCAAAAAATGTTAGCTAACACACCATTAATTGGTATTTGGGATGACCATGACTTTGGCGAAAATGATGCCGGGGTAGAATACCCGCAAAAAGAAGCGTCGAGGCAAATTATGTTGGACTATTTTAATGAGCCTGCAGACAGTATTCGACGAACCCGTAAAGACGGCATCTACACCAGCTATATTTTTGGCAAAGCGCCAATGCGAATACAAATAATACTACCAGACTTACGCTGGAACCGAACTAAGCTTAATTCTGTGGGTAAATTGTCGTACATGACTAATAAAGCGCCCAAAAACCTAGGGCCGTATGAACCCAGTGAAGAGCCTTCTGCTTCTATGCTGGGAGATACCCAATGGCAATGGTTAGAACAGCAATTGCAACAACCAGCCGACGTCAGAATTATGGCTTCGAGTTTACAATTGTTACCTGAATTCACTGGCTGGGAATCTTGGGCGAATTTTCCAAAAGAGCGTCAGCGGTTTTTAGATTTACTCGACAAGTATCAAGTCTATAATTTGGTCGTCGTCAGTGGCGATACCCATTGGAGTGAGCTAAGCCAAGTCACACGCAAGAACCAGCAACCTCTTTGGGAAATGACCGCCTCGGGGTTAACAGAAGAATGGAAAAATGTGAGCCCTAATAAACATCGAGTAGGCGACAGTTATAGTCAGGCAAATTATGGCGTAATTGATATTAAAGTAACGGGCAAAACCCAGCTCGAAATGTCGATTAAAGACGTAGAAGGGGCGGTTAAAATGCAAACATCCTTAACCTTATAGCGCGGCTAAATGTGTGATTGATAACCAGAAGTAGTGAGTGCGATCAGTCACCACTATGCAATTAAAAAATAGTCAGCAAACCAATTCATATTGAAAAGGGCCGCACTAGTGCAGCCCTTTTTTAGTCAGTATAGCAGCCATTAAAAGTATCGGTTTATGTAGGCTAGTTGAGCTATATGTTACAACTCATCGGGTCCAACACGCACGACTAGTTTGCCGAAGTTTTCACCTTGGAGTAAGCCAATAAATGCGTTTACTGCGTGGTCTAAACCTTCAACTAGGTGTTCTTTGTATTTGATTTCGCCAGCCATTAACCACTTTGCCATTTGTTGGCTAAATTCATTGTATCGATGTCCGTAGTCGTCAAACACGATGAAGCCTTGCATTTTGATGCGCTTAACCAGCAATGTGCCTATTAGCATAGAAAGTCTATCAGGCCCACTAGGTAACTCAGTAGCGTTGTACTGAGAAATAAGTCCACACAGAGGAACGCGAGCAGAGCTATTCAGCAATGGCAGCACAGCATCAAATACCTTACCGCCCACATTTTCAAAATAAACATCTATGCCTGCTGAACAGGCCCTAGCGAGTTGTTCTGTTAAATCATCACTATAATGATCTAGGCATGCATCAAAACCTAAGGTGTCTACTGCGTATTGACATTTGCTCTTACCGCCGGCAATGCCGACTACTTTACAGCCTTGCAGCTTAGCAATTTGTCCCACTAAACTACCCACCGCGCCAGTGGCTGCCGCCACGACGACTGTTTCGCCCGCTTTGGGTTGACCAATATCTAGCAGGCCCATGTAAGCGGTTAGCCCTAGCATACCCAATACACCTAGAGCATAGGAAGGATTAGGCAGGTTATTGTCTAATTTAAGTAAATCCTTGCCTTAGCAACACCTTGTAGTCTTGCCAACCACCAAAGGCCACCACCCAGTCACCAGTTTGATAATCAGCATGATTAGACTGTTCAACTCTGCACACACTGCCCCCTACCATCACCTCATTTAAGGCAACTGGGTCAGCATAAGATTTAGCGTCGTTCATTCGCCCGCGCATGTAAGGGTCGAGAGAAAGGAATACGGTACGCAGTAATACTTCGCCGTCTTTGGCGACAGGCTTGTCGGAGCTTACAAGTCGAAAGTTGTCGGCTACTGGTGCACCAATTGGCCTAGATGCCAACAGGATTTGACGATTACTATCAGTGGTTTGAGTCATCTTTTTTCCTAAATATTTGTGAAAAATAGCAGCATGTACAAAGTGTATAACTAAGTCACATGCTGTTGCTCCAATTTGGGGATATTGCTAGCAGGCTATTAAATTGCCTGAGTCAATATCTCGCGGCTCACCTCTAGTGTGATATCGCTATGCTCACCTAGCGCAGTCATACCGTGTCGCTCCAAACGGGATACCAATAAATCAATCTCTTTGCTACTAATGTCGGCGTCTGTCAAGCTAGTGGGTACTTGCATTTTTTTGAAAAATTGCACGGTTAGCTCAATCGCTTTGTCGATTTTGCTGTTGTCATCACCTGCAGTGATTTGCCATACACGCTCGGCGTATTGCAGTAATTTTTCACGCTTTTGTTGACGGCGAACCTGCATTAGTGCCGGTAACACAATTGACAAGCTACGGGCATGATCTACACCAAAGGCACCCGTTAACTCATGGCCAATCATGTGAGTGGCCCAGTCTTGAGGCACACCTGCGCCAATTAAACCATTTAGTGCCATAGTAGCCGACCACATGATATTGGCTCTTACTTCTAGGTCATCTTTAGTCTCAGGCGCTAAGGCTTTTGGCCCTTCTTCGATCAAGGTTTGCAATAAGCCTTCACTAAAGCGGTCTTGTACCTTGCCATTTACGTTATAGGTTAAGTATTGCTCGATGATGTGTACAAAAGCATCAACCACACCATTGCTGATCTGACGATCAGATAAAGATAAGGTGACTTTAGGATCTAGCACAGCGAATAGTGGACGAACCAAAGGGCTAGAAAAAGGTATTTTAGTACCATCTCGGGTGACCACTGAATTACCGTTACTCTCCGAGCCCGTTGCTGGTAAGGTTAATACCGCACCAATAGGTAATGCCTTGTGAACTGGTTGTTGTTTAACAATAATATCCCAAGGATCGTCACCTTGATATTCAGCTGCAGCGGCAATAAATTTAGCACCGTCAACTACTGAGCCTCCACCTACAGCCAATATAAAATCAATTTCTTCGGCTTTTATAATGTCTTGGGCCTTCATTAACGTCCCGTAGCTTGGGTTGGGCTCAATGCCCGAAAATTCGAACCAAGTATGCTTTTCTAAGGCATCTGATACTTGTTGAAATACGCCATTTGTTTTGATTGAACCACCACCGTATACCACTAATACTCTAGCGGTAAGCGGGACTTCCTTGGCTATGGCTGCTATTTGCCCTTCACCAAAATGAATATGAGTAGGATTTTGAAAACTAAAATTTAACATGCTGATTCCTGTATTTTTAAATTGTTTGCTAACGTCTTTAAGCCGAAATGTGGGTTAACAGTTTTTCAGCGGCAAGTGATGAGCTAGCTGGGTTTTGACCACTAATAATTAAGCCATCTTTTACCGCAAAGGCTTGCCAGTCTGGGGCTTTTTGATAATCGCCACCTCGTTTAATTAATTCATCTTCTAGCAAAAATGGCACAACCTCAGTTAATTGTACGGCGTCTTCTTCACTGTTGGTGAAACCCGTCACCGCTTTGCCCTGAATGGCATATTCACCAGAGTTTAATTTAACGTTTAGTAACGCTGCGCTAGCATGGCAAACTGTGGCTACCGCTTTGTTGGCCGCTAGAAAACTCTCAATTAAATTGATTGAGTCCTGATTGTCGGTCAGATCCCAAAGTGGCCCATGCCCGCCAGGATAAAACACCCCATCAAACCCATCTTGGTTTACAGACGACAACACTTGGGTGTTAGCGATTTTATTTTTTGCTACATCATCATTATTAAAGCGCTCTGTGGCCGATGTTTGAAAATCATCTAAGGTGCTAGTAGGGTCGATAGGCGCTTGGCCACCTTTAGGGGTCGCGAGTGTTACTTCAACTCCGGCATCAATAAAAGCGTAATAAGGTGCCGCAAATTCTTCTACCCAAAAGCCAGTTTTGTTACCTGTGTCACCTAGTTGATCATGTGAAGTTAGGACCATCAATATTTTCTTAGTCATGTTTATTCTCCGCTATTTATGTTCATATTTGTCTTTGTGTAGACGCATTCTGAAGCAGTGTTAATTGCTTTGAACCTAGTATATGGCTAGAGTAAAATATAACAATGCAGTTAAAGTTGACATCATTGTATTAAAAATTGATACAATGAGTGTAATGCGTGATCTTAGGGGCAGGTTTTGGACTTATCTTTTGAACAACTAAAAAGTATGGTGGTGTTTGCCCAGGTGATAGATCAAGGTAGTTTGAGTGCTGCCGCCAAACAATTAGGTTTATCAAGAGCAGTGGTAAGTTATCATGTAAAAAAACTTGAAACGCAATTAGAGGTTAAGTTGCTAAATCGCTCGACGCGAACGATTAATCTGACCGAAGCAGGGCAGGCTTATTATGAACGTTGCCGAGTGATCACCGACCAAGCAAATGCTGCCAATCAGCAAATAGAAAACCTCAAAAGTGAGCCTCAAGGTCTACTAAAAATAACCTGCCCGGTTAATGTGGGCTTGCAAACAGTGGTGCCGGCGCTGAATGAGTTTAAGAAAATTTATCCAAAAATTGAACTCGATGTGATGTTAACAGATGAAGTGGTGAACATCATGAAAGAGGGCATAGACTTAGCTATTCGCGGCGCACCCTTGCCCGATTCAGGATTACAAGCCAGTAAACTCGCAACTTTAGCTACCTGCTTATGCGCTGCCCCCGAGTATTTTCAGAAGTATGGTAAACCCACTAAACCAGCAGAACTCAGTGCACATCAATGGGTAATCTATAAACTCACTTCTGGAATATTGCGCTTACATAAAGGCAGCCGCTCATTCAGTATTGAAACCAAAGGCACGATTAGCACCAATAATGCCGCTGCCCGCACCGCATTTGTCGAGGCTGGCCATGGCTTAGCACGTATTCCTAAATATGATGCGCGGCCTAAAATAAAAGCCGGTACCCTTGAAAGTGTACTCGATGACTACACCCTCAATGACATAGATGTATACGCGGTTTTCCCACCGGGCACCGCCAATGCAAAAAAACTAAGGTTGTTGCTTAATTATTTAAAAAAATATTTTGCCAATCAAGTAACTCGATGACAAAGTGCACACCAACTAAAGAGGAATAAAACATGAAGACACTTACGCAGCTTGTATTACTTGGTTTTGTATTACTAAGCGGTTGCACATCTGTATCTCCAGAGTTAGGGGTGAAAAATGGCCAACTCACCCCTTGTCCTGAAAAACCGAATTGTGTCAGCAGCCTAACAGAAGACAAAAGCCAGTATGTCGAGCCAATGCTGCATGACGGTCAGCCGCGACAGATTAAAAGTGATATATTGCAAGTGCTGGCTGAATTAGATAATAGTCAAACTACAGTATCCAAGGACAATTACATTCGTGCTGAATTTACCTCTACGGTTTTTCGTTTTGTTGATGACGTTGAATTTTACTTTCCAGAAACGACATCAAACGGGACCCAAATTCACCTGCGCTCTGCTTCGAGAGTCGGCCATTCGGATTTTGGGGTAAATCGAAAACGTATTGAGCTGATCCGCAGTAAATTTGAAAACATTCGACAAGAAACTGACCCCAGCCAATAGCTATATGAGTGAAACAAACTAACGGTTAAAAAATGGTGGGTGATTAAGAATGACAATTGAAGTAGTGAATTTGCCCAATGAAGAAATAACGTGTTCAACTTGTCAGGCAAATTGTTGTCGTCTAGAAGTGCTACTGATCTCAGATACAGGTGTCCCTGAGGAGTTTATCGCCGAAGATCAGTGGGGCAGCATGACGATGGCCCGCCTAGACGACGGATGGTGTGCAGCGCTCGATCGTTCCACTATGCTCTGTAGCATTTATGAAAAACGCCCATTGATCTGCCGAGAATTCGAAATGGGCGGATATGAATGCTTAGAAGAAAGAGACTAAATAAAATAGAAAACTAGAATGCTACTGACTAAGCAGGCTGGGGTAAAGTAAAGCAGAAAAACAGTTAGCTAGTCGCTAGGGATAGAAACTAGGAACTAGTGTAAAGATGAGATCAAGTACAAGACCATCGCCTAACCTCAACCTCAACCTCAACCTCAACCTCAAACCTCAACCTCAAACCTCAACCTCAACCTCAACCTCAAACCTCAAACCTCAACCTTACCCCGTCATTCCTGCATGTCGTTAGCAGGAATCCACTCTTGTAAGTCAGTGTACTGCAGCTTAAGCAGAATGAATCAGACTAAGCAGGCTGGGGTAAAGTAAAGCAGAAAAACAGTTAGCTAGTCGCTAGGCATAGAAGCTAGTGTAAAGATGAGATCAAGTATAAGAACATCACTCAACCTCAAACCTCAACCTTACCCCCGTCATTCCTGCATGTCGTTAGCAGGAATCCACTCTTGTAAGTCAGTGTACTGCAGCATAAGCAGAATGAATCAGACTAAGCAGGGGTAAAGTAAAGCAGAAAAACAGTTAGCTAGTCGCTAGGGATAGAAACTAGTGTAAAGATGAGATCAAGTACAAGAACATCACCCAACCTCCAACCTCCAACCTCCAACCTCCAACCTCCAACCTCCAACCTCCAACCTCAAACCTCAAACCTCAAACCTCAACCTTACCCCCGTCATTCCTGCATGTAGTTAGCAGGAATCCACTCTTGTAAGTCAGCAGCTAGATACGAGCAAAAGCTGAAAGCTATTCTCCACAGAGCCTCACAGAGGCTGCGCTACACAGAGCAAGGTCAGTATCTGTAGGTAAGGAGCACAATGAACTACTCCTTAAAAATTACGGCTTAATTCTTGATTTTATTTCTATTTTTCCCCGAATCTGAGTCACAGGTACTGATCCACTATCTTGGCTGTCCCTGTAAAAACTCAACATTGAAATTTTTCATTGTTAAAATTTGTGTGTAATAGTTTAGTGTGTAAGTAACGTAAGTATGAGGATGGCCAATGCAAACTACGCAAGATAAATCCAGAATAAATTTGTACATTTCTAAATCATTATCTGATGATGCTAAAAAGCTCGGTATTAATATGAGCTAAGGTCCTTGAACGAACATTGCGAGCAGATATTGCTAAAAAATGGCAAGAGGTTAACAAAAGTAAAATAGAGCGTTACAACCAACATGTTGCTAGTAACGGCTTACCCTTTGATGATGAAGGTATGGCAATTTAATCTGCTATGAAATAGTTCGATGTATATCTCAACCCCATTGCCAAAGGGCGTGCGTTATACCCCTACCTATGCTGCCTGCAAAGTGAACTGTTAGATGGTTTATCGACTAGAGTGGTGTGTTTTGTAACTGACGATGCAACTGTTGCTTTTGATAAAGTCAGTGTGCCTATATCCAAAGATAATACTGACTTTTATCTTTGTATGAATGTTATAGCAACCATTGAAAGTAATAGATTAAGTGATTTTGCTTGTAATGTTATCGATTCGCGAGATGATATTGTAAACGCTTATGACACGTTGTTAATGGGGATCTAGTTGCAGCAGCTGTGCCGCCAAGGCATGAGCTGGACTCATAGGGAATAAAAGCCCCCTAAAAATAACTACTTTGCTTTTTGTGGTAAAAATAGTAATCTCGGTTGTACAATAAAAACATGTAAAACAACGGTTTACGTTCGATGGATATGGATTTTTATGGCAAGTGATTTGCAGTTTTTGTAGTGAGTACACCTTGCGTTTAATAGGGTAAAGGAATTGTCTAAGTGTCAGAGCCGTTTTATTCAACTAATATTACCAACGGCCCTTTATTCTTTTTTCAATGAATCTGACGCTTTATATACAGGAAGTTTCTTGCTTAAATAAACTTACCGATACTCTCAAAGGTATCTTTATAATCAAGTACTTTATGACGAAGAGTTAAAAAATCATCGAGTGTAAATTCAGATTCTCGAGAACTATTTTTAAGTATATATTTTCCTTGTTTACATTCAACTTCCATTGAGTGTGCTAGCTTATTTCTAGGTACAATTATATCTTCTGTATATTTCGATAAGCTTTCAATATGAGCATAAAGCTGTTCATCATCTAAATCATTTAACATTTTAATAAGAAGAGTAATTTTAGGGTTACTACTAATCAAATCAGTATAAGTATTGATGTGTCCGTCTTTAGAAAGTTTTTTAATCTTTTCAACTTGCTTTTCATGGAAACTAAGGACGTTATTAAATATATGCCCAACAGCTTCTTCTTTGAGGTTTTCACATTCCATCTTATCAAAAGTTGTATGGATAATATTATCAATAAAATGATCAAAATCGGCAACAGCAGCCAGATAAAGCCCTCTCATTTGATTTAAATCTAAAAGCTTCTTGAGTCGCACTTCTATCAAATGAATTAAAGAATTAGGTAAATCCGCACGGTTATAACAGTACACACCATCTACATTTATTTTTTTCTTAAATCACTAGGAGTTTCACTGCTATAAAATGCAATATCTGTCGCAGTACAAAACCTCCTGATAATCTTGATTAATTCACTACCTGTTCTTGCACCAGTCTGCATTTTATAATCTATAACAAGTAAGTCATATTCGTTTTTTCTAAATAAAGTCTTTAGAGCGTTTTCATTTTGAACTTCATTTACTAACTTTAAGTTTAGCTCAAATCCCATTCTTGCAAGCTTTTCCCTTACTCTATCTTGTGCTGCACTGACTTGGTTTTGTCTATCATCAATCCATAAAACATCGTACTTCAATTTCACTTTGCAAACCTCACTGTAAATTTAGCTCCATCTTCATATGAAAGGTCAGCTTCAATACTACCTCCCATAGCATTTATTACCTGCTTAACATGAAAAAGCCCCAAACCTGAACCGTCAGTTGTTGTTACTCCCATGTCAAATATAGAATCAATGTCTAGTTTTAAGTGTTCAGCAAAACCTAAACCATCATCAAAAATGTCTATTTTCAATCTATCCTTTCCATAACTCATAGAATCAAAACAAATCTTAGAGCAGCCAGTATTAGGCTTAGCCGCATTATGCACCAAGTTATCAATAACAATCATAAGCTCTAATGGCATAAACTCCATTTCCCACTCAGTACCGTCTGCTTTCCACGAAACTTCGATATCCGGGTGATATTGGCTTGCTATATTTTCTAAATACTGTCTTGAAAACTCCACAATATCATCTTGAATAAGTTCTGCACTCATTCTGTAATCAGCTAGAGTAGCTATACGGCTAACTGTAAGTATTTGCTGGTTTTGAAAGCTAATAGACTCAAGAAGTGACTTAATATCATCTGAGGAAATATCATTTCCTCTATTTAAGTTATCTAATTTCAATTGAATTAAGTGGTTGATACTTGAGGAGTAAATACCAATTTGATGATGAAAGTTTCGGACTGTATCAAGTTCAACAGATGAAGCTTGCTTTAAAAAGCGATTTCTCTTTTTCTCTTCTTCAAGGGCATGCTCAACAACATCAATATGCTCTTCAGCTGTTTCTAAATCTTGTGATAATTGATCTCTTTCTTTTTCAGCTTCGTTTTTAGCCTCTTTTGCTTTTTGAGCTTCTAACTCCGCTAATCGCCGTATCTCTTTTTCTTTTTCAGCCTCTAAACGTGATTTTTCTTCAGCCTCCTTGAGTTCTTCATAACGAGTGATTGCCAATTCAACTTTTTTCTTCAACTCGTCAGAATCAGAGTTTTCAACAAACTTTTGTAAATGAGTTATATTATCTTCAAAGCTTTCATTACGAATACTGATAGTGTCAATAAGTGATTCACTATAATCAAGAAGCTCAATATTTTTACCAGCGATCAATTTAGCTAATACTTTTATTACTCTATTTTTACCCTGATCGGTTAAAATTCGACTTAAATCATCAGTTTCAGCATCTAACTTATCTGGCCAAGATACATTAGACACATACGCCTCAAGTCTCTTTAAAGCTTTATCAAAGAAGAATAAATTAAGTTCTTCAGACGCCTCGGTATTAACTAAACCTTTATCTCGGCTACTTACTTCTTTGAATTTATCAGTAGTACCAGTTATATCAATTAACCCAAGTAACTCACGTGTGCCTAAAAATCTAGCGTAACCTTGTGATTTTCTTGAATTTAACTTGTAGTAATCTTCGTCGGGGTCACCAACTGGAACAACTCTAAATCCATTATTAAAAAGAAATACTGAGCCAAATTGAGTAGCAGGAATGCCCATATGCCTAGTAAAGTTATACTTGGCTGTGGTATTCATGTAATACAGTTCTATTTTTACAGATGTATCAATTAAAGAAGCATACGGTGAAGGCTCTTTGATTAGATAAACTCTTTCCCCTCTATCAATTAATTCCGTCGTAATAAACTGACAATCATCGGATAACTCAACTTTTATATATGTGGTTTTACTAGCTAGTTTTCCAAATATTAGATTTTTAACAGGCCCATTAATAATATCTAGATAAGGAGAGTCTTTATCTAATAGCTCATTTTTTTAAACTTTTCTTTTAGCTTTGTATACTCATCTTTATCTTTTTCTAACTCATCAGGAGCATGGAGGTATATATCAAAATCTTTTTTAACTCCAAACGGGTCAATTAACTTTGCAATCGAAGACTTTAATTTTTTAAGTTTATTTCTATCCCAAGAATTTTCCTCTCTGATGTTAGAAATTTTTAAAACTGTTCCTGTTTTGAGTGATAAGTCTGATAATTCGCTAGGTAAGCTAAATTTACTCGTTGTTTTGAAATTAACTTTTACATCTTGAAACTGATTATTTTGATCAGCTTCAAAATCTCTCCAGTCAATATAAACATTATTGATAACATCATCAGATAAACTTTTTGATTGAATATTTAATTCTAAACCAAGCCTGTCACAAGAAAAACGACCAACGCCTTTGTTGCCAGCATATGATTTTCTAGTTGCTCTTAAATTAGTTCTATAATCCTGAGCTAGGGCAATATCCTCTGTATTATCAGACTTTGCAGAGTACGCTACAAATAACCACTTATTGATTAAATCATCCTTTGACATTCCTTTGCCATTATCAATTATATATATACAGTTATTTCCGAAAAAAAGCTCAACTCGATCAGCATACGCATCAAACGAATTCTTAACTAATTCAAAAATAGCTACAAAATCATTAACAATTAAGTCTTTTCCTATAATATTTTTTAACCCAGAACTTATTTTAAACTTCACCTAAAAATCCTTTTCATGTAAATGACTAATTAATTGACCTAAAACTTCTCCAACTAATGGTGGTACGGCATTACCTACTTGGGTATACCTTGGGCATTCTTGAGTTCTTCTACTCCCGCCAGTTGTATATTTCCCTCTAAATACAAAGTCATCAGGAAACGATTGTATTCTGGCATTTTCTCTAACGGTCAAAATTCGTGGTTCAGAGTAATGGAGTAAGTCATCAGGCAAGGTTGTCAAAGTTCTTGATGGCTCTTTAGGGTTAAGAACTGAAATAACTTGTTTCTTAATTCCTAAAGCCACTTTATTTTCATCGCTTAAGCCTTTGCCTGGTTCACACAGTGACTGAATCAACTTAAATCGTTCAATGGTTGCGTGTCTATGTCGTGCGATTCTAAGACTGTTAGGTTTAGAGCCATTTAGTCCTTTTCTCATTAATTTCTGATAAGCGTTAAGGGACTTAGGCGGCTTATATTGAATTTGTTTAAAACCGCTATTGTCGTTACCAGAGTGGTAAATTAATTCCGATTTTGATAGCTCTAGATCACAAATCGCTTGTCTTACACTTACGTGTTTAGCAGGCAGTTTTTTATTTTTTAAGAAATCTAACCTAAGACCTTCCAATAGTTCAAAAGGCTTGGTGTTATTAGTGGCTAAATCTTTACGAATACCAATCATAATAAAACGGGTACGCTTTTGAGGTACGCCGTAATACTCACTATGAACGTAATCAGTAAATACTTTATAACCTAGGGCTTCAATTCGTGCTTTAACAACCATAGCGTAAGGTTGTTTTTCTCGCTTACCGTCGGAGTCTTTGAAAGTAGAGTTAAACCCTCTTACATTTTCTAATACCAAATATTTAGGTGATACTAACTTCACCATCTTTATATATTCGTCTGATAATTTATTTCTAGGATCTTTTGAATTTCTTCTGCCAGCCAATGAAAATCCTTGGCAAGGTGGGCCTCCTGCAATTAGATCAACCTTACCTTTAAGGTTTGATAATTGCTCAGGATATTGTTCTAGTATTTCTTGAATAGTGGTTGCTTGTTTGGGCAGCCAACTAGGCCAATCGAAGTGATTATATTTACCATCAATTAAATTATATCTAAAAGTTTCAAAAGCCATTGAATCTTTCTCAACAGCAAAGACGCCTTTCCAACCAGCATTGCCCAATCCTAATGAGAAGCCGCCACAACCCGAGAAGAGGTCAATATATTTACCGGGATTTTTGCTTGTCTTCCTTGCAGTCATTGTTACTGATTGACCTAATTATTGATTATCATATTTAGGTGATAATACCAAACTTGTTTAGACATACTAGAATATTTTGTACTGTAATTAATAAACTTCAATAATTGAAGAATTAAGAGGCTGTCATCATAGTGTTTTGTCACTGAAATAGGCTTAATCCAAATTCAGTTGGTTAGGTATTAAAACTATAGAGCACTATCAAGACATATATGGACGCTCCGCTATGGTCAAGGCAATATTTGCCTCCATCTTCAATTCGAAGATGTTTACTTCTTTATTTTTATTAGCACATCAACTCTGACGATAAATAATTAAGGGTCGTACTGACATATATCCGGCCTATTATGAGAGTGAGGTTATTGGTGTACTCTCTGGCCCTAATGAGATCCGCACTTAACTGTCTCAAACACCCACTCGGTTTTAAAAACCTAGTCTCGTACAGACTGTTGCTAAGTGCGGGAAACCCGCTTTTACATCATTTTTCGTCGACTTTGATTGTGTATTTTATCTATATCGTTTTATCATATTAGGCTTGATATTTAGCTAGCTACCGGCTGATAGTTTTCATTTCGCTGTAATAATATCCAAGCTAATCGGGCTAGACGATTGGCCAGTGCTACCGCCGCTTTGTTCTTGCCACGTCGTTCAACTAGTTGTTTTACCCATACGGACAATTTGTCATCTCGGTTTTTTGTGCGATACATCACACTGCGCGCACCATGTATGAGTTGTTTGCGTAAATATTGATTACCGCGTTTGGTAATACCGCCATAAAAAGACTTTTCCCCACTGGCATATTGCTTAGGAGTGACACCTAACCATACCGACAATGCTCGAGGGGTTGCAAACTGACTCCCATTGCCAATTGCTGCATATAATGCGGTGGCATTAAGCACGCCTACACCTGGTAGCGTCATTAATCGTTGGCATAGGGGTTTTGTTGAACATATTGCTTTAACTCGTTTTCAATAGACTGGCAGCGCTTGCTGAGTTGGTCGTATTCTTCCTTGGTGTCTCTTAGCTGGTGTTTCATTCGTAGGCTAATACGTTCATCTTTTGGGTCAATAAGGGCGGTAATATGCAGTGTAAAGCTTTTTAAGCCTTGAGGGATAATCACGCCATACTCGCTAAGTAGCCCTCGTGTTTGATTAATAATACTGGTTCGTCTGGCAATCAACTTATCGCGAATACGATGCAGTGCTTGAATGTCTTGTTGCTCCACAGATTTAAGCGGCACAAATTTAATGTTAGGGCGCCAAGAGGCTTCCGCAATCGCGATGCTATCATTACGGTCATTTTTATTCCCTCGTACAAAAGGTTTAACGTGTTGGGCAGGAATTAAACGCACGATATGCCCCATCCCATCAAACAGCCGCGCCCAATGGTGGCACTATCAAGACACCCATAAAAGTAAATCTCTTAGAGGTTGTAGGGCACTATCAAGACACCCATAAAAGAGGCACTATCAAAGGCACTATCAAGACACCCATAAAAGAGGCACTATCAAGACACCCATAAAAGTAAATCTCTTAGAGGTTGTTGTCACGTTTAGTGATGGGGAGTTAGTTGGCTTGGCAATATTGTAGAAGCGTGGATTCCGGCTAAAAAGCGTACCGGAATGACGATGTTGGAGTGAAACTTATCAGTAAACTTATCAGGGGCAGAACAAAGTTAAATCAATAAACAGGACTGTCATCAAAGTTGTTGTTTATAAAATAGTGGATTCCGGCTTGAAAGACGGCACTATCAAAAACCACTATCAAGACACCCATAAAAGTAAATCTCTTAGAGGTTGTTGTCACGTTTAGTGATGGGTAGTTAGTTGGCTTGGCAATATTGTAGAAGCGGGGATTCCGGCTAAAAAGCGCACCGGAATGACGATGGTGGAGTGTATGTCGTTCGGGGATCACTGGCATGACGATGATTGAATGTATGTTGTCCAGCGATAGTAAGTTCATGTTGTCAAAAAACAAAAAAGGCGCTAGTAGCGCCTTTTCTAATGCTCTTTTAAAATAACAAAACTAGTCGTTGCTATGCAGGCTAGCATTTAAGCCGCCCCATTTTGATGAGTCAGCGACTATGGCTTCTACCATGCCGTTTTGGCTGTTACGGCGGAATAACAAACCGTTTAAGCCTGATAATTGACGGGCAGATACTACTTCGCCGTCTGGGGTTTTTACTTTTGTACCAGCGGTAACATAAAGGCCTGCTTCAACAATGCAGTCATCGCCCAATGAAATACCAATACCGGCGTTAGCCCCAACCATGCTGTTTTGGCCGATTGAGTTGATTGTTTTACCACCACCAGACAAGGTGCCCATTGTGGATGCGCCACCGCCTATGTCAGAGCCGTTACCAACAATAACGCCTTGAGAAATACGTCCTTCAACCATAGAGCTGCCTAATGTTCCGGCGTTGAAGTTAACAAAACCTTCGTGCATCACTGTGGTACCAGAGGCTAAATGTGCGCCTAATCGAGCACGGTCAGCATCACCAATACGCACGCCTTCTGGGATCACGTAGTCAGTCATGCGTGGGAACTTGTCGATTGAAGATACGGTTAGATGATGGTTCTCAGAGGCGATGAGTTCTCTTAATTCTTCAACTTTATTTGGTAAAACGGGGCCGGCTGATGTCCATGCAACGTTGGTTAGTAAACCAAATACGCCTTCTAGATTAATGGCATTAGGTTGTACCGCACACTCAGATAGCAAGTGCAAACGCAGATAGGCGTCTTCGGCTGATTTAGGGGCTTGGTCAATTTCTAGCTCTACTTCGATTAGTTCGCCTTCGATCAATCCTGTTTTGCTGGCTAGACAGCTACGGGTAATTTGCTTGTTACTGCGAGGAAACCAAACATCTAAAGTTTTGCCCGTTTCTACGTCTATATATCTGTGACCATTACGTTTTATTGTCATTACTGTATCCTTAAATTTTCACATATGGTAATTATCGCGCGTCTGGGTTGAGTTAACAGCCACAATTTTTTTATAGGTTATAGCTAAATGATGAAAAGCCCTGTAAAACGGTGGAATGGTGCAGGGGATTTATTAATAATCTTCACTTAGATTGAATTAAAAGCAAACAGTCGAGTCATATTTTTTGAACATTCATTGGCTAATATATTAAGTCTGAAGCTACTAGCGGGCTTGTGTTGAGTTTTCTCTGCTATAAGCTGTTTACTGTTTTTATGAGGAGTCCAGGTTGTATGTTTAACAAGTGGTGTCTGAGTCAAATTAACCCAACTTTTTGGGGCTTGAGAATACTCTATGTGGTCGGGTTAGTGGTGAGTTTTCCAAGTTTGGCTAAATACACCGAGTTGTTTTCTGAGCATAATATTTCGGTTCCTTTCAAGGTGAATCAAGGGGTTGTGGCTGCCGACATTTTAGCGCACCTAGGAATAGAGCTTTTGGTCATTGGGGTTGATGAGCAACAGCAACGTAAGCTGGCCATTTATGGTGTCAACATTAATGAATATGAAGTGTTGGATCTTATTGATATTCCAAATAATTTTTGGGGGTATGATTTAGGAGATAAGAACGCTGAAGGGATGCGACAGCTGTATTTTTTGACCCAGTCAAAGGTGTTACGTTACGTTCCAGCGCACCATTCGCAGCCAGCAAAAATGCAGGTCGAGCAAGATGTTGAGTCAATGTATTTGAGCGCACAATCCGATTCATTTATGCAGATAGATTTTGTGCAAGACCTAAACAATGATGGCGAAGATGATATTTTCTTACCTCACTTCCAACAGGTGAATTTGTGGCTAACAGACGGTTCAGATATAAAGCAGCGCCAAAGTTTGCCTATAGGCGCAAGGTTGCAATTAAAGCATAGTCAATTTCGATTCTTCGATGCAGATTTGTATTTTGAAGATATGAACCAGGATACTAAAACCGATATTGTTTACCTGTCGCAAGATAAAGTGGCGACACATCTACAAAATGACAAAGGGCTTTTTTCTACAGAACCTGTGTACATTGATATTTTGCCCATGGTGTCAGCTCATGAGTGGTGGGATATTACAGATGTAAATGGTCAAGAATTGGATCAAAGCAATTTAACCCATCGAAAATTAGATGGGTTAAGAGATATCAATGGTGATGGCATTGCCGATTTAGTTGTGAAGTACACCCAAAGTTCTGGGGTGTTAGATAAAACCATCGACTATGAATTTTATTACGGGTCTTTGAAAGATGGCGTATTGGAATATGAGCATGATATTTCTAGCAAAGTGTCATCGAAAGATACGTTAACTGATTTACAGTTTGTTGATTTAGAAAATGATGGCAGGTTGGAAGTATTAGTGTCGTCTTTCGATATTGGTATTTCACAAATAGTTGGCGCTCTTATGTCAGGCAGCATCGATCAAGATTCAATGATTTTTGCGATGGATGACAAGGATGAGTTTGCTAAAGAGCCATTGCTTAATCAAGAAGTTGAAATGACGTTTAGCTTATCTTCTGGTTCTCGTGGCGAACCCATGATAAAAATGATAGACCTAAATAAAGATGGGGTTAAAGACATGGTTTACTCAGATGGTGACGCGTTAATTCGGGCTCTGTTAGCTACCCCGGGTGAGAAAAGACCGTACTCAAGGTGGTCACTAAAACAAAAAATATCCATGCCCAAAAATCCAGCGAATGCCTTAACTCAAGATTTAAATGAAGATGGTAAAACCGATTTGGTTTTGCATTATGGTCCTGCAGATAAGTCTGAGTTGTTGCAACGTCTAGTGATACTGATTGCCATGTAGTCCAACTCTTGTTGATAAGTTGCCACTTAGCCTATTGCATATTACTAGTATGAATTAGGCTTATATGTTAGCCCCAAGTAAGGGAGCTTAATCCCGCAAAATAACCAACAGGGTTGTTAGGCCTTTGAGGTGAGTTGCATTGTGACAGTTTCTATAGCGCCAATGACTTGTTCTACAATAGTAGGATTTAATGCGTCTGGGTGTGGTAAAGAGAATTGTCCCGAGTCGTTATCGAAATACAAACCACTTGATTGCTTGAATTCTTCATCTAGGGCTAACTTTTTCAGGATCTTGGCACCAATACTGATATCACTGCCCGCAACACCAAAGCCCTCTTTTACCATTTTACTGGCGAGTAATGACCTAGGATTGACTGCAATCATAACGGGTCCATTGTCCTGATTATGTTTGGCAAAATACTGAGACCAGATGGTGATGGCTAGTTTACTTTGTGCATACGCATCCATGTCTGCTAATTTTGCTTCGCCTTTAAATGCCCTTAGATTGATTGGTGCTTGGGCGGCCGAAGACAAATTTATCACACGGCTGTTTGCATTCAATACAGACGTTAATAAGTTTGTTAGTAGGTAAGGGGCAATAGTGTTCACCATAAAGCGAATATCTAGGCCGTCTTCCGTTTCGGTCATTGGGGTGCGAAATATACCGGCGTTGTTTAGTAGAACATCAAGTTGTTGGTGCTCAGCCATGATATTTTGGGCTAGGGCTTGAATGTCTGCAGTTTTAGACAAATCTGCAACGTAAGTGGCCACTGGGTATGCCGTATTAGGGGTCGTCAACTGTTCGGCGACCTTTTTAAGCTTGTCAGGATTACGGCCATGTATCAATACTTGATGGCCGAGAGAAACCAACAGTTTGGCAGTCGCTAAGCCGATTCCATCTGTTGCGCCTGTGATGAGAATGGTTTTTGCGCTCGTTGCTTGCATAGTCGTAATCCTTAATATTGTCAGTTTGTTTGGCCGATAAAGGCGTTGTTATACCCATTCCAGTAAATTATTGCTCAGTGTACATCTATTTTATTGGAGTTGGTGTTACAAGAACAAATACGTGTGCTTTATTCGGCACTTGGTTCGTTTAAGCCTTCAATCAAAATATGTTGGCTGTCAGAACCTTTGTGCGCGCCGCCAAATGGGGAGTGTATTCTGGGTCATTCATAAAAGCGATAGCGGCTTCTTTTGATGGCCATTCTAATATAACCCGCACTGCTGGTTGCGGGCCTGCCCCTTCAATATATTGATGCTTGTCGGTACGGGCGATATATTTCCCGCCGTGCTTGGCTACTATTGCGCCAGCTGCTGCCGCATAACCTGCTTGCCAATCTTGGCTGGTAGGCGTTACTGCTAATACTGAATAATGGATCATAATAGTTTTCCTACTTTGGCTGATGCGTCGCTAGCAATCCAATAAACAAAGGACAGCTAGCTTCGTATAGTGTAAATAACGAATGGGCGGTGATTAAATATCAACTACCACTTTGCCCATGCCTTGACCGCTAGATAATCTAGCTTGGGCTTCGCCCGCTTGAGCCAATGAAAAAGTTAACTCATCTAATACTGGTGTTAGCGCACCGGCTTCAGCAATCTCGGTTAATTGCTGTAAGATTTTTGCGTGCTCTTGACGTTTGTAGTTATGTAACATTGGGATCAACATAAAGACTACGTGCAATGACAAACCTTTAAAATGCGCTACAGACAAATCGATTTCTAGTAAAGATACTGTTGAAGCTATTTGCGCATTTAGTGCTGCCGCTTCAAAGGAGTTGCTCATGTTTGCCCCGCCTACAGAATCAAAAATCAATTCAAAACCGGCACCGTCAGTGTATTTCTCAACATAGTCAGCGACTGTTTCTGTTTTATAGTTAATCGCGGTTGCCCCTAGTTTTTCTATCAGTGCGAGTTGTTTGTCACCGCCACCTGTTGCAAACACGTTGGCGCCAAAATGTTTCGCCAGCTGCACAGCGACATGACCTACGCCACCAGAGCCACCGTGTACTAGTACATTTTGCCCGGCATTGATACCGGCACGCTTTAAGCCTTCATAGGCTGTGATGCCAACCAAAGGGAGCGCTGCGGCTTCACGCATGCTCAAGTTTTTCGCTTTGTGAGCAATTAAATTTACGTCTGCGACAATATATTCTGCGAGGGTGCTCAGGTAACTCGCCTAAACCACCGGCGCAACCATAAACTTCATCTCCAACAGCGTACCCAGTTACCCCTTCACCTACTTCTTCAACAATTCCCGCGAAGTCCATACCAAGCACTGCGGGCAAAGGTGGCGCGAATGGTAAGTCTTTACCCATTTCGCGGATCATGGTGTCTACGGTATTAATACTAGAGGCTTTGATGTTGACCAAAACATGGCCCGCTTTAATGTCTGGTTTAGCTATATCTGCTAGTTCAAATACGTCAGGCCCGCCGAAATCTTTTATGATTGATGCTTTCATTATTAATACTCTCTGCTGTTGGGTTTATATAAGTAGTTAAGTTGCATACAAGTATATTTAATAATTTGAAATTGATAATATTCATTTAAATAGAATTACTTTATAGATTTCGTTGATAATTATGAATGTTGAGCATTTAAGTTTGTTTGTACGTGTGGCCATGACACACAATATTAGCGCGGCGGGTCAAGAGTTAGGCTTATCGCCAGCGGTAGCCAGTGCCCATATTAGTAAATTAGAAGATGCACTTAATGTTCGCTTAATTCATCGCACCACGCGAAAAGTCTCCTTAACCGAAGAAGGTGAAGCGTTTTTACCACATGCCGAAGAAGTGCTAGCCCAAGTCGATGCCGCTAGAGCGTCTGTGGGTAAGGGGAATGCTTCACCCAGCGGAAAATTGCGCGTCGCCGCACCCATATCATTTGGTCGTTCCCATTTAGTCCCGGCTCTTAAAGACTTCTTGGCTCGTTATCCTGATTTAAAAGTAGATTTTAGGTTGTCTGACTCAATGGTGGACATGGTAGAAGGCGGTTTTGATATTTCAATTCGTAACGCTGCGTTAAAAGATTCTACCTTGGTGGCAAGAAAATTAGCGGCAGATAAACGTATTGTGTGTGCTGCCCCGTCTTATCTAAAGGAATTTGGCACACCCAAGGTGCCGACAGACTTATTAGAGCACGAATGTTTGCGCTTGATTGGTTTAGAAGTGTGGAACTTTAACGGGAAAGAAGGACCGCAAAGTATCAAAACAAACGGTGCTTTTCGCACCGATAGTGGTGAGGTGGTGCGAGATGCTGCAGTAGAAGGAATAGGAATAACCATCAGCTCAACTTGGAATTGTTATCAACAGATCGCCAATGGCCAGTTAGTACAGATATTAGCGGATTATACCATTGAGCCTGAAACCGCTATTTGGGCGGTTTATCCGAGCTCGCGCCTACTAGCACCCAAAGTACGGGCCTTTATTGACTATTTCTCAGAGCGTTTTTCTGGTGTGCCTTATTGGGATGCAAAAAGTAAGCCTAGAATATTAGCGCATAACGTTGCGTTAATATCAGTCGGTAAAAAATAGCAGGTAAAAAGAGCTGAGAAAGTCGATCCCTCAGCTCTATTTAGGCGTGTTACTTATGCATGTCTGAACCGGTAGACAGTTCGGTCAGCATTCGCTCAAAAGCTTGCCAGTGACTTTTTTGATCTGCCCCTTGAGCGTAAACATAGTGCGAAACTATGTCTTTACCTAAATTGTAATTTAAGACATAAGCACGATATTGCTCAATAAACCGTATGCTTTGTTCGGCCTTGTCTTTAGAAACAAGAGAATATTTACGTCTTTGTTCGATAGCCTGTTCTCGCGTTATTTCGCCATTCAAATACAGTTGAGCGGTGGCGGTAATTGAATGGGAGAGGGTGTCGGTTAACTGAATCAGTTTTTCTAACTTTACCGCGGATTCGGCTGGTATTCCCGCTGCAGGAAACAGCACTTCTTTTTCAAATTTTATCTTTTGATTGTTTGGAAAGGCCAATTCAACGCCAAAGTTTGCGCTTCCTTCAGCAATCAGTGCATAAGGACTAAAGAGTGGGAATAACGAATATTCGATCCAACCTTTTTGTTTGAGTAATTTATTTTCAATCAGCGTATTCCACACATGGTGGCCTGGATACCCTTCGTGACAGCCTAAAGAGATGGCTCGGTCAATTTGCATTGGGAAATCTTGATTGATTTGCATCAGACTTGTGTTGGCTCCTTGATACCAATTGTAGCCAGACCAATTTTTGTCAGTGACGTATTCTAGTTTGAAATTTTCATTGTCAGGTAGTCTAATATAAGTATTTGAACGTGCGCGACATTCTTGTATGGCTAAGCCTAACACTGTATCTACTTTGTCCTCATCAATAGTAAATTTATTGCGAAAATCTTCTACTCGCTGAGATAGATCTCCTTCGCCTGGCAGGAGCTGCGCAATTTGTTGCAATGCGGCATCAAATTTAGCGAAGTCATAAGTGGGCACCTGCACGTCATAAATAAGCTTGGCTTCTTCTGAAAAGCTGAATTTCTCACCAACTAACATTCTCGCTCTAACATCCATGGCACGAACATTTCGAAATAGTGCTTTGTGTCGTAAGGCTGGCTCCTCACCATTAATCGGCATCACTTTTAAAGCGGTGAATAAAGAATGAATGTCTTTAGCTAATTGTTCTTTAGAGCGAGGTTTTTGCTGTGCTTTGTTACGCCATTCGACTGGGCCCAAATATGCGTCAACATAGTCTAGATCGTATTCACCTAATTCTAAGCCTAGTTTTACATAACGCTCAGCGGCCGCGTCTAAGGTTTCGTTGATTAGTTGTTCAGTTTGCGCAAACACGCTGAATGAAGAGAAGAGTAAAATACAAGTCAGCAAAAATGTGCGGTTAAATGCAGAAAAGTCTTTTTTTGTCATACCGATGATAGGCAACCTAATGTTATTAGTTTGTTAAATACTACCTAATTAAACGCTTTAATTCTGTTTTTATTTGTAACAAAGGTTATGAAGAGCTGAGTAATACGTGCTAACAAGCAGAAATAAAAAGAAAGGCAAATTACTTACGAACTGCAATACCCATTGGGCTTGGATTTTTGTTAACATAGCCTGCGCTTTTTTAACGCGATATCTATATTTGAAATAATTGGCCCGGTTAGTGGTCTTAGGATTGAATGAAAACTCCCAGTAGAATACAGCCTTTAGTTGAGGATGGCCTTGTTGATGAGGTGTTGTATCAATTAATGAGTGGTAAAGAAGCGACGGTTTATGCCGTGCGCTGTGGCCAAGAAGTACGCTGCGCCAAAGTATACAAAGAGGCGATGAAACGTAGTTTCAAAAAAGCAGCAGAATACCAAGAAGGCCGTAAAGTTAAAAACTCTCGACGGGCTAGAGCCATGGAAAAAGGTTCTAAGTTTGGTCGTAAGCAACAAGAAGAAGCTTGGCAAAATACTGAAGTGGATGCGCTATTTAAGCTTGCTAAAGCAGGAGTGCGGGTGCCAGAGCCCTATGGTTGTTATGACGGTGTATTGTTAATGGAGTTAGTTACTGACGATGAAGGTGATGTCGCGCCCAGATTAAACGATGTATCCATGTCACCCGAACAAGCCAAAGAGGATCATGCCTTAGTGATGCAATACGTGATGCGCATGCTATGTGTTGGTTTGGTGCATGGAGACTTATCTGAGTTTAATGTATTGGTTGATGATTATGGCCCAGTGATTATTGACTTGCCCCAAGTGGTCGATGCTGCTGCAAATAACAATGCGTTTAGTATGTTGCAGCGTGATGTACGTAATATGTCTGAATATTATGGGCAATATGCCCCAGAATTAAAAAATACCTTTTATGCAGAAGAAATGTGGGATTTATTTGAAGCAGGTAAACTCACAATAGACACTGTATTAACAGGTCAATTTGAACTTTCAGAAGATGATGCCGACGTGGATTCAGTACTTGAAGAGATTAAGGCTGCTTTCGCTGAAGAAGAAGCTCGTCGAGAAAGAATAAAAGAAGCGAACGAAGATTAATGCTACTGGCACTTAGTTCTAGAGCGGTTTATTTGTGTACAGCCAATAGTTAACGTATAAATATTGTGACATACAAAGGGTGGTCGAGAATAAAATATGAAAAATTTTGCTTTAATTACTTGCTGTTTAGCACTGTTTACAGCTTGCTCTGATACTGGAAGTGCTGACCTAGAAGCTCCTATTGCAAGCTTGAATAGGCCTAACGTGGTATTTATTTTGGTGGATGATTTGGGCTATTCTGATATTGGCGCTTACAACCCCACCTCTTTTTACGACACGCCAAATGTTGATTCACTCGCCGCACAAGGCACGCAGTTTACCCAAGGTTATGCCGCCAACCCCGTTTGTAGTCCCTCTCGATACGCGATTCTTACTGGGCGTCACCCTAGCCGAATTAATGCCACTGATTGGTTTCATATTAATGGTTGGCCTCACAGGTCTGAAAAATTTAACCCCGCGCCTTTGATACAAAAATTGCCTCTGTGGGAACAAACCCTAGCAGAAACTTTTAACGAAGCGGGCTATGCCACGTCTTTTTTAGGTAAATGGCACTTGGGAGAAAAGCCTACACATTGGCCAGAGGAACATGGTTTTGATATTAATATTGGCGGTATTGCTAATGGTCACCCGGCTAATGGTTATTTTTCACCATATAAGAATGCTCGGTTGCCAGATGGTGAAGATGGTGAGTATTTAACAGAGCGACTGACCTCAGAAGCGATAAGCATAATCGACCAAAATGCCAAGAAAAATCAACCCTTCTTTTTGTATTTGTCTTTTTATACGGTACACACGCCCCTGCAAGCTCCTGCCGATGTGGTGAGTCGATATGAAACCAAACGAGATACAACAGATACCTCTGATAGCTTTGCCGCAGAAGAACAAATTTGGCCAAGGGATGAACCAAGACAGGTAAGAGTGAAACAAAACCATCCGACTTATGCTGCCATGGTTTCTAAAATGGATAGTCAGGTTGGTCGTATTTTAAAGAAATTAAAAGACGAAAACCTAGATGACAATACGATTGTTGTATTTACCTCTGACAACGGTGGACTTTCCACTGCAGAAGGCTCTCCTACCTCGAATCTTCCATTGCGAGGTGGCAAAGGTTGGCTGTATGAGGGAGGCATTAGAGTGCCTTTTATTGTCAAAATACCGGGTGCAAAAGCTAATGGCACGCAAGTTGATCAACCTGTGGTGTCTACCGACTTTTACCCTACATTGTTACAAGCGGCCGGTATCAAACTTAATCCTAAGCAGCATCAAGATGGGGTGTCTCTGGCTCCTTTGCTAAGTGGTCAGCCTGATATCGAGCATGAGCAAAGGCCTATTTATTTTCATTATCCTCATTATTCAAACCAGGGGGGCTTTCCAGGTGCGGCAGTTCGTTTAGGGGATTGGAAGTTATTGGAAAGGTTTGAAGATGGCAAAGTACAATTGTTTAATCTTGCCCAAGATGTAGGTGAACAACAGGATCTTGCTAAGCAACAACCTAAAAAAGTAAAAGAACTACGGGCGATGTTACATGCTTGGTATAAAGAAGTAGATGCTCAGTTTATTCAAGATAAAGACAACCTTCAACCATGGTCAAATCAGTTGTAATCCAACTTAATTTCTGGATAAGAAGTATCGTTTAGGCTAAACAATCCAATGCCGTTAGACACAAAAAGAGCGTTATCGAGAGGTGCGGCTTTTCCATGATTCAGGTTAATTTATTGTTGCATCACTTTTGATGCAACTACATTTTAGCTGTGGGTAGATATCGAAAAGAATGATGAATTAACGATGACTGAGGCAAGGTAATCGATCAGTTAAAAGCCAGCCTAAACTAGGCTGTTTAGGTGGCTAGCTCTACTCTATTTCTGCCTGCTTCTTTTGCTGCGTACAGTGATTTGTCTGCTCTTTCAATCATACTGATCAAAAGCTCATCTTGATGCCGACTAGCAATACCAAATGAGGCGGTAATAGGTGGGATTTTAGTGCCAGTTCGTTTGTTGTTATATGGTGTGATAGCCAACTTACTTCGAATACTCTCGGCCAACGCATGTGCTTCTTGTAAGTTGTGATCAGGGCATAGTAGGGCGAACTCCTCACCACCTAAACGCACAGCAACAACTGGATCTGTACAGGCATTTTTGAGCAATTTGCCAACAACTTGTAAAATTTGATCACCTAATACATGGCCATGGGTGTCGTTAAATAGTTTAAATTTATCAATATCCATAATTACCAATGTAAGATCGGCGCTGCTGTTGCTATCTTCAACAAAGTCTAAGTAAATGGATTCCATGGCCCGTCGATTTAATAAGCCAGTAAGAGGGTCAGTACTGGCTTCTCGTCTACTGTTATCAAGTTCTTCTTTTAAAGAGTTAATTTCTGTTTTAGCCGCTGTCAGTTGCTTTTGAAATATATCGTTGGCACTGCAGATAGCGTTCGCGTTAGCGCTAAGTTCTTTTAGAATAGGAGATAAGTCTTCTTGGGTTTCTATGGTTGCAAGTGTCGATACGTTGCCTCTTAAGGCTTTAGAAAAATCGGTGGTTTGTTTGGCTGTAGTACTTAATGAGTCTGAGAGGTCGTCGACTAGAACAGACAATATTTTTTGAAAAGCAAACAGTTGTTGCTCGTTGTCTTGGTCTACGGCACTAATGTGATTTAGAAATAGTGTCTCACTGACAATGGTTGGGCATGTGCCATAGCGTTCAACAGTTTCGTCTAGCTCTTTATTTAAAAGCGGGAATAAGTTCGAGTAGTAGCTATACCATAACGTATAGTTCAAAGGATTAGGCACAATGTTGTATTTCATCATTGTTGGCACTGCCTGACGCAAAAAGTCTACAGCTTGATCTGAGTTTTCAGAAAACTTCATTTAATTCCTTAGCTTAAACATTTAAGTTATACAAGAATGATTACTAGTACATAGAAAACGCCATCAAGACGGAGTGAAATCTCCACCTAATTATGGCGTTATTTATACTTTAAGTTTAATCCTAGCTCTCGAATATAGGATTGCTCTGCTTCTATGTCGGCACTAAAAACAGGCTTTTGTTGCAGCCAGTCAGTAGGAAATTGAATATATAACCCCTTGCTGTCTGCTTTTAGTAGGATATCAGGTAAAATATCATCTTGTCTTTTAATATTTAGTAATACAGCTAAGCGTAGCAATGCAATTAATTTATACACATCACTTTGTTTTAATAGCGCAAACTCGGGCATCTCAGATAACTTAATTTTTTTCCGATGAAAGCGAGTTAATACCGCTAATAACGTTTGTTGCTCTTGACTAAATCCTGCAGCTCAATATTTTGCAAAATATAACTAGAATGCCTTTGAATACCTCGGGTATTAATTTGTAAGCCTACTTCATGCAATAGTGCAGACCAACCTAACAAGTTTTTTAATTCAGATTGATCTATATCCCATGATTTCTTAACTTGCCGATATAAATCTAAAGTAGTGGTTAATACGCGTTTGGCATGGGCAACATCAACGTCGTAACGGGTGGCCAAACTTTGCGCACTGCGTTCACGAATGTCGACTTGCTGTAAGTTGTCTTCCATTTCATAGAGTACACCTTCGCGTAGAGCCGCGCTAGAAAGCTTCATCTCGGTAATTTTCAAGCTTTTGAATATGCCAATTAATACCGCGAGACCGGCTGCGAACACAGGTTTTCGGTCTTCTGATAAACCATCTAACGCTAAGTCAGCGCTATTTTTAGCGGCACAGCATAATTCCATTAGTGTGTATAAGTCACTTAAGCTGACGTGATTATCTCTATTGGTGCCGTCTAAATGGGAAGCCAGTTCGACAATAGTCTTAATGGTTCCCGACGTGCCTATACAGGCCTGCCAACCAATACTTTTATATTTTTTGTCAATGAGCTCCATGGATTGCTCTGCAGCCGTAATCGCTTTTTCAAAAGCTTTGGGTTTAAGCTCTCCTTGCTTGAAGAATTTACTGGTGTAACTGACACAGCCCATTTGGATACTGCGTAATATATTGGTTTCAAAACCTTCACCAATAATAAATTCTGTTGAGCCGCCACCAATATCAATGACCAGTCGTTTACCTTCTTGGTGGTTAGTATGTGCGACCCCTTGATAAATTAATCGGGCCTCTTCAACTCCGGATATTATTTCTATCGGAAAAGGAAATACCTCTTTCGCAGCTCTAATAAATTCATTGGCATTGCTGGCCTTGCGCAGCGCATGAGTTGCTACCACCCTGACATATTTAGGTTCAAAGCCCTGTAAGCTTTCAGCCACCAGTTTTAATGCATCTAAGCCTCGATTCATGGCTTCTTCAGACAATTTTCCATCTTTATCTAGGCCTTCGGCTAGGCGTACTTTAGGTTTCAGTCTATGCAGAATTTGCACCGAATCGGCCACTATGCGAGCCACCACTAAATGAAAACTGTTAGAACCTATATCCAATGCGGCAACTTGAATATGGTCTCGTTCTTCAACACTTTCAAAAGCGGATTTAATACTCGACATAGTTATCCTTTTTCATTTGTTTTTATGTACTTGTATGTCTCTATTTGTGATCGCAGATGTTTACGATTACCACGACGGACATATTTGTTGACTTGCTCTTTGTCAATAACGCGAGCTTTTAGGGTGTCTTTAAATTGTAGCTCCATGATATCGAAAATTTTCTTCTTCAAATCAGGATCGTAAATGGGGCAACCTACTTCAATGCGAAAGTCCATGTTTCGGGTCATCCAATCGGCCGATGAAATAAACACTTTTTGTTCACCGGCACTCTCAAATATCATGACTCTTGGATGTTCTAAAAATCTGTCCACGACACTGATGACGCTAATATTTTCACTCAGCCCTTTTACACCAGGATCAATGAACACATGCCGCGAATAATTGCCTTAACTTTGACACCCGCTTGACTGGCTTTATATAAGTCGTCAATTAACGTTTTATCATCTAAATTGTTAATTTTTAGCGTAATACCTGCCTTCAGACCTTCTTTGGCATTTTGAATCTCTTGACGAATTAACAATTGAATTTTAGTTCTATTGTTTAAAGGTGATACTTGTAAATGCTTAAATTTTTGTCGGCGATAGGGGGCCATGATGAAGGTGAAAACATCTTCCGCTTCTTTGGCAATCTCTTGATTACGAGTAAATAGACTAAAGTCGGTGTATATTTTTGCCGTTTTTTCGTTAAAGTTGCCCGTGCCCAAATGTGCGTAATTGATTAACTCGCCGTTTTCTTCGCGGGTAACCACACACAGTTTGCTATGAATTTTCAAGGCAACCATACCGAATACCACTTTAACCCCTGCATCGGTTAGTACTTTGGCCCATTCAATGTTGTTTTCTTCATCGAACCTTGCTCTAAGTTCAATCACTACCGTTACTTTCTTGCCGTTGTCAACCGCGTCTATTAATGAGCTGATAACCCTAGAATTACTGGCTACACGATAAATGTTGAGGCGAATATGTTTTACTTTAGGGTCAAATGCCGCTTGTCGAACAAACTCTGTAACGTGCAAAAACTTATGGTACGGATAATACAACAAAATATCTTTGGCAGTTATGGCGTCAAATACTGTATCGTAATTGGTAAAGTCTTTACAGGTCATGGCCGGCAATTCAGGATTTTCTAGATAACTACGACCAATATTAGGAAAGCCAATAAAGTCTTTTAAAGTTTCGATAGGGCCCACTTGCGATGAGACTATCGTAGGAAGATATTTTTAGTCTTTTCTTTAAATCTTTCAACGTTTCTTCGGGCATTCTGCTGTCGTAAACCACACGAACTGGCTCGGCGATTAAACGTTGTTTGACACTTTCAGACATTCTATCCATGAAACTTTCATCAATTTCATCATTGATAGAATATTCTGCGTCTCGGGTCATCTTAAATGAGTACGCTTCGAGATGTTCGAAATCAATAAACCCTTTGAATATGTTTTCCAAATTAAGGCGAATGATGTCATCCAATAACACGATATATTTTTTCTTGCGGCTTTTTTCGGGGGGATTACCACAAAGCGTGACAAGTGTTGAGAAGGCACTTCAATGACGGCGAAAGCGTCGGCTTTATCGGTTCGTTGAATGCGCACATATAAGTATGTAGATGAGTCGTTGAGGCGATTCAGGAGTTTCACTTTTTTATTCAGTAAAACTGGCGCGATATGACAGAGAATTTTACTTTTAAAATAATTGGCTAACCAGTCGGCATGGTACGCATTTAAATCTTCCTCACCGATTAAAAATATATTGTAACGCGCCAACCCTTTGACAATATCTGTGTAGGCTTTGTCGAATTCACCGGTCATTTTCAACACTTTTTGTTGAATTTGATCCATCAACATTTTAGTTTGTTCGGCTTCATCTTTTTTGCCTTCATCTATATAAATATAGATTTGACGTTTGACTTCTGCCACTCGAACTCGGTAGAACTCATCCATGTTATTAGAATAAATGCCTAAAAATCGAATTCGCTCAATAATGGGGTTTGTGGCGTCTTTTGCTTCTTGCAACACGCGATGGTTGAAAGACAACCAACTTAATTCTCTAGGATAATAAATAGTAGGTAAATCAGACATGCAGACTCTTAATACGGCGAATTTAAAACACTAGATCGTCCATTGATAGTGTGACAATTTAATGACAAAGGCAACACTCAAGACAAAAACAAAAGTAAGGACCCATTCATCTACTTGATTATTGACATTCGATATCCACCATTAAATCGTTGGCAATCGCTTCTAAACCTTCACGTAAGCGGTCTAGGTCAAAATCTACTGTTGTAGAAATAATCGCCGTTGCTTTAAATAATAACCCGCCCCAATTAGGGGCACTTTCACAACTTGAATCAAATTTAATAATATTTACGTTAAATTGGTTGAGTATTTGCGTCAGGTCTTGCACTATCCCCGACCTGTCATTCCCCATGATTTCAATCTTAGCGTTTCGTTGGTCAATAGTTTCGACTGTGTGGCCTGGCAATAGGTGAATTTTGAGTATAGGGTGTTCGGAGAATAGTTTGATTAACTTAGCATGTTTAGCTTCTGGTAAATCAATGTGTACAAATCCAGCAAAATGACCGGCCATATGGGACAAGTTACTGCCTAGCCAATTGCCGCCCATGTCGTAAACGGTTTGGGCTAGGTTACTAATTAAGCCGGGTTGGTCTTGTCCTACTAAAGTAAATATCATTGGTTTCATAAAAGCGTCACACTACTGTAATAAAGTCTCTGCGGTCATTGCTGTAGCCTAATACATTCTACCTAATATGTAAGCGTTTAATTTTAGTTTGACGACTATTTCGAGAGCTAACTTAATGAACTTTAGATTGATGGCAGTTCTAGATAGTGATTATCAGAAAAATAAGCCTATATGAGGTTTTTAGTTCCATTACATTCCATATTAGATTTAGCTATATGGTTGAATGATTGTTAATTTAATACTGAAGAGAAAAATTATGCCAATAAATTCATTTTTGGGCGTGTTTGCAAAATCGCCACTTAAACCGCTCGAAGATCATATTAATCTTGTGAATAGCTGTAGTCAGGGCTTGTTACCGTTTTTTGAAGCGGTTTATGCGCAAGATTGGAAGACTGCGTTTGATTGTCAAAGTGCTATTTCTCAGAAAGAGAAAAAGGCTGATGAAATCAAACGTGAGTTACGTATGAGTTTACCGGTTGGTATCTTCATGCCTATTCAGCGCCAAGATGTGTTAGAGCTTTTAACTCAGCAAGACAAAATTGCTAATAAAGCCAAAGATATTTCTGGCCGAATATTGGGACGCCAATTGGTGATACCTACAGAACTGCAAGAATCCTTTATGGAGTATTTGGTTCGTTGTTTAGATGCAACTAAACAGGCGACCAAAGTGATCAATGAATTAGATGATTTGTTAGAGACCGGTTTTAAAGGACGCGAAGTGCGTGTGGTAGAGGATATGATCGAACGCCTAGACGCAATAGAAGATGATACCGACAAATTGCAAATTAGTTTACGTCGTTCGTTGTTGGCACTCGAAAAGGACTTGAATCCAGTTGATGTGATGTTTCTTTATAACATTATTGAATGGGTCGGTGAATTAGCCGATATTTCTGAACGAGTCGGTTCTCGACTTGAATTAATGTTAGCCAGTTAAAAGAAGATATTAGCTATGGATATTTTACAAAATTACGGCCTAATTTTAATTATCACTGCAGCAGCCGTGGGTTTTTTAATGGCTTGGGGTATAGGCGCTAATGATGTGGCCAATGCAATGGGCACTTCAGTGGGTTCAAAAGCGATTACCATCAAGCAGGCCATTATTATTGCGATGATTTTTGAATTTGCAGGGGCTTACTTAGCGGGTGGCGAAGTCACTTCTACCATTCGTAAAGGCATTATTGATTCTGCTTATTTCGTGGACTCCCTGAGTTACTGGTATATGGCATGATATCGGCGCTATTCGCTGCGGGTGTTTGGTTGGCTGTTGCCTCTTATTTAGGTTGGCCTGTGTCAACCACGCACTCAATTATCGGTGCTATTGTTGGATTTGCCGCCGTGGGGGTAAGTAGTGATTCTGTAGAGTGGGGTAAAGTAACAGGTATTGTAGGTAGTTGGGTGGTCACGCCAGCAATATCAGGAATGATTGCTTATCTGATATTTCAAAGTGCCCAAAAATTAATTTTTAATACAGAAGACCCACTGGCCAGCGCCAAACGATATGTGCCATATTATATGGCTGCGGCTGGTTTTGTAATGTCTTTGGTTACCATTAAAAAAGGCTTATCTCATGTTGGCCTAGATATTGACGCTAGCACTGGCTATTTTATTGCGATTGGCGTGGCTATTTTTGTTGGTGTGATAGGCGCAGTCGTAATAAACCGTCTGAAGCTAGGAGAGTCTACCGATCGAAGTACACACTACGCTAACGTAGAAAAAATATTTGCCGTACTAATGGTGGTAAGTGCTTGTTGTATGGCTTTTGCTCATGGTTCAAATGATGTTGCAAATGCAATTGGTCCATTAGCAGCGGTTGTGACGGTGGTAAATAGTGGTGGTGAAATTGGTGCCAAAGCGCCTTTGGTTTGGTGGATTTTACCATTGGGTGCTGTGGGGATTGTATTCGGTCTAGCACTATTTGGGCATAAGGTTATTAAAACAATCGGAAATGGGATCACCCATTTAACACCTAGTCGCGGGTTTGCGGCAGAACTTGCCGCTGCGTCAACAGTTGTTATTGCATCAGGCACCGGGTTGCCAATTTCTACTACGCAAACGTTGGTGGGAGCAGTTTTAGGGGTAGGTATGGCCAAAGGTATTGCTGCTATCAATTTAGGTGTAGTGAGAAACATCGTGATTTCATGGGTGGTCACCTTACCGGCTGGTGCGGGCCTTTCCATCGTATTCTTCTTTATGATAAAAGGTATTTTTGCTCCTTAGTGTATTAAATAGAGCATACATAAATAGCGTTTATAACAGTCAGTTTCCGGTATGATGCCGCACCAAAGCCCAGCGATACGTTTACATATCATCACGTATCACTGGGCTTTTTACGTTTTATTGTTACTTTGCGGGCGATTAAAACCATTCTTTGATACCGACGTCTTGTTCAAAAACTGCTGGATGGGTGTAAAGCGATCACTTATCAACATAGATTGATATACAGTCCTCATCAAAACTTGTTAGGAAAGTGTATTTCGAGCAAGGGAAAGATCACTAACCTTTTGTATATATGGGGAATTATGCAAATGATGATTACCTGTCTGCATAGTGTTACCAAAGGATATTATTAAACTTTTGTGACAATTTTATGATGTAACAAAACTGTCATGGACCTTGGGTACTCTTCTTGCGTTTTCATTTATAACTATTTAATTAATTCGCACATTTGGAGAGAACAATGGAACTTAAGAATATATTTAAAGCTAGTGCAATCGTTTCAGCATTAGTTCTTGCTGGTTGTGGTGGCGATATCAACATTACCCCTACTGTTAATGATACTAGCGTTAACAACAGTAACAACACTACGACGACTACTGTTGAAGGTGGGAATGGTAACGGCTCTACTGAAAATCCTTGTGCTTCTTATGATGCAGACGGTGTGACAATGCAAGGTGAATTCACTGGTGGAAACTGTGAATATAGTAAAGAATTCGTAAGCCCTTCTAACCCATTAGCGGTAGATCTTAGTTTAGATAAGCTGGAAGGCACTGGTGTTCATTTCTTCAAAAGCTCTTTGGTAGTAGGTGAAAACTGTAATACTTCTGATAACTGTACAATTGTTACTGACGGCCCTACGTTATCCATCGAAGCTGGTACAACACTAGTATTTGATGATGCGTCATCTCGTGTACAAATTAACCGTGGCGCAAACATCGAAGCAACCGGTACTTACAGCGCTCCAATTACTTTTACTTCTGCTAATGCTATTGCAAGCCTTAAAGTATCTGACCCTCAACCTCAAGATTGGGGTGGGATAATGATTGATGGTTTAGGCATCACTGACCAATGTTCAGATGCAGAGCGTACTGCTGGTACTTGTAACGCAGAAAGTGAAGGCGCGGTTACTTTTTATGGTGGTAACGACAACACTGACAACAGTGGTACCCTTAAGTTTGTTAAAATTCACTTTGCTGGTGGTTTACCAGCGGGTGCTGAAGAAGGCGATGACTTAAACTCACTTAGCTTGTTCGCGGTTGGTTCTGGAACAACTATCGATTACGTAGACATCTATGCAGGTTATGATGACGGTATCGAATTATTTGGTGGTGCGGTAAATCTTAAGCACGTAGTGGTTACTGATACTCAAGATGACAGTATTGATATTGACGCTGGTTGGAAAGGTAACGCACAATTTATTCTTATCAAGCACGGTACTGTCGTTAATGCTGCTGGAAACTCAATCAATATGGGTAATGGTGGATTTGAGTCTGATGGCACTAAAGTTAAAGATAACAACGTTGCTCCATCTGCTCCGCAAATCGCTAACGTAACTGTATTGACTACTGATGAAGAGTCAGTACGTGACGGTAACCCTTCTGCTGCAATCAAGTTAGACGATTTTATCTCAGCGACTTGGTACAACACTTTACTAGTGAAAACATCTGGTACGCAAACTCATTGTTTCGAAAACTCAGCTGATGCAGTTGCGGTTGTGGAATCAGGCGATGTATCTATGAAAAACTCGGTAATGGCTTGTGCAGTATTGGGTAAAGCAGAGACAGTAGGTACAACAACTTATACTAACTGGTTAACTGATGATGCTGCCGATATGAACACTATTACTGGTGGAGACGCAGACGTATTATCAAGCAACGGTTTTGCTACTATTGCTGACCTTAAAACGCCATTTGATGTAACAACAATTGATGCTAACTTCTTCGAAAGTGTTGATTATATTGGTGCGGTAAGCCCTACAGATACTTCAAGTGATTGGTATGACTGGGCAAAAGATGCCTATGACAATGCCATTGCTGACGAACAATAAGTCGTCTAGCTAACAAATTTATAGGCGTGCTAGGTCACTAGTTACGCCTTTTTTGTTCATTTTGAGTGTAGGATTAATGATGAAGACTCAATACAGCACGAGTAAAATCTCGTTAGCAGTTGCATTAGGTCTTGTCGCGGGTTCGCTACATGCCCAACAGCAAGATAATGCAATTGATGAAGTGGTTACCACTGGTAATCGTCTTCAGGGTACTGCTGCAGCGGTAATCGCAGAGCGTAAAAACCAAGCTTTCGTAGCCGATATTCTTGGTTCAGAACAAATTTCTCGTACAGGGGACAGTGATGCTGCATCTGCATTACGTCGTGTAACGGGCCTAACTTTAGTTGACGGAAAATTCATTTATGTTCGTGGTTTAGGTGAGCGTTACTCAAGTGCTCGACTAAATGGCGCAAATATCCCTAGCCCTGATTTAACGCGTAATGTTATTCCATTGGATATTTTCCCAACCAACGTAATAGAGAGTTTATCAGTTCAAAAAGCATTTTCACCTAACATGCCAGCAGCATTTGGTGGTGGTAGCGTTGACATTAGAACGAAAACCCTTCCTTCTGAATTTATCGCTGGATTTCAGTTGGGGATAGAAGGCAATTCTAATAATTCAGACGGTTATACTTACAACACCAATGAAGATGGGATACCGGATGATTTAAGCGCTGCGATAGTTAGGTATAGAGGAGATTTTTCTTTTCGAAATATTATTGAAAAGAATGGCTTAACCGATACCGATACGCAAACTGCGTTTCAACAGGCGTTTGTTGCTAACCAAGGTTTATTGAAAAGTTTGCCTCGCAATTTAACGGTTGAAGAAGGTTCATTAGATCCTAATTATTCTTTCCAAGGTAATTTAGGTAATTCTTTTGATGATGAATGGTTCGGTGGCACATTTGGTTTTCTAGCTTCGGTTGCCTACGATAGCAAATGGACCTACTCCGAGCGCACTAATGCGGTGGTGAGTGCTGATAAAACGGATGACTGTTCGACTTCTTTCATAACCGAAGATAACGCTAATAATAGTTGTTATGACAGTCTTACAGATTCTTCAGTCACGACTGAAAATGAACGGATGAATGGGCTGATCACTTTAGGGTATCGCCTAAGTGGGCATGAAGTTAGCTATAGCAAGATCTTTATCCAAGACAATGAAGATGAGAGTGAATTAGGCGTCAATCAGAATCCTAGTCAGGGTATTACTATTGCTGTTGACGGCACCGCCGACAGAGACCATCAATTTACGTTCGAAGAGCGTCAGTTAGAAATAGACCAGTTTAAAGGCCAACATACATTTTTAGATTATTGGGGAATTGGTGCAGACTGGCAATATACCAAGTCTGAAGTACACACCAACATACCTTTAGACGTGACCTATAGTTTCTCTGATGACTTTACTGATAGTGTTTACACCAGCAGTGAAATCAATGGTGGTAATGGTAATGTCAATTATCAGTTTGTTGATATGCGCGATTTCATGACGTCTTATGGCGGAAATGTTTCTTTACCTATTAGTGCCGGTGATTTCGAAATAGAATTCAAAAGCGGTTGGGACTACTCAGATAGAGCGCGTTACTATACTACGTCTAGTTTCTTCATTAACAACAATGGCGCAGCTATTAATGTTAATAATGGCAGTGATGGCATTTTAGGATTGAGCTCGTATTTATCTGATGACTTTATTGATAACAATGAAGTATGGATATCCTTTAACGAGCCAGAAGCGCCAGAAGCTGACGATTACATGGCGGCTCAAAAAGTTGAAGCTGGTTATGGTGCGTTTGATGTGTTCTACGATAACACTTGGCGTATTAGTGGTGGTTTACGCTATGAAGCCTTCAAACAAGTGACCCTTGAAACGTCTAGTTTGATTTTTAGCCGCGAAGATATCGAGAGCTTTTATAGTCAAGAAAGGATCCAGGACCGTACTATTAATGAAGACGATTTCTATCCTTCTTTAAGTTTGACCTATATCGGTGGCGAAGATTATCAAGTGCGTTTCGGTTACGGTGAAACAGTTGTTCGCCCGGACTTACGTGAAGTAGTACCGGTGGGGTATTTTGACCCATTAACCGATATTCGTACTACTGGTAGCTTGTCACTTACATCAAGTCAGTTGAAAAACTATGATGCTCGTTACGAGTTGTACGGTGCTAACGGCGACAACTTAGCGGTATCTTTATTCTATAAAGACATTGCTAATCCTATCGAGTCTGTATTGGCAGTAGGTGACTCTAGTTACACCGCGTCATTTACTAACGGTACGTCTGCCGAGTTATATGGTGTTGAAGCTGAATGGTTATACGATTTAACTTTTGTTTCAGACGGATTTTTTACCTCGGGTAATATCACGTTGAGTGATTCTGAAGTCATTGTTGAAGCGGCAGATGCGGGTAATTTAACCAATAAAGTTAAGCGTATGAATGGTCATTCACAGTATGTACTTAACTTGCAGTTAAACTATGACTCAGCCAATGGCGAGCATAGTGGCTCGTTAGTGTATAACGTATCTGGCGAGCGTATCCTTGCGTCTGGTATTGGTGGACGAGGCGATGCGTTTGAGCAACCATTCCATTCACTAGATCTTATCTATACTTGGTATCCAGATTTCAATACTAAAGTGAAATTCAAAGTCAAAAACTTAATGGGTGAAAACCAAGAAGTTATTCAAGATGACGTCGCGGTTCGATCTCGTGAAATTGGCTCTACTTTTGGTGTCAGTTATAGCTACGAGTTCTAGTTGAGGAATTAGCTACCTTTAAAAGCCAACCCCTGGGTTGGCTTTTTATTCAGTCAAACTCTGATAACTTTTCTCAAAATAGCCTGGTTCTACTCCTCTGTTTGGTTTTTTGTCGGCGCCTTAATTGCCTCTATCACCAACTAAAGCTTGTAAACTGCCATTTTAAGGCGATCTAAACACATCATTTTACTGTCATATTGCTGTAATATTTTTGTCACACAAAGTGCTTATCCTCGTCTCAGTTTTGAATTATCAGTGAAGTGCTGATAGACAATTTTAGGGTTTTAAGCATGAAACGACTGAGCAAGTTATCAGCTGCATTATTTACCATCTTTGCAGCAACGAATAGTTGGGCACAGGAAGACCAGTTCCTAGATCCAGCGGTTAAGAAAGCGACTGAAATTAATGAATCAGCCGCCAATTCTCAAGAGAAAATCAATAAAATTACCGACCAAATTGGCACTAAGTTACAACAGTTTAAAGCAGTCAACAAAGAAACGGCTGGGTTAGATGTGTACAACGGTCAGTTGGCTAGGCAAATTGAAAATCAAATGCAAGAAATGGCTGACTTAAATGCTGCCATTGATGAAGTGAGCGTGATTGAACGTCAAATTACGCCGCTAATGATGCGTATGATTACTGGGCTTGAGCAGTTTGTAAAGTTAGATGTTCCTTTCTTGCCAAAAGAAAGAGCGAAGCGTCTTGATGAACTTAAACACTTAATGGATAGAGCTGATATTGCTCCATCTGAAAAGTTCCGTCGTGTAATGGAAGCCTATCAAGTCGAAATGGACTACGGTCGCACTTTAGAAGCTTACAGCGGTTTACATATGATTGATGGCCAAGAGCGTGATGTGGATTTTTTACGTGTTGGACGTACAGCACTTATTTATCAAACACGTGATGCAAGTTTGCAAGGCTCTTGGAATAAAGCAACGGGTAAATGGGAAGCACTTCCTTCTAGCTACCGAACTCAAGTCACTAAAGGTTTACGCATGGCGAAAAAACAACTTGCGCCAGACCTATTGATGTTACCAGTAGCGATGACGGATTAAGGGCCAAATGACAATGAAATTATTTACTAAAAATATCGCGCTAGCTTGTGTACTTGGTTTAATGACTAATGTTGCATTGGCTCAAGATGACACAGCTCTTGATTTAGATAGCTTGCTAAAACAGCTAGAGCAAGGACAATTTGCGCAAAATAAACAAAATGCTCAACGTGAAAAAGAGTTTGCTCAGAAACGTTCTGAACAAGACGCCATGTTGTTACAGGCAAAGCAAACACGTAATGCCGCGTTAAGCACTTCTGAAAAACTTGAAACTCAGTTTGAAGAAAACGAGTTTAAATTGGCCGATTTAAACGAGGCAATGAACAAGCGTTTAGGTTCATTAAAAGAATTGTTTGGTGTGTTACAGCAAGTATCGGGTGATACCAAAAGTAAATTCCAAAACTCGATTATTTCGGCGCAAATCCCTGGCCGTGCTGAATTTTTAGATAACTTAGCTCAGTCAATGGGGTCAACCTCTAAACTTGCATCAATTGCAGAAATTGAACGTGTATGGTTTGAAATGCAACGTGAAATGACTGAGTCAGGCAAAGTAACTAAATTCACTACCGATGTGATTGAAGCAGGTGGTAATAAAGTTAGCAAAGAAGTGCTACGTGTAGGGCCTTTTGCTTTAACTGCTGATGGCAAATACCTAGATTATAACGGAACGACAGGTTCGGTGGCTGAATTAGTACGTCAACCTGCTGGTCGTTACGGCGACAGTGCTATGGCATTGCAAGCCTCTTCTGGTGAGTTAGTTGAATTTGGTTTAGACCCAACAGGTGGTTCAATTCTTAAGTTGTTAGTTCAAGCGCCAAGTTTGAAAGAACGTGTTGAGCAAGGTGGAACCGTGGGTTACATCATCTTAGCAGTCGGTGCAGTGGGTCTGTTAATCGCACTTTGGAGATTCATCGTTCTAGGCATTGAAGGCGCGAAAGTTAATCGCCAATTGAAATCTACCACCTTCAAGTCAAATAACGCCTTAGGTCGAGTGATGAAAGCGCGTGACGATTATCCCGAAGCCGATACTGAAGCACTTGAGTTACATCTAACTGAAGCAATCTTAGGCGAAGTGCCAAAACTAGGCCGCTTCTTACAAATTATTAAAGTGATGTCGGTAGTTGCACCATTGATGGGCTTATTAGGTACAGTGTCGGGTATGATCAACACTTTCCAAGCTATTACATTGTTTGGTACAGGTGACCCTAAACTGATGGCTGGTGGTATTTCGACTGCACTTGTTACAACAGTACTTGGTTTGGTGGTAGCAATACCCATGACGTTACTTTACGCCATGCTGAATACGCGCAGTAAGAACATCGTTTACATCTTACAAGAGCAAGCGGCGGGTGTGATTGCAGAACGTGCTGAAGCACAAAGCCCTAACCTTCAATCTAGCAAAACAAAAGCGTAAGCAAAATCATGATTGAATTTCTAGAAACCATTCGAGATTTTACCGAGACCGGTGGGCAAGTCCTACTGGTTATCGGGGCTCTAATTTTCGTTATGTGGTTAATGATTTTAGAAAGAGCAATGTATGTCTTTGTGACTCACAAGCAATATAAGTCAGCGATTATTGCGAAGTGGAAAGCCAGAGAAGACAGAGCATCGTGGAACGCAGAACAAGTTCGTCAAGCCATGATCTCAAGAGTGTCTTTAAAGTTAGGCGCAGGTATTCCAATCATTCAATCACTTGTTGCGTTATGTCCTTTATTGGGCCTGATGGGGACAGTGACAGGAATGATTGAAGTATTTGACGTAATGGCTATTTCTGGTTCTGGCAATGCTCGCTCTATGGCATCTGGTGTATCGAAAGCCACTATTCCAACCATGGCTGGAATGGTAGGAGCGCTGTCTGGTGTATTTGCATCAAGTTGGTTGTCTCGTACCACTAAGTCAGAGCGGGCAAAGTTAGAAGATGCATTAATGATGGATCGCCACCGTTAATTAACTCACTAAGTTGATTAGCGAAACAAGTAAATTGAAGAGATTAATATGAAACAACATTTTCAAAATATGATGGATGACGAAGAAGCGGCAATTGATATGACGCCTATGCTAGACGTTGTATTTATTATGCTTATCTTTTTCATCGTAACTGCTTCTTTCGTAAAAGAAGCAGGTATCGATGTTAACCGTCCTGAAGCGGCAACTGCAGTGAAAAAAGACCGAGCGAATATTTTAGTCGCCATCAGTGACAAAGGTGAAATCTGGATCAATAAACGTAAAATTGATGTGCGAGCTGTACAGGCTAACATCGAACGTTTATATGCAGAAAATCCTCAAGGAACTGTTGTGATCCAGGCCGATAAAAAGGCGACGACAGACGTATTAATTAAAGTGATGGATGCATCACGAGCTGCAGGCATTTTAGATGTCTCGATAGCTGCTCAAGAGCCGTAGGTCATTTATGCCACAGACAATACCAAGACTGTTTTTTGCAATCCTATTGGCTGGTGTTGTCACCTTAGGATTGTTCTTCTTAATGCAATCTCTGATTCAAAGCGGCGGTAGTGCCCTGACTGACGCTCCAAAAGGCAGCGTGTTAGATTTTGTTAGAGTGAAAAAAGAAGAAGCAGTACAGAAAAAAGATCGTAAACCTAAAAAGCCACCTAAGCCAAAAGAGCCACCACCCGATATGGCACCGCCTCAAATGGACGCTCCTAGTCCAGATGCAGCAGCCAGTGGCTTGGATTTTAGTGCAGACGTGGCAGCAGATGTGTCTTTAGATGGAGGGCTTGCGCTAGACTCTGGTGATGGCGAATATTTACCTATTGTACGTGTTGCGGCTGTGTATCCTAGACGTGCGCTACAAAGAGGGATTGAAGGTTTCGTGGATGTAACATTTACCGTATCTAAACTTGGATCGGTAAAAGATCCTAGAGTGTTGCAAGCATCACCTGAAGGTATTTTTGATAAAGCAGCGTTAGATGCAACTTTAAAATACAAGTATAAACCGCGCGTTGTGAATGGCGAGGCCATGGAAGTTTCCGGTGTTGAAGTGCGCGTTACATTCGAAATTGGAGGCTAAATTTATGGTTAAGAACATGCTACCTACATTCAATCTCAAGTCGCTGACAGCCATTGCTATTGTCAGCGGTTTGTTAGTTAGCGGTATGCAAATTAGTGTTGTGAACGCCCAAGAAACGAAAACTGAACGTAAAACAAAAGAGTGCCTACGTTGCGCTCAAAAGTTTACGATCAACTATCCCGGGCGCAAAACTTTGCTGATGAAGGCAAGCAAGCCGAAGCGTTTGAAGTTTTAGACAATGTAAAAGAAAAAGCGAGTTCTATGAATAGTTATGAACTGGCTATGATGTATAACTTCTATGGCTTTATTCACTACGAGGCCGAAAACTTCGATCAAGCAATCGCTGAGTTTGAAAATGTAGTCAAGCAGCAGCCTATTCCAGAGTCGTTTGAACAGGCGACTTTGTTCAGCCTAGCGCAACTGCACATGATGCGTGGCAACTATGACAAAACCATTGAGAACATCGAAAAGTGGGAAAAGATCCAACTTGCTTTGTTCCCAGGCAAAGATATACCCGCTAAAAACTTAGTATTGAAAGCGCAAGCTATGTATCAAAAGCAAGACTACCCAGCCGCATCAAAATACATTAATGATGCAATTGAGCAAGTTGAAAACAATGATTTGGGCTTTCAAGTAGAAGAACAGTGGTATGTGCTACAACGTGCTGCCTATTACGAGCTTAAGCAACCAGAGCAAGTCAAAAATGTGTTGCTTAAATTGCTAAGAAAATTTGAAGCACCTAAGTACTGGATCCAATTGGCGGGTATGTATGGCGAGTTAGGCTTAGAAGAAAAACAATTGGCGACCATGGAAATTGCCGAGCAAAAAGGCTTTGTAATGACAGGGTCTGAAATGTTTAACTTGGCACAACTTTATTACTATCACCAGATCCCATACAAGGCCGCTGAATTAATGCAAAAAGCCATTGATGAAGGCAAGCTGGCTGAAGATGAGCGTAACCTAACGTTTTTAGCGCAATCTTTGAATTTCGCTAAAGAGACAGAAAAAGCGGTACCTGTGATGTTAGCTGCTGCTAAATTATCAGAAACTGGTGAGTTATATTCGCAATTGGGTCAAATGTACTTAAACTCAGATCAATGGGAACTCGCCATTTCAGCTTCGCGCACAGCGATAGAGAAGGGTGGTTTACGCAACGTTGGTATGGCCCATTTGGTTATTGGTATGGCTAGTTTTAATACCGGAGATTATAACCAAGCGTTAAACGAGTTAGCCAAAGCACAAGAGTTTGAAGGTAGTCGTAGCATGGCAACGCAGTGGATGAAGTTTGTGGAAGGTGAAAGAAAGCAATCAGATAACTTTGCATCTTTGTAGGGTTAAAAGTAAGTAGTACACTTTCTGGGTACGAGATTGTTGACCCTACAATCTCGACTGCGCCTTTTTGAACTGAACCGTCCTTAGGTTAACTATACTACCAAGCGCAAACTAAGGCCTGTGTTCGATATTGTATCGAGCCCAGGCCTTTTTTTACTAGCATAATAATCTTTCCCTTTTTGAGATCTAAGTCACTGTAGAGTGCTTCTAGCCAATCCCATCCCCTATTGAGACACCCATGACTAGAACATCCCCCATCCCCTATTGAGACACCCATGATGAGAATGTTGGTATTACTAATGAGTAGCTGGATTGTGTGGTCTTGAAGCGGTTGCATTGTATGGGTGTCTTAATTGGAAGATACTCCTAGTCAATCCCATCCACTATGAGACATCCCCTATTGAGACACCCATGATTAGAATGTTGGTAATACTGATGAGTAGCTGGATTGTGTGGTCTTGAAGCGGGTGCATTGTATGGGTGTCTTAATTGGAAGATAGTATGGGTGTCTTAGTTGGAAGATTGTATGGGTGTCTTAATTGGAAGATATCCATGGGAATTTGCTAAACGCTAGGTAGGATCGCCGGACGCTTACCTTAAAACGGTGGCTCTGGGCAATTGCTACCATAGGGGGTTACTAAAGAAGACTAGGTGGGATGCTGGGCGTTTGCATAATATGCGATTGGGAGTTTATTGAAGTTGTCGCCGGCGTCTTAAGATGCAGTTTATAATTTTTTGCGGAGCCATTGGCTTCATTAAATAGGGGAATTACTCTGGATTAGATGGGGGTATTGCTATTCCACAACGTTCAAAGATTTATTGGGGCAGACATTTATATAGCTACCCCAATGGGTTTTATAGGTGTTTTCCTAAGAATTTGTCTATCGCTTCGAAGGCTTCTGTTCGGTTTTTAGGATCATCAATAAAGTGAGTGCCATCTTCTAATAATAATAGTGTGGCCTGCTTGCGCTTTTTCTTCAAAGCTTTATACATATCTTCGCTTTGTGAATAGTGCACTCTTTGATCATTTTCTCCGTGTATTAGCAATACTGGTGCTTTATATGCGGTTATATGGTTGATTGCAGAGTTTTCATCCATGTCTTTGCGTTCTTCTTTGTCATCAACATCGCCAATGGTTATTTTCTGATTTACTTTCAGGCCGTCCCAGTAACTGTCTTTTTCAACCATTTCTGTCAGGTCTGAAATACCGGCAACACTGACAATACATTTAAACCAATCTGGTTTTTGGTATCCGGCGACTAATGCCACATAGCCACCATAACTGCCACCTACCATGCACATATTAGTTGTGTCTGCCAATCGTTGGGATTTTACCCAATCAATCGCTTCGTATACATCGTTTTGCATCAGTTTACCCCACTGTTTTCGCCCCGAAGTTTCGTAGGAGTTGCCATAGCCAGTAGAGCCTCTAAAGTTCACTTGTAAAACTGCATAGCCACGGCGATTTAGCATTTGTACCCAGATGTCAAAATCCATGGTGTCTCTTGCTCCAGGTCCACCGTGTGGGAAAACAATTAAAGGAGAGTCTTTGCCCTTGGAGCCTGGGGTAAAGTATCCATATAACTCTGTGCCGTCTTGGGTGCTAAAGCTGTAACTTTGCTTACTAGTAAGCTTTTTATTTTCTAAGTGGGCATATTTAGATAACCAGAAATTAGCTTTTTTGCTAGCTAAGTCGACTAAGAAATACTTACTTGGGCTATTGGATTGCATGGCTAAAACTATGAACTTAGTTTTATCTTTGTTATTGCTGACGATATAGCTTTGATACTGGGAGAAGGTTTTGGTGATCAGTTCTTGGCGGGCTTTCAGGGCTTCGTCAAAATATTCAATTCGATAGAAGTCGTCGGTATAAGCTGCACCTACAAAGCGCCCATCCCTAATTATTGCAGAATCTACATCGTATTTGTCTTGCTGAAAAACAATCTCGCCAAACTCTCTTTTTTCAATATCAAACTTGCGGATAACATCTTTGTAAACTTCAAAATCTGAAAATACATATAGTGTTTTGTTGTCATCAGAAATTGCAATGGGACTGACGTAAAAATCTTTGAAAGAGCGATAGCTGTATATGTTTTCCCACTCTGTACTTTCTATGTTCTTTCGATAAAAAATATCAGTTGTCATCTCCTCTGTTTTATTATCATATTCTCGTTTAATGCCAATACGTACATTTCCATTCAAATCAGACACCCAGCTGTCAATCTCTTCAGCCGCAGAAACAACTTTTTCAGTCGAGCCATCAAAAATATTAAACTTAAAAACCGCTGGACTCTTATCGCGCCCTGTATAGGTCTGCACTAAAATATGTTCGTAGTCATTAGGTAAAATACTCAGTACTTTTAGATCTGAGAATAATTCAGCTTGATCATGGCGTTGAAGTTTATTCAACTGTAATTGACGTAAATCAGTGCCGTCTTTATTGACCGCAAATAATCGACCAATACGCACTCTTTTACCGAAAACGACTTTGGGATAAGTGGCATACACTAAGATCCTGTCGTTATTGGCCCATTGTACCGATTCAATACGATCTTTGCTTTTGTGTAATTGCACAATTGATGTGAATTCAATGGAGTCATATGGGGCGACTACTATGGTTTTTTCGCCGGTATATGAACTGACAGCCACTATATTCTCGCCATTTGGGGAAAGGGAGGGACTTTCAACCATAGGCAGTTCAGCAAAATGGGCGAGAGGAATAGATTCTGCGTTAAGGGTAGAAGAATAAAAACTGAGCAATAATAAATAAAGTGAGGTAACAAACAGTGGTGTCTTCAAATTAATTCCTTTTCGATAGTATAAAGTGGCTCAACAATGATAGGGTGATTATCCTATACATTAGCACTATTCTAAAGGGGGGCGTAAAAAATTCCTCATTTTGTTGTTTGTTCTTGCAGGGGAGCGGCTCAAAAAAGGGCCATATAGGCCCTTTTGTTAATATAGCTTAATGCTATTTTTTCTTTTTAATTGCTTTTGCATTTGGTAAATCAGTGATGGAGCCTTCAAAAATTTCAGCGGCTAATCCAACTGATTCATTTAGTGTTGGGTGGGCATGGATAGTTAATCCTACATCTTCAGCGTCAGCGCCCATTTCAACAGCTAAGCAAATTTCACCTAACAATTCACCTGCATTGATTCCCACAATGGCTCCACCTAAAACGCGACCAGTGTCCTTGTCGAAAATCATTTTAGTTTTGCCTTCGGTACGAGCAGAAGCAATCGCACGGCCAGAAGCTGACCAAGGGAAGTTAGACACTTCAATTTTTAACCCTTGCTCTTTTGCTTCACGCTCGGTTACACCTACCCAAGCCATTTCTGGGTCGGTGTAAGCGATTGACGGAATACAACGTGGGTCGAAAATGTGTTTCTTACCAGCGATAACTTCTGCAGCACAATGAGCTTCGTGTACTGCTTTGTGAGCAAGCATCGGTTGGCCAACTACATCACCAATAGCAAAAATATGGTTAACGTTTGTACGCATTTCTTTAGAGACATTAATAAAGCCGCGCTCATCAACAGTAACACCGGCTTTTTCGGCATCGATTAGCTTACCATTTGGTTTACGGCCAACGGCTACTAAGATTTTGTCGTAGCGAACTTGTTCGGCTGGGGCGTTTTTACCTTCAAAAGTCACGTATAAACCGTCGTCTTTAGCATCAACAGCAACAACTTTCGTTGACAGCATGACCGACTTAAATCTTGGTTTATTGTGTTTTGTATATATCTTAACGATATCTGCGTCAGCAGCAGGAACTAATTGATCGGCAAATTCTACAACAGATACATTTGAGCCTAATGAACTATACACAGTCCCCATTTCTAGACCTATGATACCGCCACCTAATACCAATAGCTCTTCTGGCACATCTTTAAGTTCTAATGCGCCAGTCGAGTCGATGATTCTAGGGTCATCGTTGGGAATAAAAGGTAGGTCAACAACAGATGAACCACAAGAGATAATGGCATTGTCAAAGGTAACGGTAGTTTTACCATCTTTGCCTTCTACTTCAATCGTTTTATCTGACGTGAATTTTCCATAACCCGTAACAGTGGTCACTTTTCGCATTTTTGCCATACCAGCGACACCTTGCGTAAGCTTACCTACTACATCTTTATCTTTCCATTGGCGAATTTTTTCTAAATCAATTTCAGGTTGGCCAAAAGTTACACCGTGTGCAGCCATGTCTTTCGCATCGTCTATTACTTTAGCAACGTGTAATAGCGCTTTTGAAGGAATACACCCTACATTCAAACATACACCGCCTAGGGCATCGTATTTTTCGATTAAAACTACATCTAAGCCTAAATCGGCTGCGCGAAACGCTGCTGAATAACCACTCAGGGCCAGAACCTAATACTACTACTTGAGTTTTAATTTCACTCATGAGAACCTCAAATTATCTTATTTGAAACAACCAGTTACTAATTCTATAACTGGTTGTGAATAAATTATTTTACTTAATAACGCTAGTCTGCGAGCAGTAACACTTTACTGTTACCGCTGTTGTACTAAAGTACTAAGCGACGTAAATCAGTTAAGTTGTTAGCCACTTCAGTTGAGAAAGCCGCACCTTCAGCTCCATCAATCACTCTATGGTCGTAAGATAAACTTAACGGTACCATCAAGCGTGGTTCAAATTCTTTGCCGTTCCACTTAGGTTTCATGTCTGACTTAGACACACCTAAAATACCTACTTCAGGTGCATTAACAATTGGCGTAAATGCCGTACCACCAATACCACCTAAGCTAGATATAGTAAACGTCCCGCCTTGCATATCAGCAGCCTTAAGCTTGCCATCACGGGCTTTACCAGAAATAACGATTAATTCTTGTGAAAGTTCTTCAATGCCTTTTTTGTTCACGTCTTTAATCACCGGAACAACTAAGCCGCCTGGTGTTGCCACTGCGATACCAATATTGACGTACTTCTTCAAAATCAAGCTAGCACCATCTTCAGATAACGAAGAGTTCATATTTGGGAACTTCTCCAAAGCACGAGCAACCGCTTTCATGACAAATACGAGTGGTGTAATTTTTAAACCAGTCTTTTTCTTCGCGTGATAAGCGTTTTGTTCTTTTCGGAAGTCCTCAATGTCAGTAATGTCGGCTTCGTCAAACTGAGTCACATGAGGGATTGTTGCCCAATTTCGATGTAAGAAAGGCCCAGAAATCTTTTGAATACGACCTAATGGCTTTTCTTCTATTTCACCGAACTTGCTGTAGTCAACAGGCTTAACCGGTATGATCTGTAAGACGTTGTCACCTACAATAGCTGTGCCGCTAGCGGCTGCTTTAGGCGCTGCAAGGGCCGCTTTTACATAGGCTTGAACGTCTTCTTTTAGAATACGTCCTTTACGTCCCGTTCCTTTTACTAAGCTTAAATCTACACCAAATTCACGACCTAAACGGCGAATAGCCGGAGAAGTGTATACTGGACCTGATGACTTAAAGTCACTCGGTGCAGCAGGCGCTGGAGCTGGTTTCGCTTGAGGTGCAGGGGTTGGCGCTGCTGCAGGTGCTGGAGCCGGAGCTGCTGCCGCTGGAGCTGGTGCAGAACCGCCACCTTTGGTCTCAAGTTTAATAACAACTGAACCTTGCTTCACTTTATCACCAGTTTTAATGAATACTTCTTTCACTGTACCTGCGTGAGTCGACGGAACATCCATTGTTGCTTTGTCAGTTTCTAACGTAATTAATCCGTCTTCTTGTTCGATTTCATCACCAACAGCAACCAACACATCTATGACGTCGACTTCACCGTCTTCGCCAATATCTGGTACGGCTACGTCGATTAACTCACTGGCTGTGGCAACAGTCGCCGGAGCTTGCTCTGTAGTCTGTGCAGGGGCGGAAGGTGCTGGAGTAGGGGCTTCAGCAGCCGTTGCAGTATTGGCTGTAGCTGACGCGCTTCCAGCGACTTCAAGTTTAATAACTAGCGTCCCTTGCTTTACCTTGTCGCCGTTTTTGATCATTACTTCTTTGACTGTACCGGCATGAGTTGACGGCACATCCATTGTCGCTTTATCAGTTTCTAAGGTAATTAAACCGTCTTCTTGTTCAATCACATCGCCTACAGTAACCAATACATCGATAACGTCAACTTCACCGTCTTCGCCAATATCTGGTACCGCAACTTCAATGATTTCACTTGCACCTGATGCTGCATGGGCTGGCGCTTCTGCTGGGGCGGTTTCTGGCGCTGGCGCTTCGGCTGCTGGTGTTGCAGGCTCTTCAGCAGCGGGCGCTGCTGCGCCTGCTGCTTTTATCTCACCAATCACATCACCTTCTTTAATTTTATCGCCAACGGCTACAGATAGGCTCGCTAATTCACCTGCAAATGGGGCAGGAATGTCCATTGATGCTTTATCAGTTTCAACGGTAACAATTCCTTCATCTGCTTCTAGTGAATCACCTACGGCAACACAAATTTCGATGATTTCAACTTCTTCGCCACCTACATCTGGAACTAGAATTTTTTGAATATCAGACATATATAAGATTCCTTATCTAGTCGCTATTAAGCGTAAAGTGGATTAAGTTTATCTGTGTTGATATCGAAACGTTTAATTGCTTCTGTTACAACACTTTTCTCTACTTCGCCACGTTTAGCTAATTCGTATAATGAAGCTACCACTATGTACGCTGCGTTCACTTCAAAATGAGTACGTAAATTTTCACGGCTGTCACTACGTCCGAAACCGTCTGTACCTAAACAGCGATAGTCGGTTTCAATGAAAGCTCGTACTTGGTCTGAATAACCTTTCACATAGTCAGTTGCTGCAATTGCAGGACCTGCTTCTTTGGTTATGACTTGGCCAATGTGTGCTGTAAGAGGTTCTGCTTCTGGGTTAAGCATGTTCCAGCGAACTACATCTTGACCTTCACGTGCTAATTCATTGAATGAAGTAACAGAATAGACATCAGACGATACATTGTAATCAGCGCTCAATATTTGAGCTGCTTTGCGCACTTCATTTAAGATAGTGCCTGAGCCCATTAACTGTACGTTAGATTTAGCTTTTTTCGCTTCAACACGCTCAAGCTTGTAAATACCTTTAATGATATCTGCCGCTACGTCATCACCTTCAGGCATAGCTGGGTGTTGGTAGTTTTCGTTCATTAAAGTCAGGTAATAGAAAACATTTTCGTTTTCGCCGTACATACGACGTAAACCGTCTTGAATAATTACCGCTACTTCATAACCGTAAGTGGGGTCATAGGTGACACAGTTGGGGATTAAATTAGCTTGCACATGTGAATGTCCATCTTGGTGTTGTAAACCTTCACCGTTAAGCGTTGTGCGACCAGCAGTTGCACCTAACAAGAACCCACGAGCTTGGCTATCGCCAGCAGCCCATGCTAAGTCACCAACACGTTGGAAACCAAACATTGAGTAGTAAATGTAGAACGGGATAGTGGTAGCATTACAGGTCGAGTAAGACGTGCCAGAGGCAACCCATGATGCCATCGCACCTAGCTCATTAATGCCTTCTTGTAATACTTGGCCTTTTTTATCTTCGCGATAGTAAGCCACTTGGTCAGCATCTTGAGGTACATATTTTTGTCCTTCGCTGGCATAGATACCGACTTGACGGAATAAACCTTCCATCCCAAAGGTACGTGCTTCATCTGGAATGATTGGCACAATACGCTTACCAATTTTCTTATCTTTTAATAAGCTATTAAGTACTCGTACAAAGGTCATGGTCGATGATACTTGACGATCACCAGAACCTTTTAAAATAGCGTCAAAAATTGATAACTCAGGCATTTCAAGCTGTTCTTCAGCTTGCATACGGCGTTGCGGTAACGAACCACCTAAGGCTTCGCGACGCTCTTTCATGTACTTGTATTCTGCGCTGTCTTCGTCAAACTTGAAGTACGGTAAGTCTGCAATGGCGTCATCTGCCACTGGAATATTAAAACGGTCACGGAATTGTTTAATTGAATCCACGTCCATTTTTTTCACGTTGTGCGCGATATTTAATGCTTCACCTGATGCACCTAAACCAAAACCTTTAACGGTTTTAGCTAAAATAACGGTAGGACGACCTTTAGTGTCCATGGCTTTTTGATAAGCAGCAAATACTTTCACTGGATCATGGCCACCACGGTTCAAACGGAAAATATCTTCGTCAGACATATTGGCTACAAGTGCCGCTGTTTCAGGGTACTTATTGAAGAAGTTTTCGCGAGTGTATTTTCCACCTTTAGCTTTACAGTTTTGGTACTCACCATCTACTGTTTCACTCATCAGTTGTAAAAGTTTACCTGATGTATCACGAGCGATCAGTGCATCCCAGTAACTGCCCCAAATAACTTTGCAGACTTCCCAACCGGCACCACGGAATGTGCCTTCAAGTTCTTGAATAATTTTGCCATTACCACGTACCGGTCCATCAAGACGCTGAAGGTTACAGTTAATGACAAAGCATAGGTTGTCTAAGCCTTCACGAGTGGCTAAGCCAATTGCGCCTAATGATTCTGGCTCATCACACTCACCATCACCCATATAGCAATAAACTCGTTGCCCAGAGCAATCTTTAATGCCTCGGTCGGTTAAGTACTTTAAGAAACGTGCAGTATAAATTGCCTGCAATGGGCCTAACCCCATAGAAACAGTTGGGAACTGCCAGTAGTCTTTCATCAAATGCGGGTGCGGATAAGAAGATAAACCTTCGCCATCACACTCTTGACGGAAGTTGTTTAACTGTTCTTCAGTTAATGTACCTTCAACAAATGAGCGGGCATAAATACCTGGAGAAATGTGACCTTGCGAGAAAATGAAGTCACCGCTATTTTCAGCGTTAGGTGCTTTAAAAAAGTGATTAAAGCCTACATCGTATAGCATTGCTGAAGAAGCGAAGCTACCAATATGACCACCTAGCTCTAAATCTTTTTTAGAGGCACGCAGCACTATCATCAGTGCATTCCAACGTATTGCACCACGAATGCGAGATTCTAGCGTTCTGTCACCAAGGCATTGTGGGTTCTTGAGATGGCGGGATCGTATTTACATAGGCTGTTTTAGCATCAAAGGGTAGGTGAGTACCGCTTCTACGAGCTTGATCAATTAACTTCTCTAAAAGGAAATGGGCGCGTTCTGGACCTTCATTTTCCAAAACTGCTTCCAAAGATTCCAACCATTCTTGGGTTTCTGACGAATCAATATCAATGTTAGGGAGCTCAGACATAATATTTACTTAGTCTCCAATGTTGTTATGTATAAATAGTTAAATGACCAAAAATTTGACACTAGTCATCGTGGTTTACCGCCTAATCAAAGATTAAGCTTACTGATGTCGTTGCATCCGCGTAATTGAACGCTGCATAAAGCTTTGTTCTTGCGAAAGCAACAATAATTCTTCTTCAATAAAGGTAAGGTGATTGTGACTCTCACTCCACGCTTTTTGAGGTTTACCTGCTAATATAGCTTGCAGTAGTTTTTTCCGATAATCGCGCATCTTGTCGAACATCTCAGGGCGCCTAGCAAGTACTGTTATATTCTGCTCTAGAGTATTTGTAAATAGGCTGGCCATACTCGTTACCAGATGCAAAATGACAGCGTTGTGGCTAGCCCGACAAATAGATAGCAGAAACTCAAAAACGGCTTCTGCTTCTAAGCGGAAATTGTTTTCAATTTGAGCCAGGCTGACCGCGTCAAACGTAGCTTGTATGTCTTTAAGTTCGCCAGGCGTGCCGCGCATAGCAGCGTAATAAGCGGCCATACCTTCAATTCCCAATCGGAACTCTAATAAATCAAATTTGCTGTCGGCGTTTTTTGACATGAGATCAAACAACGGATCAGACAAACCGCCAAATACGTTATTACAAACAAAGGTCCCACCACCTTGCTTACGGATTACTAAACCTTTTGCTTCTAATTTTTGTATTGCTTCTCTTACTGAGGGTCTTGATACTTCAAATTGTTCGGCTAAAGTACGTTCTGGAGGGAGCTTTTGTCCAGATGATAATCTGCCATCTAACATCATGGATTCTAATTGATCCATAATGTCGTCAGATAATTTTCTAGATTGCACCCTGCGCATTTTTCATTTCCGCCGTATCAATAAAGTATAATTATTAATCTTGGTAAATTGGTAAGACCATTTAACCCGATAGCTTAATTGACATTCCGCCTCGGGTAAATATTAAATTTGTAAAAGTCTTTTTTTATTTCACTTGAAATTAAATTAATCCTTTTAAAAGAAGGGGTAGGGACATAATCTTTTATGGTCGTACCACTTAGTTGATCCAGCCTGCTAGGGTCAATATGGCTATTACAACTAATAAAAACATGACATTACGTTTCGCCAGTCGCACTAAGGTACAAGGTTCTTCGGTACAATTATTATCATCGGGTTCTACTTCTTCTGCATTTTTTGACACTTGCAATAATAGTGTTTTGGCAGGTACCGCTGGATCCGGTAAGTAGCTCAGCCAAGTCGAGAACGCGTTAGAAAAGTGACCAATTATTAAGAAACCAAAAGCAGTGATCCTAACGGGGATCCAATCCACTAGGTTCAATAAAAATTTGGCTTGGGGCGCAGCAGCACTTTTTTGTTTAGTCAGGTAGTTTTCTAAATCGCGGACCAGCACATACAAAAGGGCGCCTGCTACACCAAATACCGTAAACCACAAAATAACCGCGGTATAATGGCGATAGTTTTGCCAAACTAAATTTTGTCCGAAAGAAGAGTTGTCTTCTGCACCATTTTTAATTTGTTGTTCATATAAATCACAAGCTTGTAAATCACCGCGATTAGCAGCTTGTAAGAAACATTTGTAAGTTGCTCTGATATTTGGGCACCCTACACATACCATCAAAACAGCCGTACTGATAATGAGTTCAAGTAAACCACCGGTAAATTGTTGGATAAAAAAGTGGCTAAGCAAGACTGGCAGCATAATAAATAAAATCAGTGCCCAAGACTTAGATGAAGAATTCAACCATTTATTTGAATTGATAGAACTTGCGTACTTGTTTGAATAAAACTCAGCTTGCCAATATCTAGATTTTGTTGTGATTCGCTCTACTAATATGACGAGTAACAAGCTGATCAAGGTCATGATAATTTCTCTTTAAATAGTTGAATTTAGAAATAATAGTGAAATCATATCACCATTAGCTAGTGCGCCGTTATTCAGTTAATGATTGCCTGTATCTTGGCCAATCAAATGAAATGCCAGGATCGGTTTTTCGACCTGACGCGATATCATTATGACCTACAATTCTGGCTAAATTTATTGCTGGGTAGGCTTTCATTATCGCTAACGTCACGGTTTGTAAACTTAAATATTGATGGTGGGTGTAAGGAATGTGGTCGGCCCCTTCCATTTCAATACCAATTGAAAAGTCATTACACCTGTTTATTCCCTGAAAGCTGGACAATCCGGCATGCCAAGCTCTTTTATCGAATGGTACAAATTGAATGATGGTACCGTCGCGTTTAATTAAACAATGAGCTGATACCTTTAATTGATAAATATCTGCAAAGTAAGGGTGTAATTGAGGGTTGAGGTTGCCAGTGAAAAAGTATTTTATGTAATCGCCACCAAATTCATTGGGGGTAAAGAAATATTGTGGATCACTAGTAATGAAACGTGCGAACCGGCAGGCCGTTCATCCCAATGAGAAGTTGGGTAAAATTCTGCTTGTGTTAAAATGGATTTTTTTATCACTGGATCGGTAGCGTAGTGATGAATATTTTTTATCATAACAAAGCTGTCTCAACCTAAACAACTAAAAAACTAACTTTAAACATATATTCTCAATCCAATTCATTAGAAGGGTATAAGGCGACAAGGGTACTGCAACTTAATGGGGACTGTTGGATGACCGTCGTGACCTTTGGACTGGCTTAGATATAAGGGGAGCCATTGAAACAAAGTAGAATGGGCAAGGGCATGTTGATTATTGCCTGGGTGATAGGTTTAGGTCTTATGACGCTCATTTTTGACGAGCAATTGAGTCAGCAGTTTAACCCTAACTCTGAACCACTTAGCAGCAAGATTTTGGGGGAGCTGAAGTACGACTTAAGCGCAATAAGGCGGGGCATTACGTAAGTGGCGGAGCGATAAATGGTCAGCCCGTTGTTTTTTTATTAGACACAGGCGCAACACAAGTCTCTATCCCTATGCACCTTGCTGAGCAATTGGGTTTAGCAAAAGGCCGAGCGTATTGGGTACAGACCGCAAATGGACGGGTGCAAGTTGCACAAACAACGATTGCTCGCTTAACTATAGGTGATATTGAACTGACAAATGTAGCTGGGCATTTAAACCCTAGCATGCAAGATGAACAAATATTACTAGGCATGAATGTACTTAAACATTTAGAATTCAGCCAAAAAGGTGATTGGTTGATCCTACGTCATCTATAATTTACAACATATCAATTAAGAGTAACCATGTTAGAGAACCATATAAAACAAGCAGTGCAAATTGCATTAACCGAAGACTTAGCTGGAAAACACCCTGACATTGGTGATATTACTGCCAATTTAATCGCCAAAGATCATCAAATTAGTGCGCAAATAATTACTAGGGAAGAGTGTGTTTTAGCAGGAGCGGCATGGGTGACAGAAACCTTTTGTCAATTGAACCCGGATATTGAATTACAATGGCATGCTAAAGATGGGCAAGCTCTCGTTGCCAATCAAACGATAGTTACGCTATCTGGCAATGCTAGACACATCCTAACAGGTGAACGAACCGCGCTGAATTTTTTACAGTCTTTGTCTGGCACCGCCACGGTTGTTGCCGAATATGTCAAAGAGTTAGAGGGAACCAAAACTAAATTACTCGATACGCGCAAAACTATTCCAAGCATGCGATTAGCGCAAAAATATGCAGTAACTTGTGGCGGTGGCCAGAATCACAGAGTAGGTTTGTTTGATGCCTATTTAATTAAAGAAAATCACATTATGGCCTGCGGCTCTATCCAAGCTGCGATAGACAAAGCCAGAGAGCATAACGACAAATTACCGATTGAAGTCGAAGTGGAGTCTATTGAAGAATTGCAGCAAGCTATTCAAGCGAAAGCCGATATTGTAATGCTCGATAATTTTAATTTGGCCATGGTCGCCAAGGCGGTTGAGGTAAATAAAGGGCAGTGTAAATTGGAGGTATCTGGCAATATAACCAAAGGCAGGCTACGTGAATTAGCCAACGCGGGGGTAGATTTTATTTCATCTGGCGCGTTAACCAAACATGTGCAAGCCATTGATTTGTCATTGCGCCTGATGGCATAGCAGACTTATCTTCTCATTTTTGTAAATTTCCAATGTAAAGTAGCAAACGTGGTTAAAGCCTTTTAACCACGCTCCTCGTAGTTTTATCAGCGAACCATACATAGTGCGTTCCAATCGCGGTGCAAATAGAACGGGTAGAATACCATTCAACCGTTAAACATGGCGCAGATGCCAGTCTTGAATATTGATTGTGAACCTTGGCCTATCGACAATTCAGATTATTTATACTTGTTAGATCGTGAGTGCCTTCTATACTGATTAAGCAGTATAAATGCTTAATTATTAGGCAACACTCATGCAATGGAGATATTTTTATGAAAAGGATTCAACTCAAAAATCATCATGGCTTTACGCTAATCGAATTAATGATTGTAGTAGCGATAGTCGGTATTTTAGCCATGTTTGCCATCCCCGCTTATCAATCGTACACCGAAAAAGCCCGCTTTACACAAGTCGTAACTGCCATCGCTGCAACTAAAACTGCAGTCGAAATTTGTGTGCAAATGGGTAATGCTCTTGATGATTGTGATGGCTCGTCAAATGGTGTGCCGGCCGATATAGAAGCCGCCGATGGTATTGTTGGGGTAACAACAGCAAATGGTGTTATTACAGCCACTAAACCTAATGATGCGGCCATTGAGGGGGACGGTACTTACACCTTGACACCTAACGAAGAAGACAATGGAAACCTTTCTTGGGCGGCAGTCTGTGTGCCCGCTACGCTTTGTTAATAATACTATAGGATGAGATGTTCAAGGCTCGGCATATCCGGGCCTTTTTTACTTCGTGTACGAGAATACAAATTATGGCTATGACTTCGTCAACTATATTCACCTATCAAGGCTTAAATAGGCGTGGCCTTAAGGTAAAAGGTGAGATTTCCGCCGTCTCTGTCGTTGAGGCTAAAAATCAACTTCGGCGACAAGGTATTTCTGCTAAAAAAGTAAAAAAACTGAATAACCCCTTGTTTGCTAAAAGAGGCGAAAAGATAAAAGCAGCCGATATGGCGGTGCTGTCTCGTCAAATAGCCACTATGTTAGGGGCTGGGGTAACGCTAATTCAAACTATTGAGATGATTGCTAGTGGTCATGAAAATGTGTCTATGCGCAAATTATTGAATGACGTAGCAGCAAGCGTAAAAGCCGGAAACCCTCTCTCATCTACATTAAGAAAACAGCCAAACTATTTTGATGATTTATATTGTGATTTAGTTAAAACGGGCGAGCAGTCAGGGACGCTCGAAACCATTTATGAGCGCATTGCGATATACCTAGAAAAAGCAGAAGCGTTAAAATCAAAAATTAAGAAAGCCATGTTTTACCCAGTTGCGGTGTTAGTAGTGGCCTGTGTTGTGACTATCATTTTATTGATCTTTGTGGTGCCACAGTTTGAACAGATTTTTGCAAGCTTTGGGGCTGAGTTACCTGTTTTTACTCAATGGGTGTTAGCCATATCCCGATTTTTGCAACATTACGGATTATTTGTTGGAGGAGGAGTATTCATTTTTACCTGCTTGTTCGCAAGAGCTTATAAACGAACTGTTAAGCTACGGGACTCAGTCGATGCAAAGCTACTCCGATTGCCTGTAATCGGAGACATTTTAAAAAAGGCATCGGTCGCCCGTTTTACTCGCACGCTAGCCACTACGTTTGCCGCAGGTGTGCCATTAATTGGAGCCCTAGATTCAGCCGCCGGCGCAGCAGGAAATGCCGTTTTTCGTGACGCTATTTTGATTGTGAAGAAAGAAGTCTCTAGTGGTATTCAAATGAACGTTGCAATGAACATAACTAGGGTGTTTCCAGCGATGGTTGTGCAAATGGTTGCCATAGGTGAAGAAGCGGGAGCTGTGGATGAAATGCTTAGCAAAATTGCCAGTATTTATGAAGCCGAAGTCGATGATATGGTTGATGGTTTAACTAGTTTACTCGAACCTTTGATTATGGCGGTATTGGGGCTGGTAATTGGTGGGCTAATAGTCGCAATGTACTTGCCTATTTTTGAAATGGGCAATGTTATCTAGAATAAGGACTAACTTGGAGCGGTGAGTACCGAGAGCGAGTTCACTGTATATTCTTTGACTTGAAACACAAGGTTAATGACTCTCTTTTGTTTTGGCTCGTTACTCGCAACTTTTGTATTTTTCTGGCAAGCTAAGCTCCTTTTTATCTGCGCTTGATATAAGTTGAATTATGTTTGATATTTTTCAATTAATGGCTGACTCTAGCATTTTCTTTGTTTCTTTTATTTTTGTTTTGAGCTTGTTGATTGGTAGTTTCTTAAATGTAGTCATTTATCGTTTGCCGATTATGATGCAACGGGCTTGGCAAGCGGAATGCGATGAGTATATCGCTCAACAACATTCCACCCCAGCGGCCATAAACCAACAAGACGTATTTAATTTAGTTAAACCCGATTCAACTTGCCCTAAATGCCAGCATGAAATTCGAGCGTGGGAAAATATACCTATTCTCAGTTGGCTATGGTTAAAAGGTAAGTGCAGTCAATGCAGGGCTCCTATATCCATTCGTTACCCGATGGTGGAGTTGAGTACAGCTGTGTTATCGGCTTTGGCTGCTTGGCATTTTGGGTTTGGGCTTGCCGGTTTCGCAGCTGTATTGGCCACATGGTTACTAATTACCATGACCTTTATTGATGTTGATACTATGTTGCTACCGGATCAACTGACACTTCCTTTATTATGGATAGGTTTACTGATTAGTATTTCTAGCCCTTTTGTGTCAACTCAAGATGCCGTTATAGGTGCCGCTTTAGGTTATTTTTGTTTATGGAGTTTGTATTGGGCGTTCAAATTACTAACTGGTAAAGAAGGGATGGGCTATGGTGATTTTAAACTTTTAGCCGCTTTAGGCGCTTGGGTAGGCTGGCAACATTTACCAGTGGTAGTGTTACTGTCATCTATTGTTGGTGCTATTGTTGGACTAATGATTTTAACCGTTCAAGGCAAAGATAAGAGTCAACCTATTCCTTTTGGGCCTTACCTTGCTAGCGCGGGATGGTTAACCTTGTTATTTGGCGATTGGTTTGTTGAATTGTATTGGCAATGGGTTTTACCTTGAGGCACTTAGTATGAGTCAATATATAGTGGGAGTTAGTGGGGGAATAGGCAGCGGAAAAACGACTGTTACCAACCTTTTTGCAGAACAAGGTATTCATGTAGTTGATGCCGATATTGTTGCTCGGCAGGTGGTAGCGCCGGGAACCGATGCTCTACATCAAATCGCGAGTAAATTTGGCTCCGAGATTTTAAACGCTGACCAAACCCTCAATCGGGCACAACTTAGGCAGGTGATTTTTCAACAAGCTGAACTGAAAAGTTGGTTAAACGACTTACTCCATCCCATAATTCGCCAAACCATGTGGCAACAAACTCTATTGGCTAAGTCAGCCTATTGTTTGCTGAGTGCGCCACTTTTGGTAGAGAATGAATTACACCTAAGCGTGAATCGCGTTCTGATTATTGATGTCGATGAATCTCTCCAACTATCTCGAACGATCTTGAGAGACAACAGTAACGCGCAGCAAATACGAGCAATAATGGCGGCACAAGTCAGCCGAGAAAAGCGTCTGTCTGTGGCCGACGATGTGATTGATAATAATCACGATATCGCCGAGTTAGTGCCGCAGGTTGCACGATTACACCAGCAATATCTACAGGTAGCCGAAAACATCGCGTGAGGCTGCTCGGTGAGTTATTGATACATCGGTATATGTTTGTGTCGTGACTGATTGCAAAAATATTCAGCAAAGCATAACCGCCCCTATGATTTAGCTAGAAATTCTTTACAATACCTTCATCTTTATTCCAAACTGCTGTTGGCGGTTAACTATTCAATAGGAGTGCTCGTTTTTATGTCTCATGCTATATATGAATTTCCGCTCAATGAAAAGGTGCGTACGTACCTTAGGCTTGAGCAGTTATTTGAGCAGTTAGAGCATGCAAAACAAGCAGATGAAGATTGGCAGTATATTAATTTTTTGGATTGTTTATTTACTTTGCTCGACTTGTTGGAGCGTATAGATTTACGAAATGATGTTCTTAAAGACATAGAGTTACATGAACGAAACTTGGTGATTTGGTCGCAGCATCCGAATATAGACAACGATGCTTTGCAAAGTGCGTTACAAAAAATACTGCGTTTAAGGGAGGCTTTGAAAGGTTCCAAGAAAATCGGCTCCGAATTAAAAGAAGATAAATTTTTGTCTTCAATTCGCCAACGTTTTTCGATTCCAGGTGGCACCTGTAGTTTTGATCTACCTAGTTTGTATTACTGGTTAAAACAACCCTTAGCTGTCAAACAACAAGGCATTGTGAATTGGCTACAAGAACTTATTCCAATTCAACAAGCCATGTTGATGACTTTATCTTTTTTGCGTGAAAGAGGGCGTTTTGGTGATGTGACGGCAGAAAAGGGATTTTACCAAGGTGTAGCTGATGATAAGAATGAATTAATTAGAGTACTGAGTTTAACCGATCAAGGTTATTACCCTATGTTGTCTGGCAATAAATATCGATATGCCATTCGGTTTACTTTATTTACGCCCACTGCACAAGGTAATAGCGGAGTTGAGTCTGCAGTACCATTTAAATTAGCCAGTTGTTAGGACCCTATGTATGCATGTTAATTGTCCAAATTGTAAAAAAGAAGTTGAGTGGTCAGAGGCCAGTCAATATCGCCCTTTCTGCAGTAAAACTTGCCAGTTAATCGATTTGGGGGAATGGGCCGATGAAGAAAAATCCATTCCCTGTGCCGCTAATAAAGATCAAGAGCTCTCAAGTTTGCCAGACATAGAAGATATTGAAGCCTTGCTGAGTGCTCAGTCGGAAGACTTTTTCAAAGAGTAATCGGCAAGGGGAGGTTTTTAATCGTAAAAATCGATTTGTAGAATCTAATTTAACCATTTTTGTTTCCATCCAATTAAGCCTATTCTTTCCTCACTGAAGTCAAACAACTAATTAATTAACTAACTTATTGGAGAATAGAAATATGTCAAACCCAAATTTTGCAGACAAATCTGGTCAAGCCGTTCCACAAGTCACTTTCGCTACTCGCGCTAATGATGAATGGAAAAACGTTACAACTGACGAGTTATTTAAAGGTAAAACAGTAGTCGTGTTTTCTTTACCTGGCGCATTCACACCGACTTGTTCTTCTACTCACTTGCCTCGTTACAATGAACTGGCTAAAACATTTAAAGCAAATGGCGTAGACGAAATTATCTGTATGTCGGTTAACGATACCTTTGTCATGAACGCGTGGGCTGAAGATCAAGAATCTGACAATGTGACACTGATTCCTGATGGAAATGGTGAGTTCACAGCAGGAATGGGCTTGTTAGTTGATAAGGCTGACCTTGGATTTGGAAAGCGTAGCTGGCGTTATTCGATGTTGGTAAAAGATGGTGTAGTAGACAAAATGTTTATTGAGCCAGACTTACCAGGCGACCCCTTTGAAGTGTCAGATGCGGATACAATGTTGGCTTATGTGGCGCCAGATGCGAAACCAGCAGCAGCCACTGCTATTTTAACTAAACCAGGTTGCCCGTTTTGTGCGAAAGCAAAAGCTTTATTAACTGAAAAAGGTTATGAGTACGAAGAGTTAGTAATGGGTAAAGAAGTATCATTTACTTCACTAAAAGCGCTCTCTGGTAACGAAAGTTGGCCACAAGTGTTTATCGGCGGTAAGTTGATCGGTGGTTCTGACGATTTAGAAGCTTACTTTGCATAACATTTTATAGTGCAAGGCATATTTGAAAATGGCGCCCAATGCGCCATTTTTTTTGCCTTATGTAACGTACTACTCATTCTATTACGCAATTGATAAAGCTAAAGCTTTGTCAAATACGGCAGACCGCAAAGTGCGTAGGCTGCGTAGATACTTTTATCTAGATACTTTTATCTAGACACCCAACATAAATAAATACACTGCAAATGGCGACTTAAAAAGTGCAGTAAAACTGTCACTCACTTATATTCACCTCGTATATTTTAGAAATACTTTTATCTTGACACCCAACATAAATAAATACACTGCAAATGGCGACTTAAAAAGTGCAGCAAAACTGTCACTCACTTATATTCACCTCGTATATTTTAGAAATGAGGGTTTTGAAGAGGATAACTGCAGATATTCGTGTATTTACGCGTTTTGCGGGTACGCTTATTCTTACCTTGCGATAATAGATTCAAATGGATGTGAGTAAACTATGCTCGTTTGAGTAATGTCTTCGATGTACACATGCCCCGCATGCGTTGATGACCAGTATGCTCAGCAAATTGTCGCATCATGTGCTCTGAGCCAACGGCATAGCAAAAGTGTTGTTCGAACTCTGTGGTAAGGGTGAGCCATTGTGCATCTGATAGCCCCAATCTTTGTAATATTGCTGGTTGGGTGGTGGCGATATGGCCTTGTTTATCTTCGCGAATGACACGGCCTGTTATATCCACTAGTTCGCAGTAATCTTTTAATGAGAATGAAATGCCTTTGGGCATGTTTTGCCTAGGGTTACCCACAAATGGCAACAGCGTGTGGGGTGGGTGTTGGTTAGTTTTCAACGCGTGAATGCGTTTTTGAATGCTGGTGTGATGGGAGTTTTCAGGGGTTGTCGCTATTTTTGTGCGAATGGGATTTAAATCCACATAGGCCATGCAGGCTAGTAAAGCTCTGTTATCTAACAGAGCTTGTGATTTAAACCGCCCTTCCCAGAACCTGCCAGTGCACTCGTCCTCTTTGTTGGCTTCTCGGGCGATGTGCTCGTTGAGATTGCGCATGAGCCAACTGATGTCGTGCAAACGCTGGCGATAAACCGCAATGGTGTCTTCAAGAGTATGCATTTCACTTTTTGTTAGCTCATCATCTCGCATAAACCTCTGGGTCAACAACGTCCCCTTATAGAGCGTATGCCACAGCGCTAATACCTGTTTATTCGACCAATTTAGCGCTTTGTCTACATCCACATGCAACACCACATGTACGTGATTGCTCATCACCGCATAAGCACAAATATCAATGGCAAACACCGAAGACAAAAACAACAAGCGCTCCTCTACCCAAGCCCGCCTGTGCTCATAATTTTGCCCTGAATAATGGTCAACGCCACACAAAAATGAACGGCGCACACAACGGGAAACACAATGATAAAATGGGGTGTCTGATAAACTGATTAAACTGGCTCTTTTCTGAGTCATAACGCCTCCGAAAATGAATAAACACAAGCACAACCGCTTAACGATAGTCTAGTATAAATCTACGATTTATCAAATTGTGATGGGTGTCCTTATTTCTTTGAGGGGCGGATATAATGAGAGTCTCTGAATTGTGATTTTTGGAATAAGGGTTAGGCGTTGTTAAATGGTAGCGCGAGCCTGTATCAGATTTTATACAACTGCACTATTTGCTTATTCATATAGTTGACCTGAGTTCAGGGCAAGCAGTATCGTTTAAGCAAAATAACATCAATATAATTCAATGGTTTAATATATCTTGACCAAATAACCTCAGCTTAATGATCACTCTCCGACGAAATTTTTCGCGTATAATAAGGCAGATTACTGTGCGTAATAACCTATTACTATTAGACAATCCAACCCCGCTAGACACAAAAAGAACGTTATCGCGAGGTTCGGCTTATCCAGGATCCTAGTTAGTTATTCAACGTGCCAGCTAAACGTTGTTATAAGCGGTAGATGATTAAATATCTTCTCTAGGTTTTTTCCCGAAAGATTTAAAGACTGTTGGGCTTCAATGGAAAGAAGCTCTGGATTAAAAATATAGCCATCCTTAAGTATTAAACTTGTGGGACTATAAATAACTAAATCTAACACGCGTGATGGAAATTTGGTGCCACGCCCGTCCCATGTCCAGGTTTGCATTTTGTCTATATGGGTTAAGTCAGCTGCTATCAAACCAGAATGCGGCTGTTCATATGGGCCAGATATGATGACTAGTGGCATTACAGTGCTGACTAAATTTAAATCTCCGGCGACAATAATTCCGTCTACTTGAACTCGTTGGATCACACGCTTTATTTGTTTTCTAATTTCTCGCACTTCGATTCTGCGCTTGTCTTCTTCCCAACTGGTCGGGTAATTTCCGCAGCACTCTAAATCAAGAGAGACGACTAATAGGCGTTTGCTCGCGGTAATAATTATTGCGCCATTAACTGATATGCCTGAGTCTAGGCTCTGTGCATATTTTAATTCGCCGTTATTAATTATCAGTGCTTGTAAACGTGCTTTATTAAGGTCTGGGTAAGCCACTATTCTTTGAAATTCTTGCAGTGGTTCAATTGGGTAACGGCTAGCAATTACCGTTCTTTGTCGCCCTCCGCTCACCCAAAAATTCATGTGCCAGTTGCTTTGATTATTGACGTTAGAAGCATGTAAAGCCTTTCGTAATTGCGTTTTATTGGCTTTGTCTGTTACTTCATCTAGTAACAGAATATCCGGTCGCACCTTTTCTATCAGTGAGTTAAATAGCGCTGGTTCATTTATAAAGGCGTCACCCGAAATGTTCCACGAAAACACGCTAACATCCTTGGGGGGCGATGCCGTTCGGGTTTGGGTAATCGTTTTATTTTTGAACGACTCGGTTGAAGAATTGCCTAAGGTATTCTGAGCAATAACCGCATTGATGTTCAATACCATTACACATAGCGAAAAAGTACGGAACATAAATGGTCTCTTTAATTCGGGACGTATTGATAAGTTAACTTCTGAAAAATGAGTAAAATGCAACAAGTAACGCTAGAGTCAACACGAATACAAGTAAATGTAAAATAAACCATAAGCTCTTTTCACGCAACAGGCCGATTTTGGCTATTTTCGGCTTGCGAAGATAACCGCAAGGGGTTAATGAGTAGCAATTCAAGATGAATTGATGGCAATTCGATTGACGATTTTTGGCGCATTGCAGACTATCAGATTAGTTCAAAGCGTTGGTCTATAGATGCTATATCCAGTCTGTGCTTCTACAAGTGATGTTTTGCTTATCGTTTATGTATATAATTGCCGAATAAACGTCTAGATTTTTCTTCGTCTTCATCTGGTAATGACTATTTCCATAAGTGTTCAAAAATGAAAATCCTTGTAACTGTATTTCTACTAACGACTGTTTTGACTAGTGCGGCTTTAATTCGTGGCGCTGCTGCTCAGTCTGTAAGCTCAAACTTGCCCGAAGATGCGTCTTTGAGTATTGATGCGACATTAGATAAGTTTGATCAACTATATCAACGAGAGCTGGGGTCGACACGAGGTTGCCAACAGCCAGAGCTACAAATGTTTAAAGTATGCTCTGATGTGTTGCGAAATGATGGGAATGGGCCGTTTATTTTACATCATAATCACGTAACCGATAAAGTTGTCGTGTTATTTCATGGCCTAAGCGATTCGCCTTTTTATCTTAAATCTATTGCCAAAGCGCTTCATCAGCAAGGGTACAATGTAGTGGTGGGCCTGTTGCTAGGGCATGGTAAAAAATATGCTGATAAAGATATGCAAGATCGCTCTTTGTCATCTCGTTGGCGACAACATGTTTCTGAATTGGTGCAACTGTCTAGGCACTTAGGTACAAAAACGGATATTGGCGGATTTTCTACAGGTGGAATTTTGGCTATTGAATATGCATTATTAAATCCACAGTCGGTCCATGCTTTGGTACTTTTTTCTGGTGCGTTAGCACTAAACGATAGTGTAGAAACCTTGAGTAAAGTGTGGGGAGTACAGTCGCTGTTAAAGTGGTATGACGGAGAATATTCTACGGCTGGTCCCAATAAGTATAAGTATCCTTAGTGTGGCGCGTTTTACCGTAGTTGAATTGATGGAAGTGATTTTATCGGTCCGAGAGTTAATTGATAAACAAGAGCCAAACCTGCCTATTTTTGCAGCTCATTCAGCCGCAGACAAAACCACACCGATTAAAGGTGTCAAAGCGTTACTGGCGATAAATAAAGGAGACAGTACCTTATTTGAAATAGGCGAAGAGTATGATTTATGTCACGGTGATTTAGTGTTAGATCAAGCTCAATATCTAGAAGTGAAGTATGATTTACCGCCGCAACAAATAGACAAACATTGCAAACCCCTTTGGCCAATCCACAACATAGTCAAATGGTGAAAGCGTTGTTAGCATTTATGGATGCTCATTGATGTCGTCAATAATGAGTGTTTGCATAGTCATTTTTAGTGCTTTTACGCTCCGCGTCCATCATACCATGTCGCTGCAGGCGTCAACGCTAGACCAACAGGAACGAATGATTATTCAGCTCTATCGTTATATTCAAAAGGGAAGGGGGTTGTTGCATCAACAAGGGCGAGCAGGCCTTTTAATCAATAAAATTAAGCCACAAGCGCTGGATACTTTTTAATGTACAGCATGTATTTCAGTCTTATCTAAACCTTATGCAAAAGTATACACCCTTCTTGTCACGCCTACTCCTAAACATGCTTGAATATATAGTAGTGGCTATTGTGGTCGCGAGCTGTCTAACCGCTGGCCGATTAGTGAATCAGTCTTTTTCACTACTGCCTCCTTCGCTATATGGCATGCTGATATTTGCTATTGTGCTGAGTATCGGTAATAAAACAGGTTTATTGCCCGAAAAGCTGTTTCATGCACCAATGGCTGTGATCATTCGATTTATGTCCTTCGTGTTTGTTCCTGTTTCGGTGGGGGTGATGCAGTATGGTGATTTATTGCTAAGTAGTGGTCTTGAGATCTTAGCGGTAGGCATTTCTGTTACCTTTTCCTTACTTGCCATCGTAGGATTGTTAAGTAAAAAGTTGCTAGGAGACGAGTCTGTTGATTGAAATCTTAGTTATATGTAGTGTCACCTTGAGCATCTTTTTAGCGACTTACTTTGTTCAAAAAAAGTATCCTGTCGCGCTATTAAATCCTTTATTGCTATCAGTCGTTATCATTATAGGTTTGTTATCTTGGTTTGAAATGAGTTATCAAGATTATATGCAAGGGGCGCAATATATTAATTATTTACTTGAGCCTGCTGTGGTGATGCTCGGTTTTCCTTTGTACAAACAGCGATATTTGTTAAGAGTACAATGGCCTAAAATTCTGGCTATTTGTTGTTGCGCTTCATTTACTGCCATTACCTTAATTGTGTTACTTGCCCACGTTTTAGGTATAGAGTCGTGGCTCATTGTTTCAATGGTTACTATGAACATTACTACTGCAATTGCTATGTCTACTGCAGTAGAGCTGGGAGGTAATGCCTCAATGGCTGCAGTGATGGTGCTGGTGGCCGGCGTTTCAGGCAGTATTGTGGGCTTAGCTTGGTTGCGGTTAATTGGCTTAGTCGAATTAACAAACTCAAAAGGCAGGGTTGAGCTCAAGCACAGTCATCAACAGCATTCTTTAGGGATGGCTATAGGTAGCGTGTCTCATGCCTTAGGCACTTCAAGTATTGCTAAGTCTTTTCCTGTTGCCGCTGCTTACGCGTCTAGTGCACTGATACTATGCGCTATTATTACGGCGATAATAGCGCCAATATATGTGCCTTTTTTACTCGGGATGATAGGCATTTAAACATTTTATCGTCGCAGCGCCTTGCAGGTTTACCTTTGCCATGGTGCAGTAGCGTCGAATAGCTTAAGGCAAAACACTTAGCACATCATAACAAGCCCCCATAGTGTGGTAATCGGTTTTGCCAATAGGACTTTTGGTGTCTTCAAGTTTTTGGTTGTCGGCAGATAAAATTCTGAACCAAGCGCCGTACTCGTGATCTATCATATGTTGCCAAGCATATTGCCATGTCCTGTCATACCATAGCCAATATTTATCATCGCCTGTAGCGTCAGCTAGTAATGCTGCGCAGGCAAAGGTTTCGGCTTGTACCCAAAAGTACTTTTCGTCGTCGCAAATAGTTAAGTCAGGGGCAAAGCCATAATACCAGCCACCATGGGTTTCATCCCAGGCGACCGCAGCCGCCGTATCAAATAAAAAGGTTGCGCGCTCTACTAACCACGGATTGGGTCGAGACTGGTTTATCATTAATAGCAGTTTGGCCCATTCGGTATGATGGCCTGGTTGGAATCCCCAAGGTCTGAATAGATTTTTAGGGTCACTCAAATTGTAAGTCCAATCAATTTGCCAATCTATTGTGTAATGCTCCCATATTTTTCCGTCAGCTAACTTAGCTTGACGATTGATCATGTTGTCAGCAAGTAGGTATGCCCGGTCAAGAAACTTACTATTTTGTGTGGCATTGTAAGCCGCGATCATTGCTTCGCAGCTGTGCATGTTAGCGTTTTGTCCGCGATAAGGATCAATGATCGAAAAGTCACTATTGGCTTCATCTTTGTATAGGCCCGCTTGGGTATCCCAAAAATGTTGCTCCATTAATTGCCAAGTGTCTTCAATGTAGTTTGCTGCTTCTGCAATTCCAGCGCGGTATGCCCAACTATATGCGAGTAAAACAAAGGCTAAGCCGTAACAGTGGTTGTGATCATCTAGCACCTTGACTTGATTACCTTGCACGTCTAATAACCAATAATAGCCACCGGTAATGGGGTTGAAATGTTTGTCACGAATAAAATCAATCCCTGATTTTACACGTTCTAAATCAACAGTTTGATTAAATTCTAAATAGGCTCGCGCATAATTAAATACAAAGCGGCTTGAACTCACCAAGTGCCGTGTTTGCTTATCGTATACCTCCCCATTATCTTTAAAGTTCTGATAAAAACCGCCGCTTGGATCATCAACATTGGTAGCATAAAACCCTAAGGTATGTTGAATATGAGAGAGTAAGAAAGTTTTGCTTCTAAAGTTTGGCATGTTCATTTTGCGGTCTCTTCAAAGTAATTTTGTAAAGTGTGTTGGGTTGGCAAAGAAGGAAATGCGCCCGCATGAGCTGCAGCATAAGCACCGCAGTGGCTGGCAAATAGTAATGCATTGTTTACTTTATCATGCTGGCTTAACCATTGTTTAAAAGCACCTTTACTATGCAGTTGTTTACTAAGTTGGAAAATCAGCCCGCCAACAAAAGCATCACCAGCTGCGGTAGAGTCAACGGCTTTTACTTTAACGGGTTGTATGCTTTGTTCACCTGATTGACTATACAAATTAAGTATTTTTGGACCGTCGGTGACGATCAATAATTGGCATCCCGTATCTAAAATGGCATGGATAATCGCGCGATGATCTTCACCATTGGCAATGAAATCCAATTCTTCGATAGCTACTTTTATGACATCTGCTTGAATAATGAATTGCTTAATTGTTTCTCTTGGTTGTGTGCCTTTTGCCCACAAATTGGTCCGCAAATTGACATCAAAGCTAATGAGCCAGTTATTATCTTTAGCCAATGTAATGCCCTTTTGGGTACTTTTAGCTATAGCCGGTTCGGTTAAACTGTTTGAACAAAAATGGAATATCCCAAAATCGTTAAACCAATCATTTGAAAAGTGTTCTGCACTAAAGCACAAGTCCGCTGCTGGTGGGCGATAAAACTCAAAGCTGCGTTCGCCTGCATCATCCAAAGAAACAAAAGCTAAACCTGTTTTGGCTTGCTTAGTAAAAAAAGTGTAGTCGGTATGTACCCTTTCTTTTTTAACGTATTTAAAATAAAGCGGCCAAACATATCTTCGCCTAACATACCGGCAAAATAAGCATTCCCCCTAATTTGGCCAAAGCTACGGCAACATTGGCTGGTGCGCCACCAGCGAACTTGGTGAAACTTTCATGTTCACCGATGTTTCCTTTAATCTTGTTAGATAACAGGTCAATTAAGGCTTCGCCAAAACAGATCACTTTTTGCATGATTATTTCCTAAAGTATATCTCGATTATAAGTGCTGAATAGATTGAGGCTGCAGCCACCAGTACAGAGCAATTGCAGCCGTCCAAGAAAATTCTTTTCCGCCACATCCAGCGCCCGAGTCTGCATGAAAATATTCGTAATAACCCGATTGATTAACCAACGCTATGGCGTCGTCTTTCATGCACTTTGCGATATCGGTAAATTGATAATCGTCAAAGCCAATGGCGATCATCCAGTTGATGTGTAACCAAATAGGTCCCCTCCAATATCGCTGTGGTTCATAAAGTGGACTTTTAGGATGGGTAGAAGACATGCTAAATGTTGAAGCTTGAGTCCAAGCTAATGCATCTGCATTCAGAATGTCTGCTTGTAGTTTGTTGGCTAAACCTGCGTATAAAATAAGTTGAGATGCGCTGGTTTTTACTTTACACAACTCACCTGTAATGACATTTCTATTGTAAAAATATTGGTCTTGTTCGCACCACAATCCATTAATTGTTGTTTCCGTAAGGGCAACGGCATCGTTTAACTCAGTAATAGACGGGTGGCTGATATTTGTTTTATCACATAAGGCTAACAAGTCTTTGCTTGCCCGGTGCAAGATGCTGACAATACCGATATCGTTTACTTTGTAGGGGCAGTTTTCATAAATCAAGTCACTGTCAAAGTGATTATTTTTGAAGAACTCAACCAAATATAAAAAACGGTCATACTCTTTCTTATGAGGTCGCTCTGAGGCATTGATATGGGTGGTGTCACATCTTTGATAATCCCAGGTAACAGGTGGTACCGCAGCTAACGCTTCATCCCAGGCTGGACTATTGTCCATACCTGATTCCCAAGGATGGTAACTCACGACTAAACCGGTATTTTTGGGATCTCGCTCTCTATACCACCACAAGTGATAGGCTATTAACTTTGGCATGAATTCTGCCATTTTTTGCGCTGCTAAGGCACGATCTTTACACTGATCAAACATAATATTCATGACACTAGCCAGTACTGGTGGTTGTGAGATAGAGGTACTTTTTACTTTTTTGTCAGACCCCCAGACATCCGGTCCCGGAAAGTAAGTATCAGATTCTTTATGAAATAGAACATGTGGGATCATGCCATTGTCCCATTGCCCACTAAATAATAATTCTATTTCTTGCCAAGCGCGTTCTTCATCGAATGTCATCCAACCTAGAGCGGTTATGGCCGAATCCCAGTTCCACTGAAATGGGTATAAACCATGCGTGGGCACTGTGTATCCACCAAGGTCATTGTTAATTAGAGTTTGTTTTGCAGTATCTATTAACTGCTTTTGATTGTTCATATTTCACCAGTTGTTAATTAATTATTAAAGTCATTTTGGGTTTTTAAATGAAATAAATCAAGTTTTATTTAATAAATAAAACCCAAAATGAGTTGAAAGTGTGAAAATGCTGTGCTTAACTAATAATCAAACTGATACACCCAATTGATTAACAAATTAGGTGATTCAAGTGATTAATATGTTTTTTATTAACATTCACCTAACACGTACTGGAGATATATTATGAATAAGACCCCAATAGCTTGTATTTTGTCATTGGTTTTTGCGTCTACCGCTTATGCACAAGAAGAACAAGCCGAAGAATATGTAGAACAAATCATAGTGACAGGCTCAAGTGTTGCTCGTACGGAGGCGAATACACCGGCCAAAACAACCCTGATTGATAAAGAAAATATTGCTAATACTGGTTTTTCTAGCCAAGCAGATATTTTAATGTCAGTGCCGGGTATTAAAGTTGAAGGTGGCGGTGGTGAAGTTGCGACCAATGCCTTTGTCAGAGGTTTACCTTCAGGCGGGCAATTTCAATTTACCCCGTTAAATTATGATGGTATGCCAGCTTTTCAATCGGGAATGACTTCTTCCGCACAAGATGTGTTTTATCGTCCTGATATCGGTATAGAACGCGTAGAATATGTCGGTGGTGGGGTCTCTAACTTATTTGGTCCTGGTTCGGTCGCTGGCATTATTAACTATATTTCTCGTACCGGTGGTGATGATCCTGAAAGTACAGTGCAAGTAGAAGTGGCGGAAGGAGGGCGAATTAGAACTGACTTCTTTAACAGTGGGGCATTATCTGGTGATGAAAATTTGTATTATGCGATTTCAGGTTTTTACCGATACGACGATGGTCCTTTAGACACTGGGTTGCCAACTAAAGGTTATCAGTTAAGAGGTAATATTCGTAAAGAGTTTGACGATGGTCATATTACATTTCATGGGCAGTTGATAAATGACAAGGTTCAGTTTTTCCTTCCTCTACCTTTAGATGGTGACAATCGCGAAAGGCTAACGGGCAATGATGGTGAGACAGTTTACGTTGCGCAAACCGTAGCGGCTTCTGAATTACGTTATCCTAGCGCAAATGGTATGTATGAATCGCCCATTCGAGATGGGGTGGCAACAGAAGGCGGATCATTTGGTATCGATTTTGAGAAAGAACTGTCAGACACCTGAGTGCTAAACGGTAAGGCTAAAGCTGCTGATTACGAGCATCAATTTAACTTATTTTTGGATGGTGATGGTTTATCGACGGGTAACATACCTGAAAGTCAGAGTGACTACATTTCTAATCCCGGCAGAATGGCTAACGGTGGATTGTTAAGTGATTTAGGTACGGCTAGTTTTACTTGGTCAGAAACAGGTAATCCTGTGCCAAGCGATTATTTACTATTTGGTAACCGTATTTTAGACCGTCAACGAGATGGTGATTTCTTCAGTACAGAATTTAATGTTACCGGTGAGCTCTCTTCAGGTGATTTTGAGCATACTGTTAATATCGGAACGTTCTTTATCCATGCGCAACAAATGGATTACAACATTATTTCTAGTTATTTAGCTGATTTTAGTGATGGCAAGAATGCTCGATTAGTCGACTTGTCTTTTAGAGACTCTGCTGGCAATGAGGTTTTTTACTCCAAAAATGGTGTGACAGGCCCTGATGTACTAGTTATACAAACAAAAACCTAACCAGTAAAAGAACGGCTTTTTATATTACCGATCAAATGGAAAATGATGACTGGGCGTTTGATGTGGGGATGAGAATTGAACGTGCTGAAGGTACCTCAAAAGCTGAAGGTAGCGAAACTGTGTTGGTATCAGATGATCCAAGTATAGCGTCAAATCTACAAACGAATGTAACGGGGAATGGCCGCTTTACTTATGGTGAAGTCTCAACCACTGAAGCTGCATTCTCTGCCGCAGCTTTATACAAAATGGATGACCATGACCTGAACTTTTATGCCAATGCTTCAAAAGGGTATTTCTTTCCACAGATAAGAAGTATTAGATTTAATGACAATGGTGAACCTCAAAGCTATGAAGGAGAAGACATTACTTTAGCGGCGTTAGGTTTGAAATTTTTCCTCAAGATTTATACATAGATGCATCGTTATTTATGGCAAATTTAGATAATAGACGCCAAGTCGATTTTACCAATGATGGGGCTGGTGGATTAATTGAAACCGTCGTCGAACAGTCTACAGAAACCTTTGGTGCTGAGGTTATCGCTCGTTGGAATGTATCTGATGAAGTCGTGCTTGAAGGTAATGTAACGTATCAAGACGCGGAATTTAGTGAAGGAGCGAATACAGGGAACGAGCCCGCTAGACAACCTGAGTTTACCGGTAATGTTGCGGTGTCGTACAACGACGGTTATGTCGATGCTCGCCTAGCCGTAAACTATTATGGGGAGGCTTTCGCCAATGACAGTAATAGTGCGACACTAGATAGTCATACAGTAGCGGTGTTAAATGCTGGTTACTCTTGGGCATTTCAAAATGATCAAACTATTAGACTAGGGGTTAGTGTATGGAACTTATTTGATAGCGAAGGTATTACCGAAGGCTCACCTCGTCTTGGCAATAGCCAAGTATCTGATGGCGCGTTCTTTACAGGCCGTCCAGTATTGCCTAGACGTATTAGCTTAACCGCTAGATATGATTTCTAATCTTATACTTTAGTCAATAGTAAATTCGGGCCACAGAGCGTGGCTCGTTTTTAAATAAGCTCTACATATGAAGTTGCGCAATATAGTGCTTGTTTAAGACCCCGCACATTTTAATAAAATAACAGTAAGTGATGACACACCATGAATATTTTTGATTACAGTATAGTTGTTATATACCTTGTTCTATTGGTTGGTATGGGCTTTTGTTTTAGGCAGCAAAATACTAAGGATGATTACTTCCTAGGTGGGCGTAATCTAGGTTGGAAAGCGTTAACCTTGTCGGTTATGGCAACACAGCTGTCAGCAATTAGTTTTATATCAGCCCCCGCTTTTGTCGGTTTACGAGAGGGAGGCGGCTTACATTGGTTGTCCTACGAATTGGGTGTGCCTTTGGCGATGCTGCTGTTGTTAAGTACTATATTGCCGGTTTTGTATCGCTCAGGTTTTGTCAGCATTTATGACTATTTAGAGCAAAGATTTGGTCGTTCAACCCGTATCTTAATTAGTATTGTGTTTCAATTCAGTCGAGCCTTTGCTACGGGGATTATGATTTTTGCCGTATCGCTAATTTTGCAAGGTACGATGGGGATTGAAGCCTTGCAAGCGATAGTCGTTACTGGAGTGATTACCGTGTTGTATTCGTTGCAAGGCGGAATGAAAGCTGTGGTTTACGGCGATGCCATTCAAATGATTATTATTGTATTGGGCACAATTGCTTGTATAGGTTTTGGGTTATATCACTTAGGTGGTATCGATGAGTTTATGAGTAAGGTAGACCCTGCTCGGTTACAAGCAATTAAACCAGAATCTCTGGGGTTTAGTGGCGATGGCTTTGGTTTATTGCCGATGATTTTTGGTGGTTTTGTACTTTATGCTTCCTATTACGGTTGTGATCAAACACAGGCTCAACGTGCTCTGGCGGCAAAAAATACTAATGATCTGAAATTTATGATGTTAGCCAACGCCACTGTGCGTTTTCCTATCACTTTGCTTTATTGTTTTTCGGGCCTGATTGTCGGTACGTTAGCGATGACCGAGTCGAGCTTTATGCAACAAATTCCCACAGAAAACCCAGACTGGATGATGCCAATATTTATCTTAAATTACTTACCTCATGGCATGATTGGTATTTTAGTGGTGGCTATTTTGGCGGCAGCGATGTCGTCACTTAGTTCGGCAATTAATTCACTGGCTGCGGTGACAATTGAAGATTACTGTCGTTTGACCAATAAACAGTACGAGCCAGAGGACTACCTTAAAAAGGCTAAATATGTCGGGCTGATTTGGGGCGCCATTACACTGGTTCTATCTTTCTATGCAGGTAACATTGCTCCTACTGTTATCGAAGCCATTAATAAGGTGGGCTCGGTATTTTATGGCCCAATATTAGCTGTGTTCTTGTTAGGCGTTGTGAACAAACGTATTCGAGCGAAAGAAATCAATATTGGCTTAATTGCAGGCGTTGGGTTTAACATTTTTATCTGGTTGGCGCTTCCGGATATCTTCTGGTTTTGGTGGAACTTTATAGGCTTTGTGACTGCGGCTATTGTGGCATACGCCTTAAGCATAGGGAATAAAGGCGAAGTAAACACACAATCGATTCAAGCAAAAGAACAACAAGGCGCCGCTATATTGAGCAAGAAAGACGTCGTCATATTAGTGACCGCATTTTGTACCATGCTGGTTATTTGCATCTTAATTCCACTACTCTTTTTATAAACAGGTGTTAGCAGTGAAAACAGAAAAATCATTTTTATTAGAGTTATTCAAGCGAGGGGTTAATAGTTGCTTACCCAGTGTGTGTTTGCCTCGTTACTTAAGTGAAGTTGATATAAGCCAAGGGGTTTGCATTATAGGCGCCGGTAAAGCGGCAGCCGATATGGCCGCTGCGGTGTATGCAAAATATGGTGATGCTTGTTTTGGTAAAGTGGTGACTCGTTACGGATACGGTACAAAGTTACCTACCGGTAATATTGAAGTGTTGTATGCCGCGCATCCAATCCCAGATGAAAAAAGCTTAGAGGCAGGGCTGGCGCTATTAGACTTAGCGAGAAATAACCCTGCTAATATTCCAATTATTTTTTGATCTCTGGTGGTGGTTCCGCTTTGATGTGTTTACCCGTTGAAGGTATTAGCTTTGAAGACAAATTGGCGGTGCATAAATTTCTTTTGCGAAGTGGTGCATCTATAGATGAGATGAATGTAGTTCGAAAGCAATTGTCGCAAGTCAAAGGTGGTGGTTTAGCCTTGGCTTCGAAAAGTGACTTTTATACTTATGTCATTTCTGATGTAGTTGGAGATGATCCGAGTATTATTGCATCGGGCCCCACAGTGGTAGATAAAAGCACAGCCAGCCAAGCCTTAGATATTTTAGAAAAGTACGAATGGACAGTCAATGCTGCTATTGCGCAAACATTACAATCTGCACAAGCAGTGCAAACTTACGATAGCCTGAAAAGTGAATATGCGATTGTAGCCAACGCGAATACAGCTATTGATAGTGCAATTGACTATGCGCAAAAGCAAGGTTGGCAAACACAAGTGCTTAATTATGAACAACAAGGTGAAGCCGCTGAAGTGGCGCGACAACATGCCGTAATAGCTAAATCTTTACAAAAAGAAGGCAAAAGGTTGTTACTGTTTTCTGGAGGTGAACTCACGGTCAGTGTTAAAAATGCAACCGGCCAAGGTGGACCCAATCAAGAATACGCCCTCGCTATGGCCAATGCGCTTGAAGGGCAACCGGGAATTAGCGTGTTGTCCTGTGATACTGATGGGGTCGACGGAAGTAAAGATGTCGCTGGCGCATTTGTCGATGCTGATACGTTAGCTAGAGCCAAGCAACTGAAACTAGATCCTAGTGAATATCTCACTAATCATGATAGTTTTCATTTCTTTGAGGCGTTGGGTGACTTGATTATTACAGGCCCAACCCAAACTAATGTCAATGATTTCAGGGTGATTATGATAAATTGTCTGTAGTTGTAGATAAATCGCAAATAGGAAGTGAATAGGTTATGTTGTCCTCAAATAACAATAGAATAATGCTCTCATCAGACAGTAATAGTGTATTAAGAGCCGGATTTGTCTTAGGGAAAGGCAATAAACTTCTTCAAGATGCAGAGCGTGAAATTCTTAGGTTGGTGTTTTGGGGGGACGATGTTACCCAAAGCCGAATTGTTGATGTGACCGGTATTCCTCAACAAACCGTATCCCGCAGTGTTAAGTCTTTGATTGAAAGAGGGGTGTTGGAGCAATCAGAAAAATCAGCGGCAACGGCACGGGGAAAACCTGGCTTTGAACTCAAACCTAATCCAAGTTTTGCCTACACCTTGGGCGTATCGATTCTGTTTGACTCTGTTGCTTTGGTATTAATGGACTTTAAGGGACAGATCATTTCTTCCTGTTTGCATCCTATGTCGGACATGAAAATTACCCATGTGTTAGATAAATTAGAAAGTCTAATTACCGAACTGATTGCTGGACATAATATCTCAGAAGATAAAATTTTAGGTATGGGCATAGGTATCTCGGGTTTTTTCAGCTCCTTAGATGGAAAGATGAACACTCACCACATGATTGAAGAATGGGCTGAAATTGATATCGCTCAAATATTTTCGACACGATTTTCCTTGCCTATCTGGGTCGTAAACGATGCGACAGCGGCTGCGGCTGGAGAAGGTATCGCTGGAGTGGGAAGAAAATTTAAAAATTTTGTGTATGTGTTTATCTCTACCGGTTTTGGTGGCGGCTTAATTTCGAACAATGAAATGTTAGTGGGTACCTTTGGCAATGCCGGTGAGTTAGGGGATATGCTGCCGCCGAAACATTATGTTCACCCTAACCTAGAGTTACTCAAACGTATTTTGATTAATAACGGAGTTGATATTGAATCTATTTACCAATTGCGCACCAATTTTGATATGAATTGGCCAAGGGATTGACGAGTGGATATTCAAAATTCAAGACTCCCTAGACTTAGTGGCCACATCTTGTTCTGCGTTGTTAGACACCCAAGCGATCGTGGTGGGAGGACATATTCCTATCAAGCTAGCAGCAAAGATCATTCCACGCATTGAAATACATGCGCAATATCGAAGAGGTGCCCACCGACCTTTGCCGGAAATTGTCGCCGCGCAAGTGGAGAAAAACCCAGTCGCTGTGGGCGCAGCAAGTTTACCGATTCGGGAGCTTTGCTTGTAAAACTCGCCCACGGGGACGTTCCGGCGGGTTGTGCTCGAGGTTAGCGGTATTTAAAAGGGGGTATGCACACCGTCAACTTGTTCAAAAAAGCTGGAATGTTCTGAGCTATAGTTAATTAATGGAATAAGTATTAGGAGAGTATATGCATATCGTTTGTTCACATTGTTTTGCTACGAATCGAATCCCACAAGGCAAAAATATTAATCAAGCTAAGTGCGGAAAGTGTCAGCAGTCCGTGTATGCAAACAAGCCAGTGGTATTGGGCAGTAACAATTTTTATGCCTATATTGAACGCAACGAGTTGCCTATTGTGGTTGATTTTTGGGCCAGTTGGTGCGGGCCTTGTCAAACGATGGCACCAATATTTACTGCAGTGGCAGGTCAATCAGAAGGATTACTTTTTGCAAAATTGAATACCGAGTATGGGCAACAGATTTCGGCTGATGCGGGGATCCGTAGTATTCCTACCTTGATCTTTTTTCATAAAGGTGAAGAAGTAGATAGAATATCAGGGGCACTGGCAGAGTCTCAGTTAAAAGCGTGGATCATGCAATGTTTGCACAAAATTTCATAAGGAAAAACTAGGATGTGCGGGCGATTAAATGTGACTGATGATCCTGCGGTGCAGGCGCTATGCGAAACCTTGGGAATTAATTTGTATCCTCAATCTAATGCGCTAGATATGCCTACACGACCTTTATTTAACCGCTTTACCCGAGTTGCTAATAATGTATCGATTATTCGTGACGTGCAGGGTAAACGACGTTTAGACAACGCTATATGGTGGTTATTGTTGTCGCCAACCGAGCACAGTTTTAAAGCCTCGAAGTGGACAAGTTTTAATACGCGCTACGATAAACTGAATATACCGGGTAGCGCTGGTTATCAAGCATTTCGTCATTCAAGGTGTATTGTACCAGTCAAAGGATTTGGCGAAACACAAGGCAAAGGGAGTGATGCAGTGTATACCGATTTCACCGCCGAGTTTGGGGCGATTGCTTTAGGTGGTTTGTGCCGGGAATGGATTCATCAAACGAGCCAAGAAGTCGTATTATCTTGCTCAATTATTACGTTACCTGCCCACCATAAACTCGCTCAGTATCATAGTAAGTCTTCTCCTTTAATGCTGCGGCAAGATGATGACACCATGCACATGTGGTTAGATCCTTCGGTAACCGATGTACAAATATTAAATAATTTACTGCGGCCTAATTTACCTCAAAATTTATTGGCCCAGCGCATAGACAAACCTTCTACTTTTCGAACAATTGGCGCTGTTGAACGAATAACAGCTGATAGTCAATTGCTATAGCCGTTCATGGTATCTGCTGCCTGCTAAGAATATCGCTAAGGAGGAGAACCTGCCATTTTTATACCCTTTTACTTGTGCTCTTTTAAATAGTGAGATGAATTGGTATAAACCAATCTAGTAGAGTATTCTGAGTTTTTTCTACGCACTCTAAAACAAAAGCTACAATAAAACGATAAGGACTAAATATGAAACTTGAATCATTAGCGCTACATCATGGTTATACTTCTGAGGATACAACCAAGGCCGCTGCGGTACCGATTTATCAAACCACTTCATTTACTTTCGACGATACCCAACATGGTGCTGATTTATTTGACTTAAAAGTGCCAGGCAATATCTACACTCGGATTATGAACCCTACCACTGATGTGCTTGAACAAAGAGTTGCTGCTATGGAAGGTGGAATTGCGGCTTTGGCTGTGGCTTCTGGTATGGCTGCAATTACTTACGCTTTGCAGTGTATTTGTGATGTTGGTTCGAATATTGTGAGTACCAGTCAGCTATATGGAGGTTCCTATAATTTATTGGCGCATACTTTACCTAAGCAAGGAATTGAGGCTCGCATGGTGTCTGCTGATGACTTAGCTGGTTTCGAAAATGCTATCGATGACAACACTCGGGCTATTTTCTGTGAGTCGATCGGCAACCCCGCGGGAAATGTCGTCGATATCGCGGCCTTAGCTGAAATAGCCAATAAATATGGCGTACCATTAATTGTTGATAACACAGTCGCGACCCCATTTCTATGTCGTCCATTTGAGTTAGGGGCGCACATAGTGGTGCATTCACTAACCAAATATATTGGCGGTCATGGTACGAGTATTGGTGGGGTGATTGTTGATTCAGGTAAGTTTGATTGGGTAGCAAATAAAAACCGTTTTCCTATGATGAATGAACCTGACCCTTCTTATCATGGGGTAGTGTATACCGAGGCTTTAGGTGCGGCTGCTTATATTGGTCGTTGTCGTGTTGTCCCTTTACGAAATACTGGCGCGGCGTTAGCACCCCATAGTGCGTTCTTAATTTTACAAGGTTTAGAAACGCTAGGTTTACGCATGGAGCGCCATTGTAGCAACGCTGAAAAACTAGCGGCATTTTTACAAGACCACCCTAAAGTTAATTGGGTGAATTATGCCGCCTTGCCAGATAGCCCTTATTATGCTGTTTGCCAAAAAACTACAGCAGGAAAAGCGTCGGGGATCTTAAGCTTCGGGGTGAAAGGTGGAATTGAAGGTGGTGGCCAGTTTATTGATGCACTACAAATGATTTTACGATTAGTGAATATTGGTGATGCTAAGTCATTGGCATGTCATCCCGCGTCTACTACACATAGACAGCTAAATGAAGAAGAGCTAGCCAAGGCAGGAGTGAGTACCGATTTGGTGCGGATCTCTGTGGGTATCGAAAATATTGATGACATCATTGCTGATGTAAGCCAAGCGCTCGATAAAGTGTCATAGTTTTAGGCTAGATCGTAACGGTTAAAGCACTTACGCTTGAGCAAGGGTAAGTGCTTTTTTTACGCTTAGTTAAAAATTAAATGTGTATAGCCAAGCTAGGTTATAAATTCAGTGGTGATCTTTTATTTTGTGGTCACTGCCGACACAGACGGCAGAATTTCTTTTGTCTTTTTACCATTCAATAACCAGCCAATAGGCGTGTGCTTGATCAATACTAGATAACTTAGATAACCGATGGCTAGCGTCCCGAGTGAACTGATCAAAAACTCTAGGAGTAATGGTAATTGCACATCTAGTAAAGCAAACTGAATGACCCACAATACAGGTAAATGGACGATATAAATCCAATACGAAGAATTTGCAATTGCTCGCATGGCAACATTTTGCTGGCTAAAGATGGTTTTTCCTGTCACCAACAAGAATAGACACATGTTCACACCTGTGTATGCTTGCAATGCTGCTATACCGACTTGACGCCAAGATAACTTGGGGCTTTGGCTGGCATTTTCCATAACTTGTTGCATACTCACTTCACCGCCTAGGGTGCTGTGAAAGGCTGCATAAGCAAGTATCGCGGTGATAAGCATTAGCCATGTATAAGGTTTCAAAGTATCTAAAAATTGTTCATGTTTGTACAAGCCGTAACCAAATAAGTAAAACAATCCATAAAAACCAAATGACCAAAGCTGCGGCATAAATTGCTCTGGTGCGGGGAGGGGAGCATGTTGCGAAGTCACGGCTGGGATCAACAATACTGGCCCTAACAACAGGAATAACTTGGGACTTTTTACTACATAACGCATCCAGTTAAACCTCATGCATTTCACCATGATAATCGTTAACCCATAGAAAAACGTTAAGTTGTACAAAAACCATAAATGGGTTGTTGTCGCCGGAGGGCTTGGTGCATCAGGTATCTGCGACATCATGGCGATCATACCCAGCATAGGCGATTTACTGTCAATTGCGCTTATCGCCCAAGTAAATATTAACGCGAAAGATATCATCACCAGAGGTAAAAATATGACAAAGGGCAATGTCACCCTTAGTAAGCGATTTTTTATCATCGCGCCTAGGCCTTGCTTATTGAGCAACAACGCGGCAAAAAATCCAGCGATAATGAAAAACAAGGGCATTCTAAATGTGTGGCTAAAGAACGCTAGCACATCGACAATGGCTGAATTTTGAGGATCAGACGTTGGCCAAATTTGATTCAGCATTGGGCTATATGCTAATGCTGCGTGAAAGAAAATGCCTAGTAACATGGCAAATGCACGTAAATTGTCCATATAATGGACACGACTATGACTACTCATAATGAGCACCTTTATTGAGTTAAGTTAGTGTTGAGTACAGCTAAGTGTGTGATCTGTGCTTAGGCGCAGACCGGCAATGAGGCCTGCTACAGAAAGCAGACCTTTCGAGATTTGATTGATAAAGTAATGGTTATGATCAGCAATATGAGCGCTATTTCGCCACCAATAAGTATCAAAGCGGTACTATTGAATAACGCGTCTGGTTGATTAATATTGGGGCCGATGTCGTGCATGCTAGCGACCATAAACATAAAGAGGTTAAAGAAGATATTTAATCCCACCATAGTAAGAATAGAAACAGGTACCGAGCCAACTAAAACGCCAATGGCCAATAAAATTGTGGTCGCTATTAATATCTCCAGACACAATATAATGGCAATAGGAGCCATACCATTAGGCAGTGGCGTCAGATAAATTGCGCCGATCAGTAGGCTTACAATTGCTATCCAGCACACTAAGAATATACCGAGTCCACCAATGAGTTTAGATACCGCATAATCGAATGGGCTGATTGGTAGCCCCATTATAAAGGAGTACTGAGACTCTTTTATTTCAGTAACAGTGGTGCTGAGTGCCATATGTGCACTGGCGCCTATTAGAACGGTAATAATTGACACCATACCTATATAAAAGAATGTGTGAGATGGGATGCTCATTAGAGCAATAGATAGCAAGCCCAATAATACATACCCCATTAGATACCACTTAAATAAATGCCAATCTTTGTTGATAAGTTTTGCAATCATTAGTGTGTTCATTATCTTGCTCCCTTTTGTTGTACTTGCCTGCGATAATTAACATTGGCTAAAAATATTTCTTCTAGGCTCATGGTTTCTACAGCGAGTATTTTGATATTCTGCTGCTGATAGGCATCCAGTATCAGTGGCTCAAATTGGTTACTGATAACTGACGCTATACGCCCATTTTGCTCTACTTCGATGACACTTCCAGATGGCTGTAGCGGCAAGTCAGTGGGTAACTCAAGTTGGATGCGTCGCCAGTTTTCCAAGTAACTTTCTTTGTCTTGGCTGTCGATTAGCCTGCCGCGATCGATAAAGGTAATTTGGTCAGATATTCTCTCGACATCAGCGGTATTGTGGGACGAAAATAAAACCGTGCGTTCTTCGTCCTTTAAAATTAAAGCCAGTTCATTGTTAACTTCCTGTCGAGCGACAGGGTCTAAACCTGTGGTCGGTTCATCTAATACTAATAGCTTAGGTTGTCGTGCAAGCACGAGTAACAACTGGGCTTTAATGTGCTGCCCCTTAGAAAGCTGTTTAATTTTTTGTTCTAGGTTTAAATCAAATCGGTGCAAGAGTTCTCGAGCATAGTTGTCATCCCAGTTCGGGTAGACATTCTTAATAAAATGAATATGCCAAGCTAAATTTTGTGCGCCGTACAACTTCATTTCCTCTGAACTGAAGCCTACATCTCTTTTGATCTGGGTCTGCATTTGGGGCATAGATTGACCCAACACAGATATATTTCCTTTGTCGGCTTGCATTAACCCCATAATTAAACGAATCGTTGTGGATTTACCAGCGCCATTCGCGCCTACAAAACCCATGATTTGTCCTTTAGGTAAAGTCAGGTTAATATTCTTTAGTTCAAAATGACTAAAGTGTTTACTCACATTTTGCAGTTGAATCGCTAAGTCTTGCATTACTTTCACCTTTACGTGTTGATGTTGAACAACACATGTTTGATCCTTTCTATGATTTGGTCATCGCTCAACCCCAAGTGTCGAGCATGTTCAATCGTTAATTTCAATTTTTCGTCTAACTCGGCCAACTGAAGTTCACTGTGCATCTGAGTCGATTCTGCGACAAATGAACCTCTTCCTTGCTGGGTATAAATCACTCCCTCATGCTCAAGTTCTGAATATGCCCGCTTGACGGTAATAACACTTACCCCAGTGGCGGCTGCCATTTCTCGAATTGAAGGAAGATGAAATCCCATTTGCCAATCTCCAACTAAGATCTTTTGTTTTATTTGCGCCATGATCTGTTGGTACATTGGTCGGCTGTCTGTTTGCGAAAGAAACAATTTAATCGTCATTAAGTGCCAACGCTGTATATATACAATATGCACAGTATATACAGATATGCACAGTTGGCAATGTTTTTTGTGTGTTATTTAGACAAAATGCGGTGTTTAGTCGATTTGTTTATATTAAGTTATTGATTAAATTGATAAATTATATTTTGGGAAATTGAGTCTACTGTGTATATACAGAGGGGCGCAATAGGCTAGTACTAACGTCAGTGCCAGAATGTGATAGCTATCAACAATAATAATTGGTAATCGTGAAGGCGATGCTCAGTTTTAGGTCTGCGCATATGGGGTTGAGTTAGAAGGCCGTCATGCTTTATGAGTAGGAATAAAGCGTAAAATAATCGAGTTGTATGAACCAAATTAGGCGTGACAGCTATTTTACCAATAGCCCTCGCCCTAAGTTTGTGTTTACTCGATAGTTGTCACACCTGAGTCAGTACCTACTAACACCACATCAGCTCCTCTGTGAGCAAATAAACCATTGGTGACTACTCCGACAATGCCGTTTATTTGTTTTTCTAACTCTACCGGGTTGAGTATTTTTAGATTATGTACATCTAAAATAACATTGCCATTATCTGTAGTAATACCTTGGCGATAAACAGGATCGCCGCCTAGCTTCAGTAATTCGCGTGCGACATAAGAGCGAGCCATAGGGATCACCTCTACCGGTAAAGCAAAGTCTCCTAAAACAGGCACTTGCTTACTGTCATCAATAATACAAACGAATTTTTTGGCCACAGCAGCAATGATTTTTTCGCGAGTTAATGCCGCACCACCGCCCTTAATCATATGTTTATGCTTGGTAATTTCGTCAGCGCCATCAACGTATACATCTAAATTGTCTACAGAATTTAAATCGAAGACTTCAATGCCGAGCGCTTTTAAACGCTTGGTTGAATCTTCAGAACTTGACACTGCGCCGACAATGTCGTGTTTGATGCTAGCTAGAGCGTTAATAAAATGCACAACAGTTGAGCCTGTACCTACACCCACAATTGAGTTTTGCTGGATATATTGTAGAGCTGAATTTGCTGCCGCTTTCTTCTTGTCGTCTTGAGTCATCACATTTAAATATTGCTAGAAAATTTATGCCGATAGTGTAACTCAATTGATATTAAAGTAGATCAATCAATCTTAAAAAATTGTGCTGGCGTGGCAATACCGTTTAACGGAATATCCCAGCTATCAGTTGGCAATTGTATAGCTTGCTGGCATTCGTGAGCCAACCCTATTAGTTGAGTAGACAGCTTGTTTTCGACAATGGCTGCTAAAGTACGATCGTAATAACCTCCGCCCATACCTAATCTGTTACCTGTATTGTCAAAAGCCACAAGCGGCGTGAAAATTAAATCGATATTCTCAATTGGCACTGTGTTATCTATTGTGATGATAGGTTCAGGAATGCCATAGACGTTTGCGCGCGTTGGGCTGGTTGGCTGATAATCAACAAAAATTAAATGCCCTTCCTTAGCGGGATCGAGTACGGGCAATAGCACCTGTATATTGTGTTGCCAACAAAATTGCATCAGTGCTTGGGGATCGAGTTCGCCGTCGTTGGCTAAGTAACATGAGACTATTTTTGCCCGACTTAATGTAGTGGACTGAAGGCAAACAGATAAGCAAGAACTCGCCGCAGTTATTTGTTGTTCATCTGATAGTTGATTACGCAATTGCCGATACTGTCGACGTAGTGCTTGGCGGTTTTTGAGTGTGTCAGAAGGGGTCATTGTCTACTTTTTAAAAGCTGGCCTGCACTGCAATCAACGTTCTAGTGCAGGCTATTCTGTTTAACGTTTATAGGTGTCTAAATAAAACTGAGTTAGACGTTCATTGTCAACTTTGGTGGCAACGTTGATTTGCTGCGCATTTAACCAATCTGGGCTGGCTGTCGTATTTGGCAACGCAATAGACGTTTGGCCGATGTTAAGTGGATCCGTAGATACTCTGGCATGGCCTCGTTGCAATTCAAATAAACTCGGGTCAAGCAGATGTGCTATCGGCATAGCATCATGGAAAAAACATACATCGTCTTCACGGTTTTGTGAGTAGAACTGTACGTAAAATTGTGCGGCATCGTGTACAAAACCGCCTAATTTAGCATTTGATTGCTTAATCTCATTCAAAAACTCAGGAGAGAAAGGGCAGGAGTTTGTTACATCAAGGCCAAACATGTTGAGTTCCCAATCGGCGGCAAACACTATTTCTGCTGCGTAGGCATCATTCCAAATATTAGCTTCGGCTACTGGCGTGACGTTACCCCGTACAAAGGCTGCGCCACCCATGATCGATACCGCTTTAACTAGTCGAGGTAATTCGGGTTCTAGCCTAAGTGCCAAGGCTAAGTTTCCTAATGGACCTATGGCCACAATGGTGACTTCAGCCTGGATATTTGCGAGCCATATCAACAATAAATTGTGCCGAGCTACGAGGGTCTAGTTTGCCTTTAGCCGGCGGAAAATTGATGTTGCCAAATCCGTCGTCACCATGCACGAAATGAGCATAAGTTGACTCCGGGCCAACCCAAGGTCGCGCTACACCTTTACAAACTGGGATGTCTTTGCCTGCGATGTCGCAAAGTGTCATCGCATTTTGTGCTGCCATTTCAACCGGTACGTTACCGTAAACTGTGGTTAATCCTAAAATATCTAGTTCGGGTCTTTGAAAGGCAAAGAAGATTGCCATTGCATCGTCAATGCCCGGATCTGTATCGATAATAATTTTATGAGTCATGAATTTGTCCTTTACAATTTAAGTCTTAATTTTGTTTGGCAAGAAAACGGTTTACCGCGTCATTTAACGGGATAGATTGCGCTGCCCCTTCTTTCATAACTGCCAAGGCAGAAGCTGCACAAGCTTTAATTAGGGACTTTCTAGGGTCACAGTGAGAGGTATATGCCGATAAAAAATAGCCAATAAAGGTATCACCGGCAGCGGTGGTATCTACGGCTTCTACTAAAAATGAAGGGATGTTAATGGTTTCTTCTTTTTTCAGCATTCGTACACCAGCTTTACCCATAGTGATCAGTACTTCAGAGCCCTGGCCAGTTAGCACGGAAATAAGATTCCATATCATCCAACTCATGCTGGCCTGAAATTTCTGCGGCTTCAACTTCATTGACAATTAACAAATCAATGCAATCGTGAGGCAGTTCTTTTACTGCGTCAGTCATAGGTGCTGGATTAAATGCAACCTTCAACCCCTTTTCTTTTGCTTGAAGTAGTATGTGTTGCACTGAGCTAGTCTCATTTTGAGTTAACACCCAATCCGAAGGTTTAGCATCATCTAAGGCGTACATTATGTCTTTTTCGGTAATTTCTTGGTTGGCACCGCCAAAGAGTACTATTGCATTTTCAGCAGAAGGGGTGACTTGAATGATAGCGTGACCTGACGCTGTTTCAGTGCATTTCACAAACTTACAATCAATACCATCGCGGATCATGGTTTGTTTAAATGCGACATCCATTTCGTTAATTTTGCCGACATGAAAAACTTCGGCTCCTGCTCGTGCCAAGGCTATCGACTGATTTGCGCCTTTGCCACCTAATAAATTTTGATAGCCTGATGATGCTATAGTTTCTCCATAGTTGCACAAAGTGCTCCACTTGATAGACGTGGTCGATATTAATCGAACCAAAATTAATAATAGCCATAGTGAATGCCTTATTTGAAATGGGAAATGAATAAATTTTAGTTAGTCTAGCTGATTCTGCGAAGGTATAAAACAGACCATTTGGTCTGATTTATATCAAGCATAAGCAAAATCTACATTTTAGCTATCTAAAGGGTCATATCATGGGGAAAATTTTTGATAGACAATCGTAAAAGAGCAACACTGATTCAAGCATATATCCCTCTGTTCATTTACATCTATCATTTAATGGCGGGATTGAGAATTATTGTAGTTGGCGTGTACTGAAGTCGCTGCTGAGTTTATGCAAATAAACGAGTGAGTTTTTGAAAAAAGCCTCTTTTTTCTACGTAAGGTGCAGTATTAGTTAAAAATACTCTTACTGAAACCGTAGCTCCATGTCCCCAAGGCCACCAAGCGACCATTACTTGAGGGTGAGATTCTAAGTCTGCACTGAATAGTTTTTGCTGACGTATTAGTTTACTAAATGAACCCGCATAGTGTTTTACTTGTCCCGGTGCTTTTTTGATACTTTTGGCATCCCATGAGTTAGGCAATACCTGCTGCAAAACGAACTGCACCTGCTCTTCTTTATCTACCGAAAACTCAGCTAACATGACTTTATGAAAATCGTCATACTTCCATTTTACTAAAGGAGAAAGTGCTTCGATTATGTCTTTTCCAAGCATTTGTATACGTTCTTCTTGACTCATTTCTTTAATCCATTATTTCTAGCATGGTGCCTCCCAAAATGCCGCTGTTTAGTATAAGCCCGTGAACCGAAAGTTCAGGGCGGAAGTATCATCATTACCGTAGGCTTCTCGGTACTAGCCAAGCTTGCACAATAGTAGTGGAATCAACTTCCTGGGTAAAAAGCATCGGTCAGGGACATGACTAAACTGGCAAACATTCCAGGAGGCGCAGAAAGCGGTTTTACATTTGAGCAGTTTGTTGCTCAAATGTAAAACCGAGGCCATTATAAACCGTAACCGCAACGAGTTACTAGGGGCTGTTGGACTTTGGCGCGTGTTTTTGTATTCAGTTGTTCGCTATTCATTCAATTGAGAGCAAAACAGGGGAATTTTACATGCGCTTACTCTATGTTGCCCGAACTCAAAAGAGAACAGGCTTCTTTATTGATAACGAATTATTCTAGCAAAATGCTCGTCCAAGCACGCTTGACTAAGCGCATGTAAACTCTTGCACAGTGGCTATTTAATGTGACAGATTGGTTTACACTTCGATAAATTGCTATCTGCTGTTATACAGAGAATGAAGTAGAGCGATATACGCATGACGCATTTTTGTTATTTTTAAAACAATGAGCGGGTTAGTGGTTTGGTATCCTCAAGGGACAATGTTAGCATTGGCGTACCTACGCTACCTTTGGATTTGCCATCCTGATCATAGCTAAGGCGTAATTCAACAAATTGAGAGAATAAAGTGAATACTGCAAGTAATCTGTTTGACAATTTAACCGCGTTATTAGAACGCAATAATGTATTAACTAGCGCCGCCGAAGTGCAGGGCATGTTTTGTGGCATGTTAGGTGGCGGTATGCCTTTGGAATGTCAAGATTGGCTAGAGCCGCTATCTGACTTTATTCACCAAGGCGAAGTTTTTTCAGCTGAGGTACAAACAGCTTTCAACGAGCTGTATGATGCCACTTGTCAGCAATTGGTCGAGAGCGACTTTTCGTTAGTGTTATGTCTACCTGAAGACTCAACGCCGATTAACGAACGCGGCCAAGCCTTACTGAGCTGGGTGCAAGGCTTTATGTTAGGTTTTGGTTTACATCAAGCTGATTTAACCGGGTGTTCAGCAGATGTTAAAGAAGCTCTGGAGGATTTTGCTGAGATCGCCCGTATGGATGATGAAATGGCTGAAAATGAAGAGTCTGAACAAGCTTTATTTGAAGTAATGGAATATGTGCGTATGACTGCTATGTTGTGTTTTAATGAACTAGGTAAATCACCAGAGCAGCAGCAAAGCGAACCTAAAACGGTTCATTAGTCAGCTTACTCAACTTCACCAAGAGTTACTTTTACACCATGTCAAATTCTGAATTTTTAGCCCGTAGAACAGAGCTTTTGCAAGCGATGCAAGCCAACAGTATTTGTTTAATTCCCGCTGCTGATCACGTTACCCGAAGCAATGATACTGAATACGCCTTTCGTCAAGATAGTTATTTCCAATATTTGTGCGGTTTTCCCGAACCACAAGCATGGTTGGTTTTGTCAAATCATGAGCGTTATGACAAAGCCTTATCGGTATTGTTTTGTTTGGACAAAGATCCACACGCAGAAGTGTGGCAAGGTCGAAGGTTTGGTCCTAAAGAAGCAAAAAAACAGTTTTCCCTAGATATAGCGTTTGCTCTAGATGAATTCGAACAGAAGACATTAGATTTATTAGATGGTCATGAGCACTTATATTTTGCCACCGGACATGACTCTCAGGCAGATGAAATGGTGTTTTCATTAATGCAATCCCTACGCGAAGCGCCCAAACAAAGCATGCTGTCGCCAAGCAGTGTAATAGATGTACGGGGTATCTTAGATGAAATGCGTTTAATAAAGTCGAGTGCTGAATTGGCGCTGATGCGTCAGGCTTCAGATATATCTATCGCTGCCCATAAGCGAGCCATGTCGTACGCTGAAGCAGGTAAAAACGAATACCACTTAGAAGCTGAAATTCAACATGAATTTGCTATGCGCGGAGCGAAATATCCTGCGTATAGCACTATTGTTGGCAGCGGTGACAATGCTTGTATATTGCATTATACCGAAAATAACCAACCCCTTAAAAATGGAGACTTGGTACTAATCGATGCAGGTTGTGAAGTGCAGGGCTACGCGGCAGATATTACCCGTACATTTCCAGTGTCGGGCACCTTTACTCAACATCAAGCGCAACTGTATCAATTAGTTTTAGATGCACAATTGGCCTCTTTTGAACTCATTAAGCCGGGGAATACCCTCAAACAAGCGACAGATGTAGCTATTTCGGTGATAACGCAAGGCTTGATTGATTTAGCTATTCTACAAGGGACCTTGGCTGCTAATATTGAGCAGAAAACCTACCGCGAGTTTTTCATGCATGGGTTAGGTCATTGGTTGGGTCTAGATGTACATGACGTCGGAAATTACAAATTAAATGGCATCGATAGACCATTATTAGTAGGTATGGTTCTCACAATTGAGCTAAGGTATTTATATTGCGCCAAACGCTAACGTAGCAAGCAAGTGGCAAGGTATTGGTATTAGAATCGAAGACAATTTAGTGGTGACCGAAACGGGCTACGAGAACTTAACTGCAGGTGCACCTAAGACAGTGGATGAAATTCAATCTTTCATGCAAAAAAATGGTAACAAAGGCTAATGCAAACATTCGACGTGGTGATTGTAGGAGGTGGCATAGTAGGGCTCACTCAAGCATTAGCATTAAAAAACAGTGGTTTGTCGGTGGCGGTAGTTGATGGGCTGCTCAGTAAGGGTATGCCTAATGGTGCTCCTCTACTCAGAGTCAGCGCATTAACGCTTGCATCACAAACAGTGTTACAAAATATTGGGGCATGGCAGCACTTAGATCCTGCGCGTATGAGTCGCTATGAAAATATGTCTGTTTGGGATCAAGACAGTTTTGCCAATATTAAATTTACATCCAACCAAGTACCCAACTCCGAGTTAGGTTATGTATTGGAAAACCAAGTAATTCGCCACGCCTTATGGCTACAAGCAGAGCAATCCGATTTTATCCAGTTATTAGTGCCGAAAAAAATTCAGAACATTGTATTTGGTCAGCAGGAGTGTTTTATAAGCTTAGACGATGCTAGCCACTTAACCGCGCGTTTAGTCATTGGCGCAGATGGCGCTAATTCTATTGTCAAAAAGCAAGCCAACTTAGTTGAGACATTCTGGGATTATGAGCAGCAGGCCATCGTCGCTACGATTAAAACAAAGCTTGCTCACCAACATATTGCGCGACAGGTTTTTACCAGCCACGGTCCATTGGCATTCTTGCCCCTTTGGGATGACTATCATTGTTCGATTGTATGGTCGCAAGATGTCGATAAAGCCGAGCAGTTAATGGCATTATCCAAAAGCGAATTTGAAAAAGAGTTAACCGTTGCCTTTGATGCCAAGGCTAGGTTTATGCGAATTAGTCAGCGACAAACAAGCTTATCCCTTAAAAATGCGGTATGCGCGACAATGGCTTGATGACAGAGTCGTCATTATTGGTGATGCCGCGCACACTATCCATCCGTTAGCTGGACAAGGTGCAAATTTAGGAATTTTAGATGCAGCGGTGTTAGCGGAACAAATTTGCAAAACTGTGCAGCAAGGAAAGGATTTTGGTTTAGCAAAGAATTTGCGACCATTTGAACGCTGGCGTAAAACTGATACTGTAAAAATGATAGCGGCAATGGAAGGGTTTAAACGCTTATTTGCGGGTGAGAAAACAGTCAAAAAACTGGTAAGAGACGTGGGTTTAGCGGTAGTTAATCAATTGCCCCATGTTAAGCAGTCAATCGTTAGGCAAGCTATGGGCTTAACGGGGGAGTTGCCCAAATTAGCTAGGCATAGGGATGGCAAAAACTAGCCAGTACCCTGAAATTCAATTAATAACAATTAGTAAGGATAACATGAAAAATTTAATCATCAGTGCAGTATGTCTCGGGGTTATTTCTGCTTGTAGTGTAAATTATGAGACTGGCAGCGCAAAGGCCGATAAGTCAACAGAAGTTGAAAACTATATTGAAGCTAACGAACCGTCTACACCTGAACAAAAAGCACAATTGGCGAAAGAAATGCAAGAGCATGAAAAGATCACAAAAATTAAGTGCCAAGATGCGAAATTAGATTTGGTTGAAGCAGAAGCGACCAAAAATATGAGCATTATCAAACAAGTGACTACTCGCATTCAAAAGTACTGTGATGACAAATAAGGTTGCGCGCCCTTTGCGTTAGCATTGACAATTCACTACAGCTTAAAAATATAAATCGATACTTATGACACCGGCTATTAATTTATTAAAAAAATCAAACATAGACTTTAAGGTGCACAGTTACGTGCACGACGAGCAGGCTAGTTCATATGGTTTAGAGGCCGCTGAGAAACTTAACTTAGCAAGCGAGCAGGTGTTCAAGACGTTGGTTGTCAAATTAGACAACGCTGAGCTGGCGGTTGCTGTGTTACCAGTTAACACAATGCTTAGTATGAAATTAGTTGCCAAGGCACTGGCGGCCAAAAAAGCTGAAATGGCAGACAAGCAAGCCGTACAACGATCGACTGGATACGTTTTAGGCGGGGTTAGCCCGCTTGGGCAAAAAAGCGTTTAAAGACGGTAATCGATACGTCGGCCACTCAACATCAAACCATATACGTGAGCGCAGGCAAAAGAGGACTAGAAATAGAGCTGAGTTGTCAGGATTTAGTCGCCGCTAGTCAAGCCCTAGTGGCGAAAATTGCTAGTTAATCTGAGTTTGGGATAAGAAGTATCGTTTAAGCTAAACAAGCCAACGCCGCTAGACACAAAAAGAGCATTATCGACAGGTTCAGCTTATCCGGGGGAGGTTAGTTAGTCCTTTGTAGACAAAGGAATATGAACATTAAAAGAGTGGCTTCTGTCTTCGTCTGCTGCTGCGAATAACACCTTAGGCACGCCATTTTTGAGCCACAGCTGCGGCCGCTCAAGGTGAGCTAGCTTTTGTATTCCCGTTGCTCGCCAGTTTATTTGTAGCTTAGAAACTAAAGGTTTATTTGCGACTTGCCAATCTAACCCATCATTTGACTCAAATAAAACTAAAGATTGCCCAACATCTGAAAAGGCACCATGCATGTCTTTTACTATGGCCCATAACTTACCATCTTGAAACCAAATATAAGGGTCCTCAGCTGGAAAAGCTTCGCCAGGCTTAGTAAATACCGGCTTATTTTGCTTAACAAAACCTTGGTCGGGTTGATCAGATAAAGCCACTAAGTGCACGACTGGACCACCACCTAGTAGTGACTTTTGTTTACCTACCGCTTTGTAAACTAACACAAATTTGCCATCCGCTCGTTGTGCGATAGAAGGATTACTGACCATAAGAGCATCATGAGCATTTTGGTCGGGACTGACATCTATTAGTGGTGTATCTGAACGTTTCCAAGGGCCATTTGGATGATCTGCTACGGCTACACCAATACGTTGATTATTTCTATGAGACCAATTGAAACCTGCTGTTACTTTGCCATCGCCGGTATTTCCCATGTAATACAAATAATATTTACCAGCAAATTTATGCACGCTAGGGTTGTGAGTGTCTAGGCCGTCCCAATAATTTTCACCTCTTGCTGGCAACGCTACGTCAACATGTTTATAAGGACCAGTAGGCGCTGAAGCTACTGCATGGGCAATTTCAGAATGGGTTAACCACCCATTGTGGCCCAGCGATTTTGGCCACCGACTATAAAATAGATGGAACTGGCCTTGTTCATCTTCCACCATACTTGCGCCCCAGATGTAATATTCAGGATCGATAAACTTGGCATGGGCGGGTACGGGCAATAATAGTTGATTAATGTTTAGTGAACTTGCAGCTAACTTAGAGTTATAGCCCGTAAAAAGAAAACCTAAGCCAATAATAATGAGTGTTTTTAAAGTATGAAATGGCGAATTCAACATAGTAAAGTCAACCTTTATAAATTAATTGAAAAATATTGTGGCTATTATAGATTCATATTGGCTGGGTAGCAAAAACTAAATTGCACTTGAGCCATGGAATAAGTTGAGTTTATCAGGAATATGGTAAGTCCTTGTGGTTATTTTAGACATGTCCTTATACATAATTCACTCTCTTATATATAAAAACTAGTGTTTGTATTTCAAGGGGGTGCTGTTGTACAATTGTTGTTTATTGTCGCTTGATGGAAAAATAAAATGAATAAAACGTTAAAAGTGTTGGCGGGTTATGCCTCCATTGGTTTAGCAGGCGTTTTCTTGGCCAGCTGCGGTGACAGCGCTAATGATGTGCAGGCACAGAGCAAAGAAGTCGTTAAAAGTCCGAAGAAACAATATAACGTGCTTTACATCATGACAGATGATCATGCTGCACAAGCCATAGGCACATATGGCGGACGCTTAGCCAAATTAAATCCCACGCCAAACTTGGACAAATTAGCCAGCGAAGGCATGGTGTTTGACAATGCGTTTGTGACTAATTCTATTTGTAGCCCAAGTCGAGCGACTATTTTAACCGGCCAATATAGTCAAACTAATGGCGTACAAGATTTAAAAGGTGGTGTGGGTAAAGAGAATCAATACTTGCCCATTGAAATGAAAAAAGCCGGTTATGAAACTGCTTTAGTGGGCAAGTGGCACTTAAAACAAGAGCCGGGTGCTTTTGATTATTATCAAGTATTGCTAGTGCCAAGGTAAGTATTTCGATCCTGATTTTAGAGTACAAGGTGATAAAGCTTGGCCAAAAAATACGACCTCATATAAAGGTCACTCTTCTGATGTTATTACCGATATTTCGATAGATTGGTTGAAAAATCGTAAGTCAGATAAACCATTCTTCTTAATGCATCAATTTAAAGCACCACACGATTACTTTGAATATGCGACGCGATATAACGACTACTTAGAAGATACCACTATTCCTGAGCCTGTTGATTTGTATGGCGTGCCAGATACTTTTGGCTCTAAAGCAACACGGGGGGAAAATGATTCACTCATTCATGAAATTGGTACGTCTATCTCAAAACGAAATCCAAGACGTAACTATGGTCAGTATTATAAAATTGATCCTAACTTGCCCGATGATGAATACACTAGACAAACATACCAAGAATACTTGAAAGGTTATTTACGTTGTATTAAAGGTGTAGATGACAACATTGCTCGCTTAATTCAAACCCTGAAAGATCAAGGTCTTTACGATAACACCATCATTGTTTATACCTCGGACCAAGGCATGATGCTAGGCGAACATGATTATCAAGATAAGCGCTGGATGTGGGATGAGTCAATCCAAATGCCGTTCATTGTTAGGCACCCTGAGCATAGATAACGCTGGTCAACGAAGTGACTTATTAGTCAATAACACTGACTACGCGCCATTCTTATTAGACTTGGTCGGTCAAGAAACGCCAGAGTATATGCATGGCCGTAGTTTTACTGCTGCACTAAAAGGTGAAACACCAGAGAATTGGCGTACCGCTACGTTATACCGCTATTGGACTCATCGTATGTATCACGAAGTGCCAGCGCATACCGGGTTACGTAGCAAAGACTATAAATTGATCTTTTTCTATGGTGATAACTACCGTGAAAAACAATTCCCATTTTACGATCAAAAGTGGGTGCAAAAGACAGGTTTAGAGCCTAACAAAATTCCTACACCAGCTGGTTGGGAGCTTTATGATATGAGAAATGAACCAGATGAATTGGTCAATATCTATAACGATCCTAAATATGCAGGTGTTATTAAAGAAATGAAAGCTGAACTAGTTAGACAGCGAGAGTTGTATAACGAAACTGATGTTAACTACCCAAGAATGGAAGCGATTTTTAATAAACATTTTAATGACTAACGGTTAAATCACCGCTAGCTAAAAAGCCCCAAGCATGTGAATGTTAGGGACTTTTTTTATGGTAAAAGTGCCGTTACATTAAGACCCCAACTACCCAGTTGGTTAGAAAGGGCTAGGGCTCGCAAGGGTGATGCGCTGGTGGCTAGTAGGGTGGTTAAAGCAAATTTGTGATGCATGCAATAACAGCCTTGGTGCCAATGACCGTGTTTTTGTACTGCCATAAAGGTCACAGCCTAAAATCGGGTGACCTATGCCTTGGCTATGAATTCGTAATTGATGAGTTCTGCCCGTTAAGGGGGTGAACAATACGCGAGTTCTCTCTGGGTGATTGAGGCGTTCAATAACTTGATAATGAGTTGTAGCTACTTTACCTGTTTGATTACAGATTTTGAGCCTAGGAAAGTTACCAGGATCTTTTGCTATAGGCAGTTCAATTTGGCCTTTATCATTAAGCAAATGGCCATCTAAGATACTGATGTATTGCTTATCAATAGACTTATCTTGAAACTGCTTGGTTAAAATAGCATTAGCAGTTTTATGTTTGGCTAAAACCATTACACCTGAGGTACCAAAATCTAACCTGTGTACCAGAGTGATACCTGAATATTTTTCAGCTAAGCGAAAGTGCACCGAGTCTTTATTTAGCGGATTTTTACCCGACAAGCTAAGTAAACCACTGGGTTTATTGATCACTAATAAATGCTCATCTTGAAATAAATATTCAATTTTTTGATGACATTGTGGGGCGATAAAGTTGTCTACAACTGACATGGGAGACTCATATGGTGAGGTCTATTTTTATATTAACATGAAATTTAAGGCCTTTAGTTTATTTACATTAGACCTAGTTTCTACATGTTTAGTTTTTAGCTGCGCAATATAGGTCAATAAACTCTTGATGAGAGGGTAGGGAGGATGCGCGTTTATATCCAAGCTCTCGCATATCATTCAAAAATTTCATCAGTTCATTGCCACTCATATTATCCACAATAGGATGGTAGTTTTGTGGAAACAACCCTTGGCCAATCATCACTTGCATCCATGAGTCTTCGAATAATTCATCATTCTTTAGGCAGACATGACCGGACTCCGTAAATAGTCTTATTCTGTGTTTAAGGGAATCTGGAATAGACATTTCTCTGTGATATTGCCAGTAAGGACTATCGACTCTTTCTGTGACCACATAATGCATAATGATAAAGTCACGAATGGAGGCAATGTCCACTTCTGTCTGTTGATTGTATTCGTCTACATCTGTCTGTCGTAAACCATTAACCGGAAACAATTGCATAAGCCGTATAATGGACCTTTGAATTAAGTGAATGCTAGTTGATTCTAGTGGCTCTAAAAGCCAGATGATAGGCCTATTGCCACACAGTTTTTATTCCAGTGTTGGGATCGCGTACCTGTTTTAAAGCTAATTTTTCTGGGGGATGTCAGGGCCTCGCTCTCTATATTATCTAACAGTAGTCGTTCGGCATCTGAGTCAGACATATATTTGCTACTGTAGATAAAACCATTTCCTACCCTATGTTGTAGGGGGATTTTCCACTGCCAGCCACTTTTATGGGCGATCGACCGTGTGTAGGGCTTAGGATCTTCAGTGGACTTAGTTTGTACGGCAATTGCACTATCGTTAATTAACCATTGTGACCAATCTTGATAAGGCGTTTTTAATGCCTCTCCAATTAACAGTCCTCTTTGCCCTGTACAATCTATGTATAAGTCACCCGTGATCTCTTGACCTGATGTTAAGTGTAAACTGTCTATATTACCCGTTGTTTGAGAGACTTTTACATCAGATATCTTGCCTTCAATGCGCGAAAAGCTCGCATTTTTTTCACATAGCTTTCTTAGATATCGAGCATATTTTGTTGCGTCTAAATGATAAGCGTAATTAATACCTTTGTTCTTAACCCGAGCGAACTTACCCATTTTAGCTGCAACTTGTTCTACACAAAAATCGCCAAACTCATAACCAAACCCGAGTTGTTCGCCTCTAACCCAAAAGTGTTGGAAGTCTGCTGCCCAGCAGCCTTTGCCGGTTTCACCAAAAGCGTGGATGTACTTGTGGTTTGGTTTTCTCCAATTTTCAAAACTTATTCCTAGTTTAAAGGTGCCACAAGTTTCCCTTAGAAATTCAGCTTCGTTGATATTTAATATTTCGTGAAAAAATTGCAAGGTGGGAATGGTGGCTTCACCTACACCCACTGTCGCAATATCATCAGATTCTACTAACAATACTTGGGTGTTCTTAATTAATCGAGACATAGCTATTGCCGTCATCCAACCAGCTGTGCCACCTCCTGCGATTATTACTTTTGTTATTTTTTCTTGCACCATCTTCTCTACAAAACGAATGAATATTAGATTATTGTATAGACTATTTTTGTTAACAAAAAGGCCTAGTGAAAATCACTAGGCCTTTAATTTTATACTCTACAGCAAATGTTGTTTACTGAGGTACTGGGAACAACTTAACGTTGTCTATATAAAATGTTTGGTCACCTGGAATATCAATTTCCACGCGAACTTTTGCATTTTCCCAATCGAACTCAACATCGCTAGCATACTTGATACCGTTCCAATCAGTACCCAGAGATTGCGTATTTAAGTGGTAAGTATAGGTGTTCCATGCAGTTGTAGTTGGCTCCGCAAATGCTCCTTTGCGTACCCAGTTACCAGACTCTTCATCTACAATTCTTGCTAGCAGTGGAGAAGGGTCAGCTCCATTTGTTCCCGCATAAGTTGGGTTGCGTAAATCAAATTGCAAGATATAACGCATGCCTTTTTTGATCCCGCCTTGAATAAGGTTGTCGGAATCCAAATACAGCACCCCACCGGCGGCTCCACCTTCAGCGGCTAATCCATATTGTAAGTCATCAGTATTTTGCAAGCGGTTTGCATCTTCTGTAACAGCTAAAGTAACGTCACCAGATACTGCCCATCCACCTGCATTACCAGAAGTAAATACACCATCGGGGATCAAATCTCGTGATTTAGTATACTCGTACTTAACTAACGAGAAGTTATCATAGGTACCCGTACCTAAACGGAAGGTTACATCAAAGGTTGAGTCTTTCTGGAAAAACTCGTCAGCGTTCAAATAGGTTAAGGTATGTTCTACCCAATCTGTTGTACCGTTATTTGGTGACTCTTCAATTTGGAAGCTATCATTGGTGTCGCCACTTTTATTGAAAGTAACACGCACACCACCCCAAGCATTGCTTTGTTTACCGTAGAAGTTAATGTAATAATCATCACCTTCTTCTATTTTTCCTTGGTCAATACCGGTTTGATCAATTTCAAAGAAAGTACTGTCTGCAGAAACGTTGAGACCGTATCCACCGATCGCCGCAGCTTCAGATGCTACGCTTGCTGCACCATCTCCACCCATCCAAGCACTACCGTCAAGGCTACCCGTTTCAAATCCATTGTGGGCAGGTTCAGATTTATGTAAAAGGTTGTGGTTGGCACCCGTTAACGTAATGTTTAAGGTATGCTCGTCCGAAGTTAACGAGCCATCTGTCAACTTATAAGTGTAACTTAATACCTGTTCTTCACCTGGTGCTAAGTCTAAGAACCCGTATGGGTCAATTCTAACTACGTTAGGATTAGACAAATCGACACCATAACCATCACTACCAGCAGCGGCTACAAAATCAACCACTTCCATATTATCGCCATCAAGGTCAATTGCTCCAGATTTTAAATTAAATACAGTAGTAAATGCTGACGTTGACATTGAAAACTCTGTCGTGGGCTCATCGAACTCCGGAGGATTAACTAAATCTGCCCCTTTTATGTTGACAAAGAAACTACGGTCAACAGTGTTGTTTCCATCTGTAACTTGAAAAGTAAATTCTAAATCTACTTCTTCTCCACGACTTAACAAATCAGCGTAAGGCGCAGGATCTATTTCTACAGTATACTCCGTCACACCACGTTCTTCTGTCCATTTGGAAACTGAATTTACGTCGTTAAACACACCTGCAGGCATATCAGCTGGTCCCGTAACACCAATAATGCTTAGACGTTCTGCAGAATAGTGACCCGACTGATAGATTTCAGTTAAATCGCCTTTCTCAGCTATGAGTTCCTGAATATCTTCAATATCCTGATCATAGATACCGTGTGCAATATTGAATCGAACAGGTGCTGATTTTTCTGAAAGCGATATCGAAACTTCGCTTTGTGGGATGCTTTCTCCAGTATCTGGATCAATTACTACTTCGTCGCTGTCTATAAACCTTTGAAGGAATACAGGCGCAGCATCTTCACCGTCAATAACAACTTTAATACGTCTATCAATAGTGGATACGCCATCTGTCACTTTATAAATTAGATGAAGTTGAGATGTTTGTCCGTTCACCAAAATAGGCGCAAAAGCAGAAGGTGTTACCATTAATGAGGTTTCTTTGATTTGAAAACCATATATCACTTCGTTAGTAATAGGTAAGTTTTGATACTCACGTATTTCTTCTTCGTCTTCAAAAATGGTATTAACAATATTCCCGTCTGCATCAATAAAGCCCAATGCATCCAAAATAGGATTACAAATCTCAGGGTATTCTGGGGCTGTTGCAACGGTATTTGAACAATCTGGACCTTCCCATACGAATTGCACTTGTTTAATCGTCAAGTTAGAACCATTATCAGCATCGGTAATACCCGTTAATAAATCAATCTCGATATGGTCAACGGGTTCCGGGTTTCTTTGGTCATTACTTGGGAACTCTCTTGCGCTTTCTTTAAAACGGTATTCCCACTCCATTTTGCCATCGGCATTATCATAGGTAGAAGTCATCCAGCTTATTACACCATCTGCGTATGCGACAGCATCACTATTGCCTTCTACCAAAAGAGCTGATGTATCTAGCACTGGGGCTACTTTGTTTTCTATTTTTACGATGTCGTTATCACTCGAGCCGCTACCACAACCATAGAGTGCGGTCATTACAGCTGGAACCAATAGATTTTTATATTTAAATTTCATTTTAATCATCCTTCACTCTAGAAGTTAACACGTAGGTCTAAACGGTAAGTTCGGCCGCTAAACTGTAATAGCGAAGTTCTACTTGTATCTGCATTACCTTCAAGGGCATTACCTTCATCAAATAGAATTGGATTGCCTTGCGCATCTACATCACCTAAATCATGTTCGCGACTAGTGTAGTAACGTCTTACTTCTTCGTTAGTCAAGTTAATAGCTTGGAAAGAAACACGGATATCACTGGATATCTGATAACTTGCAGATAAATCAAACGTGCCTCGGCCCTCTTGCCATACAGAACCTTCACGGTTGAATCGCTGCACTAGCTCATCAGACTTTCCTCGATAAGCCAATCGAATTTGGTGGCCATCTTGCTCCCAAAATACCGTTGCATTGTAGCTATGCTTCGGTGTCCATGCTTGCGGGAATTCCGGTAAGATTTTACCTTCTTCTAGAGTAGATTCTTGTTCGTCTGACTTAGACTCTTGGTAGGTGTAGTTCATGGTTGTACCTAAACCACTCCATATCCCCGGTAAGAAATCATAAACTTGTGAATAAGAAAGTTCGATACCGGTAATGGTGGCACCCACACCGTTAATTTGCCTACGGGCATCATATCTAGCACAGTAGTTGATTAGGTCTGAGTCATCATAAAACCAATCATTACTCACTTGGTTTACCGCCGCCCTTGCTGGCATACAAGCAGCTTGCCCAATGTCTGTAAAACCTGTTGGGTTAGCGGCAAAGTATTCGCGGATCTGTGCTTCACTCAATATTAGCTGTCCCGCGTCATAATCGGTTAGATCTTTATCACGTAAATCATCCACGTAAACTACTGACGATTCTTGTTCAATAAAATCAGACATGTCCTTATTGAATATGGCCATCGATACCATACTGCTTGGGTTAAAGTACCATTCTATTGAAAGATCTAAATTGACGGATTCTTGTGGTAATAACTTAGGATTGTTTAGTGTGATATTAGAACCACGTGTGGTTAGACTAGGATCGCCCCAAATACCTTCGTTCAATTGGAAACCTGGTTTTAAACTGTCTATTGGTGGACGTGACATGGTTTTAGATACAGCAAAACGTGTAATTAAATCCTCACCTACTTGGTAATTTAAGTTTAAGCTAGGTAAATATAAGTCATAAACGTTAGTACCACGGGTTTTGAAAGTACGTAAACTGTTGTCTATGTTTGCATCTGGGTCATCGGTAAATATATCGTTTACTAATGTCGATGGATCACTATGACGCCAGTTCCACCACCAGCCGCCTTCGCTAGCGTTTTGAGTAGTACGCCAATCAAAACATGGGTATCCTGCAGGATCTTGAGGAATTCGTACTGGGTTATCAGGATCTGACCTATCCCAGCCTGTACCATCAATTCGGTTTTCGCGCCCTAATGCTTGACCATTGTAGTCAAACAAGTTGTCTGTGTTGCAACTTTCTAAATTTTCGTTACGTAACTGTTTCCAAACAAATGGGTCGAAGTAACGGTTTAAGTTGGTACTAGCAAACTTTGCCCCTGAGCTACCAAACGTTTCAAGCTCTGTTTTTACATAACGCAGACCAACATCACCAGTTAACTTACCATCTAAGTATGCAAAGTTAGCTTTAAAATACGCAGCGCTGTTCTCTAAAATTGCTTGGCGAGTAGCGGAGTCATTTACTTCAAGGTTATTGCCACTTAAACCATAAGCCATATCAATAAGCTTTTGGTCATCAACTAATGTCCAACCATCAGTGATATTGTTACGTGAAATCCCAAATGAAGACATGAAGTTATCTACTGGGAACTCTTCGTCTGATATGAAGTTAGCTGCGCTAATGGTATTGATACCGTCGCCAGAGACGATTCCTTTTACCCCTATTGCGTTACCTTCTGCATCATAACGAATTACTACAACAGGGTCTACTGTCGTACGGAATTGACCATTTTGATCATCGACATACTTATCACGTTCTGACCATTTCGCGCCAAATTCTAATTTAGTGATACCAGCGAAATCCACTTCATAGTCAAAATCAACAAAAGCTGTTTTTTGTGTGTCTTTAACTTCGCGTTCACTTAGCCCCATCCAATTTACTGATTGTGCAGCAATATCGTCTGGGTTAAAAGCTGAACGACCCATGTTATCGCCATTGGATTCAGGATCCATCAAAGATACAAAACCGTCACCAAATATCAATTCACAGACACCCGATGTACAATCGTAACCAGCTGGCTGGATGCCAGTATGTGGTGTACCGTATGCATCAGCTCGCGCTTTGACTTGCGATTGAACACCATAACCATTTAACAAATTCATTGATACTGTGTTGGTAGGCTCCAAGTGAGTTTCAGAATAATTTAGCCCTACTTCAACTTTTAAGTCTTCGGTTAGGTACTGCTCTATGTTTAAATTAGCAACTTTGTTGACAGTTGTGCCACCACCATTACGACGTTGCATTCCACCGTCACCGAAACGGTTGGCGTTTTTAACAAAGGTTCTTGATTGCGGGTCTATTACCCACCAATCTTCCTGCGGGTCAGTGTAAGTGGGATAGTTGTCAGTACCAGGGATCGCTGAACTAGGATTGTATACACCTTCTTCGTAGTTAAAAAGGTGATTATTGGCGCGAATGTTTACCCCATGATTGGTATCCACTACGTCTTGTTTGGCCCAGTTTAGACTTAACACTACATTTGTATCTTCCGTAGGTTGATATTGAATAGTTGTATCTAAGCCTTGACGGTTTCTTTCGTTAGTAAATAAAGAATATTCTACCGAGTTAGGGACCAAGCCCGTAACATCGTTTACTATATTGCCTTCTAGATCTCTTGCAATACGGCCATTTATCACATCATAACGGTTAATACTCATTTGATCACGACGAATAGATGAGGTTTCGTCAACTGCTGTGATCAATATTCCAAATGTTTCATCTAAGAATTTGTGTGAAAATGTACCGGACAGTTTGTGATCCGCTTCTTCTGAAAAGTCATTGTAACGACCTTGTAAGGTTAAACGGCGAACATTATTACTAATGTCTAAAGGCTTAACGGTGTTTAGCTGTATAGATGCACCCAGTGAGCCTTCATCGTGGTCGGCACTAGGAGTCTTAACAACATTGATACTTGATAATACGTCAGAAGAAAACGCACTCAAATCAACTGATTGGTTAAAATCAGCAGTTGTTAATGTAACACCATTTAAGCTAATAACGTTTTGGTTCGGGTTGGCACCACGAACCGTTACCATAGTTCCTTCACCATCGGTGCTTTGTACCGAAACACCGGTTACACGTGAAAGTGCGTCAGCTATGTTTTGGTCGGTAGATTTACCAATATCTTCAGCAAAAATTGAGTCAGAGACGTTTCCGCTTAACCGTTTTTGAGCCATTGACTTTAGCAGACTGCCTTTAAAGCCAGTTACTTCTATGATTTCTAGTTCATCGTCTTCACCTTTTGGTTTATCACTTTCGACCTGACTAGTATTAACACCTGCTACTTCAGTCTCTTGAGCTTGGGCGTTAGCTGTATAGGCTATTGAACTACTAGCTAACATAGCTATTGTCAAAGCGCTTAGCTTGAACTTTATTCGTGTATCATTCATGTATGCCTCCGATAGGACGGTTTTAACTCCGCTAGCAACTGACTATCTACTTGCTATTTTGGAGTTTCTCTTTGCTTTGTGTTTTTGTGATTATGTTTTTATATTTAAACCTAATAAGTCACATATAGATCATTGGGTAGGTGTTTTTTTTGCGAAAATGAAACGCCACCAATGATTGTTGACAATATACACCAGTGTTAACAAAGTCAACAATTCTTTTACAAAGTGTGTCTGTGTTAATATCTATTTCGGCAGGGAAAACAATGTTTATAACGTATTTTATCGGGGTTGTGTTGTTGTTAATTAAATGTTTTTAATGTGGTTTTTGGTATGTGCTAATCAGCAGGATTAACATTGTTAAAAACTAATGCTTTAGTAAGTTGAATTATATGAATATGTGTCCAGTATGATATTTCCTTATAAGGAAATGTTTGGATAACCTCAATCAAATGTGCTAATTAATATTTAAGACTAAAGTCTAGGTTGTGAAGCTGTTGACTTATTTGTATTTTATTGAGCTTCAAAGGTGTTAGGAGTACGCACTCTAATATTGAGTAGTCGCTCCCGCTGTGTATGCTTTACACAGTATTAATTTTACGTATTAAACATTTCGTTATTTAAGTTGAGAAAAGAACGGGGTAATGTTTTTAGGGCTAAATCCATTACATAAATTTAGGCGTGGTGTTATGGAACAAGTAAATTCTTCTCAAAGAAGCATTCTCATTGTTGGTGGTGGCACCGCAGGGTGGATGGCAGCTAACCTTTTTTCAAAATCACTCAGTCATTTAGGCTTTGATATTGCGTTATTGGAGTCAGCTAATATTCCTACTGTGGGGGTAGGGGAAGGCTCAACGCCTTATATTAGGCATTTGTTTTCAGCATTAGATCTTACTGAAGATGAATGGATGCCTGCATGTAGTGCCACTTATAAAGGAGGAATTACATTTGCAGATTGGTCGACAAAGAAAGGTTTCAATCAATATTTTCATCCTTTTTCAAGTTCTCTTGATCAACAAAGCTTTGACGTATTTAGGCAAGTTACTATGCTTAGGCATGGAAATTATCAAGTTGATGCTCACCCCAATAGTTACTTTTTACAGTCAGAGTTAGTTAAGCAAGGCCGTATACCAAAATCCAATGATACTAGTGTTGTAGATTCAATCTATGCGTATCACTTCGACGCTACAAAACTTGGACTATTTCTAAAGAGTCATGCAGAGCAGCTAGGTGTGCGGCATATTGTTGACGAGGTAATCGATGTCAAACTTTCCCATTCCGGAGATATTAGCTCGGTGCTGACTACATCCGGTCGAACTTTAACGGCAGATATTTTTGTTGATTGCACCGGTTTTAAAGCGTTGTTAATGGAAAAAACCTTGGGTGTGAAGTTTTGTTCTTTTAAAGATAACTTATTTAATGATTCGGCAGTGGCCATCCCTACGGCGAAAAAAGAGGGGTATGTACCGCAAACGATATCTACCGCGTTATCTAATGGTTGGAAGTGGGATATACCGCTGTCTTCGCGCACAGGTAATGGTTATGTCTATAGTAGTGATTTTTTAAGTGCGGACTTAGCCGAGAGAGAATTGAGACAGGCTATCAATGCTAATGACCCAAATATTGAGGCACGACATATAAAAATGAAAGTGGGGCGGTTGGAGAAACATTGGTATAAAAACTGTGTTGCCATTGGTTTGTCACAGGGATTTATTGAGCCTCTTGAAGCAACAGCCTTACATATTGTACAACTTAGCATTGAGCAGTTTGTAGAGCAGGTTAAGAGGGGAGACTACACTAATAAATACCAAGATTTTTATAATCATGGCGTCAATCACCTCTTTGAACATATTCGCGATTATATTGTGTTGCATTATTTAACGAATAGTAGAAGTGATACAGATTATTGGAAAGCGTGCCGTAATGACATAAAAATATCTGATCGTCTACAAGCCGTGATGGAAGTGTGGTGTAGTGGACAAGATTTAGAAAAAGAGTTAAATAGGCAACAAGTCACTCAGTATTATTCTTCAATGTCATGGCATGTTTTATTGGCAGGTATGGGCGTTTTTCCACAGATAAACTCTGCAGAATTAACCGAACATCAGCAGGCTCAACAAGCATTGAATCAAATAACACAATACATTGCTAAGCATACTAAATACTTTCCCATGAGTTAAGAGGCTTACTTGTTAAGGTTATTTATAAATATTCTGTGTTCTGGTAATTTGTCCACTTCACGTTTAATCGCATTGTGTACGTTAGTTAAAAACTGTACTGCTCCATTGGCTGGGATATCTGGTTGAGAAAACTTTTCATAACTCTTCAAGTATTTTTGACCAATTAATACTTGTATCCAACTTTCGTAACTAAACAATTCTCTTGAATCAATTTTTATAAAGCCTGTGTCACTGTATTCTTGCAGCCTTTGTTTTAGCGTTTCAGGTAAAATCATATTTTTGGCAATCTAGCCAAAATTTGCCGTCATCTCTTTGATTGATATGATAGTGTAATATTAAAAATCTCTAATTCTTTTGGTTTCGAAGGCAAATGTTTCATTAAAAAACGAGTTGTCTTGCCAATTATTATCATCTAATTGTTTACGCAATAACAAAGCAAATCGATAAATTAAATGAATACTTGTAGACTCCATGGGTCCCATAAATCCGCTTGATAAACCTATAGCAACACAGTTTTTGTGCCAAGGTGTAGTTAAGCAACCTGTGGTAAATGGTATGATTTTAGGTTCAGTGATAGGCTTGCCATCTAGGCTGGCCAAAAGCTCTTGTTTAGCCTCTTCATCAGAAATATATTTACTGCAATATACATAACCATTACCCGTTCTACTTTTTAGTGGAATTTGCCAACGCCAGCCGGCTTGCATGGCAATTGCTTTAGTATAGGAAGGAATGGAGTCTGAGACGTTTTCGGTTTGAATTGCTATTGCTTTGTCGCAAGGTAAGTACTTGCTCCACTCTTCAACTTCTTGGTTTAGCTCTTGTTTAATTAATCGTCCTACACTACCTGAGCAATCAATAAATAGGTCTCCGTCTACCTGTTGATTATTATCTAGTGTTAGGCTCGAAATATTGCCTGATTCCGCTAGTTGAACATGGGTGACTGTCGCCGTAATATGCTCGATGCCGTTCTTAACACTAAATTCACTTAGGTATTTTGCCATCAGACTCGCATCAAAATGCAGAGCAAAAGATAAACTGCATAGTGGATAAAAGTCTGTGGGCTTAGAGCCTTTAGGTCTTGGGGCTTGAGGGACAAATTTATGGTTATAGGCGGCCACAGCGGACGGGAAAAAAGGCGTAATACTCGTTGCGCCTGTTTGATGAGCCGTTTTAAACCAAAAATCTAAAAAGGGGATATTGTTAATCTCTGTACCTAGTTTACCGAAAGCATGCATGTACTGCTCACCAGTTTTAGACCAGTTTTCGAAATGAATGCCGTATTTAAATGTACCATCTACATTTGCCACTAAATCACTATCGTTTAATTCTAAGTATTCAATTAACGAATAAATAGGTGGAATGCTAGCTTCACCTACGCCAACAGGCTGAATGGTTTCAGATTCAATTAATGTGACGGTATAATTAGTTTGCGCTAAGTTTTTTGACAATATTGAGGCTGTCACCCAGCCCGCTGTACCGCCACCTAATATAACTATCTTTTTCTTTGTTCTAGCCAAGATTATTCCTTATTAATTCAATACCTTGTTGCTGATATTTAACTACTGTTGAATTTTAATTAGTGATTAATCGTTCAAAATTACTCATAAGCACTCATACTGCTTCAAATATCTGTTAGCTATAGAAAGCTTAGTTCAAGATAGAATAATTTAATTTTCATTAAATTAACTATTGAATAATAACGTTTTGTATTTATTTACTAAGCCAGTTTCTTTGTTTTTATATATGCTACCGATGTTTCGCATTTAATGGTTGTGGAGCGTTGTTGTTTTGTATTAATAAATTAGTGATGCTTTTTGGTTCATTTATTTTAAAAGTTAATACTTAGTAAATTATAAGAGATGATTAATTGTAAACAAAATGTCATAAACAAACCAATTTAAATATTTTCAAGTTTTAATCTCGTTCTAGTTGGTAATCTTTTGTTTAAAATCATATTTTATTTCTAATTGCAAATATTTGGGATAGAAAATGACTAACTGTAAAAATTATGACGATAGATAGACATTGATAACTGACCAATTCTATTGGAAAACTGTTCTCTTAAAAATCTGAAACTCTATGTTATAGACAATGGTTGTTTATATTTAAACTTCGTTTTTTCTTTGTGAAAACAAAGGTTGTTTTTTGGTAAGTGTACGTTTTTAATGATAATTTTTAATTTTGTTTTGTGCCAATTGTTAACAATGTTGTGTTGACAGTTAAAATTTTGAGGGGTAAAGTGTAAAAATCGAGTTATAGATTTTAGCTTATGCATTACGAAATCTTATTTTCGGTGACTCTCAACAACACAAAATCTGGGACAATGAAATGACACAGACCAAACACAATTTTAAACTAAGTACTATATGCGTAGCGGTTCTAGCCGCTACGAGTATTAGTGCTTTCGCTCAGCAAGAAGAAGATAAAGAAGATGGGCTTGAAGTAATTGAAATTACTGGTATCAAAAGTAGTTTGAAAAAGTCTATTAATGATAAACGTTTCGCTTCTGGTATTCGCGATACCATTAACGCTGAAGATATCGGTAAGTCTACAGATCAGAATATTGCCGATGCTCTAGGACGTGTGACAGGTGTAACAGTAGTTAGTGCCGATGGTGAAGGGACTCAAATCACTGTGCGTGGCGCCGATGCTAACCAAAATGCTATTACTCTTAATGGTCAAACCCTTACTTCTACCGATTTTTCACAAGCCGTTGATTTAAGTTCTTTTTCTGCAGATACCCTTTCTAAACTAGAAGTGGTTAAAACTGCGAGTGCTGATCATGATGAAGGGTCGTTAGGTGCGTCGGTTAACTTGGTGACGGTTAGGCCTTTGGATGTCAGTAAAGACGTTCGTTCGGCAACGGTGCAAGGGCGCTACAGTGATTTCTCTGAAAAAGCTAACCACAAAATTCAATTTTCAGTCAGTGAAAAATTCTTAGATGAAACGTTAGGTGTAGCATTGACCGTAGTCGATGAAACTAATGCCTATCGCCGAGATCAATATAGTGCAAATAATTATCAAGCGACGCCGACCTTAAGACAAGGGCTGGATCAAAACGGTAATGTTATTTCTAATTTTAGGGCAATTGAGCCTGCAAATACTCAATATGAATTGCATGAAAATGAAAGTAACCGTCAAGGTGTAAGTTTAGGTGTGCAATATTTGCCCACAGATAAATCTGAATTAATGTTTGATGTGAATTTTAGTAAGCAAGACTTAGTTCGTACATATGATTCTATTCAAGCCCGTGCAAATGCGGGAAAATTAAATCAAATTGAAGGCTTACCTTCTGCAGATAACCGTCCAGTTGCTCCGCAAACTGACCCATATGATTGGTATCAAGTAGATACCAGCACTAGTACTATGATGAAACGTCAGAATCGTTATGGCGCGGGCAACATGGCTCGTTCTGATGGTGGTACTGATAATGAAAACTTTAGTGCAACTTTGAACTTTAAAACTGAGTTGACTGATACCTTACGTATGTCTGCCTTAGTAGGTATGTCAAAAAGTACCTCTAATAGTAAACCAAGGTAATGCTTATACTGTTATGCAAAACTGGGCTCAAGTGACGCAGGGCATGTTATATGATGCGGGTGATGATGTTCAGCCTGTTGGTTACGATTGTACAACAGGTGTAACCTGCACCATGATCCATGGTGAAGATATTATAGACTTTGGTGATAACCTCGAAGATTACTATGATGAAGAAAATGTGCTTAGACCTGCTAATTGGGACAACACAGGTTTAACGGGATTTAATCCAGCGGATACAAAAAGCTTTTTCTTAGGTTATATTCGTGAAACAGATGTAACCGTTGAAGATGAAATTAAAAACGCACAAATCGATTTCGATTACGATTTAGATGCCTTTGGTATCACTTCGGTTGAGTTCGGTGTAAAAACATCTACCCGTACTAAGTTTGTTGATAATCAAGCGTATAATTATACGTCCGTAGCAGAAGGTTCGGTAGTTGAGCAACCTGATGGTACATTAGTGACCATTGTTAGCGGTACTATGATGGATATTACTGGTGACCTAATTGCCGGTGAGCCTATGGAATATGATAACTTCATGGAGTCTTTAGGGTACGCGGCTAGCAGTGCTACCAGTGGTTGGGCACCGATTGACATTAAAAAGGCGAGAGAATCATTATTAGGCGCAGATGACCTAGTCCGAGACGTCGACAATACAGAAACCCGTTCAGCTGACATAGATACTTCTGCAGCGTATCTAAAGTTTAATTTTGAAGCTTTAGATGGTGCATTAACCGGTGACATAGGTCTACGTTATGTGAAAACAGAAGTTGAAGCTAATGGTTACAATGGTTTCAGTTTTTATGGCGATCCTAACCGTCCTCAATTTGAGTTTGATTTTAACCGCGTAACGTTAAGAGATTTACGTAACACTGATTTGCCAGAATGTCGTCCATTTACGCCTAGTATGGAAGGAGGTGGATATAACAATAAATATCAACGTGTTGATGGCTTAGGCTGGGATACTAGCGCTGGTCCTGATCCTTCTACATGGGTACGAATTCCTGATCAAGGTGCTTGTCACGACCCTGAATATGCAACTTTTGCTCAAGCTTATGATGATTTCCTAAATGATGAAACAAACACGTTAACAAGGCCTGCTAACGCTGATTATGGTATCAATTGGTTTAACATGTGGATGTATACAGATGTTAGAGGAAGTCGTTTTTATGCCTATGATGAATTACCTACTTGGGATGGTGGTTTTGCACCAAATGATACAACACCATATGATACCACTCCGGTTAACAAGTCATTAAAGTCTACTCCTACTTCTGGTACGCATAGTTATTCGAATGTATTACCTAGCTTAAACCTAAATTATGCTTTTTCTGATGAGATGATTGGTCGTTTTGCTATTTCTAAGACAATGACTCGACCTGAAATTGACTTGCTTCGTCCTTATTATAAAGTGACAGAAGGCGGATATTGGGGGTCAGGTAATCCAAATGTGGGTTCCGTTAGGTCATATAATACTCAGTTAGAACCGCTTACATCGAATAACTTAGATCTATCCTTTGAATGGTATTTTTCTGAAACGGGTATGTTAAGTGTCGCTTTATATCGTAAAGACATGTCTAACTTTACTGATTTACAAACTTCCAATGAGTATATCTTAGACGTACGTGATGACAGTGTTAACCCTGCAAGTGTCAATGACCTTAGTGATGACAGTAGATGAAACTGATACTGCGTCAGAAAACTACGGTCTAGAAGGATGTCTTGGTTTAATGACCACCACTGATTTTGCTTGGTGGGCAACCGACCCAACTATCATGAGTAACGATTTACGTGATCTTTGTGCCAAGCCTAGTGTGACTAAAACAGTTAACGCTGAAGACGCAACAATTACCGGTCTTGAGATTGGTTATGTGCAAACTTATGATTTCTTAGCAGAAGAGTTTGGCTTGCCTGAGTGGACAAACGGTTTTGGTTTATCTGCCAACTATACATATCAAGATAGTAGTTACGATTCAGAGATTGATGACGCCAATCCATTTGCTTATCCGGTCGCCGATACGCCTGAACATAGTTATAACGCTTCGTTTTTCTGGGAGCAAGGCGGCCATTCTGTGAATTTAAGTTTCCGTGGTAGTTCAGACTCACTAGTAGGACGAGACTGGAATACTAACCAAGGGGGACGTTATTGGAATAATGGTTCGATCTGGAATGAAGGTAGACAAACCCTAGACTTGTCAGCGAATTGGCGGGTTATGGACAATGTGTCTGTTAGTTTCCAAGCTATCAACTTGACAGATGAGGCTTATCGAACCTATTTCACTAGTCGAACTTTACAAGTTGTATCAGATGGAAACGGAGGTTTTACTAATCTAGTGGAAGGTAATCCGTTAGAGGGGAGGCTCCTCAACATCGTACGTATACACGTTATAAAGTAGGTACCACATACCGCCTTGGTCTCCGTGTAAACTTCTAAGAATACTACGATATGTGCGGGCTACGGTCCGTGCATGGAATTGACAGATATTGGTAAATATAATTATGAAAAACATTTAAAAAATCTCATGCTTTATTAGCCGGCTCGGTGTTACTAGCTTTAACTGGTTGTAATACCCCTGATTATGAATATGAAGCAAAACCGAATACTAGTGCCCCTACTCATGGTGGTGATATTTACGTATCTTTACCTGAAAAATGGGAATTAAAAGTTGTTGATTTACTAGGTACAACCACTTCAGGTAATACAACCAACGATACTGTGGCTAAAGACGCAGATAAGGATTACTTGACGGTTAAAGACGTTGTATTGACTGCATCTATTAAAGATGCATCAGGAAATGTCATCACCAGTGATGTGGAACTGGCAGCGGGTGCGGCGGTTATTGATGGTAATTTTATCAATTATCGTCCTGTATTAGCTGAAGCTCAGGTTGATAGTGATCAAGTGTTATCAATTGTCGCAGAGTATAATATTTCTGATGGTGAACATAGTATTCCACGCAAAGTAACTGTTGAATTGGTAGGTGAAGACTTTGCGCCACAATTTGATGGTGGACTATCGGCTGGCGGCACGTTAGATAATGACACCGTTCGCTTGGAGTTATTAACCGGAGTGACAGATCAAGATGCGCAAGACGCGGTATTGTCTGCATCAAATATGGTTGCCAATACAGATAATCCATTTGAGCTAGCTTTTTCGATTGTGGATATTGAAAAAGTAAATGATATGGGGACACCTGACGATACAGAAGATGATGTGACATATACGACACAACAAGTGGAGTTTGACGTTACGTCAATTTCTGACGAATTAACCCGCGGGTTGAGTTATCAGTTTAATTACACATATGATGTTAACGACCATAATCATGCTATTCAACGTGATTTGTCATTTACTCTTTTAGCAGTTAAAGACATACCTGGTTCACCTAAAGTAGATGAATACTTCACAGATGAAATTGTTCCTGAAACTTCAGGCATTACTGTTGTTGATTTAAAACAGGGCATTGTTGAACGTGAAGGAGATGCAATTGTCATTAGTGATGTCAAAGTCAATGACAAAACTTCTGATTTAGACTTTGGCATTTTAGATATTGATGAAGCAGACGGTACTGTGACAATCGATTCTCATGCTTTTTTCACAGAAGCTAAAGTGGGTAAAACCTTCAAAGCCGCTGAGGTAACTTATACCGTTGCCGATGACAAAGGTAACGTAACGGATGGTAAGCGTACTTTATCTATCATGGTTCAAGGTGAACAAGTTAACTTAGGAGCGGTAGTCGCCCCCAATGTTGATTTGGAAGACCCTCTTTACGTTGGTCAGTTTACTCAAGCCAATCTTGCAACTTTTACATTTGGTTATGCTCACAATTGGAACTGTGGTGGCGATCAAGGGATCTTTATTTCTGAAGACGCCGCGCGTACAGGTAATTATGGCTTATTGTTGGATGGAGCAATTTGTTACATAGGGCTTGATGACATTGCCACGCTAGAAACGGGCCAGAAATACGCATTTTCTTATGGTTTAAGAAACCCGGAAGACTTGCCTAGTTCAGCTAATCCATTTTCACCGGTGTGGGTGACCAACACTACATTAAACAATAAGTTTTGGAGTGCATCGCGTCCTGCAGTACAACCTGCTGGTGAGTGGAAGGAAATAGTGACTTTGGTAGGAACCCATATGAGTGCTTGGGCTGGTTATGAAGGTTCAATGTTGCAATGGGATATTGGTCAGTACGATCCAAGAGCGGTACATCACTTCGATGACATTTCGGTGGTTGAATATGGGGCTATCGACACGTCTGTACATGACCTTTTAGTTGATAATGTTGGTTTGTTTGAAAATAACGAAGCGATTGCATCTAATGCAGGTTTAGTTGAAATTCGTGATGATGCAGGCGATAAAAAGCTATTTGTTGATGTTGGTGCTGAGTCATCTGTTACAGTGAGTTTACCTATTAAAGCGGGGGCGATTAAACCTAATGCGCGTTACGCTCTATCCATAGAAGGTCAACTGATCAATCATGCTGCTTTGGGTTTAGCTGATTCTGTTGGTTATAGCGTGAGTTTATCGAATGGTGTAGACAGTATTGCTGCTAGTAATAATCCAATTACTTGGGCTGCTAACGTAATGCCACAAGATGTGATTATTTCTGAGAACTACGGTAGAAGTGCAGAAATCGATTGGTCGCAAGAAACTATGACCCTTGATATCACTTTTACTCAAGTAAATGCTCAATATTACATTAATAATCTACGTTTGATTGCTATTCCAAACTAGATAATAATGAATACAATAAAAGCCCGATGATTCATTTCACCGGGCTTTTTTATTGGGTTTAGAATAGTGTCTTTAAATTTTAGTTTAATTCAGGTTATCTGCTAATAGACTTTAAATACTCACCATGAGTGGGGAGTTGTTGCACTTTTGTTTGAATATCACTTTCTATTTGTGTTAAAAAGCTTTGTAATTCACCTTCTGTTAATTCATCGGCTAAAGAATGATGTACATCTGGCACTAGACCTTGCCCTATCATTACTTGCAGCCAAGAGTCGACAAATATCTCATTTCTTTTTTGCACAAATCGGCCGGTGTTTTTAAATAACTCCATACGGGCTTTTAGCGTATCCGGTATATCCATACTTTTACAAAATTTCCAAAAGGTGAGTCTTCTCTTTCAGTTTGGCAATAGTGCAAAATAATAAAGTCTTTAATTTCATTGTAGTCTCGGCACATGTAATCATTGTATTCAGCCACTTCCAATTCGTTGATACCATTGCTTGGGAAGTACTGAATTAATTGCATGATCCCTTGTTGGATAATATGGATTGCAGTGGACTCCAAAGGTTCAATAAAGCCTCCAGCTAAGCCCATGGCAATACAGTTTTTGTTCCAAAGCTGTGTTCTATGTCCGGTTTTAAATTTGATGACTCTTGGCTCAGTCAGAGTTTCGCCTTCGATACTAGATAACAGTATACTTTGGGCTTCATCATCATTCATAAACTGACTAGAATAGACGATGCCATTGCCCATTCGGTGCTGTAAGGGGATGCGCCATTGCCAACCTGCATGATGAGCAATTGAGCGGGTGAAAGGCTCTGGGGATTGAGTTAATTTTGTTTGCACTGCTATGGCTCTATTCATAGGTAGCCAGTGCGACCAGTCAGTGAAAGGGGTATTTAAGGTTTCATCGATAAGTAGGCCCTTAAATCCAGAGCAATCAATAAATAAATCCCCTGCAATTATTTGACCGTCCTTTAATTCAAGACGGGTAATATTGCCGTTTATTGGTGCAGTGTGAACTTTACTGACCATACCCTCTATACGTGTTACACCATTTCTTAAGGATTCTTGCTTTAACATTTTAGCGTAAAGGCCAGCATCTAAATGATAAGCAAAATTTACCCCGTTTTCTTGATGGGCAAACTTATTGGAAAGTGCGGCCTGAGCTTCGAAATTATAATAACTAAAAGGTTTTGACATGCCTAAATCAAGGCCTCGTTTCCAGTATTCATGAAAACCTGCGGCCCACATTCCCAAACCAGTTGAACCAAAGCCATGGAAATAGCTTTCGCCTTGTTTATGCCAATTTTCAAACTGAATGCCTAGCTTAAAACTGCCAGACGTCTGTTCTACAAATTCGCTCGAGCGAATGCCCAAAATATCATTAAAAAAATGCAAGCTTGGGATGGTGGCTTCGCCGACACCTATTGTGCCAATTTGGTCTGACTCCACTAAGCTTATATCGAGTTTAGTCATTGTTTTAGAAAGCATTGCAGCCGTCATCCAACCAGCTGTTCCACCACCAAGAATTACCACTTTTTGTACTTTTGAGTTCATTTTGCTCTCACTCTTTCTAACGCATTATTCTCTCACTAGTTGTTAACAGAGAAGGTTATCACTAAATGCTATGTGAATTGTTAACAATACCTGAAGGTGTATGAAATTAGAATATCTAACGTTGGCTAAGTTGCGGCCTTACTTATCATTTGTTGTTAATTCTTTGAAAACGCTTTTATAGCGCAAGCCCTAACTATTTTTAGGTAAATCAATTGTTAACAATTGGTTTGGTTGGTGTTCTGCGATAAGATCTGTGTACAAGGTTATACGTTTTTCTTTGAGTACTCAAAGCATGCGTATGGCTAAAGCTTACAATAATAAAGCCCGTTATGGCAAAGCACATTTTAGAGAGGAATAAATGACAGGATCTACCAAGAGCACGATGGAGCTTTTAGATGGCAGAGTGCATAAAGATATCAAAATAGACACGAGTATTGTTGATACCTTGCAAAATAGAGTGAACGTGGCGACTGTGATAGCACAAGAGCTGAGCACCTTAGTGCATGAGTACAGTATTTTTATTACAAAGAGTCCCACATCCGGTGAATTCCAATTAACTGCTATTTTAGGGTTTAGCGACAAGCAGAATTTGTATCTAAGAGATAATAAGTGGCAAGCGACGTATATGCCTTTGGATATCATAAGACGACCATTTCAAGCTTATATGCCTGATAAAGACAATATGAATAAAGGTCACATTGCTATTGATGTTGCGGCAGAGCAGGTTAATAAGAAACAGGGCGCTGCATTATTTGATGAGGAAGGAAAAAAGACTGACTATTTAACAAAAATTGAAAGTACTTTTTCACAACTAATGGGGGCGTCAGTTATACCGCTAACTTACTCAAACAAGCCGATGAACTTAACCTGATTGAGCCAATCACTTTGGGGGTTGAAATTCCAAATAAAGGCAAAATTGAGTTAAATGGTTTATATGGATTCGATAAAAAAGCGGTCGATAAGTTGAGTGGGAAGTCGCTAAAACAAGCTCATGAATCGGGTATTTTACAAGTTATCCATTTGGTATTGAGTTCTAGTTTACATCTTCAAAAGTTAATTAATTGGGCGGCTGGGGGCAAGTCGTAGAAATTATATTGGGGTAACCTTTGTTACCCATAATTTGCTTTGCTTAATGGGCAAATTAGTTTATAGTTTTATCTATTGCACTAGTCGATATAAAAGCTAGGCAGGGGATCTAAAGAGGCGAACGCTAGTTCGTCTTTTTTTGTATCTATATAAAAAACATTTTTATTTTTATTTAGATCTGGCCAAACAAAGGGTTCTTTTGCGGCGGCAGATTTAGTTTTTTGTGGCTGTTGTTGGCTGTCGTCAGTGATTAATGAAATATACAGTTGCTCAACTTTTTCTCGTGCCCAAGGGGTTTTACGTAGAAATTTCAAGCTAGATTTAATCGACGGATCTTTAGTGAATGAGTTAATTTTAATGCGTTTCCCTAGTTCTTCCCAACCAAGGCTAGCTTCTAAATATTCGAGTATTTTTGCAAAGACATGCCGTGCAGTGGATCAGTACTTTGTGATTGATGCATTTAATTCGTTCTTATCTGTAACTTTGTCCTAAGATTACCAGAAAGTGGGATTATACCAACACCAGTATACAATTCGCGATGCAGGAAGTAGTGATTGGAATGGTTATTGGTTTATTTCTGGTTAATCAATGATCAAAAAAAGCCCCGACAAGCAGGGCTTCTAAAGGGTCTTTATACCGTCAGCGATTAAGCGAAGTTTGCAGATGCAAATTCCCAGTTAACCAAAGCCCAAAAACCTTCTAGGTATTTAGGACGAAGGTTACGATAATCGATGTAATAAGCATGTTCCCAAAGGTCTACAGTTAGTACTGGAGTTAGGCTTGCGTCGGTCAATGGAGTGGCAGCATTGCTTGTATTAACAATGTCTAGGCTACCGTCTGCAGTTTTAACTAACCAAGTCCAGCTAGAACCAAAGTTGTTTACCGCTTTGTCATTTAGTGCCACTTTGAAGTCTGCAAAAGAGCCCCATTTAGCATTAATGGCGTCAGCTAGTGCGCCTGTTGGCTCACCGCCGCCATTCGGGCTTAAGCTGTTCCAGTAGAAAGTGTGGTTCCAGATTTGTGCCGCGTTGTTAAATACGCCACCTTCAGAATTCTTAACGATTTCTTCAAGGCTTTTGCTCGCTAAGTCAGTACCTTCAACTAAACCGTTTAACTTAGTTACGTAAGTTGCGTGGTGTTTGCCGTAATGGTATTCCAATGTCTCTGCTGAGATATGTGGTTCTAAAGCGTTCTTTTCATAAGGAAGTGCTGGTAATTCAAAAGCCATGATGTTTCTCCATTAGATAGTTAAATGTGTGACACTACTCAAAACGAACTAAATGCTAATACTTTATGCTGCAATGTAAAAGTACTGACGAGTTAATTGTTTTGTTTTTTCAAACTAGAATAACTAAATTGAGTCATATTTGAATTTTTCAAGGCTAAGATTGGTATTCGTACTTGAAAAAGTTAAACTTGCCGCCAGATCAGCAGCAATTCAAATTTGAAAATGAGAGCCACTATGGAAACTATTGATAAAATTAAACAGCAAATCGAAGAGAACCCAATTCTTTTGTATATGAAGGGATCACCTAAGCTACCAAATTGTGGTTTTTCATCGCAGGCTTCACAAGCACTTATGCAGTGTGGCGAACAGTTTGCCTATGTAGACATTCTACAAAATCCTGATATTCGTGCAGAGCTACCTAAATATGCTAATTGGCCAACTTTTCCACAATTATGGGTTGATGGTGAACTTGTTGGTGGTTGCGATATTATCATGGAAATGTCTCAACAAGGTGAGTTGCAAGAATTGATTAAAGAGTCGGTAGCTAAACGCGCCGATGATGCTGCAGAGTAATATCGGTAGGTCGCTATAAGTGACACTGTTAATATGCAGACAAAAAAATAGAGCGTTAAACGTTCTATTTTTTTGTCTGTCTTTTTATCGCAATGGCTTTAATTTTACAACGCAGGGGCGGCACTCTTGCTGCCTGAGTTTATCGCAGTTTGTTTTTCGTTGGCTTTTAGGCGAGTGTCTAAGTCATCGATACGATTGGTTAAACTGTTATTGGCTAAAGCGGTAGAGATTAATTTTTCACGTAAGTTTGCTAATTGCTGTTCAACTTCTACGTCGCCCGCACTTATTTGTGTCAACTGATCTTGCATTTGTGTGATGACACTTTTTTGAGAACCTAACTGTTCTTTCATAAGGCCAATTTCAGTATCGTTCACTGAAGTAACTTCTTGGAGCGACTTAATGTCTACAGCATTCGAATTTTTAACTGATGCTAAAGAGGTGTTTAATGTTTTGATATCAGCTTGGTTACGCCGCCACGCTGAGGCCCAAAGTTTATCCATTTGGTCCCAAAGCTCTTTGGTTTTAGCGCTTAACTCTTTGACTTGTACGCCAAGAGCGACTGTCGATTGATCCATTTCTTCACCGGTAGCCGACAAGCGATTTTCAAGCTCGGTGATACGATCCTGAGCTTGTAGCAATACTTTGTGCTGTTCCATCGACCAATACACGCCGGCGCCAGCTATTAGGGCAATAAATAATAAAAATACAAACCAAGATGGTCCTTTAGCCGGTGCTACGGGGTCTTTGGGGGCGGGATTTTTTTATCGCCCGTTTTATTGGCTTGTGCTCGTGTACGCTGAAATGATTCAAGGTCATCTTTTTCTAAGGTGATCTTAGGCATGTCATCAAAAGGGTCGTTTGCCATTGTTACTTTTACTAATTATGAGGAGATATGACATTGATTATACATAGCTATTTTAATAATGGGATAGGGGGAACAAGGTTCAGGCAAAAAAATGAAGGATAAAGTCGCAGTTTACTCGCTTAGGGTAACGTTAATACATTTTATGTTTTAGAAATCATTGGAAAGGTTCGGTGAGAATAAGTCGACGTAGCTTAAGAACCTGCGTTTGAAAATGAAGGGCTCAAGCTAAAGCTCTTTTTAGCTGTTCTGTGTTGCTTAATAAAATAACGTGAAATTATGGTTATGGTTCAGTGAAAATGCCTAGGTTTGTTATTTAGTTCTTCTAGCAAGTGGCTTAGGTCGACTAATTTTCCGGCGATAACATGGATAACACCGCCATCTCCCTTTTCTAGTATGCCTTTTACCAGCAATATGGTTGATTTTAAATAGGCTTGCTTTTGTGCTCTGGAAGTGGCTAACCAAACCACAACGTTGATATTGCCTGTGTCATCTTCAAGCGTGATAAAGGTAACGCCTTTTGAGGTGCCGGGTCGTTGCCTGCCAGTTACCACGCCGACGACACTAACGGGACTTTGGTGGTGTTTTTCTTGTAACTCTGTCGCTAGAGTGTATTTAGGTAGTAGATTGGCTTCTTTTAATAAACGAATGGGATGGCTAGTCAAACTTAAGCTAGTGGCGTTGTAGTCTTCTATGAGTGTTTCGGTCTGGCTGGGGCTAGGAATATTAATCGTTGGATCGATAGGCTGGTGTTGTAATAGAGCGAGTTCACTTTGCTTATCCATTAGCTGCCAACGGCTTTCGAACCTATTGTCGCTAAGCGTATTAAACGCATTGGCACTGGCGAGGGCCTCTAAAAAGTGATGGCTGAGTGTGAGTTGTTTAACTTGCGCAATATTGGCAAAACCTAACTTGGGGCGTTGTTCCATTAATCTTTTCGTATCAGATCTGTTGATACCTTTCACTAGGCGAAGCCCTAGTCTGATGGCCCAATTTTTATTGTGATATTGTAAGCGGTGCTCATAAGTTGATTGGTTAATACAAATAGGCATAATCTCAATGTGGTGCCTCTGAGCATCTTGAATAAGCTGATTAGCCGAATAAAATCCCATGGGTAAGCTATTTAATAACCCTACATAAAACGCCGCGGGATAGTAGTATTTTAACCAACTTGATACATAAGCGAGTACAGCAAATGAAGCTGAATGAGATTCGGGAAAACCGTATTCACCAAAACCACAAATTTGTTGATAGATACGCTCGGCATAATCTAATGGGTAGTTTCTAGCGAGCATGCCTGATATTAACTTATCTTTAAAAAGGGTGAGTTCGCCATTTTTCTTCCAACTGCCCATAGCTCTGCGGAGTTGATCTGCTTCGCCACCGCTGAATCCCGCTGCGACCATGGCAATTTTGATTACTTGCTCTTGAAAAATAGGTACCCCAGATGTGCGTGATAAGACTGCTTTTAACTCTGCCGATGGGTACTGGATGAGTTGAGGGTTAGCCCTATGCTTTAGAAAAGGGTGTACCATCCCACCTTGGATTGGCCCTGGGCGTACAATGGCTATTTGGATCACTAAATCATAAAACGTAGAGGGCTTAAGCCTAGGTAGCATGCTCATTTGTGCTCTTGATTCTATTTGAAATACGCCTACTGTGTCGGCGGCTTGGATCATTTTGTATACTTGTGGATCATCCCCAAGGTAGGTGATGCCAGCCACACTATATTGTTGTTGATAATGTTGCTGGATTAAAGCAAATGTTTTACGGATAGCGGTTAACATGCCTAGGGCGAGTACGTCTACTTTGAGTAATCCTAAGCTTTCTAAATCGTCTTTGTCCCATTGGATCACACTTCGTTCTGCCATGGCTGCATTCTCTACTGGCACTAAATGGTAAAGGGGGCCTTGTGAGATAACAAAGCCGCCCACATGTTGCGATAAATGCCGAGGAAAGCCTCTAATTTCATCTACTAAAGCAGCAAACAATTGCCCTTGGTGAGAATGCGGGTCAAAACCCAATTCGCTAATTTGGCTACGCCAGCCTAATTCTCTGTCTCTGTGGTTCATGTTTTTAATAAAAAAATCGAGTTGGTGCTCACTCACTCCTAACGCTTTACCTACATCTCGAATAGCACTTTTATGGCGATAGGTGATGACAGTTGCGGCTATAGCGGTGCGTTCTCGGCCATATTTTTGATAGATGTACTGAATGATTTCTTCACGCCTTTCATGTTCAAAGTCTACGTCGATATCCGGCTCTTCTTGACGCTCTTTAGAAATAAAACGTTCAAACAATACCGATATTTGCCTAGGATCAACCGCTGTGATCTGTAAGCAATAGCATACAATCGAATTCGCTGCCGAGCCTCTGCCTTGATACAAAATTTGTTCTTGTTGAGCAAACTTCACTAGGTCGTGGATGGTCAGAAAAAAGTACTCGTACCCTAACTCTTTGATTAAAAATAGTTCTTTTATAATGATCCGCTTGATTGCGAAAGTTAACGCTTTACCTGTGGAAAAACGAATTGCCATACCTGCGATGACTAATTCTCGTAAATGTTGTGAGGGGGGTTTTCCTTTGGGGACCAGTTCACTTGGGTATTCGTAACGTAAACTACCCATATCGAATGTACATAGTTGCGCTATTTTGACTGACTCGACTAGTGTGGGTGTAGGGTATAGGGTTGATAATTTATGCAAAGGCCTAAGGTAACGTTCGCTGTTGGGTTGCAGTTGGCGACCCAACGCGGCCACTGTTTGTCCTTTGCGAATGGCGGTTAGTGTATGTTGTAACGGTAAACGTTGCGCAATATGCATGAGTACGCCACCACAAGCGCATAGGCTTATTTGATGCTGTGCTGCGAGGTGTTCTAGGTGGCGAAGATAGCGATGCTCGTTGGCGGTTAGGTGGCGCTGGTAACCTAACCATAGTTTATTTTTGTACTGTTTTTTTAGCCACGGGGCCCAGTGTTGGTCATGTTTGTTGTCACCATTGGGTAACCATATGACGATACAATGTTGAATACTGCGTAGATCCCATAAGTTTAGTTCATATTCTCCTTTAGGCGCGCGTTTGCGGGCGTTGGTAATGACGCGGCATAATTCTGCGTATGCTTGTCTGTTGGGGCACAGTAGTACTAGTTTTAACTCCTGCTGAAAACACAATAAGCTACCTACTATTAACTTAATATTGAGCTGCTGGTTTTTAATTGCGCTGTAGGCTCTAGCCACACCTGCCACTGAACACTCATCGGTAATGGCAATGGCCTGATAACCCAAAAAATCAGCTTGTTTGACTATTTCTTGGGGATGAGACGCGCCATATAAAAAGCTGAAGTTGGTCTGACAAAATAGTTCGGCGTATTGCAAAGAAACAGACATTAACTGAACACACCATGTAAAAACCATTCATTAGCTGGCGTTTTAAATACCCAATACCACTGGCCTTGTGCGTTGTGTGCAATAAAGTAGTCGCGAGTGATTTTATTCACTTCCCACCATGCGGTTTCTATTCGTTCGGGGCCATATATGATGTTGACTTTTTCTTTCAATGACTCAGGGTGGTGAAGTAACAGGCTAGGGCGCATTGCTTGTAATTTGACATTTTTTAATGATTTATGAGTACTTTGATTGACTTGGAGCATTGATTCAGGGCGAAAGTCATTTTGAATACTAGGAGTAAATACGGCCTGATCGCCTAGTTTGGCTTGTAATAGTGATAATAATTGTAAGCGTGAAAGGGTACCTTGCTTGGGGCTGAATAAGTCTTGTTTGTCGGGAGAGCGAACATAGGTATTGTGTACGCGCACGCCTATCGCAAATACGGGAGCGATTAGTCGAGTATTCTCAAATTGTAAACGTAGTAAGGCTAACCAACGTTGTGCTAAATATTCACCTTGGCGCGAATGCACCTCTAAGGCTAAAGGGGCCTGTTCTCGTTGATAAAGTTCAATATTCAAGGTTTGTGTGAGTAAATCACGGTTTTTTAAAAACCGCTCGACTAAGTCTAATATCTGGCCTAATGCTGGAAGCAATGCCTGTATATTTTCGAGGTCGTATAACAATTCAACATATCGCTCAAAGTTCTTCTTAGGATGAAAAAATTGAATAGGATGAGGGATTTGGTTTGTTAGTTTTCCAATGTAATTGGCTACGTCGGCATCAAAACGCTTGGCTAAATCGGCAAGGGGAATATTGAGCAGGCTTTGTACATCATAAATACCCACCCGCTCTAGCTTTTTAATTACTTGGGAAGAAAGTTCGGTATAGCTTAGCTTGATAGGTAAAATGGCTTGTTCAATCACTTGTGTGTTGTCAGTTATTTTATTCCAAGATGTGGCCGCAAGTATTTTAGCGGCGAAAGGCGAGTGCCCTGTTCCATAACTGAACGAGAGTCCTTGGTTATATAAACCATGACACAATTGCTGCTTAATTGTTTGCCAGTATGGCTTTATTCCCCCGTACATACTGAGCATGTTTTGTATTTGTAATAACAGCCCATGGGGTTTGTGAATGCTGATATCGCTGGTGAGTAAATATAAACTATTAGCAATATCGTGTAAGATTTCTTGGTTAATCCTTGTTTGATAAACGATGACCTGTAAATCACTTTTAAGCATCGCTGCTGTGCCTAACCCCATGCCCAAACGTATGCCCGCTTGGTAAGCGTTATGATCTAACTGGCATATTTGATTAGTACGCTCATCCAAAATGACATAGGCTTGATGAGCCGTTTTATTAGGCACATTTTGTTGCAGTAACGCGTCTAACTGTAATTGAGGAAAACATAAATATAGCCAAAGTTTTTGCATAACAGACCGGCTGACTATCCCGTTAAGCCATTACGAGCCGGAAAATACACAACTGTATTTGGACGGTGATGATATTGATTTTGCACGCTTAATTCAGGCCAATAGTGTACCATATTGATAGTAAGAGCTTGACTTGGCCATGCACCTTTACGCTTACTGATTTGTACTTGAATGCCCGCGTCGGCATGAGAAAGTGTTAACGCTAAAGTGACAGGTAAAGGAATATAATGTTGAGATCGAGCGCGAATAATAAATAGCAAAGCTCCGCCTTTTTCTGCCGCTAATTGCAGGCGCTTAACTTGGCATATAGTTAAGTTATTGCACCACAGTACCACGCTATGACAGCCTCCACTTTTCAAACTTTGCTCGGCGCTCCATAAAGCAAGGGCTGGTGCTTTGGGCTGTACCACAATTATTTGTTCTAAAGCAAACCCCAGCTCAGCGAGCATTTCGCTATTGATAGCTATAGGTGGGGCAATAAAGGCACTAATGTCTGCAGGTTTCTGCTGGTGGCGAGCCAAAATACTAGGCAATATTAAACGTAACTCTCCAATACCAATAGGGCTACGAAGCTCGATAACTCCATGCTCAGGAAACCCTCCTTGTAAGGCGTCATCTAATTCTTTGAAACCTGTTTGTTGTCTTGAGTGACATACTTGTGGCGATGTATTCCCCCGCCAGAGTAGGTTTTTGTTTTCTAGATAATGAATTGTTGGATGCATAATGAGATAAAATACACTGTGTTTTTATACAGTATATTTATCATGTAAATAGATGCAAGTGTTGTTTGATCTAGCTTGATCTGAAAAGTGCACTTATTGACATAAAAAAGCCGCTCCAATTAGAGCGGCTAGTTTGATTAATAGTTGATTACTAAGGTAATCAGTTAACTTTGTTTACGGACCCGTACCAAGCTTAACAGGCCAATAGCTAATAAGCTTAATGTTGCAGGAGCAGGTACGTCTTTAACAGTATCTACAATTTTGATATCAAATGAAGTATCAATGTTTGTGTCTAGCGTGAAATCCCAGAATAACAAGCCATTGAACGCGCTGGCATCACCAAATAGGGAAATGGTATCAGTGCCCACTGCATCTGCTGAAAAGGTTAAACTCGCGAGTTGTATACTTCCATTAACGACATCGAAAATGTCAAATAGGCTGCCGTCTACGTCATTGAGACCATCTTCAGCAAAAGATGAGTGAATAGTTGCGCTCAAAAAGAGCTGTTATTGGTTAGGCTTGTCAGGTCAAAACCAAAGCCAAATAAGTCATTAGCACCCAAATCAGTCATGACATTTACGGTAAAATTTCCACCCACAGTGACAGTGTCAGTGTAATCAAATGTGATAACTGAAGCCGAAACGTTTGCAGCTTGTAACAATAAGCTTAGGCTGGCAATAGCGATGGATAATGTTTTAAATAATTTTTTCATTTTATTACTTCTCATATTTTAAATAAATGATTAGGCGCCGATTAAACAGCGCCTAATTTTTAGTGATTAAGGTTGGTTTCTGTAAGCGATAGAGAGCAACCTGTAATCATTACGTGTGATACTGCCGTCGTTATCCATGTCAGCTGCAGCATTAAAGTTGTCGTCACCTGTCGTGCTACCTAAGATTGTTCTGAACTGTGTTACGTCATTTTCTCCTAATATTCCGTCACCATCTAAGTCACCCATAATAGTTTCTACAGGTTGCTCTGTGTTCGCGTCTGTAACGAGTAAATTAATAACTGAAAATTCACCATTAACCGGAGTTGAGCTTTTTACGATAACTTCTAATGAGTTACCTACTGCATCTGGTATTGATATTGATACTGGGTCAAATGGCCAAGTATTACGCTCTAATAGCACTGTGGCACCGTCAACTTTAAAGTACACATCTAGTCTAATACCATCAGTCAATGATGCATCACCTTGAGCCGCAGCTGTAATATTCACTTTATCTGCACATGAAATATCAATAGCGCCAGTTGTCCAGCGTCCACCAATTAGGTTGATTAACGGATTTTTGTACAATTCGCCACAGTTGGTATTGCTGCCGCCAGTATCACCACCAGTGTCTCCACCAGTGTCTCCGCCAGTATCACCGCCGCCTAATTCACCACTATAGCTACTGTCAGTAATAGCAACATTAGTGAATGCCATTGCGCCACCAGTATTTCCTGCCTTAATAATTACTACAAGGCTATCACCTACTACGTTATCAAACGTAATGGCGTTTGATGAAATAGGAGTGGTTAACTGTTCGTATCCGATACGAGTGCCATCTACATCAAAATATATTTCTAAAGCAGTGCCATCAGGTAATGATGCATCAGCAAAAGGTGTGTAACTAATATTTACTGAATCAGCACAAGTTAAGTCGTGTGTTTGCTCAGTACGAGCAGCTGTTAATGTTAGGTTTGTATTTTCGTATAATATGCCGCAGTTAGTATCGCCGCCATTATCACCACCAGTATCGCCACCGCCAGTATCACCACCGTCAATAGGTTGATAGTAACGAACATAATCAATCTTCATGCTAGTGCCATCGATTGCATCAGTTACTTGACCGGCAATATTCCATTTTAAAATAGCCTGACTTAGTAAAATGTTTGTTTCAGAGTGATTTAAGTCGTTCTCTTCGACACGGATTAATTCACCATCTAAATAGAATTCGTGTTTGTCTTCTGTCCATAGCAGTCCAAAGGTGTGATATTCAGTTGAGAAGTCATATTCAGGGAATTGACGTGGTTGAGGTGATTGAGGATGAGTTACTTTTCCTTCTTCATCGGTAAAAGTATCTGTCCAGTTATGAATGTTAGTGTTGATCTCATTCGGATAGTGACCTTCGTTAATATCTAATTCAAAGGCTTTTTCACCGGCAGGTACACCTGTTTTAGGCCATAACCAAAATGAGTTATTCGTCCCGGTTGCCCCTGAATATTTGTATTTTGCTTCATAGTAGCCGTATTTAAACTTTTCTTTTGTCCATACATTGCCACATGTCCAATCTTGTCCATCGCGAGTTTCTTTTTTCGCGGTTAATTCTAAAATACCATTATGAACAAATGCATTGTCTCTCCAGCGGCTACATAAAACAAACTCATTGCCCGTAGCACCATTTTGTGACACCCATTTATCTTCTAATTGGCTATCAGGGTAATCAAACTCGTCTTGCCAAACTAAATTATAGTTTTCTAAGTCTATGGTTTTATCGTATATAGGGAAGTCAGGTGCAGTAACGACTATAGTTGCATCAGCTTTGAATTGTCCTTCTGCCGTGACAGTTGAAATAGTTGCTGTACCTGGTCCGATAGCCGTTACCACACCACTACTATTTACTGTAGCGACAGAAGTATCGCTTGAGGTAAACCACACACCTTTGTTTGCCGAGTTTAATGGCAACACGCCACCAGTAACGTATTTGTCCTCACCTACTTTTGCAGATATCTCTTTAGGCGTAATTGTTGCTCCTGTAACTGCAGCATCTTGTGGACCACCAGTACCAACAATTAACGTCGCATCATCAGTAAAAAAGCCTTCAGCAGTCACGACAGAAATAGTGACTGTACCATCAGCAATTCCAGTTACTTCGCCATTTGATTTCACTGTCGCAATATTTGTATCGCTTGATGTAAACCACACACCTTTGTTCATGGCATTACTTGGTAGTGCTTTGCCAGTTACAAAAGTTTTTGCACCTACTTCTAGGTTTATATCTTTAGGTGTGATCGTAGCACCAGTTACTGCAGCATCTTGGGGCCCGCCATTACCAACAGTTAAGGTTGCTTCATCGGTAAAGAATCCTTCTGCCGTCACGACAGAAATAGTGACAGTGCCATCAGCCACCCCAGTCACTTCACCATTTGATTTTACTGTAGCAATATTTGTATCGCTTGATGTAAACCATAAACCTTTATTGTCGGCATCACTTGGTAATACACTACCCGTTACAAACGTTGTTCCGCCAACAGCAACATTTATAATTTTGGGTGTAATGGTCGCTCCTGTCACGGCACCATAAGTACAGGAGCTTCATCTTGCTCATTTTCACCTGCTATGATGTTGATCGGATGCACACCTGTAATTGGATAATTGTTTCCATCCGTAGATTCAAAGGTTGCATACAAAAAGTAAAAATTACCTTCCGGTAAATCAGCGGTTGGTGTTATTGATGCTAAAGAAATATTGGCAGTTGCTGTGCCAGATTCTGTTCCGATAACGCTGGAGTCTTCAGCAAACGTATCTTTAACTACTGCTCCCCAACCTGCGGTCATTTCGCGTAAAAAGAAACGAACGCCACCATAAGTATCAGTAACCGTATGTCCTGTACCTGCGTTGTAATCAGCGGTGACAACTATTTCGTTATCGGTAGAATAAGTTTGAGTGTAAATATTGACATCATCAAGCGCTAATGATGCTTCATCAGCTTGTGCGTATGAGCTGCTTGTAGACATGAACAACAAGCAGACGAGCGACGCCGCCATTTTTTTGTGATTTATTATTTTCATTCTATTTTTAACCCTTAGAGTAAAATATTTTTAACTGCTATTTATGCTTTATGTGCAAAGTTACCTTTGTAAACTCGATGTATGTATTTTGTAAACAATCAACATCTGGCGGCTAAGCTACATGAAATAAAAGTTGAAGTGAACGTTGTAAATAGATAAAGATAATATTGAAAACTTAGCTGATATGTATATTTGAAATATACAAGTGAAGTGAATTTAAATTAAATAATATACTATTAAAACAATGGTTTATGATTTATTTGTTCATGGGTTTATAATTATTAATTCATTTTTAATGATTTACTCTTCACATTATTTGAGGTTTTTGTTCGTGAATTTTGAGGTGGATTTTTCTGTTTTTTCAATAATTAAATATGCAATCTGTAAGGCGTGTTTGGGATATTTTTGCGAATGTGGTGGCAGGCTATGACAATTACATGTCATTTCTATTTTTAGATTTTTAAATGCTCTGAGTTAATGAAACCATAAAATTTAACCTGTAGACTTATATTGTTTACATTTTTTAATTTACAAATTAGTGGTTGTATAAAATGATTTCAATCCCATTAGACACGATACTGTATTTTATAGTGCCTATGATAACTGGGCAGTTATTATTACTAATATTGATATATTTTACTGTCGTCAGACGACGGATGATTGCCGAGTTTCCGTTACATGCTTGTTTTATTTTAAGCTTTGTAATTTATTTGTTAGCTGGTCCACTACAGTTTTATAGCTATCACGATACCGCTTCTCTTATTATTTATTCTCGATTTGCCATTTTATTTTCCATTGGTATTCCGTCAATGCTGATTGCTAACTTGCTCCGTTGCCGTGTTACAATAAGCCGATTGAGTTATGTTTTGCCCTATTTCATTGGGAGTGTGGGAGCGACTGTCTATGTGGTGGTGCGCGATGGGGCAACGGATCAAATTTTGGTTAGTGAAAAATATGGTCAAATTTTACCGACCATAATAAGTGATGCATCTTTCAGAGACGTACTTATCTTGGTGACTGCAATTTTATTAGTTTTGCCCAGCATCTATCTGATAGCTCGACAGGTTAAAAATAACGCCCGATCTCAAACTACTTTATTATTTTTATCTAGTTCTTTGCTCTTAGGATTGGCATTTATAGTGGGTGAAATTACTAATCAGTTTTGGTTATTGAATGCTGGTTCTTTTATTACTGTATTGTGTTGGTGTTGGGCCGTCTACCAAGATATTCAGGCCATGCAAATACAAGCCTGTAGTTTGAAAGAAGAGCTACAAGAATTGATTGATAGTGATGAGCAAAATATTCAGCCTGATGTGATTAAACTCATAGATAAGCTAGAAGTGAATCAAGACTGTGATATCGACGACTATAAACGTAAAATCAAAGACCTTTTGATATTACTTACTCAGTCTACTATTGAGCAGGGAAGAGATAATGAACAGTTGTTGCGTAATAGTTCTGACAAACTAAAAGTCATTCAATTGAGTGACAACAGCCATGACATTAAACAACTTGCTAAAGATGAAGCGATAGAATTGTCACGACTTTTAGCTAATCGCCCAACTAAAGGGAATCAAGAGTTAGTGGATAATGCCATAAATTATATAACTAAGAATTATAGTCGTGACATAGAGCTTATCGATATTGCTCAAAATTGTAATGTGAGTGATTCATATTTGAGCCGAATTTTCAAAAAAGTAACAGGCGAAACACCTAATCAATTTATTACTGATTATCGTATTCGGCAAGCTAAGCTCATACTAAAACAATATTCAGTGAATGAAACATCTGCAGCCGTTGGTTTTAAAAACCCTAGCTATTTTAGTACTGTATTCAAAAAAGTGACAGGTTTGAGTCCACTGCAGTATCAAAAACAGTTTATGAAAGCTAATACTAACCCTTAATAATAACACGCATATAGAAGTGGTCACTCAGCGATAGTTAAATGAATTTAATCAAGGCACTTGAATGAAAGAATAGTCGCGCTCATTTTAGTTCGAGCACCACGGCGTATTTGCAGTTGAAATAGATGCAAGTGTTGTTTGATCTAGCTTGATCTGAAAAGTGCACTTATTGACATAAAAAAGCCGCTCCAATTAGAGCGGCTAGTTTGATTAATAGTTGATTACTAAGGTAATCAGTTAACTTTGTTTACGCAGATGTACTAATGCCAATAAACCTAAAGCCAATAAGCTTAGCGCGGCTGGGGAGGGGACATCTTTGACAGCATCAATGATTTTGATGTCAAATGAGACATCTATGCTTGTGTCGTAAAACATATTCCAGAACACTAAACCTTCGAAGTTACTGGAGTCGCCAAATAAAGAAATAGTATCCGTACCCACATTATCTGCAGAAAAGGTTAATTCAGCCAGTTGTACATTACCATTAACCGCATCGAAAATGTCAACTAGGGAGCCGCCTACATCATTGATAAAGTCATCAGCAAAAGCAGAGTGAATGGTACCGCTAACAAAAGAGGTATTGTTGGTAAGGCTGGCTAAATCAAAACCAAAACCGAGCAAATCATTCGCTCCTAAATCAGCCATAACATTGACGGTAAAGCTATCGCCTACAGTAACAGTGTCGGTGTAATCAAAGGTAATCACTGATGCAGAAGCGCTAAACACTTGTAGGAACAAGCTTAAGCTAACAAGGGGAATAGATAATGTTTTTAATAATTTTTTCATAATATTACTTCTCATATTTATACAAAGGGTTAGGCGCTGAATGACAGCGCCAATTTTATTGATTATTGATTTCTGTAAGCGATAGCGAATAATCGATAATCGTTACGGGTGATACTGCCGTCGTTATCCAAATCGGCAGCGGTGTTGTAATTATCGTCACCTTGTGAGCTGCCTAAGGTCGCTCTAAACAATGACATATCCTCTTGGCTTAATATGCCATCTCCATCTAAGTCACCAATAACAGGCTCTGCGGCGGCAACTATGCTAATTGGTTGAACTCCACCAATTTTGTAAGTTGTGCCGTCTGTTGAATCAAAGACAGCGTAAAGGAAGTAAAAATTACCATCAGGTAAATCAGCGCTAGGAGTTAATCCAGTTAAAGATAAATTAGCTGAGGCCGTGCCTGATTCTTGACCAGTAGCACTAGGATCGTAAGCTAATACATCACTAACCACGGCTGACCAATCAGCCTTCATTTCGCGGAGGAAGAACTTCACCCCTCCTTGAGCACCTGTCACAGTGTGATTTGTTCCAGCATGGTAATTCGCTGTAACCGCAATACTCTCACCTACTGTATAGCTAGTAGATAAGTACTTACTGGCGTCATCTAAAGTGAGAGAGCCAAGCACTTCTACTTCTTCATCAGCCGTTTTAATGAGTGTGTATGAATCCGCGTTCCACTGCCAATATCCATCAGCTCCAACACTCTCGATGCGTAGGGTATAAAGCCCTGTTTCTGTGATCTCAATATCGTTGCCGATATTAAGAGGCGCGTAAGTCTCCCAGCCACCTGTAGCAGGGGCACTAATTGATTTGCTATACACAACTTGCTCACTTGCATCACGTAATGATACTTGTATACCCGCTGCATCACCTATAGTACGCCAAGTAAAGTTACTAATTGGTATGTACCTTTTGCTGCAAAATTCACTGGGTAATCTGCCCAATCACCGGTTTGGTTAAAGTTAATGCCGGTTTCAGTGGTTTGGAAACCATCATGGGGGCCGCCAGTTTCGGTAAAGCTTTCGGCCTCAATTACAACGGAATTATTTAGCATAGTTGGCGCTTGGTTGGCATTTGCTGGATCAATAGGATCGACAGGATCTGTTGGGTCTGTAGGATCTACTGCTGGCGCGAGTTCAGATAACAGCACAAAGCTCAGTTTGTCAGCATTCCATTGCCATTTACCTTCTTCCCCAATACTCATAACACGAATCGTATGAGTACCTGACGTAGGCACCAAAAGGTTATTGGTGATAACTGTACTTTGCATAACATCCCAATCACCAGTTGTTGGAATATTGGCACGACCGGCAGAGACACCGTTGATAAATATTTCAACACCGTTTACAGGATCTGTAGGTGTGCCGGCATCTATAGTTGCGCGATACACTCCGGCCTCAGCAAAATCAATACTAAAGTCAGCCCAGTCGCCAGATTGATTGTTATTAACTCCTTCAAGTCCAGTATCAAAACCACCAAAAGCACCACCTGTAGCAACCACAGTTTCAGCTTCAATATCCACAGGTGTCGCAGTGATCGCCGATTCTTGGATAACACTCACTACCATGGTTTTTGTAAAACCTCCGTCAGCAGAGGAAACGGTAATGGATGTATTACCTGCTGACACACCTGTGACTAAGCCTGTACTACTAACAGTGGCAATACTAGGAGCCGCAGAAACCCAAGTGACATTCTGGTTAGTTGCATTGCTAGGGGTAAAACTCACGTTAGCTTGATAGCTACCGGGTAATACAATAACAGCAGTGGACGCTAATTTTATATCGGTTAAAGGGATATTGGTGACATTAACAGTCACTGTATCACTGGCACCACCATCTACAGCAGCGGCTGTTATAATGGCACTACCGTCACCCACCGCAGTCACTAAACCACTAGTACTCACTGTCGCCACAGCTTCGTTTGAAGAGGACCAAGACAATGATTTGATGGTTGCGTTGAATGGTTCAATACTAGCGTTGAGTATTACTTCATCATTCACACCTAAATCAACATAATTTATACCTAATTCAACATTAGTTGGTTGAATCGTGGTGACTGTTACTTGTTGCTCTGCACTTACTTCGCCATCAGCTGTTGTTGCTGTGATAGTCACGGTGCCAGAACCCGTACCTGTGACCAAACCATTTTGATCTACCGCAGCAATAGTCACGTCTGAGCTTGACCAATTCACTAGTTTGTTATCTGCATTTAGTGGTGAAATATTAGCTACTAACGCGATAGACTCTTTAATGTTAACAGCACTTTCACCGGAAAGCGTAAGACCGTTTATTGCCGTACAAGGATCGCAATCGGCCCCTGAACTACGGCCTGGAGCTTGACTCATATCCCACACTGAAATACTGACAGTAGTAAACGCTTGAGCTAGATTAATACGAGCATTAATTTCGTTATTTTCTTGTAAATATTCTAATGGAATAGGTATTTCAATTAGATTTAATGCAACCCCTGACGCATCCACGTCTGGGCCCATAAAATCTAAATGTTCTACAGGCGTGCCACTTGCATTAGGGTTGGTTTCTTTACGCACAGACAACTTGTGACCGTTAATGGTAAAATTATTTAGCTCTTCTCGTACATTTGATGCATGGAATGGATACATTTTAGCGGCAATACGTAACGTCGCTTCACCAGTGGTCGGCACGTTTACACCATTTACATGGGCGGTGACTGTGTTACCCGTAACCCGGTGAATTTGACCTTTCGCTGCTGCACCTGTACCAGCGCCAGATAAACTTTCACTGTAGTATTTGTCTTCTTTAGAGGTTTCAGTGATCGCTACTTCATCATTAAACTCAATATCTAAGACTATCGTTGAAGCCAGGTTCTAGGGTGACAGCATCAGGTAGGTTATCTAACATGGCTTCGGCCAATACTCCGCGACCTAAATTAGTCGGGCTTAAACCTTCAGCTAGATATGAGTGTTTCATATTGACGCTGTTAACTGTGTTGCCATTTATCCCCATAAAAGATAAATCTACAGGAATGTCATACCATTCAAGATTATTTAATATTAGATAGGTGTGGTTGCCGTCAACATAGGCATCGACTTGGATGTCTGGATCATTTGAGTGAGTATCTACCCGCGTTCCCTTTACGTCAGACCATAGTGCATACCATTGAATTTTATCTGTCACATACCATTCTGATTCTTCAGTAAAAAATGTACTTGCATCCGCTTCAGAGTGCATTAAAGCCGGTTCATAACGTACCACCTCATCATTATGAGCGTAGGCCCCCATTTGGCTTTAATTGGCGCAAATGGCATAGACTTTTCAATTTGGTTGGGGCGTGTCAGAAGTTGCATAAACATTTGGTTAAAGCTGCGTACCTTTAGCCAATCTGCATAACGATAGTCTTCTTGTAAAAATGGAACGGTAGAATGGCCAGATGCAATGGCTCCGTATTCTGAAATCACCCAAGGTTTAACCTTGTCACGGCCATTAACTAAGGTGTCATAATGTTCCACCATGTCTAAAATGGCTTCGGTAGTCATACCACGGCGGAATGTGCCACCTTGTTTAGGATCGTTGCCCATGGGGGACCAGTCGTACAAATGAATTGAATAAAAATCCATATTCTCGCCAGCAGCATCCATGAAGCCTTTCCACAAGTAATCCCATTGATAGAAGTCATCAGTGCGAGCATCCCAATGTGTGGATGCGGCTATTTGTTGTAAAAAGTTTTCTAGATCACCTTCTTCGTATGAGTAACGTGCTCTAATAGCGCCTTCTTGATCTTTAAAGCGAGTAGATAAATCTCCTTTATCTAGGTCATGCAAACCCCAAGTCATGCCTCCAATAAGTGGGCGTTGATCTTCTGGAAGTTTATCTTTAATCTGTTCTGCCACTAAATTATGGTATTCAAAAACCTGCTCAAAACTTGATAGAACGAAATCGTGACCAACATTCAGGTCCATATCTGGCTCATTGATCACTTCCCAGTATTTAGGCATTAACACACCACTGGTTTCCCCTTCTTTACGCATAAATTTATCCAGATATTCACCCACCCATTCGGCACCATCTTCGATGTGACGCAACACATATTTACCTGCATCATCGTCTTTGCCGGCAAGGTGAGCTGGCCAATAAGACTGAGAGGGAAAGGGGCCATGTGGAGTAATCCCCATGATCATTTCATCACTGCGCGCTTCATAAGCTCGTAAAGACTCCGGCAAGCTGTCATACATATTGTCTTTATGCCATTGGCCAAAATTGGCTAGGTCATCTATGTCAGGTTTGCCAGGATTTTCTGGATCTTGCGCGGTGGCTTTAAATATCCATGAAGCCATACCATTGTCACGACCAAAATAAACATCTAAGTCGTTCATCAGATAATTCATGGTTTCAGCTTCACCATTCCAGTCACTCTCAGTAAGACTGGAGTGCACTGTGATATGCTTTTTACGGTTAAAGTCAGATACACCTTTCACTTCATGTTTCATATTTAAGTTGATGTCTACTTTTGCAGTGGCTGATAAGTAAGCTGGTTCAGTACTCCCTCCGCCAGTGTCGCCGCCTGTACTCCCTCCACCAGTGTCACCGCCTGTACTTGAGCCGTCAGGCTTACCATCCACTATGGCAGGCCCTTCATCAAATTCTTCTCCGCTGGAAGTTAAGGCGGTAAAAGTGACTGTATCTGCAGCCCAAGTCCAGTTGTTGCCCTCTGACTCTAAACGTACATTGTGCTCACCTGCTTCAATATAAATACCGTCTGTTATAGTAAGGTCGTGCCAGCCATTGTGACCAAATGTTTGTTCCGCAAGTTTGTTTTTACCTATATAAAGTAAGACTTTTGAAGTCGGGTTATTGTGGTGGTTGATTTGAGTTTCTACTCGGTAGTAACCTGTCGTTGGAAAGTTAATTGTGTAGTCAACCCAGTCCCCACCTTGATTATGGTAGGTAACGCCATCCCTACCAGCCCAAGCTTGGTTTATCATGCCTTGTAGGTGCACTTGTGGGACGATACCGCCCGTATCTTCGAAATTTTCTGCTTCAAAAGTAAATGCATCGCCATCGATAGCCAATGAAGGATCAAAAGGTACAGCATTGGCTGCACCTAAAGGTAGGCCTAATGTAATAGCTAGCGCTAGTTTCCTTAGTTTAAATTTGTTCATATAACACCATTTTTCTTAATGTAAACCTAATGTAGGGAAGGCAATACTTTGTTATGTACAATAAACAAATAGCGCTTTTGCCACTATGAGCATGCCAACCAAATTGTTGTCATTTGTTAACAATTTGTTGGATTGGGTTTAAATTACATGAATAAATTGGCGAAAGAAATAAGCCTCCTAGACGAAAATAATATCTAGTTATTGGCTGTTTTTTCATTTGGTTATATTTGCTGTCAAAAAAGCTGACACTGAAAATATCTATATAAAAAATAGTTAGTTACGGTATGCTTGCTCTATTCTTAGGTTCATTATTTTAAATGGTGATGTTCGATTTGATTTATAGCTGGTTCGTTTTATTGGATGCTTACTTCACTTTATTGCGAGTCGCATTCGGGATGTGTTTGTTTATTCTTTGTTAATGTTTTGGGTGTTTGAATAAGTTGAAGGGAAATTAATTAATTCATAAATAGGATGAATATGTAGACCTTTTATAATATTCTATTGTTAATTGTTTTCAATCTGAAGGTTTGGTCGTTTAGCGAGACGATATAATCTAAACGGTAATATATGTTTTTAATTCCATTTGAAACCATTTTTTATCACATTATTCCTACTATCACCGCCTTATTTTTATTCTTGGGTTTGGCTTATTTGATTGTTATTAAACAATATAAAAGCACCTATTTTTCTTATTACGTTTGTTTCTTAATTTGCTTTACTATTTTTCTTCTTGGTAGACCATTACAATTTTACAGCGGCCATATACTTGCTCATCTCATATTATATATTCGATTTTTAATATTGTTTTCTATTGGATTCCCATCTTTACTCATTGCAAATAAAATGCGCTGCGGCCTGACATTGAATCGTTGGGGGTATGTGCTTCCATACATTATGGGGGAGCTGGAGCGGTGGTTTTTGTGATGGTTCGCGACGGTTGTACCTATCAAATTCTCTTTGCTGAAGAGTTTGGGTACATATTGCCATTAATGTTTACTGAAGCTACGTACAGCGATATGTTGATTATTACCACTGCTATTTTAGTGGTGCTTCCTAGCTTGTATTTGGTTTTCTATCATCTGCGGCATAACTTACAGTTCGACACTTTATTCATACTAATTAGCTCTTTCAGTTTGGGCACCTCTTATATTGTCGGTGAATTTGTTGATGAGTATTGGTTGTTTTATTTTTGCGCATTTTTAATCTCTTCTATTTGGTTACGAATAGGCTATGAAGACATTCGGTCTTCAAATACTCAGTCACTGAAGTTGAAACAAGAATTAAAAGATATATCAATGACTTATATTAATGATGTATCCGGCAATGAGCGGTTTGCTGAAAGTGATCAGGCATTGGCTCCTTTGCTAGATAGTGAGTTGGAGCAAACTAAATCCTTGGCTATAGGTGGAGATAGCGATTCATTGGAAGGCAAACCTAGTAAACCGACAGTTAAAAATAGGGAATTGGTAGATAGAGCTATTAGCTTTATTAAAGCTAATTTTAATAGTGAGATTGAAATTGCAGAAATTGCAAACTACACAGGGGTGAGTGATTCATATTTAATTCGAACCTTTAAAAAAGTAAAAGGTAAAACCATTAATCAATATGTTACTTGTTACCGTGTTCAGCGTGCACAAAAACTATTAAAGAATCACACTGTAGTCGAAACTTCTCGCGCTGTAGGTTTTAAGAATCCAAGTTATTTTAGTACCGTTTTTAAGAAGCAAATTGGCATGAGTCCCTTGCATTATCAACAACAGTTATATGATTGATAGATAGGAAGTTATCATTGTTCTCAAAAGGGGAAATAGTATGAAAGTGCCTAAAATATTAACTCTGATCTAGGCACTTAGTTTTATCGCAGGAATTTAGTGAGTATGGCCGCAACCGTCTTCGCTGTGTGGGTGGCCGTGCTCTAATTCAGACTCTGTGGCCGCTCTTACTTCAAGTACTTCGACATCAAAGTTTAGGGTCAAGCCCGACAGAGGGTGGTTACCGTCGACTATTACTTCATCTTCCGTTACGTCTACTATCATGACTGACTGTTCGCCGTCGTCGGTGGTGGCTCTAAATGTCATGCCTGGATTGACTTCCATGTCTTCGAACATAGATTTAGGTACAGTTTGCACCAGTTCATCATGACGTTCACCATAGGCTTGTTCTGGTGGAATATCGATAACAAATTTGTCTCCTACTGCTTTGCCTTCTAGCTCATTTTCTAAACCTTGGATCAGATAATGGCTGCCTTGGAGAAACACCATAGGCTCACGTTCTTTTGATGAGTCAATTTGGGTGCCGTCTTCAGAACAAACGGTAAAGTGTATGGTAGCAACGGTTTTGTTAGTTATATTCATAGTGTTCCAAAATATTTAAAGTAATAGTATTGTTAAGTTAACCTGAGTTCTGGATAAGCAGTATCGTTTAAGCTAAACAATCCAACGCCGCTAGACACTAAACGAGGGCTATCGAGAGGTTCGGCTTATCCAGGATCCAGCTTAAGTTAGTGCATAGGGTAAAGCTTGGACGGTAAATAATACGTTAGTATTGGACTTGAGTCTAAATTCTGCGCGAGTTTCTGTGTCGTTGCTTAAAACAGCCAAGGCCCAGGTTAAGTCGTTATTTGTTGCGCTGCGTAGTATTTTTCCATCATGGCGCCAATTTCCATCAATTTGATATTCAAGTAGTTCGCCTTCAACTTGCGTGTTAGCTGTGCTTGACTGGAGCATAAAAGCCGCTTTTTTGTTACGTCCTAAGTACTTAGTTCGAGCAATCACTTCTTGGCCCATATAACAGCCTTTTTCAAAGTCAATTGCACCAAGTGTTTGTAAATTAAGCATTTGTGGCACAAATTCGTTTGAGCTTTGCGCTCGTACGTCAGCGAGCCCTGATTTTATTTCGTCGATTTCCCATAACTCTGCGCTATCACTAGCGTTAATTTCAATGGAGTGTGCGGCGTCTTTTGGTTGTAGCACTAAATACCGCTTGGCGAGTTTATCAACACATAACGCTAAACCATGTTCATTTGCAATGGTCGACATATTTTTGCTGGGAAGGGCGTCAAGCACATTGGAGATGTGTTGTTCAAATTCAACACCACAACCTGCGATGATATTCCAGTTATTCGTTTGGTCGTCAATATCCACTTTGGCAAATACACCGTATTTGTTTAGCTCGCTCAACGATTTTTCTAATACTGAATGGTGGGGTAGCAATAAAATTGAATCTTGCCAATCTAGCATATAAAACACACTCCACACCTTGCCTTTAAAATCACAATGGCAAGCAAGTAAAGCCTGTTCTTGACTGAGCTTGGTTACGTCAGCGGTGATTTGGCCCTGCAGGTATTTTACGCGTTCGTCACCACGCAATTGAATTACCCCTTTATTAGTTAACTGGGTTACGTATTCATGATTTGACGAGGACATATTGGTATCTCTAATTTGGGTTCAAGCAATACTTATTGATATGGGGTAATAGTTTGTTTTCCCAAGGAAAGAACTGAAAAGAACTGATTATACCTGCTATCATATTGGCATATAAAATATCTGAGACCTGATCCGTATCTCAGTTTGTTAATGTTTTGGGGTGTATGATGTTCGATAAGAAAAAGTATGGGCGGCTAAAATGGGCGTGTCGCCGTGGGATGTTAGAGCTAGATGTACTGTTTATACCTTTTGCTGAAACAGGTTTCTTAGAGCTTTCGGATGAAGAGCAGTTAGTTTTTGAACGTTTGTTAACCTTTGATGATCCCGATTTATACGCTTGGTTTATGGGGCATCAAGCCTGTGAAGATAGTGAAATTAGAGGCATGATTGAGCATATATTGAGTCGTGTCAAAGTATAGAGTTGTATTTAAACGATCACGTATCGAGCTGGCCATAGGCTGTATTATTGCTGGCTTGTTTGTGTTGTCTTTTTGGTGTTGGAAGGCGCAGATTTTACCTTTTCAATGGTTGATACAAAGTGTTTTATCTATTCTCGTGTGTGTTCATTTTTTTAAGTGGCTAAAGCAACAGCAAGCTCAGAAAGTTTCTCCCGTTATTTTTACTGTTGATGGTCAGTGGACCGAGTTAGAGCATGATAGCTGGTTGATTACGCAGCAGTCTCGGATCAGTCGTTTTGTCCTATTTATAAATTTATCGTCAGTGCTTAATGCTGCTCATTCAAAATGGTTTGTTGTGTATCATGATCAGGTGTCTGAACAGGAGTATCGACGGTTGTGTAGAGCGATTATTTTTCAACAACAAAAAACGGATGGTTAATGCCAAGTGGAGTCGACGACTAAGCAAACTTCGGAGCTAAAAAAAGTACCAAACATTAAAATGTTGATGTTTAAGTCCTTGTTTAAAAGAGCCTCAAAACAAAGCCCAAGCACTTTACCTCGTAGCGAATTCCGAATTACCAATATAGCAGGTAATCAACAGAGTAAAAAAATAGCGTTGTTTCATCAAGTCGTTGATTGGCCTGGTGAGTATTTACACCCTTGTTATATTCATAGCTTGGCTTTTCCTTTACATATGAAACTATTATTAACGCCAAGTTTTCCTTTTCCGCTATTGGGTTTAGTGCATATTGAAAACAAAATTTGTCAATATCGACCCATTTATAGAACAGAGAATTTAACGTTAACTTGTCGTTTGGCTGACTTAGTGGCTCATCCCAAAGGATGGTTGTTTTCGGTTATCACAGAATGTACAACCCAAGGTGAGTTGATTTGGTGTAGTGAGAGCATTAATTTATATCGCGTTAAGCATTCATTTGAAGTAGCGAGTCAAGCTAAACCGCCTGCAGTAAGTTTTAGCGAACATTCACGCTCAGTGCATTGGCGCTTAGCGTCCAACTTAGGGCGTTTATATGCTAACGCCTCTGGTGACTACAATCCGATACATTTAGCTAAATGGTCAGCAAGGTTATTTGGTTTTAAACGGCAGATTATTCATGGAATGTGGACTAAATCTCGTAGCTTGTCTGAATTGCAAAAGCAATATCCTGCTGCATTTGACCATGAATTTACCGTGCAAACTGCCTTTAAACTGCCACTATATTTACCGAGTAATGTGGTTATGTTGTCACAGCCGTTTGTTACAACGCCAGCCGTACCAGAAATAAAGGATAGAGTGAAGGCTTCTAACACGATAGCTTTCAAAGTAGAGACTCAACTAAATGACAGTGAAGTGAGCCCACATTTATTAGGCTCGTTTAGCTTTACTTAACATTGTTTAGTTTCTTTACTTTATTTTTCAAAATAGTGGGTTGTGAGTCTTCAATTTGATTAGGGTGATCAACGTTAAAGTGCAAACCTCTGCTTTCTTTACGTTTACGAGCGCACTTTACGATTAGTTCAGCCACAGTCAGTAAGTTACGTAGTTCTAGTAAGTTATTACTGACTTTAAAGTTAGAATAGTATTCGTTGACTTCTTGCTTGAGAAGTTTAATGCGGTGATGAGCTCGCTCTAATCTTTTGTTCGTGCGGACAATACCCACATAGTCCCACATGAATAATCTCAATTCGTGCCAATTATGTTGAATAATGACTTCCTCATCGGAATCACTTACCTATGCTTTCATCCCATTCATCAATCGGCTCTAGCTCATTATCTGCTGCGAGATTTTCTTTTATGTACTCTGCGGCTGAATGGGCATACACAATACATTCTAATAATGAGTTACTGGCCATCCTATTGGCGCCATGGAGGCCAGTGTATGCCACTTCACCAATTGCAAACATATTCTTCAAGTCGGTTTTCGCATGTTTGTCTGTCACTACTCCGCCACAGCTATAGTGTGCAGCGGGTACAACCGGGATTGGATCACGGGTGATGTCGATTCCCAAGGCGCGACATTTTCGATAAATATTTGGGAAGTGCTTAACAATAAAGTCGCTTGGTTTATGGCTAATGTCTAAATACATGCAATCTGCACCTAAACGTTTCATCTCAAAATCGATAGCTCTAGCGACAATATCACGAGGGGCTAAATCGCCTCTTTCATCAAATTTGTGCATGAAAGGGGTACCATCAGGGTGACAAAGTTTCGCGCCTTCACCTCTTAACGCTTCTGATATGAGAAAGTTTCTGGCTTCTGGGTGGTATAAACAAGTAGGATGGAACTGGTTAAATTCCATATTGCCTACTCTACAACCTGCTCGCCAAGCCATGGCAATACCATCGCCACTAGACACATCAGGGTTTGAAGTATACTGGTAAACTTTACTCGCGCCACCTGTGGCTAGGGTCAAAAATTGGCTGCGAATGATCTCGACTCTTTCTTTTTTTCTATTCCAAACGTAGGCACCGAGTAATACGTCTTTGTGGACTTTGCTCTTAATTAAATCGATGGCGTTGTAACGTTGAAACAAGTGAATATTCGGGTGCTGTTTAACGGCTTCAATTAGTGTTACTTGCACCGCAGCACCTGTGGCATCTGCCGAATGTAGTATGCGTCTGTGGCTGTGACCACCTTCTCGCGTCAGATGAAATCTAGGCTCGCCGCTATCATCTCGTTCTTGATCAAAAGGCATTCCAAAATCAATTAACCACTCCATGCAAGCTTTGGCTTGAGATGCGGTAAATCTAACCGCTTCTTCATCACACAAACCTGCCCCGGCTAATAGTGTGTCTGATACATGATATTCAATGGAGTCATTTTCATCAAAAACGGCGGCAATACCGCCTTGGGCATATTTGGTTGAGCCTTCGGAGAGTTCGCTCTTACTTAATACTATGACTTGGCAGTTATCGGCGATTTTCAGCGCATGGCTGAGTCCAGCAGCGCCGCTGCCAATGATAAGGACGTCACATTGGTGTTCAATAGTGGAATGCATAATGTAAACTAGCAAAATTATAAGTCGATTGTTTGGCCATACTAATTTACGCTACGCAAATATCAATGATTTTAATTGCTTATAATATGCGAAAAGCGATTGGGTTAGGGTGGTTAATTAACCGAATGATGGTTTTAGCTGAAAAAGATCGTATTTTTTGCGAACTTTTTTGAATATGGTTAGTCAATATTAGTGCTTGCATGAGCTGTAGTATATTTTCGTAAAGGAGTAGAAGCTCGAATGAGCGAGCAGATAACAGATCAACAAATTGTTGAAAGAGTACAAAGAGGTGATAAAAACGCATACGGGCTGTTAGTTACTAAGTATCAACATAAAGTAGCGTATTTAGTCTCTCGATATGTAAAAAACTCCGGCGATGTAGCCGATGTAGCGCAAGAAGCGTTTATCAAAGCATATAAAGCGTTACCTAATTTTAGAGGCGATAGTGCATTTTATACTTGGCTTTATAGAATTGCGGTAAATAGTGCAAAGAATTATTTGGTTTCTCAGGGGAGGAAACCACCGGCAAACGATATTGATGCCGATGAAGCGGATTTTTATGATGGTAGTGATGCCTTAAAAGAAAATAATTCGCCAGAAAAAAGTTTAATGTCAGAGCAGATGGAAAAGTTACTGTTTGAAGCAATGGATAGGCTCCCCGAAGACTTACGTATGGCTATTAGTCTACGAGAGTTGGAAGGCTTAAGTTATGAAGAGATTGCAGAAGTAATGGATTGCCCTGTAGGCACCGTTCGTTCAAGAATTTTTAGAGCGAGAGATGCGTTAGATAAAGTTATTCAACCTTTACTTATGAACGATTAAGTAAAAATGAGTGACAAATATTATTTTTGAATAAAAACTAAATTAGCGGGAACCATATTGTATGTCGCAAAAATTTGAAAATTTATCAGCTTTTATAGACGGTGAAACTGCTTCATCTGATAATGTTGTAGATGCTGTTAAACGTGATGCCGATTTGATGCAAAAATGGAAAAATTACCATCTTATCCGTGATGGCTTACGTCAAGAATTACCAACAGAGTTGAATTTTGATATTGCTGCAAAAGTGACTCAAGCTCTTGAGTCTGAACCTGCTATTTTAGCTCCGAAGAAAACATGGCGCGACATTCCTTTAGTGGGAAGTGTTATACCGTTTGCTAAGCAAGGTGGTCAAATGGCTGTGGCGGCTTCGGTTGCTGTTGCTATGATTTTAGGTGTACAACAAATGAACCAGACTGATGTTGAGCAACCTTATAGTCCTGCTAGCCCTATTTTAGGTGTTAACGGTGGTTTATCACCCGTTAGCTTTGATGTGACACGTACGTTACCTCAGGCTGATACAGGAGAGCAAAAGCGCCGTATTCATGCTTATTTACTTGATCACAAACAGCAAATGCGTTTTAAAGTCTTTCAAGTAGCAGAACCGATAAATGAAATTACCGTTAGTGAACAGCCTGAGTCAGAAATTGTTGAAAATATTCCAGAGTAAAAGAAGTAGCATAGCCTTACAGGCTGTGCTTTTTAGCCTGTTTTTTTCTGGTGTTTCCTTCGCTCAACAAGATCATCTTGACCCTGAGTCGCAATCCGAGCCAGCACAGTCATACCCTGCAGATAGCGCAAAAGCATGGCTCAGTAAAATGTCCCATGCGGTTCATTCTCTTAATTATTCCATATCCTTTGTATTGCTAAAACCATAGGTGTAGATTCTCAGCCTTATTTGTGGCGACACGCTAGGGACGATAATGGTCTGGAGATGGAGCAGCTAAATTTATTAAATGGGCCGGGTAAAGAGATTGTACGTATAGGTAATAGAGTAAGCTACTTCGAGCCTAACATGCCTCCTTATAGTTTGATTTCGTCGGCTATTAACGGTCCTTTTCCTAGTGAGTTTTTCCAAAATCCTGAGAAGCTATTTGCTGGCTATGATTTTGTCATGGTGGGCAGAAGCCGTGTTTCTGGACGAGCAGCGCAGCAAATTAGAATTATCAGTAAAGATCAAACTCGGTATGGGTTAAATGTGTGGTTAGACCAAGAAACAGGGTTGCTACTAAAATTAAACATGTTCAATCTTAATAATCAGTTGCTAGAGCAAATTCAGGTCACGGGATTTGAAGTCACTGAGCAGGCCGACCCGTTTTTTGCAAAGATTGAAACATCAATGTTGCCTGCTGTAGTGAGCATTGATCACAATAGCTTGAGCCGTTCACCTTGGGTGATTAATTATATTCCTTTAGGTATGACAATAGTTAAACGCGAACTCAGGCGGTTATCTATCACGGGGCAACTGGTCGAATATTTATTGTTAAGTGATGGCTTAGTCGATGTGTCCGTTTATTTAGAAGAGCGCGGTAACGATAACCCTATCGATAATTTAGTGGGTAAGAGCCATTCAGATACATTTTTCACTTTAAATAAAGGCCCATTAAATATTACCGTTATCGGAAAACTACCGGCGTCGACGGCTACTTCTATTGCCACCTCAATTCAAAGGGTAAACTAGTTTAACTATGCTCGAAGAAATGGGAACAGTGAAAGCTGTTGATAATAACGCTGGCAAACAAGTCATTTGGGTCGAAACTCAAATTAAGTCTACCTGTGGTAGTTGTGAAGCTCGCTCTAATTGTGGCACAGGTGCTATTGCTAAGGTGTTTGCAAATAAACGTGAATCGATCAAGTTTCAATACGACGGATTAGTAACCATCGGCCAACAAGTTAAATTAGGTATTGCTGAAGAGAGTGTACTTAAAGCCTCTATTATTGTTTATATATTACCTTTGCTGGTGTTGATACTTTCAGCGCTTATGGCTCAATCTATTTTTCCTTTATTTGGCTTAAATGCTGAAATTTGGATTATCCTTTTTGCATTTTGTGCTGCGGCAGCCGCTTATAAATTCATTCATCGATACTTGAATAAACAAAGTTGTGAGCATTTTACGCCCAAAATTCTTTCGGTTTACCCTGTTGAGCAGCAGAATATTCGTTTTAAACAACTGTAAATTTAAGTTTCTTTAAGAAAACCCGCAATCATTTGTATTGTATGTCGCAAAGTGATTGATAAAACTGTAAAATCGCCGCCTATTTAATCATTTTGTTCCCCGAGTTATTTGATCAGTAGGCGTTATTGGTTTCAGTTGTGGGAAAGCAAACATACTTGGTAATTTTCTAAAACTTTATGCAACATAAGCACATTCGAAATTTTTCTATCATTGCTCATATTGACCATGGTAAATCCACTCTTTCAGATCGACTAATACAACATTGTGGCGGCCTTGCCGACAGAGAAATGGCTGAGCAAGTTCTCGACTCTATGGATATAGAAAGAGAGCGTGGGATCACAATCAAAGCGCAAAGTGTCACCTTAGATTATAAAGCTAAAGATGGCGAAACTTACCAACTGAATTTTATCGATACCCCAGGACATGTCGATTTTACCTATGAGGTATCTAGATCGCTGGCTGCCTGTGAAGGTGCTCTGTTAGTGGTGGATGCTGGACAGGGAGTTGAAGCGCAAACCTTAGCAAACTGTTACACCGCCATTGATATGGACATGGAAGTGGTCCCCATTTTAAATAAAATTGATTTGCCTCAAGCTGAGCCCGACAGAGTCGCGGAAGAAATTGAAGACATTGTGGGAATTGATGCCATGGACGCTGTTCGATGTTCGGCTAAGACCGGTATTGGTATTGAAGACGTATTAGAAGTGATCGTACGCCAAGTTCCACCACCTGAAGGTGAGATTGATGCGCCGCTAAAAGCGCTTATCGTTGATTCTTGGTTTGATAATTATCAAGGGGTCGTGTCATTAGTACGTATCGTACAAGGCGAATTACGTAAGAACGATAAAATTAAAATCATGTCAACGGGCGTTGTTCACCAAGCAGATAACGTGGGTATTTTTACACCTAAAGTAAAAGATACAGGTGTTTTAAGAGCAGGTGAAGTAGGCTTTGTCATTGCTGGGATCAAAGAGATTCACGGCGCACCAGTAGGTGACACTATCACCTTGGCAAAAGATTCTGCAGTAGAGCCTCTACCAGGATTTAAGAAAGTCAAACCTCAAGTGTACGCTGGTATGTTCCCTATTAGTTCTGATGATTACGAAGATTTTCGTGATGCATTAGCTAAATTAAGTTTGAATGATGCATCATTGTTTTTTGAGCCAGAAAGTTCATCTGCATTAGGCTTTGGCTTTCGAATTGGTTTCTTAGGTATGTTACATATGGAAATCATTCAAGAACGTTTAGAGCGGGAATATGATTTAGACCTTATCACCACAGCCCCCACGGTTGTATATGAAGTAGAAACCAAAGCCGGTGAAGTGATATACGTGGATAATCCATCTAAATTACCAGCAGTCAATGATATCGAAGAAATTCGTGAACCTATTGTAGAAGCGCATATTTTGGTTCCTCAAGAGTTCTTAGGTAATGTCATTACCTTGTGCGTTGAAAAACGTGGCGTGCAAACCAACATGACATACCATGGTAAACAAGTGGCTGTCGTTTATGACATACCTATGGCTGAAGTGGTAATGGACTTCTTTGACCGATTAAAATCGACTAGTCGTGGTTTTGCATCTTTGGATTACAACTTCAAACGTTTTCAAGGGGCGGAAATGTCCCGTTTAGATATTTTGATTAATACTGAACGTGTAGACGCATTGGCAATGATCACTCATAAAGACAATGCCGTGACTCGTGGCCGACAATTAGTTGAAAAGTTGAAAGAACTTATTCCAAGACAAATGTTTGATATTGCAATTCAAGCAGCTATTGGTAATCAAATTATTGCCCGTAGCACCATCAAGCAGTTGCGTAAAAATGTAATCGCTAAGTGTTATGGTGGTGATATTAGCCGTAAGAAAAAGCTCTTACAGAAACAAAAGGATGGTAAAAAACGTATGAAATCTGTTGGTAATGTGGAGCTACCACAAGAAGCATTTTTAGCATTGCTGAAGGTAGGTAAATAAGTATGGCGAATTATTTTTCGATATTTTTAGTTATTTTAACGGTTGCTTCTGGTCTTATTTGGCTGATTGATAGTCTATTGTTCGCACAAAAACGCCGTGACCGAATGGCAATCGCGAGTGGCGATTCTGGGGCAACATCGACTTTAGAGCAAGACGCTGAACTACCATGGTTGGTTGATACCGCACAACAGATATTCCCTGTTATTGCATTTGTTTTAGTGCTGCGTTCATTTTTATACGAACCATTTCAAATTCCATCAGGATCTATGATGCCTACTTTACTAGTTGGCGACTTTATTTTGGTTGAAAAATACGCCTACGGTTTGAAAGATCCCGTTATGCGTAAGAAATTTGTGGATTTGGGGGCGCCAGAACGTGGCGATGTAGTAGTATTTAAATACCCAGTGAATCCAACTCTTGATTATATTAAACGTGTGGTGGGGTTGCTAGGTGACACTATCGTTTATCGTAACAAACAATTAAGTATTAAGCCTGCTTGTGATGCAGCCGAAGACTGCTTACCAATGAAAAAGGTTGATTTGAAATTCGAGAATAGCGGCGAAGTGTTTCAACAGTTTGAGCCACTAGAAAAATACACAGAGCAATTAGGTGAGGTAACTCATCAAATCTATAGAACAGCCAGCAGAGGTAATCATAGCAGTCGTTATTATCAGCAACCCGGTACTAAAATTGACGAATGGATTGTTCCTGAAGGGCATTATTTTGTTATGGGTGATAACCGTGATAACAGTGAAGACGGCCGTTTTTGGGGGTTCGTATCGGATGAGCATCTAGTAGGTAAAGCTGTGGCTATTTGGATCAGTTTCGAATTTGAGCGCGAGCAAGATAGTTGGTTACCGAGTTGGGTGCCTACAGGTGTACGTTTTGAACGAGTTGGCGGCATAGTGTAAATGCAAGTAATTGACCCTTATTTATCTTTATACAAGCGATTAGGTTATACCTTTGAACAAACTTCGAATTTAGTTCAAGCATTAACCCATAGAAGCGCCAATAAAGTACATAATGAGCGATTGGAGTTTTTGGGGGACGCCATTTTGGGAATGGTGATTGCTAAAGCGTTATATCAGCGTTTTCCTAAACAACCTGAAGGTAAGCTTACACGAATGCGCTCGAGTTTAGTCAAAGGCGATACGCTAGCCGAGGTTGCTCGCGAATTTGAACTCGGTGAGTTGTTGTTACTCGGCCCAGGAGAATTGAAGAGTGGCGGCTTCAGACGGGACTCTATTCTTGCCGATGCAGTAGAAGCCATAATTGGTGCTATTTACCTAGAAGCAGGAATGGAAACCAGCGAAGAACTCATTTTAGATTGGTTTGCGCAACGTATAGAAGCGTTAGATCCTGATGCCGTATCTAAAGATGATAAAACTCGCCTCCAAGAATTTTTACAAGGCAAAAAGCAACCTTTGCCCATTTATGAAGTAACTGACATTAAAGGTAAATCTCATGATCAAACTTTCTATGTTAGTTGCACAGCGCATGGCCTAAAAGAACCAATTACAGGTGTTGGCAATAGCCGCCGTAAAGCCGAACAGAAAGCGGCAAGACAAGCATATAAGAGACTAGCAAATGGAAAATAACACTCGCTGTGGCATGATTGCCATTGTTGGTCGCCCAAACGTTGGTAAATCAACGTTATTAAATAAATTGCTCGGACAAAAAGTGAGTATTACTTCTCGTAAGCCACAAACTACCCGTCACAGAATTATGGGCATCGACACAGAAGAACACCGTCAAGCAATTTATGTCGATACTCCGGGCTTACACATTGACGAAAAACGTGCAATTAATCGCTTTATGAATCGAGCCGCATCCAGTTCAATAGGTGATGTAGGTTTAGTTTTGTTTTTGGTTGAAGGTACCAAGTGGACCGAAGATGACCAAATGGTGTTGACTAAAATTCAGCAATCTGGGGTACCTTGCTGGTTGATCGTAAACAAGTCAGACAACGTAAAAGACAAAGAAACCATGCTACCCCACCTAAGATGGTTAGGTGAACAACATGATTTCCAACAAATCATGCCGATTTCGGCTAAAACAGGTAAAAACGTAGAAGAACTGCGCTCACTTGTATTAGGCACCTTGCCTGAGAGCGAGTTTTACTTTCCTGAAGATTACATTACCGATCGCTCAAGTCGATTTATGGCAGCAGAAATTGTACGTGAAAAACTGATGCGTTTTACAGGTGATGAGTTACCTTATTCTGTCACTGTTGAAATCGAACAATTCTTATTGGCTGAAAATGGCATTTATAGAATTAATGGCTTGATTTTAGTTGAGCGAGATACCCAGAAAAGTATGGTCATTGGTAAAGGGGGGCAACGCCTAAAGACCATTGGTGCCGAAGCTCGTAAAGATATGGAAGCTTTATTTGAAACCAAAGTGTATTTAGAACTTTGGGTCAAGGTTAAGTCTGGCTGGGCTGATGACGAACGCGCTTTGCGCAGTTTAGGTTACGGGTTAGATAATTAGTCGAAATGTGACTGAGTACATACATAGGAGAACGAAGTTTGTCATCTATTCGCGATATTCGTCGTCAATATTCAAGAGCAGGACTCAGTTCTTCTGACCTGACCGCAGAACCTTTTGCCCTATTTGAGCAGTGGCTACAAAACGCAGTGGATGCTGGTTTAACTGATCCTACTGCTATGACAGTGGCAACTGTGGACGCAAGTGGTCAACCATCTCAACGTATTGTGTTGCTTAAAGACTTTTCTACTAAGGGCTTTGTGTTTTACACCAATACCGAAAGTAAGAAAGCCGAAGACTTAAAGCATAATGCTAAAATTTCACTGCATTTTCCTTGGCATTCATTAGAAAGACAAGTCAAAGTGTGTGGTGTCGCGCAGTCTTTGGCCGCTTCTGAAGTGGCTAAATATTTTATGTCACGGCCCAAAGCTAGTCAATTGGCAGCTTGGGCGTCAGCACAAAGTCGACCCATCAACAGTCGACAATTACTGTTAGAAAAATTTGCTCAAGTTAAAGATAAGTTTGCCAAAGGTGAAATTCCACTTCCATCTTTTTGGGGGGATATCTTGTGGTTCCTCATAAAATTGAATTTTGGCAGGGCGGGGATGATCGATTGCATGATCGGTTTATGTACAGCAAAGACGGCCAAGGTGATTGGCATACAGAACGCCTGATGCCTTAATGGATAAAGTTCAGCCTGTTATAATCGATAGCCACTGTCATTTAGATTTTAGCTGTTTTGATCAAGACAGGTTAGCACTAATGCAAAGATGTCGACAATTGGCGATTACTCAATTTGTGATACCATGGTACTCAAGCTTCAGGTTGGCAAAAACAAATAGAATTGGCGCAGCAATACCCATCAATTAAATTCGCATTAGGTATCCACCCATACTTCTTAGCAGCCTACCAGAGCGCACATCTAGAACAATTAAAGCGACTTATCGAAATACATAACAACGATGTCGTCGCGGTAGGAGAGATTGGTCTCGACGCTGCTATTACTATAGATTGGCAGCTTCAAACTGAGGTATTTAGCAAACAGCTAAATTTAGCTAAAGAATTTGCTTTGCCAGTGATCTTGCACCATAGAAAAACTCATAATGAGTTACTGCGTATACTTAAAACTGAGCAGTTTCCAAATGGCGGGATTATTCATGCTTTTAGCGGCAGTTTACAACAGGCTGAAAGCTACATTCAGCTAGGATTTAAAATTGGTGTAGGTGGCAGTATTACTTATCCTAGAGCAAGTAAAACACGGCACACCATAAGTCAGATACCTTTATCTAGTTTAGTGCTAGAAACCGATGCCCCCGATATGCCTATTTCCGGCAGACAAGGGCAAAGAAACAGCCCTGAATACTTACCTGATATTGTCCAAAGCCTACAGCAAATAAGAGTTGAATCTGCAACTGAGTTAACTACTGCGTGCTTACAAAATACCATAGACATACTACCTAATGTCAAAGCTTAGGCATTACTTAACCTCTGCTAAAATGGAGTGTTATGGCAACCTCGGCCTACATCGTCCAGCAGCTTAAACGGCAACTGAGTGCGGCTAGCACGCCAGAAAAAGCCCAATCTGCAAGACGATACTTCCCTCGGGGTATTCACTGTCTTGGCGCTAACGCCTTGGACATTAAGCACGTTATTAGACAGTTTCATCTGGATAACCCTATGTTAAACCCTGAGCAAGTCTTAGCCATCAGTGAAGCTTTGTTGCGACAGGCTAAATATAGCGAAGAAGTAATGGTGGGCTATGGATTGATTAATAAGTTTGTCAGCAAATACTATGATGATGACTTATTGTTTAGGTTTGAATATTGGTTGGAGCATTATGCCAATAACTGGGCGTTAGTTGATGATTTGTGTATGAAGACCTTATACAAGTTCTTATTGGCTAGGCCTCATTTGATTGAGCACACAAAAAAGTGGGCTTATTCAAATGTGTCATGGTGTCGACGTGGCAGTAACGTAGCTTGGGTTAAGTTTATAAAGCGACCTATGGGCAAGTCCGTCTATTATTTAGATAAAAATTTAGTATTTAACAATTGTGATGTATTGATTGTTGATGCAGATGAATTTGTGCAAAAAAGTGTTGGTTGGTTACTGAAAGTGACGGCTGTTTATTATCCAGAGGATGTTGTCAATTATTTACAATTGAACCATCAAAATATGCAAAAGTCGACAATTCGTTACGCCCTAGAAAAAGTCGCACAACCCCAACGGAAAAGGTTACTAAAGGAGTTTAAGTGAACGCAAAATACGAATTTAGATTGGCTACTTTAGGTGACGCCGTTGTGATCGCAGAGTTGGTTTGTGCGCTTACCCAAGAGATCACGTCGGCAACGGGAGCTGATCTGGTGGATCAGCTGCCACAAACTAGTGAATTATGTAAAAGACTAATGGGGCAGGGGGAATATGCGGCTTTCTTAGCAATAGCTGAGCAAGAGGTGGTGGCGATTGCTACTTTTACTGAAACCTACGCTTTATATGCCGGCGGTAAAATGGGCGTGATCCAAGAATGTTATGTCCGACCTGAACATCGCGGCGAAAAAATTGGAGCTCGGCTTTTAGCCCACGTTAAACAATATGGTAAACATCAATCTTGGGCTTGTATTGAGTTATGTACCCCACCTTTACCGGCATATTCACGCACCTTAAATTTCTATCAGCAGAATGGCTTAGTACCGGTAGGTGGCCGAAAAATGCGAGAAATGCTCACTTAGCCCTTCAATCACCAAGGCTAAAGCATAGCTGCATACAATATGCCGTGATAATACGAGTCCATATTGATAAGTGGTCTTTTTGAATGTAACCAGTGGTTTTGGGGTCAGGCGGGGAAGGAATAGTTGTTCCCTTTCAAATACCAAGCGCGCAGGGCAAAAGCCGCTGGGCCATTCCTGTTAAGGGCGTTTTATATACACTTACTCTGTGTTGCTCGAACTCTAAAAATGTCAATAACGAGTTATTAATTCAAACAGCTTAGCCTTGATTCAGCGCTTGGAAACTCTGGCTGAACGGCTAATTAGCATATTATTAACGGTCAGCTTCTTTGCTTAAATGGGGAGTTATTATAGTTCGCCGCTTTGTTCGGGGGTTTTGTTTACTAATTTATATCTAAATTTGTAAAACACCCTAGCCACTAATATACCAGCGACTCCCGCTAATACCATTAACACGATTAATTGTTGATATAATTGCACTTGATATTCACTGTGATATTGCATGACTTTATCTTCTTTTAGCATAATGCGTAAGTAGCCAATAATGTTGCCTTGATATTGAATGCTTTGTACAAATACTAAAGGTGCATCATCATCCAATTTATAAGTCGCGACTACCGAAGCGCCAACCTTGTTGCCAGCTAATATTTTGCCTTTCTCATCATATACAGAGGCCGCTAGTACATGTTTATCTGCCAATATAAACGTTAACTGTTGATTCAATTTTTCGTTATTTTTATTTCTAATCGGATCGATTAAGGTATTGCCAGCAAAAGAAGTTAGACTCTTGCCTAATTGATTAGCCTGTTTTTATGCCAGTTGTTTGCCTGTTCAGAATTGATAAGCCAAAGGTTTGTACAAATTATGATGCCTAATAAGACTAACGACAAATTCGCTATTCTTTTAAACACAGAATACTTACTCTGTGCTTTTAAAGGGCTGATAAATAATGACGTTTTAATATTTTCCATAGGCCAACAATATGACAGAACTTAGGTTTTTCCAAGTAACAAATAGTCTTATCAGATTTTTATAAAGATTCTTGCTGACTTTTGATGCAAACTTAAACTGGACTGTGTTGAAAATAGTACGACTAACACCATATATTAACGGCGTGAATTTTGGTCATTATAGGATTGTCATGATCTCAGTAAAAAATTTATTTAAATCTTTTGGCGATTATACCGCCGTACAAGACCTTTCATTCGAAATAAGTCCCGGTGACGTTGTGGGCTTTTTAGGCCCCAATGGTGCGGGTAAATCTACCACTATGAAAATGTTGACGGGATTCCTTCCTCCCTCTCAAGGTGATATTCGAATATTCGAGCAAACCTTTGAAAAATCTGCAATTGAAATTAAGAAGAAAATTGGTTATTTACCTGAAGGAGCACCAGCGTATGGTGATATGACTCCGCTGCAGTTTTTGACGTTTATCGCACAGGTGCGTGGTTTTAAAGGTAAAGAAAAGGACTCAAAAATTGAGGCAGTGGTAAGTCAGGTAGAATTGCAAGAGGTATTAGATAAGCCTATTGATAATTTATCGAAAGGGTTTAAACGTAGGGTAGGGTTAGCCCAAGCCTTACTTCATGACCCTCAAATTCTAATTTTGGACGAACCTACCGATGGGCTGGATCCGAATCAAAAACATCAAGTGCGTGAATTAATCAAAAATCTCGCAAAAGATAAAATTGTCATCATTTCTACCCATATTTTAGAAGAAGTGGCAGCGGTATGTAATCGAGTGATGATCATTGCAAAGGGTAAATTGTTGTTCAATGATACGCCGGATGCCTTGAACAAATTGTCAAAATTCTACGGTGCCGTTACCTTGCATTTTAGTTACCCCGCTGATGCATCTGAACTGGGTGAATTGGAAGGTGTTGCTGAAATGGAGGAAGACTTTAAAACCGGTCGGGTCACTCTTTTTCCTAAACCCGGTGCAGAGATTTTACATTTAGTCACAGCCCACGCACAAAGATGCAAATTGCCTGTTGATAGCTTATTTGTAGAGCAAGGGCGATTAGATGAAGTGTTTAGACAAATTACTCAAGAGGTAGAAGTGTAATGGGCAATATTAGCATTTTATATAGGCGAGAATTCTCTAGTTTTTTTGCCTCCCCAGTCGCATACGTTTTCATTGGTATATTTTTAGTGCTGTCAGGTGTATTTGCGTTTTTTATCGGCGGATTTTATGAACGTGGTCAGGCAGACTTATTGCCATTTTTTAACTTTCATCCGTGGTTGTATCTATTTTTGGTTCCAGCGATAGCCATGCGTAGTTGGTCGGAAGAACGTAAAAGCGGTAGCATTGAATTGTTGATGACGTTACCTATTAGTACTTGGCAAGCGATGCTGGCTAAGCATTTAGCAGCATGGTCAGTATTAGGATTGTCATTACTGCTTACCTTTCCTTTGTGGGTAACAGTAAATTATTTAGGAGATCCCGATAATGGTATTATTGTTGCTGCGTACATCGGCAGTTGGTTAATGGCTGGCGCGTTTTTGTCTATCGGCTTATGTATGTCGGCTTTAACTAAAAATCAGGTTGTTGCCTTTATTTTATCGGTAGTGGTGTGCTTCTTATTTGTGGTAAGTGGCAGCAATATTGTATTAGACGCATTTAAAGCTTGGTCGCCTGCCTTGGTCATAGATACTGTAGCGTCATTTAGTTTTTTGACGCACTTTCAAGCAATGGCTAAAGGGGTCATTGCGCTGGACGATGTAGGTTACTTTTTGTTGGTCACAGTGTGCTGGTTATTTGCCGGCTTAGTGTTAATTGAACAAAAGAAGGCTGACTAGTTATGCACAATACTATGCAATCCAAACTCACTTCTTCACTGAGTTTATTTTTGGTAGCGGTTGTTTTTTTGTATTTGTTTTTATCAACAATCAGTTGCTATCGTCAGTGAGACTAGATCTTACTGAAAATCAGGTTTATTCATTGTCTGAGGGCAGTAAGCAAGTATTAAAAGAAATCGACGAGCCAATAAATCTGTATTTTTTCTTTTCTGATAAAGCCTCAAAAAACATTACAAGTATACGTAATTATGCCAATCGAGTAGAAAGTCTGTTGACCGAATATGAAACTTTGGCCGAAGGCAAATTGAAGTTGCAGGTACTAGACCCAGAAGCCTTTTCTGAGCAAGAAGATCAAGCCAATCAGTTTGGCTTAACAGCGGCAAATATTGGTACCGCTGGTGAGGCTATTTACATGGGCTTAGCAGCGACCAATGCGCTCGACGAGCAAGAGATTATTGCCTTTTTTGACCCGCAAAAGAGAGCTTTCTAGAATATGAAATTAGCAAAGTTATCCATCAACTGAGTAAGCCCGAGTCTGTTAAGGTAACCCTAATTACCGACTTACCAATTGCAGGGGGCAGAATCCTATGACCGGCCAGCCTCAACCCGCCTGGACGTTTTATAGCCAATTGCAGCAGCTTTATGCTGTGGAATATCTTGGAAGTGATACCCAGCATTTGCCAGAAAATACCGGCGTGTTGGTTTTGATTCATCCGCAAAATTACAATGAAAACTTGTTATACGAAATTGATCAATACGCATTACAGGGTGGAAAAGTCTTGCTGTTTGTTGACCCTCATAATGAATCAGATCAAATGGCCATGATGGCGGGCGCTATGTCTGGGGGAAATAGCTCTAGCTTAGAAAGGCTAACAGCTGCTTGGGGAATAGAGTTTGATACGAGTAAGGTGTTACTCGACGCTATGGCTGGATTGGATATTCGCACACAAACGGGGGATGTGGCTAGGCATTTTGGCTTTGTTGGTTTTAACGCTGAGCAATTAGATCGCGATGATATAGTCACGGCTAATTTAGAGCTGATTAACGGTGCATCTTTTGGTGTGTTAAGCAAAGCAAAAGGTAGCCGCTCAAATTGGCTACCAATTATTAAATCTACGGTGAATACCGATCTGCTTGATGTGGTTAGTTACGCCCAAACTACAGATCCCTTAACACTCTCCGGAAATATCAAAGTGATAATCAATCATATGTATTGGCTGCGCGAGTTTTAGGTAAGGCTAGTAGCGCATTCGATAAGGCGCCTGAAGGCAGTGAAGCTAGCTCTCATTTAAGTTCAACAGATAAATTGAATGTCATGGTTGTAGCGGATACGGATATGCTAGCCGATAGATTTTGGGTTCAACAATCCAATTTTTTGGTGAAATTATTACTACACCTTTTGCTAATAACGGTGACTTTGTGACTAATATCGTCGAGAACATGGGAGGAAGCGAGGCATTAATCAGTGTCAGAAGTAGAGGTACATTTGCTCGACCATTTACAAAGGTTGATGAGCTGACAGTGGTTGCAGAGCAAAAGTTTCGAGAACAAGAGCAATTGCTTGAGCATCAGCTAGCGCAGACTGAGCAACAATTAACCGAACTTCAAGGGCAGCATGGTGAAGATGGATCGTTGGCTATTAGTCCTCAACAACAAGCGGCAGTTGAAGAATTTATGCAAAAAAGACTATCTATACGTAAATCCTTACGTGAAGTAAGGCATCAATTAGACAAAGATATTGAACAGTTAGGAAATCGATTAAAAATATTGAATATTGCGGTCGCACCTTTGTGTCTGATTGTGGTTTTAGCTGGGCTGCGTGCTTTATTTAGAACTCGTCCGAAAAAGCTTAAGGCACATAATAAGGGGGCGAATGCATGAATAAGCAACTGGTAACATTGATGACTTTGCTTGTTGTGGGCATAGGTGTATGTGTTTGGATAATCCAAAAACCGTCACAAAGTGAGTTTGAACCTATAGGATTATTTGAAGACCTAAACTCAGTGGCAAGCCAGATTGACAGTGTGACAATTGAAAATAGTAGTGGAACACTATTCAAAGGTAAAAAGCACGGTGAACAATGGTTAGCTGAAGTGGGACATACTGGTAAAACTTACCCAATTGAAAAGAGTAAAGTAGCCAACTTAATTAACAGTCTCTTGCAAGGGAAGTTAATTGAAGCGAAGACAAGTAGAAAAGCCAACCTTGAACGTTTGGGATTGAAGGCTATCGATCAAGAAGATAGCTTAGCGCGGTTAATTACAATTACCGTGGGAAATAAAGCTTGGCAAGTGTTGGTGGGTAATCAAGCGAGTGTTGGTGAAGGGAGTTATGTGCGTTTTGTCAAACAACCTCAAAGTTGGCGCCTTGATAGAAGGATTGAATTGCCGGTGGGGCATTTTAGTTGGTTGCAACATCCTATTTTGCCTTTTGAGGTGAAAGACATTTTAACCGTCACTCGGGTAGGAAATGATAATTGGAGTATGACTAAATACACCGATGAGATTGATTTCGCAATGGAAAATATGCCTGAAGACCGTCTACTGGCGTATGATGGGGTGTTAACGGGATTTGTCGAAAATTTAGTAGCGTTGGATTATGAGGAGCTGATTTCGATAGATGATAATGTTGTTAATTCTCTAAACCTAGTGACCAAGCTAAATGTTGTGACGCAACAGTATCAAGAGTTTACGGTTATACTGTCGCAAGCAAATGGTGCTTACTATGTTAATTTTAATATCAATGGTGCAGAGCAATATTGGCAAAATTGGTATTATCAAATTTCAGGTTTTACCGCACAACAGCTAAACAAAGTTACGGAAGATTTTTTGCAGAAAATTGATGAGGAGGAAAAATCTACGTTCAAACCCATTAGCAACGAGGAGAGTTCTTAAACTTATGAAACGTTAGTGGGCAGCTAAAGTGAACGATAACCACCTATCTTAGGTGGTTTTTTTCTGTAGCATGCTTTTCAATTTTTCAGAGCCCATTGCTCGTGCTTTAGCGATATTGTTGTCAGGAATGTTTTGTGGATCTGGATAACGCTTTAACACCTGTTCAATGCTTGATTCACGTAAAATATGTAAAATCGGATAAGGGGAGCGGTTGGTGTAGTTAGCTGGATCGTCTTGTGCTTCGCCAGCAAAGCAATAATCTGGATGAAATGTTGCCAGTTGGTATATGCCTGAATACCCGCCTTGTTCAATGATGCCACTCGCGTATTCGACTAACTCTAAATATTCTTCAAATGCAATAAAGCCTTTTGAAAAAATTAATAAGCTGGTTTGAATTTCAGTATGTTGATCTAACACACACAACTGTTCGATTAGTTGCTCTAATGATTCATTGATATTTAGGTTATGGCTAACGAGATAAGAGACCGTTTCTTGCTGCATCTCTTTTTTGGCGAAGGGACAAAAATTAAGGCCGATAACTACATTGTCGATCCAGTCTTTAACTGAATCGATAATGTGCTGATCATTGGTTACTAAGTCAGTCGTCATGATTGAAACGGTTGCTTCGTTGCAGGCATTTTTATATTGGCTAATTTCATCAGCGCTATAGGCAAGTTAAGAGTGATACTTGACGTAAGCTTCTAAGGTATTTTCGATTAAGCTTGCCACTGTCATCGGGCCAACACCTCCGGGAACAGGCGTGATCCAGCCTGCGCGTTGTGAAGCCGTTTCAAAGTCTACATCGCCACTTAGCGTGCCATCACTATTTCGGTTGATACCTACATCGATTACTATAGCCCCGTCTTTTATCCATTCACTAGGAATAAAGTTTGCTTTACCAACAGCAACGACTAATAACTCAGCTCGTCCAACGTGAGCCTTTAAATCTTGTGTAAATTTGTGGCAATTAGTCACTGTGCAGCCGGCCAGTAATAATTCTAAAAACATAGGACGCCCAACAATATTTGAAGCGCCCACTATTACTGCATCTAAACCTTTTATCGGACGTTTACTCGACTCGATAAGTGTCATGATACCTTTAGGAGTACAGGGACGCAGTGCTGGGATGCGCTGTGCCAAACGGCCAATGTTATAAGGATGGAAACCGTCAACATCTTTTTTAGGGTCTATTTTTTCAAGTATTTCTTCTTTGTCCAATCCAGCGGGTAATGGAAGTTGAACCAAAATGCCGTCTACCTCGTTGTCGGCATTGAGTTCTTCTATCACTGATAGCAATGCTTGTTGTGTGGTGTGGGCGGGCAAATCAAAAGACTTAGATACAAACCCTACTTCTTCGCAAGCTTTACGTTTTTTATTTACATAAACATGTGACGCTGCATCGCTGCCCACTAATACCACAGCTAACCCCGGCGCTCTTTTTCCTGAAGAAACGATGGCATTTACCTGAGAAGCCACATTTTGTCGAATTTGTTTAGCGACTAAAGCGCCGTCAATAATCTGTGCTGGCATGAACTTATAAACCTGAATTTGAATAGTGACATTGTCCCATAAGCGAGGGACTTATCGCAATTAAGGAAACGCAAAAATTGTCCTATCAATAATAATTCTTAAGCCATTTCATTCACTTAATGTTATAAGGTAGATAATCAATTAACTTTTCTTCTAAGTTGATTGAATGAAGTGACTATCATAACAAACGTAATTTAGAGGGAGTCATAAATTGAAGAAACTGGCAAATGAAACGCAATTGCTTAAAAAAGCATTGGTAGTTGGTGAAGCCTATGCAAAAAACCGTGGATTTAAAACATTTTCAGCAACAGACTCATCAAAACAAAAAGTAGAATGTATCTATCGATTGTTGGTGAATGACAAATTAATCACGCCTTTACCTGCTGACGCTGAAGATTTGTTGAGCATGAAGCATAAATTAGCCGTTTGGCTTAAAAACAAATTACCCAAAGATCATGCTCTACTTAAGTAAGTACTGGTGAATTTATCATCTATTTGATTCGATAATGCACAGATTGTTTTATAAATGAGCAAGCAAAACATTTTTTTAAAAAAGTATTTGACGAGGTGGGGGGGCAACTGTAATATGCGCATCCTCGAAACGCGATAGAGAAAAACGTTTCGGGTTAAGTCGGTGAGTAGCGCAGCTTGGTAGCGCACTTGGTTTGGGTCCAAGGGGTCGTAGGTTCGAATCCTATCTCACCGACCATTTTCTCTACTAATACCTTAGGTTCCATAGCTCAGCTGGATAGAGCAACGCCCTTCTAAGGCGTGGGTCGAAGGTTCGAATCCTTCTGGGACCACCACTTAGTTCGTATGTTGTCGAGTTGAATGTGTGAACTATGGGATGAGAAACTTGGGTAGAGAAAGTAAAGTTTAAGTGTTACTGCAGTTTACTGTGGTGAGCGTAGCTCAGTTGGTAGAGCCCCGGATTGTGATTCCGGTTGTCGTGGGTTCGAGCCCCATCGTTCACCCCACTCGCGGGAGTGGTGGAATTGGTAGACACGCTGGATTTAGGTTCCAGTGCTTCACGGCGTGAGAGTTCGAGTCTCTCCTTCCGCACCATTATTTAATATCTTTTAGTATTCATAACCTCTATTTTTATATTCTTACTCTAGGTAGAAATATTTATTTAGATTACTTGTGCTCATATCATTCATATGGCCATCAGTGTGTTACTGATACAACTTTGCCTTTCCCCTTCTAATAAAGACACCCATAATAAAACTATGCAAACTTCAGCAGTATTTGAAGGCGCTTGGATCACTTAAGTGCTCAGCTTTTTTATTCTACTAATAACGCCAAAACAACAAGTTCTATGTCTGTCGTATAAGTATGGTGGCTAATCTCTTTTTTGGGGGGAGTCTCAATATACTGATTTTCGATTCAAATGTGGTTAAGTAGCATTAACTCTCCGGGGTAGGGAGACATGTAATACGATTGGGTAATATAGTCGTTTGGGTGTTTTCTAAAGTGATGTCTTAACAATGTAATAGGAACAATCAAGGGCAGCAATCCATTTTTATAATCAGTAAATGTACTGCACAACTCGGCTTTATCATCCTTATCTATATCATTTTTTAAGTAGCCTTGAATATGTTGTAGAGTATTGGCGTGGTTTTCCCTAGTTGCGATTTTCTTTAGGGTAGCCATCATTTTTTCTAGGTAAATCTCAGTGAGTTGAGAAATGGATAGATTTTGGCTTTGAGCTAATAACCCACCTAGGTTTTTAACTTGTTTTTGATCGTGACTCATTAATATGTATTTGTGCTGAGCATGAAATTTTTGCAGCTCTTTGAGTGAATTACCTTGGCTAACCATCTCTTGCCACCGTTTATATATATAGACTCGCTGAATAAAGTTCTCTCTCAATTTTGCGTCGAGTAAGCGGCCTTCTTCTTCAATAGGAAGGTGTGGAAAGTTCTCCATTAGTTTGTTGGCATAAATGCCAACACCTATACGATCTGCAGCATTTTTTCTATAGACTTTTACCCTCTCCATACCACAACTAGGAGAGTCTTTTTTAGAATGTAACCAGAGAGCTGTCGATGCCAATGGCTTTGTTCATCTGCAGCAATGGTTAATTTATCAGTGACATCTAACAATGAGTTTTTTGTACCAACACAGCGGATTTTGTCATCAACGAGTGTTAACCGTATTGTCTCTCGAGGCACACCAAGGCCTATATGAATTTCTGGACAAAACGGTAAAAATTTAAAATAGTCTTTTAACACTCCAGTGATAAATGCATTTCTTTTATGACCTGCGTCAAAACGCACATTTTCACCTAATAAACAACTACTTACGCCAATTATAATGTCTGCTGATGTCTTTGAATTCATGGGAAGTTGGCTCATTCATTGTTACGGATAAAAATCTTGGTATGTAAGTAAGGCACGCGCTTTATGGTAGGTGTTACTGCCTCGCTAATACCGATAATATATGAGTTACACAATTAATCCATTAAAACTAGTTCGTATCAACAACTCCCTCAATCAAGACACCCATAACCAATCCACCCATGACAAAATCGAGCTTTAAACCATCTTAGCTCCCGCTTTTCTAATCCATTCGGTTTAAATTATGCGCCAGACAACCCAATTGACGATGTTAGCGGGCATGATGACGTGATTTTGTGGTGTGTGGTGAATGCTAGGCGTGCTAATTCTCAACAGTCATGTTGATGCTTGCAAAGTTAGAAAAAGGGCTAAGCGTGTTTGAGTAGGGTTTTGGCTTTACCTATGCCTCGTATTTTTTGATGTTGGGTGTGTAGGCTGAAGTTTCGCATTAAATGTTCACTGCCTACAGCGTAACAAAAGTGCTTTTCGAATTCGGTGGTTAAGGTCAACCATTGTTCGTTGTTTAGGCCTAGCCTTTGTAGAATGTGCTGTTGCTGTGTATCGATTAATCCTGACTTATCATCTCTGATAACACGACCTGTGGTGTCGATGAGGTCGCAGTAATCTTTTAGTGAAAAAGCGATGCCTCTCGGCATGTTTTGCCTGAGGTTGCCAACAAATGGCATTAAACCTCTGGGTTGCTGGTGGTGTCTCAAAGCTTGTATCCGTGTTTGAATACTGGTGTGGTCAGAGTCCTCAGGTGTGTTGGCCATATTGGCGCGAATGGGGTTTAAGTCCACGTAAGCCATGCAGGCCAGTAGGGCTGATTTATCGAGTAGTGCTTGAGACTTAAACCGCCCTTCCCAGAATCTGCCAGTGCAGGCATCTTCTTTGTTGGCTTCTCGGGCTATGTACTCATTGAGATTACGCATCAACCAACTGATGTCATACAAACGCAGCCGGTAAATTTCAACGGTTTCTAGAAGGGTGTGCCGCTCACTCTTGCTCAACGTGTCATCTCGCATAAACCGCTGCGACAACAAGGTGCCTTTATGCAGTTGATGCCAGCGAACGAGCACTTGTTTCACCGTCCAGCGCTCAGCCAAAGGTTTGTTCACGCACAGCACCACATGAGTGTGATTGCTCATCACCGCATAGGCGCAAATGTCGATAGCAAAGATGCGGCTTAAATGAAGCAAGCGTGTTTCAACCCAAGCCCGCCTATGTTCATAGCTCTGGCCTGTCAACGTATCTTCACCACACAAAAATGAACGGCGAACACAGCGTGAAACACAATGATAATAAGGGGTGTCGACTAAACTGATTTGGCTTTTACGAGACTGAGGCATCATGGCCATCCTTGGTTGAATCACTACCATTAGTCTAGTTCAAATTGCGGATTCGTCGAATTTAATTATGGGTGTCTTGATTGGGGGATTATTTAATTGGTATAACTGGTGGCGTGTGCATAAGTGTATGCTTTTTGCACCTATTTATATTTCAATGAGCTACTGATTATTTTTATATCAATATTTTGCGGGTTTATTCTCGACTTGAGCTATTGCTATCGCTATACTACTGCGTCTTTTTTAACAGGTAATTCTGATGTGGCTTGCTAAATTAAAGTTCACAGAGGTCGTCTGGCGTAAATTAAGTGTTGTTATTTTAATCTGTTTACGTCCTTTATTTACCTATTAGTAATCATAAAATAAGCGCAAGTTAGCGCATAGTTGAGGTAGAAGAATGCAAGTTTCCGTTGAGACGTCTACAGGTTTAGAACGCCGTCTTACAATTACCGTTCCTGCAGAGTCAATTGACACAGCAGTAAAGTCTCGTTTACAGCAACTGGCTAAAACCCAGAGAATTAATGGTTTCCGTCCAGGTAAAGTGCCTGTTACCGTAATCAAAAAACGTTATGGTCAGGCTGTACGTCAGGAAATTGCTGGTGAAGTGATGCAACAGAACTTCTATCAAGCTATTACTCAAGAGAAAATTACCCCAGCAGGTATGCCTTCTTTTGAAATGAAAACGGATGAAGACGGTAAAGATTTAGAATTCGTTGCAGCTTTCGAGGTTTATCCTGAAGTGGAAGTGCAAGGTATTGAAAAAATTGAAGTAGAACAGCCAGTTGTAGAAATCACAGATGCTGATTTAAGCGACATGATAGATACATTGCGCAAACAACATGCTGACTATAAAGAAGTAAAGCGTAAAATTAAGAAAGACGACAAAGTTACTATGGATTTTGTCGGTACCATTGATGGTGAAGAATTCGAAGGTGGAAAAGCTGAAGATTTCGAACTAGAAATGGGTAAAGATCGGATGATCCCTAGATTTGAAAAGCCTATAGTTGGCGCGAAAACAGGTGAAGAAGTGATTGCTGACGTGACCTTCCCTGAAGACTATCATGCAGAAGCGTTGAAAGGAAAAGCAGCGCAGTTCACTATTAAAATTAAGAAAACTGAGCAACTTAATCTACCTAAAGTAGATGAAGAATTTGCTAAGTTGTTCGGAATCGAAGATGGTGACATCGACGCTTTAAACGCTGAAGTACGTAAAAATATGCAGCGCGAACTTGATCAAACTCTTAAAGCATCAGTGAAAGAGCAAGTTATTAATGGTTTACTTGAGAATAACCAAATTGATTTGCCTAAAGCGTTGGTAGAGCAAGAAGTGAATGTACTTCGAGAACAAGCAAAACAACGTTTTAGTCAACAACAAGGTGGTAAGGTAGATAATATGCCTGAACTGCCAGCTAACTTGTTTGAAGAGAATGCGCGTAAGCGTGTGAGCATTGGCTTGTTGTTAGGAGAAGTGATTAAGTCGAATGATTTAAAAGTAGACCCTGCTAAAGTAGATGCGTTGATCGAAACGGCTGCTTCAGCTTACGAAGATCCGCAAGAAGTGATTGAGTATTACAAGTCTAATGATGAGTTAACTCAACAAATGAATAATGTAGCTTTAGAAGAACAAGCTGTTGAAGTATTGCTTAAACAGGCTGTTGTTAAAGAAGTTAACAAGAAATTTGATGAGATCATGAACAAACAGGCGTAATTTGCCTTTTGTTAATTGACTTAACTAGTCTGCAACTGCTTAAATGCTCGGTAAATACCGAGCATTTTTATTTGTGAAGAAATTATTATTATGATGAATACCCCATTTGACCCGACAAGCGCTTTAGTTCCAATGGTAGTTGAACAGACTGCAAAAGGTGAGCGCTCTTATGACATATACTCTCGTTTATTAAAAGAAAACGTAATTTTCTTAGTTGGCCAAGTTGAAGATCATATGGCTAATCTAATTGTGGCCCAAATGCTTTTCTTAGAAGCTGAAAACCCAGAGAAAGATATATTTTTGTATATCAATTCTCCAGGTGGTTCAGTGACTGCAGGCATGGCTATTTACGATACCATGAACTTTATTAAACCCAATGTTAGCACCGTGTGTATTGGCCAAGCGGCTAGTATGGGGGCTTTTCTATTGTCTGCTGGAGAAAAAGGAAAACGTTATTGTTTACCTAATTCTCGAGTGATGATCCACCAACCTTTAGGTGGTTTCCAAGGTCAAGCGTCAGATTTTGAAATTCATGCGAAGGAAATCCTGTCTATTAAAGAGAAGATGAATCGTTTGATGGCTGATCACACTGGGCAAGAGTATGAAAAGGTAGCTAAAGATACCGATAGAGATAACTTTTTAAGTGCTACAGAAGCAATGGAATATGGTTTAATTGACCAAGTCTTATCGAGTAGACCTGATACCGCAAACGATAAGTGATAAGTAAATTACTCTAAGGTTTTTCTGAGATAACGCGCAATTAATCAATATTTCGCTAAACTAAGAGTCGGTAGAAAAAAAGGAAAAGTGCGTAAATGAGTGATGATAAAAACAGTGATGGCGATAATAAACTTTTGTATTGTTCGTTTTGTGGAAAAAGCCAACACGAAGTAAGAAAGCTGATAGCGGGTCCTTCAGTTTTTATATGCGATGAATGTGTTGATTTATGTAACGATATTATTCGTGAAGAAATAAAAGAAATTTCACCGCAGAAAAAACAAGACGCGTTGCCCACTCCTAAAGAAATTCATAACCATTTAGATGATTATGTAATTGGCCAAGAGCACGCTAAAAAGGTGTTGTCTGTGGCTGTGTATAACCATTATAAACGTTTAAGAAATGGTGACACACATGAAGGTGTAGAATTAGGTAAGAGTAACATTTTACTTATGGGCCCTACTGGTAGCGGTAAAACCCTATTGGCTGAAACCCTTGCCCGTTTACTTGATGTGCCTTTTACTATGGCTGACGCGACTACGTTGACCGAAGCGGGTTATGTTGGGGAAGATGTAGAAAACATTATCCAAAAGCTTTTGCAAAAGTGTGATTACGACGTAGAAAAAGCTCAACGAGGTATAGTCTATATCGATGAGATAGATAAAATTTCACGTAAATCAGATAATCCATCTATTACCCGAGATGTATCAGGTGAAGGAGTGCAACAGGCATTGCTTAAGTTGATTGAAGGAACCATTGCTTCGGTTCCACCACAAGGTGGTCGTAAACACCCTCAGCAAGAGTTTTTACAAGTTGATACTTCCAAGATCCTGTTTATCTGTGGAGGAGCGTTTGCTGGCTTGGACAAGGTGATTGAACAAAGAGCCCACACTGGAACAGGTATAGGTTTTGGGTCTGCCATTAAGAATACTGAGAGCAAAGCGAAAGAAGGTGAGTTGCTTAAGAAAGTTGAGCCAGAAGATTTAGTGAAATATGGTCTTATCCCCGAATTTATCGGTCGTTTACCAGTGTTGACTAGCTTAGAAGAACTCAGTGAAGATGCATTAATTGAAATATTACGCGAACCTAAGAATGCGATAACCAAGCAGTATTCAGCGTTATTTGACATGGAAGACACAGAACTAGAGTTTCGAGAAGATGCGTTGCAAGCCATTGCCAAAAAAGCCATGCAACGTAAAACTGGCGCGCGAGGTCTACGTTCAATTGTTGAAGCGGTACTACTTGATACTATGTATGATTTACCGTCTATGACTGATGTGAGTAAAGTTGTTATTGATGAAGCTGTTATAAGAGGTGAGTCTAAGCCCATCTTAATTTATGACAATAATGTCGACAAAAAGGCCGTGTCAGAATAAAAATTATGAGTTTTTAAAAAGGTTCTTTTAAGAACCTTTTTTTATGCCTGTAGGTTTTTGAATGTTTATGCATCAATTAACCCCCAATCTAATATTTATTTAGGTAGTTTTAGCGTTTTTGTTTGAACTTTCCTTGCGTAGCCCCATATAGTTTGACATGAGAATATAATAATTGACCGAGTACGAGACTGAGTATGACTGAAGAGCGAGAAAATCACGTAGAAATTCCAGTGTTGGCATTACGTGATGTGGTGGTTTATCCACATATGGTAATTCCATTGTTTGTCGGCAGAGAGAAATCAATTCGTTGTTTAGAAGCATCAATGGAAAAGGATAAGCAAATATTTTTAGTTGCACAAAAGGATGCGAGTATCGATGAACCTTCTTCTGAAGATGTATTTTCGGTTGGTACACTTGCTACTATTTTACAGCTCCTCAAATTGCCAGACGGTACAGTTAAAGTATTAGTCGAAGGCAACAAGCGTGGATCGATCATAGACTTTGTTAATACAGAAGACTTTTTTATTGCTAATGTTGAAAGTACTGAAGATAAAGAGTTACCGGAAGCTGAGCAAGAAATACTAATTCGCTCTGCGATTTCTCAGTTTGAAGGGTATGTAAAATTAAATAAAAAGATACCGCCAGAAGTATTAACATCACTGAATGGTATAGATGATGCTGCCCGTCTAGCAGATACTATGGCTGCACATATGCCATTAAAACTTGCAGAAAAGCAAAAAGTATTAGAGATGCTCAGTATTAATGAGCGTTTAGAATATTTGATGGCATTGATGGAAAGTGAAATCGACTTATTGCAAGTTGAAAAGAAAATTCGTACTCGTGTTAAAAAGCAAATGGAAAAGAGCCAACGAGAGTACTATTTGAATGAGCAAATGAAGGCCATTCAAAAAGAGTTAGGTGATGGTGAAGATGCGAGTGATGAGTTTGAAGGATTAAACCAGAAAATTATTGATGCCAAGATGCCCGAAGAGGCAGCAAAGAAAGCCACGGCCGAACTGAATAAATTAAAGATGATGTCACCCATGTCTGCAGAGGCCACTGTGGTGCGCAGTTATATTGATTGGCTAACCAATGTTCCTTGGGTAAAACGCAGTGCAGTGAAGAAAAACCTAGCGTTGGCAGACGAAATACTTAACTCCGATCATTATGGTTTGGACAAAGTAAAAGAGCGTATTATTGAATATCTTGCTGTTCAACAAAGAGTTAAAAAATTAAAAGGACCTATCCTATGTCTTGTGGGTCCTCCTGGTGTGGGGAAAACATCTTTAGGTCAATCTATTGCTAAAGCTACGGGTAGAAAATATGTAAGAATGGCTTTAGGTGGGGTTAGGGACGAAGCTGAGATCAGAGGACATAGGCGTACATATATTGGTTCTATGCTAAAGGTAAAATGATCCAAAAAATGGCCAAAGTAGGGGTGAAAAATCCACTATTTTTATTAGACGAAATAGACAAAATGTCTTCGGATATGCGCGGTGACCCATCATCTGCATTATTAGAAGTGCTAGATCCTGAACAGAATAGTAGCTTTAGTGACCATTATCTTGAAGTTGACTATGACCTGTCAGATGTCATGTTTGTTGCCACATCTAACAGTATGGACATTCCCGGTCCGCTGCTAGACAGAATGGAAGTTATTCGTTTATCTGGATATACCGAAGACGAAAAGTTGAACATAGCGACTCAGCATCTAATGGACAAGCAAATGTCCCGTAATGGCTTAAAAGATGGGGAGTTGATCATCGAAGAAAGTGCTGTTATTGGGATTATCCGTTATTACACGAGAGAAGCGGGTGTTCGGAGTCTTGAGCGAGAAATATCAAAAATTTGTCGTAAAGCGGTGAAGAATATTTTATTAGACAAGTCGTTAAAACAAGTCATCGTGGATCAAGATAACTTAAAAGAGTACTTAGGTGTACAACGTTTTGATTATGGTAAAGCCGATAAGCAAAACCAAGTGGGACAAGTTACAGGTCTTGCTTGGACGCAGGTAGGTGGAGAGTTATTAACCATAGAAGCAACGTCCGTAGTAGGGAAAGGTAAAACAACCTTTACCGGGTCTCTTGGCGATGTAATGCAAGAATCTATTCAGACCGCATTAACAGTGGTTCGCAGTAGGGCAGAAAAGTTACGCATAAATGAAGATTTCCATGAAAAACGTGATATTCATGTGCACGTACCAGAAGGAGCGACACCGAAGGATGGTCCTAGTGCTGGAATTGGCATGTGTACAGCGCTTATTTCAGCTTTAACAGGTAACGCTGTTAACTGTGAAGTAGCCATGACTGGAGAAATTACCCTAAGAGGTGAAGTGTTACCTATTGGCGGTTTAAAAGAAAAATTGTTAGCTGCGCACAGAGGGGGTATCAAAACTGTTATCATTCCAAAAGATAATGAAAGAGACTTAGAAGAGATCCCTGAAAACGTAAAACAGGATTTAAGTATTCATCCGGTTCAATGGATTGATGAGGTTTTAGAGTTGGCTTTAGCTGAACATCCGGAGAAATTTACTCCAATTTCGATTGAAAAGGCGAAAAATTAGACTGTTTTGGTTTTTTTTTATGTTTTTTCAATTTTAGGGCTTCCCAATGTAAAAAGATATGGTAGCCTTTGTACTCAGAATCGCTTAAGGCCTTGTCGCAAAAGGGATTTAGACGACTCATTAATGTTTCATTTAAGTAAACTGCTTGAAGTTACTATTCAAGCTTGATATAACATTCCGGTTTCGCATTTTGCGAACCATAAATATAAAAAATAACATAACGAAGGGGTTCATATTGTGAATAAGTCAGAACTTATTGATTCTATCGCTGCAAGTGCAGATATTTCTAAAGCAGCAGCGGGTCGTGCATTAGACGGTTTTACGTCTGCAGTTACTTCAGCACTTAAAGATGGGGATCAAGTTGCATTAGTTGGCTTTGGAACTTTCTCAGTACGTGAACGCGCTGCTCGTAGTGGACGTAATCCACAAACTGGTGAAACTATCCAGATTTCAGCAGCTAAAGTACCTTCTTTTAAAGCTGGTAAAGCATTAAAAGACTCGTGCAATTAAGTTTTTAGTTTATTTTCAAAAGGCGATGATTTTTCATCGCCTTTTGTTTTTGTGAAGACTAATTTTATTGTTTACATTGTTGAAAGACTTACCAGAATTCCTCATTCACTAAACACTTTTTATTTCGTGACGAACATTCTTAATAATATAACTTGTTTAGTATATAATCTCGCCCGTTTATGGCAGAGGTAACCTCTCAGCTAATCGAATAACCGCTCATTTGGAGTTTGGACTTTAGTATGTTGGAAAGAATTAGAGAAGGATCGCAAGGCGTTTGGGCTATGGCGATCTTAGGATTAGTAATTTTAAGTTTCGTTTTTGCTGGTGTAGGCAGCTATATAAACTCTTCAGGGGTAGGTGTTGCAGCCAATGTAAATGGTGAAGAAATCACCTTAGATGAACTTGAGAAGGCTTATCAAAACGAACGCGCGCGCATGGAACAGCAGTATGGTGATTCATTTGCCACATTAGCCAGTGATGCGGGCTACTTGCAGAATTTTAGAAGTAGCATACTTGACCGATTAATCGGCGAAAAATTGATGGATCAAGCTGCCGCTGAACTTGGTTTGAGAGTCAGTGATGAGCAAATCAAGAGCGCTATCGTAACAATGACCGAGTTTCAAATCGATGGTAAATTTGACAATGAGCGTTATTTAGCTATTTTGCGTCAGGCAGGTTACCAACCAACTTCGTTTAGAGACTATATGCGTGTTGATATGGTGCGTAGACAGTTGTCTCAGTCTTTACTCGGTACAGAATTCGCTTTAGAAAATGAAGCACAATCAGCGCACTTGATGCAACAGCAAACTCGTGATCTTCGATATGCTACTTTGTCTTCAGATAAGTTTACTGATCAAGTGGATGTAACTGAACAACAAATTTCCAGCTATTACCAAGCTAATATTAGTCAGTTTGATACGGAAGAAAAGGTAAGCTTAGAATATGTAGAAATGACGTTAGATGATGTGATGTCTAATATTACTGTTACGGAGCAGGAATTAGCCGAATACTATCAGCAGAATATTGACGACTATCGTACTGCTGAAGAACGTCAAGCTTCGCATATTTTATTTGAAAGTGCAGATGAAGACGAAAGTGTATTGGCCTTGGCTGAATCAGTACTTGATAAAGTGCAAGCTGGCGGTGACTTTGCGGAACTAGCGAAAGAATATTCTTCAGACACATTTAGTGCAGAAAATGGTGGTGATTTAGGGTGGTTTGGTGCTGGTATTATGGATCCAGCATTTGAAGAAGCAGCGTTTGCTTTAGCGGCTAAAGGTGATGTTAGTGCGGTGGTCAAAAGTGAATTTGGTTATCACATTATTAAGTTAACAGATATCAAGCCAGAGCAAGTTACCGCTTATGCAGATGTGCAAGATGAAGTAAGCACTAAGCTTAAGACATTCAAAGCAGAAGAAGAATTTTATGGTATTCAACAACGAATTGCTGAAGTCGCATTTGAATTACCTGACTCACTTGAAGAAGTGGCCGCAGAAGCTAACAAGCCAATTCTAACAACAGAGCCTTTCACTCGTCTTGCTCCTCCTGAAGTTGTGGCTAGCCCAAATGTATTGAGTAGCGCCTTTAGCGATGAATTGATTGTCGAAGGTGTAAATAGTGAAGTATTAGAGCTAGGTAGAAATCATATTATGGTTGTTCGAGTGGCTTCTCATGAAGAAGAGCGCACTAAAGCATTAGATGAAGTGAGTGAGCAAATTAAGTCGATTTTACTGGCCGAAGCTTCTCAGCAGGCCGCACGAGATTGGATTGCTGAAGTCAAATCTAAGTTAGTTAATGGCGAAGACACCAGTGCAGAATTTGAGTCGATGAACCTGACTTGGCAGGATAAATCTGCTGTCACTCGTAATGATGGCACTGTTTCAAGAACGATTGTTGAAGCTGCTTTTAAACTGGCTGAAGGCAATGTTGATGTGGTTGATCTGGTAACTGGCGACGTAAGCTTAGTGCAATTGATTAAAGTGAATTCTGGTGAAGCGGCGGACGATACACTAGTGGCAAGCTTGCAAAATCAGTTAGCATCACTTAAAACGCAAAACCTATATGCAGCGGTTATTCAGTCGTTAAGGGCTGAAGCTGATATTGATATATTGCAACAATAGTTAATTTATATTGATAAAAAAAGAGCGATATAATCGCTCTTTTTTTTGCGCTAATCATGACCTTAGGCGTTAGGATTATTGCATGTGTGTTAACCACAGAATTATCGCGTAAAATACTGCGATTACGGTGGAAAATATCAATATATACACATACCCTTGTTTGCCCTGACCAAGGTTGTACCCCCTACTTTTTAAATATACGGTCCAAAGTAAGCACAAAATTAATGGAACCAAAAACAATATTCTAAACATTAAACGCCTCGTGACAAACCAAATTATTCTTATTAGGGGGGATAATTGTTGGAGCAATTACCCGTTCCATTAAAGCACTAAGCACTCAAAACGAAGCAGTGCTTTTTGAGCAAGGTGACGGCGTGCAGGAATGTCCTTTGAAATACCGTTAACCTAGTGCAAAACCCGCAGAGAATTTCTCGTGGCGAGTTTTAAAAGCTGATACTTTTTGTCGCTAACTCGCCAAAGAATGCCGTTATCCTGTCATTGTCGCGTCAAAAATAATGTATATTTATATTCTCGCTGAGCGTACATTGGATTCTTGCGGTAGGCACAAATACTCTGCTCGACTCCCACCATATTTTAATCACGATCTTGAATTGTAGGTGATATTTCCAATTTACAACCAAGATTGAGTGATAGCAATTAGCTAATACACTACAGCTTCAAAAGCTGTTGGGTATATCAACCACTTTAATTAAGCAGAATAACAACACTCGTTTTGTGCTGTAGAGCTGCATTCTGTTTAGTTTACAGGTAACACAAAGCGCAGCATAAATAACCACAAAAAGTAGCTTCCCTATAAAGCTTAACAGAAAATACCTAGCCATGTGTAGATGACATCTAAGTGTAATCAAATTGTCAATCTGCTGTCACTTTATAGACTCATTATTACGATTTTTAAATCACTGTAAAATGGATGAATAATGACGTTTAAAGCAACTCCAATTTTTTGGGCGATCGCTGCTTCTTTAGGCTTAGCTGGATGTGCCGATGACGGCGATACTGGGCCTGCGGGCACTGATGGTACAAAGGGGGCTGATGGCTTAGCCAGTATAGTCAGGCATACCGCTATTTACTCTGGTAACGACAACTGTTTTGCTGGCGGTACAGCGATAGAGTCTGGATTAGATGTTAATGCCGATGGGATCTTGGCTGATGCCGAGGTTGCAAATGCGTCTTATATTTGTGCATCGACGCAATTAAGTCACAAGCGTTTTAATCGGGTGGCTTCATTCCCAGTATGTTCTCAAATTGATATTCATTGTGACGATGACACCGAAACTTCTGCCGAAATAGTGTCTGCTAGTGCTGACGGCTTGACATTGGTTTATACCGACAGCCCGAATGAACAACTGGGTTTTATCAATATCACAGACCCCAGTAATCCGCTGGCAGCGGGCACGTTAGCATTAGCTGGAGAGCCAACCTCAGTATCAGTTGTGGGGGACTACGCTTTAGTCGGCTTAAACACTTCTACTAACTATGTAGATGTCTCTGGTGCTTTAGTGGTGATTAATATCGACACGCAAGCAGTGGTGGCCACTATCGATTTAGGCGGTCAACCTGACTCTGTTGCCATTAGTCCCGATGGAATGTACGCCGCAATTGCTATAGAAAATGAGCGTGATGAAGATTTAGCTGATGGCGCTCCGCCACAAGCTCCCGCTGGTTACTTGTCTATTGTCAATCTAGCTGGGGAGCCTAGTACATGGACTGCTTCAAAAGTAGATTTGGTCGGGTTAGCTGATTTATATGGTGATGATCCTGAGCCTGAGTATGTAGATATTAATAGTGACAACATTGCGGTCGTGACCTTGCAAGAGAATAACCATATTGTATTGGTTGATTTAACTGATGGAACTGTGCTCAATGATTTCTCAGCGGGATCGGTAGACTTAGCTCAAGTAGATGCAACTGAAGAGAAAGCGCTGATTTCACAAACCGAATCTTTGGATGCTGTGTTGCGCGAACCTGATGGGGTGACTTGGCTAGGAAATCATTATTTTGCCACAGCTGACGAAGGGGATTTAGATGGCGGCTCTCGTGGTTTTACCGTATTTAATAAAAGTGGTGAGGTCGTTTATGCCGCCGGTTCAAGTATGGAACATATGGTAGCTAGTGTTGGCCATTATCCAGATGCTCGCTCTGAGAATAAAGGTAACGAGCCAGAGAACGCTGAATATGGAGTATTTGGTGATGAGCGTTACTTATTTGTCAACTCAGAGCGTTCGAGTCTAGTATTTGTGTATGATGTGGCTGATTTTACTAAGCCCGTTTTTAAACAAGTTTTACCTGCGGGTGTAGCGCCAGAAGGGGCATTAGCTATTCCAAGTCGCAACTTACTAGTGGTCGCAAGCGAAGCAGATGATCGAGGGGCAAAGATCCGTTCAGTGGTCAATATATACAATTATTCAGCTAACGATCAGCAATATCCAACTATTCAATCTACCTATCGTGTCGATGGTTCACCTATCCCTTTTGGTGCGCTATCGGGTTTAAGTGCCGATCCTACAAACACAAGCCTATTGTATTCTGTAGAAGATAGTTTTTATAAAAGTAATCGTATTTTCACCATTGATACCTCACTTAGCCCCGCAGCGTTAGTGGCAGAAACGACTATTAAAGATACAAACGATGTTTTTGCTGCTATTTCAGCAGCTACTTTGGCTGATGATACTGTCGATGCTGATGATGTCAGACGTGTTAGTGTGTTTGATGAGGCGGATTTAGCGGCTATGATTAATGCGGACAAAACCGTTAATATCGACCCCGAAGGTGTAGCTAAGGCGAGTGATGGCGGATTTTGGATTGCGTCCGAAGGTTCGGGCACTATGGGCGATACCAGTCGTCCAATAAATAGCCTTAACTTTATATTTAAAACAGATATGTCTGGGATCATTGAAGAAGTCATCACATTACCTGACACGGTAAACAGTAATCAGTTACGCTTTGGTTTTGAGGGCGTGGCTGAATATTCGGATAATGTCTATGTTGCATTCCAACGTGTTTGGGCTGGTGATCCTAATGTTCGTATAGGGGTTTACCACACAACTACTAAAACGTGGAGCTTTTTGTACTATCCATTGGACGGTGCTGAGTCACAAAATGGTGGTTGGGTAGGATTATCTGACCTTACATCCTTAGGCAACGGAAAGTTCTTAGTTTTAGAGCGCGACAACCAAGGCGGCCCTGATGCTGCCATTAAGCGTATTTACCAAGTTGATACCAATGGTTTAGGGGATGGTGAAACCTTGACGAAAGTGCTAGTTAAGGATGTATTACCAGATATGCAATCTGCTCACGGTCTACCCGCTGAAAAAGTAGAAGGTATGGCAATAATGGCGAATGGTGATGTTTACATTGTTAATGATAATGACGGTGTTGATGACAACAGTGGCGAAATTCAACTGATTAACTTAGGTAAAATTACCCAATAGGCTAATCAGTCATGAGCTAAAAAGGGTAGCCAAAGCTACCCTTTTTATCTAGTTCGATACTAGTTGAATATCTTTTGTTGCAATTAATTATTTCGTTTTATTAGGTTTTTTCGTGTTTATTGCATATAATCCGCGCGAAATTTTTATTGGCCCTCAGTAGGCTTTACACAGTATTTATAATTGGAGTGAAAAACATGGCTTTAGAGCGCACTTTTTCTATTATCAAACCTGATGCCGTTGCGAAAAACGTTATCGGTGCTATCTACAATCGTTTTGAGTCTGCAGGCTTAAAAATTGTTGCTTCTAAAATGGTTCATTTAAGCCAAGAAAAAGCTGAAGGGTTTTATGCTGAGCACAGTGAACGTCCTTTTTTCCCTGCTTTAGTTGCATTTATGACATCTGGCCCAGTTATGGTTCAAGTGTTAGAAGGCGAAAATGCGGTATTGAAAAATCGTGAGATCATGGGCGCAACTAACCCAGCTGAAGCTTTAGCTGGTACATTACGTGCAGATTACGCAGAATCAATTGACGAAAACGCTTGTCATGGTTCAGATGCTCCTGAATCGGCAGCACGTGAAATCGCTTATTTCTTTGCCGACGAAGAAATCTGCCCACGTACACGCTAAGTTAGTTAGTAGAATAAGCAAAAGGGAGCTTCGGCTCCCTTTTTGCGTTATCAGCTATTTGAAATATTTTCTAAGATCATTCTGCTTTCAAGCCGTATATCGGTTAAAATAAAAGCAGTTTTATCTGAGCATTGAGGTTTATTGTGACGTCCAAAGAAGTATCGACCCAACCAGCAAAAATAAATTTACTTGATTTTAATCGAGCAGGTTTACGTGCCTATTTTAGTGAAATAGGTGAAAAACCGTTTCGAGCAGATCAAATCATGAAGTGGATTTATCAGCAGGGAGTGTCTGACTTTGAACAAATGACGAACCTAAACAAAGTACTCAGGGCTAAGTTAATTGCTAACTGCGAAGTTAAAGCGCCTGAAATTGCTTATCAACAAAATGCGACTGACGGCACTATAAAGTTTGCCTTGCGCCTTGAAGGTGGTCAAGAAGTCGAAACGGTTTGGATCCCTGACGGTGACAGAGCCACGTTATGTGTATCGTCACAAGTCGGTTGTGCATTAGAGTGCACTTTTTGTTCTACCGCTCAACAAGGTTTTAACCGCAACTTAAAAGTATCAGAGATTATTGGTCAGGTATGGCGGGTGGCTACCACAATTGGGTTAAATAATGACACAGCCAGACGGCCTATTACTAATGTTGTGATGATGGGCATGGGCGAGCCACTGCTTAATGTTAAAAATGTCGTGCCAGCTATGGATTTAATGATGGACGATCTAGCCTTTGGCTTGTCTAAACGCCGCGTCACATTAAGTACCTCCGGCGTTGTGCCTGCGCTAGATAAGTTGGCTGATCAAATTGACGTTGCCTTGGCTATTTCACTACATGCACCAGATGATGCTTTACGCAACGAAATTGTGCCTATCAATAAGAAGTATCCTATCGAAGTATTCTTAGCCAGCGTACGCGGCTATTTAGCAAAATCTAATGCTAACTCAGGTAAAGTCACGGTTGAATATGTCATGTTAAACGGTATCAATGACAGTACTGATCAAGCGCACCAGTTAGCTAAAGTCTTAGCGAAAACCCCTGCAAAATTAACCTTATTCCCTTCAACCCTTATCCAGAGTTCGCCTTATACTTGTTCCAGCAACTCGCGAATTGATCGCTTTGCCAAAGTGCTTATTGAATATGGTTTGGTTGTTGTTGTGCGTCGTACTCGAGGTGATGACATCGACGCAGCTTGTGGCCAATTAGTAGGTGATGTAGTCGACAGAACGAAAAGAATGATGAAAAAGCAGCTTAAAGGCGAAAATATTTCAGTGAAAATGGCACAATAGCTTTTTCAATTAGGTAACTGAATATTATGTTTAAATTGAATGGCATATTTTGTTTACTTGCCTTGTTGTTTCATGGTTGCAGTAGTCAAAATAGCTGGTACTCAGCCGCTAATGAGTTTGACCAAGTTAAAGCTGCTGAAACTCGCGTGTCATTAGGACTTTCTTACCTAAAAGCTGGACAATATAGTCAGGCCAAATTTAATCTAGACAAAGCGTTTGAATTTGCCCCTAGTTCGGCTGAAGTTAATTATGCATTGGCGTATTATTATCAACAAGTCGAAGAACGTGAACAGGCGGAGTCGAAGTATCGATTGGCTATGGACCTTGACCCGGAAAATGCCAACATCAGCAACAGTTATGGAGCATTTTTGTGCGCGCAAGGACAATATCAAGCAGCCAAACCTTACTTTTTAAAGGCGATAAATAGTCGACAATATACTGCCAGCGCAGAAACCTACGAAAACCTCGCTTTGTGTAGTCAAAGTGCAGGGTACCCTAATGAAATGATTGGTTACTTACACAGTGCAGTCAATCATGATCCTAGTAGAAGCCAGAGTGTCATCTTGTTAGTTGAGGCGTTAATTGACGCACAGCAATGGCAAGAAGCCAGAGATGTTTTAAGACGCTATGAGAAAGTAGCCCAAGTTAGCCCGCAAAGTTTGTTATTGGCCATTGAGATCGAGAAAAGTAGTGGTAATAAAAGTGCTGAAAAAGATTATACCGATATGTTGATTAAGGTGTATCCTTTGCACCCTGAGGTTATTGCATTAGTTAAAGAGAACAAGACCCAAATTCAACAGTCGAGAAGACTAAAGAAACAGGTTAATGTCCAACAGACACACGAAAACGAAGTTCAACAAGCACTAACGCCTAGCTCAAAAAACGCAAGCGCAATTGATGACGTTTCCGCGGCAGAAGAAAATAGTTCGTCGTTAGCATCAATTAATGGTTCTAAAAGTCAATTGCCACGTTATCATGTTGTTAGTGAAGGAGAAAATTTGTTCCGTATTTCTCTAATGTATAATATAAAATTGCAACGCTTGCGGGATTGGAATAATTTATCTAATTCTTCAGCAATTTATAACGGCATGAAGTTGACACTTAATCCCCTAATTCTGACGAGTAAAGTAAAAGTATGAGTGAAGAGCAAGAAGTAGTAGTCATTGTGGGGCCCGGTGAAATATTAAAAAAAGCTAGGGAATCTGCAAAATTATCAATCGATGATATAGCCAATAAAATTCGATTGAAAAAAACCTTAATAGAAGATCTGGAAAGCGATAATTATGATATCAATATTTCCCTCACCTTTATTAAGGGGTATTTGAAACTCTACGCTAAACAAGTATCTGTGCCAGAAGCCGAGATAGTGGCTGCTTTTGAAGGTTTAAATACGCAAAAGAAAGAGCCCGCAAAGTTACAAAGTTTTTCTCGTAGATTTAATCACCAAGCGAATGATGACAAACTCATGCTGGTCACCTATTTGATCGTTGGAGTAGTGATAGCCTTAGCGGTGGTTTGGTGGTTTCAACAAAGTGACACGGGGCAAAGTTTATTTTCAGAACAGAGCATAGATAGTTCGCAAACTAGTGAAACGGTGTCTTTGCAACCCTACTCTGACGAGCCAGTGGTTCAAGTGCCTAATGTTGCAGCGGGGGCTTCGGAGCCATCTTTAACAGACGTCGGTGCGACGGATGAAATACCTGAGCCTATTGAAAGTGTCGAACAAGCCACGACTGAAAGCAGTACTGATAGTGAAACTAATTTCGACCAGAATATTGTCGAGACGCCAGATGAAGTTGCTACGGTCATCGAAGATGCCAGTGCAACTACAACGGCGGCGCTAGAATCGGCGCAGACTAGCTCAACAACTGATGAGTCACAAACAACTGCTACATCTGATGCCGCGCCAGTAGAGCTGGTGTTTGAATTTTTAGACAACTGCTGGACCAATATTTCAGATGCGACAGGTGAAGATATCGCCTATGGTGTGAAAACAAAAGGAAGAGTCATGACCATTGCGGGTATTCCACCTTTTGTTGTGACCTTAGGCGCACCAGAATTTGTGAAAATTTCTTATGCGGGTGAGCCTGTAGATATGTCGTTCGTTGTGCTCAGGCCGTAGTGCAAAATTTTCATTACCCTTAGCTGAATAATTAAGAGTGTAAATATTACCATGTTTTCTGATTCTCCAATTAAGCGTCGTGCCTCAAAACGTATTTATGTGGGCAATGTTCCGATAGGTGATGGTGCTCCCATTGCTGTGCAATCGATGACAAATACTTTGACCACGGATGTTGAGGCAACGGTTGCGCAAATTAAAAAAATTCAAGCGGTAGGTGGCGAGATTGTCAGAGTATCTGTACCCACTATGGATGCGGCTGAAGCGTTTAAATTGATAAAGCAGCAAGTTACAATTCCGTTAATTGCAGATATTCATTTTGATTATCGTATTGCTTTGAAAGTTGCAGGTTACGGAGTGGATTGTTTGCGCATCAACCCGGGCAATATTGGATCAATGGAAAGGGTCAAAGCGGTAGTTGACTGTGCGCGTGACAAGAATATTCCGATTCGAATTGGGGTCAATGGTGGTTCGTTAGAAAAAGAAATCCAAGAAAAATACACAGAGCCTACGCCTGCCGCATTAGTTGAGTCGGCTATGCGTCATGTTGATATTTTAGATAAACTTAACTTTGATCAATTTAAAGTCAGTGTGAAAGCTTCTGATGTGTTTCTGGCCGTTGGTGCATATCGAGAATTAGCCAAGCAGATCGATCAACCATTGCATTTAGGAATTACCGAAGCCGGTGGTATTCGCGCTGGTGCAGTGAAAAGCTCAGTAGGTTTGGGCATGTTATTAGCTGAAGGCATTGGTGATACTATCCGTATTTCGCTAGCGGCTGATCCCGTTGAGGAAATTAAAGTAGGTTTTGATATTTTAAAGTCTTTAAGAATTCGCTCGAGAGGGATTAATTTTATCGCCTGCCCAAGTTGCTCTCGCCAAGAGTTCGACGTTATCAATACAGTTAATGCTTTAGAACAACGCTTAGAAGATTTACTTACGCCCATGGACGTATCAATAATTGGTTGTGTCGTTAACGGCCCAAGTGAAGCAGAAGTGTCAGACTTAGGGCTCACTGGCGCCAGAAATATGAGCGGTTTTTATCTAGATGGTAAACGTCAAAAAGAACGATTATCGAATGACGACTTGATTGATCAGTTAGAAAAACGAATTAGAGCAAAAGCCAGTCAAATTGACGAGGGTAATAAAATATCCGTGAAGCAAGTAAGTTAAGACTTTCCGCTGCTTTACTCGGTTATTTTCTCCACAACATTTTACGTTTAAGCTCAAAGCCCCTATAATGCGGGGCTTTTTTTAATTATTGCAATAAGAGAATACAGTTAGTGTCTAAACAAATTCAGGCAATTCGAGGAATGAACGACTGCTTACCAACAGAGACCGCTCTGTGGCAGTACGTTGAATCAACCGTGCGCCAAGTCGTGGCCAGCTATGGTTATCAAGAAATACGTACCCCAATTGTTGAAAGTACCGATTTATTTAAACGCTCAATTGGTGAAGTGACCGATATTGTAGAAAAAGAAATGTACACATTCGCTGATCGCAATTCAGATAGTTTAACTTTGCGTCCAGAGGGAACCGCAAGTGTGGTGCGTGCCGGTAATGAGCATGGTTTGTTATATAATCAACAACAACGCCTTTGGTATATGGGACAAATGTTTCGCCACGAACGTCCACAAAAAGGCCGTTACAGGCAGTTTCATCAATTTGGTGTTGAAGTTTTTGGCTTAGAAGGCCCAGACATTGATGCCGAAGTTATCCTGTTAAGTGCTCGACTATGGAAAATGTTTGGTATTACTGAACATGTCACCTTAGAAATCAACTCATTGGGTTCTGCTGCAGCTAGAGTGGCTTACAAAGAGCAACTTGTTGCGTTCTTAAAAACCAAAGAGTCTGCGCTTGATGAAGATAGTTTACGACGTTTAGAGTCAAATCCATTGCGGGTTTTAGATAGCAAAAATCCTCAGGTTCAGGCAGCAATTGCTGGTGCGCCGAAACTAATTGATTGCTTAGACGAAGAGTCAGCAAAACATTTTCAAGGTTTATGTGAACGATTAGATGACTTAGGTATCCAATACCGAGTTAACCCGTCGTTAGTGCGTGGTTTGGACTATTACAATCGTACTGTGTTTGAATGGGTCACCGAGAGTTTAGGTGCGCAAGGTACAGTGTGTGCAGGCGGTCGGTATGACGGTTTGGTTCAGCAACTTGGTGGCAAAGGTACCCAAGGCGTTGGTTTTGCCATGGGGCTAGAGCGTTTAGTGCTGATGCTGCAAACCTTAGAGCTGGATAAAAACGTCGAGTCGCCAGTCGATGTATATATTACCGCTATGGATGAATCAGTAGAACTTTATGCACGACAAATAAGTGAAATGTTACGAGATGGTGCGCCTCAACTCAGAATTATGAATCACTGCGGTGGTGGTAATGTTAAGAAACAGATGAAGCGAGCTGATAATAGCGGGGCACGTATTGCACTGATTATTGGCCAGAATGAAGCAGAACATCAGCAAGTTGCGGTTAAGTATTTACGTGACCAGCAGGCGCAGCAGACGGTGGCCAAAAGTGAGCTTGGCGAATTTATAACAAATATATTTGCCAAATAAAACGGCAAAACCAAACAATAATATGAGTGTTATCTTTTACGGTAGCCATGTAGTAAGAGGAATATACGATGGAACAGTTTGAAACTGAAGAACAACAAGTTGAAGCAATTAAACGTTTTTGGAAAGAGAATGGCACAGCGTTAATCGTCGGGGCCGTGTTGGGTCTGGGCGGCTTATATGGATGGCGTTATTACAACGACAGCCAAATTGAAAACAAAGAGCAAGCTTCTATTGCGTTCGAGAAAGCGTCAACCGAATTATTAGATAGCGAACAAGGTTTCAGTCAAGCTAAAACGTATATCGACACTCATTCTGATACCGGCTATTCATTGTTGATGGCGTTAGAGTTAGCCAAAAAAGCAATTGATAGCAAAGACCTACCAGAAGCAGCTAAACAATTAGAGTTTGTTGCAGCGAATACGCAAGTCTCTGCTGTTAAATCAGTGGCGCAAGTGCGTTTGGCCCGTGTACAGTTAGAGCAAGGTGATCTGGATGCAGCCCTAGCGACCGCTGAAAAAATTGAAGACGAAGCGTTTAGTGGTGCATCTCATGAAATTAAAGGTGATGTTTACCAAGCACAAGAATTATTCGATAAAGCCCGTGCTGCTTATAGCGCAGCGTTAGAAGGCAATGAACGCAACCCTGTTTTGAAAATGAAACTAGATAACTTAGCCATTTTGGCAAATGGATAGGTGATAATCGTGAAGCGAATTGTAGTCCCTTTGGTCGTTTCTGGTTCTTTATTATTATCAGGCTGTACCACTATCGCAAATTGGTTTTATGATGAAGAAGAGCTTGAAATTCGTCGCTTAAAACCGATTGAGTTAACATTTACTCCTGTTGAAAAGTGGTCTGTTGATTTGGGAAAAGGCGTTGGAAAATATTTTTCAAAGTTAAGTCCCACCGTTAACTATGGCAAAGTGTTTGCCGCAGACCGACATGGTGTTGTCGCTGCCTATGATCAAGAAACAGGAAAGCAAGTTTGGCGTATTAACTTGGCAACATATGAAGGTGAGGGTTTAACCGCCAGCGTGAGCAAATTGTGGTCAAGCGGTATTCCTGCAAAAATATCGGGTGGCGTAAGTGTTGCCTATGAAACTGTCTTCTTTGGGACCGAAAACGGCGAAGTGATCGCTCTTGATGCTAACACCGGTGAGCAAAAATGGGTAACGATCGTTAAAGGCGAAGTATTGGCTCCGCCGGCAATTGATTCAGGTGTCTTAGTCGTTAATACAGGGTCAGGTTTTGCATTTGCTTTAGATGCCTCAACGGGTGAAGAACTGTGGTCTCACGAATCAGATGTGCCACCTCTCTCTTGCGAGGTGTATCAGCGCCAGCAGCCTCTAGCGGTGGTGCGATTATTGGCACTGCAACTGGGAAATTAGTCGTTAACGTAATTGAAACTGGGCAAACTGCATGGGAACAAGTTATTTCCTCAGCAACAGGTGTAACTGAGTTAGAGCGAATAGTCGATATCGACAGTGAGCCTCTGGTGGCAAGTGGTATTATTTATACTATTTCTTATGACGGTACGTTAGCCGCAGTAGAAATGCGTTCAGGTCGAGTGATTTGGAAACGAGAATATAAGTCATATCGAAGTCTGAGCATTTCGGGGTCAACGCTGTTTTTAGTCGACGTAAATAGTTACGTATATGCTTTAGATAGTAGAAACGGTGTCGAGCTTTGGAGTCAAGGCGCACTGAAAAAACGTTTATTGACAGGCGTCACGCCAGTAGGCGAGTATTTAGTTGCTGGTGATGAATACGGGTATTTACATTGGTTTAATCAAAGTGATGGTGCTTTAGTGTCACGTTTGGAAGTTGGCGATGATGATGATGATGAGAGTATTTATGCCGCACCTGTAGTTGATGGTGCAGTGATTTATACTCAAACTCGAGATGGTCAATTAGTGGCAATCGAAACCCCGTAAGTTTAAAAAGTATTGGGCTAAACCCAATAACTATGAAGTTTAATACGGCTAAGAATTATCTTAGCCGTTTTTGTCTACAGGATATGTATTTATGTTACCCGTCGTTGCCTTAGTTGGTCGTCCAAATGTTGGAAAGTCTACTTTATTTAACCGCTTAACTCGCACACGAGATGCGTTAGTAGCAGATTTCCTGGATTAACGAGGGACAGAAAATACGGTAAAGCCGAATACGAAGGTTTGCAATTTATCGTAGTTGATACTGGTGGTATCAGCGGTGATGAAAAAGGTATTGATATGGCAATGGCAGAACAATCGTTGCTAGCTATTATTGAGGCCGATATCGTTTTATTTTTGGTTGATGCGCGGGTAGGTATGACCGCTGCCGATCAAGGTATAGCTGAGCACCTTCGTCGTCAAGAAAAGCCCGTTTATGTCGTGGCCAACAAAGTTGATGGTATTGATGGTGATAGTGAAAGCGCGGACTTTTTTGCTCTGGGCTTAGGTGAAGTCAATCAAATTGCCGCTGCTCATGGTCGAGGCGTGACACAATTACTACAGAGCTCATTGGCTCCACTTGCCGCGCAATTTCCTGATATGCACGTTCCTGAAGAAGACGAGCAAGAACTGCTAGAAGAAGATGCCGAAGAACAATTAGCTCGTTTGCAAGCGCTACCTATTAAGTTAGCGATTGTTGGTAAACCTAATGTAGGTAAATCAACGTTAACTAACCGTATTCTAGGTGAAGAAAGAGTGGTGGTTTATGACCAACCTATAGGACTACCCGAGATAGTGTTTTTATCCCTATGGAGCGGGATGAAAGAGAATACATCTTAATTGATACAGCGGGAGTTAGGCGCCGAAGAAATATTTCTGAAGCGGTAGAAAAGTTCTCGATTGTGAAAACTCTGCAAGCGATAGAAGAATCTAATGTGGTATTGTTTATCGTTGATGCACAAGAGGGGATTACCGATCAAGATCTAAGTTTGTTGGGCTTTATTCTTAATGCTGGTCGTTCGTTAGTGGTGGCGGTCAACAAATGGGATGGTTTAGACAAAGACATAAAAGATGAAATTAAGCGTGAATTAGATGGACGTCTCGGTTTTATTGATTTCGCTCGGCTACATTTTATCTCAGCTTTACATGGAACCGGTGTAGGCCATTTATTTGAATCTGTGCAAGAGGCCTATGCGTCGGCAACAAAACGTATTACTACCTCAATGCTAACGCGAATTATGGATATGGCTCAAGAGGATCACCAACCCCTATGGTTCGTGGTCGTAGGGTGAAAATGAAATACGCCCATGCTGGTGGTTATAACCCGCCTATTATCGTTATCCATGGAAATCAGCTAAAAGACCTGCCAGATTCTTACAAACGTTATTTAATGAATTACTTTAGGAAATCTCTACAGGTAATGGGCACTCCTATCAAAATTGAATTTAGAGAAGGGGCTAACCCATTCGAAACTGACCATAGCAGTTTAAATGATTCGCAACGACGTAAACGTAGACAATTGATGCGTATGCACAAAAAGGCTAAATAACCTGAATCTTGGATAAGCCAGAACCTCTGGCTAACGCTCTTTCTATGTCTAGCGGCGTTGGATTGTTTAGCAATAACACGTTATTAGGTACAACAATCCGTCTTGCGATACACCAAAAATTTCGTTACCGAGTGAACCTTTAGCTGAGGTTATGTAGACAGATACATATTAAACCATTGAATTATATTGATATTGCTTAGCTTAAACGATACTTCTTATCCAAAACTCTGGTTAAGTAAAGCACCATAACATTATCTACAAAAATCAGGTTTAGGCCTGATTTTTTGTTTTCTTTAAGTGAATAATCACTCCCTACTCATAGCACAGCTCAACCCGTGCCTCGGCGACTATAAACTAGGTAGCGAAGGCCTCGAAATTAAGTAAATCTACTGAAGCTAAGCTCACCAACTTACTCTAACCTTCACAGACTGTAGTATTTCAATATAAACGGTTGAGGGATCGAAAATGAATAAAACCATGTTGATAGGGAGCATATTTAGCGGGTTATTTACGCTTACTGCCGGAAGCGTTAACGCAACCTTGTTACTGCCATGGAGAGTATTTCTCTTTCAGGTACAACCTTCGCGTTGCAACCTGAATTGGTCGGTCTTGTTCTGCAAGATGATTCAATTGATGACATTATATTTCCCAGTGGTGGCGGTTTCTTTGGGGTCGGTGTAAGCGTTACCAATCGAGTTATTCGTTCAGATCTTGACTCAAGTGTAATTTTTGCGCCAAGGATAGTTCCGTTTTTAAATAATACCGGTGCCAACTTTTTAATTGATAGGGTGGTAATGGATGGGTATACGGATTTTCTGTTAGATGTAAATTATCGTACCGATGGCTTGGGGGATAGAGGTCCTACAGCAGCTGGCCGTTCAGCCGATGGTAACGAACTCAGTTTTGATTTCTTATTTCCACTAGCAATATCAAATTTATTCCCTAATCCCCAAGAACAAAGTTACTTTTTTTCTATAAAATCAGATGCTAACGCTTATGTAAACACTGGCAGTATGCGTATCTTTGGACGACATCTGGATTATCCTGATGAAACGTTTGAGCTTAACTACTCCGGCTTAGCTGTGCCTGCTATAGGTGGGATAAGTGCAATTGCAGAGCCAGAAGGAGTGATTTACTTGGCTTTTATAGTAAGCTTAGTTGCCAGCTCGAGAGCTCGTAGAAAAAAGCTAATCAGTCAATTTAGCGATTAACAATTTGAGGGCTTAACGCCCTCTTTAAGCCAAGTTAATTCAGTCCTTGGTCAACGACTCACGGTAAACTCACTGACTAATTGTTGCAGTTTACTCGCCGTGGCATCGACTTGATTTGAACTGTTGGCTAGCTCTTGGATCGTGTTGGCCATTCTTGCGGATACTGCAGTTACTTCCTTGACGGTTTGGCCATTTTTAGCACTATTTTGTTCAATTACACTTATTGTTTCGAACATTTTTTGCACTATGTCATGAAGCTCTGCGTTTCCGTTTGAGTTAGCTTCGGTCAGCTTTAAGCTCTCATCTACTTCTTTGACGCCTGATTCCATAAACTGTACAGCTTGCTGAGTTTCACTTTGTAAGCCTTGGATCATGTTTTGAATATCAGTGGCTGCGACCGCTGTTCTTGCTGCTAAATTTCTAACTTCATCAGCAACCACCGAAAACCCTCTACCATGTTGACCTGCTCTTGCTGCTTCGATGGCCGCATTTAATGCAAGCAAATTAGTCTGATTGGTAATGTCTGTTATGACCGAAATAATATTTCCTATCTCGTTCATCCTTGAGTCTATGGAATGCACACTTTTGGCTGTATTATCAACGATATCCCGTATAGCTTGTGTACCTGAACGAGCGTCTTGATAACTTTCCTCTGCTTTGGTGACTACCGCCGCCATAGTCATTTTTAAATTTTCGGCGGTTTCAGCGGCATGTAAGATCTCATTTCCTTGATTGGCTATCAGGTCTTGCATATGCTGCATGGATTGGTGTACTTGGGTCGAGCTGACCAACGCATCTTGGTTGTGATTTAACATATTTTCATTTGTGCGCTTCACATCATGTGAAGCGTAAATAACTTGGCCGACTATTCCATCTAAATTATCAATAAAGCTGTTTATCCAACGACTCATATCGCCAGTTTCGTCATGTTTTATTGCGTCGGTTTCTAGGCGTTGAGTTAAGTTTCCACCGCCTTCGGCAATCGTTCGAATAACAGCTGTCATCTCACTCAAACGAGTAGACACTTTATTGGTGCCAATGCTAGAAAATAATAGGCAACTTATTACTCCTACTGCGGCAGTAATGCCATTGACCGATAGCGTGGTTAGATCAGTGAAGTGAAACAGGCTGGAATTGATGCCTATGGTCGTGGCCATTAATAACAGATACATTTTCATTAAACTGAGATTAATTGAGCGGCGACGGTAGACTTCTTCTAAGTCTCCTTCACACATCATGCCCCATTTATCAAGAGAAGCCAGGAAGACTAAAAGTGACACCCTTCCCAATAACCGGAATATGACGATAATCTGAATACCCTGGATAAGTGACAAATAAATTCTCACCATTTTTGATTGTTTCTCTCACGCCTGGGTGTAGTTCATTAGTAGCGGGATCGGTAAACCGTATTTCAAACTCAGTATGTTTATCTATCTTAACTATGCCGAATTTAGTGTTGACTCCAGATTTCAAATTCTCGCCATGGCTAAAGGCATCGTCTTCAAATCGTGAGCGAGACAAGGCTATACCTGTACTGAATATTGGGATCAAATTTAGCGTCAACCATAAATAGATAGTTGTCACCTGATTCAGAATATATGTGGCCAGCCTCACGTTGAATAATATCACCTAGTACATCATTGGGCACACGGCCACACAAAAATAGACTGGATTGGTTTGCCAATTCAATTGGCAAATAGAACATTAGTGTCACTTCATCATGAAACTTAGAGCTGGATGGACCAATATTTAAAGTGTCCCTATCAATATAAGGACCATGTAAAAAGCGTTTTGAATTTGTGGCTTGTTTTATCGCACTGTGTTGATCGTGTATTTTGCCAATTCTTGGCTCATAGCTAGACGCGAGAATATAGCCTTTGTCATCAATGACAAATAGTTCAGAAAAATCTGCCAGCTCATTACACTTACTATTTAAGCAGTATTTTAGGCCTGAGGATTCATATTGCACCAAGATTGATTTTATTGCACCAAGATGATCCCATTGGCTATTTGCCCATACTTTCAGTAACTGCACCCTAGTCGCAGCTATTCCCTCGAAAGTCTGCTCAATAACGGGGTAAATACTCTTATTTAGGTAACATGAACGCCCGAGAGATAGTTTTCCGTTTTCACCAAACCAAGGTAACCAAGCACGTTCCTTTGAGGTTAACTGCATAGATGAACTTTTTAAATTCATTAGCTTAAGTCCTTTACTATTCAAATCAAAATTAGACGTAATTTTTTAGCAAGATTTGCACCAAAATGGTAAATATATTTCAGGGTAACGAAGATTTTGCTATGAATAGGTGCAAGCCTTATTTATGTTAAAGAAAATGACCTAAATTAACAAAGGTCTTTTTTACAAAAAGTGCAATGAATACTGCCAGTTATCGATTACTAGAGAATGAGGGAGCGGTTGGGCGTAACAGTTATAGAGATGTTGTTACGCCCTTAATGTTAGAGTGCTAGAGCTGTAGTGATATCGGCAATTAGCGCTTTGTCCGAAGGTTTCACTTTAGAAGGATAGACATTGACAACTGTGCCAGTCTTGTCCATTAAGTATTTATAAAAATTCCATTTAGGCGCTTGCCCAGCTTTCTTCGCTAACATTCGGTATAAGGGGTCAACATTGTCGCCTTTGACTGAGGTGGTCTCAAACATAGGAAATTTCACGCCATAAGTAAGTTGACAAATTTCCCCTGTTTTTACTTCGCTGTCGGCTTCTTGATTAAAGTCGTGTGAAGGAAACCCTAAGACCACTAAGCCATCATCTTTATATTCATTATACAACGCCTCCAAGCCTTCAAATTGAGGGGTAAAGCCACAATAACTAGCCGTATTCACAAATAATACAGTTTTACCTCGGTAAGCTTCACATAAGTTAACCGTATCTTGGGAGTTAAGTTTACGTTTAACAAAAGTGAGTAAGTCGGGGCAACTATTCGCCGCCATAGCTGTTGTTGTAAATCCGGCTAAAACAAGCAATGTTGCGCTAAGTACGATTTTTTAAAGGGGTGGGTGATTTCATTTGCAGTGCCTATTAGGTCATTTGGGAGTTTTCAGTGTATGCCAATAGTGGCATTCGTATCTATCAGACTATTAAATTTTTGCATACCAACCTTGCAGATACAACAAATCCTTAAAGTATCACTATGTCAATTATTTTATTTTACTCGTGAAATAATGGTCTCGTAAATGAAAAAGTATTTGGGTCCTACGTTGTTGTGATTACTCTTATGAAACAGAGGTATAGGCAAATAAAGTTGTTTGTTAACAATGTAAAGTTTTCAATTTATTGTTTGTAACAGGCTTTTTCTTTGAGATCTTACGTGATATTGTGTGTATAAGGTTGTATTTGTACTCTAAATTGTATGGTTTGTTGTTTTTTTGTAATTTTGAGTATCTTGTATGGCTGCAGTTCTTATTTCGGTTTTGCTGATATTGATTCTTATAGAGAGTCTTTCGGTATCATTGATTTGAGTCGATAACTATAAATCTAATTTTTACTCTGAATATTGTGATTGTGTATATGAAAAATAGGGGTGTATGCCCTCAATCACAATAGAGAGAATTAACACGATACAACATGCAATGGAGGCTACTCAATGGTAAGTCATTTTAAGGTTAAGCCATTAGTACTAGCGATAACGACACTTTTAACTGTAAATCACACGGTATATTCAGCAGAAGATAAGACTGAAAAGGGTGATGAAACAGAAGTAATTGAAGTCACGGGATATAGAGGTAGTGTACTTAAATCTATCTCTGATAAACGTAATCAAGGCACTATAGTTGACTCTATATTTGCTGAGGATATTGGTAAGAACACCGACCAAAATATTGCTGACGCTTTATCTAGGGTGACAGGGGTGTCAATTCAAACCGAAGACGGTGAAGGGACGAAGATTTCTGTACGTGAGAACCGAGTCTAGCTTTAATAATATTAGCTTGAACGGGGTTCAGCTAACTAGTAATGATGGGTCCTCTTCTGTTGATTTGAGTAGTTTCTCATCTGATATTCTTGCATCTATCCAAGTTTACAAAACTTCTAGTGCAGACCATGACGAAGGGGCGTTGGGGGCCAACGTTGTATTGAAAACGCCAAGCCCGTTAAGTTTTGCAAAAGATAAACGTAGTCTTGAAGTGCAATATCGAAATAATGAATTTTCTGATAAAGAAAACTACAAAGTTGCCGGTACTTTTTCCCATAAATTTAATGATAAATTTGCCGCAATGTTTACTGCTGCAAAAGAAACTCAAGACATTAGGCGTGACCAATTTCAAGCTTCTCCAGACGAAATTTTTGCCTAGGCAGGCCGCTATTCAACAACAGATAACAGTGACACTAGTGTTGGTGTAGGCGGTCTTGTATACAAAGATATGAAGTATCAAATGTTTCGCAACGCCAGAGACAGAGATTCACTTAATGCGATATTTCAATTTGTACCAAATGAAAATACCGAAGTGAAGTTGAGCCTTAGCGCCTTTAACCAAATTGTTGCTAACAATAACCAAGAAATAATGGTTTCCCCGTTATATGCCAATGGCTACTCACGAGATTTAGACGAAAGTTCAGGTAATGTTGACGGTGACAATTATTATGATCCTACACCCGGTTCAGATACCAGTGATAGGGTACTCGATCCACAAGAAGATTGGTGGACTTATAATCCACAGAGTCGACGTTTTGATAAATTTTTGAATCGTCAATCGTTCGGCCGAAACAACGAATCAGTAAGTAATACAGAAACAAAGAATAAAGTAGCAACCCTAGCATTAAAGCACTACTTTACCGACGATTTTAAAATGGATCTAAATCTAGGTTACGCAAAAACAAATTTAGATTTACTGCTAGTGTCGGGAAATACTTTGGGTATCAGTACTAGAAGGTTGACTAACAATCAAAAATTTGAAATTCCATCAGATCAAATAATCCCCAATGGTTACGATTGTACGCTAGAAAAATGCCAAATGGTGGTAGTGCCACCTGAATTAACTTTAGGGTCTCAACCAGATGGCGTGGCGGGTGATTCTGCTAGTGCTTATGGCGGATTTTCACCCACAGATCCTTACGCTAATACTGTGCAACAAATCACCCAAACTCAAAGGCGAACTCAAGACACCAACAAGTCAGTGTATCTAGATTTTGATTGGGATTTGGAATTCGAACACGTAGAAAAAGTTGAGTTTGGTGCTAAGTGGTCAAAACGAGTTAAAGAATTTGAGTCGCAGTGGATCCAAATTACCAGTAACACAACCACACATTACAACACTGCGCAAGTGGATGAGAATGGTGATTATCAACAATTAACCCCTGTCAATACGTGGCAAGTATTCTCACAAATACCCATTGCTGACGTGGCGAGTGAAACGCCTTTTGTGCCTGATGGGTTTATGAACGGCTTAGTCGGTAATAACTCCGCTTACTCAAGTGATTTTTTAAATGGTTGGACCCTCATTGATACTCAAAAAGCAGCGTTAAAACTATACGAAGAATACAATGATGGGCAAGATATTCGTTTTGACGATCTATTATGGGTGCCTGACAATACAACCCGCGCCGATGTTGAGCAAGAAACTGCTTCATTGTATGCAAAAGCTAACTTTTCGTTTTTAGATGGGCGTTTAAGCGGCGACTTTGGTTTACGGTATGTAGAAACCGAAGTTGAAGTCATTCAAGATCAGACTTCTGTCAGCTACCACGGCAGTCCAAATATGTGGACTTGGCACGAAATGAGAGATTCGGGCCTATTTGGAAATGCGGCTGATGAATGTAGTACATTCCAGCGGGATCCATACAATGAAGGACAAGTTGTTCGAATCGATCAAGGTCCAGCTGGCAATCCTTTTACTTGGACTGATTCCTTTGACGGCAGTTTCCAGACGGTTAATCGTTACGATGCAAATGGTAATCCTATTATCTTGCCGGACAAGGAGTTTGTCGAAGGCGGCGTAATATATAGTGATGTGGTCAGAGGCGGTGATACGAGAGTGGCGGGTGATGTTGTTGAAGCGCAATACTCAATAGATCCCAATAGTACACTAAAGTGTTATGACCAGAGCTTTTCTGGTTTAGCCAATGCGTGGACTAGTGCTGCAGCACCGACTGCTAGACCTGACACCTTTTCAGATATTTCAACCTCTGGTGAGGCAGGTCAGAAAAACCGACAATACGCTGCGACATTAATGCACAAATATACCAACTTGTTACCCAGCTTGAACGTTAATTATATTTTCAATAATGATTTGATTGGTCGTTTTGCTGTGTCAAAAACGATGGCTCGCCCTAGGTTTGAAGATGTCAGAGCGGGTTTCTCATTTAGAGAGACTGAAGAATCTGATAGACATAGTATTACCGGCGCCAGTGATCCTGAAATAGAAGCAATGGTATCAACGAACTTAGATCTATCATTGGAGTGGTACTTCAATAAAACAAGTCAGGTTTCTATTGCTTACTTCAGAAAAGATATTGACGACTATGTCGATAGAATCAATACCGACGTTTACGTAGCAGATATTCGTAGAGACTACGGTATTGAGGGGTTAAGTCTTGACGAGTTCATCATTCCAATTGTTGAATCGGAAAGATTGAAAAGTGAAGAAAACATGCTTAGGCCAGGTGAAACCCTAGCTTCTAGAGGATTAGGTGATGATCAACGGATGTGTCATCCCGATCGTATTACTAACTTAACTTGGGATAATCAATCTGAGTGGGTAAATAACTGCGCTATTGTTAATCTGCAATATAAAACGAATGGTGCACAAGCCAAAGTCGAAGGATTAGAGTTTACTTATCGCCAGACCTATGACTTCTTGCCTGGCATTTGGTCTGGTTTAGGCTCAAATGTTAACTATACCTACGCTAAATCTAATTCAGATCCTGTTTCGTTAGCACTGACCGGTCAGTCAGATATTTCATCTGTCCCTCAATCGTTTACGCCCAAACACACTTTGAATACTTCGTTGTATTGGGACAAGTTTGGTCACTCTGTTCGACTTACTCATCGTTATAATTCAGTACAGTTCGTCAGTAGACAATTTACCGACTATTTGGAGTGGGAAGACTCTAAAGAAAGTTTAGACTTAGCTGTTAATTATAAGATCAATAAGAATCTGACACTTCGTTTTGATGCTCTTAACTTAGGGGACGTAAAAGTACGCCGATTCTTAACGGCAGATGGCGTATTACTTGATCAAGTTGATGCTAATGGCGAGCGCTACTTAGCAGAATACACCCAAGGCAACCCAATGAATGATTCTTCAGTTGATACTGACTTTACTCGTACAGAGTACCGTACAGGTAGACATTATAGACTGAGCATGCGGATGAATTTCTAGTATTGCAAAGAATCGAGATAGTTTCGAAATAAGAGTTCGCTCGATTAACTTCGAGCAATAAGGATAAATTAGGTACTAATTATGAAATTTAAAATCATTTTTTTATTGGTTTCATCTGCTCTGCTAGGCGCATGCGGCAGTGACAATGATGACGATGGTGGGGTGAGCCCGAAAGCGATTGTGCCAGCAGATAGTAATGGCGATACGACGCTTTATCTAGAGTTTGTAGAGGAAGATCCTGTTGCCAGTATTGATTTGTTAGAAGGAGTCGATCTACAAGGGAAACAAGGGTTCGCAACGAATATCGTCTGTCAACTTGATCCAGAAACAGGAGAGACGAAGTTAGATGAGGAAGATAAGGAAATTTTGATCCCCGAAGGTGGTTTGTTTACGCGAGCCCAGTTTATGGAGATTGATCCTTCAGTGTGGGCTAACGAAGTTAAATACACCTTAGATGGGCCAGAGGAAATTATCTACACCTGTACTTATTCAATTGAAAACTTCGCGTTTGAAGAAGTTGAAACTGAGACAGACGAGGGGACAGTAACGGAAGTACTACCGGTTTCTGTAGACCGAAATGTAGAAATCAAAATTATTGCTAAAGAGCATTTAGCAGAAGAAATAGTGGCGTCCCACTCTGAACAAATTGAAGTGCCACTTTCGTTGTCACAATTTCAATTTAAAACCATTAAAGTGTTACCTGTTGAAGCATCTATTAAGAATGTCGAATTTAGCAGTGATAATACAGACGTGCTTGAAATTGATGAGGTAACCGGGATTGCTACACTCAAATCAGAGGGAACGGCCACTGTCACAATTGCGACAATGTCGATGGATAATCCTATCGCTGTTACTAGAATTGTGAATGTTGTTGGGTCAACCAGCAAGCCTATTGGTGTGCAATTTTTAAATTCTGCCAATGAGCCTACATCTACTTATCAAATACAAGAAAACACGAGCTCTCAACTCAATGTTGAAGTGTTGTTTCAAGAAGGGGTTGATACCTCTTCTTCAAACAAAACATACCGCTTTGAATCGTTAGACGAAAATATGCTAACTATCGACGAAAATGGTTTGTTAACTGCAGCTTATACAGTGGGTACTGGTAAAATCGCAGTGTTTACAGATGAGCAAGAGTTTGTCACATTTTTGACCGTGGAAGTCATAGGCGACCCAAGTGTCATTAAGTTACATAACTCGGATTTTGAGTCGGGTATTTTTGGAGAGGCAGGAGACTGGCAAACCTATGAGCAAGTAGTTGGTGGTTCTCCACAAGAACAAAGCAAGAGTGTTGAAATTAATGCTATTGAGCCTTTAGATGGAAACTATGACGTAAAAGTTATTTCAGAAAACGTACTTCGGTATAGACAATCAGGCATTGTGCTGAGATTTTATGATAGTGAAGAGCGCGATGAAGAGGAGCACCTGTTATTCACGCCAACTCTCCACCATTTATCGGTGAATTCGGCAAAGATACTACCTATGTATTTGAATATCGTACAAGTGTTGAGTCTGATAAAGCTAACAATAGTGCCCATGTAAGAATATGGCATCAAGGTACGGGAGCGGTAACGCCAACTAGTGCTGACGACCCTTATTTCAATACAGGGCAATCGGCTGCAAAAATACTTTGGGGAGCGTTAGGGCCTCAGGTCAATAAGCTCAAGCAGCATGAGTTTACGATCAGTGGCCGTAAAAAGTTATATCAAATTGTATTGTTTGCCAATAATACCAGCGCAGGAATTGATAGCCTTGAGTGGAACATTGATAACATTCGATTCTATAAGAAGGAAGAGCAGTAGATTGTTATTAGGTGTAAATACCCCATAAAAATTATGCTATTGCTACTCATGCCGTTCATTTAAGGTGAGCGGCATTTTTTTACATACAACGAGCTAGTAATTGCCAATTTTTGTTGTTTTCGCTTTGTGCTAACCGAAGAGTTGTCTAGTCGGCACGGCTCTCACTAAACTGTTTACCTACTGCTAATGTTAGTGACGCTGTTCGTAGTTAACCTGAGTTCTGGTCTCATGCCAGTTTTACTAAATTCTCGCTGAGTGTACATTCTCTATTGGAGTGGGTATAAGGCTCAAATCGTTGCTCAATTCTAGAATTTGCGAGACAAACATAAAAAAATCCGATAAACCATGTTTATCGGATTTTTACTTATTCAGCAGAGTGTTGAATGGCACTTAAAACGTATACTTCGCTATAAGTACTAGACACTGCTTAAGGGCGGAGCTCATAAGCTTACGTCTATAAAGCCTATTCGCCGCTTTCTTGAAAGATATGCACATCTCGTTGTGGGAACGGAATAGTCAGACCTTTGGCTTCAACCGCTGCTTTCAGTGCAGGGCGAATATCAAAAAACAAGGCCCAGTAATCGTCTGTTTTAACAAATGCTCTAACTAAAAAGTCTACCGAACTATTGCCCAAATCTACCACAGCAACCACGTTGCCTTCTTCTTGCAATACGCGAGGATCATTTTTAAGCACCTCTTCCATGGCAGCCTTGCCTTCTGCAATGTCGTCAGAGTACGAAATACCGATAGACACTTCTACTGCGCGAACTTCGCTTTTTGTGTAGTTGGTAATGTTACCATTTGCTAGGGGACCATTTGGAATAATCAAAATTCGTTTGTCGAAGGTTTCAAACGTTGTGACAAAAATACCTATATCAACAACTACGCCTTCAATTCCTTGTGCGCCCACGTAGTCTCCAACTTTAAATGGACGAAATATTAACACCATCACCCCACCGGCAAAGTTAGACAAACTACCTTGAAGTGCCAAGCCCACAGCTAAACCGGCTGCACCTATAATGGCAACAAAAGAAGTCGTCTGAATGCCGACCATAGAGGCAACACTAATGACTAATAGTACTTTTAAAATGACTTCAAAAATATTGGTTAAGAATTTAGCGAGGGTTTCGTCGGGTAGGCCTTTTACTGCGTATGAGCGTACGGCGTCGCTAATTTTGCCTATTACCCATAAACCAATAATGAGGACGAGTATTGCTGAAATTAACTGGGCACCATATTCGGTGCCCATAGCAATGGCTTTATCGTAAAAAGTTTGCAATTGTTGTTCAAATGATTCCATTTTATGTTCCTTGTCTAAATTTACCAAAAACTGTTTTTATGCATAAGACACTATTTTTTAATGGCTTAAACATTGAACTAATAGTACCTACTAGTTCAATGAAATGACAACTTTGAGCTATAGCTGTTGCCAATTTAAGACTAAAGTTTAAGAGAAGCTAAACCTTGTTGTAATAGCGCTTTTACTTGCTTGCCTTGTTCCGTATCTAAATAACGGTAAGCGCTTTGAATGACTTGGCTTATCATGTTCTGTGTCTAGGCCCAATGATTCAAATTGTTGTTGTAAACCTGCGATAGCACTTAAAGAATCACTGTATTCAGCTGCTTTACCTAATAATCCGCCTAAACTATTTGCGTTATCAGCGCTAGATGATCCGCTTAACGAAGGAGCAGCACTTAATAGTGAATCTAGCCCGGGTAAAGAATTGCTCAGTGAAGATACTTGTTCTTCAGTGATGTTGTTTTTTGCATACTCAAAAATAGACCCCAAGCTACCCGTTGCTTGTGACTGTGTAATCCCTAAAAGATTCAGCAACTGCCCCCACCATTCCGGTTACATTTAGGCCTGAATTTGCAGCAGAACTATCGGCCAACAAATTTTTGGCTGAATTAAGAAGGTCACCAGCCAAACTGACATTTGTGAAAGTAAGCGTGCTTAAAAGTAAGATTATCCGTGAAGTTTTCATATATATATTCCTAAATAGAGATTAAGTTTGCGGGGATTGTAATCACATTTTACGACAAATAAACTATCAATTAGTTTAATAGCCAATAAAAAAGCTGGTGTGCTTTACACAAGCACTTGTGGTTATGGCTGTATATCGTTTGAAAAATACCAGATGGCAGGCTTTAGTTTTGCTGAAGTAATAGGCAATTTCTTGGTAACACTGCTTTATATTCTCCCAGAATGACCAGTTATCACTGTGGATTGGTTTTGGCGCTTGCCAACATGATGTTTCGGTAGGTATCGACCCAATATTTATCTTGGTTCGCGACCAAATAATCAAGAAATTTTACATGTTCATCCGTTTTTGTGGCTAAATGATCACCGCCGATCCCATGAAATAACACATTGATAAGTTTGATATTCTTCGGTTGTTTTTGAATAAACTGGATGATGTCTTGTGCACCGATATTATTGGAAGATAGCAACACTCGCAAAGTTAGGCGCTTCTAGACCTTTAATACCGACAAATTGGTTTTTTACTGCTTCAATATAATTACCATCTTTTGCCATTTGGTCGAAACAAGGTGGGGTCATGGTGCGAATTTGTTGGCCGTCAATTGCGGTGAGGAGTGTATTGGCTACTGTCACTTCATTAATCATGGCTTTTACTGACTTTTCGTTCAATGCCTTCTCTGGTGTAACCCAATCTCGACCAGGGCTTGGAGCGGTCACAAGCATGGAACAAGGTGTGATTACCTAGTTCGTGGCCTTGAGCCGGCAAGGCTGCCCATTCAGCCAACCTATTTTTAAAGGCCTCAGATAGGGGGACTACATAAAAGAAGCTTTTAAGCCTCTTTTATTTAGAGCAGGCAGGGCGTTATCTAGTTGGCTGTTTAGGGCATCGTCATAGGAAATGCTAACAGCGACTTTATTGTTTGCTGGCCACGGGGAGTCGCCTGCAACTGCAGACACGTTTGATATAATTAGAGCTTGCAGTAAGTAATAAAAACCTTTTTGAATAACGAACCCATTGCATATTCAAGGTCATCCTAGAAGTCGGTAATAAAAATACTAGTGTGCCGTATTAGTGAGGCCGGGAGTAGTACTGATTTGTTTTGACTCTATGTTAATCTTAATCTTGGATAAGCCGAACCTCTCGATAACGCATTTTTTGTGTCTAGCGGCGTTGGATGGTTTAGCAATAACACGTTATGACCTACAACAATCCGCCTTGCTATACACGAGAAATTTCGTTACCGAGTAATATTTAGCTGAGGTTATGTTAACCATCAATATGGCTTAGAACAGGTGTAAATAAAAATGTATTAGTTGTTTGTTTATAGCATTAATATTGTATATTATGAATATACGATATGTGTAACTACTACATGACAGACTATTGAGGCTTAGATGGAGCATAACTTTGTACACGCCTTTATTGGCGGCATGTTAATCGGACTAGGCGCCGTTCTACTAATGTTAACCAACGGCCGAATTGCAGGAATATCAGGCATAGTAAATAGGGCTATTAGTTCACATTCTATTGCTGGCTTATGGCGATGGGGATTTATTTTAGGACTGATTGTAGCGCCATTCGTGACGTCCTTATGGGGCTTTAAATTACCAGAGAGTTTACCTCTGGATTTTTTCACTTTAGCTATATCTGGCTTAATCGTAGGTATTGGTACACAAATTGGTTCTGGCTGTACCAGTGGGCATGGTATTTGTGGTATTGGCCGTTTATCTAAACGCTCGATAGTGGCAACCATGACCTTTATGTTTAGCGCTATGGCAGTGGTGACTATAACCCGCCACGTTTTGTAAGGAAGCAGTATGAAATTGATTGTCAGTGCTATGTTGGCCGGCTTGGTATTTGGTTCAGGACTAACCGTTTCGGGTATGGTTGATCCTATCCGCGTCTTAAACTTTTTAGATATTTTAGGGACTTGGGATCCCACTTTGGTATTCGTTATCGGCGGCGGTTTGTCTGTTTATTTGCCCGTATATTATTTTATGGTGAAGCCAAAAGGTAAAACGATATTTGGCGCGGATTGCCAATTGCCTACTAATAGTAAAATCGACAAGCAACTACTCATTGGTTCAGGACTCTTTGGTTTAGGTTGGGGACTCAGTGGCATCTGCCCTGGACCGGCAATGACTAACCTTAGTGCAGCCCAGCCTGAGCTCATAGCATTTGTTGTATCTATGTTGCTTGGAATGTTTATTGCCAATAAACTTGTGGGCCGCTGATCTTATGAAGCAATCTGAAATGTTAGAGAATGCAGCTCAAGCTGCAGACTTGCTTAAGGTGATGGCAAATAAACACAGGTTAATTATTTTATGTGTGTTGAATGATAGGGAGCTTTCGGTTTCTGAAATTAATCAACAAATTGCCATACCGCAGTCTACTCTGTCGCAACACTTAGCTGTGTTGCGTAAAGATGGACTAGTGCAAACTCGCAGAGAAGCACAGTCTATATTTTACTCCTTAAGTAGTGACCAAGTTAAAACAATCATTGCTACGCTACACCACTTGTACTGTGCAGACTACATTCCATAAACTAATTGTCATTGAAATACGCTGGAGAATATTATGCTTAAATCAGTTGCTGATCTAATTGCTGAAGTTAAACAGAGCATTCGTTGTACGGACGCGCAAACGGCCACTCGTGAACGAGCTGAAAATAAGGGCTGGTTAATTGATGTGCGAGAGCCATCTGAACATTTAGCCACGCCAGCCGAAGGGGCAATTAATATTCCTCGTGGTTTGCTGGAAATGAAAATGATGGAGCTAGAAAAAGACGCTAAGCGGGCTATCTATTTGCATTGTGCTACCTCAGCTCGTGCGGCATTAGGGGCAGAACAGTTGCAAAGGGTGGGTTATAAAAACGTGTCTGTCATAACCTGTAATATGGATGAAATTCAGCGTTGTTGTACACTGTGAAGTGTAGTTAAGTGAATGACATGGGGTTAAGGCAAATTTAATATTTGTACTTGATCACCTTGTTTAATTCGCCCGTCAGCCAATACTTGACAGCATACACCGCCGCGCCAATTTGGTGTCAAGGCTTGGCTTAACCCTGATGCTGTTCATCCATACGAGGGCAGGGGTCGGTTTCTCTGGTTATCAGCAATAGCAACTGGCCTATTTTGATCTGTTTACCTACATAACTCCCATCGAAATTTATACCAGTTATTAACAGATTGGCTCGGCGAAGAGTCCAAGGCAATTCGACCTGTAGTTCATCACAGGCCTGTTGCCATTGTTCTTGGCTTAACACGGTAACTTGGCGTTTACTGGGTTTGCCTCGAAAATCACCATCCACACCGGCGACCTTGCTCACCATAGTGGATGGTTTAGTTTGTATTGTGGCTCGTGAGTGGGGCCGATAAGCGATGTCGAGTAAACGCATGTTATGTCTTTTGTAGCAATTGAATATGGTAATTTTGAATGTATCGTAAGCGAATGCCTAACAGCACTGCCGCACACGTTAAGCCACAAATAAAGCCAATCCAAAATCCTGATGCTGCCATTTTAGGCACTATCCAGTCGGTTAATCCCAAAATACAGCCTATGCTCAGACCTACTATCCAGTAGGAAACAAAACTCAAGTAAAACATCGCGGCCGTGTCTTTGTAGCCTCTCAATGCAGTACCAGAGATCACTTGGATCGCATCAGAAAACTGAAACAATGCGGCTAGCAATAATAGGCTTGAAGCTAATTCGATTACCGGTGGGTCAATACTATAGAGCTCTGCGATATAGGTTCGAAAAAGGATAGTAAAACCAGCGGTGAAAGAGGCAATACTGATCCCCACCAAAAAGGAGCAGCGAGTGGTGATTTTGGCTTGTTCTGGCCTTTTCTCTCCCAATAAATAACCAATACGAATACTGGTTGCCATACCAATACTCAAGGGGATCATAAACATCAAAGCAGAAAAGTTAAGTGCAACCTGATGGGATGCCACTACTATGGAACCAAATGGTGCTAATAAAAGTGCGACCACCGCAAACAATGTTACCTCAAATAATATGGTCATAGCGATAGGTAAACCTAGTTTGAGACATTCTTTGATCACCGCGAAATCAGGCAAATATAGCTGACTGTATAAATCGTACTTAGCCAACATTTTTGATTTTAGGGTATATAACAACGTGGCAATAAACATAGCCACAAAGACTAGAGCCGTCGCCACACCACAACCGGCTCCGCCCATTTCAGGTAAACCAAATTTGCCATAGATAAGAATATAATTAGCCGGAATGTTCACGAGTAAACCAATCCCCATGATCACCATACTGGGCTTGGTGATGGACAAACCCTCACAATAGTTTCGTAACACTTGATACAGCGCAAAGGCAGGCATTGAAAACAGAATATACTGAATATAGTCAATGGCTATTTTACCCATGTCGGCTTCCATTTGAATATATTGAGTGATGGATTCAAAACTAAAGCCAAACATTACCGCGAGTACTGAAAACGTCAACGCCAACCAGACCATTTGTTGCGTGTAGTTCGCGACTTTAGTGGAGTCATTCGCCCCATTTAAATGAGAAAGAATTGGGGGAAGCGCTAAGGTAATACCCTGGATAAACACAATTATAGGCAAGGTAAAGCTAAAGCCAATGGCTACTGCAGCCATGTCGGTAGCCGAGTAACGCCCCGCCATTATGGTGTCTGATACGCCCATCAAGGTTTGAGTGATTTGCGCTATAAGTAAAGGCCATGCTAGATGTGCAATGGTTTTCAATTCTTTTTTAAATGCCACTTAGGATCTCGAATGTAAATGTTAAAAGCAGCTAGAAGTGTTTATCTTCTCGCTACAAACTAATAGGTTTTAAGTAATTTAATGACTCACACGGAGTACTACTCGTTACTTGAAGCATGCGCTTTGGGTAAAGCATCTGTATTTCTCTTTATGCCTGATATCGATAATCGCTTCATGCGTAATTTTGTAGACAGCGATCCCGCGGCCCGACTGATATTCCTTATGAAATACCTCGGCGTAATACCCTTTTGAAGCCGAACGACAGTGCATTACATATTTATCCCATCAATTGAGTGAATAGATGTGAGCAAGAGTAGCCAGTTTTCAGCTTAATTATATTACCTATACGACTTGATTAATAAAGCTGAAGTCATGATAGTAGTGTTAAGTTTTATGTCTCCATATACCGTGCATGCTGTTTGACATTCAATCTCGATATGCCGTTGCTTTACTCAAGCCACTGGCGCTACGTTCGCTAAATAACCAGCGCTCACTCACATTATTCTGCCGATGTTGGCCAACACCACTTGGCAATATTAGAAAGTGGTAAAGTAACATTGGGGCTTCACACATAACGCATTTACTTTGTCACGAGAGGTGAGCGTCAATTTTAAGAGACTGATAATACAAGTGTTATTTTGAACACGATACTACACATGAAATTCACTTAGGACAATCTAATGTAACAGTGGCTAGAAGAGACAACCGGTGACTATCATTATTGTTTTTTGTCATTGCCCGAAATTTCAATACAGCGCGCAGTGTCAACAACAACTGAAAACTGATCCACAAGAGCAATTGAAAAGTGATCCACTATTTTATTGTAGCTTCCATAAAACCAGCTTGTTTTTTCTCTTACCCAATAACGAGCCTATTAATACACCCATAAAAAGAGATTTTATAAATATTGTCACCGCGTTTAAACATGGCTGTCTCAATAGGCTATTCTCTTAGATCTTTAAATATGAGGTAGTAAAGTTGGATTCCTGCTAATGGCAGGCAGGAATGATGAGCTTTGAGGCCTATCTACATTTCTGATAGTTCAAGCGGCCTATCTATGTTTCAATTAGGCGCAGGTGTTAGCGCTAAGGGGAATGAAAGTTGTGCATGTCGATTATAGAATTAATGAAAAGATTAACGTTAACCAATTTTATGACTTACTAGTCAACTCTACCTTAGGTGAGCGTCGTCCGGTAGATGATGTAGAGTGTCTTGCAGGTATGCTGTTAAATAGCAATTTAACGGTAAGTGCATGGGTAGAAGGGAAATTAGTGGGTTTAGCTCGTTCAATGACTGACTTTAATTATGCATGTTATTTATCTGATTTAGCTGTCAATCGAATCTATCAAAATCGCGGTATTGGTAAGCAATTGCAAATTTTAACTCAAGCTCAGTTAAATAAGCGCTGTAAACTAATACTCATTTCAGCCCCAACTGCTAATGGGTATTACGATAAGATTGGTTTCACTAACAATCCTAGGTGCTGGGTTCTAGAGCGAGACTCAGATATTTCCATCTAATTTGAGCATCAGAGATGTCTACTTCCCCAGCCCCTTGTTTGGAAATGGGAGGAGAAGATGGTTTTATCGAAATAGTCAAAGCTGTGAGCCGTGATTGATACGCCGAATAATACCCGCAAGGGGTTACGGTGAGCGTAACGAATAAGTGCGACGCGCATGCTCTAGATTTTATGCTTGTCGAATCGCCTTAGAACGGTTGTATCTTGACGTCTTGCCCTTGGTGAATATTGCCAGAGTCTTGCGGCAATAGCATATAGCAATTTGAATTGGCAATTGAACTCATGATTCCTGAGCCTTGTTTGCCATTGGCTTTAACCCACAATTCGCCTGCATCGTCGCGGTAAAATATGCCTCTTTGATAATCAGCACGACCAGGGCGTTTTCGAATGGTTTCAGCAGCTTTGGCAATAAAGTAAGCAGGCGTGAAAGGGCGTTGGCCTGTCAATTTTTCAATTAGTGGTGTCACTAGTTGTTCAAAGGTTACATAAGAAGATACAGGATTGCCTGAGTAACCCACAAAACCAAGCGTGTTCAAGTTTGCCAAACGCAAAGGGTTTGCCGGGTTTAATGGCCACTTTCCAAAAATTGATATGCCCCAATTCGTCTAAAATCTCTTTAACGTAATCAGCATCACCTACAGACACGCCACCACATGATATTAGCAAATCGCACTCTTCATTCGCTAAGGTAAAGGCTTTTATTAAAGAGGTTTTGTCATCTTTAACAATGCCATAATCCTTAACCTTAACAGGGTGCTGCTCTAAGCGCGCTATTAATGCATATCGGTTACTTTCATAAATAGCACCTATGGTGCTAAATCGTAGTATGGAGCAGTAAGTTCATCACCGGTGGCAATTAAACCTACTGTTAATTTTGAGGTTACCTCGACCTCGGCTATGCCGACCGAGGCAATTAATGCTAGGTGTGCCGCAGTGAGTTTAGTGCCTTTGGCAACGACTATTTGGCCAATCTGAATATCTTCTCCGGCTTTTCTTACGCTATTCCCCCGATTTGGGATCTGCTTAAAGGTAACTGTTTTGGCACTTGCTTCGGTATTTTCTTGCATGACGACAGAGTCTGCGCCATTCGGTATCACTGCACCCGTCATGATCCTCACACATTCGCCAGCGTTCACTCTCTCGGTAAAGGGCTGTCCCGCTAATGCCGTACCGACTAATTTTAATGTGTCTGTATCGGCTAAGTCTTCGCAGCGCAGCGCATAACCATCCATCGCAGAGTTGTCTGCTGGCGGCACATTGATACCTGATTGTAGATCAACAGCTAAGACTCTACCGTGAGCTGATATTAAGTTGACTTTTTCGAAATGGGTGAGAGCTGATACCTCTGATAACATGGCAGTTAATGCCTGTGTAATCGGCTTCAGACTTGTAGTATCGCAGGTTTGGATCATAGAGGTATCATTCGCTTAACTTATTGAGTGGTTGTCTATTTTTGGCAGTCAACACTATGGCAAAAAAGAACCAAAAGAGAAAGGACGAAAATAGCTATTTTCGCCCTTATCGGCGGTTGCCTAACTTACAGTGATTTTACAATTTTTCTATCTTGTAACCCTTAGCTTTTAATTTTTCTAAAACACTGTCTGGACCTGCTAAATGCAATGCCCCCACCAAAATTAACTCGGTAGCAGGGGTATTTAACATTTGTACTATTTGTGGCAACCAGTTGTTGTTTCTTTTCACCAATAAGTCTTGATAAATTTCTGGGTAATCCGCTCTGAATTCTTTGATGCTGACATTGGCCATTGCTTGCATATCACCTTCACGCCAAGTTTTACGCAGGGTTTCTATCATAGTAGGCATTTTTTTTATGTCTTTTAAGGTGTAGTCAATCATCGCGTTTTCATCGTTTTGACCCATACTCATAAGAAATTGTATTTGTTGTTCTGGGGTTTCTAGCCAAAGCTGCTCTTTCTTATGTTCGCTAGCCATTTTGGAATAGTAAAGATCGACTCCTTCACTGGTTAAGCCCAACATTTTTAGTTCTATCATACTCAAGGTTATGGCTAACAAGCTAGGTTTGAAAGTGGCAAAGTTCTGAATCGGAATACCTCTTAGACTCAAGTGCTGTTGCAATGCGTTATACGTATCAGGTTTAAGCACTTTATCGATAGTGGTGCCGTCTTGATAGGTCATTTGGCTCATTATCATATTGCCGAACTCAGGGCTGTTGACCACAGACATGTCTGTTTCAAACACCAATTTATCGGCAGCAGAATAAGCTTGGGCATACTCTTTAGGCAGTGGGTAATCTTCGGCGGTTAACACGTGCATGGTGCCACCTATAAAAAGTTGATTGCTGTCTGTAGATACTTTCCACACCGAAGCCGCTTGGCTTTGTAAAGCAATCAATGTACTCGCTATTAATGAAGCATTTTTAAGTAACGCCATGTTTTGTCTCAATCCTTTTTAATATTGGCAATAAATCTCTCTCAGCATACCGTTAGTTATTTCATTTAAGCAATCGTTAAATTGGAATAATGTAACTCAATCTCAAGTTGCTGAATCAAATTGGTGCACTTGCCCCATCTAAATGCGTGAAATGTAGACCAAGTGAAACCCAAAAGAATTAACCATTTGAATTATAAGGAATTAAAAATTGGCATTAAATGTGTATAAATAAAATCACTAAACAAGTTAAATTGTTTGATACAACTTATTGTCCAATGGTTTACAACAGTGTAAACCAATGGTTTGGCAAGAAGCCCGCACTAATTAATTGTGATTATTTAGTGCGGGCTTTTTTGTTTTCAAAGCACTTATAGAGGTGAAAATGTCAAGCTCGGTAGATAGTCTTAACACAAAAAAATACGTATAGTAGTGGTTGGTAACGGTATGGTGGGCCACCACTTTGTTGACCAGTTAATTCAAGAAAATGCAGCAGACAATAATACTCAGTTGGAAGTAGTAGTATTGTCTGCAGAGCCTCGTCTAGCTTATGACAGGGTACATTTATCTGAGTATTTTTCTGGTAAAACGGCAGAAGAATTAGCCTTAACTACCCCAGAATATTATCAACAGCATAATATTAATTTCGCTTTAAATGCCAAAGTCGTCAACATCAACAAGTTGGCTAAAACTGTTAGCACAGAGTCGGGCGACGTTTACGAATACGATAAATTAGTACTATCAACGGGGTCATATCCATTCGTGCCTCCTATTCCGGGCAACGACCAACCTCATTGTTTGGTTTACCGAACCATTGAAGATTTAGAAGCTATAAATGCTTCCTCTAAAGTCAGTAAAGTTGGAGTCGTAGTAGGTGGTGGTTTGCTAGGTTTAGAAGCCGCAAATGCGTTAAAAGAAGCCGGCCTACAAACTCATGTTGTCGAATTTGCACCACAACTTATGGCAGTACAAGTAGATGGCGGTGGTGGCCGCCTATTACGTAGTAAAATTGAAGCACTAGGCGTGCAAGTTCACACACAAAAAGCGACGCAAAGCATAGAGGCAGGCGATACCTGTCGTTATAAAATGTGCTTTGCCGATGGCGAAGAATTAGAAACCGATATGATTTTGTTTTCGGCGGGTATTCGCCCCTCAGATGCATTAGCCAGAGAGTTTGACTTAGCAATTGGCCAGCGCGGCGGAATAGTGGTAAATGATCATTGTTTAACCAGTGATGCAGATATTTATGCAATTGGTGAGTGTGCCCTTTGGAATAACTTTATATACGGACTCGTTGCGCCTGAGTACACAATGGCTAGGGTGGCGGCCAGCCATATCATAGGTGGTGACTTAACATTCCAAGGTGCCGATATGAGTACCAAACTAAAACTGATGGGTGTAGAAGTTGGGTCCATCGGCGATGCTCATGCTCGTACCGAAGGCGCGCTTTGTTACACCTACGAGAATCAACCAGCAGAAGTCTACAAGAAGATTGTGGTAGATGCGCAGCAGAAAAAACTGATTGGTGCGGTATTAATTGGTGATACCAGTGATTACGATACGTTATTGCAATACGCGTTAAACGATATTGAACTACCAGCAAGTCCAGAAGGACTTATTTTACCTGCAGGTTCGGGTGATGCGCCTGCTTTGGGAGCTGACGCACTGCCAGACACCGCGACGATTTGTTCATGTCACAATGTATCCAAAGGCGACATCATAGAAGCGGTTGACCAAGGTGCTTGTGATGTAGGCACAGTGAAAGGTTGCACAAAAGCTGCGACCGGCTGCGGTGGTTGTGCGGCATTGCTCAAATCTGTGGTTGACAGCGAGCTTACCAAGCGAGGTGTCGAGGTAAAAAAGGATATATGTGAACATTTCGCTTATTCTCGCCAAGAACTGTTTCACTTAGTAAAAGTCGGCAAAATCAAAACATTTGATGAATTAGTAGAGAAACACGGTAAAGGGTTAGGCTGTGAAATTTGTAAACCAGCGGTTGGTTCAATTTTAGCCTCTGTTTGGAATGATTTTATCTTGACCCCAGACCACGTCAGTTTGCAAGACACAAATGATACTTACCTAGGTAATATGCAAAAAGATGGGACGTATTCTGTTGTACCCCGTATGCCCGGTGGTGAAGTGACGCCTGAAAAGTTGATCGCCCTAGGTGAAATTGCCAAAGAATATAAGCTGTATACAAAAGTAACCGGCGGAACTCGTATCGATTTATTTGGTGCCCGTGTTGAACAGTTGCCTGATATTTGGGAAAAGTTAGTTAAGGCTGGATTCGAAACCGGTCATGCGTATGCAAAAGCACTGAGAACCGTAAAGTCTTGTGTGGGCAGCACTTGGTGTCGTTATGGCGTACAAGATTCTGTTGGTACAGCGGTAGACTTAGAAAACCGCTATAAAGGTCTACGTGCACCTCACAAAATTAAATTTGGGGTCTCTGGTTGTACTCGCGAATGTGCTGAAGCTCAAGGTAAAGACATTGGTATCATTGCTACTGAAAACGGTTGGAATTTATATGTGTGTGGTAACGGTGGTATGAAACCACGACATGCAGATTTGTTCGCTACAGATTTAGATACTCAAACCTTAGTCAAGTATATCGACCGTGTATTGATGTTTTATGTTCGTACCGCAGACCGTTTACAACGAACTTCTGTTTGGATGGAAAATCTTGAAGGCGGCTTAGACTATTTAAAACAAGTGGTGATAGAAGATTCACTTGGCTTAGGTGCAGAGTTAGAAGCGCAAATGCAAAATGTAGTCGATACCTATCAGTGTGAGTGGAAGACCGCGATTGAAGATGAGCAATCGTTAAAACGGTTCCGTCAATTTGTAAATAGTGACAAGTCAGACTTAAACATAGTGTTTGTTGAAGAAAGAGAGCAAATTCGTCCTGCTACCGAAGCAGAAAAAGCAACACTGCACGCAAGCAAAGCTGAAGAGCTTGCTGTTGAACTTGTTTAAGGAAATTACCATGACGACTCAAAACAATTGGATAAACGTGTGTACATCTGCTGATTTAGTGACTAATTCTGGTGTATGTGCCTTAGTTGAAGAACAGCAAATCGCCTTGTTTAAAATGACAGTGGCTGGCGAAGAGCAAATTTTGCCGTCAGCAATTGGTGCCCGTTTGGCAAAGCCAACGTGTTGTATCGTGGATTATTAGGTTCGGTTGACGACAGAAAAGTCGTTATTTCTCCTCTTTATAAACAGCGATTTTGTTTAGAGTCGGGAGTGTGTTTAGAAGACGAACAGGTTAAGTTAACGGTTTATCCGGTTCGTATCGAACAAAATCAAGTGCAATTACAGCTGGTTGGCTAATATATGGTTACTATCAGCAACATTGCTGACAAACACAAAGATGACACAACATTAGCATGCAACGCTTCTTTGGTTAACACAACCTGTCCCTATTGTGGGGTCGGGTGTGGTGTTGAAGTGACGGTTGATAAAAATCGTCAACTGACTGCCTTGCAAGGTAGTTCTGATCATCCTGCTAATTTTGGTCGCCTGTGTGTTAAAGGCAGTAAATTACTAAACACCAACTCGATTAATGGTCGTTTGTTGTCACCAAGGATCAAAGGTGAAAAGGCCAGTTGGGAGCAGGCTATCGGTAAGGTTGCCAATAAATTTAAGCAGGTGATCGAACAGCATGGCCCAGAAGCGGTGGCATTTTATGTGTCGGGCCAGTTATTGACCGAGGATTACTACGTAGCCAATAAATTAATGAAAGGCTACATCGGTAGCGCCAATATCGATACCAACTCTAGATTGTGTATGTCATCAGCCGTTGCTGCTTATAAGCGTGCTTTTGGCGCTGACGCTGTACCTTGTTGTTACGAAGATTTGGAAGAAACAGAGCTGTTAGTGTTGGTGGGTTCAAACGCAGCTTGGACACACCCTGTCTTGTTTCAACGCATTGAGCGGGCAAAAAAGCTCAATCCTAATTTTAAAGTGATTAGTATTGATCCAAGGCGTACGGCAACAGCCGAAATTGCTGAGTTACATTTGCCAATCAAGCTAAGGTACAGATGTCGCATTATTCAATGGTTTACTAAACTATTTAGTTAATCATGACGGCTTAGATGCGGATTACGTCGAGTCTTATACCCAAGGTTTTGAGCAAGTACTTGCCGAGACTAATAGCTGGACAATAGAAAAAGTAGCAGACATTTGTGAGCTTGAGCAAACCGTGCTGGTGGATTTTTACCAGCTATTTTGTCAAACCAAAAAAGTCGTGACCGCTTACTGCATGGGGGTGAACCAATCCACCTCTGGAACCGACAAAGCCAATGGCATTATTAACGCGCATTTGGCTTCAGGCAAAATCGGCAAAGTGGGTTGCGGACCTTTTTCTCTTACGGGTCAGCCTAATGCAATGGGCGGCCGTGAAGTAGGTGGCTTAGCCAATATGCTGGCAAACCATATGGATATTGGAAATCCTAAGCATAGAAAGCTAGTGCAAGATTATTGGCAGTCTCCCACTATCCCAAGCGAGCTTGGATTGAAAGCCGTAGATATGTTTGATGCTATTGAGCAAGGCAAAGTTAAAGCGGTATGGATTATGGCTACTAACCCCATGGTAAGTATGCCGAACCGAGAAAAAATTGCTGCTGCTCTCAAGCAATGTGAATTAGTGGTAGTGTCGGACTGTGTCGATAAAAACGACACCTTGGCATTTGCAGATGTGTCGTTTCCAGCGACCGGTTGGTCTGAAAAAGATGGCACAGTCACTAATTCAGAAAGACGCATTTCTCGGCAGCGTGGGATGATGGCAGCAAGTGGTGAAGCTAAGCATGATTGGCAGATCATCTGTGATGTAGCCAAGGCGATGGGCTATGTCGAAGGTTTTAATTTTGATCATCCCAGCGAAATATTTGCCGAATATGTTGGTCTAACGGCTACAGGAAATACCGGTAAAGGCAGGCGAGACCTTGACTTATCGGGCCTGAAAAACCTATCAGTCGAAGAATACAACCGACTGAAACCTATTCAATGGCCCGTGAATAAACACGCGCCTGATGGTACTAAGCGGTTATTTACCGACGGAGAGTTTTATACTGAAAGTGGCAAAGCGCAATTTGTCGTGACCGAGTTTAATCAACCAGAGCAGCGCACCAGCAAGGCTTTTCCTTTGGTGTTGAACAGTGGGCGACTACGTGACCAGTGGCACACCATGACACGTACCGGTAAAACCTCAGAGTTAACCTCGCATATCAGTCGGCCATTCTTAGCGGTGCACCCTGCTGATGGTGAGAAGTTTGCACTGAGTGACAACGATTTTGTTCGTTTAACCGCTAGCCATTTTAGCGGTGAGCAATCGGCAGTCTGTTTGCCAGTTGTGCTCGATGACAAGCAACGAAAAGGCGAAGTGTTTGCGCCAATTCACTGGAGTGCCACTAATACCTCTAGTTCAAATATTGCTGCCTTGTACACTGACGCCAACGATGTTGTTTCTGGTCAACCTGAACTTAAGCATGCTGCTGTAGCCGTTGCCAAAGCGACGTTTCCGTTGCAGGGCAAAATCTTTGTTAAACAGCCCCTAGCAATAGAATTGCTGCGTGAAAAATTCAGCTACTTTGTGCTTAGCCCAGTTGCGCAAGGAACCTTGATTTACTTTGCAACCGAGCATAACGAAGCTGAGGTTAAGTTATGGCTACAACTTAATTTACCTCTGTATGACGAATGGGTCAGTGTGTCTGGTGGAGAGGTACATAGTACCTTTGCTTTACGAGACGGTGACTTATCACTTAGTTTAATCATGGGGCAGCAGCACATAGAGGTTGATGGCGCATGGATTAATAGCCTGTTTGCTGCTGGAAATCTTACCCCTGAGCAAATGCATGGTTTGTTAAATGTACAGCCAGATGAAGAATTCAAGCAAGGAAAGCTAATTTGTAGTTGTTTCAAAGTCGGCGAGAACAGCATCATAGACGCGATTCAACAAGGGTGCGATTCTGTTGATAAATTAGGAGCAGAGCTTAAATGCGGTACTAATTGTGGTTCATGTAAATCAGAACTAAGCCAGCTGGTAAATCAATACAAAGGCCTTTCAGCAATCACGCCAAATAAAGATTCAGCGTTACTAAAAATGCTGATCCCTGTTGCTGAAGTGGATTAGTTGTATGCTTGAAAAAATATCCGAGTAACCACTGAGGCTACTCGGTTTTGCCTGAGTTCATCAAGTAAGGTTGCCAGTCATCATAAACAAAGCTTAACTTAGTTGACAGGGGCTTGATTTCACCCCTTGCTCTTAATATGTTCATGCCGATCCGCAGTTTTTCATTTATTTCATCACCAATCTGCCCTTTCGGTACGATAAATTTGACAGGAAAGGTTCCATACAAGGTTCTTCTAATATTAACCAAGTTGTATTGAATAATGGTATCGTCTATCACCGTATCAGCAAAGATTAAGCCGTCGATGCGGTTTTTATCGACCATTTGAATTGCCCCTTCAATATGGCCTATAGGGAATACTTTGAATGGAAACAAATGAGTATGTGCGCGATCGGTATATAATGTGAGCGCCGATAATTCATTTAGGTTGATGATTGTGTCTTTATGACTATAAATCACGAAGTTTACATTCCAAAGCGCAATATCAGAAAATTGGTAAGTTAGCGCTTCTTTATCAATAAACGGGCTCTCTATCATAGGCAAGTGAATATCAATTTTTTGTCTATTCAAATAATCAATTGAGCGAGGAAATGGATAAATGTTGATGTCCATTGGAACGTCACTCACGTCCGCTAAACGCTGCATAAATACAGGTAATGGATCTGATTTTTTTGCCGCTATATTTGGCAGATAGGCAATACCGACACGCAATGTATTGACACTGTTTGATTTTGCAAAAGCATGGAGCGCAAGTATTAAATAAATTGTCAGGATAGCGACTATCTTCATGAATGATGCCTATTCTCTGTCCATGTTTAAGCTTTAACAATAAATAGGAGAATAGCAAGGCGGATTGTTTAGTAATAACCTGTTATTGCTAAACAATCCAACGCCGCTAGATACACAAAGAGGGTTATCGAGAGGTTCAGCTTATCCAGGATTCAGGTTACTTACAGATCCTTTTGGCCCAGTGTTTGTTATAGCGGTACTGGAATTTGTCATCATTCGTTGCAGCGGTATTAGCACAAAGAGCAGAATATTACTTGAATTCGAGGAAAGCGTACTAGTTGTAACTTGATGTTGATTATCTCAGTCGTCAACCATTGCGATAACCAATAAAAAAGCGCGAGCTAGGCTAGTTAGGTCGCGCTTTTAACTGGATGTGTTTAGTTGAACTAGAGGGCTTTATACATAGCGGTTAAGTCCATGCTGTCTTGCAAGCTTGTTTGCAATTGAATTAGCTCTGCAAATAGTGCGCTGACTTTTGACTTGTATTGGCTTTGCCCCGCTAAATTTATCACTTCATCTGGATCAGCCGCTAAATCAAATAGTTTAATGGTATTGGCTTTTGGATAAACCAACAGTTTAAAACCGTCTTTTTTGATCATACGCTGGCTGTCGACATACGCGCCATAAATAGCGTCGTAATGACTCTTAGTGGTTTGTCCTTTAGCTAAATCAATTACTGAATTGAAGAACACATACTCTGGCTTTTCGGCGCCAGCTAATTCTAAGCTGGTGGCCATAGCGTCTTGCAAATAAATATTGGCATCGATGGTTCGGCCACCTTCAATACCTTGGTCCCCAAATAATGAAAGGGGCGCGCACACTCTCTTCATACATATTTTGTTTACCGAACAAGCCACGCTCGCCAACCGACAAACCATGGTCTGCAGTATAGATCACATAAGTATTATCCATTTTCCCACTGGCTTTTAAGGCCGCTAGAATATCGCCAATTTGCGTATCCATATGGCTGATTAACGCATAGTATTCTTTTAAATGCACTTTAGTGGCGTATTCAGTGCGAGGGAAGGGGGCTAGTGCGGCATCTCGTAACCTTGGGCTATTACCAATCAAGTCTTTCTCTTTGTAGTTATCGGCCCAGTTTGCAGGTAATGGTATTGCCTCTTCATCATACAAGTCTTGATAAGCCTGTGGCGCTTGCCTAGGATCATGGCCAGCATTAAAAGCTAAGTACATGAAAAATGGGGTGTCTTTCTGCTTAGCTTGTTCGATAAACGCTAACGCATCATCTTTGAGAACTTCACTCCAATGAGTGCCGCCTTCGTAGTAACCGCCGAATTTAGGGTCGGTAGGCGACCAAGAATGATCGTCCTTGCCTAGCGGGCGATTATAACCTATAGGCATAAATTCTGCGGTGTCTTTATATTGGGTTTTCCCAGCTATAAAGTCGTCATAGGTTTTTTGCATGGTGGCGTGATCCCAAGAGTCTTCGGGCATGCCAGCTCGTACATGGTTTGTCACGTTGAATACATTTTGGGGTTTTGCAGCAACATGCCATTTACCGGTCATGTAAGTGTCGTAACCCTCTTTTTCCATTAATTTAGCCCAAGTGGTGTTGATATCCTTACCTTGTCTAAATCTGTGGTCTATTTTTTGTGCTTGCCATACGGCTAGCCCAGAGTTCAACATGGCGCGCGATGCCTGACAAACTGCACCATTCCACGCCCCCATGTTGTAGGCATTACTAAAGTTGACACCGCTGTTGGCCAACTTGTCCAAATTAGGGGTTATTATTTGTTTATTACCGTATGCGGCGATGGTTTTAGGCGCTTGGTCATCGGCAAATATAAAGACTATATTCGGTTTTTGATGAGGAGCGTTGCTGGTTGCCTTAGCCGCGGTGGGTTTTACGGCTGTTTCTTGTTGAGGGCCCGAACAACCGGCTAACGATATTACTGCCATTGCCAAAATGGGGAAAAATATGGAAATCGCTGTCTTTTTCAAAATTTAATTCCTTATACACAAGGTTAAAGTCATGCCTTTATACCAATACAGATTGGTATCTGTTGTCGTTATTTGGCGCTAATTACAATTGGCTCATTACTAAGCTGGTCTGAATAGGCTCTGACATTTATTTTTCCAGCTACGCCATGTTTACTTTTGACTATCAACATCGCTTTTCCGTTAAATGCGCGGCGATAGTCAGCCTTAAATGGGGCGATAGTTGAGGAGTTACCATTCCCAACCGCAGCGATTTCGCCAGCACCTTCCACAAAGAAGCGAATGTGGTTGTCGGCAGTTGGACAAATATTGCCATCTTTGTCCTTCACAAGCACGGTTATGTAGGACAAATCTTGTCCGTCTGCATCAATTTCTGTGCGATCAGCGATTAACTCGACTTTAGCCGGTAAGCCAGCTGTTTTGACTATTTCCTCGGCAACCACTTTTCCGTCGGTATAGGCTACAACTTTAATTTCACCTGGTTGGTACTTAACGTCCCAGCGCAAACGGTAGCCAGACTTCCAATTCTTTTGACCTAAAGTATCCCAGCGAATAAAGTTTACCGGTAACTCTGCTTTATCTACGCCTTTCACTTTTCGGCCCATTGATGTGCCATTGACAAACAATTCTACTTCTTCGGCGTTGGTATACGCCATCACAGGGATTTCTTTACCGACCATATTGGGCCAGTTCCAATGAGGCAGGACGTGAACCATAGGTTTGCTAGTCCATTGGCTTTGGTATAGAAAATATCTGTCTTTAGGGAAGCCGACTAAATCAACTGCACCAAACGAGGAACTGCGAACTGGCCAGTCGGCGTTCCAGTAGCCGTCACCACTGTGATCTTTGCCGCCGTAGGGCGTGGGTTCGCCCAAGTAGTCAAAACCTGTCCACATATATTCACCCATCACTGCTGGGGTTTTCGCTAGGTATTCGAACTCAATTTCTGGTGGATAGGCCCAAGGAGGACCAATGATGTCGTAACTGGTCACATGACGTGAATCATGCACTTTATATTTGTCGATTGGGAAGTGGTAAATGCCACGTGTGCTGGTGATAGACGAGGTTTCACTACCCAACAAAATCCAGTCGGGGTGATCTTTGTGCACTTGCTCATAGTTTAATGGCTTGTAGTTAAAACCTTGAATATCGGTTTCGTGAGCTAGTTTATTCTTAATTGCGCCACCTATATTGTTAAATCCTGCCGCGGTAAAGCGTGATGGATCTTCATCGTGGGCAATTTCCATTAAATGTCTAGCTTCTTTCCATCCATCCTTTTGCGCTTGTTCCATAATTTCATTACCAATACTCCACATAATGACCGATGGGTTATTGCGATGTTGAATGATCATATCGCGTAGATCTCGCTCATGCCATTCATCATAAAATACTTGGTAACCATTGTGCACAGATTGCTTTTGTATTTTCCAAACGTCGAAGGCTTCAACCTGCAATAAAATTCCCATTTCATCGGCCAGTTCAACTAACTCTGGAGAAGGTGGATTATGGGAAGTACGTATCGAGTTTACGCCCATCGACTGCATGATTTCTAATTTACGCTGGATAGCACGTCGATTAGCGATAGTACCAATTGGACCGTTATCATGATGTAAACATACACCATTAATTTGTACGCGACGCCAGTTTAACCAAAAGCCGTCATCGGCTTTAAATTCGATGTGGCGCACACCCAGTGGCGTTGTGTGTTTATCTACCACTTTGCCATTGCGAATCACTTTAGTTAGTACTTTATATTGGTATGGGTTGTCTGTGTCCCAAAGAATGGGATCCTCGAGAGTGAAGCTTTGATTAACTGTTTTGGTGCCCGTTGCGAGTTTGCCTAAGTCGATGGACTTTTTCAAAACAACTGAGCCGTCAGCTCTAACTATTTGCGTTTGCAGGCTAGCGTTGGTTTGGTCCCCTTGATTATTTATTTTCGTTTCTAAGGCGATAGTTGCACGTTCAGGTGTTACTTCAGGCGTGGTGACGTAGGTCCCCCATTTGGCCACGTGAACTGGGTCATTAATTTCTAACCAAGTATGGCGATACAAACCGGCTCCGGGATACCAGCGAGTTGATAAATCTTTCGGGGCAAGCGAAACGGCGATGACGTTTTTTGTATTTCCAAAATTCAAGTGAGGTGTTAGATCGTAATTCACGGATAAATAGCCAAATGGACGACGGCCTAAAAAATGTCCGTTGATGTACACATGAGCATCGTACATGGCACCATCGAAGGTTACGGATACAACTTTACCTTTGTCAGCTTCTGCGACAGTAAAGGTTTTTCTGTACCATCCATCACCATGAAAAGGTAAGCCACCATTTCGGGCATTATACTTTTCATCAAATGGGCCTTCTATCGCCCAATCATGAGGTAAGGTGACACGTTGCCAATTACTGTCGTCAAAGTTAGCTTGTTCGGCGCCAACTTGTTTACCTTTACTGAATAACCAGTCGTTGTTGAAACTTTGTTTTTCGCCAAGTTTAGTCGCCTGATATTGAGTTGATGCGACAACGTGGGACGTGACAAAGGCTAGAATGCAGCACAACATAAACGAAGGTAAATTCATGTTTCGATGGGTTCGAAGAATACTCATATTTGGAAGCCTCATAGTTAGAGTTGAGTAGCGTGTTTATATATGATTTATTGTTGTCGTATATGATAAATTTGTTGCATTTAATAGCAAGTGATTTAACAAATTTATGACCTTGTTTACAGACATTCTGCCTACAGTAAGCCGATGTATTGACATGTTCTTAACACGTTAATAGTTGTTATCCTGAAAAAAATAGCCAAAAACCAATATTTAGCTGATCAATGTGTTTTTATCGTGGATAAATTTTCTCGCTAGTTGACTATATTTGCCTGCTCTTTAGTATGAGCGGCAGGAATTTCCGCAGAATAGGCCACCTTTATTTTATGTTTCAACTCTTTGATTATTCCTTGGCATATCAAACTATTGGTTTTGTGTTTTTGGTCGCTTTCTTTGTGGGGATGGCAAAAACGGGCGTGCATGGTATTTCTCTTTTAGCCGTGCCGTTACTAGCGGTCATTTTTGGCGGTAAGGCATCATCTGGTTTAATGCTACCCATGTTAGTGGTAGCAGATTTATTTGCCGTGAAGTATTACCACAGACACGCCAATTGGAGTTATTTAGTTAAGTTATTTCCTTCGGCCATTGTGGGAGTATTAATTGGCACTTGGCTTGGTAATATAGTTGATGATGAGATATTTAGAGTCATCATGAGTGTTATCATCTTCGTTAGTTTGGGGATAATGTTATGGATGGAAAAAGCGGATAAAAAGTCGGTCCCAGATTATTTGTGGTTTGCCATATTAATGGGGTTAGTGGGAGGTGTTAGCACCATGATTGGCAATTTGGCCGGGCCGATTATGGGTTTATACTTACTCAGTATGCGGTTACCAAAGAACGAATACATTGGCACCGCAGCATGGTTCTTTTTAGTGATCAATGTGTTTAAAGTACCATTCCATATTTATAGTTGGCAGAGCATAGATAGTAATTCACTTTTGTTGAATCTCATCAGCTTACCTTTTATCGCAATAGGTGCTGTGTGTGGCGTATATATTGTAAAGCGTATTCCCGATAGACAATACCGATGGTTTGTTATAGGTATGACAGCAATTGCAGCAATTCTCATGAATATTTAACTGAGGTCGATAATCATATAAATATGTTTTAGTTATTGTATTTCAGTTTTAATCCAAAGCTAATTGGTATAATACTTTAAGCTAGTTTCTCAATGCTCACCGATACCTATGGGCGCATAATTTATTGTTTTAAAAGGTTGCCGTATATGATAAAACACCAAAAAACTACCATTAATCAAGAGGTTAATGTTCTAGAAAATGATGAGTTAGTATCTGTTACAGATACTCAAGGTGTTATTCAATATGCGAATGAAACATTCTGTCGAGTTGCAGGTTTTACGTTAGAAGAACTTCAAGGACAACATCACAATATAGTTAGGCACCCTGATATGCCTAAAGCCGCTTTTACTGATCTCTGGGTTAAACTAAAAGCACATGAATCCTAGCGTGGTGCGGTCAAAAATCGTTGCAAGAATGGTGAGTATTACTGGGTCGATGCTTTTGTTACTCCTCTATATCAAAATGGAAAATTGTCGGGTTATCAATCTGTTAGGACAAAGTTAAAACCAGAATTTCGCAATCGAGCGGAAAATCTCTATGCTAAATTAAATGCGGGTAAGTCTCCCTTTTCGGTTTTTCATAGTCGTGCTGCTATGGACTTTATATTTATTGGTACAGGTGCCGTCATTGCAGCAGCTGCCTTGTATTATCCTTGGCTGGCATTTGCCCTTATTGCCTTGCCTTATGTAATTTTTAAAGCTGAATTGCTCTCATTGCGCAAGTATATCAGTGCGCAACAACAACGTTATGACAGTGTCTCCCGTCTTGTTTATTCAGGAACCGGCGCCAGTAGTGTGGTCGATTTTATGAAGAAAATGTTAGAAGGGAAAATTAAAACCATCATTGGTCGTGTTGTTGATAGTACTTCAACCTTGAAAGATGGGGGGCAGCGATTAAGAGATATCTCTCAACAAGCCAAAGAAGGGGTTAAAGAAGAGGCTAACCAGTTACACCAAGTTTCGGTCGCGATAGAAGAGATGGTGGCAACCAATACCGATGTTGCGAGTAATACGTCTGTTGCTTCATCAAAAGTAGAGTCGGTATATTTAGATTGTAAACGAGCAACAGACTCCATGACACAAACAATGACTAAGGTCGCGAGTTTAGCCAAAGATGTCGCAGACTCTGCCAATACGGCGAGTAACTTGGCTTCTGAAGCGGAAAAAATTGATGGTATTATGCAAGAGATCCAAGGTATAGCGGATCAAACCAATTTATTGGCGCTGAATGCGGCAATTGAAGCCGCAAGAGCTGGCACCCATGGCAGAGGGTTTTCTGTGGTAGCCGATGAAGTACGAGCGCTTTCTAGTCGTACGCATTTAGCGACCGAACAAATACAGTCTTCTGTAGGCGAAATTCAATCCACCTTAGTGAATTGGTCGAAAGTGTTGCTAGAGGGTAAAGAAGCCGCAGACGAATGTGTCTCTGACACAGAAAATACTAAAGACATAGTTAATCAAGTGTATTCAGTGGTCTCTGAAATAGCCGACATTACGACCCAAATTTCAGTCGCATCTGAACAACAAAGTACAGTGTCCCAAGAGATCAGCCGCAATATTTTGAATGTGAATGAAATTTCTCAAAACAATCTACGTCAAGCTGAAACTGTTGAAGAGGAGTCTGAAAAAATTGAGCAAAGGTCTGAAGTCTTAGCTGGTCTAGGTAAAACATTTGGTTAACATTTGATTTAGACTAACGCCACTGCAACATGTTGGTTGCAGTGGTTTGGGTGAATTAAACACATTGGTTGTGCATTATTCTTGGTCTGCTATTCCTTTTTTGTTCAATATTTGTTGTTTGGCTGGCCAGCTCAAGTGGCGATCAAATAACTGGCCATATTCCGCATATTCATTGTACTTAACACTATGTTGTTGCCAGTGATTAATTTGCTGGTCGTATACAGCACGCATATTTTCTAAAGTACTGGCATAACGAATATCAGACACGACATTTGTTAATTCGTAAGGATCGTTTGCTAGATCATATAGCTCTTCGGTAGGCACTAGATCTTGTTGTTCGTCTTGATAGTACCAATAAATATACTTAAAGCGCTGGTCGAGTACGGTTAGGTTACGTGTTTCTTCTAAACCCCACACTTGAATGTGCGGCATGGTTTTTCTAACTCTTTGATTACTATCATTTAAAATCGGCACTAAACTAACGCCATCCCACGAAATCGGTTTGCTTACGCCAGCAAAATCTAAAATAGTTGCGCTTATATCAACCCCAGCCGTTAAGGAGGTAGTGGTACGCATTTTACCACTTTGTTGATTGCGAGGGTCGTAAATAATAAGCGGCACTCTAGCCCCTTCTTCGTAGGGTAAAACTTTACTACCCAAACCGTGAGAACCATTGAAGTAGCCGTTGTCAGAGGCAAAAATAATGACAGTGTTGTCGGCAATACCAAGTGTTTCTAGTTCGGTTAATACCATGCCGATGGATTGGTCTATTCCATGGATCAACTGGTGATATTTTCTTAAGGCTTGTTGATAAGTTTGCGCTTCTGAATATCCCCATTCTTCAAACCTAGGGTATTGACGACCTTTTTGAGAATGTTTCGAAAAGTGCTTACCTGCATCACGGCCGTAATTGGGCAGCTTTCTGAATTCAGTATTTTTATATACGTCATCAAATTTACGATCCGGTGTTACAGGTCGATGCGGTGCTTTGTAAAAAACGCTCATGGCAAAGGGGGTGTTATCCTTGACCGCATCACGAATAAAATCAACACTTACAGCGCCATATGCCAAGCTGCTGTGAGGGTAATCTTGGGCGTATTTTTTAATGGACTCGTTCTGCGCTGTTTTATAACTTGTTTGTCCTGGGCCTCCTGCCCAAAAGTCAAAATCGTGTTGGGCTACTTTACCTTCTTCTTTGTTTAATTCGCTTGCTGACATGTTGGATACAGGAAAACCAAATTTTCCGGCAAATCCTGTACGGTAGCCCGCTTGTTTTAACAGAAGTGGATAAGATTGCTGCCAAATCGTCTCGGCCATAGGGCCATGTTGAAAATTCGTACCATTTTTATATTCGTACATGCCAGACATTACACTTGCGCGACTCGCCATACAAATAGATGTGGTGTTGTAGTGACGACTGAAAACCACGCCATTGTTAGCTAACTTGTCTATGTTGGGTGTGACGGCATCTGGATTACCGAAGGCACGAATGGTGTCGTAGGCTTGATCGTCGGTGAAAAAGAAAATGATATTAGGTTTTTCGCTGCTGGCGTAATGAGCTGGTTTGGTGAGTGGCTTATTATCATTGGCGCAACTGGATAAAACTAAAGCGGCCGATAAAGAGAGGGTGATGAGAAAAACACTATTTCCTGCTTTTTTAATTGTTCTAAACATAATATTCCTAAAGCCAAGTAAATTAGTGTCATGGTATTGTAATTTAAATATTAAAGCTAACGTTCGCATGTAAAGTAATTGTAAGTAAGGTAGACTAAGATAAAGCTTTAGATCATCCTTTGCTGATTTAGTTTACTAATCAAGAGTGCCTAACAGGCATCAGCCTGCATCTATTCTCACATAGCGATAAATATTAATTATGAAAAATACAATTCTCTCATTATGTTTAATACCACTCATTAGTTTAAGCGCTTGTGGGTTAGAGCCATCAGCCAGTGAAAGGCCATCAGCCGGTGAAAGGCCATCGACGGTAAAAACAACCGCAGTCCACAGCCAAAAACCGAATGTTGTCATTTTTTACGTGGATGACCTAGGCTATGGCGACTTAGGCGTATATGGTGCCAAAGGTGTGCAAACCCCAAATGTTGACGCCCTTGCGCATAACGGTATTCGCTTCACCGATGCCCATACTTCAGCTGCGACTTGTACCCCGTCTCGCTATTCTTTACTCGCTGGTGAACATGCTTTTCGTAAAAACGCGCGTATCTTAAAAGGAGACGCGCCTTTATTAATTGGTACAGATCAACCGACTTTACCTCGCATGCTGAAAAAAGCCGGTTACCAAACCGCTGTTGTGGGTAAATGGCATTTAGGCTTAGGTAATGGCAATGTCGATTGGAATCAAGCGATCAAGCCTGGGCCGTTAGAAATCGGTTTTGATTACAGCTTTTTGTTACCAGCTACAGGTGACAGAGTGCCAACAGTTTATATGGAGAATCACCATATATTGAATTTGTCGAAAGATGATCCTATTAGTGTGAATTACAAGAAGAAAATTGGTCATCGTCCAACAGGCAATGAGAATCCAGAGCTAGTACGTTACCAACCTTCAGACGACGGTCACAGCAAAACGATTATCAATGGTATCAGTCGTATGGGTTGGATGGCTGGCGGTAAAAGCGCAGAATGGGTAGACGAAGATTTCTATCAAGTGTTCACTGATAAGGCCAACCACTTTATCGCTAAAAATAAAAATGAGCCTTTCTTTTTATTCTTCTCGTTTCACGATATTCATGTGCCACGTTTACCGAATAAACGCTTCCAAGGTAAAAGTGAAATGGGCTTACGAGGTGATGCAATTGTACAAATGGATTGGATTACGGGGCAGGTGGTTAAACAGCTGAAAACTCAGGGCGTGTTCGACAATACTATCATTATTTTTACCAGTGACAACGGTGCGGTATTATCCGATGGCTATGAAGACAAAGCGATTGAGTTGGTGGGTGAACATAAAGAAAATGGTATTTATCGTGGTGGAAAATACAGTGCGTTTGAAGCTGGAACCCGAGTCCCGACTATTTTGCATTTTCCCAATCGAGTAAAACCTGGGGTAAGTGATGCATTAATGAGTCAAATCGACATCTATGCCTCGTTGGCGCAATACCTTGGTATTGAATTAGCAGCAGATGAAGCCATCGATAGCGAAGTGCACCTTGATGCTTGGTTGAACGCCGATAAATCTGGCCGTACCGAGTTAGCGGAAGAGTCTTCGACCTTGAGTCTTCGTGTTGATCAGTGGAAATATATTCGTCCTTCTAATGACGGTAAAAAGCGAGCTGATTATACTTGGCAAAGAAAACGCATTGAAACTGGCACGTCTACTAAAGCACAGTTGTACAATTTAGCTGACGATCCTAGCGAACAACGAGATATCGCGGCTAAATTTCCAGAACGCCTTACAGCCATGGAAGCTAAATTAGTCGCTTTAGAGGCCAAAACTACAAGATAAAAAAGCTGGCAATACTGTTCGCGTAGGCATGCACTTAGTGCAAGGTGCATGCCCTTTGCAAGTGCCCGAACTGTTCAAGTATTATCAACGATATCTATAAAGTCTTTTTTCTACTTGGCTTATTATCAATTAAGTGAATAAAGAATACACTTCCTTTCAACTATTTAAACTCTTTTGCCACAAGCAACTGACTCAGTTCAAAGGAAGTATTATGTCTCATCAAATTATCAAAGATTTAAGCACTCGTTATACAGCTAAAAAATATGACGCTAGTAAACGCATATCAGCAGAAGATATTGACGTCATCAAGCAAGCGATACGTTTATCTGCTTCGTCAATTAATTCTCAACCTTGGAAGTTCATACTAGTAGAAAGTGATGAAGGGAAACAACGTCTACACGATACATTTGCTAACAAGTTCCAATTTAATCAACAGCACGCGAAAGAGGCCTCACATACGCTTTTGCTAGCTTTTGACCCTAAATTTACTAAAGAAAAATTCACTAAGCGAGTTGATGCAGAAGTTAGCTCTGGTCATCTTCCGGCTGAAAAGTATGACAGTTTTCTAGGCGCCTATGCTTTTGCAGAAATGAACACCGACGAAAATGGTAGCAATGCTACTTGGACCAAAGCGCAAGTATATTTAGCCTTAGGCAATATTTTGCACACTCTAGCGCGTTTAGGCATCGCTTCAACTCCAATGGAAGGGGTTGACCACGAGTTAATCGGCGAAATATTTAAAGCAGAACTCGACGGGCATGTGTGTGAAGTTGCGCTCGCGATGGGCTATCAAGATGAAAAAGAAGATTGGAATTTTGGTTTACCTAAAGCGCGTTTAGCCTTGAATGAGGTGATTGAAGTTGTCTAGAATCGGCGTGAATCTATAATTATCTGAGTCTCTCGTCGAAGCTCTTCTTGTTTGTAGATGCAATGAGCAGGCTTATGTAGATGCTTTGCGTCATTCATTGAGCTTAGCTTACGTTCGTAGCCGAGAATTTTCTCGGCTTTTTCTATTTCAGACATAAAGTCGCTGCAAAAGTAGAAATTTCATTTGTATTGGCTATATTCTAATTTATGAAATATAAACATATTTTACTGCTATTTTACTTCTTGGCTATGTGCTTGCACTTAGTCGGAGTTAACGCCAAAACTTTGTCAATTGGTATCGCTCATTTTCCACCTTATAGCATTGTGGATGGCGATAATATCTCTGGTGCAGAAATAGAAATCATTCAACGGAGCCTGTCTGGCAAAGATTACCAAATCAAATTTTTAAACTATCCGTTTGGCAGACTTCCTAATGTATTTAGCCATAAAAAGTTGGATGGAATTATTGTCACCTTAAAAAATATTGCGGTTGAAAAAGTGTATTATTCAGACATTGTTTTACCAGAATACCAAACAGTTGCTGTTCACCTTAAAGAGAACGGCCTACAAATCATGTCTATAAAAGATTTAGCTGGAAAGTCGATAATCGCTCATCAACAAGCCAGTCAATTTTATGGTGAAGAATACAAACGGATTTCCGATGTGGGAAGAAGCATCTTAGAATATACAGAGACGATAAGGCAGGGCGCGCAAGTCTCAATGTTGTACAAAAATCGTGTAGATATCATTATTTTGGCTAGAGAAATATTTCAATATTACAGGTCTCGCTTAACCGCTAAAGTGGCTGCGAGAGAGGTGGTGATCTCGGAAATATTTGGCGATAAGATTGGTTTTCACAATGCGTTTGCAGACGAGAAAGTCCGAGATGCTTTTGACCAAGGTCTAGCTGAAATTAAGAAAAACGGCCAGTATAAAATGATACTTAAAAAATACCTGAAATTTTATCAACCCAATCTTTAAGCAGAGCAAGGCGTTTAGTCGTAAGGGGGAAACTCACCCAATCCATTACGCCCTGCTTCACACTTTGTCAGGCTTTCTTATTCCTCATTTATATTCCATCAAATCATGTATTTGTTGTTGCATAGCTTCAGCCCAGACCTGATATTGCGCTGGGGCTAAGTGCAGGAAATCAGGCATGACCGTGTCTAGCACAGTACCATCATCAGTTAAAAAATGCTGGCCAATATCCAACCAAAATATATATTGTTGGTCGGCTAGCCTTTCACACAATTTATTGGCCGCATTAACCCGTTTACGCATAGGCGCTTTGAGACTTTTGCTGCGAGGGAAAGTCGCCAACAGCAGTATTTTACTGGCGGCTAAGGATGAACGTAATGTCTGTAAAATAGCCTCCACACCGGCAGCAGTATCTTCAGCAGACTCAACTCTGTGGCCTGCGTTATTGGTACCAATTAACAAAACAATCAACTTAGGAGACAAACCATCGATTTCACCGTTTTGAAGTCGCCACAATAGGTGCTCTGTACGGTCGCCCGAATATCCTAAATTAAAGGGTTTTAGGTTGGCGTAATACTTGTTCCAAACCGCTAAGCCAGTGTCTTCCCATGAATGGGTAATTGAGTCGCCTAAAAATAATAAATCAACATCATTATCTAGGGCGCGCTTTTCGGCTAACTTTTGTTGATGGCGTTGTTGCCACCAAGCTTCGGTACGAGCAACAGCGGTGGTTGCTAAGGTTTTATTTACATGGCTCATTGTTGGCTAGCTATCCAATCGTTAACGACCTCTTCTAACACCGCAATAGGCAAAGAACCTTGACCAATAACGGTATCGTGAAAAAGCCTAATATTAAATTTAGTGCCCAAAGTGGTTTCGGCTTTTTGGCGTAGGTGGCGGATCTTAATTTCGCCCATTTTGTAAGATAATGCTTGGCCGGGCCAAGAGATGTATCTATCTATTTGATCTTCTACCGACTTTGTTGTCAGAGCCGTATGGCTTGCTAGATAATCAATAGCTTGCTGGCGAGTCCAGCCAAATGCATGAATGCCCGTATCAACAACTAAACGCACGGCACGCCACATTTCATAGCCTAAGCGACCAAAGTCAGAATAGGGATCTTGATAGAATCCTGCCTCTTTACCCAGGCGCTCAGAATACAGTGCCCAACCTTCGGTAAAGGCAGAATGACTTAAAGTGCGACGAAATTGTGGTAAATCGAGTTCCATGGCCAGGGCATTCTGTAAATGATGTCCTGGTATGGCTTCGTGAAGGCTTAGGGCTTCTAAATTGTACAGCGGTTGTTGTGCTGGATCTGTGGCGATAAAATATGTGCCCGGTGTACGGTTATCTGGTGGCGGCATGTAAAAAGCACCGCGGCTTGCTGAGCCTTTAATTGCAAAGGTATTGCGGGGCAAGTTGTTAAAGTAAGTAGGTAATTTGCCGTACATTTTCTGGGTTATAAAAGCGGTTTTCTCTAAAACATCTTGAGGATCTTTGGCATAAAATTGCGGGTCGCTGGCTAAAAATTGCAAAAATTCGCTATAGCTACCCTTAAAGCCAACCTGGCTAATGATGTGCTGCATTTGTTGCTTAATACGTTTTACTTCAGTTAACCCTAATTCGTGGATCTGTTGGGGCGTATCATTGGTGGTAGTGTAATAATTTGTTGTATAAGCGTAATATTCTGCTCCCCCTTTCAGGCTAGAGATGCCGGCTTTTTTACGGCATTGAGGCATGTACTCTTGATTGAAAAAATCATAGAACTTTTGATAAGCAGGTACTATTGCGGTGTGAATCAACGCTTTGGCTTTTTCTGTGTAAGTTTGTTTTTGTTGTTGAGTAAATTGTGCGGGATATCGACTGAAAGGTTCGAAGAGTGCGCTGTCAGCCGCATTTTTTACGATATGAACGCTTATGCTTTTATGGTAATCCTTGAAACTCTGGCAACTGTGTACAAAGCCAGCCCTTATGCCTGCTTTGAGTAAATTGATGTTTTCTTGATTGAAGCGTGGATAATCGGCCAAACTAACTAAAAAATTGTCATAGTCTTGTGTGCTCAAAAAAGCCATATTGGCTGGCGCTTCGGCAAAGTAAGTATGCCAACCACTTAAAAAGTTTACTGGAAAATATTGGTCTTGATAGAGGTAGCTTTGTTGCTCGGTCTCTCGTTCGTATTTAAACAATCGGTAATTCATCAATTGCGCTTTATTGAGCTCACTTGGGGCAATATGCTTGAGTTTTTGTAGTACTTTTTGGTTGTATTTTTGACGCCGTTCCATTGCCTCTGGCGTAAACTCAGCTAATTTTCCGTTTGGTTTCCAGCCGTCTGGATCGGTACGAAAGAATACTTTTTCCCTTGTTGCATGTTGCCAGTGTTGTTCGATAATTTGATTCAGGTCAGCGTTTGCATCGGCGAATACCTTGCCTGAAATAAATAATGGCAGGACTGAAAGTGCCACCGCTGATAAAATAGTGTTGCGCATAAAACGTCTCTTTTAAATGGCCGACTAGGGGCTTAGTTCTTAAGGGTACCAATTTACCTATAGGCGATGCTAGTGATTCTGCTGGTGAGGTAAACCATTACCCCCCTTGTTCATTCATAAAAACACAATCTTCTAATCGTACGCCAAATTCGCCAGGAATATAAATGCCGGGCTCGTTTCGTTAAGTCATACACATATTCCATGTATTGCTGCCGCCAAGCTGTTTTTGCGCTTGCTCCATCATGGCCTTTATCAAATATAGGCCGAAATGGGCGCTACATCTTCAGTGAGATTTTTTAATCTGGGCTGTTTAGACTGAATGAGTGGCTGATGCTTCGCTATCCATGACTTTGATTGGAAGTGGGCAACTAAAGGAAGGTTTGATAACAAAGCGCCGATGGCTTTTAGACATGTCCTTTTACTCACTGTCATTTTTTACACCTTAAAAAATGCTCGCTGCATTGCGACTAGATGATTGACAAAATACTACAGCAGCGGCAGATAATAACTCAAAAATTTTTGCTGTTGATAGCCTAGAGTTTGGTAAAGGTTTTGTGCATGGAAGTTGGATTTACCAGTGACTAACGAAATTCCCTTCGCCTGTGTCTGTTGAGCAAATACTTTAGCTCGCTCTAATAGTTGTGTGGCTATACCTTGTTGTCGGGCGCTTTGGATGACAAACAGGTCGTTAAGTATCCAAGTCGCTTGCGCTGAAATAGATGAAAAGCTCGGATATAGTTGACAAAGCCCTAAGGTGTCGTTGGCCCTATTCTTGGCCACGAGTATTACTGAATCTTGTTTTTCTAACCTTGCAGTTAAAAACGCTTGAGCTAATTTCAAGTCACTTGGCTGTTGATAGAATATTCGATAATCATTAAACAACTTGCCGATCACTTGAACATCTTCCAGCTTGGCTTTTTCGATACTGACTATTGCCTGCTTTTTCATTATTTTAGATCCTTTGTTGTAAGTATTACTTATAGTTCGACATGTCTTGGGTATGTAGTGCTTTGCCTATTTTTGTCAATAACGCAGCAACCTTTTCCATTAAGTTAGCTTTGCTGTGTTGCTGGTGTTCTACTTTTTTAGCCAATTTTTTGTCTGGTGTGCCGTGCATGATGTCTCTCACATATGTTGAGGATAAGTCATTTAGGCTGTATTTTTTAACGATTTTGCTTACAATGCGAACTATGATTTTTTGAGTTAAATATAAGTAAAACTTATGGATAGGCGTTTGCGGCATTTACCACTATTACGTTGTTTTGAAGCGGCTGCTAGACATCAAAGCTACAGTTTGGCCGCTGACGAGTTATCCATTACTCAAGCAGCGGTGAGTCAACAAATACGAAACTTAGAACAACATTTAGCAGTAAAGTTGTTTATGCGCGAAGGTCGGGGCATGTTATTGACCAAGCAGGGCAAAGTGTTTGCAGAGTCTGTGCAAAAAGCCTTTATTGAGTTGTCCCATGGCTTTGATCGAATTCAGCTTGAAGGAGAAGCCGGGGTGTTAACCGTCACTGCAACACCGTCTTTTTGTTCTAGGTGGTTAATGCCAAGGTTATGGAAGTTTTCGCAACAATATCCGACTATTCAAGTACGAGCCATCGCGTCAACTCAATACGAAGATGTCCGTCATTCTGAAATCGACGTGGCTATTCGGCAAGGCGAGGTGAATCATCAAAAGGTACATCAAGAAGTTTTATTGCGTGATCCGTTGTTTCCGGTTTGTTCCCCTAGGGTAATGGCCGAAATCCCACTAAGCAGTCCAGAACAAGTTAAACAATGCTGGTTAGTTGAGGCAATTGGCAGTGGTGCAACGGGGTTAACTTGGCATGACTGGTTTACATTGGCCAATGTGCCTTTGCAACAACAGCAAATGAAATGGACCGAGGTGACCACTTGGGAAATGGGGATTAATGCAGTCATGAGTGGTCATGGTGTATTCTTAACCTCTGCTTGCATGGTGCAAGATTTACTTGAATCTGGCAGATTAGTTAAACCCTTCGATATACAAATAGAACCTGGCTTAGTGTTTTCAATGCTGTACGACCATGAATCACCTAGACTGGCCAGAATCAGCCTGTTTACTGATTGGCTTAAACAGGAAATTAACGAAGGGGAAGCCCTAAGTTTGCGCTAATTGATGCTATAAATTAATGATAGAGATTAGGTAACATTAATGAAACAATGGTTGACAAAATTACCCTGTTAAGTGAGTAAACAATCTCGTAAATTTAAGTGGGTTAATCAAAATTCGATTGTCTAGGACGTTTTATCACTTTTAATGGAGCACTACCCATGAGCAAAAAGTTTATCTCGTTATGCTATGCCATAACACTTCTCATTTTTTCATTACATACATTGGCGCAAGAAGAGTTTTCATCAAGCCAAATTAAGCAACTCAAGAATGGCATTTTTGAAGTGGTGACGTTGAAACTAGAAGATAACACTGTTTACAAAGAGCCATTTCCTTTCGAACTGCTGCCGTTTCAGACTAGAAATGATAAGTATCATAGTTTAGGAACGGCTTTTTTAATTAAAGACAATGTTTTTGCATCAGCAGCACATGTGTTTGATATTGGTAGTTATTCTTTGTTGGCAAAAAATTATGCGCTACGGGACGGCAAAGGAAATATTTTTAAAATTACCAATGTCGAAAAGTACTCTAATTACAGAGATTTGATTCAATTCACTGTGCAAGGAGATACATCGAAATACCATAAGTTCAAATTTGCAGATGAGTACGAAGAAGGCGATGTTATCTATGCTGCGGGCAACGCTCATGGCGAAGGTGTTATTTTCAGAAAAGGTATTTTGACCTCTTTTACTTATGAACCTATTGATGGTAAGTGGAAGAACATTCGTTTTTCAGCGGCCGCTTCGCCAGGAAATAGCGGTGGGCCGTTATTAAATTTAGCCGGTGAAGTGGTGGGTATTGTTACCCGAAAATCCAGTAATGAGAATTTGAATTTTGCCTTTCCTATTAAAGAATTTAACACGTTTTCATCTAAGCAAGCTGAGTTTTATGAGACTAAAATGGGCGAGTTTGAGTCAACAAAAAGTCTACGCTATAAATGGGAGTTTAGCGCTGATTTACCTCAAGACATGTTGGCGTTAAGGGCCTTGGCCGAAAAAAGTTTTTACCAACGATTTATTAGCGGTCGAGATGAATTTGTCGAAAAATTCAAAGATGATTTATTTCCCAATCATACAAAAGTAAAAAAATATCTTAAAAATCAATCTAGTAGCACTAGCCTATCGATTATTGATATTAATGGAAATGGCGAGTGGTCCCTTATCGAGCCGGATAATCAGAAAAAGATTAAAATTGGCAAGGAGCAATCCCTATGGTTTGGTCAGAGTGACAGCATGCTTGGCAATTATCAATTTTTTATGGAGAAACCTGAAGAACAAAAGTTGGCGGATTTTGTGGCTAACAAGAATAAAATACTAGAGACTTTCTTAACATCTGTGCAATGGAATAGGCCAATCGAAGGGACCAAGGTTTATATTAATTCTTATGGCGAGCCTATTTTTGAAGAACACTACACTGATAATTTTGGCCGAGTGTGGCAAATGGCATTGTGGAACGATCAATATTCGAATCGAGGGATCATGATTTACTGTTTGCCCATCCCACAAGGAATCAATTGTGAGTTAGTCGAATCGCCAGTGGCTTGGTTAGAATTTCAAAAGCAAAGCTATAAAGCTAATTTACATCGAATGATGCTCTCTTACTCAGCTAAGTTAAACCAGTGGACCGAGTTTCTGCAATTACCTACAGACGCCATTCCCCAATTTCTGCAAGACGCTAAGTTACTCTTGTCTGATGATAAGGTTAATTTCGAGGTCGGATCATTTTCCGGAAGTTTGGACAATATGAAATTGACAGGTGATAGTAATTTTCATGTCACTGTAGAAATTAACCCCGATGATGTAAATGAGTTAATTGTTGGCAATATTAGTTTTCAACCCAACTTAAATGAAGACGGTATTTACTATGTATCTAAGTACTACGATTTGGGCAATGATGCCTCAGATAACTACAATGACTTTTGGCATAAATTTACTACTTTGAAATCGCCTTATAACTTTGAGGTGATTAATGAGGGGAAAATTAATAGTAAGTATATTAATTTAGGTGCGAATGGTAAGAGTCCTAAAGTCGTCGGAAACCAACCACAGGGTGTGGCCTATTTAGCGGCGTGTAAATTGCAGTCTGAGGTAAAGTTAGCTGAATTTAATGCTGCTTGCGATTCATTTGTAAATGGCCTGCATTGAAGGATATGACTTGGCTGCGAAGTGACGATTTAACAAGCCTAAAAATGCATGTCTGAATAAATGAGCAACCCATCTTTACTTTTGTTTAGTCGCTAGGCAGCGCCTTGGATAAACCACGGGTGTCGCAAGGGATTTTTTTGCCTAATCGAGCGGCTTTTACTCAACACAGCAGATTGATGTGTATTCGTAAACAGCTGAGTTTTATTTTACATTCAGTTGTTTACGGCAAGTTTGAGACAAAGACCCAATTAACAAATAGTTTCAATACTGCTGCGAATATAGAGTCAGTTTTTGATATACTGCCGTTTCTCTAACCTTTTGAAATTAAGGAATAAGTGTGCATATCCAAGTACCAGACAACCTTTTGTCTTTAGATAATATTTTACCCGATGAACCGTTACTCATGATGGGAGCAGGTCCGGTGCCTATTCCTGCTAAAGTGGCGGCAGCAAACGGTATTGTTATCAATCACTTGGGCGATACTATGGCACAAATTATCGAGCAAGTTAAATTGATGTCTCGGTATGTGTTTCAAACGGAGACTGGGCATATCCTTGGTGTAGCTGGACCGGGGTCGGCTGCGATGGAAATGGCGGTGACTAACTTAGTGGTACTCAGGCAGTAAAGTATTAAGTATTTGTAATGGTTTTTTTAGTAGCCGTTTGGCAGAAATGGCCCAGCGAGTGGATGCAGAGGTTGTGCGTTTACAAGTCACCGAAGGATTAAGCGCCGATCCTCAAGTGGTTGAAGAATACATCATTAAGCATCAACCTCGAGTGTTGACAGTGGTGCAAGGTGAAACCTCAAATACTGTTTGCAATCGACAGTTAGCAGAGATAGCAGCAATTGCTAAGCAGCATGATTGTTTAGTGATTGTTGACGCAGTTTGTACCCTTAGTACCATGCCATTTAATATGGACGAGTGGGGGATTGACGCGGTCATTACCGGCGGACAAAAAGGCTTGTCGTGTATTCCTGGTGTATCGTTAATTGGCTTTTCGAGCAAGGCATGGCAGTTTATTCAAGGCCGTAGTGATCAACTTCGCCACTGGTGTTTAGACGCTAAATTAGCCGACCAATTTTGGTATAAAAAGTCGTATCACTATACCGCCCCTGTTTCTGGGATATTGGCGATTCATGAAGCTTTACGCTTAGTATGCACCGAAACACTTGAGGTTAGGTTTGCCCGTCATTTACGAAGCTCACAAGCATTGCAAGCAGGAATCGAAGGTATGGGCTTAGATTTGTATGTTAAACCCGAAGACAGACTAAATTCTGTCGTTGGCATCAGTGTGCCAAAGGGTATAGAAGGCAAACAATTGCTGAATACAATGTCCAAACGCTATAAGGTCGAAATCTCGGGATCATTTGGGGCCAATATTGTAAGAATAGGACAAATGGGCGAGCAATGTCGCACACATAATTTATTTAGGACCTTACATGCCTTTGGCGCTAGTTTAAATTTGTTAGGACAAAAACTCGACTTACCTGCAGGAATGGCAGCGCTAGAAACAACATTGGATTTGAACGGATACGCTGACGAAATCTAAAACATCAGGGATGCCAACGTGCTTGACTCACTCGGATTGCCATTAGTCAAATTTGGCTTAGGTGATTGATTTCTTAAGATTTAACTGCTTGGTTGCTTAGGTAACTAACTAATATTTGCCCCGCTTTTTGTATATGCTCTGTCAGTATTGCTTGTGCCGCTTCTATTTGTTTTTCTTTAATGGCCGCGATTAGCGCTATGTGCTCGTTATGGGCCGTGTCTACATAATCTAGCTGCATAGCGTGAAACCCGATATACCGTGAGCATAATTGGTGTAGATTGTGGATAGTGTTCTGTAAGGTGGGACGATTAGCGGCTTGGCATAAGCAGGTATGAAATTGCCAATTTAGTTCACCATGTTGCTGTGCGTTCAGATCTTTTGATGTTAATTGTTCTAATATATCAATAGCTTCACCGAGCCGTTTATTGCTAATGTGGGGGATAGCATAGCCTAGCAGCAATGGCTCCAAACGCATGCGCATTAAGTATAAATCTTCAGCCTCAGCGGCGGTCAGCGGGTTGACCATAACCCCACATTTTCCAGACGGTATTAGCCATCCTTCACTTTTTAATCTTTGTAATACATCACGAATAGGGATCCTGCTGACGCCATATCGAGTTGACAGTTCTTCTTGTTTAAGTACTGAGCCATGCGCTATGTTTTGCTCAAGAATATCTTGTCTAAGTTGGTGATACAGGGTGTCAGATGTGAGGTTAGCCATTGTTTTTATTCTCACTCATACCTTTGTTGACGCGACTAGCCGCGAGCGCAATCAGTCCAATCACTATGCCCCAAAATGCAGAGGCGATGTTAAAGAATGATACGCCAGAAGCGGTAACTAAAAAGGTAATCAATGCGGACTCTCGATAATCTGGCGCTTGAAAAGCAGACACCAAACTACCGCTAATTGTACCGAGTAATGCTAAACCGGCTAGAGCCGCTACCATTGCCCCATGAAATGCCGCAAATAATCCCACGACAGCCGAGCCACACACGCCAGCTACTATATTAAACACCCCACAAAATACTCCCGCAATATAGCGTTTTTGCGGATCGGGATGAGATTCTTCACTAGCACATAAGGCGGCGGTTATGGCTGCATAGCCAAGCGCAAATGCGCCGAACGGGGCAAACAGTATATTTAATCCTCCACACCAACTTATTAATGAAGACACCGGTAGCTTCTCTTTGCTGGTGGAACGTAAAATGGCGATACCAGGTAAAGTTTGTGAGGTGATAGTGACAATGAATAATGGTAAGCCCACTCCTATTAACAAGCTAATGTCAAATTCTGGCCATACCCAAACAGGCGTGGCGAGTGACCAAGAGACGTGTTCTAGCTTAATGAGATCTAACCAATAGGCGCTAATGAAACCAGCAATTAAGACGGCTACTACTGAGTATCTTGGCAGTAACCGTTTGGCGACTAAGTAGGTGATAAACATGATGCCAACCATTAAAGGTTCTGTTTGCATCGAGCCAAAAATATTAAAGCCAAATTGGATTAAAATGCCCGCCAACATGGCCGAAGCTAGTGGTAACGGTATACGTTTGGTGATGGTGTCAAACCAACCAGAGACACCAGTAAGTAGGGTTAAGGCGCCAACAAATACAAATATACCTATGGCTTGCTCAATACTATTACCCGTTAAACTGGTTATGAGAAGGGCTGCCCCATGAGTTGACCAAGCTACAATAATAGGTCGTTTATAGTAAAGGGATAACCCGATACAGCCTATGCCCATCCCAACACCTAAGGCCCAAACCCAAGATTCGAGCATATCGGTACTGGCTCCAGAAGCGCTAGCAGCCTGTAAAACAATGACTAATGTACTGGCATAACCAACTAGTACTGAAATAAACCCTGCGCTAACGGCCGATAAACTCAGATCGGATAAAAAAGACTGGTTTTTCATAAATGTATACAAATTTAAAAATGTATACATTTTATAGCAAATTTTGCTGGCAAATGGTAATAATTCTATCGTAATTTGTTAGAATCAATTTTGAAAAGTTAATTTACCTTCAATGGTAGGCACACTCCCAATAAGGAATTTTATGTTTAGTCACATTATGATTGGCGCCAATGATATACAAGCTTCAAAGAAGTTCTATGATGCTGTATTAGGTGTAATGGGCCATAAGCCTGAGTGTATTCGATGAACTAGGTCGCTGCTTTTATTTTACTGATACCGGTATTTTTGCTTTAACTAAGCCTATTAATGGTGAACAAGCTAGTCATGGCAATGGCACTACCATTGGCTTTAGTGCTAAAAATGAAGCGAATGCTGATGAATGGCATAAAGTTGGCTTAGAAAATGGCGGTGTGACTTGTGAAGAGCCACCTGGTTTGAGAGTAAGAGGTGAGAAAAAATTATACTTAGCTTACTTACTTGATCCATCTGGTAATAAGATTTGTGCGTTATACCGACCTAAGTAACCTGAATCCTGGATAAGCCGGATCTCTTGATATTGCTTAGCGTCAACTAGTGTTTAGCTTGAACGATACTTCTTATTCAGAACTCAGGTTAAGTAGTCAGGCATGATTTCTTTGAATGCATCCAGCGGTTTTTGAGTAAGGCGACGAAGTGCAGGAACGAATACCGTTGATATCTTAGTCGTCATTTCTAGCAGTATAATGGCGGGATAATTTCTGCCATTACAACTGCCAATCCGCGCCCATCACTAAATAACCATCAAGTAGACATTAATAAATGTCACTTTAAAAAGTATGGTCTGACATACCTAAGTATCGCAGTGTAGATTTTTTAATCAGCAAAATAGGTGTTTAATACATCCATCGAAACACGAAGACCTCAACAGATTCGCGTTTCACTTAACTAACACTAATTTACTGAGGGTTTAACCATGTTGAAAATTGTTAAAACATCTATCGCTATCGCTACCACTTCTTTAATCTTTGCTGGCAACGCACAAGCCGATGTAGGCGAAGCACTACAAAATATCTGCACTATTGTGAAAGCTGACGACAAAGGCGAACTACGTAAAAAAATGAAACGTGTTCAAACTGATTTCAGCTTACGAATTAAAGATTATTACTCAGGTGTGTCATGTGGCGGCAACAGCTTAATTCGTACAGCTATGCTAAACAACGCCATTGAGACAGGTACATTAATGGTTAAGAAAATGCCTAAAAGTGACCTAAGCGCACCAGAGAAAGACGGTAAGACTGTACAGGCATGGGCTGCTGAAAACGGTTTAGCTGACTCGCCAATCGTTGCTGTTTTAAAAGACCGCATCTAATTCACCCTAGTCATTATCAAGAATAACTGGCCTAGCGGTAATGCTTATTGGCAACATGCCGATACTGCAAACATCCGCTAGGTTTCAAAACGTTCAACATGGTAGGTTGGTAACGTGCAAACTTTGTATTGCATCGACCTTAAAAAACGGCCTCAGGAGAGGCCGTTTTTTTTGCTTATTTGGGGCCTACACCTTCAGCAGCAAATCTAGCTTGAAGGCGTTGTTGAATTTTGGGTCCTAAGGACGCCCCATGCTTTTGGCCTTCCATCATGCTTTGTTGTGTTATCTCAGGCAATAATGACGCCATTTTACTCCCCGTCTTCGTTTTATAAAAATCCACAATTTCTTTTAACTCTTGAAGGCTAAAATGTTTGTGATAAATTTTGTAAGACATTTGATTTACAAAGCCGTTGGCAATAAATTCGTCGTGCATTATGGCATTCATTTCGTCTTTAATTATGCCTTCTACTTTAGGGTCAATATCTTTATTTTGCTGGCGCATCATGGCGATCATCTGATTTGAGGCGGCTTGCCCCATCATTTCACCAATCTTAAGCGCTCCAGTTATATCCAGCATTTCATCGATGACTTGTTTTTTCTCTTCTGTTAACTCGTCTGCAAGTGTGACCTGCGAAAACAATAGTGCAGAGCTCATCAAAATGACTTTAAGCATTTGTAATCCTTTAATATTTTAGGTGGGTAGTATGTTAATTGCTAATTTGCAATAACCAAAAAGTTGCAGGCATAGTAAAACAACTTATACAAGGAAGCTAGTTCGCTATTACATCAGCAAAGCTAAACCATCATTTCTAATAACGTATTTAAATATCGTCTGCCAAGCGTTGTGACTTGCCAATGAGTGCTGGTTTCGGTAATCAAGCCTTTGCTTATTGCACTTTGTAAATTGCTTAAGGTTTGTTTATCGAGCGTCAAGCCCGTGAACATTGGGTAATCAGCTTTGGGGCAGGGCTCAACTAATCGAAAGCGATTCATGAAAAATTCGAAGGGCAAATCTTCTGCTTTAACACATATTAATTCGTTGTTGTAAGGCTTTGTAAAGTCCATATAGCCTTTCGGATGCTTTACTTTAACAGTACGCATAATTTGGTTTTGGTTACTATGAGGTTGTGAAGCAAGCTGAGTGATTTTCCCATGGGCACCACATCCAATACCTAGATAGTCACCGAAACGCCAATAATTCAAATTATGTTGGCACTGATTATTGGCCAAACTATAGGCTGAGATTTCATATTGTACGTAGCCCGCTGCACGCAGTACTTGGTCGCCTTTTTGTTGTATATCCCATAACAATTCGTCTTCGGGCAATTGGGGTGGCTTGGAGTGAAATTGGGTATTCGGTTCTATGGTAAGTTGATACCAAGATAAATGGGGCGGTGATAAATCGATGGCTTGCTGTAAGTCAAACATCGCATCACCAATAGACTGATCAGGTAAACCATGCATCAAGTCGAGGTTAAAACTGCTTAAGCCTATTTCTTTAGCTGTGCTTGCAGCCGCTATTGCTTGACTATCATCATGAATACGCCCTAATTTTTTCAGCTTGTCTGTTTGAAAGCTCTGAACGCCAATAGACAAACGAGTAATACCGGCCGTAACATAGTCAGCAAATTTTTGGCTTTCAAAAGTACCAGGGTTGGCTTCCATAGTGATTTCGGCATCTGCAGTTACATCAACTCGCTGTTTTACGCCGTCTAATAGGCGCTTGATTGATCCTGCGCTAAACAAACTTGGTGTGCCTCCGCCAATGAAAATACTATGAATAGGTCTGTCTGCTACTAGCTTAGCATCTTCGCTTAGATCATCTAACAAATGACCTATGTATTCTGCCTCGGGTAATGTCTGTTGTTTTTGTCCATGAGAATTAAAATCGCAGTACGGGCACTTTTGCACACACCAAGGAATATGAATATACAAGGATAGCGGCGGCAGGGTTAAGGCTGAGGGTAATGGCACCTTTCTATCCAATTACATTTTTTAATTGGAGCACTAATTGCTGTAATGCTTGGCCACGATGACTTAAGGCATTTTTTTGCTGCTTGCTTAATTGCGCTGAGCTACAGTTTTTTTCGGCTACCCAAAATACTGGGTCATAACCGAAACCATTTTCGCCATGTGGTTGTGTGGTGATTTCGCCTGCCCATTCGCCTTGGCAAATTATGGGGGTTGGATCGTCTGCATGGCGCATAAACACTAATACACACAAGAACTTAGCTTTACGGTTGCCAACAGGAACATCTGCCAGTTCATTTAACAATTTGACAATATTCGTTTGGTCTGTGGCATTGTCGCCAGAATAACGGGCTGAGTATACTCCATAGTGCGCCACCTAATGCGTCAACGGCTAAGCCTGAATCGTCAGCAATAGCGGGTAGACCGGTAATACTTGCTGCATGGCGTGCTTTTATGATTGCGTTTTCGACAAAAGTGGTGCCAGTTTCAGCGACACCCCCAACGTTAAATTCACTTTGCGCCAGCACATTTAAGCCTAGGCCCGCTAACATTTCGCCTAACTCTTTAACTTTACCTTGATTGCCAGTGGCCAGAACTATTTTTTTTAGATCTTGTCGTGCTGTCATGTGAGTTGCCATTATGCCTTTTTACCTCTACCTTTTTTCTTCTTTTTGCTACTGGCTGTGCGTTTAGCTTTTAGCATGGCTTTTTTGGTTTTAGTACTAATTTTCTTTTTGGTAGGCGGCTTCGCTTCTTTGTTTTGTGGGCGTAAATCTGCAATCACTCGGCGTTTTAGTACCTGTTTAGTATAACGTTCAATTTTAGGTACTATGGCAATATCATGTGCTTCGACGATAGAAATTGCTGTACCTTTGTTACCAGCGCGGCCTGTACGACCAATTCTGTGGACATAGACATCCGCTGTGCGAGGCATGTCATAGTTGATAACGTGGCTGATATTATCAACATCTATTCCTCTAGCGGCCACATCGGTTGCCACTAAAATCTTCACTTCACCGCTCCTAAAACGTTCCATTGCCGCATTACGTTTGTCTTGAGGCATTTCACCTTGCAACCAGCCGCACGGGATGTCAGCAGAGTTTAGCTGGCCTACTAAAGTTGCCAATCGTTCGCGGGTTTTCACAAAGACAATAGCGGTTTCTACCTGATTGGTCAGGATGTGGGTCAATAGCGCGAGTTTATGATTGGCATTGTCGGCTAAGTGGATCCATTGGTGGATCACGCCTTTTTCCTTGCGACTCGAATCGGCTTCTAGTTCGACAGGCTCATTTAATAACTCACTAGAAAAACGAGTAATGCCTGTACCTTCAAGAGTGGCCGAAAATAACATAGTCTGCTTACGCCATCTGGCTTCACCAGCAATTTGATTCACGATAGCTGAAAAGCCCATGTCTAGCATGCGGTCTGCTTCGTCTAAAATAAGGCACTCGATGTCGCGACAGTCAAAGCTTTCGGTTTCGATGTGCTCAAATAAACGACCAGGGGTAGCGACCAAAATATCCAGATTTTTTTCCAATAAGTCACGATCCGTGCCGTAATTGATCCCGCCTGTAATGACGCCACAATTAATGTGTGGCAAATACTTACATAAGGCTTTAGCTTGTTCAAAAATTTGTAAGGCCAGTTCACGAGTGGGCGTTAATATTAATATTCGCGTTGCACCAGATTGGCGTCTTGGATAGTCCAATAAGAACTGGCAAGCGGGAAGCAAAAACGCCGCCGTTTTACCCGTACCCGTTGGTGCTGAGGCGAGAATATCTCTACCGTTCATGGCTTCTGGTATGACTAACGATTGGATGCTGGTGGGGGTTTTGTAACCCATGTCTGCGACTGCATGGATCAAGTCATCGTCTAATTCTAATTTTTCGAACATGTAAACTGCCTAAGCGTTATTTATGGAGCATTCTATTGGTGCGGATTATAAAGGAGATAGTAGATAGTAGATAGAGGATAGTGATTCTGAGACTTGAAATATAGAAAAATATAACCCCATAAGGCACCGAAAACACAGTGTTTTGGTTGGTTATTTTATTGTTTTCTTCCTCTTCTCGCTCCAGACAGTATGTCGCTTCGGTGCCATGAGCAGTCATGGGGTAGAAGTTCTCTGACTGGCTAAGGGGCGTGCCGATACCTTAAGTATTTCATCTCGCATCCATCGGACTTATTGCTCCAGATTTATGCTTACCTAAAACGTGAGTGTAAATTTGCGTGGTTTCTACATCATCATGCCCTAGTAACTCTTGCACGACTCTGATGTCATGCCCTGTTTCAAGTAATTGAGTTGCACAAATTTGTCTGGAACTCAATTTGAACATCCGCAGGATGGCCAGAATGGAAAAATGCATGGACGCATTTTTTAAAACTATGGCGCAAAGGTATGTAATGTAACCCGTTTTAAAATACCAGCTTCTTGCACTGCTTTCTTTAAGGCCTTTCGAAACCCTGTTTGGTGAAGGTGATGACGGCATACATAGCCACCGTAAGGGTCAACACATCATGTCGTTGAAGGAAATATATATTGCCAAGATTGCTTCCTATTATGTAAATTCTTCAAGTCTCACTTTGCTTTTCATAAAACCGATAAGTTATTAGTTTAACTATGGAAAATATTCTTCACATAGTTTTTAATAGAAAGCATAAAAGTCGCGTTAAAGTCAGGCTCCTTTTGTTTTTTAGTTCTGCGGCAGATTTGGTTGAATGGAAGTAGAAAATACGTAATAAAATCATAAGGTAAGCACTAAAAATGACAGAATTAATAATCAAGTCGAGAAGTTACATATACGACATGCTCGATAATAAGGGTTATGCGTAAAGGGACGTTTTGTGTATTTAAGATTTGTGGTAAATGAGTTCAATGAAGAATCAAACCAACGGCTTGGTATTTTCCATGCGATTCGTTATTTGAAAGATGATGGCGAATTTTTACCTTACGAGTTGGCTCAAGCTGAAAGTGTGATGAATTGGTTCAGTAACCATTTGGAATCACCATTAGACTATTTGAATAAGCAGAAGTCTAAAAAATCTGATGTTTTTATAAGCTGGTTCAAGGTTTCAGCTAGACTACATATTCAAAAAGTTAGAGAGTTTGCGATAATACTTGAGGGTAAGGGCGTTATTGTCGAGCAATTGAAAACTGATAACCCTGTAGAAATTGTATACGAAGATGACCATCAGGTGTTTGCGAGACCATATGAGCGGTACTAAATTCACGTATAACAAGAAATTTGAAGACGGACAAAATACAAGAGCGGTATTTCGCCGCTTAAATTGGTGTTAGGTATTTATCATACATGAGTGAATATTTCCGAGTTGTTCTAGTCATTGTGTTACACGCTTCTTGCTTCTTTATTGGCATGTCACTCTTTAACTTGACTGGACTAAGTGTGATAAATCAGGAGATATCACTAATTAAAGAATTTTTTATAATTGCTCTTGGGCTCGTTGGTATTTTATTGGTTTCTTACCAATCTGGGGAGCCTTTTACTCATACTTTCTTAAAGTTAATTTTGCAAAGTTTAGAGTGGTTGTTTTTATTATTGTCACTGGTATCGCTTACATCGTTCGTTAGCGAAGACAACGCTAAAGTCTGGTTTATTGCATTTGTAGCATCAGCTATAACAACATATGGTCTTCATAAGTTTAAAAATAGTATGGTCTTAAACAATACCTATTAAATAAGGATAGGTCGCCCGCAGCCGCGACTTAATCCTATTGTTGGACAAGCCCGGAGTTGAAGTTTTCTGCTTATATAGTAGATATATCGATGAGGGGTAAAGGATTGTTTTATATTGCCTTTTTTCTGGCCGAGTGTGGCTGAGGCTGCTTGTATTACTACTTTAGCAGCCTGTTTTATCTTTTCTTTTCATACATAGTAATTCTAATTTCTCCTGCGTTATTTAAGTGCCTAATGGTGTGGGCGCATCTTGTGCCTAGGCGCATTCCATTGCTGTAATGGCTCGCACTTTGGGCTTGAATATGGAATGGCGTTTACACCAAACAATATGCAGTAGGCCTTGGCAGTGGGGGCAGCACTTTTTGGTGCGTTGACGCATTGGTGGCGATGTCAGTTTGACCTTTAGCATCAACTGAATGCGCTGCAAGGTAGATTTTGCGTTGCCATGTAAAAAACCATAATCTCGGGTACGCCTAAAGCCTTTGGGCAGAGTGCTCCAATTAAGACACCCATAACTAAATTTGATGACAATCTTTATGAGATTCACTTTTATGGGGGTCTCGATAAGAATGTCTTCGGGGTTTTAGAGGATAAATGTTGGATCCCTGCTAACAACATGCAGGGATGACGGGCTTTGACGGCAAGCGCAGAAGCAGCGGACTAGGTTAGTTCAAGATTGAGCTGCATTGTTGGTTTAGAATTAACATGGGTGTCCTGATAAGCGTTGGTTTAGAATTAACATGGGTGTCCTGATAAGTGCTCTGATAAGTGCTGTTGTAGAGCCGGTGTTTGGCAACATAGGAACCAACAAAAAGCTCAACCGATTTAGCCTACGAGGTAAAAGTAAAGTGCAAGGCCAATGGTATTGGTTCTGTTTGATACATAATCTGGAGAAACTCAATAATTATGGACAGTTAGCGGCGTAATGGGTCAAGTAACCACTCCAAATAACGCGCCCCAAGTATGGTAATAGTGTGACTTCGGTTGGACAAAAGCGAATATCTAGAAAATCGAAGTGTAGAGTAAAAAATTTTGCAAAATCAAATCATCCAAGGCAAAGTTTATTAATTATAAAAATTAAAGAAAGGTGAGGAAATGGTCTGTCACAATCGACTTTTTCTACAGCCTCGTTAGGTTTACTGGGAGAGTTTTGTCTGTATGGAAAATTGGTTGATAGGTATCGTTGGGGCTCTCTTAAGTGCAGCATGTGGTGGTTATGTTGGGCATAAATTAACGGTAAAATTATTCAACGAGCGCTCCAAGCTTCAAAAGCAGGCATTTTGGGGAGAGTTTACCCTCTTGAAGGAAAGATATAGTTCGTGTGTTCCAGCGTTAATTGATGATTATAAAAAGCCATTAAAAAACTCATACTCTAGAGTTCCTGCGTTTGATATGTCACTTATTGATAGCTTAAGTACTGAGCTTTGCGCATCAACGGAGCTGCTAAACTTTGATCAACGTGATTTGATAATTGGGTTGAAAGTAATCTTTCCCAAAATTAAGACGGCGAACTTGAAGAGAGATGAATTACTCCAAGAATGGTTCACGAAAGAGAACAAAGCTGAAGTATATGATCCAATTCGCTTTTATACTGCTCAGTTGCTGCTTGATGTTATTCAAGTCATTTTTTATACATGTAAGATCGCAGAAGAAAAGCAAAATTTCACTTTTGGTAAATATGCTGTGCAGGACTATGCGGAAGTAGCATGTCGTATTTGTGGTATTGAGTATGATAAAAATTTCTGGATTTGTATTAAGAAAAGGTTAGCCCCTGCGGAGTAAGCCTAACAAATTTAGCCAGAGCGACAATTATGTCGTCGCTTGAAAAGCAGCAACAACAAAATTGCGCCTGCTAAATGCGTAAGCCCTTTAATTTCCTGTTTAGCGAAAAGGCAAATTTCTTCCGTATTTTTCCGACTAATCTACTGCTAGTCTCGTTCCGCTGCAATATAGCGCTCTACCTTGGCTTCCAACACCGCCAGCGGTTTTGAACCGTCAGATAAGACAATATCGTGGAACTCCCGAATATCAAACTTATCGCCCAGGCTTGCTTCAGCATGTCTGCGAAGCTCCCAGATTTTTTCGTAGCCGATACGATAGGCAAGAGCCTGGGCCGGCATACTGGTTGAATAGCGTAAAGTCTCAGAAGCAATTTCAGATTCCGACTGGATAACGTATTTCGCCATGTATTCACGGGCTTCTTCTAGTGACCAACCGAGCGCATTCATGCCGGTGTCAACAACAAGGCGAGCGGCCAAAAACATTTCCCCAATGTAACGGCCATACAATTCTTCAGGGGTCGCATAAAGGTCCATTTCTATTGCCAGTACTGGCTGCGTATTCTGCCCAGCCTTCGGTATACGCATTATCCAAGGAGTTCTGGCGAAACTTTTGCAGTGCTTTATTTTCAGCCTGCGTAGCAATGTGAAAATGGTGGCCGGGTAACAGTTCATGGTATATAAGAGAGCCTGCCCAAACCAAGCTTCGATCCGGAAGGTTCGAAGCGTTGTAATAATAGTAGCCAACAGGATTTGCTGAGTTGGGTTCATCGTAATAGCCATAAGTCATCCCAGCTTCGGCCTCCGGTGGTAGTCGCTTAACGCCATAAGGCGCTTTAGGTAATGACTTGAAATATTCTCCCAACTTCGGCTCAATCCGGTGTATGTAATCTAAGTATCTGGTTTCCACTTCAGCAGCGTCAGCCGCTATAAATCTAGGGTCATTTTTTAGATGTTGCAGGAATTTCTGCGCGGTTCCTTCAAATCCAAGTTGCACTCGAATGGCTTCCATGCGCCGCGAAATCTCCTCAACAGCTGCTTTTCCACGTTGATGTATATCTTCTGGGGATAGGTTAAGTGTTGTCATTTTTCTCACTAACCTTTTGTAAACCTGAAGACCATTTGGATATTGAGCTAGACCTACACTTTCAGGTGCGTTGGCTTCGTATTCTTCTCCCAAAACAACCAATAGTCTGTCGAATCCACTGACAATACGGGTTTCAATTAACGATTCAAGTGCTTTATTGAACTGGGCTTTCTCTTTCGCAGAAAGCTCGTTAAGTCGCTTTTCGTCAACTCTAATGGCTGAAGGTAACCCACTTTGCATACCTTCCCACGTCAGCCGGGTTGAAGGTAGGGCCGGCTTTGGTAAATAAATACCACGCTCAACCTGCCCTTCGACCTTGGCAACAAGCTGGTCGATCATATCTGCCAGTTCGCCCACCAGTTTTAGGTAATGTTGTGCTTCAGATTCGTTGTCGAGGGACTGCATCTGCAGGGCTTGCTGGCTAGTTCGGAACGAATAGGGGGCCTGGTAGGCTGTTATGTCAAACAACAACCAGTAATCGTCGTCATTTGAGCCATCTTCCTGATTTTGGAAGGCCAGTATTTCGTAAGTGATCAGATCATCCTCCGACAAGGCTTGGCTGTTAATCTTTTCTAATTTTTCACGGTATTTTTGGATCTGTAGTAATTCCTTGCGGTATTCCTGCAAGGTGAGGTCCTCGAATCGCTCTATAGGCAATCCTTCCTGTAAACGATAGTAAGTATACTGCTCTAGGTAATCGGCCCAGATGTCGTCGGCCAAGGTGCGTAAAGCTTTAGCAGCGTGCAACTTGTCGGAGTCTGAGATTTTTACTTCGCTGGCGAGTGAAGCTGGGCTTTCCTGTTTTTGGGCGCAGGCGGCCAGAAAAAGCGATACAAATAGGGCAAAACAAAGAAAAACGTGGCGATTGATGTACATGTGTGGCTCCATTTTCGGGGTTGGGTTGATTTGTAGGGTTTCGACAGAATTTTAAGCTGAAGGCCCTTTTTACTATTTACCGCTTTTGGGCAGTAAAGCTCCCTATATACTGCAGTGGTAAATACCCAAATGCAGAGTATAGGAACAATTAAAGCTATTTACTAGCCCCTGTGACAGAGCCCGTTTTGGCTTGTTTTTTGAACCCTGTTCGAGGCGACCGTAACAAAATAGTCGCGGAGTATGCTTTAAGAAACAATGTAAATCCTATCAGCATTGCTGAGAACACAATAAACGATAAGCTACCAAAAGAAATCGAAGAACAGTTGCCGGCTATTGAACCGCTCCAATTAAGACAGCCATAACTAAATTTGATGACAATCTTTATGAGATTCACTTTTATGGGTGTCTCGATAAGAATGATTAAGACAGCCATAACTAAATTTGATGACAATCTTTATGAGATTCACTTTTATGGGTGTCTCGATAAGAATGTCTTCGGGGTTTTAGCGGATAAGTGTTGGATCCCTGCTAACAACATGCAGGGATGACGGGCTTTGACGGCAAGCGTAGAACCAGAGCGCTCCAATTAAGACACCCATAACTAAATTTGATGACAATCTTTATAAGGCTCACTTTTATGGGTGTCTCGATAAGAATGCTATGCTAATCTTCTACTCATAGAAACCTCACACTAAAGTTTTAAGCTTTAACAACTGCTTCTCTCGGTGCTTCTATTTGACAAGCTTTTAGTCTTTAGCGGCTCCACTTTGCGCCATTCTGGTTTACTCTGCTTCATGCTGCTTTTGTGCGGCAATGACTGATATTTCCACTAACAAGGCAGGCCTTGCCATAGCAGCTTGTACGCAAGCTCTTGCTGGAGCATGACCTGTTGGTACCCAGTTGTCCCATATTTCATTCATGGCAGCAAAATCATCCATGGTTTTGAGGTAAATAGTGGCTGATAAAATATGTTCACGGTCGCTTCCAGCATCGCTCAATAACCCATCTACTTTGTCTAACATGGTTTGAGTCTGATGTTCTATGCCTTTGCTGGCATCGGCAGCGACTTGGCCACATAAATAAACCGTGCCTTGATGGATCACAATACGGCTCATGCGTTGTTTGGTTTCTTGGCGTTGAATATCGGTCACGTTAATTCCTCAATAAATTTTGCCAGCATGATATCAAGAGTGTTTTTAATCGTCTTGTAAAAGTCTTTAATTTTATTTTACCCGGGTTTTATTGTTTTTTATTTTTATCTGGGTAATAATTGGCGTCGGCAACAAATAAGGGGATGTTATGGATACTCAATACTTAGCGATTTATCAGCAAAAATTTTTAGTGAAGGGCAAGCTGCAAGAGGTAGTACAAGAGGTAAAAGCGAGGGAGCAGGAGCTGGGTTTTGCCATCGAGCCTATCGTCATCGAGGTAGAAAACTGCCAACGCATTGACTTTAGTTGGCATGGTAATACACAACAAGTATTGGCCAATTTACCTAATGCACAACCAAAGCAACAGGCCAAGCGAGGTCGGCCTAAATTAGGGGTTAAGTCCAAAGAAGTGACCTTGTTGCCAAGACATTGGGAGTGGCTAGCAAGCCAAAGAGGTGGGGCTTCGGCCACATTGAGGCGACTAGTTGAAGAAGCGCAGAAGAATCCTTCAATTGAACAACAAATTTTGCTGAAGCAGCAACAGTTAGATAAATTTATGTTGCTTTTTCTAGCGGATGAGCAAGGTTATGAAGAAGCAAGTCGAGCTTTGTATCGCAATAGCCGTGTTGGTTTAGAGTCTGCAATAGTCACTTGGCCTCGAGAAATAAAAGACTTTGTATTAGATAAGTTTGTTGAGATAGCTGTTTTGCATAACGGAGCTGCATAATATGCCACACGATACAAAAGGTCTTACCGATAACCGGTATGTAAATGGCTCCTTGGGTAAGGTCTTCTTTAAGACCGCAGCTCCCATTATTTTTATGATGTTGGTCAATGGGTCGTTTAACTTAGTGGACGCATATTTTTTAGGTGTGTTTGTCGGCGCTGACGCGTTAGTGGCAGTCACCTCTATGTTTCCGGTTTTTATCTTTTTAATTGCCATGTCTACTTTAGTGTCTAGCGGTTTTTCAAGTGTGATGGCAAGACTGCTCGGTGCGGATAAAATCAGTGATGCCAAACAAGTATTTTCCCAAGCGGTGAGTTTATCTTTGTTGGTGGCTATGGCTTTGATTATTATGTTCTTGTTGTTAGGTGAATGGTTAACCATTGCTTTAAATAATCAAGATATTCCGCTGGCTAGTATGAGTTACACCTACATCACTATTATGTTGTTAGGCTCGCCTGTCATGTTTTTGCTCACGTTAAATAGCGATAGCTTACGTTGCGAAGGGCTAATTCCGGTTATGGCCAGTGCTTCTCTAGTGGCTGTGTTGCTAAATGGTGTATATAACTACTTGCTAATTGTGCAGTGTAACTTAGGGGTGGCAGGCTCCGCTTTAGGTACTTTGCTTGCGCAAATAAGTGCGTCATTGTTGATTATTATTTACCGAGCCAAAGTCAATACCAGATTAAACTTACCCTTCATCAGTTTGTCTAGGTCACGTGAGCACTGGAAGGCGTTTTTAGTCATAGGCGCGCCAGCCAGTTTAACCCATTTGGGCTTTGCTTTATCGTCTGGGGCCATTTTTTACAATCTACAAATTTGGAGTGACGGCAATTACGCTGATACTGTTGGAGCTTACGGTATTTTAACGCGCTTAATGACCTTTATCTTTTTACCAATTTTAGGTTTGAGCCTAGCTTTTCAAACTATTGTTGGTAACAATTTAGGGGCCGAAAAGTTTCAGCGAGTGAATAAATGTATCAAAATTGCTTTGTGGGCATCACTAATTTATTCAGTATTTTGGCAAGGGGTGATTTACTTTTTGCATCATAAAATTGGTGCTGTATTTGTTAATGATATTGGGATCATTAATGAAGTGAGTCGTATTTTTCCTACCGCTACCTTTGCATTATGTTTATTGGGGCCGCTGATGATAGTCACTATGTATTTTCAAGCTATAGGTGATGCAAGGCGAGCAGGTTTGCTGAGTTTGGCAAAGACATACGCGTTTTTATTGCCTTTGCTATTTATCTTGCCTTTGGAGTTTTCTGAGTGGGGAATTTGGTATGCCAGCCCTGTCGCTGAAGTGTTAGCCCTCCTACTGACGTTGGCCGTTTTGTACCACAGGCAGCGCTGTGCTAACTATAGGTGGGGACTTTACAAAATTACTTAACTTAAACTCGATGTATGGACTTAGGGTGCTAAGTACTAAAATAGCCTATGCTCCCTGCATAATCGTAGGGTGTGTTAGTCAGCTATGTGTCACTGACGCGGATTGATAGGCTAGGGTTGGTATCAGTGCTTATGTTTGAGATGGTGTTCTTTTAATAGGTCTCTACCAAAGTCGTTTTTAAAATCACGCCAGACGGTATGAATATGGTTGCCATTTTGCTGTGCATTATCATATTCAATTAAGAACGTTTCGCCTTGAATACGGTAGTAATGTTGGTTGTTCACTTTCGCGCTTCCAGCCCAGAGCAAATTGTATGTTGTTAAGGTTATGCTGTTGGATCGCTAGATATCGAGACTGGGCTATTTCGATTGGCATGTTGTTAAGATAAACCGAAATTAAATTAAGCAGTTGTTGTTTTTGGCTTGTGCTTAGCTGCTGGTACAAAATCCCTTTTTTTCTAACGGTTTGACCACGCTTTTATTTTTGCTGAGAATATCGTTGTAAGCCTTATCAGAAATAATCGCCTGCGCTTTCTGTGTGGCCGATAAACTTTCCAACAGGGCTCTAGCGAGATCTTCCTCTTGCCGTAAAACCCTTAGTCCTTGTTTTTCTCCTGAGGCTACAATAGCGGGATTCGCTCCCCAGAAATTTGGAGTGACAGCTGATAAGTGACCATCTTTAACGGTGAAATTTAGCGACAAGTGATGGCCTTCAAACCGCCAGCCCCAGATTGGGTCTTGCTGTGGGTTGCCAAAGATACTGACGTAGTATAATTGGTTATCTCTAAATGCTTTTCCGCTCAATAAAAATAACACTTGCTCCAGCCCAATAATGTTGGTGGCCTTTTGATAACCTTGTTGGCTAAGACTCGACTGCAGGATAGTAAGTGCTAGCTTTTTTTGTTGTTCGTTTAATTGTTTTAAAGGCAACCCTTCACGTGCGGTTGGGATAAATTTCCAGTCATATCTTTGCTCATCTAGAAATTCAAATAATGCTTGAGTTCGTTGATGTTTAGACAGGCTATCTATGAAACTTTGCGCGTCTTTGTTTATCTGGCTGGCACTAGCAAACGAAGAAAATCCTGTTAGAAAAACGGTACATAAAACGAATATAAAATGAGGCATTGGTAGCATGTAGTGAATTAGGAATATCACATGTTAACGGGAATATGAGTGGTTTTATAGTGTTAATATTTTGTTGGTGTTTTGTTGATGAGGTAGGGCCTAATCGCCACTTAAATTATTGCCAAAGGCATTGCCGCTAAACTTAAAATGACTATTTGCTGTTAGATGCTCTTTAAATTTGTTGAAGGGTACGGCTTTACTGTAATACCAACCTTGACCATATTTAATGTTCATTTTTAGTAATTCGGTAACTTGTAGCTGGTTTTCTATACCTTCGGCAATAATGGTTGCTTCTAATTTATCTGCAATCGCTACAATATTAGGAATAAGTGTTGAGCGAATAGAGCCGGTTTCTACTTCATCTACAAAGGACTTGTCTATTTTAAGGGTGTGAATATCTAGTAATTTTAGTTGTGACAAATTGGAGTAACCGGTGCCAAAGTCATCTATAGAAATTTGAACTGGGCTGTTGGACAATGCCTCCAGCGTTTTACCAACTTCGTCATACAATAACTCTTCATCTTCGGTAATTTCAAAAGCAACATTTAGAGCAGGCGGGAGATCTTGTAATCGCGCTAGTCCTTTCAATATATCTTGATTATTGATGTCTTTCGGAAAAATGTTAATAGACAAATAAAATGGCTCATCAGGGCTTTGTATATGTTTAAAGTCTTGTAAAGCGGTCGATATAAGATACTCGGTCAATTGCCAAGAAAGATTTAATTTACCGACCACGGGTATAAATTGGTCGGGGTAAAGTGGTCCCATTTTATCTTTAAAACGGGCGAGTAATTCGCAGCCAACCACTTTGTTTGTTTCTAGATCAACAATCGCTTGATAATACGGAGTAAAACGCTTGGCCTTTAAGCCTGATGTCACTCTTCGATTGATACCGAACAAATAACGACATACTTGGTCGTAGACATACAAAGCGCTGATGCCAGAAAACAAAGCAACTAGAAAAGCAAAAAATATAAGTGAAGAGCTTTCAAATTCTGAAAAGTTATCTTGCTGCATCGCGACACATAACACACCACTTGCACTGCAAAACTCTACTGAGTGAGAGAGTAAGTGAACACTAAAATATTTTTTGCTATCGCTGGCTCGACTTTTAAAAATGCCATTGTCACCGTATAAGTGAAGCCATTGATTGTCTACTCTCGCACCTATTTCATAGTGTTTAAAGACAGTGTATTCACCTAATAACCCTTGAAAGGTCAGTATGACATTGTACTCGTTTTTCCTAATGACAATCCCAGTGATTGATTCATCAAAGGTTTCTAATACATGATCAAACCAGATTTTGTTGCCATCTATTTGAATATTTTCTGGGGAGTCCGTAATTGGATTGGCTAGTTTGCCGCTGCCAGTGGTGCAAGTCAGTTGTCCATTTTGATAAAAACCGATATCTCTAATGTCATTGGACTTAAATTGCGCCTTGCGCATTTGCATAAGGTTTTGCTGAGAACATTGAGTAAAGCCTTTTTCATGTAAACTGTTGATAACCTTAAAACCGTTGCTTAAACCATTCTGTATATTCTGAAAAATTTTCTCAGTTTGTTCTGCCAATTGTCTTTGCAGGATATGAGAATAGGAAAAAAAGAACAAACTAAAACCAATACAAATCCCAATTGTCGATACAGCAATTTTGTGTGGTAGATATGGTTTATGCATGTAAAACTACCCTCAAGTCACTCGTCGTAATTTGTCATTAGCATCAGTATAGTGCCAATGGCATTTTAGTGTATTTATTGTCAATTCAATATAAATTGTTTAGGTTACAGGTGGATTTGTAAATTTTTTGTTATCGTTAAACTTGTTTGAGGCAAAACTCCAGACACTCGCAGTAAACTTATATTCGTTTTAACGTAGAACCCTCTAATAAGGATCACCCATGAAATTAGTTTATAGGAATGAAAACAATATCTTAGTCAATCATGCGAAGAACTTACTAGAAAATGCCGGGATTGAGGTTCTGCTAAAAAATGAATATGTCTCTACAGGTTCGCACCCGCACTTTGTTTTTCTCGAACTTTGGATCGTAAATGATTTGGATGAAGATAAAGCATTGGGTGAATTATCTTCCCTGCAAAGTAATGAGGCATCAGAAGAATGGCTATGCCCTGATTGCGGAGAATCGAACGATGCCTCATTTGAAATATGTTGGAATTGTAAGCATGAAAGGAATGCGCAGGGTGAGTAGCCTTGTTTGGTCAATCGCGTCGTTAGTCATGCCGTCACTCAGCCCATATTGTGCGGGCTTGTGAGCGACGGTTTTAAAATGCTGATGTCGATCAAAGGATGAACATTTTTACAGTATCAGGGCTGTTATGACACTACTCCGACAATATATCTACCAATTCCCTAACGTCTGCTAATTGCTGGGTTAAGTCTGCCACTTGTTGCTCTAGCTGAGTAATACGTTGTAATGCGTCACTTTCTTGAGGGGTATGGCTGGTCAATGTGGGCTGGCTATAAGCAGGCGTATTGTTTTCAACGTTTTCGGCGGCAATTTTTACTTCGCCACTGAATAAATGAGCATAACGGCAATCACGTTTACCAGCCTCTCTTGCAAGTTTAACCACTAAACATTCGCCATTTAAGTCTGCGAGTTGCTGTAACACTTGCTCCACTTCACCTACATTGTCAAATTCTGCTAAGCGGTTAGTGCGTGTTCTTAATTCGCCAGATGTTTGTGGGCCACGTAGTAACATCACGCAGACTAATGCCAGTTGTTGGCGGCTAAATTTTAAATCGCTAAATTCGGTATTGCAGAATCTATGTTTATATTTGACAACCCGACTTCCAATGCCTGTGTATTCTAACGTGAGCTTTTTGTCTTTTAGCTCATCTAGTACATTTTGGACCTCTGATTCAGTCAGGCTCATCACCGGGTCGCGATTACTTTTTTGATTACAACCTAGGGTTAAGGCATTCAGTGAAAGGGGATACTGATCTGGGGTGGTGACTTCTTTTTCTAACAATACAGCTATGACTCTGGCTTGCTCTGGCGTTAATTGTACTAACATTCATTCTTCCTATTTTACTGCAGAAAGAAAGATTAATGCATTTGTAACGAATTACAAAGTGTTGGCTTGTAATCTAAGGTAGCTGTATGCAGGTATTTTGTGATGTTTTTCTTTTGATTTTTAAATATAGATTTACGATTTTGCATTTAAATGTTATTTATGAGTGAATTTATTTAATATTGTTAACAATTTTAGGTTGTTCAACGTGGTACTACACTCTATGTCATATAATAAAATATTACCTACAACGGCTATTCTTCTATTGGCTAGTTGCTCCTATACCCCGGAAACCCACATACCGCAGACTGATTGGCATAACATTCCTTTGCCCGAAACATTGCGCGCTGAAAGCCAATGGCTGCCATTGCAGGATGTTAGTGACAGTTTTTCTTATCCGGCTAAGTCAGCTGAATTTTATGACAAATGGCACGATAACCATATACGAGGCTGGAAAGGCCCTGGAGCGACCTACTTTAGTGCTTCCCATAGTAACCTGATTGATGGAAAACTGGTATTACATGCGTCCCCTGTTCCTGATAAAGAGCAGGGACAAACAAAAAACTATGGCAACTTTAAATCTAAGAAAACAATCTATACAGGGTTTGTTACAGCGAAACAGAATATCGAATATCCCATTTTTGTTGAAGCCAGTATGAAAATTTCTGGCTTAGCGCTGGCCAGTAATTTTTGGATGTTAAGTGACGATGACAAATATGAAATAGACGTGACAGAAACATACGGAGACACGGTACATAATGCTATGCAGATGTCTACGAACTATCACATTTTTAAACGTGATCCGGTGACCAATGATTATTTAGAAGACTATGGACATAAACCGAAACACACGACAACCGAAAACAAAGATTTGCTGAACCAAGATTTTCATCGCTTTGGCTTTTACTGGAAAAATCCTAAGCACATGGAGTTTTATTTAGACGGAAAGTTAGTGCGTACTTTGTCTGTTGATACCGATTTGACTGACCCAGATGGGCACTTTTTCGACCGGCCTATGCGCCTGATTTTTGATATGGAAGATCATGTGTGGCGTGCACAAAAGGGCATCACACCGAGTACCGAACAATTGAATGATAAAGCTAACAATAAAATGTATGTGGATTGGATCAGGGCTTATCGACCAGCAAATGCTACGAATTAATAGCTTGTAAAATTTTCGCAAGCTTATGAACTGCACTAATCAGTCACAAGAATTTCAGGAGGTCCTATGACGCAGAATAAATTTAACCGTATCACTTTCCTTATATTGCTTATTTTATTAGGTAAGGTAAGTAATGCTTTAGCTGATACTGAAGTAGAAATATCTGGGGAGCTACGTAAATGGCATGGCGTATCACTGACTTTTGATGGGCCCGACGTTTCAGAGAATGATGAATATAACCCTTTTGTGAACTATCGACTGAATGTGGAATTTACTCATAAACCATCTGGCTCCCAATATTTGGTACCCGGCTATTTTGCCGCCGATGGTGACGCAGGCAATACGAGTGCGTCATCGGGAAATAAGTGGCGGGTAAACTTTTCAGCTGATCAAGAAGGTCAATGGACATGGCACGCAACCTTTAGAAAAGGGGCATTTGTAGCCGTGTCAAACCAGCCTAATTCTGGTGTCTCGGCTGGGTTCATGGATAACCAAAAGGGGGCGTTTGAAATAAAGCCTAGTAACAAGTCTTATCCTGATTTTCGTGCAAGAGGTAGGTTGGAATATATCAATCAACCATACTTACGTTTTGCCCAAACCGGGGAGTATTTTATTAAAGCTGGCCCCGATGCCCCTGAAAATCTGCTTTCGTATGCAGATTTTGATGGTACGTTTCATGATGACGGACACAAAGATAATTTGGTTAAAACTTGGCAGCCACACCTGAAAGATTGGAAAAAAGGTGATCCAACATGGAAGCAGGGCAAAGGTAAGGCACTAATTGGAGCGCTTAATTACCTGTCGCAAAAAGGCATGAATTCTATTTCTTTTTTAACGCTGAATATTGGCGGTGATGACCAAAATGTTTTCCCTTATATTGATTACGACACTTACGATCGGATGGATATTTCTAAATTAGAACAGTGGAATGTCATATTCACCCATGCGCAACAGCAAGGTTTGTTCTTACACTTCAAAACGTCCGAAGTTGAAAACCAGGGCTTACTAGATAACGGTGGATTAGGATTACATCGTCAATTGTACTATCGAGAATTAATTGCACGATTTGGTCACCACTTGGCATTAAATTGGAATATGGGGGAAGAAAATGGCGAGTGGGTCGCTAACCATAAAACCATGCCACAATCGACTATTCAACGTTTAGCAATGGCCAAATATTTTTACAACAACGACCCATACCACCATCACGTAGTGATTCATAATGGCAATGATTACGATGATTTAACTGGGCCTGACAGTTATTATACGGGGGCTTCTGTACAAACGGGGCGCAAAGATTTTGCTAATGTACACGGCGCGGTTAAGCGGCTGCGTGAGTGGCCGCTAACAAATGGTCGACCTTTTGCCGTGTCTGTAGATGAACCCGGAGATGCACAAGATAGTCTATTGCCCGACAGTGTTAATGCTAAACATGATAATGCCAGAATGAATGGTCTATGGGGCGCGTTAACAGCAGGAGCTTGGGGCACAGAGTGGTATTTTGGTTATGCGCACCCTCACTCTGATTTAACGGCACAAGATTGGCGCTCCCGCGATTTATTTTGGGAGCAAGCCAAACATGCGTTAGATTTCTTTAAAATGGCTGATGTGCCTTATCATAAAGCTAAAAACTTGGATAATTTGTCGAATGGCCATTGGGTGTTAGGTGAAGAAGGACAGTTTTATATCGTGTTTGTTAAACATGCCAAAAAGTCGATTTCGCTAAACTTTTATTTAGGGATGGCCGACTATTCCGTGCAGTGGTACAACCCTCGAACAGGTGGCAAATTACAAACTGGCAGTATTGACAAGGTTTACGTGACGAAGCCAAGAGCAGGCTACAAAAAATATGAACGTCATGAGTTAGGCACTCCACCTTCTGACGACAATCAAGATTGGGTGATCCTAGTTAAACGTAATTAATTTACTATTGGCAGCCGCTTTGGCTGCCAAATATAGACTTATCAAGATGTTCGATTAATACCTATTGATGTTCTCATCTACATTTCAAAAAAAAGATGTAATCAAAATGATTGCATTTTAAAGTGAACTCAATTAGTATTTTTACATCGAATCATTTTGAGTATATCAATTTATGTCTAAACCTTCGGATCAGCAAACAAAATCAATTACTTCTCAATTTAAGCAGCAAGCGTTAGCAGAGTTAACCCATGCTCAAAAAGATCGATTAGCCTTTATCGATTTTAGTTTGCAGTATTTTGGACATGTGGCAAGAGCAGATTTAATTGATAGATTTAGAACAGGCTTGGCTGCGAGCACCCGCGATTTTAGTACTTATAAAGAATTAGCACCTAATAATCTGGTATTGAAACATCAAACTAAGAATTATCATCGCACCGCTTCGTTTACTCCTTTATTCAATCATGATCCAGAGGTTATCCTAACGTCTCTTAGCCGTGGCTTTGGCAATGGAATTTCCAATGGAATTCAGCCGTCAGAACAATGTTTTGATGCCGTGCGCTTGATCCACCCAGACCCTACTGTTATTGCTGGGATCATGCGGGCTATCCATAGTAATAAAGCGATTAAGGCGTCATACGTGTCAATTTCTTCTGGTGAGTCTGAAAGAGCGCTAGTTCCCCATTCTATCGTTAATAATGGCCACCGCTGGCACGTGCGTGCCTATGATCGCAAACATAATAGTTTTAGAGACTTTGTCTGTACACGCTTTACTAAGGTTGAAGTAATGCTAGAAGATATTCATGTACATGAAGGGTGTCATTATGATGAACAATGGCAGAAAATTGTTGAAATTACGCTTATTCCTCATCCCAATATATCGCAACCTAAGGCTATCGAAATGGACTATGCCATGGTTGACGGTAAGTTGAGCCTACAATTGCGGGCGGCTGTGGCGGCTTATGTGTTGCGTCAATGGCAGGTTGATTGTTCTGCTGGATACAACGCCACAAACATAGGGTGCCAGCTCGCCTTGGCTAATCAGCAAATTGTTGAGCAAATTGACAATGCGGGATTACTACTACATTAAAGGCTTTGAATTGAGCATGAGTCGCTCGGTATTCTGTGTCAATGTGCGCATGATAAATGGGCTATTCACTCTATCATTAATATGAATAGTGGATATTCATTTTATTTATGAACAAAAAATTAAAAATCAGGTAAACTACCACAAAAATTTATCCATGCTAATTATAATGTTATTAGCTAATTTTAGCCCCAGAGAGAGGTATGTATGAGTTTGTTTTTAGAATACATAAAAGAAATTGAAACCCGCAAAAAAGACCTAGACTTAGCCCCAAAACCAATCGATAGCGCTGAATTATTAGCCGAAATTATTGAACAAATAAAAGATCCTGGGCATGCCCACCGCGAAGATTCACTTAACTTCTTTATTTATAATACTTTACCTGGCACAACTAGCGCAGCCGGCGAAAAAGCTAAATTCTTAAAAGAAATCATTTTAGGTGAAGCTGTGGTTGCAGAAATTTCTGTGCAGTTTGCTTTTGAGTTACTTTCGCATATGAAAGGAGGGCCTTCAGTCGCAGTATTACTAGATTTAGCGCTTTCTGATAATACTGATGTTGCAGCCCCTGCTGCTGAAGTACTTAAAACTCAAGTATTCTTATATGAAGCAGATACCGAACGTCTTGAAAACGCACTTAAGGCCGGTAATGTCATTGCCAAAGACATTCTGGAAAGTTATGCTCGAGCAGAATTCTTTACCAAACTCCCTGATATTCCAGAAGAAATAGATGTAGTAACTTATATTGCTGGTGAAGGTGATATATCCACCGATTTGCTTTCTCCTAGCAATCAAGCTCACTCTCGTTCAGATCGTGAGTTACATGGTAAGTGCATGATCACCCCTGAAGCTCAAGTAGAAATTCAAGCGCTACAAAAGCAGCATCCAGGCAAAAAAGTTATGTTAATCGCTGAAAAAGGCACTATGGGTGTTGGTTCATCTCGTATGTCTGGCGTTAACAACGTAGCATTGTGGGCAGGTGAGCAAGCGAGTCCTTATATTCCATTTGTGAACTTTGCACCGGTTGTTGCCGGTACTAACGGTATTTCTCCTATTTTCTTGACGACTGTTGGTGTAACCGGTGGTATTGGTCTTGATCTTAAAAACTGGGTTAAGAAAGTAGATGCGGCTGGTAATACAGTACTGAATGATAATGGTGACCCAGTACTTGAGCAGGTTTATTCTGTTGCAACGGGTACTGTACTAACAATTAATACCAAACAGAAAAAACTATACAACGGCGATAAAGAGCTGGTAGACGTGTCTTCTGCTTTCACTCCGCAATCAGTTGAGTTTATGAAAGCCGGTGGTTCTTACGCTATTGTATTTGGTAAGAAACTACAAAACTTTGCTGCCGAAGCCCTTGGCATAGAAGCACCAGTAGTGTTTGCTCCTTCAAAAGAAATTTCCAATGCTGATCAAGGTTTAACTGCAGTAGAAAAAATCTTTAACCAAAATGCAGTAGGTGTGGCATCTAAAGCTGCACTTCACGCCGGCTCTGACGTACGTGTAAAAGTGAACATTGTTGGTTCGCAAGACACCACAGGTTTAATGACGTCGCAAGAGCTAGAATCTATGGCTGCTACGGTTATTTCGCCAAGTGTTGATGGTGCTTATCAATCAGGTTGTCACACTGCTTCGGTTTGGGATAGTAAAGCACAAGCTAACATTCCTAAGCTGATGTCTTTCATGAATAAGTTTGGCCTTATCACAGCGCGTGATCCTAAAGGCGTCTATCCAGCTATGACTGACGTTATTCATAAAGTATTGAATGACCTGACGGTTGATGATCGCGCTATTATTATTGGTGGTGATTCTCATACGCGTATGTCTAAAGGTGTAGCCTTTGGTGCCGATTCAGGTACGGTTGCGTTGGCGTTAGCCACAGGTGAAGCGACTATGCCAATCCCTGAGTCAGTCAAAGTGACCTTTAAAGGTGAAATGAAAGGCTACATGGATTTCCGTGATGTGGTACATGCTACTCAAGCACAAATGCTTAAGCAGTTTGGAGACAATGTATTCCAAGGGCGTGTTATCGAAGTGCATATCGGAACTTTACTCGCTGACCAAGCCTTTACTTTTACCGACTGGACTGCTGAGATGAAGGCCAAGGCCTCTATCTGTATTTCAGAAGATGATACCTTGATTGGTTCACTTGAACTGGCGAAAAGCCGTATTCAAATAATGATCAACAAAGGTATGGATAACCAAGCCGAAACCCTTAAAGGTCTTATTGCTCTTGCTGATAAACGTATCGAAGAAATTAAGTCTGGTACAGTGCCGGCTCTTACGCCTGACAGCAATGCTAAGTACTTCGCAGAAGTGGTCATTGATTTAGATCAAATCGATGAACCTATGATTGCCGATCCTGATGTAAACAATGATGATGTATCTAAGCGTTATACCCATGACGTTATTCGTCCTGTTTCATTCTATAAAGGTAAACCAGTTGATTTAGGGTTTGTTGGTTCTTGTATGGTGCATAAAGGTGATATGCAAATTATCGCGCAAATGTTCCGTAACATTGAAAAACAAAACGGAAAAATTGAATTTAAAGCCCCACTAGTTGTGGCACCACCTACATATAATATTGTTGATGAACTAAAAGCCGAGGGCGATTGGGAAATTCTACAAAAATATTCAGGCTTTGAATTTGATGATGCTGCACCTAAAAATACCGCACGTACTAAATATGAAAATATCATGTATTTGGAACGCCCTGGTTGTAACTTATGTATGGGTAACTAGGAAAAAGCTGAACTACAGGTGACACCGTTATTGCCACCTCAACTCGCTTGTTCCAAGGTCGCGTAGTTGCGGACTCGGCAGAGAAAAAAGGTGAGTCACTATTAGGCTCTACACCATTAGTGGTACTTTCCACTATGTTAGGTCGTTTCCCTACTATGGATGAATACAAAGCTGCGGTTGATGGTATTAACTTAACGGATTTTGCACCACCTACACATTCTTTAACGTCAGCGCCAGTTGAAGCTGTGAAGATTGCTGATCCTAGCTAGGTTGATTTGAATCATTAGGCTGAAGCTTAATTACAAAAACCGGAATAGAGCAATCTACTCCGGTTTTTTTGTACCTGCTATTTATCACTTGAAAATGATAGCCAGTTAGATGAATAGGCATGGCGACAATTGGTTTGAACTTTTCGTCATCATTTCGCTCAGATTATTAACCTGAATATGAGAACAATAAGCGATGTATAAATTAATCTTTTCAAGTGTTCTATGTCTGAGCTTTGCTTTTTTAAGTGCATGCACCACAAAACAGGCCAAGCACTTTGTTGGTGGAGCGATTGCCAGTGGTGCTGATACGGAAGTACGATACAGCCCGTCACAGTGCCGGACTTTGCGTGCACAATGTGTGCAGGGCGACTTTCAAGAATGGGAAACCAGTGAAAAAGAAATGGGCTGCTCTTGTAAAAAACTGTAACCTTAGCTTTTTGGTATTGGGATCAGTGACGAGATATGTTTAATAAAATGAGCGTTCGCGCTTTTGTTGTATTTGTTTGGCTAATGATGCTTGTTTTGCCTGTTAGGGCAGGCGGTGTGGTTTTTTCTGACGTTAAAGTCGCGGTTAATCAACAAACCTATTTGCTAGAGTATGCCACTTCTTTTGAGCAAAGAGCGCAAGGTTTAATGCATAGAGAGTCCCTGTGTAACAGCTGTGGTATGTTGTTTAACTTTCAAAAAACTCGTGCGGTCAATATGTGGATGAAAAATACATTGGTCCCATTAGACGTGGCATTTATTCGTGCGGATGGATTTATCGTCAATATTGAAGCCATGCAACCTCATGATCTTGCCACTACGAGTTCTTCTGGTGACGTACTGTATGCGTGGGAAATGAACCAAGGCTGGTTCGCAAAAAATGGAATTGCTGTTGGAGATAGCATCACAATTATAGAAAAATAATCGAATAGCAACGAGTATTCGCGGTTAGGGTTTTATTTTTGTTAAAGGATTTTCGTACAGTCTAATGAAAGCAGTAATAGGAGAGTTTATGAGGGCAATGAGTACCGTATTCAGTGTCGTCTTTGTGTTAGTTGTTTTAAACGCTTGCCAGCAACCAGCAGGAGAAAACACCACACAAGATGACTTCAATGAGGTTACGTTTGCATGTGAGCGCGGAAAATCTATCGTTGTGCGATTCTCCCTGAACAGTGAATTAGCCATGTTGTTTGACAATAATCAAGTGGCCGAACTGACTCAGAAACCCTCGGCTTCTGGCTATTTTTATACCAATAATAAAATAAGTATCAGAGGTAAAGGTGACGCCCTTCAGTTAGAAATAGGTCGGATGGCTGCGCTTAAATGCCATGCCCAATAGTGTGTTATTTTCTCTCTGTATTCACTTCATATGTAAATGCCAGTTTTTAAAATTAGTTACTTAGAGTTTCTAATTATTCGTTATATTCCTATCAACTTGTCTCAGCGCGATTCTGTATACATTATATCCAAGTTCGAGTTAGATTGTTTTTCTTTACTAAACCGGGTTAGTTCCGGCTTTTGTAGGCTAAATGCCGTAAATTAGGCAAAGCTTGTTATGTAAGCAAAAATAATCAATATGAAAGCTTAAGCAAGAACGTAGAAAACTTTGTTGTTCAGCAATGTGTGTAGACTATGTGAAAGCGGCTGAAGTCCGAACAGTTAAGCATGAGAGATTGTTGTCCTAAAATGAGTCGTTAGTGGATTGGCGCTCACGTTAAATGCATGATTTTAAATTTATAATGGATTGGTTTACTGGAGGTTTTAATGACAAATTTAGTTGATTTAGTCCCACCTGGGGTTGTTAGTGGTAAAGATTTAGATACTTTGTACCGTGTCGCTCGTGAAAATAAATTCGCTTATCCCGGCGTGAACGTGGTAGGTACCAACTCGGTAAATGCCGCTTTAGAAGCCGCATACCAGATCCAATCGCCGATTATTATTCAATTGTCTTATAGTGGATCAGCTTTTTTCTGTGGCAAAGGCGCAAACTTATCTGGGCATCAGCCTGCCATCGTGGGGGCAATTGCTGCTGCTCATTACATTCACAATGTGGCGAAACACTATGGCATTCCTGTTATTTTGCATACAGATCACGCTGCGAAAAAATTGCTTCCTTGGATTGATGGATTACTAGAAGAAAGTGAAGAGCTCTATGCCAGAACTGGCAAGCCATTGTTTAGTTCTCACATGCTAGATCTGTCGGAAGAGCCGTTAGAAGAGAACATTGCAACGTGCAAAGACTATCTAAAACGCATGTCAAAAATGGAAATGTCTATTGAAATTGAGCTAGGTTGTACAGGTGGCGAAGAGGATGGGGTAGATAATACTGACATTGATAACTCTCTACTTTATACGCAGCCTGAAGATGTCGCTTACGCCTATGAGCAATTAAGTGAAGTCTGCGAACAATTTACTATTGCGGCTTCTTTTGGCAATGTGCACGGTGTATACAAACCAGGTAATGTTAATTTGACGCCGGTGATCCTTAAAAACTCACAAGCCTATGTGTCGAAAAAATATAACTTACCAGACAACTCGTTAAACTTTGTCTTCCATGGTGGTTCTGGCTCTACTCCTGCAGAAATAGAAGAGGGAATTAGTTATGGGGTAATTAAGATGAATATAGATACTGACACCCAATGGGCTTGTTGGCATGGCGTTCTTAATTATTACCAAGAGAACAAAGATTGTTTGCATACCCAAATTGGTAATAGTCAAGACGCTGACGCGCCAAATAAAAAGTATTACGATCCACGGGTGTGGTTACGTAAACTTGAAGTATCTATGGCTGATCGCCTGCAGTTGGCCTTTAAAGAGCTTAACTGTGTGGAACGTTATAAAACAAGATAATACCAATCCGACATTTTAAGTCACCACTCAGTGATAGTTTACATGCACTTAATCAAGCCGCTTGAATGAGCGCTTTGAATTAACAACTGGTTACTAAAAAGCAGCCTTTGCTTTTTTAGTAACCAGCAACTCAGAGTAAGCGCATTTACCACTCGCCTGAATGGAATGCCTCTGTGGTTTTGCTCTGCGCTGCTGGTATGTAAATGGTAACAACCATTCAAACACCGACGTCTTGTTCAAAAAAACGCTGAGTGATTTTTGAGAGAGCATTTATCAATGTGGATTGGTATAACTAACCTAAATCCTGAACAAGGCGAACCTCTCGATAACGCTCTTTTTGTGTCTAGCGGCGTTGGATTGTTTAGCAATATCACGTTATTAGGTGCAACAATCTGCTATTTCAACTGGTTGCTTATTTTTGAGCCTTGGCGTTTTTTGCTGAGGAATATTTACTTGTTCTAAGGAAGGTGTTTTTACAAGATAGGGATGAAAAATGGTGGCCCTTCCCTGACTCGAACAGGGGACCTGACGATTATGAGTCGTAGAATAAATGTGTTTAGTTGTATAGATTAACGTCCCTAAAACCCTTTATAAATAAGGATGTTAGTTTTTTTAGTTATCTGGCGTATTGTTCCGTATTGATGTATATTTACTCAATACCGATCCGCTACCGATCCGCTACCGATCCGCAGTCAATAAAAAGCCCCAACAGTGCGCCAACACCATTAGGGCTACCATAAGAACCATAAGGGGGGTCACATGGCTAAATCAAATAGTACCACGAGTAAGGTTAATTTTACCGCTGATAGAGTTAGAAGCTTTAAGTGTGCCAACGACAAGAAAGAATCTTTTATATGGGATAAAGGTTGTACTGGTTTAGGTATTAGAGCTTTTGGCTCAGGAAGAAAAACCTACATTTTCCAAAAATGGATAAATGGTAAATCAAGGCGGGCAGTAATTGGCCCTGTAGATTCTTTTGATATTGAACAAGCAAGAGCAAAGGCTAAAGAGTTACAAGTTAAGGCTAGTGATTATATAAGCCCTGCTAAGGTAAAAGAGAACAAGCAGCTAAAGAAGCAGCCGAAGAACAAGAATTAATACGCTCCAATGTAATGCTAGGCGATATTTGGAAGGAATATATTGAAAGTAATAAATCAATCTGGGGGGATAAACATCTAAAAGATCATGTTAAGGCAGTACAAGAGGCGGGCTTACCTTGGGCACGTGGGAAAAATCGAGTAACTAAAGCAGGTTGTTTATATCCATTAGTAAATGAAACTCTAGCCTCATTATCAGCGCAGAAGATAAAACAATGGTTAGATAATGAAAATAAAACTCGTTCAGGAGTGGCGGCACAAACATATAGGCTGTTATTTGCTTGTCTTAGTTGGGTAAGTGAACAAGAAAAATACAAGGGGCTAGTTGACCCACAAAAACTAAAAACTAAAGCAGTCAAAAAAACAGTAGTTAAACTAAACCCTAAATCAGATGTACTGCAAAAAGAACAACTCTATTCATTCTTTTACTATGTTAGAAGTATTCAAAATCCTGTCATTTCAGCTTTTGTACAAACCTTATTATTAACTGGCGCTCGTAGGGGGAGCTAAATGGCCTTAAATGGACTGATGTTGATTTTCAATGGAACAGCTTAACCATTAGAGATAAAGACAATAGTAAGGGCGGTATTGACGGTGTACGAGTTATCCCACTAACGCCATATGTCGCTAATTTACTTTATCAATTGCCTAGGCGCAATCAATGGGTTTTTTCAAGTCCTACAGGGAAAACAGGTAAGCTGGTTGAGCCTAGAAAAAGTGTTCTTCCAGCCTTGGAAGCAGCAGGAATCGAAGGGTTAACTTTGCATGGCTTAAGGCGTAGTTTTGCCACACTTTCTGAATGGGTAGAAGTACCAACAGGTGTAGTCGCTCAAATTATGGGGCATAAGCCAAGCGCAACAGCAGAAAAACACTACAAACAAAGACCACTGGATTTATTAAGAAAATGGCACACAACCTTAGAGGCTTGGATATTAGAACAGGCTAACGTTTCTATACCTACAGAAAAAGTAAAATGCTTAACGCTGGTTAATGTAACACTATGAAAACAACACATTGGGCTGATGCCCCGCAAAGGTTTAAAGATTTATGGCCATGGGTGATAGCTTTAGACTCTTGGCTTTACCGTGATGAGGCTCCGCTTGCAGAACTTATAGAAAAAGAAGATATACCAAAAGAGTTTAAAAGCACTATTGCTCAAATAATCAGTGGGAAAAGAAAGCAAAATAAAAAAACGAAAATTCCTGCTAATGAACGCATGAAAATAGCAGAAGCAATAGACTTTAATTTATATCTTATAGATACTTTTTGTCACGCAAAAGTAGATAAAGGGCAGCCTGATGAGGCTGATGAGGCTGATGAGGCTGATGAGGCTGAACTTTCTTTATGTGCCCACATTGCAGATAGAGATGGAGTTGAGCCATATGAAGTAATGAAATATTTATATAGACAGCATCAAGAGGTATTAAAAAATGCTGCAAGTCAATTGGATGTCAGTGTAGAGACAATAAAAAATTTACTACGTGATATGCGGTCATACATAAAAAATTGGCCCCCCGTGTAAAGTAAACGGCATTATATTACACGAGCTGTTTTTTAGTTTTTTTTAATCACAGGCAAACTGAAGCTAATACAAACCAACACATGAGTATTAGCATGAATATATCCAGTACAACAAACCAAAGATTAACCACTGAACAACTTGCTTTAGCATTACACGGCAAGCCCAGCACAATAAGAACCCGCCTATGTAAAACAGGTAGTTATTACGGTATCAAACCAATCAAGTTACCCTCAGGGCGTTTATTATGGCCTGCCGAAGATGTACAGGCTTTATTAGCTGGCGAGGGGCTTGAGAATGAAGAACCCAAACGATTTAAATATATCACTCACCTTAATTTCTAAAGATGTTTCACCTGAATACATACCACCAGTAAGTACTCGTGCTTATAAGTTATTGTCGGTTTTAGCTGATGGCAAAACTCACAAACGTTCTGACTTAGCTATCAAGCATGGTTTTGGTGAGACCTTACGTTCACCACTTGAACTATTAAAAGCTGATAAGTACGGGAATTGGAAGATTGATTCAATCGATGCCTATACAGAAGATTCAGCTTTGCAACTAGACCATAGGCATTTGTCTGGAGACCCAGCACAAGATCGAGAAGCACGGCGTGAGCGAAAAAAGGTGTATAAGGAACGTTCAGCTAAAGATGCTGTTCAAGGAAAAGCCAGATTGCAGATTGCAATATCGGAAATGAATGAAGCGCAGATCGCTTATTTAATGTCGTTGGGCGATGCCGCAAACGACGAACAATAAAAAAGCCACTGTGAAAATTAATTCCAAGCGGCTCCCTTAAAAATTAGCTGGTGGATTGAGTTTGGCGACCGTCCACTAGCACAACATGAGTATAAATCATGCTTAAGTTTTTATATGGTACAAACCATTCTAACACTACTTCTTTTCATTATATAGATTGGAATAAGCTAGTAACTAACGTCGAAACGCCTCCCAATTTAGGCACGATAAGCCCCAAAGAAGCTAAAGAACAATCAGCGTTTATAGCAGCTACAGACGCGCCCAATAAGACCAAAGATACTATCATGAGTCATAATAATTTTACGCTGTTAAGGCTCGATATAGACGAAACAGAACTGAATTTAGACACAATAGCAGACACATTAGAAAGCCTGTTTATTGAGTCCTTTCTTATTCACACTACAGCAAGCCACCAGCAGAATGAGAACGGCAACCGCTACAGGGTTTATATAGAATTAGCCGTGTCTATTCCTTATGGAGTATGGGCAGCGCTAGAAAGCTATTTGAGTTATATATTCAAGGCTGATGATTGCGCCACACGACCACAACAAATTATGTATTTACCTGTAAAGCTTGATGGTGATAAATACGCCTATAAAGTGGCAGTTGGTAAAGCGTTAACCGTTGAAGGCTCGCAACTGCTAGAAGATGCTAAGGCATTTGAGCAGGCACAACTTGAAGAACAAGAAGCGGCTAACACTAAACCTATTAAGCCAACCTATAAACCCGACCTTATAGGGCAGCAGGTTTCTATTATCGACTTGGTTAATGAAGCGTACACTTGGGACGACTTATTATTAAGTTATGGGTATAAGACACAGGGCAAAGCGTATTTACCACCAGAGTCCACCAGCGCCAAAGCAGGGGCTTATATACTCACCAGTAATACAGACGGCAAGGAACGTTATTACTCGCACCATGAAAGCGACCCATGCGCCACAGGTCAAAGCTTAGATAAGTTTGATTTTATTTGTATACGAGGGTTTAGAGGCAATACAAGCGAGGCATTGAAACAGATAGCCGCGCGGTATTTTCCAGACGTAGACAGACACAACAAAGAAGAATGGAAAATCCACCAGTACAACCAAAAAGCGCAAAAGCTATTTAAGGCGGTGAGCTAATGAACTTACCAGCCCCCAATAATGTACTTAATGTGGAATTACCTAGTAACACAGAGAAAGACCAGCCTAATTTTGTTGATTTTATAGAGGATAATAAAGGCAAATTACGTTTAGTGAATACCGATTCAAATTTAGTTGCGTTAGGTGAACATCATGGCGTTGAATTTGTTTTCAATCAAATGACGTTCCAGCCTGAACTTTGCAATATGTTTGGTGATTCACTCACAGACAATTTTGATCAAGCCAGAAGTAAGTTAATCAGTGCCGCTAGTCGTTATGGTTTACCTAAAAGCGCGATAGATGACCACATGAGCGCGGTATGTATTGAAAACCCTTACCACCCAGTAAAGCAATATCTGGACAGTGGGCAATGGGACGGTAAAGAGCGCGTTAACAGCGTCATAAGGTGTTTAAATGCCAAGCATGAGCAGTTAGCTTTGCAAGTGTTAAAGCGTTGGTTGGTGGCGTGTGTGGCTAGTCTGTATGAGCCAAACTTCAAAAGTAAATTAGTGCCAGTGTTACAAGGTGAGCAGTCATTCAGAAAGACGGCATTTGTTGAGCGCATCGCTTTTGTTTTGCCTCATGCCTTTTTGGAGGGCGCAGAACTTAACCCTGATAATAAAGATAGTGTTTTATCTTGTATCAAAGCTTGGATTGTTGAGCTTGGAGAATTAGAGCGCACCAATAAAAATTCACAGGGCAGCTTAAAAGCATTTATTACTAAATCAATTGATACGGTAAGACCACCATACGCTAGAGCCGACATAAAAAAGCACAGACAAACCAATTATATTGCCACGGTTAACGGTAGCGACTTTTTAAAGGATGAGACAGGCTCAACACGTTTTGCAGTAATTGAAATGAAGAAAGCCGCTGATATGAGCAGACTTAATAAGTTATTAGGCTGGCATTATGACGGCACAGGCTCAATTAAGCAGGTAAAGCCCGAAGAACTTAAACAGTTTTGGCTTGAAGTTAAACAACTGTATCAAAGCGGTTACGGATGGGCGTTGACTGATAGCGAAGTAAAACATGCGGCAACCATTAATGATAACTATCAAGACAAGGGTTTTGCTTATGGTTATATCTTTGATAAATACATAAATCCTTCTACTGATTTTATAGATACCACTTCAATACATACGCCTTCATGTTTTGTGCAAAACTGGTTTACCGCTGGGCAGCTAATTAGCGAAGATACAAAGCTACAAGCGCATAATTCAGGCTTTATCGGCAAGGCATTGACACAACTTGCAAAGGAGGGGTATTTAGTAACTAAGAAAGGCAGGGCAAATAGTAAAAATTATAAAATAGCTAAATTCTAGCCGTTTCTTGTTCATGGTTAGGTGGTTAAGGATGGTTAAGGATGGTTAAGGAAATTAAAATCATCCTAACCACTCTTAATCCCTTTATTTATATGGTCTGTAGTTGATTTTGGTTAGGTGGTTAAGTAAAAACTCTTTAAAGTTATTTTATTAATAATAGAAGATAGGAAGAACGGCACAAGGATACACAGAAGCGGCTACATTTCCTAAAGTAGTGAAAGTTACCTAACCATCCTAACCAAATACTACGAAGCCTTGTTTTATATAGGTTATAGCTTGGTTAGATAAGCGGTTAAGTGATTCGTTAGGTAACCAGTTAGTTTTCGGCTGTATAATTTAGGTACGATTAAGGTAATATTATTTATATGTTAATGTGTTAGCTTAATTTTAAAAGGTTGTTATAGGGAAATATCATGTACAAATTTACTAAAATAATAAAGTATTGCTTTCTGTTGGCTTGTCTATTTTTTGCTTATGGGTGTAAAAAAACAGGAACAAAAGCACATCTTTATGAGACTTGTGTAGATACAGTTAGATCACGGCTAAAAGCTCCTGCTACAGCTATATTTAGTTCTATGTCTGAAAGTTATATAAATCAAAAAATAAAAACTTACCCTAATGATGGTGTCTTACGTGCAAGTTGGACTGTAAGCGGAGTTGTAGATTCTCAAAATAGTTTCGGAGCGTTAATTAGGAGTGATTTTTCTTGTACATTTAAGCAATGGAAAAAAGAAATTAAATTAGAAAAAGTTAACATTTAAACAATAAACTCTAATAGTGCTATATGAAAAATGAGTTTAGAGGGGCAGTGCCAAACTACGTAGTTATCTATTATGGGAGCTATACCGCCTAAAACTAATAACTGTAAGATTGCGCCTGTTTTTCGTAATAGAAAGTTATAAGGTTGAATAATGGCGACAAGTTCTCATGTAAGTCATCCGTAAACGCACAACTCTATTGATTCATATCAAAGACTTAAAGCAAGCTTATTTAAGAAGATACTTGATGCCAAGGTAGAACCATCCTTACCAGCACTAATTAAAACGCTCTGTTTTCGGACACCCTAGAAAGTGTTAAAATACAGCAAAAGTAATGAGATGATTTATTATGGCAGCAGGTGTTAAAACAGGTGGACGCAAAGCGGGAACACCCAACAAGCTTACCTTGAAACAAGGCAGGTACTTGTTAACGTATTGGCGGCTGAATTTGACAACTTACCAGCGTTGTTTGAGCAGCTAACACCAGAAGCGCGTATTGATGCGATATGCAAATTATCAAAGTATGTCTTACCTACATTAGCGAGCGTTTCAAGTGGTGTAATTATGAGACAAGAAAAACCAGAAACAGATATGTTTATTATTCCTGGACTCTAAAGTAGACGGTTTTAGACGCGCCCACCTATGAGAACTGACTCGAAAAACGTTAATAAAAGTTAACATCGGCATAGGTTTTCTTACCCATAAAAAAGCAAAACCTGTTAAAACCTTACATTCATTCCTAGTCGGAACTATCTTGTAAATAAATAATTGCTATCTCAAGACTTCCGAAAACTCTTATTATTTTCCTTTCTACTTCAATTTTAGCTTCCTGCTCGATATCGGATTGAAGTATTTGAAGCCAAGTTTTTACGAGTATGGCTGGTGGTGTTTGCATGATCCTTGTCCCTAAGTACCGTTTTATAAAAATGTAGTACAGGGATAAAAACATTCAAGTTACCCGATTAATAAAATCCTAAGATAACCTAGTGTTTATTATTTGATGATGTGTAGGGGGAAATTGATATCTAAATTACTAAGCTTTTAATTGAGAAAATTATTTTATATTTGCTAACTCTATTCAATATTGTTCCATATCCGATCCGCTACCGTTCCGAAAATGAAATATTAAAAATTAGTTAGTGAATACTATCGCGGTGAGGTTTTTGAAAAATGGTGGCCCTTCCCTGACTCGAACAGGGGACCTGACGATTATGAGTCGTATGCTCTAACCAACTGAGCTAAAGGGCCATTTTTAACTATTTTGAACAGGTCCAGAACGGAGCAACTTCAAAACGAGGCGCAGTATAAGCAGTTTTTATTGTCTTGTCATCACTTTGACACATAAGAATTATCAAATTTTGCTTGTTTGCTTAATTATTGCTCATTAGGAGACTTTGTATACCACTTATGTCGCATAAATACACGAAAGGAGTGCAAGCCTAAAAAAACTCTGTTATCTTTTATCCATAATAAGTTCGTTGGTTTCGTTATTAGCATTGGAGATAATAATGACTGAAAAGCCCTTTTTGGTTAGCGGTCGCAATACCTTGATTCATAAGATAAGAAAGTTAGATCTACTTGTTATTAATGGCGATGATCAACCACCAGTGCTGGTGACGCACAAAGGCATTAAGGAATATACTGGCGTTGTTCCTGATAATAAACGTGATGCTAAGCTATTAGATATGGAAATGTTAGATGTGACTAATATTGATATTTTTGGCGAAGAAAAGACATTACTGTTCGTTCAGACTATTAACGGCAAAGAATATAAAATTGATTACAGTAAACACGGTACGCCGTTATTTATCAAAATCCATCAGGAAAATGCCTTTTAATATAGGGTTAATTATTACCAAAATAAGCCCTAGTTATTAGGGCTTTTTTATTAAAGTCGTTTTTTCTGTCAGAATGCGCACTTTTTGGTTCAATCTGCATGGAATCATGAGTAAAACAAACTATTCATTTATAGTTTTAAATCCTTAACACCTATTCAGTACTCATTCCTAACATTCATTTTATATTAACCTGAATCCCAGATAAGCCGCTCCTCTCGATAACGCTCTTTTTGTGTCTAGTGGCGTTGGTTTATTTAGCTTAAACGATACTTCTTATCCAGAACTCAGGTTATATTAGTATATTGTCAGTGATGATGATTTTGCTTAGCGTCGTTTATCCTCAGATTGAGTGGCTTATAAGGATTGATGTTAATCTATGTTATAGAATTTTCTCACATGTTGATAAAGAACGCCTAAACCGTCTTTGCTTTTAAAGGTCTTGAATTTTTAGCAAAACCCCTCATCATTGAGAGTAAAGACTTGTTATTCTATTTCAACAAAGGAAATACCATTGAGCATTAAACTCGGCATAGTGATGGATCCCATCCAATCGATAAATATTAAAAAAGACACTAGTTTTGCGATGTTGCTAGATGCGCAGTCTCGTGGCTACGAATTATATTATTTGGAAATGGGTGACTTATATTTGCAAAATGGTAAACCGATGGCCCGTATGAGAAATTTGTCGGTTCAACAAGATCCAAATAGCTGGTTCGAACTACAGAATGAACAACATCAATGCTTGGCCAATTTAGATGTGATTTTAATGCGTAAAGATCCGCCAGTGGATAATGAGTTTATTTACGCTACGCATATGTTTGAGTTGGCTGAACAAGCGGGGACTTTAGTCGTTAACAAGGCACAGAGTTTACGAGACTTTAACGAGAAGTTATTTACTTCTTGGTTTCCTGATTTGGTGGCAGATACTCTAGTGACGCGTGATGCCAGTTTAATTCGAGAGTTTCACAAAACTCATCAGGATATTATTTGTAAACCATTGGATGGAATGGGCGGTACATCCATTTTCAGAGTGAAAGAAGATGGCAACAATTTAGGTGTAATCATTGAAACCCTAACTGAGTTAGGCTCTCGTTACGCAATGTTTCAGCGCTTTTTACCGGAGATTAAAGACGGCGATAAACGTATTCTAATTATTGATGGGCAAGTCGTGCCGTATGCCCTTGCAAGGCTGCCTACTAAAGGTGAAAACCGTGGAAATTTAGCAGCCGGTGGCACAGGACGTCCTCAGCCTTTAAGTGCGTCTGACCTAAAAATAGCTGAAACGATTGCGCCATTGTTAGTTGAAAAAGGTTTGTTATTTGTTGGACTAGATGTGATAGGTGACAGAGTGACAGAAATTAATGTCACTAGTCCTACTTGCGTACGAGAAATTGAAGCGGCCTATGATGTGAATATTACCGGAATGTTATTTGATGCAATTGAAAAACGTTTAACTGAAAAACGTGCAAGTGGCCCCAAAGGCGTGTAATGGCAAATATACAAAGTCTACAAAATTACTTACTGATTGCGTCACCAAGTATGGACGATCCTTATTTTTCCCGTACTGTAGTGTACATTTGTGAACACAATGAGCAAGGAACGATGGGATTGGTGATTAATCAACCTGTTGGTATGACCCTTAAAGAACTTGTGTCGCAAGCTGATGAAAATGCCCAAGTGATGGATGACAAAGCTGAAGGGATTGTGCTGGCTGGTGGGCCAGTCAGCCAAGATCGAGGTTTCATTTTACACACTACCCAAGAGGGATGGAGCTCAAGTTTGGCTATGACCTCTGAGATCATGATAACTACTTCTAAAGACATTTTATCTAGTTTGGGTAATGCTTCTTCACCTGAGAAATCACTCGTTATTTTAGGTTATGCCGGTTGGTCAGCGGGGCAACTTGAAGAAGAAATTCAAAGTAACGCTTGGTTAATGGTAGAGGCAGATAGTGCTGTACTGTTTGATGTGCCGATCCATAAAAAATGGGAATCGGCGGTACAAATGTTGGGCATAGATGTCTGGCAGCTCGGCCCAGACGTGGGGCATGCATAGATGTCAAAACAAGGACAACGCACAGTACTTGCCTTTGATTTTGGTACTAAGAGTATTGGGGTGGCAGTAGGACAAGAAATTACGGGGACAGCTTCCCCGTTGGATGCGCTTAAAGCGGTAGACGGTATTCCTAATTGGGATATTGTGGCTAAATTATTTGCTGAATGGCGCCCCCAACTTGCGGTAGTTGGTTTACCTCTGAATATGGATGGTAGTCATCAACAGGTAACGTTTTCAGCAAAAAAATTTGCTAACCGATTGAATGCGAAATATAAAGTAGCAGTTGAAAGCTATGATGAAAGGCTTACCACGGTTGATGCCAAGGCTCGTTTATTTGAATTGGGCGGTTATAAAAAGCTGGATAAACAGAAAGTAGATAGTGTATCTGCTTGTTTGATTTTTGAAAGTTGGATGGAGCGCCAATACTAATTCATCAATTTTAGGTTCGAAAAATCAACATACTCACTGTTGGCTTCTGTGGTTGCTTGCTGCCATAGAAGTGAACTTTTATTTGTTATTGCGGATTCATACCAAAAAATTCGTTAAAAGGAGTTAGTTATGTATAACACGATATTGTGTCCAATTGAGGTATCACCTGAAGGTCAAAAAGTACTGACAAAGGCAGCAGAATTAGATGGGTTCTACAATGCAAAGTTAATAGCCATTAACGTTATTCCTCATCACATGCTACCTAAAGATTACCAGAAAGAATTGATCGAAAATGTGATCCCTAAGATGGAAAGCATTTGTGCGGAATTTTCTATAGCCAAAAAGAATCGGTTTGTAAAAGTAGGCAAACCCTATGAACACATTTGTACACTGGCGCAGAAAAAAGATGCGGATTTGATTGTAATAGGTACCCATTCCAAAAAAGGTTTAAAAGCGCTTCTAGGCTCAACCGCAAATAGTGTGGTTAACTATGCAGAATGTGATGTGCTGCTAGTGAAAGTATAGTTTCGTTGACGTTTTAGAATTAATTCGAGGTGAATCTGTTGGTTTTTTTAAATAGGTATGAGTGAATTTTATGAAATTATTGATTAGTGTTGTTCTTTGTTTAGCGGCACTGAGTGTGTCAGCTAGCCAAAAAGCGATGACCGAAGAAGGAGAAGTGGTCATTTTACATGACGATGGAACATGGAGCTATGAAAGTAGTCATGCCGCTAGTGACACTGAAATTCCGCTTAACCCTGCAATATTCAGTAAAGATAGTCGTGCTAGTTTTGAATTAAAAAGTACTAAAACTAATTCTGTTTTTGCAATTGATCCGAAAAAAATGGAAATTCAAAAAGAACGAAAATGGCCATGAGGATGCAGAATATACCTTTCAGTTAAAAGAAGGGGATTTGTATGGCATGGTGATTTCCGAACAAGTCGAAATTGATGTTGAAGCATTAACCGATATTGCTTTTGAGAATGCAAAAGGGGCCGCACCTGATGCGAAAGTAGTGAAGAAAGAATACCGTATGGTAAACGGTCATAAAGTGATATACATGGAAATTGTGGGGACAATTCAAAGCATTAAATTTAAATATCTCGGTTATTATTTCTCAAACTCTACAGGTTCAACCCAGTATCTAACTTATACAGGCACTAATTTAGAACAAAAATATAAAGATGATATCAATATGTTTCTGAATGGTTTTTCTACTTATTAGTGGGGGGCTAGTTGAGCTATTGACCTGTTTATAGCGCTAGTTAATCTGAATCCTGGGCCGAACTTCTTTTCCAGAACACAGGCTAATTATTATTGGCGATCAGCCACACACTGCTTGAGTCATAGGATCATAGTGATTTCAAGATTAATTGGTTAGGTGGGGAGTACGGTACATCTACCCTAGCGTGGACCGTAGCCCTGGTTCATGACATTCTGATGGCGGTGGCTTATTTGCTTACTGTGTTAACAGTACTGCTAATTTCACCATCTGCAAATCGGGAGGTGATGTCGTCACCCGTAGCGAGTTGCTTAACACTTTTTACCACTTTGCCTTGCTTGAAACTTATATTGTAGCCTCTAGACAATGTTGATAATGGACTCACTGTGTCTAATAGATGGCTGTTGTTGGCTAGACGTTGTTGCTTGTTTTGTAGCAATAACTGACAATTTCTCTGTAGTTTTGATTGTAACTCAAGTAGCTTTTGTTGATAGTTTTGAATTTGCTTTACCGGTGAGGAAAGCTGTAGTCTGTTGGCTAAATGTAGCTGTTGTTGCTTAGTTTGCGCAAAATTACGGTGAAATACTATGCTCAGTTTATCTTGCAATTGATCTAAATATTGGTGCTGTTGTTGTAATTGCTTTTGCGGATGATTTTTTAATAAAGCTTGAGACAGTACATAATGTTGATGAGTTAAGGTTTGCTGATTAGCTTTGTATGCTTTAATTAATTTGTGCTCTAAGATCGCCACCTTATTGCTCAAATCAGTTTGATCCTGGCTGATCAACTCGGCCGCTGCTGATGGGGTAGGCGCACGTAGGTCAGCGACAAAATCAGCAATACTGACATCTACTTCATGGCCAACTGCACTGACAATGGGCAAACCAGAGGCAAAAATTGTTCGGGCTACAGTTTCATCATTAAAGCACCATAAATCTTCTAAAGAACCGCCCCCCTGCCAACAATCAGTACATCGACTTCTTTACGATGATTGGCTGTGGCTATTGCTTGACAGATTTGCCTTGGCGCTAATTCACCTTGCACTTGGGTGGGGTAAATGATCGCGTTAATTGCCGGATTACGCCTTTTTAATACTGTGAGTATATCGTGTAATGCTGCTCCTGTTGCTGAAGTAATAATACCTACACTTAATACTTGAGAGGGAATAGTTTGCTTGTGCTCGATAGCAAACAGACCTTCATGGGCGAGCTGTTGTTTCAGTTTTTCAAACTGTACTTTTAATTGTCCTTCACCTGCAGGTTCGAGGTGTTCCACTATTAACTGATAGTCTCCCCTTGGTTCATACAAACCAATGTTGGCTCTAACCAGCACTTTGTCTCCCGCTTTGGGTTTATTGATGACCCTGCGGTTTGCACCTTTGAACATTGCCGCTTTTACCTGAGCTCGGTTGTCTTTCAGTGTGAAGTACCAATGGCCAGAAGACGCTGCGACAAAATTAGATATTTCGGCTGACAACCAAATTTGGCCAATTTCAGCTTCAAGTACTGACCGTGCCAGACTATTCAATTTGCTAACGGTGAGTATGCTTCTTGTGGGAGTTTGGGTGTTAAACATTGACGAACAGAATATAAATAAAATGTAATAATCAGTAGTTTACCCGATTTAATCGTGCTCTAGTGAAATATCTGTGTGTTTAAAGCGATAAAAACTAGACTGAAAAGAGGAATTCCTCTAGAATTGCGCCGCAATTAAAACCCCATTTAAAGGTGATATTGCATGTTAAGGATCGCTAAAGAAGCCCTTACGTTTGATGATGTATTGTTGGTGCCCGGACACTCTACTGTTCTCCCTCATACCGCTAATCTAAATACTAGATTAACGCGCGGTGTTACGCTTAATATCCCTCTTATTTCTGCTGCTATGGATACTGTTTCTGAGGCTCGCTTGGCTATAGCCCTGGCTCAAGAAGGCGGAATAGGTTTTATTCACAAAAACATGACCCCAGAACAACAAGCGGCGCATGTTCGTATTGTTAAAAAGTATGAAAGCGGTGTGGTATCCGATCCAGTTACTGTGTTGCCAGATGCGACAATCGGCGAAATTAACACATTAAGTAAAAAGCATGGTTTTTCTGGATTCCCAGTGGTTGATGAAGATAACAACTTAGTGGGTATTGTTACTGGTCGAGACTTACGTTTTGAAAATAGTTTAGAGAAACCTATTTCGACAGTCATGACGACCAAAGAAGATTTGGTTACTGTCAAAGCTGGCGCCCCGTCAGAGCAAGTTTTGGATTTGATGCACGAACATCGAATTGAGAAAATTCTTGTGGTTGATGATAACTTTAAACTAACAGGCATGATTACGGTTAAAGACTTTCAAAAAGCAGAAAGCAAACCTAATGCCTGTAAAGATGAACTGGGTCGGTTGCGTGTTGGTGCTGCGGTAAGTGTTGGTGCCGGTACAGACGAGCGGATCCAGGCTTTGATTGAAGCAGGGGTGGATGTTTTGCTAATTGACACCTCACATGGCCATTCCCAAGGCGTGATCGATAGAGTTAAGAAAGTGCGTGCTGATTATCCCGATATCCAGCTTATTGCGGGGAACGTTGCGACAGGCGCAGGCGCTAAAGCCCTTGCAGATGCAGGCGTAGACGCCGTAAAAGTAGGAATTGGCCCATGGCTCAATTTGTACTACTCGTATCGTAACAGGTTGTGGTGTACCACAAATTACCGCTATTTCTGATGCCGTTGAAGCACTTGAAGGTACGGGGATCCCTGTGATTGCTGATGGCGGAATTCGTTTCTCTGGAGACATTGCTAAGGCATTAGTTGCAGGTGCCAGTTCAGTGATGGTGGGTAGTATGTTAGCGGGAACTGAAGAGGCGCTAGGGGAAGTTGAATTATATCAAGGACGTTATTATAAGTCATACCGAGGCATGGGATCTCTAGGTGCGATGGATCAAAATAATGGCTCGTCAGATCGTTATTTTCAAGACAGCAAAAGCGCTGAAAAATTAGTCCCAGAAGGTATTGAAGGTCGTGTTGCCTATAAAGGGCCAATTGCTAATATTATTCATCAACAAATGGGTGGACTACGTTCTGCTATGGGGTTGACTGGCTCAGCCACTATTGATGAACTGCGCACTAAACCGCAATTTGTAAAAGTGACTGCAGCAGGCATGGGTGAATCCCATGTACATGACGTAAGTATCACTAAAGAAGCACCTAACTATAGACTTGGCTAAATGCGCCTTTAGTTTAATGTAGTATTTCATTTTCTGGCTTAGGGGTTCAACCTAAGCCAATCATTCCAATTGATAAGAGTAACCAGATGAGCATAGATATTCATGACCAACGTATTTTGATCCTAGATTTTGGATCTCAATATACCCAACTGATCGCACGTCGTATTAGAGAAATTGGGGTGTACTGTGAATTGTGGGCGTGGGATGTTAGCGAAGAGCAAATTCGTGCCTTTAATCCTAATGGAATTATCTTGTCTGGTGGTCCTGAATCTGTGCATGCAGAGGACTCGCCTAGAGCGCCACAGTATGTGTTTGATGCTGGTGTACCGGTTTTAGGTATTTGTTACGGTATGCAAACCATGGCTGAGCAATTGGGAGGAGCCGTGCAAAGCTCTAACTTAAAAGAGTTTGGTTATGCGCAAGTCGAAATCATCGACGATATGGCGTTGTTCACTAATATCGAAGACCACATTGCTGATAATGGCAATGGGTTATTGGACGTGTGGATGAGTCATGGGGATAAGGTTAGCGCTGCTCCTGCTGGATTTAGAACCACAGCGCAAACAGAAAGTTGTCCGTTTGCGGCATTTGCCAATGATGAAAAGAAATTTTACGGTGTGCAATTTCATCCAGAAGTTACCCATACCAAGCAAGGTCAACGTATTTTATCGCAGTTTGTACTGGATATATGTGGTTGTGAAAAGCTTTGGACACCTGCGGCAATTATTGAAGATGCCGTAGCGAAAATGAAAAAACAAATCGGTGATGACCATGGTTATTTTAGGTCTGTCAGGTGGTGTAGATTCATCTGTAGTAGCGATGCTGTTACATCGTGCTATCGGCAAGAATTTGACTTGTGTCTTTGTGGATAATGGCCTTTTGCGCTTAAATGAAGGCCAGCAAGTAATGGACATGTTTGGCGATCATTTTGGACTAAACATTCGTAAAATAGAAGCGGAAGACAGATTCTTGGCCGCTATGGCTGGTGAGTCAGAGCCAGAAGCTAAACGTAAAATAATTGGCCGTGTTTTTGTTGAAGTGTTCGATGAAGAGTCCAAAAAGTTAGTCGACGCAAAATGGTTAGCGCAAGGTACTATTTATCCAGATGTGATTGAGTCTGCTGCATCGGCAACTGGTAAAGCGCATGTCATTAAATCTCATCACAATGTGGGCGGTTTACCTGATGATATGCAAATGGGCTTAGTTGAACCTTTACGGGAATTATTCAAAGACGAAGTACGCAAAATTGGTCTTGAATTAGGGTTGCCATATGACATGTTATATCGTCATCCGTTCCCAGGCTCTGGATTAGGTGTGCGTGTTTTAGGTGAAGTAAAGAAAGAATATTGTGATTTATTGCGCCGAGCAGATCATATTTTTATCGAAGAATTACACGCTGCTGATTTATATCATAAAGTCAGCCAAGCCTTTACCGTATTTTTACCGGTTAAGTCTGTTGGTGTTATGGGTGATATGCGAAAGTATGATTGGGTAGTGTCACTTCGAGCGGTGGAGACCATTGACTTTATGACAGCTCACTGGGCACATTTACCTTATGATTTCTTAGGTAAAGTGTCGAATCGAATTATTAATGAAATCGATGGTATTTCTCGAGTGGTTTATGATATTTCAGGTAAACCACCTGCAACCATAGAGTGGGAATAAGTACTCGCTTAAGGAAATAAATAAACGAGGGCCGAATACCCCCATGAGTGAAATATTGATAAGACCTGCCGAAAGAGCAGACTTGCCGTTATTAAAAGATTTTGAGCAAGCGATTATTAAAACGGAACGTCCTTTTAATAATTGCTTGAAGGCAGATCACTTTTGCTACTACGATATTGGCGCGTTAATTGATTCATCACGCTCAACTGTAATGGTAGCCGAGTCTGATGGCAAAATTATTGGTTCTGGTTATGCTCGAATACGTGACTCGAAGGCGCATTTAGTGCATGACCAACATATTTATCTTGGTTTTATGTATGTGGCTGAATCGGTCCGTGGCCAAGGGATCAATCAATTGGTGATTAATGCGTTGATTGCTTGGGGCCAAGAGCGAGGTTTTAGAGACTTTTATCTCGAAGCCTATGCGCAAAACGCGCCTGCTTTGAGCGCTTATAAAAAGATTGGCTTTGAACCTTCAATTGTCGAACTGAAGTTATCTTTGTAGGCCCCATTTTATTATTTTAGGTGCGCAAATAATATGGCTCTTAAGCCAACTATATATAAATTCAAAATTTCGTTGTCTGATCTAAATAATGATCATTTTGACAGTCTTAATTTAACCATCGCACAACATCCTTCTGAAACGTTGGCACGTATGATGGCTCGCGTGATGGCCTTTTGTTTACATGCTCATCAAGACAAAGAGCAGTTGCTCACTTTTACAAAGGGGCTAAGTGCTGTCGAGGAGCCGGATATTTGGCTTAAAGGTTTAGATGATCAATTGCACATGTGGATTGATATAGGCGAACCAGCTTTCGAGCGTATGAAAAAGGCCACGCGTCTAGCCAAGTCTACTTACGTTTATAGTTTTAATGCTAAGTCAGATGTTTGGTGGAAACAGGCACAAGCTCAATTTGATGGATTGGACATATCAGTCGTGAGGTTTAATTGGGATGAAGTGCAAGGGTTAAGCGCATTAGTTAGCAGAACTGTTGAATTATCAGTGACCATAAGTGGTGAATCGGCTTACGTGGCTGGTCCTGTCGATCAGGTTGAGGTTAATTGGCAAGTTTTGCAATCAAACTGAGCTGACCTTTGCTAAAGGGTTTGCTGAAACCGCCAATTATCGGCACAATAATAGGCCGTGATTTTTGATTAGATAATTTACCTCTCCTAATGGCAAGCAAGTTTGATTCTATCCGTCCATACGAAGACGCTGATTTACCCGTTGTTCTAAATAAACTTTTTAATAATAAAGAATTTATTTCTAGTTTGGTGGCCTTTAAGTTTCCATCTTGGCCGCGCTTTATGCGGCCCGTTTTAGGGTTTATTACGCGCCAATATATTTTGAAACAAATGGCTGGGGTGAAAACCCTAGGTGACTTTCAGAACTTGGTCGGTCCTTATATGGAAAGAATGATTAACACCACGACCGAATCATTTACTGTCAGCGGTTTAGATAATTTAGATCCTACCCAAGCCTGTCTTTTCATCAGTAATCATCGAGATATCGCCTTAGATCCGGCTTTCGTAAATTGGGCTTTGTACGTAAAAGGACATGATACGGTAAGGATTGCAGTGGGGGACAACTTGCTACAGAAAGAGTGGGTGGCAGATCTTATTCGTTTGAACAAGTGTTTTATAGTTAAGCGTTCAGCCACAGATAGACGTGAAAAGTTATCGGCAGCTAAACTTTTAAGTGAATATATAGAATTTACTTTGAATACCGATAGGCAACATATTTGGATCGCCCAAAAGAAGGACGAGCTAAAGACGGAAATGACCAAACAAATCCCGCAATTATTTCTATGCTAACGTTAAATAAACCCAAAAACCTTACGCTTTCTGAATATTTACAGTCATTGTGTTTGGTCTCCGGTGTCTATTTCCTATGAATTTGATCCTTGTGATATTAGTAAAGCCAGAGAATTACAACAACTCGAAGTTGAGGGAAGTTACGATAAGCCTGACAACGAAGATGTGCGTAGTATTGTGAATGGTATTACGGGGCGAAAAGGGCGAGTGCATTTGCATTTTGGAGAACCGTTAACGGGTGAGTTCGAAAATGCAAAAGAAGTTGCTGAACACTTAGATGTTGCGATACTGTCTGGTTATAAGAGTTTTGCTACTGGTCCGGTGGCAGCACATTTGCTTGATAAAAGTGTCGATATTGATATGGACAAAGCAGAAAACAAAACCGCGATGGAATACCTTAAATCGCGCTTGGTTGGATTGTCTCAGCAAGAACAAGATAAATTGTTATCTATGTACGCTACCGCTTATCTCAATCAACAAGCTAGTGTGAATGGATAAACGGTCGGCAAATAAATGAGGTTAACAACCTCATTTTTAGGTGCAGTATGTTGGCGGTTTAATTAGGCAACTTTGTCTTTCTTTAAGTCTTCAAACTGACGGTGAAGATCATATTTTTTATCTGTGACAATTTTTTCTAACACTTCAACACGCTCTTTAAGGGCGGCAACTTCTTTTTCTAAGTCACTAGTAAGGTTTGTTTTTTCAGCTTCTCTTTTCGCTCTTTTTTTCCCTTTTGGGCCATTTACTAATTCTACAATTGCCCAGCACGATATAGCGACAATGGCGATGGCTGTCATGTTCATTTTTGTTTTCCTCTTGTTCTTGTCACAAATTATAAAAAGTTTATGCTTATGTTTCCTAATTATCAAATAGCAAATACCCTACCAGATATTAAAATATATATTTATCAAACGGTTATGGTTTTTTGTTCGTCAAATGTTTTAATGATTTAGTTAAATTGACGAATTATTTGATGATTTTCACCAAATAATTGAATAGTAGTACAACGTATTGAATAGTGAACAAGATGAAAAGTGGATGCGCCATGCGCTTACATTGGCTAATAACGCTGAGCAGCAAGGCGAAATCCCAGTGGGTGCGGTGCTGATCAAAGACGGACAAGTACTAGGCGAAGGTTGGAACCAATCAATTAGTAAGCACGATCCCTCTGCTCATGCAGAAATGATGGCGATTCGCCAAGCGGGGTTGCAAATTGAAAACTATCGACTGGTTGATACTACGCTGTATGTGACGTTAGAGCCTTGCCCTATGTGCGCGGGGCTTTTAGTACATAGTAGAATTAGTCGTATCGTTTATGGCGCTGCAGATACAAAAACGGGTGCTGCCGGTAGTGTGATGAATTTACTCAACAATGATAGCCTTAACCATCAGGTACAAATTTATGCTGGCGTATTGGCTGATGAATGTGGGCAGAGGTTGTCGGATTTTTTAAAAGGCGTAGAGCGGAAAAAAGCTGCTGAAGCAGCAGAAAAGGGCGATGTGATTTTTAACCCGCTTCCGCTAGACTTTCAACTAACTCTATACCCTGATATTGCTGTCTGCGGGTAATGACTCTTTGATGTACTCGTTTTAAAAGCTGACGTCTGCGACAATTGTTGCTTAAAGACTTCCTCGCAGACATTGTGTTTCTTCTTTTCATATTAAATCTCCTAAATAATTTATATAGAGTGACATACTTATCTAAAGTTTCACCTTAGCCAAAATAAAGTAGCAGTATTACGAGATTGTGACAATTTGGTAAAATGGCGGTTTATTTTTGAACGATTTTGGCCAGTAAAGTAAATAATTAAGGTATAACCTAGGCGACAATTAGTCTAGCAACAAAGCGAAGGGCGAAGAGATGATAGGGCACTACTCCAGAGCGTACGGAATTTTTGTTGTAGCCTAGGGCAGGGAGCTAACTTCGGCTTTAGGCTCGCGTTTAGCTTCGGCTGTAGACTCGGGGTTAGCGTCAGTTTTGGGCTCGGGTTTAGCTTCGGCTGTAGGCTCGGGTGTAGCGTCAGATTTGGGCTCGGGCTTAGCTTCGGCTGTAGACTCGGGTTTAGCTTCGGCTTTAGGCTCGGGTTTGGCTTCGGCTTTAGACTCGGGTTTAACTTCGGCTTTAGGCTCGGGTTTGGCTTCGGCTTTAGACTCGGGTTTAACTTCGGCTTTAGGCTCGGGTTTAGCTTCGGCTTTAGACTCGGGTTTAACTTCGGCTATAGACTCGGGTTTAGCTTCGGCTTTAGTATCAGCTTGGGGGGCAGACTTAGTGTCCGCCTCGGCTTCGAGTTTGGTGTCGGCTGCAGGGGCTGCTTCGGTTTTTGCCTCAATGCTTGGATTTTGTTCTTTTAACCATACAAGTGTGTCGTAATATCGGCGTATATTATCTACATAGGCTACAGCTTCATGGCCTCTGGCGTAACCATACCGTGTGGTTTTGTAATACTTTTTCTGCCGTAGTTGCAAAAGCCTTAGCTTAACATCTACCCACATATCAGGGTTTGCGCCTTGGCGGTCGGTGAGGACTCGCGCATCTTCTAAGTGACCTAAACCAATATTGTAAGAAGCTAACGCTAGCCAAATACGATCGGGGGCCTGAATACGATCAGGAATACGACGGAGTATGTTGGCGATATATTCCGCCCCCTTTAATGCTTTGTTCAGGATCGGTTCTAGATTCAATCCCTAAATCCTTTGCTGTGCCTAGGGTTAACATCATCATGCCACGAACCCCCGTGACTGACTTTGCATTTGGCTTCCAATGACTTTCTTGGTAACTCATTGCAGCGAGCAATCGCCAGTCCATATCACCAGCATATTGTTCAAACCAAGCCTGGTATTTAGGTAACACGGTTTCAACGGCTTTAATAAACTCGCGAGTGTCTACATAATTGAATTTTCTGACGTGACCAAAGTACCTATCTTCCAGAGCGGTTAGCATGCCGTTACTCTGAATAATACCAAAGTATTCAATTAACGCAGCCAGTAAGGAATCATCTTGATCTTTATTTACCGCCCACGCAATATTTTGCTCGGGGCTAACCGAAAAACCTATGGCTAAGTTAGGGCTGCGGCGACGCATTAGGGCTAAAACGTTTGAATCGGCGATGGTGTAATCAAGTTCATCATTTAATACTTGCTCAAGTAATTCTTCTACGTCCTTATCGTCGGTTTCTTGCCAAGACAGTTGCGGATGATTTTTTTGTAAATTAAGTAGTGTTTCGTTATGACTACTGCCAGAAACAATTACTAAATCTCCGTCCAAATCGTCGATTTTTCTGGGCCATGTGTTGCCTTGTTTGAATACTAATTTTTGGCTTGCCTTTTGATAAGCGGGACCAAATTTGTATGAATTCGCTCGCTCTGGACTAACACTAATGCCAGCAGCGATTAAGTCTAAGTGGTTGTTTTTTAGTTGAGGAAATAACTCGTTGAGGTTGTAATAAGGAAAAACTTCAAGCTTGACACCTAGATAATCGGCGAAGCCACTGGCTAATTCATATTCGAATCCCATAGGTCCAGCGGCACCGTTATAATAGGTTGTGACGCCATAAGTGGTCCCTACTTTTAACACGCCTGACTCTAAAACATCCCCTAAACTAGTGGATTGCTGGGTATCGTTACAACCAGTAAAAAATAGAAACAGGGAAGTTAATGCCCCAACTAAAATTCGGATAATGCTTACCTCTTGAATTTGTCACTGTTAATCGTGACTAAAATAACCGAGTTCTTCCAGTTTACATCAAATAAAACTCATTTTTATAAATATCTATGCTTATCAATTTGATCAAATTGCCCTATAATTCGCGCCTCAAATTCCCCCGAATAATTGATTGGTTAATGCTACGGCATGTAATCAATTCTGCTACAAGGTGATGACATAATGTTAGTGCTTCGCGGTACGCCAGCTTTATCTGATTTTCGTGTAAAAAAATGCCTCGCTCAATTTGCTGAGAATGGTCTTCCTGTCACTGGTATTTATGCCGAGTACGTACATTTTGCAAAAGTTGAAGGTACTTTAACTGAAGTGCAAAGTGATGTGCTAGCAAAATTACTGACCTATGGACCCTCTATCCAAGAACATAAACCCGAAGGCTTGCTGTTATTAGTCACACCAAGGCCGGGTACAATTTCTCCTTGGTCTTCTAAGTCTACTGATATTGCTCACAATTGTGGTTTGACGGCGGTGCAGCGTTTAGAGCGCGGAGTGGCATACTATATACAAAGTGAAGCCCTAAATGACCTACAAATTGCACAGGTAAGCGGCTTGTTGCATGACCGTATGACCGAAGTGGTGTTGGCAGAATTTGATCAAGCCGAAAGTTTGTTTGTGCAAGGTGAGCCTAGCCCATTGACGTCGGTAAAAATGCTTGAGCAAGGTAAGCAAGCGCTAGAACAAGCTAATGCACGATTAGGTTTAGCTTTGGCAGAAGATGAAGTCGATTATTTATTTGAAAACTTTACTCGCTTAGGACGAAATCCTAATGACGTTGAGTTGTACATGTTTGCTCAAGCTAACTCCGAACATTGTCGTCATAAAATATTCAATGCCGATTGGACAATTGATGGTCAAGCTCAGCCTAAGTCATTGTTCAAAATGATTAAGAACACTTACGAACAGTGTGGCGAAAATGTTCATTCTGCATATAAGGATAATGCTGCAGTAATGGAAGGGAGTTTTGCTGGGCGTTTTTTCCCGACAACTGATGGGAATGAATACAGCTACCACCATGAAGATATTGATATTTTAATGAAGGTAGAAACCCACAATCACCCAACGGCTATCGCGCCATTTTCTGGCGCCGCTACTGGCTCTGGTGGAGAAATTCGTGACGAAGGGGCTACGGGGCGAGGTTCTAAACCTAAAGCTGGGTTAGTTGGTTTTTCTGTGTCAAATCTGCGTATTCCGGGCTTTCAGCAACCTTGGGAAACAGATTTCGGTAAACCTGCTCGCATCGTCAGTGCTTATGACATTATGGTTGACGGTCCTCTTGGTGGGGCGGCGTTTAACAATGAATTTGGTCGACCTAGTATTCTTGGTTATTTCCGTACCTATGAGCAAAAAGTGAATAGTTTTAATGGCGAAGAAGTGCGTGGCTATCATAAGCCTATTATGCTGGCGGGTGGTCTAGGTAATATTCGCAAGCAACACATTCAAAAGGGTGACATTACGGTTGGGGCAAAACTCATCGCCCTTGGTGGCCCTGCTATGAATATAGGGTTAGGTGGCGGTGCCGCTTCTTCTATGGCATCAGGGCAATCCAATGAAGATCTAGATTTTGCCTCAGTGCAGCGTGGCAATCCAGAAATGGAACGACGTTGCCAAGAAGTTATCGATAAATGCTGGCAAATGGGTGAGAACAACCCTATCCAGTTTATTCATGACGTTGGGGCAGGCGGTTTGTCGAATGCTTTTCCTGAGTTAGTCAGTGATGCTGGTCGAGGTGGACGTTTTGAGTTACGAAAAGTGGCTAATGATGAGCCCGGTATGTCGCCTCTTGAAGTATGGTGTAATGAGTCGCAAGAACGCTATGTGATGTCTGTGGCGCCAGAAAACCTAGCTGTGTTTGAAGAAATTTGTCGCCGAGAAAGGGCGTTGTTTGCAGTTGTTGGTGAAGCAACCGAAGCAGAACACTTGACCCTTAGTGATAGTCATTTTGGTAATAATCCAATCGACATGCCATTGGATGTATTGCTAGGTAAAACCCCTAAAATGCATCGCGATGTTGCGTCTAAACAGTTGGATGCAGCACCAGTTGACACCAGTAAAATGGAACTTTCAGAAGCCGCGGAGCGAATTTTAAGCCTGCCAACGGTTGCTGAAAAAACGTTCTTAATTACTATAGGTGATCGCTCTGTAACCGGCATGGTGTGCCGCGATCAAATGGTAGGACCTTGGCAAGTACCTGTCGCAGACGTTGCTGTGACAGCCAGTGCTTTTGATACTTACCAAGGTGAGGCGATGGCTCTAGGTGAACGCACGCCTATTGCGCTGATCAATTATGCTGCTTCGGCGCGTATGGCGGTGGGGGAGTCGTTAACCAATATCGCAGCAGCGGATATTGGTGATTTGAAACGAATTAATTTGTCGGCCAACTGGATGTCAGCTGCGGGTCACCCCGGCGAAGATGCTGGTTTATATGAAGCCGTTAAAGCGGTGGGGGAAGAGTTATGCCCAGCGTTAGATTTGACTATCCCTGTGGGCAAAGACTCAATGTCGATGAAAACCACTTGGCAAGATGAAGAGGGCGATAAATCAGTTACCTCACCTTTATCTTTAGTCATAACCGCATTTGGCGCAGTGAAAGATATTCGTAAAACACTGACGCCTGAATTAAACACTAAAGTGCAAGACAGCGAGTTATTGCTAGTTGATTTAGGCCAAGGTAAAAATCGTTTGGGCGCTTCTTGTTTAGCACAGGTATATCAGCAGTTGGGCAATCAAGCTCCGGATGTTGATTCAGCGCCTTTGTTGAAAGGATTCTTCTTGGCAATTCAGCAGTTAGTTAACGAAAAATTACTGTTGGCTTACCATGATCGCTCTGATGGCGGCCTATTTACCACCTTAGTGGAAATGGCATTTGCTGGTAAAACTGGATTGGATATCAACCTTGACGCACTAACCGGTCAACCTATTGACGTGTTATTCAATGAAGAGTTGGGTGCGGTAGTACAAATTGCAGATCAAGACAAACAAGCCGTGTTAGCTATTCTAGCTGAGCATGGGTTGCAAGATATCGCTCACAGTATTGGTCGTTTGAATGCAACCGACCAAATCGTGTTTAGGCAAAATGAGCAAGTGATCTTGGAAAATAGTCGCGTACATTATCGTCAAACATGGGCACAAACGACCCGTCATATGCAGAAGTTGCGAGATAATCCTGAGTGTGCTGAGCAAGAATTTGCTGCTAAAGCGGATGCGGCTGACCCCGGTTTACATTCTGCATTAAGTTTTGATGTGACAGAAGATATAGCTGCGCCGTACATTGCAAAAGGTGTGGCTCCTAAAATGGCCATTTTGCGAGAGCAAGGTGTTAACTCTCATGTAGAAATGGCCGCTGCCTTTGACCGATCTGGTTTCTTGGCTATCGATGTTCATATGAGTGACATTCTGTCGGGTAAACAGTCTTTAGAAGAATTTAAAGGTTTAGTTGCTTGTGGTGGTTTCTCATATGGTGATGTTTTAGGTGCGGGAGAAGGTTGGGCAAAGTCTATTTTATTTAACGCGCAAGCACGAGAGCAATTTGCTGAGTTTTTTGCTCGCAAAGATTCGTTTTCATTAGGTGTGTGTAATGGCTGCCAAATGTTGTCTAATCTTAAATCTCTGATCCTTACGCTGATTTGTGGCCTCATTTTGTGACTAATCAGTCTGAGCGCTTTGAAGCGCGTGTCGCTATGCTAGAAGTGAAAGAGTCGAAGTCGATATTCTTTGACGGTATGCAAGGATCGCGTATGCCTATTGCTGTGTCACACGGCGAGGGGCGAGCAGAGTTTAGCGCAGAGTTAGGTGCTGAAAATGCACTGCAAAGTGCTGCTGTTGCCTTACAGTATGTTGATAATTACGGCAAGGTGACGCAACAGTATCCAGCAAATCCAAATGGCTCACCTCTTGGAATTGCGGGTTTAACCAGCGCTGATGGTCGGGCGACAATTATGATGCCACATCCTGAAAGGGTGTTCAGAACGGTCGCTAACTCTTGGCATCCGAATGACTGGCAAGAAGACGGTGCCTGGATGAGAATGTTCAGGAATGCGCGCGCTTATTTAGGTTAGCCAAAGGTAAGTTTGAACAGCGATTTAATGGCGGAGACCAACAAGTTCTCCGCCTTTTATTACGTCGAATAGTTATTGACCGCCTTGAATTTTTACCATTTTTTAGTTTGTCAATACACAGAATCATATTTTTTTATTTATATCAAATAAACCCCTTGTATATCAGATAAATAGAGACTAATATTTATTTGCAGGTTGACAGGGAGTTATTCTTCTGCATTTTAGACTTTTAGGGACTGATTCTAATTAATACTGAAACAACAAAAACAATAAGAGATACAAATGAATCGTTCTAGTAAAGGCTTTGGATTAACAGGGGTATTGGTGACCGTGATATTTCTTATTGTGGCTGCAATTATAAGTGCCTCAGCGACATCTTCTGATTTACCACCACAAACCAGTACAGCTCAACAAAGTAGTCAAAATAGCTAATCTTTCTTATTTGCCGTTGTTATCACTACAAATTTAATTAACTGCAATCATCGAAGCCCCCTCGGTACTGATTATCTTTTACTATGTATTTCTCGATTATGGGATTTCTGTTGCTGGTTCTTCTTCAGTAAAGCATAAACCGCACTATTGCCGCCGTGCTGAGGTAAAGCTGTATGAAAAGCAATAATTTCAGGCATTTGAGTCAACCATTGATTGACATAGCTTTTCAAAAAAGCTGCAAAAGGTTTACTATGCAAGCCTAAACCATGTTTAACTAGAATTGTTCTGTCACCTCGTTGATGGCTATTCATAATGTGAATAAACAATTGACTTCTGGCTTGTTCAAACTTAAGACTCTGTAAATTGGCCACTGAATCTATTTTATATTTACCTAGTCTTAAGTTCTTAAATACCCCGTCTTGTACTCCATCTTGTTTAAAACTCAAGTGGTCGTATGGGTCGACAGGCTCAACCTTCTCAACACTTAAATAATTATTAGTGAGATTTTGCTCAACAGCGATAGCTTTTCTTTTCAGTTGTTTCGCTAGACTGTCTCCATTTCTTGCTGTTTGAACTACATTCGCATTTTTGATCGGAGTGACATCTTTAAACTCATTGAAAAAATCGTCGAAATCACTGGGATATGTATTACTGTTCATTGGTCGCTCCTACTGTCTCTAAATATAGTAAAAGATTTTACGTCCATAAAAGGTAACTGGGTTGAGTATATATTCTAAGTCGAGTAAAAAGTGTGACTCCTTATGTAGAATGTTGTTCGTCATGTGGCACAATAGTTAATCCATTATCCTCATAGGATCTAAAATGACAATAAAAAAATATTTAGCTGTCTGACTACATTGTTACTTGTCAGTGCATGCTCGGATAATACACCAATAAAACAGCAAAATACTGGGGTGTTCGCTACACAATCGGTGCCTGCAAATCAGCTTGAACAAATTGAGCAAGGTGTGGATTATCATTCTTTTTCTAATCCAGATTCCATCATCGTGACACACTTAAACTTAGATGTAGACGTAAACTTTGCGCAGAAAGTGTTACAAGGTACTGCAATCTTAGATTTTGAAAAAGTAGATCCGTTAGCTGATGAATTAATATTGGATACGCGAGAATTAAGCATTAAACAAATTACAGCGAATGGGACACCCCTTGAATATAAGTTAGCTTCACAAGACTCTTTTCTGGGAGCCGCTTTAAGCATTAATGTGCCTGAGGGCGTAAATAGGGTGACTATTGAGTATCATACTTCGCCTAACGCATCAGGCGTGCAATGGCTCACTCCAGCGCAAACCGCAGGTAAAAAACAGCCGTTTTTATTTACTCAGTCGCAAGCAATTCACGCGCGAAGTTTTATTCCTTTACAGGACTCTCCAAAAGTCAGAGTGACTTACGAGGCCACTATCCGAACCCCAAAAACGTTGTTGGCAGTGATGAGTGCGGCGAACGATCCTGAAACTGCTAGAGATGGCGTCTATGAATTTTCAATGCCTCAGCCTATTCCTTCGTATTTGATTGCATTGGCGGTAGGAGATTTGCATTTTAAAGCGATGGGCGAAAGAACGGGGGTGTACGCCGAATCTGGTATTTTAGATGCTGCAGCCAAAGAGTTTGAAGACACCGAAGCAATGTTGATCGCGACAGAAGAAACATTTGGTCCTTATAGTTGGGACCGTTATGATTTACTTATTTTACCGCCGTCTTTTCCTTTTGGTGGGATGGAAAATCCGCGCCTATCCTTTATCACTCCCACTGTTATTGCGGGCGACAAAAGTTTAGTGTCGCTGATTGCTCACGAACTTGCCCACTCATGGTCGGGTAACACAGTAACCAATGCAACGTGGCGTGACTTATGGTTAAACGAAGGTTTTACCACGTATTTAACGTATCGAATTATGCAGATGGTGTATGGTGACCAACGCTTTGCAATGGAAGCCGTCTTGGGCAGACAAGATTTACAAGCCGATATTGATAGGTTACCCAGTGCTGATCAAGTGCTAGCTATCGACTTAAGAGGAAGAGATCCCGATGATGTATTTAGCAATATACCCTACGAGAAAGGCGCGTTGTTCTTACGGGAGTTAGAGCAAAAAGTGGGGCGTGACAACTTTGACCAATTTCTACTTGGCTACTTTAAGGAGTTTGCCTTCCAAAGTATTACTACCGATCAGTTTATTGCGTACTTAGACAAAACGTTAGTCAAAGAGTATCCAGAACAGTTGTCTAAAACTCGTATCGAACAATGGATTTTCCAACCCGGTATACCGCAGAATGCGCCCGTTTCAGAGTCTGATGCTTTTTCTGTCGTAGATCAGGCACGCAGCGCTTGGTTAGCGGGTAAGTTAGCAGCAAAGGACATTGAAATGGATAGTTGGGCTACTCATCAATGGTTATATTTTCTGAACAATATGCCTGAAATATTGAGCCAAAAGCAGCTTGCAGAATTGGATGCTACCTTTGGCTTAACAAAAAGTTATAATAATGAAATTGCACATAGTTGGTTGTTGCTCAGTATTGAAAATTGGTATGAGCCTGCATTTGGGCGTTTGCATGATTACTTGGTTTCTATTGGTCGAAACAAGTTAGTCAAACCATTGTACAAAGCCTTGTCACAAACAGCTGAAGGTAAAGCGTTAGCGCAAAAGGCGTTCGCTGAAGCTAAAGCTGGATATCATCCGTTAACTGTAAAAGCCAATGAAGGGTTTATTCGGTAGGCTGAATGTTTACTTTAAAAAGGAGATACGTTTGAATACAGCTATAAATTTGGCGAGTGATAGGGCTCGATTGAATAGAGGGTTTACTCTAATTGAGCTTATTATTGTTATAGTGATCCTAGGTATATTAGCGGTTACCGCAGTGCCAAAGTTTATTGATATCTCGTCCGATGCCGAAGCTGGGGTGCTGAAGAACATTGCAGGTCAACTTAAGTCTGCAAATGATCTTATATACGCAAAATCGGTAATCACAGGTCAAAACAACAAAGAAAGAGATAATGACTCTACTGATGAGGTCACTGGTGTAACAGTTGGCGGAACTTTTATCGCCACTGTTTATGGTACTCCTTGGTTATACTCTGGGGCAGCCGTAAAGAACATTATTGATATTGATATATTGGATGAAGGCTTTAATGATCAAAATAAATCATGCGAATATAATGGCGATTTTTGTTTTATGATTTTTAATTCTTCTAGCGCTCCAACAGTATTGGGGCTAAGTTTCTCGCCGGGTGCAGCAAGTGTGATTTATCCTAAGTCGAGAAGCGTAAGTGATAATTGTTATGCTTATCATATATTTGATAGAACAGATAATACGGCTTGGACTGGCTCGGTAACGACTGGATGTTGAATGTCTTTGTGGTTGATACAAAAACGCCCACTTAATAAAGTGGGCGTTTTTTTGTAAAAATAGTTTTAGCAAACTTCTTTGAATAAGGATTCATCGAATATAGTGGTGTCAATAATAGTTTGTGCTAGTTGCACACACTTGCCACATTGGGAGCCTACGCCTAATTTGCTTTTTAACTCACGCATATTACCCACACCGTCTTCTAAGACAGTCTGTTTAATCATTTTATCTGTGATGCCGTGGCATAAACAAACGTACATAAATAACCTTAGTAATATTGATGTGAATAAGAATAATTGTTATTCACATAAAGATCAAGCCTTTGTTTGAGGTAATTTTGTACAGTTCTACATTTTTATAGAATTATTTCTCACACAAGCATTGTTTTTTGCTTATCTGTACTTATATGTCTAGATTGTTGTTGAGTAAATTTAATTACATGGCAGTGGGAGCTCTCGTTGCCAACCTTAATCAAAAACGAACCGGAGAAGTTTATGAGTGTATTAGTAAGTCGTCCCGCGCCAGATTTTACTGCAGCTGCAGTACTAGGAAGTGGTGAGATTGTAGATAGTTTTACCCTAAGTGAAGCTATTAAAGGTAAAGCCGCAGTATTGTTTTTCTATCCTCTAGATTTCACGTTTGTATGTCCTTCAGAACTTATCGCCTTTGATAAACGTTATGCTGAATTCCAAAAACGTGGTGTTGAAGTGATTGGTGTATCTATTGACTCTCAGTTCAGCCATAACGCGTGGCGCAACACTCCTATTAACGACGGTGGTATTGGTCCAGTTAAATACACGTTAGTTGCGGATGTTAAACACGATATTTGTCAGGCGTATGATGTTGAACATCCAGATGCTGGCGTTGCTTTCCGTGGTTCATTCTTAATTGATGCTAACGGTATTGTTCGTCATCAGGTGGTTAATGATCTTCCTCTTGGCCGAAATATTGACGAAATGTTGCGTATGGTTGATGCACTAAACTTCCACGAAGAGCATGGTGAAGTGTGTCCAGCTGGTTGGCAAGAAGGTTCTAAAGGTATGGATGCTAGCCCACAAGGCGTAGCAAGTTACCTTGCTGAGAACGCTGACAAATTATAATAAGTCATTTAGTGAACACTAAATACTGATATTCAAAAAACCGCTTCATGCAGATGAAGCGGTTTTTTTATACCTGCTATAGATTGAGGTCGCACTGTCTATGCTACTAATTAAAAGTTAACTCGTGATAGTAGACTAGCCTTAATTATGTCCGTCAAGGCCGCCCAAGCTTTGCCACTTATTCAAAATATAGCAAAATAACTCTGCGGTTTTTTCGGTATCGTATAAAGCTGAATGGGCTTCATTTTGATCAAATTGAATACCTGCAGCCATACACGCTTTAACTAACACGGTTTGTCCTAAAGCCAAGCCCGACAACGTTGTGGTATCAAAAGATACAAACGGATGAAAAGGGCTGCGCTTGATATGACTGCGCTCTATTGCAGCATTTACAAAGCTTTGATCAAATGCTGCATTATGGGCCACAATCACCGAACGCTGGCAGTCAGCTTCTTTTTGTTCTTTACGAATTTTTTTACAAAGATCTTTCATGACTTCAGTTTCATCTAATGCGCCACGCAGCGCGCAATAGGGATCAATGCCATTAAAATCCAAAGCTGACTTTTCTAAATTCGCACCTTCAAATGGATTAACATGATAATGAAAGGTTTTATCAGGAAAAAAGAAACCATTATCATCCATTCTGGTAGTGATAGCGGCAATTTCTAAAAGTGCATCTTGTTGCGCATTAAAACCTGCGGTTTCAACATCGATAATGACAGGAAAATACCCTCTAAAACGATTTTTTATTTTAAATAACTCGGACATAGAAACCTAATAACTATTCAATTAGGGCAATTATCGCAAGGTTCTATTGTAGTAGCTAGGACAAAAATGCGGTTATGGCTTGTTTTTATACCTATCCGAATTAATAGGCTATCTAAAAGGAATGTTCAGTGGCGCTTGTCCAGAATTTATCGTTTTAGCAGGAGAAACATCTACTTCTGCATAGTGATGCCTAGCGCAGGAAACATCTCATGCATTGCAGCACTCATTGACTAATGCCAAACGATATTCACCTCCTTAGCAAATATTGCTGCATTTGGATCCAATCTGATGTTAAGTTATTGCAAGCGCTTGTCGATATAGACAAAGAAGCGAGGGTTCTATTTTTATGTATAAACGTATTTTCAAATATTTTACGTATTTGGTGTTAGTTACCATGTCATTTACTAGTGGGGCAGCGTTGCGTCAGTATGTTGCGAAAGTTGAGGATTCAAATTGGCAATTACAAGATGAAAACCGTTTGCAGTGTACCCTAAGTCATTCTTTGCCTAGCTATGGTACGGCGATGTTTACGAGTTTTGCATCGAAACAATTGAACATGGAATTTGAATTAGACATGTTACGACTGCCTAAAACTTACGGAATGGCTGCAGTCTATTCTGTGCCGCCTAAGTGGATGCCAGGTCAAGTACAACGTGCTATTGCAGATATGACCATACGTAAGCAATATAATGGTGATTTACCCGAACAGGCCGCGTGGACTATGTTGTCTGAACTTGAGAAAGGTTTCTGGCCTACTATTTACTATCAAGATTGGTATAACCGGTACGACCGTATATCGGTAGGCTTGAATGCCAGCAATTTCGCCCAGCCTTATGCACAGTTCGCAGAATGTGTCGCTAACCTGTTACCTTTTAGCTTTGAAGATATTGCTTATACCGTTTTGACTTATCAATTTAACAGTACAGTGCTGACAAAATACTCGCAAAAACGTCTGACCATGATTGGCGAGTACCTGAAAGAAGACACCGATTTAGAATTGATCTTATTAGACGGGTACACAGATAGTTATGGCAGCCGTTCAGTTAATAAACAAATCTCAATTCGCAGGGCAACTGAAATAAAAGACTTCTTTAGCTCTATGGGGGTATCTCCAGAACGTATTGACGTGACGGGGCATGGTGAGCGCCGCCATATCTCGCCTAATACCAATGACTCTACAAGAACTAAAAACCGTAGAGTGGTCATTCGCATGTCTAAACCTTAGACTAATGGCAATGGGTAAGCCCTTGAGGGGCAATTGACGTTACACTGATGGACCTAGCATCCTAAATATTTCTTGCTTATTATTAAAGAATTACAGCTGATAGAGGTAAACGCTGTCAGCCGTGAATGGTTAACTCGACATAAGATTATGGAATTTAGATCATTTCTACTAGAAGACAAAAAGCCCCATTTACAGATTTCGCATACGTCAGAAATGCCAACTTACTTATCGAGCAAAATACCTTTTCCTTATTCCTCTTAATATGCTGATTGTTGGCTACATACGGGCTGCAAGTTTGGGGTTGTACGCGTGATTGCAGTAGGTGGGCTGTTAGTTGGCTGTATTGGTATTCAACTGAGAGAGTTCGAGTACCAATGGTGATGTGAAATTAGGTGACTGGTTAGCTAAAGAATGTTGAGGGCAGTTTACCATAGCAAACGTTTTTCGCCAGGCAAGTATTGTCAGAGTGATCGGGTCGGTATTTTCTAGCAATCAACCTTGGATGAAAGTGCTAGAAAGAGGATTTACGTTAGAAGTCATGCTTAAAGATGCAATTTACAACAACAATAAGTTTGACGATAATCATCTTTTTATTACGCATGAATAATACAACAAGTATATGGGGCAAATTTTATGAAAGCAGTGTTAAGTCGATTTTTTGAGCCTTTGCTGAGACGTTTTGAAACAGGGCAAGCGCCAGCCAATTATAAAGAATCACATAGAAAGGCCTTATTAGCTATGGGTATTTTGTTTTTAATTCTAGCCTGTGTGTCAGTTGTCACAGCGTTTTATGCGGGCAGCGCATTTGGTGCGCTTATTCCCGCCTTAGCTTTTTTCTGCGTTGGTTTGGTGGCGTTGGTGATTGGCTCGCTTGGCTCAAATGCCGCGGTGGCCAAAATATGGGGCACTAAGTAATGGGATTAAAACAACCATCCCATTAAATTAGCCTTGGACCGAGCCAAACATATCTTATTTTACGGCTGTTTGAAGTGAATCTGACTGCAAATATTTAACCACAGTATCTGGAAAATCACTAAATACGCCGTCTACTCTTAGTTGTTTAAATAACAAATCCAATGTTTGTTGCGCACTCACACCTTTGGGTAAATCATCTTGTCTAAATGTATAGGGATGAACAGATAAGCCTGCTGCGTGAGCATTTTTTACAAGGCCCTTAGGTTGCATGGTTTGCATATCGATAAGTTGTGGGATCCACGGACCAATACCTTGCGCTACCTTGGCTATTTCTGCTAACCCATCAGTTGATTTTAGCAATTCATAATCTGTGGGGGCTTCGTGCCAGTCGTTTTCAGCAATTAACTGTACTAATTTTACTTTAGCGCCCAGCTCATTGCGTAGTCTTTTGGTTTCAGAAAAATCAAAACACTGAACATAGATAGCTTTGTTAGGATCATCTAGCTCATGTTTGCGCAATGTTTGTAATACTAACTGGCTTATATCTACACCTTGCTCTTTGTGCCAGGCTGGATATTTTATTTCCGGGTACAAACCTACGTTTTTGGACAATTGTCGATTTAGTTGTTGGATCAGCTCGATATGTTGCTCGAAGGTGGCAATTTTGAAATCGCCACTGCCCTGATATCGGTGACTAAAAACTTGCTTTCCATCTAGGTCTTGCCTTTCATGTACGTTTAATGTTTTTAGTTCACTTAAGGTGAAATCTATCGCGTAAAAGCGTCCGTCGTCTCGTTTTCTATGCGGATATTTTTGTTCAACGTTTGTCACTGTATCGAGGTGAATATCATGTAACACGATTAAGTGGCCATCTTTAGAAGCTACTAAATCTTGTTCGACAAAATCAGCGCCTTGGCCATAAGCTAGCACGGCTGATTCAACCGTGTGCTCTGGTAAATAGCCGGGGGCTCCTCTATGGGCAATGACTAGTGGTTTAGCTAATATCGTTTGAGTCATAGACATGACTAGAACTAGTCCAAAAATACCTTTACGCATAGTTGTCTCATTTTTCAGATTGAATAAGTTCAATAGCATAGCCATCAGGATCTCTAACAAATGCGATGATTGTGTCACCACCCAATACAGGCCCAGGTTTACGGTAAACGTCACCCCCTTGCTGTTCGATTTTTTCACATACACTGTAAATATCATCTGCACCAATCGCTAAATGTCCAAAGGCGGTGCCCATTTCGTAGTCTGATGTGCCCCAGTTGTGAGTCAGTTCAATCACGGTGTTATTTTCTTCATCTCCGTAACCCACGAACGCAAGGGTGTACTCATATTCGGTATTCTCACTTTGTCTCAAAAGGGTCATCCCCATGATTTCGGTATAAAAGTGAAGTGACTTTTGTAGATCTCTAACTCTAAGCATTGTGTGTAATAAACGCATAAACGGTATCCTCGTAGAAATGAATTCTTATGTTGATTAATTTTGCAGACGAGCATAATACATCAAGATTAGAATAAGTTTATGACAACATAATTAACAACAGTGATAATTTGCTAAATTCTACGCGCTACTAGAGCGACAAAAACGCTGCCTTTCATTATTCATCTTGTAGATTTGATTAATCTTCTTGCCAATGCTGAAAACCAGCATTGGGCCATTCCAATTGATGGTACAATTGGTGTAATCTACTACCTAGCTTAAGGTCAGAAACGGCTTACAATTGAGCCAATACATAGCTATCATTTTTAATTTAATAAATGTTTTGAGAGAAAATATGCACAGTCAAACTGTAATTGAAGAAATGCGTGTGTTACCGGAAATTGATCTGGAATTTGAAGTGTCACGCAGAGTTGATTTTATTAAATCTCAATTGCTAAAAAGTAATATGAAAACCTTAGTGCTAGGTATTAGTGGTGGTATTGATTCATGTACTTTGGGCCGTCTGGCCCAGCTTGCTGTGAACCAGCTGAATCAGGAAGAGCAAGGAGGGTACCAATTTATTGCAGTTCGCTTGCCTTACAATGTTCAAGCTGACGAAGTTGATGCTCAAGCCTCCATCGATTTTATTCAACCTAGTCAAAGTTTAACCGTGAATGTGCAACCCGGTGCAGACGCCATTGATCAACAAACTGTAGCTGCGGTGAATAGTGCAGGACTGTTACCTAGTAGTGCTAGCAAGCAAGACTTTGTGAAAGGCAATGTAAAAGCCAGAACGCGTATGGTTATTCAATACCAAGTAGCGGGTTTACTTGATGGGCTAGTCTTAGGGACAGATCATTCTGCCGAAAATATTACAGGCTTTTATACTAAATATGGTGACGGTGCGTGTGATTTAGCCCCGTTGTTTGGCTTAAATAAACGTCAAGTTAGACAAATAGCCAGTCATTTGGGAGCACCATCACATGTTGTGCATAAAGCCCCAACCGCAGATCTAGAATCCTTAGCCCCACAAAAAACTGATGAGTCTGCTTTAGGTTTAAGTTACGACCAAATCGATGATTTTTTAGAAGGAAAAACTGTCGCGAATGAGGTGTCTACTAAATTAGTGGATATTTTTGTGAAGACTCAACATAAACGTGTACCAATTCCGACTATTTACGATTGATATTCAATAGGATTATTTAAAGGACAATATATGAAAAAAATTGAAGCGATAATTAAACCATTCAAAATAGATGACGTTAGAGAAGCCTTGTCAGAAATAGGCATTAGTGGCTTAACTGTGACAGAAGTGAAAGGTTTTGGTCGCCAAAAAGGTCACACTGAATTGTATCGCGGTGCTGAATACTCAGGTGGACTTTTTGCCTAAAGTCAAAATTGAAATAGTGGTTACCGATGACCAGCTAGAGAGAAGTGTTGAAGTGATCCAGAGTACTGCAAAGACAGGAAAAATTGGTGACGGTAAGATATTTGTATGTGACGTTGAGCGAGTTATTCGGATCCGCACTGGCGAAGAGAACGAAGATGCAATTTAATGACTATTGTGTTGAACCTTCCTAGGGCGATAATTTTTTCGCCCTTTCGTTTCGACAAACCAGCGGATAGCTGCAGGTATTATCTAGCCAATTAGGCAGGAATTGCTCAGCAAAGTTTTGATCATCAATTCGGCCAATGAAGTTGTTGTCATAAAAAATAGCGGCTGTTATTTTGCTCTATTCTTTTAAGCCGAGTATCACCATTATCAATCACAAGAAAAATATCCATTCACGATACTAACCACTGTTTTGTTTGGGGCGCGGTTAGGCCTAAACTCTTCCATTCTTATTGGCTTCGCTCAATCAATTCATATTTGTTATGGCGAGATGAGTAGGCTTATGTACCAAAATGAAAAACGCGCAATAAAGCGCGTTTTTAACATGCTTTCATTTATCTATAGTTTGATTTAGCTAATAAAACTGCTGTTTGGATAATTCAGTTTAAGGGTTTTCATCGCGTTATTTTTTAACTCATCTAGATCCAATTGGTCGTAACATTCCACCATGATCTCCAGTGCTTCTTGTACGTGATTAGTATCAAAATAATTTTCGATTACATACCTACCTCTATTGGCAGCTGCGACATATGCCTCTCTGCGCATGTAAAATCTGGCAATGGCTATTTCGTACTTGGCTAGGCGACTTTTGATAAACAACATACGTTTTTGTGCATCGGCAGCGTACTTACTATTAGGGTACTTTTCGATTAGCCGACGAAAATCATTAAAGGCTTCTCTTGAATTGCTAGGATCTCGATCGGAGCGATCAATGCCAACTAGCTCTTGGAAAATATTATTATCTACTTCCATATTGGTTAGTCCACGCATATACATTGCGTAGTCAACATCTGAGTGATTAGGGTTTAGGCGCACAAAACGATCAATTGTCGCTAGGCTCTCTTGGGTTTTGCCTGTTTTGTAGTAGCTATAAATCAGATCAAGTTGCACTTGGTGAGACAAAGGTCCAAAAGGGAAACGAGAATCCAACGCACTTAGTACTTCACTAGCGGCATTAAAATTACCGAGTTTCATTTTTTCTTTTGCGTCTTCGTACAGTCCTTCAGCACCACGATTTTTAAGGATCAAATCCGTATCGCTGTCTGTTGGACCTGATGCACAACCCACTAGGGCAACTAATGCGCTGCCAATGATAATGTCTCTTAGTTTGATTTTATTGATCATATTACTCTTAATTTCTCTCATTTCTGAATTCGATTGGCTTTGTATGATTCATTAGACTCAAAAATCCGTTAGAATACTGTTTTACCTAATCGATAATTGCAAAGCATTCTACCCTAGCATATGGGGGATGCACATATAAATCGTCGCGAAACTCATTCAGGATGTTGTTAGCATGTCTACCCCACATGAAAAAATACAGTTACAGGCAAATGTGCCAGAAAATTTACTTGGTAAGAGGTTAGATCAAGCTTTAGCCGAAATGTTCCCCGATTATTCAAGATCTCGCATAAAAGAGTGGATTTTAGCTGATTACGTTAAAGTGGATGGTGAAGTTTTAAATAAACCCCGTGAAAAACTGGTGGGTGATGAGCTAATTGAAATCAATGCTGAAATCGAAATTCAGGTTCAGCACCAAGCACAATCCATTGCCTTAAATATAGTGTATGAAGATGAGCATATTATGGTCATCAATAAACCTACCAACTTAGTAGTGCATCCAGGTGCAGGCAATGGTGATGGTACGGTATTAAATGCGCTATTAAACCACGCTCCAGAAATTGCTAATGTGCCAAGAGCAGGTATTGTTCATCGTTTAGATAAAGACACAACGGGTTTAATGGTCGTGGCTAAAACTATCCCTGCTCAGACCCATTTGGTTGAACAGTTACAAGCAAGAGAAATTAGCCGCGAATATGAAGCGGTTGTAATTGGCACTATGGTAGCCGGTGGTACAGTCGATGCTCCAATCGGTCGGCATCCAACTAAACGCACAAATATGGCTGTAAGGGAGTCAGGTAAACCTGCGGTGACACACTATCGGGTAAAAGAAAAATTTCGTGCTCACACTTACTTACGTTTAAAACTAGAATCCGGTAGAACCCATCAAATTCGAGTACATATGTCGCACCTGAGATATCCACTGGTAGGCGACCCTGCATATGGCGGCAGACCTAAACTGCCTAAAGCCTGTAGTGAAGAAATGGTCAATATGTTGCGAACCTTTAGACGACAAGCTTTACATGCGATTCAATTGGAACTTACCCATCCAGTCAGCGGTGAATGGATGAGTTGGAAAGCGCCATTACCAGAAGACTTTACAGCGTTATTACAGGTGTTGCGTGACGACAAGAGCATTCATGGAACTGGTGAAGTTTAAGCATGCTAACGTTGGGCGCAATGCATCAATCCCAATTTATTCTTCCAACTTGGAATGCTCCGAGCAATGTTATCGCTTATACCACAACGCGGGCAGGAGGCTTTAGTGGTCATCCTTTCGCGAGCCTCAATTTAGCGCAGCACGTAGGAGATGACCCTGCTACTGTCGAAAAAAATAGAGGGTTGTTGCCCAATTCAGCACATTTTTTTGGCTCAATCAAACTCACAGTACAATGTGTTTAGGAATCGACGGAATCGATTCAAGGTTGAGTGGCACACTTGAAGGCGATGCCAGTTTTTCTAAAACCCAAGAACGAGTATGTGCTGTAATGACAGCAGATTGTTTGCCGATCTTGTTATGTGACCGCTATGGCACCACTGTTGCTGCTGTGCATGCTGGTTGGCGTGGCTTAGCCGATGGTGTGATTGAAAACACAGTAGGTAAAATGGGCGTCCCCGCGGATAACCTACTGGCTTGGCTAGGTCCTGCAATTAGCCAAGCAAATTTTGAAGTGGGTGAAGACGTAAAACAACGTTTTGCTCAATACCCTCAAGCATTTACCGCTTCGGCGAATAAGCATAAATACTTTGCTGATTTGTATTTTATTGCCCGTCAAATCTTAATTGGTTTAGGAATCAACACTGTATCGGGGGAGATTATTGCACCTATCAAGAGGAGATACAGTTTTTCTCACACCGCCGTGCATGTCATCAACGCGGTCCGTTAGAACAGCAGCCAGCCACTACTGGTCGTATGGTCAGTGCAATTTATTTGAGCAAATAACAGCATAAAATAACCTAAGTTTATACAATGACTTTGGCTTTGCTATTGATTCGTATAAAAAACGTTCCCATATCTGAGTTATTGAAGTAATTAATTTAGGTGACATCATGCGATTAGATAGTTTTACAAGCAAATTTCAAATGGCACTTTCTGACGCTCAATCTTTAGCTTTAGGTCGTGACCATCAATATATTGAGCCTGTACATTTAATGACGGCTCTACTTAATCAAGAAGGGGATCGGTTAGGCCGCTTTTTGACCAAACCAATCTTAATGTTAATAGCTTACGTTCGGCATTGGCCGAAGCGGTAGAGCGAATTCCGCGAGTTTCTGGCACAGGTGGCGACATCCAACTGGGTAAAAACACGGTCGTTTTATTGAATCTAAGTGATAAGTTGGCGCAGAAACGTAAAGACGAATACATCACTTCTGAAGTCTTTGTATTAGCAGCGCTACAAGATAAGGGAACATTGGGAGATATTCTTAAACAGTTAGGGGCTGATGAGAAAAAAATCGAAACGGCGATCGAAAAAATGCGTGGCGGTCAAAAAGTGACAGATCAAAATGCCGAAGATGTTCGCCAAGCCCTAGACAAATTTACTACTGATTTAACAGAGCGAGCAGAGCAGGGAAAACTTGACCCTGTGATTGGCCGTGATGATGAAATTCGTCGAACTATCCAAGTCTTGCAACGCCGTACTAAAAATAACCCTGTATTAATTGGTGAGCCGGGCGTCGGCAAAACCGCAATCGCCGAAGGACTTGCCCAGCGTATCATTAATTCTGAAGTCCCAGAAGGTCTTAAAAATAAACGTGTATTGTCTTTGGATATGGGCGCTCTCGTGGCCGGTGCAAAATTTAGAGGGGAATTTGAAGAGCGCCTCAAGGCGGTTTTGAATGAACTGAGCAAGGAAGAAGGCCGAGTTATTTTGTTTATCGATGAGCTTCATACTATGGTAGGCGCGGGTAAAGGTGAGGGGGCAATGGACGCCGGCAATATGCTAAAACCAGCGCTGGCAAGAGGAGAGTTGCATTGTGTTGGGGCCACCACGTTAGATGAATATCGCCAATTTATTGAGAAAGATGCGGCGTTAGAACGACGCTTTCAAAAAGTGTTGGTTGACCAGCCCAGCGTTGAAGACACTATCGCTATTTTACGCGGTTTAAAAGAGCGTTATGAATTACATCATTCTGTGGAGATTACTGACCCTGCTATTGTTGCCGCTGCATCGCTATCGCACCGCTATATAAGTGATAGACAGCTACCCGATAAAGCGATTGATTTAATTGATGAAGCTGCGTCCAGTATTCGTTTGCAAATGGACTCTAAGCCCGAAGAAATGGACAAACTGGAACGTAGGATTATCCAGCTCAAGTTAGAAGAGCAAGCATTGGCTAAGGAAAAAGACGAGGCGAGTCATAAGCGCTTAGAAGCAATAGAGCTTGAGCGAGAACAAGCTGAACTCAAGTTCTCAGATTTTGAAAAAATTTGGAATGCTGAAAAGTCTGCGGTCCAAGGTACACAAAGCATACGTTCAGAACTGGAGCAAGCGAAGTTAGACTTGGAAATTGCTCGCAGAGCGTCTGATTTGAGTCGTATGTCTGAATTACAATATGGCCGTATTCCAGAGCTAGAAGCGAAACTAGAACTAGCTTCTGAATCAGAAACCCAAGAGACAACGCTCTTAAAAAGCCGAGTTACTGAAAATGAAATTGCCGATGTATTGTCCCGTTGGACCGGTATTCCAGTGGCAAAAATGTTAGAGGGTGAAAAAGCCAAGCTATTGTCTATGGAGGGGGCATTGCACAAAAGAGTGGTAGGTCAAAGTGAGGCGGTTACGGCAGTGTCAAATGCTATTCGCCGCTCTCGGGCTGGATTGTCTGACCCAAATCGTCCAATTGGTTCGTTTCTGTTCCTTGGACCAACAGGTGTGGGTAAAACTGAATTGTGTAAAACCTTAGCCAACTTTTTGTTTGATACTCAAGATGCAATTGTGCGCATTGATATGTCTGAGTTCATGGAGAAACATTCGGTTTCTCGCTTAGTGGGCGCACCTCCTGGGTACGTAGGGTATGAAGAAGGCGGCTATTTAACAGAAGCCGTAAGACGTAAACCCTATTCCGTTGTTCTTTTAGATGAGGTTGAAAAAGCGCATCCCGATGTGTTCAATATTCTTTTACAAGTGTTAGATGATGGCCGCTTAACAGACGGGCAGGGGAGAACGGTTGATTTTAAGAATACAGTGATAATCATGACATCGAATTTGGGGTCAGATATTATTCAAGAAACGAGTCAGCAAAATGATTATCAACAAATGAAAAACTTGGTAATGGGGGTGGTTGGTGAACACTTTAGACCAGAATTTTTAAATAGAGTTGATGATATTGTGGTGTTCCATCCTTTAGGAAAAGAGCAAATAACCTCTATTGCCAAAATTCAATTGGCGACGTTGCGAGACCGTTTAGCAGATAAAGGCTATACCCTAAAAATGAGCCTAGCGGCTTTAGACAAACTAGCCGATGCTGGATTTGATCCCGTGTACGGTGCTAGACCGTTAAAACGGGCGATTCAAACTGAGATAGAAAATCCGTTAGCACAAAAAATATTGGCGGGAGATATAGCAACAAGTAGTACGATTAATATTGATGCTGATGAAAATGGCTTGTTGATTTCTTAACGCAAGCCAAGTAAAAATACCGCATTGGATGCGGTATTTTTTATCCGTATTGTTTTCTGTGGTATTCGCTTTTCTCAATTATGCCACTTATTGAGTGGCTACTTAACCTGAGTTCTGGATAAGAAGTATCGTTTAGGCTAAACAATCCGACGCCGCTAGATACAAAAGAGCGTTATTCAGAGGTTCGGTTTATCTAGGATTAAGGTTAAGCAAAACGGTTCCGTTTTTACTCCATACATCGATCATATTACGTATGACTAAACTAGGTACTTTGTAAGTCTCGGCTTCAATATATGCCCAGTGACTTTCGCCTAAGGTAATATCAGTCATCCAAGGCAATGGATGCAAACCTCGGCGTCCACCTTGTTCAAAATCAGGCACACTTAATGACATAGGTATGTCGTTATGTTTATGTACTGAGACTACCTGCTGGTTTGTTTGTTGAGGATGAGCTATCCTGCGCGCAGATTAATCAAATGGCATAACTTGTCTGTGCTTGGCTCATGTTGGCCTTGTTTACATTAGCAACCAGTGACAAAGCCTCTCAGCACTTGCCTCCACCAACCGGTAAGCCCAATTGATTGTGCTAAACGGGCCTAGAACTAGGCCACGCTTACTGATTTATAAGGATTGTTGCAATGATTTCGCTGCTTCGGCTTCAATGAAAGGGATGTTTAAATCAAAAGCTTGTTCTAATGTGAGTTTAGCTTCGTTAACGCGGCCAAGCTTATTCAGGGTGTAAGCTATATGGTAACGAATACTTGGGTCGTTTGAGTCAGTGGAATAGGCTTGGCGAAGTAATTCTAAGGCTTGATCATACTGCCCTTGTTGCGCAGTAATCCATCCTTTGGTATCTAATAGACTAGCTGATTTGGGCGCTATAGCTAAACCTTGGTTGACCAAATCTAAGGCTTTGCTAAGGTCTTGATCTATCGCCATAAAAGCCAAATTATTAAGTACCGCCGCAGCATTGGGATAATGCTTAAGTTGCTGCAGTTTCTGATAATGAAAGATAGCTTTATCTCTTTGTCCATTTTGTAGGTAAGTGTCCGCTAATAGGTTTCGCATTGTAGAGCGATCTGGTTGGGCTATCAGTATTTTTTCTACATGGTTGACAAATTTTTCTGTACCAAAACCTTGGTTACTTAATTGATATAGTTGTGAATATGCGGGTAAATAATTGGTGTCTAAATTAAGTACTGACCACAGCAAGGTTACAGCGTCTTGATTTTTTCCTTTGATAATATCTAACTTAGCTTGGGTGACTAACACTGCCTGTGGTATTAGGATAATAATTGTTGGCTAGTGTTAAGTGCTTTTGTGCCTGGACGACACGATATGTGTCGATATACAAGGTACTTAGTTGAACTAGAGCGGCTAGGTGCTTGTTTTTTTCTAATGACAAAACCTTCAAAAGAGTGGTCTCTACACCTTGTAGATCTTTTGTCTTTTGCTGAACATTGCTTAACTGCATTAATTTTTGTGGCTGGTTTGCCCATTGTTCACGCAATTGGTTAAGTAAGTGCTTGGCCTCTTCGACTTTGCCTAATTTGTATATTAACTCTGCTTTAGTCAATACATACTTCTCATCTGAGCGGGTTACTTTGGCGTATTTTTCTACTTCACGTAGGGCTTCTTGATATCTTTCTGTACGGATATACAAGCCGATTAATTTGTCAATGATAGGCGTTGATTCTTTATTCAATTTAGCGGCATGTTTGAGCTTGTCGATGGCTGTGGATAAGTCGCCAGAAGAAATAAGTAAGTCTGCATACAACAGGTAAGAGCCAGCTTGCAGCGCTGAAGTGTCTTCAAGGTTTGCCATGATACTTATGGCATCGGCGTATTTGTGTAACGCGCCGTATAAATTGGCCTGATTATAAAGTGCGGGGCCATAGTCTGCTTGTATAGAAAATATTCTATTAAGTAGTTTTTGGGCTGCAGACCAATCTTGTTTTTTAATCAATAAGGCGACATTTAAATTTAATATGTCGATATTCTCTGGTAAATCTATCAATAAAGCTTGGGCAATTTGATAGGCATCCTGATAGTTTTCTGATTGAAAATATAAATGGGCAATGGCTAATTTTTTTTGATTTTGAAAGGCTGGATCTTGTATCGACTCCAATATGGCTATTGCTTGCGTTATTTTTCCTCTAGCCACTAATGTCTTAGCTTTGACGAAGTCTATTTTTGGATGATTTGGATACTTTTCTCTCAAAGTATCTGACAATGACTCACATTTGAAAGCCCGATTTGACCTTAAATATAGGTCGCATAATTGTAGCGAGATATTTAAATTTTGAATGACTAAGTCTTCATTTGACTCTAGTAATTTCAGGGCGCTACGCTCTTGTTTTAGTTTAATATAGGTGTCAGCTAGAATGCCTAATGTATGGATCTCTAAACTAGAATTATTTGTGTAATAGATCATATCTGACAAAGCTTGTTCATAGTTTTTCGTCAGATAGGCGGTCATTCCGCTAGCAAAGCGCAGAGATATATTAGAAGAGGCACTTTGCGCATCGATCAGGCTCAAATCCTGAGCTAATTTATTTAGCAGTTGTTGTGCTTCTTCGGTTTTATCGGTAACCGACAATATTTGGCTTTTTAACAGTAGGGCGTATGCGTCGTCAGGGGTTTGTTCCAGTATCTGGTCAATAATATTTTCGGCTTTAGCTGTTTCTTTTGCTTCCCATAAACTATCCGCATAAGCTCTTAACATAAATGGGTCGGTTGGATCTAACTGATAGGCTTTTTCGAATGACATAAGCGCCTGACTGTTATTCTTTTGTTGCTTCTCTAACATGCCCTTTAAGCGCCAGGTACTCGGATGTTGGTCATCAACTTTTAAAGATAGCGCTAGGTATTGCGCACTCTGTGATAGTTTTTCTTGTTTCAAGTACAGGGTAGTCAAACTATTCAAGGTTCTAATATTGTTGGGCTTAAGCGCATAGGCCAATAGGTAGCTTTTTTCACCGTTTAGCGGATCATTCAAACTTGCATAAGCCGTTGCCTTAAGTAGGTGGAGTTCGAATTTATTGTTATTGCTTAAGTTGTCGAACCCGAGTCGCAATATTTGTTCATAATTTTGCGTTAGAATCAGAGATTTTCCATATGGCTTTAACACTAAATTTGCATCAGCGCCCATATCTAAAGCTTCTTCTAGCTCGGTAACGGCTTCATTGAAGTAGCCGTTTATCAACAACATTTCACCCATCAATATCTTAGCAGCGAGATCTGAGGGATTGTCTTTTAGCGCATTCTTTAGATGAACATATGATTCGTTGAAGTCCTTGTTCATATACGCCTGTAAAGCTTTTTCGTAGTGTGAATCAGAATCTGCAATGGCAAGAATTGGCGTAAAAATAAGGATAAAAGCAATAATGTAATTTCTAAAACTTTGCATGGGAAGGTTGGATTTCTTTTTTGCAGCAGACAGATACTAAATGATATCAATCTGACCAATATTTTAAAACAATAAAAAAGCGGCCTAAGCCGCTTTTATATATGATGAGCAGTAGTGACAGGCTATCTTCTAGCGCGTCTTACAGCAAATAACAATGCGATAGCAAAAATACTCAATGTTGTTGGAGCCGGTACATCTGTTGTTCGATACACTAAATTATCGATTGCACCTGAACCTGGTAGGTTTAAGACAAGACGTTGAACGCCGTTAATTTCGATATCTTGGCGCTTAAACCCTCCATCTACCATGGCAGAGAAAACATATCCTGTTGATATTTCATTGTCATCTGCATCAAAAAATTGAGCAGTAAGCAAGTTTGACTCTTCAAAATCAAAGGTGTCTAAGGAAATGATGTCGACTAAGAAATCAAATGTAAATTCAAAGTACCCTGCAGGATTGCCATTTTCATCATCTGGGTTTGTACAGCTTGTTGTTGTACAACCAGATTGTCGATTGGCATTTTGCAAGATAAGTATATTACCTGGATCTCGGACCAAAATTATGTCCGTCGATTTCTAAAGCGGTGTAGCTAAATGCACTGTTATAATTTGCTAGATCTGTACCCGTTCTAGTTAATTCACTATTGTAGTCATTATCGGTACGATTGAATTCGAGATCATTGTCTTGCACACTGTTATGTAAAGTGTCAAACGTGACTTGTCTATTTTCGATACTACCTCTGTTAATAAAACTGGTAATTGCAACGCCGTTATATTCGTCATCAACTATTTGCCCGTTGGTAATAGTTGAGCCGTTACTCGCGGTATCAAAATCAATGACTTGAATACCTGCGTTAGCCTGAGATAAGAATAAAGTAGACATGGCTACCGATAAGATTTTTGTTATATTTTTCATGGTTAATCCTACAGCAATTAACGTATATTAATTATGGTGAGTTTATAATGCAATTACCATTCCGTATGTAAAATTGGTATTGTTTTCAATGCCTTGCGTTTATGTTGAGTGCTTTTAATGTCGTTGTTGTAAAATATTCTGACAGAATTTTATGGTGGCGTTGCTTGATTGGTGCAATTATTTAACCGGAAGGATTTTCCTTTCCTTTTCAATATATTAGCTTGTTTTTTGTACTCGGTTGGATAACGGACTGAGATTATGCTTCATTTGTCATGAAGCATAATCTTTTTGCATTTCCGTTTATTTATTATTTCGAATTACTATTGATTTGGTCCAGAAGAGCTTGGGCTTTAGCTCGATTGTAAAAAGGTCGTTGCATATTCACAGCTTGGGTGAGTTCAACTTTGGCGTCTTCGATTCTACCGAGCTTTGCCAAACTAAAGCCTAGATGGTATTTAATTTCAGGCTCATTTGAGTTGCGGGCATAGGCTTTTCTTAAGTACCCTAAGCCTTCTTCATATTTGCCTTGTAAATTTAAAATCCAACCGAAGGTATCTAACACTTTTGCGCTATTTTCATCTAATGCTAACGCTTGTTGAATGTAACTTGCACTCTTATCTAAGTCGCTCTCAATGCTCATAATCGCTAACTTATTAAATATTTCAGAACGATTGAATAACCTGTCAGAGTCCAGCAATGCTAAATAAAGTTGAGTAGCTTGTTCAAAATTTTGTTGGATATAGAAATACTGGGCTAATAGATTTTTAGCCAGTACATTATTCGGATTGCTCTCAATTACTTTTTCTGCCGCAGGCACAAAGTTTGACTCAGCTACTCCTTGTAGACTCATGTCATACAATGTCACCAAAGCTTGATGAAAATTAGGATTAAGGCTGAGAGATTGGTTTAGATCTTTGACCGCTTGAGCAGCAAGGTTTTGACTACTCGCATACGAAGCACGTATTAGCCAGAAATTTGGGTTTGCTAAATTATTAGGTTGAAGCCCGTCCAATGTTGTTTTCGCTTGGCTAAAGTCTTGTTTTCTGAGAAGTAGTTTGACTCGATCCAAAGTAATAAAGCTATTTTCTGGGGCTATTTCTTCAGCTTTTTGCAAAGATAGAATAGCGTCATCAAGTTGGTCAATATCTCGTTGCAACTGACTAAGTATGATCAGTGAGTCTAACGATAAGTCGCCAAAACGTTTGATTGTATTTAGGGTTATTTTTAGCTCTTCGGTGTTTTTTTGCTTCGCTAGTATCTGTGCTTTTAATAAAAGGTACTGAGCGTTATCGAAATTATCAGATAGCAATCGATCAATTTGGTAGAGCGCATCATCATAGTTACCTAGAATGAAGTGCAGTTTAGCCAACTGCGCTTTAGCATATTGATTGTTAGGATTCATAACTATGATATCAGAATATAACTCGAGGGCATTTTCAATATCTTTGATGACGACTAAGTTATGTGCTTTTAACAATAAAGTTTCGGTATGTTTTGCTGAGGTTTCCAATAAACTTTCGATAAGTTGATTAGACTTTTCCATATCACCTTTACGACTGTAGATGGACGCTAAATTAAATTTAGCCGGAAATAAAGTCGGCTCGAGTTTTAAGGACTCTTCTGCAAACTCTTTTGCTTCATCTAATTTATCAAGGCGTATCAAAATACCCGCTTTGAGGTTAAGAAATGACGGCTCTTGAGGGTGTAACGCTAAAAGGTAGTTCGCCCCTTTTAACGCGTCGCTATGAAATCCTGCTTGAAGTTTTAACATGCTGTATGTAAACAAAAAAGTGGGATTGCGCTTATTTTGCTCTAGGTTAGCATCTAACATGGCTAACGCTTCTGTTTGCTTTCCTCTAACCGTCATGAGTTTTATTTTAAACAATGCTAATCGTGGATCGTCGGCATAACGTTTATCTAAATCACTGACTAGCCTTTGAGCTTTGAAAGACTGATTTAATTTTATGAATAAGTCACCTAACATCAGTGCCGAGTCTAGGTTTTCAATTAATTTCTCTTGCCTTTTTTCCAGTAAACTAAGCGCTTTCTTGTTTTGCTGCGTTAATAAATAAGTACGAGCCAGTAACATAGCTGCTTGCATATCTGTTGGCACCTTGAATAAGTACTTCTGTAAGTGACTGCTAGCTTGCTCGGTATTACCATCAAAGAACGCCGTTAGGCCACTTATGTAGAGCAATTCTGGGTGTGCCGCGATAAATTCTGGTGATAAACTTGCCATGATTGTATTGAGTTTATCTAGACCATCATTTTTGACTAATTTAGTTTTATTTTTACTTTCAATCCAAGTGCTCAATAAAATCGCCAAGGGATCATCTGGGGTTTGCTCTATGATTTCTTCAACGAAAGCACTAGCACTATCTAAATCATTGGTTTGCAAGTAGATGTCGGCTAGTTTTCGTAAGGTGACTGTATCATCACGCTTTATTCTAAGTGACTGTTGTAAGTATTCTATGGCTTGCTCAAGATCTCCTTCTGCTTGTGCCAATTGACCTTTAAGCCGCAAAGTAGTGGGATTATTAGTTGAAATCGCCATAGCTTGACTTAAGTATTGTTCGGCGGTACTTAATTGCTTTGAAAATAGTGCTAATGAAGCCAGACCATTTAGCGACAATTGATGATTGGGAGAGATGGTCAAACTATCTTGATAAGCTTTTTCAGCGCAGTCGTACTTTTTTAATCTAAGACACGCGCTAGCTTGAATTTGTAACCATTTGATTTTATCTTTGCCGATGAGCTTATCAACATAATCGAGGTCCAAAACCTCTTGATATTTATTTTGAAAAAGAAGCGCATTACCTAAAGGTTCTGCTACTAGATTAATATCTGCACCTTGTTGTAATGCTTCATAAAACTCAACTTCAGCTGCCGATAAATATCCTTTTACCAGCAACATTTTTCCCATTAATACTTTAGACGCTAAGTTATCGGGGTCAGCTTTTAAGCTATTTTTTAAATGAATGAACGCTTCATCATATGCCTCAGCATTATAAGATGTTAACGCCTTCTCATAGTCGCTTTGTGAGTCAGCCAAACCAGTGAGAGGATAAAACGCAGTTAAAAAAGCAAGGGGAAGTAATTTAATTAACATACTAAACCATTTTATGTTGAATACTGTTTTGCTATCTAGTGTGTATAAAAAAGGTGGCATATGCCACCTTTTTACTTTTAATGAATCTAATTTTTTTGTGAGTAACTACTTAGACTTGCGTTGACGCCAAGCAACTAATCCACCACTTAACAGTAATAAGGCTAATGAACTAGGACCATTGACGCCTGTAGGTGGTGTAACTGGTGACACTTGTTTACTAAAGCCGATTGTGGCCAATTTGAAAGCATCATTGTTTTCACTGAAATTACTGACATAACCAAATACAGAGTTGTAAGCACCGACTAACCAATATTGTGCTGCTTTAGTCGTTGTAAAATCAGACACGTAGACGTCGTTATACTCTTCAATTTGAAACGAGCCTGAATCAACGGCTGAGTTAGCAATATTGCTCCAAGTAGAGCGCTCACTGGTTAAATCACTTATGTCGTTGAGACCAACAGCAGATACTTGTTGAGTTGACGCGCTGCCACCTAACCAACTAAATGTTGCGCCCGACAATGACACTTCCTCAGAAAAAGAAAACAAGATCATATCGTAATCTGCCCAACTTCCTTTATTGTCGATTGCATGGGCACTTGAGTGGTTGTCAAAACTTGCTTCGTCGGTGTTTATAATGCCGTAGCCCGTTTCTGAACCCGATCTCCATGGGCCTGCGATTGAAGCTTCTTCAACAATATCGTCATTATTACCTAAAGTATCTGACCAAGCTGAGACTTTTATCGTAACCCCATCGACAACAACGGTTCCGCTAGACGCGTTGGTACCTTGATCAATGTTCTTACCTGTACCTTCAATATACATATCGTATATTTCTGCACCAGCCCACGTGTCGCAAGTTGCAGTTGATGAACTACTACCACTACTTGAGTGGCCACAGCTTGCAACAGAGACGTTAGAAAAAATTCCGCATAATAAACCTAAGAATAGAACTTTATTAATACCGTAAGACTTCATATTTTGTATACCTTTACAGTTGATGATATTTACGGTTATGCATTACCCGTGCCAAAATAAAAATACAATAAAATCAAATGTCTATATATTTGTCTTTGAATTATCATATGTTTCTGTAAAAAAACTGACTGAGCCAATTCAATTAGTTTTTAATTTCAGACAGGATAATAATGTAAACTTTTAGCAAGTGCGGTATTCAATACATACCTTGGGTATTTAAAATCATCCCTTTTAGGTGTATCTCTCGTTGCCGCTGAGTCTATTTAACCTGAGTTCTGGGTAAAAAGTATCGTTAGAATTTAATTTGTTATTATAATTCAATGGCTTAAAGTCATTCATTCATTCATTCATTCATTCATTCATTCATTCACATCACTTTACTTAATGGCTTACTCGGTGACGAAATTTTTCGTGTATAGCAAGGCGGATTGTCGTACGTCATAACGTGTTATTGCTAGCCAATCCAACGCTGCTAGACACAAAAAGAGCGTTATCGAGAGGTTCGGCTTATCCAGGATTCAGGTTATTTATGAATAATAGAAATGTAGATTGTTTAAAAAAAGCCCTCTGCTATCATTGTCCCAACCCGGTGTTTCCCTCTGAAACACGCATTTTAAGTGGCAGGGGTATGTGTTATATTGACCTCAAACTTTAGGAGGACTTAAATGACTGATCAAAAACGCCGTGGTATTTATTTATTACCCAATCTATTAACTACGGCAGGGCTATTTTCTGGTTTTTTTGCTGTTGTTTCTTCAATGAATGGTAGGTTCGAAGCTGCGGCTATCGCAATCTTTGTGGCCATGATTTTTGATGGTCTTGATGGTCGTGTTGCGCGAATGACCAATACCCAAAGTGAATTTGGGGCAGAGTACGACTCTATGGCTGATATGGTGTCATTTGGTGTAGCGCCTGCTTTAGTCGCTTACAACTGGGGCTTGTCTGGTCTTGGTAAAATCGGTTGGTTAGCCGCGTTTATTTATGTTGCTGGTGCGGCACTTAGGTTGGCTAGGTTCAATACTCAAGTCGGTATTGCTGATAATAGGTTTTTCCAAGGCTTAGCGAGTCCAGCTGCTGCAGCCTTAGTGGCAGGACTAATTTGGGTTGGAGTGGAATATGATGTGAATGGCGATGATTATGGGATAATTGTTGCCCTAATCACTGGATTAGCTGGGTTGTTGATGGTCAGTAACTTTAAGTACAATTCATTTAAAGAAATTAACTTGAGTGGTAAGGTGCCTTTTGTGGCTTTGCTGTTGATCATGTTAGTATTTGTGGTAGTCGCAACTGAACCAGCATTAGTGCTATTCATTGTCTTTGCTTTATATGCGCTAGCGGGGCCTATCAATACGTTTAGAACGGTTGATAAAGTGAAATTGGAGCACGTAGTAGGAGATGCCGACGAAAATGACGCAGACTTTTCTAAAGGTGCGACAAACGCTGAAGAGACTGAAGCTAAAGATGACATTAAATAGTTATATTTAAGCTGAATCCTAGATAAGCCATTGAGTTATATTGATATTGCTTAGCGTAAACTAGTGTTTAGGTTAAATGATACTTTTTATCCAGAACTCAGGTTATTTATACTAATCAGCCTGGGATTAACAACGCGTTTTTAAATTAAAAGAAAGCCGATACTTAATATCGGCTTTTTAATCCCTACCTCTTTGTATTATTTTTATATGGTTCGAGTGCTAAGCGGCGTTAACCTTGTTCGTTTCCGACTTAACCAATGCTTGATCCGTATCAAGTAATTCTAAGTCGAATGTGAATTCGTCAACTCGTACGGCCAACTTACGTTTATCATTGTAATCAATGACCAAGGCAACTTCTTCGGCTGTTAACTCACCAGCTTCTTGTAATTTATTTATTGCATGCTCAAAAGATATGAAAGGCACTACGGGCGTTTTGCGTAGGGCTTTTTGGATCTTCTTAAGCTGTGGTAAGACTTTATGTTTTGCCATGAAAGCTTGTTGATTGATGTCATTCCCATCACCAGTAACCGGTTTTACCAAGTGAGTTAACTCAGACATAATGGAGCTCTGTGTCATACTGGCGTTTGATAGCGCTAACTTTAACTGATCCGGGATAGCTTTTACCGAGCGAGTATAAGTGTTGGTTAATACACGCATTAATCCTCTGGCGGCTATATTTGGAAAGTTATCGATAAAGTCGACTAACGCCTGCTCTCCTTGTTGCAAACACCATTGAATTGCGTATTCAAAGAAAGGTTTCGCTTCGTTCCTGTCAGACACTTTTTGTTCGTAGAAACGAATGACAGCCATAGAAGCATACAAATAGCTCATTACATCGCCTAAGCGGGCGGATAACATTTCCGCTTTTTTTAGATCGCCACCCAAAACTAGCAACGATAGGTCCGCCAAGGGGGCGAGCTTAGCTGACAAGGCATTCATTCGTTTTTCGTATTTAGCCACTTCAGGTAGAGCCGTTTCAGCGCCACGAACAAAAGGTAAGTAACTTTTTGCTACACTGCGAAAAGCGTTTTTGACGCTAAAGGCGATAGTTTTACCTAGTACTTTATTAAACTTACCGTCAGCCGCTTGGTCTTCACTATGGATTAGGTCAACCATTTCTTTTAAATGAGGGTGGCAGCGCATGGTGCCTTGACCAAATATCATCAAACTTCGGGTTAAAATATTAGCACCTTCAACTGTAATACCAATAGGTTGAGACATATAGCCACTGGCCAAGGTATTTTGTGGACCACGCTGAATGGCTTTTCCTGCCTGAATATCCATAGCCATACTATTCACTTCTCGACCCAACTCGGTCATATGGTATTTAGCCATAGCGGTGACTACTGATGGTTTTAGACCTAAGCCTAGCCCTTCTGTGGTTAATACGCGCATCGCTTCTGTGACGAATGTTTTGCCTGCCATATCGGCAAGTTTTTCCTGTATACCTTCAAAACGGCCAATTGGCACACCAAATTGTTCACGTACAAATGAGTATTGGGCAGTAGATTTAAACGCAGATTGTGCGCTAGCCGTGCCCATAGCAGGGAGAGATATGCCGCGTCCCGCGCCTAAACAGCTGACTAACATCTGCCAACCACGGCCAATATTTTTTGGCCGCCGATTATGAAATCCATTGGAATAAAGACGTTTTCACCACGAGTGGTGCCGTTATAAAACCTAGCACCCATAGGATCGTGGCGATTACCAAGCTGCACTCCGGGATGAGATTTAGGGATAAGCGCGCAAGTAATACCTAACTCTAATTCTTCGCCTAATAAATGCTCAGGATCAAATACTTTAAACGCTAAGCCCAATACTGTGGCGATGGGGGCTAGGGTAATATATCGTTTGTCCCATGTAACAGACAAGCCAATGACCTCTTCGCCGTTCCATTTACCTTTGGTGACTATAGCCGCATCTGGAATAGCACCTGCATCCGAACCTGCTTCGGGACTAGTTAAGGCAAAGCAGGGAATTTCTTTTCCTATAGATAGATCTGGTAACCATTGCTGTTGTTGCTCTGGGGTACCATAGTGCATTAATAACTCCCCCGGCCCTAAAGAATTAGGGACCATTACTGTGACGGCTAGCGCACTACTTTTTACCGCAATTGTGGCCACAATGGTTGAGTTCGCATAGGCTGAGAAAGCTAAGCCGCCAAACGCTTTAGGAATGATTAAGGCAAAAAATTTGTTCGCAGCTAAAAAATCCAATAAGTGCTTTGGAATATGTTTACTGTTGTGCAAATCAAAATCGTCAATCATGGTTAGTAACGTTGCCAGAGGACCGTCCATGAAAGCTTGTTCGTCAGCAGTCAACGTGGCTTTAGGGATAGCCCTAAGCGCTTGCATGTCAGGTTTACCCTGATAAATCGACGATTCTAACCATACATCTCCCGCTTCCAATGCTTCTTGTTCTGTAATTGAAATAGGAGGTAATACTTTTTTAAGACTTGTTCTAATACTCATTTTCTCATCCGCTCATCTGACCAGTTACTGTCTATCATACTGCTTTTCTTTCTTAGGTCAAAACTCTTTATTCATTTTGTTAATTAAATGTACCGAAATTTTAATGGAAAATTGTTAAACCATTGTTTATTCAATACGATAGGAATTATTGTCGGTAAATAGTATGCTGTTACCTATGTTTATATTGAATTGGCAAATTCATAAACGTCTTAAAATTTGGAGTATATAGTGAGCGGATCTTGGTTAAGTATGGCAATTGGACGTCCGAAAACTGTGTTATTTATTGGTTTTCTGCTTATTTTGACTTCCGCCTTTGGGGCGAAAAACCTTTACTTTAGAGGGGATTATAAAGTTTTCTTTGAAGACAATAATCCACAGCTAATGGCGTTCAACCAAATGCAAGACATGTTTAGCAAGAATGATGGTGTCAGTATTATTGTTGCACCTAAGTCTGGTAATGTGTTTTCAGTTGAATCGTTATCCTTAATAAAATCGTTAACAGAGCAAGCCGAGCAAACCCCATTCTCAAGTCGAATCGATTCAATCAGTAATTTTCAACATACTTGGTCTGAATTTGATGATTTGATAGTAGAGGATTTAGTTGAAGATCCTAGTAATCTGGAAGCTGACGACCTTACCAATATTCGAGAGATTGCCCTGAATGAACCTAACTTGGTTAATCGCTTGGTTTCATCAAAAGGTAACGTTGCCGTTATCAATATTTCAGTAAACTTACCTGACGGTGATCAAACCGCAGAAGTTACAACAATCGCGCATTACGTTGAAGAGATGACCGCGCAGTATAAAGCAGAGCATCCCGATTATGAATTCCATCATACTGGCATGGTATTCATGAACTATTCTTTTTCATCATTTGCCGAACATGACTTTAAAACCATAGTGCCATTAATGTTTCTCGCCATCATTATCATTATGTGGATTTTGCTTAGAACGATAATTGGTACCATCACAACGTTGATTATTATTATTGCTAGTATTGCTGCCACTATGGGACTAGCGGGATGGGCGGGCATGTATTTGAGTACTGCAACAGTGAATGTTCCGACTATGGTAATGACACTAGCTGTAGCAGATTGTGTGCATGTTATTTCCTCCATGCTATACAGTATGCGACAAGGTAAAACTAAAAAAGACGCGCTGCTAGAAAGTTTACAATTAAATTGGTTACCGATAATAATAACCAGTGTAACAACCGGTATTGGATTTTTAACACTAAACTTTGCCGCGGTGCCAATATTAGCAGATTTGGGGAACTTAACGGCGATTGGGGTAGTATTTGCCTGTTTGTTTTCGCTAACACTTTTGCCCGCTATGATTATGCTACTGCCTTTGTCGGTTCGACCGAAACAACAAGTTGAGCAAATCGGAATGATAGAAAAGCTTGGTGAATGGGTGATTGCGCATCATAAGCCCATTTTACCGCTTACTGCTGTTGTGACCCTTTTAGCCGTAGGGTTTTCTTTTAAAAATCAGCTTGATGATGTCCCCACTGCCTATTTTCATGAAAGTACCTCTTTTAGACAAGCTACCGATTTTCAGCAAGAAAATGTGAGTGGTATGATAAATATTGATTTTGCTATTTTTACCAATCAAGATTCAGGGGTGAATGACCCAGAGAATTTACTCATTATCGAGCAGTTCAGCAATTGGTTGTTAGAGCAGCCAGAGGTCGATCATGTTTCTACTGTGACAGACGTTTATAAGCGTTTAAATAAAAATATGCATGAAGACGATGCAAGCTTCTATACCTTGCCCACTAACAAAGAAATGGCTGCTCAATTGATGTTGTTGTACGAGATGTCTCTGCCATATGGTTTGGATTTGAATAATCAACTTGATCTGAATAAATCCGCAACGCGGATAGTTGTTATGGTGCAAAATCTTGGCAGCAGAGAGCTCACTTCGTTAGAAACCAGAGCACAAGATTGGTTTAGTGCCAATGCTGGACATCTTCGCCTTACCGCTGCCAGTCCTGGGTTGATGTTTGCCCACATCAGTGAGATGAATATGGCTAGCATGCTAGAAGGTACAGTCATTGCATTATTGTTGATTTCGATTTTACTTATTTTTGCTTTAAAATCGTTAAAGCTAGGGGTGATTAGTTTATTACCCAACTTATTGCCGGCATGTATAGGTTTTGGGATTTGGGGAATTTACTCTGGGCAAGTTAATCTAGGGTTGTCAATTGTGTTAAGTATGACACTTGGCATTATTGTTGATGATACGGTTCATTTTTTGAGTAAGTATCGTCATGCTCGTTCCAAAGGTGAAGATGCAGAGGGCAGTGTACGCTATGCCTTTGCAAGTGTCGGGCGAGCGCTTTGGGTAACAACATTAGTATTGGCTACTGGATTTTCTATTCTGATGCTGTCACCATTTGCCCTTAACTCAGAAATGGGTATGTTAACCAGTATTATCATTTTGGTGGCATTAGCCGTTGATTTCTTCTTTTTACCACCATTTTTAATGGTGTTTGATAAAAAAACTAAGCAGGAATAGTGAAATGGAACAGACAAATTTGACCTCATGTAAGCTTCGTAAAGTCGTGCTTCAATTATTTTCTGCAATGTTAGCATGTAGTTTAACCGTTGGTTATGCCTATGGCCAAGAGTCTGCCGAAAGAGGCTTAGAAATAGCCAAAGAGCGCAAGGCTCGAGACAAGGGGTGGGGTGATACGACTGCTAAAATGAGCATGATTTTACGCAATGCTAGTGGCGATGAGGTTGAACGAAAAATGCGTATGGAATCTTTAGAAATACAAGATGATGGCGATAAAGCGCTGACCATATTTGATCAACCTTTGGATGTTAAAGGCACAGTGTTCTTAACGTTTTCTCATGCTTTAGAACCCGATGATCAGTGGATGTATCTTCCTAAGTTGAGTCGAGTGAAACGTATTCGCTCGAAAAATAAGTCTGGGCCTTTTATGGGCAGTGAGTTTTCCTTTGAAGATATGAGTTCATTTGAGCTAGAAAAATATGAATTTAAGTATCTACGAGATGAAGAATACGACGGACAAAGTTGTTTTGTATTAGAACAAATACCTACAGATGAAAACTCTGGTTATTCAAAACAAATTTTATGGGTGGATAAAGTACATTATAGAGCCCTTAAAATAGAGTTCTATGATCGTAAAAATAGTTTGTTGAAGGAACTTATTAATTACGACTATAAATTATATTTAGATAAGTTTTGGCGACCAATGCGAGTTGAAGTTGTCAATAAACAAAACGGTAAAAGTACTGCTTTGCTTACGCAAGAATTACAATTTAAAACAGGCCTTGATGAAAGTGATTTTAAGCAAAATAGTATGAAGAATCGTCGATAGTAAGATGTGCTCTGTGGGTTATTTGTTGCGGTGCTGTAAGGAAATAAATTGAAAAAAATAATTGCAATTATCGCGTTAGTGCCTAGTTTTGTATTGGCTCAGGTTCAGTTCAATGGTACGGCTGGTATTGAAATGCGGGACTTTTTACAAGAACCTTTAGATACCCCACAACAAAGTAATAATACCTCGGTTTATTTTTCACCAGAATTATTTCATGCCTTTAACGATGGCGATGACAGTATTTTATTTAAAGGTTTTTACCGAATTGATCAAAGCGATAATGAACGTACCCATGGCGATATTAGAGAGTTTAAGTGGACTCATTTAGGAGATGATTGGGAAATTCAAGCGGGCATAGGTAAGGTTTTTTGGGGGCAGACAGAATCTGTACATTTAGTTGATATTATTAATCAAACAGACGGAATTGAAGCCATAGATGGCGAAGACAAGCTAGGCCAGCCTATGGTCTCTTTCTCAATGTATAAAGATTGGGGAACGACAACTTTTTTTGCTCTGCCTTATTTTCGTGAAAGAACACTGCCCGGAGAGCTAAGGTCGCTTTCGGGCGGCAGTAGCCGCAGATACCGAAAACCCGATCTACGAGTCTAAAGATAAAGAAAAGCATCTAGATTGGGCTGTTAGATGGCAACATTCAATTGATGATTGGGAGGTAGGGCTGTCGTATTTTGACGGTACCTCACGGGAGCCTCTTTATGTGCCTCTAGCCAATACGGAGGGTGAACTGAGTATTCGACCCTTCTATCCTCAAATGACACAGATTGGTGTTGACTTGCTAGTGTTGGTAGAGGACTGGATTGTTAAATTTGAAGGTGTGCAAAAAACAGTACTGGCGAATAACTATTCAGCGACAGTAGAAGGTAACCCTGTATTTTTTGCACAAGATGACTACTTTGCACTAGTGGCTGGTTTTGAATATCCGTTGGTGGGTGTGTTTGACAGCGTGTTTGATGTCAATGTATTGCTCGAGTATCAATTTGATGATCGCGATGAATTGGCCACCACCACGGCACAAAATGATTTAATGGCCGGCACGCGCATTGTGTTTAATGATATGGACGGTACGGAAATACTAGTCGGCGTCGTGCAAGACTTGGATCACTCAAATGTACGTTCAGGCTTTATAGAAGCCTCCAGTCGTTTATCTGACCATTGGAAGTGGTATATTGACGCTTGGTATTTTTCTAGCGATGAACCGCTTGAACCCTCATATTTAGTGCGTCGAGATGATTATATTCAATTCAGTTTAGAGTATTATTTTTAATGTTTGCTAGGTAGTGGCCGTTTTTTGCATCAGGTATAAGGCTCATTCTTACTGAAAGATGCTAGACTAACGGTTGCAGCGTGTATTGATAAATGGAGATTTTTGCAAAGTTAGCTGACACTTACGGATAATAATAAACGAAGGGTGTATTGATTCATCCATATCTTTTTATTTTTACTAACGATTATGTTGGTCTGTTAAATGAGTAAAATGTCTATCGCTAAAGGGCTTTATGTTGGTATCAATGTTGTTGAGGCCAAATTAGCGAAGTTATCCAAACATCAAATATTGGTTGATGGCTTAGCGGTTACCTATTTAAGCAATGTCAAAACCTTTAATACAGACAAACCCATATTACTCTTACTCCATGGATTTAGCGGGGATAAGTATGTATGGAACAAGTTAGCTAAATATTTATCGTCTAAACACCAATTACTTATCCCCGATCTAAAAGGCCATGGTGAAACGCCTTATCGTGAAAATGATTATTATTCCGTGCCTTCACAATGTGTAATGGTGATTAAGTTCTTAGATTTACTTAATGTCCACCAGTTCAGTGTGATAGGAAATTCAATGGGCGGAATGATAGCGGCAAAATTGATTGAGAGCATTCCCCAGAGGATCCATAAATGTGTTTTGATGGACCCCGCTGGCGCTAGATCTACCTATGTTATGCAAGAGCTGGACAAGCATATTAATATGTTTGAACAGTGTAGCGAAAAAGATTTTATGGCGTTTTATAAGCTCTTAATGGCAAGGCCACCTTTTATTCCAAAGTTCATTTTGCGGGTACTGGCACAAGAATACATCCGAAAAAGTGTTCAGCATGCGCGTATGTTTGAACAATTCTATACCCTTGATGATTTTTTCCCGGCCTGTCACAGGTTCGTGTTTTCGAATACTATGTTGATTTGGGGACTGAATGATAAGTTATTGCCCATTGATGATTATCAACAATGGAAAACAATGCTCACAGGGTGCACGCGCATATATGAAGATTTAGGCCATCTACCAATGATTGAAGATGCTAAACGTGTGGCAACAGATATTGCTGCATTTTTAGCTGCACCTGCTCATCAAGAGTAATATTGCCTTTGAGCACATCTGTAGTTTTCCCTCTTGTGGCTCATATTAAGGCTTGGCCAAAGCATCTACTTTAGCCATCCAATTCAATCTATAATTACCAGTTAAACTTTCATCACAAGCCGCAACATCATTGATTTTTATAGATACTTGGCGTGAAACCTTAAATGGTCCTCTATTAAACTGGCAATAAAAAAGTAACTATGATCGTAGCCTGAGTGATATCTAAAGTTAGCTTCATAGCCTATTTCCTTGGCCACCTCTTCTAATGGTTTAGTTAGCTTTTGGGCATGATAAAAATTGTCGTCTAGTCCTTGGTCAACCAACATAGGAATATGTAAAAAACTCCCTTGTTGACGCATTAGCGCGCAACTATCGTAGTCTTCCCATTCACTTTTGTTGTCACCTAAATAATGACTAAACGCTTTTTGACCCCACTGACAATCAGTTGGGTTGACAATAGGGAAAATGCCGACACCGAGCAATACCGCTTAATATTGGACAGGGCAATTGTTAACGCACCATGCCCCCCATTGAGTGTCCCGCAATGGCTGCTTTGTCTTTTATTTTAAATTCTTTGCTTATGAGAGCAGGTAACTCGTCAACAATATAGTCGTACATCTGATAGTGTTTTATCCAAGGTTCCTGAGTTGCGTTTAGATAAAATCCAGCCCCTAGTCCTAAGTCATAGGCACCATCTGCCGCCTCAGGTACGTTATCGCCCCGTGGGCTGGTGTCGGGCATGATTAACATTATGCCTAGCTCAGCGGCCACTCTTTGTGCTCCAGCTTTAGTGACAAAGTTCTCGTCAGTACAGGTTAAACCACTTAACCAATAAAGAGCCGGCAGTTTCGCGTCTGGGTTTACAACCGGGGGAATAAATACACTGAAACGCATATTACAATTCAATACTTTAGATTTATGGCTAAATCGTTTTTGCCAGCCGCCAAAACATTTATTGGCGCTAAGCTCTGCAAGTTCGTTAGCGCTAGACATTAAAAGTGCACCACTGTACGAATTGATTTGCCTTCATGCATTAAATCAAAAGCGCTGTTAATGTCTTCCAGTGGCATGGTATGAGTAATAAACGTATCTAATTCAAACTCGCCATTCATATATCTTTGTACGTAGTCAGGTAATTGGCTGCGGCCTTTCACTCCGCCAAATGCGGTCCCTCGCCAAACACGGCCTGTCACTAATTGAAATGGGCGAGTGGATATTTCTTGTCCGGCGCCAGCTACACCAATAATGACCGATTCCCCCCAGCCTTTGTGGCAACACTCTAACGCTGAGCGCATGACATTCACGTTACCAATACACTCGAAAGAAAAGTCAACGCCACCGTCGGTCATTTCAACAATCACATCTTGTATAGGCTTATCAAAATTCTTTGGATTGACCACATCGGTGGCACCTAGTTCTTTGGCCGTGGCAAATTTGTCTTCATTTACATCAATGGCAATGATGCGTCCTGCTTTTGCCATTTTGGCGCCAATTAAAACTGATAAACCGATTCCGCCCAAGCCAAATACAGCCACAGTATCTCCAGCTTGAACTTTGGCCGCATTGGTTACCGCGCCCATACCAGTCGTTACCCCACAGCCTAGCAAACAAACCTTTTCTAGTGGCGCATCCTTGGGGATTTTAGCCAATGCTATTTCGGGAACCACAGTATGCTCTGCAAATGTTGAGGTACCCATATAATGATAAATAGGTTGGCCGTTAATTGAAAAACGACTGGTGCCGTCTGGCATCACACCTTTACCTTGAGTGCTTCGAATAGCTTGACAAAGGTTTGTTTTGCCAGACAAGCAATAGTCACATTTGCCACATTCGGGGTGTACAAAGGAATAACATGATCGCCTACTTCAACCAACGTCACGCCTTCGCCCACGGCTTCAACGATGCCGGCCCCTTCATGGCCTAAAATAGCGGGAAATAGTCCTTCGGGATCATCCCCAGATAACGTGTAAGCGTCGGTGTGACAAACGCCAGTGGCCACAATGCGAACTAATACTTCGCCTTTTTGCGGTGCTGCTAAATCTACTTCTTCAATTTTGAGTGGTTCACCGGCTGCCCATGCTACAGCTGCTCTTGTTTTGATTGTTTTCACATTCATTCCTTACTTTTGTGCTAAATGGTGACTGCTTTTAGTTTAATGGCAAAAGCCTAGTAGTCGAATATTGTCAGCTTTCCATGAGACATCGCTAATGTCATATCCTTTGGGACAGAGACTTTCTTTGCGTAGCTTTTGCTTTAAACCCTCAACGGCCTTATCTTCTAAGGCTAGTTTGGTTTGATTATCTGCTCGTAAAGACAAGGCGCTTTGCTGATTCGATTCTTGGTATCTATTTCTACTTTTCGATCTAGCTTGACTCTCTGATAACTCACCTAAAGAGGCTTGAGAGGTATGTCTCCAAGAAATTCCGTAGGCAAATTCGGTGATCCCCGCAGGACTGATCCGGCTGTCAAATCTTTCATTTGTCATAATCGGCGGCTGTGCGCTAGAACAGGATGTTATTAAAATGATAGTGCCTAGGGCAATGAATCTTGGAAAATTGCGCAATTGTCACTCTCTCATTATCTAGGTTGTAGACAATAGTAAACATGGTCATGTGGGATAGCAATTGGCCAAGCTAAATTTATCCTAATTGCAATGAATTATTGCTGAGTGTAGATGTATTTGATGGCATTGTTATTACGCTTAAACAGAGCAATCAAGTCGATACCAATTCAGGGCATTCTGGTAGCTGATGTTTTGCCAACAATCTAACCCTACAGTTGGAATAAGCAGTAAATACTTGTTCCATAACTGCGTATAACTACTGGCCAATAAACACACAGGAAAGTTACTGGCCAACATTACTCTATGTTGTCCGAAAGTGTGTAAACTCACCGCTAGTATCTGATCCAATAAATCAGTCGACCCCGCTTGTAGCATTTCCCAAGCTGAAAGTTTGAGCGCAACATTTTCACAGGTTGCTAATTGCTTTAGGTTAGCTTGCCAGCTTCGGTAACGTTGCTGGGAGGTTACGTCTGGCGGCCAGCCACCGTGATTGAGTATAATCTTCACGCTAGGGTATTGCTGTGCCAGCTTGAGAAGCGCGTCGCACCCATTTTTATTCTCCACACTAAGTTGTGCGTCAAAACTCAGTTGATAGTCTTGTAGCAATTTGAAGTGCTGCTGGATGGTATCCGAGGTCAAAATTTCATGGGCCTGCTGGTCTAAAATGTGACGAATGCCTACTACGCTTTCTCGCTGTGTTAGTTGCGCTATTTGTTGGCTAAAATGGCGGGATGTTAAATCTGCAAAGGCCACACTTTTGAAGGGCAGAGTACAATGGTGTTCCAACCAGTCAATTTCTTTCCAAGGGTGTTGGTTGTCAAAGCCAGCTTCAATATGCACTAAGCCCGCTAATGCTACATTTGAAGGTAACACTAAATCTTGTTGCACATAGGTCCGATTGATCTTTTGCTTGTCAGGCCAAGAAGGTGGGTTGTCTGGCTTTAACCAAGCATAATCGCCTTCATGCAATGCAAAAAAGTGTAAATGAGGATCAATTATTTTATGTAAATGGGGACTCATTAATTTGGCGTCATCATTGGGTCGTGTAACCGCCATCAATAACTTGCAAACTGCCAGTAATAAATTTTGCATCGTCACTGGCCAGAAAATACGCTAATGCTGCGACTTCGTCTGCTTGGCCTAAACGACCAATTGGTTGCAGAGCTGCTTCTTCTGCATGCACTTGATTTTTATCTGCGCCAGAACTAGCCACATATTTGTCAATGGCTTGATGGTACAGAGGTGTTTCAATTGTGCCTTGGCAAATTGCGTTCGCTCTGATTTGATACTTTGCATAATCTAAAGCGGTTGTTTTTGCCATAGAGGCGAGGGCCGCTTTACTCATGTTGTAGGCAAAAGAGTTAGTTTTGGCAACTAACGCTTGTTCAGACGCCATATACAAAATGACGCCATTATTTTGCACTTTCATGGTTGGCAAAACGGCTTTCGTTGCACTAATCGCTCCTTTCACATTTAACGCAAATAGCTCGTCGAATTGGGCTTCAGTCGTTTCTTCGATAGTGGCTGACAAGTGTATTCCAGCATTGGATATTAACGTGTCGACTCTACCATACCGAACAATCACCTGTTCGATCAGTTGTTTGACACTCGCTGAACTTTTCATATCGCACTTGAACCACTGTATTTCTTTGGATTGTTGTGGATTATGAGCGATATCTAAATTAATCACTTGATGGTGTTGTCGATTGAATTTGTCACATATCGCTTGGCCTATACCAAAGCTGCCACCTGTGACAATACATACAGGTTTAGATGTTTGTTGAGTCATGTTTGTTGTATTCAGTTGGTTTGCAGCTAGGGTAAAACATAACTAAGCGTTGACCAAGGGTTAAATTTCATTACAGATGAGCGTAAAACCTGTATTATCCTAGTCTAATATTTCATATCCATGTGACCTCAATATTGCTGTTTCAGCGGCTCTCAAAATGACTGAGATAAGGTCAATGTGTGTAAGCTTAGTCGGTTGAAGGCGATGTGTTGGGGTGGTTAGGGTAAGGTTGTGTATCAATGTTCTGCGCATTGATGTGTTAGTCGTTTATAGTAAGTGAGAATCTGTTTGTTCATCCCTATTTTTTCATCTATTCGTTTTAAGCTTTTGGGCTGTATTGTCACTGTGGTGTTTAGCTTAGTGTTTTCGCTTTCTGTTGTTGCTGGCGAACTTAAAATAACAGGTGTCGACAACGATAAGGTGCGCGAAAATATTGAGGTGGTTGTTGCTTCCGTAAGCTTGCCGCAACACAAATCTGACTTTGAACAATACCAACAAACCATTATTGAAAAAGCCAGTAAAGCGGCGCAAGTGTATGGTTATTATGGTTTGCAGTTTACTTTTACAGCAGCTAAGTCAATTAAAGATGATTGGCAACTGCAAATCAAATTAGGTGAAGTGACAAAAATAAGAAACTTGTCAATTAAAGTAAATGGACAAGCCGGTGAAGATAAAGCGATACAGAAATTACTGGCTGGTTTACCTTTAAAAACAGCGCAACCTCTCGATCATTCTGCCTACGAAAGTGCTAAAGGGCAGATACAGAGTCTAGCTTTGTCTCGCGGTTTTTTTGATTTTGAATATACCGAAAGCAGCATTAAAGTGTATGAAAGTTTACATGCGGCAGATGTGACGTTGCATGTTTCTAGTGGTAATCGTTATCGTTTTGGAGAATTGAAATTTGGTCAAGATCTGCGAGCTTCTTCATTAGCTAAGAGTTTAGTGCCTTTTCAAGCGGGCGACTTTTATCTATCAGGTAAATTAGGGTTATTTAATCAATTGCTCAAGCAAACTCAATATTTCAGAAATGTTGTGGTGCGGCCGATTATTGATGATGCAGAGAATTTTCAGGTCCCCATTCAAGTTATCTTAACCCATAAACCAAGAGACAATTTTGACGTCGGTATTGGGGCCTCTTCTGATGAAGGTCCACGATTTACCGGGAAATGGCGCAGACCTTGGGTCAACAGTCATGGGCATTCCGTAGGGGGAGATTTTTGTTTCTGCTCCAGAACAATATGCGGCTTTGGATTATCGCATTCCGATTGAAGATCCGGTGCAAAACTACGTCAGTTTTCAGCTTGGTTACTCAGGCTCAAAATAACAATGATACCCACAGTGACAAATTGTCTGTTAGCGTCACCCGTAATTGGACGGTGGAAAACTCGGACTGGCAGCGCTCGGCATTTTTAAAACTTGAGCAAGAAACTTTTGTGCAAGGTATCGACCCAGAGCAAACCATTCAATTGTTAATGCCTGGTTTTACGTTGAGTCGACTCAGAACCAAAGGGGGACTGGATGTGTACTGGGGAGATAGACAATCTATTACCACCGAGTTTGCATCGGACTCGTTGTTATCTGATATTAATATGTTTCGAGTAACCGCTTTGTCTAAATGGTTGAGAAGTATTGATGAGCATCGATTCTTGCTACGTTTTCAAGCCGGAGGAATATCAACGAGTAGTTTTGATCGCGTACCCGCAAGTTTACGTTACTTTGCCGGTGGTGATCAAAGTGTGCGTGGTTTCGGTTATGAGACATTATCGCCTTACGAACTAGATGAAAATAATGAAAAAAGCTTAACGGGTGGTCAGTACCTAACCGTTGCCAGTATCGAGTATTCATACCCAGTTGTTGAAGATTGGCGGGCGTCAGTATTTGTTGATGCTGGTAACGCTTCAGACAATATCGCAGAAGACATTGCAACCGGTTATGGGATTGGGGCTACCTTAGTTGTCGCCTGTTGGACCCATTCGATTGTACTTAGCACGAGGCCATAGTCAATTGGAGTCAACTGTTCGTTTACACTTTTCTATGGGGCCTGCATTATGAGTACGGCACAGCAACCCTCGTCTACCACCACAAGCGTCAAGACAACAAAATCCTTCAGCATTGGCAAGATCTTATTCAGGACCTTATATGCTATTTTGACAATTATTCTAATGCTATTTGTATTGCTAGTTACGCCTTGGGGTATGCAGTTGGCCGTATCTGTAGCCGATTCTTCGGTCGATGGCTTAGATGTTGACTACTCAAGTGGTGGCCTGCTTTCAGAGTTACACTTATCTGATGTTAGGTGGGAACAAGCGGGTACTCAAGCTACGATAAAAGACCTCAAACTGGATCTGCGTTTATCTTGTTTGTTTGTAGCCGAAGTGTGTATCGATGCCATCAGCACAGGTCGTATTGATGCGAAAATTGTTCCAGCCAAAGAGGTGGTAGACAGCGACTCTACGCCGTTAGATTTAGTGACTATGCCGATGCCTATTTCGCTGAACCGAATTGCTATTGGCCCTTTGGCTGTGTCGGTTGAAGATCAACTTGATTTATCATGGCAATCGCTAAATGCCAAACTCAATTTTTATCAGATTTTAGTCGTCGAGCAGTTCTCAATACAAAACTTGCAGCTAACAACTTATGCGGCTCAAGCCACTCCTCCCACTCAGACTCAGCCGCAAACTAAGAGTAAACCTTTTGATTTTGCCAGTATCAAATACCATCCCATTCAGGCGATGCCCATTACATTGCCGATTCATTTTCAAATAAAACAGTTTACTCTGCCTGATGTACAGCTGAATTTGGCTGAGCAAACACCGATAAAAATTGATTCAGTGCAACTGAAAGCCTCGGCCGGTGCCAAGCAAATTCAATTGAGCAAACTCTTAGTTGAACATGCCAAAGGCAAAGTGGAAGTGGCCGGTAAGCTTGGATTAGCCGGCAACCTAGAGCATCAATTAAGCTTTAACGCTCAAGGTGAGCTCAATGCATTTGGTGAGCCGTTGGTCAAAGACGCGTTAGCGGCTAAACAGGTTACTCAGGTCAAACTCACGTCTAAAGGCAACATTCAAAACATGACGACTGATTTAAACGTCATTGGATTGTTCGAATTTAGCGCTCATCTACAAGCACAACCAGCAAAAGAGACGTTGCCGATGGACCTCAAGGTAACTTGGCAAGACTTGGCTTGGCCTTTAGGCGCTCAAGATACACCAGACTTTACTTCAGCCAAGGGCAATATTGAATTGTCGGGTGACTTGGCTAAGTTAAATTTAGCAATCAACGCACTGTTGTCGGGCTAGGAAATACCGAGCACAGATGTGCATTTGGCAGGCTCGGCTGATATGTTCAATCAGCAAAAATACATCAACATTGAGCAAGTAGTCGTTCAAGCCTTGGGAGGCCAAATCAGTAGTGAGGGGCAGTTATCCCTTACTGACAGTCTTGCATGGCAAGGTTCGACCCAAATTGACTCTATTGATTTAGCCGCACTCTTACCCGATTATCCAGCCCAACTAAATGGAGAGTTAGCCCTTAGCGTGAATAATGAGCAAGGAGTTTGGCAAGGCGCGATAGATAAATTAGACATCCATGGAAGTTGGTTAGGTTATCCTCTTTTAGTCAAAGGGGGCTTGATTATCATCAAACTAATGGAGTGAATGTTGAACAATTATTACTGCTAAATGGTGATAACAAAATAGAATTGGCCGGAACCTTAGATCAACAAAACCAGTTAAACTTTAGCTTTAATTTAGAGGCTCCTAACATCGCACAATCGGTGCCTGAAGTGACAGGCTCTGCCATGATTAACGGCCAAGTGAACGGTGCATTAGCTCAACCGCAGGTTAGTTATCATATCGATGTATCGCAATTGAATGCTGCTGATTTGCACATTAGCCAAATTGCGGGGGATGGAGAATTACTCTGGGATCAAGTCAAGCCTGTGGCGTTAGACTTAACGGTTGGTAACTTAGCGATTGCTGGTAGTCAGGTCGATAAAGCTAGTCTAAAAATTACCGGCAATGCTGAAGAACATCAACTTGTTATACTGGGCAGTGGCGAACAATTAAACGTGAACCTTGCCCTGCAAGGTAAGCTAACGGCAACTGCTTGGCAAGGAAAGTGGCTGTCTGGTGATATTCAAACCGCATACACCAACTTGAGTTTGAATCAGCCTTTTGATATTTCTGCCGATTGGCAACACCAAGTTTACTCGATTTCAGCACACTGTTGGCAAGAAGACGATAGCCAATTGTGTATTAAGCAAGCTAATTTTGAGCAGAATGTCGCTCAATGGGATGTGTCTTTGACTGATTTTGAATGGGCGACTTTATTAGACAAATTAGAGTTAGACATGCCAGCTATTGACACCGATAGTCTATTTACAATGCGCACCAAAGGCAGTTGGAACATAGAGCAAGCGCCATTGGCAGATGTGAGTCTGTCTTTGTCGCCGTCTACTTGGCTCATAGAATCAAATCAGAATTTAAGTCTAGATATACGGGCGTTTGAAATTAAAGGCAAGGTGACCGATAACAGCATTGTAGGTGATGTGAATTTGCAAGGTGCTGAGATTGGTGACATAGGTGTGAATATACAAACCGATAGTGCGCTACTAACGCGCGATTTGTCGCACCCTATTACGGGTAATTTACGTTTAAGTGGCATTGATTTAGCGCCTTTTAAAGCACTACTACCAGAACTAGATATTTTACAGGGGGTGATTAAAGGGCAAACCGAAATATCCGGCACTTTGGCAAAACCTCTGCTGAATGGTGAGTTAGCCCTTCAAAATGCTGCTGTAAAAGGCGAAGCATTGCCCGTTAGTTTAAGTGAGGTCAATCAAACTATTCGCATGAAAGGTGATAACGCGGATTTCAACGGCAGTTATAAATTTGGTAAAGGGGAAGGTGAGTTATCTGGAGAGGTGCGCTGGTTACCTGATTTAGTAGGCAAAGTGAATATTAAGGGCGAGTCGTTGGAGGTGAACTACCAAGATATGATCAAGGCTAGAGTGAGCCCAGATATAACTTTGGCATTTGCGCCAGCAAGTGTTGATGTGCAAGGTGAGGTAGTAGTGCCTTATGCTAGAGTCAAAATAAGAGACCTTCCCGCTGGTTCTGTGTCGCCTTCTGGTGATGTGATTTTGGTTGAGCAAGAGCAAGCAGAGGCAACCGCGCAGCAAAATTTAAAACTTAAGTTATTGCTTAAAATTGACCCGCAGAAAAGAAATGAAGTGAAATTGGATGCCTATGGATTAACAAGTGATTTAACAGGTGAATTGCGAATTAGAAATGATGCAAAAGGCATGTTGGCAAACGGTGAAGTAAATTTAGTGAATGGACGTTATCGAGGAAACGGCCAAAACTTAATGATCAGAGAAGGAGATATTTCGTTTAATGGTACCTTAGACAGACCATACTTAAATATTGAGGCGATCCGCGATCCTACCTTAACTGAAGACGGTGTTATTTCGGGATTACGTGTACAAGGAGCCGCATCTAAACCCACTGTCGAGATTTTTTCCGAGCCAGAAATGGAACAACAACAAGCTTTATCATACATGCTAACAGGGCGCGGTATCGGCGAGTCTAGTGATGATAGCCAAGAGACCGTCATTACCAATGCGTTGTTATCCATTGGGTTAGGTCAAAGTGAAAACTTAGTCTCTAAAGTGGGTAATAAATTAGGCTTTGAAGATGTGGCGCTAGATACCTCTGGGCAAGGTGACGAAACACAGCTTTCATTAACTGGCACAATTGCGCCTGGGTTGCAACTTAGGTATGGGATCGGGGTTTTTGATTCTGTTTCTGAAGTGGCTATTCGATACGAGTTACTACCCAAGCTTTATGTCGAAGCGGTAAGTGGATTGAATTATGCGCTAGACTTTTATTACCAATTTAGCTTTGAAGGCAGTCAAAACAAAAAAGTGTTAGAAAATGAAAATTAATGCCAGTTGGGTAAACGTCTGGATCCTTAAAAGGCCTGACAATGTTTGAATCATTAGCCTACGCTTTAGATGTCACGCTACCCATCAGTATTATTATATTGTTGGGGGTTTTGCTTAAACGGATGGGTTGGATCAATGAAAACTTTGCTGAGGTTGGCGCTAAGTTGGTCTTTAATTTAACCTTACCTTGTTTGTTGTTTATTAATGTCTCTGCTACCCATTTGTCTAAAGACTTTCCGCTGTTGTTGTTTTTTATCGCTGGTGGCGTGGTAGTACTTTCATTTATTGCATTTCATTTTTTAGCTTTAGTTATTCCCAATCGAAATGCCAGAGGCGCATTCGTACAGGGAGCTTGCCGTGGCAACTTAGCAATAGTCGGTTTAGCATTGTCTGTCAGCGCTTTTGGCGACCATGCTGTAGGCCTCGCCTCGATGTTTTTGGCCGTATTGGTTTTGCCTGTTAATATCTTTTCAATCCTAACCTTGTACTATCATCAAGCACAAACCCCTTCCTTTCGCACTGTAGGGCTAAATGTACTCTCTAACCCCTTAGCGATCGCTATTGTGTTGGCGCTACTGGTTACTGTCATGTCTATATCGGTCCCCAAATTGATTTTAGATACCGGTAATTATCTAGCCAGAATGACACTACCTTTGGCCTTGATATGCGTCGGGGCGTCTATTCGCTGGCACGAGTTTCGAGCGTCGCGACTGCTATACATTGCAATTGGCGGTAAGTTAGTTGTGTTACCTATCATCGCCACCCTACTTGGTTTTTTCTTCGGCTTTAGAGGAGAACAATTAGGTGTGCTGTATATCATGATGGCAGCGCCAACAGCTGCTGCGGCGTATCCCATGGTTAGAAGTATTGGTGGCGATTATCACTTGGCCGCAGCAATTATTGCTGGTAGTACTTTGTTGTCTATGTTTACTTCTACCCTTGGGTTGTTTGGGTTACGTTACTTGGGCTGGGTTTAATATGTGTTGCGCGCAGTTATTCACTTCGTTCACAAAGCCAGCGCGTCGTCTCTGAGGCCTCTATCTTTTTTAAGCCGTATCGCGATGACCGCGTCCTACTCCTACGTTATTTTACCTTTTGCCGATGTATGGACTCTACCACTTCACCTGAGTAGGGTGTCAGTAACCAAAAACAGCTAATTGAGACATATATGGGCGCTCCGCTATGGTCAAGGCAATATTTGCCTCCATCTTCAATTAGAAGATGTTTACTTCTTTATTTTCATTAGCACATCCATTTTATCTAGACACCCATCGAAAATTTCAATACAAATATCATTTTATCTAGACACCCATCGAAAATTTCAATACAAATATAACCATTCAAACTGCAAGTTATTTAGCTTTGCTTTGGGGAGTGTTACAGAACTCGATGTTTTTGATAGAAGTCGCAAATATTCGCGGTTTTATCACATTTTATCTAGACACCCATCATAAATTTCAATACAAATATAACCATTCAAACTGCAAGTTATTTAGCTTTGCTTTGGGGAGTGTTACAGAACTCGATGTTTGTGATAGAAATCGCAAATATTTGCGGTTTTATTGGTTTTGTAAATACAATGCTACCTCACCTTGTGATGACTGTGTTTGTCCTTGGTGAAGGTGTTTACCTTAAGCGCGTTTGAGTAAGGTTTTTGACTTGCTCATGCCTCGCATTCGCTGGTGGCCGGTGTGAGCTTTGAATTGATGCATCATTTGCTCAGCGCCAGCGGCGTAGCAAAAATGTTGTTCGAACTCTGTGGTGAGGGTAAGCCATTGTGCGTCTGATAACCCTAATCTTTCAAGTATCGGGTTATGTTTATGGTCTATCTGTCCTGCTTTCTCTTCACGAATACAGCGACCTGTGCAATCTACCAATTCACAATAGTCCTTTAGGCTGTAGGCAATGCCTTTACCCATGCCTTGCTGATAATTGCCAATAAAGGGCAGGAGTTGATGAGGCTGGGCTGTCCTCTTTTGCATGGCTTTCACGCGTTTTTGAATACTGGTGTGTTTGGACGTTTCTGGCGTACTTGCTATTTTCGCTCGCACAGGGTTTAAGTCGACATAAGCCATGCAGGCGAGTACCGCTGATTCATCAAGTAACGCTTGAGATGTAAACCGTCCTTCCCAAAAGCGACCGGTACAACCATCTTCTTTGTTGGCTTCACGGGCGACATATTCATTGAGATTTCCCATAAACCAACTGATGTCGTATAAGCGTTGGCGATAGATTTCTGCGGTCTCGGTTAGGGTCAACATCTCACTATGTGTGAGCGCCTCTTCTCGTAAGTACTTTTGACTGAGTAATGTACCTTTGTGTAATTGATGCCAATGTTCAAGGACCTGTTTTAGGCTCCAATTATCCGCTGTCGCTTTATCAACAAATAGCACCACATGCACATGGTTACTCATGACCGCATAAGCACTGATATCTATCGCAAATACAGACGCCAAAAGCAATAATCGCTCTTCTACCCACCCCCGCCTATGTTCGTAACTTTGACCTGAATAATCATCTACACCGCACAAAAAACAGCGACGAACACAACGTGAAACACAATGATAATAAGGCGTATCGATTAAAGAAACTTGAGATGAACGAGACCTAGGCATGATTGACTCCCTTCAAACAACGTAAATTAAGCTTAGTCCGACAATCTAAAAACTCAATGTTTTATTTGCTTATAATGGGTGTCTAGATAAGTACAATGTTTTATTTGCTTATCGTGGGTGTCTAGATAAGTAGTAGTGGGTGTCTAGATAAGTAGTAGTGGGTGTCTAGATAAGTATTGGTGTCTAGATAAGTATTAATTGGAGCGCTATGACAGATGAAGTATACGGTTTGTTAGCTTTATCTGAATCCACTAGGTTGTTGCAATACCGAGTGGATTTATTTGTTATAAAGCGGCTGAACAATCTATAGATATCACAGCTACGCGCAAAACAGATAATAAAAAACAGCTCTTTGAGTTATCGCCCAGTCTTAGACAAAGGATGTTGTTTGAATAACTGTAGAATAGCGAACACGTAAAATAACCTGTTGTGTTACGTTAAATAATTGTACGCTAGGATCAGCAGCTATACATTGTGTAAAGGAGATAATCTTGCGTATAAAAATAAATCTTATGCTGGGCTTTTGGGTGATATTTTATAGTTCACTGGGTTATGCTTTTGAAGTCCCTACTTTTTTTGCTAGTAATATGGTTGTACAACAAAATAAGCAATTTGTTATTTGGGGGACTGATACGGCCAAGCAACGTATCACAATGACAACCAGCTGGGGTGGTTCAACAAGTACCCGAGCTGACGCCAATGGCAAGTGGCGGCTAACCGTCGATACACCCAAAGCGGATCATAAACCTCATAAAATAGTATTGACTGGCAGCAATAAGAAAATATTCTCTAATGTGTTGTTAGGTGAAGTGTGGTTCGCCTCGGGTCAATCGAATATGGGTATGCCGCTTTCAGGCAATTTTAATCAGCCGATAATCGGTAGTAACGAAACCATATTACATTCAACCAACCCACAATTACGTTTGTTTACAGCAGCAATAAAAGCCAGCGTTACTCCTCTTGATAATGTGCAAGGAACATGGCAAGAAGCGCAGCCAGCGACAGTAAAAACATTTAGCGCAACCGCATATTATTTTGCTGCAAAGTTACAAGCTTTATTAGATGTACCTGTTGGAATTATTGTCAGTGCTTGGGGCGGTACGCCAGTGGAATCTTGGATCGACGCGCCCACTCTCGCACAATATGCCGACTTTAATTTTCATCAAGCTTTAACCAATCAGCCAGTTCATAGACAGCCCAGCCAACTATTTAATGGCATGATCAATCCATTCTTAGGTTTACAAATTAAAGGGGCTATTTGGTATCAAGGCGAAGCCAATCGCTCAAGAGCTCGTGAATACAAAACGTTATTTCCTGCCATGGTAAAAAATTGGCGTAACTTGTGGAACAGTGGAGAGTTTGCTTTTCATTTTGTCCAAATTGCACCCTTTTCTTATAAGGGAGATAGGTCATCTGCTTATTTACGAGAAGCTCAGCTACAAAGTGTCGAGGCGATCCCAAATAGTGGAATGGCTGTAACCTTAGATGTGGGCAATTGTTCGCAAATTCACCCCGCGGATAAACAACCTGTTGGAGAGCGTTTGGCGTATTTAGCGTTAGGCAATCAGTATGGAATGGATGTGAGTCATACCGCCCCTACATTTAAGCATGCTGACATGCTTGATGATGGTAAAGTTAGTGTCGATTTCGCTAACGCACCCTTAGGTCTGACAAGTTTTTCAAAAGCCATTACTGAGTTTGAAGTAGCTGGAAACGATAGAGTATTTTTCCCCGCGCAAGCAAAACTCATGCATAGAAAAGCGAAACTAACGGTTTGGAGCGACGAAGTAAAACAACCTGTCGCAGTAAGGTATGCCTTTAAAGATTGCCCTAGCGGCGAATTATTTGGTGTGAATGGTTTACCTATTTCATCTTTTAGAAGTGATGACTGGTGATGGGAAAAAGAAAGTGTAGGTACATTTGTGGTTTGTCCTTAAATGATAAGAAGGCGACTCAGGTGTTCTGCAACGGCTTAAAAACGTGCTAGAGGGCATAATTTACAAAACCTTTACCTGTTTATATGTAAATTGCATCGTTTATATATTGAATGTGGGGCTGTGAGTTGTTACCTTTAAGTATACGGCTTATTCGATAGTGGCTATTCATCACTTAAGCTACCGATTTTAAATACACAGGTAATCATTTATGAAAAAAACACTTCTCTCTATAGCTATCTGCTCATTATTCGTGGGTGTATCTAGCTGTAGCAATCAGCAAGGGGCGACGACGTCTAGTAGCGACAAGTCTAGCGTAAAAAATGTCACTTACGCAGAAGACTGGGATTCATTGTCTAAAGTAGAAGAGCAGCCAGCATGGTTCTCAAGACGCTAAGTTAGGTATTTATGCTCATTGGGGGCCTGTATCTACGGCTAACCTCAATATGAAAAATGGTGTTGGTTGGTATGGTCTAAATGTTTACATGGATGAAGCCTATAATTGGAAAACAGGTGAAAAGCGTTTAAAAAATGGTAAGCCAGTTGTTAATGCTACTTATAAGCATCATGTTGAAACCCATGGACCTCTAGATAAAGTAGGGTATAAAGACATTATCCCTAATTTTAAGCCTACTGCATTTGACGCCGAAGAGTGGGCTGAGTTGTTTGCTAAATCTGGTGCTAAGTTTGCCGGACCTGTAGCAATGCATCATGATAACTTTGCTATGTGGGACAGCGAAGTCACGCGCTGGAATGTAAAAGACATGATGGGAATTGACGTAACGGGTGAGCTTAAAAAAGCACTTGATAAGCGAGATATGAAGTTCTTAACTTCTTTCCATCATGCCTTCACTTGGGTGTACTATGCGAATGCTTATAAATTCGATGCCACCGAGGAAACTTCAGATTTATACACCGACCAACATGAACTAACGGATTTTAAACCCACCAAACGTTTTCATGATGAATGGTACGCTAAACTAAAGGAGGTAGTGGATAATTATCAGCCCGATGTCGTTTGGTTTGACTGGTGGGTAGAAGAATTAGATGAAGACTACCGCAAAAAATTCATAGCCTATTATTACAATAAAGGTGTTGAATGGGGTAAGGATGTTGTTATTAGTTATAAAAACACGTCTTTCCCAGCAGAGGTAGGCGTACATGATTATGAGCGCGGCCGTCCTAATAAAATCAAAGATAAATTCTGGATGACAGATACTTCTCCAGGCGCTTGGTTTTTCCGCCAAAATGCTAAGTTTGTTTCACCTAATGAAATTGTCGATATCTTAATAGATATTGTCTCCAAAAATGGCTTGATGCTATTAAATGTGCCACCTAACCCAGATGGATCGATCCCACAAGAAATGAAAGATATGTTGGGCGACTTAGGCAAATGGCTTGAAATTAATGGTGAAGGTATATACGAAACTCGTCCTTGGCGAGTATTTGGTGAAGGCCCAACGCGGATCAAAGGCGGTGGCCATAAAGTAGAAAAACAAAAAATTGTGTATTCGGACAAAGATATCCGTTTTACTAAAAAAGGTGATGATACGCTTTTTGCAATCGTCATGGATGCACCTAAGAGCGACATTTTAGTAAAAACACTCAGTACAAGTTTGAGCGTACTGGATGGAAAAATCACCAATGTTGAACTGTTAGGCAGTGATGAAAAAGTTAATTGGACCCTAGATGACACAGGACTACATATTGACAAGCCTAGTAAAGTACCAAGCGAATTTGCCTTAACCTACAAAATTTCGTTGTTGAACGAAGCGGAATGGGGCATTGGCGGAGAAGACGATCCAGAGTAGTTCACTCACTTATAAATACCCACGCTCAATGTGTCCGTTGCAACAGCCAGTTTGATTAGCCCCAAACTGGCTTTTTTGTGCTTTCAGTGAATAGGCATCTCAATGAACCGTTAGTTTTGCAACCAAGTTAGCATATTCAAATCCACTGATGTGCAGTCATCTACTTGTTTGTAGTAGGAGTTCGACACAACATTATCTTACTATAATTCGCTTGTTTTGCTGGGAGGCCTTGCAAGCTAAATAATAACGCCACCCTGTTCTGGTAGATGAAGGGTAACTTGCCCCGTCTGGCCTACAATATACCTAGTGAGTATTTTACGATCAGGCTCGGCCGTGATGGTACTTCTGAGTGGCTAGAGGACTACAATTAGGCTGTTCTGCATCTCGGAAAGTCAGTGCATCTGTATCCCTGTGTTTCCAAGCCATTCATTTAACCGATACTGTTTAACGGCGATATAACACTTTCGTGACGATACATTAATACCGTTTGTGCCTATTCCCCTTGGTGAGTAATACACCGGAAAAATATCGAGGTTACACAAGGTTGGAACTACTTATCGATTAACCTTCTAATAGCCTATTTAACAACAATGAAAAGCAACTTGTTGTTATGGCTGTTGCATTTTTTTAGATCAGTGCTTGATGATTTAAGTGGGCATATCCATTTGAAAGTAAATTGTGTTTATCATGCTTTTTTTGGGTGGTTTTTTTTGCCAATGAATTGTTTTTATTATTTTGCTGGTTTTGCAAAAATTGAATTTTGCTTGGTAATTTTGCTAATTAAAACAGCTGAGAAATAACCCTTATTTGTGGTTTTTTGATATTTGAATGGGGTGTAGAGGGAGTTGTAGGTACAGGCAGAGTAACTCAGACTGCTATTAGGGCGGCTTTTTTCCTCCGTATTTTACGTATAAATGCTAGGTTTTATAGAATGGTGTACCTTAAACAGACAGTAAACGAGGAGAATAACACGCAAGGTGCTCAGTCAAATAATTTGTCTCACCCCAGTGTTTACGCTTGTTAAGGATAAATGTTAGCGTAAGTTAACGGTTTGTTTTAAACAATAAGTCAGATGTTTATATTGTTTAAAATGCAATATCGCTATTTTTTACGTATTTTAGTTTTTGTTTATGCGTTAACGTATAAAAGTAAGCTGTTGATATTGATGTCTAATTGATTTTATTCACCTGTATTCACGCTACCTTTAAAATTTGTTATTTATATATGAATTTAACGTGTTTGTATTTGAATTGTTTTTCGTGGTGTTGTGTTTTTGTGTCTACTTGACTACTGGTGTTTTTTTGTCTTTTTTTGCCTTTTATTATCTTTTTTATGGTTGTAAGTGTTTGTATTTATACGGTTAATTGTTCTTTGTATAATTTGTGTAAAGAAAATTAACGTAAAGTGTTGGTATTATATTTGAAAGTGCTAAACTAAATATGAAATCAAATGTTGTTGTGTCTTTGGTTGGTAGTAGACGTTAGTCAATATTTGAAATTGTACGAAGTAGCTTGTACCTAAGCTTTTTATTTTCTTAAAGCGATGACATTAAAGAAATATTAATGTGAGCGTTTTTGGGGAGGTTGTTGGAGCTTAGTTATAGAAATAATAACGACATGTGAGAAGCACTTATGAAAGAAACTAAAAGTAGCCTTAAATTAAAGAATCTATTACTAGGTGCAGCATCGGCTGCAGCTTTGATGGGATCAATTCATAGCGTTCACGCACAAGAAGCAAACGCAAATAGTACCGAAGACGAGACTGAAGTCATTGAGGTTTCTGGATTTAGAGAATCCTTAACTAGTGCGATGAATATTAAACGTGCAGCAAAAAATATTGTTGATGCGATCAAAGCTGAAGATATAGGTAAATCATCAGACCAAAACATTGCAGAGGCATTGCAACGAGTTACCGGTATTTCTATTGGTCGAAGTGATGGTGAGGGTACGTCTATTACCGCCCGAGGCATAGGTGGTGACTTAAATAACGTGACACTTAATGGTGTTCCTCTTACTAGCTCGGGAGATAATCAGTCAGTCAACTTTAGTGAGTTCTCAGCTGATATTTTGCAAGCCATTGAAGTACAAAAAACGCCAAGCGCGTCTACTGATGAAGGTAGTTTAGGTGCCACCATAAAACTGGTTGGTTTTAAGCCACTTAGTGCGAAAAAAGATCGCCGAGTGTTTGAAGTGCAGAGTCGCTACAACAGCTTTGCTGATACAGATAGTTTTAGCCTGAGTGATTTAGGAGATGACGGTAAGTTACAATTCTCGTTTTCAGAAAAGTTCTTTGATGAAAAAGTGGGCTTGTCGTTTGTTGGGTCAAAAGAAACCCAAGCTACGCGTTTAGACCGTATAAACATTGCTCGTTGGGTGCCTAGCACACCAATTAATGGTGTTACTTATTTAGGTGATACTGAGCCAACAGCTCAAGATGGAACTATCGTAGGTTATGTGCCACAAAATGTGCAATATCATCATCAACAAGTACAACGTGACCGTGATACCTATCAACTTGCCTTGCAATTTAAATTGTGGGAAGGCAGTGATATTCAGTTTACCTACACAAAAACGAATCAAGAAATATTCCGCGATAACCAGTTTATGTCAATTAATGGTGACAGAAGTGCGGTAGATGCTAGTCAGACCATTCTTGATCCTGAGACGGGCAATATTGTAACCAATATCGATACAGCCTTTAGTCGTGATTCGGTTATTCCTTTTGTAGATAATCCTTTACCTAATGGTAATGTTTATACTCGTGCAGGTACTTGGCGTCAGCATAGAGATGTAACTAACGATATTCAAGAAACAGAAGTGTTTGGTATTGATCTAAAACAAGAAGTGGGCGATTTTATTATAAGTTTAACTGGCGGTACTTCAGAAACCGATCAGTATGACGATTTTAACTTACGTTCTTTTTGGCGGCCGAGAATTACCAACGGGACAGGTCTAGGGTTGGATAGATATAGCAATAACTTTGCAGGCTATACCTGCGATAATCCAGAAGGAGACTTGTTGTGCCGTAATGTGGCTACTGAAGGTTACTTCGATGATGGAACTAATTTTGAGTTTCAAACCTTCACTGATAGTCGCCGTTTTTCCAATGACAAAGCCACTAACTTATATTTTGACGTAGAATGGGACAAAGAAATTGGCTTTATCACCAGCTTGGAAACTGGGTTTAAATATAGTGATCGAGATAAAGAGCGCGATAATATCTACATAGGTTGTAACCGAGGTTGTATAGAAGGAGTATTAAACGAATTTACCTTAGCTGATTTCACTACTGAACAAACACCTGACGATTGGGGGGTTGAACTAGGGTTAGACCGTGACCATTTAACAGATGGTTGGTCTACCATTGATATTTTTGCTGTGAGAGATTTTGTTAGAGAGTTAGAGGTAGACGGCAAAATTGAAGCAAGCTTCTCGCCAGATAATGCGCAAAAAATAAGTCAAGAAGCGACAGCTGCTTATATACAAGCTAATTTTTCTTTAATGGATGATGCATTGTTCGGTGATTTTGGTTTACGTTACGCTAAGACTACAGTGACAGCTAATGGTACATCATATTTAGATTATGATGCTAATCAGAGCTTTCAATCAACGGGCATAGATGAAAACTTATCATTGTTTGGGTTTGAGCAAGAAAACGGCGTACCACTTGCCACAAACACGGCTACCGAAGAAGAAGCAAGAGCTGCGTTAATTGCTAAATATGGTCCATTAGTGTCGCAACAAAGTGAAAATGGTGAAACCATCCGTTTTGCAATCGAAGAAGAGCATAGCTATAACAACTTATTACCGAGCTTAAATCTTAATTATATTTTAAATGATGACATGGTATTACGTTTTGCTGCGTCACAGTCTATGGCTCGTCCAGAGTTTAATAAATTATTCCCCGAATTTAATGTACGCGAAAATATCTTTGGTAGCACGTCGAATGGCTCTATTGGTAGTGCACACTTAAATCCTTACAAGTCGACTAACTTTGATTTAGGTTTCGAATGGTATTTTGCTGAAGGTTCATTATTTTCGGCCGCATTGTTTACCAAAACATTTAGTGACTTTACTTCTCGTCGATTCTTTAACAGTTATTGGAAAGACGTGCGTGGCGACTATTTTGATTTATCAATGATTGATCCAAACGATTCGACTAGTCGCGCCTTTAGATTGAGTGAAGATCAGATAACGGCCGATGCACCTACGGCTAGCAATATTCTATTGCCATATTCCGCTGGTGACAATCAAGCAGGTTGTATGATCAATCGTGAGCTAGATCTAGTTGACCCAGATAATAGTAACTATTGTGACGTTGTGACGATGAATCAAACGGTGAATGGCACAGGCGGGTATGTTCGTGGTTTAGAGCTTAGCTTACAGCATAACTTTGTTAACTTGCCGGGTGCATGGTCTGGATTAGGTTTTGTGGCTAACTATACCTACGCTGATTCGCGTACTGATGAAGAGCGTATCACAGACCCAGATGGTAAATTGATTGACTATGTACCTGAAGCACCACTAGCAGGTACCTCAGAACATACTTTCAATACCACAGTATTCTGGGAAAAAGACGGTAAATTGGTACGTTTAGCCTATAACTATCGTACTGATTATTTGAATTCTCTAGTGGTGAATGACTTCGGTTCTCATTGGGTTGAAGGATATGGTTCGTTAGATTTATCGGCTAACTGGAAAATTAATAATATGTTTAACGTGACTTTCCAAGCGGTTAATTTAACAGATACTGTCATTCGTCGATACGATACCCGTCGTCCAGAAGTGGATGGTTCAGGTAATATTGTCGGCGGCGAAAGTAGCACTCTAGGTTCGCAACCTACGGGTCGAACAATTCAGTTACAGAATACCGGTACGATTTACCGTGTTGGTCTACGTGTAACTTTTTAATCGTTAGATAGTTCATTAAAAGAGGGTGACAGATTGCAGGTCTGTTGCCCTTTTTATGTTTGATTTGTGTGTTTAGTAATAAAAAAATAACTTTAAGTTTAAATTTTATCAGTGTTTGCCAACCTTGGTGGTGTATTATTGACAATCTACAATAAATTCTCTGAGGAACCGTTTTGGATATGTTAAAAAAAATAGGCTTGGCGATAACGTGTTTAATGTTAGTAAGCACCGCCTTTGTTAGTTCTGCGTCTGCAAATTTGGGCAAGCGCGAAGTTGATTTCAATTTCGACTGGAAATTTACCCTGGTCGAAGATACTGCTTTACCGGCCAAGTTACCGTTAAAAGACTCGAATTGGCGTGACGTGCGTTTGCCTCACGACTGGAGTGTAGAGCTAGATTTTGACGAATCTTTAGAAGGTGCCACGGGATATTTACCCGGTGGAGTGGGGATTTATCAAAAGCACTTTGTCACCCCAACTAAGCCAGAAGATAGCACCACCTATGTGTTATTTGATGGTGTGTATAACAACGCAACGTTTTGGTTGAATGGTAAATTATTAGGTGAAAATCCATATGGTTATTCACCGGTTTACTTTGACCTGTCTAATTATCTAAAGAAAGACGGCAGCCAAAATGTATTGACTGTACATGTTGATCACTCCCGCCATGGTGATAGCCGCTGGTACACGGGTAGTGGTATTTATCGTAATGTCAAACTGATCACAGTGGACAAATTACATATTCCGGTTTGGGGAACCTTTGTAACTACCCCTGAAATATCTAAAGAAGAAGCCAAAGTCGCCATCGATATTGATGTAAAAAACGATACAAAACGCACTCGTAGTTTTGTCTTGTCTACGCAAATTGTCGATGCTAGCGGGCGTGTGGTGGCTGAAACTGACGATAAGGTTAGGCTAAAAGGCAAGGCGAGAAAACCTATTCGCAAACCCTTAATGTGACGGATCCTAAACTGTGGGACATTCAACAGCCCAATATGTACAAGGCTGTGAGTAGCATTGTATATGATGATGAAACAGTCGATATATATGAAACCCCTTTTGGCATTAGAACCATTGAATTTATTGCCAAAAAAGGCTTTTTCTTAAATGGTAAACCGACATTAATGAAAGGTGTGTCACTACACCATGATGGTGGCTTAGTCGGTGCAGCCGTGCCTAAAGGCGTTTGGAAAAGACGTTTACAAGGGTTACAAGCCGCCGGTGTTAACGCTATTCGTACCGCTCACAATCCATTTTCCCAAGAGTTTTTTGACTTGTGTGATGAAATGGGGATTCTGGTACAAAATGAGTTCTTTGATGAGTTAGATTATGCCAAAGACAAGCGCTTAAATTACCACGACCAACATACAGATAATTTAACTCGTGGTTATGTAGAGAAATTCCAACAGTGGGCTAAGAGTGATTTGGAGCGCACTATGCTGCGTGATCGAAATCATCCTTCAATTGTTCAGTGGAGCATAGGTAACGAAATTGAGTGGACTTACGTACATTATCGTTATGTCACTGGGTTTTGGACCGATCCAAATGATCCTACCAAAGTCGATGGCAGCTTTTGGGGAGCGCCTCCTAAGTTTAGTCCTGAAGAAATGAAGAAACGCTACGAAGATTCACCAAAAGGCGAATATATTCTAGCTGACACAGCGAAACGTCTTAATGGTTGGGTAAAGGCCTTAGATACCACTCGCCCGACTACCGCTAATTTAATTTTACCCCAAGTGAGTCATGTAAGTGGGTATGCCGATGCTGTTGACCTAGTCGGCTACAGTTACCGAAATAGTGTTATCCCTTGGGGCCAAACGTATTTTCCTAACAAGCAAGTGACAATCAACGAAAACCCAGGTACTTGGGATGACTGGAAACAAGTCTTAAACCATCCAGAGTGTGTTCAGTCAGTTTATGTGGACGGGTATTGATTATATTGGTGAACGGCATAAAAAGTGGCCAGAAAAAAGCGGCTGGGGCGATATTCTCGACCTAGCTGGTTTTGAAGTACAAGGTTGGAATTACTTTAAAAGTGTATTTATTAACCAACCCCATATTTCTCTTGGTACGCTACCACTAAAAGACTCGGGATTTGAAGTTGAAGAATTGTCTGGCTTAGCCGTCGCTATAAATAATGGCAGTTACAGATGGCGTGATTCTAATATGCATTGGAATTATGAAAAAGGCGAACCTGTACTAGTTGAGGTCGCGTCTAATTATTCAATCGTAGAGTTATTTTTAAACGGTGAATCGTTAGGCTCACGTAGTATGTCTGAAAGTCCAGACCGCTTGTTTCGCTGGGTGGTGCCATTTAATTCGGGCACATTGACTGCTCGTGCTGGTTTTGATGGGCAAGAGATTGAAGCTAGCTATGAAACCGCGGGGCAAGCTACCGGCTTTACTTTAACAACCGATAAGTCTGAACTGGCTGCCGACGCCTACGATGTCGCACACTTAGTTGTGCAACTACATGATAAAGCAGGTCGTGTTGTTAAAACGCAAAATGCTCATGTAAGTTTTGAGATAGAAGGTCATAGTAAGCTCTTAGGTGTGGATAATGGTGCGCCTTATAATATTCAAAATTTCCAATCTAACCACCTGGATACCGCTAAAGGTCGTGCCTTAGCTATTATCCAGTCCACTAAACAAGCGGGAACGATTAAAGTTGTGGCGAAGATGGAAGGATTTAACCCCCAGACTATTTTGTTAAATAGCAAGTAGTCTGAACTAAATATAGGCTTGATAGGGAGTGTTCCCTAGCAAGCCTTTTTTATAACCGATGAAAACTAAAGGTTTGCATATGCGACTCAAAATCAGTCATTTAATTGTTGTTTTTAGCCTCTTCAGTGTAGGAGTGTTCAGTCAAGCCTTACCTGAAGGTTATCCACATACAGAACGTTCGAAGGTCATGTTAACCGCGGGCTGGAAGTTCCATTTAGGTGACCCTGAGGCTGCATATTATGCCACTGATTTTGATGACGCTAGTTGGCAAAGTGTCTCTGTTCCTCACACTTTAGCACTCACGTCTTTAGCTTTAAACGGCGTGCGAGACAGCAAAGTGCAAGAAACCTTTCAGCGCGAAGTCGGTTGGTATAAACGCACAATTAAGGTGACGGCAGACAGTTCTAAAAGCGTTTTTTAGAATTTGAGGGCGCCCATCAAGAAACAGATTTATGGGTCAATGGCCAACATGCTGGTAATCATGCTGTAAGTGGTTATACCCCTTTTATTTTTGATATTTCAGAATACGTAACATACGGAGAAGAAAATCAGATTACACTATTGGTGGACAATCGCCGTAGCCAGCATATTCCACCCGATCCGGGGCCATTTGATTATGTGAAGTTCAGTGGTTTATATCGCGATGTGTATCTAGTTGAAACCGCACCAGTGCGTATAACCTTCAATATTGAAGGTATGAATAATGGCATTACCATCACCACACCTAGTGTCGACCCGGTTAATCTTAATGCCACTCTAAATGTTAAAACCCATGTCATCAACCAGTCTACGCAGACACAACAAGTACAAGTCATTAATCGTTTGGTGGACAAGTCGGGTAGTGTGCTACTGAAACTGTCAGATAGCTATGCTTTGCCAGCAGGCGAGGCGTTTGAGTTCAATCAAATTGGCGGCATTGAACAGGGGCTAAAACTTTGGTCGACGGATGATCCTTATTTGTACAAGTTAAATACGTTATTGCTAGTGGACGGCAAAGCGCTGGATGTTGCCGACAATAACGTTGGTTTTCGTAAATTTGAATTTGACCAAAAACATGGTTTTAAGTTGAATAACAAACCGATTAAATTAATTGGCTTTAATCGTCATCAGCATTACGGCTACATAGGAGACGCCTTGCCTAATTCGTTGCACAAAAAAGATATGCAACAGTTCAAAGAGCTAGGGTTCAATGTTGTGCGCACCGCTCATTATCCACAAGATGATGCATTACTAAAGGCTTGTGACGAACTAGGTATTTTAGTGTACGAAGAAGCGCCAACTTGGACTGGCATGCAAAATTCAGGTAAATGGTGGGATAACCTTGAGGCGTCGGCACGAACTATGGTGAGAAATCATAGGAATCATCCATCCGTGATCATTTGGGGGCGGGTATTAACCACAGAGGGTATGTACCTAAGTTACATTATGCGGTCAAACAAGAAGACCCTAACCGTTTAACGGCTTCTCAGAGCAGTCGCTGGACAGGGTGGCAGTCAAGTGGTTTGACTGACGTGTTTGCTAATATGAATTATGGTCCAGGTGAATGGGCGAGGCATGAGCAAATATTGGGCATGGAAGGTTGGTATGGCCCATCAGTTGTGGCCGAGTATAAAAATGATCCTATGAAAACAGGGATAATTTACTGGACAGCGCACGCTTATTATACTTTTCATGATATCGGAGTTTGGGATGACAGAACCCGTTCAGGCGCATTGTCGGTATTCAGGTCAGTGCGCAACCCTAAAGTTATGTGGTATCCAACAGAGCTAGTTGATACGCCTAGCTTATATGTCAAAGATCCTTGGACAGAACATAGCAAAATGCTAACTATTTACAGTAATGCCGATGAAATTGAACTAGCGGTTAATGACCAAGTAAAAGGTCGCTTTAAGCCCTCTACAGCACTTAAATATATTGGTCTTGATCATCCTCCATTCGAGATCCCTGTCACATTTTATGAAGCGGGTAAATTAACCGTTACGGGCTTTATTCAGGGCCAACAGGTATTACAACAGGAGCGGTATACGCCCGGTGAAGCTTACAAGATCAATCTTAAGTTTGACACAAAAGACCGAGTATTTGCCGCAGATGGCAACGACATCTTAGTGGGCTACGCAGAAATATTAGATAAAAATGGGATGCTGCTTACCGATGCTAATGTGGATGTTGAGTTTTCAATATCAGGTCCAGCTGAGATCATTGGTGACAATGTTAATATTCAGGCTAATCCCGCTAAGGCTAGATTAGGTGTTGCGCCAATATTAGTGAGGGCTAGTACTAAAGCAGGTAGTATAAAAATTCGGGCCAAAGCCAAAGGGCTGAAATCAGATTCGGTAAAATTGCGTAGTCAAGAGGTCAGCAAAGATGCAATTTTAGTGAATGCGTACCCGATAAAAGACTATGCGAAAATTCGTGTCGACATGGGCGCTGAAGATCAACTTGTGCAATTTGGATGGCAAGCTTGGTATGGTCAAGATAACCAAAATGCTTCGGTGCATTTTGATGACTTTGGTGGTTTTGATGTCTCGCTGCTAAAAAACTCAGAGCAAGGTATATTACGTTGGTTAGGCGAAATGAATGTGATTGGTTTACATGGTTATGTTTATGGCGAGGGCGTGGTAGGTGTTGATAAGCAAGGTATCAGTTTAATTTTCGATGGTTTAGAGAAAGGCCAATACAGCATTAAAACGTACCATCATGCACCTCGCTCTAATACCGATTCAATGGATCCTAACTTGGATAAGTTAAAGACTATAACGATCCATAAATTACCCTATGCCACCGCGTTAGAAGCATTAGTAAGTGATGCATCAGGAGCGCGGAGTGTTAAAAATATTGCAGTGACAGAAGGCAAGTCTCTACAATTAGGACAGCCAGGTTCACAAACCATCAGTTTTGCAGCGGACGGAACCAATCCGGTATCGATTGTGTTCAGAGATCCCAAGGCTGAAAAAGGTATTTGGCTGAATGGATTTGAACTAACATCCCATAACAACATGCATTAAGACATTTAGCGGCAGGGGAGTTGCACGACTCCCCCTAAGGTACGCCAATAGCCTGCTACAATTTTGCGGATTTAGCCGTAATGCTTAAAATTATCACCGGCTCAGCTAACATTTGGCCCTTTACATATTGGTCTGCGACCGCTTTGGCATTTCTCATTTGATGAATTTTCCGTACTACCTCCATTCCTGCGATCACTCTGCCAAAAGCTGCAAACCCCTGTCCATCTGGATTGCGCTTGCCAGCAAAATCTAATGAAGGTTGAGGGCCTACACAGATAAAAATTCGGAAGTCGCGGAACCAGGGGCGCCACGAGCCATGGATAATGTGCCATCTAAATGCGTTATGCCGGTTTGCAGGGTTGTTTCTAAAGGAATTTCACTGAAATTCTTAAATCCTGGATTCGCCCCTCCTTGGATCACTTCAATTTTCGGCTTGCCATTGTCATTGTCTAACCGAACCACTCGATAAAAGCGCCCGTTTTCAAACGCGCCTGATTCGATGTAACGTAGAAAATTATTGACTGTGATTGGCGCTTGTTGTGGATACAACTCGATGCTAATAGTGCCTATACTCGTTTGAATCGTCGCGTGTTGAGGTTGGCTGGGACTAGTGTTGTTTGCAAAAGCAAGTGTTATGGTTTGAGCTAACAGCAGTATGATAGCGATTGGAATAGTACGGAGTCGTTGCGATAGTGTCATTATTCTCACCCATGGTAATGTTGAGCTTCAGTGGATCCTGAATATCTTTTCAATTTAGAATTTATTAATATGGCGGTCATTGTTTATTATTAGCGTAATGCCTACCAGCCCCAATGTTGAAAAAAATGAAATTTACTAAGTATCACGCCCTCGGCAACGACTACATTGTTATTGCGCCGAACGAACTAGATCATGATATGACCAGCGCCGAAATCAAAACTATATGTGACCGCCATTATGGCGTGGGTTCAGATGGGGTTTTGTACGGTCCGCTGCCAAGTGCCAGTTGTGATTTTAAGTTAAGAATTTTTAATCCTGATGGTAGTGAGGCGGAGAAAAGTGGTAATGGTTTACGAATATTCTCTCGTTATCTATGGGATACTAAATTGGTGACACACGACACCTTTAGTATTGAAACAAAGGGCGGAGAAGTGAAAGCCACGGTTCATGCCGAAGGAAAACGTGTCACGGTAGACATGGGTAAGGTTCGATATACCCACGGTAGCGACCACTCACTGGCCATCCGAAAAGAGACTATTCAGATAGCAGACCAGACATTTGTTGGTTATCGAGCCAGTGTCGGTAATCCACATTTTGTCATTCCTGTACAGCAGTTAAGTGCAGATCTTGCCCACCAATATGGCCCTTTGATTGAACAGGACGCCCGTTTTGAAAATCGCACTAATGTACAATTTCTAAAAGTACTGGATCGCCACACCATTCAGATAGAAATTTGGGAGCGCGGAGCAGGCTATACACTTGCATCTGGCAGCAGCAGTACAGCAGCAGCTGGCGTAGCATGTGGCTTAGGTCTATGTGATGAAATTATATCGGTTAATATGCCGGGCGGCGAAATCAAAATTAGTTTGGATCAGGACTTATTCGCCACCATGCAAGGTGCCGTGTGTAAAATTGCAAACGGCGAACTAGCGATGGAAGCACTAGAAGACTATCGTAATACGTTTTAGTCGGTGACCCCTTAACAAGATCCAGTGAGTCTTAACTGAAGCCTTTTATACCCTTGCTGAGTGGCCACATATAAAAATCAATGGATAGTCATCAAGTTGCTGAATATCCTATTCCAAAATAGCAGATGCTTTCATGCATTTTTACTTTTAATTTGTAAGTGAAAACTGCTATTTTCGAACCTATAAAATTGTGTTTGATGATTGAGTGAATAGACAGTGAGCAATATAGAAGTGAATAGCCTAAACGTAGCCAAATTTGGCGGAACTAGTGTCGCCAATTTTTCCGCTATGAGTAATTGTGCCAATATAATTAAGAATAACAGTCATACCAAAGTTGTGGTGGTAAGCGCTTCGGCGGGTGTCACTAACTTGTTGGTAGATATTGCCCATACGGCCATGTCAAAAGATCAAATCAAACAAAAGTTAGCTGAAATCGAAGGGATCCAAGCTAATATTTTACAAGATCTAGGAAGTCCTGAAGATGTGGCAGAAAAACTAACCCAGTTACTATCATCTTTAACTGATTTAGCCTTACATGAAGAAATTATTCACCGCGCTGATTTAAAAGACGCCTTGTTATCCCACGGTGAAAGAATGTCGTCTTTGTTATTTAGTGCCGTACTACAAGGTATTGGGGTGAAGGCTGAGAACTTTGATGTACGTAATGTACTGAAAACGGACAGTGAATTTGGTAAAGCCACGCCGCAATTGGAAGCAATTAAATTAGCGGCTGAACAAATCATGCTGCCTAGTCTTGCCGATACCGTTTTTGTTACTCAAGGTTTTATTGGTTCTGATGAACAAGGTAATACCACGACTTTAGGACGAGGTGGTTCGGACTTTACAGCGGCCTTGTTAGCTGAAGCATTAGGTGCCAGTACCTGTGAAATTTGGACCGATGTGATAGGTGTGTATACCACTGATCCTCGAATTACAGATGCCGCTAGACCATTGCCAGAACTTAGCTTTGAAGAAGCCGCAGAAATGGCCACATTTGGCGCTAAAGTGTTGCACCCCGCGACTATGGAGCCGGCGTTAAGACAGGATATTAAAGTGTTTGTTGGTTCAAGTCGTGAACCAGAAAAGGGGGGACTTGGATTGTCCGAGATTGTCAAACTGAGCCAGCTTACCGAGCAATTACTCGTCGTAAAGAGCAAGTGATGGTGACAGTTAAGACGCCAAAAATGATGTATGCCCAAGGCTTCTTACAACGGGTATTTACGATTATTGCTAAACATAAATTGAGTGTTGATTTAGTGACAACGTCAGAAATATCAGTGGCATTTACCTTAGACAATCCAGCTAATTCTGTGGTTGAGCAACTCAATCGTGCGACGTTAGATGAGTTACGCCAATTTTGTGATGTGCTCGTTGAAGACAATTACGACCTTGGTCACTGTGGTGGGGAACAATATGCATGGCGAAGCGGGTATATCCAACCGAATATTTGATGCGGTTGCGGAACATAATTTACGTATGATTTGTTATGGCGCTAATCCTCATAATTTGTCTATCTTAGTCAGCGCAAATGCGAGTAACGAAGTGGTTAAGTCGTTGCATAGAGCCTTGTTTGAATAACTCAATATCCTGATGATTGTATAAGGTGATGATAAACAAAAGCAACAAACAGACTGGCGTTTATCAATCACCTTTATCTAAATTGTTTTTGCGGCAGCAGCCTAAAGTTCGAGCAAAAAAAGGTATGGCGAATTTGTTAATGGCTTATGCCGATGACGACGTGCAAAAAATTGCGCAGGTTATTCGAGCTTGGCTTGAGGCTGACTAGGCTCGCTCGATGCAGCAACAGGTTGCAGTCTTTCGTACTGTAGCCAAACAGAAACGTTATTTTCTGTATAAATTTCTCTCTATTTTTTATTCTATGGAAGGTGTCCGTTAATGATCCCTCGTAAACATCACAAACTGGTCTTTTCGTTTTTTATGTCATTACTGATGTCTTGTATTATGTCGTTGGTGATCAGTATTTTTAATGTGGGATTGGTGGCAAATATAATAGGTATTTGGTTAAAAGCGTGGAGCTTTGCTTTTGCGGTGGCTTTTCCGACTATCTTAGTCGTGGGGCCTATTGTGCATAAGTTGGTGGCGCTTGTATTGCAAGATGAGCAGGAAAATGGATAGCTGTAGCTAAGGTCTTGATATTGTTTGGGTGAGAATTATGACAACTAATTTAACCCTAGGTTAGTGTTAAATTAGTTGTCATAAATGACCGAAAACCTTAATCGAGGTTTTCAGTTAAGCGTTTTTTAAGTTCAACTTGCTCAGTTTGGCTGAGTGGTTCGTCATACTGATTAGTGAGTATGAATAAATCTTCTGCTCGCTCACCTATAGTAGATATTTTAGCCATATGTAGTTTGAAGTTGAGTTCAACGAACTGTTCGCTAATTTTGGCCAATAAACCTGATGCATCTAATGCTTCCAATTCGATTATCGTCCCTTTACTTTGGCTAGGATAAAATCTCACTTTAGTTTTAACATCTAGCTGCTCCATTTGGCGAGACATTTTACGTTTATTGCTATGCTTCTCACCGGGTTTATTTAATTGAGACTCAACTGCCTCTTTTAAGCTATCTAAGCGTGAAGTAGAGGTAATACGCTCACCATTTTGCTCTAGGATGATAAAGCTATCAAATATGTAACCATCATGGGTATGCATGATTTGCGCATCATGAATAGTGCAATTACGGCTATCTAAAACTGAAGCAATTTGAGCAAACATTTTCGGTTTATCTTTACCATACACTATTAGCTCTGCTCCGGCCCTAGAAGCCTTAGCGCTGGTACCTACTAGTAAAAAGTCATCCGTCATGGGGTAAGACGCTAAAATAACCTGTGCATGCCAAGCGATTTGCTCCGGAAAGAAACGGGCAAAATAGTCGTTATTTAAACGCTTCCAAAATTGTGATATTTGCGATTCGTTCATGCCACAATCAAACAGTATTTTGCGGGCCTGCTCTTGGTGATCTTCAATTCGATCTTGCAAGGCTACTTTGCATTCTAAGCCGTTTTCTAAGGCTTTTTGGGTGAGTAAATATAAGTCTCGCAATAGCTGCGACTTCCAGTCGTTCCAAAGATTATCATTGGTGGCTCTAATATCGGCCAAAGTCAGCACATACAAATGATTGAGGTTGTTGTGGGTGCGGACGATATGCGCGAACTCATTGATCACTTCGGGATCATAAATATCACGTCTTTGCGCGATGACAGACATAGTTAAGTGACTTTCAACTAACCAGCGAATAAGCTCAGTATCTTTCTCATTTACTCCATGAGCAACACAAAAGTCTTTCACGTCTGCTGCGCCGAGTTCTGAATGGTCGCCATTTCTACCTTTACCGATATCGTGAAAAATAGCGGCAATAAATAGCAATTCAGGTTTATCTAAGTGTTTGACAATGCGCCCACAGCGTGGGAAATGCGTATTTTCTGGTTGACCATAGTGATATATGTTTTTAACTAATCTGTGGGTATGCTCGTCTACAGTGTACGCATGAAATAAGTCAAACTGCATCATACCCACAATGTGATCCCACTGAGGGATATAGGCTTGTAAAATGCCATGTTTATGCATGATATTCCAAGCTAAAGCAAAGAAATTTGGGTGTTTCATTAAGCCCATAAACAATACTCGACATTCTGCTCTTTCTGCAAAGTATTGTTCACGAAATGCGCGTCTGGCCTGTCTTAGTAAGCCTAAACAATTAGAGTGTAACCCGGTAATTTCTGGATGATCTGCAATCAGCTGAAGAAAGCGTAATATATCTTCTGGGCATGCAAATACATTCTCATGTTTTGGATAAATAAGGTCATCTAATAGCTCAAAGTTCTGATCGATATCTTTGGTTTGCTTAACCTTGATGGCTAAAATATCTTGACGAAATCGTTGTAGTAACATTTCATTCAGTTCACTAATGCGTCGAACTGTTCTGAAAAACGACTTCATCATTTTCTCAACACAGGCTTTGTTATCTTCGCCATAACCTAACTTGCTTGCCACGTCTTGTTGATAATCAAACAATAAACGGTTTTCACTACGTCCTGAAACTAAATGTAGAGCAAAACGAATTTCCCATAGGGCATTTCTACACTCAATTAATTCTATAAATTCTTGTTTAGTGAAATATCCGGCTGCGACTAGTTCGCTGCCATCCATTGCCTTAAAATGTTTCTTCGCCACCCAGCCGATAGTTTGAATGTCACGTAAACAACCCGGGTTTTCCTTAACATTGGGCTCCAAGTTGAATGAGGTATCTTTGCATTTAGCATGACGTTGAACTTGTTCATCATATTTAGCGATGAAAAAATCTTTACTACTCCAATAACTGCGGCTTTGCAATTTGCTAATCAAATCTTTAAAGGTATTTTCACTACCAATAAGGAGTCGAGCTTCTACCAAATTTGTCGCTATAGTGACATCCTGTTTGGCCTGCTGCACAGTTTCTTTAATACTACGAACCGATTGACCTACATCTAGTCCTATGTCCCACATCAATGTGATAAATCTGCCAATGGTTTCTTGCTGGCTTTTGCCTAATGTTCTGTGACTCAAAATTAATAAGTCGATGTCAGAATATGGTTGTAGTTGTCCTCGGCCATATCCGCCCACTGCGACTAGGGCGAGTTTTTTTCAGTGTGTAGGCCCATTAATTGCCAGATATGTTGCAATAGCGAGTCAACAAAAACGGCTCTTCCCTCTACTAGTCCTTGTATTTCACTGCGACCGAATTCGGTGTTTAGCCATTCATAACTATTGGCAACGATAGTTTTATAAGCCGCGATGTTATCGGTATTGTTAATCAGCTTTATTTGGCTTAACAGACTATGGAGAGACAAATTACATTCCTTACAGCAGAAAATTCAGTCGCTGAGGTTAACGCCAAATTAGACTCATGTATCTTGATTTTTGTGTAGTTATCAAGATACATGTAAGTCAATAGTTGGGGGATATTAATGGTTAATGATTCGATCAATGGTTTCGTCATCACGAAGAGTGAGAATTTCTACTCCGGTTTCGGTGACAAGTAAGGTATGTTCCCATTGAGCACTTAGGCTACGATCTTTGGTGACGACCGTCCATTGATCGGGTAACACTTTAGAATAACGTTTACCGGCATTTATCATTGGCTCGATAGTAAAGCACATACCAGCTTCTAACGTCTCTCCAGTATTGGGCTTACCATAATGCACAACTTGTGGCTCTTCATGGAAATTAGCGCCGATACCATGCCCACAATACTCACGTACTACTGAATAGTTGTTACTTTCAGCGTATTGTTGAATAGCGTGGCCTATATCGCCTAATCTAGCCCCGGGTTTGACCATTTTTATGCCTAAATATAAACATTCTTGTGTAATACGAATTAGGCGCTCAGATAAAATGGATGGCTTACCTACCACAAACATCTTCGATGTATCACCATGATAGCCGTCAGCAATAACAGTCACATCGATATTTATCGAGTCACCGTCTTTTAACTTTTTGTCGGCTGGAATACCATGACAAATTACATGATTGACCGATGTACAGATTGATTTGGGAAATGGAGGATTGCCATAATTTAATGGGGCAGGAATACATTTTTGTACGTTAACGATATAATCATGACAAATTTTATCCAGCTCATTAGTGGTAACGCCCTTTTTTACGTGTTCACCAATCATTTGTAATACATCAGCGGCAAGACGCCCAGCTCTTCGCATTTTTTCAATTTCTGCTGGGGTTTTTATAGTGGCAGACAATATTTTTTCCTATCTAATGAGAACCTTAGTGTGCGCCTATATTAACGATTACGCTGTTCCTTGTATAGAGTGATTACGTTAAATTTGAACTCGAACTTGTATATAATTGGCTAGCATGCTATAAAGCGCACCGCTGAATTTAATGATCGTTAGCGACTATTAGATATCGCGAAGTAGCTAAGAATTTTTAGCATAAATAACACACATACATCGGCACATTTTTCGGGGTGTCTGCATAGAAATTCTTAATTGAAATTCTGCGTGGATCGAAAACTGGGATGTATGGAGGCCTAACCCCATATTGAGGAATCTTTATAATGGCAAATGTATCTATGCGCGACATGCTTCAGGCAGGCGTACACTTTGGACACCAAACTCGTTACTGGAATCCAAAAATGAAACCTTTCATTTTTGGCGCACGTAACAAAGTTCATATCATCAATCTTGAAAAAACAGTTCCTTTGTTCAACGAAGCATTGAACTTTGTTGGTGGCGTTGCCGCTAAGAAAGGTAAAATACTTTTCGTTGGTACTAAGCGTGCTGCAAGTGATGCAGTTAAAGAAGCAGCTGACAAATGTGACCAATTCTATGTTAACAAACGCTGGTTAGGCGGTATGTTGACTAACTGGAAAACAGTTCGTCAGTCAATCAAACGTCTTAAAGATCTTGAGCAACAGAGTCAAGACGGAACGTTTGAAAAATTAACTAAGAAAGAAGTGTTAATGCTTCAGCGCGAAATGACAAAACTTGAGACTAGCCTAGGCGGGATCAAAAACATGGGCGGATTGCCTGATGTATTGTTTGTTGTTGATGCTGACCACGAACATATCGCAATTACTGAAGCCGGCAACCTTGGTATTCCAGTAGTTTCAATCGTTGATACTAACTCAAGCCCAGATGGTGTTGATTACATCGTTCCAGGTAATGATGATGCAATTCGCGCGATTCAACTTTATTTGAATGCAGCAGCTGATGCTGTGACTGAAGGTCGTAACCAGTCAAATGAAGTACCTGCTGAAAAAGGCGAGTTCGTAGAAGCTGCTGAATAAGCAACAAGCTTTTAACCGAGTCTAGGTAATTAGATTTCGGTTTATTGTCGAAAAATAAAACGGGGGCGGTTGCCCCTGTTTTTAAATGTTAAATAAAATATTTGCTGAGGAAACGAAAATGGCAGTGACTGCAGCCCTAGTTAAAGAATTACGCGAGCGTACAGCCGCAGGCATGCTTGATTGTAAAAAAGCATTGGTAGAAACCAATGGTGATATCGAACTTGCAATCGAGAATATGCGTAAAAATGGTCAAGCTAAAGCAGCTAAAAAAGCGGGACGTATCGCCGCTGAAGGTGTGATTTTGACTAAAGTTGCTAACGGTGTAGCAACTATGATTGAAGTAAACAGTGAAACTGACTTTGTTGCACGTGACGAAGGTTTCATTAAATTTGGTTCACAATTGATTGAAGTTGCTTCTGCAAACAAAATCAATGATATGGACACATTAAACAACGCAGAAGTTGATGGCGTTAAAGTAAGTGACTTGCGTGATACGTTAGTGGCTAAGATTGGCGAAAACATCAGCCCTCGTCGTGTTATTTCTGTTGAAGGTGATAACCTTGGTGCTTATGTACATGGTGCACGTATTGGTGTTATCGCTATTCTACAAGGTGGCGATGAAGAGCTAGCTAAAGATATTGCGATGCACGTTGCAGCATCTAGCCCTCAGTTCGTTAAGCCTGAAGAAGTACCAGCTGAAGTGGTAGCAAAAGAAAAAGAAATTCAACTTGATATCGCTGTTAAATCTGGCAAGCCTGCTGAAATAGCAGAAAAAATGGTTTCTGGCCGTATGAAGAAATTCACTGGCGAAATCAGCTTAACAGGTCAACCGTTTGTTAAGGATCCTTCAATCCTTGTTGCTGACTTACTTAAATCTAAAGGTGCGGATGTGATTAACTTCGTACGTTTTGAAGTAGGTGAAGGTATCGAGAAAAAAGAAGAAGATTTCGCTGCAGAAGTAGCTGCACAAATGGCAGCGGCTAAAAAATAAGCGGATTACGGCTTAATTAAGTTAAGTCTGAACCCTAAAGCCTTAAATCAGTTTTAATTCTTGCATGAAACATGCATTTTGAACTTGTTTGGGTATAATACTGGCACCTCAATTAGAGGTGCTTTTTTATGTGTGTGAAGTAAGTCAATATGGCTTACAATTTCGTCACTTTTTTCATCGTAAGGAATTGCTAATCTATGAGTACTGTACCTAAATCAGCTTATCGAAGAATCTTGTTAAAATTAAGTGGTGAAGCACTGATGGGGGATGAGGGCTTTGGCATTGACCCTAAAGTACTCGATCGCATGGCCCAAGAAATAAAAGAACTACTCGAGCTTGGCGTAGAAGTAGGACTTGTTATTGGTGGCGGTAATTTATTCCGCGGTGAAGGGTTAGCCAAAGCAGGTATGAATCGTGTTGTTGGTGACCATATGGGAATGTTAGCCACGGTTATGAATGGCACTGGCGATGCGAGATGCACTGCATCGTGCATTAGTTAATGCTCGTTTGATGTCGGCGTTTCCCCTGAATGGTGTTTGTGACTCTTATAACTGGGCTGAAGCCATAAGTTTACTAAAGTCTGGCCGCGTAGTGATATTTTCAGCTGGTACAGGAAATCCTTTTTTACTACTGACTCCGCAGCCTGTTTGCGCGGAATCGAAATCGAAGCAGATGTCATTTTAAAAGGCACGAAAGTCGATGGGGTTTATGATTCTGACCCAGCCAAAAATCCAGATGCCGTATTATTTAAAACACTTTCTTATAATGAAGTGTTAGAAAAAGAATTGAAAGTTATGGACTTAGCAGCTTTTACACTGGCTAGAGACCATAATGTTCCAATCAGGGTATTTAATATGAATAAACCTTGGTTGTTTGAAGGATGTTGTCATGGGTAAAGATGACGGCACTCTTATTACACATACAAAATAAAAAACATATTAGCGATTAGGAAGATTAACGTGATTGATGAAATAAATGATGATGCGCGTCAGCGTATGGAAAAAAGTGTAGTGTCATTAAAAGGCCAATTATCTAAAATCCGTACTGGCCGTGCACACCCCAGTTTACTAGACAGTATTATGGTGCCTTATTATGGCGCTCCAACGCCATTGAAACAGTTAGCCAATATAGTTGCAGAAGACGCACGTACTTTGGCATTGACTGTATTTGATCAAAGCGCTGCTCAAGCCGTCGAAAAAGCCATTATGCAGTCTGATTTGGGGCTCAATCCAATGAGCGCAGGGGCCGTTATGCGTATTCCGATGCCCGCACTAACCGAAGAGCGACGTAAAGACTTGATCCGCGTTGTACGTGCCGAAGCTGAACAGGGTAAAGTGGCGATACGTAATATTCGTCGTGATGCGAATAGTGATATTAAAGAGCTATTGAAAGAGAAAGAGATAAGCGAAGATGATAGTCGTCGCGGTGAAGAGTCAATTCAAAAACTTACAGACACCTTTGTAAAAGAAGTTGATGAGATACTTGTATTGAAAGAAAAAGATTTAATGGAAGTATAGTTAGGCTTAACAAAAGTAATGAAATCAACGACTAGTAACATACAAAAGCAAACGCCTAAACATGTTGCCATCATTATGGATGGCAATGGTCGGTGGGCAAAAGAAAAAGGGAAAATTCGCACTTTTGGGCATAAGGCAGGCGTCAAAGCGGTAAGAGCTTCGGTGTCTTTTGCCGTTAAAAGTGGTGTTGAAGCATTAACATTATTTGCTTTTAGTAGTGAAAACTGGAAACGACCGGCAGAAGAAGTCGGTGTGTTGATGGAATTGTTTAAATTAGTGTTAGGCAGCGAAGTAAAAAAATTACATAAGAATAATGTTAAATTGCAAGTGATCGGCGATACAAGTCGATTTGATAGCAAGTTAATCAAAAAAGTACAAGACGCTGAACAATTAACCAAAGACAACGACGGGTTAACGTTAAATATTGCTGCAAATTATGGTGGTCGATGGGATATCGTCAACGCCGCTCAAATTATTGCAGACAAAGTGAAAGCGGGAGAATTACAAAGTTCTGATATAAATGAAGAGCTTTTTACTGAACACACTTGTGCGTCAAATTTACCTGCCGTTGATTTGTTGATTCGAACTGGTGGAGAACAGCGGATTAGTAACTTTTTGTTGTGGCAAGTTGCTTATGCTGAATTATATTTTTCTAACGTTTATTGGCCTGATTTTAGTGAGCAAACATTCCAAGACGCTGTGAATGATTTTAATCTCCGTCAACGACGATTTGGAAAAACTGGAGAGCAAGTAAAATGATCGTCATTTGTCTTGCCGCTCATGTAAATTAGGATGAGACTTTGTTAAAACAACGCGTTATTACCGCCCTTATTCTGGCACCGTTAGCACTTTTTGCTATTTTGTTTTCGCCTCTTTGGATGTTTGAGCTACTGATCGCTTTAGTGATGGGCTTAGGGGCGTGGGAATGGTCTAGTATGTCAGGTATTACTAGAAAATTTACCAAAATGTCTTTTGCTGTGCTTGTCACCTCATTGTGTTTATTTCTGTCCTTAATTTTGCCTGTCGACATGATTTGGTATCAAGGGCAACTTAATAGCTTGTATACCTATATTTTGTCCTTAGCATCTATTTGGTGGGTAATTTCATTGGCTATGATTATAGCCTACCCGCATTTCAGCTCTGCTTGGTACGAAAGTAAACCACTACGTGGTATTTTTGGGTTGTTGACTTTAGTGCCAACCTGGGTAGCAGTTGTCTCACTTCGAACAAGTCTTTATGACGTGGATCCTTTTTATGGTGCCTCATTGATCTTTTATGTTTTAGGGATCGTTTGGGCGGCAGATATAGGGGCATTTTTTGTTGGAGTGAAGTTTGGTAAACACAAACTAAGACCCCGGGTTTCGCTAGGTAAAACGATAGAAGGCTTGATGGGGGAGTATTTGCCTCGTCCGCTATCATTGCTTTTGCCGCGTTACATTATCACGTTGAACCGTCACGTATTTGGTTGCATGTTGTGATTGGAGCATTAACCGTTGGCGTGTCAGCATTAGGTGACTTAAATGAAAGTATGTTTAAACGCTGCGCGGGCATAAAAGACAGCGGCACGTTGTTACCGGGTCACGGTGGTATTATGGACCGGATTGATAGCTTAACTGCAGCCTTTCCTGTTTTTGCATTTTGTTATGTAACGTGGATGGCGTAATGCAACAAACTGCACAGAAATTGACTATTTTAGGGGCTACCGGATCGATAGGCCAAAGTACCATAGATGTCGTTTTACGCCACCCTGAACAGTTTACTGTTTTGCGCTTACCGCTAATGCCAATTACGAACTGTTATTTTCTCAGGCCAAAATGTGTCAGCCAGAATATGTGGTCATTTCTGACCCAGTTTATTTTTCTCAAGCAACCGCTGCTTTTAAACAAAGTCATCTTAATTGTGAATTGTTGTTAGGCAATGAAGCATTAGCTCAAGTGGCTAGTGCCAATGAAGTCGATGTAGTGATGGCTGCGATTGTTGGGGCTGCAGGGTTATTGCCTACTTTAGCTGCGGTCAATACGGGTAAAAAAGTATTGCTCGCAAATAAAGAGTCCTTGGTGATGTCTGGGGATTTATTTGTTCAAGCCGCTAATCAACATAAAGCGACATTGTTGCCCATAGACAGTGAACACAATGCCATTTTTCAATGTTTACCAGAACGTTTTTGTTACGGTGATTTGGCGGGGTCTGGTATCAGTAAAGTCCTACTTACTGGCTCTGGTGGTCCGTTTCTAAACAAACCATTGGCCGAGTTACCCAAGGTTACGCCTGCTCAAGCTTGTGCTCATCCTAATTGGGATATGGGCAGAAAAATCTCCGTAGATTCAGCCACTATGATGAATAAAGGCTTAGAGTTTATTGAAGCGAGATGGTTGTTTGGCTTACAGTCAGATGACATTCAAGTGGTGCTACATCCTCAGAGTATTATTCATTCTATGGTGCAATATGTAGATGGTTCGGTGATTGCTCAAATGGGCAATCCTGACATGCGTACACCTATTGCCCATGCATTAGCCTACCCTGAACGAATTGCTTCTGGGGTCGCGTCTTTAGATTTTAGTCAAGTCGCTAATTTTAGTTTTACAGAGCCCGATGAACACCGTTACCCGAATTTACGTTTAGCGATTGAAGCTAGTGATGTTGGGCAATATGCGACTACTGCGTTAAACGCTGCGAACGAAATCGCGGTTGAGGCTTTTTTGCAAGGCCAAATAAGTTTTACGCAAATAGCTGAGGTAAACGAACAATGTTTACAACAGACGCCAGCTCAGTCTTTAGGTTCGATTGAAGCGATAATAGCTAGTGATCAGTCGGCTCGTATACGTACTCAAAAAATTATCAGTGGACTGAGTGGCGCGATGGGAGGAGTTGGCTAGATGTATTCAATTTTGATTAGCATTGTTTCTTTCATTGCTGCGTTAGGCATACTGGTAGCGGTACATGAGTGGGGGCATTTTTGGGTGGCCCGTCGTTGTGGAGTGAAAGTCGAAAAGTTCTCAATTGGGTTTGGCAAAGCGTTTTGGCGTAGAACGGATAGGCACGGAACAGAATTTGTACTCGCCGCCATACCTCTAGGCGGATACGTAAAGATGTTAGACGAACGTGTGGACGAGGTGGCAGAAGAAGACTTACCCTACGCCTTCAATCGACAACATGTACTTAAAAGAATTGCAATTATAGCAGCTGGCCCTTTGGTGAATTTTCTATTTGCTATATTGGCACTTTTTGTCATGTATTTGATTGGTCTACAAACCATTAAGCCTGTGATTGGGGAAATTACGCCAAATAGCATTGTTAGTGTCAGTCAAATTCCAGCAAATGCGACCATTATTGAAGTGGGGGGCGTGCTGTTACTGATTGGGAAGACGTTAATTTAGAGTTAATGTCGCATATTGGCAAAGCGCGTTTACCTATCAAGTATGTAGCCAATCACCACCCCTTACCACGCAGCGCAAATATTGATATTAGCCAATGGTCTTTTGACGTCGATAATCAATCGGCCTTAGCTAGTTTAGGGATTACGCCTTTTAGACCAGCGGTATCAAATATACTCGGATATGTGCAAGAAAACTCCGCTGCGCAAGGTATTGGCTTGTTAGCTGACGATAAAATTTTGCGTCTAGATGGAACTAGTATGGAAAATTGGGAACAAATAGTCAGTCATGTTACTGCAAAGCCTGATCAAGCAATCGAGATTGACGTATTGAGAAATGGAAAAGTAGTGCGTCTAACCGGGTCAGTGGGTCACACTGAGCGTGATAACGCCGTAATCGGTTATATGGGCTTTACGCCTAAGTATGAAGCTTGGCCAGAAGGTATGGTGTTTATTCATCAATATGGGTTAGGTAAAGCGTTTAGTAAAGCGGTAGATAAAACATGGCGACTGATGACATTAAGTATTGAAATGCTAGGAAAGCTATTTACTGGCGATGTATCAGTAAAAAATCTAAGCGGTCCGATAGCGATAGCCCAAGGTGCGGGTATGAGTGCTAGCTCCGGATTAGTTTACTTTTTAAGCTTTTTGGCGCTAATTAGTGTTAATTTGGGAATAATTAACCTTTTACCGCTTCCAGTACTTGATGGTGGGCACTTACTCTATTACTTTATAGAACTTTTAAGTGGCCGTCCTGTACCAGACGCAGTGCAAGAAGTCGGTTTTAAAATTGGTGGCGTTTTGCTACTCCTGTTAATGAGCATTGCAATAGTCAATGATATTGCACGTTTATAATTTTTTGTCGGTCAACTTGGCCATGTACGCACTTAATGATGCGTTTAGGAAGAATACTAATCAATGAAGTTTAAACAGTTAGTTGTTGCCGGATTATTGTTATCCATTGCTAGCTCTGCAAAAGCAGCGTCAAATAGTGAGTTTGTTGTTAAAGACATCAAAGTAGAAGGTTTGCAAAGGGTTGCTCTGGGGGCAGCATTGACCTATTTACCGGTCAACGTTGGCGACGAAATGAATAGTTTTCGAGTTGCACAACTTATTCGATCTATGTATTCATCTACGCACTTTGAAAGCATTCAAATACTTAGAGATGGCAATACTCTGCTTGTGCGTGTGCAAGAACGTCCGACTATTAGTAGTATTGAATTTGAAGATAATGACGACATTAAAGACGAGCAATTACAAGAAAGTTTAGATGGTAACAATATTGTTGTCGGTGAACCGTTAGATAAGACCATGCTGACGCAGGTTGAAAATGGCTTAAAAGACTTCTTTTATAGTATTGGTAAATATAATGCTGACGTAACGGCAATTGTCACTCCGTTACCCAGAAACCGTGTTGATCTAAAGTTATTATTTGAAGAAGGTGATGCCGCCAGTATTCAACAGATCAATATTGTAGGCAACTCCATTTATACCGATGAAGAACTGTTAGAACAAGTTGAATTGCAATTCGACACGCCGTGGTGGGACTTTTATCAGAAACTCGCTATCAGAAACAAACACTAACTGGGGATATGGAAACCATCACCAGTTACTACAAAGATTCGGGATATTTACGTTTTAATATTGATTCCACTCAAGTGTCAATGACACCTGACAAAGAAGGTATTTACATTACGTTGAATGTCAACGAAGGCGAGAAATATAAGATTTCTGATGTCGAGCTAATTGGTGATTTGTTAGGCTTTGAAGAGTATTTAAAATTAGTTTTACCCCTTAGAAAAGGGCAAATGTATAATCAGGCAACGGTTACTTATACCGAAGAATATATCAGTAAGTATTTAGGCCGTTACGGATACGCTTACCCAACGGTCACCACTATTCCAGATATCAATGACGAAGATAAAACGGTTAAACTAGTGTTGTCGGTAGATCCTGGCAAACGTATATATGTACGTCGGATTAATTTTGAAGGTAATGTTAGCACTTCTGATGACGTTTTAAGACAATCAGTCAATCAGATGGAAGGGTCTTGGTTATCCAATGATACCTTAGAAGTGTCTAAAAACAGTTTGTCACGGTTAACCTATATGGAAAAAGTGGATTTTGAAACGGTTCGCTTACCCGGTGAAGAAGATAAAGTAGATGTTAACTTTACGGTAAAAGAACAAGCTTCAGGATCGTTTAATGCTGGTATTGGCTATGGTGATAGAACCAAATTAAGCCTGCAAGCTGGTATCCAACAAGATAACTTTTTAGGCACCGGTAAACGCGTGGCATTTAATGTCAGTACCGTTTCTTATCAAAAACAAGTGCAACTTTCATATACCGATCCATATTTCACCATTGATGGCATTAGTTTAGGTGGCAGCGTTTCGTATAGTGAATTTGATGGTAGCTCCGCTAACCTGATCCAGTACAACAGTACACAATATTCAATTGGCGCTAATATTGGATACCCAATTGACCAATATAATAGGATTAATTTTGGTTTAACCTATTCGAATGTTGAGTTGTTTCAAAACCAACCTTATGTACAGACCATTCGTTTCAATGATCAGTTTATAGATGAAGAAAACCCCGATGCGGCTATTAATTATGATAGTTTCTTAGCATCTGTGGCATGGTCTCGCTCGACATTAAACCGTGGTGTTTTCCCTACAGCTGGTTCATCGCAACGTGCCTCATTTGGAATCACTACACCTAATTCAGACGTCAATTACTTTAAAACAGAACTTGATGGAAAATGGTACTTTCCATTATCACGGAATCAACGTTGGTCTTTCTTAGCTCGTTTGAAAATGGGTTATGGGAACGGTTATGGTGACGTAGGTGGACTGGATCAAGTGCTGCCATTTACCCAACACTTTACCGCTGGTGGTGCCGATACGTTACGAGGGTTTGAAAACAATACTGTTGGTCCACGAGGTATTTTAGTTACTCCTTCAACGGTAGCAACAGATCCAAATGGCGTGCCGATTTTAGGCAGTACTGACAACGATAGTATTTCAATTTCTAGCCGTTCGTTGGGTGGTAATGCCATGCTTCTTGGTGGAATAGAATTAATTGTTCCAACGCCTTTCGTAGAAGTGGATTTCGATAACTCTGTTCGCACCAGTATGTTTATTGATGTAGGTAACGTTTGGGACACAGAATTTGATTATAACCGTTACCGAGATCTTAATGTTATTCAGCAATTTAGTGATGACGACTTAATTGATTATAGTGATCCAACACTTTATAGAGCATCTGGTGGTATTTCTGTACAATGGCTGTCACCAATGGGACCTATGGTGTTTAGTTTCTCTAAAGTGATTCAAGAACGTAAAGGTGATGATACAAAATTCTTTACCTTTAACATTGGCCAAACATTTTAATTATTCGGTTGGATAACCAGCCCATTACAAGAAGAAATAGGAGTTTCCTTTGAAAATATTTACAAAAAAGCTTAATTGCCGGCGCTGTTATGACAAGTGCTTTGCTTAGCGCAACTGTTCAAGCTGAACAAAAAATTGGTGCAGTTAATGTACAAGGAATTTTTCAATCTTTACCACAAGCTGCAACTATTCAACAAACAATTGAAGCTGAGTTTAAAGATAAAACTGAAGAAGTAAGCCGTTTAGAAAAAGACATCAAGTATTACCTTGAAAAAAATCAACGTGATGCGGCAACGATGAGTGAAAAAGAGAAAAAAGAACTACAAGAAAAAATTATCTCTTTGAGAAATGATTACACGGCTAAAGCTCAGCCACTTCAGCAAGAAATTCAAGCTCGAGCTCAAGAAGAGCAAAATAAGCTTCTTGGTCTAATCAAACAAGGAATTGACGCTGTTGCTGCAAAAGGTAAATATGACGTTATTTTGAATGCTAACGCAGTCGCCTTTATCAACCCTGAAAATGATATATCTAAGCAAGTAATTGATCAGGTTAATAAAATTAAATAAGTTTTATTAAATTAGTATATTTGATCTTTATGCATAAAGGTCAAATTACTTTTAGGAGTTATTTTGAGTCATTCAATAAGTCTAGCGGATCTTGCCCATGCAATTGAAGCTGAATTACATTTGGCCGACGGCGACAGCCACGATACCCTTATTACTGGAATATCTACTTTAGCAAAAGCTGGCGTTGGTCAGCTTTCATTTTTGTCAAACAGTAAATATCGTCACCATCTTGTGGACTCTAAGGCGCAAGCCATCATATTGCATCCAGACGAGTTGTCTCATTGTTCGCGCACAGCCTTAGTGATGAAAAATCCTTACGTTGGATTTGCTAAAGCAGCGCAAATTTTAGATACAACGCCCGCTGCAGCTCATGACATTTCAGCTAAAGCCGTTATTGGTAGTGGCGTGAAGATAGGGGCAGAGGTAAGAATTGGTGCCTTTGCGGTTATAGAAGATAATGTTGTTCTTGGCGACAATGTACAAATTGGTGCAGGTTGCTTTATCGGTAACGGTACTAAAATAGGGGCTAATACCAAGTTATGGGCCAATGTTTCGATTTATCATAACGTTGTTATGGGCACAAATTGCCTAGTCAATCTAATACAGTAATAGGCAGTGATGGATTTGGCTACGCTAATGATAAAGGTTGTTGGATAAAAATTCCTCAATTGGGCAGTGTTATTATTGGCGATCGCGTTGAAATTGGCGCAAGTACCACTATTGATCGCGGCGCGCTGGATAATACGATCTTAGCCGATGGCGTGATTATTGATAATCAGTGTCAGATTGCTCATAACGTCGAAATAGGTGAAAATACAGCAATGGCAGCCTGTTCTGTGATTGCAGGTAGTACGGTTATTGGCAAAAATTGCAGTATTGCTGGGCTGGTTGGTATTAATGGCCATATTTCTATTTGCGATGGTGTTATTATGACGGGTATGAAGTATGATGACTAAAAATATCACTGAACCAGAGCGTCTACTCTTCTGGTATGCCAGCTGAACCGAATAAGCAATGGCGCAAAAATATGGTCGCGATGAGAAATATCACAAGCCTTAATCAGCGTGTTAAAGCATTGGAAAAGTATCAAGATTAGTAGCTAGCCCTACATACTTGATTGTTTAGGAGTTACCCCTTTGGCTAATAGTTTACAACCTCTCGAAATAGAAGAAATAATGGCGCTTTTGCCCCATAGATACCCATTTTTATTAGTGGATAGAGTGACCGATTACACCATTAATGAATCGATTGTCGCCTACAAGAATATAACCTTTAATGAACCTTGCTTTACTGGGCATTTTCCTTAGTAAACCTATTTTTCCTAGTGTGTTGATTTTAGAAGCGCTAGCACAAGTTGCAGGTGTTTTAGGGTTTAAAACAGCAGGTAATTCTGATGATTTATATCTGTATGCGGGTATTGATAAAGCGCGGTTTAAGTTACCAGTAGTTCCCGGCGATCGATTAGATATGAGTGTAAAACTAATTAAAGAACGTCGCGGTATTTGGAAGTTTCATGGCATAGCTAGCGTAGACGGAAAAGATGCCTGTGAAGCTGAGTTTATGTGTGCGATGAGGAAGATTTAAAAGGTGATCCATTCCACAGCAATTATTCACCCAACTGCAATAATCGGCGACAATGTATCTATCGGGCCATACAGCGTAATTGATGCTGATGTGACTATTGGTGACAATACTGTTATCGAACCACATGTGGTGATCAAAGGTAAGACTACTATTGGTCAAGGCAATCATATTTATCAGTTCTGCTCTATAGGTGAAGACTGCCAAGATAAAAAGTATGCAGGTGAACCTACAGAATTAATCATTGGTGACAATAATGTCATTCGTGAAGGGGCCACTGTTCACCGTGGCACTGCGCAAGACAAAGGTGTGACTCGCATTGGCTCTAATAATTTGATTATGACTTATGTGCACGTTGCTCACGATTGCGTAATAGGTAATAACTCTATCTTAGCGACTAACGCTACATTGGCTGGCCATGTGACTATTGGTGACTGGGTGATTATGGGGGGCTTATCGGCTATCCATCAGTTTTGTCATCTTGGAGACCATTGTTTTGTTGGCGGCGGCGCTATCATTTTAGCTGACGTACCACCATACGTTATGTTAGGGAATGACAGCAGGCCTCGTGGAATTAATTCTGAAGGATTAAAGCGCAGAGGATTTACTTCGGATAGGATTTTACAAATAAAGCGTGCATATAAAGTACTATATAGAAATGGCAATCGAGCTGAAGAAGCCGTGACTCAATTATTGGAAATGGCAAAAACTAGCGATGAAATTAAAATACTGGCAGACTTTGTTGCCAACACATCTCGAGGGATTGTACGCTAAATCATGAGCGACAGAGCAGTTAGGATCGGCATCGTTGCCGGAGAAGCATCGGGTGATATTTTAGCCGCTGGATTAATTAAGCAACTTAAAGGGCATTTTCCTCATGCTACTTTTGAGGGGATTGCTGGCCCGAAGATGCAAAATCAAGGGTGTCAGTCCTTATTTGATATGGAAGAGCTTTCGGTGATGGGGCTGGTTGAAGTTCTATCGCGAATTCGTCGTCTTATGTTTGTCCGCAAAACCCTAACTCAACACTTTTTAGATAACCCCCCTGATGTATTTATAGGTGTTGATGCACCTGACTTTAATTTAACCCTCGAGCTTAAATTAAAAAGGCAAGGGATCAAAACAGTTCAATACGTCAGTCCTACCGTGTGGGCTTGGCGCGAAAAAAGAATATTCAAAATAGCGAAGGCCACGAACTTAGTGTTGAGTATTTTTCCGTTTGAAAAGAAAGTGTATGACAATTATCAATTACCTTGTGAATTTGTCGGACATACCATGGCTGATGAAATTCCTATAAAGCCTGATTTTGCTGCGGCTAGACAAGCATTGCAAATCCGTGAAGAAGATTTGGTATTAGCACTGTTACCTTAGCAGTCGAAAACGTGAAGTCGATAGTCTATTGGATATTTTCATTCAATCTTGTTTATTGCTAAAGAAAGAAATCCCTCACTTAAAAGTCCTCATTCCTGTGGTCAATCGACAGCGCAAGCAGCAAGTTGATGAGTATTTCCATAAGCATTTACCCGAGCTGGATTATCGCGTAGTGCTTGGCCATGCGCGCGAGGTCATGATTGCGTCTGACGCGGTTTTATTAGCCTCTGGTACTGCCACGCTTGAAGCCATGTTATGTAAGAAAAATATGGTGGCGGCCTATAAACTAAGCGGTTTAACCTATCAAATGATGAAGTGGTTATATAAAGCCAAATATTTTGCATTGCCGAATGTGCTCGCAGATGAAAAACTAATTCCAGAACTACTGCAAGAAGATGTTAATCCTCAAGGTATTGCAGAATTATTGTTGCCTATGTTGGTTGATAGAAATAGTGAGCAACAGCAAGGGTTAATTAGTAAGTTTGAAGGTTTACATCAGTCATTACGTCAAGATGCCGATGTGCAAGCTGCAAGAGCTGTGGCTAATTTAATTGGTTCACATTGATGGCAATGATTATTGCTGGTGTTGATGAAGTCGGGCGTGGGCCGTTGGTTGGTGATGTTGTTACCGCAGCCGTTATTTTAGATCCAGCTGTGGTAATTGCTGGCTTAACTGATTCAAAAAGCTTTCCGAAAAAACGTGATGCCTTAGCTCTCAAAATCAAACAACATGCTTTAGCCTTGGTCAGTCGGTAGAGCGAGCCCGGCAGAAATTGACCAACTTAATATTTTGCATGCCACTATGTTGGCTATGACCCGTGCTGTTGAAGGGCTTTCAATACAACCCCAACACGTGCAGGTTGACGGTAATCGTTGTCCTAATTGGTCGTATTCTAGTGAAGCAATTGTAAAAGGTGATGGTTTGATAGCGCAAATATCAGCCGCCTCTATTATTGCCAAAGTGACCAGAGATGCTGAAATGAAGGCATTAGATACACAATATCCCGAGTATGGATTCGCTCAACATAAAGGTTATCCCACCAAATCCCATTTAGCTAAGCTAGCCGAACTTGGCCCGTTAGCTGAATATCGAATGAGTTTTAAACCCGTACAGCGAGCCCTAGCTTTGCGTAATGGGCAATTGGCAGATTTATAAATGACCGAACCTCTAGCACCGCTAGCTAATTTTGTGCACCTGCGAGTGCACAGTGACTTTTCCATGCTTGATGGGTTAAATAAAATTAAACCCATCGTCAATAAAGTTAAAGCATTGAACATGCCAGCTGTAGGGCTAACCGACCAAATGAATATGTGTGGCTTGGTTAAGTTTTATAGTCAAGCCCATGCCAATGGTATTAAACCCTTAATTGGTGCAGACTTTTGGGTACAAAGTAAAGACGTAGAAGGTAATGTTTTTCGTTTGACATTGTTAGCCATGAATAATCAAGGCTACAAAAATATCACGTTGTTGATATCCAAAGCGTATTTACGAGGGGCTATTCAAGATAAGGCTGTGATCGACCGAGAATGGTTAGTCGAGCATAACGAGGGGGTGATTGTTTTGTCTGGCGGTAAAGCGGGGGATTTAGGCCAGACGCTAACCAAGGGGAATGTTGAAGTTGCCCAGAGCATCACAGCGTTTTATCAAGGCACCTTTGGTGACCGATTTTATTTGGAGTTAACCCGTACTGGGCGTTTAGGCGAAGAAGACTATTTGCATCGGGCCGTAGATTGGGCTAATGAATATGATTTAGCCGTTGTCGCAACCAATGAAGTCTGTTTTATTGATCAACAGGGTTTTGATGCCCATGAAATTCGCGTGGCGATACATGATGGTTTTACGTTAATTGACCCTCGAAGACCAAAAGAATACAGCGAACAACAGTTTTTACGCAGTAGCGAAGAAATGGTTGCCTTGTTTGAAGACATACCCGAAGCCATTCAAAATACCCTAGAGATAGCGAAAAGATGTAATGTAACTGTTCAACTGGGCAAGTATTTCCTACCTGATTTTCCTACCGAAGGTATGGATATAAAAGACTTTTTAGTTAAAGTTTCAAGGGAAGGTTTAGAGCGCAGACTGGCATTTTTATTTCCTGACGAAGCTGTGCGCAAAGAAAAACGCGCAGAATATGATGAACGCTTAGAGATTGAATTGGGTGTTATCAATGAAATGGGATTCCCCGGTTATTTCTTGATCGTAATGGAATTTATTCAGTGGAGTAAAGACAATAACATCCCCGTGGGACCAGGGCGTGGTTCTGGTGCAGGTTCATTGGTAGCCTATGCTTTGGACATTACCGATCTAGATCCCCTAGAATACGACTTACTTTTCGAACGTTTTTTGAATCCAGAGCGGGTTTCTATGCCTGACTTTGACGTCGATTTTTGCATGGATAGACGTGACGAAGTCATAGATCATGTGGCAGAAATGTATGGTCGTGATGCTGTATCGCAAATTATTACTTTTGGTACTATGGCAGCGAAAGCTGTGGTGCGAGATGTAGGACGAGTGTTAGGTCATCCGTACGGTTTTGTTGATGGTATCTCTAAGTTGATCCCGCCTACACCCGGTATGACCCTAGAAAAGGCGTTTGTTGAAGAGCCTCGATTGCCTGAGTTATACAATCAAGATGAAGACGTAAAAGATTTAATCGATATGTGCCGCATATTGGAAGGAGTCACTCGTAATGCAGGAAAACACGCGGGTGGGGTGGTCATTGCTCCTACTGTGATCACCGATTTTGCTCCTTTGTATTGCGATGACGAAGGTAAAAACCCTGTTACCCAGTTTGACAAGAACGATGTTGAAACAGCCGGGTTAGTGAAATTTGACTTCTTGGGGCTGCGTACGTTAACGATCATTCAATGGGCCATTGATATGATCAAAAAGGGTAAAGGCAAAGATATCAATATTGCCGCTATCTCATTAACCGATCCTAAGTGCTTCAAAATATTACAAAATTCAGAAACTACTGCAGTATTCCAATTAGAATCTCGCGGTATGAAAGAACTGATCAGTCGTCTCAAACCCGATACATTCGAAGACATTATCGCACTCGTTGCATTGTTTCGGCCAGGACCTCTGCAGTCAGGTATGGTAGATAACTTCATCGATCGTAAACATGGCCGAGAAGAAATATCTTATCCTGATGCCGAGTATCAGCATGAGTGCTTAAAAACGATTCTGGAACCTACCTACGGCATTATTTTGTATCAAGAACAAGTTATGCAAATAGCCCATAGTCATGTCGGGTTATAGCTTAGGCGGTGCAGACATGCTACGCCGTGCTATGGGTAAGAAAAAGCCAGAAGAGATGGAAAAGCAGCGAGGTTCGTTTGAAGCCGGTGCGAAAGAAAATGGCATTGAGCCTGATTTGGCCATGAAAATCTTTGATTTGGTTGAAAAATTTGCCGGCTATGGTTTCAACAAATCGCACTCGGCCGCTTATGCGTTGGTTTCATATCAAACCTTGTGGCTTAAAACCCATTACCCAGCAGAATTCATGGCAGCAGTGATGTCGGCAGATATGGATAATACTGACAAAATTGTGACATTGGTGGACGAATGTAGTCGTATGAATTTGACTATTTTACCACCAGACGTGAACGCTGGTAGCCACAAGTTTACAGTAGATGAGCAAGAACGAATTGTTTACGGCATTGGCGCGATAAAAGGTGTAGGTGAAGGTCCCATTGAAGCAATTATTCAAGCTCGGGAAGAGAAAGGTCAATTCACTGACTTATTTGATTTTTGTGCCAAAGTCGATATCAAAAAGATTAATAAGCGGGTGTTAGAAAAGTTAGTTCTGGCGGGAGCCTTAGATAATTTAGGCCCTCATCGAGCGGCAATCATGGCGTCGTTACCTGATGCTATTGCCGCAGCGGGCCAACATGCTAAAGCCGAGTCAAGTGGTCAATCAGATATGTTTGGTTTATTGAACACCGAGCCAGAACAAGTAGAACAGGCTTTTGCCAATGTTAATCCTTGGCCAGAAAAAGTGTGGTTAGACGGCGAGAAAACAACTTTAGGTTTGTATTTAACCGGTCATCCTATCAATCAGTATCTGACAGAGATCAAGCAATATGCGCCTTGTCGGTTAGTCGATTTAAAACCCACTAACCGCGATCAAAGCGCTTTTGCTATTGGGTTGGTAATAGGCGTACGCATCATTGTAAATAAACGTGGTCGGCGCTGGGCCCTTGTCACCTTAGATGATAAGAGTGCTAGAATTGACGTTAGATTTTTCCCTGACATGCTCGAGCAATTCGAAGACTTGTTAAAAGAAGATAAAATTCTATTGGTAACTGGACAGGTCAGCTTTGATGATTTCTCTGGTGGCAATACAATGTCGGCCCGCGATGCGATGGATATTGTACAAGCCCGCGAGAAAAACGCGAAATGGTTACAAATTCATCTTGATTCAAGCTGGTGCAATCCGTCAACTATCGATAGACTACAAGATATTTTACAGCCTTTTAAAGGCGGAAGTTGTCCGGTTCAGGTACACTATGTACATCCGGACGCGAAAGTGGATTTGACCTTAGGCGCGCAGTGGTATGTTACGCCAGAAGATGAGTTAATATACGAGTTGCAGCAGTTGTTAGGCAAACCACAAGTTAAATTAGAGTTTCACTAAGGTTCAAATAGGCCAAGTGTAAGCGTAAACAAATAATATTGGGTGTGAAATGAGCGTAAATTTCTTAGAATTCGAAAAACCTATCGCAGATTTAGAAGCGAAGATTGAAGAGTTAAGGTTGGTCAATCAAGGCGGTGAATTTGACGTTAGTATTGAAGAAGAAATCACAAAACTTCGAGAAAAAAGTGCTGAACTCAGCCGTAAAATATTTGCTGACTTAGGTGCATGGCAAATCTCTCAATTAGCCCGTCACCCAATGCGTCCTTATACTTATGATTATATCGCACGTATGTGTACTGATTTTGATGAGTTGGCTGGTGATCGCGCCTATGCGGATGACAAAGCTATTGTCGGCGGCCTTAGCTAAAATTGATGGCGAACCAGTGATGATTATTGGTCATCAAAAAGGTCGTGATACCAAAGAAAAAATTAAACGTAATTTTGGTATGCCTAAGCCAGAAGGATACCGCAAAGCGTTACGCTTGATGGAAATGGCTGAGCGTTTCAATTTACCGATTATCACCTTTATTGACACCCTAGACGCATATCCCGGTGTGGGAGCTGAAGAGCGTGGACAAAGTGAAGCCATCGCCAAAAACTTAAAAGTGATGGCTGGTCTCAACGTGCCAATCATCTGTACTGTTATTGGAGAAGGTGGTTCTGGCGGTGCTTTAGCGATTGGTGTCGGCGATCGCGTTAATATGCTGCAATACAGTACATATTCGGTTATTTCGCCAGAAGGCTGTGCGTCGATTTTATGGAAAAGTGCTGAAAAAGCATCGTTAGCTGCCGAAGCCATGGGTGTAAGCGCTCCCAAAAGTAAAGAGCTAGGTTTGATCAATAATATTGTTGAAGAGCCTTTGGGTGGAGCACACAGAGATCACGACAGCATGGCGGCTAATTTGAAAGCGGCGATAAAACAGCAATTGGCTCAATTAAGATCATTATCTAAAGAAGAATTATTAGATCAGCGATATGAAAGACTGATGTCTTTTGGGTACTGTTAGAAAGCACGGTATTCGTTAATCCTAATAAATAAGCCATCTGTTAGCTGAACAGGTGGCTTTTTGTTAACTAAAGCTATGAAAATACTCAATACACTAAGACTACATATTCAACATTCGTCTCTTATTCCTACTCGCGATATGGTCGTAGCCTATAGTGGAGGGATCGATTCCCACGTTTTACTGCACGCTTTAAGTCGATTGCGTCCGCAATTTGGGTTCACGTTGCATGCTATTCATATCCATCATGGTTTGAGTGCTGCAGCCGACCAGTGGCAACAGCATTGCAAACAAGTGTGCGACACATTGGCAGTGCAATTTCAAACCGCAAAAGTCGACGTGCCACAAACTGCGCGAACTAGCCTAGAGGCAGTCGCCAGAGAACAGCGATATAAAAAAATCACCGAGTTAGCCCCTGCCAATGCTCAAGTATTGTTAGCTCAACATCAAGATGATCAACTTGAAACCTTTCTGCTGCAACTTAAACGAGGAGCAGGTCCTAAGGGGTTGTCTGCAATGGCTGAAGCTTGGACAGTGCAGCATGGCGACAGTAAATCTGTAGCTTTTTTTAGGCCACTGCTGGCAATTGCTCAGCAAGATATTGTCGAATATGCCCAGCAACATCAGCTCAACTGGTGTGAAGATGAGTCCAATAAAAACACTGAGTTCGAACGCAATTTTTTGCGCCATGATGTATTGCCTGTGCTGCAGAGCCGTTGGCCAGAGTTAGCAAAATCAGTGAGTCGTAGTGCTCATTTATGTGCCCAACAACAAACATTGTTAGATGAAGTTTGCGCGGATAAGTTAGGTGCATTACAAACGGCAGATAATAGTTTGATGGTACAAGGGCTACTTAAGCTGTCTGCCAATTGGTTACAGCAAGTGGTGCGTTATTGGTTATCCCTGCAAGGCATTCAAAGCCCTTCTTTGGCCGTGCTTGAGCGTTTACAACCTGATGTACTGGAAGCCGCAGAAGATGCTAAGCCGATTCTACAGTGGCAAGGGTGGCAGTTTAGGCGATTTAACCAACAACTTTATGTACTGCCGATACAAAGTGAAATACAACCTGTTGTCCTGCAGTGGACAGGGCAAGAAAGTTTGGCTCTTCCTGATAACATCGGCGTTCTGCATTTTGCCAAAGGAGCTGAGACGCTCAACGATAGTGTAAGCTTAAGCCTTGACGATGGCGATATTAGCATAAGCTTAGGGAACTATAGCAAGCGTTTTACCCCAGCTAATTCGGCCCATAGCAAACCGTTGAAACAATGGTTTAAGTTGTGGCAAGTGCCACCATGGAAGCGAGATAAAGTCGTTCAGATAATACAGAACAACAAAATTATCGCTTTGCTGATAGAGGGGCAGTGGCAGCAAGCAACGCCTGTTGCTGGCACCAAAACCGTAACCGTGAGCTTCTCTCAGTAAATAACGGTTACAGTAATCTTCAAGTGACAGCTTGAGGTTTTTTTGTTGAATGCCATGTCTGGTGCATGACTATAAATTTAAAATCTTTACGAATTATCGACTTGGCTCTTTTTACAGTGAATAAGTGAAATGCTGGCTTGTAGGGCTTAAGCAAAGTAAGTATGCTCCGCGACTATAGGTATTCCAATGCTATTAAATTTTCACTGAGTGTACATTTTTTAGACTTGCTTTTATGTGGGGGTGGTTAGTGAAAACGTTTAAGTGCAATTGTAAGGATCAGCAAATTCTGTTTTTTGAGAATAGTCATTGTGGCGCTTGTAATCGAGTGGTCGGCTTAGATGATGAATTTGATAAAGTTGAACCCTACGAATTCGATGAGCAAAGTGGTGAGTATTTCAAAGCGCAGCAGCCTGCCATTCGTTTTCAAAAGTGTGATAACCATGCTGATTATCAGGTATGTAACGGAATGGTTAACCTGAATACTTTCGAACCTGTCGAAGGACGGGATGAAATGTTGTGTTTTGCTTGTCGATTTAATGAAACAGTTCCTGATCTAAGCATAGTTGAGCATATTCCCTTGTGGGAGAAAATGGAAGTCGCTAAACGGCGTGCATTGTATACGCTTAAATCTTTGTCGTTACCATTGAATAATACTATTCAGGATCCTGAAGGTGGATTGAGTTTTGATTTTACTACCGATAGGGATGTAAGTGACCATTTCGTTAGCAAGTTGAAAGATCAAGAGCCTGTCTTTACTGGTCATAATGGTGGCCATATAACGATAAACCTAGCGGAAGCAGACGATATCGCTCGCTCTCATACAAAGCTTGCAATGGGTGAGCATTACCGAACGTTGCTTGGCCATTTTCGTCATGAGTTGGGACACTATTATTTTGATAAGCTAATAATCAATTCAGACGAAAAACATGCCTTGTGCAAAACCTACTTTGGTGATGACGAACTGGATTATAAAGAAGCGCTAGACAAGCATTACAAAAATAGCTCATCAAAAGCAAACCAAGAGTGGCGCGAGGCATTTATTAGTGAATATGCCACTATGCATCCCTATGAAGATTGGGCAGAAACTTGGGCCCATTACATGCATATAATAGATACGCTAGAGACGGCGAAAAATTTTTCTATAAGCGGGTCGACTTCTGGCAATGTGTTAGAAAGCGAAGAAATGAGAGACTTAACCTTACCTCAAGGCTCAATCTTTTTTTCGGGGCAAACGTCAATTGATAGTATCTTAGATTCTTGGATGGATTTCTCTATAATTCTCAACTCTTTAAATCGAAGCATGGGAATGAATGACGCTTATCCGTTCGTGTTAACCGATAAGGTACGTACAAAGTTGTCGTTTATTCACCATTCAATCCATGACCAGTTGAGCAGTATGCACTCTTCAAATTGAACGAGTAGTGTACAGAGGCAAGCGTTGAGCCTATTCAATGTCACTGGGCTCGCTGCATGTTTAAAAAGTCCTATTTAATAGTTGCTGAATTAAGCGGCTATTAAATAAGACTCTTGTCTTATATTTTTCGCCTTACGCTGATAAGAGCCTTTACCTTTTTTCGCTTTAACAATTTGCATTTTATATACTTTTGAGGTCACCAGCGCGGCTAAGAAGTTATCTCTAATGGCTCCTCGACCTAACTCAGTTTCAGCGGCGTTGTTTGGCACTTTCTGTTTGTTGTTTTTACGCATTATTTTTCCTTTAAGTTTGAAGATATACCTTCAGATTACTTGGCCTTATGGCAGTGCCGATTATCAGCTAAAAAACAAAATAAACAAGAGGCTGCACGGTATATTTTTATGTCGCAATTTAACCTAAGCTCGGCTTATCTAGGATTCAGGATACTGACTCTTTTCTTGATCGCGTATTGTGACTGAGTTTCTCCTTGATTGAGCTTATGTTTTCTAGGTTATCGGTTGCGAATGCATACGTATTCAAAGCTTGCATACGTATGCAACAGATGTTGCATTCATTAACTAAGGGTTAACATTTGTGCTGCTTTTAGACTCACTATTTATGTTTGAATAACATAACGGGAAACGACCCATAACAATAACGGGACACATAGATGACAAATTTTAAACTGAACTTAGTTAAAGCCGCTTTGGTTGCGAGTGGAGTTGGATTTAGCGTGAATCCAGCTTTGGCTCAAGAATCGGCAGTTGCTGCTGATAGCACAGAAGTGATTCAAGTCACAGGTATTCGCGGCAGCTTGATGCGAGCTCAGGCTATAAAACAAGATAATACGTCAATTGTAGAAGTACTATCAGCTGAAGATATTGGTAAGTTACCTGATACCAGTGTGGCAGAATCTCTAGCGCGTTTACCTGGTTTAGCTGGTGAGCGACGCAACGGCCGCACAAGTGGTTTATCCATTCGGGGATTTAATGAAAACTATGTAGGCACCTCGTTAAACGGCAGAGAATTGCTGGGCATGGGCGATAACAGGGGCGTAGAGTACGACCTTTATCCTACTGAAATCATCTCGAATATCGTGGTGAATAAAACCCCAGAAGCAGGCATGATCACGCAAGGTATTGGTGGTACTGTTGATTTACAAACAATTAAGCCCCTAGGTAAAGACCGGACTATTAGTATCAATGGTAATTATGAGCTAAACGGTAAAGACTCAGCTAATCCTGATTTTGATAATACTGGTCATAGATTGTCTTTGAACTATGTTGATTCATTTGCCAATGATACTTTGGGTGTTGCACTAGTGGTAGCGTCAATGGAAACACCACGCCAAGAAGAGCAATTCAGATCTTGGGGATATGCCACTGTTAATCAAGATAGTGACAGACGTGCTACTGATTCAGTCTCATCAACTGCTGGAGATGTGGTAACGGGGGGCATGATTCATTTGTTCGCTCGGCTATGTTAGAACGCCAATCGGTGGCGGCTGTGGTGCAATATCAGCCTTCAAAAGATTTAATGATCCAAGTGGATGCCTTGTACATCGATTTTGAAGAGAATGATGTAAGACGAGGCTTAGAAGAAGGCGGTGCCGAATGGGGAACTGGTGCTTACAACATTACCGGTGTTGAAGACGGACTAGTTACATCAGGTTATTACGATGGTTTTTATTCGGTCATTCGAAACGATGCCCGTAGCCAAGATGCTGAGTTAACGACCATAGGAGTTAACTTTGCATACAACATCAATGACAACTGGACTGTCGAGTTAGACTATTCCACAGGTAAAGTAGATAAAACCATTACCGATATTGAAAGTTACTCGGGCGTTGGCCGTGCAGGTGTTGATGGTCGTCCTATTGCTGCGCGCTCTTGGCAACAAACCTCTACCGGTGTGCTTTTTCAGATCATCCTACTATTGCGCCAGTTGATTATACCGATGCCGATTTAATTCGCCTAGCTGGCCCTCAAGACTGGGGCGGAGCGTTAGCACCAGTAGCAGAATTTCAAGATACAGGTACAGGCTTTGGACCGAGTTCTGCACAAGACGGTTTTGTTAATCAGCCGATATTTGAAGAAGAACTAGACAGCCTACGATTCCAAGTGAACGGTTTGCTTGAGTGGGGTATTTTCACTGATATCGAACTTGGCGTGGTTTATTCAGATAGATCAAAAAGCAAAGTCAATAATGGTGCCTTTTTAACCGCACCTACTTGGCCTTCGGATGGGCCTATTCCAGACGTGGTAGGAGTGGCTGATTTAAGCTTTATTGGCATAGAAGGCGTACTTGCCTATGACAGTTTAGGTTTGTTTAATTCTGGCTATTATACAGCCACAGATGCTGGATTATTAGAAACCTCGCGCCAAGGTGATACCTATACCGTGGAAGAAGAATTATTAACGGTATACGCTAAACTGGATATTGATACTGAATTTAATGATATGTACCTAACAGGTAATATTGGTTTGCAGGTGGTTGATTCAGAGCAAACATCAACAGGATTCGACAGCGTAATCGGTACTGATTTATACGTCAATTTTACCCCAACTTCTGGCGGCGATTCATACACAGACGTGTTACCCACAGTTAACTTAAGTTTAGAGTTTAGCGAAGCGCAATATTTGAGAATGGCTTTGGCTAAAGTGTTAACTCGTCCAAGAATGGATGACATGCGGCCTAATAACCAAGTAAGCTTCTCGTTTAACGATACCAATATTCTTAACCCAACTACGGGACAAGGGCCGTTTTCAGGAAGTGCAGGTAATCCGAATCTAAAACCTATCGAAGCCAACCAATTTGATTTGTCTTATGAGAACTACTTTGCCGACGATGGTTTTTTTGCAGTAAGCTTTTTCTATAAAGATCTTAAGAACTGGCATGAAAGCGGCAACATAGTGACTGACTTTTCATCATTCTATATCCCTGATTACCATGATTCATCGGGTGAGCATGACATAGACAACGATGGTGAACTTGATGGACCATTGCCTCCACAAACGTTCTTAGGTCCAGTTTCTTACAGACAAGACGGATTACAAGGTTTTGTGCGAGGTTGGGAATTACAAGGTTCAGTGCCTTTATCATTACTTCACAGCTCGTTGGACGGTTTTGGTGTGGTGGCCAGTGCGACCTTCTTAGACGGCAAGTTTGATGACGACTCAGAAATTCCTGGTTTGTCAGATGAAGCATACAGTTTGACTGCATATTACGAATCAAACGGTTTTGAAGTCAGGGTGTCGGGTACCAAGCGTGATGAATTTCTGTCTGAAACTCGAGGCATAAGCTTATCTTTAGTTAATGCGACTGATGCTGGCGGTGAGTTGTGGGATGCACAGATTGGTTATGATTTTGGCGCATCTGGAATAGAAGGCCTTGAAGGGTTAAGAATCACGTTGCAGGGACAAAACTTAACCGACGAGCCCACTGTGCAATCAAACGGTGCTGATGCTCGTCAAATTACTCAGTATCAGAGTTATGGTCGTAACTTCTTACTTGGTTTAAATTATACTTTTTAGGGTAGCGTTTAAAGACAGCCTTTAAAGATGGCCTTTTATAAATAACGTTGTTATAAAAAGGCTATTAATATAAAACCCCAATTAGCTTGCTGTTGGGGTTTTTTGTTTAACACCTAACCGGGAAGGGGTTAAATCCTATGCAAAAGAAAATAAGCAAAGTAGTGGTAGTAGGTGGCGGCACTGCTGGCTGGATGTCGGCCGCATTATTGAAAAAGATACTAGGCAAAAGTATTCAGATAGAGTTGGTTGAGTCAGAAGCAATAGGCACAGTAGGCGTGGGAGAAGCCACTATTCCGCCGATTCGCTTGTTGAATAAAGTACTAGGTTTAAACGAAGCTGAATTTATAAGAGAAACCAAAGCCACAATCAAGCTTGGCATTATGTTTGAAAATTGGCGGGTGCCCAACGAACAGTATTTTCATTCATTTGGTGCACTATAGGCAAAAACATGGCCTTTTGCCAGTTTCATCATTATTGTACTCGTGCCAATAAGCAAGGCATAGACACCAATATTTGGCAGTATGACTTAAACTATCTTGCCGCTATGCAGGGTAAATTTGCCCAATTCAACAGTCAGAATCCGATCCTTGAATTGCCCTATGCCTATCATTTTGACGCGACCTTGTACGCTAGCTTTTTACGAAAAGTGAGTGAAAGCCTCGGGGTTAAACGTACCGAAGGCATGATTGATAGGGTTAGTCGAAATGAGCAAAACGGCTACATTGAAAAGCTACGTTTACAATCAGGACAAGAGATAGCTGGGGATTTGTTTATTGATTGTTCGGGATTTCGTGGATTGCTGATCCAACAAGAGCTGGCTACGGGGTACGAAGATTGGAGGCATTGGTTACCTTGTGATCGAGCCGTGGCAATGCCTACAGAACGTTTTGAGAAAACGTTACCTTACACTCGTTCAATTGCGCATAGTGCAGGATGGCAGTGGCGTATTCCTTTGCAACACCGCAACGGAAATGGTTTAGTGTATAGCAGTGCTCATTATTCAGAGACCGAAGCAGAAGACTTGTTGCGATCAAACCTTGATACAAAGCCATTGGCCGAGCCTAATTTTATTCGCTTTAAAACCGGCCGCAGGCGCAAGCAATGGAATAAAAATGTGGTCGCCGTAGGCTTATCTAGCGGCTTCTTAGAGCCATTAGAGTCTACCAGTATCCATCTTATTCAATCTGCAATCGTTAGGCTTACCCAATTGTTCCCTCATGATGGGTTTTCTGCCTCTTCTGAGGCTGAATATAACAAACAGTCGGCGTTAGAGTTCGAACAAATAAGGGATTTCTTAATCTTGCACTACCATGTGAATGAACGTACCGATAGTCACTTTTGGCGAGATATGCGGGATATGGACATACCGGCCACCCTGCAACATAAAATTAACTTGTTTCGCGAGAGTGGCAAATTATTCCGTGAGCAGAATGATCTTTTTCTAGAAAGTTCTTGGTTACAGGTTATGCAAGGGCAAGGCATTTTCCCACAAGATTATCATCCTATCGCCAATAATCTGTCTGAGCAGCAACTACAAGATATGTTAAATCAAGTACGGCAAATTAAAATGGAGCCTCTTAGTCAGTTGCCAAGCCATGATGAGTTTTTGCAAAACTACTGTAAAACTTAAGTTTTTTGCAAAGTATTATCCCTCAAGCCATATTACCTCAAATATGCTAGCAGCCATGCAAGGGGGTTGTAGGCTGTTGAATTTTATAGATGATTTAATGTAAATCATCTATCTCCAACCCCCTTAGATTGTCTTTATTTTTTCTAACGATGTTCTGCGCTTAATCAGTTCAATTGTTTGATTGCATACGTATGCATTCGTTGAATACGTATGCATTAAATGTTGCATTAATTAACTAAAGGTTAATATTTTGTTGAGAATATAGGTTGATTGTGAATGCGTAAGTTTTCGCCCACGTTAGCCAAACATAACAAAAACGGGACACATAGATGAAAAAATTCACCCCCAGTTTAATTGCACGTGCGATTTTCGCCAGTGGCCTGGCGTTGGTAAGCTCAACACTATATGCGCAAGAAGCTAGTAACAGCGCGCAAGCAGCCAGCCCCATTAAAGAAAACAGTGATATCGAACGTATTGAAGTCACTGGCTTCGCTACTAGTTTGATTCAATCACTTAATCAAAAACGTTTCAGTGACACAGTATCAGAGCAAATATCGGCAGACGACTTAGGTGGTTTACCCGATGTCTCTATGGCTGATGCACTGACTCGATTACTCAGGTATCTCTGCTGTACGTACAGGTGGACAAGCTGCCGAAATCAACATTCGTGGTTTATCTGGAGATTTTGTTTTTTCTACCTTAAATGGTCGTGAGCAGGTGTCAACTAGTGGCGATCGTTCTATTGAATTTGATCAATATCCTTCTGAATTAATTAGCTCAGCGGCGGTTTATAAATCACCTAAAGCCTCTCTTATTGAAGGTGGTGTAGCAGGCACAGTTGAACTACAAACTGCCAGTCCACTGAGCATAGATGAAGATTATAAGTTTAGTTTTAACTTACGGGGTATGTACAACGATAGAGCCAGTGAAGTCTCTGATGCCACCGAATATGGCGACAGATTTAGTATTTCTTATCAAACTAAATTACTCGATGATACTCTGGGTATAGCGCTAGGGTATGCTCGGTTATTTCAACCTAGTGTATCGACACAATTTATAGGGTTAGCCTATAACGCCGAAGCTGATGTGGATGGTGTAGAAGGGGATATTGATAACGTTAGTGATACGTGTTTAGCCACAGATCCCTGTGCTGGATATGAAAAAATCAGCGAAGGTTTTGAAATGCAGCACCAAGGCGGTGAAGAAACCCGCGACGGTTATATGGCCGCCATAGAATGGGCGCCAGTAGATAATTTCACCCTAAAAACCGATGTGTTTTTGTCAAAATTTGAGTCAGAAGAATTTGCCCGAGGTTTTCGAGTAAAGCTAGGTGGCGCGCAAACTTCCATTACTAACCCAGTTTTGTCTGGTAACGATGTGATAGGTGGTACGTTTAATCGCACCTCGGGTAGCTTTACCCGAGTTGAATTGGTAAATGATGACAACCAAGACTCAGACGAAGTATTTAACTTTGGTATGAATGCCGAATGGCAAGCCACAGATAACCTGAATTTGTCTGTTGACCTGAGTTTGTCTAGAGCAAAAAGCAACTTTAGAAATGGGCTGTTGTGGAGTTTAGTTGGTGAAGATGCCAATGCAGTGAGCCCACAATTTGATGAAAATGTGTCGATTTCTTATGGCCTAAATGGTTTGGACCTGCCAGATATTGCCTTTAATCAACAGGGGGCTTTTTCGGATCTTGATCGCGTTATGGTCAGTAAATATGGTATTTACCCTTTCGTAAATGAAGATGAATCTAAAGCCATTCGCTTTGACTTAGAGTACACCTTGGACAACGATTTTGTGCGCTCAATAGAGTTTGGTGTGCGTCAATCTGAGCGCGAATATTCTAATGATCGTTCCGTGTTTGAATATGGCAACGATTCGGCGTTTTCTGTCAGTCAACCGCCACTGCGTTTAACCTCTGATATGGTAGAAATAGTCGAATGGCAAGGAGAGTTTGGCTACTTTCCGGCTTATCCATCCATTGATTTAGATTCGGCGTTAACGGCTTGGTTTCCAGCAGGGATCCCACAACCAGTGCAAACTTGGGGCACAGGCCATCCTGGGGTAATCAATAGCCCCACAGACGGAGATGGCCCAAACACCGCATGGTCGCTGCAAGAAAGTGGTGACGTTACAGAAGATGTGACTGCTGCCTACATCATGGCCAACTTGGATATGGAAATTGGTGGATTACCTATCACGGGTAATATTGGTATTCGCCGTATAGAAACCGAGCAAGGCTCAACGGTTTTACAATTAGCCACTAAAGATATTGTTGACCCAGACACAGGTGAAGTGATTGATGTGCGAGGCGATGCTGAACTTGGTGCGCAGTATATTACCGACGAGGCTGGCTTGATCAATGATCATTACGCGTCAGGTTTTCTATCCGATTCGTATACCGACTATTTACCTTCGTTGAATTTAAACTTTAGATTGAGTGAAAATCATCAACTCAGATTTGCCGCTGCTAAGGTCATGGGCCGTGCACCCATTAACCGTTTTGCTGCTAACTCAACCACTAATATTGAGACGGTGACTGCTAGTCAGAACCCTGACACGGGTCAGATCACCTTATCTTCGCAAACCGCTAAAGTGAGTGGCTCCAGTCGAAATAGCCCTTATTTACGGCCATTTTATGCTAATCAATATGACTTGTCTTATGAGTACTATTTCTCTGAAACGGAAGGGGCCTTGGTCGCGGCTTTATTTTACAAAGATATCCAGTCATTTATCGAAGACATCGCCATTGACCCTTATGACTTTGCCGGTAACGGTTTTGTTTTTCCTGAAAGTGTAGACGTACCAGTGTTCATTGAGCCAGACGAGCCCAATGCCACACCGGTTGAAGCACTAGATGCAAACGGTGAGCAACTGTACGTCACTGTGCCGACTGAAAATGGTAAATACGAAACCGCAGTGAATAACGCTAAAGGTGGCTATATTCGTGGCTTAGAATTGACCTACACACAAATATACGACTTTTTACCCGGCCCGTGGGCAGGCTTAGGCGTGAGTGCCAGTTATTCGTATACCGAGAGTGAAATTACTCGTACTTTGAGTAGTTCTGTTTTTTCTACTCAGCTTCCTGGATTGTCGGAAAACGTTGCCCAAGGCACAGTGTTTTGGGAATACGAAGGATTCGAAACCCGTTTAAGTACTCGTTATCGCGATGCTTTTGTATCTCAACAAGTGGCGGTCAATGAGCAAGTGGTTAACTTCGATTCAGAGATTGTGATGGACTATCAAGCGTCATATCAGGTAAACGACAATCTCGGTGTGGTGTTTCAAATTAACAATCTAACTGACGAACCTACGCGTAGTTATTTTGGTAAAGAAGACTTGACCGGCACTATCCAGTTCTTTGGTACTCAGTACTTCTTAGGGGTGACATATTCATTATGAAACATTCAATCACAGCACTAATTAAGGTGGTTTCTTTGCTTACTAGGGTGAAGAATTCTAACCAAATACTAAAAACATCGGAGCATTGGCTTATGTTTAACAGAATGTTTAGCACAGGGTTGATAAGTACCCTTAAACAAACCAGAACAAGCAGTATCATGCTTGTTGTATTAACCGGGTTATTTTTGGCCGCATGTGGAGGCTCTGATGTAAAAACCGGTAGCAATCAATTATTAACGTGTGATGTGCCTATGGTGCCAAACGCAGCGGCAACAGCTTGCGTGGCTCCCCCACCGTACCCGTGTAATCCGCCGACAGTGGCAAATGAAACCAACGACGGTTGCGTAGTGGGGGCCGACCCTTCAGCGCCCGAGCCATTTGTGACGCCTATGGCAGATCAAGCTGTTCTATATTTTAATCGGGCGGCAGTGGGCGCGGATAACTCCAGTAACGACCCATCCTACGAGGGGTATCGATTACATACTTGGAGCGATGATACCTGTAATGCTTATGCTGATGGTGACACTGATTGGGCTAATGGCCGGGTACATGATGGGGTCGATCCTAATTACGGTGCATACTGGGTGTTAGATTTAAAACCGGGATATGCCGGTACTGTCGGGGCTTGCGGCAATTTTATTATTCACATTGGTACCGATGACGCAGGTAAAGAAATGGGCGGGGGGATTTTACCATGCCTCTTTCTCAGGATGATCCTGACTTTGCACGTATGAACTTTACTTTTTCTGGTGTGGGTTCGGTATTTGAGTTTCCTGTCACTTCTTTAGGTGAGCAACCGGTTAAAATTGAAGGGCTGGCGGCGCATTGGTTAGATGCTAATACCTTAGTGTGGGATGTTGACCCAAGTACTTTTGTTGATGCCAAGCTACATTACTCAGCCGCTGCCGATTTAGAAGCGGACTTAGAGACAGGATTAAATGGCACGATTCTAGATTTAGAGCCAGTAGACTTGACCGAAGAACAAAAAGCCATAGCGCCTCATTTAGCTGATTTACCTGCTTATCAAGGCAACTGGACAGCAGACGATGCAAAAACCGTGATAAAAACGCAGGCGGTAATAGCTTCTTATAATACCGATGGTAAATTAAATGGCGCCACGGGTATTCAAATGGCCAATGCCATAGACCAATTGTATACAATAGGTGAAGAGGATGCTGATGAAGCTCAACTAGGTCCTATTTATAATGATGATGGTACTATTACTTCTGCAGTGTGGGCACCCACTGCACAAAGCGTAAAGTTAACATTATTTAATCCTGATAAAACCTTAGCCAATACTCATGATATGGCTTTTGATGCGAACACGGGTATTTGGTCTTACACTGGTGGGGATGAGTTAGATAGGGCTTTATATCGTTTTGAAGTGACGGTTTACCATCCCCTTGCGGAAGGTCTACAAGTTCTAAATGTCACCGACCCATACTCAGTTAGCTTATCTACCAACAGCCGTTTTTCTCAATTTGTTAACTTAGCGGATGAAGACTTAAAACCAGAAGGGTGGGACAGTCATATAGTCCCCACTATAGAAAACTTCGAAGATGCAGTGATTTACGAAGGGCATATTCGTGATTTCAGCGTGCTAGATGAAAGTACAAGCCCTGAAAATCGTGGTAAGTATTTAGCATTTACCGAACAAGATAGTCTGCCTGTAGAGCATTTACGCAAACTGGCTGAACATGGTTTAACCCATTTCCATATGCTACCTGCCAATGACATTGCCAGTATTGAAGAAGATACAAGTAAAGTGGTGGATATGACCAGTACCTTTGGCGATTTATGTAGATTAAATAAAGACGCGGATATTTGTGATGATGCATCAATCTCTGAATCTATGATTTTAGCGGATTTGTATGCCAGCTTTGATACCGTGTCTGAAGGCGGTAAAGCGCAAGAACTGTCCCAAGCGATGCGCAGTGTTGATCAATTTAATTGGGGCTATGATCCATTCCATTTTAATGTGCCAGAAGGTAGTTATGCATCAAACGCTGAAGGTGTAACACGCATTAAAGAAATGCGTGCCATGAACCAAGCTTTACATGAAATAGGCTTACGTGTGGCACTAGACGTAGTGTATAACCACACCAATGCTTCAGGTTTATTCAGTAAGTCGGTGCTAGATAAAGTGGTACCCGGTTATTACCACAGATATGAAACGGACACAGGGGCAATTGTGCGTGAAACCTGCTGTGACGATACCGAGCCACGTAATGTGATGATGGAAAAACTCATGTTGGATTCGTTAGCTCTATGGACCACCGAATACAAGTTTGACTCCTTCCGTTTTGACATTATGAGCTAAGGCGAGCAAACAAACTATGGTTCGTTTACGTGATGCGATTACTGAACTCGATGAAGATAACTATTTTTATGGTGAAGGTTGGACGCGAATTGATAGAGGTTACGAACAAGCCAATCAACCGAATATGGCTGGCACCGAAATAGGCACCTACAACGACCGAATTCGTGAGGCGGTACGTCAAGGATTGATCTTTAGTCAAGAACCAAGTGACGGTGCTTTATCAGCCCAAGATAACTTAAAAATGAGTTTGTCAGGTACTTTGACTGATTATGTATTGGAAGACTTCAACGGCGTGGCTTCTAAAACAAGTAGTTTAGGTGGCTATGCTACTGATCCTGCAGACATTATTAACTATGTGTCTAAGCATGATAACGAAACCCTATGGGATCAATTAAACTATGTGTTGCCGAGTGATCTAACCTTAGCACAGCGAGTACGAGCACAAAATGTTGCCGCGACTATTCCTTTGGTGGCTCAGGGTATCCCATTCTTACAATTAGGCGGCGATTTCATACGTTCTAAATCGATGGACAGAAACACCTATGATTCGGGAGATTGGTTTAGCTATGTGGACTTCACTATGCATACTAACAACTGGAACGTAGGATTGCCCTTAGCAGAAGATAATGAGGGTCGCTGGAACGAGATTGGCCTATTTATGAATAGTCCTGAGCGTGCAGCTAGCATGACTGAAATTGAATTTGCCTCTGAGGTGTTTAATGAACTACTGAGCATTAGAAGTAATTCTCCTTTATTTAGACTCACCACAGGTGAACAAATTATTGATCGCTTAGGATTCCATAATATCGGAAAACGTCAAACTCAAGGCTTGGTAGTGATGAGCATAGATGACGGCATGTCAGCCGACGATGCTATGCCTAGAGCCGACCTTGATCCTATGCATGACGCCATAGTGGTAGTGGTCAATACCAGTTACCAAGAGCAGTCGCACACTGTGGCTACGGCGACAGGTTTTGAATTACACAGCACCCAAGCTGCTTCTATTGATTCTGTCGTGCGTAGTGCAAACTTTATGCAGGGAGAGGGGAAGGTACCTTTACCGTGCCAGCGTTAACCACTGCTGTGTTCGTCAAGCCACAAATGGGTAGCCAAGGTATGGGCTTATCTGCTTATGCCACTTCGGGTGCACCAGACATAGTGCCGTTTGGCAGTACGACTGTATATATTCGAGGTACTCTAAATGGATGGAGTACTGATAATCCTGCGAGTTACGTTGGGGATGGCGTGTACGAAAGTGTCATTTCTCTAGCTGCTGGCGATTACGAGTTTAAGATAGCTTCTGAAGATTGGTCTACTGTTGACTATGGTTCAGACGACCTAGTGGTGGCTTTAGGTGTAGATAAAGTTATGGGCCGAGGCCAGTCTAACTTAACGATGACTTTAACCGAAGACGCAACGCTGAAGTTTAGTTTTGATGCCAGTGACACTGACGCCCCTGTGTTAACTGTTGATCACGAAGAGCCATTTATCGGTACAACCGTATTTATTCGTGGCACACTAAATGGGTGGAGTGAAGATAACCCAATGGATTACGCGATAGGTGGGATGTATTCCACATCTATGGAGCTAACCGCCGGCACTTATGAATTTAAGATTGCCTCGGCTGATTGGTCGACAATAGATTATGGGGCGGCTGATAGCGACGTGGATGTAACAGCCTGGTGCTGAAAAAGCCTTGGCAGTTAAAGGTAGTAATATGACCATTACCTTTGACCAAGATGGCACCTATACCTTTGTATTTGATGTATCTGATTTAAATGAACCTAGTATTGCGGTATTTGATGCCGAAATGTTTGGTGATACTCCGGTGTTTGTGCGCGGGAGCTTAAATGGCTGGGGGACAGATAATCCAGTAATTTATGACGGGGTAGGTGCATACAGTACAGACATCGCTATAGATGCTGGCAGTTATGAGTTTAAAGTGGCATCAGAAGACTGGGCGACCGTTGACTTAGGTTCAGGAGAAGAAGAGCTAAGTGTGAGCCTTGATACTGACAAACCGTTAGGCTTTAAAGGCAGTAACATGACTCTTGAAATAACAGAAGCGGCGACTTATAGATTTACTGTTACCGGACCTGATCCTTCCGCTCCTACTGTACTAGTCAGCCAAGTACCTTAATTGTTGAAGACATATTGAATAAGTTTAAGCCGCTCAATTGAGCGGCTTTTTTGTTGTATTTACGGGGCTCTGGAGGGAGTTTAATTCTCACCCTCATCGACTAGTAATTAATCTCTAAACTCTAGTCATTCCAATGTCTATCGATAACCGCTTGAATATGCCGATAATTTTCATCGGTTTCATTAATAACTGACGTTGGTTTGCTAGCTCGACTTTTAACTCTTGTACAATACTATGATATTCAGGATCACCATAACGGTTGATTAGTTCGTCAGGATCTTTTTCTAAATCATATAACTCCTATGCGACTGGGGTAGGGGTTTTAGCTGGTATTACTCCATCTTTCCGGCTCCAGTCCAGTCCATGCCATAATATACTTTGTCGGTTTGTTGAAAGTTAATATCGTAATTGATGCCATAAAAAAAGATAAGCTTGTAACGTTTGGTACGCAAACCAAAGTGGGCAGGCACATCATGGTGAGCGCTATGCATCCAATAACGATAATAAGTGCCTTTTCGCCAATCAACATAAGGGGTGATTATCAAGCACTGGTGCAAAACTCTTGCCTTGCATAAATTCTGGCGCTGTTTGTCCTGCAAGTTCTAACATAAACGGCGCAAAATCAGTGTTATTTGCTACTACATCATTAATTTGGGGCGCGTCTTCTTTTACTGGGTGACGTACAATAAATGGCATACGCATTGATTCGTCGTACATCCAGCGTTTATCAATATAATCATGTTCGCCTAACATCATACTTTGATCGCTGGTGTAAATAATGATGGTGTTGTCGTATTGGCCAGATTCTTTAAGGCAATTAATTATACGTCCCATATTGTCATCAACGCCTTTTACAGTGCGCAAATAGAGTTAGTGGCAAATACATTGTTTAAATAATGTCCCTTCTGTGGCGAGCTTATCTATGTTGGGGGTGGGATCAAGTGTTGCTAGTCTAGATTGATAGGCGCCTATAGCTGATGCTGTGTGATCGTCAGACATGACAAATAGAATATTGTAAGCTTGATTAGCCCCTTGACCTTTGACAACTGAAGTAGAAACCGATTCTTTATTACAAGAAATTAAAGTTAAAGAAGTCAGCAGAAGCAAGCTTATTTGGTGAATACTATTGTTCATTCTGGTTACCATTTTGTATATACCTTAAATTTCCGTTTATCTACCTTAAAATTAGCATCAAGGATTACTGGGAATTAAAAATAAAACCCTGTCATTGCCTGTGAAAATAAAATTTTTAAAACAGTCTGTTTTTTTATCTGGCAACTGCACATTTGTAGATGTTTAAAAGTTAATTGGTTTACTGTATATTGTTAACTTATTTACATTTGATGGTTTTTTTACGAGTGAAAGCTTACTTGCTTGGTCTGCCTGTTTTAATTATTGTTACTTTTATGTCATCTTGTGGAGGGGGAAGTGCTGATCCTGAGGGAGATTCTCCTCAGACTACAAATAATTTACCTACTGCAAAAATACAATCCTTAGAAATTGATCAAGATAAGACTTTATCCGTTATTTTATCTGGTAGCGATCTTGATGGCACAATTAGTCAATATACAATTACTCAGCAACCCACACATGGCGAGTTAATTGGTTCAGGCGCAAATTGGCAATATTCGCCGACAGACAATTTTTATGGCAATGACTCATTTAGTTTTACTGTGACAGATAATGATGGCGGTGTGTCAAAATCGGCTAAAATCAGCATATCAGTAATTGAACTTCCTAAAGTACCAAATTTAGTGCCTCAAGCTATTTCTCAATCATTCGAGATGAGTCAAGTAGATAGTTTATCGATTAATTTATCTGGTTCTGATTTAAATGGCATGATTACTGGTTATCAAATTACTCAACAACCTTCAAACGGCATGCTAACTGGTTCTGGTGCTCAGTGGAGTTATCAAGCTAAGCAGGGGTTTATTGGTAGGGATAGTTTTCGCTTTACCGTGACCGATGAAGAAGGCGCTGTCTCAGAAGAGGCTAGTGTTAACATACAAGTGAATCAAATTCGTGGTCAATATATTTATGTTGCTACAACGGGTGATGATTCCAATGCGGGTCACTCAGATTCACCGTTGCAAACGATTAATACGGCAGTCAAGAAAGCAAGTAGTGGTGATGTAATTTTGATCAACGAAGGAATTTATCGTGAAGAAGTATTGATTGAAAATAAACACGATATAACTATCAAAGCCAATGGCTCGCAACTAGTTACTATATCTGGTGCTGATATCATACAAGGCACGTGGACTGCTGTGGATAATATGCCTTAGTGTGTTTGTGACCGACTTAGACGCTAATACAGTGGAAACTAGTTATACCCAAGTGTTTGTGAATAATAGTTTTAAACAAATGGCTAGATTTCCTGATAACGTGACTGGAAAAATGTTAGATCCGCTTAATACACAAAGTGGTTATGCCTTGATCATCAATGCTAATAAACCACAGGGGAAAAATGCCCGTGCTACTGTCGAATTTACTTCTGAGGGAGATGTTGCTGAGATCCCGGATGTCACCTTTACAGATGAAGCAGTGGTACGTGGTTTGATTGGTAAGCTACGAAACAATATATTTTCTGCAGCTACAGATGGGGCGGCTATCCAAAGAGAAAGTGCTAGAAAATTGAGCTTTATTGGCACCAACAATGGCCCATGGACAAGTGATGGTTCTTACAGCCTACCAGAGGGGTTTGGTTATATTTTTGATTTGGCAGTATTAGACAGAGAAGGGGAGTGGTTTTTAAAAAGAATAATAACGCGCTGTATTATAAACCAGATGGTGGAATTATGGACGGCAAAGTGGTTGAAGCGAAAAAGAGAAAATGGGGTATTCGAATCAATAACTCAGATAATATCACCCTTAAAAATATTCACGTAAAAGCCGCGTCTATGAAGGTAGATAATTCAGATCATTTACATGTCACCAATAGCTCTTTTCAATATTTACATCCATTTTTATATCGTCGTAGTTATGGTGTGCTAAAAGAAGGCATAATGATTACCAATTCTGATAATGGAGTGTATGAGAACAATCTGATAGCTCATACTTGGGGCAGTGGATTTATTGTAGACTCAGGCAATAATAATAAAATTCATAACAATATCATTGAAGATATAGGCTGGTTAGGACAGTTTACTGTGTCATTATTTAATGAAGCAGATAATACAGTGGTTACGCAAAATACTTTTGGTAAAGCGGCTAGGTCCCACATTCGCGCTACTGCACCTGTAAAGTCTATCATCACAGATAACCATATGTTTGAAGCTATGGCTATGGGGGAAGATGCTGGGGCGATAATGATGACAAGTACCGCCAAAGCTGATTATTTGGATTTAAAAAACACTGAAATTGCTTACAACCATATTCACGATATTTACGGTATTCCAGCAATGGATACATCGCCAATCTATAACCGCCAAACTGTGGTTGCCTTTTATATGGAAGATGTCGCTAATTATACAGTGCACCACAATTTGGTTTATAACTTAAGTGGCGATTATAGCAGGAGCACCCAAGGTGCAGCAGTTCAACCAGACGGAAAAGTGGTGTATTTAGGTCCCAGAAACAGAAATATGCCAGATAAGGTTAACTATTATAACAATACTTTTTATAACTATGATGGGCTGTTTAGTTTGTGGCATCATGACGAAAATGGCCAACTTGGTCGTATATCTAATGGTGACGTAAGAAATAATATTGTAATGGCCGGTAAGGTTAATAAGATTAACGCTAAATCTACAGGCCTGACTTACCCTAAAATCGAAGTAAATAATCTCACTGATTTTTTCCAACAATTGACAAGTTCTGCATACAATTATTTTATTACCGAAGCTAATAATTCAGAACTAGCTCAAGAAGCATTTAATAGTGAATTTGAGGATGTTAATTCAGGCAACTTTAGGTTAACTGCTGACTCTGAACAAAACGCTAATGGAGAATTTATAGAAGGTATAACGGGTAATCCTCCTATTGCCAGAGGTGCATGGGAAGGCTCTACTTTAGTTGATAAAGATAGAGTGCTGAATGCAGGAGCAAACATTTCAAGGGATGATTTTCCGGTCAGTCATTAAATACAACTGGCTGTGATGAGCAATTACAAGATATATACACGCTACACAGAGCAAATGTGTATATGGTTATGTCTCCCAAAACATCAAAAGAAACAGTATTAGTTTGGCAACAAGCTTATCAAAAGCTGCTGTCTAGTGGGGCAAAAGGCGAGATTTTTCGAGAGTGGCAACAAGTGCTATTAAATAAATTTAATATTGAAAGTGATGTAGAGGGGGGAGTTTTTAAGTTTTTAAATGTACTCAACAACAAGCATACACATGTGTGTTAAAACTATATGCCTTGGTAGGCGCAAGCCAGTTTATCTGGCTAAATAAGCGCCCCCATTACCTTGGTATTACCGATTACTCTTGATGACTTTTTCTGTACTTGCTGGCTTATCTTGTGCATATTTTACGCGAATTTTATTCGCTCCCAACATTGAGTCATTGAGGGTTTTAACCGCTACTTTGGCATCAGCCTGGTTTAGGCATTTCTACAAACCCAAAGCCCTTAGATAAACCACTGCTTTTGTCTGTGACTAAATTGCAAGATTGTACTGCGCCGAATTTTTCAAAAGCACTTTGTAGCTCTTGTTCTGTGGTTTCTCTGTCTAGATTTCTGATTAAAATTTTCATGTGTAAGGCCTTAGGTATCACTTAATATGGGCACATGATAACAGTTTATTGATAGTAGAAAATATTATTATGAGAAGGGAGACAAGTAGCCAATAAATTGGCTACTTGTAAGGGGAATGAACGAAAAACCTGCTTAAACTTTTATTTACCCGCTAGCTCTAATTCAATTTGCTCAATGGTTTTGTTTTTGGTTTCGGGTATGACTTTGTAGGCAAAGACTAAACCGATGAAACAACAAACTAAATACACACCGAATGTTGATACTGCGCCCATGTTTTCTAACTGCCATGGGAAGAACAAAGGTACTAGGATTCCGCCAAATACACTGGCGACAAATCCACACAATGGGATCGCCACCGCACGTACTTTAGTGGTGAATACTTCAGATAATAAAATCCACACTACAGGCCCGAGAGAGAAATTATAAGCACATTGGAAACTAATGATACCAAGTAACACCATAAAACCATTTATAGAAGTGGCAGCTGTCATGATATCAGTTTCATACTTAACTAAACTTTCACGACCAATCAAATTCTCAATGGCATGCTTAAAGTCCACATCAGAAGCAAACTCTACATTAACTAAAGGTTGTAATAGATTGAAATCTGTTATCTCTTTTAAAGACAGTAATGTTTCAGGTGTGAGCATGTAATTGGCATTAAAAAAGCCTAAAGTGACAATCCCTAGGCTAAGTATTGCCCAAGTTAAGCCTCCTAACAGAATCGGCCGACGGCCTAATTTATCGATAAAGACTAAGGCCAAAACGGTAAAGAATAAGCCTATGCCACCAACCATCATGGTCTGTCCAAAAGCAGAGCTTTCACTGCCACCTAGTTGGGCAAAAATAGTCGGCATGTAGGCCAATACTGCGTTCATACCTGTCATTGGCTGAATTATAGTGATCACTACACCTATCACCAAAGCAATACGCATTTTTGACGTAAATAACAGTTTGAATTGTTGTGGTAAGGACAAGGTGTGATGATCGGTATCTTCTAAACTGTGAACGATCTCGTTGATTTCTTTGTCTAAATCTTCTGCTTCAGTAATTTTAGTTAAGGCTAATTTGGCTTTCTCATTTTGGCCATTTAGGGCCAACCAACGTGGGCTTTCAGGTACGACAAATAACGCTGTAAACCATAATAAAGCAGGAATAATTTCTGCACCTAACATCCAGCGCTAGGCTGTTTCTGCGTTTAGGCCAATATTCGTTGCCCAAGCTGCACCTTGCTCAGTGGCGTTAATAATGTAGTAATTTAGTATTTGCGCAACAAAAATACCTATAACAATATTCAATTGATTCAAGCCTACTAATTTACCACGAGATTTAGGCGGAGCAATTTCACCTATGTACATAGAGGCTAAGGATAAAGACGCAAAAGCCAGTCCACCTAAAAACCTAGCCCAGAACAAGAAAGTGGCACTTGGCGCATAGGCAGAACCGATGGCCGATAACGTATATAAAGCGGCGATGACTAGTGTAGTGTTTTTTCGACCAAACTTATCGGCAAAGTAACTGGTACAAATGAGGCCTACTAATGCGCCCCAATCTGGACCAGATACTATAGAGCCGACTTCTAGCGCAGTTAAGCCAAACTCGGAAGTGATGGCTTTAATAGTGCCGGATATAAGTACAATATCCAGACCAAAAACAAAGCCGCCAAAAGCGACAATCAAAGAATATAAAAAAGCATTTCTAGTGGGTGAAGACATATTTTACTACCGTTTTATGTTAACAATATCATTACATAGCTGCTGTAGCTACTCGGTTTGATTGGGTTATTGTAATGTTAATTGTTAAATATATACAGTGTTAAATGCGCTTACGCTGTTTATCTCATAAAAGCGCTATCGGTGGCTGAAGTCTATGAGGTGCAATTTGAATACGTATGTAAGATATTGTTTTCTTGCCCCTAGCTGATAGTTTTACATTTACATAAGTTATTAGAGTGTTAAAAAATGAGTGGGAATAGTACTGGAGCTTTCAATAGTCGTATTGGCATTGGGAGTATGTGTTTTATTGGTTGGGTATTACGTTACATGAGCCTCGCGTTTTTATTGTTTTTTACGAGTAGTTGCGCAGAGACTAATACTCAAAATAAGGAGGAGTTACTGCTGCATGTGCCTTCTCCAGATTGGCGCGATCAAATTGTTTATTTTCTAATGATTGACCGTTTTGCAGATGGCGATCCAAGCAATAATGATCAAGGGGCGGCGGTTTACGATCCAGCTAGAGAAAGTCATTACAGTGGCGGCGATTTAAAAGGTATAGTTGAGCATCTGGATTATATACAAAACCTTGGGGCGACAGCCGTTTGGACAACGCCACAAGTCGCTAATCAGTGGTGGGACCCGCTTGTGAACTACACCGGTTATCATGGGTATTGGGCACGAGACTTTACAAAAGTCGATGAGCATTATGGCGAATTGCTAGATTACCAAACCCTTTCAAGTGAGTTGCATAAACGAGAGATGTATCTGATCCAAGATATTGTGGTGAACCATACTGGAAACTTTTTTCAATATTCTAAGCAGTATGATGCTAATAACGTACAAAAAAACTTTGCTCTTAATTCTGAAAGTTTACCTAGCGCTGCTCCCACACAGTTTCCTTTTTCGCAAAATGACGTGAATAACCCTGTCCATAAAGCCGCGAATATTTTTAATTGGACCCCAGACATTGCTGACTTCTCTAATCCTTTACAAGAAACGCGTTATCAAACCGCGGGTTTAGATGATCTTAATACGCAAAACCCCGTTGTACGCCAGGCATTAAAGGACTCTTTCGGGTTTTGGATCAAACAAGCTGGCGTAGATGCGGTAAGGGTCGACACCGCCAAGTATGTTGAAAAAGACTTTTATGAAGATTTCTTGCACAGCCAAGATGGTTTAAATCAAATTGCTAAGATGACAGGGCGACAGAACTTTTTGAGTTTTGGCGAAATTTTCCAAACTTCTATGCCACTACAAGACGACGGTGAATTAAAGCTTAAGCAATATGTGACTAACCAACAGCGGCAACGATTATCGTCGCCCATTGGGTTTCCACTGTATAAAGAAATGGCGCGAGTATTTGCTGGTGGTGCCCCTACCGCATATATGTCTTATCGTTTAGAGGCGCAAATGCAACATTTCTCCAATCCGTTTTTGGTGAGCAATTTTATTGACAATCATGATGTTGAACGGTTTTTAGCCTCGGGTAATATTGCAGGGTTCAAGCAGGCTTATGCATTGATGATGACGGTGCCAGGCATTCCGACTATTTATCAAGGTGATGAACAAGGTTTTTTACATAGTCGCCGAGCAATGTTTGCTGGTGGATACCTGTCTGATACTGATCAGTTCGATCAACAAGCTGAGATGTATCAGTTTATTCAAAGCCTAGCTAATATGCGCAAAGCACATAAAGTGTTTAGTCGTGGTAGTTTGCAAATATTGCAAGACAATTTGGCTGGCGCAGGCGTATTGGCCTATCGCCGAGAATACAAAGGGCAAAGTGCATATGTCATTTTTAATACGGCTAAACAAGCTGTGTTATTAAACGGCTTACAGACCGAATTTGACCAACATAACCCTGCCCGCATACTAATGAGTCTGAATATCGAAGATGATGATCTTAAAGTTAGTGATAATGGTACGATTACTCAAGTATTGCCTGCCCAGTCTTTGGTGGTGTTTTTGGGGCAAAGCCAAATTAAGCAAGAACTAGAGAAAGAGAAAGAGAAAGATGAGTTGGCGATCACCATAGATGACTTGCAAGCTAGTTATCAAGAGCAATCTCAAGCTTTTGTATCCGGTAAAAGTGACTTTAGTAACAGCAGCCTAATCAGAGTGATAGATGGTAAGGTCGGTCAGGGTAAAAGGTTTATCACCGATAGTGATGGTAACTGGCGAATAGACCTTCCTGTTGCCGATTTAGGACAACACCAGCACACGTTGGAAATTTATTCTGCAGAGCATAACCGCGCATCCCAGCGACTAGCGTATTCAACTAAATACAGTCAAATCGAACAAGCTGGTGTGGTCGTGGATCCAAAAGCAGACGACTACGGATTAAATGGCAAGTATATTAAACCGTTAGATAAAAGCATTGGTTGCCAAATGGATATTTTGCAAGCCCAAGCCAGAGCCGCTGGCAGCGTGTTAGAGCTTAGTATTGAAATGTGTGAGGTATCTACTTTGTGGTCACCAACCAACGGGTTTGATCATTTGTCGTTGAGTATTTTCTTTGATTTAGCTAAAGGTGAAGGCAAAAGTCAATTGCCATTGATAGGAGGTCATTTTCCAAATAAGAAAAAGTGGGACTTAGCCCATGTGGCATACGGCTGGGGCAATTATTTGTATTGGGCGAGTAATGCTAGTGCACAGCACGAAGGTGACAAGCCAGGAATTGCGCCACAGATTAAGGTAGACGCAGCTAATAATCGTATTACTTTCACCTATTTTGGGGATAAGTTTGCAGTAACTGATTGGGCTGATACCACTATTTATATCACCACATGGGATAAAAGTGGCGAAGGAAATTATCGTGAATTAGCAGAAACCCCGACACAATGGCGATTTGGCGGCGCTACCGCCACGTCAGCAAAAATATTAGACGATGCACTGTTACAGGTTGAAATGGTGAATGACTAACATCCTATAAATATCGAAATAGCAAATCGCCGGCAAAGCAAAGAGCAAATATGCCTTGAAATTATCGGCTAATTTAGGTCTGATAGCGTTCTTTTATGCTTATGTGGTTTGCTATTTTATTATTATGAAAAATTCATTCTATACCCTGTTTGTTTTACTAGCGTTAGCGGGCTTCGTTAGTGCTTGTAGTGAGCCCGAAAAGCAAGCTAGCGCTAGCAAAAATGTACACGTGCTGCCCTATCAATTTGCAATGCCTGGTTTAGATAGACAAAGAACGGTCCGTTTATATTTGCCTCCAAGCTATGAAAAAAGTCATGAAAAAAACTATCCTGTCATTTACATGCACGATGGGCAAAACTTGTTTGACCAATTAACGGCTTATGCTGGCGAATGGCAGATAGACGAAGCGCTTGATAAACTGGCCATTGAACAGGGTCTAGAGTTTATTGTTGTAGGTATTGATAACGGCGGCGAAGCTCGAATGAATGAGCTGTCGCCATGGCCCAATGAGCGCTTTGGCGTGGCCCAAGGTCAAGAATACATGGACTTTATCGTTGAGGTGGTGAAGCCTTATATCGATACTAATTTTAGAACTGAGTCGGACCGCTTGAATACCGCCATTATGGGCAGCTCTATGGGGGGCTTAATATCGCATTATGCGGTGCACCAATACCCTGATGTGTTTAGTAAAGCAGGGATATTCTCGCCGTCATATTGGTACTCTCAAGATGTTTATGCTTTCACTAAATTTAAAAAAGCAAAGCTAGACGCTAGATTATACGTGATGTTCGGTGATAATGAAGGCAATGGCATGATTGCCGATAGTGACACGATGCAGCGTCAACTTAAACAACAAGGTCATCCTAGGCAGAATATGCTATTTAAACGGGTTGCTGGCGGTAAGCATAATGAAGCGTTATGGGGCAGTGAGTTTGTTGAAGCGGTGAAATGGCTATTCCAACAACAGCCCACATTTTAATTTTTGAGGTTTTGAATTGAAGAAAGCCTTGTATGCTACCTGTGGCTGGTGTTTTGTACTGTTAGCTATCATTGGTGTGGTATTACCCCTGCTACCGACTACACCTTTCCTAATTTTGGCCTCTGCTTGTTTTGCTAAAAGTTCAGTGCGCTTTCATCAAATGTTACTGAATAATCGCTGGTTTGGTGCAGACATAAAACGCTGGGAAAAAACCAGAAGTATGTCGCGACAAACTAAAAAACGTGCAACTTTAGTGATTGTCGTTACTTTTAGTATTTCAATTGGGTTGTTGCACCCGCGATTTGCGTTGCAACTCATGTTGGTGGGGATTGCTTTAGTCTTGCTAGGTTTTATGTGGCGCATTAAAGAATAGACAGGCTAAATATGGACATTAAGCCTGTCCCCGTCTTTTTATTGTTCGGCCAATCTAGTGCGCTTTGATTTCATGTCATTGAAGACTTTGATAGCCAAAATACATGATGACAAAAGTAACGTAATCATGTTCGCTACTATCATCGCACTATCTTGCTTTACTAATCCGTAGACTAACCAACAAGCAACCCCTAAGGTAAATATACTGTACATCGCCAAAGATAATGACGCCGTATCTCTCGTTTTGATTACCTGTATTGCTTGAGGAAGAAATGAAAAAGTCGTTAAAAATGCCGATGTAAAACCTAATATTTCAATAGTTGTCATAATTTTCTCCTCTGGGTAATGATTGAATGCAAGTTTACGGACTTAGTTGAAAGTTGAGCATGGGGTAAGCTATCATCTTTTTTATCCATTACTATCATTGTTGGCAAACTTGTTAATAATGCATTAATAAAGGGGGGAAAACATGTCGAAAAATAGTGAATGGCCCGACATTCTCGAAATCGGACCTCAGTGTGACGAAAGGTTTGTTGAATGTGATAATACGCCAGAGTTAAAACGATTGGCTTGCTCAATATCAGGAGCGTCGAATTTAGTAGGGAATTACACAGTTGCCCGTTCTAATCCTGAGTGGCACGCGCTGATTTATGTGGTGGGCGGTGAGTTAGATTTAACAACTCGTAGCGGACAAAAAAACATTAATAGTTGTCATTTGGTTACTTTGCCAGCGGGTCAACCTTTTATTATGGATCTCAAAGCACAACGGTTAGATATTGTGTGGTTTCATATTGAACAGGGGCGTAAATGGGATAAATTAATTGAAGGTCGTCCTGATGTGGAATTTTGTGAGGTTACCCAACAAATATATCATTCATTGAGTTTACTTTATTACGAACCGCAGCCTTTGTTAAGAAAACCGGTATTTTCTCAATTAGAAAATTACATTACTAATAGTTTGAGTCCAATTGCCACGCGTTCTCATGAGTCTCAGCGTATTTGGCAACTTCAACAAGCCCTTGAAAAGCGTTTACATTATAACTGGACGGTGGAGTCAATGGCCGATATCGCTAACTATTCAGCACCTCATTTACACCGACTTTTTCAAAATGAATTTTCCAGAAGTCCGGTGCAACACTTAATTCATTTAAGAATGGAGCGGGCTAAATACTTGTTGACCCATACAGATTGGACGCTAGAACAAATTGGTGAACAAGTAGGTTATGGTGATGTGTTTAATTTTTCTAAACGATTTAAAAAATCGACTGGCATAGCGCCGGGGCAATATCGCAAAACCCATTTAGAAGTGAAAGTTAACTAACCTGAGCTCTGGATACGAAGGATCGTTTAAGCTAAACACTAGTTAAGCTAAGCAATCCAGCGCCGTTCGACCCAAAAAGAGCGTTATCGAAGAGGTTCGGTTTATCCTAGATTCAGGTTAACTAATTGCTTGCCGTTTCAAAAGGTTTTGTTGCGGTGCTATGTGTATACTTCTGATCTATGGCTACAATATGGCAACACTAGCGGTCAACATACTGTACCGAATCGTTGCTCTAAGTTAGTGCGCGAAGTCATCTCATCAAACAAACAAGGAAAAGCTTGGTTAACCTTAAGGAAATTTCTTAGGGTCACTGTGGACATTTTAATTGTCTGTTTTTAAAGGTTTTACCTTGGTTAGTAATTATGGTTATGCAAATAATTCATAGCTAAAAGTAAACAGGCATTAAACTTGCTGACCATTTGGTCAAGTTTAACTGTATGCTTTATTTGGTTAAGTTTTGGAGCTGGGAATTTAAACAAGCAAAACTAAGCTGTATTGCTTTTGAGTTGTTTACTACTCTCAGTAAATTATACAGTCGACAGCTATACAATAAACCATGGGAAGCTGGTGTTGAATCTTGTACGATTTATATCCGAAAGATGAAGGTGTCTTAATTGTTTGCGAAGAGGGAGGGTTAGCCAGAACTAGCGACTTGATTAAGGTCCTTGGCCTTATACATCGACTTGAACTGCGTGAAACTCACCGATTAATTACCAATATTGCTGGTGGATTGCGAGTAAATAGTAACCCGTTGTGTTTTAAGTATTACCGTGTTCGAAGCTTATTTATCACTGGAATCGACACCCAAATAGCCTACTTTATGAAGCAAATTAGCCTGCTGTTACCCTTTGGAGTTAATGCAATGAAAAAAATCCTCGTCTTACTTGTCTGGTATATTTATTCATCTTCTGCTGTTTTTGCAAAAGGGTTTGATGATGAGTTTGAAAGGTTCAAGAAAACCGCTAGTGCAAAAGACATGTATACCTTTTTGTATGCCTTGCCTAAAGGTGCAGACTTACATAATCACTCAACTGGGTCAAATCGAGCTGAATGGTGGTATGAAGAGAGTATTAAGCAAGCAAAAAATGGTTACGTGTATTACACCAAAACAACAATAAACAACTGCAAAGGTTATGGTACTAATGAGTTTAGCAGAACACCTTATTTGTTGTTGTTTGTTAATATTCAAGAATTTGAATACAAAAAACTCAGCGATTGTGAGCAGGGGGAATACTCTCGTTTACAAGACTTATCGGCTGAACAAAAGCAAGCTTGGTTGAATAGTATTCGTTTAGACAAGGCACATGAGGGGCGGAATGAGTTTTTTCAAACTCATTGGACTCGGTTGAATACGCTACTCGCCAATCCCTTTATGCAAGCCAATTTGATTGTTAAGAATATGCGTGCATTTGGTCAAGAAGGCTTAACCTACTTAGAAACAGATGCTGGCGTTAAAGGTTATCTTTACCCAGATGGCAGTGATTATGCGCCCGAAGATGTCTACCAAATATATGTTGAGAGGTTTGCCCAACAAGATGCCTTAGATACGGGGGTGACAGTGCGATTACAATATGCGTTGCTGCGTTTCACAGAACATGCGGAAGACGTGTTGCAATGGGTATACGAATTTGTGGCAACGCACAAAGCGTTATTTGTTGCTGTTGACATGGTTGGCCGAGAAGACAATGACAAAGGGCATCCTTTACGATTTTTACCTACATTAAGGGCACTACGGCATAGACATCATGGGGTGAATTTGTCTATTCATGCTGGTGAATCGGACGAGCCCAATAGGCATATACGCGACACTTTGTTACTAGGCGCCAGCCGTATCGGGCATGGTGTTAACTTAACTGGAGACGGTGATACCTTATTGTTGATGCGTTATAACCAGTATTTAATTGAAGTAAATTTAATTAGTAACTTATTGTTGGAATACGTAGATGATTATAGACAACATCCATTTCCTGAATATTTACGCTTAGGGATCCCTGTCGCGTTGTCTACTGATGATAGGGGCATGTGGGATTCAAATATGACCGATGAGTACTTTACTGCGGTATCTAATTTTAATTTATCTTGGCAAGAAATCGTCACGATAGGTGCCAATTCACTCAGGCATTCTTTTTTAGACGATAAGACTAAAACTAGGCTTTTGAATAATTATTACCAACGTATTGCTGCATTTGAGACGGCTTTTCAAAATAAAAAAATGGCCGCATTGACAGACGTGAAACCTGTTAGTTATTCCTTTGCATGTAAGCAATTTAAGCTCTGTGATTTCTTTGTAGCAGAATAACAATTGTGCGCCTGAGGTATGCTGGAGTAGGTGAGTTACTTAACCTAAATCGACAAAATAGAGCTTAATTAGCATTAAGCTCTATTGGTTTAGAGGCATCAATACGAATGAGGCCCTAAAAACGTTTTTTGACTGTTAGGCCAAAGGTAGCAGGTTCGGCAACATAGGAACTTATTTTGCCGTCTTGCACCGGTGTGTTAATTGTGGTCGACGCTAGATACTCCTCATCAAGTATGTTTCTACCCCATAAAATCACATCCAAATCTAACGCTGAGAAGTTCATAAAGAAGCGTAAATTCACTAAATTATAGGCATCTAAATGATGCAACGGGTCGTTACTACCGTCGGTAAATTGATCACTTGTGTGACTTAATTCAACTTGTAGATACGAGTAAATACCGCTGCTTAGATCAATATCCTGCTTTAATTTTAGTATTGCGTAATGCTCGGGTTGACTGGCCACCCTGTCCCCAGAGCGATCACAAAATTGGTCGGTAGGTTGTTTTCTCCCAGGATCATCAAGATCTGAGTGGAATGTACTAGGTAACCAACAGTTACCCGCCAAAAAGGTATCAAACTCTGCTTTGACATAGGCATAAGAAAAATTAATTTCTGTCATTGCTGAAGGCAACCATGTCAACTCAATTTCAGCGCCAGAGGTTTTTAAATCCCCGGCATTTTGCAAGTTAAAGCCGGTACCTGTAAAGGTATTGGCTTGGAAATCTGAGATATCAGTCTTGTGAATTGCTGCGTTTAAACGTAAGTCTTGGGCGGGAAAATCTTTTTTCATACCGGCCTCAATTGAGGTGGATTTTTCGGCATTAAACACAGGCTCAAGTTTTTCGGCAAGCCGATCTGTGTTGGTTCCCCCAGACTTATATCCAGTCCCAATCAAAGCATAATACATTGAACTGGCGCTTGGCTGATAACTAAGTTTTACGGTACCAGTGATTTGGTTGTCCTCAAGTTTTTCGTTGATATCTGGCCGAGGAGATGTCACTGCACCTATGAAAGGAATGCCCCAACCGGGTGATTGAAGCGGTGCAATTGTACTTAAGTCTTCAGCTGCGGGGGCTTGCCCTGACAATAATGCTGCGCCAATATTCTGAAGCGCTAAGCCTAGACTCACACCTCCATCAGCAAAATTGGCTGGGGTGTATTGTTCGCCAGCTGGGTTTAATTCAGCAAATGCGCTGTATAAATCTTTTTCTTCTTCGGTATAGCGCAGCCCAGCGGTTAAGGTAAATTCGTTACTTAGGGCGTAATCGAATTGGCCAAACACGGCAAAACTCTCATGCTCTTGTTCAGCAATATGTGGAAATGAAACATTGGATTCACTGGGCGTTGCTGCTGGCGCAATTAGGCCACCAGATAATGTACTTAAATTGTTCAGACCGTCCAGTAGATCTTGGATGGCCGGGGCCTTCTCGATCACTTGTGGATAGACCGCGGCATTATAAAATGCTTCAAACTGACTTTCTCCGTTCAAAGCATAGTCTAAATCCAAATCTTGTTGAAAGTAGTAAGTTCCGACAATGACATTGAGTTTATCTTTTGAATAATCTAGACGTAACTCCTGAGAGAAAGAGCTCTGTTGACTGTCATTGATGTTGGTTAAAATATCTACATCCGTAAAGTCTGCATCTATCGCATCTTTCGAATCAATACTTCTGGAGGCGCTAATAGAGACAAAGGTAAGATTTTCATTTAGCTGCCAATCTATCTCCATCGACAGACCGCTGTCTTCAATAGTAGAAACGGGTAAGCGATTAACGGCTATTTCTCGATTATAAAAGTCATCGCCTCCGGCAAAAAAGTGTGCGTTAAACACGTTAGTTAATAAATAATCTGTACCGTAACGCCCGGGCACATCTCTCGCTTCGTAATTGTCCATGAAGACAGGTGATGCACAACAAATTTCGTCAATCTCTGAATGGTCGGCAATGATACGAACAGATACGTCGTTATTTGGCGTGTATAACGCTTGCAGTCTAGCTCCCCAGCGGTTTCTATCATTGACAACATCTTCACCAAGGTTGATATCGCTGACTATTCCATCTCTGTCACTATTAAAAGCAGTAATACGAAATGCTAGTACATCTTCAATCGCTGATAATGAGGCCGCGCCAGATAGATTAAGTAAACCAAAGTTACCTACGGTAGCTTCGACAAATCCATCGCCTCCATCGTGGCTAGGTGCCACTGAACGTATGAGTATTGCCCCTGATGGGGTATTTTTCCCAAATAAGGTACCCTGTGGCCCACGCAGTACTTCTACCGCTTCTATGTCAACTAAATTATTGATAATAGAGTTTTGTCTTGCTCGGTAAACGCCGTCAATATACATACCTACCGATGACTCTAGGCCAAAGTTTTGTGATGAGGTGCCTACACCTCGTATCGAAAAGCTAGAGTTTGTGGCCGATTGACTTTGTGTGGCTATTAACCCTGGCACATTCGACTGCAGATCGTAAATGTCTTTAATCACTGATTCAGCCATTTGCTCGCCGGAAAACGCTGTTACTGAAACAGGTACTTCTTGCAAATTCTGGTTTCTTTTTTGCGCTTTAACGGTGATGATTTCTAATTTAGATTCTGCTGAGTTATCTTGCGCTACGGCAATACCACTGTGAATGGGCATAGACATCGCGACTAGAACGGCAAGTGCTGAAGGCTGAAAACGTAACGGAAGCATTTTTGTCATTTTATATTCTCTAATGATATTCAATAAGTCAGTCGGGTAAAGGTTAAGTATATCGTTATCACTGATCCACTATAGGTTAATCGCTTGTTTTTTTACCGACCGTAAAACGTGAATGAAGCTATGCGAAATAATATACGCTAAAAACTCGCTTTACACACATTTGGCTTTTTAACACAAAAAAACGGCCTCTCCTGAGGCCGTAATTTAAGGTCGATGCAATACAAAATTTGCACGTTATCAACCTACCATGTTGAACGTTTTGAAACCTAGCGGATATTTGTAGTATCGGCATGTTGCCAATAAGCATTACCGCTAGGCCAGTTATTCTTGATAATGACTAGGGTGAATTAGATGCGGTCTTTTAAAACAGCAGCGATTGGCGAGTCAGCTAAACCGTTTTCAGCAGCCCATGCCTGTACAGTCTTACCGTCTTTCTCTGGTGCGCTTAGGTCACTTTTAGGCATTTTCTTAACCATTAATGTACCTGTCTCAATGGCGTTGTTTAGCATAGCTGTACGAATTAAGCTGTTGCCGCCACATGACACACCTGAGTAATAATCTTTAATTCGTAGGCTGAAATCAGCTTGAACACGTTTCATTTTTTTACGTAGTTCGCCTTTATCGTCAGCTTTCACAATAGTGCAGATATTTTGTAGTGCTTCGCCTACATCGGCTTGTGCGTTGCCAGCAAAGATTAAAGAAGTAGTAGCGATTGCGATAGATGTTTTAACAATTTTCAACATGGTTAAACCCTCAGTAAATTAGTGTTAGTTAAGTGAAACGCGAATCTGTTGAGGTCTTCGTGTTTCGATGGATGTATTAAACACCTATTTTGTTGATTAAAAAATCTACACTGCGATACTTAGGTATGTGAGGTCATACTTTTTAAAGTGACATTTATTAATGGCTATTTGATAGTTATTTGATAGTTATTTGATGGTTATTTAGTGATGGGCGCGGATTGGCAGTTGTAATGACAGAAATTATCCCGCCATTTTACAGCTAGAAATGACGACTAAGATATCAACAGTATTTGAAAGGGAGTAACCCTTCCTGCACCCATTGAGGGTGCATAGTTATGCCAATACACCTTCAATGGCCAGTAGCCACTAAGGAGTATCAGAACAAGGTAGTAATAGACAGGATTAACGCTACTTACCGTGACGCTGTTTTAAAACATCAATCACATCAGATAAGTTCAAATCACTGGCTTGTAACAATACTAGTAAGTGATAAATCAAGTCGGCAGATTCATTTTTTAATTCTTCCAAGTCTTTGACCGTTGCTGCTAGTGCGGTTTCTACCCCTTCTTCGCCGACTTTTTGGGCAATCCTTTTAATCCCTTTACTATACAAATGGGCTGTATAGCTTGAGTCAGGATCGGCACCTTTGCGAGAGGCAATAACTTGCTCTAAGTCACTAATGAAACTAATGTCAGGCGATTCACTATCAAACCAGCAAGTTTCAGCGCCTGTGTGGCAAGTGGGGCCAACTGGATTGACTAAGGCTAATAGGCAATCGTTGTCGCAGTCTGCGCTAATTTCTAGCAAATTTAGGCTGTTTCCAGATTCTTCACCTTTGGTCCACAGGCGCTGTTTAGAGCGACTAAAAAACGTGACCAGTTTAGTATCTAAGGTTTTTTCCAGGGCCGCTTGATCCATGAATCCTTGCATTAAGGCCTTGCCACTTTGCGCGTTTTGCACGACACAAGGGATCAGGTTATCCATTTTTTGCCAAGCTAACTCAGCCATGTTTTGTTTAGTAATAATCATATTTAATCTCTAATATATTTTAGCTAGGAAGCTACCAAGCGTTAAAGCGTTTGAACCACAGAGGTCACAGAGCGTTTCACTACACAGAGAGACAAATAGTTGAGAAACAAGCATGTTAATCTGTGTCCTCATTTCTCTGTGCACCTTGTATCCCTGTGGTGGATATTCTTTTAATCTCTAATCGCTATTTTTTGTTCGCGTAAGTAGGTTTTTAATTCTGGAATAGGAATAATGCCTTTGTGAAATACCGATGCAGCTAGGGCGCCATCAACATCAGCTTGTTCAAATACATCTTTAAAATGGATTTTCTCACCGGCTCCGCCAGAAGCAATTAATGGGACGCTACAAGCTGTGCGAATAGCGGCTAACTGCGCAATATCGTAACCTTGACGTACGCCATCTTGGTTCATGCAATTTAATACTATCTCGCCGGCGCCTCGTTGTTGGACTTCTTTCACCCAATCTGCAGTTTGCCAAGCCGTAACTTGAGTTCGTGACTCGTCGCCAGTGTACTGATGCACTTGGTATTTACCTGTTTCTTCATTGTAAAAACTGTCGATGCCAACCACGACACACTGTTGCCCGTATGTATCGTGTAAACGAGTGATCAGTTCAGGATCGGCTAGAGCAGGGGAGTTGACCGATATTTTGTCTGCACCCATTTCAAGGATCTTACCCGCATCTTCAACGGTTTTTATACCGCCAGCGACGCAGAAAGGGATATCGATCACTTGGGCAATTCGCGTCACCCAACTTTTATCTACCACTCGTTGATCGCTTGATGCGGTGATGTCATAAAAAACTAACTCATCTGCACCTTGCAATGCATATTGCTCGGCAAGGGGAACGATATCGCCGATAATTTCGTGGTTTCGAAATTTCACCCCTTTTACGACTTTGCCATCTTTCACATCGAGGCAAGGAATAATGCGTCTTGCTAACATATAAGAACCTTAAAACATAAGTTTTGCGCTTCTAGCTGCGAGTATCGAGCTAAAAACAGATATTTGCTCATTTCTTTAAGCGACTACCACACTCTCGTGTGTAGGCGGTAGCTGAGCCTACTTAACTTCAGTCAACCAATTATGAGTGTCTTCAGTTTGCCCCCATTGAACTTGGTTCAATGCTTGTCGTAATTTCTGCGTCGTGGGCCCGTGTTCACCTGACCCTACTTTGTATTCAATGCCATCATGAATAAGTGTACCTACAGACGTTAACACGGCTGCTGTACCTGACAATGCTGCTTCTACGTTTGGTTTGGCGGCACGTTCTAATAACTCAGTGACCGTTAAGTCTCTTTCAGATACCGTCATACCTAAGTCTGCGGCAATTTCTAATACCGAGTCACGTGTGACACCGTGTAAAAACTCTGATGATAGCGCTTTGGTAATGACTTCATTACCGTCGATTAAAATAAAGTTGGCCGCACCTGTTTCTTGTACGTCCCCATTTGGGCAGAATAATATTTGATCTGCTTGTACTTGCTCTTTGGCTTCTAGAATAGGGCCTAAAGCACTGGCGTAGTTACCGCCACTCTTGATCATGCCCATGTGCGGCGCACAGCGCATACCGGTTTCATCGAGCAAAATTCGCAGTGGACGCGCGCCACCTGCAAAATAGTCACCCACCGGAGAAATCAATACATACAACATGGAGCTAGCACTAGGCGCTGCCGCTTTTCCTACTGCCGCTTCGGTACCAAAATGTGTGGGACGAATATACATAGAGCCTGGAGGTTCAGGAATTTCGTCTTTGAACTGAGCGACAATATCTAAAATCATATCAGACACTTGTCGTTGATCGATTTGTGGCAAATGCAATAAATTGCTGCTCTGAGCAAAACGTTTTACATTTTGGTCCATACGAAACACATGCACACTACCATCTTGGTGTTTAAACGCTTTTAAGCCTTCGAAACAGGTACTTGAATAATGTAGAACATGAGCACCCGGATGCAGTTGAATGCTATCTGATGAAACCGTTGCAGCGTCAGTCCATTGTCCGTTCTCGAAAGTGCTGAGTGCCATTTTAGGCATAAATACTGTACCAAATGCCGCCATTTTAAAATTCCTAAATAATTGTTTTGTATGGGTTAAATATAAAAAACGTGATTGTATTTTGTGCTTTATCGTTAATTGCTATTCCAGCATGCAATTGCTTGCTCTACGGTAAATTTACCTTCAAGCAAAGCTCTGCCTAAAATGACGCCACTGACATGAGTAGGTTTTAACACTTCTATGTCGGCTAGATTGCCAATGCCGCCCGAGGCTTGCCATCCTACAGTAGGAAACTGCTTAGTCATTTCTGTGTATAGCTGATGATTTGCACCTTGTAGCGTGCCGTCTCGGCTAATGTCGGTGCACAGCACATGTTTTGCGCCAACAGATAAAAAGTCATTCAACAGGTCTTCAATCGATACCCCTGAGTTTTCTTGCCAGCCATGAGTCGCAATAAACTTATTTCCGCTTTCATCAATATTGATGTCTAGAGCCAAAACGATAGATTCTGGGCCATATTTAGTGATCCAGCCTTTGACTAATTCAGGCTCTTTTACAGCTAATGAGCCAATCACTACTCGTTTAACACCTATGTCCAATAGTTGGGCAACATCTTGTTCGCTGCGGATCCCACCGCCTGCTTGAAATTGCATACGATTAGTGGCGACCATTTTGGCGATCAACTCTAATTGACGTTTACTGGTGTCTTTAGCACCGGTTAAATCAACTATGTGAAGCCACTGTGCACCTTGGTCGGCATAGTTGTTTACTACATCGACTGGGTCTAGTTTGTATTCGGTTTTTTGCTCGTAGTCGCCTTGATATAAACGAACTACTGAGCCCTCTATTAAATCTATTGCTGGGATAATCATCTGTATTTTTATTAATCCGTATTCTAATTAATTTGTGTGGCTACTAAGTAAACTTATAGCTGGATAAAATTTTTCAAAAGTTGGGCGCCAGCGTCACTAGACCGCTCTGGGTGAAATTGCACACCAAAGAAATTGTCTTTATGGATTGCTGCTGAAAAGTCCATGCCGTAGTGGCATTTCGCCAAAGTAAAATCTGACACGCCCACAGCAAAGCTATGTACAAAGTAAAAATAACTATTGGCATCTAAGCCTTTAAATAATGGTGCATCGCTACTTGCCGTAACAGTATTCCAGCCCATGTGCGGAAGACGTAGATCGCCCACTTGCATCCGTTTAACTTGTCCTAGGATCAAGTTTAAGCAAGGTGTGCTGTCGGTTAGACTTTCTTCTGAGCTTTCAACCATCAATTGCATACCCAAGCAAATACCTAATACTGGTTGAGTCAGGCCTTGGATTGATGTAACCAATTGTTTTTGCTGAATACTAGCCATGGCAGCATTGGCACTGCCAACGCCGGGCAAAAACACTTTGTCGGCTTTTTGAATAACATTGACGTCATCACTTACGTTAACTTGTACGCCTAAGCGCTCAACGGCAAATTTAACCGAAGAAATATTGGCGCAGCCTGTATTGACGATAACAATTTTTTGCTGCTTTTTAGCTAAATCGATTATGTCGTTCATGTAACTACAATGCTCCTTTACTACTAGGTAAGGCTTCACCTTGTTTATGAATTGCTTGGCGCATGGCGCGGCCAAATACTTTAAATAAACTTTCTACCTGATGGTGAGCATTGCCTTCAGTCGTGGATAAGTGCAACGACAAGCCCATAGCCTGGGCAATAGAATAGAAGAAGTGTGGTACCATTTCGGTTGCCATTTCGCCTACTTGGTCGCGGCTAAAGTCAGCTGCAAATTTTAGGTGAGGGCGATTGGATATATCGAGTATGCATTCTGCTCGGCACTCATCCATTGGCAAGGCAAAACCAAAGCGGCCAATACCACGTTTATCTCCCAACGCTTTTTTCATGGCTTCGCCTAAGGCTAATGCTACGTCTTCAACGCTGTGGTGGTCGTCAATATGCAAATCGCCATCGCAGGTAAGATTTAACTCGAACCCGCCGTGTGTGGCGATTTGATCAAGCATGTGATCAAAAAATCCTAGGCCAGTATCAATGGTTGATTTTGCTGTGGAGTCTAAGTCCACTTTTACTTGAATATTGGTTTCTGAGGTTTTTCGAACAACAGTTGCTACGCGACTTGAGACTAATAATTGTTTTTCAATAGCTGGCCAGTCGTTGCTTTGCGGATTGTATTTGATGCCTACTATACCCATGTTTTCGGCTAACTGAATATCGGTATCGCGGTCACCAATAACAAACGAGCGGGTAAAGTCGACTTTACCTTGTTGCAGGTAGTCTTTAACTAAGCCAAGTTTCGGTTTACGGCAGGTGCAGTTATCGCTATCAAAGTGTGGACAAATTAATACATCGTCAAACTTCACACCTTGGCTGGCAAAAATATCCATCATTTTGTCGTGGGCTAGATCAAAGTCAGCTTGAGGGAAACTGTCAGTACCTAAGCCATCTTGGTTAGACACCATGACCAAACTAAACCCAGCTTGCTGCAATTTTAACAACACAGGAATAACTTGTGGCTCGAAAACCAGTTTCTCTAGGGTGTCGAGTTGTTTGTCAATTGCTGGCTCCTCAACTAGCGTCCCGTCGCGATCGATAAAAAGAATAGGTTGGCTCATGCTGGGGTTCCTTGCAGTTGATAAAAGCTTGAAATAAGTGCAAGCAATTGTTGGTTTTGTTCTGGGCTACCCAGAGTAATTCTAAGGCAATTCTGTAAATTGACTTGTTTAGATTGATCACGAATAAACATTTTATGACTCACTAAATAGTCCATTAATGGCTGCTTGAGGGCGGTGCGAAATAAAATAAAATTGGCCTTATCGTCACCCACCAATTGAATGTCTCCCAGTGCAACTAAGCTTTGTTTTAATAAATCTTTTTCGCTCTGAATGGCCAACACTTGGCTTTGCATTTTATCAATACCATTGTCGCTTAAGGCTTGAGCGGCAATTTGTGCCACAGGCTCAGGCATAGGGTAAGGGGCTATAACCTTTAATAAAGTATGTATGATTTGCTCATTGGCTAAGGTAAAACCACAGCGCAAACCGGCTAAGGCAAAGGCCTTCGACAAGGTTCGCAAAATCACCAAATTGTCATGTTGTGCCAGTTTATTCGCCCAAGTATTGTCGGCATCAAACTCGATATAGGCTTCATCCACTACAACAAGAGCTGAGCCTGCAAAATGATTTAGCACTTGTTCTATTTGCTCGGCTGCCACTGAGGTACCTGTTGGATTATTTGGCGAACATATAAAAACTAAGTTCACTTGATCTTTAAAGGTTTTAATTGCTTCTATATCTAGCGAAAAGTCATCATTTAACGGCGCTTTTTCAATGCCGATATTGCAAGTTTCTGCGCTTATGGCGTACATACCATAAGTAGGTGGGCAAATTAATATTTTATCTTGGCACTGGGGTGCAAAACGCGCGGATCAGTAATTCAATCCCTTCATCTGCACCGCGGCTCACTATTAGTTGCTTGTTGTTCACCCCTGCAAATTTGGCATACGCGTTAATTACGCCATTGGGTTGACAATCTGGATAGCGATTGAAAAGCTCACTACTCACCTGATACTCATTGGCATAGGGAGATTCGTTAGCATTTAACCACACCGGCACGTGTTCATTCTGACTGTTTTCACTGGCAGCAAAAAGACGACGAGCCGACTCATAAGGCACTAAGGTTTTGAGATTTTCGCAGACTAATTTATTAATTAGTGTATCAACAGACTGGCTCATGATGCGTCTCCTGATGGTTTTTGCAAACGTAAGGCGACCGCTTGTCTATGGGCGTCTAAGCCTTCAGCTTCGGCTAAGTCCATAATCGCATCCCCAATATTTTGCAGACCTTGATAACTCAGTTCTTGCACAGTAAAACGCCGCATGAAGTCGGCTAAACCTAAGCTAGAATAGTTACGGGCGTAGCCATAGGTAGGCAATACATGGTTAGTACCACTGGCATAATCACCCGCTGATTCTGGCGACCATTGGCCAACAAATATTGAGCCGGCGTTAGTCAATTGACTTAAGCTCTCGCGGGCATTGTCAATTTGCACTATCAAGTGCTCTGGCCCGTAAGCATTGCTTACTTCGAACGCTTGTTGAATATTATCAGTCAAAATATAACGGCTGTGCTGGATGGCTTGTTCGGCAATATCCTTACGACTTAATGTAGCCAATTGAGCGGTGACTTGTTGTTTAGTTGCTTCGATTAATGCTTTGCTATCAGAAACCAAAACTGCTTGTGAGTCAGCGCCATGTTCTGCTTGGGATAATAAATCGGCAGCTACATATACAGGGTTGGCGTTTTTGTCTGCAATGACTAAAACCTCAGAAGGGCCCGCTGGCATATCGATAGCTGGGCCTGCTGGAATGCGGCTTACTTGCTGCTTGGCTTCGGTGACAAAACTATTACCGGGGCCGAATATTTTATCGACTTTGGCAATTGATTCAGTACCCAGTGCTAAAGCGGCAATCGCTTGTGCGCCGCCTACTAAATATATTTCGTCTATGCCACATAACTGCGCCGCGTAACGAATTTCAATAGCAATTTGTCCATCTTTATTTGGCGGTGTACATAGTACTTTTCTGTTACAGCCGGCTACTTGAGCTGTGGCACCTAACATTAAAACGGTTGAAGGTAACGGTGCTGTGCCACCTGGAATATACAAACCAACAGAAGCTAAAGGCGCATGTTTTAACTCACAAACTACAGCCCTGGCGTCGTTTCTACTTTTACGTCTTGTGGATATTGCGCTTGATGAAAGGATTTAATATTGGCGTAAGCCTGATCAATTGCTTTTTTCACTTTAGGCTCAAGTAACGCCGCCACTTCTTGCAAAGTTAAGTCGTGTAAGCGTAAATCAGTGAGTGTTGCGCCATCAAAGCGTTCGGTCAATGCTAATAACGCATTGTCGCCATCTGTTTTTACTTGCTCAATAATAGTGGAGACTATATCGCTCAAGCTCTGGCTGTCGGCCAGAGCGGGACGGCTCAGTAAATCTAGTTGTTGGTTTCTATCAAGTGTTGACCAAATTTGCATCATGTTGCCTGCGTATCTATTTCATCATCTTTTCGATTGGCATAACCAAAATCGAGCTACAACCAAGGGCTTTTAGCTTTTCCATGGTTTCCCAGAACAGGGTTTCAGGGCTAACGACATGAATAGCTACTATGTCATCGTTTCCTGCAAGTGGTAAAACCGTTGGATTTTCTGAACCCGGTAATAAGCTTTTTACTTGCTCTAAGTATGATTTAGGCGCATGCAACATAATGTACTTGCTTTCTTTCGCTTGGGTAACGCCGTCCATTCGAGGTAATAATTTGCTGATAAGGGCTTGTTTTTCTTCGCTTAGTTTATCGGCTCGTTGAATTAACACCGCTCGAGATACAAAAATTTCATCGGCTTCTTGTAAGCCATTGGCTTCTAGCGTGGCACCCGTTGATACCAAGTCACAAATCGCATCTGCCACACCCGCTCGTGGCGCAACTTCAACCGAACCGGTTAACATAACAGTGCTGGCATTGATGTTTTCTTGCTTGAAGAAACGCTCAAGTAAATAAGGGTAAGTCGTTGCGACTTTTTTACCTTGTAAAGATTGAATGCCTTGGTAATCCATCTCGTTGGGTACCGCTAGAGATAAACGACAGCCACCATAATCTAAGCGACGTAATTCAATATAATCAGCTGGCTTGCCAGATGCTTGGCGCTCAAGCATTTTTTCTTCCAATTCATTTTGACCGATAAAGCCAAGGTCAACTACGCCATCCATCACTAAACCTGGAATGTCATCGTCACGTACTAATAGTAAATCGATAGGTTGATTGGTTGAATGAGCGATTAATAAACGGTCACGAATTTGAAGTTTGATTCCAATGGCTTTAAGCAAAGAAATACTGTCGTCACTTAAACGGCCTTTCTTTTGTACTGCAATGCGAAGTCTTTTACTGTCACTCATGATGAATGTGCCTTATAAATAGTCAAAAATGTAATCTAAAATTTGTTTATTCCGTTTTTGGGCTGCAACCTAAACATTTTGCAAAAAAAGAGTCAAAATGCCTAAAAATGAAAAACCCCGAAAGTTGCCTTCCGGGGGTTGAGAAAATTTTCTGCGCCGCTAGAAGGATTCAATAACCTTCCAGCTCGAACCTGAAAGGTTAAGCTTTATGATGGTGATGGACAGCTTGCAGTGTATTTTTCAAAATTTTGTCTTACCCAATTTGGTTTACTGCCGTTAATTATTTAAGCGACAATCTATGGCGCATACATTATTCAATCGGCCCGATTAATGCAATGCTAAAAGGCGATAAAGTTGACTATTTCTTACAATTAAATCGACTATGGTATGTTGTCCTTCTATATTTTGAATTAACTGCTCAAAAATGGGTCAAATGTAGATGTATAAGGTTGAAATAAGGTAGGAAAAATTATGACTAGTGATTTACTTTTTTCGATTCTGCCCCGAGAGGGCAAAGTACCGATTACTACAGAAACCCAAAAAGTTGAAAAAATTAACAAATCGGAACATCTCAAGCCGTTGAGCGATGAAGAGCAAGAGTTGCACGTGGAGGAAAAAGAAGCTCGCCAGCAACAGCAACAAAATAGCAAGCAAGATAAGCAAGGTTCTGCGGATGAAGATGGCGCAACGACTACAGAATATCAATCTAATTCGGAAACAAATGCTGAAGATGATAAAAAACCTAAGGGGCCGAAGCACTTAGATATTTATGTATAACCTCAACGAAAGCTATTTTTATTTAGTTTGCCTTGACTTTCGCGAGTCACGAGCATTGTGCTTGTTGCATCGCTGTCACCCATTACTCTGTCATTAACCTTACTGTTCGAATATGCCTATTGAGCTGACTGACGCCAAAGCGCAAATCTTAGTGCTGCAGTTGGTTGAGAGGGGTGTTTGATTAATCAACTGCATTAGCATGTGATGAATTACCAACAGAATAATTCTTTGCCTCTATATCATTTATCTAAAAATTAGTGAAAAATCTCAGCCTGCCGTTTGATATAACCTCTCTCTCGTAACTGGATTATTTTTATGAGCCCGACAACTTCCCCCCGTTTTACGCCTATGCTATCAGGCATCACAATATCAATTATTGTCGGTTTAGCAGCTCTGTTTTTGAGTGAGCATTATGGCGCGCCTGCCATGCTATTTGCTTTATTACTTGGTATTGCTGTGTCTTTCTTATATGAGGGCACAAAATGTAAGTTGGGCATAGACTTTACCGCTAGTCATATTCTACGTGTTGGTGTGGCGTTATTAGGTTTGCGAGTGGCATTTGGCGATCTATTAGTATTGGGCTGGAGAACCGGATTGCTATTAGTGGTCGCTATCGTTAGTACTATTGGTGTAGGCATGTTACTGGCTAAAGCCTTTGGCTTACAAAAACGCTTTGGTGTGCTAACAGGTGGTGCGGTGGGTATTTGTGGCGCGTCTGCCGCCATGGCGATATCAGCCGTTTTACCTAATGATAAAAACAAAGATCGAGATACGTTACTTACCATCATTGGGGTGACTGCTTTTTCGACTATCGCTATGGTGCTATACCCTATTGTCGCTGGCATATTTAATTTAGATGAAGTCAGTACTTCGATTTTTCTTGGTGGCACCATACACGATGTGGCACAAGTTGTGGGGGCGGGATACTCAGTATCAGAGCCTGCAGGGGATTTGGCTACCTTAACTAAATTAGTTCGAGTGGCATTCTTAATGCCTGTTGTGTTGTGTATTTTATTGGTGTTTAAGTTGAATATCGAGCAAGGCGTGAAAGCCGGTGGTCCGAAAGTGCCTGCGTTTTTAGTCGGTTTTGTGTTGTTAATGACTATCAATAGTCTTGTGTCTGTGCCTGAGTTTATTACTTCTGTGGCTGAAGATATTTCACGATTCGCTTTAGTGATCTCTATTGCTGCTATTGGCATGAAATCAAATTTGAGTCAGATCTTAACTGTCGGTATTAGACCTATTATTTTGCTACTGCTTGAAACTTTGTGGATAGCTGGCTTAATATTATTAGCCTTGCCTTATTTATCAATATAAGGAATAGGCGGGCACAGTATCTGTTTTGAACCATGGAATAAAAGATGAAAAAATTTTTACTGGTAATACTCATACTGTCTACTGATCTACATGCAATGACTCTGGATGTTAATTTCGCAAAATTACTGCAAGTTCCTAAAGCCGTCATTGGTGATAAGCCCTCAGCTGGGAAGCGGGTGGTTGTCACTCCAGAGGAATACCGAGGAACTGAGGTTTATCACACTATTTACTTACCTGACAATTGGCAAAGAGCAGGTGAAAAACTACCTATAATTTTTGAATACACAGGTAATTATTATCCTAAGTCAGGCTCTTCAGGAGAAGTTAAAGACGCTGCTCTTGGTTACGGATTGAGTGCTGGAAAATTTATTTGGGTATCATTACCTTACATTGATAAAAATCATAGACAAAATGCGCTGAATTGGTGGGGAGACATCGAAGCCACAGTTAGCTATGCCAAACATCATGTCCCTAAAATAATAGAGCAGTTTAATGGGGATCCAGATAATGTTTTTTTGTGTGGCTTTTCCCGAGGTGCCATTGGTGTGAACTTTGTTGGATTACATGATGATGAGATTTCATCCTATTGGTCTGGATTTATTACTCACGATCATTTTGATGGGGTTAGATTGTGGGAAAAGCCTTGGGGGGCACCTCTCACTAAGTACCGTAAAGAAGCCCTTCAGCGCCTAAAAAGGGTGGGAACTAGACCTTATTTAGTTAGTCAAAATGGACCCAATAAAGAGACTGAAAATTATTTAAGGCAGACGGGAATTAGCCTAAACAATTTTACTTTTAGCTATATAAATACGCCGCAAATTTTGGGACCATTTCCTAATCAATACGCAAAATCTGCTCATACAGATGTATGGCTCAATGTGGCTAGCCCATATCGTGTTCGTACTTGGAATTGGATCAATCAACGTGTAAAAGCAACAGTGTTAAAATTGAATTAAATTTTTGTACTTCTTGGCGTAATCAGGCAAAGTCCGCAATGGATTTTTTCGTTTTAACAATAGTAGGCACGTATTAATGTATTCGATGTTATCGGCAACACGTATTCGGATGTTTTTGTTGCTGTTTTGGATAGGTATATTTTCTTATCAGGCAGAGCCATGGTTGTTACTGCAGGAATATGCTGGTTTTACTCTCTTAGGCATTTTGGGGGCGGTGTTAGCTAACGCAACCGGTGCGGGTGGTGGGGTTGTTTTTGTACCTTTTTTTAATCAGTTAGATTTTAATGTTGCGGCGTCAGTCGCTACTAGTTTTGCTATCCAATGCTGTGGCATGACTGCAGGGGCAATAACTTGGTGGGCTTATTACCGTAAAATGCATTTGACTGATCATTCCGAAAAGAACTATTGGCAGTCTTTATCAAGGGTTATTTGCTTAACCGTTCCAGCCTCTATTATTGGGGTTTGGATGGTTCAGTTACAACCTCAATTTTTTGTGAGTTTTAGTGATCCCCAAAGTTTACACGCTGGATTTGGTATTTTTTCGATCTTACTGTCTATCGCCATATTTTGTTCGGCACTGCTGCTAAATAAACCACAACTTAGTGTGCACTTAACTCACGCAGACTGCGCAGCGTTAGTGCTGATTGCTTGGGTTGGCGGTGGAATAACGGCTTGGTTGTCGATAGGAGTAGGCGAGCTATTGGCTGTATACTTAATTATTCGTGGATTTAACGTGACCTTCGCCATTGCGGCCGCTGTAATGTTAAGTGCTTTTACTGTGTGGGGCGGGGTTATTTTTCATTTATGGGTGACCCATGCCATATACTGGCCAGTTGTGTTATTTGCTGGGGCAGGGGCGATTATCGGTGGGATCTTGGCCAAGCAGTTGGTGCTGTTTTTCTCGCCTAAAAATTTAAAGCTATTTTTTGCTGGATGGGTTTTTATCTTAGGCGTTGTCACGCTACCTTTCTAAAATCTAATGACATATTCAACGCTGTGAGTAGCGATGGCCTACCTTCTTATGCGAAGGTAGGCAGATGCTGTGCTTAGTACTACAGAGTCTTATGAGTCGGCGCGACTGATAAATTTTGACTCTGCGGTGTTCACTTTAATTTTTTCACCACTGGAAATATATTCAGGAACTTGCACGACCAAACCTGTGCTCAAGGTGGCGGGTTTGGTTCGAGCGCTAGCTGAGGCCCCTTTAATCGAAGGGTCGGTTTCAGTAATAACGAGTTCTACCGCTGCGGGTAATTCGATACCAACAGGTTCACCTTCAACTAATAATATTTGTAAACCTTTAGTATCTTCAGTGATAAAGGGGGTTTCATCACTAATGGTTTCTTTATTTAAAAAATACGAGCTGTAGTCTTCGTCATCCATAAACACATATTCATCGCCATCTAAATAAGAGTACGTCACTTTATTGCGGTTAAATTCAACAGTGTTCAATACCTCGTCAGCTTTAAAGCTCTCGTCAGCTTTTGCGCCAGTGCCTACTTCGTATAAACGCATACGATATAAGCTCGCTCCAGCGCGGCCACTAGGGGTCAGTTTGTTGATGTCTTTGACTAAGTAAACTTTTCCGTTGTGTTCAACGGCGGCATTCTTTTTTATTTCACTGGCTTTAGGCATGTTGTTCTCCAAAAAATGATGTTGCAGAAAGTACCACGAAACCAAAAATAGGCAAGGCAGAAAATCTCAATTTACGGCAATGGCGAGAACGGCCTGAAGTTTTTTATTCGAGTTACAACTCGTTAGTTGGCAAACTTTTTGGCATAATCTGTTTTTTTGTAACTGCTACATCCCTTAAGGCTCTATGTCGAACATTTCTCCTTTGTTTGCTGTTGATGGCAAATTATCACTGGCTATTGACGGTTTTACTCCTCGTAAAGCGCAAACAGATATGGCAATTGCGGTTGAACAAGTGATTCAATCTAAATCACCGCTTATTGTTGAAGCGGGTACGGGAACCGGTAAAACCTTTGCTTATTTAGTCCCGGCAATGCAATCGGATAAAAAAACTATTGTGTCGACGGGGACGAAAAACCTACAGGAGCAATTGTTTCATCGTGACTTACCTGTGGTTAAAAAGGCCTTGGGTTCTAATCGAAAAACCGCTTTATTAAAAGGTAGGGCAAATTATTTGTGCCTCCATCGTTTGGCTCAAAATGGTGCAAGTAGTTTACTCGATAAACAAACGCTAGCAGAGTTTACTCAGGTAAGGCATTGGGCCTCTAGCACTAAGACGGGCGATATGGGCGATATGAAAACCTTGGCGGAAGATGCCAAAGTATTGCCTTTTGTCACATCTACTGCTGATAATTGTTTGGGTAAAGACTGCCCAGTTTACGAAGACTGTTACATGGTAAAGGCCCGTCGAAAAGCATTAGATGCGGATGTGGTTGTAGTGAATCACCATTTATTTTTTGCTGATATGGCACTTAAAGATACTGGCTTCGGCGAACTGATCCCTGAAGCTGATTTAGTCATATTTGATGAAGCCCACCAAATCCCCGATATTGCAAGTGAGTACTTTGGCGAGAGCTTATCTAGTCGTCAAATTCAGGATATGAGCCGAGATATTGAAGTGGTGTATCGTACTGTGCTGAAGGATGCAAAACAGCTACAAAGCACGGCTGAAAAATGCAAGATGATCGCCGCCGATCTTCGATTGTTATTTCCCGAGAATGCACAAAAAGGTAATTGGCGACAAATGCTAAACCGTGAAGACGTGCAAACTCAAGTAAGTAAATTAACCGACAGTTTGACCGTGCTGTACGAAGTGTTGAAATTACATTTAGGCCGCGACAAAGACCTAGATAATATCTTTGAACGTGTATCGGAAGCCAGAACAAAACTTACGCGACTAACCGATATTTCCTTGCAAGGTGTGAGCTTGTGGTACGAGACTACAATGCGTCATATTATTTTGCATTTAACACCATTGAGTATCGCTAAAAAGTTTGCCTCATTTGTGAATGAGCCCAAACGAGCGTGGGTGTTTACCTCCGCAACCTTAATGGTGGATGGTGGATTTACCCATTTTCAACGATTGATGGGCTTAAAAGATGCAGAGACTTTAGCGTTAGATAGCCCTTTTGATTATCCCAAGCAGGCCATGCTTTGTGTTCCACGCTTTTTGCCAGAGCCTAACGCTCGGGAAATGCGGGACACTTTGTTAGATATTTCGATTAAGTTAGTCAAAGCCAGCCATGGTCGCTGTTTTTTACTATTTACTAGCCATGCCGCATTGAGAGCCATTGCCGCTCAACTTGAAGATAAAATAGAAAATCCAATATTGGTGCAGGGAACGACCACTAAACGAGCGCTTTTAGAAAACTACTTGGCCAATAAAAATGCGGTGCTACTTGGTACTGGAGCATTTTGGGAGGGGGTGGATGTACGTGGTGATGACTTAACTTGCGTGTTAATTGATAAGTTACCGTTTGCATCGCCAGATGATCCATTGCTGCAAGCTCGAATCGAAGATTGTCGTAAAGGTGGAGGGAATCCATTTGCGCAGTTACAAATTCCTCAAGCGGCCATTGCCTTAAAACAAGGGGCAGGTCGATTGATCCGAGATGAGTCAGATAAAGGTGTGTTGGTGATCTGTGATAATCGATTAGTCACTAAAGATTATGGCAAAATTTTTATGGGCAGTTTACCAGATATGCATAGAACAAGAGATTTGCAAAAAGCGATAGACTTTTTGCAACAGATCCACGAGGGTGATAACGAAGAATGAACTTATTAGTAATTGATACCGCTACAGAAGCTTGCTCTGTGGCCCTGACATTCAAAGGACAAATTTTCAACAGGTTTGAAATATGTCCACAGCAGCATAGTCAGCGAATTCTGCCAATGGTTGATGAAGTGCTAAAAGAGGCACAGGCAGAGTTAAAAGACATGGATTACTTAGGGTTTGGCAGAGGGCCATAAGCTTTACCGGCGTGAGAATAGCAACAGGCGTGATCCAAGGTTTAGCCTTAGGTTCTGGGCTAAAAGTTGTCGGTGTGTCAACTTTGGCGGCTATGGCTCAACAAGGATTGGAGCAGGGAGCTGCAAAAGCAGCGGAACAATTTCAAGTTGAAAATGTTTATGCTGCGATTGACGCCAGAATGTCTGAAGTTTATTTCGCTCGGTATCAAAACAGCCAAGGCCTGATGACGTTAGTAGGAAAAGAGCAAGTACTGCCTCCAGAAGAAGCGCAAACCTTAATGACTGTCAATAAAGCAAGCGTAGGTGTTGGGACAGGCTGGGGAGCGTACGAAAGTCTCAACCCAAATCAACAAATAGCTACAAATAGCGCGGTACTTTATCCTAATGCTAAATTTATGTTGGCGCTGGCAAAACAACAAATAGCAGCAGGCCAGGCGGTTGAAGTGGAGGATATTCAACCCGTATATTTACGTGATAAAGTCACCTGGAAAAAGTTACCGGGTAAAGAATAACGGCTTTGGGTTAGACTCTCGATTAAAATATGGAATAATTCTTGTATTAAAACGGCTAGTTAGTACCTGTTCGGCTAAGATTTGTCGCTTTACCATGAAATAGGAATACTCTTTGTCAATTGAATCATTATCGTCGTCCAACCTTCGGGCATTAGATACTGCTCGCACCTCACGGGATAAACCTCGTGAAGTTAAGGCCGTGGCAGACAAAAATGATAGCCAACATACCAATCAAGTTACTGTTATTCGAGCAGGTAACGCAGACTCTATCGAAAAAGCTGAAACTTTTAGTCAACATAACCAGTCTATAAATAATAATAGCCTGAGTGGAAAAGAAGCCATCGCCGCTTATCAAAGTATTGAAAAAGAGCAAGAGCGGCAAAACATTCAACTATTACTAGGTGTCGACACCTTCGTTTAGCCGAGTTATGAAAATACTAATAAATGTCGTTAATTTATTTGTTGGTTCGGTTATTATGTTTTCTAAGTGTTATGTTCTTGAGGACAATTATGTTTATTCGAGTAAGTGTATTTTTCGCGACTTTATTTCTAGCAGGCTGCGCCGCCTTTCCTGACAAACTTAAAATTGAAGATCCTAAAAGTTTAGTCAGTTATGAAGATGCGGCATCTAAGGCTGACCAAGTAAAAGGCAGAATGATCCGTTGGGGTGGGGCCATTGCTAAAATCGAAAATAAAGAAAAAACCACTGTGTTAGAAATGGTTTATTACCCGCTAACAAATTACGGTCGACCGATAGTATCTGATGAAAGCATGGGCCGCTTTAGAATTCATGTGAACGGGTTCATGGATCCTGTGGTATACAAAGAAGGTCGATTGATGACATTTACTGGCCAATTAAACGGTTTAGAAAATGGCTTAGTTGGCGAACACAAGTACGTATTTCCTTCGGTAAACGTGAAGGAATATTATATTTGGAAAAAACTGCAGAGAGTAGATATAAGTGGTGTCCATATGTGGCCATACGATTATTGGTATGATCGTTATCCATTTCCTTATCAAAGGCGTGTGATCTTTCGGTCATCTAATTCTGGCAATCGTCCCAGTAAAATTAGCACCTTGCCTAAACCTGTCACGAATACGCGGCAAGTCAAATAACCTGTAGGTAAATACTGTCTAGTGATAATTCGTTGGGCGGTAAAAATCGTCACCATAGCGGCATGTTTTTGCCGCTTTTTTGTTTGTATGATAAACACTGCTAGAAACTGACACAGGGAGTCTAAATGCAACGCGAGTTAGAATTTAAGTTAAAGCATATCACCCTTAGAGGAATGGGGTTTGGGGATAGCAATAAACCGATGATTTTGGCCTTACACGGGTGGCTAGACAATGCCGCAAGTTTCGCGCCTTTAGCCCCTTACTTAGCCGACTACTATGTACTAGCTATAGACTTGGCGGGGCACGGTTTATCAGATCACAGGAGTCCTGACGCGCATTATCATCTACTTGATTTTGTATATGATTTACATGAATTAGTTGAAATCCAAGGTTGGCAGCGTTTTGTTTTAATGGGGCATTCTTTAGGCGCCATCATCGCTTCTTTGTATGCTAGTAGTTTTACTGAGCGCGTAGACAGATTGATATGTATCGAAGCATTAGGACCACTTACCAAATCAGCTACGACTAGCGCCTCGCAATTGCGAGAATCAATTCTAAATCGATTAAATTTATCAACATCACCTTCTACACGCCCAAAAACAATAGCAAGGGTAATTAATGCCAGAGCATTTGTAGGCGAGCTAAGTGTAAGCTCGGCAGAGTTGTTGGTGCGGCGAAATACCTCAGAGCGGGATGGTCAATTGTTTTATAGAACAGACAGGCGCTTGCGCACTGTTTCTGCATTGCGTATGACAGAAGAGCAAGCAAGGGCATTTGTGAGTAGTATCGTTTGTCCTGTTTTGTTAATTACGGGTGACAAAGGATTTGAAACTTTTGCCAGTGAAATAAAAGACAGAATGACGCGGCTTGACCTTGGGCAACATGTGTGTTGCTCGGGAAATCATCATGTGCACATGGACAATCCAACGGATGTGGCACTAAAGGTGGTTAATTTTTTAGAGTAATAACAACCTCTTATAGATTATTGCTGTGTTTTTATAGTTGTAAATTAGTTGTTGATTTATCTTTGCTACTTCTTTGGGTATTATACTGGTATGACTTCTTGCTCTAGTCATTCATTGTCGAAATTGAGTCAATTTTCTAATAGAGCGGTTTTTGTTTATTTATGCAGCTAATAAACAAGAGATGATTGCCTGGAGGCACAGTGGAAAAAGTTTGGTTAAAAAATTATCATCCAGCGGTTAGCGCAGAGATTGATCCCGATCGGTATACGTCATTAGTTGATTTGTTCGAACAATCCACTAAAAAATTCGCAGATAAAACAAGCTATATTAATATGGGCAAAAGTATTACGTTTGCCGAATTAGATATTTTGTCAAAACAATTTGCAGCGTATCTGCAAAATAGTGGGTTTAAGTCAGGTGACGCTATTGGCATTATGATGCCAAACCTATTGCAATACCCTGTTGCCTTGTTTGGTATTTTAAGAGCGGGAATGACTGTCGTTAATATTAACCCACTTTATACGTCAAGAGAGTTGAAGCATCAATTAGTGGATGCCAATGCTAAAGGCATAATCATTGTTGAAAATTTTGCTCATGTATTGGCTGATATCCTACAGGATACTGCAATTGAAAAGGTAATACTGACGTCTCTTGGTGATATGTTAAGTCCGGTTAAAAAGGTACTGACGAATTTTGTCGTTAAGTATATTAAAAAGCTGGTGCCTAAATATTCCTTACCTCAAGCCGAGTCTTTTTTAGCGACCTTGGAGAAGGGCTCTGGATTAATTTATACACGTCCTGAAATTGCTAATAGTGACTTAGCATTTTTACAATACACGGGCGGTACAACGGGGGTTTCCAAAGGAGCGATGTTAACCCATAGAAATATGTTGGCTAACCTTGAGCAAATTTCACAAATACTCTCGACTATTGTTGACGAAAGCTATGAAGGTGATGATTTAGTCGTTACTGCTCTACCTCTTTATCATATTTTTGCATTGCAGGTAAATTGTTTAACCTTTATTAAATTTGGTTGCCCCAATTTGCTCATCACCAACCCGCGAGATATGCGTGGTTTTGTTGCCGAGTTAGCCAAGTACCCGTTTTCAATTATCTTGGGGGTAAATACCTTATTTAATGGTTTACTCAACACCCCTGGGTTTGACCGTTTAAATTTCAAAAAATTGAAGTTTTCTTTGGGCGGCGGTGCTGCTGTGCAGCGGCCGGTAGCCGAGAAATGGCAAGCAGTGACAAATAAAGTGCTACTAGAAGGTTATGGGCTAACAGAATGTGCACCAGTTGTTTCTGTTAATCCACCGCAAATAGAGAAATACACCGGCTCGATAGGAATGCCCTTACCATCTATTGAGGTTAAGTTGTTAGATGAGCATGGCAACGAAGCGGATACGGGCGAGTCGGGTGAAATGTGGGTGAAAGGCCCAAATGTGATGACCGGCTACTTAAATAGACCAGAGGCAACGGCTGAAATAATTAAAGACGGTTGGTTAGCCACAGGAGATATTGCGAAGTGTGATGAAAATGGCTACTTCTATTTAGTTGATCGCAAAAAAGATATGATCTTAGTGTCTGGTTTTAACGTGTTTCCAAATGAAATTGAAGAAGTCGTGGCCATGCATGAAAATATAGTAGAAGCGGCCGCTGTGGGCGTACCTCACGAGGTTTCTGGAGAGGTAGTGAAGTTATTTGTTGTACGTCGCTCAGAGAATATTACAGAAAAAGAAGTGATAGAACATTGCCGGAAATACTTAACGGGTTATAAAGTTCCGAAAAAAGTTGAGTTTAGAAACGAGCTTCCTAAAAGTAATGTTGGTAAGATACTCCGTAGAGAGCTGAGGGATGAATAATCCTATTATGCGGTATAGATAATACTTTATAAAAAAGCCGGCTACAGCCGGCTTTTTATTACTTTGGAAATTCATGCAATACACCTACATTACTGACGAACACGCATTAAATCAATTTTGTCTACAAGCCAGCCGAGCAAAGGTCATTGCGGTAGACACCGAGTTTGTCCGAACTCGGACCCTGTATCCTAAGTTAGGATTAATACAGATTTATGATGGCCAACAATTGGTATTGGTTGATCCTTTGCCTATTAATGATTTTTCAAGTTTAACCCAGTTGTTAACAGATCCTGATGTGGTTAAAGTGCTGCATTCATGCTCCGAAGATTTGGAAACGTTTTGGCATGCTTTCAATGTGATGCCAAGCCCTATATTTGATAGTCAATTTGCAGCTAGTGTGGTTGGTATGGGCACATCTTTAGGTTATGCCAAGTTGGTCGAAACAATGTTACAAGTCACCGTAGATAAAGGTGAATCTAGAACGGATTGGATTGCAAGACCATTAAGTGAAGATCAGTGTAATTACGCAGCCAATGACGTGTTGTATTTGTATCAGTTGTATCCAACCCTTAGAGACAAAGTGGTAGAGCAAAATAAACTCCCTTGGGTGTATGCCGAAATAGAACACTTAGCAATGAAAAAGCGAACTAATTTACCATTAGATTATGTTTATTTGACGATCAAAAATGCCTTGAAATTATCAGCAAAATCAACCCTTATATTGCAGAAACTGGCCGCATGGCGGACGGAAGTCGCGCGCCAAAAGGATATGTCTTTAAACTTTGTCGTACGAGAAGAAAATTTAGTTGAAATCGCTAGAGTACAACCACAAACTAAACACGCTTTGCGAGCCATCCCAAGGTATGAACCCACATGAAATAAGGATCCATGCCGAAGTGCTGATAGAAATTGTTGTAGCCTGTTTGCAGTGTTCAGTAAATGACTTGCCACCTAGAGTTGAGCGCTTAAACGATTTTGAAGAAAATAAGAATACTGTTTCCGCTGTGCGCAAAATCTGTCGACAAATTGCCCAAGACAACGAAATCCCAGTTGAGTTAGTGGGTTCGAAAAAGCAAATTAACCAGTTACTAAAGTGGTGTTGGTTTAAACAGGATGAAACGCGGGCCGCAGGCATGATGCCTGATTTACTCAGCAGTTGGCGAGCGCCTTTGTTTAAGGATGAGTTATTGAAAGTGAATTCTTTACAGTTAGCAGACGTATTAGCAAAGGAGCTTTAAGATGTTGTGTGCGGTATATAAAAGCAGTAAAAAACAAGAAACCTATTTGTACGTTCCCGGCAGAGATGATTTTTCAAAAGTACCTGATTCGTTGATGTCTACCTTTGGTACGCCTATATTTTTAATGATCATGCCGTTAAAAAAGATCGAGAGCTAGCCAGAGTGGATATTGAAAAATTAAGACGCGAACTGACGGTTAAAGGTTTTTATTTACAATTGCCTCCTCCAACTGAGAGCTTGCTAAAAGCTCATCTAAAAGAAATGAAAGCGGAGTGATCGTGACGTTACAACACAAAACTAACATGATACTGCTGTTTACTTTTTGCTTATTGACCCAGCCTGTCCATGCAAAAATTGGGTTTGCAGACTATGTGCACACCTTAAAAAGTGAAGCCATCGAAAAAGGCTATCCAGCAAGCTTTGTCGAGCAAGTTTTTGCCAATGTTAAACTCAGAGAGAAAGTGGTAAAAGCGGACAAAAATCAACCTGAAACTAAAATTACCTTAGACAACTATCTAGCGACGCGGGTACCTGATTGGAAAGTTCAAAAAGCGGTACAGCTAATGAATGACAATGAGGTTATTCTAGAGCAAGTAGAGGCCAAATATGGCGTACAAAAACGTTTTATCGTTGCTTTATGGGGCAACGAAAGTAATTTTGGTAGTATCCAAGGTAAACACCCTGTTATTTCCTCGCTAGTATCATTAGCGTATGACGGACGTAGAGAAACGTTGTTTAAAAAGCAATTGTTTGCTGCATTAGATATTTTACAGCAGGGCCATGTCAGTCAACAAAATTTCTTGGGATCTTGGGCTGGAGCTATGGGACAAAGTCAGTTTATGCCAACCTCGTTTTTAGATTATGCCGTTGATTTTGATGGTGATGGTAAAAAAGATATATGGACAACTAAGGCTGATGTATTTGCTTCAATTGCCAATTTTCTTAAATCTGAAGGTTGGAGTGATAAGTTAACATGGGGACGACAAGTTAAAATTCCATCGACAATAACATCATCGTTGATTGGACTTGATAGAGATAAACGAAAAACACTTAAAGAGTGGCAAGAATTAAATATAACCCGTTACTCGGGTAGACCTTTGCCAGTTGTGGATTTATCAGCATCATTGCTCGCTCCTGATGGGCTAAATGGGCGGATTTATTTAGTCTATGAGAATTTTCATACTTTAATGAAATGGAACCGTTCGAGCTACTTTGGTATTTCGGTTAGCTACCTGTCTGACCGAATTAAAAAGGGTTTTTAAATTATGATTGACTATAATCACCAGAACTGCGATGGTAAAAAAATACACCTTGATGTAGGTAAGGTTGTATGTGTAGGTAGAAACTATATGCTGCATATACAAGAATTAAATAATGAAGTGCCAGAACAACCTTTGTTATTTATGAAGCCCAGTACTGCGCTATGTTCCGTGTTAGAGCCAGTATCAATACCTGACCATTTGGGTGAATGTCACAATGAATTAGAGGTCGCGGTACTGATCAATAAGCGGCTCACCGAGGCCACACCAGAAGATGTGGCGGCGTCTTTGTGGGGAGTCGGACTAGGGCTAGATTTAACGCTTAGAGATGTGCAAGCGAAATTAAAAAGTAAAGGGCAACCATGGGAAAGAGCTAAGGCATTCGATGGTAGCTGTCCTATGTCAGGTTTTATACCTCTTAGTGATATAAACGAGTTGAATAACTTACAGTTTAGTTTGCAGGTTAATGGGGAACTAAGGCAACAAGGCAATTCGGCCGATATGATGTTACCTATAGTTGAATTAATAGTAGAAATATCACAGAGCTTTACACTTATGCCGGGTGATATTGTCATGACGGGAACACCAAAAGGTGTGGGGCCACTTAAAAAAGGGGAAAGTTTAGAACTCACTTTAGAAAATGGGTTTTCAGTGAGTACTAAGATTATTTAATGATGAGTCTTAAATATGACTATGAAGTCGATAAAGTAAATAAAATTCTTATTTTTGAAGCGCAGGGTACTGTCTCGGATATTCGTGAAGTTGAGCGTTTAATCAAAACAGTGGTTAAAACAGCTGGAAAAAACCAGATGAGCAATGTCGTAATTGATATTCAAGAGTTAGATATCAAGTGTTCTAGTTTAGAAATATCCAATCTTCTTGTTGATATCAAATCCGCAGACTTATTGGCGAACATTAAACTGGCGCGAATAATAAACCATTCTCATAATATCCAACATTTAGTCGGTGAACTGGCTAAAAAATTAAACTTACCGATTAAGAATTTCGAAACAAGAAGTGAAGCGATACTTTGGTTGTTGTTTAATAAAATACCTAAATGAGAAATAGATAGTGGACAAATATTGGGAAACGAAGCCTCTGGAAAACATGAGTGATAGAGAGTGGGAAGACTTATGTGATGGCTGTGCGAAGTGTTGCTTACATAAATTTATTGAAGATGAAGACGTTGTAGAGGCTGTATCAACAGATCACCTTAAAAAGGGTGAAAATATTCACTATACCAATATTGCTTGTGGTTTATTAAACACCAAAACCTGTGCATGTTCCAAATATATGGAGCGGACTAAATTAGTCCCCGATTGTGTTAAATTAACTAAAGATAACTTAAAAGACATTTTTTTTATGCCTCCAAGTTGTAGTTATCGAAGGTTGTACGAAGGTCGTGGTTTACCGAGTTGGCACCCATTATTAAATAAAGGGAAAAAATCCGCTATGCATAAAAATGGTATGTCTGTGCGAGGAAAAACCGTTTATGAGCAGGATGTAGATTTAGAGCAATTTGAGGACTATATTGCGCTGTGGCCAGTGCAAGATCTTGATTAAAAATGTGTTGGAATAGTATTATCTTCGAACAGAGCATTCATAACATAATACTATCCAAATTCTATTGATTTATAATTTGCGTTTTAACATTATTCTGCTCAATAAAACAACACACAAGCAGCTAGCGTAAACTGCAAACACCACTATCATCCATTGGGGCATGCTTAGATTTAAGAACGACCAGTCTATATCACCACAATCACCAGTGGCGGCAATATATTCGGCAACCATTGGTGCAATGGCATCCATGTTGGAAAGTTCGGTACTATCTCGCATGTAGCAAAAAATGGATTAGTTGCCGTTTGAATATCCACATGCTCTATTGCAATGAGTAACCCCCAAATTGCTGATATCCCCCATCCTAAATAGCCAATTGAACGTGTCACTAGATTATTCAGCAGCATGGCTGGTATTGCCGAGAACATGATACCAAATACCGCTGTTCGCTGATAAATGCACATGATGCAAGGCAATAGCGCTAAACCAAACTGGAAATACAAGGCTGCCAGCTCAAAGCCAAGGGCCGATACAAATAGTAAGGCCCAAGCTCCGCGTTTGTCTGCTAGCTCTGCTAACATCGATACTCTCAAAATTAATGACTCGCTGGTACGTCGCCGCTGCCTATTGCAGAAGCTGAATGGTGTTCAATCAAATGCATATCGTATAACCAGCCAGTAAGGTCATACAAACCAAAATAGGTTGCAACTAAACCGGTTAGGGTTAATACAATTGTATAAGGCAGTGCCATATAAACCATAGTGCCGTACGACAGCCTGTAACAAAGGTGCGATAGCCGAGGTAAGTAAAAACAAAAAGGCAGCTTGACCATTAGGTGTCGCTACACTAGGTAAGTTAGTCCCTGTATTAATGGCTACAGCTAATAGGTCAAATTGATCTCTGGTGATTGCTCCATTATTTAAGGCTGCCGTGACTTCAGTTATATAGACCGAGCCAACAAACACATTATCACTGACCATCGAAAGCAAGCCATTGGCTAAATAGAACATGACCAGTTGTGTATGGCCCTCAAAGGTTAGTACCCAAGCAATGACTGGGCTAAATAGACCTTGGTCAATTATGACAGCGACCACACCAAAAAATACACATAACAAAGCCGTGAAAGGCAAGGCTTCTTCAAAAGCTTTACCAATAGAATGTTCGTCGATAATACCACTCATGCTGGTTGCTAAAACGATAATCGACAAACCGATTAAGCCAACGGCTGCGAAATGCCCTGCTAAACCGACTACTAACCATACTGCGATTAAGCCTTGAATAACTAATCTTGTTTTGTCTTGAATGGTTAAATTGGCGTCGACATGTTTACTGTAGTCAGTCAGAATTTCTCGGACGATAGGAGGTAACTCTGCACCATATGAAAACAGCTTATATTTCTCGACAATAAAGGTTGTGGCTAAACCAGCGAAAAATACAGGGATAGTAATAGGTGACATGCGAACAAAAAACTCAACAAAGTCCCAGCCAGCTTTATCTGCAATGATGAGGTTTTGCGGTTCTCCCACCATAGTCATGACACCACCTAAGGCTGTACCTATACCAGCATGCATCATTAAATTACGTAAAAAACCTCTAAAAGAATCTAAATCTTGACGGCTCGGGTGAGGGACTTCTTCGTCATGGGAGTGATCATGATCAGATTGAAAGTCTTTTCCTGACGCAACTTTATGGTAGATAGAGTAAAAACCTAAGCCAACAGTAATGATAACTGCTACTACTGTTAGCGCGTCTAGAAAGGCGGAAAGAAAAGCTGACGCAGCTGCGAATGCAATTGATAATGCAATTTTGTTTTTAAGCTTCAAAACTAGTTTAGTAAACAGATAAAGGAGTAATTCCTTCATAAAATAAATACCGGCAACCATAAATACCAGCAACAAAATCACTTCTATATTGACAACCATTTCATGCTTCATGTGTTCTGGGGTCGTCATGCCTATAAACAAAGCTTCCATGAGTAATAACCCACCAGGTTGTAGTGGGTAACATTTTAAAGCCATAGCTAAGGTAAAAATAAATTCAAGTACAAGCGCCCAACCGGCAACATAAGGATTATAAATAAATAATAAAGGGTTAATGATTAAGAAAGCGATAATCGCTTGCTTGTACCAAGTTGGCGCTTTTCCTAAAAAGTTTGCAGCGACAGCTTGTGGTATAGACATTTGCATTAGTATGGTTCCTTGCAAAGTATTATAAATGTTGAAGTTTCTAATCCCCCAGTGTAAACAAAAATTATTATAAAATCCCATACTTAGCGCAGAATTTATAAAAAATTCATGTTGATTTAAGGGAAATATTTCGGAATGTTGTATTTAAGCTAACGCTGAAAATGTGTTAATTAAATGTATATAAATCAAGCGCGTATATATAAGACCTAGTTTGCGTTTTCTCGACTCTCTAATGTTCTACTGAGAAAATATAGAAAATGAAACATATTTTAATTTAAAACAATAGGTTAGATATAAATTATGTGGTAGTTCACTAGCTTCGCCCCCCCCAATCAAGATATATATGGGGAGGGCGAAAATGTCTTGATGAATTTGAATAAATTAAGTGACTGACTTTGTCTATAAAAGAAGTGCGGTAATGGCCTATCTATCAAGAGGTTATCTCGTTTAAGTTGAAGTCATATTGAGAGAGAGGTAACAAACTAAAAAAGTTAAGTTGTTACTAGCAATTGTCATCTGGTACAATCAGTTATAGGATGTTCGAACATAATAATTATAAACAAGTGAGTTGTGGATGATTTATAAAGCCCAAAGTCCAGCCGGTTTTGCAGAAGAGTATATTGTTGAGTCCATTTGGAGTGGCCGTTTCCCACTCAGGTACTATTTTACCAGCAGAAAGAGAGTTGTCGGAACTGATTGGTGTAACTCGGACGACATTACGTGAGGTGTTACAACGCTTAGCGAGAGATGGTTGGTTAACGATTCAGCATGGTAAACCGACAAAAGTAAATAATTTTTGGGAGACCTCAGGATTAAATATTTTAGAAACACTTGCTCGCTTAGATGAAGATGGAATTTCAGAACTTGTCGACCACCTTTTAGCCGCTCGTACTAATTTAAGTGCAGTATTTATTCGCGGTGCAATTCATACTAACCAAGAAAAGTCTGTAGAGATTCTAAATAGGTATAGAGAAATATCAGACGATGCACAAACGTTTGCTGATTCAGATTATCAACTTCATCACGATTTAGCGTTTGCCTCTGGTAATCCAGTATACGTTTTAATGATGAACGGCTTTAGAGGATTGTACTCTCGAATTGGTGGGTATTACTTTTCGATTGCAAAGTCTCGCGAACTGACCAGAGAATATTACAAAAACTTACTAATATTGGCTGAAACAGGCGATTATAAACAAGTGCCTGTTACTATTCGAGAATATGGCCTAGAAAGTGGGAAAATTTGGCAAGAGATACGTGCAGACATGCCAAAAGGTATTGTTGACTAATATTCCTCCGTATTAAGAATTAGCTACGTAGCCAATTCTTAATATAAGTATAATCAAAGGTTTGGATGATACTGTTAATTAAATACTACCGATGTTTTCTTGAATATAAGCTACAGTATTAGCTCATTAAAAAGTCGTCTGAGAGAAGTAACCCAGCGACTGTTGTCTCCTGTGCTTCAATATTTTGATGAGATGTAGCCATTGCCAGCCTTCTATGCCTTGTACATTCGTCGCTTGGTCGATTCTAATAAAGTGCTTTTCAATTTAGCTTGATACAATATAATCGACAAAAAATTAGATTGTTGTCGAACGTAAGTTTTCATCACATTGTCTATTGATAATGTGTAGTATCCATCATTTGAAATAGAGTATGAAAATGAAGAAAGTAATATTAATTTTAATCGCTTATTTAGGAACTTGTTTTATGGCGAATGCAACTCAGGATAAAATTGAAGCTGGAGGTTATGTACATTCTGTGTATTTTTGGCTAAAAAATCCAACCAATTTAGAGGACCGAAAGGCATTTGAAGGTCACTTAACCAAATTTATTAGTGCGTCTAAATATGTCAAAAGTAAGCATATTGGTACAAAAATGTCGTCAGATAGAGATGTGGTAGACAGCAGTTATGACTACACCCTAGTCGTTACTTTTAATAATAAAGCCGAGCATGACTTGTATCAAAGCGAAGACGTACATTTAACCTTTATTGAGGATGCTGCTCACCTGTGGGGCAAAGTGGTAGTATATGATTCTCAAAGCATCTTCTAATTAATTGGAGGCTGGCAATCCATGAAAATATGGGTACTCATTATTAAGTCTCCGATTAGGGTCATTAGAATAAAGAAGCTGAAGGCTAAAATTCGCCTAAAGCGCCAAATGTTGTTGGTTAAAGTTGCACTTCGTCAAGAAACCAGTGAAACAAAATCAATGCTTAAAACATATCGGAAGTATTCTAGTGGCCAAGCTTCAAAAGAAGAGATGGTTGTTGCTAATGCCCAGTTTTTTGATGTGATAAAAGGTTTGGGAATTGGTGTTTTTGCGGTTTTGCCTTTTGCGCCGATTACCATTCCTTTGGCCATTAAGCTAGGTCGAATGGTAGGCGTTGAAATATTACCTAGTGCTTTCACCATAACTAAACCTCCCACCGCCGTAGAGTATACTAAAGACTAATTCGCTTGAAAAAAGTGGCGTATTAGACTGTCTATTATCAATGCCTTAATGTCCTTATATTTTTTGTGGTCTTTTCTTTTTATAACAGATTTGCGCTACACTCTCTATTTGAGCGCTATAGAAATAACTATGTTAGGAGTGATTGTTTGAGCGATGAATCGTGTTAAATAAAGAGAATAACACCAGCTACACCATATCGGTTGATCTTTTGGTTAGTGCAATTGCAGGTCAAAGTAATCACAAACCTTCACTGTATCAACAGGCTAAGTTCTATTTCGAAACCGCAGATGCAAACAAGGCTAAGTTACAGTTAATCACCGACAAAATTGCAAAGTTAAAAAGTGAATTGCCTCATTGCTCTGATACAAAGGCGAAGCTAAATGCAAATAGAATAGGCAAACTAGAATGGGATCTAGATAACGAAACTTCGCTACAACAAGCCGCTCGTCTCAAACGTCTTAACAACGCTATCAGTATTTGCATGGATATTCTTTCTTTGACCGAAGGTGACGACTTTGAAGAGACGCAGAAGAAAAGTGCAAAGTTTCTTACCACTATGGCATTATTTTCTCCAGGGAAAGGCCCCCATTTGGCTGAATTACACCAATCTTTAAAACCCGCATACAAGGCGGTGTTGAGTTTAAGAATGTTAGATAAGCTGATGTTAAATGGCATGGTCAAAAATACTTATATGCTCAGAGAGTATTCAGAGGCGCACAGGTATATCCCTGAGTCTGCGAGTAATATTTGTTATACACAAGGAGTGATTATACCCATTATGTTGGCAGCAATTTTTCAGGATGTTGGCCTTCAGCACCCTGAATTGGGCAGATTACTAGATGGTGAAGAAGGCAATAAAGATAGATTTCGCTTATTAGATCTTGAAGAGCGGCAGAAAATGTTAGATTTGAATTATCAATTCACTATTGATTATTTAGTAAACGGATTGGGTTGCCAGATAGCTGACGTTGGCTCAAAAGATGAAATACTGGCTTTTTCTGACGCAGAGAGTAAGCGTCTAAAATTTCAGCTAGCTTTAGTTGAAGGCGCTAATTTGAATAAGCTAGGTACCAGTGAAATTATCAAAATACCGCAAATTTATGCGTCAGTGATTTTTTCTACGAAAAAGAGATTTTTCGAAAAAAACGTTAACCACAGGATCTATTTTAATTGCACAACTGGCGATTAAGAAGAAAGTAAGTATCCCGTTGGCTAATGTATTGATCAGCATTGTCGGTCAATTTCCCCTAGGCTACGGGATAGTGTACATCCCCAAAGATCTACGAGGAAAAGAACTAGCACAATATGAATATGCAATTGTCACCGAACTGAATCCGCAAAACTCGGAGCAGCCCATTTGTCGTACTGTCAGTAAAAATTTAATCTTTGTTGAAGGAATTAGAAGTGAGGTGGTGGATAAAAGCCGAAATATGCATTTTAACGTGGCGCGGAAAAAACTGGAAAAAATTGATCCCAAAAGGTTATCGGAAATCATGCAAAAATTGACCCATGACTTTAAGCCCGAACAACTCAATGAAATGGTGCCTTATACGTGGGAGCCACATAAATATTTTTGTATAGACGGTTACCAAAATTTATGGAGTCGAGCACTTAATTAACAACGAACAATGACTTTTCATGGGTCATTGTTCGTTAAGCTATTGGCTTTAACAATGTAAGAAAAATCCGTTATTTTGCTTCTAACCCCATGTTATACAGAGTAAAACCAAAAATATCTGCGTATTGCTCAATGGTTTTACTGATTGGTGTTCCCGCTCCATGACCTGCATTGGTTTCAATTCTAATCAGTGTTGGATTAGGACCCGTGTTTTTTTCTTGTAAACGGGCAGCAAACTTAAACGAATGCGCCGGCACTACGCGGTCATCATGATCACCTGTTGTGATCAACGTTGCCGGATAGTTGACGGCTGATTTCACATTATGGACTGGTGAGTAAGCGAGTAAATATTCAAACATTTCTTTACTTTGCTCAGCTGTGCCATAGTCATAGGCCCAACCCGCTCCAGCGGTAAAGGTATGGTATCTAAGCATATCTAAAACCCCCACCGCAGGTAATGCCACTTTAAACAATTCAGGTCTTTGTAACATCACGGCCCCGACTAATAATCCGCCGTTTGACCCCCTCGTATTGCTAAATAGTCGCTAGACGTGTATTGCTTAGCGATCAGGTATTCTGCGGCTGAAATGAAATCATCAAACACGTTTTGTTTGTGTAGTGTAATACCTGCTTTATGCCATTTTTTTCCGTACTCACCACCGCCACGTAAACTCGCAACAGCGTAGATCCCACCTTGCTCTAACCATGCAGCTGTCGTAGCACTGAAACTGGGTTGCAGGCTAATGTTGAATCCGCCATATCCATACAAAATGGTTGGATTATTGCCATCCAGTGTTGTGCCTTTTTTGAAGGTTATAATCATGGGCACCATAGTGCCGTCTTTAGATGGGTAGAACACTTGCTTCGAGTCGTAGTCATCTGGGTTAAAGGCAATTTCTGATTGACGATAGACGTCAGATAAACCTGTGTTTATATCAAAGCTATAAATGGTGCTGGGGGTCTTATAGTTGGCAAAAGAGTAATATAATGCAGACTGTTTTTGTTTGCCCTTAAAACCTTTAGCTGTGCCAATGCCGGGTAAGGTAACGGTGCGAATTAACTTTCCTGATTTATCGAATTGCTCAATTTTTGAAATGGCGTCTACCATGTAACGGCCAAATATGTAGCCACCACCAGTGACCGCATCGAGTACATTTTCTGTTTCAGGAATAAGGTCTTGCCAGTGATCAACTGTAGGGGATTTAGCGTCGACTTTGATAATACGTTTGTTTGGTGCCTGCCAGTTGGTTTCTAACAACAAGGTTGAGCCGTCGGAGTCTAACAACGTGGTGTCAGAATTTTCATGCTGCAAAATAGTGACTAGATTTGATGCTGGCTGGGATAAGTCTTGTAAGTAAAGCTTATTGCCAGATGTGGAGTTAGCCGCTTCAATCAATAAATATTGACCACCTTCAGTGACTTTGGCCCCAACATAGCGATTTTTTTGTTCTGCGGTGCCACCAAAAATTAGCTGGTCATCGTCTTGTTGCGTGCCCAACTTATGAAAATAAAGTTTGTGTTGATCGGTTTTTGCAGACAGTTCACTACCTTCTGGCTTGTCATAACTAGAGTAATAAAAACCGGCGTTGTCTCGCCAAGCTATGGCGGTGAATTTTAGGTTGTGTAACTGACTGCTCACTTCTTCTTTGGTTAAAGTGTTGATGGTGATTGCTGTTCGCCAGTCACTACCGCCTTCTGAAATTAGATAAGTCAATAAACTGCCGTCTTCAGAAAAATAAATGTCAGACAGTGACGTTGTGCCATCCTCACTAAATCCATTAGGATCGAGAAAAACTTCAGGCTCTTCATCATCTTTTTGACGGAATAAAACGGCTTGGTTTTGCAATCCATCATTCTTATAAAAGTAGGTATAGTCGCCTTCTTTAAAAGGGATCGACACACGCTCATAGTCTAGCAAGGTAGCCAGTCTATCTTTAAGTTTGTCGCGAAACGGAATATTTTCTAAGTAATCAAATGTAACGTTATTCTGCGCCTTGACCCATTGTCCTGTTTCTTCGCTCATATCGTCTTCTAACCAACGATAGGGATCAGATATTTGCGTACCGAAATAAGTATCTACAACTTCTTTCTGTTGGGTCATTGGGTAGGAAATCTGTGATTTGTGCATGCTTGTTTTCGATAATGTGGTTGATTGATTTTGCGTGTTGACTGGCTGTTCAGTACAACTACTCAAGGCTGCAATTAGGCCCAAGGCCATTAGTTGTAATTTCATACTTCCCCGAATAAATGGATATAAGTTATATTTTTTGCACGGGTATTTTACAAGGGCGCTAGTAAATGTATAGCGCAGAATTGTTTTTTCCTGTCAAAAAGTATGGGTAACAGAATAAGCAAGGTATCAACTTGCCTTTGGCTCGATTAACGGTTGATAGCGCTTTTGCATTTACGCGTGTCTGCTAACACTTGTTTATCGTGCGTTTCGAACTCAGTAATACTATGTCTGTTTTTGTGTAATTGTTGTCCTTTAGGACATGATTGTTTAGTCTAAGCTGAGCATACAATCAACTGAGCAATTTACGTAATATGGCTAAGATAATACGGGTAGTTTTTTGTGGCTGAAGGATTTCAGCCATTAGACTTATTTGGCCCTTTAGATACGTTTGAAGGGGTCAATAATGCTATCAAGCAAACATACCAATGTGATATTGCTAGTTTTAGCAAAGGGCAAGTAAAGAGCGCTTCAAGGCATATTGTTGTTGCCGACTACGGGTTGACAGATATTCAACAACTGGACTATTTGATTATATGTGGTGGCAGTGGCATGCGACAACTAGCGCTAACCAATACTTCCTTATCGCTGTTGACAGCACTGGCTAATAAAGCCGAGAAAGTGATTAGTATTTGCACTGGCGCTTTTGTTATGGCGCAGTTATTTAGTCAGCACAATATCCAAAACTGTTATCAAAAAGACAGCGGGGAAAGGTTGCGTTTAACCACTCACTGGCGACACTGTCATGAGTTAGCTGACAAATTTCCTCAGATACAGGTATTGAGCTCTCCTTTGTTTGTGCAAGATGGAAAAATATGGTCGTCTGCAGGGGTGTTATCAGGGGTGGATCTTGCCTTAGAAATTGTTCGCCAAGACTTGGGCAATACAGCAGCGGCTTCCGTTGCGAAGGAGTTAGTGGTGTATCTTCAGAGGAAAGGTAGCCAAAAGCAGTTTTCTGATCTATTAAAAAACCAGTCTGCAGATAGTCTGCGTCTTGCTCCGGTAACCGAATGGTTATTAGAAAACTTAGGTAAAAATATTAATACTAGCGATATTGCTAACCAATTGTGTGTCAGTGAGCGCCAATCGTCTCGATTATTTAAACAGCATTTGAAGCAAACCCCCGCTCAGTATCTTAACCAGTTACGCATGCATCAAGCTCGGGATCTGTTAAGCGATGACAATCGTTCTCTTCAACAGGTTTCTCGCTCGGTTGGGTTTAGCAACTACGAAAGCTTCAGGCGTTCTTTTCAACGTTATTTTGGTCTATCGCCATCAGCTTACCAACCATAATTGGGTGGCGCATGTAATATACGGCGAATACAAAGTAGTGGAAAGTCTCGCTTCGGACTAGCAGCCTAAGTCTACGCCTTCTAAACTTAGGTCGGCGGCTTTTTTGATAAAACGGAAAAGTAACGTTTGTTCAATTTCAATGGACTTGTTTAGGCGTATACATCCCTTTCCTGTATTCAGACCAGTTAACATAATACCATTAGGATCGATTTTCTGTATGTCCCCAGCATAAAGTGCTACGTGATGTTTTTGCGCATTCAAATGAAAAACAACTTTGTTGCTGAGCGAATAACTCAACATTTTATAGTGAATATCTTCAACTATTTGTGGCATTTGGGAAAAAATTAATGCTCTTACGGCAAGTAACTTTGCTTTGCGCCAATCCGCTTGGATAGTATTCAGGTAGTCAATTGGATCCTTTACATCGTATTGCAAGATTACGTCCTTTCGCAGCTTGATAGTCACGTCGGTTAATTATAAGTATCAAATATTGAGTTTTGGGTAAACAAGTTTACTGCACAATCACACATTTCTTCGATATGGGACTGGTCTGCATAAATGCCATCAATTAGCAATCTTGCGATGCCATGCATGGTAGCCCAGTTAACTTGGGCTAAACGTAGAGTTTTCTCTCCTGCTGGCAATAAACCTTGTTGTTGCCACGCTTGGGTCATTTTTACCTGATAATTAAAACTCGGGTACGCCACGTTTTTTAAATCTTCAGTGGCACTGCTCTGTTTCCAAATAGTACGGCCGAACATCAAATCATATAACTCAGGGTGAGTGGCAGCGTAATGAATGTAGCCATGAAAAAATTGTCGATACTGTTCTTTTAACGATACATCTTTTTGGTTAAATATTCTCTCTGCATCTTGTTGCCATTGAATAAAACCTTGTTCGGCAATGGCACACAACAACTGATTCTTATCTTTGAAATGATGGTATGGCGCAGTGCGTGATACGCCTGTCTTTTCTGCAAGTTTGCGTAAAGACAAGCCTGCCACTCCCATTTCTTGCAATAGTTCACTGGCACTGGCAATAAGAGTGGTGCGTAAATCTCCATGGTGATAGGGGCTTTTAGATGGCTTGTCTTGATTCATTTTACTGCTGATTATTTTGAGTCTTGGTGTAAGAATATAAATTATTCACCGCAATCTTGACAGTGTCAAAATAAAATTTTATCTTGACGATGTCTAGTTTGGGTTGTTGAGCTAAGGGGAGCGTTAGTCGTTTATGCAAACCTAGTGCTGCTTAATCAACAACAGTGTTACGCTAAGTTTGTTTGAATAAGAAACGGCTCTACAGCTGTGCTGAATGTTTTTGCAGTGAACCGAGCAGTATTTATACAAAGAAACAACCGTATAGGAATAAGAGTCATGAATACTCAAACATCGAATTCATCTAGTGATATTAGCCCATATCCGCATTTGTTAAGGCCTTTAGATCTTGGTTTTACTCAGTTAAAAAACCGTGTACTAATGGGATCAATGCATACTGGACTTGAAGAGGCGCCCGATGGCCACAATCGCATGGCAGTGTATTTTGCCAAGCGCGCCAAAGGGGGCGTTGGGCTGATTGTTACAGGCGGGTTTGGTCCAAATGATGAAGGCGCGACGCATCAACATACAAATCGCTTAGATAGCGATGAGGCAGTTGAAAATCACAAAGTTATTACTGCCGCAGTACATGAGCACGGCACAAAAATTTGTATGCAAATATTGCATACTGGACGTTATGCCTACAATCCTAAACTAGTGGCACCTTCAGCAATTCAAGCGCCGATTAATCCATTTACCCCCAAGGCACTAGATTCTAAAGAGATTGAACAACAGATCCAAGACTTTGTTTGCACGGCTCGACTAGCGCAAAAGGCCGGATACGACGGTGTGGAAATTATGGGATCTGAGGGGTATTTTCTAAATCAGTTTATTGCCACGCGTACTAATCAAAGAGAAGACGAATGGGGAGGCGAGTACCAAAACCGTATACGCTTGCCGCTAGAAATCGTTCGAAGAATACGTCAAGAAGTGGGCGAGAACTTTATCATCATTTATCGTTTGTCTATGTTGGACTTAGTTGAAGGAGGCTCTGATTATCAAGAGGTGATCCAACTTGGTAAAGCTATCGAGCAAGCAGGTGCGACCATTATTAACACCGGTATTGGCTGGCATGAGGCGCGCATTCCTACTATTGCCACTAAAGTTCCCCGTGCAGCTTTTACTTGGGTGACGGCAAAATTCAAGCAAGCGCTGAGCATTCCAGTGATTACTTCAAATAGAATCAACACGCCGGAAGTGGCAGAACAAGTCCTAGCTCAAGGAGATGCGGACATGGTATCTATGGCCAGACCTTTCTTGGCTGACCCCGATTTTGTCATAAAAGCTGAGCAGAGTCGTTCTGATGAGATAAATACTTGTATTGGGTGTAATCAAGCTTGTTTAGACCACGTGTTTGCAGGTAAAACCGCAAGCTGCTTAGTCAATCCAAGTGCTTGTCATGAAACAGAGTTACAAATACTTGCCACTGAGCATCCGCAAAAAATTGCGGTGATAGGTGCAGGCCCAGCAGGACTCGCCGCAGCTACGACCGCGGCTAAACGCGGACATAAAGTAACATTGTTTGATGCTGCTAGTGAAATAGGGGGGCAATTTAATATCGCTAAACAGATCCTAAGGCAAAGAAGAGTTTGTCGAAACCCTACGTTATTTTTCGCGTCAGCTGGAATTACATAAGGTTAGTGTGAAACTAAACACTCCTGTGTCGAGCGAGCTATTGAACCAATCAAACTTCGATCACGTCATTGTTGCCACAGGTATTACACCGCGTACGCCAAATATACCGGGCATTCAAAATGACAAAGTATTGAGTTACCTAGATGTGATAGTTAATAAAAAGCCAGTTGGCCAGTCAGTTGCTATTATAGGTGCTGGCGGTATAGGTTTTGATGTTGCAGAATATTTAGCGCATAGCGGCCATGCTAGTAGTCAAGATATTTGCCTGTTTATGCAAGAATGGGGGATCGATATGACGCTTAAGGCCCGAGGTGGAGTGGAAGGGATAAAAGCTAACACTGTGCCTGCTGCTAAAGAAATCTATTTGTTGCAACGTAAAAGCAGTAAAGTAGGGGCGACTCTAGGTAAAACTACCGGCTGGGCTCATAAGGTAGGTTTGCTCAAAAAAGGTGTGAAAATGCTAGCGGGTGTCAGTTATGAAAAAATTGATAATCAGGGCTTACACATTGTCTTCGAAGATAAGCAACAGCTATTAAGCGTTGACAACATTATTGTTTGTGCCGGCCAAGAGCCGTTACGGGATTTGGTCACAGGATTAACTAAACCTTATCATTTAATTGGCGGTGCAGATGTGGCGAGTGAGTTAGATGCAAAGCGTGCAATTGACCAAGGGACAAGACTCGCTGCGAGGATCTGAGCAAGGGCTGCGAGGTAACCCTTATTGGCCAGAAGATTGATTTGTTTCAATCGGTTATAAAATGCCAGCTTTAATTTAAGCTGGCATTTTGACAGTCGGATTTAATGGGGTGTTAATTGTTGGTTTATTTCATCGATAAGAGTGTGTATACGCTCAGCGTTTTTACCTAAGTCACTTTTACCTATTCTAGATTTGCTACGTATATCAAGGTTGCTTTCTTTGCCATTGGCAGTAATTCTTACGACAACATCATCTTTAAAGCCAAACCAGCTAGAGGTGTCTGTGGCTTCGACAATAGCAAGATCTTTATCGGCATTTACTAATTGCCATCCAAGATTTTTAATTGCTGTTTCTGTTGCCTGTAGCAATTGTTGCGTGCTTTGCTGGTACTTCTGAGTGGTTAGTTGTGGATAGGCTTGGCGCTGTTTTTCAGCTGTTTCTTCGCCCGCATATTCAACAGGATTAGGCGCTTGAGAACGTAGTGTTGCAATGGCGACAAATTGAGGCGGGTTAACTAAATCAGTTGATATATCATGAATTGCTGGCACCGATTTAGCTTTGTTTTTCAAACTGAGGGGGACTGAAATGATCACTAATAGCAACACCAAATAGGTACAACTTGCTGCCCAGTTGATCGTTTTACGCATAAATATAATTTGTATCAAAATGAGTATCAAAGCGGCAAAGCCCACATAAACGCCGTAACGTAATGCAGTAAAAGCAGAGCCTAGATCCAAGACTCCAAACTTATATAGTGGACCGGCCAACGCAACCAGTAAAATAGTAAGAAAGCTAATTAGGGTAACTAAGGTCTTCATGTTTATATCCAATGTTCTTTTAATAATGATTCTTCAGCACGTATGATATACGACCAAACTAATACTATCAGCAATAGATTGAATTTTAGGTTCTATTCAAGTACTGACCTAGTTACATAATTGAGAAAATATGCCAAATGAACTGTGGCTACGTATGGGTAGCTTTATTATTGTATTGATTGTCATGATGGTGTGGGAGGCTATTAGCCCCAACCTTACTTCTAAGGTGGCCAATTACAAACGTTGGTCGAGCAATTTTTTCTTGGCGTTTTGTGGCGCGATGACTGGTAGGTTATTGGTACCTGCGGGGCTTGCGGTGGTGGCGATTTTTGCAGATAAGCAGCATTTCGGTGTATTGAATATATTGCCAATCCCCGAGTGGACGGCCATAACCCTAGCGGTTATCGCTCTTGATTGCCTGATTTATTGGCAGCATAGGGTGTTCCACCGAGTGCCACTGCTATGGCGTTTGCATCGCGTACACCATGCTGATCCTCATCTTGACGCATCAACAGGACTGCGTTTTCATCCCATTGAAATAGCCTTGAGCTTAGTCATTAAAGGGGGCGCTATTATGTTATTGGGTGTGCCGGTGTTGGCTATTTTGATTTTTGAAATTGTACTTAATGCCAGCGCCATCTTTAATCATAGCAACATAACGCTACCTAACTGGTTGGAAAAGCCACTGCGTAAAGTGATTGTGACCCAAGCCATGCATCGTATTCATCATAGTCAAGTAGTAACAGAAACCGACAGCAACTTTGGATTTTGTTTATCCACTTGGGATCGATTATTTGGTAGTTATACTCACGAGGCTAAAGCGGGCGATCACGGCTTAACACTTGGCTTGCAAGAGTACAGCAAAGAAAGTGACAACACAGGCATCGGCACCTTACTATTGATGCCATTTCGAAAAAAGCCTAGGTCCTGCGCAGCTGAGAAAACAGCTAATCGCCTTTAGTGGCCACTAACGTGTGATACCCCAGCCAAATTCGAATAATAGCGGTAAGCCAACAAACAGCAGCAAATACCGATGCAATGAAAACGAACTGGCTTGGAAATAAACAAAATAAGCAAAGCACTAGAATGGTTTCGAAGCCTTCTGCCAAGCCGCCCATGTAATGCAGACTTTTTTGTGGGTAATTGGGGCTGTCGATTCCATGCTTACTGGCCATAATCGCAAAGGCTAAGAAGCTGCCACCAGTGCCCATAAATGACAACATCAAAAAGCTACCAGCTATGGCGTTGTCTGCTGGGTTGGCACAAATAAACGCAAAGACAATAGCCGAGTAGAATATGAAATCTAAGGTGATATCTAAAAAACCTCCGGCGTCAGAGGGCGAGGTTTCTCTGGCTATGGCACCATCTAATCCATCTCCTAGGCGATTGAGTAGGATCAAGCACAGTGCCAATATGTAATGTTCATAAATGATGGCCGGTACAGCGAGCATGCCAATAACAAAACCTATAACCGTCACCGAGTCGGCGGTTGCCCCGCGCTTTATTAACTGTTTAGCTGCGCCGCTTAAAGGCTTTTTTAGTCGTTGGTTTAAAATAGGATCTAGCATGGTTTACCTTGAGTTTTTGTCGCGAAAGGGCGAACGTACGGGGGTTAGTATAGGTTATGGCGAACCCTAAAGTGCTTTTTCACGGCTGTTAGGTTGAAAATATTCCGCTAAGTTTAGATGCTGCGCGTGCGCTGGAATGTTGTCAATATCATGACTTACCATGATACTAGGCACTCCTTGCTGTTGTAATTGAGCAAATGTCCACTGACTTACCTTGGCACTCGTACTTGGATCAAGTGCGGCAAAAGGTTCATCCATCAATAACGCCTGAGGCGCGTTGGCTAATGCTCTTACTAAGCCAACGCGAGAGCGTTCACCGCCACTTAATTGTTCACTAAAATGCTCTGCCACATAACCCATATCTATCTTATTCAGTAACGTCATCGCGGTATCGCGGCGCTGTTGTTTATTTTGCTTTTTACCTTGTTGATTGGTAATCGATGCAGGTAGTGCGAAGCAGATATTATCTAATACGTTTAAATGGGGAAAAAGATACACGTCTTGCATGAGTAAACCAATCCGGCGTTGCTCAACTTGTAGGTCGTTGAGCCGTTTTTTGTTTAATATCAGCTCTGCACTGATATTAGCATGTGCCATGTCGTCCCCTAACACCCAATGCAAAAATGTCGACTTGCCCATGCCGCTTGGGCCTGTGAGTACCAGTAATTCACCTTGTTCGAGTGTTATATCGGGTAATGCAATCAGTCCATTCGATGTATGTATTTGGCAATTATTGATGCGCAGCATCGAAACTTCCTCGTAGACGTTGGGCCAGCATACTGGCGATAAAAAAGGCAACAAAGGGCAGTAAAGCTTGTACTAACATGTAAACCGCTGTGATGTTTTGCTCGTTTCCTGATGCAATAGCGACAGCCTCAGTGGTAATAGTGGCAACACGTCCTGCTCCTAGCATTAGGGTGGGAATATATTGTGCAACACTGACCGAAAACGCGATAGCCAAAGCGCTAAGCAGAGCAGGCCGAAGCAACATAAAGCGAATTTTCCAGTAACGTTGCCAATAGGAATAGCCAAAGCTGGCTGCAACTAATTCATAATACTTATCCAGACTTTGAAACGGGCCGCGAAGGACTAAGTAGCTGTAAGCAAAGGTGAAAGGTAAATGGGAAAGAACTACCCATGCACTATTGTATTCAGCGCCTACATCCGTATGGGCGACTTGCCATCCATAGACCATACTAAGTTGCGGTAACAGTATGGCTAGTAACCATAGATAATCGGGTAAGTAACGTTTGTTTTGGTGCTGTAATTCTAAAGCGACTAAGGTCATCACAACACCTAATAGACTGCTAAGAAAACCAATATTTAAGCTGTTCAACAAAGGTTTTTGCATAAAAACCATTCATCTTGCCATAGTGCAGTGGACCAATTGACCGAGTTAAAAGAGTTTTGCGTGTTCCAGCCTAAAGACCACAGTAAAAAGGTGAGTAGTACCGCTAAGGTTAGTAAACTAAATAGCGCCAACCAAGCAGTGAATAACCGACTTAGGCGGGTAATGTGCATTGGATTGGCTAAAACGGCTAAGCTGCGCAGACGTTTGGCGGCTATCCATTCATGGCCATATATAGTGGCGACTAATACGCCAAGCATGAGCAACAGAAGTAGATTGCCTAGAAAGGCCATTGCCTGCTCATCGGCGGTGAAGCCCGTTTGCCAATTGTATAACACCACCGCATACAACTCAGGAATATTAGGGCCAATCAATAGGCTAATGTCCAGTACCGATAGCGTAAATGCCATCGCTGCGAGCAACGCCAATCGAGACTGTTTTAACATAGTGGGGAAAACCAACAGCCACCAACTGGCGCTTTCGCTGTATCCTAGCGCTCGGCCTTGCAGTAACCAGTTTTTAATCGCCAACTGACGACCGAATGCACTGAATATCAATAAAAAAACGGCACTTCTTTTATACTGATCGCGATTAACATGGTCAGCATACTTTTACGTCCTAAACCAAACCATTCAGGTGGACTACTTGCTGCTAAATCCCACAGGCCGCTCCACAACATTCCTGCCGGACTAAACAGATAAACCAAGCCTAAGGCTACGGCTAAATGGGGCAATGATAATAATGGCGCGAGGCGTTTTTCTAGTGCTTGCCAGCGAGGATTAAAACGATATTGGCTGTAAACGGTGAATGCTACATACAGCGCAATAATAGGTGCGAAGAACGCAAGAAACAGCGAACCAACAACCGATGATAGAATACCATTGTATGCCCAAAAAACGTCGACTTGTTGCCAAGAAATTGGCGATGAGGGCCATAAGCCCAGCACAATACCAAACACGGGAAGACCGGCGACAGATGCAACAAGTAGCCAGCCAGCAGCAAGGGTTAAGCGCCGAATCTTTGTTGCCATTTATCTTCAATGATTTGTTGCCAAGAGCTGTGTAACTCTTGCTGAGCAGGTAACGTTGACGCCGCATCCAGTAACGGTGTAATGACCGCAGGGTCCCCCCAACTACCTTTCAGCTTGCGCTCTTGCGCCAACTCGCTCAACAAAAAATGGATGACTACTTTCGCTCCCGCCGGGCTTTGCGCACCTTTAGGGATGGCTAAATTATGGCTGTTAGTCATCGCACCGTCAGCAAAGTACACACGTTTTGCGGTGTTAGTTATGCGCTTCTCATCTTGCTCTTTGCGTAATTGGTTGGGGTTAAAACTGACAGCGATGGTCTGCTGACGTTGTTGAAATAGAGTGAGTTGCTCTGTGTTTGAGCTAGGAAATGCTCTACCTTGTTGCCACATTAGTGGGTGAAGTTTATCTAGGTATTCCCACAAGATAGGCAGTAATTGCTGTTGTGCGGCAGGCGTAGCAAATTCGAATAAACGTTTATCGTTATGACTAAGGGCCACTAGTAGTTGCTTTAAAAAAGTCGTGCCATGAAATTCCGGTGGACGAGGGTAACTGAGAGAGCCGGGCTTTTGTCGCGCAGCCTCTAGAATACTGTGTGGGGTAATGGTCGGTTGAGCAAACACCTTATCATTCGCCATGATATTGAATTGCCCCACGCCCCAAGGTATTTCGAAACCGTCCATGGGAACGCCAAAGTCGTTGTTTAGTGAAAGCTGCTTAGTTGCGAGTAGTGCACTATTGGGAACCGCTGTGGTTAACTCGCCCAATAACAGTTGTTGTTCTTTTAGGAAACTAAAATTCTCACCATTGATCCAAAGTAAATCAATGGCACTTTTGCTGCCATCTTCTGCCTTTAGCCTGCTAACAGCCTCGCTGATATCCGCTACTTTTACATGGCGTAACCGTACTTTATAACGACTAGCAATTTCACGAGACGCCCAGCGTAAATAGTCATTGACAGGTTTCGCGCCCCCCATGCATAAAAATACACGGTTTCGCCCTGCGCTTTAGCTAAGGTTTGTTGCCATTGTTGGCTACTTTCTAACGCGGCTACCTTGGCTGCTAAGGGGGTCGCTGCTCTTGCCTTCATTGTACAAACAAATGTGAGTAGCAAAAATGCCGCTAAGGGAAAGGCACCAAATCGCCTTGCAAAGTTAAAAGTTAAGCACATCATTTAAACGCCAATCATAATCTTTAAATGATATGGGTAAGTCTTTCTTGTTAATAAGTTTTTTGAGCACGGTTGATTGTTTTTCATCTTTTATTAAAGCATCACTATATCGATTTAGTACATCATACAAGGAACTAAATCCAGCGTCGCCTTTTTCGAAATCTTGGCGATACCACTTAAAAATTGAAGAGAGAGAGGCTTCGGCATTTTGTCCATCTAACAAGATTTGATTACGACTGCTGTCGGCTAAAAATAACTGCATTTGATCATCAAGCTGTGCGTCTAATTTGCTGGCCACAAAAGCAGTATTTCGTAGAGGAGGGCATGATACTGCCGCGCAAACTAGTGCCCCATGAATACGCGGTTCCTTAAACCATTTACGTACCATTTCGTGTTCAATATCATCCAAATTACGTTTTTTGCCTAGCAAGACAAAAAACTCTTTTTCCCATGGGCTAGTAAACAAACTCCCCAAGTCGCGAATAGATTTGGCATCTCCTCGCTTGAACTCATCCCAGTTATCGATGATCAATTTTAAGGTAAAGCCATTGTAAGCATTGATTAAAAAGCTCAGCTTTTGGGGCTCACTCCAACTGTCATATTGGCTTTTATTGACCGCTGATAACGGTGATAAGGCGTTAATTAGTTGTGTGTTTTTGCTATTTAACTGTTGGTAATCAACGCGAGTTTGTAGGTTATTTTCAGAAACCCGCACCACTTGCTTAAGCAATTGATCATAATTCGCGTAATTATGATCAAACTCAGTTGCTTGAATATTGCTCGAAATAATGGTCGCTAGGGCTGAAGTGGTCAGTAGCACACCTTTGACGATACTATATAAAGTACGCTGCAAAGACGCCTTAGCGCCATTGCTGAGTACATTAGAGGGATGTTTGATAGTGTTGAATTTCATACAGTAGTCCTATTTTCGACGCCAAGTGTGCAAGCGTTCAAGAAAGTTCAGCACTTTTTCTGGTGCATGATCTTTCTTCCAATTGCCTGCAACGTTTTTGTTAGCTTCGGCCATGGTTGGGTAAATATGGATGGTGCCCAATATTTTGTTCAATCCTAAGCCGTGCTTCATGGCTAAAACAAATTCAGCTAATAATTCGCCGGCGTTAGCTCCCACTATAGTGGCCCCTAAAATTTTGTCTTTACCTGTATTTGGTGAGCACCTTAACAAAGCCGCGAGCGTGGTCATCGGCTAATGCGCGGTCAAGGCCGCCAATATCGTAGCGGGTTACTTCAACTTCAATACCTTGCTGCTTGGCTGACGTTTCATTCAACCCTACTGTGGCAATCTCTGGTTCAGCAAAGGTTGCCCAAGGAATGACGCTGTAGTCCACTTTAAATATTTTAAATGGCCTAAATAGCGCATTTACCGCAGCATACCAAGCTTGGTGACTGGCGGTGTGGGTAAACTGATAAGGACCAGCTACATCACCAGCGGCTAGTATATTAGGATACTTGGTTTGTAAAAATTCATTGGTTACCACAGTACGATCGGTCTCGATCCCCAATTTTTCTAAACCGAAACCAGTCAGGTTTGCTTGGCGTCCAACGGCGACTAAAATTTTGTCAAAAGGAATACGCTCCTCTTTGCCTGCAAATTCTACCACTAGCACATTGCCTTCGCTGGTGGTTTCAACCGCCAAAGCACTGGTGTTAAGGCGCAGGTCGATGCCGTCTTTTTCAAGTTGTAATTGTAAATGCTTAGCTGCATCAGGGTCTTCTTTGCTCAGTACTTGCTGGCCGCGTTCGATTTGTGTGACATGAGTCCCCAAACGACCAAATGCTTGAGACAATTCACAGCCAATTGGGCCGCCACCTAGCACTATCATACGCTTAGGTTGCTCAGTGATTTGCCATAAGTTGTCGGCAGTTAAATAGTCTATGTCTGTTAAGCCTGGAATATCTGGAACAAATGCTCGAGCGCCGGTGGCAATAACAATGTTACGGGTGGTCAATGATTCAACCCCGTTCTCTGTTTGAATGTCAACCTGCCAAGGCGAGACAATGGTTGCATTTCCAATGGCGACGTTGACCCCCAGTGACTCGTAGCGTTCAACCGAATCGTGTGGTTCGATGGATTTAATTACGCTGTGCACTTTATTCATGACGGCTTTGAAATCTATTTTGGGCGCATCGTAACTGACACCAGCACTTTGCGAAGTATGATGAATGTGCGCTAGCTTGCTGGCATGCAATAAACTCTTGGACGGCACACAGCCAGTATTTAAGCAGTCACCTCCCATTTTGTGGCGCTCAACCAAGGTCACTTTAGATTTGATTGCTGCTGCAATGTAAGCGGTGACCAAACCAGCCGAACCTGCACCAATTACCACGAGATTACGGTCGAACTTTTTGGGTTTTTTCCAGCCTTTGTAAACTCGGCGTTGCTGTAATGCACTAAGAATAAGCTTTGCTAATATGGGAAAAATACCTAACAGTACAAAGGATAGAATTAAGTCCGATGAGACAATGTCTGACAACTGGTTTATTTCTACTAACTGGGTACCGGCGTTGACATAAACCGCCGTGCCAATCAACATACCTAATTGACTCACCCAATAGTAAGTCCACGTTTTTATAGCCGTTACACCCATGACTAAGTTAATAATAAAGAACGGAAAAATGGGCACTAAGCGTAAACTCAATAAGTAAAACGCACCGTCTTTTTCGATGCCTTTGTCAATAGACTCTAGTTTTTTGGAAAAAGTGTTTTTCACCCAATCTCGCAACAAGAAGCGCGATGCTAAAAAGGCCAGTGTGGCGCCAATGCTTGATGCAAAAGAGGCTAGTAACAAGCCCCAGCCGAAGCCGAATAATGCACCTGCACCTAATGTAAGAATAGCGGCACCTGAGCACGCTTAAAGCGGTAGCGGCAGCATATATGGCTAAGTAGCCAATAAATGCCACTAACCAGTTTGCTTCAATATATTGGGCTAGTTCTTGCTGATTATTTTTAAGACTCTCAAGGGTAAGGTATTGGTTGAGGTCAAAAATGAAAAAGCTGGCGATGAGCGTGGTGATGACAATCACTAATATTGCACGTTTACTATTCGTTGGAGGATGATTCATGAGGAAACTAAGCCTTAAAGTTATAGGTATAGGTTAACTGAACATGACGGGGAAGTTCAGGGAAAACTAGGGTAGAACCGAAATAACCGCCTTCAAACACGGGTTGCCAATTTTTCTCGTCGGTCAGATTACGCACTTCAAGGCGCAAACTCGACTGCTCGTTAAGCGCCACGTTGGTATTGATGTTGATGGTTATTTGATCACGGATGAATACGGTAGCAAGGTAGTCCAGTGGATAACTCTTGCTGTAAATGGCCGATCCAGACAGATCCCAGTTATCGCTAATTTGATAACCTGCGCTGGCCGATACGGTTTGTTGTGGGATGCCTTGAACCCGTTGATTCGATGCCGAAAATCCAGCAAAGTTAGGTGCACCAATGCCTGTACCTTGGATGATATCTGGGCGAGAATTGTCAAAAGCGTCAGCAACTTGTTGCGAGTCTTGGGCGCTAGCTGAGTCATCATAGCGCGCATCTAAGTAGCTATAACCTAGGTTCGCCCACACGTTATCATCTTGATAGAACACTTGCGCTTCAAAGCCTTTGGCAATAATTCCAGTGTTGCTACCATCACGATTACGTAAACTGCGGCTTTGTTCGAACACAGATGCATCGGCATACCAAGGCGAATCAGCGGGCGAAAACTTCACACCTAGCTCGAATAGTTCGTTTTCTGTAGCAAAATTCAGAGGGTTGATTTTGTTGTCAGCGCCTAAAACGGTGCCACCACCCATACTGTTAGATGTGGCTTCGCTATAACTATATGTGCCGTAAGTCACAGTATCCTGATTGATATCAAAGCGAGCACTGGCTGAGCCAGAATATAACCACTTGTTAACGCTATCTTGGGCAGCAATTTGTCCTGATGGAGGTAAAGCATCGCGCGCAGTGACATCGTAGTAGTCGGCTCGTAAGCCAATGGTTGTACTAAAACGGCTAGTCCAGTTACTATCTTGCTCGGCGAATACACCCGTTTGCCAAGTTGTAGAGTCGGTGGTATCCGATAATGAAAAATCATTGACGCCATCATTGTCGATATCGTAATTACCGCCAGGTGATACAAATACCCCAGGGCGAAGCTCGACTAAACGCCCTTGTTGCGCTTGCGTCAGAGGAATACGTCTTTGTTCAATACTACCGAGCAAGTCTATAGGTAAGTCAGCCTCTGTTGTGAACTGACTAAAACCCAATACGTCGTTGTAACGTACGTCTACCCCCAAGTGGTGTGCTGTTCGTCAGACCAAGCTGAATGAATTTCAAGTCTGTTTTGCGCGGTTTTCGCCCCATCAATTATTTCAACAAAGCTGTTTTGTGCGATTTCTTCACGATCTAGATATTGAAAATAGCTGCGATTAGTTAGGGTATGTAGCGCATGTAGTTGACGCTCATAAGTGCTGTGAAATACAAAGGTTTGTGCATTATTAATGTTGTCTGGATCAGTCAACACTGTGCTGCGAGGAATGCTCACTTCGCCCGTTGGCGATACCACAGCAAAAGCGCCAAGGCACTAGCGAGCCATTTGGCTGTACGCCTTGACCGGTAATGTACAAGCCGTTGTCGATTAAGTTTTGTGTTGGGCGGTTAATACCGGCATTATCGGTAAAATCCACATTGAAATATTCAAAACTAAGATCCCAACTTGATTTGTTATCAGGTAGCAGTTTGTAGGCAATAAATAGGTCTTCACTTTGGTACTGGCTAAAATCGTAAAAGCTATTGTTGTCTATCACTTCTGCGCTAACACGAATGCCACTTTGACCTTCCTGTATTGCAGTATTTACATCAACTTGGGCACGATAGTGCTCCCAGCTACCGATACTTCCTTGAATTTTTAAATCAGTGCCCGACAAGGTGGCGGTTTTATTGGTTAAGTTGACAAAACCTCCATTTCGTTGTGTCGTCCCTAGAATGACAGAGGGTGCGCCTTTTACGACGTCTAGTTGACCCACACTGTTAAAGGATAACGGAATACCAAAGCCATTATTACCCGCTTGGCGACGCATACCTTGTTGAAATAATTCCCCCAATTGGCCGCGTATAGTAGGCAGGCTAGGGGCGCCAAAGCCGCTAGCCGAATACGTGTTAGGTACGAGCGTTAACACATCCTGGAGGTCATCGATGGATAGCTGCTCTAACATGTCATTGGAAATAGAAGTAAGGCTTCTGGCAATCTCTGTTAAATTTTTGTCTTTGCCAAATGGGCCATCAACTAGCGAGTTTTTAGGCGACATGACAAGTGCTGGCTGACTAGAACCTGTCACTACAATATGTTCGGTGCTTTCGCTGCTATTGTCTGGCTGTTGTGCGGCCACGGTACAAGCAAATACTAGGCTTGTACTTGCGATTATACTGTGTGATATCGATGGCATAATTTTCTCTTCAAAAAATGGTTCTGAGCTTAAAGACCTTTGCTCAGGGTTTTTTATTACAAATAGATTATCTTTTTTATTCCTATATTCTTTGTTCATCTAATCATCCCGCTGATTAGACGTCCTCGCGGGTAATCACGAAAAATTTCGTCACCGTGTAACATTTAGCTGAGGTTATGTAGACAAAAACACACTGAGCCATTGAATGATATTAATATTGCTTAGCTTAACTAGTGTTTAGCTTAAACGATACTTCTTATCCAGAACTCAGGTTAAGTAGATAGCGGGTAGATGTGTCAATATTGAGAGGCTAGGCATTGAGGTCATACTTATTGATTAGTTTAAGATTCAACATAACGCGCCTAAGCACCTTTAAGTGATGCTTGGCGTTTGTTTATGGGTGGCACTTCTTTTTAATAAATAGCCGATGCTGAATATTGCCAAAGCACACATGACAAACACTAATCGCCCCCATATTGGATTGGGGATCAACATCATAGCCAATACACCAATAGCCATGTACATGACCATAGAGCCAAGTTTTTGTCTTTGTTGCCTATCAAATTCGTCTTGTGCAAAGTCAGCAACAAAAGGTTTCTCGATATCTTTGAAAAACGCTTCGGTTGTGCTTTTATGCGGGTCCTTGTGTTCTTGGTAAAATAGGCTAGTTAAGCAAAAGAACCCGGCAGTAATCGTTAGATGGGCGGCAATCGTCAGAATGAGGTTGATATCTATCGACTCTCGTTGCGTAAAGGCTTGCTCTAAGCCGATTAATTGGTTAAATAATTGCGGCGTAAATATATCTGCCATAAACCAAGATACACCTAAGCCTAAAGCAACCGTGACCCACGGCGCCCATTGCGGAGTTTGCCTAATGAACAAACCAAATATAAGCGGGATCAAAAGAGGCACTTGGATCATGGTTGATACGTTCATCATCAAATCAAACAAGCTAAGTTCCTTCAATGATTTGAAAAATAAAGCTACGGCAATCACTAGTATTCCACTCACAAAGCTCACTATGCGGCTAACATTGAGCAGGTGCTTATCACTTACCTTTCTATCTTTTTTGCCAGAAGAGGTTGGTAAATACTTCTGACGAAAATTCCGGAGTTTTTGTTCAGTGCTGAGTCCATTGATGACATGGTCGCAGCAAATAGACCGGCTAATAGTAAACCGACTGTGCCTATTGGCATGGCGTTGCGAGTAAACACTAAATATACAGCGTCTGCGGCTTTTTTACCCAATTCAGGGTAAGCAGCAGCTGCATCTGGATAGAGGATTGCAGAAGCCCAAGGAGGGATAAACCAAACAATACTGCCGACCCCCATGAGTATCATCGCCAATAGCGCTGCTTTGCTAGCATTAGCGGAATCTTTTGCATTTAGGAATCGAAACGCGTCATGCATATTCATGATAGTGATCATTTGTTTTGCTAAGAAAAATACAAATGACGCCACCAGTATTAGGCCGTAGTTCATATCAGGGCCCATCACAAAATCCACTGGGAAATCACTCATCAGTGCAACAGGCCCACCTACTTTGACAAGGGCAATGATGGCACAGGCGATGGATATAACCGCCACCACTAAGGTTTGTACAAAATCCGACGCGACGACGCCCCAAGCGCCAGATAGCACAGAAACAAATAAAACGGTTAGGCCTGTGGCGATGATAGTAGCACTGACGTCGGCATCAAATACTACACTGGTAAATACACCCAGAGCGTTTAGCCAAACTCCAGCATTAATAAAACTAAACACAATTAAAGCCCATGAGAAAAACTGTTCGTTCTGGTTGCCAAAACGACGTTTAATGCCTTCGGTCGGAGTATCTACACGCATTTGACGAAAGCGTGCAGCAAAATAAGCCCAACCACAAAAATAAGCAAAGGTATTGGCAAAAAACACTAAGCTAATTGAAAAGCCATCAGTAAAAGCTTTGCCGGCACCACCGGTAAACGTCCATGCTGAAAATTGTGCCATAAATGCCGTTGAGCCAACCATCCACCAGAGCATGCGGCCGCCCCCACGAAAGTAATCACTGGTAGAGTTATTTGCCATTTTCTTAAAAGCAAAGCCAATCCCTATGACCAATATAAAATATCCAGCAATTACTATATATTCATAGAACATGTGTAGGCCTTTTATTGAAGGTGAGTAACGTCGACCCAATTATCATTTTTACGGATCAAATCAATAAGTTGTTGATATTGACTGCCTTCCTTAAATGTTTGATACGGCGCAACGGGTTCACCTTTAATGTCTTTGACTAGCTCTCTAATTAGATAACGCCAGTTTTTTTCGGTGTCTCCTTCGGCAACGGGAATGTCTTGGGCAATATCTTCTGGTAAGGGGAGTGCTTGCCACTCGTTGTTGTCGTCGTAAAAATACAAAGGTCCGCTGGCATAGTGACCCTTTATATAAATTGCACCAGCGCTGCCATAGATCACGATATGATCCTCGTGGAACCTTGGATGCAATCCTCCGTGCTTGAATAATACTGATACTGGTTTTTGTGCAATTTGGCTTTCGATTTGGGCTAGGACGGTGTAGGACCATTCAACATTGGATTCGCCCCACTTTAGAGACGGGTCATTTAGATCTCTGGGAATAAAATCTCGACGTTTCTTAAAGTTGTGAACACCATCAACTATGGGAGCTCTACCTAAGTCGTCACGAACTTCACCCATTATTGAGAGAATTTTTTCACCTATGATTGAGGTGACAATGGATAACTTGTGGGTGAAGTTATTATTTAGTCGGCCACCACCGTGCTCTTTTCGATGAGACCAGCCAAATGGAATATCCCGCTCAAGGTTGAAGTGCGAAACACACTCCACTTCTAAAGGTTCACCAATAGCTCCCTCTGCCACTAGTCGCTTGGCGTGGATCACGTCGGGCATGTATCTAAAGCTGGCAGCAAAAGCCGTCTTTACGTTTTTCTGTGTTGCTAGTTGATGCAGTTTTTTGGAGCTGTCGCCACTTTCTGTAAGGGGTTTGTCACAAAATACATGGCAACCAAATTCAATCGCTTGGCTAATGGCGTCAACGTGAGCACCACCCGGGGTAGCGATAGATACGACGTCAGGCTTACAGTCAGCCAAAGCTTGTTGCCAATCTGTGCTGGCGTAAGGTATGTTCATGTCTTTGGCGACGTGTTGGACGACGCTTTGGGTTCTACCGACTATGCCAACTACTTCTGCACCCATATCACGGAATGCTTGCGCATGCCCTTGGCCAGCAAACCCGGTGCCGTACACCAATACCGATATATTTTTACTCATGTGATTTTTCTCGAATTATCAAAGTTAAACGCAAACGTGCTAGGTCAATTACCAATTCCAAACAGTGCCGTCTTCTAATCTGCTGACGGGTAGATAAGAACGTTTATAGAGATATTGGCTGGCTTCTTGTTCATCAAACTCAACGCCCAAACCCGGTGTGTCGTCAATATAGGCCATTCCTTGGTCAACTGTGATTGGGTGTTTGAATATTTTTTGAGCTTGTTCAGTTCCCCAGCCAACAAATTCTTGAATGCCAAAATTCGGCGCCCACAAATTCAGATGCATATGTGCAGCGAAGCAAATGGGCGAAAGATCTGGGGCGCCATGGGGTGCTATTTTTACATTGTAAACACTGGCAAAGTCAGCAATACGTCTGAGGGGGTAATCCCGCCAGCATGAGTTGAAGCAACTCTAATATAATCAATCAACTGATTTTGTAGCAGATCTTTGCAATCCCAAATGGTGTTGTAAGTTTCGCCAATTGCAAGAGGGGTAGTGGTGTGCTGTCTAATTATTTTATAGTTGTCTTGGTTTTCGGCGATAGAGGCATCTTCTAAAAACAATAAGTCATATGGCTCGAGTAGTTTGCCTAATCTCGCGGACTCTATGGGGGTTAATCGGCTATGTACGTCATGGCAGAGCATTACGTCATTGCCAAATCGTTTTCTGGCTTGACGGAACAGGTCGACTACCATGTTGAAGTATTTCTGAGTTGACCAAGGTTCTTCTGGCGGCAGAGGCCGGTTGCCCTGCAGTTCATAGTAGTCTTTCTTATCGCCTAGTACGCCGTATGTGACGCCTAATCCTAGGCACCGCACTTTGTAAACGAACCGCTTTAAAGCCTTGGTTAAATAAGGTTTCAGCTTTATTTAGGGTATCTTCGATATTTTCGCCACTGGCATGAGCGTATAGGTTTACTCCTCGTCGACTCTTGCCACCTAGCAACTGATAGACGGGTAAGCCCGCTGCTTTCCCTTTTATATCCCAAAGAGCCATGTCAATGGCGGCAATAGCAGCCATATTGACAGCACCTTTGCGCCAGTACACGCCTTTGTATAAGTATTGCCAGATATCTTCTATATCATGGGCACTGCGGCCAATAAGACAAGGTGCAACATGGGCTTCTAAATACGTTACGACCGCCATTTCTCGGCCATTTAGCGTTGCATCACCTACACCATAGATCCCCTTATCTGTGATGATCTTTACGGTGACAAAGTTCCTGCCAGGACAACAAACAAAGACTTTGATTTCTTTAATCTTCAATGCCAATACTCTCTTTAATCACTTTAATAGTATTTACTAAACCGGTTTAGTTGAATAAATTAGCATAATCTTGCAATATGTCAACAAGCATACATTTACGCTAAGAATGACGATAAACAGATGGTAAAAGTAAAATTAATTGACGTCGCCCAGCGAGCTGGGGTGTCAAAAAGTACCGCCTCACAGTTTCTAAATGGCCGATTTGATTATATGTCGAAAGAGACCAAAGAACGCATTAGAACGGCGATTGCAGAATTAGATTATGTACCCAATCCTATTGCTAGAAATCTAAAAGCAACGAAAACAAAAACCATAGGGGTCGTGGTCCGAGATATTACCGGATTTTACACCAGTCGGGTGATACGTGGGGTGGATGATTTCTGCAAAAAGAATGCTTACAACGCGCTTATATACAACACAGATTTTGATCCTAAAGTAGAAGCTAAATCCATAGAAGCACTATATCAACTTAGGGTGGACGGTATTATTATCGCGTCCTCTGGCAATAATACAGAACTTATTGCTAAATATGTGAAAAAAGGCTTGCCTGTTGTACATTTTCAAATTGAGCACGACGGTAGTGAACAGAACATTATTCTGTCGGACTACAAACAAGCGGCATTTGATGCAACTGAGTATTTACTAAAGTTAGGTCATCGTAAAATTTGTTTTGTTACCCAAGCGTTTGACAGTGTTAAGTCAATAATGGATAGGTACCAAGGCTATGTCGCTGCATTGACTAAACATAATGTCCCGGTCAACCAAGATTTAATTCAGTATTGGCAGCGAGATTCGGGATTTCAACAATCACCGATTGAAGTGTTTAAAAAGCATGCCCCCACAGCTTTTTTTAGCCAACATATGCCTATTACCATCGAGCTATTAGAGCAGTTCAATCAAGCTGGATCGCCGTGCCTTATGATGTGTCCTTACTTGGATTTGACGAAATTCCAATGGCTGAATTTTTTAAAGTGCCCATTACTGTGGTTAAACAAGCCCCCTATGAAATAGGCACGGAAGCGGCGAAACTGCTACTGAAAAACATCAACAGTAAAAATGAGCGTGCAACTAAATTATTAGTACCTTGCGCTTTGCAAATTCGCCAATCTTGCCGCGAACTATGACAGTTATTCATACTATTGACTTGGGGTAAGCCGTTATTTGTTAGTTGGTGTAAGCTTTATTAGGGCGGCTTTAACAACTAACTGATTTGCCAAGCTTGGTCAGTAGTCCAATTTTTCGCCCATTCTGGCAATTGGTCTGCTGGCATTGGTTTGGCAATACCGTACCCCTGAGCCGTTTCACAACCTAGTTTTAATAAAGCGGTGCCATGGGCAATTGTTTCAACCCCTTCGGCAATGACTTTACGATCAAAAGAGTTAGCGAGCCCAATGATCCCCATGACTATGGCTTTGTCTTCTGCATCAACTAACATATCTCGAATAAAGGTTTGATCGATTTTAATCAGATCAACAGGCAATCGTCTTAAATATGTTAATGAAGAATAGCCAGTACCAAAGTCGTCGATAGCAAAGCTTACCCCAAGCTTTAGACAATTATTGATTGTTTGGGATACGTTATTGACATCGCCTATTTCACTGGTTTCCAATATTTCAATCTGTAAATTTTGCGGATCGATCTCTGGATATGCGCGTAATAGTTTTTCTAACCTATTAGTAAAGTTAGCTTGCTGAATCTGTAAAGCACCAATGTTAACGCTTATGGGTAAATCGAGGCCGGCCTTTTTCCACCTAGCTAATTGTGTTAACGCTTCTTCTATCACCCATTCACCAATTTCGACACTTAAGTGATGATTTTCTACAAAAGGCAAAAACTCGAAAGGAGGTAACAGTCCACGACTAGGGTGTTGCCAGCGGATCAATGCTTCAACGCCAATAATTTGACCTGTTCGCATGTTTACTTTGGGCTGGTAATACAGCACAAATTCATTCAACTCTATTGCACAGGAAATGTTATGTAAAACTTCATTGCGTAATTTAATGGCGTCTTCTGATTCAAAGTCGAATAGGTGATAGCAATTCTTGCCTTTTTGCTTGGCTACATACATAGCTTGGTCGGCATGACGAATTAGTTGGTCGGCGTTAGTATTATTAGTGGGGTAAATTGTCACTCCGATGCTGGTGGATATTTTCAATATATCATCACCCAAAGCGATTGGGTCAGAGGTGACTTTCAACATTTTTTCTACTGCCAACCGAAAATCTTCTGTATGGGCTAAATTGGTTAATACCGCAACAAACTCATCGCCGCCAATTCGCGATAGAATGTCATTCTCGCCCAAGGTATTTTGTAATCGAGTGGCTAAAACAATCAGTATTTGGTCGCCAAAACTATGCCCATATAAGTCGTTAATTTCTTTAAAGCCATCCAAGTCAAGAAACACCACTGCTAACTCTTTAGCATTTTGTTTACAGCGCAGAATTTCTTTATTTAAATGCTCTGTTAACAAGCTTCTGTTGGGGAGGTTGGTTAACACATCATAGTGAGCCATATGCTCAAGTTTAAGTTGTTGCTCTTTGATTTCTGACTGATCTGTGAATATGGCGACGTAGTTTTTTACATTACCGGCGTTATCTAATACCGAGTTTATTGTTAGTAGTTGAGCGTACAGTTCTTGATTCTTACGTTTGTTCCAAATTTCTCCAGTCCAATGTCCTTCTTCTTCGATCGTTCTCCATAGCTTTTGATAAAACTCTGGTGTTTGTTTATTTGATTTTAATAAATTTGGATTCTTTCCTAAAACTTCATCTCGTTGATATCCGGTAACGGCAACAAACGTATCATTTACTTCGATAATCGCGCCTTTACTGTCGGTAATGAAAATTCCCTCTTTAGCATGCGTAAACACACTCGCCGCTAAGGTTAATTGTTCTTCGGCAAGTTTATTTTGGGTGATATCTTGGACAAACGAACTTACGCCCAATACCTGACCATCTTGGCTACGAATTAGGGTATTATGCCATACACAAATGATGACCTTTCCCGATTTAGTTTTATTCTTACTGGTACTACTTCTTCCTCCCTTTTGTCTAATAAAACTTCGGAAAAATTTCTTATATTCCCCTTTTAATTCTGGTAATAAAACTAAGTCAGAAGCGTGTTTGCCTATCGCTTCTTCTGCTCGGTAACCAAAAATATTCTCGGCCGATTTATTCCATTTAGTACAAATAGAGTCTTTGTCCCAAGAAACACAACCAAGTGGTGTATTGTCAATGTGCGCTGAAAGCAGATTTTTACTTTCTTGCAAATGTTGTTGACTAGATTCAAGTTGACTTTGGGCACTGACTCGGGCCTTAGCCATCAATGTAAAACGTTGTTGTAAGTCAACTAATTCGGTAGAACCGTGCAGCGGTAATTCGCCCTTGAATTTTCCTTCCTCTAGTTCTTTTGTAGACTGTATTAAGGCTTTTAATGGCACCAGAACACTTATCTTAATGCCCCATAAGGCCACAAAAAACATTAACACCACGAATGCAGACACTAGTAAGCCAATTTTTAGTAGGTTTGAATTAATCGCATTGAGTTTTTCCTCAAAGGGAATACCTACACTGATCATGACTAATTGACTGTCATTGATGAGTGGCTTTTGAAAAAATATTTTTGCGTTTTGGCCGCTACTTAGATAACTGCTAATGGCATGCTCTGCATCGGAATCATAAGGTCTCAACTGCCCTTCAATATCTGCAATATGAGAGCCTAGTATGCTACTGTTAGTGGGAAAAGTAGCAATAATTCTTTGTCGGTGATCCGTCACATAGGTTACGGAATATTTAGGTAATGCGAGTGTAGAAAACTGCTCACTCCACCAATCGAGTGATAAAACCGCGACGGCAATGCCTACTAGCGCTTGATTTTCTTGGGATACAACAGGGTAGGCAAAATTTAAGCTGCTGACGCCTGTCACTCTATCCACTTGAAACTCACCGATTGAAAACGCTCTTTGATTAATCGCGCGTTGAATATACGGGCGGTCAGCAACATTGACCGGCTTACTGAGTGGTTTTGCGCTACACAATAAAGTACCATCAATATTAGGTATGCCAATATTATTATAAATATCTTTAATCTTTATTAGGTCAGCTAAAAAGGCTGAGCACTGGGCAGAGTTAGGCTGTTGTACTTCCGCAAACGTAGATAAATTCTTTAAAAAGTTTTCGGTTCTTTTTATTAATAGGGTTTGAAAGGTGGTGGCAATGGTGACTGTACTTTTAGCTTCTTCAAGAGATGATTCGATGGCATGCTCTCTTTCTAAAACCGATACGTAAATAAGCGTCAATAGGCCCGGCAAAGCGACCAATATTATTAGTAAGACTAGCCTTGATTTTAAAGACTTGAAAAAGCGTATCATTTAATTAGTGAAAATCCGCACGTCGCAATGTAACTACTAGCAAAAAACAAATGCCTTATTTGACTCGCCATACTAAGCCGCCGAAAAGGGATCGTCTATCATTCATTTCACGTTAGCAGTTTGCTAGCGGCAATGTCAACAAATAGTCATATTTTACTATGATGAACAATAAGATAGGGGGAATTGGGGTATACTAAACGAAGTGAAAATGAATGGACTCAGACTTTATTTGCCTGCAGTCAATTGCTAGAATCCGCCGCTTACATTTGATATGTAATAAACTCACCTACTTAATAGAAATAGAGCCTAAACTTGAACGAACTTTTGCAACCTATTGATGCTTTTCTGCATTGCTCAACACCACAAAGTTGGATTGACACAGCTATACAACCCGAAAACCTAGCATTATTGTTAGTCGATCACGCTAACTGTGAATTAAAGGCATAAGTGTGCAACTACAATTAGTTGAGTCTCGAAATTGTCTATTAATAAAATAATGTTACACACAATTGCATATTTTAAATTCCAAATATCGAATAAACCCACCATAATTTTAAACAATCCAGTTGGTATAAAGAGCAGAAAATATCTATAATCTCATCAATAGTATGAATATTTCATATTTTCGGAGAGAACATGTCAACAATACGCAAAACTATTACCGTGACAGATCAACAGGATGAGTGGATAAAAAACCAAATCCAGTCTGGACGTTTCACTAATGATAGCGAATACATCCGAACATTGCTGCGTCAAGATCAGGAACTTAATAGCTACAATGATGCGATACGAAAAGCGCTTATAGAAGGCGAAGAAAGCGGTGAAGCAAAGCTGCTCAACGCTAACGAGTTTAAAGCAAAAATGGCTGCCAAATATGCCTGAGTTTTGGCTTTCTCCAAAAGCGGAGCAAGATTTAGAATCAATTTGGGTTTACTCTTTTGAGCACTGGGGTCTAGTGAAAGCCGAACAATATATCGATAGTTTATTTTCAGCTTTTGGTGAGCTTGCGAACTCTTCTAAACAGGCAATTTCTTGTGACCATATTAGGGTAGGATATCGATTTTGTAGGGAAGGCAAGCACATTATTTACTTCAAAATAGCTGATTATGGCTTTGCTATTATCCGAATTCTGCATGAGCGCATGTTGCCCAGTCTTCATCTTTAACTTTTAACCAACAGTAGAACGCTTTCTTGAATATATCTGAGCTACTTTCTCCAATTAATTCTTTTCTTATATGTGAAACCCCACAAAGTTGGATTGACACAGCTATACAACCCAAAAACCTAGCATTATTGTTAGTCGATCACGCTAACTGTGAATTAAAGGCCGCACAAACTGCTATGTTGTTACTTCGTCGTTATGCGGTGGATAAACAAAGTGGTGAGGCTTTGTTGGCGTGGCTTAAGCCCTTTGAAGACTTTGTTTATCGTAAAGTTGGGGACGGTGATTTTAGTCAGCATGTAAACTTATCTAAAAAGTTAATTAGCAAATCTAACTTTGAACATGGGGATGAGTTGATTGCTAAAATGGTGTTGCTTATAAAGGAAGAGTTGCATCATTTTCAACAAGTGTGGGAAATTATGCAGAACAGGGGAGTGGAATACCAAAATCTTACCGCCTCTCGTTACGCTAGAGGGTTGATGAAACATGTCCGTACTCATGACCCTGTTAAATTACCTGATACCCTTATTTGTGGAGCTTATATTGAAGCCCGTTCCTGCGAACGTTTTGCTAAATTAGCGCCCTATCTGGATGACGAATTACATAAGTTCTATGTCTCTTTATTACGTTCAGAAGCAAGGCATTTCCAAGACTATTTAGGGTTAGCAGAAAAGATATCGCAGGAAGATATCAGCGGCAGGGTTCGCCTTATTGGTGAGAAAGAAGCGGCGTTAATTACCAGTGCAGACACCGAATTTAGATTTCATAGCGGCGTACCGAATTTTTCATGAGTGAGTTAAATATCGCTCATAAAAAGATTAAGCGCGTACAGCATAGACTCAAATTACATAGCATTAACGTTGACATAGCTATCCGCATTATGAGCAGCGCAAGCCATAAAATCATGTAAATATATTACGGCTGCGCCAAGGGGGACCGGGAAAGGTTAATTGAGAGTTAACCCTTTACTATTTATAACGGATTGATAAAGGCTTCAATGTCGGCAATGGATAGTTCTGGAGTAGCGCCATGACTTTGTGCCACCATTGCGCCCACCGCACAGGCAAAATTAACTGCATATTGGGCGTTGGTTGTGTTGCATAATTGATAAATCAACGAACCTAAAAAGGCATCTCCCGCACCAACAGTATCCACTACTTTAACTAAGGATCCTGAATTGTAGTAATTCTTATCGTTAATCTTAAGTAGTGCCCCGTGTGCCCCTTTTGTAACACACAAGTATGGAGTGTTAGTTTGTTCGGCAATAAACTCAAGGTTCTGCTCAAGTGAGTTAAATTTTGAGCCCATTGCATGGGCTATTTCGTATAGCTCATCATCGTTTAGTTTAATAAAATCAGCGGCCTTCATGAGCTCTATTAGCGTATCAAGCTCGTAATGGGGCTTTCGTAAATTCACATCAAAAATCTTAAATTTAGCAACATCAATCAGAGCTTTTAAGGTCTGTAATGAGGTTTCTTGTCTGCCTACCAAGCTCCCAAACACTAGAATATCGGAGGATTTTACTTGCTCGATAAGTGCCGAGGTCAAGGCTATATTATCCCAAGCAGTATCTGCGACAATGTCATATGATGCTGAGCCACTTTTATCGAGCGTGACTTCAACGGTGCTGGTTTTTTTATCTGGATTAACCGCGATAAACTCAGTATTCATATGGCGTTGCTGAATGATATCTAGCAGTTCCTTGCCTAGTGTGTCATCGCCAACTGCACTTAACATATTGGCTTTTATACCTAGAGAGTTTAAACGTAAACAAACATTCAAGGGCGCACCACCTAAACGCTTTCCGCTAGCAAAACAATCCCAAAGTACTTCCCCAAAACAATTGATGGCTATATCACTCGGAGCTTTGTGGTTAATGAATAAACTGTTCATTTTTGGCTGTCCTTAATCAGGCGTTTTTGTGCAAGTGTGCTCTTCATTATACTTTTGATGTGACGCGTTGGGGTATACAGTGCGTCAATTGATTTTTCATATAATTGGTTAAATGCGGGTTGCTCGCTTAAATCTCCAAACAGGCTTTTTAACTGTATAAATGCAAATTTGTCTGTCGCGGTTTTTTGCGCATATTCGGCTAATTCATGCTGCATTGCATCCTGAATATCCAGAGCTTGTTGGTTTTGGTTAACTTGTTTGTCGCTATACAAACACCATGTTGCTACAACTAAGGTGGCTAATGAGCAATCATTACCCGTGGCTAAGTTTTCGTTAATGGTTGCCAGTAAGAATTTTGGTAACTTGGCTGACGTTTCAGAACAAATTCGTGCCAAGCCATCTTTTATATTGGGATTTGAAAAACGTTCGATTAAGGTGTCTTTGTATTGATCTAAGTCGATCCCATCTAATGTATCTAACACAGGGGTAACTTCATCGTCCATAAATGCGCGCAGATATTCAGCAAAGTCTTTGTCAGTTACCGTTTCATCAATTGTCGAATAACCGTGAATTGAACCCAAAATGCCTAGAACCGAGTGTCCGGCGTTTAGTAAGCGAATTTTCATTTTTTCAAAAGGGGTCACATCGGTAACAAATTGCGCGCCGACTGCATCCCAGTTAGGACGGCCTTGACTAAAGTTGTCTTCAATTACCCATTGTGCAAAAGACTCACAGGTAATAGGCCATTCATCACTTACGCCGTAGTTCTCGGTAACATATTCAATGTCAGCTTTGGTGGTGACGGGGGTGATGCGGTCGACCATGGCATTGGGAAACTGTACATGTTCAGCAATCCATTTACTTAACTCAGGATCTTGCTGCTGGGTAAAAGTAAGCAGCATTTTGCGGGTGACTGCACCGTTGTGTTGAATGTTATCGCATGACTGAACAGTAAAAGCGGCTAGGCTTTGTTCCTTACGCACTTTTAACGCTGCGGCAATATAACCATAAGCAGTGATAGGATCATTTGGATTGGCGATATCGTGAATAATGTCGCTATTGTCTAAATCAAGCTCACCTGTGATAGGGTGGAGATTGTACCCGCCTTCGGTAATGGTTAAAGATACTATTTTCGTATCTGTGTGCGCTAATTTGTCAATTACGGTTTGCTTGTTGTCTGGCGCAAAAATGAAGTCGATCATCGAACCAATGACTTTGTTATCAATTTTACCATTGGGGTGACGCACCACCAGAGAATACAGGTAATCTTGTTTCTGTAAAATATCACGTAAACCACGGTTGTTTTCTAATAAACCAATACCACAAATAGCCCATTGCTCTGAGCCTAGGGTTTTCAGTAATTCATTCACATACATGGCTTGGTGTGCACGGTGAAAACCACCCACACCTATGTGCACAATCCCCGCCTTGAGTTGGCTGCGATCGTATTTGGGTATATCAACATGATTAGGTAAATTAGCTAATGTTGATTGATTCAATTGAGTTGTCGTCATTATTCTGGGCCTCATTAAATAGGTCTAACCCTATAATATCACCCGACTACCAAAGTCTGTTGGTAGGCAGGCTAGCGTTTGTTGTTGGTAAAGAGGGTGGTTAGAGTGTTATGCAACTAACCACGGTCATCACGTTTTATATCTGTCGTTGTTATAATTAGTTGTTAAGGGCTTTATGGCGCTTCAGCGACATATAAGCACTAACAAAGTAGGTGATGGTACAAATGAAGCAGTACAATTCGAATTGTGCTTTGTTTGCATCGTATATATCCATGCTTTCGCTGAAGAACATCACCTGACATGCGAAACCAGTAATAATTAATAAAGACACGGTTGAAATGGCATTTAGTATTTTACTAATGCTGCTGTTATCTATTACTGGGGCTTTTTCGTTTGCGGCTAGTTCTGCCTGATAAACGGCTATTTCTTGCTGCTCACGTGCTGCTGCCGCCACTTCTTTTGTGTAATCTTTATCTGCGCCATATTTCTTAGCCAACAAGGTATAAAGGATCGCGCTGAATGCCCAAGTAGGAATGAATAGGTAATAGAATGACATCACATCTAAAGCGTTCAAACCAAAGCCAAAGACCAGAGCAAGACCCCAAGTGGCGATAGCGGGAATACTGCGTGAGATATTTTGATACTTGGCCCAGTAACGTGTTAACCCAATTTTTGGAAATAACATGTGCTCAGCAAATACAATACCGCCTACAGGAACAACTAATAATCCAGCATATGTTAGTAGTGGTAACATTTGTGAAAAGACAAATGGGAAACAAGCAATAATGACGGTTACTATGCCGACAATTGCGGTAGTTTTTTCTCGTGACTGTTCAACAAAAATTGACTGAGCAGCTAAACCTGCGCGGTATAAGTTAGCGTTTGCTGTGGTCCAGCCGGCAATGATGATGATGACAAAGCCTGTCATACCTAATGCGTGGTATGCCACATCACCGGGATCCAATGAGGTAATAGTTGTTTTCAGTAAAACCGCTGCACCTGCACCCATGATGCCAGCAGATATCCAAGCCAGATAATGACCAAAAAACATGCCTACGCCAGAGAACAAACCATAACTCTTACGTTTGGCGAAACGAAATATCGCCATGTCAATTAAACCAAAATGGGTAATAGAGTTAGCAGCCCAGGCAAAACCGATCACTTCGAATAAACCTATACCTTTTTCACCATCACTGGTAAAACCGGTCCAAATAGAGCTATCCCCAATGGTGACAAAGTCGGCCCAGCCTCCCAAAGACGTTGAGCCTAATACATGGTTCGATAAGGCAGGGAATAGCGCAAAAGAACCAGCAATAAATATCACGAAAAGCCAAGGAGCACATATTTTAGAAAAGTCGGCCACAGTAGAAAAACCGTACATAGCGACAAATACCACAATAGAGCCGACTGCTAGTACAATAGCGACAAACCAAATACTGTTAGGGTACCAACTGAGCTGGGCGGGAATATCAAATAGAAACCTGACCGCGGTAGATGACACCGTTATCATAGCGGCAGAAATCACCGAAAATATCACCACATTGGCCCAATTGTATAGCTTAGTCATTGAGTTACCGGCAATTTTATTCAAGTAGTTATATAGACTTAAGCGGGTTTCCACTGCAATCGGCGCGGTCAGTAACCACCATGAACACATGGCCAACAAATTACCAATTAGTAAACCTAATATGATATCCATTGTGGCTGCGCCTAAGGCTACAAAGGTCGCGCCGATTACAAACTCTGTCGCCGCAACATGCTCACCGGCGTAGAGACCTGCGAAGTGTTTCCAGCCGTGTAATTTATGTTTGGCAACGGGGAGTTGCTCTTCATTTACATCACGAAATGAGATGTCTGATTGATTATTTGACATTGGTTCGTTCCTTATTATCTCCCTTATTCATAAAGGGAGGCTGTAATAAATATCTATATTTATTCCGATGACCATGTAAGTGCCAAATAATCGGCACTAGCGTTACAGCTAATAGCATACTGGTGAGTAACCAAAGTGATACCGCTTAATTTGTATAGTGGTTCTTTATTTAGTTACTTATCTATTAACTTACTTGATTTTTTACGTGGGCTTAACGTTAGAAATAATATCAAGCCCTATCCATTGTTGGGCAATTGCTCAACTTGAGGGCATATTCTCAATTGTTTGTTAGGATGTCAACATTTAGTTGTATCTTTTTCAAACAAATTGACAACAAATTAGTAACAAGGAATTGTGCAACGAGATCCCAGCTTTTTGCTGAATAAATGTTGTTTGTTTTTGCTTGGAAAGAGTCAGCGTGGACAAACAGTATGTGCTTTTATGGTTGACCTTATAATCACTAATGTATGTAGACTGATGGGTAATTCAAAGTAAGTTCCTCCAAACCAAGTAAGCTCTGCAGCTTAATGCAGCTATATACAGCCTAGTTGTTGCAAAACCAAGCCGCCATTCAAGTACCTGTTGCCAATATACTTAGCTAGAAATTCGACAGAGCTAACTTGTTGTTAATACAAGCATGTAATTTATTTGTGTGTAAACGTTAACGCTTGGATGCTCTCGCCAGTTCATATGTTAAATCTGGAAATTCATTGAAAATTTACTACATAACTAAACTGTTGTTTTTATTGGTTATTAAGTGTTGATCAGAATTTGGTGTAAAACTTTTGTAAATAAAAGGTTGATCTGCATCTTATCTTTTGGTCAAATGCTCACACGTTGAGCATATGACCGTTTTGTTTTTGGTAGTGGATACTTCGCTTTATACCAATGACTGGGTGAGCAAAACAAAGTTCGTCAATCGAATTGCGCTTAACCAAATGAATTCCGTTAACTAACACACAAATTTAGAGAGTAAATTATGTTGAAAACTAAACAAAAACCTCTTGGCTTACTGATTGCAGCAATGGTTGCCGCATCTACACCAGCGCACTCTGCCGAGTTTTTAGACGGGCTAGCAGAAGTTAATTTTCTTGCATTGCAAAATTACCAATCAATCCAAGCTAAAGAGGGGGCATTTCGACCTGTAGACGAAGAGCAGTCTTCTGGTTTTGGGCGGATCAGAATTAATTTACAATTTAAATTTCACATTAACGAATACATAGTCGCAGACGTGGATATTGCTGAAGAGCCTAATGACTTTGGTAATAACGGCGATCGAGATTTTTCATTTCACCAAGACTTTGCAGGCATTGAATTCGATTTACTGGGCTTGTCAAATATGGCTCGCGAGAATGCCAATCTTACTCTACGTTTAGGTAACATCGGTGCTGCTCCTTTCCAATTTAAAGGATTCCAAGATGGCGCGGACAACCAAGGTAATGCATTGATAGGTAACGGAATTACTGATTACGCCACGGCTGAAAATGGTATGCAATTGAGTTACACCGAGACGTTCGAAAGCGGCGTATTGCGTAGCTATAATGTTGCTGGCCATATTACCACCTCAAGTTTTGGTGAAGCGTTTCAAGAAGATAGAGGCTTCAATTATCGTCTTCAAGGTACCCTTGAGTTTGTTGGTGGCTTTAAAGCTGGGGTCAACTTCTTTCAAGCTAATCAGGGCGACCAGTTACGTTTTGTGAATGGTGTGGCCAGTATGGATGGGTTAACGACCACTAATTATCGTTTTGGTGATGGCGAAAACTATAACTTCTCAGCATCTGCTTCTAGTGAGCGCGATACCCATGTTGGCGCAATGCCGAGTACTTGATCAATCTATCATGCAACTAAACTTGGCCTATCAACCAAATGCCAATACGAGTGTGATCTTTATGCTTGGAAAATCTAGCGACGATTACACCTTTGCCGACACTGCAGGCAATGCTGTTGCGGGTATCACTTATTTTGGCGACACAAATGGCGTGGCTGACTTAAGTGGAACTACTTATGATTCTAATCGTGTGATTGAAGGTGAATCATCGGTGGAATATTGGAATCTAGAAGCACAGCACTACATTATTCCAGGTAAATTCTATGTTGCTGCTCGTTACCAAGAAGCAGAAAACACCTCTGAACTCATTGAGCAAACAGACAACACGGTAGAGCGTCTTCAAGTGGCAGCAGGCTACTGGTTTAATGACAAAACCTTATTGAAATTCGAATACGTTGATCAAGAAGAAGGCGTGAATTCTGGCGGCCAAATTGGTACAGGCTTTGACGGCTTTACATCTGAGATTTCGGTTAAATTCTAATTCATTAGTCGGTTCGCAAGTGTTTTCGACTATAAATTAATTGTGCAATGAGTCCCACCTAGTAAATAGGTGGGCATCAATAACTACATAGTAAGGGGAATCCCCAATGTTAAATAAACTGACAAAAATGGTGAGTGCTGCTTTAGTGATGAGTAGTGCTACAGTCACAATGAATAGTGCTTTGGCAGAAACCTTAACCATAGCCACAGTAAATAACGGTGACATGATCACCATGAAAGAACTAAGTGATGATTTTACTAGCCAACATCCAAATATTGAATTGCAGTGGGTGACCCTAGAAGAAAACATATTACGCCAACGTGTCACAACTGACGTGGCAACTAAAGGTGGCCAATATGACGTGATGACCATAGGCACGTACGAAGTACCTATTTGGGCAAAACAGGGTTGGTTGACTGAGTTAGACAACTTAGGTGATGACTATGATGTAGACGATTTACTGCCAGCTATTCGTAGTGGTTTAAGTATGAACAACAAGCTGTTTGCCGCGCCTTTTTATGGTGAAAGTTCGATGGTGATGTACCGTACAGACTTGATGGAAAAAGCCGGTTTAGAAATGCCCAAAGCGCCCACTTGGAGCTTCATCCGTAAAGCGGCAAAAGCGATGACCGACAAGGAAGCGGGTATATACGGTATGTGTTTGCGAGGTAAAGCGGGGTGGGGCGAAAATATTGCGCTAATTACCTCTATGTCTAACTCTTTTGGTGCTCGCTGGTACGATAAAAATTGGAAACCACAGTTTAATACTCAAGAGTGGAAAGATACCTTGCAATATTATGTTGATGTGATGGAAGAGTCTGGCCCTCCTGGATCTTCAGCCAATGGCTTTAATGAAAATTTAGCATTGTTTCAAACAGGTAAATGTGGAATTTGGATCGACGCCACTGTTGCTGGTGCATTTGTGACCAATGAAAATGACTCAGAAGTAGCGGACAAAGTGGGTTTTGCTTTAGCACCAGACAACGGGTTAGGCAAACGTGGAAACTGGTTGTGGGCTTGGACATTAGCCGTGCCTTCAAGTAGTAAGAAATCTGACGCAGCAATGAAGTTTATTAGCTGGGCAACCTCTAAAAAGTACTCAGCGTTAGTTGCCAGTAAAAAAGGTTGGGCCAAAGTTCCTCCTAGGACACGTACGTCTTTGTATGAAAACCCTGAATACATGAATGCTGCACCTTTTGCGCAAATAACGTTGGACTCCATTGCCTCTGCTGATCCGACAAACCCTACGGTTAAACCTGTGCCTTATGTTGGCGTGCAATTTGTGGCCATTCCTGAGTTTCAAGGAATAGGTACCGCTGTTGGGCAGCAGTTTAGCGCGGCCTTAACCGGCACTATGACGGTAGACCAAGCGTTAAACAATTCCCAGCGCTTAGTTGAACGCGCAATGCGCAAGGCTCGTTATCCTAAATAATTGAGTTTAATAGGCAGGTAAGTGCGATGCACTTACCTATTTTTTCACTTTTAAAAGGTTTTGGTTATGGCAACGACAAACTCCCGCACACTCGCTAAGGCTAATGTTATTTCCATCTGTAACATTGCTACTAGTGTGGATGATAGTTCCTCTGTGCATGACATTGTATTTTTCGTTTTTAGATTACAATTTGTTAAGCCTCAGGTACCGAAGAATTTATTGGTTTTTTAAATTATGAATTTTTCTTAACAGATCCAGCATTTTTTGAGTCATTTTTTAATACCTTGTTGTTAGTGGGTGGCGTGTTAATCATTACGTTGGGCGGCGGCATTGGTTTAGCCATTTTATTAGACCAAGCAATTTGGGGACGAAACTATGTGCGCATCATGGTGTTAGCACCGTTTTTTGTGATGCCAACAGTGTCAGCCTTGGTATGGAAAAATATGTTAATGAACCCTGTAAATGGTTTGTTCGCACATTTTGCCAATTGGATTGGAGTGACACCTGTCGACTTTTTCGCTCAGATCCCACTGTTAACCATAATTATCATAGTATCTTGGCAATGGCTGCCATTTGCAGCGCTTATTCTACTTACCGCAATTCAATCTTTAGACCGCGAACAATTAGAAGCGGCAGACCTTGATGGTGCTGGTCCGTTTAGTAAGTTCTTCTATATTGTATTGCCTCATTTATCCAGAGCAGTCACTGCGGTTATCTTAATTGAAACCATATTTTTACTGTCTATTTTTGCAGAAATACTAGTCACAACCAGTGGTGGACCAGGATATGAGTCAACCAATATTACTTACCTAATTTATACCCAATCTTTATTGCAGTTTGATGTAGGTGGTGGTTCTGCAGGGGGCATAGTGGCCGTCATTATTGCCAACATAGTTGCTATTTTTCTAATGCGCCTAATCGGCAAGAACTTAGAGGGTTAACCCATGGCTATTAATAATACGAATCGTTCGAAGCTGATTTATACCGCATGTGCATGGGGGATCAGTGGTTTGATATTTTTCCCCATTCTTTGGACATTGTTAACCAGCTTTAAAACCGAAGCGGAAGCAATTTCATCGACACCTAGTTTGTTTATGTTTGACTGGACGCTAGAAAACTATCGAGATGTATTGTCACGTTCACCGTACTTCACACATTTCTGGAATTCTATTGTTATTTCAATCGGCTCAAGTTTATTGGGCTTGTTAGTGGCGATACCCGCTGCGTGGTCTATGGCATTTGTCCAAACTAAACGCACCAAGAATCTACTTATGTGGATGTTATCAACCAAGATGTTGCCACCTGTAGGTGTGTTGATCCCTATCTATTTAATGTTTCGTGATTTTGGTTTATTAGATACCAAACTAGGGCTAGTGATAGTGATGACGTTGATCAACTTACCCATAATGGTGTGGATGCTTTATACCTACTTTAGAGAAATTCCCAACGAAATATTAGAAGCTTCTCGTATGGACGGTGCCACAATTGGCGAAGAAATTTTCCACGTATTACTGCCCATCGCGTTGCCGGGCATTGCTTCTACTTTATTGCTAAATGTGATTCTAGCGTGGAACGAAGCATTTTGGACCCTTATTTTGACTGCGGCTAACGCGGCACCATTAACGGCCTTTATTGCCAGTTATTCTAGTCCAGAAGGGTTGTTTTACGCCAAGTTATCAGCTGCATCAGCTATGGCCATTGTGCCGATTTTAATTCTTGGATGGTTTAGTCAAAAACAATTAGTGCGCGGATTAAGCTTCGGCGCAGTGAAATAGGAGATTTATCATGGGCAGTATTACACTTAAAAAAGTAACAAAAAGTTTTGGTGACGTGAATGTCATTAAGCCGATAGATTTAGAAATAAAAGACGGTGAATTCATTGTATTCGTTGGTCCATCGGGATGCGGTAAATCAACTTTACTCCGTATGATTGCAGGGTTAGAAGATACCACCAGTGGCAATATTGAAATTGATGGTAATGACGCGACCGCCACACCGCCGGCCAAAAGAGGTTTGGCTATGGTGTTTCAATCTTATGCGTTATATCCGCATATGTCGGTGCGAAATAATATCGCGTTTCCTTTAAAGCGGGCCAAAGTGAGCCCAGAAGTCATCGAAGAGAAAATTGCCAATGCGGCAAAAATACTTAATTTGAATGATTATCTGGATCGCAAACCCGGTCAGCTTTCTGGTGGACAAAGGCAACGTGTAGCCATTGGCCGTGCCATTGTGCGTCAACCATCAGCGTTTTTATTTGATGAGCCATTGTCGAATTTAGATGCTTCGTTGCGGGTTAACATGCGTCTGGAGATATCTGAGCTGCATAAAAGTTTGGCCACTACCATGATTTATGTCACCCATGATCAAGTAGAAGCGATGACTATGGCAGATCGGATTGCGGTATTTAACGCAGGTATTATTGAACAAGTCGGTACGCCTCTTGAATTGTATAATAATCCCGTTAACCGTTTTGTGGCTGGCTTTATTGGTTCGCCAAAAATGAATTTCATTGAGGTGACGCCAACCGCCCAGAACCCAGTTGCAAGCATAGGTGTACGACCTGAGCATATACAAATATCTACTGAGTCTGGCACTTGGTCCGGCACCGTTGGGGTGATTGAGCATCTCGGATCTGAGACTTTCTTACATGTACATATCGAAAGTGGTGACACATTAACCGTGAAAGCGGATGGTGATTGTACGTTAAAATATGGAGATAAGATTTTCTTAAGCCCAGCAGATAACAAGCTACTGCAATTTGATAAAGCAGGGATGACCTTATCTAATTAGTCTTTGCATAGGGCTTTGTACGAAATAATGCGAAGCCCCGCGCATAGCGAATGTCTGGCAACATGAAAAAGTGAGATAACCTTTTCGGTTGCTAACGTTGAATAAAGATGAGCTTAGAATAGGTATCGTGGCAGTAAATTATCTTTTGACGGTTTTGCAAACGCTTGATCTATTTGGGATACTTGATGAGCTTCACTCCCTCTTCTTTGTTTGGCACAGACAAGTTTGTACAACTAAGTACGAGCCAAAACATTGAATGGTATCTGGAACTCAACTATCAATAGGCGAAACACTATGGCATTAGCAGATTTACCTTTGTTCACAAATCGAATTGATTTGGTCATATTTGATTGTGACGGGGTGCTGGTCGATAGCGAAATTTTAAGTAAACGCACCATTCTTGAAATGCTGCGGGAATTGGGCGCTAATGTGTCAGAAGATTACTTTTATGCACATTTTTTAGGCTACAGCTTTGAACATGTGACGAAAAAAGTGTTGGCTGATTATGGTTTGGTTTTAACCGATGATTTTCATGCCTGGCTTATCGAGCAGCTTTACAAGGCGTGTTTAGCGCAGAGTTGCAGACAACGGTTGGGCTTGAAGATATCTTGAGTCAGTTGAATGTAAAATCCTGTGTCGCAACCAGTGGTAGCCCACAGAAGGTCAAGCACTCGTTGGGGGTGACTGGCTTAGACCATTTCTTTAAGGCCGAGGTATTTACCTCATCTGAGGTGAAAAATGGTAAACCCGCGCCAGATTTGTTTTTACATGCAGCCCGTCAAATGGGCGTAAAGCCAGAGAATTGTTTGGTAATCGAAGATTCAACTGCCGGCATAAAAGGCGCACAAGCTGCCAATATGCCCGTTATTCGATATGCCGGCGCGAGTCATTTAATTCATCATGTTAGTCCATCAGGTGAACAACCTCATCATAACGTTGATGTTCCGACAATTTCTCATTGGCGACAGTTATTTGAATTAATCCCGGCAATACGTCAGGGCTAAACAGCAGAGGTAAGCGTGACAAAGTTATCCAATACCGAATCCAGAAAACTAGACGACGCAGCGCGTGCAGGATGGTTATATTATGTGGCCGGCAATACCCAAGACGAAATAGCTAAAAAGCTAAACATCTCTCGTCAATCAGCACAACGTATGGTGGCGCTATCGGTTTCCGAAGGTTTGATTAAAGTGCGACTTGAACATCCAGTGGCTAAATGTATGGATTTAAAAACCCAACTCATTGAGCGCTTTGATTTGCAGGATTGCATTGTGATCCCTAGCGATGCACAAGACCCTTCTTCTACCGTGGGTTTGGCCCAAGCGGGAGCGAGTGAGATAGAACGCCATTTGAAATCTGCAGAGCCGAAGGTATTGGCAATGGGCACGGGCAGGGTGCTTCGAGCCTGTGTAGAAGAACTGTCGATGTTGAATTGCGAACAACACAAAATTGTTGCGCTACTTGGCAATATGGCGATTGATGGTTCAGCCTCACCCTACAATGTGGTGGTGAGTATGGCCGAACATATTAACGCTAAACACTACCCAATGCCGCTACCAGTGTTACCCCGTAGTAAAGAAGAAAAAGAACAACTTCATGAACAATTTTATGTCGCCAATAATTTGAAACTTGCCGAAAATGCAGATGTTACTTTTGTTGGGGTGGGGAATTTAGGCCTTAATTCTCCATTACATCTGGATGGATTTATCACTAAACCTGAATTGGATGAACTACTAAATAAAGGCGCGGTAGGTGAGATAATTAGTTGGGTGTACGATCAAAATGGCCAACTAATTGATTGTGCAGTGAACGACCGCGTGGCCAGTACCCCGTTAAAAATAAAATCAGATAAGTTTGTTTGCGCTATTGCAGCAGGTGAAGAAAAAGTCCCCGCTATTTTAGGCGCGGTACGTTCTCAATTGATAAATGGTTTGATTACTAACGAATATACCGCAGAACGTATTTTAAGTTTTTAACTTGCTTAGTAACCTGAGGTCTGGATAAGCAGAACCTCTGGAAAACCCTCTTTTTGTGTTTAGCGTAAACGAGACTATTTATGCAGAATCTAGGGTAAGTATTGCCACCACAATATGGTGGCAATGACATCATGTCACTACTCATCACTCACTAGTGAAAGTCTCACTAATCGGTAGAAGTTAAGTACATGTAGTAGGCGCTTAGATCTTTACCTTGGGTATGTAACAGTCCTTCCACCTTGTGTAAGCCTTTGGTTAGATGAACGTTGAAAGCGGCTGTTTTTTGCTGTGGTGAAACTTTTTGCATCGTCTTTTGCTGATCTAAGATAAGTTCTACCGCTTGCACGTGAATTGCTTGGCTCGGCAATTTGTATAATGTAAAGCCTTGATCTAGGCGTTTCTCACTAAAGTCCTTTTTATATGATTGATTAAAACCTAAGCCAGACTCTTTTGGCCAGCGGCTAAATTCTAATTGATAGTTTCCGGCAACTTCTACATCTATATACCAAGCACCGCGATTGCGAATGCCCGCGCGAACATGTGATTGATCGTAAGTGGCTATATCGCCCGACCAAGCTTGAGAAGTCAACACCACCTCGGCTTGCTTGGCAGGGTTGATAACGGTAGGAGATAGTCGTTGATCTTGAGTTACGTCGCTCCACCATTCTTGATAGAAAGCCTGTAGCTCTGCAGCTTTTTTCGGCAACTGCTTAGCGAGGTCTTTGCTTTGAGTTGGGTCATTTTCTAGGTTAAATAACTTATTGCCCACTAAACGCCATTTGTCTTGCAGTACCACATAGTCTTTATCTTTGACTAGCGCACCATCACCTAAAGGTTTGCCAAACGCAGCTTGATTGTGGATCACCATTTTACGGTGTGCCAAATTATCTTGGTTGTCTTTTATCACCTTCACTAGGCTAGTGCCATCAAAGTCCACGGGTTTTGGCAGCGTTAGTTTTAATAGATCGACAAGGGTAGGGAGAACATCAATTTGAGCGGTAAGTTGCTGGCGAGTTTGGTTACCCGTAAAGCCGCCTCGTGGCCAATACCAGAACGATGCTGCGCGATGTCCGCCTTCGTAGGCTGAGGTTTTACTGCCGCGCATATTGGCATTGTAGCCTGCCACGGGTAAGCCATTTTTAGGCCCTTCATAGCCTTTACTGGTACCGTTGTCTGTCATGTATAAAATTAAGGTATTGTCAGCTAAATCATGCTCTTCCAAGTAAGCTCTTAATTTACCCACATTGCTGTCTACTGTGCCAATCATGGCATAAAAGCGCGCTCGGGCTTCGGGTATGCCTTTGTCTAAATAAGGTTTGAATAACGCTTCTTCAACATTAAAAGGGCCGTGGGGAGTATTGGCGGCTAAGTAAATAAAAAATGGTTTTTGTTCAGATTGACTTTGGTTAATGAATTTCTGGGCCTGATCAAACCACACATCAGTGGTATAACCTTGGGTTTTAACTGGCTCACCATTTTCATAATAGGTGTCATCAAAGTAATCATTGTCCCAATAGTCAGGTGTTTCGCCAGCTACGCCACCACCATGAATAAAAGACTTATCAAATCCACGATCTGTGGGTCTAAAAGGATAGTTGTCACCTAGATGCCATTTGCCAAAAATACCAGTGGCATAATTGTTGTGTTTAAACACATCTGCCATGGTCATTTCTTCTTTGTATAAATGATTGCGACCGGCAAAGGTTAGCCATACCCCCACTCGGCTAGAATATCGACCTGTCATTAATCCGGCTCGTGACGGAGAGCAGGTTGGATCCACATGAAAATCAGTCAGTTGGATCCCATCTGTAGCGAGTTTGTCTAAGTTCGGCGTCTTAACATAAGGATTACCCGTCACCGAGAAATCGCCATAACCTTGATCATCAGACAAAATCACAATGACATTAGGCGCTTGGTGTTTGTCGCTATTTGCATGATGCTTAGACCAAGCATTAACGCCAAAGACACTCAGCAGTAAACAACAAGCAATTGCTAATATTCTATTCACTTATATTTCCCATATGGTTAACAATTTACAAGTTGTGATTGTATATTTAATCCTATGGAATTGTATATAAATTATTGTGGGTTAGAAAAGCCCGGTAAGGATGACGGTTTAATCAAAGCGCGGTGCCTAGTTTAGTTATACCCAGTTATTACGTTAGGAATGAAGAAACTGCTTTATTCCGACACTCGAATGCGGGTTCCTAGGGGAATATCGTCAACCCGTAAATTCGGGTTCCAACGTAACAGATCGCCAATCAATACTGCATAAGTCTTGGATAACCGATACAAGGTTTGACCTTTTTTCATTACATGGTATTGAGTAGAATCACTTGGTTCAGGGACTGTATGCAGCGAGGAATTGGAGGCTTGCTTTGCAACAGTTAGGGGCAGAGGATTAGACTCAATATCAATTGGTTGTTTTACCGTTTTAGAAGAGGGTTGGTCAGGTTCAGACTGCTGCAAAGCCAGGGCTCGGCGTTGTTGTCTTCTACTAAAGATAATATATTTACGGGTGTATTCATTATTCGGGAATAACGAATATAAGTGCTCACCATATTTGTTGACTTGCGCTGCTTGGTTTAGGGCAATGTAGACCTCAATGGCATCCCAAAGGGTTTTGGCGTCGACTTTTACCTTGCTTGTTTCGTAGCTTTTCATTAACTCTGCAGCGGCAGAAAATTGTTGTTTAATGATATGTAGCCTGGCCAGTGCCAAATAAACGCTAGGATCGTTTAGCTGTTTGATATCGAGCTTATCTAACCAATAACTGGCTTGCTGCCAATGTTGTTGATCAAAAAAGCATAAACCGATTTGAGAAATAGCCTGATTGTGAAATGGCTTTGTATTGCTAGGTGAGGGGGAAAGCTCTGTATGGCTGGCGCTTGCCGTTGACAGGTTTTTAAGTAGCGCTTCTCCATAACCTTCCAACGCCGGCCATTTATGCTCAGCACAAAAGTAGTCGAGTAAATTCTCAGAAACGAATTGCTTATTGAGCTGCAGGTCAAACTGTTTATTATTCAGCGCCGCTAAAAAAGCCCGTTGAGCTTCGATACTGTCTCCCTTGGCTGCGTTTAACTCAGCCTCAAGTAAACTTGCCTGTGCGCTTTCTTCGATATTTTCAATAGAATTAAAAAGCGCCTCAGCTTTTTTGACATTACCTGTAAGTAAATAGGCACGAATATAAGAGAGGGTGTTCTGTTTAGGGTTAGGGTTGTTGCTTGCTATTTTGCTGACTTTATTTTCGGTTGGGGAGTCATCGAGGTGTGTCGAGGAACAAGCCGCTAATATTAATAATCCGCTTAACAATAATGAATATCTGACCAACCGCTTTTCCAACTTATTCTAAACCACTGTACTTAGCTTACCGATTTTAGTGATATTAAGCTAACTAATTACAGCTAAAATATCTAGCTATTTTACATGCTAACTAGTTGTAATATTTTGAAAATTACAGGGGGCGATATCAGAAATCGCGTAGCTATCATTTTGGACTGTTTTTACAAAATAGAAAGGCCTTGTTTGAGAGAACAAATAGCCTGGTTGTGGGTAAAGGCTTAGCCCATCAATTAGCACTCGGGCTTGTGCAATGACATCTATTTGAATCCGCTCAGTTCCAATTTTCTTTACTAAGCCGAAGGTGTTATCTGAATAGCTGCAGACCAACGCTCCTAAATAAATTGATTTCAGCTTGGCTTGTTGCCAGTTTTCTAGCATTGTTAAACCCGTTGACGCAACGGTTCCGAGTTGCTTCCCAACGCGCTCATCAGGCGTCGGCATATTTGTATCCCAGTTTTTACTTTCCTCAATTGAATTGGTCTTAATCCAGTTTTTACTTTCCTCTATTGAATTGGTCTTAATCCAATTATTACTTTCCTCCATTGAATCGGTTTTAATCCAATTATTATCGGGATTTATAGATTTGCCTCTATTCCAATTGCCACCAGGGGACTTAGAATCGGTAAGAAAATCAGACTCGACGACTTGGAGGTCTGTTGTTAAATAGTCAGATAAAGAGGCGATAAGGTCTTGTTTATAGGTCGGACTCAAAGAGTTTGAAACGGGAGATATAAACCCACTTTTAGAAAAAGCTAGCAATTTTTCTTCCGTTATATTTTGTTCTAAATGGTCAATAAATGCCGCTAAGGAGTTAAATTTTAGCTGGCGATTTAACAGTAGGGTTAGGTACTTCTCTAAAATTTCAGGAACACTGGCTCGGTAATCAGCCAATGCTGTGTTAAGTCTTGTCAATCTACCGTAAAACTCAAAAAAACGTCCTTCTTCAGCGTAAAAGAAACTAGTTAGTTGTGTTTGCTCGTTTTTGAAGGCTGAATCATATAAACCTAAATTCTGACATTCCTCTGCACAAGCGAATTTTTCAGCAAACGCAGGCGATAGTAAATCGACTTCCGTAGAATTCGAATCATGGTTTAACTGTACATTGACTATTGAAAAAGAGAGGGGCTCTGAAGTGGAATTAATTTGTACTCCCGCTGTTATTGTTAAGCCATAAGGTTTCAATTCATTACCCGCATATCGGGCTAATTTTTGCCACTTAGTTACTTCTTTGGCATGTTCTTGGCCGATATAGTCTAGTTTCGACTGACAGCCAATCAATAATAAACAAAGAAGTGTATAAGTGTGTTTAAGAACCATAATATTTAAGGAGCCTCTGACCAAGTGATAGCCGCTTCCATTTCTATTTGATGTGTCATATCAGGAGTAAAAAAGGTTGCATTTGAGATAATGATTTGACCTCCGAACTTAATGTTAATTCTGCCTAAATTCCCTGAGCTGGCAATGTGATTTTGGCTAGGGATAATCGTTATATCATCTACATCGGAAGTGATTTTCCCAACGGGTGTAAAAGTCAAACTGTCGCCATTTTCAGGAGCACGAGAATTTACCTGAATATTAAAAATAGTATTGCTGGGAGCAATAATACGATAGTGAGCAACTTCACCTTCACCACTAATGATGCACATTTGAGAGCTAAGTAGATCGGTTACTAAAGCTGTTTCGACGTTCATTTCGCAACTACCGGAGGTTGGTAAAAATTTAGAAAAATGGAGTTGACTAATTTCGATCATATATGGATCTGCCATAGTCACTTTAGAATACAGGACAAGTAGCAGAGTAAATAAGTAAGGGTTAAACTTTTTTGTCATTTTCATTTACTCCAAATAACCGTAACGTATTGTTCCGTGTTGACAATAAACCCATTTTTTTCTACACGGTTTAAATATTGACTAGCAGCCGTTTTGTCTTGAAACACTTGACTAACTAAGCAATACATTGGTTTTTGATTAATATTTTTTTGAACAATACTAAGCTGTTCAATATGAGCGAAGTTTTGAGTGAGTCTTTTTGCCGTATTTAAGTCATTTAGGGCCGCATATTGTACAACAAACCCAGTTGATAATAGTGAATTGGTATCTAAAACTATCCGTTCTATCGCCTGAGTATTGTTACTTTCTAGCACAGTTTCAGCCGCCACTTTTTCATTTGTAAAAGATTTTTTTGCGCCGGATTATTAATGGGGCTTGAGTTTTCAGTGTTTTCCTTCAACTCAGTAGTTGGCAGCTTTGGAACGGGTTGTTCACTTTCTAGTGGCAGAACCGCTGATGTTTTTATAATGACATTTTCTGTTGGAGATAATATATCATGATAAGCAGATGAACTTACGGCTGCTGTAGTTAATTTATCCCTTAACTCTTTGCGCTCTTGAGCTGTGCTTTGCATTTTAATTTCTTTAAATTTAGCTAGATGAAGTGCGTCTAGTGAATAAGGAGCTTTCATTGCGCCTTTTGGAGGTAAATGAATTAATTTGTCGTTTTTAGTTTCAGGATAGGGGCGTAATTATCATCATCTAAATCAATTTTAAGTAATTTATTTGCACCTATCTCTCCAGATTCACTGCGAGAAAGCTCTATGTTTGGTAATAGAATAAATCCCCCTTTTAGAGGACTGTTGAACTCAAAACCAGCTACTTCAGCTTGCAAGCCTTTATCAGTTAAAAATTGCTGATCAATTTTAACTTGATAATTTCCTAGCATAAGATTGTTAAAGCTAACGTATCCATCAACATCGCTTTCTGCTTGGTACTCGTCTCCAGTTGATATATTACTTACTATAATAGGAGCATTACCTAGACTTGAAACTTGATCTTGGTTGATGAGTACAACAAAAAACTCCAACTCGGTGGTTAAATAAAATGGCAAATTAATCTTTTGGACTGAGCTAAGGGTGACTATAAATTAAATAATCATTATTAAGCGAGGTTCCACCAGTCTTCCATTCAGCCCGCAATGCTGTTATGCCTGAATTGGCACCAAATAATCGAGCACGACCGTCTGAATTAGTTTGTACATTATCCCACTGTTTTCTGCCTGAAAATGTTACATCAGGCAAATCATAATCTAGCTCATCAGGTATGCCATTTAATTGGCGATCTAGGTAGGTGTGTACGTCTAATGTACCAGTAGAGCGCATACTATCATTACTAAATGCGACCCTGTTATTAAAATAATCGTATGCAAAATTTACTGAAATGCCAGCTGTTACTTGCCACTTATCACTGGAGTTATAATTGGTTCTTAGGTTAATTTGATGTGTGTCCGCTAAGGACAGCTAGGTTATATCCCAGTGACCATTTATTATCTTTAAAGAAAGATGTATTAGAAAGGTTAAAAACATGGCTGTTATTCCAATTGTCTCGAAAGTTATAAGACACGCTAGCCGATATAGAATCTCCATTAAATTGTTCATCAGCTCTTAAATCGTAAGGTATCGTACTATTAAATCGAAAGTGCTCATTTACTCGAGCACTGATATTTATACTGCCAGTCAAACTGTCGTCCACGCTATTATTAGTTCTGTATATAAGTGAGTTAGATATGTTAAAAAATCTTAAGATAGTGCTGATTCTGTGTTTTGCTATTTTTTCATGGTTAAGGTCAATAGAAGTTTCTTCATAACTAAGACTATTCACTACTGAGCCAGTTCTAATATTATAATCAGCGTATAAATTTGAACTCTTGATATCTTGCAAACCATTAAGCTCTTCAACACTAGTTTGGTATTGTAAAGTGAAATTATCATTTGTGATAAAAGAGGTCGCTAAAGTTGTGTTTTGTGTGAATTTTTTTCACTTAGTGACAATTGATTCTCGAAAAACCAACCAGGTAATGTTATTTGGTTTTTTAGTAAAAAAGATTTTGCACTATTATTATCATTGATATCTTGGATATTGACGGTCGCACCTACCTGCCAATTGTCGAGTAATCCAAGATTAAAGTTTGCGGATATATCATCTATATTAAATTCAGATAAATCGATATCTAATAAAGAGCTGTCTTGTTCTACAAAGGAAAGTCCGAAAGCGCTGTCACCTTGGGCCAGTGAGTTTTTACGGACACTAACGCGTTCATAAACGGTCTCTTGCTCACCGTATGGGCCATATAGCACTATTTTAAATTCATTAGCACCATATTGAAGCTCCATATTTTTGAACTCCATCAATCCATCATTAGGTACTACACGACTTTCTAGAAAAATACTATTATGGTAAATATCTGCTTCCCAGCCCGGCTTAGCTGTTATGACAAAGTTTGTTGTCATATTTTCATGTTGATTATTGATGTTGTTTGCTGAAAATTTAAGTCCTAGGCCACGGGAGCTGCCTGACAGAAGGTTAGATCTATTCAACCAGATATCACCAAAGCTATATTGATCCCATATACCTAAAATTTTGTCGCCAGGAAACTGAGGATAGCGAGTGAACTCAACTCTAGAGTTAGTCTGATCCGAATCGTGAGATACTGTGATATTGGCAGAGTGGTAAGCAAGATCCGATACTGTTTGTAAAACTCCACTAAAGTTTTGTTTAATATCATTTTTTTGATACTCAAGGTTTAAATAGCCGGTTGGTACAGTAGCTAATCTATATTGGTCTGGTACAGTAATGACATTTAAACTGGAGCTATTATTTTCATATTTGTCTTGTACTAAAAAGTTATTTATTTGTCGTTGTTTTTGTCTCTTATTTAGTAATTTATAAGGAAAGTCTACCAAGTGACCAGATAGATCAAGTTTTAGCGAGTTAGTATTGATGCTAATTTCTGTAGCAAATATTTGTTCAAATATTTCAGAATGAATAAAATAAAAACTACCATCAAAGAACCATTGCCCTTTATCACTAGCTTGCTGAGTTAATGTAAGTTGCTTAGACTTCCCATCAAATTCTACACTTAGCGTATTACCAATTAAAGAGTACTTAACCCTTAATCCTTCAAATAATGGGGTTAAGGCAATATACAAGTTTTCTTGATATTCGTAGGCATCGACAGAAGGAAATGCACTTTTCTTTTGATCAGTAACATCAAAAATATAGAAATCGGCTTGGTTGAGATCGATCCCTTCTAATTGAGTTAAAGTCTGCCCCCAAACGTCACAAGAGCAGCTCAAAAACAAAAATACTAAACTTATTCGAAGATGCATAATAGCTATCCAGTTTTTAAAACGCCGTTATTTGTTGTTCAATTAGTAAATTGCCACCAAATTTAGGATCTTCTTTAAAACGCACGGTTAAAGGTAAATTGAAGGACTTATCTATGGTTAAGGTTACCTTTTTACTGGGACTCTCCCAATAGATAGACATTTCTGGTTTAGAGGCTAAAACCTGACCTGTACTTTTTTCAATTATTTCTAGATCACCGGTTATCGCACGATTGCCTGTTGTTTCAATGGTGACGTCAATCTGGTTCTTGGACAATTCCAGAGTTTTAAAACTCGCGCTTGCTGCAATATCACCAGTGTGAACAATGACGGGGACATTGAGCACAATAGTCGGTTTCAGTGTCACTCTTTTTGTCGTGTTAAGTTCATTATCATCGGTTATGGTTTCGCACCTTATGGCTACTAAACCTATATACTCGCCATTAGTTACTCCGGGCCGACGTCTATAAGACAGCTTCACATTTTGAAATTGCCCTGAGGATACTTCAAATCTTCTTGGTGCGAAACGTATCAAGTTTTTTGGACTATTTGTGGACACTTTCCCTTCTGGTAAAAACTGAATAACACTGTTATCACCTATTTCGGCATCTCTAATTTTAATTTGACATCGCTGCAACGCAGGCTCTTCGCTAACTACATATATCGTTGCTAAATCTTTCTCGGGCGAAAGATATAGGCGTTTAGTACTAATGGATATAGCCTCAGCAGTAGATGTGAAAAACGTCATTTCAAAAATTAAGGCTAAAAGTAAACCTAGTAGTTTAAAATACGTCATTATTTACCTTCCTGTAGATTTAGTTGAAAAGTTGCATTGCCCCCATAAAGGGAGGTTTCTAGAAATACAATTTTCACTTTTTTATCTTGATGGCCCCCCAAGTTAAATTTCAGGTCTTTGTACTTCATTTCTGGGTAAAATGCGAAGTTACGCTGTAAGGTTTTAAGCTCTTGCCCATCTTCTGTCATTAACAGAATATCACCTACAAATGAGCGATTACCTGAATGGTTTAATCTAAAGGTAACAGACTTGTTTTGCTTACGAATATTTGAAAATGAAAGCTGTAAGGTCATTTTGTTTAGTGGCGCAGTGCGCAATACTAGCGGGATGGAGTGCGCTATAAGTGGCGATAAACTTACCCCAACTTGTTGTGATTTATTTTTTACCGGTACACATTGAAAGTTTACATAGGTACGATGTTCTGCAATGCTGTCATTTATTTGACGTCGATACTTGAAAGTAACGTACTGAAAAGATTTAGGTTGGATAGTAAATTGGCGTGGGGAGTAGCGAAATCTATCTTCCGCCGCTTTAGAAAGTTTTTTTGTTCGGATTCGGTTAATTTAACAACCTCACCATTTTCTTTGTACAGCACATAGCTAAAAGACACCTCACACTGCTCTGTAAAGACGCTATTATTTTTAACTATAAATTTATCTTGCGAATTATCACTATCCAAATAAATCCGGTAAGTGCCAAACGACGCGGCGTTCACCATATTACTTAGAAGTACTAAAAAAAGACCAGTGACTAAACGTTTTTGCATATTACTTTTTGCACCTCAATACCGTATATATACGATATTGAGAAGCAATAAGTAAGCCACTTTTTATTAGGTTTTATTGATAAATAACGTCAATGTCAAAGGTGGTTGTATAAGGCATTGCAGATGCTAATGTTGTTTGGTTAGTAATTGTACCACCCATAATGACTCTATTGGTTCCAGCAGCAGTAAATGCATTTAGTGCTGCTGATGCTTCTACAGTAGCTGCTGATGCAGTAGTTATAGTATCTCTTGCAGCGCCACCATTATAGTCTATTACTACACCTGAGGGGACAAAGCCTATTTCAGTTGCTGCGCCAGCAGTTAATGAAACTTGAATACTGGCACTGGCCACTGATTGAATAGTATAGATACCAGTAGTTGTCCTTCTCCTGAACAATCACCTGACAATGTACCGCCAGCTGGGGTTGTTGTGGGGTTACCTTCGTCAGATTGTGTAACCGCCGCTCCTGCTGTGGCAGACATAGTACAAGTCGCTGCCTGAGCTAAACTTAGTACCTGACCGAAGTCCATTGGTGTTTCTTCGGTTACTGTGATGACTGGTAATGTTTCAAATGATAACGGAATAGTCACATCTGTAGCTAATGCGGTGCCTGCTAATGGTACTGCTAGCAAGGGCATTAATTTTTTTAGGTTTTTTGAATTAGTCATAATTTTCCCCTTTATTCGTAAACAACAGTAACAACGATATTATCCGCAACAGGTGTACCCTGTGCAATACCCGGTGCTTCAATGGTGAGTTCGCCTGCTAAAATCATGCGAACTTTGCCTTCGATAATTGTGTCATAATCATCAGCATTCGTGCCATCAGTTTCAGTACCATAGGCTGCGGCCATTGCAACTCCGGTAGCAGAACCAGATGCTAAAGACGTGCAAGGGTCAACGGAAGAATCACCACCATAGTTAACGTAGCAACTTTCATCAGAAGGGCTATATGTCCATCCTGTTCCGGAAACCGTGGGTATACTAATACTAACGGTTGAGTTAGGTACACCATCTATTTCGATAATGGCTGCAGCGCCACTGGCTTGGCCAGCCGTGTCTTTATTGCATGCGCCTGTAGTACCTGGGTATACCGAACCAAAAATTTCCCCCGCACCTGGGTCTAAAGTATCATCAGCGCCATCTTGGTCTAAGTCATGGGCCATATCTGAGTCGCTAAAGGTGGTTGCGCCATATATTTTACAAGAACCACCAATTTGACTGCCTTTAATTGTGGCGCCAAATTCGACAGTTTCAAATCCAGTAACAGGTGCTGCGACTACGTCTGGAATACCCGAAGCAGTGATAGTGAAAGTTTCCGCACTAGCAGTAGAGGTAATACCTGCACCTATTATTAAGGTACTCGCTAGTAGCGTTTTTTTAAATCTTTGTGTTGGTTGCATAGCAACACTCCTATTTAACAAAGTTACAAAGTTGAGTTAATTGGTAAGGCTTTATGACGCTATCAACTAACAATTATTATAACGCTAAAGCTTAGTATTAACCTTAACGACTATTTTGAGTTTATCTTTAGTAAATTAGAGGAAGCCACCGCAAGTCACTAATTGTAATACAATGAACACTTGCTGCCCCTACACCACTCTATGTGTAGGGTATTATCTCTCTTAAATACTTATCGGCAGTACATAATTAAGGTTTAATTTTTTTTAAAAAAATTCACTTCCCCTTTGTTGGCTATTGCACAGCGATTGTTGATAAATGTAATTTATTGTTTTTCTACATTATTTATATTAAATCGGCAATGGAAAATAGTCTGTTTCTAAATTTCAGTTTGTCTATATTTGGTTACTTCTATAGCGTTTCTTACGGGATTGAGATATTTGCTATGTCAGTAAAGTTGATGTAAATGAGAGGCTTTATAGTGAACTCAAGCTTCTAGTGTCAGATAAAGAGTTGAAACCGAGTGAGTTTTTCACAATGCTACCCAACACTTCTATTGTCGTAAAAAGGGATATCCCTCTCCAATTTTATATACGTCATATCTAAAGTGTCCATTCTGTTTTAACCCTTTAGGAGGTTGGTTAGTTCTATTCCTATATACCTTTAAGCTGTTTAAGCTAAGGTCCACCATAGTTTTTACATTAAATTACTGACGATTATGTTCGGCAAAAATTTAGTCGAAGATGCGACGACTTGGGTGGTGGTAAAGTTTATGATGCGCGCGTTTACCACTATTCCTCGGTTGTTTTTTTGCATGGTGCCGGTTAGTACGTAGCCAATTTCTATTGGGTTGTAAAATTGCTCCATGTTGCGGGAGAATACAAAATCGCCTTTGTCGTTTACATCAAGCACACCCATTACTTTGTGGTCGGCTACTGGTAGGCCGATTTGTTGTAGGTCGTTTATGAAAGATTCGGCTAATTGAACACCTAAAGTGTCGGTGTTTTGTAATGAACTGTCTAAGTGTACAAAAGAGGCGACAATAATGGGTTGTTCTATGCGCATGCTGCTAACGTCATTGCGTAATTCTGTGGCCATTTGTTCGGTATATTCGTGCAGAATGTTAAAATGTAAATTGGCCATAGGACTATTTTTGGGGGGCGTTGGTGTCTGGCATTTGCTGTACCACCATGTCTTTGCAGGTATCAAAATTTCCAGCGTCGTCGGCACAAAGTCTTTCATTTGATTGGTTTGATAACCCCAAAATTGAACAAGCACTGCAAGTTGTGCATATAAGGCCAACAGTAATTAATTTTGTTAGTTTCAACTTTGTCGTTTGCAACATGGCGTTATTTCCAATTAATGGTTGATAATGGGCTAGGGGCTTCATCTTAATATGTTTATTCTTGGACTAGGGTTATTCTGTTAGCTGATGACACCTTTACCAATTCGGCTTTGGATAAACCTGTGTTATTCATTCTCAAATTTAGTCCTGCGTTTTCTTCAGTAGTCGCAGTTGACTGCGATGCCATTTGTATAATGGGATCGGCTATATGATAAGGTATTAAACTTTGTGCCGAGGCTACGACGGCTTGTGATTTTATGCCAATAATCCGAGCATTAACCAAGTACCCATCGGCATTTCTGAGCATAGTACCACTGACGATGTACCGAGCTGGCATATCGCCACTGAAGTCTTGATAGTCTTTGCTAAATGCAAAGTCACCTTGTTCAGTAACACGAATATATCCGGTAGTTTTATAGTCAATTACCGGAATACCAAACTTATGCACTTCATGGATCAGGCTCTCGGCTAATTGGTTACCTAAAATGTTATATTCGTTATAGTTGCTGTCCAGCATGACAAAGCTGGTAACGGCTACGGGTGTAGTAGCGTTAACGTACTCTAAGTTAGCCATTAAATCTTGCATCATGCCACGAGCATAATAGTTAATGTCGTATTGTGCGCTATTTTGCTGGTCGAGTTTTGCTTGTAAGTGTTGTTGCTGCGTTAGTAACTCCATTTCCTTTGGTGAAGCTAAGGCATGGGAATTTCTAGTTTCGCTATTTTGAAATTGTTTTTGGAACGCCATGCTAGATTGTAACGGGTCTGCGTTTTGATCGACTGTACTAATTTGCGCTGTCTCTTGATGTTGCATGGTATCTTGGGCAGTGGTGTTTTGTCCTGGTTCAAAAAGAGCACAGCTACTTAGTAGCAATGTACAGCTGTACGCAGATAAGTTAACGAGTACCGATGATGGGGTAAATTTCATAATTTTCTCCTAGTATCCGTTACGATAAATTTGGTTGTTTTTAACAGCGACTTTTGCCGTACTCCACATGGTGTCGTTGGGGATGTAATCTGTGGCGGCTGCTAAAACAATATTGTCTGACACTTGTATAAGGCGAATATTTACCATAGTGCTGTTTTCTTGTGGGGTATAGGTGCCGGTTAAAAAGTAGTCTGCGGAAATGTGTTGGTTTAGATGTTTTATATCTCGGCTCAACATTTGGTCTGCAACAGGGGTGATTTTAATCGTAGGAGTGGCTTTATATTCAACCACTTTTAGACCCGCCTGGGTGACAAAGGTCATAAGACTTTCTTGGATTTGAATGCCCAAAGCTTGTTGTTGAGGCAATGCTTCGCCGCTGTCACCTAAGGTCGGTAAAATCGTGCCGACAGCGACGTTACCTTGTTCGTCTAGTATTTGTGACGTGTTCAATAATTGTCTAACTAGTTTTTCAACTTGTTTATGTAAGCTGTTTTGATTTTGGCTGTCGGGCAATTGACCCTGCAAGTTGCTAGCTTGGGCTGTTTGACTATGCTCAGCCATAGCGCAACTGGTTAAAAACACTATGCATGGTATAAACACTAATAAATGACGCATATATAACTCGTGTACTCGTTTAAGTCTTGTTTTGATAAAAGCAAAAAAAGTGCCAAGGATCTAATTAAATGGATCTGCGTGAATCAGAATGCGCTTATCAACAAGTGCTATGTGGCTAATTGGGAGCTGTTGTGCTGATTCCATTAAGTTTTTACTGAATGTAGGTTGACCGATTGGTGTTGCTACTACTGAATGAACTGGCTGAGTGACGAGGAAACATTTTTACTTATGGGTTTCAATCACGCAGTCAAGTGAATATCATGACGCCAGTCAAAAGATATATAGAGTAAAGTTAATGCAGGCCTTAGATTTATTATTAAACAGAAGTTCTCAACCTCGATTACAAAACCCCGCGCCAGAAGGGCAGGCGTTAGAAAATATCATGCAAGCAGCCCTAAGAGCCCCAGATCATGCTGCGTTAACGCCTTGGAAATTTATTGTATGCCAAGGCAACGGCCTTACTCGTTTAGGTGAAATATACCAACAAGCTGCAATTAAGGCGGGCAAACCGGAGAAAGACATTGAGCGGGCACCGCAATTACCGGTGAGGGCACCTATGGTGATTGTGGCTATTTCTAAATATCAAGATCACGAAAAAGTCCCATGGGTAGAACAAGTGGCTTCTACTTCATGTGCTGTAAACAATATGCAAATGGCGGCCCTTGCTCAGGGGTTTGGTGGTGTATGGCGAACCGGTTGGTATGCCCAGGACGAGCAAGTTAAGCATGCGCTTAATTTGTCAGAAAAAGATGAAATAGTCGGCTTTTTGTATTTAGGCACAACATGTACTGAAGTCATGCCAAAACCCGCCAAAAATAGCGCAGATTACTTTGAATTTTGGCAGTAGAGGTAATTTCTGAAAGGGTGGGGAAGTAGTAAACAGTCCCGAGCTAGGCGTGACAAAATGCGAGCTAGGAGTGATAGGTGACGAGCTAGGAGTGATAGGTGACGAGCTAGGAGTGATAAGTGTCGAGCTAGGATTTTTGAGCTAAAGCAAATGCACCTTCGTCATTCCGGTAGTGTGTTGAGCCGGAATCGGTTTTCTGGTTATGTTGTTACCATTTTTACTTGTACTTATTCGGCCATGTGGATCCCTGCTAAAAGCATGCAGGGATGACGGAGCCTTATGCAGGGATGACGAAGCGCAATGTAGGGTTGACTAAGTTTTATGGAGGGTTGATTAAGTTTTATGAAGTGATACCGAAACCTAATGAAGAAAGAACTGGCTTGATGTTGTAGTGTCGCCTTAATGACTTGCAGAGTTATGCATTATTGCTCGTCATTCCGGTGGTGTGTTGAGCCGGAATCGGTTTTCTGGTTATGTTGTTACCATTTTTACTTGTACTTATTCGGCCATGTGGATCCCTGCTAAAAGCATGCAGGGATGACGATGCCTTATGCAGGGATGACTAAGCGTTATGCAGTGATGACAAAGCGCAATGTAGGGTTGACTAAGTTTTATAAAGTGATACCGAAACCTAATGAAGAAAGAACTGGCTTGATGTTGTAGTGTCGCCTTAATGACTTGCAGAGTTTTCATTATAGCTCGTCATTCCGGTGGTGTGTTGAGCCGGAGATCGGTTTTCTGGTTATGTTGTTACCATTTTTACTTGTACTTATTCGGCCATGTGGATCCCTGCTAAAAGCATGCAGGGATGACGGAGCCTTATGCAGAGTTATGCATTATTGCTCGTCATTCCGGTGGTGTGTTGAGCCGGAGATCGGTTTTCTGGTTGTGTTGTTACCATTTTTACTTGTACTTATTCGGCCATGTGGATCCCTGCTAAAAGCATGCAGGGATGACTAAGCGTTATGCAGGGTTGAGGAAGCCTTATGCAGGGATGACTAAGCGTTATGTAGGGATGACTAAGTTTTATAAAGTGATACCGAAACCTTATGAAGAAAGATTTGGCTTGATGTTGTAGTGTCGCCCTATAGGACGACCTACAGGGTTATTCAGATTCATCATCAATTGGTTTATTAACGGCTCGAGGTTTACGTTTTAAAGGTACGTCTCCTACTTCTTTGCCTTGCATGGTATTCACTCTACTTGGCGCCTGTTGAGGCTTGGCTTTTTGCTTGGCCTTTTTGTCGGAGGCCGTTTTGTTATTGCTGCCTTTGGTTTTAGTTGGTTTGAGTCCTTTAAATTTAGCTTCAAGCCCTTCGATTGCGTTAAACTCAATGGTTTGTTGTAAAAAACTTTTTATCGCTAAAAAGCTATACCAGTCTTTCGGCCCAACAAAAGATACAGCTTCACCTTTGTTCCCAGCGCGGCCTGTTCGGCCAACACGGTGTACATATTCATCGGCTAACTTAGGTAAGTCAAAATTTACAACTAAGGCCACGTTGAGTAAATCTAATCCACGTGAAGCTATGTCGGTTGTGACCAATATATGCTGTTGGCCGCGGCCAAATTCGCTCATGATATTGTTTCTTTGCCCTTGGGTTAAATCACCGCTTAAGGCAATGGCGTGCATATCTTGTTCTTTGAGTAAAGTGGCTAACCTTTCTGTGTCTGAGCGCGTAGCGGTAAACACTATAATTTGTCGATAGTCTTGTTGCTGGATCACATGACTTAGCATCGCTTCTTTGTGGGTGACATTATCAGCCAAATAAAACTGCTGTTGTATGTCTTTGTGCTCTTCGCTGGATGAGCCCACACTGATCCGTTGTGGACTTTTAAGCAGCGACTGGGTGAGTTGATGCATTGCGGCGCTATCAAGGGTAGCTGAAAACATCATCGACTGGCGTTTTCTGTGATCTGCCGCTTGGTTAATTTGACGAAGTTCCGCGGCAAAGCCTAAATCGAGCATTCTGTCTGCTTCATCCAGTATTAATAGTTCTAAACCATTTAGAAATAATGATTTACCCGTTAAGTGATCTACTACTCGGCCGGCCGTACCTACTACAAATTGAGGGTGATGTTTTAGCGCTTTGACTTGGTCGTTAAAATTCTCGCCACCTAATATTAAAGCGGCTTTCAACGGTTGTTTAGCAATTAGCGCTTTAAGTTGTAAAAATACTTGTTTAGCTAATTCTCGAGTGGGGCCAAGATCAGCACTCTAGGATCCCGTCGGCTAAGGGGTTGTTTGGTTAACACTCGATGTACAGCTGGTAAAAGAAAGGCTAGGGTTTTTCCTGATCCCGTTTTAGACGATGCAATTAAATCTTTGCCCATTAATCCATAGGGAATGGCTTTACTTTGAATCTCGGTAGGCGATGTTAACCCCTTAACTTCAAGTGATTTTAATAAATTATGATGTAGGGACAGGTCGGTGAATTGCAAAGATAAAACTCTCGAATGGATGAATTAGTGCGATTATACCCAATATCCTTGAAATTGCACGGCTTAGACGAAGGTTGAGTCTTTCTCGTTAGGCTTTTTTCGGGATTCTTTTTGATGTCAGAAAAGGCCGTTTAGCAGAGTCTAGAAAGAGGAGTTACCACTTTTTCTTTTCAGAAAATAACTCATCCAGTTCGTCTTTTTCAGAGGCTTCTCGTTCGGCAACATCTTTTTTATTGACGTTTTTCAGAGAGTTTTCCAAGTTATTTAGTTGATCTTCTAGTTGTGCTTGCTTGTTGGTCATATAGGCGGTTGGCGATGGCTGAGAGGATAAAGCGCCAATGGCTTTTTCTAAACATTGTCTAGCAGAACCCATTTGGTTGTTGCGTATAGCGACATCGACTCGTCGCACTAACGTATCTACATTCGCTCTTAATTGTAAGCTTTCTAGTAACTTATCTTCTGCTAAAAATACACGGCTTTCTATTCGCCCTTTTTTAAATTCGGCTCTCAAGATAGTTCTCAGGGTTTTCACGCCACGAATAAATTGAATAACTTGTTTGTCACCTTGAGGTAATTGAAAATTGTCTTCGCTGGGAGGCGGTGTATTAATATTGAGGGCCTTAATGCTGTCTTCTAAGGTTTTGATTTGTCTAGCAATGTCATTGCTACCCTCTTTCATTTGCTGCAGGATCTTTAATGCATGCAAGATGCGCCGCTGTAAAATGAACATTAATCTTTGCGAGGTAGGGATGGACTCAGACGCTAATATCGTTGCCTCTGTACCTTCTATAATGTTTCTCTGCTTTGCCAATTGAGCACGACGTTCAGATTCAATTTTATTGTTATGCTGCTGTATCGCATTAACAATGATGCCAACCAGCACCAAAACGATTATTAATACAATAATTACTGTAAACATCTATTCAATCCCAGCATGCGTGACTATTTATCTTATGTAATTGACGGTTCATAACAATATAATTTTCACTATGGTAATTTTAATATAAAAATACTTCCGCCTAATGCGCCACCGTTTTCTAAGGTGATGCTGCCTGTTAATTCGTCGGTACTGTGAGCGTGGGCGATGAGCTTCGCAAAAAACAAACCTAAACCAGTTCGGCCCTGACTTATATCGTATTCTTGCATGGTAATATTATTGGTATTTAACATTGATTGCGGATAGCCAGGCCCATCGTCTTCCACTTTAAATACTAAGTATTGGTCTTCGGTATAAACACTCAGTTTGATCTTTTTCTTACTGTAACGCATGGCGTTAATTAGTACGTCGTTCAATAATATACAAACTAAATCTGCGTCTAGGTACCATACTAAATCGGCCGAATGCTCAACTTCTAAACTCATATTTTTATGATTGATGTAACTTTCATTGGTCGCGACTAGTTCTTCTACCATTTCGTCTAGGAAGTTTTCATCAATATTTATTGGTAGATTATTCAAACCTGCGCGATACAAAGACAACAGTTGCACTAGACCCGTATTTAATCTGGCTGCTTCATAATGAGCTGAGGCAAGGTGCTCTCGAGTAATATTGTCATGGGATGCCACAGATTGACTCAAATTTTCAATTGACTGAAGCAATAAACATAGTGAATTCTTCATGTCATGAACTGCAGAGGCTAAGACCGTTGAAAAGTCTATTGAATTTTGATCAGCCATTACTTGTATTCTCGTCGTTTCAATTAAGTACCTAGCAATATATCTTATATTATTGAAATAACTAATGATATTAACAAACTTAAGCTAGGTCTTTAGTGCTGTATTTTTGCTCTAAAATTGCATTTGGCGGAATTAATTAGAACATTTTGATAAAAAAAATTGGAATTTGCTTTCTCAAAGTTATATAACGTTTTATTATATGCAAATTACACAAAATAAAAACAAGGCTTCGCCATGAAATTACAACAACTCAGATACATTGTTGAAGTACTCAACAATAACTTAAATGTCTCAGCTACGGCTGAAAGCTTGTATACCTCTCAACCGGGTATTAGTAAACAAGTGAGGATGTTAGAAGATGAGTTGGGCGTACAAATTTTCGGTAGAAGTGGTAAGCACCTTACCCACGTAACCGAAGCTGGACAAGATGTAATTAATATTTCACGAGAGATATTGGCCAAAGTAGAGAGTATTAAAGCTGTTTCTAGAGAGCATACTCTGCCTGATCAAGGTAAGTTAAATATTGCCACTACTCATACTCAGGCACGCTATGCATTGCCTGAAGTCATTAAAGGCTTTATGCATAAATATTCAAAAGTTTCGTTACACATGCATCAGGGAACGCCATCACAAATTAGTGATTTGGCTGCAAAAGGAGAAGCAGATTTCGCCATTGCAACCGAATCCTTGCATTTATATAACGATTTAGTGATGTTGCCTTGTTATCACTGGAATCGCAGTATTATTGTTAATCGCGAACACCCATTAGCCAAGAAAAGCACTATTACCATAGAAGATATTGCTAACTATTCATTGGTGACTTACGTGTTCGGCTTTACCGGGCGCTCTTCTCTAGATCAAGCCTTTAGCAATGCAGGCTTAGAACCTAAAATTGTATTTACTGCCACTGACGCCGACGTGATTAAAACCTATGTACGACTAGGTGTGGGCGTAGGTGTTATTGCATCTATGGCTATTGACGATAAGTTAGATGCTGATTTAGTAAAAATAGATGCCAGTCACCTATTTGAGTACAGTACGACCAAAATTGGATTTCGCAAAGGATCATTTTTACGCAGCTATATGTACGAATTTATAGAACGCTTTGCGCCGCATTTAACCAAGTCTGTGGTTGAAAAGGCTATGATGCTGAAAAACAATGAAGAAGTTGAAAAAATGTTTAAAGGCTTAACCTTACCCGTTAGGTGAAGTCCCAAAAAAGTGTATGTCGCGGCTGTTGAGCAATAAACTCGGATTAAAAAGCTGCGTCGAGTTAAACATATACAAACGCCGTCATTCACTAAAATGGCGGCGTTTTTGTTTATCTGGCTTGGCACAGCGTAAAAGTGGTTGATCGCTAGCTTTAACTTATTCAATCAACTTCACTCAAGATACCCATAACAGTTTCTTCAGTAGAGAAGTAAGGACACCCATAGGAGAAGTAAGAGAAAACAAGGACACCCATCACAATTTGATAAATCGTAGATTTATACTAGACTATCGTTAAGCGGTTGTGCTTGTGTTTATTCATTTTCGGAGGCGTTATGACTCAGAAAAGAGCCAGTTTAATCAGTTTATCAGACACCCCATTTTATCATTGTGTTTCCCGTTGTGTGCGCCGTTCATTCTTGTGTGGCATTGACCATTATTCAGGGCAAAATTATGAGCACAGGCGGGCTTGGGTAGAGGAGCGCTTGTTGTTTTTGTCTTCGGTGTTTGCCATTGATATTTGTGCTTATGCGGTGATGAGCAATCACGTACATGTGGTGTTGCATGTGGATGTAGACAAAGCGCTAAATTGGTCGAATAAACAGGTATTAGCGCTGTGGCATACGCTCTATAAGGGGACGTTGTTGACCCAGAGGTTTATGCGAGATGATGAGCTAACAAAAAGTGAAATGCATACTCTTGAAGACACCATTGCGGTTTATCGCCAGCGTTTGCACGACATCAGTTGGCTCATGCGCAATCTCAACGAGCACATCGCCCGAGAAGCCAACAAAGAGGACGAGTGCACTGGCAGGTTCTGGGAAGGGCGGTTTAAATCACAAGCTCTGTTAGATAACAGAGCTCTACTAGCCTGCATGGCCTATGTGGATTTAAATCCCATTCGCACAAAAATAGCGACAACCCCTGAAAACTCCCATCACACCAGCATTCAAAAACGCATTCACGCGTTGAAAACTAACCAACACCCACCCCACACGCTGTTGCCATTTGTGGGTAACCCTAGGCAAAACATGCCCAAAGGCATTTCATTCTCATTAAAAGATTACTGCGAACTAGTGGATATAACAGGCCGTGTCATTCGCGAAGATAAACAAGGCCATATCGCCACCACCCAACCAGCAATATTACAAAGATTGGGGCTATCAGACGCACAATGGCTCACCCTTACCACAGAGTTCGAACAACACTTTTGCTATGCCGTTGGCTCAGAGCACATGATGCGACAATTTGCTGAGCATACCCATCACCGGCAAATACAGGGCATTAGCAACGCGAGAGCCTTATTGGCTTAATCAAAAATTCTGTCAACGCACATCCCATCCCCGTACAGCGCGGATTGAGCATACCTACCATTCAGTAAAAACAGTGGTTTTTTCACTTTTTACACATCAAAACTCAAGCAACCTAGAAATGTATAACGTTAAGAATAGGCCAAGCACTTCGATTGCCTATTTGCGAACGTTAACTAGAAATTATGGGTGTCTTAATTGTTAGGTGATGGTTGCCCTAACTATTAATTGTTAGGTGATGGTTGCCCTAACTATTAGTTATGGGTGTCCCTACTATTACTAACTATTAGTTATGGGGTTTAACTGCTAGGTGTGTATTACTGGCCGGATGCAGTTGATTATCCCTGCTTTGTGTTTGATGATTGGGTTGTTAGTATGCAACATGATAGTTGCTTTTTTTGTTTTGATTTAAAGGTTAGACGCCTTTTTCACAAAGGATACTCTCTACTTTGCGAGAAAAAAGGTCAGGCAAAGTCGAGAGCGAGTCACTTTAGCACTCAATTATATTCACAGCTAAACCGCCTCTGGCGGTTTCTTTGTATTTTGATTTCATATCATTGCCTGTGTCGCGCATTGTTTTGATGACTTTATCAAGTGAAACTTTGTGTTGGCCGGTTCCTCGTAAAGCTAATCTTGACGCGTTGATGGCTTTAATCGCGCCCATGGCATTGCGTTCGATACAAGGTACTTGCACCAGTCCTCCTACAGGATCACAGGTCAACCCTAAATTGTGTTCCATGCCAATTTCAGCCGCATTTTCTACTGTATCAACTGTTCCACCCATTATTTCAGTTAAGGCTCCAGCTGCCATCGAGCAGGCAACGCCAACCTCGCCTTGGCAGCCCACTTCGGCACCTGAAATCGAGGCATTCTTTTTGTATAAAATGCCAATGGCAGCGGCGGTTAATAAATATTGGCTGACCACGTCGGGGTCAACGGGACGAATGAATTTGTTAAAATAACACAATACCGCGGGGATAATACCTGCCGCGCCATTGGTGGGAGCGGTAACGACTCGCCCCCAGCAGCATTTTCTTCATTCACCGCTAATGCGAATAAATTAACCCAGTCCATTGCAATCATAGGATCAGTTGTTTGCTCGCTTTGTAAACGACGATACAACGATGGTGCTCGTCTTGTGACTTTTAAACCACCTGGCAGAATACCTTCGCTTTTTATTCCTGTCTCTATACTTGCCAACATGACTTGCCAAATATGCCAGAGTTTATCAATGATATCTGTTTTCCCTTGAAATACTTGTTCGTTACGCAGCATTAACGCACTAATGCTTAAACCATTTTCTTTGCACATTTCTAGTAATTGTTTGGCACTTGAAAAATCAAAAGGAACGGGCTGTTGTGCTAAGTTTAACGCTGCTAATTTTTGTTCGGCAAAATCTTGCTGACGAATGATGAATCCCCCACCAATGGAAAAATAAGTCTGTGAGTGGAGTAACGTATCTGCCTTATAAGCTTGAATAGTCATGCCGTTGGGGTGTTGGCTAAGAGTTTTTCGACGATGGAAAACAATACTGTGTTTGTTGGCAAAAGGAATCGTTTTCTCGCCGTTTAAACAAAGTAATTGCTGGTTATGAACGTGGTCGAGCAAGTTGTCGATTAGGTTGCTATCAATGCTCTCTGGATCATAACCCGATAAACCTAAGATGACTGCTTTGCCAGTACCGTGGCCTATACCGGTTTGACCTAAAGAGCCGAATAACTCAACCTGTACCTTATCTACCTGAGTAAATACTTTGTAATCCTGCAGTTGTAGACAAAAGGCTTTGGCTGCGCGCATAGGGCCTACGGTATGTGAACTGGATGGCCCAATGCCTATGCTGAACATATCAAAAATACTAATCATGTCATCGCTTATTGAGGAGGCACTTAGCTTAAGTTTGCGGGCTAAAGGTTGTTTCAACAAGTATGTGAATGGCAAAAAGTTTAGGTTTAGCTGTAAAGATAAGTTTATAGCTCACATGTACCGATATGTGGCCGTACTGCAGCTACCTAGCTGAAGTGATAGGATAAGTTTCTGACAAAGGCGGCGGTGGCGCCCCAAATGTTATATTGCTGCCAAGGTATAAAATATACGGGATGTTGGATATTGTTTCGTTTTACCCAGTGAGTGAGATGATTCTTTGGGTCGAGTAAGTAAGTTAATGGCACTTCAAAGGTGCTATCAACTTCATTTGTGTCGAGCCTCAAGTCCACGGGGTGTTCGATGAATCCGATGTAGGGAGTCACTTCAAATTGGCTGGTTGTTCTATAAAGGGGCAGGTTACCAATAACTTTGATCCTAGTGGCATCGATCCCGACCTCTTCTTCGGTTTCACGTAATGCGGTATGAACTAGCGAGTTGTCAGTCGGTTCTTGTTTGCCGCCAGGAAAACTAATTTGCCCGCCATGGTGTTTTAAATGTTTGGCTCGCAGGGTAAACAATACTGTCAACCTATCTTGATGCTGAATAATGGGGATAAGCACGGCTGCGGGTTTTCCTAGTGTTTTTAGCGGATAATCACTATCGTAACGGATACTGCCACTATTAATGAAGCCTGTTAAAAACTGTGTTTTATTCATTTTAGGCGATAACTCTAAACCGATTTAACCTTCAAAATGGGCAATATTTTAGACACTTTATCTAAACTTTCCTGATATTCATCTAAGTCTTTTGAATCAACCACAATGCCTCCACCGGCCCAACAGTAAATTTTATTCTGTGACTCGGCGCGTTCGCACAACAACGTTCGAATACAGATATTGGTATCCATGTCACCTTTTAGACCAATGTAACCGACACTTCCACAATAAATATTACGATTATTGGGCTCTAGTTCGTCGATAATTTGCATGGCACGAATTTTCGGTGCGCCAGTAATGGAGCCTCCAGGAAACGCGCCAGCAAGCAAATCTAAAGGGCTACTGTTAGGTTTTAACTTGCCAGTGACTGTGCTAACGAGATGATGCACAGCATTGAAGCTCTCTATTTGAAATAATTCGGGGACTTTTACGCTGCCCGCTTCACAATGTTTACTCAGGTCGTTACGCAACAAGTCTACAATCATTAAGTTTTCAGCATGATCTTTCTCTGCGTTCAATAAGGACTCAATATGCTGCTTGTCTTCTAGGGGCGTTTTGCCTCTTGGTCTTGTACCTTTAATTGGTTTGGTTTGTACATGTTGTTTTTTTACTGCAATAAACCTTTCTGGTGAAATGCTCAGAATGACGCTACTTGCAAGGCGAATAAAAGCCGAGAAAGGCGCTTGATTGCTATTAGTTAGCTGCGTGTAAGCTGCCCATTCGTCTCCTTCATAGGTACTTGAAAAGCGCTGAGCTAAATTTACTTGGTAACAATCACCAGCATGCAGGTACTCAGTTATCTTTGCTATTTTCTGCTGATACTGTGCTTGATCCATATTGGCCCGCCATGGTTCACTCAAAGTAAAATTTTGCTGTGGACATTTCTTGCTGACTAATGACTCAATTGCTGATGTGTCGGGGTGAGGGAACTGGGATAAGTAACACAAATAAAACTGACCAGTTTGTTTATTTTTGATAACACTCCAAGTGTAGATACCCACAGCCATGTCTGGCGTACCATATTCCTTTGGTTTTTGATAAGGCAAAGTTTCAAATTGGCGACCTAAGTCATAGCCAAAATAGCCCACCGCTCCTGCGACAAAAGGTAAATCTGTCTTTATATCTTGGCCATTTATATACTGGTCTTTTAGAGTTTGTAATAGCGCTATTGGATTGCCTGTATGGGTTTCAGACCGAGAGGTTGATTTATGCCAAATAACATGTGAATTCCCCTCAGTAGTAATAGTGGCAATGGGATCAGCAACAAATATATCGAATTTTGCGTCTTGATGAACGCCATTCGATGAGTCTAATAACATAGACCAATCACACTGTGCGTAAGGTGTAAAAATATCGGCAATAGATACAGACGGGGCTAAATTTAATGGACTAATCGTCACTACAGGTTTTTCTTGCTTCATCATTTGTGTGTTTTATGTACTAGCAAATATTTGTTGCTGAATTGAGGCGGATTTATCGTGGAGCTAATTGTGATAGCAGGTTATCATAATTGCTAAAAAGTTATCCTACAAATTCAAGAGGCGCCCATGACTGTTATTCGTCAGCAAGATTTTATTGATAGTATCGAAGAATCCTTACAATTTATTTCTTATTATCATCCACTTGATTATATCCAAGCGGTTGAAAAAGCCTATAACAAAGAACAAAGCCAAGCCGCAAAAGACGCGATGGCTCAAATTTTAATTAACTCACGTATGTCTGCTGAAGGTAAACGACCTTTATGCCAAGATACAGGTATAGTGACTTGTTTCGTTAAAATAGGCATGGCGGTTCAGTGGGATAAAACAGACTTAACCGTACAACAAATGGTTGACGAAGGTACTCGCCGTGCTTATTTAAATCCAGACAATCCGCTACGAGCTTCTATCGTCGCTGATCCGGCTGGCAAACGAATCAATACCAAAGACAATACCCCTGCAGTTGTACATATTGATACCGTGCCCGGCGATAAAGTTGAAGTGATGATTGCGGCTAAAGGGGGCGGTTCAGAAAATAAATCTAAAATGGTGATGTTAAACCCAAGTGATGATATTGCTGAATGGGTAGTAAAAACGCTACCGACTATGGGGGCGGGGTGGTGTCCTCCTGGAATGTTGGGTATAGGTATTGGTGGAACAGCTGAAAAAGCAGCAGTATTGGCCAAAGAAAGCTTAATGGATCCGGTTGATATTCAAGAGTTAATGGATAGAGGCGCCCAAACCACAGAAGAGAAGCTTCGTTTAGATATATTCAAAAAGGTCAATGATTTAGGTATTGGTGCGCAAGGCTTAGGTGGTTTAACGACAGTCGTTGATATTAAGATCAAATCTGTTCCTACCCATGCTGCATCTAAACCAGTAGCTATGATCCCCAATTGTGCCGCCACTCGTCACGCGCATTTTTATTTAGATGGCACTGGTCCAGCCGAATTTACACCGCCTAAGTTAGAAGACTGGCCTAAAGTGACTTGGGAGGTAAGTGAAGGCACCCGTCGCGTTGACCTAAATACTGTCACCAAGGAAGAAATCCAAGAGTGGCGCGTAGGCGAAACCGTGTTGTTATCAGGTAAAATGTTAACGGGTCGCGATGCTGCCCACAAACGTATCCAAACCATGTTTGAGAATGGAGAAGGTTTGCCTGAAGGCGTCGATTTAACCAATAAGTTTATATATTACGTTGGTCCAGTTGACGCGGTAGGCGACGAAGCTGTTGGGCCGGCTGGCCCTACAACGGCAACTCGCATGGATAAGTTTACGGATATGATGTTAGAGCAAACAGGCATTAGTGGCATGATAGGCAAAGCCGAACGTGGTCCAGCGACAGTCGCTAGTATTGCCAAACATAAATCAGTCTATTTAATGGCTGTGGGTGGTGCTGCATATCTGGTCTCTAAAGCTATTAAAAAAGCCAAAGTCGTCGCGTTTGAAGATTTAGGAATGGAAGCGATATACGAGTTTGATGTGGAAGATATGCCTGTGACTGTCGCAGTTGATAGCACTGGCGCTAACGCACATGAAACTGGACCGGCTATTTGGAAAGTGAAAATAGCAGAAGCCAACCAATAACCAACAAAGATAACAGCGGCCTTTGTGGCCGCCGTTGTTTTCGCCGCTTTACCTCCCGAGTTAATACACGCTATGCCTGAATTTAATGATCCTATTACGATGTCAATCTACGCTGCTTTATTTTTGGCGGGACTTTTAATTGGCGCAATCGTTGTCGCTATGCGGAGTAAAACGAAACAAAATCAAATGCTTGAACAAGCAACAGCGCTTAGTCAACAACAAGAAGTGAGTTTAAGAAACCAACTCGCTCAACAAGATATACTGCTAAAAGAATACAGTGCAGAACAAAAACAAGCTCTAGCAGAGCAATTGACTATGCAAAATAAATTAGGTCAATTGAGTCAACAAGTCGAACGTATTGCAGAGTTAGATAAAGAAAAACAACATTGGCAACAAGAGTATTTGCGTAGTAACAAACTTGCCGCCGACCTTCGTACTCAACTCAGTGCTCAGCAGGCAAAATTTGAACAGGAACAACTCGCCAGTCATGAAAAGCTTACTCTACTAGAAAATGCCGAAAAAAGGCTACAGCAACAATTTGAAAACCTAGCGAATAGAATATTTGAGCAAAAACAAGAAAAGTTTAGTCAATCCAGTAAAGATAGTTTGGACAATATATTAGCGCCGTTTAAGCAACAAATTGAAGGGTTCAAGCGCCAAGTAACGGATCAATACGTCAAAGAAGGCCAAGAGCGCGCTTCTCTAAAAACTGAAATTCTCGGCCTAAAAGAGCTTAATCAACAAATTACCCATGATGCCGCGGCGTTAACCAAAGCGTTAAAAGGCGATAATAAAACCCAAGGCAATTGGGGAGAAGTTGTACTCGAGAGGATCTTAAAAGAATCGGGGCTGCGCGAAGGTCATGAGTTTGATACCTAGGTTTCGCTAAAAAATGAGCAAGGCAAAGTATATCAACCCGATGTGGTGGTGCACTTACCTAATGACAAAGATGTTGTCGTTGATTCAAAAGTGTCGTTAGCCGCGTATGAGCGATATTTTAATGAACAAGAAGACGAGCTGGCTCGCGGACTGCATTTAAAAGAGCATATTAATTCGTTACGTTCACATATCAAAGAGTTAGGTAAAAAAGACTATCAAGACTTAAATGGTATTCGTACTTTAGATTATGTGCTGATGTTCATTCCTATCGAATCGGCATTTTTGTTGGCTGCAGATCAAGCCCCTGACCTGCTCAAGCTAGCGTTCGATAACAATATTATGTTGGTTAGTCCGACGAACTTGTTGGTGGCGCTGCGCACCATTAATAATATTTGGCAATACGAATATCAAAATCAAAATGCACAAAAAATTGCTGAAAACGCCGCCAAGTTATACGACAAGTTTCATGGCTTTGTGACGGACATGGATAAGATTGGTAAGTCTATTGAATCGACCCAAAAAAGTTATGAAGGGGCGATGAATAAATTATCATCAGGCAAAGGTAACTTAGTTAGGCAAGTTGAACAATTTCGTAAGTTGGGCGTACAGAGCAATAAAAAACTAGCGACAAGCTTACTCACCCAAGCCGAACTTAATGATGAAGACTAGTTGCAGCCGCCTCAATATTAAATGTAGCAACATTGGGGGCGTAATATTTTGATGATCAGGTGATGACTAATCATCTAGGTGATGGGCATTGTACAAGTTTGAATTGACAATTAGTGTAATGGCTTGCTCAAATTCAAAATCAAATATCGCAGATTGTACTTGCTCACTTTCATCGGCGGGAAGCGCCGCATAAAGTGGGGCTAATAATGTGTCATTTATTTCTCCATTAGAAAGGGAGTCGAGGATTGCCTCCAGTTGCTCTAGAGGCAAACTAGCACTTGCTTGAGTAGCAGATGTTGGGCTGGTTGATGAGATCCCAACGTTTGGCATTTCAATGCCGACGTCGAGTTTAACTTGTGTTAGTGCTAAGGAAACTTCGCACCATATTTCTGCACAATGCTGATTTAGTTGTTTAAGATTAGCGTCAGCAGTGTTTTGCACATCGTCGAGTAACTCTTCTAATTTTTCACATAACTTTACGCTTCGATACAAACACAAGTTAGCTGCCGAACCTTTGGTTTTATGAGCAAGTGCAGCTTGTTCAGGCAGCGTTTTATTGGCCGCGTCTGAAAGTTCGTTGATCATCTTATCGACAAAGTGCACCGCTTGTTTGGCTAACTCTTCACGGCTACCCCAGCGGCTGCTGCCTGACACCCAGTCGATTGATAAATCTTGGTCTTGTAATCGATTTATCTCTGATTCAGGCGTCGTGGTGTTGTCAGTGTGGGTCCCGGTAACTCGCTCTATTTCAGCCAATAACTGTTCTAGCTCTACGGGTTTGCTGGCAAAACCGTTCATACCAGCGGTAACGGTTGCCAAGCGATCTACCTCTTGGACGCTGGCGGTTAACGCAATAATGGCAATTGGCTGACGATTATGTTGCTTTTCCCAAGAGCGAATCAGCTTAGTGGCTGAAAGTCCATCTACGCCGGGCATATGTAAATCCATTAAAACAAGATCAAAATATTGCTGTTTAACCTGTAAATAGGCTAATTCGCCATCACTGACAGACGTTACTTTATGACCTAATCTACCCAGTCTAAGTTCTAGTAAGTCTGAGTTTTGTTTGACATCATCAGCCACTAAAATACTCAGAACAGAGGTGGCCGGCTTCATTACTTCTAAGGGGAGGCAAGACAAGTCGTCTTGTACTTCTACCAGAGGCAAAATAATAGTAAAGATGCTGCCTTTGCCCATTGTGCTTTGTACTTCTATTTTTCCGCCCATTAGTTTTGCTAATTGTTGCGAAATAGTTGTGCCCAAACCAGTACCGCCGAAACGGCGAGTAACAGTGGCATCGGCTTGTGAAAAGGGATCGAATATTTGCTCTAGTCTTTCTTCGGATATACCAATTCCGCTGTCTTCAATACTTATTGCAATGTGACTTCCACGTTTACTAACGCTCAAGCGAACAAATCCCTTGAGGGTAAACTTAATCGCGTTACCTATCAGGTTCATTAATATTTGTTGAATGCGATGGGCATCGCCATTGAAAGTCTCAGCTAAGGATTTTTCATATTCAAACATCAAGGCTAAATTTTTTGCGACGCGCTGAGTTGCAAGGTTTTTTGTACATCGGCACATAGTTTACGTAACGAAAAGATTTCGTTTTCAAGTGCCACATTACCGTGTTCAAGCTTCGCCGTATCTAGAATATCATTTAATAATCGCAGCAGCGAAAAAGCCGAGTAATGGACAGTTGAAAGGTGCTGACGATGAGCGTCTAAAATGGTTTCGTCTTCTAACAATAATTCTGTATAGCCGATAATGGCATTCATTGGTGTGCGAATTTCATGGCTCATATTTGCCAAAAAGTCATTTTTGGACTTTGCTGCTATTTCAGCATTGTCTTTCGCTTGCCTCAATGCCATTTCCATTGCTTGGCGTTCTGACAAATCATTGACAAACTTCATGATGCGAACAGGTTTACCTGTTGGCCCTAAAATGGGATTGTAGGTGGCATAAATATGAACGTTCTGGCCACTTTTATTTTTTCTGACAAACTCACCCGATTGAAACACACCACGTCGTAACTTATCCCAATGGGCAATGTATTTTTTACTCTTTGTTTCTTCTTTGTCACAGAGTATGGCGTGATGTTGACCAATTAATTCTTCAGCACAATAGCCCATCAAGGTTAAAAAGTTTTGATTGGCATCGACAATATTTCCTTGTAGATCAAACTCAACAACAGTTAATGCTTTGTGTAAACCACACACTATACTCTGTAGATCGGCACTATATGTTTTTTGCAGGGTAATGTCGGTCGCATATTTTATAAAACGCAGTACCTTACCAGAATTATCTAACACTGGGTTGTATGAAGCCTGCAACCATACTTCTTTATTATTTTTATCTAGCCGAGAGAACTCACCTGAATGGTTGGAGCCATTACGCAGGGTTTGCCAAAATGTTTTGTACTCTTCACTTTGGGCAAATTTCGCATCTACAAAAATACTATGATGCTGGCCGACAATCTCTTGCTCGGTATAACCAAAAATGGTCAAGAAATTCTGATTGGCACGTAAAATATAACCATTCAAGTCAAATTCAATTATGGCTTGAACACGATCAATGGCTCTTTGGTTATTTTCCAACTGACAAATTTTATCGAGTAAGGCGGCTTGTGTATCAGAATCGGCTAGGGACATATGCTTATCTATCTGAGGTTTCATCACGATAGAAAAATTCTAGCATAGTTATTTACTCAAATCGCCCATTAGTAAAGTTGATATAAGCCGCCAGCTCCCTTTGTGGCTAGATTAAGTTTGCATGTCGTCACCTTTATCAAGACACCCATCATTATGTGTGTGGACTTTAGGTTAGTTGTAGTTTGCGTAGATTGGGGAAATCGAGAACTATGCAAACTAAGGTGTACAATGACTTGTTTCAAATATGGTAATGCAGGGGCAAGTTCAGGCAAGATGGTTTTACATGCAACAGAAACCACCGGCAAAGCCCCGTGGCCGAAAAATTAATTGTGCTGTACATACGTATTCAGATTGAGCTAACAGCTTTCTATCATCAAAATAGCGTTTTTATTTTGGCGCGGGTGTGATCATGAGATTTTTGGCCTTATTGTGTGCGGTATCAATGTTTGTATCGACTTTCGGTTTTGCTTCAGCTCCTTCATTTGAAGTCGCTAAGGGCAAATTGGATATTGTTACCAGTGTTAAGTCGGCTTTTGTGCAAGACAGAGATATATATGTTTGGCTTCCACCTGGATACAGCTCCAGTAAAAAATATGATGTGCTGTACATGCATGATGGGCGGATGTTATTTGATGCCAACCAAACCTGGAATAAGCAAGAGTGGCAAGTGGATGAGGTGGTGGCCGGTTTAATTGAACAGAAACGTATTCGGCCAATTATTGTAGTGGGGATCCCTAACGCTGTAGAAAACCGCCATAGCGAATATTTCCCGCAACAACCTTTCGAAACTCTATCAGTAGCCAAACAAGATGCGCTTTATCAAATTGAAAAACATCCTGGATCCAAGTTATTTTCTGCAAAAGTGTACTCTGACAGTCACGCAAAGTTTTTGATTAAAGAAGTGATCCCCTATGTTGAGTCTCATTATTCAGTCAACAAAGGCGGTGCTCACCGCTATATTGCAGGCTCTAGTATGGGGGGGCTTAGCTCGTGGTATACATTAATGAATTATCCAACAGATTTTGCTGGTGCGATTTGTATGTCGACTCATTGGCCCGGAATTTTTTCAATGGATGAGGAAGTGTTTACTGCGTTTAAAACTTACTTTGCTCAACATTTAGCGCAACTTAGCACACACAAGATATATTTTGATTATGGCGATGCTACTTTAGATGCTATGTATCCGCTGTTACAGAAACAAATCGATGAAATACTTGAGCAACAGGCTTACCCTCGACAGCAATGGAAAACTGAGTACTTTCGAGGGGAGAATCACAGTGAAAATGCATGGGCTAAGCGATTGCACATTCCCCTAGAGTTTATGTTTCAATAGCTATTTGGCGTCAATCTACAAGAGTTGTAGGTGGTTGGTTAGCGTTAACTAGGCACTTGCTGCAAAGGCAAATGAAAGCAAGCAAAGCATGTTGAATTGACTGTTGCAGTTCATGGGCAGAGGATTTTAGGTTGACTGAAAGTATTTGCCGTGCTGTTGATGCAACAGCCACTGGTTTTTAGTCTACAGTCAATCCACCTAATATTATTCTGTTTGCGACAAATGTGAGTTTAGCGTTGTTCGTATTCGGTTATCTACGTATGATTGCTGACGAACATTTTGACGTTATTTATGTGTAAGGCTTTGTTTGAATTGACTTACACCACGCTATTTACTCAACATAAGAAATTTAACATGACAGATACTACTCCTCCTGTGGCCGATTTCATGGCACAAGTAAAAAACACCCAAACGATCTGGGCTCTACAAGACAAGGCCAGTGAAGGCTGGGTGATTTTGGATTCAATTAATTTTGAAGATACAGATGTCATGCCTGTCTGGTCTAGCAGGGCATTAGCTCAAAATCACTGTGTTGATGAGTGGCAAGATTATCAACCTATGGCGATCAGTTTGGCTGATTGGTTAGAGTTTTGGGTAGAGGATTTAGCTGAGGATAATGTATTAATTGGTGTTGAGTGGCTAGATGGTGGCGAATATCTGGAACTTGAGTTAGCTGAATTTAGTCAAATGTTGGCCAAGCTCGAACAATTATAAGAGATAAACACTCATGTTGCTAAATTGGAACATGAGTGTTTTTAAAGATAGATCTAGTCGTTTTTGGTTAACAAAAACTCATGTTCAGGATCAACTATTAATCTACCTGCCATTGTTTCGCGGCCCAATAACATTAAATATTTCATGCTGGAGCGATCGGTTAACGTGAGCTGTATTTTCCATTGCATACCGGCAATTAAAATGTTCGTTTCAATTACGTAGCGATGCTCATATGTTCCGTTTGAACTTTTCACTTTTCGTTGACTTTTCGCTATGGCTTCTCGTTGCACCAATTTATTCACGTCGTGAGTATCTGGATGAATATCAAAACTAATCCAGGTTTTATTGTCTCGTTGAAACTCTTTTATATTGTCAACGTGCAACGAAGAAGTCGTGGCTCCTGTATCAACACGTGCTTCTAAACCTGTTAGGCTAAGGTCGGGCAGATCACATAGCTCTAAGGCTCCAACCAGATGTTTTTTATTATCTATCTGCATCATTTTTAATACACTATTGAAGGTTCATTTAGGACTAAGTTATCTTGCAACAACTCTAGGTGTTCGGCAACTGAGTCGGGTTTTCTAAAGTAGGCAATATGGTACATCGCTTCTCCTTCTTGGGTCAGCGGAATGTTTTGCTTGCCAATGATTACACCCTCTTCTGGGCTAATAACCTTATTCAATTCAGTTCCGAATGGATCCGCTATTATCGCCAAGATGTCGCCTTTACTGACATGATCACCCAATTGAGCGACATGGTTGACGAAACCACTATCGTTAGCCCTAACCCAACCACTTTGGCGAGCAATGAATTGATCTATTTTATGACCTTGGCCTTTTCGGTTATTCAACATGCCAATTTCGCGCATCACATTGACTATGCCTTTCACCCCAGCTCGTATCGAGTATTCATCGTATCTTAGCGCTTCGCCTGCTTCATAAAGTAGCACTTTAGTATTCATTTCTGCGGCCGCTTCACGCAATGAGCCAGGTCTGATGTCTGCGTTAAGTAGCACAGGTAAACCAAAGGCTTTGGCTAAATGCAAGGTTTCTTTATCGTCAAGGTTTGCTCGCACTTGCGGTAGATTGCTGCGATGAATCGCGCCAGTGTGCAAATCGATGCCATAGTTACATTTAGAGACGATTTCGTGAATAAATAAATGAGCCAATCTGCCGGCCAGTGAACCTTTTCTACTGCCCGGAAAACTGCGGTTGAGATCACGTCTATCGGGTAAGTAACGACTTTGATTGAGAACACCATAAGTATTGACTATCGGCACAGCAATAAGAGTGCCTTTCAAAGAACGGATAGAATTACTTTTGAGTAGACGATTGATAATTTCTATGCCGTTAAGTTCGTCACCATGGATAGCCGCACTGATAAAAAATGTCGGTCCGTCTTTTCTACCTCGTTTGACATAAACGGGCATCGACATATGGGTGTCTGTGTAGAGAGGGGGCATGGGGAGCTCAATTTTTTTACTTTCACCTGCTTTTATCGTGACTCCGCCAATTACGATAGGTTCCATTAGCCTTTACCTTTGGTCTTGTTGCTAAAAGGTTTGGCGTTTTTGACAATACAATCAATAATCATTGAAGCAACATCTTTGCCTGTCGCACTTTCAATGCCTTCTAAACCGGGAGATGAATTAACCTCCATTACCACAGGTCCTGCGTTAGAGCGCAGTATATCTACCCCACACATGTTTAGGCCCATGGTTTTGGCAGCATCGACTGCTGTTTTTCGCTCTTCGGGAGAAAGTCTTACAACACTAGCCGAACCACCGCGATGCAAGTTTGATCTAAATTCTCCTGGAGCCGCTTGTCTTTTCATTGCTGCCACAACTTTACCGCCAACAACTAAACAGCGAATATCAGCGCCGCCAGCTTCTTTAATATATTCTTGGACTAAAATATTGGCTTCTAGGCCCATAAAGGCTTCGATGATCGCTTCTGCTGTTTTTTGGGTATCGGCTAATACCACACCAATACCTTGCGTCCCTTCTAGTAATTTAATCACAACGGGCGCGCCGCCAACATTTTTGATCAGATCGCCAATATTATCAGGGTGGTTGGCAAACCCAGTGCGAGGCATTCCAATACCTTTACGGGATAATAGCTGTAAAGAGCGCAATTTATCTCTGGAACGACTAATGGCCACCGATTCGTTAATACTATAGGTGCCCATCATTTCAAATTGTCTAACGACAGAGGTGCCGTAAAAGGTCACAGATGCGCCAATACGTGGTACTACTGCGTCGTAATATGGTAGAGGTTTTCCTTTGTAACGCACCGACGGTTTATTACTGGTGATATCCATATAACAATGCATTGTATCGATAACGTCAACTTGATGGCCTAAGTTTGTGCCAGCTTCAACTAAGCGTTTTGTAGAGTAAAGTTTGGGATTACGTGACAAAATTGCGATGCGCATTTTTAGTGTCCAATGTTTAGATTTAGTGCATAGTAATCGTACTTTATGCTTAGGGTCTATTACTATTTTCAGAATATTTTGACTGGTGCCTGTTCCCTGTAAAATTGGCAAAGATAAACGTCGGTTATCTTTGCTTATTCTTGTATAATCCTAATTTTTGAGTGGGGAAATAAGTTGTTATTGGAAAGTGCAATGAGTTGGGTGAAAACGCTTTTTGAAAATCAATTGGTGCTAACGTTTTCGATTACGTTTTTTGCTTTATTGATCAAATATGCTTTGGTTAAATTGTTGCGTAGAAGGGCGGCTTCAAAAGGCGAAGATCGTCGTGACTTAGTGAATAACGTGAAGAACTTTTGGAACTTCGTGTTAATTGTCATGATTTTGAGTATATGGGCCCACGAGATCCAAAAGTTTGCGTTTTCTATTGCGGCTTTTTCAGTGGCGATTGTTTTAGCTACCCGAGAGTTTATTCAATGCGTCATAGGTTTCTTCTATTTAATTTCAACTCGGCCTTTTAGAATTGGCGATTGGATTGAGGTAGATAATTTTGTTGGTGAAGTATCGGCGACCGACTGGATCAAAAGCACTTTGTTAGAAGTGGATCTTAAAACCTATGAGTACACAGGGAAAACGTTATATATCCCCAATAACAAGTTGATCTCTAACCCCATCAAAAACTTAAATTTTCTGAAGCGTTACGCCACTCATAAATTTAAAATTATTCGAGATCAGAGTGTTAATCCTTATGTATTTCTCGATATTATTATTGAAAATGCAAAACAGTTCAGCGCCGACTTTTATGATGTGGCGGCTCGTTACAATCACATGATTGAAAGAAGGCTGGATATCTCAATTGCAGGCCCAGACCCCAAAATTACCATCACAACGACTGAACTGGGCGATACTCAAGTCGAAGTCACCATTTTTTGCCCAACCGAGCGGGCCATTGAATTAGAGCAAGCGATTACTCAAGACTTTCTACAACACTGGCATGCCGTGGCGCACAATAGCGATCCGAATAAGACGTTTAGCCAGTGACGCTATTAATATCATTATTTTGTTGGTGATTTGTCGGCATTTACTGTTATTAACGGCTGAAATCCGCTAAAATCCGCGTCCTTTATTTTTAATTCCTAGTCATAATATTTATGTTTGAAATCAATCCAGTACACAATGCCTTAGTAGATATTAGACAACGCGCGGATTCGCTTCGGGGGTATCTTTGACTACGATCAGAAAAAAGAGCGCCTAGAAGAAGTTAATCGCGAATTAGAGAGTCCCGATGTTTGGAACGAACCAGACAGGGCACAAGCCTTAGGCAAAGAAAAAGTCGCCTTAGAGCTAGTGGTCGACACTATTGTTCAACTAGAATCAGGTTGTGAGGATGTTGAAGGTCTAGTTGAGTTGGCCGTAGAGGCCGAAGATAAAGAGACCTTTGAAGAAGCTGAAGCTGAGTTAGCTGAGCTGATTAAGAAATTAGAAGTGCTTGAATTTAGACGCATGTTTTCTGGCCCCAATGACGCCAATGACGGATATCTTGATATTCAGTCCGGCTCTGGCGGCACAGAAGCCCAAGATTGGGCCAATATGTTGTTGCGCATGTATTTGCGCTGGGGTGAGGCCCATGGCTTTAAAACTGAACTAATCGAAGTTTCCGATGGCGATGTTGCGGGGATCAAGAGTGCCACGATCCGATTCAGTGGTGATTATGCATTTGGTTGGTTACGCACCGAAACTGGCGTACATAGATTAGTCAGAAAATCACCTTTTGATTCGGGTAGTCGACGTCATACCTCATTTGCCTCGGCTTTTGCTTATCCTGAAGTGGATGATGATATCGAAATTGATATCGACCCATCGGACCTGCGCATTGACACCTATCGTGCGTCGGGTGCGGGTGGACAGCACGTTAACCGAACAGATTCTGCGGTACGGATCACCCACGAACCCACCAATATAGTGGTACAGTGCCAAAACGATCGGTCTCAGCATAAAAACAAAGCTCAGGCTATGAAACAGCTAAAAGCGAAATTGTATGAGCATGAAATGCTTAAACAAAATGAAGAAAAACAATCTATGGAAGATGGAAAATCTGACATAGGCTGGGGCAGTCAAATACGCTCTTATGTATTGGATGACTCACGCATTAAAGACTTACGTACTGGGGTAGAAACCAGAAACACTCAAGCCGTACTTGATGGCGACTTGGACAAATTTATTCAAGCCAGTTTAAAATCAGGTTTGTAATTTTACGGTAATTGAATTTACACCACTTTAAAGCAAATAGTACACAAACTCAGGAACACCCATGACAGATAATCAGCAAGACGAAAATAAATTGATTGCAGAGCGCCGAGCGAAACTTTCTCAAATTAGAGAAAACTGCAAATCAAACGGATTCCCTAATGACTTTCGCCGTGAGTTTTATAGCGACGAGTTACAACAAGCGTTTGGTGAGCACGAAAAAGCTGATTTGGAATCGCTAGGTAAAGTGGTCAGTATTGCTGGACGTATTTTGGCCAAGCGCGGGCCATTTTTGTTGTTGCAAGATATGACCGGACGCATACAAGCATACGCAGCAAAAGATACCCAAAAAGACATTAAGGAACGTTACGGTAGCTTAGACATTGGTGATATTATTGGTGTTAAAGGTGAGTTACATAAATCAGGTAAAGGTGATTTATACGTAAACATGGCCGAATATAAGCTTTTAACTAAGTCATTGCGTCCATTACCTGAAAAGTTCCATGGCCTGTCTGATCAAGAAACTAAGTATCGCCAACGTTACGTTGATTTAATCACTAACCAAGAAACTCGTGATACCTTTATGATCCGTAGCAAAGTGGTGAGCGGTATTCGCAACTTTTTGACAGAACGCAATTTTATGGAAGTCGAAACGCCGATGTTGCAGGTTATCCTGGCGGCGCGACTGCAAAACCTTTTACCACGCACCACAATGCGTTAGACATTGATATGTATTTACGTATTGCCCCTGAGTTATACCTAAAGCGCTTAGTGGTAGGTGGATTTGAACGTGTTTTTGAAATAAACCGTAACTTTAGAAATGAAGGATTGTCGACTCGTCATAACCCTGAATTTACCATGTTAGAGTTTTATCAGTCTTATGCTGACTACCACGATTTAATGAACCTAACAGAAGAAATGTTACGTAAAGTCGCGCAAGACGTGCTAGGTACAACCATTATTAAAAACACCACCAAAGATGCCGAAGGCAATGTAGTGAGTGAAGTGAACTATGATTTTGGTCAACCTTTTGCCCGCTTAACTATGAACGAAGCAGTAATCAAATATTGGCCTGAAGCGAATGCTGAAGCCATTAATGATCCTGAAAATCACTTAGCAGAACTTAAAGCTATGGCTAAGCAGTTACATATTAAAGAGCCTGAAGTAGATGGAATTTGGGGTGCGGGTAAATACTTGTGCGAAATATTCGAAGCGACCGCTGAAGAAAAACTAGATCAACCTACTTTTATCACTGCCTATCCTTGGGAAGTGTCGCCATTAGCACGTAGAAACGATGATAACAGTTTTGTTACCGATAGGTTTGAATTCTTCGTTGGTGGACGTGAGTTGGCTAATGGATTCTCGGAGTTAAATGACGCCGAAGATCAAGCGGCTCGTTTCCGTAAACAGGTAGAAGAAAAAGATGCTGGTGACGATGAAGCAATGCATTTTGATGAAGATTATATACGTGCACTTGAGTATGGTCTGCCTCCTACGGCAGGAGAGGGGATTGGTATTGACCGATTGGTGATGTTGTTTACTGACAGCCCAACGATTAAAGATGTGATCTTATTTCCACATATGAAACCAGAAGCCGCTGCTGAGTAAGCACTGGCTGGTTATAAAAAAGGACGCGTAAGCGTCCTTTTTTGTATACTCTTTTTTGTGTATTCTTTAAAACAGAAATACATCTTGCTTACTGCTAATTTCGGATCGTCCCTAAGCTTTCTTCCTCTTTACCTGCCGCACTGTCTTGATATACGTCCTCATCTAATTCACCCTCACTTTTGGCCACTATACAAGCCACCATACAGTCGCCGGTTACATTTACCGCGGTGCGAGTCATATCGAGTAAACGGTCTACACCTAAAATTAAGCCTATGCCTTCAACAGGCAAGCCTACTTGTGTTAGTACCATAGCTAACATGATTAAACCTACACCGGGTACGCCAGCTGTGCCAACTGACGCTAAGGTAGCGGTGAGTATAACCATCATATAGTCACTAAATGCCAAATCTACCGCGTAAACTTGGGCGATAAACACGGTTGCTACACCTTGCATGATCGCCGTGCCATCCATGTTAATGGTTGAACCAAGTGGAATAGTAAACGAAGCAACAGAAGGTTTTACCCCGAGCTTTTTGGTGGCCGTCTCCATAGTAATGGGTAAGGTTGCACTGCTACTTGAAGTACTAAAAGCAAATAAGGCAGCATCGCGCATTTTGAATAACAACAATTTAGGACTGAGTCCACTGAGTAATTTTAAAATGATTGGGTAGGCAATTAAGCCATGGATAAGGAGTACACAGAATACGACTGAAAAATACTTGACTAAGCTGGTGATGGTCTCAAAACCAATGGTAGAAAACAATTTAGCCATTAACACAAACACACCATATGGGGCTAAATTCATTAATATAGTGACTAACTTCATGACAACTACGCTTAAATCGTCAAAAACGCTGGTTAACCTTTTGCCAGCTTCACCACACATTGACATGGCAATACCAAAGAAAACCGAAAACACTATGATCTGCAACATATTACCTTCGGCCATCGCATTAATGGGATTAGTCGGCATCATGTTAATAATGACTTGGCCTAAAGATGGTGCTTGTTTGGCTTCGTATGCGTGTTCAGCTATTAGGTTTAACCCTTCTCCTGGCGATATTAATAGGGCGAAGAACATCGCTGAGCTTATGGCCACAGCAGTGGTGCCAATGTATAAAACAATTGATTTCCCACCTAAACGACCTAGTTTTGAGGGGTCTGATAGACTGGCTGTGCCGCATACCAAAGACACAAACACAAGAGGGACCACCAACATTTTCAAACTGGCGACAAATATTTCTCCCCCTACATTGAATAATCCTTCGACAAATAGCTGATGCATCGAAAGTTGCATACCGAATACGCTAAAAACCAAATCTCCACTATCATCAAATGATAGTTGTAACAAAGTCCCGATGAGAATACCGGCCACCATGCCGATAAAAATTTTTGCTGTTAAACCTAATTTGGCTGTTGTTGGTTGTTGTGGGGGAGTGGTTTCAGTCATGAAAATCCTAAGCTTTGTTATACGTTATTTTTGCTATTGAAATATATTTCTTTCTCAAATCGTTACATAGATTAGCAAGATTGTTTATCAAGCTGAACTAGATTTAGGAGAATTAATCAAAAAAGGATGGAACCTATGAATAAAGCTAATAGAAAATATCGGTGCTATAAAACGCTAGTTGCAGTGATATGTGTACTTAATTTAGTCGCATGTGGAGGTGGCGGCAGTCTTGAACGGGAAGGGGGCGATACAGAAGACCAATCAAATAACGACCATAATGTGGTCACACGTACCGTAGATATGGCATTTACTGAGCTTAAAAGTGGTCAAGCTTCAAAAGAGTTAACGAGTACCAGTGCACTGCGATTGACGACCGCTGTATTTGATTCAAATGGAAACCCGGTCATTGATACTTTAGTGACTTTTACCGTTAGACCAGAGGGCGTCGCTGTGTTTGCCAACGATACTGGTACGGCTCACACTAACAGCCAAGGAGTGGCAACACTGGATATCTTTGTGGGACAACTTTCCGGTGCAGGCGAAATGACAGCCAGTTTAGATTCGGGGGAAACCGCCAATTTAACTTTTGTATCAGCGGGGTCCGCGCAGATCAATCAACAACCTGCCTCTTTAGCATTATTTGCTAGCGCTACTCAACTAGCTTCTAGTGGCTCCGATCAAATTGAATTATTAGCATTGGTTAAAAATGCCAACAACGTGCTGCTAGAAGGTATAGAAGTGATATTTTCGGCAGATGCGGCGGCTAATTTAGCCTTAGTTGATGGTGGAAGTGTATCCGTAACCGGCAAAGACGGTATTGCTAGGGCATTTTTGAGCACCCTGAATAACCCTGAAAATAGACGTATCAATGTGTCTGCTAGCGCTAAGGGCCTGCAACAGACAGAGACATTAGAAGTCCAAGTTGTGGGGAGCGAAATTAATATCAATGGTGCTGCGTCGTTAAGCTTACATGATTCAACTCCCATCACAGTTCATGTCGTTGATTCGGATGGAAAAGGTATCGCTGGGCAAACAGTAACTATGTTTGCGCAAAATGGTCTATTAAGTCATGTAATTGGTACTACCTCAGGATCGGGGCAATTCTCCGTTGATTATACCGCTAGGCGCGCTGGTAATGACACGATAAGGGCTACATCGTTAAACGCCACGGGGAGCTTTCAGCTAGTGGTGCAGCAAGATAGCTTTACATTTAACAGTGAGCCAAATAGTGTTATTGCATTGGCTGATAGTGCCATTTTGTCAATTAAATGGCTGAAAGACAATATGGCGAATGTCGGTGGAAAAGTGACGTTAACTACATCAAGAGGCACTGTCTTGCAGAGCGAATCTGTCACCGATGAAAATGGGCTTGCGAGTTTTACCGTGCAATCCGATAACGCGGGTCTTGCGGCCATGTCAGCCACAGGATGGGATAGCGATACAGAACTAGTAACAGCCACAACCCAAGTAGAGTTCGTAGCGATTGAAGCGGCCAGTATTATGGTTGATGCTACGCCTGATTCGATTGCCCCAAGCGGCCAAACGAGCAGGGTGACAGCCGTAGTGCGAGATCCCAATGGCAATTTAGTGAAAGGTAAGGGAGTGAATTTTGTGGTGCATGATGTCAGTGGTGGCTTTATATCTCCCAGTGAAGGTATAACAGATAGAAGTGGTATTGCTGCTGTGGTGTTTACTTCTAATGCTGTTAGTAGTTACGAGGCCGTAACAGTACAAGCAACTGTGATAGACACCCCACAGGTAATGGGCGTTGCGACATTGACTGTGGGGGATCGTGCTTTTGATATTTCAATTGGCACAGGCCGTTTGTTAGAGGTCGCAGGACAATCTAGTTATGCAAAGGAATTTACAGTTTTTGTTACCGATCCAGACTCAAACCCAGTAGCAAATGCAGCCATGAGCTTTTCCGCGCCCCCAGTCAAATTTATCGATGGTGGCATCTATAAAAAAGGCTCGTGGCTATGGGACGAGTTAGATGAAATTTGGTATCAAAATATAGCCGTATCTTGTGCCAACGAAGACATTAATGGCAACGGAATTCTGGATGAGGGCGAAGATACCAATCAAGACGGCCTATTGACCCCGGGTAATGTGGTGTCTATTCCACCCAATACTGTGACCGATAGTAATGGCCAAACCCTAGTGAATATTCTATATGCGAAGCAATTTGGTGGGTGGGCAGAAGTTGAAGTGACCGTAAAAGCGCAGTCAGCTGGTAGCGAATCGGCAGAAAGTCAGAGTTTCTTACTGCCAATTGCCGTCGCAGATTTAACGGTTGAAGGTTCTTCTCCACCTAACAGCCCTTATGGCGTTGGGCCAAACTGTACCGACACTCATTGAATTGGCGAAAAGCGCATAACGTGCAGAGCTTTGCGCTGAAATACAACCGAAAAACTAACACCAAGGCCAATAAATGAATAGGTACATCGTTATTTATTGGTACTTGGTTTTACACTTGCTGAAAGGGATAAACGGCACCCAACTGTAAAATTTGAGTGAGTTGATCTAACGCCGTGCGAGATTCGACTAATAATTGAGGATCCCTTAGATCGTCTACACTTAATTCATCACGATAGTGTTTATCCACCCAATGATTCAAAGTGTCAAATTGCTTGTCATTCATCAAAGTATTAGGGTTAACTGCGGCCCGTTCCTGCTCTGTCATGGCTACTCGCAATCGTAAACACGCTGGTCCGCCACCATTACGCATACTTTGTTTTACATCAAAATATTTCACTTCTTTAATGGGAGTATTTTGCTCTACTAACTTCGCTAAATAGTGGGATACAGCTTGGTTTTCTTGACAGTTTGATGGCGCAATTATGGCCATGTGACCATCGGCCAATGTAACTATTTGGGTATTGAATAAGTAGGTGCTTATGGCATCTTGCACACTCACTTCATCACTATTTACGCAGATTAGGTGTAAATCTTTATCACCAAATTTTTGTCGAATCTGTTGTAAGACCGAAGCTGAATCTAAGAATGCTTGCTGGTGATAAAATAAGACATTTTGGTTGCCCACAGATATGACATCGTTGTGAAATACACCTTGGTCTATTAGCGCTGGATTTTGCTGAATGTAGACCACATTTTCGTCTTTCAATCCATGTAATCTAGCCACTGCTTGAGAGGCCTCAATAGTTTGTCTGGCGGGAAATTTCGTGGGCGCAGGTTTGCTATTGTCAAAGGCATGTTTTCCGTATACAAAAATTTCTAAACCCTGCTCTCCATAGGCGTTGCATAGCCGAGTATGATTAGCGGCGCCTTCATCCCCAAAATGATCATTATCGGGTAAATGTTGGTGGTGTGAAAAGTACCTATCATCGTTAAAGGTGGCTTGCAGAATATTCCCCGTGACTTGAGGCTCAATTGAGCGATGAAATTTATTGGTCAGATTAGCCGGCGTAAAATGAATTTTGCCGTCTTTAGTATCGGCACTGGGCGATACGGTTGCGGCATTGGCTGTCCACATGCTTGATGCTGAGCAACAAGCCTGAAAAATAGCCGGTGCTTGTGTTGCGGCCGCAAACAAAACGTCAGCATCAGTGCCACTGAAGCCTAATCGTCTCAAGGAATTAACGTCAGGGCGCTCCTGTGGTGCCAGAATGCCTTGAACTAACCCTAGGTCAGCTAGGGCCTTCATTTTCTTTAATCCTTGCTTAGCAGCCTGTTTAGGGCTGCTCAAGGCACTGGCATTATTTAGTGACGCCACATTGCCATAAGACAAGCCCGCATAGTTGTGGGTAGGACCGACCAAACCATCAAAATTTGCTTCAAAATGTTGTGTCATTTCAACCTCTTGGTAATCATTTTATCATTCATCAATACGTCAACAAATTTGCATCCTAAGCCTTAAGTGAAAGATTAATCATTTAATGACCTAAGTAAGCAATATTTGGTTAGTCGGCGTTAGATAATTTGTTAAGTATTTGGCTATTATACTGTTTTTGTTATCGCTGCCAATCTTGATGGTTAAAAAACAAACAGAATCTGCACTCTTCAAATGAAGAATATTGGATAACTATGAAGAAGAACTTGTTTTCTATTCATTTTGTCGATATATGTAAAAAAGCATTTTTGATAAGCCGAATAGCAATACTGCTGGCTTATTGTATAAAAACCTATATTAATCAAAGGTTAAAACCAATTTATGGCAAAATCTCTAGTCATTGTCGAGTCACCGGCAAAGGCAAAAACAATTAATAAATATCTCGGCAAAAATTTTGTCGTTAAATCGAGTGTGGGGCATGTACGAGACCTCCCTCACAAAGCTGTGGGCAAAGTTGCGCCTAAAAAACCAGCAAAAGAATTGAAACTTCTGTCCGATAAAAAGCGCTCGAATTACTTGAAAGAATATGAATATAAGAAGTTAGTTGATCGTATGGGCATCGACCCTAAGAATGATTGGCAAGCGCATTATGATGTACTTGAAGGTAAAGAAAAAGTCGTTAACGAGCTAAAAAAATTAGCCAAAAACGCTGACACCGTTTATCTCGCAACGGATTTGGATAGAGAAGGGGAAGCCATTGCTTGGCATCTCAGAGAACTGATTGACGAGCCTGAGTAAAGAATTTCAGCGAGTGGTGTTCAATGAAATCACCCAAAATGCGATTCAAGAGGCCTTTGCGGCACCGACTGAACTCAATATTGAAATGGTCAATGCCCAACAAGCTAGGCGTTTTCTAGACCGCGTTGTGGGTTTTATGGTGTCGCCTTTATTGTGGAAAAAAGTGGCCCGAGGATTGTCTGCAGGTCGCGTGCAATCAGTTGCCGTGAGGTTGGTGGTTGAACGTGAACGAGAAATCAAAGCTTTTGTTCCTGAAGAATTTTGGGATGTTCACGCTGATCTAGATACCCAAGACAAAACCAACTTGCGCATGTTGGTCGCCAAAGAAAATGGTGCGGCCTTTAAACCGGTCAATAAGCAGCAGGCAGACAAAGCCCTAGCCGTGCTTAAAAATGCCACTTATCAGGTGGTGAGTCGTGAATCACGACCGACCCAAAGCAAACCAAGTGCGCCTTTTATTACATCTACTTTGCAGCAAGCAGCGAGTACCCGTTTAGGCTTTGGTGTTAAGAAAACCATGATGATGGCACAACGCTTATACGAAGCCGGTCACATCACTTATATGCGTACTGATTCAACCAATTTAAGTGCTGAAGCAGTAGACAGTTGTCGAGAGTATATCGCTGATAATTTCGGGTCTAAATATTTTCCAGAAAACCCCATTAAGTACGGTAGCAAAGAAGGGGCACAAGAGGCACACGAAGCTATTCGTCCTTCTAATGTGTTACTTAAATCTGAGTCGATAAGCGAAGTAGAGCGTGATGCTCAGCGTTTATACGAGTTGATTTGGCGTCAGTTTGTTGCTTGTCAAATGACTAACGCTAAGTACGATGCCAGTACTATCCGCGTGAAAGCAGATGAGTTTGAATTAACTGCCAAAGGTCGTGTTTTAAAATTTGATGGTTGGACTAAAGTTCAAAATCCGCAGCGTAAAAAAGGCGACGAAGATTTTCTCTTGCCTGATGTAAAAGAAGGGGATGCGCTGGCGCTTAAAGCGTTAGATCCTAAACAACATTTTACTAAGCCAGTGGCCAGGTTTAATGAAGCATCATTGGTTAAAGAATTGGAAAAACGAGGTATAGGTCGACCTTCAACTTATGCCAGTATTATTTCAACTATCCAAGATCGTGGTTATGCTCGCATTGAAAACAAGCGTTTCTATGCCGAGAAAATGGGCGAAATCGTAAACGATCGTTTGCTAGAGAACTTTGATGATTTAATTAGCTATGATTTCACCGCCAACATGGAGCAAAAGCTCGATGATGTTGCTGATGGCAAAGTATTATGGAAACAAGTTTTAAACGAATTCTATGATGATTTTGAACAAAAATTAGCCCTCGCTGAACAACCACCGGAAGATGGTGGTATGCGGTTAAATCAGGCTGTACCTACCGATATTGAGTGCCCCAAATGTGGTCGTCCAATGAACGTACGTACCGCCAGTACAGGCGTGTTTTTAGGCTGTTCGGGTTATAATTTACCGCCTAAAGAGCGTTGTACTGGGACCCGAAATTTAACGTCTGGTGACGAAGTCGTTAAGGTGGATGACGAAGAAGAGTTAGAGACCGAATTATTACGTTCTAAGCGACGTTGCCATGTTTGCGGTACGGCTATGGATAGTTACTTAGTAGACGAAAACCGTAAACTTCATGTTTGTGGTAATACTCCGACTTGTGAAGGGGTAGAGATCGAAGAGGGGACCTTCAAAATTAAGGGTTACGAAGGGCCCATTATTGAATGCGATAAATGTCAATCTGATATGGAACTCAAAAATGGTCGCTTTGGCAAATACTTTGGTTGCACCAACGAAGAATGTAAGAACACCCGTAAGTTACTGAGAAACGGTGAAGCCGCGCCACCTAAGGAAGATCCAACAGATTTACCAGAATTAGAATGCGTTAAATCGGATGCCCACTTTGTACTAAGAGATGGTGCGTCTGGTATCTTTTTAGCGGCGCATAATTTCCCTAAATCTAGAGAAACTCGTGCACCTAAAGTGGAAGAGTTAGCGCGTTTTAGAGATCGTATTTCTCCTAAGTTTCATTACTTAGCTGATGCGCCTGCGGCAGATCCAGATGGTAGCCCGACTATTGTTCGTTATAGCCGTAAAACGAAACAACAATATGTCATGTCAGAGAAGGAAGATGGCAAGGCATCAGGTTGGTCTGCTTGGTATACTGACGGTAAATGGCAAGCTGAAGATAAGCGTAAAAAGCCAAAATAGCTTACGCACAGAGTGCTTTACTTGATACTATTTAATACGGCAGCTTAGGCTGCCGTCTTTATTTTTACGTTACGATTCAATTTAATGGCATAAATTATGGCACTTTCTCTTCAAGAACAATTACTTAAAGCAGGTTTAGCGGATAAGAAAAAAGCTAAGCAAGTTAGACAACAAAAGCACAAGCAAGCAAAAGCTAAAAAAAATCATAACCTGAGTAGAAACCAACGAAGCTAAATTGGCGGCCGAAAAAGTAGCTGAAGCCAAAAAGGCCAAAGACCGAGAGCTCAATCAACAAGCGAAAATCGAGGCTGAGAAAAAAGCCATTGTTGCGCAAATTAAACAACTGATCGAAACCAACGCCCAAGCTAAAACAGCTGGCTCAAGAGGCGAAGATGACGTGGTGTGTAACTTCACCGACGGCACATTAATAAAGCGCATGTATGTAAGCCCTGCAGTACAAAAGCAAATAAGCCAGGGTAAATTGGCCGTGGTAAAGCTGGGAGAAGGTTACGAGTTAGTGCCGATGCCAGTAGCAAATAAAATTGCCGAGCGCGACGAAGCAAGTGTGGTCTATCGAGCTGACAATATCAGCGAAGAAGATCAAAAAAGCAGTGAAGAAGATGACTGGTACGGTGATTATGAAATCCCCGATGATTTAAGTTGGTAAGCATCATACTATTTCAGCAATAGAAAGGCGCAAATCTGGCCATAGTCGTGTGAATTGGATGGCCTGAAAAATAGCTGCAACAATAGGCTCACCATCGTTGGTGAGCCTATGTTTTAGTGCTAGTTTAATTGCTATTCTTTTGCTCATCGATAGCTAATTTATCTAGCTGTTCTATTTCGTTATTTTGTTTAATTAAGCTTACAATCCGCCAATCCGCTTTGGGGCTAATTTTACTGGAAGTGGTGTACATGTGAACGCGGCCTTTCGGCTCGATGGCACACAAAAGCAATAGCCGGCCGTTGTACTGTTCAGTATAGTGTTCAAAGGTAAACTCTTCAGAAATACGGGTGGTTTTTATTGTTCCGCCTTTGTTCATGTAACCCGTTAACTTGCCGTAGTTCATGTTTTTGGCGAACAAGCCTAGTTTTTCCGCATAAGATTCTGATATTTGGTGACTGGTGAGTTTTTTATTTTCATTGTCACTTAATCCTAATACCGAACCTTTACCTATTTGATGTTCAAAGTGATAAGTCACTAAAGGGTTGAGTTGTTTGTAGGGTGACATAACCAGCACAGTGCCATACAAAGAAAGCTCCATGGTACGTGATGCGTGTTCAGAAGTAGGGTTACCAAAATAGCTGGGGATCCCTTCCATACGGGCTTCGCTAATCGCATCCCAGTTAGTATCTGCAATACATACTGTCACATCTTGCTTGATCATTTCTTTGGCGAAAAAGCGAGCGAATTTTCCGCCGCCAAATATTAAAAAGCCATGAGGGGGAGGTGCTCGTAACCCTAAATACTTGGCCACACTAACAGAGGTTAAGCTTTGTAAAACTACGGTACAAATAATCACTAAAAATACCATGGGTACTAAAGATTCTATTTGTGCATAGTTCAATACCTCTAATTTTAAAGCAAACAATGCGGACACGGCAGCGGCCACTATACCTCTGGGAGCAATCCAGCTAAGTAGAGCAACCTCTTGCCACTTCAATCCTGTACCAATAGAGGAAATAATCACTGAAACCGGACGAGCAACGAAAATGATACCAATTAATACCACTATTGAGCCCCAGCCAAGGGCTAAAATGGCGTCTAACTGAATACGAGAGGCAAGAATGATAAACAAGCCGGAAATTAATAAAACACTCAGGGTTTCTTTAAACTCCAAAATGCCATCGACATCTACCCGTTTCATATTGGCCAACCACATGCCCATAACAGTAACGGTTAGTAACCCTGACTCGTGAGCAATTAGATTGGAGCCTTCAAAGGCTCCAAGCATTAGGGTTAACACTGCAGTGTTGATTAAGTAGTGCGGAATGATGTTATTTCTCAGTAACACGCCCATTAAGTAGCCGAACAAGGCTCCAAACCCTATGCCCACAGATACGGTTAAGGCAAAGGCAAAAAGAGTATGGCTTAAGGCATCTTGAGTAGAAATAATGTATTCAAAGACCAATACTGCTAATAACGCGCCAACTGGATCTATGATGATCCCTTCCCAGCGCAATATATTCGAAATTTTACTGTTTGGTCTAACTGTTCGCAGCATAGGTACAATTACAGTTGGGCCGGTCACTGTGACTATTGCGCCAAATAAGAAGGCCATTTGCCAAGACATGCCCAAACCAAAATGTGCAATGGGTGAGACAATCAGCCAAGTGATAAGCGCCCCAACAGTACACATGTTACGGACCATTGAGCCATGACCACTTAAGTCGCCACGTTTCAGGGTCAATGCACCTTCAAATAAAATGATTGCCACCGACAACGACACTATAGGGAAGAGTAAATCTCCAAGCAATAAGTCAGGATCCATTATCCCAGTCACTGGGCCGACAACTAAGCCCGCAACTAGCAAAGGTAAAATAGCGGGGAGTTTAACTTTATAAGCAAAAAACTGGCACGCAATAGAGATAAGCCCTACTGCGACTAACAAAATGATAGGATCGCTCAAAACGACACCTTATTTAATAGACTTGAGATATAGCGATCAGAGCACATGCTTAATCCCTAGATCAATATCTAATCGATAATAACTGCAAATAAGCTGAATTATAAATAAGCTGCGCCTCTCGGTTACGAGGTTTTTGTGATTGATTGCGTCGCACTCATTAGCAATAGCCGACTATTACCTGCGAACAACCGCCTGGTTAGACAGGCAATATTTCGTTAACCAGGGAGTACTAACGTCAAATCAACTAAGGTGGCCTGTCGCGGGCGGCTAAACCTAGTATTTCGCCAAATAATACCATCCATATTGATAAGTGATCTCTGTAAATACATTCAGCGATTTTTGCACAAGGCGTTGGTAGGTAGAAATGGTTGCTTGAACCACATATTAATTCAAAACGGCCGTTCAAGCGCCTTGGTCAAGCACATGTAAACTCTCGTTGAGTGGCTACTTATCATTTCTGATTGATATAATGCTATTTACCTCGTTATGTATGAGTTTGGTCTTGTTGAGGTAATTAATTCACTATTCTATGCAATAAATCTCAATCTACACGGTCTTTTGCAATATCTGAGCGTAGTTCAGTGCGAGTTGTTTATGCATTAATCAGCTCTGTTTTCAATTAACTTTTATAAATTTACAATCAAGGATTTTTCATGAGTCAAGTGCTTTCTAGTTCTCAACTTTCTCGCATACAGTGGTCTTTATTGGCGCTTCGAGTTGGGGTGTTTATCGTTATGTTTGTGTGGACTTTAGACAAGTTTATCAATCCTGATCACAGTATCAAAATTTTTGAAAAGTTTTACTCCATATCTGGACTGGCCGAAAACATTGCTTATTTACTCGGGGTTGTGCAACTGGTTGTAGTGCTGTCTTTTTTGATTGGCTTTAAAAAGCGTATTACCTACGGCCTGATTTTTATTATGCACGGCGGCTCGACTTTGTCAGCATTAGGTCATTACTTTGACCCTTTCAACAATTTATTGTTCTTTGCCGCTTGGCCAATGTGGGCGGCGTGTTTAGCGTTGTATTTATTGCGTGATCTCGACACTAAATACTCTGTAACAAAGTAACGTTAATATTTGTCCAAAAAGACAAAATGATCCCTTAGAATATCGAGGTGTTAAGCTAAATTATTTATTTAATGGGCACCTCGCTGAACGTCTAGGTTTTTATTGCCGCGCTTAAAACCAGTGAAGCTGGTTTGCGTGGTAAACCGCGGTTAGTTTACTGGCTATCAATTCAATATTTTATTTTTCAACTTTTCAAATAAGAGCAAATTATGTACCTAAACAAAAGCATGGGGTTTATCAAACTTAGCTATCTATTTATTTTCTTACTTGGAGGTGTTTTTGTGAGTCAATCTGCAATGAGTCAAGCAGTGGTGAAACCCAAAGTGATCATTTTTGATGTCAACGAAACCTTACTCGATTTAGAAACCATGCGTACTTCAATTGGCAAGGTACTAAACGGAAATGAAAATCTTACTGCCTTATGGTTTTCAACCATGTTACACCATTCATTAGTCACAACAGTAACCGGCGACTATCAAGATTTCGGTAAAATTGGTGTAGCCGCTTTACAAATGGTTGCCCAAAATGAAGGAATAGCCATTAGCCAAGAGCAGGCTGTAACGGCAATTAAAACGCCTTTATTGTCTTTGCCAGCGCATCCGGATGTAAAAGCAGGCCTAGCTGCTTTAAAAGCTCAGGGCTATAAAATTGTTAGTTTAACTAATTCTTCGAATAACGGCGTTAAAACTCAATTTGCCAATGCGGGGTTGACTGACTTTTTTGATCTGCGCCTTAGCATAGAAGATATTAAAATCTACAAACCTGATTTACGCGCTTATGCTTGGGCATTGAATAAATTGGCTATTAAGCCTGAAGAAGCATTAATGGTCGCCGCTCATGGCTGGGATGTCGCAGGGGCTAAAGCGGCGGGTCTGCAAACTGCGTTTGTGGCTCGTCCTAAAAAGGCGCTATACCCATTGGCTACCAAGCCAGACTATATTGTCAAAGACTTAAACGAGTTGGTGAAGCGTTTGAAGTAAGCGAGAGGGCTGCTCGTTAACCTTAATAAGTAATACCAACGCTAATCAATAAGTTATCGGTCATGGCAAGGCCTGAGTGATTTTCCACTCGGTTAACGGTATTTGACAGGGAATAATCATGCCTGTACACCCTCTGCTTGTCCAAGAACCGTTGGTTTATTTTGAATCATAGTTAATCCTAGCTCCTGGATAAGTCTAACCTCTCGATAGCGCTCTTTTTGTGTCTAGCTTAAACAATACTTCTTATCCAGAACTCAGGTTAGTTATTTAATGGCGTTGGTAAAATGTCAGAACGCTCAGCAGTCAATAGGCTGCTGTTCTATATTGTTAATATCCCACTAAATGTATTTGCTGAGCTTCCCTTTGGTCGGTGTCAACTTTTCTGTTCAACATGAGATCACTGTTAACGCCCACATATGAAAACAGCGCAATTAAGGCGAACCCCGCGGTTTATGGCCAATTTTGCTGATAATTTTCATTAGTTTTAAATAAACTGATAAATCCACACAATTAGTGCTTGAATTGCATTTTTCCATCCCCATTCTACCCAGCAATCAGTAATTTATATTGTTATTAGCCGGATAAAGGCGGAGGAATTCATGAGTGATGAAAAACAATCTCCTGAAGAGATAGTTGAACAACAAGATGTAGAACAGAATGTTGAAGAAGTAGCAGAAGAGTTAACTGAAGATCAACAGCGTATAGTTGAATTAGAAGCCGCTGTTGTTGCTGCAGAAACAAAACTGACAGAGCAAAAAGATTCTGTGATGCGTGCCATTGCTGACGCCGACAATTCACGTAAACGTGCTGAAGGCGAAATAGATAAAGCGCGCAAATATGCGCTAGAAAAATTTGCCGGGGAATTGCTACCTGTAGCAGACAACTTAGAGCGTGCTCTACAAGTGGCTAATCCAGAAGATGAAGCAATTAAGCCAATTCTTGATGGGGTTGATTTAACACTTAAATCTTTTGTCAATACCATTGAAAAATTCGGAATGAAGATCATTGATCCACAAGGACAACCTTTCAATCCTGACCAACATCAAGCTATGTCGATGCAAGAAAATGCAGAACTACCACCTAACACTGTGTTGGCGGTAATGCAAAAAGGCTACGAAATAAACGGACGCTTATTACGTCCAGCCATGGTGATGGTAACGCGCGCGCCAGATGGTGGTGTTGACGTAGAAGCCTAATCCTTCATTTTGGTGAATGATTAGCGAAAATAATGACGATTTTGTGAAGGTTTTTTTAATTCGAATGTTGAAAAACAGAATAATAACCCCACAAAGTGTACAAGCTTTTAAGAAAATTTTTTGGAGAAAAACTAATGGGTAGAATCATTGGAATCGATTTAGGTACTACTAACTCATGTGTAGCAGTATTAGATGGCGACAAAGCCAAAGTTATTGAAAATGCAGAAGGGGATCGTACCACACCTTCAATCATCGCTTATAGCCAAGACGGTGAAATTTTAGTCGGTCAACCTGCTAAGCGTCAGGCTGTAACCAACCCACAAAATACATTATTCGCTATCAAGCGTTTAATTGGTCGTCGTTTTGATGACAAAGAAGTACAACGTGACATCGATATTATGCCTTTTAGCATAGTGAAAGCAGACAATGGCGATGCTTGGGTAGAAACAAAAGGCGAAAAAATGGCACCGCCGCAAATTTCTGCCGAAGTATTGAAAAAGATGAAGAAAACCGCTGAAGATTATCTAGGCGAAGAAGTAACAGCTGCCGTTATTACTGTTCCTGCTTACTTTAACGATTCACAACGTCAAGCGACTAAAGATGCTGGTCGTATTGCTGGTCTTGAAGTAAAACGTATTATCAACGAGCCAACTGCCGCTGCACTTGCATACGGTATGGACAAGAAAAAAGGCGACAGTGTGGTTGCGGTTTATGACTTAGGTGGTGGTACGTTTGATATCTCTATCATCGAAATCGACGAAGCTGATGGTGAGCACACGTTTGAAGTACTAGCGACCAATGGTGACACACACTTAGGTGGTGAAGATTTCGATAACAAAGTAATTAACTACTTAGTTGAAGAATTCAAGAAAGACTCAGGCATGGACTTGCGTAAAGATCCATTAGCGATGCAACGTCTTAAAGAAGCTGGTGAAAAAGCGAAGATTGAACTTTCTTCTGCTCAACAGACAGAAGTGAACCTGCCTTACATCACAGCTGACGCGTCTGGTCCTAAGCATTTAACAATTAAATTGACGCGTGCAAAACTAGAATCACTTGTTGAAGACATGGTTAAAGCAACACTTGAGCCACTTAAACAAGCGCTAGCTGATGCAGATTTATCAGTAGGTGATATCAACGATATTATTTTGGTTGGTGGTCAAACACGTATGCCACTTGTACAAAAACAAGTCACTGAATTCTTCGGTAAAGAGCCACGTAAAGATGTGAACCCTGACGAAGCTGTTGCTGTAGGTGCAGCAATCCAAGGTGGCGTATTATCGGGTGATGTGAAAGACGTATTGTTACTTGATGTAACGCCTCTGTCTTTAGGTATCGAAACTATGGGTGGTGTTATGACTGCTCTTATCGAGAAAAACACAACCGTACCGACTAAAAAGTCTCAAACGTTCTCAACTGCTGAAGATAACCAGTCTGCTGTGACTATTCACGTATTACAAGGTGAGCGTAAACAAGCATCTGGTAATAAATCTCTAGGTCAATTTAACCTAGAAGGTATTCGTGCCGCTCAACGTGGTGCGCCACAGATTGAAGTCACATTTGATATCGACGCCGATGGTATTTTACATGTATCTGCGAAAGATAAAGACACAGGTAAAGAGCAAAAAATTACTATTAAAGCCTCTTCTGGTTTGAGTGATGAAGAAGTAGAACAAATGGTTCAAGATGCTGAAGCAAATAAAGATGCTGATGCTAAGTTTGAAGAACTAGTTCAAGCTCGTAACCAAGCCGACGGTATGATCCACGGCACGCGTAAGCAAGTTGAAGAAGCTGGCGATGCGTTAAGTGAAGAAGACAAAGCAGAAATTGAAACGGCTGTTGTTGCCCTTGAAGAAGCGGTGAAAGAAGGCGACAAAGAAGCCATCGAAGCAAAAACTCAAGAGTTAATTCAAGCATCAGCTAAGTTGATGGAAGTGGCACAAGCTAAAGCGGCTGCTGAAGGCGCAGCTGGTGGTCCAGAAGCGACAGATGCAGGTGCTAAACCACAAAATGATGATGTGGTAGACGCTGAGTTTGAAGAAGTGAAAGAAGACGATAAAAAGTAATCTAGTTCACTTTGATGGCCTGTAAGTTTTACTTATTGGCCTAACTTGGCGCAGCAGTTTATTCTGACTGCGCCTTGTTTGTATTTAACACTAGCCAATTTAGCTGTTAATAAAAATATAATTAAAACACCGCAGGAAAACCAAGCAAGATGTCAAAGCGAGATTATTATGAAGTGCTGGGCGTGGACAAGAGTGCCACCGAGCGCGAAATAAAAAAGGCTTATAAACGCCTAGCGATGAAGTATCACCCTGATAGAACACAGGGCGATAAAGCGATGGAAGAAAAGTTTAAAGAAGTGCAAGAAGCACACGAAATGTTAACTGATTCTCAAAAGCGTGCGGCATATGATCAATATGGTCATGCGGGTGTCGATCCTAACCGTGGTGGCGGTGGTCATGGTCATGGCGGAGATTTCGGTGATATTTTCGGTGATGTATTCGGTGATATTTTTGGCGGAGGTCGTGGGGGCGGAGGTCGTCAGTCTCGCGCTCGTTCAGGCTCAGATCTGCAATACAATCTTGAAATGTCTTTGGAAGAAGCCGTTAAAGGTAAAACCGTTGAAATCCGTGTACCAACGCTAGCAAGCTGTGATACATGTGATGGCTCAGGTGCTAAAAAAGGGTCTAGTGCCAAAACATGCCATACTTGTCATGGTCAAGGCCAAGTGCAGATGCGCCAAGGCTTTTTTGCCGTGCAGCAAACCTGTCCAACATGTTCGGGTAAAGGTAAGATCATCTCTGATCCTTGTAATGTTTGTCATGGACAAGGGCGTGTAGAAAAAACCAAAACGTTGTCGGTTAAAGTGCCTGCTGGAGTTGATACAGGCGATCGCATTCGTTCTACTGGAGGTGGTGAAGCCGGTGAAAATGGTGCGCCTTCTGGTGATTTGTATGTGCAGATTCATGTACGAGACCACAGCATATTCACACGCGACGGTAATAACCTTTACTGTGAAGTACCTCTTAGTTTTACTAAAGCTGCATTAGGTGGCGAAATTGAAGTGCCGACCTTAGAAGGTAAAGTTAAACTTAAAGTGACGCCAGAGACGCAAACCGGCAAAATGTTTCGTTTGCGCAACAAAGGTGTTAAATCTGTACGCAGTGGCAGTGTAGGTGACTTAATTTGTAAAGTGGTTATCGAAACGCCTGTTAACTTAAGCAAACGCCAAAAAGAGCTACTCGATGAGTTAGAAAGCTCTATGGGGACAGGTAAAGATGTCGCTAAGAATCGCCCTAAAGAAAGTGGCTTTTTTGACGGCGTGAAAAAGTTCTTTGACGACCTAACTAACTAATAGTGGGTGGTTGTGAATATCTAAAATAGGTCGCTAGTCAGCGGCCTTTTTTATGTTTAGGATTTACCTTGTGCCAATTGCATTGAATAGTACCAATCCATATTGATAAGTGAGTTCTTTAAATGCATCCAGCAGTTTTTGAACAAGGCGAAAGACGGTGTGCAGGAATGGTTGCTCCCTTTCCAATACCGTTACGCAGCAAGATAGAAGTGTACAAAGATAAAAAACGCGGGGCAAAAGAACAAAAGATTAGACGAGCAGAGTAGTAGAATAGGTACAGTATTTGTCTTAACTTTTTTCGCATAATCAACCCAGCTAAAAGCCGATACTTTTAGAAAGTTACGTAGTGGTAAAACTTCCCCTTTGAATAAGCGCGAGAAATGGTGACTAACCCGTTTAAGGGATACCAAAACAGCACCTTTAGATAGACATGTGAGACAAACACAAACCACCATCCCACTAAAGGTGCGAATAGCCTTTGGACAAATCTTTACAGTTTAGCTACGTCTGACACCTCAGAATAACTGCCGTTAGTCAGATAACGATTTATGGTTGCGGGGTTTTTACCGTATTGGCTGACAAATTTAGTGATGCTCTGGCCATTACAACGAATGTTTCTAACCACGTAATTTTTACTTAGATCGACATCTTGCATGGCTTTGTACATTTTTATTTTACTGCCCGACGCTGCCACGGCGCACAATTCGGTGGCGTTGCTAGTATCTTTTTTGGCAAATTGAGTGGCAGCATTTACATTGCTTAGAAACGCAGTTGAAATGGCAGTGGTAATGAGTAGCTTATTGATAGTGTTCATGTTTTTTCCTTGTGTTGGTCAATTAGATAAAGCAAGTTCACTTTTGCAACCCCAATGCCAAAACTTTTTTTATTAATATAAACAGATGGTTAGATTTATTTTTAGCAGATACGCTGTCATTTTTATTGTAACCAAAACCACCGATTGATTGTTTTAACTAATAAATGGTTTATTTGACCACCTTAACTGTTGCCGCATATTTTCCCGCACAGTTAACCCTTGCAGGGGGACTTTTTATCAACCAGGCATTACTGCCAAGTGTGCCAACAACACCAGCTCTAAAGTGCTGCTTGCAGGTTTACCTTGATCGAGGCTACAGCGAAAAAGGCCTGTCACACTACTCGTATATTTAAAGATGTAACGTATACCTTAAGGTTGAGGGCAAATAAAAGGTTAGGGCTTAAACCGCTGTGGAGATCACTTCTGTGAGGTAACTGAGATAGAGAAAATTAAAAGTGACTCAATAATGAGAATGGTTAGGTGTTTTGTGTCATATTTTTTTACATATTTAAATTCAATTAGTTTTTAGAAAAAATAAGTTATTGTAATAACTTAATATTATTTGGTGGACGGATTCTTGCATTTGAGCAATTGAAGCCAGAAGTGTCTTGTACTTTAGAAATTCTCAGCACCGATTGTGTCGAATTACCCTAAAATAAAGCTGTAATCTCTGAAACGATATACCCAATTATGGGTTCGATTAAAATGCTAGTTAGGAAAGGCGAAAATGAAAATTAAATTACTAAGAGTTTTTGTTGTTGTTATATCTCTTGCCATGTCACTGTCTACTCAAGCGACAGTGATTTCTCTTACATCCAATCTTGACGGCGCACAGGCCAATGCTGGTGCTGGTTCGGGGAGTATGGGGACTGGCGTGGCGTCTATGATGTTTGATGATGCAACCAATGGGTTTTCTTGGAAAATAAGCTGGTCGGGTTTAACTGGAAATGTCACAGTTGCACATTTTCACGGCGCGGCGCTATTTAATCAAAATGCGGGAGTGCAATTGCCTTTATCCGTTGTGGCTAATTCAGCAAATGGCAACAGTGTATTGACCGATGAACAAGCTACCGATTTACTTGCTGGCTTGTGGTATATCAATATCCATACAGACGCTTTTCCGGCTGGTGAAATTCGTGGACAAGTTAGTGTACCAGCGCCTAGTGGCACGTTTTTGCTCATACCACTAATGATGGCACTGTATTATGTTCGACGAAAACAAGTGTAAGTTGTCGTTATCATGATAGACGAGGTTGGATGTCTACTTTGGGATGTCTAACCTTGACTCACTATTTCCATTCCGTGACTCATTCATTGGTTTATGTACTGATTATTCTCTGCCAACACTTTTGAGGGAAGGAGAATGATAGAGACTAAGTTTTATCATCGCCAACAAACCTAGGCAAGCCCTGATAATCAAAGACTATGTTAATGACCGCAATAGTAACGTCACTGTCTAAAACGTCATACTACTAGACTGTGTTTCAACGTTTTGATGACGTATTTTACGGGCCTGTGAACCGACAGTGTTTGTCCGCAATAGACTATTGCGGTGATGTGATTTTATTGAATTTCCAGCAATGCTACATTTTTGAACTAATGTTTGTCAGCAATCCACAACCTTAACCTCGTCTTAACCAGTTAACAGGTATGTTTAGTTTTTAGAGCGGCAAACTAGCCAAACTATCTAAGCTACAAGTAACCGCCCTAAGGGCAAACAGTACCGAAAAACCAAATCGAGTAAGATAAGCCTACAAACGGTTTACTATGACTCGATGACAACTTATCAAAGGATAAAACATGACCAGCAAGCGTACATCTCATATTGCAACATTATTACTCGTTATCGCCTTTTTTGCTGTGCTCGCGGTGTTGGTGATGGTGTTTGGCGCCCATTTAGGGTTGTGGCAGCCCATTGTTGGCTTTGGCTATTTTCGAAATTATTTCAATTCAATTGGCCTTTCTCTGCTTGGCTTAAGCGTATTGGTATTCGTCTCTCAATGGGTTACTCGTAATCGCACTGGTACGATTAAATCTTTGATTGCTGTAATCATTGGATTTGTGCTCGTAGCACCTATGCTTTATGGTGTTATTCAACCAACAAAACGCGCGCCTGCTATTCATGATATTACCACCGACACCGTCAACCCGCCTGAATTTTTAGTGTTAGATGACAAACGTGCAGGGGCAAAGAATTCTTTGATTTACGCTGGGAGTGACGTTGCAACACAACAGAAAAAATCTTATCCGTACATTAAACCTATTTTCTCTAACCTGACGGTTGAACAAGCCTATGCAAAAGCATTAGCTGTTGCACAGCACAAAGGTTGGCAAATCATCGTCTCAGACCCTAACGCATTGCGCTTTGAAGCGACAGCGCAAACCACCTTTTTCGGTTTTTTGGACGATGTGGTTGTTAAAGTCACACCGATGAATAACCAAAGCCGTATCGATATTCGCAGCGTGTCTCGGGTCGGCCGCAGTGACCAAGGGGTAAATGCTGCACGAATCGTCGAGTTCACAGAGAGCTTTAACAACTAGGCTAACCCGCAATTGAAAGTCGCTATCTAAGACTGTGCTAGCAAACACTGACTGTAGCAAAATAATTGCCAGTGTTTGCCTTAGCCATTTCTAACAAATAAAACTTGCTCCCCACCACTGAGCAGCACGTAGCGGTGCAAGGTTCTTAGTGTTGTGCTTTGGGTCTTATTGATTGGTTTTAAAAAATGCTAACAACATGTAGGAATGACGGTTGGGGTGTTTCGGTGGTTTCTGATGGCAGCATGTTTTGAATGACGTTTTAGTACTTTATTTCGACGCTTGTTTCTCTCGTCATTCCAGTGGTGTTTTGAGCCTTCGTCATTCCGGTGGTCTTTTGGGCCTTAGTCATTCCGGTGGTTTTTTAAGCCGGAATCGGTTTGCTTTAGCAGTTGTAAAGACAATCACTTATTCGGCCTTGTGGATCCCTGCTAACAACATGCAGGGATGACGTAGGAGTGCCATAGAGATGTTTGCCGCTCTCGTCATTCCGGTGGTCTTTTGAGCCTTCGTCATTCCGGTAGTGTTTTGAGCCGGAGTTGGTTTGCTTTTAGTGTTGTCATGCCTGTCATATATTCGGTATTGCAGGATCCCTGCTAAAAAGCACTAGGAATGACGGGCTTCAGTTTAGGGGGGATTTTATTCTCTATCGATTTATGTATAGAAAAATAGCAATATTTTCTTTGTTCACCAAGTGCAGTGTAGCGTTTTGTTAATTTATTTGGGTGACATTATTCACTTAATTGTTAACAAAGTTGACTTTATGTTAATATCAGTCTGGTTAAATTTAACCCGTAGTTAATTGGGGTTATTTTCCTAGGATATGGACTGTCAGTTATCAATTTATATTTATAAGAGCTTTATTAATGAAACAAGTAAATTCAAAAGTGACCCCTGTTGCTTTGGCGCTATTTATGGCGTTAGGTGTATCTGCATGTGTTGGAGGAAGTGATAGTTCGGTCGTATCGGTGCCAGAAACGCCACCAGTTACAACGCCACCAGTTGAACCACCACCTGTAGAGCCCCCGGTTGAAGGACCAACAGTCATTGATGTGAATACTGCTGACTCAGCTTTACCTAGTTTTGTTTCTTTCGACAATACGACTCCTGCTGGAAAAATGTGGCAGAAAGTTGACAATATGTCGGATGAGTTCGATTTTTGGGATGAAAGCAAGTGGTTAAAAACCACATGGAACTATGGTGGTACGCCAGTATTTATGCGAAATGAAAACTCTGGTGTTAGTGGAGGTATGCTTTGGATCAAAGCCACGTTAGATGATACCAGTGACGATCAGTGGTTCGAAACCTCTCGCGTGCGCTCAAAGGCAAAAATTAAATTCCCTATTTACACCGAGGCGCGGATCAAAACCGCTCATATCTCAGCCTATAATACCTTTTGGTTAAATAACGGTGACAGTAACAACCGTGACGAAATAGATATCATAGAGAATAATTCAAACCCTTCTTATACAGGGGCAAAATATGACAATTATCCATATGAAATGCACTCTCAGTATTTTATTGTTAAAGCTGGTGTGACAGAGCGTGATGGCGATGATAACCCATCCGATAATCGCGAATTGTCTGCAGGTAATACTTTAAAAGGTGTTCCTTGGAACGAAGAGTTTCACGTGTACGGTGCATGGTGGAAAGACAAGAATACTGTGCAGTTTTACTTAAATGGTGAAGAAGTTAATTTTGTTACATCTACTCAAGATTTTACGTTAGAGCAGCACATCATTTTTGATCTTTGGACACAAGATTCTTCGTGGGTGGGTGGTTTACCAGAAAAAGAAGAGCTATTGAATAATGACATTAATACCATGGAAATTGACTGGGTAAGAACTTGGTCATTGGTGGATAAACCAGCCGAATAAACGATGATAGATTTTATTAAGGCCTTTCATTTTTGAGAGGCTTTTTTTATGGAAACAGAACAAGGCAAGCACAATTGAGACCCCCATGTAAACAGATTGAATAAAAGCTAAAGAGATCAAATGGTTGCTGAATTGTGGTTTTGGCTTCTATATCTATATTAATGCATTTGAATAAATTGGATCCCTGCTTAAATCATGCAGGAATGACGGTGCGTGGGAGGGCGGTGGTTTCTGTTGAAGGCTTGCTGTGAATGGTGGTGTGTGGTGTTTCAGTGGTTTTCTGTTTAATTAAAAGCGTTAGGTTCGTTAATCATTATTGGGATGATACTTTTGCAACAGAGAAAGGATGTCGAACTGACTGCGAGAGGTGGCTATGTCGATGGCTGAGCGAGATTCGCTGCCCATAAATCCAGCGGAAACAACTCTTTCTGGTTTTGCGCCATGCTGCAACAATAGTTCGGTAATATCTATATTATTTAAATTGACCGCTAAGGTTAATGGTGTGTTTACCACTGTGCTTATTAAGAGTGTAGTTTGAGTGGTTGGTGTGGTTGGTTTGGCACCATATTGGAGTAGTAGTTCAGTAGCTTTACTATCTTGCTTTGAAACCGCGGTTAAAAGAGGGTATTCACCGTTAATTTCATCATTTGGATTTATCCCTTGCTGCAGCAGCCACTCTAACGCTACGTACTTTTGCTTGGTTATTGCGCTGTCAACATATTCATCTAAAGCACCAGTGCCTTGATTGAGGACTGCTTTATACAATTCAATTAGAATGTGTTCATCTTGAGCTGAATAAAGTGCTAGTCCTTGCTTGGCATCTGCACCGTGGTCGAGGAATAACCTAATTATTGACATATCTTTCGTGCCAAGAGCGCTGCCAAACATCGAGAGCTTGAATCGGTATGCCGTGACTTCGGTATTGTTGCCAAATAAAGAATAGAGTGTTTTAGTGTATTTACCGTCCATCTTCTTAAGATTAGGATCGGCTCCGTATTTGAATAATAGCGCTATGGCTTGCAAATCTTTGCTTTCTATCGCTGACAAAAGTGGTGATTCGAAATCTTCACTGGCTGAATATCGAAATACTAGATTAGGGTCTTCTCCGTTTTGTAGCAGGCTCTCGGCAGCTTGATAGTCCTTTGTCTCTATGGCCACAGCCAGTGGCGGCCAATAAGACATATCGTTGTAAAAAGTTGTGTTCTCCTTTAATAAAGTGAGCATTTTTTGATTATTAAGTTGTTCGGCATAGGCCATAGCTGTTGCTGTTCCGTTGTTATAAAGCCTATCGAATCGTTTGTAGGGATTTATTTTTTGTTCTAATAAAAATTCGACAGCTGCGTAGTGTTCGCTTTTTATAGCCCAGGAAAGCGCGTTTTCCTGCATGGCTGGGAGAATAGAGTCTGTTGTAAAGGTGACATAAGGATCGGCACCATTTTTTAGTAGTAGGCTGGCGTTTGCGTAATCCCCCTCGGCTAAAAGCCTTGTGAACATTGGCATACTACAAGTGGTTGTTTTTTCGGCTTCACCACTTTGGGTAAGTGTCGCTGTTTTATGTTTGTTATTGAAAAAAATAGCTTGTTCTAAAGTAGAAGGTAAAAATCGATAATATAGGGCAGATACCAATACTATCAGGCATAGTGAACCGGCAAATATGCCCGTAAACCAATTTAGTTCGCTTCGTCTTCGATTCCTCAAGAGCTTAGTAAATTCGGACTCTTCCTTTATGTTTTTAAGGGCATTTGATAGCGCCTCTACTTGTTGCTTAGTTTCCTTAGAAAATCGATACAAGAGTGGATCAAATTTTATAATTTGCGATCCGATTAAAGGGTTGTCTTTTTCAATATCAAATGAAAGTGGTGCTAGCACAATAGTTTTGTATTCTAGCTTAAGCCTTTTGATGGTAGCGATTTCCCACTCAGTGCCTTTACCCATCTTTCTAATATCTACAATTATGCAAGCTGCTTTCTCTATTAGAGTTATCATTTCTGCGCGCCAATTATCTGAACTCTCTTTAAATAAAATAGGTAAATTTTTAAAGGGAAAGAATGGATTACCACCAAAAGCTACAAAATACGGGTCCCAACTGGCAAGCATTGAACCTGGAGGTAAGACAAGGCCAATATGCATTTCTTGAGTATTCGCTCGGTTTATGACCCGCAAAGTATAAGAGTCTACATTGGCTGAAAATGACCTTAAATATAGGACGTCTAATTCTTCGATAAACCTTCTTTTGTTTTGGTAACGTAGTAATAACTTACCCAGTAAGGTGATCAGCAGGAGTAGGGTGGTTAGGGACAAAATAAAAGTCGTGGTGTCGTCAAGGAAAATATCTAACCAGGAAGACAAGTAGTCGTCGGGGCAATAAACGAAGTATTTTGTTGGTATAAAATGTAAAAGCTTTATCGTGATAGCGCCGACAAGTGCCAACAACGCTATGAGAGAAGTTAACAGAAACGCGTTTTTTTGAGCGCCAAATTTGTAAGGAAACAAATAGACTATTTGTCGCAATGACAAAGGAAGAAAGAGCATAATGCTGAATATAACGACCAAAAAAGCTGATAGTGGTTGCAGTCTTAGAGGTGACAAGTTGACCAATAGGATGGCTGTGACAATAGGGAGAGTAGAAAGCAGCAATAGCGGCAGAAAAAGCGCTATGTTAAGCAAACTTTGCTTAATAAAATGTAAGTTCCCCATCTTATGAATTTATCCCATATTAAACTTATTCAGCCATAGGAGTGTAAATCTGCACATATAACAACCTACAGCCAATATCGGTTTAAAAAGCTAAGTTGGTATTGACTAACGGACTATTGTGCGAAAAGTTTGCCATAGAAACTCATGCTTAGCACGGCCAGATGTATAAAGATAAATACCCAGGGTAGCCAAGCCTCAATTTGAGTGAATGGTCGATATGGCTTTGCCGCATTAGTTGACTTGAGCCGTTCCCATTCCGCCTTGTATGGATTCAATGGTAGCTTAGCTTCAATTTCCTGAATGACGGCAAACTTTGCTGAGTTTAAGTCTTTATAGGAAGTTACTAGCCTAAACCACATATACGAGATAATAATGCCAGTAATTGATACTAGCCAAAACTTGAATTCAATACTGGTTTGCATTGAACTGAAATAACTATGAAAGGAAACTAATGCAGTATTGATAGTGACAAAAAAAGCATTGGCGGTTTGGCGTCGATTGCTAATGTTTTCAGCTGACGCGATAAATAGTTTGTATTGCTCTAAAACGGAAGCTTGATAAAGTTTACTATCGCCTAGAAAGTCTTGATTAAATAGGGTTTGACCGAGCTTGTTTTCTGCCATTGCTTGCGCCTTCTTAAGGTACTCTTTGGTAGCAATAAAATGTTTACTCCTGACCAATATGTGAGCGTTAGAGTTTACTAGAGCGAATTGTAGAGACACCCATCGTAACAGATCAAGCAAAAGGTAATGAAATTAACTGGTTGTTGAATTGTGGTTTTGGCTTCTAGATTCATATTGACGAATTTGAAGAAAATGGATCCCTGCTTAAAGCATGCAGGAATGACGAAGGTGGGTGTTTTGGATTACTGCTAACGGCATACAGGAATGACGGTGTGCAGTTTTTCGGTGGTTTTTGTGGGCAGCCTGTTCTGAATGAGGTTTTAGTACGTTACGGTGTTTGTTTCTCTCGTCATTCCGGTGGTGTTTTGAGCCGGAATCGGTTTGCTTTTTTTGTTGTCACGCCTGTCATTTATTCGGCACTGTGGATCCCTGCTAGCAGCATGCAGAAATTATGGTGTGTTTTATTTCCTCCTTGGGCTATCCTTTTTTACCTAACGCCTATTCGCTATTTTCAGTATTTCAGGCATAAAAAAAGGCTGATAAATCAGCCTTTTTTTATTCAGTTGGTGGAGCTGGCGGGAGTTGAACCCGCGTCCAGAAGACGTCAACCGTCGGTACTACATGTTTATTTTGTCTTTTATTTAACTACGTGGAACTCCGACAAACAGGATTTCGTTGCAGCTGGCCTAATACTGTTTCGCGGTTCACCCTTAGACAAGGTTCCCTCGCTATTCTGCTGGGATGACCTTCCGAACCTCTACTAGCAGAAAGAGTATGAGTGGAAGGGCTTAGCCGGTTATTAAGCGGCTAGAGCGTAGTTTTCGTCGTTTGCGACTATTTAAATGCGGCTTTTTACGAGGCAAACCGCTCCTCGACATGCACCTAAAGCGTCTAGAATCCTGTCGAATCCAAAATCAGCCCCAAATGTGGTTGGCTGCAAACTGCCAACCCGCTTATTCTAACACAGGCTGATTTAGAATATATAATGATTAGTAGGATATATTGTTAAATTCGCTGCAAGTTTGCTTTATTTATGAACAGAAATGGCTAAGACGATTGATAATTGACCAGTCAGAGGGAGACGCCAAGGGAAATTAAATAACTCGCCCATATGGCTATTGGCGAGTTATTTGGAGCACTTAATATTTTGTTTTGTACGGCTTAATTATGTAATTTTCTAGACTAGAAAATATTGTTTAGCTAATTCGGAGTGAATATCAGCTAAATCGATTTGCAATTCATCTATATAGTCGTGCAATACTTTGCCTTTTAACGTATTGATATCTTGCTTGTGTAAATCGTCAATGCTGTGATTTATGTGTTCTAGTATTTCCGTATTGTTGGGCAATGTGCTGACTAAACTATTTAACTCGTTTAAGCAAAACGTTATGGCTCGTGGAAAGGATTCACTGAGCAACATAAATTTAAGTATGTCTTCGGCCCGGACACGTACGCCCATTTGTTGTCGATACATTTGGTATGCACTTAGAGAGCGCAATACACTTATCCATTGTATATTTTCAAAAGGCAAATCTGTGGGCATATCTCGCATGGTCGCTGAACGCACGTCCATTATACGAGTGGTCATATCGGCGCGTTCTAAAAGTGAACCAAAGCGAATAAATGTATAGCCTTCATCGTGGTTAATGGTCGCATCTAAGGTGCCAAATATCATTAAGGTAGAATCAATTACGTGTCGTAAATGTTTAAAACGATGACGTTTATTGATCAGTTCTACATTGTGATCTTTCACATATAAATATAACGAGTTAATGCCTTCCCATATTTCTCGCGGCACTATTTCTCGTACGGTGCGGGTATTTTCTCGCGCAGCAGATAATGCGTTTATTAGAGATGAAGGGTTCTTTTTATCAATGGTCATGTAGGTGAGAACATTTTTTTCAGAGAAATCTGCATAATGTTCTAGGTAATTCTCATGACTGCCAATGATGTGGATCAATGGCTCCCAGCCGGGTGATATGCCTTTAGGTAAATCCATCAGTAATAAATTATTTACGTTGACTAGGCGGGCGATGTTTTCAGCTCGTTCTACATGACGGGCCATCCAATATAAGGTTTCTGCAACACGTGATAACATTAGCTATTCTCCCCATCAACAATCCAAGTATCTTTACTACCACCACCTTGCGAAGAGTTCACGACAAGTGAACCTTTGACCATGGCTACGCGAGTGAGTCCACCTGTGGTGACATAAGTTTGCTTGCCCGATGACAAAACAAAGGGCCTTAGGTCAACATGTCGTCCTTCGGTGTTATCTTCATCTAAGGTAGGCACGGTAGATAAACTTAAGGTAGGCTGTGCGATGTAATTACGCGGGTCTGCTTTGATTTGCGCAATACATTCTTGTTGTTGTTTTTTGGTGGATTTTGGACCAATCAACAATCCATAGCCACCGGACTCGTTGGCCGGTTTGACGACTAGTTTTTCAATATTTTCAATGACATATTTGTAGTCGTCAGGTTCATAGCAGCGATATGTTTCAACATTAGGTAGTTGCATTTTTTCGCTTAAGTAATATTCGATCATTTGCGGCACGTAAGTGTAGACGACTTTGTCGTCGGCAACGCCAGCTCCTAGTGCGTTCACTAGGGCTACCTTGCCTGCACGCCAAGCCCGTAATAAACCAAGGCACGCCCAATTGAGAGTCTGGATTGAAAGCTTCGGGATCAATAAATAAATCATCTATTCGTCGGTATATCACGTCAACTCTACGTAGGCCACCAACGGTTTTCATATACACACAATCGTCACTATCAACTTGTAAATCTCTACCTTCAACCAGTTCACAGCCCATCTCTTGTGCTAAATAGCAATGTTCAAAATAAGCCGAGTTAAAAATACCTTGGGGTTAATACCACCACTTCTGGTGTATCTTGGGGGCGAGGAGACATGGAGCATAGCATGTCGAACAATTGAGATGGGTAGTCGTTAACTGGCAGAATATCTATATGTTCGAACATTTCGGGAAAGACTCGTTTCATCACCGAGCGATTTTCAAGCATGTAAGATACTCCAGACGGCACTCTTAAGTTGTCCTCTAATACATACATAGTGCCGTCGTGATCACGCACCAAATCAGAGCCACAAATGTGCGCCCAAATATCGTTGGGTGGGTTGATCCCCATGCATTGCTCTCGAAAATTAACGGATTTGGCGATAAGTTCTCTGGGGAAAATGCCATCCTTGATGATTTTTTGATCGTGATATAAATCATCAATAAACATGTTAAGGGCTTTAACTCGCTGGGCTAAGCCTGTTTCTATTTGTTTCCACTCTCGATTGTCAATGATCCTTGGAATGATATCCATGGGCCAGTTTCGATCAATAGAACTGCCATCGCCATAAACGGTGAAAGTGATACCCATTTCCTTGATCGCAAAATCTGCCGCCGCTCGGGCTGAATGTAAATCGCTATCAGATAACTCAGTAAGAAACTTAATGAGCTTATGGCTGGGTGGTCTTGGCTTACCATTTTCATCAATTAATTCATCAAAAAATGATTTAAATTGATAGTTCTTCCAATCTATTGCCATTTGCTCTCTCCTGTTATTAATTTTTCAACACTTTCGCTGTGTAACTGTGCTTTCTGGTGCGTTATTGTTATTTTAAATAATTCTGTTCATGTCCACTTCTACATTCAATTGGTGTGAACCACCGCCAAACATCACTCCTTTTAGTGGGGTTATGTCGGCAAAATCTCTGCCTGAAGCCAATGTTACGTGCTGATCACTCGGCTGAATATTGTTGGTTGGATCAAACTCGAGCCAACCGCTGCCAGGCACATAAACTGAAAACCACGCGTGGGTGGCGTCTGCGCCAGCTAGCTTTACTTGCCCTTCTGGAGGGATGGTTTCAATGTATCCACTCATGTAGCGAGCGGCTAAACCTACACTTCTGATACAGGCTAACGCAAAATGCGAAAAGTCCTGACATACCCCACGCTTATGTTTAAAAATTTCGCTGACGGGGGTGCTTATGGTGGTGAAGTTTGGATCGAACTGAAACTCATGAAATATTCTAGCCATTAAGTCTAAGCATGCTTCGACAATCGCTCTGTCTGGTGTAAAAGACAGCAAGGCATAATTCCTGATGTCCTCATTATACTCGGTGTGTAAACTGGGAATGCTGAATTCGCTTGCCAATATTTGTTGTTCGTTTTGCGGATTACGAAGTTGATCTCTGACAGACTCCCAACTGAGTTGCTGCAAGAATAACGCTTGTGGTTGCCGATAGGTGATTTCTACTTCACTGATAGCCGTAACGATCATTTCATCATGTAACGTGGGGACTTCAAATACCATCACCTGATTAGAAAAATGATCATTGTATTCGGCTTCGAAGTCTGCCGGCGGGCTTATTTCAATTCTGTAATTTAAACACTTCTGGTTTTCATTATTTTGCGGGATCAAGCGCGCATGATTTTGACTTAGGGTGACCTTATCCGAATATTTATAGGTGGTGACGTGCTTTATTTGGTATTTCATATATTCGCACCTGCTTCACTTTGTATTTCTGCTTGGGCTTCGGGTTTTATCGACCAATTAAACTGTTTAGCAGCCTTAGTGTGCGAGAAATACTGAGTGTGCAAAATTTCTTTAAAAGACATTAATTCGGCTTTCACTTGCCTCATCATTGTGGCCAACTTCAGCCGTTTGTTGTTCTCTATTACGTAGGCTATTTCATCGCGCTCTACCAACATACATTCTGCTTTTAATTTAAGTAAGGATTTTTCTAGTGCTGTTAACAAACTAGGTTTGTTGGTGGATTGCGGTAGGCGCTTGCTTAGGGCGCTAAGTTGCTCAACTTGATAGGCTAACGAGCGAGGGTACTCGGTGTCTAATAACAGTAATTCGAGGCCCGTTTCGATACTCTGAAAAACACGGTAACGTCGGCGATGGGTAATAGAGCTCACTTGGGTCACTAAAACCGACTCCAGCATATTATGCTGTTCGGCTTCGGGCATAGCGTCGATTAACATCGTGTCTATCATGGCTACTAGTTGTAAGCAGCGTTCCATTTTTCGGCCAATTTCTAACATGAAAAAGCCATTGCTGTTAGACATGCTATCAAGCACAGAGCCATTAAAGGCCATTACCAAACCAATGATACGATCTAAACTCGACTGGAACATATGGGTTGGGGTAATGGGTGAAAACTTATCCAGTCGACGCTGTTCTGACTCCAAATTTTCGATAATTCGCAAACTGTCATATGACAGTAGCTCTCGCACTTGCATTGCGAAATTACAGACACTGGAAATATTCGAAAACACGCTCCCTGAATTTTCAGGATTTTTGATGCAATGAACCGCTAGGCGCTTAAATTCAAAGTTACTGGCCGTTTGGCTATTCATGTCAGCTTGATTGTAGGGGAAGGTCAGAGTTTGATTTTCTAACCCTTGCTGCATGTATTGAATTGTAGTGCGATGTTTTATATCTGGATACATAGATACTTCGGTAAACAAATCAATAAAGATACGCACCAGTCTTGAGGTATCTTCACTACGCTCTAGTAAACTGCCTAACCAAAATAAATTTTCAGCCGTTCTGCTAGGAATTAACCCTTCAACTAAGGCCATGTCTGTTGTTTTACGTGCTGGTTTCGGCAACTTAGGCGGCTCTGCCGGTGCTGTGTCACCAGACTGAATCCAAGTATCCTTAATGCTGATACTTTGTTTGTGGTCTGGGTGTGGTAACGTCGAACATAATGCTGAAGGCAGCACATGTACTTCGTTGTTATACACTAACGCATAGCAGCGCATAAACACGGGTTTAGACAGTAACTTTTTATTTTGCCAAAAGGGCGCATGAGTCAGTTCGACATTTTTATAAAAATAGTAATCTTGAGTATCACTCGCCAGTAAATTGCTAATTTCAACTTGATTGCCCATACCTACAAGTTTGAAATTAGGATCGGTATAACTATGAAGCGTATATTCATGCCAGTTTTCAGCACTGACATCACGGCAATTAAAGGTGGCCGGATTGGCTAGTAGTAGCGGCTCATTGAGCAATGCTTGCGCTACTTTATCCAATTTATTTTTGATGGCGGGGATTTGTAAAATGCTACTGCCAAAAGGATTCAGCAATTTAACGTTATGGGAACGAATCGCTTGAAGTAAGCCTGGAACACCATCTAGTGAATACTCTGTTTGTTCCAGAGAATCTAAGTATCGGTCGTCGATCCAGCGCAAAATCACATCGACTTTTCGTAGTCCATCTAGTGCTTTTAACCACACATTTCCCTTACGAACGGTAATATCTGCACTTCGCACTAAGGTGTAACCTAAGTAGGTAGCTAGGTAGGCGTGCTCAGAATAATAGGGATCGTCGGGACCTCGTGTGAGGATAACAATTCGTGGATCTCTTAAATGTTCAGTGGCAAGGTTAATTGATTCTTGTAATTCTCGAAAGAATCCTGCAATTCGTTGTGCGCCACATTCTGCAAACTCTTCACTCATGACCCGTCTAGCGACAATACGGTTTTCCAGTAACAGGCCTAAGCCAACAGGAAACTGATAGTGAGCGTCGAGTGCATAGTACTGGCCGGTATTGTCGCGACCAATATCGTAGGCCACCATAAAGAGTCCTCGTTCGCTGTTGGGCAAACAACTGGCTTCGCGCAAATAATTAGGTGTTGCATGACGTGCAATGGTGATACAACGCCAGAGGTTAATAGAGATTTCTGTCCGTAAAAGTCAGCTAAAATCCCTTGGTCGAGTTTAATACGTTGGCGCACGCCTTGTTCTATGTTGTGCCAATCGGATTGGGATACCAATAACGGAAGTGGATCTAATTGCAAACGTTTAGGAGTGCTCGAGTCAACAAAGCCACTATTTCGTAATAAACGCTTAATTTCAGCTGCACGGTGACCAATGTCCTCTTTATTCAAAAGGGCGAGGTGATCACTTAGCTGCTGTAATTGATCTTCTAACAGCGGATTGACACCATTTGCAGAATTGATGCTTTTTTTATATTCAGCTAACCAATCCGGCAAAATACTCTCAATCTTGTTATCTGACGATAAGTTCATATGTACATTTCATCTAAAAATTAAATTAATGGTTTGCGACGCAAATCCAGTGTGTTCGGGTAGTCTTTATTGATGGGCTCTTCGTCTGGAATCACGAAATCATTATCGCCGTCATGTTCAACAAATCTATGCTGCACCTCAACTTGTGAAGTGGCAGGTGCATCTTCATCTCTAATCGCTGGAGTATGACCGTGATCCCAAAAGCGAGCAATACGTCTACCTTCAGCTTCAAATGCGTTAACCGGGAATGTTTCTGGATTACGACCGCCTGGATGACTGACATGATAGGTAAATCCACCGACAGAACGTCCAGTCCACGTATCAAATACATCTATGACTAGCGGCGCATGTACACCGATAGTAGGGTGTAACGCAGAAGGCGGCTGCCATGCTCTAAAGCGAATACCAGCAACATATTCCCCTTTGGTTTTGGTTTGTTTTAATGGGATACGACGACCATTACAGGCTATTAGATAGCGATCGGTAGGCATATTGGTCACCTTGACCTGTACCCGTTCTAAAGATGAGTCTACGTAACGGGCAGTGCCTGATGAAGTCGATTCTTCACCCATAACATGCCAAGGTTCAATCGCTGAGCGTAATTCTAATTGAATTTGTTCAACTTCTCGTACGCCACATTGCGGGAAACGGAACTCATAGAAAGGTTCAAACCAATCTGCTTTTATATTGTAACCGGCTCGTTGTAGGTCTCGGCATATTTCGCCGATATCTTCTTTTACAAAATGCGGTAACAAAAATTTGTCGTGTAATTCGGTATTCCATCTAACCAAAGGCTTGTGATAAGGCTGCTTCCAAAACCAAGTGCTAACAAGGTACGCAACAACAACATTTGCATTAAGCTCATACGAGAGTGCGGCGGCATTTCAAAGCCTCTAAACTCCACTAAACCTAAACGGCCGGTAGCAGAATCTGGTGAGTAAAGCTTATCAATACAAAATTCAGCACGATGGGTATTACCGGTTAAATCGACTAATAAGTTGCGTAGTAAGCGGTCGACTAACCAAGGCTGAGGTACTTCACCTGTCGGCATTTGCGAAAATGCAATTTCCAGTTCGTACAGTAGCTCATCCCGAGCCTCATCCACCCGAGGTGCTTGGCTTGTGGGGCCAATGAACATACTAGAAAACAAATAAGAAAGGCCGGGGTGGTGCTGCCAAAACGTTATAAAACTGCGTAAAACATCAGGTCTGCGAATAAACGGACTCTGCATAGGCGTCTTGCCACCCATGGTTACATGGTTACCGCCGCCGGTACCAGTATGACGTCCATCTAGCATGAATTTTTCAGCAATCAATCTATTTTCTCTTGCTAAAGCATAAAGCGTGGTGGTGTTTTTAACGAGTTTTGCCCAGCTATCAACAGGGTGCACATTTACTTCAATGACGCCTGGATCTGGGGTCACTGCGAATTTCTCAACTCGACTGTCGTAAGGTGGCGTATAGCCTTCTAGGACAATAGAAACAGACGCTGCTTTAGCTGCATATTCTACCGCTCTTAATAACAGTAAATAGTGCTCAAAATCAGTGACAGGAGGCATAAATACATATAGTTTCCCCGCTCGACATTCAAAGCTGATGGCGGTTTTTACCGGCTCTTGGCTTACGGTTACATTGGCATTTTTCATACGGCCAAAGGTTTTCGGGATCCCATTTGGATCACGATCTATCAAATTAGGTGGCAGTCCAATACTAGACAACGGCAGACGGTAACCCATTGGAGAGTCTCCGGGTAACAAGAAGCAATTGCCACGCTTAAAGTGCCATTCACTGGTATTCCAGCAGTTATTGTCACCCCATTGAATTGGGATAATATAGCCGACGGGCTTTTCGATCCCGTGTTCCATTTTTGCCAAAAAGGTCTTGCGAGACATTGCATCTAAAAGTTCAGGCGCTTCTGGTGATGCGTCTATCGGTAGGTCCCTTCTTGCCAAAGGTGATAAAGCACATCTTCGTAGCCTGTGACGACACATTCTTTTGGAATTTTTAATTTTTGCGCAAACGCATCGGTAAATCGCTTGCTGTCTTCTTCGGTGTAACTGCTCGGTGCATTTATATCGGCTAATAAAGACTTATCTTTCCATAGCGCCACGCCATCTTGTCGCCAATACACTGCATATTGCCAGCGCGGTAATGGTTCGCCTGGATACCATTTTCCTTGACCGTAATGACGAAAGCCATTGCTGGTGAACTTGTCTTCCATCGACATAAATAAATTGTGCGCAAGCCTGCGTTTGTCTTCCCCGTCAGCGGCGATACTCCACTGCTCAGATCTCCATATCATCTATTGAAATAAACGTTGGCTCACCGCCCATTGTGAGATGGATTTTCTGCGCTTTAAGATCTTTATCAACTTGTTGGCCTAGGTTATTAATCGCTGCCCACTCAATATCTGAATAGGGTTTGGTTACCCTAGGGGTTTCTATTACACGGCGGACCTTATTAGAAAAACTAAATTCTGTTTCACATTTGTCGACGCCACCTGTAACAGGTGCGGCAGAACTTGGCTCAGGTGTACAGGCTAAAGGGATATGCCCTTCGCCAGCGAATAACCCTGATGTGGCGTCAAGTCCAATCCAGCCTGCGCCGGGAATATAAACTTCACACCATGCATGTAAATCGGTGAAATCTTCTTCAGGTCCACTTGGGCCGTCGAGAGATTTCTCGTCTGAGGTCAGTTGTACTAAATAACCAGATACAAATCGCGCGGCTAAACCTAAATGTCTAAATAGTTGAACCAGTAACCAAGCCGAGTCACGGCAAGAGCCTGATTTTTTCTTTAAGGTTTCTGTGGCAGTTTGTACACCTTGCTCAAGGCGAATGCCATATTTTATCATTGAGTAAATTTGTTGATTTACCGCCACCAAGAAATCCACTATGACCATGCCTTCATTTTCTTTTTGTGCGTCGATGAGTTTTTTCATGGCCGCAGAAGGGGTTTTAGTTTCTGTTTCTAGATAGGGTAATAAATCTTGTTTTAAGCGTTTTTCGTAGGCGAATGGATAATTGTCAGCATACTCTTCGACAAAAAATCGAACGGATTAATCACCGCTAGTTCGGCGACTACATCTACAGTAAACCAGAATTTTTTGGTCTTCTCTGGAAAAACCACTCGTCCTAAATAGTTGCCAAAGGGATCTTGTTGCCAATTTATATAGTGATTCTCGGGGTAAATCTTAAGTGAGTAGCTTTTTATGGGAGTACGGCTATGTGGTGCCGGGCGTAATCTAAAAACATGAGGGCCCATATTAATAGCTCGATCATAATGGTATTCAGTATGATGTGTAATTCCGACTGTTATTGTCATTTGTTTATTCTCACTTATTAATCATAAAAAAGAGTTCAAACCTACGCACTTCAGAAAACAAATGAATCAAACGAATGAATCAAAAGCATATGAAACTTATTCCTTGTCGCGCTTTACAATAACCTGCCGTTAAGGCCTTTACAATAGGCGTTGATAGGGGCAAAGCACTTTATTATTCTTTGCATAGGTATTGCGCAGCACTGCACAAAAACAGGGCGTCGTCATGGTGATTTTGGGTGTTATTTGAGCGATTTACATCTTGCAGAGGCTAACGAGGAGAGATACAAGAAAACTGCTCGGTAGGTTTACTCACCGAGCAGCATGTCTACGAGTGTTAATTTAACAACGGGACAGATTGGTATTGCTTTATATTCGACTGAGTAACTCGGCTTTTTTGCCGTTGTAGTCTTCATCGGTAATCGCGCCAGCGTCTCTTAATTTAGCTAGCTTTTCAATTAATTGAATAATGTCATCTAGCGATGAAGTATTGGCGAGCCCATTTTTGCTGTGTGTCGATTGTGCGTTAGCCGCTGATATCGAGTTGGACACCGGTGTGACCACGTTGGGGGACGTGTTTTCGGTACCCATGTCATGCGCATGGTCATGTGAGTGTTGAGTTGGCTGCGCAAAATTACTTTGTGGGGCAGGGGCCAAACCAGAGCCTGAAATGATTGGCAAACTATTGATTGGGATAGTGCCGTACTGGCTGCTGAAAGTGAGGTTTAAGTCTCCACCCTGCTGTTGACTAACGCCACTTATATTATTGTCTAAGGTGTCGTAAACAGTGACTTGACCGTTGACCTCTACAGCTAAACGATTTGGAAATACCGCGTATCGAATGTTATTTTGTGCGCCACTACTAAATGGGCTGCCTAGGTCTCCTAGCCACCATTCACGGCTGCCTTATAGTGCGCCTTTTGGGGATTGGCACAAATATTTGTAAATTAGCTAAGCCATTTGCTAGTTCGTTGCATAGATTGTCGACCGTCATTTTTAAACTGTAATTAAACAGATCGCTGACCATTGTCATGCCACCTCGCATCCATTGGCCGGAGCCACCTAGTTCAGGGCAGTTAAATTGAGCCATACTGCCAGCACCATTATTTACCGCAATTAGCATGTGCATCACTGCATCAAAGCTTAAGTTGTATTTTGCACTTAAGTTGTTGACTAGCTGTTGTCCATCTTGAGTCAAGTTTTGCATGTTTTTGTGCTCTATAAGTATAGGAATATAAGGTGATTTCGTACGTTGAAGCTACGGGCGTTCTCTACAGAAAGTGACCATTCATTCATAAAATTATCACTGTCAATCGAGTACCACACTGTAACACATAGTATTCAATTTAAATCTCCTTAAATATCTAAAACGGCACTTTGCTAGAGCATTTGCTTGTTTAGTAATGGTTTATTCTTTTTACGTAAAGTGCCTCTTGAATATTTGGTAAGCCTAATTGTTAAAAAAATAATTAGCTTTGTAAGCCTTTGGTTAATTGAGATGGTGCGCTAGTCGACTTGTTTGTTGGTTTAATGGCTATTGACTATAGATAAGACGAAAGTAGTATGCGTGTTCTTTATATTTAAAAAAACAGGTAAGTCGAGTAGGTATGAAAACGTTATCACGCTTTGTATTTGTAATTGGTATCGCCTTTGGCAGTGTGCTGTTGTTTGGATGTGGCGAGGATAACCAGCCAACAACCGCGGAAAAATCGAGTCAAAAAGTGCTAATTTTTAGTAGAACGATGGGCTATCGACATAAATCTATCGAGCCTGAACTGAGCGGTTAAAGCAAGCTTTAGTGAAAAAAGGCATTGAAGTGACGGTTTCTGAAGATGCAAGTCTATTTAACGATACTCATTTGGCTGAGTTCTCGGCGTTAGTTTTTCTAAATACGACAGGGGATATTTTAAACGAGCCACAGCAAGTGGCAATGGAACGTTACATTCAAGCTGGTGGCGGTTTTGTGGGTATTCATGCCGCTACTGATACCGAATGGGGCGGTGATTGGATATGGTATCGCCGTTTAGTTGGGGGTGTTTTTGCGAGCCATCCTAATGTGCCGTCAAATGTGCAAACGGCTAGGGTTCAAGTTATTAATAAAAACCATCCAGCGACGAAAGACTTTCCTGATAATTTTACTATGGCTGACGAATGGTATGATTTCAAAAGTTTGTCTGACCGCCGGATTGATTTAATGAAGGTCGATGAAAGCACATATCATGGTGGCGGTCATCACGGCTATCACCCGATTGCGTGGTATCACGATTTTGATGGGGGGCGTTCGTTCTACACTGGTATTGGGCATAATGCCGATAACTTCAAAAATGCGCTATATATGGATCATCTGTTAGGCGGCATTGAATACGCTATTGGCGACAACGTTAGAGATTATGCGAAGTCACGACCAGAGCCTAATCGTTTCGTTAAACAAACATTAGTGTCTGGCCTAAAAGAGCCGGTTAGCTTAGATATTACCCCAGATGGCAAGAGCGTTATTTTTGTCGAACGAAAAGGACAAGTAAATTGGGTAGATACTGTTTCTAAAGAGATGCGTGAAATCGGTAAAATCGACGTATTCTCCGATAAAGAGTTTGGCTTATTGACAGTGGCGCTCGATCCTAATTTTGCCAGTAATCATCACCTATACCTTATGTATAATTTAGCACCGACAGACGGGGTGTTGATACAACGAGTGTCAAGATTCACCTTAGTTGACAGTCAACTTTCTGTTAACTCGGAAGTGATGATGCTTGAAAGTAAATTTGAAGATACTTGTTGCCATACAGGCGGCAATATGGAGTTTGATGATAAAGGTAACTTGTTTATTGCGTTAGGTGACAACTCCAATCCTTTTGAAGCGTTTGGTGTGGGGCCTGCGGATTTTAGAGAAGGCCGCGAAGCGCATGATGGTTATCGCTCATCTGCCAATACTCAAGATTTTCGAGGCAAAATTTTACGTATCACGCCTCAGGCGGATGGCTCCTATACAATTCCTGATGGCAACTTGTTTGCAGATGCGGCCCAAGGTAAACCAGAAATTTATGTAATGGGTACGCGCAACCCTTATACCTTGGCTTTCGATGAGCAAGAAAGTACCTTGTATTACGGTGATGTTGGTCCAGACAGCAAAGCCGATAACGATGAGCACGGCCCTAAAGGGTATGACGAAGTGAATCGTGTGCGTGAAGCGGGAAATTTTGGTTGGCCATTGTTTGTTGCAAATAATAAAGCTTACCGCCAGTTTAATTATGCAACTGAAGTTGCGGGTAAATGGAACAATCCTTTGAGTCCAGTGAATACCTCTCCACGCAATACTGGGTTGACGCAATTACCTCCCGCGCAGCCGGCTTTTATTTGGTATCCATATGGGCAATCAGAAAAATTCCCTGAGTTAGGAGCTGGCTCGCGAAATGCCCTAGTGGCTGGTGTGTATCGTACCTCGCAAGGTGAAGGGGCATTACCTAGTTACTATGATGGTGGTTTGTTTATCTCTGATTTTATGCGGCGCTGGATTAAAGTTGTATTTAGCGATAAAAACGGTGATATATATAAAATTGAAGAGTTTGCCCCAGATGCAGAATTTCATGCTCCGCTGGATATAAAGTTTAGTCGCCAAGGACAATTGTATGCCTTGGAATATGGCTCTAAGTGGTTTGCTGACAACCCTGATTCAGAGTTGTCTCGAATTGTCTATACCGGAGATGGAAACAGAGCGCCCACCGCAAATATTCAAGCATCGGTTACGCAAGGCGTTGCTCCTTTAACTGTTAATTTGTCGGGTGCAGGGTCGACTGATCCAGATTTAGATCCGCTAACTTACCAATGGCAACTGGCTGCATTAAGTCTTGAACAAAGTATTGATACCGCTGAGTTTAGCCAAGCTCAAAAAGCACAAGGTGTCGAGGCAACCTTTACCATAGAACAAAATGGCCGTTATGCGCTGGCGTTACAAGTTACCGATAAAGCAGGGGACAGTCATTCTGTTAAACAACTTATTGAAGTCGGTAATGCGCCGCCTACTATTGATATTAGTGTACAGGGCAACCAAGATTTTATTTGGCCGAACGCGGCGCCAGTTAGTTACCAAGTGAATATTCAAGATTTAGAAGATGGCAGACTGACTCAAGCCTCAGCTGAATTTGCTCAGGTGGACATTACCTTTAGTCAAACCAATGCTAGGGCGAGTGAAAACGCAGTGGGGCATTTAGCGAACGATCCATTTGGTCCTGACTGAGCAGCCACCAAAAAGCATCTATGTATTGGCTGTCACCAAGAGCAAGCGGATTCTATCGGGCCATCATTTCAGAAAATAGCTGATAAATACTCTAGTGTCGACGACCCTATCCGTTACCTAAAGAATACCATAGCCGCTGGTAGTACTGGCAAATGGGGACAACATCAAATGCCAGCTCATGACTTTTTATCTGACGCAATACGCACGACTTTGAGTCAGTACATTCTATTGAACAAGTCGAAAGCGCCAAGCTTGCCATTGAAAGGTCATTTACCGGTGGTGAAAAAAGAGGCGCATTATGTACTACGAGCCAGCTATACCGACAATGGGGCAAATGGTATGTCTGCGATTAATCGTCAACATGAGTTGACATTGCGTACGCCGACTATTTTAGCTGAAGAGTTATTGACTATAGCGCCTAAAACTAAAGGGCTAGCTCTGACTGGAGAGAAAGTGAAAACAGTGGTTTTTTCTGGTCAAAATACCAGCTTGGCTTTGGGAGAGTTTGATTTAACAAATGTGAGCGCTTTACAAATCAATCAAAAATACCAGGATTGGCTGCCAGCAGGCGCTACATTTACACTTAGAGTGGGCAGTAACAAAGGCAAAGTGCTGGCTGCCAGCACCTTTACGTATGGCAAACATTTGCAAGCTAATGATGATGTGAGCCTGACTGTAGACTTTGCGCCTATTTCGGCAAAAACGTCTTTGTTCTTAACGGTTTCATTGGCAAAAAGCGAAAGAAGATAAGGCTACAGCTAATATCTTCTCTCGACTTTTGTTGATTGATAGTAAAAGATAAGTACAGGCACAAAAAAGGGCAAAGTTAACTTTGCCCTTTTTAATTTGTTTAACTTAGACGCGAGATAATGAGTGTCGTTTAAAAGTGAATTTCACAAACAATTTATGCACTTAAAAATAGGCCCCGGTTATATTTGGGTTACGATTTATTCGATAACGACATTTTTCGTGTATAGCGAGGCGGTTTTTTTGTCCCTAATAGCGGGCTATTGCTAGACAATCCAACGCCGCTAGACACAAAAAAGAGCGTTATCGAGAGGTTCGGCTTATCCAGGATCCAGGTTATTTAATGATAGTGTAAAAACAGCTCTCGCGTTTGCTCGATAGATTTTTATCGGCTTATGCTGAGTGTTTCATCATGCGCTCTTTATCGCGCGCCCAATCTCTATCTTTCACCGCATCACGTTTGTCATGCTCATGTTTACCTTTACCTAGGTAAATCTCGACTTTTACCCAGTTTTTCTTCCAATACATAGCGGTAGCTACAATAGAATAACCTTGGCGTTCAACCGAGCCGATCAACTTATCCAGTTCACGCTGTTTAAGCAATAACTTACGTTTACGAGTAGAATCACATACCACATGGCTAGAAGCTTGATTCAAAGGCTGAATGGTTGAGCCAATTAAATAAGCCTCACCTTTCTCTATGGTGACATAACTCTCGGAAATATTAACTTTACCAGAACGAATACTTTTACTTCCCAACCTTGCAAGGCCATGCCAGCTTCTAATTTATCATTTAAATTGTACTGGTGACGGGCTTTTTTGTTGAGAGCGATAGTGCTGTCGGTATTTGATTTTGACTTCTTTTTATTCATGGCGGCTATTATAGAGATTGTGTATTGCTGCACAACAAAAATATAACCAAGATGAGGTAAATTACGCGAAGTAATACAAATTTGATTCATTCAAAACACTCATTTACGCGTTTGGATCATGTGCTTTACAGGTGTCGCTAAGTGTAAATTTATTTATTGGCGTTGGTACAATACTAGTCCGTATTGATAAATGCTTTTTATCGATACGAATTACTATAAGCACATTCTGTTGCTGCCGAAGTTAGCCTTAATATGATAATCTACGTCGATTAATGTTTATGATGACAGGAGAGTGGATGTCGAATGTATCGCGAAGTGCGTTAGTTGCTTATAGTGCCGATTCCATGTTTGACTTAATTAACGATGTGCAAAGTTACCCTGAGTTTATTCCTGGGTGTGCTGAAACCAAAGTATTAGAGCAAACGGAAGATATGATGCGAGCATCAATTCTTATTTCTAAGGCAGGCGTTAAACAATGGTTTACCACAAGCAATAGCTTACTGCGTGGCGAATCAATTCAAATGGATCTAGTGGACGGGCCTTTTTCCAAACTTAGTGGTGGTTGGACAATCAAGGCACTAAGTGATTCGGCCTGCAAAATAGAACTCAATTTGGACTTTGCTTTTTCAAGTAAATTAGTAGAAATGGCATTTGGTCGAGTGTTTAATGCTATTGCTGGCAATATGGTGGTAGCGTTCACCGATAGGGCCAAACAAATTTACGGTTAAATCTAGCCATTTTATGAAAATCGGTTAGTCCTATTATTAAAGAAAAAAACATGACATCAGAATTTATTACGATAGAAGTGGTATATGGTTTGCCAAACAAACAAGTCTTGCTTGAATGTAAAGCCGCGCCAGGCTCTACGGTTGAACAAGTCATTGCTTCCTCTGGTATTGCCTCTCATTTTGCCGATATAGACCTACAGAACAGTAAAGTGGGTATTTGAATCGGGCTTGTAAACTAACCGACCAACCTAAAGATGGTGATCGTATCGAGATTTATCGTCCGTTAATCGCCGATCCTAAAGAAGCTAGACGACGCCGAGCCGAAAAGGCCAAAGATGAAGGCCGAGCGAATAAAATTACCGGCGGCAGGGCGAAAACGACCAACGCCGATTAGCACAACCGTTTCTGCACACCATCGCCTTGTTCAAAAACGCAGGTTCGTTCTACTTTGTAACGTTATTTATACTGGAGCAGGCTGTTTAACGAGCGTCCCACGTAAGTGTACTAGTATAGGCAGAAGCACGGCACAGCTAGCGGTAAAACAAAATACTTGCTGCATAGTGCTTAAGCTTGATTGTAACGCGCCAAAATTAATCGCCGCCAAGTAGCTTTTACTTCCTGCGAATGCGCCTATTAGTAACTGTCAGACGAACGATAATATCGACAGCCACAATAAGCTGGGGTTTAAAGATAAAACGAATATATACCAAAGTAGTATTAGCCAAAGAGGCAGCCCCAAATTAACGCTTGAACTGCTAGATGTAAATATCCTGGTTCTTGTATAAGCCGGACCTCTGGATAACGCTCTTTTTGTATCTAGCGGCGTTGGATTGTTTAGCAATAACACGTTATGACGTACAACAACCCGCCTTGCTATACACGAAAAATCTCGTTACCGAGTAGTATTTAGCTGAGATTATTTAGATAAATAATATGTTAAATTATTGAATTATATTGATATCGTGTAGCGTGAACTTGTGTTCAGCTTAAACGATACTTCTTATCCAGAGCTCAGGTTAAATATTGAAAACGCCATCATTGATCCGTCGAATAGCCAACCAATAGGTGCCAAAAGTAGCAGCTTCAGGTCCGCCGGTTTTCGATCTATAAGTTAGAAATGTAGCAGCATAATGCCGCCGATAATACTGGCTGCAAATGCTGTTAAAATCGCGGTTGAGAACCACGCGACTTGAAATACTATGCCATTAATAAGCCAAGATTGCGGCATCATTTTGCCCAGCAAATTTGGGTTTTCTGGCGGTGATATGATGGGTACTAATGGCGCGTTCTAAAAAGGCTCCTTCGCAATAACACAGGTAAAAATTCCATAGCCGTTTGAATTGCCCGTCAAACCCAGTTTTCGCTAAAGTCGACCAGTTTTGATTGAACTTATTATTCCATTGGTTGACTGTCCGCGCGTAATGTAAACCGATGTCTTCAATGTGGTCGATTACCATATCGCTTTGGGTGGCAACTTGTTGGCTAATTATCTGTACTGAGGGCAGGCAACCGCCATGGAAAATATAGCGCTGAATAAAATCAACATTCTTTCGATAATTATCGTACCGGTTGTCAGCTATGGTGATAGCCTGTAGCAACATTTTCCCCGAGTCTTTTAGCAGTGAGTTACATTTTGCAAAGAAAGTGGGTAAGAACTCGTGGCCTACTGCTTCGATCATTTCAATGGACACCAGTTTGTCGTAACAACCTGTTAAGTCTCGGTAATCTTGCTTAAGTAGCGTGATCTGTTGTTGTAATCCGTTTTTTCTATTTGTTGTTGAACATAGTCATGTTGCGCGTCTGAAATTGTGGTGGTGGTGACTAGACAGCCATAATGTTTGGCCGCGTAAATGGCTAGACTGCCCCAACCGCTGCCAATTTCGACTAAATGGTCGCTGCTGGTCAGTTCTAGTTTGTCACAAATAATTTTAAGCTTATTAGTTTGCGCTGTCGCTAAGGTTTGATTTTGACTGTCAAAAATAGCGGCTGAATACATCATGCTGGGATCTAAAAATTGCTCGTACAAATGATTGCCCAAGTCATAGTGACTTAAAATGTTTTTCTTGGAACCTCGTTGGGAGTTTTTATTGGCAAAGTGTAGCAACTTATTTTTTACTTTATTAAGTATCGATGTAGATGATTCTACCTGATCCAGCTGCTGCTGATGCCTAGCAAATACCTGAATTAACTTAGTTAAATCAGGGCTAGTCCATTTATATTCAATGTAAGCTTCTGCAGCGCCTATTGAACCACCGCGAACAAAGTCACTATACAAACTAGAATCTAACACCACAATTTTAGCTTTCAGACTAGCTTGGGTATTGCCTAGTTGATAAATCGAGTTGGCTTCTTGTACTTCGATACAGGCCTGTTGTAGGGTGTCCAATGTATCGAATACTAGTTTCCTACATTTAATCGTCCACCAATCTAATTGAATATCTGTCACTAAACTTTGTGAATTTTCCATACATGACCTCAGCGTTCGGGGTGCGCTACAAACGGCACTTTTTTTATTAATAATTTCAAGGCTTGCCAATAAATACCCAACACGATTTTTAATGTCATTGATGGAGTAGCTGTGACAGTTGCCAATAAATTTGACCAAGTAAAGGATTCTTTTTGCATGGTTAACGTGGCATCAAATACTTTAGATTGTTGGCGATTTTCTATGTGCACTAACATTCTTTTGGCTGGGGCTTTGACTCGCCAGTGATAATCCATATCCATTTCCATAAAGGGGGAAACATGGAAGGTTTTGGGAGTAGGAGCGCTGTCGTTCATATTGACCAAGTAATAATGTCGTTCTCGCCAAGGGGTGTTGCTTACTTCTGCTAACATATAACGACAACACCGCTCTTGGTCATAGCAAAAGTAAAAATTAATAGGGCTGAAATACAGACCAAAACAACGGCCCTGAGCTACAACTATCACTTTGTGTCCATCCCAAATACCACCTAAGTCCTTTCACTTTATCTTGTATACGCTGGCGTAAACTGTTTGGTTCACCCTCTAGGTAATCTTTTTTGAAAACGAATTGGGTGGTACCACCGTTCGCCAAATAACCAAGATTGCTTGGCCAACTGAGGGAGTTCATCTAAGTCGATGGCTAGCATATATAAAGAGTAACTAAACACGTGGGTAGCATGTTTAAAGCGACGATGGCGGACCTATAGCCCTTGTAAATGCCGCTATTAAGGTTGTTTAGGTTGTTGGTTGGGTCAGTGAGCACTGTGGTCATAAATCAACGCCAAAACGCTTAGCAATATCCGTTGCACTTCGTACCCCATCTTCATGAAATCCGTTGTACCAATAAGCACCAACAAAATGCGTGCGGTTAACGCCACAGATAGTGTGCCTTTGTTGCTGTGCAGCCATACAGGCTTGGTTAAATACTGGATGCGCATAATTAAACTGTCGGATTATGAGTGCGGGATCAACCTGTTCAGCTTGATTAAGGGTCACACAAAATGTGTGCTTAGATTGGAGCCCTTGAAGAATATTCATGTTATAGGTGACAGTGGCAAGACGGTCGTAATTGCCATCTAATTGATAGTTCCAGCTGGCCCATGCCGTTCGTCTTTTAGGCAGTAGACGAATATCTCTGTGTAAAATTACGCTATTGTTTTGATAGGATATATTCCCTAGCGTTTGTTTTTCTTGCTCTGTTGCATCAGCCAACAGTGCCAACGCTTGGTCAGAGTGGCATGCAAGTATAACTTCATCAAAATCGTTGGTTAAGCCATTGGAAAAGTGTACGGTTATTTTGTCAGTTTTCCGGGTAACTTGGCTAATGTCGGCATTCAAGATAATGTTATCTTTAAAATCTTTGATAAGCGGCGCGATATATTCTCTAGAGCCACCCGGTATAACATACCATTGAGGTCGATCACTGATATTTAATAGTCCGTGGTGGTGAAAGAATCGAATGAAAAAATTCAATTCAAACTGGCGCATTTCGTTTAAGCTTGTGGACCATATTGCTGCCCCCATTGGCAAAATATAGTGTTGGCAAAAATAATTAGAAAACCCCTGTTGATCCAAAAAGTCGCCTAATGTCATATTTTGTGGGATATTCCGAGCTTCAAATAAGGCTTTACATTTTTGTTGAATTTGAGAATACTGCGGAGTAACCCCCAGAATTTAAGGTTTAGCACATTACGCTTCTGAGCAAAAAGGGTGGCCATGTTGTGGCCATTGTATTCCAAGCCTGTGTGTTGATTTTTGACACTAAAACTCATTTCTGTTTTTTGCGGCTGTATTCCCAATTGGGCCAATAGCTTAAGAAACCTAGGGTAGGTTTTGTCGTTAAACACGATAAATCCTGTATCGATAGCGTAGTTTTGTTGCTCGATAGTGATATCAGCAGTGGCAGTATGACCACCAATATAATTGTTTTTTTCAAATACAGTGACCTTGTACTTACGGCTAAGTAAATAAGCAGTTGTTAGACCAGATATACCAGAACCAATTATGGCGATGTTCTTCATTTTTGCACTGCTCCTTATTTTTTGGCCATGTTAATTGCGATTTTTCGCCAGCAACTAAAGGGGAGTAAAGAAAGTAGTCTTAAGGCGGTTATAAAAAGAGTAGGGAAGCGGATCGTATGCTTTTTCATTTTCATACCTTTGAATATTGTGTTTGCGGCAAATTCGGCACTGACACTTGCGGGCATATCGAAAGTATTCTTATCGGTAAGTGGTGTTTCGACAAAACCTGTATTGAATAAGGCTAACGCCAATGTTTTTTGGGGCTAAATCAACACTTAAACTTCTAGCTAAGTAGTTCAGTCCTGCTTTGGATGCTCCGTAAGCTTGAGATTGAGTAAAGGCCAAATAGGTAACACTTGAACTGACGATGCCCAGTTGTGAACCCGCTGCTGAGTTTAGGTAAAAAACCTTGTAAACAATATCCGACGGAAAGTAAGTTAGTGCGAATAACCCTTTCAAATAATTCACTGTCAAACGGCGAAAATGAGGTCATGTACTCGCAGTTGCCTGCATTTAAAATCAGTTGGTCTAATGCCGTCAGTTCTTTTGCCACTCGCATAACTTGTGCTAGGTTGGTTACGTCAAATTGCAAGGTGTTGATATTTGGTAGGTCGTGCTTCAAGGCAGCCAACTTTGCTTCGTCTCTACCGGCGGCTATGACCGTATAGCCTTGCTTTAGATAAATATTAACTAAAGCGCGCCCGATACCAGAAGTCGCTCCTGTTATCATGACTTTCATTGGCTGGCCCTTTGTTTTAAGTACTTAATGGCATAGCCTATCAATGGAATGTGCTCAAACAACATCGCGTTGCTGTCTAAGTAGTCTTGATGAAATATCACTAACTGCTGCTGAAACTTGAGATGACTATGACCCGATACAGTTATTGGTTTACCGCCATTCAATGACGAGTGGCGGTAGATCATTGTCCAATATAAGAATCCTCTGTCGTCATGTTCAAAACTCTGGTCAATGATGAATTCAATACTCTGTACGTTGGCATATAGATTATTGAAATACTCAGTTAATGCCTGCAGCCCTGTTACAGAGTGTAAGGGGTCTACAAACTGAATGTCAGGATGATAAATATTTCTTAGCAACTCTAAGTTGTCTTTGTTTAGCTTTTGATAGGTCTGTAGAAACGCTTCTATTCTATTGATGTCCATCGTTTATTCTCAATTGGGTGGTACCAAAACACATAGGTTTGCATCGCGAATGATACGGGCAATGTCAGGTATACGTAATCGTTACTGGATTAGATCATGGTTTTGTCGCAATTTATTGACATTGTTGCTGAGTATTCAACACGGATTGCTAGTCGTTAATTTTATTAAAAGCGGCGCGAATAGCTGCTACAAAGCTAATCAGTATTGAAAAGTAGCCACTGGTTTTCTCAAGTTAAAGCAACACAGAATAAGCGTATTCAAAACTCGTCTGAAAGGATGTCATCGCAGCTTTTGTCCCGGGTTCTCGGTAAGTAAGGGAACAGGCATCGCCACCGTTCAGACGCCTTATGCCAAAAACACTGGATACATTCTGCGTGGTTACTCATCAATGCGCATTGGTTTTGACAGAACGGCTAATCTGCAGACTTAGTAAATTAGTTTCCCAATCGGGTTTAGTGCTTTGCTGAACCCTTGCACAAAATGCATAGAGTCGTTGGCCACAGTTAGGCATAAGCATCCTGTGTCGGTTGCAGGGGAGTGGGTATTAGTATCATTTAACCAAATAAAATCTCCGGGTACATATTCACCATGCTCATCTTTGAAACTGCCAGCAAGCAAAACCGTTAGTTCAAAGCCTTTATGGGTATGGATGGGGATGGTGCCGCCTTTTTCTATATGCAACAGATTGGTATGTACTTCACCTTCATTCAAATCGATTCTGGCTCTAGCCAGTTTGCCTAATTTTAACCAACTAGAAAGGGCAACAGACTGCAATGCTCGGGGCAATGTATAGTCGGTGCCTTTGATATTTAGCTGTATAGGCGAACTATGTTTGGGATGGACTTCAAAGTCATCTGCGGTGATAGCGGCTATCATTTCGTCGTCATCCCACTCGCCTAAATCAGGTTCGTTATCATCTAAGTATTGCGCTGATGTTTCTTGTAATGCCATGACTTGATGGCGGCAATGCTGACAATGGTCAATATGAGTGGATATTGCGATAGATAGGGACGCCGCTAACTGCCCTTGGCTGAAAGCTAACAATAATGATGGATTTGGGTGATGCTTAATCATTCGACTCTCCCAATTGTTTTCGTAATTTATTCAGTGCTAACCTGAGTCTCGATTTTACTGTACCGACTGGGAGGTTGAGTTGCACTGCCAGCTGTTCCTGAGGTTGTTTGTTGAAAATACAGACCAAAAATAATTTGTCGTTGATTTTCAGGCAGTATATCTAGCAAGGTCGTGACGTTTCTGGATTGCAGGTGATCATTAAAATGATCGACATCATCAGTTGCAAGGGCATTATCTAATGGCCAAATATCATCGCTAATACTCTCGGTTCGTTGCGTTTGAAATTTGCGTAACATATCAAAGCTCATGTTTCGCATAATCGAATACATCCAGGTAGTGGGTGCTCCTTTGCTTTGGTCATATAAATGGGCTTTGCGCCAAATATTGGTCATGGTTTCTTGGACGAGCTCTGATGCTTGCGCTTCGTTATTGAATTGCTTGATGCCGAATTGTCTAATCCTAGGTGCGAACCATTTAAATAGTTTACTGAAGGCTTGCTTATCACGTTTCAGGGATACAGCTTGTAACCAAACGCACAGCTCTTGGTGTTGGGTATTTGGTTCTTGCGATTTTTGGGGTACAGTCATCACTAATGGTGGTGTCCGAAATTGGCTCAACAACATCTTAATCTTCCCATCAAATTCTATTACTAGCAATACGAGGTTGCTAGTAATAGGATCAGTTAAGGTGGAAATATTTTGAAAAAGGTGTTTATCGCCACAGGGCTAGTGACAATTTAGCGGCAAATTTTATGTTATTTACCTACAGCCAATATTTGAATTGTTAAGGGCGCTGTGCCATCAGGATAAGTTGCTAATTTTTTAATTTTCTATTGAGTAACATGCGATCAAGTTTTCGAGCTGAGTTGGCCATCCCTTTTTGACATGCGCCTAACCACTTTCTAGCCACAGGAAAATCATAACTGAGCATAAACAAACCCAATATTAACGCTAACATAGTACCTATGTACGATAAAAAATATCACTCCAAAGCCTGTTAAAATGAAGCCAAAACCAATTCTTAGACTTTTCATCTTGCATGCGCCTTTCGTTAATCAATATGAATAGTCTATCAAGAGTAAGCCTAGGGGTAAGCCTAAAGTTGTTACAAACTATGTGTTGAAATTGATCAGGTGAAATTGATCATGTGAAATTTGTACGTCAATTTGCTGAGGGTATCTTTTTAGGATGTGTTGAATGGCTTCAACCACCTACTATGGCTAAGTCTATGGGGGATTATTCGTTTTTCGCCGTCGTGCAATTCCACTGATTTTAGGTATAATCCCGTTACTTCTTTAGGCTTTGAATCCGAATTTACTATTATGCTTCCAGCGTTAGATCCCCGCTCAGTTATTGAGAGCGAATATCAAGAGTTTTTATCCGCGTTAAATCAATCATCTTTTACTGGTGATGTTGAATTTAGTTATGCCAGTCGTTTAGCCGTTGCCACCGATAATTCAATTTATCAACAATTGCCGCAAGCGGTGGTTCTGCCGAAGTCTGTAGATGATTTAACGATAATAGGTAAAGTGGCTAATCAGTTTGACAATGTTCGATTTTCCGCTAGGGGAGGCGGTACAGGCACCAATGGTCAGTCTCTAACATCTGGCATTATCGTCGATGTGTCACGCCATATGAACCAAGTGTTAGAAGTTAATGTTGAAGAAAAATGGGCTCGTGTTCAAGCTGGAGTGGTCAAAGATCAACTAAACGATGTGCTTAGACCATTAGGCTTTTTCTTTGCGCCTGATTTATCTACCAGTAACCGCGCCACAGTAGGTGGCATGATTAATACAGATGCATCTGGTCAAGGCTCACTAGTGTATGGAAAAACCAGTGACCATGTACTAGGACTGACATCTGTGTTAGCAGACGGTACTCTGTTAAACACGCAGCCCATGCCAATGGTTGAGGCTAAAGCATTAGCCGAGCAAACTTCTAGACATGGCCAAGTAGCGAAACAACTGCTGGATACTTGTGTTAAAAAGCGTCAACAAATTTTGCAAAAATTTCCAAGACTAAATCGCTTTTTAACCGGCTATGATTTAGAGCACACATTGAATGACGACTTATCTGAATTAGACATTAGCCGCGTGATAACCGGCTCTGAAGGGTCGCTAGCCTTTGTGGCCGAGGCCAAATTAAACATTACCCCCATTGCCACTTATAAAGCGCTCGTCAATGTTAAATATGACTCCTTTGAGTCGGCTTTGCGACATGCTCCTAGCATGGTGGCGGCTAATGCGACCTCGGTAGAGACCGTCGACAGCAATGTGTTGAACTTAGCTAAGCAAGATATCGTTTGGCATTCGGTGAAAGATTTGATCACTGAGGTTGAAGGTAAGACAGTGCTGGGTTTGAATATGGTTGAATATAACAGTAACGATCAAGCCGATATCGAACAGAAAATCGCTAGCTTGTCTGCCAGTTTAGATAAAGCCAGTGACAAAGGAGTGATTGGTTTTCAGGTTACTTATGACAAAGCGGATATTGGTAAAATTTATGCTATGCGTAAGAAGTCAGTGGGGTTGTTAGGTAAAACCAAAGGCGCCAAAAAGCCACTGGCTTTTGTTGAAGATACTGCGGTTCCTCCAGAAAACCTAGCGGATTTCATAATGGAGTTTCGTACGTTACTAGACGGTTATGGTTTGCATTACGGTATGTTTGGCCACGTTGATGCAGGTGTTTTGCATGTGCGTCCTGCGCTAGATATGTGTGACGCTGAGCAAGAAAAAATGATCCCGCAAATATCAGATAAAGTCGTTGCTCTAGTGGCTAAATATGGCGGCTTAATGTGGGGCGAACATGGTAAAGGTTATCGTAGTGAGTATTCACCGCAATTTTTTGGTGAAGAATTGTATGCTGAGTTGCGTAAAATTAAGTCGGTATTTGATCCGTTAAATAAAATGAATCCAGGAAAAATTTGCACTCCTGTTGATTGCAAAGACGAATTGGTTAAAGTCGCTGGAACAAAACGAGGTCAGTTCGATCGTCAAATTCCTATCGCCGTGCGTACATCTTTTGAAGCGGCTATGAGTTGCAATGGCAACGGGCTGTGTTTTAACTATGACACGACTTCGCCTATGTGCCCATCGTTCAAAGTAACAGGAGATAGAAGGCATAGTCCTAAAGGTCGAGCTGGAATAGTCCGTGAGTGGTTGCGACTTTTATCGGAACGCAATATTGATATTAATGAACTTGAGCACAACGAAGATCCACCTACTTGGTGGGAGCGTTTTAGAAATTCGACAGACAAAAGAGAAAGGGATGACTTTTCGCATCAGGTGCTAGAGGTCATGGAAGGATGTTTGGCATGTAAAGCCTGTTCAAGCCAATGCCCTGTTAGTGTTGATGTGCCGAGTTTTAGATCGCGTTTTCTTAGTATCTATCACCAACGATATATGCGACCAGCAAAAGACTTTTTGGTGGGAAACATCGAACAAATGGCACCATTAATGGCCAAAGCCCCAAGTTTTGTCAATTTCTTTTTGAAACAAGACTGGGTGAATACCACTATTCGTAAAACAGTCGGCTACGTAGACACGCCTATTTTGTCTGAACCGACATTGCAGAAAAAGCTAGAGAACCATAGTGCCACCCAGTTTAGTCTAGAAAAATTGCAGTCACTATCAGTTGCAGAACTCGCTAAAAAGGTATGTATCGTCCAAGATCCCTTTACTAGTTTTTATGACGCTGAGGTAGTGGCATCTTTGGTTAAACTGATTGCAAAGTTAGGTTATGAACCTATTTTATTGCCCTTTAAACCTAATGGTAAACCTCAGCATGTAAAAGGCTTTTTAAAGGAATTTGCTAAAACAGCCAAGAATGCTGCTGATTTACTTAATGAAATAGCTGCGCTTGAATTACCTATGGTGGGGTGGACCCGTCAATGGTGTTATGTTATCGCGACGAATATAGCAAAATACTAGGTCAAGCACGTGGTGACTTTAAAGTGGAATTGGTACACGAATGGTTGCAGAGTATAGATATGCCTAAGGTCACTGCCAAAAACGAGCAGGGCGCAGCAAAACCTTATGCCCTATTTGGGCATTGCTCTGAAAAAACGGCTTTACCGACATCAGAAAAAGATTGGCAAGGAATATTTAGTCAAGCTGGTTTGGAGTTACATTCTATTGCCGTTGGCTGTTGTGGTATGGCTGGTACCTTTGGCCATGAAGCCAGTCATTTAGCTGAATCAAAAGGATTGTATGAAATGAGTTGGGAGCAGGCGGTAAAGAAATTGCAGCCTGAACAAATACTCGCAACGGGTTACTCATGTCGTAGCCAAGTCGCTAGGTTTGATAACTTCAAACCTAAGCATCCATTACAAATATTAGAAATGAATTTGAGCTAGAGATAAGCGACAGGTGGATGAGCCCCTTTTTGGGAACGAGCGGCAACGACGGACTACGAAGCTGGTGGACGGTCAAATTAACGTTCCAATTAAGACACCCATAACGTTCCAATTAAGACACCCATAAAATGCTTGGATCCCTGCTAACGGCATGCAGGGATGACGGCGTTGGAGGTTGTTAATATCCGCTAACGGCAAGCAGAAATGTCATTTTTCTAGTCCGTTCCAATTAAGACACCCATAAAAAGTTTGGATCCCTGCTATCGGCATGCAGGGATGACGGCGTTGGAGGTTGTTAATATCTGCTAACGGCAAGCAGAAATGTCATTTTTCTAGTCCGTCATGCCGGTAGTCTTTTGAGCCGGAATCGGTTTACTTTTAGCGTTTAATTCCAAAGCACATAGTCTAGCCACTTGTGATGAAAAACAAGTTTCCAATTATGGGTGTCTCAATTGCGATTTTGTGATGATGGGTGTCTCAATTGCGATTGGGGATTATGATGAGTGTCTCAATTGGGGGATTTGGCTCAGAAACAAGTGGAATAGGTGTGAGCTGGGGTAAACAGAACATTATTGAGGTTGTATGGAAAGTAATTGCATAGTGCAACCAGAACCTTTATGGTTTTTGCTTAATTCTAAGGAAGGTGTCAAATGCTGAAGAATGTTTGGTTATTTATATTTGTTAATATATTTAGTGTGTCCGCGCTGGGATTTGATAGCGTCAAACTCAGTCAATACATCGATGCTTTAAATGACAACAAAAAAGCAATGTTTAGCCTGGCTATATTAAAAGATGGTGAGCCAATCTATCAAAAGTCTGTCGGCTTTGTAGATATAGCGAGTCGTCAAAAAGCGAATAAAGACACCCAGTATCACATTGGCTCGATCACTAAAGTGTTTACGTCGACTATGATTTTTCAGTTAATTGATGAAGGTAAGCTATCGCTAGATAGTAAGCTTGCTGTTTATTATCCTAATGTGAAAAATGCCGATAAAATCACTATATCTATGTTGTTGAACCATAGAAGTGGCATTTTTAACTTCACGCGGTCTGATGATTACACTCAATATATGACTGAGCCTAAAACTAGGGTTGAGATGGTTCGTTTGATAGAAGGGTTAGATAGCGATTTTGAACCAGGTAGTCAAGGGAGTTACTCAAACAGTGCCTACGTGCTTTTAGGGTTTATCATCGAAGACATCACTAAAGACAGCTATGCTAATCAGCTACAACGAAGGATTGCTGATAAGTTGGATCTTGAAAGAACCTCTTTTGCTGGGCCAATTAATGTAAAGGACAATCAAGCTAATTCATATACTTTACGTTCGCAGCAGTGGGAGCCTGCTAGCGAAACGGATATGAGTATTCCATTTAGTGCTGGGGCGATTATTTCTACGCCAACAGAAGTAGGCGTATTCTTGACCCATTTGTTTAAGGGCAAATTACTCTCTGCTGCATCACTTACTAAAATTAAAGAGATCAACCAAGGGTTTGGTCGTGGTTTGTTTAAGTTTCCGTTCTATCAAAAGACAGCTTATGGACATTCTGGTGGAATAGATGGCTTTGTTTCGCAAACAGGATATTTTGATGCTGATAATACTGTATTTACACTGACGGCAAATGGACTAGATTACAAATTGAACGATATCAGTATTGGTGTTTTAAGTATTTATTATGGGCTACCTTTTGATATCCCTGATTTTACTCAAAAGCCTATTAGTCTGCCAGAATCTGAACTCGCTAAGTATCAAGGTGTGTTTGCTTCTCAAGACATTCCGCTTAAAATTACGATAAAGGTCGAAAATGGTAAATTGATGGCACAAGCTACAGGGCAAGGGCCCTTTGTATTAACGCCATTCTCTAATTCAGAGTTTCGGTTTGCACCAGCGGGAATTGCTATGCTGTTTGGCCTTGATGATGGCAGCGTTGACTACCGTCGCTTTCAATTGAAGCAAGGTGGCGGTAATTACAATTTTACTAAGGATAAATGAGCTTTTATGGGGGAGGTATTTTGCAAAACTTAAACTTGTTTGAGCAGCCGGAGGTGAACCCCATTAATGTTATCGACTACGATGGGCTGGTGGAATACCATGGTTTAGTACTTCCTGTTGAACAAGCTGATTACTATTTTGAATCCTTACTGCATAAAATTGAATGGCAACATGATCAAGCAAATATTCATGGCAAACACATTCTAACTAAGCGAAAGGTGGCCTTGTATGGAGACAAAGCGTTCCGGCTGACCTATTCAAATACCACTAAATTGGCTTTACCTTGGAAAAATGAGTTGCTGGAACTTAAACAAATTGTCGAACAAAAAACCGCTAACAAATTTAATTCTTGTTTAGTCAATTTGTATCACAGTGGTGAAGAAGGGATGGCTTGGCACAGTGATGGCGAGAAAGACTTGTTGAAGAACGGATCAATTGGCTCTTTGAGTTTTGGGGCTGAGCGGAAGTTTTCATTTAAGCACAAGCGCAGTCAAAATACACAGTCGTTAGTTTTGCAACATGGTAGTTTGTTGATGATGAAAGGTGAAACCCAAAGCCATTGGTTGCATCGTTTGCCTCCTACTAAGAAAGTGGATTCACCAAGAGTGAATCTCACTTTTCGAACCATAATAAATGCTTAGAGCCTGGCGAATATTTAGCTTGGGCCTTTCAATAGAATACGAAGCGCAACAACAAGCTATTCTGCAATGTACCAGTGGCCTTTATTCACTAGTCGGGTTAATAACCTAACGAATTCAGAATGTTGGCTTGATTGAAATTGCTCGCTAGTATCTGTCAAAAATTGTTGGTTTATCCAGGGTTTTGATAAAAAACGCTTAACTAGTGCGGCTGTATCTGTGGGGCCTGAGTATGTTTCGCCATCAATGTAAAATGTAAAGAGATGCTGCGAATGGTCATTGATTGTTTTCGCCTCTACAAATATAGGCTTTACCCCCGGCGCACGATAAAAGTAGTGGCCGTCGCAGAGTAAATCAACAATCCCTTGTTCGGAGAACTCTTCGATGGCTTGGTGTGGATCTTCTTCTTTTTTGTTGGCACTTAAAAATGTGGGCAACCATTGCTCAAACTGCTCGCTTGCTAATGCCTCTGACAATAACTCTTTAAAATCGGCAATTTCTTGTTGCTTGATTTCACCCGAATATTGGCGAGGGGCTAACGCTTGGTCTCGGTATCGTTTTGTGAGTAAATTGTTATCGATAGCGTGATCAACAAAGGACGATAGCATCTCTTGCTGAGATGGGGCACGAAACCCAACGGAGTAATTTAAGCAGGCTTCAAGAGCTACGCCATTGTGAGGGTGATTGGCTGGGATATATAAAATATCTCCGGCGCTTAGTACTTCGTCAATTATTGGTTCAAAGCCCGTAATCTGAGACAAATCGCAGTGGGGCCTTATGGTCTCGTAGTCGCTAGGCAAACCAACTTGCCATCGTCTGCTTCCCTTACCTTGAATAATAAATACATCGTATTGGTCGAGGTGTGGGCCTACTCCCGCGCCAGCATTAGAATAGCTGACCATTAAGTCGTCCATACGCCAATAAGGGATAAAGTTAAACGCTGTCATTAATTGGTCTGCTTCAGGTGAGAATCGGTCAACAGACTGAACTAACAAGCTCCACTGACCAACACAATGACTGTTAATATCTGCATAAGGCCCATGTTCAACGGTCCAAGCACCATTTTGATAATGTACAATACGAGAATCTACCGACTCTTCCTCGGTTAAGCCTGCCAGTTCGTGTTCGTCGATGGGATCTTCAAAATCTTGGAGGCCTTGACGGATTAATAATGGTTTTTTTTGCCAGTAATCCGATAAAAACTGTTCGATATTAAAATGGGTAAGGTGGTACATAAATAGTCAACTCAGGGGGATAGGCTTAAAAAGGGGGCTCGATTATGGTGCTTTATATCATTTATGGGCGCCCTAGCGAACTAGAAATGTTGTTTCTTTTGCTTTATGTCTAGTGGCTGATGGTTGACTTGCGATCGAGCAGCCAATAAGTATTGACCGAACCTATGCCTTTGACGGTTATTTTTCCTCGATTGACATATTCGAATTCAGATTTGGTTAAATCATAGGTGGATTGTGTGGTTTGAATTCTATGACATGCACCATGACTCTCCATACGGGATGCTAAATTAACGGCTTCGCCCCACATATCGTAACTGAACTTGTTTTTGCCAATGATTCCAGCCACGACTTCACCACAACCAATGCCTATTCGTAAACCTGTTTTTAAATTGTATTTTTGACTGATTGCTTGAAAAGCGTATTGCATGTCTAGTGCACAGTGACAGCAGTTAATGGCGTGTTCAGAATTCGCCTTAGGTAATCCGCCAGCTGCCATATAGCCGTCGCCACTGGTTTTTATTTTCTCTAAGCCATATCGTAATGATAGTTCGTCGAAGGCGCAAAATATCTCGTTTAGAATTTTAACCAGTTGCTGTGGTGTACAGCTCTTGCATATGGGAGTGAAATCTTGAATATCGGCAAATAAAATACTGGCTTGGGCGAAATAATCAGCGATCAAGTGACTGGAGTTTTTTAATCGTTGTGCAATGCTGGTTGGCAATATATTGAGTAGTAGTTGCTCTGAACGTTTCTTTTCAAAGGCTAGTTTTTTCCAACTTCGGCCTATGTTTTTCTGAATATGAAAACTACAGAGCAAGCTGGCTAAGGCTAGTAAACAAGCACTGGTAAACTTAAAGCTCTGTTGATCTGGATTGTATTGATGAGGCAAAGTGAGTTGATAATAGACTTCTGTCGTTAGAAATAAGCCGCTAAACAGTACGGAGAAAAACCACTTGTACTTGGCTTCCTTGTCGGTAAAAAAGAACGGACAACAAACCACCGCTAATAAATAGAAAAAATGAATGTATAAGTCCAATTCCCATAACAAGCAAGTGGCAATGAGATCAGCAATATAGACTAAAATAAGCCAAATTTTAGCCTGTAGGTAATGGCCAAAGTGGTTGAGTACGGGAACAATAACCAGCAACAAAATGGTGGTGCAGGTGATGTAAAATTGATTTTGACCTGTTTGTTGCCAAAACCAAATGGCACTCGGAATTTGACAAACCGATACGGCAATAATAACAAATGCAATAATATTGGTAAGACGGACTGGAGTGAAGTATTCGTGAGGGTAACGTGCAATTCCAGCCCAAACCCACGTTTTCAGAACATGCTTGAACATTTTTACTTCCCTTTAAAAATCAATGCCAACTAAAAGTATAGTTGGCATCTTATTTTTAGGGGTTAAAAATGTCGCAAGTTAAGGCTAACCTTCTAATTGCTCGACAAATTCAATCGCGCGGCCAATATAGTTGGCAGGCGTTAGCTGTTTCAATTGTGTTTTTGCTTCTTCCGGCAAAGCTAACGTATCAATGAATTGTGCCATGATTTTTTGATCTACTTTTTTACCGCGAGTAAGCTCTTTTAGCTTCTCATAAGGCTTTTCAATTCCATATCGGCGCATAACTGTTTGTACTGGCTCAGCCAATAATTCCCAGTTGTTATCCAACTCGTCTAGTAAACTTTGAGGATTCACTTCTAACTTACTGATCCCTTTAAGTGAAGCTTGATATGCAATAATGGCGTACCCCACACCCACTCCCAAGTTACGTAAAACGGTAGAGTCGGTCAGGTCACGTTGCCAGCGCGATACTGGCAATTTAGTGGCTAAATGGCCGAACATTGCATTGGCTAAACCTAAGTTGCCTTCAGAGTTCTCGAAATCAATAGGGTTAACTTTGTGTGGCATGGTCGATGAACCAATTTCGCCTGCTATCGTTTTCTGTTTGAAATGACCTAGGGCTATATAGCCCCAAATATCACGGTCAAAATCAATCAGTATGGTATTAAAACGTGCAATGGCGTCAAATAGCTCAGCAATGTAGTCGTGAGGTTCTATTTGTGTCGTGAATGGGTCCTGAGGTAATGCCTAAGCTGGAGACAAACTCACCTGCAAAGGTATGCCAATCAAATTCTGGATAGGCTGAAAGGTGAGCATTGTAGTTACCCACAGCACCGTTGATTTTCCCTAACATTTGCACTTGAGCGATTTGTTCCCTTTGGCGTTGCAGGCGGATCATCACATTGGCCATTTCCTTACCCATTGTGGTAGGCGAGGCCGGTTGGCCGTGAGTTCTGGCCATCATTGGTACCGCTTTCAACTCAATTGCTAGGCGCTTAAGTTCTGCTACCAATTTGTCGCAATACGGTAAAATAACCCCATTACGAGCTTCGTTTAACATTAAGGCATGAGACAGGTTATTGATGTCTTCTGAGGTACAGGCAAAATGGATGAATTCATTGATGGCATGCAGTTCGGCATTGCCTGCAACTTTTTCTTTTAAGAAGTATTCAACCGCTTTAACATCGTGGTTGGTGGTGCTTTCAATTGTTTTGATTCGTTGTGCATCTTGTTCAGAAAAATTATCAACTATGGCGTTTAACACAGCTTGTGCTTCATCACTTAACGCAGGCACTTCTTTGATGTCGGCAGCAGCCGACAATTTTTGTAACCAACGTACTTCTACAACCACGCGGTATTTTAATAGACCAAATTCGCTAAAAATGTGGCGTAGCTCAACAGTTTTACTGCCGTATCGACCGTCAATTGGGGATACCGCCGTTAATGCCGATAAGTCCATGAAATGCTCCTAATTTGCTGTGTTAATGTGGTTTAAAGTTTGTTCTGCGCTTTTGACAATTTGTTGTCTGTTAAGCAAAATTTGACGACGCTTACCGCCTAGTTGACGCCAAAGTACTGTTGCTCGAACGCCCGCTAATAATGCGGCTCTGACACGGTATTGGTTGTCTTCACGTTTCAGTAGTTCTGGTTCGCCGCCAACTTGTATTTTTCTACCTAAAGGGCTGATCACGTCAGTGTAAATGCTGTCTAAATTACGTAACATTTGAGTATCGAGCAATTCCAAATGAACAGCTTGTCTTTGCACATTGCTGATACGCTCGCCTAAGGTCGCCATGGCTTTTTTATTTCCGCTCAGTTTACGTTCAATAGACAGTAGATTTGCAATGTAGCGGGTAATTTCTACATCTTTATTAGACTGATTACCTAACTGCTCAAGAATAGTCTTATAACCTAGTGATAGTTGACCTATGTCGCCAAATACTTCTTCGGTGTTACTAGGATCCGTTACCGTGATACTGCGAATACAAGTAGCCAATGCGGCTTGGTCAAATTCGCTTTTTCGGGCCACTTGTTTAACCATGGCTACGGCTTGGCACAGCCCAGCTAAGGCTATATTGCTTTGATAAAATCGATTATTTTTATATTCACTCATTAGCGGATGTAGTTCTCTATGATACCGCCACCTAGGCAGACTTCTTGGTGATAAAATACGGCTGATTGGCCAGGTGGTAACAGCTTTTTGTGGATCGTCAAACATGACTACAACACTACCTCCAGGTTGAGGTGTAACGGTGCAGGGAATGTCTTCTTGGCGATAACGGGTTTTTACCGCGCATTTGATTTCACTTTGTGGACCTTTGCGGTCAACCCAGTGCAGTTGGTTAGCAACTAAACCTTTTGAATATAAACGAGGGTGACTTGCGCCTTGCCCAACTATTAGCACATTGCGAGGTACGTCTTTATCGACCACGTACCATGGATCATCGCCATATTCCTTCATGCCCCCAATCATTAAACCTTTGCGTTGACCTAAAGTGTGGTACATCAAACCTTCGTGTTTACCGATGATTTGCCCTTCGGCTGTTTCAATATCGCCTGATTGAGCAGGTAAATACTGGGCTAAAAATTCTTTAAATTTTCGCTCGCCAATAAAACATATTCCTGTACTGTCTTTTTTGTCATGGGTGACCAAGTCTTGCTCTAGGGCAATTTCTCTAACTCTAGGCTTTTGCAGATGGCCTATTGGAAATAATGTTTGGCTGATGTGCTGTTCACCCAAGGTATATAAAAAATAGCTTTGGTCTTTGTTACCGTCTAAGCCACGCAACATTTGCCACTTACCACTTTCATTAGAACGTTGCACATAATGCCCAGTGGCAATATAGTCAGCTGCTAATTCCTCGGCGGCAAACTCAAGAAAGGCCTTAAACTTGATTTCTTTATTGCACATTATATCGGGATTGGGCGTGCGTCCTGCTTTGTATTCTGCTAAAAAGTACTCAAATACGTTGTCCCAGTATTCAGCCGCAAAATTGATGGTATGTAATTCAATGCCAAGTTTGTCAGCCACGGCTTGCGCATCTCTTAGGTCTTCGGCGGCCGAACAATATTCCTCATTGTCGTCTTCTTCCCAATTTTTCATGAACAAGCCTTCAACCTGATACCCTTGCTCTTTCAGCAGGTAAGCAGATACGGAAGAGTCAACACCGCCAGACATGCCCACTATTACTTTAATTTGGCTGTTATCTTGAGTGTCAGAGGGGGTATGTTCGTTTATTGTCATAGGAAGTAATGTAAGCTCAAATATTGCTGTGAAAAATGGAGCCGAAGTTTAGCAAAAAATTGAGGTTAAATCATTAGCTAATCAGCGGTTTTGGATCAAATCTAGGGATAAAAATACAAGAGATTTTATCAACTGAGTTTTAACACTCAATCACAAAAAACAGCCGTCACAAACGAGCCTTTATAATCACGGCAATGCGGCTATACAAGGTAAAGGACGGGACTGAGAGAATACTGTTTGGCTGCTGTAATAGGCCTTACTGTGGCTTTTGCTCAATGGGGTATCCGCAATGCTCAAATACGACTATCAAACACGACTTTCTATGATTATTATTTGATAAATAGGGCTAAAGATTGACTCACAGAAAAACTATGACACTGTTTGGCGTTGTAAAAAAGAGCAGGGTTACTATGCCTCAATACCGATGTCGGCCTCAGTTAGTTCGCCGCGCAAATTTGTTACTAGTAAACGTTTGATTTCGTTTATAGGTAACGCTTTGCTAAGTAAATAATGTAACTTGGCCAGTGCCGCTTCGGGGGTCATATCTGTACCTGATACCACGCCAACTTGTTTAAGTATATTGCCATTAGCATAGCCTGACATATTCACTTTTCCTCGTACACATTGGGTACAATTTAACACGATGATCTGTTGCTCGTTGGCCCGAGTTAGTTGCTTAAGCAAAGCTTGGTTTTGTGGGGCGTTGCCCACCCCAAAACTCAATAATATTAGCGCTTTGACTGGTTGTTGTAAGGCGTTTTTGATCACTTCGGCACTTATACCCGGATAAAGCGTGACTATGCCTATGGGTTGAGATTTGATTTTACTGACTTGAAGAGGTTTTGAGTTATCAGCAGCGACTAAGGTTTTGTCCAATTTTATTTCAATATTAATGCCGGCTTCCAATAACGTTGGGTAATTAGGTGACTCAAAAGCATTGAAACCGTCGGCGTTTAACTTTCGACTACGATTGCCGCGAAATAATTGGTTATTAAAGAATAAGGTCACTTCAGCTATAGGATAATTAGCGGCAATGTATAACGCGTTCAGTAAATTGACTTGGCCGTCAGAACGCAGTTGCGCCAGCGGTATTTGTGAGCCTGTGACGATCACTGGCTTTCCTAAGTTTTCTAACATGAATGACAAAGCCGAGGCCGTATACGCCATAGTGTCTGTACCATGTAATATGATGAAGCCATCGTAGTCTTGGTAATTATTTAAAATATCATCGGCTATATTTTGCCAATCTGTCGGGCTCATGTCGGATGAATCAATTAAGGGATCATATTCATGGATGGTGAAGTTTGGCATTTCACTGCGTTGAAATTCAGGCATATTGGCAACAGTAGCAGATAAAAATCCAGCCGCTGGAATGAAACCTTGGTCAGAGGGCCGCATGCCAATGGTACCGCCTGTGTATGCTACATATATGTGTTTTTTCATGGAGTGTTTACTGTCAATTTTTGTGGCTACTGTAACTGTTGTTGTCAAAACTCACCAACATTTTTTTGCTACTCGTAACCCATGTTTAGTTCACTAGCCGGAAATAAGCAGCAGCTTACTATTTTACTAGTTGAGTTGAGTTGAGTTGGGTTGGTAAGGTGCGGTCTATACTTAGCCAGTTCTTTATTCAAAGTGCTCTGGATACAAGGTTTTGGCAGCTGCGTTTTCATATTGCTGCAGTAAGTTAGCCAGTATTTTAGTCTCTAGCATATTGTCTAGAGACTGCATGAGATCATGTACATTGTTGTCATTCTGGCGACAACAATCTTGGTAATGACTAATCAGTTCAACCAAGTTGACTTGGTGTGCCTGACGCAATTGTTTATCTGCCAAGACAAAAAAGTATGCGCTGCCCCAGTAAGCGGCGGGGTACTGCTCGTTTTTCATGAGTCTTTGGGCAATAGAAGCGGCTGTTAATTCACTGTTAAACCAACGCAAGTGAGGGGATATTTTTTGGTGGTAATTGCTGTGTAAACTGCCTGCTAATATCCCCGCTTGGTGCATGATTTGATATTGCATAAAGCTGGCGAATCCTTCTGAAAGCCAACTATATTTTGAGCCCAAATATGGAATAGCGAGGTGAGCTATTTCGTGATAGATGGTCCAGTCTTTTATAAATTTATCTAAAGGAAAACGGCTGTCGACATATAAGTGCACGCTTTCATGCTCATCTCGTCTAGTATGGGCCCAAGGTACAGGTTGCTTTGCTTTTTTAGGATACAGATAGAAATTTAGTGTGTTGGGGTAGACTCCTAGGGTGGCCCGAGTCGCATTGACGCCTTTGGTAACCCATTCTGTTAACAGGCTTTTTTTCACTTTGCTTAAAATGCGATAAGCCATATAACCTAAATTGGTTGTTTGTTACTTTCTCAGCCGCACCCGCTATATTACTGCATAAATACAGAATACAGCTGAATGCCCAGAGAGGTTTGATAGTCAACACTACGACTAATATTTAGGTACGTAAGTGTTGTTGGAAAAACGCCACAGATAACGCATACATTTGCATCGCTAGTGCTGCATCATACCTGTCACCTTCGTCACGCATAAAGGCGTGTTGAGCGTTTACTTCGTGCCAGCAGAAATCGTTATTGTTTTGGCTTAACGTTTGATGAATTAGTGCTCTACCTTCTGCAGAAACATGGGGATCTTGTTTACCAAATACTAACGTGATCGGGCACTGAATCGTATGACTCATTGCTAATGAATCATTGCCAACCTTACAGGGCAGGGTATTAGAATGAATATCGGTAGGGTATAAACAAAATGCAGCTGTTATTTCAGGATTTAACGCTGCCCTAAAAGCCAGGTGTCCGCCAATACATACGCCCATTGCACCTACTTGTCCTGTGCAATAATTCTGAGCTTTGATGAAATTCAGCATAGCTTGGGTATCCGAGTCGTGGTCTTCTAAAGGTTTAGTAAATTTATCCGCGTTGCCTTTGTCCTTACCTTCATCATCGTAAGCTAGTACTGTCCCAATAGGGTTTAGTTCATGAAACACTTCGGGTACTAAAACCACAAAACCATGGCCAGCCAATATTTGCGCACTGCGAGTGATAGGTGTAGTTTCTTGAAAAATCTCAGAGTAGAAAATAACCGCCGGATAGTGCTTGTCATCTACTGGCCGATAAACCGATGTACGCATGGTACCCGTGTCGGTTTTGATATCTTGAACATGTTTTTGAATGAGCATAGGTTTCCTTCGATTTTGTTGTAATTACTTTATTCCCACCCACATCCTAGAAATACTCCTAGGTGGCATATTCCTTTGCAAGTATCGCTTGCAAGGCTAATTTAAAAGGCCGGTCTATATGCCTTTGCCTCGTTATTGCTAAGATGTTGGCTGTTTGTTGGGGGTATTGTATTACAGTTATTTTCGCTTATGTAAGTTGTTACTCGTATTTAATTTTGTGCTGATAAGTTAGATTATTTTGGCGGTTTGCTAATGGCTGCGTATTTGCTACCTTAGCGGGCAGTTATTTTACAATTATTAGGAAATATTATGTTTAATGTAAATCATTACTTTGACAATAAAGTCACTTCTATTGCTTTTCAAACTGCCACGTTACCTGCCACCGTTGGCGTTATGTCTATTGGGGAATATGAGTTTGGCACAAGCGAATTTGAAACAATGTCGGTGGTAAGTGGCGCGTTGACCGTTAAACTTCCTAACAGCGATGAATGGAATACATACAATGCAGGTGAGAGCTTTACGGTAGAAGCGAATAAAAGCTTCAATGTGAAAGTTGCGGTAGAAACGGCTTACTTGTGTACATACGGTAAATAGGCTTTTTATCGTTAACGACTTTTTATTGATCCACCCTTTGTTGATTAAAAGCAGGTCTGACCAACAATGAATAAGACAATCAAGAAGTTAGATAATAACGTGATTAAAGGATTGACTGTTGTTTGTGGATCAGCGAAAGCTGAAATAGTGGGATTTGAGTGGTTAACCCATACGGCTAATTACTCAAATTTTCCAGCTAGCTTACTGGTCACTTGTGTGTTTGATACTAATCAATCTTTGCTCGAGGCTAAGGCAAATCAGCAAGATGTGCTGATCCGCAAGATGGTGCAGCAGCAATTACTTAAAGTAGGTGTACTGATCAAAAATGCTAAATATCAGGTATGTTTTGATACTGAAGAAGCCTGCCTAGCCGAACACAGTGGCGATTGGCGGAGCAGGCTCTCGTCATTTGGGTGAAAAATAGCACCCAAATAGACTGTTGTGTTTTTACTTGTTTGGTTTTTTATTCTACCAAGCCGCGACGTTTTAGTAACGCATCAGTGGTGGGTTGTTGCCCTCTGAAGTGAATAAAGTCTTGCATCAAGTCTTCGCTGTTTCCTTTTGAAAGAACAGTTTTACGGAATTTGTCACCATTTTCTCTAGTAAGTCCTCCATTCTCTTGCATAAACGCAAAGGCGTCGGCAGCAAATACTTCGGTCCATAAGTAAGCGTAATAGCTAGCTGAATAACCACCGGCAAAAGAATGACTAAAATATGCAGACTTATAACGAGAAGGGATAGGTGCGTAATTTATCCCATGTTTGGCTAGTGCTTGCTGTTCAAACGCTTCGACGTCAGTAACTTGCGTATGTTGGTCTTGCACGTGCCATTCCATATCCAGTAATGCAGCCGCTAAATACTCTACTGTGTCAAAGCCCTGATTAAATTTGATGGCAGCCATCACTTTTTCTAGCAGCTTAGCGGGGATCATTTCAGCCGTTTTATAGTGTTTTGCATAATTGGCCATCACACTCGGCTCAATAGCCCAATCTTCTGTGAATTGTGAAGGGAACTCTACAAAGTCTCTAGCCGTAGCCGTACCGGCTAAACTGGGGTATTTTACTTGAGAAAATAAACCATGGGCAGCGTGTCCAAATTCATGGAACAAAGTAGTTGTTTGCTCAAAGGTAAGCAATGTAGCTTGGCCTTTAGCCGGTTTTACAATATTTAATACGTTGAACACCACCGGTTTTTGATTTAGTAAAAAGCTCTGGGTTACAAATTCGTCCATCCATGCACCGCCGCCTTTGCCCTCTCTTGCATAGGGATCAAAGTAAAATAAACCTATACTGCTATTATCCTGATTAAAGACTTCGAAAACCCTAACGTCTGGGTGATAAACTGGCAGATCTAAACGTTCGCTAAAATGAATGCCGTAGAGCTTTTCCATCGCAAAAAACAGGCCTTGTTCAAGCACCGAGTTAAGTTCGAAGTAAGGTTTGACTAGGTCCTCGTCTAGGTCGTATTTGGCTTTCCTGACTTTCTCTGCATAGAACTCCCAGTCCCAAGGTTGAATTTGACCTAGCACACCATCTTTATGCATTGCTTGCTCAATGGCTTTTGCTTCTAATTTGGCTTTTTTTACCGCTTTAGGCGCCAGATCATCCAACATACTGAATACAGCCTCTGGGGTTTTAGCCATTTGGTTGGCGGTAGCGTAACTTGCCCAGTTAGCAAAGCCGAGGAGCGTGGACTTTTGCGCGCGTAAAGAGGCTAACTCGCGTAAAACAGGGCCATTAGTATCCATCGCTCGGGTAGCCGAACGTTGCCAAATTTTTTCTCTAAGAGAGCGATTACTCAATTTGGACAAGATGGGCTGACGGGTGGTGTTGACTAAAGTGATCATGTAACCATCTTTATTGGCGTCTTGGGCGGCGGCGGCAAGTGAGGCTATGTCATCCTCTGAAAGTCCGGCTAGTTCAGCCTTGTCTTGGACTATAATGGTGTCTTGCTTGAAAGAGGCCAATATATTTTGCGAAAACTCAGTTTCTAGGCTCGATAATTTTTCATTTATTTGGCGCATTTTTTGTTTTTGTTGTTCGTCTAATTTTGCCCCGGCTCGAACAAACCCGTGGTAATAAAATTCGGTTAACTTTTTATCTATTGGAGCCAAGCTCGCCCTTGTCTCATAGATATGCGCCACCCGTTTGAATAATGCGTTGTTTAAATAAATACTATCGTAGTGAGAAGTGAGTTTAGGTGAAATCTCAGCTTCAATTCGCAAGTATTCGTCATCGGAAATCACGCCAGAGAGGCTAAAAAAAATGCCTGAAGCACGTTCTAAAAGTTGTCCCGATTTCTCCATTTCTACTAGCGTATTCTCAAAAGTAGCGGCTGCAGGGTTGTTCGCTATCTTGTTAATTTGCGCGCTATGCAGTTGCATACCCCGGTTTATTGCGGGTTCAAAGTTGTCGGTACTAAGTTTATCGAACTCTGGGGCCTGATAAGACAATGGACTCGGCCTCATGAGTACATTGCTTAAATCTTGTTGTGTTTGCTCTAGTGATTGCATAGTCGTTGCTGTGCCATTTTCTTGATGAGTGGAACAAGCACTGAAAAATAAGGCAGTGCTGACGGTGGCAGAAATTATAGTAGTACGCATGGAATATCCGAAGTGATTCTGCGCTTAGTGCAGAATAAAAATAAAAAATGATAACGGGATGACTGTAACGCAGTGAAAAAAATAGCTCAAATTAATAGCTTAAACTTTGTACACGAATGGTGCTAAATAAAGTTACAAAATATGTACAAGAGGCGGAGCGGTATTTATTTTAGCTGCCTACTGGCTTTTTATAGCAATCTGCGCTCGGTCAATAATCGCATCGGATAAATATTTAAATGCGCCTTTTAATAATACCCAGCGATGCCAATACAAAGTACGAGTTACCGACTGATTGGGCATTAGGTCTATGAGTTGTCCAGATGAAAGCTCTTGTTGTATTTGCAGTTTAGGTATTAGGCAATAAGCTAATCCTTTTTTTGCAAAGTTTACAAATGCTTCTGACGACCTTACTGTGTGACAAGGGAATGAGCCGCCGGGCAGGCCAAACGTTGAAGCAATAAATTCTATGTGCATATCATCATGTTGATCATACGCGGCAGCGGGCGCTTGTTTTAACTGCTTAACTGTTATGCCTGTATCGAAATAGCGTTGTTTAAACTCTGGCGAGGCGACTAACGAATAGTGCATGTCACCTAACTTATCTAAGGTGCAGCCCGGTAACGCCTTGTCTTGGCAACTGATTGCACCAAACACTTCACCATTTTTTAAATAGTTTATAGTTTGGTTTTCATCGGCAATGTGTAAATTTAGTGCAATTTTATGCAGATGGGTCACATCAGAAATAGCGTCGACTAACCAGGTGGCCAAACTGTCAGCATTAGTCGCTAGGTTAATCGCCACTTTTTCAGATATATGCTGGGCGTTGATTTCCGGTAGGACATCTTGCTCGAGTAAACAGACTTGCTGATAGTGAGCTAACAGTTTTTTACCTATACGGGTGGCAGTGATGGGCTGTTTGCGTATCACCACTGGCTGGCCAATGGTTTGTTCTAACAGCTTAATGCGTTGAGATATAGCGGATTGAGTAATACAGAGTTTGTTGGCAGCTTTTTCAAAACTCTGTTGGTTTATCAGTACGCTGAGCGCGTGGAGCAACTTGTAATCCATCATTATTAGTAAATCTTATCTTTAATTAATAATATTAATTATACTTAAATTAGGGTGGAAGTATAATCGCCAGCAATGTATTAAGGAGGTTTCAATGTTATATGCTGGTTTTCAAGGGGTGGTGTTAGGCTTAAGCATGATTGTGCCGATTGGTGCTCAAAATTCTCACGTATTGAGTCAAGGGATTAAGCGTCATTTTCATTTGTTGACTGCCACAGTATGTATTTTGTGTGATGTGATTTTGATAAACATAGGTATTTTTGGCGGGGCCAAGTTACTCAGTCGTTCACCTTTGTTAATCTCAATTATTTCTTGGGCGGGAATGGCGTTTCTAGTTGGCTATGCCGGTATGTCTTTTCGAAGTGCATGGCAGAATAATTATCAAGCAACTAGGTATAACCAAGATGCCACCACAAGAGTCGCGGTATTGACTACAACCCTTGCGATTACTTTGTTGAACCCTCATGTATACCTAGACACTGTGGTGATTTTAGGCAGTGTAGGCGGACAATTTAATGGCTATGACAAAGTGGCGTTTGCTGTGGGAACTATGCTGGCTTCGATTATTTGGTTTTATTGCTTAGCGACAGCGGCTGCCACGTTATCACCTTGGCTAAATCGATCAAAGGTGCAGCGCATCATTGATTGTTTAGTTGGCTGTGTTATGTGCGTGATTGCCTATATGTTATACCAATCTATATTAACCTGAGCTCTGGCTAAGAAGGATCGTTTAAGCTAAACACTAGCTTAAGCTAATAAATATCAATATAATTCAATGGTTTAATGTATTTTTGTCTACATAACCTCAGCTAAATGTTACTCGGTAACGAAATTTTCGAGTATAGCAAGGTGTTTCTTCTTACGTAACAGCGGACTATGACTAGAAAATCCAACGCAGTTAGACGCAATAAGAGCGTTATCGAAAGGCTCGGCTAATTCCAATCTCAGGTTAAGTCGCCAGTTAGTTAGCGTGTAATACTCGACAGGCAGCCATGCTTCAGTGCCTCTTGCGCTAGGTTAACGATAATTGAATGGGAGCAACCATTCCTGCACACCATCGCCTTGTTTAAAGGCACCAAATGTACTTAAAAGATCACCTATCACTACGGATTGTTTACGCATTTTTAGGTCTTGATGTTGAGTTTATGGTGAGTAAATATTGACTAGTCACGAAGTAGTGGCGCAAGCATAGATTCTAAACCATTTACTTTTACTTCATGGATCAGGGCCAATTGTTGTCCAAGCTTGCCTTCTGGAAAGCCTTTATTGTTGAACCAGACCAAGTATGGTTCGGGTAAATGGAGTAACTTTCTACCAGCATATTTACCGAATGGCATGGTCTGATTGATGGCTTCGAGTAACGCTTGCTTATCCATCTATGCCTCCTGTGCGTGATTGTTTTGCTGGGTGTCCCAGAGCTTTTTGTAGGCGCCACTTTGGCTCAATAAAGTATTATGACTACCTTGTTCGACAATTTTACCTTTGCTTAAGACGATAATATTGTCTGCGTCGATTATGGTCGATAAACGGTGGGCAATAACCAAACTGGAATGGCCCTGAGAGACATCTTTAATGGCCTTTAAAATAGCTTGCTCAGACTGACTGTCTAACGAAGAGGTCGCTTCGTCAAATACTAATATTTGCGGGCGTTTTAAAATGGTGCGGGCGATGGCCACACGTTGTTTTTCGCCCCCTGACAATTTAAGCCCTCGCTCACCTACTTTGGTGTGAGTGCCATTTGGTAAGGCATCTACGAAGTGCCTTAAATGCGCCATGTCAATGGCTTGTTGTACTTCTTGGTCTGAAGCATTGGGTCTTCCGTAACGGATATTTTCTAGTATGCTATCGTTGAATAGCACTGTGTCTTGGGGGACGATACCAATAGTCGCTCGCAACGAATCTTGGTTTACCGATTTGATATCTTGGCCATCTATGCTGACTTTTCCTTGATTGACGTCGTAAAATCTAAATAAGAGTTTCACTAAAGTGGATTTTCCTGAGCCACTTTCGCCAACCACGGCGACTTTTTGTCTAGGCAGGATCTGAAAATTAATGTCTTGTAATATTGGTCGCTCGGGTTGATAAGCAAATTGCACATTTTCGAAAGTGACGCGTCCTTGTTGTACTTTTAAGTCTGGCGCGCCAGGTCGCTGGAAACGGTATTCTTGCGGTTTAGTAGGGAGAAGAGATTTTCAATATTGGCTAATGAACCTCGAATTTCCCGATAGACAAAGCCTAAGAAGTTAAGGGGCATAAAGATTTGCATAGTAAAGGCGTTAATCAATACAAAATCCCCTAGTGTCATTTCCCCGTTGGCCACTTGATAAGCAGCCAAAGCCATCATGCTGGTCATCGACATGGCGATAATAGATGCTTGACCACCATTCAACGCAAACAACGATAGGCGGTTTTTACGTCTAGCGTTTTCCCATCCGGCTAGGTCGCTGTCATATCTATCCGCTTCGTATTTTTCGTTGTTGAAATATTTAACCGTTTCGTAATTTAGCAAGCTGTCAATGGCTCGCGAGCTACTACTTGAGTCGGCGAGGTTGACTTGCCTGACGAACTGGGTACGCCAATTTGTTGCCTTGACCGAAAAACCCACATAACTCACTACAGACAGTAAGATAATCAACGCAAAGCTGATGCCGTAGTTAAAAAATAGCACGGCGACAACAGCAACGATTTCAAATAGAGTAGGGCCAATGTTAAACACTAAAAAACGCATTAAAAAGCTAATACCACTGGTGCCACGCTCGATATCTCGCGATAGACCTCCGGTTTGGCGATTTAAATGAAAATCGAGATCTAAGCTGTGTAAGTGTTTAAATACTTTTAGACCAATTCGTCGCATGGCACGCTCTGTTACTCGACCAAATAGCGTGTCTCTGATTTCACCAAACAAAACATTTGCTAAGCGCAATAGGCCGTATGCTGCTACTAAACCAAAGGGTACGAGGATAAGTCCATTGTCTGATTGGGGCGCGTTAAGCGTATCAACTGTGTGTTTAAGTACAAAAGGCAAATATATACTGGCAACTTTAGCGGCAATGAGAAATAGCATTGCTAAGCCCACTCTATATTTAAACTCTGTTAAAAATGGCCATAACTGGGAGAATATTCGCCAGTTTATTGGTGTATCTACATCTTGATTATAATGACTTGGGCGCATGTTAAGTGTGGTTTCTGTTAAAGTGGAGGTTGATTGGTAAGGGAGCAATTACCGAGCACGGGTAGCTGATATACTAGGCCCATATTAACTAATACAGCGATTTCTGCCTTGCTTTTTCGCTTGATACAAACAAGAATCAGCCACGATAATAGCATGGTCAATACTGTCTGTAGGCGCAAATTGATGAATACCCATACTGACGGTAACGCTAAACTCGCCTTTCATTGACTTAAAGTTTGTGGCTGCAATTTTTGCTCGGAGTTTTTCTGCTAACACTAGCGCCTGTTTACTCGTGGTATGGGGCAGCAAAAACAAATATTCTTCGCCCCCCATCTGGCTAATGAATCTTGTTGTCTTAGCTCTGCACGGAATATCTCACCGACTGTTTTGATAACTTCATCGCCTTTATCGTGACCATACTGGTCATTGACCTTTTTGAAATAGTCAATATCACACATAATAACGGACATACTCAATTGTTGCCGTTTACATCTAGCGTATTCTTTTTCGATGTTGGCCATCATGCCTCGCCTGTTATGCAAACCTGATAAAGAGTCGTGCATGGCTTGCTCTTCGAATTGTTTGCTTATTTCTATTAACGTGGCATAGGAATTTTGTCTGGCGGCTTCATACACCGCAAATAAAAAGCTAACCGTAATGAATGAGTAAAGAAGCCGTGACTTAAACTCATAGTCATAGTGAATCGCTACCAGTAGAGGGTCTTGCAGGAATAACTGGATACTAATAGCCAATATGAAAAGTATCAGATTTCGAATACCTTTTCTCAAACCGCCAAAAAATAATACCACTGGCGGGACAACATATATCCATAAGGGGCCTGTTCCTGCCACCCCGCCTGTATAAATTAGATACAGCATCAGTGCCATCAATGAAATAGTTAGTAGGTTGGCAGAGGTTCGATAAGGAACTGAAAACCAGTTGTAGCGAAGAATTAGGTTTACATACAAAAATATACCGCTTATTAAAAGTAAGATGATGCCTAATCGAAGGTTAGTTGATAAGCAGGCTGTTACCCCTAATGCAAAAGTGATTGCACAACCCACTGAACTAAATATATTGGCGACTACAATTTTTTGATTAGACTCAGGATCACTATTATCCTTAATGCCTGATTTAAAAAAACTGAATAGTATACCTTTATAATTCATGCTAATTCTTATTTTAATAAAGCGCCGGATTCTGCTTTAATTTGCTCGGCAATTAAGGTGATTAAATTCCTTAATTGTTGCACTGAGTGTGCATACCCATCTTTATGTAATTCTAATTCAAAGTAAAACGGTTTTGTTATCATGCCCTGTTTATGATTCTTTTTAAAGAGTGAATACCTGCCTGCGGCTAGAACTTTCGACGTGTCGGTGCTGTGGAAATGGTTAATGATGAGTTTAAGATGCGTATTGGCAAGCTTATGTTGAGGTGTTTTGTTAGAGATAAAATAAGCGATACCGCGACTGTTTAAATCAGCTAGTAGTGATTTGTAAATCCCTGTTGATAGCTGTTCAGCCCACATGTGGTTTGAAGAATAGTACAACTGGTGTTGCTCGATTTGCATGACTAGACTTGATGATTGCAAATATTCAGCCAGCTCAATTGGTAATACTAAAACCGTTTCTGATGCCGATTGTTCAAGCGCATTATTTGGCTTTTGTGCCATATCTAAGTGGTAATAATGCACATGCAAAGGCGCAGATGAACAAGCGCACAACAGGCACGCACAGAGTAGGGTGAGTAAGGTTTTCATATTAGTTTGTTCCTTTACTAGTAGATTGCTTAGCTCTTGGTATTACATCTGAAGGGCGGCTGCCGGTGAAAATTAGGCTATTTGGGGTGTTGTTGAGCTGTAACAACAAAGGCTGCAAGTCCTTCATTGTGCGCTGCAGATCTTTCATTGTGCGATTTATTTCTTGATTGGTACGTGAATCTTTTGAGTAGGTTTGTAGCAACAAATCTAAATTTTTTAATGTGTTATTGATGTTTTGGGTCATTTTTTGTTGTTCTACGCTGTTTAAGAGTTTATCAACATTCTCGCTAGCCGATTGCAATGAGGTCGCTGATTCAGATACTTGCAGTAACATGTCATTGGCGTTATTCGACAAAGTTTGTAACTTTAAGTCGTTGAGGGTATCGAGTATTGAGGACACCTTGTCGGTGATTTGTGAAAATTCCCCAGCTCTAAAAGGAATGACTTTTAAATTATCTATTTGCAAATTTTTAGCGACAGGTTCATTGTCATAATGCTGCAGATCGACAAATAAAGAGCCAGTTAGTATATTGCCGATTTTTAACGTCACCATGAGCCCTTGCTCGACCCATTGATCAATTTGCTGGTATACAAAATTGAGGCCCTCTTCATCGTCTGTTCTTCCCACTCTGCCCGGTTGAATGCCGATAAGGATAGGAATGTCATAACTATTTTCTAGTAGCCCTTTATGACTTGATAACTCAATATTAATCGCTAGCACTTTACCTATCACTAACCCCCTGTATTCAACTGGAGCGCCGACTTTTAGTCCTCTGACAGTATCTTCGACCAACAGCAAATATGCCGCGTTTTGCAGGTACCGCTCTTCTGACGCAAGTTCGTATGAGGGGTGAATGTCAAAATAAGAGCGTTCCGTGATAATGTCGCCGGTAGGCATGTCTTCTGGTATACCAAAGGTGACACCGTTGGTTAAAAATGTTTCTAAACTGCCGGTACTGACTTTGACGCCGTTGGCATTGAGATCCATTTGAATACCACTAATATCCCAAAACTTAGTATTGGTCGTGATGAGTTCATGGTAAGGGGCTTTGATAAAGGCGTTGTAGTAAACGCTTCGATCTTCGAAATTAAAATGGATATCTTCAAATTCACCCACCTGAATGCCTTTATACACGACGGGATCACCTTTTTTATAGGCAAATTCACTATTGCTGTTAAGGGTAACATGCAGACCATGAGTGTCCCTGTTTTGGTGACGGGTGGGACCGCCAAAGCCACGAATTCAAAGCTTGACTCGTCATCCGTGCCAGGCTCCATATTGATATACGGCCCCGATAAAATGGTGCCTAATCCCGACACACCACTCAAAGATACTCTGGGCGATACTATCCAAAATTGATTGTCTGCCCGTAAAAGCGGCTCAATATTGCTGTTTAAACGCGCAGTCACTAGCACTCCTTCTACTTCGCTAGATAGTTCTATCTTTTTGACTACGCCTATATCAACATCCCGGGTTTTAATCTTTGTTTTACCTGCTTCTAAACCGGTTGCAGTGTTAAATTCAATCAGGATAAGCGGCCCTTGATTGGCCCATTGGTAGTAGACCATCCATAGGCCTACTAACAATGCTGCAGCGGGTAATAGCCAAATTTTTGAGACGTTCCTCACGGGTTTTACAATGGCTACTTCGTGAGGTGGGTGTGTATCCGTCATTTATTCCATTCCCTTATTTTGTGGGGCTTTTTTGAGGAAGAGGCTTCTCTTTAGCTTGCCAAATTAGCCTTGAGTCGAAAGTCATGGCCGACAACATAGTGGTTATCACCACACCACAAAAGGCCAGTGCAGCATAACCTAAGCACAATACTCATCACTTTCCCCAATTGAATTAAGCTTACTAGAATTGCTACCACAAACACATCTATCATCGACCATCGGCCAATAAACTCGGTGAGGCGATACCAAAATATTCGTTCTTTACATTTACCTTGCCGCCGTGTTTGTACTGAATAATTTAACCAACACATGATGATTAATTTACTGATAGGCACCATCACACTTGCTACAAATATAATTATGGCAATGGGATAGGAGCCCATTTGCCATAAAACGATTACACCTCCTAGGATGGTGCTCGCTTCAATATTACCTAACGACTGGGTATTCATTATGGGTAGAAAATTGGCGGGAATATACAATATAAAGGCGGTAGCTAGTAATGCCCAAGTTGTCTGGATACTATGGGAGCGAACGATTAGTTTAGGGCTGCGCTGGATACTGCATTGCAACGTTTGTTGTAGTTGATATTTATCAACGTACAGTAGACAAGTCGTCATACAGATAATGAAAAGTACATAGGCGTACAAAGATAGACCGATATGGATGTCTGCCATGGACCAAATTTTAACTAAACTGATTAACACCCCTATCAAAAACACTTCCGCCATTGCCCATGGCAGCAGTATAAATATCATATTTATCACAAGACCAGCTTTAGGAGGGACATAATTAAAATGTAGAGGGAGCAATAAATAGACTAAGGCAAGCAAAATAAGGCCAGGGAATATCAGCATACAAAACGCTTGTACCAAGGCGAGGAGGGCAAAGTTTTGTTCGGTTAACACATAAAAGCTTGTGACCAAGCGAATGGTCTGAGACTGACCTTGGCTGCTAAAGGATAAAAATTCAAAATATAAAGAGGATGCCAAAAAAACTAACGCACAAATCGCAAGCGCGGTAATTTTTTGTATCGCGTTGTGGTGATAGGTGGTAAGACTACATTTGCATCTGGGGCATAGCGCAGCCTGTTTATGACTGAGAGTTGGCAACTTCACCATATAGTTGCATTCGTGACAAACCACGGTTGGCTCACTCAAGCAATTATGGTTGATTCCACTCACGAAGACCTGCCTATGGTTAATTTAATTGTCGTTTAATAGTGTATAAATAGAGTTATTGATGTGCAGTGTTTTTAATCGCCAATTTAATTTTATCTAAAATAGTTTTATCGATAGCCTTGTTTGCCGCCAGATAACCCGCCATAGATAAATCTGGAATCGCAATGATATGTTTGGCAATTCCTAGCGGCTGTTTTAGACGTTCAAGCATTTCTTCAATTAATACCGGAGATTCAATAATAAAGTCTACTTTTTTGTTTATTAATAGTTGCCAAGAGCAGTGAATATCAGGACATACAATTAAATGCTCACCCTCTTTTAAGCCCTGTGTTATTGCCCATTGATGAGAAACATCACCACGCTGCACGGCAAGTGCATAATCAGCTATCTTTTCTAAAGAAGTTATCTGTAGATCATGTCGCTCGGTTAGGGCAACCAACCCAAAATTGTAGTGTGCCACAGGGATTAACCAATGAAACAAATCCCTGCGCTCGGCTGTCATGGCGATCGAGTATATCAAGGTATTTGGATGTGATATTGCCATTTGATACGTTCGGGCCCAAGGATACATAGAATATGAAGCAGAGATATCGGCTGCCGATAAAATGTCTCTGACAATATCTGTCGCGGAACCCGCTACCTCATTATTGACTAGGGTTTGGTAAGGGGGAGATAATTCGGTCACCACCTGTATCTGCTTATCGTTAGCATATGCGGGACGGAACATCACACCACTAAGCAACAACATAGAAAGGGATAAGTAACAATGAAGACTGGAAGTCATTATTTACGGATGTACATTTTTGAATGTATTTCACTGTATGATAAAGAATGAATAGTAAATTTGTCAATCAACTGTGGTGCGGCTGGTGGCGTAAATCAAAACTTGTGATACGCCACGGTATACTTCAATATAGTTGTAATTATTCTATAACAGATTGTTTCTTTGTCTTTGATTTCTAAAATGTTTATCCGCAAAATACTGCCATTAATGTGTTTCTTCGTAGGAACGTTTCAATTGCATGCTGAAGTCTTGCATATTGCTGTTGCATCTAACTTCAGCCAAACAATAAAAACATTGGTTGCGACGTTCGAGAAAACGTCGGCGCATTCTGTACGTTTATCTTTTGCCTCTTCCGGTAAAATTTATGCACAAATAAAACATGGCGCACCTTTTGACGTGTTTTTTTCTGCAGATAATCAAAAGTCTTTATTGCTTGAGGCAGAAGGGTTAACTGTTGAAGGTAGCCGATATACTTATGCTTTAGGTCAGTTGGTATTGTGGGCGAATAACGGTACACAATTGCTCGATGTGGAAACACGATTGCTAAATGGTAATTTTCGAAAGCTTGCTCTGGCTAATCCTAATTTAGCTCCTTATGGATTGGCGGCACAACAAACCATAGAAAACCTAGGCTTAACTGCAGATACTCAGCCTAAATGGGTGCAGGGCGAGAACATTATGCAAACCTATCAATTTATTCATTCAGGAAATGCTGACTTGGGTTTTGTTGCATTGTCGCAGGTTTATCAGCAGGATGGCTTGTCAAAGCGAAATTTTTGGTTAGTACCGGACCATTTATACGCCAATATTCAACAAGATCTAGTGTGGTTAAAAAGGGCCCAAGCCAATGTCGCGGCTAGAGAGTTTTTAGACTTCATGCGGCAAACTAAAGCACAACATATTATTCAAGCTGGTGGATACAAACTGCCAGAAAATATCAGTAAAGGCGGTGTGTTTTAATGTTATCTGCTGAAGATCTCGAAACTATCTGGCTGACACTTAAGTTGGCCAGTACCGTAACTGCTTTGTTATTGCTAGTAGGCACTCCGATCGCATGGTGGCTAGCCAAAAGTCGCTCGTGGTTAACTGGCCCTATTGGGGCCATTGTCGCCTTACCATTAGTGTTACCGCCAACGGTGCTAGGTTTCTATTTATTAGTGAGTATGGGGCCAAATGGGGTGATTGGTCAGTTCACACAATCATTAGGTATAGGGACATTACCTTTTACATTTTGGGGGTTGGTATTGGCGTCTATGCTTTATTCTTTACCTTTTGTGGTGCAGCCCATTCAAAATTCAATTGAAGCCATAGGTGAGCGACCTTTAGAAGTGGCGGCGACCTTAGGGGCTGGCCCTATCGACCGTTTTTTCACTGTGGTTTTACCACTGGCAAAATCAGGCTTTTTTACGGCGGCTGTATTGGGCTTTGCTCATACGGTAGGAGAATTTGGCATAGTACTGATGATTGGCGGCAATATAACAGGGGAAACCAAAGTCGTTTCGGTGCAAATATATGATCACGTAGAAGCGTTAGATTACGCGCAAGCACATGTTTTATCAGCGGTTATGCTTATTTTCTCATTTCTAATTTTATTGATGCTTTACGCTTTTAGAAAAAACAGCAACGTATTGACCCAGTTTAATCGTCAAAAATAAAAGGCTGTTTGTATGGAAAAAACTAACATTTCAATTTCATTTACCCTAGGGGGGAAACAGCCTTATTTAGATGTACATACCGACATGCCAAGTAAAGGGGTTACTGCAATATTGGGCGAATCAGGCTCCGGTAAAACGTCTTTATTACGTTGTATTGCCGGCTTGGAGAAAGCCCCTCATGGACGCTGCTGGGTAAATGGTAGGATTTGGCAAGATAAACAATATTTTGTTAAGACCCATAAACGAAAACTGGGCTATGTGTTTCAAGAAGCCAGTCTATTTGCACATTTAACTGCAAAAAATAACCTGTTGTATGCCATCAAACGCTCGACAAATAAGTGTGACCAAGGACAGCTCAATAAAGTTATTGATGTTCTAGGCTTGCAACTTGTATTGGGCAAATATCCGGCTCAATTATCGGGAGGTGAGCGCCAGCGTGTGGCAATTGCTAGGGCTATTCTGGCGCAACCCAATATCTTATTAATGGATGAACCTCTTGCCTCATTAGATAGCGCTAGAAAACAAGAAGTATTGCCGTATTTAGAGCGGTTAGCTGGGATGTTTGAATTGCCTATTCTTTATGTGACACACGCCATGGATGAAGTTATGCGCTTAGCCGATTATGGTTTGGTTATGAAAGAAGGCAGAATAATAGCCCAGGGCAAAGTGCCTGAGTTATTTAATGATTGTCATTTACAAGTGGTGCCAGAAACAGAGTTGGGGGCGGTGTTAGAATGTCAGGTGGTGGCAATTGACAATGCTTGGTCACTGATGAAAGTTAACTTTGTTGGTGGACAGTTGTGGATACCCGCCCATGAAAATAGTCAAGGAGCAAAATGTAGAGTACGGATTTTAGCAAGTGATATTAGTATTTGTTTACAGCCACCCGTGGACAATAGTATTTTGAATCAATTAGAGGTCGAAATTAAACAGATTGACCTTGATGAACATCCTGCAATGGCCTTATTAACTCTCACCTGTGGCGGTAGCCAATTGCTCGCTAGATTAACGCAGAAGTCTGTTGCTGATCTTGGACTAGTTGTTGGTATAAATGTATGGGCCATGATTAAATCCGTCGCTATTGTACGATAGTTGTTTAGAAATATTTTTTAGTATATGAACTTATTTATTTGCATTTAAGATTTTTCAGTGCCTCTAAAGTCGGGTGAAATATTGTGCTTTGCGTGCAAAGTGATAACAAGTTGTGAATGAATATGAGAGCAAAGTGTGTATGATGCTTACTGTTGTAAGGTGACAGAAGAATTAGATTGGACTAATTTTTTTGCTGCTAAGTTTAGGAGGTCTAAATAAAAGTAAAGCGGAAGCAGTTATCTATCAATATTTCCAATATTCATGTGATGAAATATGGCATAAGGAAACCTCTAAAATAATCATTTACCAATTTCTGTGTTGCCTATAAAGCGATAGATTAATTTGAAAATTTACTAATGATTAGTTGTTATTCATATTTGATTTATTTACTATGGGGAATACTAATCTTTACACAATCCTTTCAATCTATTAACGTAGATTTTAACAACCTAATAGTGCATAAATTATGACAATCCTATCCTTTTTATTTTTTACACTGTTTGCCGCTGGGCTGACGTGGTATTTAACGCGAAATTACGAAAACAAAAGTAGCGACGGCTTCTTTTTGGGGGGCAGAAGTTTAACCTTTCCAATTATTGCCGGCTCTTTGTTGCTGACCAACTTATCCACTGAGCAAATGGTTGGGTTAAATGGTTCAGCTTATAAAAATGGTTTAGCGGTGATGGCTTGGGAAGTCATAGCGGTGTTGGCCTTGGTGTTGATGGCGGCTTACTTTTTACCTAAGTTTTTACGTTCAGGTATCACCACTGTCCCGCAGTTTCTTGAGCAACGCTTTGACCGACGTACACAAACCTTAGCTAATTCAATCTTTTTGGCAGCTTACGCTTTGTTGTTAATTCCGATTGTTTTATACAGTGGCGCTAAAGGTCTGATTAATATGATGGATTTGCATCAATTAACGGGCATAGAAAGTGAGTTTACCTTGTTAACTATTACCTGCATCGGGATAGGTTTAGCGGGGATGATGTATTCTCGATTTGGTGGGCTTAGAACCCTAGCGGTATTGGATACCATTAATGGTATTGGATTGTTAGTGGGTGGTTTCATGATTGCAGCGTTTGCGCTGTACGTCCTAGGTGGTGATGGCGGTATTCTCGCAGGCTGGGAAACGCTTAGCACGGTACACCCAGAGCGTATGGACTCAACAGGTGCAGAAGGGCTGGATTCAGAAGTCCCGTTTTCTACCATCTTTACCGGCGTGGCGTTACTGAACTTATTTTACTGGTGTACTAACCAGCAAATCATCCAACGTACATTGGGCGCCAGTAGTTTGGCCGAAGGCCAGAAAGGGGTGTTATTGACTGGTGCCTTAAAACTGCTTGGTCCAATTTATTTGGTATTGCTAAGGTTTGGTGGCGTATCACTTGTACTTTGGACAAGGGGTAAGTAACGATGACGCTTACGGCAAGTTAGTGGCAGATGTACTGCCGGCTCAGTTAACCGGTTTTTTTGCAGCGGTGATGGTGGGCGCTATTTTAAGTTCATTTAATGCGGCGCTTAATTCCACCTCAGCGTTATTCTCTTTAGGGCTGTACAAACACGTAATCAATCCAGCAGCGAGCGACGAAAAGACCGTTAAAACCGCCAAGTTATTTGTCACCGTTATTGCTATTGCCGCTATGTTTGGCGCGCCGTTGTTGTCTAAAACCTCAAGTATTTTTAGTTACTTACAAACAATGAATGGAATTTATGCAATCCCTATTTTTGCGGTTGTGGTGATGGGCATGCTGAATAAACGAGTACCGTCAGCGGCGGCTTTTTATTCTATGGTTATAGGCTTAGTTGTGATGATTGGGTTATTGATTGCGTACCCTGCTCTAAACGGAGGTGCCAATACGACTGAGTTAACGGGGATAAGTAACTTCCACACCATGGGCATAGTGTTTGGCTCTTTAATGCTAATTATGTTTATTGGAGCCAAAGTCGCACCACGAGAAAATCCTTGGGAAATTACCACCAATACGCCGATTGATATGACACCTTGGAAAGGCACCAAAGTGGCGAGCATTATTTTGGTGATTGCTGTAGTGGCAATTTACGCGGCATTCTCTAAGTAAAGCATGACCCGTTGCAAGGCATGTATTTTTATACTAGGCAATGGCTAGATACTTAAAAAGTAAGCTTAAAACAAGCTTTAAGAAAACAATTTAACTTGTAAAGTATAAGGGTTAACAATATGTTAACCCTTTTTTAATGGAGTTTTTATGTCGAAAATAATGCGTAATATTCAGTGTTTTACTTTACTAGTTTGTTTATTTAGTGCGCACAGTTATGCGGAACAGTTTAAAGTTCTATTGTTTACTAAATCTGCCGCATGGCATCACAAATCGGTAAACGAAGGAGTGGATGCCATTAAGTTGATTGCTGAAAATCATCATTTTGAGGTGGTTTGGCATGAAGATGCAAATCAGTTTAACGCGGAAAATTTAAAGCAATACCAAGCGGTAGTGTTTCTACAAACTACTGGCGACATTCTTAATGACAAACAACAACAAGCATTAAAGCAGTACATTCAAGCTGGTAACGGGTTTGTGGGGATCCATAGTGCCAGTGATACAGAATACGGCTGGCCTTGGTTTGGTAAGTTAGTCGGAAGAAGGTTTCATATTCATCCAACTATTCAAACCGCGCGTATGTCGGTAATCGATAATAAATTTGCAGGCTTAGAGTATTTTCCTGAATCTGTTTTATGGACCGAAGAGTGGTATGAGTTTGGCGAAGAGCTTAGCCCCAACTTACAATATATCCTATCTGTAGATGAGTCTACTTATGATCCCAACGTACAGTGGGGTGATAAAATCGGTAAGGGGTTAGGAGACTTTCATCCTGTTGCTTGGTACCAAAATATTGAGGGTGGGCGTTCTTTTTATACTGCATTAGGTCATATGCCGGCTACGTATAGCAACAAAGCTTTTCAAGAACATATTTTTGGTGGCATATATTGGGCGGCTACTGGTAAAGGAATGAAAAAGTAACTTGATTAAAAGATAAAAAAATGCCGGATTAAATCCGGTATTTTTTTATCCAAAAGAAGGTATTAATTGTGTTACTTATAATGTAAGCCAACACTAATGACTTGTTCTAATGCGTTCTTAGGACTCGCATCGCGATTGAACAATAATGGATAATTAGTACGTCCAGCTACAGGCCAACTGTTTAACCATGAATCAGCATCTGTCACTCCCCAGAATGTTACTCTGTCGATATTTTCATGATGTTTAAGGAAGACGGTAAATATTTCTGCATATCTGTCACCAAGAGCTTTATCTGCGCTGGCTGGAAAGTTTCCGTCCGGATAGGGGTTGTTTTCTGCATTGGCAACTATTTTATCTAAATCTACATTGGCGCCCCATAAATTTTCACGACCTAAATAGTCAACATCTAGTTCAGTAATATGTAGTTTCAACCCTGTAGCAGCTAATGCTGTTAAATTGGCATCAATTTCTTCAACACTTGGGTCTTTCATTGACCAATGGCCTTGAATGCCAATTGCGTCAATAGGGATATTTCTCGCTTTAAAGTCGTTGACCATTTTAATAACGGTACTTACGCGTCCTTTTCGCGTCATGCCGTAATCATTATAAAGTTTTACTGCGTCAGCTGGTAATTCTTCATTGGCGATGATGAATGCTTGTTCAATAAAGTCGTCGCCAATAATTTTGTTATAAAGGGATCGACGTAAACTGCCATCATCTTCGATTGCTTCGTTTACTACATCCCATACTTTTATTTTGTCACCAAAGTGTTTGGCCATAAACTTAGCGCGTTCACGCATTCTTTGTAACAAAGCGTCTCGCGTTAGTAAGTTACCTTCACCATCTTTAAACACCCAGTCTGGAGTTTGGCTATGCCAATATAAAACATGACCAACAGGCGTAATACCATTGTCATGAGTAAAGTCGGCAAAATTATTTGGTCCCGTTAAGTTATATATATTTGGCTCTGGGTTAAATGGACCCCATTTGAATGAGTTGTCCATAGTGGCAGAAGAAAAGTGTTTTTTAACTATCTGGGTATTGGCTAATGAATGATCTGCGACCATATGGTCGTTCATCGTTGCTCCCACTAGAAATTTATCGGCATAGGCGTCTTTTAATCCTATTTCGGGCTCTATTGATTTCATGTCAGATTGACAAGCCGATACTACTAGCGCTATTAACGATACGCTGAATAGCCGTTTCTTGAGGTTTTGTTTAGTTGTGTGTTGCATGATTTATTATACCCTTGTTTATATTTTGATTGAGTATAGCAAGGAGGTTTTGGCCGTCATCAGGATTACTAAATAAAGTAAAGGCTTTAATTAATTGTTAAATTAAATGGTAAATTTAGTAAGGGGAATGGGATTAATCTTAAAGTGAGCGGTAAAAAAAACGGCCTCTCCTGAGGCCGTAATTTAAGGTCGATGCAATACAAAATTTGCACGTTACCAACCTACCATGTTGAACATTTTGAAACCTAGCGGATGTTTGTAGTATCGGCATGTTGCCAATAAGCATTACCGCTAGGCCAGTTATTCTTGATAATGACTAGGGTGAATTAGATGCGGTCTTTTAAAACAGCAACGATTGGCGAGTCAGCTAAACCGTTTTCAGCAGCCCATGCCTGTACAGTCTTACCGTCTTTCTCTGGTGCGCTTAGGTCACTTTTAGGCATTTTCTTAACCATTAATGTACCTGTCTCAATGGCGTTGTTTAGCATAGCTGTACGAATTAAGCTGTTGCCGCCACATGACACACCTGAGTAATAATCTTTAATTCGTAAGCTGAAATCAGTTTGAACACGTTTCATTTTTTTACGTAGTTCGCCTTTATCGTCAGCTTTCACAATAGTGCAGATATTTTGTAGTGCTTCGCCTACATCGGCTTGTGCGTTGCCAGCAAAGATTAAAGAAGTAGTAGCGATAGCGATAGATGTTTTAACAATTTTCAACATGGTTAAACCCTCAGTAAATTAGTGTTAGTTAAGTGAAACGCGAATCTGTTGCGGTTTTCGTGTTTCGATGGATGTATTAAACACCTATTTTTCTGATTAAAAAATCTACACTGCGATACTTAGGTATGTGAGACCATACTTTTAAAACATGATTTTTCTAAAGAATAGTACTGGAATGTCTGGCGCTAACGAGGTCAATTAATATAGGGTAATTACCCGGCGCAACCGAATTAAAAATGACAGGAGACTGACGTTGTTATTAACTACAGAGCAAATTGAACAGAAACTAGTATTGCTTAACCAACTAAGTGTGGGAAACAATCCTTGGCAGTTTTTACAAGGGCAATTGATTAAAACCTTTCACTTTGCCACTTTTGATGAAGCGTTAAGTTGGATGAATGATGTGGCCATTTATATAGAAAAGTTTGACCATCATCCAGAGTGGTTGAATATCTATAATAAAGTTGAGGTAAAGTTGATGACGCATCAAGAGAAAGGGATCACCCATTTAGATTTTGACCTCGCTCAAAAAATGCAAAAGTTGGCGTAATTCACTGGCGGCACAATGGTATTTGTTTGTTTAAAATACAATTATTGGGTGTTAAATGAACATAAAGGGTTTTTTCCTAATATTTAGCTAAATATTTGCAACTTAATCTTGCGTCACAGTAATGGCTATGTATAATACGCCCTCCTTTGAGACAGGGGCCAAATAAGGCTCTAGCTTAAAAGAAAATTCAGGCGCGGGATGGAGCAGTCTGGTAGCTCGTCGGGCTCATAACCCGAAGGTCGTAGGTTCAAATCCTGCTCCCGCAACCACTTGAATTTTCAAAGGTTTTTCAAAGGCATTTCAGGCGCGGGATGGAGCAGTCTGGTAGCTCGTCGGGCTCATAACCCGAAGGTCGTAGGTTCAAATCCTGCTCCCGCAACCATTTTGTCCTAGTAGGTGTTAGCATATAAATGTCAGCATACTACTTAGGTACAATAAAAGCCGATATTTGGCATGTCATCTGCATATTTTTCCGTTTTTACTATCCTAGTAGAATAATCTTAACGCTATCTTTTTTATCTATTGCGCTACCAACTTAACCTTTAACGGTTGGGTACTTTGGGGTTGCTTGGCGTTAATTTTTCGATTCAATTCCCTGCGCTACTGTGCGTGTACTTTTTGCCTCGTTTTTTGTTAACGCGATATGTTTATCGTGTGTTTATTCCTGTGTTAGATCCTGCGTATGTTTCACCATGCCTATGCTTTTGATAGATAACGTGTCGTTTGTAAATTTTGTGTAATTGTAACTATAATAGATTCATTTGTGGTATTTTATATTTAAACTTTGTACATTAAGTACAATTGTTAACAGAGTGATAGGTAAAGATATGAAACGGTTAATCGTGGGTGTTATAACGCTATTAAGTTTAACGTCTTGTGCGAAGCAAGTTAAGCAAAGCGACGTAGAAAGCGTTGCGCCAGATTTTGAAATCTCTTTTGGCAAGGTTTCAGGAGTCTAAATTCGTCAGTGATGAGTTTAGTATTTGGGGAGGTTCATTAGTAAAAGGTGAAGATGGACTTTATCATATGTTTTATTCTCGCTGGCCCAAGAAGTTAGGCTGGGAGTGGGTGAACTACTCGGAGGTAGCACATGCTGTTTCAGCGTCGCCCTTTGGGCCATTCAAACACAGTGATGTAGCACTACCTGAGCGTGGCGCAGCGTTTTGGGATGGTAGTGCCACTCATAATCCTACCATCCATAAGTTTGATGGTAAGTATTATTTATATTACATGGGTAACTATGGGGATAAAAAGGTTGTCAGTGTGCTTAAGGTAAACAAAGAATTAACTGGCAACATAGAAATAATCAACGAATTGGGGTGGCCGTGGCAGACTCTCCTTACGGGCCTTGGACTCGTAGTGATAAACCTTTAATTGACGTTAGCGATGATGCCAAGGCTATTGATTCGTTGATGACCTCTAATCCTTCATTTACTAAAATGCATGATGGTCGATATTTATCTGTATTTAAGGCGGTAGGTAAAGAATTCGCGTTGCCTCAAGGTGGTCCAGTGGTGCATGGCGTGGCATATGGTGATTCACCAACGGGTCCTTTTACTAAGTTACCAAAGCCAGTATTTCTGGAAGAAGGCGTGCGATTCCCGGCAGAAGATCCCTACATCTGGTATCAAGATGGCAAATATAGGGCTATCGTTAAGAAAATAGAGCATATTGAAGGTAAACGAGTTTTCTCATTAGTTCATTATGATTCTGAGGATGGTTTTGACTGGCATCCAGCTAAACATTTCGAAATATCTAAACGTATAGTGGAGTGGGAAGATGGTGAAGTGCAGCAATTCGACCACTTAGAACGTCCACAAGTGTATATCGAAAATGGCATTCCAGTGGCTTTATTATGTGCCGCAGATGTGATTGACGAAAATAATGTGCGTCACTCATTTAACATTCAAATTCCTTTGCATATCAAAAAACACCAGAACTGACAGAGCACAGACCTGTTTGTATAAAATGGGTCTGTGACAATAAATTGTGGCAATAAGGCTAATTAAGACAATAAGTAACAAATAACCTAATTATAAGTGAGCGTTCATGCAGCGGGTAATACCTAAGATCGTTAAGACAAATATAACTGTATTGGCAAGTTTGGCTGTTGTCCTATTGAGTGTTGCTGTTTCTTCGGAAACACGCGCCAGTCAAACAAGTGAACAGTCAACGCAGAGACCTAATTTTGTATGGATCATATCGGAAGATAATTCGCCACACTATTTGCGTCTATACAATCCAAAGCATGGCGTTGCCATGCCAAATATTGAAAACATGGCCAAGCAAGGTCTCACCTATAACAACGCATATTCAAATGCTCCAGTGTGTTCGACTGCTAGAAGTACCTTAGCCTTAGGTATCTACGCCCCTCAAGCAGGCACTATGCATCACAGAGCGTTTGCTAGAGCAAAATATACTCATGAAGACAATAAAGGTGTGAAGTCTATCTATCAGTTAATGAAAGAAGCTGGTTACTATGTGACGAATAACGCCAAGACGGACTTTAATTATGCTAGCGAAAGCAATGAATTCTCAGAGTCGAGTCATTCTGCTTCTTGGTTAAATAAACAAACGGCACAACCTTTTTTCCATATTAAGACGTTCACCACAACCCATGAATCTAAACTCATGTTTCCAGTAACTGATGTCAAAAATAAGCCAACTAAACATGATCCAGCTAACGTAAAATTAGCGTCTATCCATCCTGATACTGAACTGTTTCGCTATACCCACGCGCGATATTTAGACTTGCACCAAGCGCTAGATAAACAAGTGGGAGAAGTGTTAGCTGAGTTAGAACAAGCAGGGCAATTAGAAAATACCTTTGTCTTTTATTTCGGCGATCATGGTGGTGTATTACCTGGTTCAAAGAGCTTTGCTAAAGAGTCTGGCCTGAAAATTCCGCTGGTAGTGCGAATTCCAAAAAATTATCAACATCTATTAGCCAATTCTACAGTACAAAACTCCCGTATTGATGAATTTGTCAGCTTTGTGGATATGGCACCTACCTTATTACATTTGGCTGGTATAGAGAAATCCGATTGGCATAGTGGCGATAGCTTTTTAGGCAAAAACAAACCACAGCAAAGTAAACCAATATTTGGTTATGCTGACCGTTTTGGTGAGCGTTACGATTTAGTTAGGACCTTGCGAGTAGGTAATTTAAAGTACATTCGAAATTACTTACCTATGAATCCTCTTGGTTTAGAACAAAATTATCGATTTAAAAATGTGGCGTATCAACAGTGGCGAAGCTTGTATAAAAACGGGCAGTTGAATAACACTCAAGCTGCTTTTTTCAATGAGAAAAGTGCAGAGGAATTGTATGACTTGTCGGTTGATCCTGAAGAATTAAATAACTTAGCCACCGATACAAAATACCAAAATGCCCTGCTAGACATGCGGAGTCAACTGCAACAACAGGTTAAATCGATTGCTGACTTAGGCTTTATATCAGAGGCATGGTTAGAAACAAACGAGTTTGCTGACAGTATGCAGTTAGCCAATAGCCAACATCAACGGATCAATCAAATGGTGGATGCTGCAGATTTAATGTTGCTGCCCTATGCCCAGGCGAAAGATAGATTACGAGCAATAATCAAACATGGTCACCAAGGAGAGCAATATTGGGCGTTAGTGGCCTTGAGTTACTTTGCTAACCAAAGCAGTGAGTTTGTACCAGTTATTGAAACACTATTAGCTGATGAGCAAACTCATGATCTGCTTAAAGCTAGAGCGATAGAATTTTTGACTCGCACTGGCCAGTTAAACCCTGTCGCTCAATTGACCTCGTTAATTGAAAACTCTAGGCAACAGTTAGAAGCCCTAGAAATGATGAATATAGCCGCTGTACTGCATGATAGCTTTGGCTATATGTTTGATATCAATGCAAGAACAGATTGGAGTGCGTTACCAGTCAAATCGGCGGAAAACTACACCACTAAGAAATATCAAAATGGTTCAGTGAAGGTACGGGTGGAGTATTTAAAAACACCATGGAAAACTCAGGCTGCGGACGAAAAAGGTTAGTAATGATGAAACAAACCCGTCAATTAAATTTACTCAAGCGCCGACTAACTGTGCTATGTACAACCAGCTTGCTAATATCCAACTCGGTTTTTGCCATGAGCAAGAAACCTAACGTAATAGTCATTTATGCTGATGATATCAGTGCCCGCGAATTGCCTAGTTACGGTAGTTCACAGTGGGCTGGATATCATGGCAAGAATGGTTCGGATCCTGCCTATCGTGCAAAAACACCTGTTCTTGAAAAGTTAGCCACACAAGGTGTGCAAATTGAGACTGCATGGGCAGCAACAATATGTTCTCCCAGCCGTGCAATGATGATGACGGGGCGGTATGCGCATCTGCATAAATGGTGGCATAACGGTGATTACGGTAGATTACCTCACTCTAATCAGGGCGAAGATAATGCTAAAAGCACGAATACCAACGCGAATAAAAAAGCCAAGCAAGCCCACTTGTACCAGTCTTCACCTTTATTGATTGGTCATGTCGCCAAAGAAGCGGGATATGCCACTATGTGGTCAGGCAAAACTCAAATGAAAGATGCTGACTTAACCAAGTTCGGATTTGACGAAGGACTATTCTCTGCTGGAACTGAGTTACAGCATATTGGGGAATTACCTAAAAATCCCTACACCAATTTTGTGGTATCGCCCCGTGACATGACTCAAGAAGAAAAACAAGCGTGGCAGAAAAAGCTGAGCAAAATGAAGAAAAAGCCTAAAAAACAGGTGGGCATTGGTGACGGGCAGGTGGCGATAAATGAAGACACAGGGGATATTGCTCCGACTTTTGCCCGTACAACTTGGTTATTCAAACCCAGCATAGTATTGATGAATCATCCACAGAGTAAAAAACAATATGAATGGTGGCCAAATACCACTGAATCACGAAAAAATTACGGCATTAATACATACGGACCAGATGTAGAGCTAGAGTTTGTTTTTGACTTTATGCAACGTCAACAGGCTAAAGGAAAACCTTTCTTTGTTTATCACACCAGTCATTTGGGGCATGGAATGTTTGATTTTTTGTTTCCAGAGCAAAAGAATATTTGGCCGGGAACACCTGTGATCAAGTGGGATGGCAAAGGATATACCCGCACCACGCCAAATATCACAGGTGAAAAAGGCCAGTACAATACCCATGGTACCGTGACACCAGCGGGCATGAAATATCATGTGGAATACTTGGATTACCAAGTATGGCTATACCTAGAAAAACTTGCAGAAATGGGTATAGAAAACGACACTATTCTTATCTTCGCCTCTGATAATGGCTCCAGTAAATATGGTAAAGGCAGCGAAGATCGGCAAAAAGGTACTCATGTGCCATTAATTGTGTACGCTCCAGGGGCCAACTTAACTAAGCAAGGTAAGTTACCCGAACTTGCTTCGATAGCTGATATTTTGCCCACACTAGCCGACATCATGGGAATTGATATTGCCGAAGATTATGAAATTAACGGTGAAAGTTTATGGCCGTTTTTAACCTCTGACAAACCGCATCACAGAAATTGGACGTACGGTTACAAAAAAGACGCACAACTCATTCGAGGTCATCGTGTGATGTTGGACGGCAATAAAAAGTGGTGGGATGTCACTACACAACCGGCCGATTTAATTAGTTACCCTGAAATCACTGATTGGAGTAAGGTGTCGGCCGCCCATAGAGCTGAGCGTGATGCCTTGTTACAGGAGTTGAAAGGTTTGGATAAATATCACCAAGAGCATGATTTAGTCCGTTTACCCACTTATCCAAAAGTGAGAGCCAAGCAATGAGTAGGCAAAATACAACACTCATCAAACTGTTTTGGCACAGGTATTGTAAAGTCGTAATTTTCCCCGCCGGCTTGTTAATGTTGTCAAGCTGCTCACTATCTATGTCAGGTGCAACAGCCAATAAAAATGCCTCTGTAAGTAGTGCTAATCGGCCTAATATCTTATTTATTATGTCTGACGATCATGCTTATCAAGCCATTAGTGCATATGGTTCAAAGCTCATAGATACGCCCAACATTGACCGGCTAGCTAAACAGGGCATGCGGTTTACTAATGCGACTGTAACTAATTCGATTTGTGCGCCTTCTAGAGCCACTATATTGACCGGTAAACATACCCATATAAACGGCAAAATAGACAATCGCATGCCATTTGATGATAGTCAGCAAACCTTTCCGCAGATATTTCAACGCAATGGTTATCAAACCGCGATGTTTGGCAAACTACATTTTGGCAACAATCCAAAGGGAGTGGATGATTTTATGATTTTGCCAGATCAGGGCGACTACATTAACCCAGACTTTGAAACCCCAAATGGCACTATACGTAAACAAGGCTATGTCACAGATATCATTACAGATGAAACTTTAAAGTGGTTAAAAGCCGGTAGAGATCAGTCTAAGCCCTTCATGTTGGCCTACTTACATAAAGCCCCACATCGCTCATGGTGGCCAAGGGCTGATAAGTTTGCAGAATTTTATGGTAAACAATATCCACTGCCAGATTCGTTGTTTGATGATTATGCTTCTCGTGGAACAGCGGCCAAAACGGCAGAAATGACTATTCGAAAATTCATGTTACCGGTAAAAGACACTAAGGTTTCGGCAGATCGTTACGATCCTCGGTATGAACCCTACGTCAATCAGAAAGATAATATTGGTGTGTTTGAAAGGCAGTACACCGATCGAGCCACGGCACAACAAAAAATCGAATATGAAAAGGTGCTCAGCCAAATTGCCCAAGATTACAATGATAATTGGCCAACTATGTCTGAAAAAGAAAAGACCATATGGAAATACCAAAGATACATGCAAGACTATCTCGCCACTATTTCATCTGTAGATGACAATATCGGCCGAGTTTTAGATTATCTAGATGAATCGGGATTAGCCGAAAATACCCTGGTAGTTTACACCTCTGATCAGGGATTTTTCTTGGGTGAACATGGTTGGTATGACAAACGATTCGCTTACTATGGAATCAATGAAAACGCCTTTACTGGTGCGTTGGCCGGCAAAAATCAAGGGCAATCAAGTATCAGACGAGCTCGTTCAAAATTTAGATTATGCTCAGACATTTTTAGATGCGGCGGGTATAACACAACCCGAAGATATGCAAGGACAGAGCTTTTTACCTTTGTTAATTGGTCAGGAACAAAAGTGGCAACGTAATGGGGTGTATTATCACTATTATGAATATCCAGGTCCTCATGCAGTAAAACGTCATTACGCCATCATGACTAAGACCTACAAACTGATTCATTTTTATCATGATGTGAATGAATGGGAGTTATATGATCTACGTCAAGACCCTCAAGAGTTACATAATTTGTATCACCAAGCTGATTATCAGAAAGTAGTAGAACAACTCAAGCGCGAACTTACACAGCTAAGGATAAAGTACCGAGACTCGGCCGAACTTGCTGAAGCATTAATTCATAAGACCGAGCGCAGGGGGAAACATAAAGCTAATAAGGCGTCCTCGGCCCATTAAGTTGCACCTTGAATTAGACATTAGCCATACAAAAGCTGTTGATTAGAAACTTACTATGTAGCAGGTAAAACAAAACTTATGGGAACATTAATAACAGTTTGTCTCTGGTTATTTGGCACGCCATGCCCAGAGAAAACACATTCATTCTGCGCTTTTCTGGCGAAGCAAACTATGTGTCATATCTGATTAACTTGAATCCTAGATAAGCCGCCCCTCTGGATAACGCTCTTTTTGTGTCTAGCGGCGTTGGATTGTTTAGTAATAGCACGTTATGACGTACGACAATACGCCATGCTATACAGGAAAAATTTCATTACCGAGTAACATTTAGCTGAGGTTATGTAGACAAAACATATTAAGTTATTGAATTATATTGATATTGCTTGGCGTAAATTAGTGTTTAGCTTAAACGATATTTCTTATCCAGAACTCAGGTTAGTTATCAAGCTGATAGGTTAAACAAGTGTTTAGTCAGCTAAAACGCCGAGTACTAAAAGGCAAAGTAGGTGGGCTTTATTATCTGACATAGGCTAAGTACAGGTTAGGTTGGAACGGCTACAAGGCTAACCGTCCTTACTTTTGTGGAATAAACTAGTGGGTTAGATCGCTGATCTCGATTGCCGCTTTTTGTAGCTCTTGATAAATCTCTGCGACTGAATGCTTAGGGATCCAGCCAGATAAACCTATTGCACAAAAAGCGGGCTCACCGACTGGGATAGCGATGGTAAAACGTTCATTTTCTAAGGTTTCAATAAACGCATAGCCGTCTTCACGAATTTTGTTAATGGCAACCATTAAGTCATCAATTCCACCTGGAAAGAGGGGATCTCTGGATGATTCTCGTAAGTCTCTTGGATTTTTTCATCACTTAAAGTAGACAATATTGCCATACCAATCCCACCAGAACTCGCAGGATACAAACCTATTCTGCCTAATGCTTGCTCAGCCGGCATGCCTGTAGTAACGCATGGTATAGATAACTTACATGGTCTCGCCATAACATACCTAAAGCCACAATATGGCCAAATTTCTTCAATGGTTCGAGTGGCTCAATCGCATGATTAATAAGGCCTGAAGCGAACAGGCTTTGTGCAGATAGTACGTGCATTCAGAGCTAAGGCGCATATTTTCGTTTTGCTGTTTTTCGGGCAATGCCAATGTGTTCTAGCGTTTGTAATAAACGATTTACTCTGGTTGGATCCATGTTAAGTCGCCGCGCAAGTGCACGACACCCAATTGGATCACTCGATAATGCAAGTTCTTGTAAGGTTGCTATACCATCGATAAGACTTTGATTTAGTTGGGCTTTCGGTGGGCCTGACATAATTTAACTTTTACCATAATATCTATAAGAATATTGCGACACTATATTAAAGTACGCCAATATTAGCAACGTTACTAAAGCCAATGGCTTGCGTGTTATCAGACTGAAGCCCTGTTTACACAATTAACTATCGAAAAGATAGATTAAATAAGCTTTATATGTTTCAATAATAGCTACAAAAATGTTTTTATCGATAATTGAACATTAGGTAAATTAAATTGTAGGTTGTTATGCATCAAGAAAAATTCAGTAAAAGTACCCGAACGAATAAGCAAGTCGCACTACACACAGATGTAGTGGTTGTTGGTGGCGGTTTAGCAGGCGTATGTGCCGCTATTGCATCAGCTAGGTCTGGCGCTAAGGTGGTGTTGGTTCAAGACCGTCCAGTATTGGGTGGCAACGCCTCAAGTGAAGTACGTTTATGGGCGCTGGGTGCCACTTCGCATATGGGCAATAACAACCGATGGTCAAGAGAAGGTGGGTTAATTGACGAAATAATGTTAGAAAACCTTCGCGCCAATAAAGAGGGGAACCCGCTCATTTTTGACGCAATTCTATTAGACAAGGTGGTAGCAGAAACTAACATTACCATGTTGCTAAATACCGCCGCCTATTCTGTTACCAAGGAATCAGCAAACAGAATAGAAAGCGTGAATGCGTTTTGCAGTCAAAACTCTACATACTATTCTATCTTTGCTCCCATCTTTACTGATTGCAGTGGCGATGGAATTGTCGCATTTAATGCAGGCGCGGCTTTTAGAATTGGCAGTGAAGATAAATATGAATTCAATGAGTTGTTGGCACCCGAAAAAGCCAATTCAGACTTACTGGGTCATTCGTTGTTTTTCTACAGCAAAGATGCCGGCACCCCTGTTGAATATAAAGCGCCTGCATTTGCCTATTCGCAAGATGAAATTGACGCCATACCTAGAAGTAAAAATATTGGGGCCAAAGACAGTGGCTGTAAGTTTTGGTGGTTAGAGTTTGGCGGCATACTCGATACTGTGCATGACACCGAAGAAATAAAATGGGAACTTTGGAAAATCGTTTACGGTATTTGGGATTACATCAAAAATAGCGGTAAATATGAAGATGTTGAAAACCTTACTTTAGAGTGGGTGGGTACCGTCCCAGGCAAACGAGAAAGTCGCCGTTTCGAAGGTGAATATATGATCACCCAACATGATATTGTTGAACAAAAACGATTTGACGATGCTATTTCTTATGGTGGTTGGGCGATCGACTTGCATCCGGCTGAAGGTGTGTATAGTGAAAAACCAGCATGTAGCCAGTATCATTCAAAAGGGGTATATCAAATCCCATATCGTTGTTTCCTAAGTCGAGATATCGAAAACTTATATTTAGGTGGGCGTATTATTAGTGCTACCCATATGGCTTTTGGTTCAACACGAGTGATGATTACTTGCGCTCATGGTGGGCAAGCGATTGGCGAAGCGGCCGCAATGTGTGCCAAATTAAACGTAAAACCTAAAGCCCTACTCGCACCAAAGTTAATGTCTGAACTGCAAAATAGACTAAATGGATTAGGCCATGGTTTAGCGGGGATCCCGCTAACTAAATCAGACGTGCTATTAAAAGCAGAAATACAGGCGTCGAGCACTTTAGCGCTTGCTGAATTTAGCCAGCAAGATGATTGGTTAAGCTTGGCACAATCGGCTGCGCAATTGTTACCTTTTACTGCTGGATTGGCCCCCACTTTTACCGTTCAACTAAGCGCACAAGAGGCAACGACACTGACTTGCCAGCTAAGAGTAAGTATAAAACCTGAAAACTATACCCCAGATCTTATCTGCAAAACGATAGAATTAGATCTTCACGCCGGTGAACAAACGGTTAGTTTAGATTTTTCAGAGGTAGAATTAATCACCCAGTATGGTTTTGTCATATTTTTAGCTAATGACAAAGTACAAGTTAGAACCTCAGCGCAACGCGTAACTGGCACTATGAGCGTATTTAACAAAGTACACAAAGCGGTTTCTAATAATGGAAAACAAATCGCACCGCCTAATTCAGGAGTGGAAGAGTTTGAATTTTGGACACCTGAGCGTCGTCCAATGGGCCAGAACATTGCTATGCAGATAACACCGGCGCTGCAGAGTTTTGCCGTTTCTAACCTTACCAATGGTCACTTAAGACCCTGGTTAGGCAGCAACGCTTGGGTCGCTGATTTGTCTGATAAAGCGCCAACACTCACGTTGTCTTGGCCCGAAAAGCAGACCTTGGCTGGGCTAAGGTTATACTTTGATACTGACTCTGATCATGCTTTAGAAACCGTATTAATGGTGCACCCAGAAAAGCGCATACCTTTTTGCGTATCTCGTTATTCAATAAAATTAGAAGATGGCACAGTATTGATGACTGAGGGTGACAATTATCAAACCTTAAATACGATTTATTTTAAACAGACAATAAGCACCGATAAGTTGATTATTGAGTTATCACACCCAGCAGAAAACGTCCCCGCTAGTGTGTTTGATATTGAGGTGTTTTAGACAGCACAGTTTCTGGGATAAATAGTAAGGTTAGTTGAGACTAGCCTTGCAATGGCTACTGCTGATAAGTATAATGCGCACAACTTTAGAGACGAACTCCCTCTTAAATGAAAATTTATTGAAAGTAACGTCTTCTCTGATGTAAAAATATTTAATACATATTGTATCTACGCAGTGTTAAGTTAAGTATTTTTGCATGTTATCTATCAAATGTATGCGCTATTAGTCGCTACGTTTTGCTAGATAAACTAGGGTCCAGAATTTTGAAAACCTCGCTAGTACGGGGTTTTTTATTATCTATTTTGCAATATATACATGATCTATTCTGGGCATTTGGCCCTTTTTTTGTTTTTGGAGCAATGCTTTGTCGCAACTCGAACAAAAGCTTACAGACATGTTAACTGCACCCGTTGAAGCTATTGGCTTTGAAATGGTTGGTGTAGAATTTGTCCGTGCTGGTAAACACTCTACTTTACGCATTTATATTGACCACCCAGATGGGATAGCGGTTGAGCATTGTGCAGAAGTGAGTCATCAAGTAAGTGCTGTTTTGGATGTAGAAGATCCAATTAGTACAGAATACAACTTAGAAGTGTCTTCTCCGGGTATGGATAGACCTCTGTTTAAGGAAGCCCATTACTTAGCCTGCTTAGGTGAAGTAGTTACCCTTAGAACAAGAATGCCTGTAGGCGATAGACGTAACTTTAAAGGTAAAGTGTTAGCTTGTGAGTCAGGCAACTTAACATTAGAAATTGATAACCAAACACATGTGTTGGCTATTGCAAATATAGAAAAAGGTAATCTAGTCCCGTCTTTTGATTAAGGTATATTGATCAATAGAGTGGCCTGAAATGGACTTTCGTAAGAAAGCAATAAGTGAGGCGGTAATGAATAAAGAAATTTTGTTAGTGGCTGAAGCCGTATCAAATGAAAAGCAAGTTCCAAGAGAAAAAATCTTCGAGGCGCTAGAGTTTGCTATCGCCAGCGCCACCAAAAAGAAAAATGAAGGCGAAATTGAAGTACGTGTTTGTATTGACCGCGAGTCAGGACATTTTGATACGTTTCGTCGTTGGTTAGTGGTAGCAGATGATCACGAACAAGAAAATCCAACGGCTGAAATGTCGATATCTGCGGCTCAAATTGATGAGCCCGATATTCAACTTGGCGACTATGTTGAAGAGCAAATTGAATCTATTGCATTCGATAGGATCACCACACAAACGGCTAAACAAGTTATCGTACAAAAAGTACGTGAAGCCGAACGTGATCAAGTTATTGCAGAATATCAAGATAAAGTCGGTGAATTAGTAACTGGTACCGTTAAAAAAGTCAATCGAGACAATGTCATCATTGATTTAGGCAACAACGCTGAAGGTGTGATTTATCGTGATGATATGCTACCTCGCGAGACATTCCGCCCAGGGATCGAGTTCGTGGTTTGTTATATGTCATTCGTCCAGAAGCTCGTGGTGCACAGTTATTTATTAGTCGTACCCATCCCGATATGCTGGTAGAACTTTTCAGAATTGAAGTGCCAGAAATTGCCGAAGAAACGTTAGAAATTAAAGGCGCTGCACGAGATCCGGGTTCACGAGCAAAGATTGCCGTTAAAACAAACGACAAACGTTTAGATCCTGTGGGTGCATGTGTAGGTATGCGTGGGTCTCGTGTACAAGCTGTATCTGGTGAATTAAGCGGTGAGCGTGTTGATATCGTGCTTTGGGATGATAACCCTGCGCAATTCGTGATTAACGCAATGGCGCCTGCTGAAGTGTCGTCAATCGTTGTTGACGAAGACAGACAAGCGATGGATGTTGCGGTTGAACCAGACAACTTAGCACAAGCCATTGGCCGTAGTGGTCAAAACGTACGATTAGCGAGTCAATTAACTGGCTGGGAATTGAACGTTATGACTAGCGAAGACTTAGCCGCTAAACATGAAGAAGAAAACGCTAAAGTCATCAGTGTGTTCACTCAAGGTTTAGATGTGGATGAAGACTTTGCGTCGGTACTAGTAGATGAAGGGTTTACTACCTTAGAAGAAATTGCCTATGTACCGGTTAATGAATTGCTAGAAGTTGAAGGTTTAGATGAAGATACGGTTGAAGAATTACGTAGCCGTGCTCGCGCAACGTTAACAACTCGTGCATTAGCAAACGAAGAAACCTTAGAGTCTGCTGAACCAAAAGAAGAGTTATTAAACTTAGCTGGAATGGACAGACACGTAGCGTATATGCTGGCTAGTCGCGGCATAACAGATCTTGAAGGCCTTGCAGAACAAGGTACTGATGAGATTTCAGATATTGAAGAACTAAGCGAAGAAAAAGCCGGTGAGTTAATCATGGCTGCTCGTAATATCGTTTGGTTTAATGAAGAATAAATAGGTCACCAGGAGGAATACCAATATGGCAGAAGTATCCATAGAAAAACTCGCCACTGATATAGGCACTTCAGTTGAACGTTTGGTTCAGCAATTCAAAAGTGCAGGTATTACTAAAGTAGCTGGTGCGGATGTAACTGAAGACGAAAAGCGTCAGTTGTTAGATTTTCTAAGCAAACAACACGGCGGTACAGGTTCAGAAGCACCGAAACGCATGACATTACAACGTAAGACTACCAGCACGTTAAGTGTAGGCAAGTCTAAGTCTGTAAACGTTGAAGTACGTAAAAAGCGTACTTATGTGAAACGTACAGATGTAGAAGAAGCAAGATTGGCTGAAGAAGAAGCCAAACGTTTAGCTGAAGAGCAACAAGCTAAGCTAGAAGCTGAACAAAAAGCAGCTGAAGCAGCGAAAGCAGCAGCTGAAGAAAAAGCGAAAAAAGCAGCTGAAGCAAAAGCCAAGGCTGATGCAGAACGTGCTGCTCGCGCAGAAGAAGCGAAAAAGGCAGCGGAAGCTCGTCAAGCGGAAGAAAACTCGTTAACGCCTGAAGAAAAAGCCGAGCAAGAAAAAGCTCAAGCTGAAGCAGAGAAAATTCGTAAAGCTCAAGAAGAAGAAACTCAGCGTAAGCTTGAAGAAGATGCTAAAAAAGCGGCCGAAGAAGCGAAAAAACTAGCTGACGAAAATTCTATTCGCTGGAAAGAAGAAGAAGAGCGCCGTAAAAAGCAAGAAGCTGAAGAAGTACATGTGCATTCAAATCGTTATGCTCAAGAAGCTGAAGATGTGGATGATATTAAATCGGAACGTGGTGGTCGTAGACGTAAGAAGTCTAAGAAAAATGCAGGTTCTGAACTTAAACATGCCTTTAATAAACCGGCTCAACCAGTTGAACGTGTTGTTAAACTTGGTGAAACCATTACAGTTGGCGAACTCGGTAGCAAGCTAGCAATTAAGGCCACAGAAGTCATTAAAACCCTAATGAAGATGGGTGAAATGGTAACCATTAATCATGTTCTAGACCAAGAAACTGCTGTATTAGTAGTGGAAGAAATGGGGCACAAATATGAATTAGTGAATGACAATGCCTTAGAAGATGAGTTGATTGCAGATGCAACAGGCGGCGAAAAATCTAGTCGAGCACCTGTTGTGACTATTATGGGGCACGTTGACCACGGTAAAACTTCATTACTTGATTATATCCGCCGTGCAAAAGTAGCCGATGGCGAAGCGGGTGGTATTACTCAGCATATTGGTGCGTACAGTGTACAAACTGATAATGGTCGAATTGCATTCTTAGATACACCTGGTCACGCGGCGTTTACTGCCATGCGTGCTCGTGGAGCAACCGCTACTGATATCGTAATTTTAGTGGTAGCCGCTGATGATGGTGTGATGCCACAAACGAAAGAAGCGGTACAACACTCCAAAGCTGCGGGTGTACCATTAATTGTTGCTGTAAACAAAATGGATAAAGAGTCCGCTGACCCAGACCGTGTTAAGACTGAACTATCTCAACTGGAAGTCATTTCAGAAGAGTGGGGCGGTGAGCACCAGTTTGTTAATGTTTCTGCTAAAACAGGAATGGGGATTGACGAATTACTCGAAGCTATATCTTTACAGGCCGAAGTCTTAGACTTACAAGCCGTGCCTACTGGCCCAGCCAAAGGCATTGTAATTGAATCTCGATTAGATAAAGGGCGCGGACCAGTGGCCTCTGTACTTATCCAAGAAGGTGAGTTAAAAGCCGGTGATATCATGTTATGTGGTGTGGAATACGGGCGTATTCGTGCTATGCGTGATGAAAATGGTAAAGAAGTTAAAGTCGCAGGGCCTTCTACTCCAGTAGAGATTCTTGGATTATCTGGCGTACCTATTGCGGGTGAAAATGCGCTAGTTGTGCAAGATGAACGTAAAGCTCGTGAAGTGGCAACAAAACGTCATACTAAACAGCGTGAAGTGAAATTGGCTAAGCAACAGAAAGCAAAACTTGAGAACATGTTCGCGAATATGGAAGCGGGCGATGTGAGTGAGTTAAACGTCGTGCTTAAAGCTGACGTACAAGGCTCTGTTGAAGCAATTTCTGAGTCACTCACTAAATTGTCAACTGATGAAGTTAAAGTCAATATTGTTGGTAGTGGCGTGGGTGGGATCACTGAAACCGATGCGAGTTTAGCGGCGGCCTCAAGTGCAATCGTAGTAGGTTTTAATGTTCGAGCAGATGCTTCGGCACGCAAGATTGTTGAAAGTGAAGAAATTGATTTACGTTACTACAGCGTTATCTACAGCCTAATTGACGAAGTGAAACAGGCCATGAGTGGTATGTTAGCGCCTGAATTTAGACAAGAAATTATTGGTTTGGCTGAAGTGCGTGATGTATTTAAGTCGCCTAAAATTGGTGCTATCGCTGGTTGTATGGTTACCGAAGGTATTGTTAAACGTAGCAATCCTATTCGTGTTTTACGTGATAACGTGGTTATCTATGAAGGTGAGCTTGAATCATTGAGACGCTTCAAAGACGATGTTCAAGAAGTACGTAATGGCGTCGAATGTGGTATTGGTGTTAAAAACTACAATGATGTAAAAGCCGGTGATCAAATCGAAGTATTTGAAATTGTTGAAGTTAAACGCGAACTGTAATTTAGTTATCGTTTAAACAACAAGGTTTAAGTAGATGTAACGGAGGCTTAGGCCTCCGTTTTGTTTGTACAGCCCATGGGCTGACAGGAGAAATTAAAAATGGCTAGAGAATTTTCAAGAACCGACAGAGTCGGTCAACAAATTCATAAAGAAATTGCCAGTATTTTACAAAATGAGTTCAAGAATCGCGATCCAAGACTAGGTATGGTTACTGTGTCTGCAGTTGAAGTCTCTAGAGATTTGGCCTATGCCAAGATTTTTGTCACCTTTTTTGAAAATGATGAAGAGCAAATAAAAAATTACTTAGAAATATTACAAGACAATAAAGGGTTTATTCGCACTTTGTTAGCCAGCCGAATGCGCATGCGAGCGGTACCGGCAGTTAAGTTTGTGCGTGATGGTTCGTTAGCAGAAGGTATTCGTATCGCTAACTTAGTAGATGATACCATTAGTAAAGATGCTGAACGCGCAAAACGGGCGGGGCAAAGTGCCGAGCCAAAAGAAGCTGATAAACCGTCTGACGAGTAATTGTAAAATTTTATGGCTAGAAAAAGAAAAGGCCGTTTAGTTAACGGTATTATTTTACTGAATAAACCTTTAGGTGGCTCTTCAAACCACGCGTTGCAGCAGGTTAAACGATTATTTAATGCTGCTAAAGCGGGACACACTGGGGCACTCGACCCTCTTGCTACAGGTATGTTGCCAATTTGTTTAGGCGAGGCGACTAAGTTCTCGCAGTTTTTATTGGACGCCGACAAAACCTATTCTGTTACCGCCAAGTTGGGTGTGCGAACCACTACATCTGACGCTGACGGTGAAGTGGTTGAAACTAAACCTGTGGTGGTAAGTGAACAGCAATTGGTGGCAGCCAGCGAAGAGTTTAAGGGGCCGATCAAACAAATTCCTTCAATGTTCTCTGCGCTCAAACATCAAGGTAAACCTTTGTATCACTATGCTCGTCAAGGTATAGATATTCCTCGTGAAGCCCGAGATATTGAGATATATAACTTGTCGATCGATCGTTTCGAAGGGGACGAAGTGGATATGACAGTGCATTGTAGCAAAGGCACATATATTCGCTCTTTGGTTGATGATTTAGGGCAAGCTTTAGGTTGTGGAGCGTTTGTTAGCCGTTTAGATAGGACTCAAGTTACCGATTATCCAGTGGATAAAATGTTAACGTTTGAGCAGCTACAAGCTATGCGGGACAAGATTGATCCAGATACTGAAGATTTAATGGATGATGCGACCTTTAGGGAATTAGACCAATACCTATTGCCTATGGATTCAGCGGTGAAAACTCTTGGCTCGGTAGAGCTAGAGCTAATAGCTGAAGGATATTTTAGAAATGGCAATCCGGTATTTTTTTCATCAGATGAGTCCCACCTAGAAGAAGAGTTGGTACGAGTTTACAGTCAGGACAGCGGTCGTTTTTTGGGCGTTGGTTTTATTGATGATGACGGTAAGGTTGCACCTAAGCGAACGGTCGTGTGGGAGTAAAGGTTTTATAAGCGTGCAGACGTTGTCTGTGCGCTATGCATACGAAACTCCCAATTAAGACACCCATAACAAACTCCCAATTAAGACACCCATAACTGCACTCAGTGACAAGCCTAATAAGATTCATTTTTATGGGTGTCTTAATTGTGCCCCAAGATTGCTTCCTATTATGTAAATTCTTCAAGTCTCACTTTGCTTTGCATAAAATCTATAAGTTATTAATTTAACAATGGAAAATATTCTTCACATAGTTTTTAATAGGAAGCATAAAAGTCGCGTTAAAGTCAGGTCTCCTTTTGTTTTTGGATCTCTTATTATTTTGAGGGGGTGAAGGTGGAAAATACTTAATTAAATCAATAGGTAAGAACTAAAAGTGACAAAATTAATAACCAAGTCGAGAAGTTACATATACGACATGCTCGATAATAAGCGTTAGGTGCTTCAATGACATTCAAACCACCTTTCTACGAACAAATACTAGAACTCGCTTTGACTATGACCAGCGAGACTTCTAAAAAAGTTTACTGGGAAGCACATAATAAGCTAAGAGACATCTGCGAAACACACAAAAACTCAACTCTGGATCATCCGTTTCAGTGGGAAACTTTGGCTGACTTCACAATTGACAGTGGGGAGCAGTTAACTGCGTATTTTGTGGCTCTTGAGTTAGCACAAAAGTACGAATTACTTGAATACATTGAATCAGTTGCTACGGAAATCTCAGAGATATATTTGTCGCAAAGTGACAAAGGCCACGCATTGACTTATTCTAAAATCGCAAAGGATGCCACGCTAAGACTGCAATCAGAAAAGGTTAATTCAAGGTTTGTTTAAACACACACCTAACAATCGCATAAACTCGCTCGCAAGCTCGCTGGGACAAAAACACGTAGGCTCCTTTCGCTTCGCTCAGTATTATGGCCTACGTATTTTTGCCCGTTATGCGGGCCGTTATGCATAAAGGATTAAGCAATGGAGTCAATTCCACCATACAAAGGAAAGCCAACTGTTTACCTTGATCAGAATGTTTTAGATTTTTTCACGAAACAAGGGTTAGGTGAATTCGGCCAAATGCTTATAAAAGATTATCAAGTAGTTTATTCAGTTGAAACGCTCAAGGAAATTCGACGTTCTAAAGGTTTTGAAGAGGTTTTCCTTAACGTGCTTAAAGATCTTAAAGCTAACTATTTAAAATTAATTGTTGAGCCACCTAGCTTTACTATCACTGACAACGCCACAATAAGTGATCGTGATCCTTTTGTTGTCTATAAGGAATATTGTGAAAATATTGACGATGGTGTCGACATAGAATATGCAATGCAACAATGGCTGTTCAAATTCTCTGGTGGAAGAAAAGGCTATAGCATAAGTGATATTCATAATGAACAAATCTCTGCATTCTCCGAGCTAATGGGATCATTAATGGATAACTCTGACGAGTTTCCCGAAGAGACTCAAAGAGAGTTGCAAAGCTACACTCAGGAAATGATTTCCCAGTACAAAGCAACATTAGAAAAAACTGAACGCATGATGCTTGAGAATATCGAAGATGATAAAAATTGGGATGGCATTAAAGATTTCCGTTCACAGGTCGGAATTGGCCCCAAGCAACTCAATAATATTGAACCACCAAATGTACTTGTCAAAATTTGGGGTAAACTAAAAACTCTCCCAACTTATAGCCAAGCAAACATGGATATTGATGAGTTTTTTCAACTAAAGAAGAATCCTATCTACCCAGAACAGCCATATTTTAAACACCAAAAAGTGACGGGTATTTATAATATGTTAAACACTTTGGGGTATTATCCAGACTCAAAAGTACACAAAGAAAGACGATTTATTGCAGCAGCAAGTGATAATAGTCACGCATCTATAGCATCATTTTGTAATTTCCTTTTATCCAATGATGAGAATTTTATTAAAAAAGTTAATGCTGCATATGAGTATCTTGAAATACCGACAATAGCTAAACATGTGGTGTTCAAATATGCATAACACATATGAGTCTAAGGTTAGTCAATAGGTATTAGAGTGCTTTTGATCTTTCTTGCGAGTTCCTATTGAGACACCCATGAAATATGAGGTGAATGTTTGTTCGGGGTTTTAACGGATAAATAGTTCCTATTGAGACACCCATGAAATATGAGGTGAATGTTAGTTCGGGGTTTTAGCAGATAAGTGTTGGATCCCTGCTAACAACATGCAGGGATGACGGGCTTCGACGGCAAGCGCAGAACCCGCAGAACAGGTTTGTTTAAGAGTAAGCGTCCGGCGGTCCTACCTAGAGAGTTCCTATTGAGACACCCATGAAATATGAGGTGAATGTTTGTTCGGGGTTTTAGCGGATAAATGCTGGATCCCTGCTAACAATATGCAGGGATGGCGGGCTTCGACGGCAAGCGCAGAACCCGCAGAACAGGTTTGTTTAAGATTGAGTTTCATTGTCGGTTTAGAATTAACATGGGTGTCCTGATAAGCGATAGGTATTAGAGTGCTTTTGATCTTTCTTGCGAGTTCCTATTGAGACACCCATGAAATATAAGTTCCTATTGAGACACCCATGAAATATGAGGTGAATGTTTGTTCGGGGTTTTAACGGATAAATGTTGAATCCCTGCTAGCAACATGCAGGGATGACGGGTTTCGACGGCAAGCGCAGAACAGGTTTGTTTAAGATTGAGTTTCATTGTCGGTTTAGAATTAACATGGGTGTCCTGATAAGCGCTCTACCACGATTATCGCTAAATTAAGTTCTGGCTTAAAATTATAATTAGGTCTAAAATAAACACCGAATTTAGCACTTAATTGGTGGTTTTTATGAGACAAATTCTAGCTGACTGTTCAGCAAGTATTTCTGAGCTTAAAAAAAATCCAACGGCTTTACTTACTGAAGCTGATGGTTCTGCAATTGCGATATTAAATCACAATAAGCCTGCTGCATATTTAGTTCCTGCTGAAACCTATGAGTGGTTAATGGATGTAGTTGATGATTATGAGTTAGCGAAAGTTGTTGATGAGCGTCGCGGTGATTTATCAAAAGCTATTGAAGTTAATTTAGATGACCTATAAATTAAAATTTCTCCCTGCGGCTAAAAAAGAATGGGATAAACTAGCGGAACCTCTTAAAAAGCAATTTAAAAATAAACTTGCTGAGAGGTTGGAAAATCCTCATGTGCCGTCTGCTAAATTGAGAGGTTATGATTCGGTCTATAAAATTAAATTACGCACTGCAGGTTATCGGTTAGCTTATGAAGTAGTCGATAAAGAGATCGTAATTTATGTATTGGCTATAGGAAAGCGAGATAAAAATGCTATATATAAAAAGTTGGCATCTCGTTTGGTGTAATAGCGATAAAACAAGTAGTTCCTATTGAGACACCCATGAAATATGAGGTGAATGTTTGTTCGGGGGTCAGTAGATAAGTGTTGGATCCCTGCTAACAACATGCAGGGATGACGGGCTTCGACGGCAAGCGCAGAACCCGCAGAACAGGTTTGTTTAAGATTGAGTTTCATGCCCCCCAATTAAGACACCCATAACTGCACTCGGTGACAATCCTAATAAGATTTATTTTTATGGGGGTCTTAAATGTGACTTTTCATTTCCGAAGTATATTTATGCTTTTGTCATGACCCCCAATTAAGACACCCATAACTGCACTCGGTGACAATCCTAATAAGATTTATTTTTATGGGGGTCTTAAATGTGACTTTTCATTTCCGAAGTATATTTATGCTTTTGTCATGCCCCCAATTAAGACACCCATAACTGCACTCGGTGACAATCCTAATAAGATTTATTTTTATGGGGGTCTTAAATGTGACTTTTCATTTCCGAACTATATTTATGCTTTTGTCATCGCTATTCGTCGTTCTATGTGATGCTTAAAATCTGCTATCAAACTAGCTGCCAATCGCAATATACAACTGCAGTAAGGGATACTTAAATTAGTCAAAACGATTGTTTTAAGAGGGGGGCTGTATTTGTTTTTCTTTATGAAAGTGCATGGTTTAAATGTATTGATCTCAGTGTGTTGATGTCATTTTATATCAACTTAGTGGTTGGGATATTTAGGGTTATAACAATAATAAGGGCCTAGAGTTACATTGAGCATTATTCACTAAATGCTATTTTTTGTTTATTTTCTGCGGATAACCAAGTAAATTAGTCAAACGTTTGATTTTGAGTCGGGGAAGGTTAGTGAACGAAGCGAGTTTTTACAATTTGAAAGGCAGATCTATGATGACGTCAGTCTTATCTGTTCAAATTGCGAAAGAAATAGGACGTAGGATCATTGCGGGTTCGGTTGAAGTAGGGACTAAATTAGACGAATTCTCTTTAGCTAATCATTATCAAGTCAGTCGCCCTGTTATACGCGAGGCAAAACAAATTTTACTTAGCAAAGGGTTATTAGAAGTAAAACGCGGTATAGGAACTAGAATAAAAAAACGCTCTGATTGGATTATGCTGGATGATGATATTCTTGCTTGGCACTTAAACGCTCCTATTGATAAGTCTCGAGAATACTTGCTACCGCTACTAGAAGTCCGTTTAACCTATGAGCCAATGGCAGCATTCTGGGCCGCCCAAAGAGCGACCAAAGAAGACCAACTAAGTATTGAGCAAGCCTATCAAGTGGCCACTAGGCGCTACACTGACCCAGAAAATAGAGTCACCGCAGAAGCTAAATTTTATAGAGAAATAATAAACGCCGCACATAACGAGTTTTTGAGTGTAATGGAAGGGGTAACCTTCGTCAGTCATTTATTAAGTGAGAAAGTCATGGGTGGCAATTCTACTACTAGCGAAACATATCACGATATTTATTTGGCGATTTGCAATAAAGATAGATATCGCGCTAAACATCTTACCGAGCAATATATTAAAACAAGCATTGAAAAATTATCTAAATCAATGATTGGAGCCGTAGCCTAGTACTTCCTTAATCAAAATTGGGCTTTAATTATTGCAGGATTAGACAGAAACGTACCTGAGGATATGACTCACTTTTTTGAAAGCAGTCTAAACCCTCATTATAAATAGAATAGAAACTTGTGTTAGGAGAAATTATGAAAGGTGTGAAGTTTTTTTCGAGTGGCGTGCTAGGCGCAGCTCTTTTTTCAATATTGTACCAGTAGGCGCTATCTCTGATGCATATGCCGCTACTGAGATCTCTTCACGGGTCATGAATGCTGAAGATTATGGTATCAAAAAAATGACAAATCAGATAGCACATACAAGGTTATCAAGTTACTAGAAAAGGCTAAGCTGGCTGGCGCTAGTAAAATTGTGTTTCCAAAAGGGCGCTACGACTTTTATCCAACACGAGCCCAAGAACACTATTTGTTTGTGAGTAATAATGACGAGGGCTTGAAGCGGGTAGGTTTCCCCTTTGACAAAGTCAAAGGGTTAGAAATAGACGGACAAGGATCTGAATTTATTTTTCACGGTTTTATGAATCCGTTTTTAGTCAAAGATTCGAGTAATATTACTTTTAAGAATTTCTCTATCGATTTTGAAAGACCATTCCACCAAGAGGCTAAAATTCTAGCTACTGGTAAAGGTTTTATGGATCTCGAGTTTGGAGAAGAATTTCCCTACGTCATTAATCCAGCTGGTAATTTGGAGTTCATTGGTATACGAGAAATTCCACCGGGTTATCCAGTCTTTGAACGGTTAGAAAGCCGTAAAGATGTTGAAAAACGCTATGGTTATCAAAGCCTTTTAGAGTTTGATGTTAAGAAACGTGAAACCGCTTATATGGTAAAAGATTTATGGATAGGCAACGCAGTTCATGCTGAGCATTTACTCAGGCAAGCGGAGAGTAAGAATCAAACATTCAATGCTTAAAGGAACGGTTGGTAACATTATGACGTTTGCACCAGCTCGTCGTGATTATGTTGGTTTTACCGTTACCAGTAGTCAAGATGTGATTTTTGATAATGTGACTATTCATCACGCTGGCGGTATGGGGATCTTGGGAGAAAATTGTCACAATGTGACCATTCAAAATAGTGCCGTTACACCATCTGGCAATCGATATATTAGTACAACGGCTGACGCAACACATTTTGTGAACTGTACAGGTGAAATCAATTTAGTAAATAACTTGTTTGAAAACCAAAAAGATGACGCAACGAATATTCACGGGATCTATGCAATGGTTGACGCTTTAATTGATGATAAAACCATTGAAGTACGTGTACAGCATCCACACCAATATGGTTATCAGTTCATTGATAAAGGCGATACGCTTGAATTAGTTCAAGGGCCTAGCATGATCACCTATGGTCTTAATAAAGTGGCTGGCGTTGAGCAGATCAGTAAAGAAATCACGCGCGTAGTGTTTGAAAAAGTACTCGATCAGCGGTTTAAGGTTGGTGATTCAGTTGCTGAGATCCGTGACTACCCTGACGTGCTAATAAAAGGCAATACTATTCGAAGAAACCGAGCTCGTGGCATGTTGTTAAATTGTCGTGGTAAAACCATTGTCGAAGACAACTATTTTCATTCTCCAGGCGCCGCCATTTTGTTTGAAGGCGATGCAAATTTTTGGTTCGAACAAGGCGGTGTCAGTGATGTGGTGATACGTAACAATACCTTTGATAACTCTGTTTTTGGTGTTTGGGGGAACTCCGTACTGGATGTGGCTGCAGGTATCAGCAAGGAATATCAAGATACAGCTCGGTATAATAAAAATATCCTGGTGGAAGGAAATACATTCAACGTTTACGATAAAGGATTGATCTTAGATTTATTTTCTGTCGATGGATTAATTTTCCGTAAAAATAAAATCGTTAAAACAAATGCATATCCGGAACGAAAAATAGAAAAAGAATTTTTCAACGTTCAATATAGCGACAATGTTGTTATAGAAGACAATAATCAATTTATTGGTTTTTAATCGTCACATAAGAAGCGTGCAACTTTAAGGCGCACGCTATGCTTAATTTGTTATTAACGTAAATGAGTGATAACAGCTATTTTTAGTAGCCGGCAATTGCAGGGCAGAAATATTGTTTTGTGCAACAACAGGGCACTTTTCTTAAAGCGTGTTATTCCAATCTATACCCACAGTCGCCGATTGAAAAACGGTAGCTGTTAGCTAATACGACATGATAAGTCTTTGTATACCGTCAATACTAAGTTTTGGTGCGTATTATAAAGGCAAGTTTTACATAGCAAGGATAAATGTATGTTTTACCGATTAATTACCATTTTCATTAGTTTGTTTTTATTTTCGAATGCCATAGCAACTGAACTTCAAAACAAACCTAACTTTGTATGGTTAGTCTCTGAGGATAGTGGCAGAGAGTATTTTAACTTGTACGATAAACAAGGGGCCAAAACACCCAATATTGAACGTTTGGCTAAGCACGGGCTTATATTCGAAAATGCATTGTCGAATGCGCCTGTGTGTTCAGTTGCACGTTCGACTTTGGCGACAGGCGCCTATGCTTCACGTATTGGTGTGCAATATCACCGTGCATGGCAATATGCCGATTTACCTAAAGGTTTAATACCTATCAGTAAAATGCTAATGGATGATGGTTATTATGTCGCTAATAACTATAAAACAGATTATAACTTTAACGGTACGCAAACTTTTTGGCACGAAACCGGTAAAAAAGCCTCATGGAAAAAGCGTCAGAAAAATCAGCCTTTTTTCTTTATGAAAACCTTTGAAGTATCACATTCAAGTAGTTTACATTTTCCAGCTGAATACGTTGATACCAAAGATACCTATCATGATCCTGAACTAATTGATTTACCACCATATTATCCGGATACAAAAACGTTTCGATATACCTACGCACGTTATCTAGACAAAATCAAAGAAATGGATAGACAACTTGGACAAGTTGTTGATGAGCTTGCAGCGGACGGTTTACTAGAAAATACATTTATCTTTTTCTTCGGAGATCATGGTGGCCCTCTACCTTAGGCAGTAAAGGCTATTTATTTAATCGTGGTTTACATACACCCTTGGTAGTACGCATCCCTAAAAATTATGAGCACTTACTGGCTGAAGACATGCAAAGGTTGAGTGATTACAGAATCAAAGGGACGGTTAGCTTTATAGATTTTGCTCCAACCTTAGCTAAATTAGCGGGCCTTACCTCATTGGCTGAACACGATGGTGAAGCCTTTTTAGGTGATAACATTTCCTTGAAACAGTTGAATCAAAGAGATTATAGCTTTTCATATGCTGATAGGTTTGATGAACGTTCTAGTTTATTGCGCAGCGTGCACTTGAATAATTATCAATATATTCGTCGATATGAACCTTTTACACCTGACTCGTTATTTAATGCTTACAGAGCAAGGCAACCTGCATATCAAGAGTGGGATAAAATGTTTAAAGCTGGCCAGTTAACCCCCGTGCAAGCTGACTATTTTGAACCTAAACCAGCGGAAGCCCTTTATGATTTAGCAAAGGATCCACATCAAATAAACAATTTAGCGAAAGACCCAAATTATAGAAAACAATTGGCAAGCATGCGCTCAGCATTAAATAATCAAGTTAAAATATTGCCAGATGTTGGCTTTTATCCAGAGTCATATGTACTTGCTCAGAGTAATAGCAATATTGCCAGTTTTGGCCAACGTCATAAAAAAGAAATTAGTGCCTTAGTTGATATTGCAGACCTACAACTTCAGCCTTTTGCGCAAGTCAAAATGCAATTACAGCACTTGCTAAGTAAAGGAACGACATGGCAGAAATATTGGGCTCTTAATGTAGCAAGTCACTTTGGCGTTGAAGCAGTGAGTTTAACAGCGCAAGCAAACCAAATACTCAATTCAAATGCTAATACGCTAATAAAGGCTCGAGCGTTACAGTTCCTAACAATCGCTAGCTCATATAAACCGCAAGCTAAACTTATTGAACTTATTAAAGAAGCCTCGAGTGATATACAAGTGGTAGAGATCTTAAATATTGCTGCACAACTTAAAGATCTTAAAAACTTTGTTATAGATATTCCTATGCATTCAACATGGGTAAAACCGAATAAAAGTGACCCTGACTTTTTTCATAAAAACTCCAAATATAACATGATCGTAGATCGCATTCGTTTTTTAAGCGGTGAGTATGACTAGCTAATAGTTGTTCATGATAGAAGAATAAAGCTCCGATGGATGTTAAGGGAGGATGAAATTGTCGATTTGATAATTGGTGGTGGTATTGTTGTGTGATTCATAGACATCATTTCAATATACATAGTTCGCTATGAACAAAGAAATTAAACAGCGTTTAAAGTGGATTGAACTTACTAAGAAACCAATAATGCGGGCCTAGTTTGCCGTCGGTTTGGAATATCCAGTACCCACCCTTCGAAAGTGGTATACGCGATACAGAGAATAAGGCCCAGACGGCCTCCAGGACCTTTCTAGACGCCCGCACAGCTCTCCAAACACTAAAATTAATAATCGAATTGAAGAGGGGATTCTCAGCCTCAGAGAAGGCAGAAAGCTTGGTGCTAGAAGAATTCAAAATGAGCTTGTTCGCGAGCATAACGTTCACTATCGCTTGCTTTAATTCATAAAGTGCTGACCAAACATGAAGTAAAACCAGTAGTTTTTCAGCGGAAAAAAATAGACTTCATTCGATATCAAAGACCTATTCCATAGGTGACCGAGCTCAGATGGATACATGTAAAATTGCATCAGGAATTTATCAGTATACCGCTGTTGATGATTGCTCTAGATATCGCGTTTTGGACGTCTTCAAACGCAGAACGGTAGCAAATACTCATACCTTCATCGATAAGGTAATACAGGAAATACCATTTCCAATACAGCGAGTTCAAACTGATCGGGGAACTGAATTTTTTGCTGAAAAAGTACAGCGCAAATTGATGGAGCATGGCATTAAATTTCGCCCCAATAAGCCAGGCTCACCTCACTTAAATGGCAAAATTTAAAGGTCACAAAGAACCGACAAAGAAGAGTTTTATTCGACCGTTAATTTGAGTTTGGAAGAACTCAAATATGAAGCGTTACCTGAGTGGCAACATTACTACAATTGGCAACGCGCTCACGGCTCATTCAAAGGTAAAACGCCAATGGGTATTGTATGTGAACGCCTTGAACAAACACCGCTTTGGGAAGACGTTCACGCTAATTATGAAACTGAACGCATTCAGCTATCGAATTATCAGCGTGATCTTTAACTACGAAAAGTGAAATGATGTCTATGAATCACACAGCTTAAATATTAAATCTAGCATAGTGTTTCCATTGGCCGTCTTAGCTGCACCTTTCGTTTATTATTCACGTTATCAATCAAGTATAAGAAGATAGGCTTATTCGAACAACAATAACGCCTATCCCTGATTTATTATAAAACATTTAATTTACTGGGCCGTTATTTCAAGTAATAACACGCCTTCTGAAGCTAACTTGAATTCAGCGCCTAACTCGTTACTCGTGATTAAATCTTTTACCTTGAAGGATTGACCGTCAGCTAACGCAATATTGAGTTTGGCTGGGTTGTAACCCAAGTTGTAAATATTAACTAAGTAAGAGTCTGATTTATGTGGCACCACACGCCACATAACCGTTTTGTGGTCCGTGCCATTTTCTGCGGAAACCAATACTTTAGGTTGGCCGCTCTTTTTTACTTCAGCCAGTGCTGCTTGGCTAATTTTAGTAATGTCCTTGGTACCTAAAATGGTTAGCTTGCCTTTGCTTGCCGTCAATTTTTTCTGACGTTTCTCACCGTATTCGTTGAGGCTTAAGGCTTCGGAATTGTCTAAAATGACGTTTCCGCCGTTATCTAAATAGGTTTGTAATGTGGTAAATTCAGCATCTGTGACATGTGTATTGTTGTAAACTACAACCGTATCCCAAAGGCTGTTGTCTTGGGTTTTTATGATGTTTTCGGTGACATAACCTAAAGGTGTGCCGTTAAAAAATATGGCTTCATATAACTTTTTATTTTTAGTCATGTAATGATCAATGTTAATCGCCGTTGTTTCTGAATAAAACATGCGAATAGGGCGGCGCTGTTCACGTAATGCCACTATTTCTTCTGAAAAGCTATTCAGGTCATACATTACCTGTGTGTATTCGTTGCTAATATGTGGCTGCATATTATTAGAGCCTGCAAAGGAAGCAGCTAAAGCGGGGTCAAAGAACTTTAACGCTCCTTCTAACCGATCTTCTGGTGAGCCGTCTGGATCTCGCGCCCAAAACCATGCCATATTAGCGTCCATACCACTTAGGGTTGCCAGCCAATAAACACTGCGGATATAACTTGTACGTGGGTCTAGGTCTTTCCAATGAACAGAGGATAAAAAGTGAGATTCTGAGTTGATATTAATCTTATCGGGGGCAACAGATTCCATAAAGTCGTGAAACATACTGACACTTTGCCAGTCATATGGGTATTTAGTTAACCAATCTCCAGTTTTCTTATGCGGGTTAATACTCTTACCGCCATAAGATTTTGCATCATGGCCTACCATGGTTGTTAAAGTGCTTAAGGCTTCAACATCAATACCCCCTGTGCGAGCGTCACCCAAGAATGAAGGCGCGACAATTTTGATGTGCGTGTCTAATTCAGGGTTAACAGCGTGTAATTCAGATTGCATGAATTCAAACCAATCAATACCTCGGTCCATGTTGTATCGCATCCAGTCGTACCAAATCGGTTGACCTTTTAGCGCTTTGCTTATTGGTATTTCAATATCGACATCAGTGAAACTTGCAAATGACTTGCCCCAATTGGTATTTAACTGAGTAATATCACCGTTATACTTAGATGATAGCCAATCGCGGAATTTGTTTAGCGTGTATGAAGAGATGCCATTCATTTCTTGTAGTTTATACGCCCAACTGCCTTTTTCTGAATACCAATGAGGTTCATTGGCAAGGATCACGCCCAGTTCAGCTACTTTTTTATCTTTAAGTATTTTTGCGCCGTTACGTAGAATTTCTCCCCAATGTTTTCGTGCTCTTGGGTTGTCGATATCAAATCCGGTAAATAGTGAGCGTCCTTTATAAATTTCAGGCTCTTGTTTTTCAAGCCAATCAGGGATACCCATTAGCCAAGACATGACAAAACCAATATTGGTATCTGGGATATTGGTGAGTTTACTTAATTGCTTTTTATTGAGGCTACTGTCTTGATTGATGAGAAATGAATTGAGCGAACGTGAATGCATAGCTCCAATGTGATCGTTATAAAGTTCAGTATTCGTTAATGGTTGGCCGACCGTTTTGGAAAAATAGTCATAAGGGAAAACAGGTTTTCCTTTATTCACCAAAATGTTGTTGCCAGCAGCAGTATTTTGCCAATCAACTTTTCGTACAGGCCGTCGTTTAATTTCGCCGCGCATTTCTTGGCCTAGCGTATTAATTCCTTGGTTTAGGATTTCAATCACCTTCGTTCGCTCAAAATCAGGTAATTCGACTGCTAAACGTTGCTTTTCATTGGCATAGTATTTTTCGTAACCAAAAAGCCGCTCAATTGCTTTAGGGTTGGATTCATCCCAATTGGCAAAGGTTAAAAACTGCTCAGAGAACCATAAGGTGGTTTCTTCGCGAGTAACATCAATTCCTACTTTTTTGGCTTGGCTCATCATCGTTTGAAGGGTATTCATTTTCTCTCGGGCTTGCTGCTCCAATTCACTGGCAGGTAAAGTTATGGCGTTTGAATGGGCAAGAGTGGTTAATAAAGCTCGATCTTCTACATTATTTGAACACGCAAGCATGCATAAGGTTAAGCAGCTTATTAAGAGAATTTTAGGTCTGTTTTTATTCACAATTATCTCCATTGGTATTAAAAATTTTAAACTAAATTTAAGCAGTGCTAGAGTAGGGATGTACTGGGGGATGTTCTATCTCAATGGGTTAGATATTTTAAGAAAAGCATCAAAGTATTGATTTACTTCGATGCTTTATTCTTTAGTTGAGGTGAATTATTTCACCTTTACTTCTAATAACAGTACGCCTTCTGAAGCTAACTCAATATTTGCCCCTAGCGCGTTACTCGTTGTTAAGTCCTTAACCGTAAACGATTTACCATTAGCTAACGAAATATTTAGCTTGGCAGGGGTGTACCCTAAGTTGTACACATTCACCAGATAAGATCCTAGTTTTTTCGAGACGGTCCGCCACATAGTGGTTTTATAGTCATTACCATTTTCTTCTGAAATAATCACTGCAGGTCGGCTGCTTTCCTTCACCTCAGCAATGGCTGCATGTGTAATCTTAGCGATGTCACTGGTGCCTAAAACCGTTAACCTGCCTTTACCTGCGGTTAATTTCTCAAGCCGTTTTTCACCGTATTCGTTGAGGCTTAAGGCTTCGGAATTGTCTAGAATGACGCTCCCACCTTTATTCAAGTAGGTTTGTAATGTCGCAAATTCATCGTCGGTAACATAGGGGTTGTTGTAAACCACAACCGTATCCCAAAGACTGTTATCTTGTGTATTGATGATGTTGTTTGTTACGTAGCCCAAAGGTGTCCCATTGAAGAATAGCGCTTCATATAACTTTTTATTTTTAGTCATATAGAGGTCGGTATTAATCGCCGTGGTTTCAGAGTAAAACAATCGAATAGGGCGGCGCTGCTCTCGCAGAGCAACCACTTCTTCTGAAAAGCTATTCAGGTCATACATCACTTGTGTCACTTCGTTAGTGATGTGAGGTTGCATATTATTAGAGCCTGCAAAAGAAGCGGCTAAAGCGGGGTCAAAAAAGTTTAATTCACCTTCTAAGCGATCTTCTGGCGAGCCATCTGGATCCCGTGCCCAAAACCATGCCATATTAGCGTCCATACCACTTAGGGTTGCAAGCCAATAGACACTGCGGATATAACTTGTACGTGGGTCTAGGTCTTTCCAATGAACAGAGGATAAAAAGTGAGATTCTGAGTTGATATTAATCTTATCGGGGGCAACAGATTCCATAAAGTCGTGGAACATACTGACACTTTGCCAGTCATATGGGTATTTAGTTAACCAATCTCCAGTTTTCTTATGCGGGTTAATACTCTTACCGCCATAAGATTTTGCATCATGGCCTACCATGGTTGTTAGAGCGCTTAAGGCTTCAACATCAATACCCCCTGTGCGAGCGTCACCCAAGAATGAAGGCGCGACAATTTTGACGTGCGTGTCTAATTCAGGGTTAACAGCGTGTAATTCAGATTGCATGAATTCAAACCAATCAATACCTCGGTCCATGTTGTATCGCATCCAGTCGTACCAAATCGGTTGACCTTTTAGCGCTTTGCTTATTGGTATTTCAATATCGACATCAGTGAAACTTGCAAATGACTTGCCCCAATTGGTATTTAACTGAGTAATATCACCGTTATACTTAGATGATAGCCAATCGCGGAATTTGTTTAGCGTGTATGAAGAGATGCCATTCATTTCTTGTAGTTTATACGCCCAACTGCCTTTTTCTGAATACCAATGAGGTTCATTGGCTAAAATGATCCCTAATTCAGTAACTCTTTTTCCTTTCGTTACTTCTGCACTTTTTCGCAATATTTTACGCCACAGTTTACGAGCCCTCGGGTTATCTACATCAAAGCCGGTGAACAACGAACGCCCTTTACGAATTTCAGGCTCTAAATTTTCTACCCACTCAGGAATGCCCATTAACCAAGCGACTAAAAAACCGATATTCGTGTCGGGTATGTTGGTTAGTTCAGCCAAAAGCTCTTCATCAAAGCTTCCGTCTTCTTTTACTAAAAAGGAATTTATTGCGCGATCATGGTCAACTGGGTATAGGTTCTCACCACCATGATATATAGCCCCTAGGTGATCATTGTAGATGTCGGTGTTTGTTAATGGCTGACCAACGGTTTTAGAAAAGTAATCATAAGGGAAGGCGGGCTTACCATTACTCATGAACATATTGTCGCCAGCCACTGTATTTTGCCAGTCTACTTTTCTAACCGGACGGCGTTTAATTTCGCCTCGCATTTCCTGACCAAGCACATCAATACCTTTGTCTAGAATTTCAATTACCTTGGTTCGTTCAAAATCAGGTATTTCAGCAGCTAAACGTTTTTTGTCTTTGGCGAAATACTTTTCATAGCCAAAAATTTGTTCAACGTCTTTTGGGTTGGCTTCATCCCAATTGGCAAATTTTAAAAATTGTTCAGAAAGCCAGACAATGGTTTCTTCGCGGCTGACATCGATATCTTTTTCTTTGGCACTGGCCATCAAGTTTTGCAACTGGTTTAATTTTGTCCGAGCTTGTTTTTCCAAGTCATAGACATATTCCGCAGCTAAGATCGGCTCTTCAACTTGGCCGTTAGTTGTTTGTGTAGATGGGTCCATTTGTTTATTGCAAGCAGTAGTAAATAAAACTGCTGTAGTAACAGATGCCCATAGAAGATTATATTTCATATTGATTTGCTAGTTTCCATAAATAAAATGAGGTGGACAATTTGTCGTCCACCTCTTTGGTACATTAGAAAGTCTAATTCACTTCAACAATAGAATAATTGTCGAATAATATTTCATCCGTTGCTTGCGTGTTAACCAGTCTAAACTCAGGAATAATAGTAAATACTTGCGTATCTTCGGTATTCTCAGGTGTTAGATCCCAACTTGTTGGAACAGTAAAAATGGTCGGCTGATTAATATCATCGGGCTGTTTTACTGTAAATTCAATTAATTGCCATTGATTGTCATTAACCGGTACGGTTGCCGTAAATTCCGCAGCAGATTCACGTGAAGTAGGGAAACTACTTGCTCCATTTACTCCCCATGGTGTTAAGAAGTGTTCAATAGTTATTGGCTCCCCATTACTGCGTGTGACGACTTTCGCCCAAACAGAAACAGTAAACCGTCGACCGATTGAACTAGCGTCTCCTTGACCATATTTTTGTGAAAATACATTGTAGTCTCCACTCCATTCTAAGAAACGGAACATTGACCAGCCTTCGCCTGCGACTGTCGCTCTTAGCGCTTCACCGGTAATGCCATCGCCATTAGTGGTAAAATCTAAAGTGTCGATCTGTCCTTCTTTCTTCCAATTATTGTTAACGTTTGATTCAAATTGCGAATCGAAATGTTGTTGCCAGCGCACGGCATTAGCACAAACTTGGTTAGGTCGAATGAATACCCTGACAGTATCTTTAACATCAGCGGTGGTGGTGGCTGTAATTGCAATTGCCCCACCAGAGGCACTACCTTGAGTGGTATTAATTACCCCATGTACGTCTATCGGTAAGACTGCTTCGTTGGTGCTGCTCCACTCAACATTATCTGTAAAGTTATTCTCCAGAGGTTTAAGGTTTGCACCAAAGTCTGCCGTGTTACATTCGGGAATACTAATCGCATCAGGTAAGACTATCTCGTTTTGAGTAATATCAATACTAAAAGGTGAATCAAATGTGTCGGTAACTTCAACATTTACGGTGCGGGCTAACTCCGGATTACCCACTGACGTAATCGTCAATGTAGTGGTACCTAGGGCCACTCCTGACACTTCCCCTTGATCATTTACTGTCGCAATGCCTGAATCTGCTTCAGGAATGCTAAAGGTTACGGCTTGATCGGTTGCCCATAATGGCGCGAGTACCACTTGAACTTTTATCTTTTCGTTTGGTGGAAGTTTCATATTTTCACCAACACTTAAGTTCATTTCAGTAACCGAGTCGTATATGCCATTGATAGTGACCGAAACCATACGAGTCTTTACTTCTCCGGTGGCCTCGTCAATAGGCAGAGGCGCGCCATTATCTATAATGTAGCTAAAGTGATAGGTGGCTGATTCACCGAAAGAAAGATTCCGAGCGAATCTGTCGGTGTTGATGACAAGTGCATTGTCTTCTTGATAGAAAAAACCTCTATTTACTTCTGGGGCATCTTCAGCGGTTAACTCCTCTAGGTAGTTGAGTTGGCGGACATAGCCGGCTTCACTGCCATTGAGGTCAACGCCCTCCATTAAATCGATAGAAGCTCTGTTAAAATCAAGCTCGACTTCCGATGTTGCTTCGGTTTCATCTATTGCTTTACTTAAATCACTGGTAAATGTTACCGGTTGTTCGCCGGTTAGACCGAAGGATCTTCCTTCGTCGACGTCGTTACATCCAGTGAATATCAATGCCAGTGAAGACAGCAGCAGGCCGCCTTTATGCATAGTTAATTTCATCTTTAATTCTCCAAAAATCTTTTACTAAAACTCTGTATATTGAGAGCATTGAGTTCATGCCCTCTGTGCTATGAGTTAAAAGTTGACTCGCACGCCAACTCGGTAATTAATACCGGTTTTGTATTCTGAAATGGTTCTACTTTTATCAACATTCCCGTCTAATGCGTTACCTTCATTCCAGATAACATCGCCTCTTGTATCAGACGTATAATCGTCTGCGTAATTAACGGCACCACTTGGAATGAGTGTTTTGGTACTGGTGTAGAATGTGCGTCTAACGTCATCAGTTAGATTTAGTGCATGGAAGGTAAATTGAACATCTTTGTTCAGCCTATAACTCGCACTAAAATCTAAACGATTAGTAGAGTCTTGCCATGCCGCACCGGATACTGTTGCTGTTTCTGATGCTAACTGAACAGAGTTGTAACGATGAGCCAGACGTAGCTCTAAACCATTTCCTTGCCAAAATATGGTTGAGTTGGATGAATGTTTAGGCGTCCAAGCTTGTGGAAAGGGTTCGGAATAATCATCTGATGCAATTAACTTTTCAGGATCATTTTTCGAATCGACATAGGTGTAATTAATGTTCACGCCTAAGCCAGATAGTATGCTCAGGTAAGAAGTCGTAGTTTTGACTGTAGTTAAATTCAATCCCCTGATTGACTGAGCCTTTACCGTTACGCTTAATACTGACATCAAGAGGATGACAACCAAAAGTCCAAGCATCTTTCACTTGAGATTGGATCATCCGATCAGGCATACAGTCACTATTGCTAGGTGTCATGCCCTCTTCAGGGACAATGAGCAATTCATTTATCGCGACGTCTCCAAGATCGTAAGTTTCTCGAATATCTTTATAGTAAAACGTCTCAGTGATAGAGTGTAAGAAGTTTTTCATATCCTTGCGGAAAAAAGCCACAGATAATAACCCTGAATCATTGAAATACCACTCAAACGATAAATCAATGTTTTTAGATTCTAAAGGCTGTAGTTGGGTGGTGGTACGATTCCCCCATCCAGCGTCACCCCATGGGTTTTCATTTAGATTAGCCCGAGGACGTAAGTCATCGAACGTTGGGCGAGACATGGTTTTTGATAACGCAAAACGGCCAATTACTTCTTCAGAAAATGCATAGTTTAAGTTTAAGCTGGGCAATAAAATTGAATTATCAGCTTGATCAGAGGTTGGTACTACGCGGTTAGCCGCTAGGTATTTCTCGTCTTCACCAAACAGCTCTTGACCTACCGCGTCAGACGTAGATAAATCGAGCCAACGTCGAATCATCCACCAATCTCTAGATTGGCTATATTCGTAGCCATCCACTAGCCCATCTGACTGTTCGTTTCTTATCACATCCCTTACTGTTCCATCATCATTGTAGGCGACTTGCAACACGTAGATCTCGTTATCAGGCGCTAACCAATCAGACATCACATAGCGTTCATTAATACCATCGCCATCCCTATCTTCCATTACATAGTGGGGGGTAGTACCAGCTTGGTCACTCCACTGATGCATGTGGGTTAATGCCCAGTCATAACAATTTGGCTCTGCAGGGAATTGATGATCAAGTCCACCACTTTCAAACAAACTAGGGTTACATACTGGCAATGATGAATTGGCTAATCCTTTCTTATAAACCAAATCATAAGGGGTGAACATGTTATTTCGCGATTCAAATTTCACCGAAGTATAAGCATCTGCATCTACTTTAGTTTTCACATAGCGTGCACCAATGTTGCCGGTTAATCTACCACTGAAGGCTTCAAAATTGAGCTTCGCATAAACTGAAACGTTATCTTGCGTGACTTTTCGGCTTTCTGATAAGTCGGGACGAATTTGCACATCAGGCTTAGTAAATGCTGCCTCAAATGCGGCAAACGGATCAATCATTGACCAGCCACCTAAAAAGGGCTGCTGACGATCTGGCACTAACCCTTCCATAAAGTTATCAACCGGGAAAGCATCTTTAGACATGAAATCGACCAACAATACATCTTGAGGATTATCTGATTTAAGTGGTAATCCTGTTTCTGGATCGAAGGCTGTTATGCTTTCACCTTCAATATTCTGTTTATTCTGGCGGACTTCTTTTATACGTTGTGAAAACTTGATCCCAGTTTCAAACTTGGTTATGTGGTCAAATTCAGTATCCCAATCTAGGTCTATAAATAAGGATTTATTGGTATCGTCAGCATAGGTGTCATACCGACCAAGCGCACCCAAGTGCATAGAGTAGGGGTTCAGCGGGTTGGTGGTGGTATTGGCATAATTGCCATTTAATGTATTGGACGTTGCATCATTTAAAACTGCATCGTCACCAAATATGAAGGTACACTTTCCAGTCGAGCAGTCATAGCCAACAGGTTGTATTTTGTCTGTAGGCACATCCAAGAATTGCCCACTACTTACTATGGCCCATGTTGCTGTACTTACCGATGCATTTGGTAATGTGTCGTCAGTGGTATTTGAATATCCGCCTTTTACGTCCAATGTAATTGAATCACCAATTTGTTGATTTAAAGACAATGAAGCTATTGAGGTTTTTATTTCTTTGCCACCAAGGGATCGCGCCAGCGCGCCCTTATTATATCGACCTAGTGATTTAGTGAGAATATGCGCTTCTTGGTCAACGGTCCACCAATCTTCTTGAGGATCTGTGTCTAAGTTCGGACGAGTTGTACTGGCGCCATGGCATATCACCTCGGGCGCTGATGTTCATCCAATCTGTTTTTATTTCTTGTTGAGTATGACTAACATCAAGTTGAATATCGGTAGAATCATATGGACGATACTGTAAACCTAAATTTGCGGTACGACGGTTACGTTCATTGAGATTTAAACTCATATTGCTATTGGTACGGGCTAAGGCCCATGTATCAGACTCTATCACTTCACCGGTTTTTGCGTCGCGAGCGCGTCCGGCTTCGATTAAGCCAATTTCGTCATCCCATCTGCCGCCCAACTGATCACGGCGTGTATTTTGTGTTTCATCAGATATGGTTAGAATGAGTCCAACCGAGTTATCAAGCATCTTGTGAGAAACTGAGGCGGAGAGTTTTCGGTCAAATTCATCTGAATAACCGTTGTAGCGACCTTGTACTTCCACAGATCGTCTATCTTTGGATAAGTTTAAAGGTTTCACTGTGCGCAAAATTACGTTCGCGCCTAGCGAGCCTTCATCATGGTCAGCAGAGGGGGTTTTAACGACGTCGATAGAAGCAAGGATGTCAGATGAGAATGAACTTAAATCGACACTTTGGTCAGACGAACCAGTGCCATCAGAACCATTTAGTCCGCTAGTTATGGCAACACCATTTAGAGATATTTGGTTTAACGCTGCGCCTGCACCACGTACAGATATACGTGTTCCCTCGCCATCTTCCTCCTGTACTGTTACTCCAGTTACACGGGATAACGCATCAGCAATATTCTGATCCGTTGATTTACCTACGTCTTCAGCGTGAATTGAATCAACAATTCCGTCAGAAAATCTCTTCGAGTTGATAGCTTTGCGTAACGATCCCTTGAAGCCGGTAACTTCAATGATTTCTATATCCTTTTCGTTTGTTTGTTTTTCTTCTTTTGTGCTGTTTTGTGCATTTACTGTGGGTGCTAACAAAGTTGAGGCAATAGCAGCCGATATTACAGTAAGTCTAAATTTAGGTGTCATAAGACATCTCCAAATTAACAATTATCAAGTAATTAGATTATTAAAGTAATTATCCTAGTTAGTGTGATGTAACTAGATTGTGTTTTGAGTCAAATGCAAGTCAAAATTAAGTCAAGCGTTTGATCTCTTGATTTAGTTTTGCACAGTCGAAAGAAAAAATCTATTTAAAGATATGATGTTTATAACATTGAAAAGGTGATTTTGGTGTCTAAAAAATTGATTTCTGTCTGTAGGTGGTTGATTTATAATTACTATTCATAAGCCAATGGTTGTTAACTTATTTTGAAAAATTGTTAAATTATTTGAAACTTTATTCGCTTTTTAGTCGAAACACTCTAGGCGGGATGGATATTTACTCAAGGTCAAACTGTTGATGAATGTGTCAACGAAAAGGAATTATTGATTCATTATCAGGCTTTTAAAACAGAGTGTCTTTCGATAAGGGAAGGCATAAACATATTGGCTTGTGAATCCAATGATTCCTGATGGTTAGTAAACTTGATGGATAGGCGAATAGCGTATGAAGCCATCTCATAACAAGGGTATTTTACACTGGTTAGACTTGGTAAAGATAATTCGCAAAAAATGGAATCGTCAAAGCCTATTACAGAGATGTCCTGTGGGATCTTAACGCCTGAAGCTTGCAGTCCGTTCATTACTTTAATTGCGACCTGATCATTGAATGCAATCACGCCAGACAGCTCAGACGCTTTTTGGGCTAATTGCTTTCCTATGTCCTCGGCCTCTTCTGAGTTGGTATAGATAATATTATCATCTTTCAGTTTAACCCCTTGCATTTCAAGAACATACTTTATTCCTTGTAGGCGCTCAGCACTATCTAATTTTACGTAGTCATGCAAAACGACGGCTAGTTCATGGTGGCCATTTTTTAGCATATGTTCTGCCGCTAAACGGCCCGCGTAAAAGTTCTCAATCCAAACGCAACGCTCTTGAATTTCAGGTATTAGTCGACCAATTACCACTAACCCCGGTACCTCTTCAGATAATTTTTTAAGGTAAGCAATATCTGTATGTAAAGTATGAATTATAATATTGCGACAGCCCGCGGCTTTTAAAGACTCAACGGCATTATCAAGGGTTCTATGATCATTGTCATAGTTGCTTATCATTAATCTATATTCGGTAGTAAGAGAGGCGGTATAGGCGCCTTTAAACATTAGACCGTAAAAGGGTTGAGAAGCGTCTGGTACAATAAAGCCAATAATATCAGATTGCTTTTTTACCAATGCTCTGGCGTTGATGTTGGGTTTATATCCCATTTCAGAGGCAAGTGTTTTGATCTTGTTTCTGACTTCTTCAGAGTAGTTGCCTTGATCACGAATTGCTCTAGATACTGCGCTTGTTGATACGCCTGCTGCTTTAGCAATATCCCGAAGAGTCACCATACTAAAATTACCTGTAGATTATTGTCTTGAAAATTTTCGCTGCATTATACATTAAAGTGTGATTTCTGCTCGCAAAATAAAACTGCTTAAATTGCCTGTTTTCCATGCAGTTAAGGCGTAATTTCTAAATGTGATTACGCTTATCGATTGAGCTTTTTGTGTTGAACGCATGATTAGATGATGCACTTTTAGTCAGTGTTATACAATAAGTGAATCAAACGATTGACTTTTTGGTGTTCGAGCGAAAGGTACACGCAAGCCGTTATGACTTATCTCGTTTAACGAATATTGTTTATGACCGAGTCAGTATGATAATTCACTCATCATAGGGTGTGTTGCCTATCGCAGGAATTGGCTTTTGTTGTGGAAGATAGGCTGCAAATTAGGTGCGGTATCTAAGCGCAACATCAATATATAACGCCTTAGTTAGCCATCTGACTTTGAATGTACGTAGTGATTTTTGCTCTGATAAATTAGTTTATGGGGGCTAAACCGAAACACGTTAATTGTTATTAGTAAGCCCTACGCTAAACCAATAAATTTGTGCAATAACAATTGGTTAACTGTATTTTATTGCTCATTTTATTCATAAGGCTCGAAACGTAAATTGGTCTATACTTACCCTTGTTCTTACAGTAAGTTTATCAACGATATTAGTTGTCACTGCAGTTAATACAACTTGTTGCTTTCGTTTATTTACATTTTTGGTCGAAAACAGTATCGAATTAAAAGGAAATAGAAATGGAACGACGAGCATTTTTAACTAGTTTAGGTTTTGGTATGGGGGCAAGTATATTGGCCCCTAGTTTAGTGCAATCTTCAAACATTAATGGAGAAGGCTCGACTATTCAAACTGGTGATTGGAAAGGGTTACGAAAATTGTTTCCGTTGACCCATGACTATATACAGCTTTCGACTTTTTTGTTGGCATCCCATCCAAAACCCGTCGCTGATGCCATAGAAAAACATCGGCGCGCACTTGATGAAAACCCGTCTGACTATTGGCATCAGCACTTTTTAACGATTGATAGTGAGATTTCAAATAGTGCGGCTCAATACATGGGAGGAAAAGGGGAAAATATCGCCCTAACCGATAGTACGACTATGGGACTTAGCATGGTTTATAGTGGATTAAAGTTGCACGCCGGCGATGAAATTTTACAAACCGTTCATGATCACTATTCAACCGATATGGCATTGGTTCACAGAGCGAATCGAAGCGGTGTGAAAATCCAACGCATTGCCCTTTATGATAATCCAGCAAACGTAAATGTTGAGGACGTCCTCGATAGGTTAAAAAGTGCAATCAATCGCGACACTCGGGTTTTTGCTGCTACATGGGTCCATTCCTCGACTGGCGTTAAACTGCCAATTCGTGAAATGGCTGATGAAATCGCTCGGCTGAATAAAAAACGTAAAGCCGCTCAACAGATCTTATTTTGTGTTGACGGAGTGCATGGGTTCGGGATTGAAAATCAAGATGTGAGTGAGCTTGGTTGTGATTTTTTTATCGCGGGGACGCACAAATGGATGTTTGGTCCAAGAGGTACCGGGGTTATTTGGGGGAATGACAAAGCCTGGCAGCAAACAGAAGCGGTTATTCCCAGCTTTAGTGGTTCATACGATGTGTGGATGGGTTTGGCGAAACCAGAACAAGTGCCGGTAGGTGAGCACATGTCGCCGGGTGGTTTCCATTCTTTTGAACACCGCTGGGCATTACCTGAAGCCTTTAAATTACATCTGCAATTAGGCAAAGAAAATGTACAAAGCCGGATCCATCAGTTAAATCAACAAACTAAAAATGGCTTAGGGAAAATGGCCCATGTTACCTTGTATACGCCGCAGAGCAGCGCGTTCTCTTCAGGGTTAGTGTGTTTTGATGTCAAAGGTATGAAGCCAGAAACAGTCGTAACAAGCATGCATGAAAAAGGGATAATAATGAGTAGCACCCCGTACCGTACAAGTTATGCTCGATTTGCCCCTTCATTACTTAATAATGAACAAGAAATAGAATTGGCCTTAGCTGAAATCAGAGCCATGGGGTAGGGGCAAGCCTTATAGAGTTCGAGATACTATTATAACGTGGATCCTGGATAAGCCGAACCCCTGGATTAGGCTCTTTTTGTATCTATCGGCGTTGGGTTGCCTAACAATAGCACGTTATTACGTACGGCAATCCGCCTTGCTATACTCGAAAAATTTCGTCATCGTGTAAGCCATTAAGTAAAGTGATGTGAATGAGTTTAAGTTATTGAATTATAATGTAATATTAAATTATAACGATACTTCTCATCCAGAACTTAGATTAATATATTCCCCCTACAATTCGATTTAAATGATGGGGGACTTAAAAAAACGCTGTATCTATACTCAAATGAAGAATTGGGCTCTTAACAGCCGCTGTCAGTAATAATGTAATCGGGAACATCGTCAGGTGTAGCGGCCTCTTCATAAATTAAATTACAGGTATTAGTCGCAAAGTTAGGAGTCTCGGTACCAAGAGTTATCCCAAAACTGCCATATGGAGGCGTTGTATTATCGGTTAACTCTCCAATAGTTAGCTTGTAGCCATTAGTAAAATCTAAATCTGCCCAAGACAATACAGATACCTGTGAGCTTGATACCGCACTAGGGTAACCAAAATTAGTCTCTAAAGTTACGCCGTTAATAAGGATCTGAGATTTCGCTTCTAATGAGCTGACATTGTCATGCTCACCCTCTATGAACGATTTAGCATATACTAAATTAGCGCCAGCTTGAATGGCTGCTTTCATACTATGTAACGTCGCTTTCTTGGCGTCGCTGCTTACATCAATAAATCGAGGGGCTGCGGTAACCGCTAATATCCCTAAAATCACAATAACTATAATTAGTTCAACTAGAGTAAAACCTTTCTGTTTTTTCATAAATTGTCACTTTCCTTGCGTTTCGTAATCTTTGTTAAGTTTACCTGTAAAATTTTGGTAAATCGTATAATTATGTATACATAGTTACACTATCAAAAACTACATCATTGTATGAATGTCTGTTTTGGTCAAGCCCAAGTGAACACTTCGTTGAAGGAATAGTCAAGTTTAGTGGATCACTGGCCAGTATTCACAGTGGGCCTTGTTCGACATGGTAATACCAACTCCAATTGAGACACCCATCAACTCCAATTGAGACACCCATCAACTCCAATTGAGACACCCATCAACTCCAATTGAGACACCCATAATTGAACAATTGAATACTGTTAGAATCTCAGTTATTCATGCTCGTAGCCGCTGTTGTAAATTAGGTGGTTGAGTTCGCACTTTGCCTGCCTATACGTTATTGTCCGCTACTGCCTCAACGCCCTTTGTATGTGTTTTTTAACCTAGATTCCTTTATGCGTGTTAAACTGTGCGCCCTAGCCTTAACCACTGTCGACTTGGTTAGATGCTCGTAATTATTTTCAATTTGGATCCTTAGATGTCAGACAAATTTTTTTAAAGGCCGTCAAGATGCGCGTCAAAGTCATATCAAGTATGGCTCTGGGCAGAATGCGGCTCGTATATCTGGTAGTAAAAAATATCCTTTAGCTTTAGTGGTAACAAATGAAGCTCGCAAGTTAGAAGTTGAAGCGTTAGTTGCTGACGCTGGTTTACATGCGATGGTGACAGTGGATAGTGCAGATGGCGCCGTCGAGTCGATTGCAGAATTAACCGTTATTTTAAATAAGCCAAGGTCGGTAACAGCAATAAAAGTACCAGCGCGTAATGATCCATGTAGTTGTGGAAGTGGTAATAAATATAAAAAATGTTGTGGTTAGCGGTAGCAATTAGGCCTAGATAAAGCATATTCTGCCGGCTAGCATGATTTAATCAAAACCAATCAACACAACATCGTTAACGCTGTTAGTTGTTCTTTGTTTGGGGAATGTTACAGCTTTAACTTTGTCGTTCGTTGAGATGTGTAACGGATGGTAGATTTGAGTAAATTTTCAAAGTGGTGAATATCATGAACAGATTGCAACAGGCTATTAAGTTTATTGAACTAGATAAATGGGATGATGCTCATGCACTGGTTCAAGACGGGGCGAGTAAATCAGACTATTTAATACACGGTTTACTACATCGAATTGAAGGTGATATGCCAAATGCTAGGTATTGGTATAGTCAAGCTGGTGAAGTTGTATTAGAAAACGCAATTGACGACGAAATTAAACGAGTTAAAACACTGATTAACAACGACTAAGTTTTATTGTTTAAGTAGTTGTTGTGCCGGCTGTTTTACTCTTTAACGAGCTGGTAAATAATGGTTTATTTACGTGATCTGCGGGCACGTACTGCAACCATAAACATCAATATTGATACGTATATAGCTGATGGTGCGGGTACGTCAGTCGTCACGCGTCGAGTGATTATTGCCCCTACTGCATCTATATCGGCGCCAACTGTTGCTCCGGTTTGCCCTCCTTTGTCAGTATCGTCAATTAATATGGCTTGACCACTGGTTGCAATAAAAACTAATGCTAAAGCCACTAGTCGCTTTTTAAATCGTTGAACCTTGTTCTTTTTCTATCCTTTTCTTATTTCATTAGTCATTCGAAAAATTAGAAAGCAACATTGGTGCCCTAGATACAAGTGATTGGTTTATAAATTGAAAAATAATCATCATGATGCTGTTTGTAAAAATTGTCTGACACAATGTTGAGCGCTAAGAGCAATGTAATATAGATAAAGAAAAATGTTACTGCTATAGCTCAACAGAGTTATAGCCGAAATTAGCCACCAAGAAGTTGCGGTGCCTTTCTTAAAAATAAGGAGAGGTCTGTAAATTAAGGGGCCTATCTTGCCCCAGTAGTTTTAATAACCAACAAGCCAGCTCGTGAAACTAATGAGCATGTTGACTAATGTTTCACTTAAGGAACACCAAGGGGGCTTTATGCCGGCAAATGTTGGCTTGTTACTACGTTTTATAACTGCTGCTCAAAATAGCTTAGTGCTTTACTAACCAAATATTTCTAAATTGTACTGGGTTGTGGTGGTTTTGGAACAGAATGGGGCCACTAGTGACTTCACTAAGCTTGGCTTTGCTTCCCGTGCCTTTTGATAATTCTATGTTGTCATGAATTTTTACGCCATTGTGCCAAACCGAGATGGTGGCGTTGTGGATCTTTTGATTGTTGTTAAATTTAGCTGCGGTGAAGGTAATATCAAAGCTTTGCCAAACCAATGGCGCTAGGCTCATGTTGATATCAGCTGGTTTTACCCGATACAAAGCACCGGCCCATGATTCTGGTGCCTTGATTTGCTCCATATTTTGCCACGCACTAGGAGCCATATCTAAGCCAAAAGAGTCTTCAATCTGTACTTCATACAGGCCTAATAGATAGATACCGCTGTTGCCTTTATCAGGATGAGATAAAGGGCGCTCTGGCTTAAATGGAGTGCTAAACTCGAGATGCAAAGTAAAGTCTTGGTAATCTTTGGCTGTACGTGCACCCGCCATCATTACATTATTGACAATCTTATTAAATTTCCATTTGTCATTTTTCTGCCCAGCAAACAATATTTCTGCATTTTTAGGGGCTGGGTAGTCACCAACTTTTATGCCTCTATCATGCTTTACCGCATTTGCTAAGTATCTCTTTAATTCCTCTAACGTTAGCCATTGATGGGATATTTTTGAATGATCCCAGCCAGCTCCTAGTAGGCCACCCGTGTACTCTGATACGTAAAATTTGTTCTGTACGACAACCACCTGTAGGCCAGAATTACCTTTTAAATATTCGCCTTGATATTGATAATTTGGGTATTCCTCTAATGCTAATTTATGATCTGTCCATGTCGGGGTTTGTGCAGGTTTTTGTGCCAGAGCATAGAATGAACTAACGAATAAACTAATTAAAAGCCATTGGGTTGATATTTTTCTCATTCTGCTACCTTTAGTCAATGATTCTATTTACTTGTCATTTACAAATAGTATACTGTTTTTGTTTATATATAAAGTTGCATTGTCATTTATGAATTTGTAGTTCTGAGTGAAGCAATCAAAATAGAGAGTAGGTTATGCATAGATTACTATTTTTAATGGGGTTGATGGTGGCTATTGTCGGCTGTTCATCAGAGCAAGGAACGAGTAAAAAGACGCCTAGTAAAACAGCACCGTCATCACAAAAACCAAACATTGTTTTTGTTATTTCTGATGACCAAGGCTATGGTGATCTCGGCATAAATGGGAATCCAATCCTAAAGACCAAAAATATTGATGTCTTGGCTAGAGAATCCGTTAACCTAAACGATTACCATGTGGCACCGACGTGTTCGCCCACCCGAGCGGCTTTATTAACCGGACATTGGACTAATAGAACTGGTGTTTGGCACACTATAATGGGCCGTTCAATGTTGCGTGAAAATGAAACAACCATAGCTGATATATTAAAAGACAACGGTTATCAAACTGCTATGTTTGGTAAATGGCATTTAGGCGACAATTACCCTTATCGTCCCATGGATAGAGGATTTGAGTTTGCCTACTATCACGGAGGTGGTGGTGTGGGCCAAACACCAGATTATTGGAATAACGCCTATTTTGACGGTAGTTATTTTCGCAATGGTGTGGCGGAAGAAGCACAAGGATTTGTGACTGACGTATTTTTTCAACAAGCAATTGATTATATAGATAAAGCCAAAAATAATGAGCGGCCTTTCTTTGCATATATTAGTACGAACGCTCCTCATGGCCCTATGCATGCACCAGAAGAGTACGCAGCTAAATATGCCAATAAAGGGCTAACTGTTGCACAACAACATTTCTTCGGCATGATCCATAATATTGATGATAACGTGCTGAAACTTAGAAACTACCTAAAAGAAAACAACCTAGCGGACAATACTATTTTTGTTTTTACTACTGATAATGGCACCTCAGCCGGAGACAAAATATATAATGCAGGGATGCGAGGCAAAAAAGGCAGTGCCTACGATGGCGGTCATAGAGTTCCATTCTTCTTACACTGGCCAAACGGAGGTTTTACAGAACAACGAAAAGTCGACACTATCACTTCATACGTTGACATAGTACCTACACTGTTAGATTTGACAGGCTCAAACAAACCGCTTGATGTAGAGTTTGATGGCAAATCAATTTTGCCATTAATGAAAGGGAATACTGAAAACTGGTCTGATCGCATTTTGATCACCGATTCTCAACGAGTGCTTAATCCAATTAAGTGGCGTCAAAGCTCGGTTATGACAGACCAATGGCGTTTGATAGACGGTAAGATGTTATACGACATGTACCAAGATCCTGGGCAAGAAACTGATGTAGCGGCTGCGCATCCGGAGGTGGTTGCTCGTTTAACTCATTTTTATGAAAATTGGTGGACCGAACTAGCGCCAACATTTGGCGAACCCACTGCTATATACTTAGGTGCAGACGAAGCTAATCCCGTGGATCTAACTTCTCATGACTGGCTAGGCGACAACAAAAAGGTACCTTGGGACCAAAAGTTTGTACGCCAACAACAAGCTGAAGACGATGGGGTGCATAAAGGTTATTGGTGGGTGAATATCGTGAAATCGGGTAAATACAATATTGAACTGAGACGTTGGCCTGAAGAAGCTGACGCCGCCATTCACCAAGATTTAGCGCCAGGTGCCGATGTGCCCGGCGAAAAAGCGGTTAGGGCTCATAAAGGAATAGGCTTTAAAGCCGTGTTAGGCAAACTTAAAATAGGCCAGACTGAAAAAACAACAGAAGTCACAGCAACCGATAAAGTTATTAGTTTTGATGTAGAACTGCAAAAAGGGAAAGGAAAACTGCAGGCGAGTTTTGTTGATCAACAGCAAAATGAACTGGGTGCCTATTATGTAAAAGTGACGCGTTTATAAGCATTATCCACCGTGTTCATGAGAAAATTACTTTTCTAACATCGGAAGTTTGTTGTCAATACCAAGCCATTCGTCAGCATCTGCTGGCGCTGGTTTTAGTTCGGTAATATTGGGCCAGATTTCGGCTAGATCGGCATTGATCTTAAGGTAGTGTTTTTGTTGCTCGGGTAATTCCGTATCTTGAAAAATAGCTTCGGCCGGACATTCGGGGACGCACAACGCACAATCAATGCATACATCTGGATTAATCACTAAAAAGTTTTCACCTTCGTGAAAAGCGTCCACAGGGCATACGGGCACACAGTCAGTGAATTTACATTTAATACAGTTGTCGGCTACTACAAAGGTCATGGGGAATTGAATTGTTCTGCGCTGTTTTATTTATCAGCGATCATAAAGTAGCGGTTTTAAAAGGCAAGGAATACCGATCAATTCAGCCCAAGAGTTTTAATTTTGATTGATTGGCAAACAGCCTCAACAAATTGTTACAATAGTCAGCTACCTTGTCGAATAATTATCGACCTAGCCACAGACCTACTGGAACATTTATGTTACGCCTTACAGAAATCAAATTACCGTTAAATCATGACGAGCAAGCGTTACCCGCAGCTATTTTGCAAAAGCTGGGTATCTCAGTCGAGCAATTGCTGTCTTTCAATGTGTTTAAACGGGCTTACGATGCTCGCAATAAATCCGATATTCTATTGATTTACACTTTGGATGTTGCTGTTACAGATCAACAGGTTTTACTTGACTCTTTTCAGGCCGATCCTCATGTACGTGAAGCTCCCGATATGACGTATCAATTTGTCACTCATGCTCCTAAGGGGTTGACCTCTCGTCCTGTGGTGGTTGGTTTTGGCCCTTGTGGTTTGTTCGCTGCCCTTATTTTGGCACAAATGGGCTTTAGACCCATAGTGCTGGAACGAGGAAAAGCGGTAAGAGAGCGTACAAAAGACACCTTTGGTTTCTGGCGGAAACAGCCGCTAAATACTGAATCAAACGTGCAGTTTGGAGAAGGAGGCGCGGGTACTTTCTCGGATGGAAAACTGTATAGCCAGATTAAAGATCGCAAGCACTATGGTCGCAAAGTACTCAATGAGTTTGTCGCAGCGGGTGCACCAGAAGAAATTTTATATGTCAGCAAACCCCATATTGGTACATTTAAACTGGTCAATATGGTTGAAAAAATGCGTGCTGAAATAATAGAGTTGGGTGGAGAAATTCGTTTTAGCACACGGGTCGATAAGCTCGACATTGAAGACAATCAGCTAAAAGGGTTACACCTTTCTAACAATGAATATCTACCTTCAGAACATGTTATTTTAGCCGTTGGCCACAGTGCCCGCGATACCTTTGAAATGTTACATGATATGGGCGTTTATGTAGAAGCTAAGCCATTTTCGATTGGCTTTCGTATTGAACACGAACAATCAATGATTGACGAGTGTCGATTCGGTCCTAATGCGGGTAATCCAATATTAGGTGCGGCTGATTATAAGTTGGTTCACCATTGCAAAAATGGTCGTTCGGTATACAGTTTTTGCATGTGCCCTGGAGGCACCGTAGTGGCCGCGACTTCAGAAGAAGGCCGGGTTGTCACTAATGGAATGAGTCAATACTCTCGTCATGAGCGAAATGCGAACAGCGCTATTGTCGTTGGCATTACTCCCGAACAAGACTATCCTGGACATCCACTAGCTGGGATTGCATTGCAGCGTAATTTAGAGGAATTAGCCTTTACTGCGGGGGCGAAAATTATCATGCCCCCGCACAATTGATTGGTGATTTTTTACAAGGCAAGTCAAGTGAAGCACTGGGTGACGTTAAGCCATCCTATACGCCAGGCTGTGACGCTAACTGATTTGGCTAAAGTGATGCCCTCATTTGTGGTTGATGCGATTCGTGAAGCAATTCCGGCCTTTGATCGGCAAATAAAAGGCTTTGCTAAAAAAGAAGGTTTATTAACGGGGGTTGAAACGCGTACCTCTTCACCCATTTGCATCAAACGAGGCAAAGATTTTCAAAGTGTCAATATTAAAGGTCTTTATCCAGCTGGTGAAGGAGCTGGGTATGCTGGAGGTATTTGGTCAGCGGGCATAGATGGTATTAAAGTTGCCGAGGCACTGGCCCTTGATATCACAGAAAAATTGCAGCCCAAAGATTAGTCTATGACCAAGGTAGATAAAGGCTTGGGATTACACCCCAGAAATATACACAAGCATGGTTATCCGTTAGAACAACTGGTGGCAACTTACCCAATATTGAAGCCCCATATTGTGAGCAAGCCTGACAATAGCAAAACTATAAATTTTGCAGACGCTAACGCGGTGAAAGCGTTAAATGCGGCACTGTTGGCCCATTATTATCAGGTACCTCTCTGGGATATTCCTACAGGATACTTATGCCCTCCAATACCGGGAAGAGTCGATTATGTGCATCATATTGCCGATTTATTGACCCTCGACAATCAAGGACAGTTACCTAAAGGTAAACAAGTAAAAGGTATTGATATTGGAACAGGTGCTAATCTTGTGTATCCGATTTTAGCCAGTCGCAGCTATGGCTGGAGCATGCTAGGTACGGATATTGACCCAAGGTCGGTTCAGTCGGCACAACAAATTATTGATGGCAACGCGTCATTAAGAGGTCATATCAAATTACGCCTTCAACAAAACTCTGCAGATATTTTTAGTGGCATCATTGCGCCCACAGAAAAATTTGATTTTTCAATGTGTAACCCGCCGTTCCATCGTTCGGCTGCAGACGCGCAAGCCGGCTCGCAACGTAAAACTAGAAACTTAGCCAGGCATGCTCAAAAAAGGCGCTCCACATTAATCAACAAGAATAACAATGGATTGAATTTTGCGGGCCAGTCAAATGAGTTGTGGTGCTCTGGCGGTGAGTTAGCCTTTATTCAGCGAATGATTACTCAAAGTGTCGAATATTCTCAGCAAGTCAGATGGTTTACGTCTTTGGTTGCAAATAAAAAACACATTGCACCGCTGAGCCAATCTCTTAAGTATGTGAACGTTGCTGAGAGTAAAATTGTTGATATGGCGCAAGGTCAAAAAGTCAGTCGATTTATTGCTTGGCGGTTTTAATGACGAATAACAAAGAGTGATGTATGACAACACCTAGTGAAAAAGAAAAGATGTTGAGTGGCAGCGAGTACTTCCCTAGTTGCAAGATGCTTCAGCAGGAGCGAGCAACAGCAAAACGTTTGTGCCAGCAATTTAATCGACACGATGTTGATGATAGAAAAGGCAGCAGAAAAATACTTGCATCCCTAGTAGGGACTTATGCCGGGGCTTGGATAGAGCCTGACTTCTATTGTGATTATGGATATAACATTCATTTAGGAAAGAACTTTTACGCTAATCATGGTTTGGTTATTTTGGATACCGCTACCGTGACATTTGGTGATGATGTAATGCTAGGGCCAGGTGTACTGATTTCTACCGCCAGCCACCCGTTAGATCCAGTAAAACGTCGTAAGGGGGTAGAAACAGCTTTACCCATTACAATAGGTAACAATGTGTGGATAGGGATGGGCGCTAAGATTTTAGATGGTGTGATTATTGGCGATAATGCAGTGGTGGCGGCAGGAGCGGTAGTCACTAAAAATGTTGAGGTAAATACGGTTGTAGCTGGTGTGCCTGCGAAGCGTATTAAATCCCTTTAATAGTGCATTTATTGTTCACAATTGTGCATAAAAAGAATAATAGCTTGTTGTGAATACTAGTTTCTGGTAAAAAGTCAATATCATTTGGTGAATTAAATAACTTCACGCTGTACAAATAACTTTACAGTCGGTTCAAGAGTCGAAAATGCACACGTATTGAGTCAGGACAACCCCAGACTCGGTAGCACATTTATTATATTTATAAAGAGTTAAAGCGATGTTACGGGATAGCATAAACAACATTAATATTTCTTCAGAGCAAATATTAGTCACACCAAAAGCATTAAAAACAGAATTACCAGTAAGTGATGAATCACTCAAAATTATTCAGGGCTCACGTCAAGTGATTAGCAATATTTTGCATCGAAAAGATCATCGTCTGTTAGTGATCACCGGCCCTTGTTCAATTCATGATGTGGAAGCGGCTAAGGAGTACGCCCTAAAATTAAAAGCCTTACAACAAAGCTGTAAAGACACATTATATATTGTCATGCGTGTTTATTTTGAAAAGCCACGTACCACAGTGGGCTGGAAAGGGTTGATTAATGATCCCGATTTAAATGACACTTTTAACATCGAAGCCGGTTTGCGAAAAGCCCGTGAGTTACTTATCTGGTTAGCAGAATTGGAATTACCTGTGGCGACGGAAGCCTTAGATCCTATTAGTCCTCAATACTTGGCTGAGCTGTTTAGCTGGTCCGCGATTGGCGCTCGTACCTCTGAGTCACAGACTCACCGAGAAATGGCGAGCGGTTTGTCTATGCCAGTAGGGTTCAAGAATGGTACCGACGGTGGTTTAGGTATCGCTATAAATGCATTGCAGTCGGCCGCATCTGGGCATAGTTTCATGGGGATCAATGGCGAAGGGCAGGTGAGTGTGATCCAAACTCAAGGTAACCCAGATGGGCATATCATTTTACGTGGTGGTAAAAAGCCAAACTATGATTCTGTATGTGTTGCCGATTGTGAAGTTGAATTAGAGCAGAACAAGTTGAGCGCGGGTTTAGTTGTGGATTGTAGTCATGCTAACTCAAGTAAAGATTATCGCAGACAACCTTTGGTGGCTAAAAATGTGGTTAATCAGATTTTAGAAGGTAACCAATCTATTATCGGTATCATGCTTGAAAGTCATTTAAATGAAGGTAATCAAAGCAGTACGGGTAAAAAACTGTCTGAGTTAAGCTATGGCGTATCTATAACTGATGGCTGTATCAATTGGCAATCCACAGAACAGTTAATTAACGACATGCGTGAAAAGCTCACAGCTGTGTTACCTTTACGTTTAAAAAGTTTAACGACTCAAAAAAATAGGAAATATTATGTCAATCTCTCCTAGCGACCTTGCTCAACTAAGACAACAAATAGATGGAATTGACAGTGAGTTGGTTAGGTTGCTGGCGAAACGTGCAGAAATTACCACTAAAGTTGGGGAATATAAAAGCCAAGTTGGTTTGCCCATTTATGTACCTGAACGAGAAGCTGAGCTTATCTCCAAACGACGTGATGAAGCAGAAAGTTATGGGGTTTCACCTGTTTTAGTTGAGGATTTGTTACGTAGGATCATGCGAGAGTCTTACCACACCCAGAATGTTAGTTACTTATGCACTAACCCTGCTATTAAAAAAATAGTCGTAGTGGGTGGGGCGGGGGCCTTAGGCCGTGTTTTTGTTGATATGTTTAGGCGCAGTAAATATCCGGTAACCTTGCTTGAAAAAGACGACTGGCAGCAGGCAGATGAAATTTTGCAAGATGCTGGATTAGTGTTGGTTGCCGTGCCAATAAAACTGACTGAAACGGTAATCGCCCGTTTAAACAACTTGCCTGCAGATTGTATTTTAGCAGACATAACCAGCACTAAAGAAAAGCAGTTATCAGCCATGTTAAAGGCCCATAAAGGTCCTGTTTTAGGCTTGCATCCAATGTTTGGTCCAGATGTTTCTAGTTTGGTCAAACAGGTAGTGGTGGTGTGCCATGGCAGACAGACAGAAGAATACCAGTGGTTGTTAGAACAGTTACGTATTTGGGGAGGGATATTGCAAGAGTGCGATGCCAAAGAGCATGATGATGCCATGGTCTTTATCCAGGTTATGCGGCATTTTTGTAGTTTCGTGTTTGGCTCCCATTTGGCCGGTGAAAACCCCAATCTACAGCAACTTATTACCTTAAGTTCACCAATTTATCGTCTTGAATTAGCCATGGTTGGTCGACTCTTTGCTCAAGACCCGACTTTGTACGCTGATATTATTTTTGATAATAAAGACAGCGTTGCCCGGTTAAGATCATTCAATAGTAAATTTTCAGAAGCGCTTAAATTCGTCGAGAACGATGATAAGGCTCAGTTTATTAAAGAGTTCTTAAAGGTGGGTAGTTGGTTTGGGGATTACGCAAAACAATGTTTGTTAAATAGTAAGAAATTACTGCTTAAAGCAGACGATGATCGTTCATTGAGTGGCGACTAATACGTTCTTCACGTCACATCGAACAAAAGTCACATTAAACAAAAAAGAGCCGGCATGTTAGTCGGCTCTTTTTTGCATCTTAGGTTAATCTGCCAAAGCGCTCACTGCTGCCACTTTTGTTGGGTTAATCTCTTCAATTGGATAACAACCTAGTACTTTGAACGTTCTCGCCATTGCGGTTAATGTTTCTAGCGCGTTTTGCATTGGCCCATCTTGGACATTGCCTTCTACATCGATATAGAACATTTCTTCCCAAGGATTACCGGTAATGGGACGAGACTCTAATTTAGTCATATTGATATTGTTGTCTCGTAAAACCATTAGTGCATCAACCAGCGCTCCGGCTTTTTGTACTGTTGACATAACCAAGGTGGTTTTTGCTGGTACTTGCAAAGGTACATTAACAGCTTGTTTCGCTACCACAAAGAAGCGGCTATGGTTTTCTTTTTGGTTGGCCAAATTTGACTTGATCCCATGCAAGCCATACAAATTCCCACCCGATTCGCTTCCGATTGCGGCAATAGTGTCAGAATCTTGTTCGGCGACTTTGATCATGGCTGCCGAAGAACTTTCACAAGGGATCACTTCAACATTGCCTAGTTCTGCTAGAAAGTGACTGCATTGGGCAAATACTTGTGGGTGCGCATACAGCGTTTTTATTTTGCTGATATCGGTATTTTTGTGGACTAACAAAGTATGTTGGATAGGGTGAGTTAATTCGCCAACAACAGATAGATGGGTGAGCTGTAATTGATCGTATACCTCGTTAATACTGCCCGAAGAAGTATTTTCAATGGGCAACACTGCGTAATCAGCTTCATCATTTTCTACTTTTTTTATGATTTCACTAAAGCTCTGGCAACCAATTTCGAGTAATTCACCCGCTCGTCGGCTAAAGTACTTCTGTGCGGCTAAATAACTGTAAGTCCCCTTGTTTCCTAAAAATGCCACTCTATTGACAGATAGGGACGTCTCTGGATTGGCTCTTGCCGCTAACATTGCTTGTTGATTTAAAACAGAGTCTTCAAGAATGACATGGAATAATTGAGTGACATATTGAGCGTCCAAATTGTGCTTTTTGCCCTGCTTAATTAAGCGTATTAAAAGTTGTTCTTCACGTTTTTGATCTCGAACTGGAATTGAATTTTTAATTTTAGTTTCAGCCACTTGATTGGTTAACTGCTGCCTTTCGGCCAATAATTCAAGTAACTGACTATCTAGTTCGGTTATTCGTACGCGTATTTGTTCTAATTCTGTTGATGACATTTGGCTCACTTAATGGATTGAAAACACTTTTTATGAAGGTTTAGAAATTGTTAGTTTATCCCTGTCAATTTTGAAACTACCGTAATGTAAACGGCATTCATTGACCCTAAATACTATTGATCGCTAGGGGCGCATGAGCTCATGTATTTTGCGCCACTATCCCCTGACAATAAGTTTGACTAAAGGAACAAGTTTGGGCGTGATAAAATAAACTGACGGTACAAGCAATCTATAAATTCATAGCTTATAAGTCAATTACTTAGCTAAGTTCAATTGGCTATTAATAATAGCTAGCGAGACTGTATTGGGACTACTGATCTAACAGTGAGACCAAGATCCTTTTGACTTCATCGACTTCGAAAGGTTTATCACACAATGCGTTCACCCCAGTTTGATGAATGTTAGCCATGTGCAGGCTTGATGTTGATTCACTGGTAACCATAATGATGGGAATATGCGCGGTATCGGGGTTAAAACGTATAAATTCAGAAAGTTCTCGCCCATCCATTTCTGGCATATTGTAGTCGGTTACGACTAAATCAAAGGTATTGTCTTTGAGTATGGTCAATGCTTGTGCACCATTTTCTGCTTCTAGAATTTGTTCTAATCCTAGGCCTGTCAACACTCTATGAATATGGTTTCTGGCCAATTTACTGTCATCAACTAATAACACCCGTACGCTCTTCACATCAAAAAATGCTAAATCAAGTTCGTCAGTATTGATAAGTGCAAGAGATGCATTTAATGCTTTTGACAAGCTCTGAGCACAGAAGGGCTTAGGTAATATGGCTGCCACACCAGCTTGCTTGAATTCTTCCAATTTCTCGCTTCTACACTCACTAGAAATCAGCATAAAAGGAATGGAAGCTAAGGTATTATCACTTTTTATCTGCTTAATAATATCTATGCCAGTGCCATCTTCGAAATACATCGCACTGACGATTAAATCGGCCCCATGTTTAGCAATAAGCTCAACAGCTGACTGCACATTATTAACCGCTTCAACCTGCAATACGTTAGCTTGTTCAAGTTGTTTGATGATGATTTTTCGTTGTGTATCAGAGGGCTCTACTAACACAATATTAATGTCTGATAACGTGATATGCTGCATTTTTGACTCCTGACCGACGACTTAGGAACGTTTATCCACCTGCAAGTTTTACAGTATGCCCCATTTGTTCAAGCGTGGCTTTTATTTTATCCCTATTGTCGCCTTGTATTTCGATCACTCCGTCTTTTACCGCTCCACCAGTACCACACATTTTTTTCAGTTTAGTACACAATTGCTTCAGCTCGTCCTCAGCTATTATTAACCCTGAAACCGTGGTTACACCTTTTCCTTTGCGCCCTTTCGTTTCTCGCCTGATCCTGACGATGCCATCTCCCTTGGGAATTGCTTTGTTTTTCTGCTGACTTTCTATTCGGCCAGTTTGGGTACTGTAAACGAGTCTGTTGTCGTTCATAATAAAATTAATCTTTAAACTCTGTTGTTGGTATCAATATTCTATTAAAAAAACAGTACGCTTTATACAGCGACTGATCAATTAAAATGGCAAACAATGAATACTTTTATTGAGAATAATTCTCAGTTGAAATACCATTAATGCTTATTAAACTCAATATTGAATTTTTAGGATTGCCCTTTGAAAAATATTATCCAATCAAGTTTGTTGTCTAGTGTGTTATTCAGCGCTTTTTTCGCTTCTGTTGCGATGGCCGATCAGGTCAATGTGTACTCAGCTCGTAAAGAAGCTTTAATCAAACCTTTATTAGACAAGTTCACTAAGCAAACGGGCATTTCAGTTAATTTAGTAACGGGTAAAGCGGATAACTTAATTACTCGGCTAAAAAGCGAAGGCAAATATAGCCCCGCAGATTTGTTAATTACCACTGATGTAGGACGTTTATATCGAGCCAAAGAGCAAAATTTAACCCAAGCTATAGCCGCTTCAAATAGCATTAAGTCGGTGCCTGAAAATTTTCGAGATAAAGCGAGTCATTGGGTTGGGTTGTCGTTAAGAGCACGGCCGATTATGGTGTCGCCTGAGAGAGTGGATGTAAAGACCTTGACGACATTAGAAGATTTGACTAATCCAAGTTGGAAAGGAAAAATCTGCATTCGTAGTTCCAGTAATATTTACAATCAATCTATGGTTGCTTCGTTAATTGCCCAACTGGGCGAAACTCATACTCAAGAATGGTTAGATGGTTTTGTGAAGAACTTTGCACGACCTCCACAAGGTGGTGACAGAGACCAAATTAAGGCGGTAGCGGCCGGGCAATGTGATATTGCTATCGCTAATACATATTATTTGGCAGGTATGTTGACCTCTGATGATGAAGAGCAAGTGGCACAGGCCAAACAAGTGAAAGTGGTTTGGCCAAATCAAAACGATAGAGGAGCGCATGTCAATATTTCAGGGGTCGCGATGGCAAAAAACGCGCCTAATAAAAACGCAGCTAGTCAGCTAATTGATTTTTTATTGACGCAAGAATCACAGCAATGGTACGCCAATACTAATCATGAATACCCAGTATTGGGTGACGTATCGTGGAGTGAAATATTGCAGTCCTTCGGGAAATTTAAGGCTGAACAAGTAGCCTTAAGCCAATTAGGCGAATTAAATGGCAAAGCGGTACAATTGATGGATCGCGCTGGGTGGAAGTAAACACTATTTGTAATGGATCTAACTTTGAGTCAATTACATGATACGCAGTCGTTGGCTCAATCCTTGGTTTATAGGTATTTGCTTTAGTTGTTGTATTTTAGTTGCACCAATTACCCTCATTTTTACCAGCCTAGGTTTTCCTCAAACTGAAATTTGGCAGCATTTATACCAAACGGTGTTAGCGGATTATGTGACTAATTCGCTGTTATTAGCATTTGGAGTAGGCCTTTTAGTGGTGCTGATTGGCACTCCGCTAGCGTGGTGTATTGCGCGCTTCGATTTTGTTGGTCGAAAGCAAATACAGTGGCTAATATTGCTACCTATGGCCATGCCAGCTTACATTATTGCCTATTCATATACTGGATTGTTGGATTTTGCTGGTCCTTTGCAAAGCCATTTAAGAACGGCATTTGGTTGGCAATATGGTGATTACTATTTTCCTGAAATTCGCTCATTGTCCGGCGCTATTTTGATGTTGGCTTTGGTGCTTTATCCTTATGTGTATATGTTAGCCAAAACAGCGTTTTCGGCAGTACCTGCAAGTGTGGAAGAGGTGGCAAAAAGTCTTGGCGTATCGCCTAAAAGGTACCTGTTTAAAATCGTATTGCCCTTAGCTCGCCCTGCTATTTTGATGGGTACAGCCCTAGCAATGATGGAAGCGTTTGCTGATTACGGTACAGTGCAGTATTTTGGCATTAGCACCTTCACAACGGGGATATTTAGGACATGGTTTGGATTGGGTAATGGCATGGCAGCCGCCCAATTAGCGGCAATGTTAACCAGTTTTGTCGTATTGTTATTGCTTCTGGAGTTTTTATCCCGTCGCAAAATTAAGTACTATTTTCAAGGTCAAAAATTGCATGCTATGCCTAGACAAAAGCTATGTGGCGGCCAATCTATTGTCGCGGCTCTAGTCTGTTTGCTACCTGTATTGTTTGGGTTTGTTATTCCTGTGGTTCAATTGGTTGGCTGGGCGGTTGATTCATTTGCTAAACAATTTAATCAAGACTTCTTGCAATTGATTTGGAATAGTTTTTATTTGGCATTTGTAGCCGCGGTTGCCGCTGTGATGTTGGCGCTTCTTTTTTCTTATGGAAAGCGATTAAATCAGTTTAGGCCTATTCACATTTTGGTAAGTATCGTTAACCTTGGGTATGCCGTGCCAGGGACTGTTATCGCTATTGGCGTATTATTAATGCTAAGTTGGGTAGACGTACAACTAAATAATGTGACCGAAACATGGTTTGATGTGAGCGTAGGGTTAATTTTCTCAGGGACTTTGTTTGCGTTGATACTAGTTTATTGCATTCGTTTTTTGGCCGTGGCCATGCATAATATTGATACTGGTATGGCTCGGATTAAACCTAGTTTAGATGATGCAGCAAAGTCGCTGGGTCATTATCCCTTGGCCATCTTGAAACGTATCCATGTACCGCTACTAAAACTAGCGTTGCCAGTGCGTTATTATTGGTTTTTGTCGACGTATTAAAAGAATTGCCCGCGACATTAATTCTTCGCCCTTTTAACTTTAATACCTTGGCAGTCAAAACATTTGAATTGGCCTCTGATGAGCGGTTATTAGAAGCTTCGTTACCTGCTTTGGCTATTGTGTTAGTGGGAATCATTCCGGTTGTTTTATTAACTCGATTAACAGATACATCTAGTTAAACTTCCATCACCAAAAATAAGGACTTTATGTTACGTCTTAACCATGTTTGTGTGGCTTACCAAAATAAAACGGTAGTAACAGACGTCAGCTTTGCATTAAAAGCGGGGCAAATTGGTTGTTTGTTAGGACCGTCAGGTTGTGGCAAAACGTCTTTGTTGCGCGTGATTGCTGGGTTTGAAAAAAGCTCAGCAGGTGAAGTAGCCATTCGCGATGAAGTTGTATGTGATCGCGCTACTTTTGTTAGTCCACAAAAACGCAAAGTGGCGGTTGTGTTTCAAGATTATGCACTGTTTCCGCATTTAACGGTGGCGCAGAATATTGCTTTTGGCATACACAAACAGTCGAAAAAAGCGCAAAAAAAGCGGGTTGCTGAATTGTTAAGTTTGGTGGGACTAACAGGGTTCGAACAACGTTATCCCCACCAATTGTCGGGCGGTCAACAACAACGTGTTGCTTTGGTACGAGCGATGGCTGACAGCCCAGAACTATTGTTGTTAGACGAGCCTTTTTCGAGTTTAGATAGTGAACTTCGTGAAGGACTCGCTCGTGAATTAAGAGCTATTTTAAAATATGCCAATGCGACCGCTTTGATGGTGACTCACGATCAAGCTGAGGCATTTGCTATGGCGGATGTGATTGGGGTTGTTAATCAAGGGCGATTGTTACAATGGGCAAGTGCTTATGCATTGTATCATAGGCCGGCGGATAGGTTTGTCGCCAACTTTATAGGTGATGGCGTGTTTATGCGGGCTAGAGTGAATAACAATATGCAATTGGTCAGTCATTTAGGGGTTTTTCCGATTGATGCGTCTTTTGGCTTTAATGAAGGTGATGAAGTCGAGTTTCTTGTTCGTCCTGATGACATTGTGCACGATGACAATGCAGCTAATCATGCTCAAGTGATGAACCGATCGTTTCAAGGTGCCCATATGTTGTACGAACTAGCACTACAAGATAGTGCTCAGCAGAGGGTGTTGTGTTTGGCGCCAAGTCACCATGATCATAAAATAGGTGAGAATATTGGGATCAGGTTAGATCTTGAACATATGATTGTATTTTCTGTCTAATGCCACATATTAAATATTTGGTCAGTCGCGATACAATTAAATAGGTGGAATAAATGATTGCCAGTATTCAAAATTGGTTTAAAGAGCAGTTGAAAATAGAAGAACATCATCCCGGGCATACCTTAGAATTGGCCACCGCGGTGCTGTTTTATGAAGTGATGCGGGCCGATAATAAGTTTGAAAATAGCGAGCAAGTGATGTTTCGGCAGCGGTTGGAAAAGCACTTTTCACTTAGCCCTGAACAACTCGACATATTATGTTCAAATACGCAGGAATATGCGGAAAATGCTGTCGACTACCAACAGTTTACACGAGTATTGAATCATACTTACAATGGGCAGCAGAAAGTGCAGATCCTTGATTCATTATGGACCATTGCTTTTTCAGATAAAGTACTGAGTCCGAGTGAAGAATACACCATCCGCAAAATAGCTGATTTATTGTACATTCCTCATACACAATTCATTCAAAGTAAGCTATCAAATAATCTCGAATAGAGTAGGTGTATGCCTTTAGGTACAGTCTAGCCTTCTGATCGTATGGGTTAACCTGAACTCGGGAGAAGTTGGGCCTCTTGATAACGCTCTTTTTGCTTCTATCGGCGTTAGGGTTGCTAGTTATCGCCCGCTAATACGTACTAAAAATCGCCTTGCTATACACCAAAAATCTCGTTACCGAGTAACATTTAGGCGAGGTTAAGTATAGCAGGAGCATATTTTTAAGTGTTTGAATTGTCTGTAAATTTCTATTTCAGATGACGCTCATTATCCTAGTTCAGCTTGACTACATTTATTGTAGATAATGACTGTCTTTCATTGGCTACGTAATGCCAAGCTTTCCAACGGTGATTAACAAGCTATTATCTTGTTTTGTTTCTATGTTATTGAATTTAAATGATAAATAATAGTTGGCACGAAGGATGTAATGGAGCCTTTTGTAATCACATTTACTTGGGTGGTTCTCAAGTTAATACATGGATGGAATGTGGTGAAGGAAGTGTTTCACTGGGATAGCGACAATGGCGTTTGTTGGCATAGTGAAACTTTCCTTGTTCAGTATGCTCATTTGAACACTAGGCAAGGAAGCCGTTTTTAATTTTATGAAAAGGGAAATGTGGATGACAACTTCTAGCATTGCGATAACAGCCATTTTGACAGCGTTTACTAGTTTTTCTAGTCTAGCCGGGGATGATGAAGCATTAATCGATAAGTTTGACCTTGACCAAGATGGTCAAATAAGCATAAAGGAAGCGGTGGCTGAGCCTCAACTATTGGCTGCTTTTGGCAAAATTGATACCGATGGGAATGGTGTTATTACCAAACAAGAGTTAAGCAAAAGTGGTTTTAGACTAATTAGATTTTGAGGTTTAGGCTATTCCACAACAGTGGTAAGCTATTGACTGTAAACTATTTATGATGGAAGTGTTATGCAGTTAAATTCTTTACGACAACTGACTTTTGTTAGCTTTGTCGTAGTGCTTGTACCCTTAGCTGCACTAGTAGGCTATAGCCAATATACTTTGACCAATATCGCCGAAGTTACCTCAAGCGAAGCAGAAAAATCAATCGCTGTTATTAGAACGCTAAATAAAATGGAGCGTTTAGCGTTTGATATAGAAAGGTTAGTCAGGCAATTTACAATCGTTAACAAGCCGACCTTAATGAATTTGATTGCTGAAAACACTAAGCGATTTTCGTCGCAACAACGTGTTATCTGTCAACTGCTAAGTGATCAGCAAAACTGTACAAATTTGACCAGCAGAATAGGCTGGATCAAGCAAGTTACGCCTCAAGTGGACCCTCTATTATTAAATGCTCAGTTGGCCGATTTCTCGCAAAATTTGAATGAGGTTAGTGTGCAAGTGCATGGGTATTTAGATACGCACGTGCAGAAACAGCAAAGTTATGTTCGTTCAGTGCAACAAAATCAATTTTGGTTGACAGGCTTATTGTTGTCTACATCAATTCTGTTGATTTTATTTGGTGCTAGGACGATTTTGAAACCCATAGAAAAAATAGAGCAAGTGATTGGGGCCATCGCTAGGCAGGCGAGTTCTCTACCTATTATTTCCAGCTCTGGGCCTAAAGAGCTGATAGTAGTTGAGCATCAACTGCACAATTTAGCGTCTCGGTTGACGCAACTAGAAAAGCTAAGAACGGCGTTACTACGCCACGCTTCTCACGAATTAAAGACTCCATTGGCAAGTATTAAGGAAGGGTGTTCTTTGCTAACCGAACAAGTTGTTGGCCCCTTGAATGTTGAACAAAAAGAAGTGATGTCATTGTTGAACAGCAGTACCGATAGACTCAATCAACTCATTGTTCAGTTATTGGATTACAACTTATTGTTGCAGCAAGCCAACCCTAAATGGGAATTAGTTGATACTAAGCGTTTGTTTGCTGAGTTTGTTACAGAAAATAGCTTAGCGCTAAAGCAACATGACCATAAACTGGACATGAAGATAGAGGTACAATCCATTCTTACTGATGTACAATTATATCGTCGGATCCTCGATAATCTGATGTCTAATGCTATTGCTCACGGTATTAAAGGACGACCTATTACTATTCATTTATATCAATTAGATAATACGTATGTGTTAGATTTTGCGAATCGTGGGCAAAAGATCCCTGAGCAACAAAGGGATACCCTATTCCAACCTTTTTATCGGGGGAAGGGAAGCGAAATGATAGAGTCATCGGCACTGGACTAGGTCTTTCAATTGTTGCAGATTGTGCACGTATGATGATGGGGACAGCGAAAATCGAGGATGTGGATTATGCTGATATCTGCATTCGAGTAGTGCTGCCAATTAAAGAAGCGAGTTTATGAAAATAAGAGTTTTTTTATCTTTATTATTACCTATATTGTCTGGTTGTGAATTACTCCCAAAGGCCGAAACCGAAAAAGTAAATGAGGGGCCAGTGGTCCCAATCACACAAAAACTATGCTTGTGGGCGATAGAATTTCAGAATGACTGCCAGGTGGAGTATTGGCTTAAATTTTGGGCGAATATCGAAACGTTATCGTGGAAACAAAGAAAGCAAAAAATTGATGCGCTATCGGATAGTGATGTTGATGTGCTGAAAAAAATCATATTGAGTCAAGGCAAAGGTACGCCATATCAAGATCGTTTGAGGGCACAAATGTGGTCTAAATCTATTACCCCTAAATTAAGTAAAGATATGCGTCAGTTTCTACAAACTGCGCTTTTTCAACCAAGCTTAGAAATCTTACAACTCGAATCAGCGTTGGTGACGGTAAATAAAATTAACAGTGAAAACGAGAACATTATTAAGCAACAAAAAGAACAAATTAATAAACAAAATAATCAAATTGACCAGTTATTGAATATCGAAACCTCGATTATGAGCAATGGTCAAAGGAATGGTGAATGAAGCAAATAAGTACAACTAAACCGACCGTCTTATTGGTAGATGATGATGTAAGCCTACTGAGGTTAATGACCATAAGATTAAAAGGAGAGGGATATCAAGTACACAGTGCCGAGGGTGGCAAAGAAGCGCTTAAATTACTGACTACACGCAATTTTGATCTCGTATTGAGTGATCTGCGTATGCTCAGGTTTAGATGGGTTAAGCTTATTTGAAGAAATTATGGCGCTGAAAAGAGACGTGCCTGTTATTTTAATGACTGCTCATGGCACCATTCAAGATGCTGTTGAAGCAACGCAAAGAGGTATTTTTGGTTTTTTAACTAAGCCTGTTGATCATGAAGAGCTTAGACAATTAATGACAAAAGCGGTGGCCCAAAGTCAAGGTAATCGAAGCCCTAAATGGTGTGAGAATATAATCACTCAGTCGGTACAGATGGAGCAATTACTGGACCAAGCCTATCGTGTAGCGCAACGAGATGTCAGTGTGCTAATTAGCGGAGCAAGCGGTACGGGTAAAGAGCTGTTTGCTAGTGCTATTCATAAAGCCAGTAAGCGAGCCGACAAACCTTTTGTGGCCATTAATTGTGGCGCGTTACCAGAAAATTTACTTGAATCAGAGTTGTTTGGGCATAGTAAGGGGGCGTTTACCGGCGCGGTACATGAACATCAAGGTTTGTTTAGAGAAGCGGATGGTGGCACCTTATTCTTAGATGAAATCGGAGATATGCCCGTTCCTTTGCAAGTTAAACTACTAAGGGCGATTCAAGAACAAACTATTCGACCAGTTGGCAGCAGTAAACAAATTACAGTGAACGTGCGCTTAGTGTCAGCAACCCACAAAGATCTCAACAAAGAAATGCAAGAGGGTAACTTTAGAGAAGATCTATATTACCGATTAAATGTAGTTAATTTAACGCTACCTACGTTGCGTGAACGTTCTGAAGATATTCCCTTGCTAGCTCGGCACTTATTGGCAAATAGCGGGCTAAAGCATGATGTTAAGGTAAGTCGTTTTTCAGATGATGCAATGCAACTACTTACCACTTGTTTATGGCCTTAGCAATGTACGGCAGTTAGTGAATGTTGTTGAACAATGTGTGGCACTAACCCAAACCCCAGTTATTGCTGCTCACTTAGTGGAACAAGCACTATCTGCATCGGAACAAAAGTGGCCAACATTAACCGAAGCTAGAGATGCATTTGAACATCAATATTTACTGAAACTATTAAAAATGACTGATGGAAATGTGACGCGTGCTGCCGAACTTGCTGGCCGAAATAGAACAGATATGCATAAGTTGATGAAAAAGCACGATTTACATTCTACTGACTTTAAGTAAAAGTTAAGTGAAACTGGGAGTCGTTAAGTTGTAAAAATCACTTTTAATTGCTGAAAACTTGCTTACAATACGGCAAATTTTATGGGGTAAAAGTGTGACATGCGATTGGCTTTAGGTATTGAATATGATGGTGCTAGCTATCATGGCTGGCAGCGTCAGCAGTCGGTGGCGAGTGTGCAGCAACATGTTGAAGAGGCTCTTTCAGAAATAGCCAACTCGCCAATTAAAGTGGTATGCGCTGGTAGAACCGATGCAGGGGTGCATGCAACCTGTCAAGTTGTTCACTTTGATACAGATTGCGTTCGACCTGATCGCGCTTGGTCAATTGGCCTTAACCGATTTTTGCCGGATTCAATTGCGGTTAAGTGGGTGGCTGAAGTGAATGAACAGTTCCATGCTAGGTTTTCGGCAACCGCTAGGCGTTATCGTTACATCATATACAATAATCGATTGCGCAATAGTATTTTGGCCAAAGGCGCAACTCACGTACATATCGATTTAGATCATGAGTTAATGCACGAGGCCGCGCAATACTTAGTGGGAAAACATGATTTTAGTGCATTTAGAGCGGTTAATTGTCAGGCAAATACGCCTGTCAGAGATCTACAAAAAATCAGTGTTACCCGACTTTCAGACTTTATTGTAATCGATGTACAGGCTAATGCATTTTTGCATCATATGGTTCGCAATATTACCGGGTCTTTACTTGTCATTGGCAATAAGCAACAAAAACCAGAATGGATGCAAAGTTTGTTATTAGGTAAAGATCGAACGAAAGCAGCGGCAACAGCTAAGCCACATGGATTATATTTGGTTCATGTTACTTACCCTGAACAATTTTTGTTACCAAGTCATCCATTAGGCCCCTTATTTTTGCCAAATTGAGACTTCTAAGACCAGTTTTATTTTCGTGTTTAGGCAGTGAATGTGCTTTAATAGCGCTTGATTAGCCACTGAGCTTTCGGCGATAAACCTAAAAATAGGGTCGTCGTTAAAAATTGCTAGTTTGTGCTCATTTGTCAGTGCAAACTAAATTATAGGATTTGTTATGAGTTGGATTGAAAAAATACTACCACGCACTAAGTCAGCTGCAAAAAGTAATGTACCTGAAGGCATTTGGACTAAGTGTACAGAATGTGCCGCGGTATTGTATAAATCAGAATTAGAAAAGCAGCTTGGCGTCTGCCCCAAGTGCGATCATCACATGCGTATCAGTGCGCGTGTTAGGGTTAATCACTTTTTAGATCAAGGTGATCGTGAAGAGTTAGGGGCGGAGTTAGAGCCACAAGATTTGCTTAAGTTTAAAGATTCTAAAAAATATAAAGATAGGATCAGTGCAGCGCAAAAAGCAACTAATGAAAAAGATGCACTAATTGTATTAAAAGGCAAACTGAAAGGTATGCCAGTAGCCGTAGCCGCATTTGAGTTTTCGTTTATGGGCGGTTCAATGGCGTCTGTAGTGGGAGCTCGATTTGTTAAAGCTGTTGAAGCATGTTTAGAGCATAACATGCCGTTGATTTGTTTTTCTACAAGCGGCGGAGCTAGGATGCAAGAAGCGCTGATGTCTCTAATGCAAATGGCAAAAACCAGTGCCGCATTAGCGAAAATGAGCGAGAAAGGGTTGCCTTATATTTCGGTACTAACTGATCCAACTATGGGCGGTGTTTCTGCTAGCTTAGCAATGTTAGGAGACATTAATGTGGCTGAGCCTAAAGCCTTAATTGGTTTTGCGGGCCCAAGAGTAATCGAGCAAACTGTACGTGAGACCTTACCAGAAGGCTTCCAACGTAGTGAGTTTTTGTTAGAAAAGGGGGCGATTGATGTGATTGTTGATCGTCGCGAAATGCGTGACAAACTCTACAGTTTATTGTCTAAATTACACCATCAACATCATTAAGTGATGCCGCACTTCTCTCTACCCAAGCTTCTGATAAAGAAGCTTGGGATCTTCAGCAATGGCTTATTTATTTAAACGAAATCCATCCTAGTAATATTGAATTGGGACTTGAACGTGTTTCTACTGTTTTTAATAAATTAGCGTTAAATTATGCCGACAAAACGGTTGTTACTGTTGCTGGCACGAATGGCAAAGGCACAACATCAGCGTTGATTGAACAAGGGTTATTGGTTGCCCATAAGTCTGTAGGGGTTTTTAGTTCGCCCCATTTAATCGACTATCGAGAACGAGTTAGGATCAATGGAGCAATGTTGCCAGAGTCTGCTCATTGCTCAGCGTTTTTAAAAGTAGATCAGGCGCGTGGAGATGTTTTATTAACTTACTTTGAATTTGGCACTTTGGCGGCTCTGCAGTTAATGTTTGATGCTGGGGTTGATTACTGGTTGTTGGAAGTCGGGCTCGGTGGGCGTTTAGATGCGGTTAATATAGTTGATCCAGATATCGCGGTGATAACCTCAATAGATTTAGATCATCAAGATTGGTTAGGCCACACCAAAGAGTTAATCGCAAAAGAAAAAGCGGGTATTTTTCGGTCTAACATTCCAGCGGTTATCGGTGAACCTGAGCCTCCACAGTCTCTTAAGCAAGCGGTGGTTGATTATCAGGTGGATGCTAGATGGCAAGGCGTTAATTTTAGTTATTGGGTTGATGAACAAGGTTACCATTGGCAAGGTGAACAGCGTAAGTTCAGTGGTTTACCTGTTCCCTTTATCCCTTTGCAAAATGTATCAACCGCACTTGAAGTCATTGAACTTTTAGCTCTTGAGTTAACTGCTGAGTCCCTTAAAGCTGTTATTCAACAGACTAAATTAGTGGGACGCAGACAGATTATTCAAGATAAGCCTATGATTATGTTAGATGTGGCACATAATCCACAAGCCACGCGTTTACTCGCTGCTGACTTAAGGCAAGAGAACTGCAAACGTATTCTAGCGGTTGTGGGAATGTTAGCCGACAAAGATATTGAACAAACATTAAAACCAATGCAGGATATTGTCGATGATTGGTTTTGCGCAGACTTAGATGTACCTAGAGGGGCAAAAGCCAGCGTGCTACTTAGTGCATTGCAACAATCCACCGTTACCTATCGCAATGTACAGCAAGCCTTTTTGGCGGCGATTAAAGAAGCAAGGCCTGAAGATTGCGTCATTGTGTTTGGGTCTTTTTTTACTATTGCCGATATATTAAATTATACGTCCAATCATTTGATATCTGAGGAATTATAGATTGTCACCAGCACTAAAAAATCGATTAGTAGGGACTATCATTGTTGTTGCCATTGCAGTGATTTTTTTACCTGACTTATTGGACGGAAAGAAAGAAACTAAAAGAGCGCTTTTTGTTGATCTTCCTATTAAGCCTAGAATGAAAGTAGTAGAAGCGCCTAGTGATTTTGATACGAGTAGTATTCAATCAACTGCTTCGCGAAAAATCGAAATTGTCTCCGAGCAAGCTGTTGACGATCCCAAGGAGCCCGAAGCAACGACGGATGCTGTTCAGGTGGTGGATGTCGAGATTCCAGACGAACACGCCGAAGAATTACTTATTGACGACAAAAAAATTGAAGACAAACCGGTTAGCACTTTAGCTCAGCAAACGGTCGTAGAACAAAATCAAGATAAACTAGCCATGAATTCTGGGTGGGTGGTACAACTTGGTAGTTTTCGTCATCAAAAAAATGTCAGTGATTTGTTAGCTAAATTAGAAGAAAGTGGCTATCGGGCTTTCAGCAGACCAGTGAAAACAAGTTCTGGAAATTTAACTAAAGTGTTTGTTGGTCCTGATTTAGACAAGAAAAAGTTAACCAATGCTATATCGCATTTAAAGGAACTCACCCAGCTTCAAGGTAAGGTTACTCCCTTTACTGTTAGATAATTCTATGCGGATAAAGTAGCGAAATATGTAGGATTTTCCTTACGTGTTTTGTTAGAATGCGCGCGATTATAATTGTTTGGCGCTATACACATTGTTTAGTGACAAACCAATAGAGCAATTTGAAACGAACCTTATGAATTGGATAGACTACACCATTATCGGTGTGATTATACTTTCCGCCATTATTAGTTTGATCCGTGGATTTGTTAAAGAAGCTATATCTTTAACTATATGGTTTGGTGCTTTCTTTATTGCCAGCCAATTCTATGTTGAGCTAGCCGCTTATATTACTCAAATCGAAGACTTAATGGTCCGCAATGGCGTGGCGATTGCTATTTTATTTATTGCCACATTAATTCTTGGTGGATTGATAAATTATCTGATTAGTCAGTTGGTGCAATTTACCGGACTATCCGGAACAGATAGAGCCTTAGGTTTAGTCTTTGGTGCGTTACGGGGCGTTTTAATTGTCAGTGCGCTGTTATTTTTCTTGGATACATTTACACCCTTTTCAAAATCAAATTTATGGGAAACATCTATATTGATTCCCGAATTCAGTTTAGTCATTGAGTGGTTCTTCGAGTATTTGCAAAATAACTCGAGTTTTATACAACCCGTTTAAAAAGGTAAATCGCATGTGTGGTATTGTTGGAATAGTGGGAAAGGTGCCTGTTAGTCAAGCATTGTATGATGGGTTAACTGTTCTTCAACACAGAGGTCAAGATGCCGCAGGTATAGTGACTGTGGATAATGGAGTGTTTAATTTGCGCAAAGACAATGGACTGGTGAGAGATGTTTTTCATACCCGCCATATGAAAAAATTAACCGGACTACTAGGTATTGGTCATGCTCGATACCCTACGGCTGGCAGCTCTAGTTCAGCTGAAGCCCAGCCTTTTTATGTGAATTCACCTTATGGTATTGCCTTTGCACATAATGGGAATTTAACCAACGCTCATGAGCTCAAAGACGAAGTCGTTAAAATTTCACGCCGTCATATCAATACAACGTCTGATTCAGAGTTATTACTAAACATCATTGCTCACGAACTGCAAACCTGTGAAGGTTTAGAGTTAACGCCTGAAGAAATTTTTAAAGCTGTTGCAAATGTGCATAAGAAAATCCGTGGTGCCTACGCGGTGGTGGCTGCCATTATTGGTAACGGTATGTTGGCGTTTCGAGATCCATACGGTATTCGCCCCTTAGCATTAGGAAAACGTAAGACTGAATTTGGTGATGAATACATGGTTGCCTCTGAAAGTGTTGCTTTAGATGCAGTGGGGTTTACTTTTGTACGTGACGTTGCACCCGGAGAAGCAATTTACGTAACGGAAGCTGGTGTACTCCATTCTCAACAATGTGCGGTTAATCCTGTTAATGCGCCATGTATTTTCGAGTTTGTCTACTTTGCTCGCCCAGATTCTTTTATCGATGGGATATCTGTTTATGCTTCTAGAGTGAATATGGGACGTAAATTAGGCCAAAAAATAGCAAGGGAGTGGTCGAATTTGGATATTGACGTGATTATTCCTATTCCTGAAACATCTTCGGATGTGGCTTTGCAAATAGCCATTGAACTGGATAAGCCTTACCGACAAGGGTTTGTTAAGAACCGTTATATTGGTCGTACCTTTATTATGCCTGGGCAAACGATGCGTCGTAAATCTGTGCGCCGAAAATTGAATGCAATACCTTCTGAATTTAAAGGTAAAAATGTATTGTTGGTAGATGACTCAATTGTCCGTGGTACAACGTCTGAGCAAATCATTGAAATGGCTCGAGAGTCTGGCGCTAATAAAGTGTATTTTGCTTCAGCAGCACCTGAAATTAGATTCCCAAATGTCTATGGTATTGATATGCCCTCGGCCAATGAATTAATTGCTTATGGCCGCGAGATTGATCAAATTAGTGAATTAATCCGCGCCGATGGATTAATTTTCCAAGACATTCAAGACTTAGTGGAAGCCGTGAGTGAATTAAACCCTGAAATCAGCCGTTTTGAGACGTCTGTGTTTGATGGAAATTATATCACTGGCGATGTGGATCATTCTTATCTTGAACGGATAGATGGTATGCGAAACGAAGGGGCAAAGAATGCTGGATCGCAAACCGAACTTAGTAATTTAGAAATGCATAATATGAGTCAAGGTTCGAACAGTAACTAATTTTGTTATTGTTGCGCATTAGCATAAATCGCAGACATAAAAAAACCGCAAAGAATTGCGGTTTTTTTATAATGTTTGTTTGTCCATTTAGCCTGTATAAACAGGCCCCATTCCCATGCTCCATAGAATGATTGATGAAGCCATTAAAATAGCAAGTAGCACTAGGCCGCAAGTCACGACTGAGCTTGCATAAATAAAGCCCTTACCTTCAGGGATATGCATTAATATAGGTGTACCCGAATAGAGCAAGTATACTGAGTATGCCAAACCAATTAGGCCAATAGTCATGACAAACCAAAGGGTAGGGTAGAAAGCGGCAAAGCCAACCATGAATAGTGGGGTAGCGGTATAAGCTGCCAACTCTAATGATTGCGTAAAGGTAGGTGTTGCATCAAAGGTTTTTGCTAGCTCATGGATAAGCAGCGCTAGGGCAATTACGCCCACTACTAAGCCAAAATACATACCTACGCTCATTAATAGCGCGCTATCTTGGGTTAATTTAATCACATCACCCACCCCTATGCTCCATCCCAAATGAGCGCCGGAATAGTAGGCCATTAGTGAGGGAATTAACGCGATAACAGCGATATGACTCAAACTATAAAAATAGCTCTCATGGCGATTATCTATCGTTTGCCATTCTTCTTTAGGGTGCGCATAAAGGCCAAATAAGTGATTTAAGATCATATTTCTACTCCGCAACTGACGTATTAATTGTAAATGACAACATGTTATTTACATTGGGTTAACATTAGTTTGTTGGAGTCGGAGATTTTCGTCAACTATTTTGTTTAATTTAGCGACAATTAATTAGATAAAGCAGCTTCAACAGCCATTTTTGCACTAATTTTACACTAACCTTTAGGTGAGTTAGGTGCTACCGAAGGGGTCGCTTTATCTTCTGTTTGTGTTTGTCAGTTAAGCACGGGCTATTCTGCAGGGCTAGCAAACCTAAAAGGTCAACGTTTAATATTTCTGCCATTAAAGTGAAATCTTAGCTTCAAGTTAATGTCATCTTTACTTCACTAAACTGTAAAGCAATTCCCCCACACTACTCGGCATCTTCAGGTGCCGCTTTACTTCAGACACTTGTAGGTTTGCTATTCGATAATTATTTAATCACAAACGCTAGAAACTTTGGAAATACACAATGTCAAATAGAATTTTGGAAACGTTTAAGTTATCTGCCATCGCATTGTCTTTGGTAGTTGGATTATCTGCCTGTGAAGGTGATGATGGAGCGACAGGCCCAGCAGGTCCAACAGGTGCTCAAGGCCAAACAGGTGCTGACGGTCAAGCAGGCGCTGACGGTTCTGATGGCATGAATGGTGAAAATGGTCAATCAGCATCAGTACTAACTCGTTTAGCTACTGTTCCAACTGGTGCTGAGGTTACTGGTGCTTTTCTAACCGATGAAGGTGATTTATTTTTTAATGTTCAACATCCATCTGACGCGAACTCTTTGACTGAAAGTGTCAATGACAAAGCTTATAACAAGGGCACGGTGGGAGTTCTACGTGGTGTTAACTTCAACAATTTACCGAAAACTATTGTTAGCTCTCCCGTTCCAGTAACAGAACAAGAGCGCCAAGTTGTCGTTTCTGCACTTGGTGAGTATCAAATCATTGGTCAAACTAACGACACTTTCGCTGAACTAGGCGATAAAGGTCTCGCGGGTGGTTTAGGTGTACATTATGGCATTGTTTCTGGTGATAAGATCATCGAAAACAACGCGCCTGATTTTAATGGTTATGTGTCAACGGGTGACGGGGAAGGATATTTATTTACTAACTGGGAATCTTATCCAGGTGGCGTGAGCCGTTTAAAAATTGAGAAAGATACTCAGGGTAGTTGGTCGGTAACCGAAGCAATGATGGTTGATTTTGACAGTGTAGCAGGTACCGCAGCTAACTGTTTTGGTTCGGTTTCTCCGTGGGGGACACCACTTAGTTCAGAGGAATGGATTGTTAATTCATCTGTAAATTCAACTACCAATGCTAGTTGGAATAACCCAGCTGATACTGGTACGGACAATATGGAAGCATTGACAGCTCCAGATTTTCCTAACCCTTATCGTTATGGTTACACAGTAGAAATTACAGAGGCTACTTCTGCAACTCCTACACCAGTAAAACATTATACATTAGGCCGTTACGAACACGAAAATTCTACCGTTATGCCTGATCGTCGTACAGTTTATTCATCGCAGGATGATACCGGTGGCGTATTATTTAAGTTTGTGGCTGACGCGGCAGAAGACTTAAGTGCTGGTACGTTGTATGGTGCTAAATTGACGCAAGATGCCGGAAGTTCTGAACCAGCTACCACTGGGTTTGATGTAACTTGGGTAGAGTTGGCATCGAGTAACAATGCGACGATTGAAGCGTGGATTGCTGAGTATGATGGTATTGACACAAGTGATTATGTAGAAGGGAAAACAAGTTACATGAGCTTAGCAGATGTCCAAGCATGGGCTGATGGCGATGCAACTTACCCATCTGAGGCAGATGGTGGGAGCCCTGTGACTGCTGGCCAACCAATGGATGATAGAGCTGCATTTATTGAGTCTCGTCAAGCGGCCAAAATGAAAGGTGCAACAGCCGAATGGAGAAAGCTTGAAGGGATTAGCATTAACCATGACCGAGCGTTAGAAGCTGTGGGTGGTGTTGAGTCAATTGCTGAAGAAGATGTCACTGAAGCGTATTTGTATATGGGCATCGCCGATATTGATAATACGTTAATTGATAATGAAGGTGATATTCAGCTTTCTAGTCGTGTTAAAGACTGTGGTGGTGTTTACCGCGCTAAACTTGAAGCAAACTATGATTTAGCGCGAATCGAACCTGTTGTTATGGGCGGCACATACCGTTCAAGTTTAACGGGGGCATTGCGTTGTGATGTTGAACAACTTTCTCAGCCTGATAACGTGATCGTCATGCGCGATGGCCGAATCATTATTGGTGAAGATGGTTTCCAAGAAAATAACACGCTGTGGATGTACGATCCTAAGTAACCTTAGTTGCAGTGATCTCTAGCGGGGCTTCGGTCCCGCTTTATTTATTTAAAACAAGAAATTTGCATGAAAAACATAATAATAGTAATGGCAGTATTAGTGCTTTTAACTGCATGCGTAGATAACACGGCAGCAGAACGCCAGACTAATCAACTGACGACTGAAGATACTGCAACAACCACCGAATACAAAGAAGGCGATAATATTCCAGCCATCGCCTATATAGAACATAATGAAGTCTACAATGCTGAGTCTGTTATCCCGCCTCAGTGTTATACCAAAACTCAAGGTGATAAAAACCCTTGTTATGCTTGCCATCAAACTTATAAATCCCAAGCGCATCGTCCAAACACGATGAATGATGGTGACTTACAAGGCGAATATCAATTTTCTGATCTTGGGACTAAAAACCATTGGAAAAATCTATTTGTAGACCGCACTGAGTTAATTAAGAATATTTCTGATGACGATATTAAGAAATGGATCGCCGAAGATAATTACGCTGAATTTGTTGATAAATTTAGTCAAGATCCAAATTGGCAAGGTGAGGTCACACCAATTGAGAATTTAGCGGAACCAACTAAAGCCTTTGACAGCAAAGGGTTGGCAAAAGATGGAAGTAACTGGGTCGCGTTCAATTATAAGCCCTTTCCCAGCACTTTTTGGCCTACCAATGGTTCGACTGGTGATGCAATGATCCGTTTACCCAAAGCGTTTCGTGAAAAAAATGGACTATTTTCAGTTGATGTTTATTTTGCCAACTTAGCTTTGGTTGAAATGGTTATGAAAGAAACACAACTCATTTCTATGGTGCCTGTTTCTGAAATTGCCATTGGTGAAGATATTGATGGTGATGGAGAATTGTTAGCGGACACTCGTCACATCAAAATACGTAGCCACTATCTAGGGGATGCTAGTCAAATTGCATTGAGCGAACTTCTATATCCTGAAAATACTGAGTTTTTACACACAGTTAGATATATAGGCGTGAATGAAGATAATTCGATCTACAATGCACAGAGAATGAAAGAAGTGCGATATATGAAGAAGCACAGCTTTAAAAGTAAAGCTGAGTTAGCTTCGGAATACTACCTCGAGTCAAAAGAAAAACACTTTGAAAATTTACCTCAAGTACATTTGCGCGGAGATAAAGGCGTGAATAGTAATATGGGGTGGACGCTGAATGGTTATATTGAAGATGAGAATGGTCAATTACGTCATCAAAATTCTCAAGAGCTAGCGTTTTGTGCGGGGTGTCATAAAACCATTGGCGCAAATCTAGACCAAACATTTTCTTTTCCTCGGAAAGTCGAGGGCGCCAGAGGATGGGGCTATATTAACCTTGCCAATCAGGAAGATGCGCCAAATTTAGGGGAAGAAAATGGCGAATACCTCACCTACTTTCAGCGTGTAGGCGGGGGAGATGAGTTTCGTCAAAACAAAGAAATGTTGAGTCGTTGGTTCAAGCAAGACGGCAGCGTTGATACTAACAAAGTTACAAAAGCGCAGTCTGTTTATGAATTGATTACTCCGTCCGCAGAACGCGCATTGCAGCTGAATAAGGCCTATCTGACTATTGTCAAAGAGCAGAGTTACATCTTTGGTCGCGACGCTAACTTAACGGCCGCAACGAATGTCTTAAAGCAGGTAGATGAAAGTCAAGCTCCGTTGTCAGCAGAACATAGATACCAATGGGATTTACGCTTAAATTGGCAAAAAATCTCTACTCAATCTAAACAAGCTACCTTGGATTAAGTTCTATGCAACTTGCTCAATTTGATTTTGCATTGTTCGATTTTGTCTTAGCAAGCCTATTAATGGGGCTTGGCATTGGCGCAGATGTGGCTATCGCGACATTTGCTAGAGCAAGTCAATTGTCGAGTTTAAGAATGGCGGCGATTTGGATTGTCGGTGTGTCTTTCACCCATACTGTGTTTCCTATGCTGGGATATTTGGTAACGTATTTCAGCATTCAGTTGCAACCCAATATAGAGCCGATCATTGGTCTCGTTGCCTTTAGTTTTATATTTATCTACTTAAAAGGGGAGTTAGCGGACTTTACTGACAATAACCAAGATGATTCTGCTGATCGCCAAATATTAGTTACATTAGGACTCATTTTGGCGGTTAGTTGGGATGCGTTGTGGTCTGGGCCAGCTAAATCAGCCCAAGTGATAGGATGGCCAGAATTGCTCATTTGGACTTCGTTTATTGTCGTAGGCGTATTGGTGTCTGCACTCGCTATGATTAGTTTACGTGTTGCACATAGCATGAAAGATTCTATGAAAATGAGCCCAACTATGCACTGGATAAGTCATTGGTTACAGTATACGGTTATTGGTTATTTTGGCTTATTGGCTTTAGTCAGATACACGTTAGACGTGCCTTTATATTGGTGGCAAGTCGTGTTGATCTCTGCTTTAGGGATAGGCTTATATATGTCTCAGGTTGGGCAAAGAGTATTGTTAATTAAATTAAAAACTAAGAGTAGTTAGCTCTAAAGCATGATGACTGGCTTTCAAAATGCTGCCTTGATCATACCAATCACCTAATACAATTCGTTGCGCAGGCTGGCCTGATAATTCTATATTATGTATTGCTGGTCTGTGGGTATGGCCATGAATAAGTTGATTGACGTTATGTTTTTGCATACTTGTTATCACTTCTTCAGTTGATACATCCATAATCTCAACGGTTAGACTTTTATGGTTTTTTTGACTAGTTTTACGCCCTCTTGCTGCTAATTTTCGGCGTACGTTCAGCGGTAGGCTGAGCATAAGTCTAGGCCACCACCATCCTCGAGCTTTTTACGAAACTTTTGATAGGCCACATCTTTGGTGCACAGTTCGTCACCATGCATGACAAGGGTGGGTGTGCCATATAAGTCAACTACGGCTTGCTCGGGCAATAATGTCATACCGGCTAATTTGGCAAATGATTGGCGGAGTAAAAAATCTCGATTACCATGAATGAAATATATAGGGATACCCTGTGCATTTAGTGCTTTAAATGCCGCAGCGATAGATAAATTAAATGTACTTAAATCATCGTCACCTATCCATACCTCGAATAGATCACCCAATATATAAAGTGCTTCTGCGTGACAAGCTTGTTCACGTAAAAAGGTAAACAAACATTGGGTAATGTCGTCTCGCTCGGCACTAAGGTGTAAGTCAGAAATGAAATAGGTAAAGGGTGTCATAGGATCTGATTGTAAAATTGAAGGAAACAGAAAAGCGCTTACTTAAATAAGTAAACGCTTGAAAGAAAGTTAATCAATAATTTCTGCTTTTTGAATAACCACGTCTTCCACTGGCACGTCTTGGTGGTACCCAGCGTTACCGGTTTTAACCGCTTTTATTTTATTCACAACGTCCATACCGTCAGATATTTCAGCAAATACGCAATAACCCCAACCATCAGTACTCTCACTACGGAAGTTTAAGAAACTATTGTCGCCGACGTTGATAAAAAATTGTGCGGTTGCAGAATGGGGTTCATTGGTACGAGCCATGGCCACTGTTCCAATATTATTTTCAAGGCCATTGTTAGCTTCATTTTCAATCGTGGCTTTGGTTTCCTTCTGTTCCATACTAAGGCTCAAATCCGCCGCCTTGGATCATAAATCCATCTATTACTCGATGAAAAATAGTATTGTCGTAAAACCCTTCTTTTACATAGTCTAGGAAATTGGCGACTGTGACAGGCGCTTTATCGGCAAAAAGTGTTAGTGTGATAACACCATAATTTGTATGGATCTTGACCATTTACATGTCCTCGGTTTGCAGTGTGCTACATGAAGCGGGCATTCTAGCGTAAACAGTGACTCTTTTTAAAGCTTTTACTGGAATTGGCTAATGCAGCATTGAGTTCTCGGTGATAGAATTCTGATTTTTACCAAGCAATTTTTAAGCTTACAAAACAACAGGACTACAATTTAATGCTGCATATATACAACACCTTAACGCGTCAGAAAGAGCAATTCAAACCGTTGCAAGCCGGTAAGGTGGGTTTATATGTCTGTGGAATCACTGTCTATGATTTATGCCATGTTGGGCATGCTCGCACTTATTTGAGCTTTGATTTGATGGTACGTTACATGCGGTCTAGAGGCTTGGAGGTAAATTACGTCAGAAACATTACCGATGTCGATGACAAAATTATTGCTAGGGCAAACGAAAGAGGCCTGACTCCAGAGCAAGTTACAGAGCAAACCATAGGTGATATGCATAAAGATTTTGCCGCTATAGGTTTAATCGAACCCGATATTGAACCTAGAGTAACTACGCATATTCCAGAGATTATTGATGTTATTCAGCGTTTAGTCGACAAAGGTTTTGCTTATCAGGCAGATAATGGTGATGTCTTGTTTGAAGTGAACAACTTTGCACATTACGGTAAGTTGAGTCGCCAAGATCTAGAACAATTAAATGCTGGTGCTAGAGTCGAAGTGGCCACAGATAAACGCGACCCAATGGATTTTGTTTTATGGAAGTCAGTTAAACTAGAGGAACCTTTTTGGGAGTCTCCATGGGGTAACGGACGCCCTAACTGGCATATTGAATGTTCGGCGATGAATCATAAACATCTAGGCGAACACTTTGATATTCACGGTGGGGGTTCTGATTTGATTTTTCCTCATCACGAAAATGAGGTCGCGCAATCCTGCTGCGCATTCGATACCCCTTATGTAAATTATTGGATGCATACAGGTATGGTACAAGTCAATCAAGAGAAAATGTCTAAGTCATTAGGTAACTTCTTCACACTACGTGACGTATTAGCGTTATATGATGCAGAAACCGTACGATTCTTTTTAATGTCAGCTCAGTATCGAAGCCAACTTAGTTATTCAGATAGTTTTATTCAACAAGCGCGTACGTCGTTGGAGCGTCTATATACAGCTTTACGTGATGTGCAACCGAACACCAAGGTAGATATGCAATTGGGGGGCTATCAAGCTCGCTTTAATAAAGCGATGGATGACGATTTTAATACACCAGAGGCCTTTGCTGTATTGTTTGATGTAGCCAAAGAGGTAAACAAAGCGGAAGGGCAGCAAGCTGCTGATTTAGCCGGGGTGATGGTTAATCTAGCGGCTATTTTAGGTATATTACAACAGCCACCAAGTGACTTTTTGCAAGCTGCAGGTGGTAGTGATGCTAATGATGTCGCCGAGATTGAAGCGTTAATTCAAGCCCGTAATGATGCGCGAGCTAATAAAGACTGGGCCGCCGCCGACGCCGCTCGTGATGCATTAAATGCACTAAATATTGTGTTAGAAGATAATGCGGGAAATACCACTTGGAGGCGCGGCTAGACTTCAGTTTGCTGCCACTCTTGGTATGTCGTCGCAGATAAAACACCAGAGTGAAAATTGTCAAGCATGACGTTTTTTAACCCACACCTATTACGTTTGACTGACTTTTCTTCGACCGTCAAGAAAAGTCAGTTCCGATTCCCCCCAATCAAGACACCCATAATAAGATTCTCCAATTAAGACACCCATAAATAGCAATGGCTCTTAAACCATCTTAGCTCCCGCTTTTCTAATCCATTCGGTTTAAATTATGCTCAAGACAACTAAATTGATGATGTTTGCGGGTATGATGACGTGATTTTGTGGGGGGGGGAATATCAGGCATGCTAATTCTCAACAGCGATGTTGATGAGGTTTGTTACTTTGGAAAAAAGGCTAAGCGTGTTTAAGTAGGGCTTTGGCTTTACCTATGCCTCGTATTTTTTGATGTTGGGTATGTAGGCTGAAGTTTCGCATTAAATGTTCACTGCCTACTGCATAACAAAAGTGCTTTTCGAATTCTGTGGTTAAGGTCAACCATTGTTCGTTGTTTAGGCCCAGCCTTTGTAGAATGGGCTGTTGCTGTGTATCGATTAATCCTGACTTATCATCTCTGATAACACGACCTGTGGTGTCGATGAGGTCGCAGTAATCTTTTAGTGAAAAAGCGATGCCCCTCGGCATGTTTTGCCTATAGGGTTGCCAACAAATGGCATTAAACCTTTGGGTTGCTGGTGTTGTCTCAAAGCTTGTATCCGAGTTTGAATACTGGTGTGGTCAGAGTCCTCAGGTGTGTTGGCCATATTGGCGCGAATGGGGTTTAAGTCCACGTAAGCCATGCAGGCCAGTAGGGCTGATTTATCGAGTAGTGCTTGAGACTTAAACCGTCCTTCCCAGAATCTGCCTGTGCAGGCATCTTCTTTGTTGGCTTCTCGGGCTATGTACTCATTGAGATTACGCATCAACCAACTGATGTCATACAAACGCAGCCGGTAAATTTCAACGGTTTCTAGAAGGGTATGCCGCTCACTCTTGCTCAACGTGTCATCTCGCATAAACCGCTGCGACAACAAGGTGCCTTTATGCAGTTGATGCCAGCGAACGAGCACTTGTTTCACCGTCCAGCGCTCAGCCAATGGTTTGTTCACGCACAGCACCACATGAGTGTGATTGCTCATCACCGCATAGGCGCAAATGTCAATAGCAAAGATGTGGCTTAAATGAAGCAAGCGTGTTTCAACCCAAGTCCGCCTATGTTCATAGCTCTGGCCTGTCAACGTATCTTCACCACACAAGAATGAACGGCGAACACAGCGTGAAACACAATGATAATAAGGGGTGTCGACTAAACTGATTTGGCTTTTACGAGACTGAGGCATCATGGCCATCCTTGGTTGAATCACTACCATTAGTCTAGTTCAAATTGCGGATTCGTCGAATTTAATCATGGGTGTCTTGATTGGGGGGCTTTATGGGTGTCTTGATTGGGGGGCTTTGATTGGGGGGCTATTGATTATTTTAAGCTTTTAGTAATTGTTCGATTCCTACTTGGCTAATTTTATAGCTCTTAGGAGCTTGATGGTTTTGCTCGATGATTTTTTGCTCGAAGTTGTAGCGTTTTAGTACTTCGTCTGTGACGTCAATGATGTCGCCTACTGCGGTAACGTTCCATAATTTTTCCTCAAGAATTTTAGCTTTGTGTAGCGCGTAAATGCTGACGTAATTCAGTTCAGATTGCATGGTATCAAAGTCGGGTCGCCCGGTTCTGGCGATAAATATTTTAACCGCGATAAATTGACCGTGTTGCAATGCCTTGGCAATGAACTCTCGTTTTTGTACAGGCTGAGTAAATTGTTGCTCGTATAAACTGTGAACTGCATCTCCCATTTTTTCTTTGCTAGGATCAAATGCTATGAATAGATCCTGCGCTACAGGTTTATGACTAGGCTTTATGTTACTTAAGGTATGGGAAATAAAATTATGTTTGATGACGCCATTTCTAAACAATGGGTATAAGTTGCATTCGTCTTCTTCACTTTTAAACTGCAAAAGGTTTTTCACTCGGTTGCCAATGGGTGAAGTGGCACCAGCATCAGGAGCAATAGAGCCGCCATCTTTGTGTAAGAAAAATGCTGTGTTGACTATATTATTTGCATAAATATTACGCAATGCTTCGCCTATTACTAGTACTTCTTCTTCATCTCTGTAGGCTTTTAGTTTTGAACGATTGCCTTTAATTAAGGCTTCAAAGAATTGTCGTGCTGTATTGTTTTCTTCTGTGGCAAAGTTCTTTAGATGTAGTACATAGCCGTCTTTAGACACATACTTAATTACGTAGGGTAAGTTGGTTAAATCGAACTTATTGGTAACCGATTGGAGCTGCGGGAAAGTGAGGAATATGTTTTCGTCACTATTTGAGGGAAGTGTTTGCCCACCTCGACTCGCAAGCGGAGACCCTTAGTAGAAAAATCTTCTGTATGCCCTTCAAATACTTGCAAACCAATTTTTATTTGTACGGCGGTGCGTAACAAAAATCGAGTTTCTCTGCGCTGGTTGTAGTATTTAAACCGATAAACCGTGACCAATGCAGGAGGTTTGTTTCGCGGATGCCCAAATATTTTTAGTTGTGCTAATTGGTCTCGTTTTATTTTATGCTTTTGATATTGCTCGGTACTTACATCGTCGGTAATGTTGGTTAACACTGCAATGTGCTTAAGGTTTTTTAAACGTGACATAAGCCTAGGTGAGGGCTTTTGATTTTGCCGTTTAACTGAGTCATTGATTGAATTTGAAATAGATAAAGGTCTGAAACTTTGCTTTGGATCCATATCGGTTAGCTGCAATTTATAAACTCGCCAACTGACTTTACGTGAACCATACCCTAAGAATAAGCTCTTTAGTTCAGGTTTAACTTCTAACTCTGCATATGACGCTGAGTAAAAATAGACTTTTTCATTTTTAATATGATTAAACACAAAAATAAACAGCTCTTGCTGTCCTTTAGGCAAAGCCAGTGCTTGTTTTATGCGTTCAGTGGTAAGGATATAACCTATTTTTAAGTCCTGTATTTCATTCGCCCAATATTGAATTTCTTCCCTATTGCTATCATTTGCCAGTGCATATTTGGGGACATACTCTTCGCCCACTTTGTCTATGTAAACTGGAATGGAGGAAAAGTTCGGGATGTAATACTGTTCGTAAGTTTTATTTTTGATCGCCATTAAAGTGTTATCTAAATTCACTTTATATCGGCGCTTATTGCCATGAATAAATTGTTTTAGAAATTTATCGAAACTAGGGTATGGAGTGTCGTCAATTCGTTTTAAATAGAGTTTTTGTGCATCATGACTCTGCTCAACAATACTAATGGTGTAAGACACACCTTGGCGTTTATTCAGCGCATATTCTTTTTCTAGCCCTCTAAATTGAACCGTTATGCGTTCACCTACTTTGAATAGGTGCTCTTTGCCGGCTCTTACTTTTAAACCATTCACTGAAATATCAATCGTGTTGGCTTGAAGACTTTTATTTTGTGCGGTAAATATTTCAATTACCACCGAGAAGTTCATACGCTCTTCTTCTCGCTGGGTAAAGCTTCCAAATTGCACTAGAGGAGCGATGTAATTTTCGCTTTTTAATTTTAGCTTGCTAGGTGTTTTTTTCTGTTTGCCAGCACTGAGTTGCTCCTTTTTATGCATGACTCGATAATTATTATCAGTGTTGGTGGTGGCTTCGTACACACCTATAGTGTATTCGCCAAAAATACGGACTTGTTTTTCGAAGGTATCGATGGCGACATCATCAAGGTAATGTTGCTTGTTCTCATGGATATACGGGCGGCACTGGCCGTCAACTAATCCTCTTAAGTCAATTAACCGGATACAAGGGCGAGCTAAACGCTTAAGTTCCATCTTCAATAGAAAGCGTTTTTGTTTGGGGATTGACGATGCAACTTGATTTAGCACTTGATTGAACTCAGGCTCATTAATCATGGGCTTAAGTTCTTCAATAAAGTCGTGATATTCTTCTAAGTCTTGGCTCATGTAACCTAAATTAAGTATGCTAGTGGGCTCAACGAGTCCGGAATTAAACTATGGATTATTTAGTTATCGGCAGAAAATTAAATAATTAAGCTCTGAAAACTCAACTGTTTTTATTTGTAATGTAAAATACGATATTCCCTAAGGGTTAATCAACCCTTAAATTTAAGGTAAAACGATTAAAATATGGCTAAACGTAAAACTGCTTATGTGTGTTCCGATTGTGGTGCTGAATATCCTCGTTGGCAAGGACAATGTAATGATTGCAACGCTTGGAACACCATTACCGAATTTGTAGTGTCCTCAAGTAAATCCACCCATAGTCATCAATCTGGAGGGTATTCGGGTCAAACGCAAGCAAAAGTTGAAATGCTAGAAAGTATTGATTTAGCTGCTTTGCCTAGGTTTCCTTCTGGCTATAAAGAATTGGATAGGGTGCTAGGTGGAGGGATTGTGCCCGGCGCAGCCATGCTAATTGGTGGTTCTCACTGGTGCGGGTAAGAGTACTATGTTGCTGCAGGTTATGTGTCAAATGGCAAGCGGCAGAAATGCACTATATGTGACGGGGGAAGAATCTTTGCAACAAGTCGCAATGCGGGCTCAACGCTTAGGGTTAGCTAAAGATAAATTGCAGTTATTGGCAGAAACTAACGTCGATATTATTTGTGATTTGGCACTGCAACATAAACCAGAATTAATGGTAATAGATTCAATTCAAGTGATGCAAGTAGCTGATGTGCAATCGGCCCCGGGCAGTGTTTCACAGGTGCGAGAAAGTGCGGCCTACCTCACGCGTTTTGCTAAGCAGCATCATATTGCGATGTTTTTAGTAGGACATGTCACCAAGGATGGCAGTTTAGCTGGACCCAAAGTATTAGAACATTGCATAGATTGTTCAATGATGCTTGAAGGTGAAAGTGACAGTCGTTATCGCACCTTAAGAAGTCAAAAAAATCGTTTTGGCGCGGTTAACGAATTAGGCGTGTTTGCCATGACCGAAAGAGGTCTGAAAGAGGTGAGTAATCCTTCTGCCATATTCTTAAGTCGAGATGAACAACAGTCGCCAGGTAGTATTGTCATGGTTGTATGGGAAGGGACACGGCCACTTTTAGTTGAAATTCAAGCGTTAGTTGACTACTCGCAGATGGCCAATGTAAGGCGAGTTGCGGTGGGGTTAGAGCAAAACCGTTTGGCAATGTTACTTGCGGTATTACACCGTCATGGCAACGTGCAAATGAACGATCAAGATGTGTTTGCTAACGTCGTGGGGGGCGTTAAAGTTGCTGAAACCAGCGCAGATCTGGCGCTGCTGTTAGCAATTGTTTCTAGTTTTCAAAATAAAACCCTTGATAGAGAATTAATCGCTTTTGGTGAAGTGGGTTTGGCCGGCGAAATTAGGCCTGTACCCAATGGTTCTGAGCGTATTAGTGAGGCAGCTAAACATGGTTTTAAGCGAGCGATTGTGCCTAAAGCGAATGTACCTAAACAAGGTATTGCCGGCATTGAAGTTGTTGGCGTGAGTCGCTTGTCTGAAGCATTAGAGGCACTGTAATTTTTGCCCTAAAAGAGTAACCAAGAGGAATCGTACAGTATGAGAAGTAAAGTGCTGTGGCTATGGCTGGTAATGTTGGGCAGCATGTTAAAGGTAAATTATGCGTTAGCCGGCGAGGTGGAAATTGTAAAAGCAAAATTTATCCAAGTAAAAAAGGGCACCTGGACTATTAGATTAGCGTTACCCTAAAGCATGCTGATGAAGGTTGGAAACATTTTGCTAATGCATGGCGCGTGGTGAATGAAAAAAGTGACATATTGGGGGAGCGAGTATTGGGCCATCCTCATGTTGACGAACAACCTTTTACTCGCAGTTTAAAGAATGTAGTGATCCCAATGAGCTCACAAACTGTTTTTATTGAGGCTCGTGACTCCAAGCACGGTTGGGCGGAAAATCGACTAGAAGTCAATCTAGACAAGGCTATTGCTGGGCTCTTAGTGATTAAACCGGAGTAGGGTTAGCCGGTGAATAAACTAGTTTTGGCTGTTTTTGAAAGCAGATAGGCCACATCTATTTAGCCACAGCAGAGAATGTGGATTAAATATACTATACTGGTACCTTATCTAAATTTTTAGCTAAAAAGAGTAGTATGTCTTGCGCGAATTGCTGTTAGTTAACCTAAATTCTGGATAAGCCGAACCTCTGGATAATGCTTTTTTTGTGTCTAGCGGCGTTGGATTGTTTATCTATAACACGTTATGACGTACAACAATCCGCCTTGCTATACACCAAAAATTTCGTTACCGAGTAACATTTAGCTGAGCTTATGTAGACAAAATAAGCCATTGAATTATATTGCTTAGCTTAAACGATACTTCTTATCCAGAACTCAGGTTAGTTATTTTTCAGTAGAGTGACTTGTAAAAGTAAGGTGACTACACTGAAACTATGAGTGCGTGTCTATCACTGTAAATTTTTGCTTATATCTGCTTTTCACCTACTTTGAGTAGATAGGTCACATTTTCTCTCAGAGACATTTATTCTAAATGTTTCGACAACAATATGGTTGGTCGTCATGTTTTTTAAATTTTTGATAGCGTTACATTTACTATTATTAAGTGTTAGTACAACCGTAAAAGCAAACACCAAGTTTTTGTTTTGTATCGAAAACTATGACGCCAAACCCTATTACTATACATCTGAAACATCTGGAGAACACGATAATAACTTAAAAGGCGTACTTGTCGAAGTGGCGACTAAAGCAGCGGAAAAAGTGGGGTGGTCGGCAGAAATAGTGCGTCACCCTTGGCTAAGATGCCAGCATTTAGTCAAGCAAGGTAAAATTCATGGATTGTTGACCATGATCAAAAATGAAGATCGACTACAACAATTCGCGTTTCCTCCTAATGAACTTTATCTTGCGGAAGTCAAATTGGCTATTATTGCTAAAAGAGGGGGCTACTCGATCGTCACTCTGCCACATCGAAGCCTTTGTTTGATGAGAATAACTTACTAGATCTTGCCGCATATAAGGCAATACAGGAGTCCGGACTTGATGCGCCTTTTGCTCATATAAGCTACCGTTATCTGAAGCAACAAAATGTACTCACGCCTATTCACACAACGGTCGATATTGGACTTCGATTAGTGACACAAGGTCGTTTAGATGGGTACGTTGTTGAACAAAAAGTAGCGGCTGAATTAGTTGCCAACAGCGAATATTCTGAACAATTAACGATTACCTCAGGGTTATTAATGCATACCTATGTGTTTTCACCAGTTAACTTAGCGTTTTTTGATAAAAATAAAAAGCAGGTTACAGCCTTTTGGCAAGCACTACACGAAGCTGCACTACAGATCAATAAATAAGCAATTATCCCTAGGTTAGTTTGTAGCCAACAGGATATATTGTTTGCTAGTTGACATAATTATGAATAAAAAAAGGTGCAAGTTGCACCTTTTTTAATATCCTCGGCTGAGCCTTTGGAACAATTACTTACTGATTTTTTTGTATTTTAATCGGTGAGGTTCAATTACATCTGTGCCGTAGGTGTCTTTTAACCAGGCTGCGTATTCTGTGTAGTTGCCGTCAAAGAAGTTGATTTTACCTTCGTCGCGGTAGTCCATAATATGAGTGGCTATTCTGTCTAAGAACCATCTGTCGTGCGATATCACCATGGCGCAACCTGGAAATTCCAATAAAGCATTTTCTAAGGCGCGCAAAGTTTCAACGTCCAAGTCATTGGTAGGCTCATCCAGTAATAATACATTGCCGCCGGCTTTTAAAAGCTTGGCTAGATGTACTCGGTTACGTTCACCACCAGATAAGTCTTTAATAAATTTCTGTTGATCAGAGCCTTTGAAGTTGAAACGACCACAATAGGCACGGCTATTGAGTTCAAAGTTGCCTATGCGGATAATATCTGAGTCGTCAGATATTTCTTTATACACAGTGTTGTTACCGTCCATGTGATCGCGGAACTGGTCAACACTGGCCAATTGTACGGTTTTGCCAATGTCTATTGTGCCAGCGTCTGCTTGCTCTTGACCGGTTAACATTCTAAATAGGGTCGATTTACCTGCACCGTTGGGGCCGATAATGCCAACAATCGCGCCTTTAGGCATTTTGAAATTCAGGTCATCAATTAATAATCTGTCTCCATAAGATTTTTGTAAGCCTGATACTTCAAATACTTTGTCACCTAAGCGCTCACCGGGCGGAATAAATAACTCACTGGTTTCGTTACGTTTTTGGTAATCGCCAGTATTAAGCTCTTCAAATCGCGCCATACGGGCTTTGCTTTTAGATTGACGGCCTTTGGCGTTAGAACGTACCCATTCTAATTCGGTTTTGATCGATTTTTGTCTGGCGCTTTCGGTTTTTTCTTCTTGCTCAAGACGGGCATCTTTTTGCTCCAACCAAGAAGAGTAGTTACCTTCCCAAGGAATACCTTGGCCACGGTCTAGCTCTAAAATCCAACCGGCTACATTGTCTAAGAAATATCTATCGTGGGTAATAGCAACCACAGTGCCTTCGTAGTCGTGCAAGAAACGTTCTAACCAAGCCACTGATTCAGCATCTAAGTGGTTGGTTGGTTCGTCGAGAAGTAACATTTCTGGTTTTTCGAGCAACAGTTTGCACAGTGCTACCCGGCGGCGTTCCCCCTGATAACTTGCTTACGTCAGCATCCCAAGGTGGTAAACGCAGTGCATCTGCAGCACGCTCAAGGGCGTTGTCTAGGTTATGACCATCTTTAGATTGAATGATAGCTTCAAGTTCGCCTTGCTCTTTGGCTAGGGCATCGAAGTCAGCCCCTTCTTCGGCATACTCTGCATACACTTCTTCAATGCGCTTTAAAGCGTGTACTACGTCTTGCACCGCTTCTTCAATATTGCCTCGTACATCTTTGCTTTCGTCTAGTTGTGGCTCTTGGGGCAAGTAGCCAATCTTTAAACCTGCTTGGGGTATCGCTTCGCCTTCGATATCCGTATCTAAGCCTGCCATTATTTTGAGTAAGGTTGATTTACCTGAGCCATTCAGACCTAACACGCCAATCTTAGCGCCAGGAAAAAAGCTTAAAGAGATGTTTTTAAGAATATGTTTGCCAGGTGGGAACCACTTTTCCTACCCGCAACATGCTGTATACGTATTGCGCCATGTTTGTTTCTCTAAATAAATCGTAGTGAGTTTTATATGGCGAATAGTGTAATTCACCCGGCGCTTAGGTCAAAGGTATTGTGGACTTTTTTATGGCAGTGAACGTAATAAGTGATAAATAAAAAGTAAAAGAAGATGTCAGCTGTAATTTGCTAAAGTAGAATTTATCTTGGTATTTTTTTAGTTAAGTAAGAGGCGAAATGAATCAAATGAATTGGGGACTAATTGGTCCGGGCAGTATTGCACATACTTTTGCTGATGCTATCAGTCAATCTGAGCGAGGTAAGCTAGCTGCCGTGGCTAGTAGTTCTGCCGAGCGAGGCCAAGCCTTCGCTAAAAAATATAACATTCCAACTGTGTACGACAACTATCAAGCGTTAATTAGCGATCCTGATATAGATATTATTTATATTGCGACACCACATAGTTTTCACTATCCGCAAGCTAAGTTATGTCTTGAAGGCGGAAAAAATGTTTTGCTTGAAAAGCCGTCGACCATTACCGCTAAACAAATCGAACGCTTAACCGAGTTAGCTCAGCAAAAAGGTTTGTTTTTTCAAGAAGCGATATGGACCCGTTTCATGCCTGTCTTAGCTCAGGTAAAGGAAAAAATTAAGCAAGGGGCGATTGGTAAGGTGCAATATATTAGCTCAACCATTGGCTTTGCTTTTCAGCATAGAGAAGAAACGCGCTTGTTTGATCCCAAACTAGGTGGTGGCGCACTGTTAGATTTAGGACTTTATCCTATTGCTGTGAGTCAATGTTTGTTAGACGAAGAGCCTAGTGTTATTCAAGCTATGGGCAAAGTCAGTGATAAGCAAATTGATGAAACAACTATTGTTAATATGCGTTACCCCTCTGGCATCTATTCACAGTTTACGTGTTCGGCTACAGGCCACAGCCCAAATGTGATGACAATAGTTGGAAGCAACGGAAATATAGTGCTACCAGCAATGTTTTGGGATACCGATACTGCACATGTCTATGATTTAGCGGGTTTAGTCGAAACCATTCGGGTGCCTCATAAGGTGAATGGTTTTGAATATCAAATAGAAGAATCTATGGACTGTGTTGAAGCTGGTCAATTGTACAGTTCACTTATGTCTCATGACGAAAGCATTGGTATTATCGAAATCATGGATGAGATCCGCAGCCAAATCGGTTTAGCTTTTTCTAGCGATATTGAAAAATTATAGAGATTTATAGCGTCTAGGGTATGCGTTACAACTTTTGGTTGTTTCTCATGCCCGAATGCATGTATACAAATGTGTAAAAATCACTAAAATGTGCGCTGTTTTATTTCCCTTTTTATATACCCCTGATTTTGAGGAAACGTAATGTTAACACGTGATATGAATATTGCTGATTTCGACCCAGAATTGTACCAAGCAATTCAACAAGAAAACCAACGTCAGGAGCATCATATTGAATTGATTGCTTCTGAAAACTATTGCAGCCCACGTGTGCTTGAAGCCCAAGGCTCTCAATTAACCAACAAATATGCCGAAGGTTACCCTCATAAGCGTTATTACGGTGGTTGTGAGTATGTTGATATTGCAGAAGATTTAGCCATAGAGCGCGCTAAACAACTATTTGGTTGTGATTATGCAAACGTTCAGCCCCATGCAGGTTCACAAGCAAACTCTGCGGTATTTATGGCGTTGTTGAATGCTGGCGATACTGTTTTAGGAATGAGCCTAGCCCATGGTGGTCATTTAACCCATGGCGCGTCAGTGAGTTTTTCTGGTAAAACCTATCACGCTGTTCAGTATGGACTTGACCCAGAAACAGGTGAAATCGATATGGCACAAGTTGAAGCACTCGCTTTAGAGCATAAGCCAAAAATGATCATCGGTGGTTTTTCAGCCTATTCTGGCATAGTTGACTGGCAGAAATTTCGTGAAATTGCTGATAAAGTAGGGGCGTATTTGTTAGTAGACATGGCTCATGTTGCTGGTCTAGTGGCTGCGGGTGTGTATCCTAGTCCTATGGCTCACGCTCATGTTGTAACAACAACAACTCATAAAACGTTAGCCGGTCCACGTGGTGGCCTTATTTTGTCTGCTTGTGGTGACGAAGCTATTTATAAAAAGTTAAATAGTGCGGTGTTCCATGGTGGCCAAGGTGGTCCTTTGTGTCATGTTATTGCAGCTAAAGCCGTTGCGTTTAAAGAAGCATTACAACCAGAATTTAAAGTCTACCAACAACAAGTCGTGGCTAACGCTAAAGCAATGGTGGCAGTGATTCAAGAGCGCGGACACAAAGTGGTGTCTGGTGGTACGGACAACCACTTATTCTTATTGGACTTAATTGGTAAAGAATACACTGGTAAGGATGCTGATGCCGCTTTGGGGGCTGCCAATATTACAGTGAACAAAAACTCTGTGCCTAACGATCCTCGCTCACCGTTTGTGACCAGTGGATTGCGTATTGGTTCGCCAGCTATTACTCGTCGAGGCTTTAAAGAAGAACAAGCTAAACAAGTGGCTAACTGGATCTGTGATGTGTTAGATAATATCAACGATGAAACTGTTATTGCCCGCGTTAAAGGTGAAGTGGTCGCTCTTTGTGAAGCTTTCCCTGTTTACGCCTAGTCGTTTATCCAAATAACGCTAGTTAAAGCCGGCTTAGAGTCGGCTTTTTTATTTATGTTATATGCCTAGGCCCTTAATTTTGTTAATTTAGTCGAATTAATCCGTTTCAGTTAGAAATCACTATGTATTGTCCGTTTTGTTCTGTGCAAGAAACTAAAGTTATCGACTCTCGTTTAGTAGCTGATGGCAGCCAAGTTAGACGAAGGCGCGAGTGCACTGTATGTAAGGAACGTTTTACTACGTTTGAAATGGCTGAGTTAGTCATGCCAAGAGTGGTTAAGCGAGATGGTTCAAGAGAGCCCTTTAACGAAGATAAACTTCGAGCGGGTTTACAACGAGCGCTAGAAAAGCGTCCGGTAAGTACCGAGCAAGTTGAGGAATGCATAAGCCGGTTAAAGTCTTCGATACGTGCCACGGGTGAACGAGAAATTAGCAGCGAATTCTTAGGTAACTTAATTATGGACGCACTTAAAGAGTTAGATAAAGTGGCTTACGTGCGTTTTGCTTCAGTTTATCGTTCTTTTGAAGATATTAGAGAGTTTGGCGAAGAAATTGCCCGGTTAGGCGATTAATTCCTACCTTATTTACTTAACTATTGGTTTTGAATAACAGTGACAAGTTTTACTAGATGTGATCATCAAATGATGGCTCGTGCTATTCAGTTAGCGAAGCGCGGCCAATATACTACCTCTCCCAATCCTAATGTTGGTTGTGTGATCGCTGACAAGTTAGGAAATATAGTTGGCGAGGGGTGGCATCAAAAAGCTGGAACCCCGCACGCTGAAGTACATGCTCTTCGTCAAGCGGGGGAACTTGCTAAAGGTGCTACAGCTTATGTGACGTTAGAACCATGCAGCCATCAAGGTCGCACTCCTCCGTGCGCAGACGCATTGATCCAAGCTCAAGTTTCTCGTGTGATTGTGGCAATGGAAGATCCTAATCCACTGGTATCGGGTCGGGGACTTACTAAGTTACAGCAGGCGGGGATCGCCACGGAAACAGGCTTGTTAAGCTTGGCTGCTAAGCAATTAAATCGTGGCTTTATTAAGCGTATGCGTGTGGGGAAACCATGGGTAACAGTAAAGTTAGCCGCCACCCTTGATGGCAAAACGGCGCTAAAAAATGGATTAAGTCAATGGATTACAGGCCCCGAAGCACGTCAAGACGTGCAACGACATAGAGCACAAAGCTGTGCTATTTTATCTGGCTCAGGTACTGTGATGGCCGACAATCCTTCTCTTAATGTACGTTATGCTGAGCTAGGGTTAGCTGCGGAAGAATTATCGTCCGTTAACCTTCGCCAACCGCTTAGAGTTATTTTGGACGGACGCAATCAATTGCCAACGTCTTTGCGTTGTTTACAACCGATGCAATCTAATGACGCGGGTGATGTATTGTTAATTAACGGTCAGCCTAGTATTCATCAATTTCCCAATCATGTGCAGCAATGGCAAGCCCCTTTTGTTGCTAATAAATTAGATCTGAATTCGGTAATGGCAAAACTCTCGGCTATGCAGTTGAATCAAGTGTGGGTTGAGGCAGGGGCGAAGCTAGCCGGCGCCTTATTACAAAATAATTTGGTTGATGAATTGATTTTATACCAAGCGCCCAAATTAATAGGGGGCGATGGTCAGAACTTATTTGATATTTTACCTTTACAATCGATGCAAGAGGTTGTCGATTTGACGCTTTGTGATGTGCGGCAAGTTGGGACGGATATAAAAATTACTGCGCTACTGTAAACCAGCTCCTGTAATCTTAGTGTAGTGCGGTAATGAACCCGTAAAGTACTGAACAGTGAGTACGGCATAAGCCACTGGTCGGAAATAAATTAGAAAACGAATATCGAGAAACTATGTTTACCGGAATTATTGAAGATGTAGGTGTGATTAAAAGTTTAACACCTGCAGGTGAAGACATTCGATTGTCAATTGAAACTAAAAAGCTTGATATGGGGGACGTAAAACTGGGAGACAGCATTGCTAATAACGGCGTATGTTTAACAGTTGTCGATATGTCAGCAAATGGTTTTAGTGCCGATGTGTCACACGAAACCATCAAACGCACTGGTTTTGCCACCTATAAGGCTGGCAGCCAAGTGAATCTTGAAAAAGCCTTGCAAGCCAATAGTCGTTTGGGAGGTCACATTGTTAGTGGACATGTGGATGGTGTGGGTGAAGTCATCTCTGTTTCTAGTGTTGGGCGTTACGTAGAAATTTGGCTTCAGGCGCCTAATGAACTAGCTAAATACTTAGCTGAAAAAGGCTCAATTACTGTGGATGGTGTTAGCCTTACGGTGAATCAGGTAAATGGTGCTCGTTTTTTGATAACGCTTATTCCCCACAGTTTACAAGAAACTATTATTGGTGGTTATCAAGTCGGCACTAAAGTGAATCTTGAAGTGGATGTGATTGCTCGTTATTTAGAGAGATTAATCTTAGGTGATAGCGCCGCAGATTCATCTAGCCAACATGACAAACATGATATCAGCATGGCGTTTTTGGCCGAAAATGGTTATTTGAGAAGATAACTCAATATAAATGTTTACAGGGTAAAATCATTTCTGGTTTAACCATGACAAAATTTAATAGAAGAAAGTGAACCTATGTTACTTAATAGCTGTGAAGAGATAATTGAAGATATTCGTCAAGGTAAAATGGTCATTTTGATGGATGATGAAGATCGCGAAAATGAAGGCGATTTAATTATGGCGGCCGAACATGTTACCCCCGAAGCTATCAATTTTATGGTTACTCACGCTAGAGGTTTAGTTTGTTTGCCTATGACAGCGGAGCGTTGTCAGGCCCTCAAGCTCCCGCTTATGGTCGATAACAATGGCGCGCAATTTTCAACTAACTTTACGGTTTCAATCGAAGCTGCTGAAGGGGTGACCACTGGAATTTCTGCAGCTGATAGGGCAAAAACGGTTTTAGCTGCAGTGGGCAAAAATGCTCAGGCTAAAGACATAGTGCAACCAGGGCATATTTTCCCATTGATAGGGAAAGAAGGTGGTGTGTTAAATCGTGCTGGCCACACAGAAGCAGGCATTGATTTAGCGCGTTTGGCTGGGTGTGAGGCCGCCTCGGTTATTGTTGAAATACTAAATGATGATGGCAGCATGGCCAGACGTCCTGAATTAGAACAATTCGCCAAAAGGCACAATTTAAAAATCGGTACCATTGCTGACTTGATCGAATATCGAAACTTAAACGAAACCACCATTCAGCAAGTGGCAAAATGCAAATTACCTACCGAACATGGTGAATTTGATTTGGTCACCTTTAAAGATGTGATCGACAATCAGGTACATTTTGCAATGTGTAAAGGTGAAATAAGTGAAGATACGCCTACCTTAGTGCGAGTGCATTTACAGAATTCTTTTAGTGATTTATTGGGCTCTCAACGTTCGGTATCGCGCAGCATGGGGTTATCTGATGCGATTAAGCATATTGCGGAAAATGACGGTGTTTTGGTTGTGCTTGGTAAAGAGGAGGATCTTTTGGCACAAGTCAAAATGTTTGAAGCCGAAGACAATGGTGAACAACCTGTAAAACCAGCTTGGCAAGGCTCTTCAAGAACCGTTGGCGTGGGAAGTCAAATACTTGCCAGTTTAGGGGTGAAGAAAATGCGCTTATTAAGTAAACCAAAGAAATATCATGCTTTGTCTGGTTACGGATTAGAAGTGGTAGAATACGTTGAATTATAACTGGTCGTTTTATCGCTAATTGAATTGAAAATATTGCAATATTTTAAACACTGAGTGTGCTAAACTGCGCGCCGATTTTTCTAGTAAGGTTTTTAGATGAATATTATTGAAGGTAACGTACGGGCTACGGGTAAAAAGTTTGCTCTTGTAGTCGCTAGATTCAACAGTTTTGTCGTTGAAAGTTTAGTGGATGGTGCACTTGATGCATTAGAAAGACACGGTGAAGTAAACGAACAAGATATTACTGTGGTTCGTGTACCAGGGAGCATATGAGCTACCAATTGTGGCTAAAAAGCTGGCTGAAAAAAATAAGTACGACGCAATTATCGCTTTGGGTGCTGTTATCCGTGGCGGTACGCCGCATTTTGATTTTGTCGCAGGTGAATGTAACAAAGGCTTAGCGCAAGTATCGTTAGAGTACGGCATACCTGTGTCTTTTGGTGTGATCACCACTGACAGTATCGAACAAGCAATTGAACGTTCTGGTACTAAAGCGGGTAACAAAGGTGCGGAAGCAGCGATAAGTTCGCTGGAAATGGTTAATGTTCTAGCCAATATTGAAGGGGCGGAGTAGGTGAAACCTAAAGCTCGCCGCTTGGCTAGAGAGTTAGCCGTTCAAGCCGTTTACTCTTGGCAAATGTCTAAAAACCCAGTCGAACAGATTGAGTTAAGTATAGTCACCAGCAACAACATGCAAAAAGTGGACTCTGAGTATTTCTTAGAGTTACTTCGTGCAGTGGTAAAAGATTGTGCTGAATTAGATAAAAAGATAAAACCATACTTGGGTCGATTACCTGAAGAATTAGATCCAGTAGAAAATGCGATTCTTAGAATTGCTACTTATGAACTTATTAGTCGAGTTGATGTCCCTTACAAAGTTGTTATCAATGAAGCTATTGAGCTAGCTAAGTCTTTTGGTGCCGATGAAAGCCACAAGTTTGTAAATGGTGTGCTGGATAAAGCAATCAAAACATTACGTAAAGACGAATTGTCTTAAACTTAAGACTAGGCAGCAAATTGTCTAGTCTGTTTAGCGCTCAACTAAGTCAAGTTAAGTGATAAGTAGGTTCCTGTCATTGTGAAAGAATTTAATCTGATAGAACATTTTTTCAAGGCCAACAGTGGTCAACGCAAAGATGTGATCATTGGTATTGGAGACGATGCCGCCGTTACGCATATTCCGCAGGGCCAAGCTCTGGTAACGACCACCGACACGCTCTTAAGTGGTGTGCACTTTTTGCCTGACGCCAGTCCTCATGCTGTTGCACAAAAAGCGATTGCAGTTAATTTAAGTGACTTGGCCGCAATGGGGGCAGAGCCTGCGTGGATAAGTTTGTCTTTGAGTGCCCCTAGTGCTGACGAAGAATGGTTAAAGAGTTTTTCTTCAGGGTTACAAGAGCTGGTTGACTATTATTCGATTCAGTTAATAGGTGGTGACACTGTACAAGGGCCTCTAGCGGTAACTATTACTGCCCAAGGCTTTGTGCCATTCGAACAAGCGATCACTCGCAGTGGCGCCAATCCAGGTGATTTGGTGTACGTTACAGGCACTATTGGTGATGCTGGATTGGGCTTGGCCATAGCCAAAAATGAGCAGGCGCAAGTTAGCAACAAATCAATGACTGAAGAGAACAAAGCGTTTTTGCTTAAACGTTTAAATTATCCCACGCCTAGATTACTAACCGGCACAAAATTAAGACGCATAGCCAGTGCTTGTATTGATTTATCTGATGGACTTATTTCTGATATCAAACATATTCTCAATATGTCTCAGTGTGGTGCTACCATAAATATTGATAAACTACCGCTGTCTTCGGCTTTATTCGACTCAGTCGACAAAGAAAGAGCCGTTAACTATGCATTGAGTGCGGGCGATGATTACGAGCTGTTGTTTACGGTAAGTGAAGAGCAAAAAGGTAATTTAGAGACAACTTTAGCTAGCGCTAATATCCCTGTGACATGCATTGGTCAGTTAAACGGCAGTGTTGGTAAGTTAGAACTTTATGATAATGGTCAGCCTTACAAGGTTGATATTCAGGGTTATCAACACTTTTAAGGTCATATATGGATAAGCAAATCCGCCAACGAGTTAGTCTGTTTAATCCTATTCATTTTCTAGCTTTGGGGTTTGGTAGTGGCTTAGCCCCCAAAGCGCCTGGCACCTTTGGGACTATAGCTGCTTTACCGTTAGTGGTGCTGCTATCGCTTTATTCTAGTCTTAGCGTGTATTTGCTCATAACTATTTTAGCGTCGATTGTGGGCATATGGATCTGCGGGAAAACTGCTGACGACATGCAGGTACATGACGACTCGTCTATTGTTTGGGATGAAGTGGCGGGTATGTTAATTACCATGTTTGCGGTTCCTTTATCTTGGCAAAGTCTACTGCTGGGGTTCGTCTTATTTAGAGTGTTTGACATCCTTAAGCCATGGCCAATTAGCTACCTCGATAAACATGTGCATGGCGGGTTTGGCATCATGATTGATGATGTCTTGGCAGGGCTCTTTGCTTGCCTTGTATTACATCTAGGTTTTTATTTTTTTAGTTCATAGTTCAACTCAATTCATCAACAACTGTTGCCTATTGTTACTGTTATGTTAATTTAGAAATCGTTTTCATACTGGTTTTCATTATAATAATTAACGTACTTGGAGGTACTTGGTGGCAATTGTTTCGGTTGGTATTGCAATACTCATATTAGTTTTGTTGGTGACTTGGGCAAAACTCAATCCTTTTCTAGCATTCTTAATTACTTCAATCATTGCAGCTATTATGCTGGATGTGCCTTTGGATACTATTCCTCGCACTTTAGAGCAAGGTATTGGCGGTTTACTAGGCTCGTTGGCGGTAATCATTTGCCTAGGGGCCATGTTTGGCAAACTCATCTCCACCAGCGGCGCGGCGCAAAGAATTAGTTCAAGTTTAATGAATATTTGCGGTGACAAATATATAACGTGGGCACTGATGTTAACCGGTTTTATTGTGGGGATCCCATTGTTCTATAACGTGGGATTTGTATTACTGGTTCCTTTGGTTTTCTCGGTGGTTTACCAAACAAAATTGCCGGCCGTATATTTAGGTATTCCATTACTTGCTGCATTGTCTGTTACTCACGGTTTTCTACCGCCTCATCCTTCGCCGACAGCTTTAGTTCCACAATTTGGGGCAGATCTTGGGTTGACCCTTGTTTATGGATTGATCGTCGCTATTCCCACTATGATTTTAGCGGGGCCAATCTTTGCCAAAAGCTTAAAAAACATTGATAGTAAACCGTTAAAAACCTTTACCCCGAAAACCATGGACGAAGACGCGTTGCCTAGTACTTTCAATAGCTTTGTTACCAGTTTACTGCCGGTGCTACTCATCGCTGGCACGACAGTTTTACCTTATATGGCTGGCGAAGAGTCCTCTGCTTTTGTGACGTTTATCGGTAACCCAATGGTGGTGATGCTTATCGCCTTAGCTATAGCCACCTTTAGTTTAGGGTTATCTCGCGGGATCAGCATAACAACAATTATGGATGATTTTGCCGACGCGATTAAAGACATAGCAGTGATTTTACTAGTCATAGCCGGAGCAGGGGCCTTGAAACAAGTGTTCGTTACCAGTGGTGTCAGCACTGAAATTGGTGATGCACTAAAAAGTATCGATTTGAATCCATTAATATTAGGCTGGCTCATTGCTACGATTATTCGTATCTGTTTAGGTTCGGCGACTGTCGCAGGCTTAACTGCGGCAGGGATAGTGGCACCTTTGGTATTAACCTCAAATGTGAATCCTAATCTAATGGTATTAGCGATTGGTGCGGGCAGCTTAATGTGTTCTCATGTCAATGATTCAGGGTTTTGGATGTACAAGGGGTATTTCAATTTGACTGTGAAAGATACGTTTAAATCTTGGTCATTGATGGAAACGATTGTAGGTGTGGTAGGGCTTATTTCGGTGTTAATATTAGATCAGTTCGTTTAATAGTGTAAATTTTTTAGTCTAACGGGAGAGTATTGAATGTTTTATCGAGTGTATGGCTTTTTAACAATAGTGCTAATGTCGAGTTGTATTTCACAAGTTGAGGTCGATACTAGTTTTACAGAAGTTGAAACAGAGATGAACGTTTATCCCGATAAAATACCCGGTGCCATTGACTCCAAAGATTTAGAATATGTGCGTGATAGTGTTGCCCAAAATACCTTTCTGGTAGATGTGACATTTCCAACCCTTACCGCGTATTTACCTGCTCCGGCATTAGCCAATGGTACAGCTGTAATCATTTGTCCCGGTGGCGGATATAAGGGCGTCTCTATCTTTGCTGAAGGCGAACAAATTGCCAGACGTTTCAATCAAAATGGGGTAGCGGCTTTTGTTTTGAAATATAGGATGCCCTTGAATGAAACAATGCAAGACAAAAGTGTTGGCCCGTTACAAGATATTCAGCAAGCGATCAGTGTTGTACGTAAGAATAGTCGAGACTACAATATTGACCCTAGTAAAGTTGGAGTAATGGGATTTTCGGCGGGGGGCATTTAGCTTCATCGGCAGCGGTGCACTATGACCAACCGGTCAATAACAGCTTAGTTGGTCAAAATTTGCGACCGGACTTTCAAGTGTTAATTTATCCGGTGATTAGTTTTAGCGACAAGATCACTCACCAAGGATCACGGCAACATTTAATTGGTCCTAAGTTAGATCCTCAGTTAGTGACTCACTTTTCAAATGAGTTACACGTTACTGCCAATACCCCTCCAGCATTTATTGCTCATGCGGGCGATGATAAAGCCGTACCTGTAGAAAATGCTTTGGTCTACTATCAAGCATTAAATGATCACAATGTGGCGAGCCAATTGGTGGTGTTGCCTGACGGTGGACATGGCTTTGGCTTACGAAACCCATATAATTGGTTTAACGACTTGATTGAATGGATGGGGAATGCGCAATTGCTCAGTCAAAATTAGCACCAGTTCTAGGTAATCGTAAGCGCGGTTGTATTCACTGGCGATTTCAAAACAAAGGATGAATGCACACCGCTTACTCCTTCTATTGGGGTGAGTTTATTGAGTAGAAATTGTTGAAAATCATCCATGTCTTTAACGATGATTTTAAGTAAATAGTCGGCAGATTGGCCAGTAACCAAGTGGCATTCTAGTACCTCGGAAAACTCAGCAATTTTATTTTCAAAGCTTTTAAAGCGTTCAGGTGTGTGTTTATCCATGCTGATTTGCATAAAACAGATCAGGCTTAAGCCTAATTTTTTAGCATCGAGCAAAGCCACGTAACCAGCAATAATTCCAGACTCCTCTAAGTGTTTAACTCTGCGTAAGCAAGGAGAGGGTGAAAGATTGATTGCCTCGGCTAACTGTTGATTTGAGATCTTACCTTGCTTTTGAATTATCTCTAAAATCATTCTGTCATACTTGTCAATTTTCATAATTACTTATTTTGAGTGGTTTATGCTGCCTAGTTGCTTATCTTAGCAATATAATGCTCATCGGTCTGCTTTCTTTGAATTTTTCGCAACTATATGTCTGACAAACTACGCTAAGCTTATTTCATTATTTAATTTGCCAATTCGGAGCCGAAAATGATCGACCAGCCAGCCACTAAGTACCAACCTTTTAATGGCATTAAGTTAACCAACCGTCAATGGCCCAACAATACTATTGATAAAGCTCCAATATGGATGAGTACCGATTTACGGGACGGCAACCAAGCGTTAATTGATCCTATGTCTATTGAAACTAAGCTACGATTTTTTAAAGCGCTAGTGGCCATAGGGTTTAAGCAAATTGAAGTGGGATTTCCGTCTGCCTCTGAGATTGATTTTAATTTTGTGCGTTTATTAATAGAACAAAATCACATACCACAAGATGTGACCATTGAAGTATTAGTGCAAGCAAGACATGACCTAATTGAAAAAACCGTGGAAAGCTTGCGTGGTGCCAAACAAGCTATTTTGCATATGTACAATCCTTTGGCTCCTGCGTTTCGAGATATCGTATATAAAACTGATAAAGCGGGAGTTAAAAAGATTGCGACTCAAGGTACGCATTGGGTAAAAGAGTTAACGGCGCAAGCGCCTGAGGTTGATTGGACATATCAGTATTCACCAGAAGTGTTTTCGAGTACTGAGTTACGTTTTGCTAAAGAAGTGTGTGATGCCGTAGTAGAAATTTGGCAACCTAGTCGAGAAAAAAGATCATTATAAACCTGCCGGCCACAATAGAAATGAATACCCCTAACACTTATGCCGATCAAATCGAATGGATGCATAAACATTTAAAACAAAGACAGCACATAGTATTGAGTGTACATCCACACAACGACAGGGGAACGGCTGTCGCGGCTGCAGAATTAGCCATCATGGCTGGCGCTGACCGAGTTGAAGGTTGTTTGTTTGGAAATGGTGAGCGCACAGGTAACGTGGATATAGTCACTCTAGCGATGAATATGTACACCAGGGCGTACATCCACAACTAGACTTTTCAAATGTCGACCATGTACGTAAATTGGTGGAAGAATGTAATCAATTACCAGTTCATCCAAGGCATCCTTATGCAGGCGAACTTGTCTTCACCGCTTTTTCTGGCTCTCATCAGGATGCCATTAAGAAGGGGTTAGCGCTACAAGATAAACAAGGTGTATGGCAAGTGCCTTATTTACCAATAGATCCCGCTGATTTGGGGCGAAGTTATGATGCAGTAGTCAGAGTGAATAGTCAGTCAGGTAAAGGTGGCGTTAGTTTTTTGCTAGCCCAGCAAGCTGGGTTAGCGTTGCCTCGTAAGTTACAAATTGAATTTAGCCGCATTGTACAAACCATGAACGACCAAACCGGCAAAGAAGCAACAGGCAAAGCAATAGCTGAGTTGTTTGAACAGCAGTACTTTAAACAAACAGGACCTTTTGAGTTTATCAGTAGCCGCATTTCTACCTTAGTGGGCGGTCAACAATCGGTAGATATTTGCTTCAAACAGTATGGTGTTAAACATAAAATAAAGGGGCAAGGAAACGGGCCAATTGATGCTGCGGTGAATGCTATTCAACAGTTTATCCAAACGCCAATTGAGCTGGTGGATTTTCACGAACACGCCATAGGAAGTGGCTCGGATGTGAGTGCGGTATGTTACCTAGAGTTAAAAAATCGACACAATCAAACAGAGTTTGCCGTGGCGAAAGATAACAACAGTATGACGGCTGCCATTAAAGCGCTATTGAATGGCGTAAACAAACAGTGGTTAGAGCCACAAGCGAAGCAACAAGCTTAGGCTTGTTGCTTCATCATATTATTGCAGTTACAAGATTAACGGAGCTGATAACCTTATTCGCGGTAGCCGTCCATTACAAAGCTGTACCTTGATATCACCGCAGTTCAGGATGTTCTGCAAGTTTTTCTGCTGCTGTAGAGACCATGCGTTGTTGCTTTTTGGTCCTTATATTTTGTTGCTGATATAAGGCTAAACCAACAATTATTGCACTTGCGCCCAATAGTACGTGAATAGTAATCACCTCGTTATTTAACCCATTGCCGAGCAAAATCGCAAAAACTGGAGTCATCATGGTAATTAAAGAAACATTGGCCGTGGTCAGTTTTTGCAATATATAAAAATAACAGACGAACCCAATTAGCGAGCCAAATATCCCCAGATAAACGATTGATATCAGTGAACGACTACTCCATGGTTTCTACAGGTAGTGTGCCGTCCATAATAAACCAAGTCATCAGATATAGTGGTGTGGCAATCAACATCGACCCCACCATAGTTGAAGCAGGGTGGATAGTGATTTGCACGGTTTTAATTAATACAGCACTGTAACTAAAACTGAGTACTCCCACTGAGATCAACAAGATCCCTTTCCATGCATCAGCGGCTAGGTTTAATGTATCCGAAAATACTATGGCTAAACCAACTACCGATATGGCGATTGCTACGAGTTGACTAACACTCATTTTGGGCTCATCCAAAAGCTTATAGGCGATAATACCGGTAACAATTGGCGACATACCAAACGCTAAAGACATCATGCCAGTGGATATGTAAGCCGCGGCTAAATAGGAACTAAACATGCCACCGAATAAGCCTACAGAAGAGTAAGCATAGAGTTTTAACGCCGCAGAATGCAGAGGAAGTTTAATTCGCCAGACTAGCAATATGACAGCGCCTAATACGAGTGCAATTACCATTCTAAGAAACCCGGCCATACTCGGATGGACAGATTCGCTACTCAGTGCTAATCCTAAAGGTGTCGTTGACCAAACCATGATAACAGTTAGGTAGGCAATGGCGACTTTCATTTTTATTCTCCCTTTTTGTTTCGTTAAAAATTGCACAATTTAAGCCAAATACCTGAAAAGGCGATTTAGTTGCGTTTTTATCAATTGTTGTGAGGAGGGGAGACAAAATGACAAAAGCCGCAGACTAAATGCTGCGGCTTTTGAGGTATATGTGTTTCTACATCAAAGCGCAGCACGAATGAGCCAGCGGACAAAGACCGCTAGACAATTCATGGGCTTAAGAATGTGATGTAGATTAAATAACGTCATGTTAAACATTTATCTTTAGGTTAAGAGTGTTGACTAATCAAATTGCTACTCTAGCAAAGCTGTTAATTTTGGCAAGTATTCCCGCTGCGTCTAAACCTAACTCAGCATACATTTCTTGTTGTGTACCTTGCATAATAAACTCGTCGGGTAAACCGAGCTGGATCAGTTTGCAGGTATGTGTAGACGATACTAAATATTCTGCGACTGCGCTGCCTGCTCCGCCCATTATTGCTCCATCTTCGATGCTGACAAATAATTCATGTTCACCGGCAAGTTTATCTATGATCTCAGTGTCGAGAGGCTTTACAAACCGCATATCGATAACGGTTGCATCGATTTGTTCTGCCGCTTGTAGTGCATAAGGCAAAAGGACGCCAAAGTTAAGGATGGCGACTTTTTTACCTTGTCGAATACTACGGCTCTTGCCCAATTCAAGGGTTGACATTTCAGCCTCTGGATTAACACCTGTGGCTGAGCCTCTGGGATACCTAACGGCGGCAGGTTTGTTCAAAAGGTGGCCAGTGTACAACATTTGACGACATTCATTTTCGTCGGCAGGTGCCATGATCACCATGTTGGGGATACATCGTAAAAATGGTATGTCGAATGCACCTTGGTGTGTTGGCCCATCTGCACCAACTAATCCTGCGCGGTCTATGGCAAACAGTACTGGTAATTCTTGTATTGCGACGTCGTGTATTAGCTGGTCATAGGCGCGTTGCAAAAAGGTAGAATAAATTGCCACTACAGTGTGTAAGCCTTCTTTGGCTAACCCCGCTGCGAAGGTAACAGCATGTTGTTCGGCGATGGCAACATCAAAATACTGCTCTGGAAACTTTTGTGAAAACTTCACCATGCCTGAACCTTCTCGCATGGCTGGGGTAACCGCCATTAATTTCGGATCTCGTGCTGCCATGTCACATAGCCAATCTCCAAATATTGCAGAAAAACTAGGATCACTAGGCGGCGCTTTTGGTAAGCCTTGTTCCTTAGGATCAAATTTAGGTACTGCATGAAACTTAATGGGATCTTGCTCAGCTAATTCGTAACCTTTGCCTTTCTTGGTCACAACATGCAGAATTTGTGGGCCTTTGATGTTGCGCATATTACGCAAGGTTTCTACAACGCCATTTACATCATGCCCATCTATCGGGCCAATATATTTAAAGCCTAATTCTTCAAAAATGGTACCGGGTACAACCATGCCTTTGATGTGTTCTTCTGCACGACTAGCAAACTCTTTAATGGGCGGCACTGTGCTGAGTAATTTCTTACCGCCGTCGCGAATAGAATTAAAAAAGTTTCCAGTGAGCAGCCGTGCTAAGTGGCTATTTAATGCCCCAACGTTTTCAGAAATAGACATTTCATTGTCATTCAGAATGACCAGCATATCTTTACTGATATCGCCACCATGATTGAGGGCTTCAAAAGCCATGCCTGCTGTCATGGCACCATCGCCAATGACGGCAACCACTTTGCGACCTAGCGCTTCTTTTTCGGCGGCAACGGCCATGCCTAGTGCTGCGCTAATTGATGTAGACGAATGGCCGACTGCAAAGGTGTCATATTCACTTTCTTTGGGCCATGGAAATGGGTGCAAGCCACCTTTTTTACGGATACTTTGCATTCTCTCACGTCGACCGGTCAAAATTTTGTGAGGGTAAGCTTGATGACCTACATCCCATATTAAGCGGTCAAAGGGAGTGTTATAAACATAGTGAAGGGCGACAGTCAGTTCGACGGTTCCCAGACCTGACGCAAAGTGCCCACTACTTTGGCTAACACTCGTCAATAAATATTGGCGAAGCTCGGTGGCCAATTGCTGTAATTTTTCTTTGGGTAATTCTTTTAGTTTATCTGGTGTATCAGCTAAAGCTAAAGTCGGGTAGTGGGCTATATCTAAGGTCATTAAATGTGTTTCAACTCATTAACAGTGTTTTATTCGAGTACTTAACTTAGTAAGTACGATGAATAACGAAGTCGGTAAACGACACCAACAGCTGGGTATTGTAAGGCAAAGCGCGCAAAGCTTGTAGTGCTTGTTGATGTAGTTGGTCAAGATAAGTCTGCGCTTGTTCTAATCCTAACATAGCGGGGTACGTACTTTTATTTTGAGCTTGGTCTGAACCTTGCGGTTTTCCTAATGTGCGGGAGTCTCCGGTTACATCTAAAATGTCGTCTTGTACCTGAAATGCTAAACCAATGGTTTGAGCGTAATTAAGCAGGTGCTGCTTGCTTTTTGGGCTGACGTCTTCGGCTAGGCTAATTGCCATTTCGACACAGGCTATTAATAATGCACCCGTTTTTTTATTGTGCAGCGATTCCAATTGAGACTGCCCAATCGTTTTATCTGTTGCGGCCAAGTCCATTGCTTGTCCACCACACATGCCATTGTAGCCTGCAGCTTGACTAAGTATGCGCATCAGCTCAATTCGTTTATGGTCTTGGCTAAGGGGATAGTGACACAAAATATCGAAAGCCAAAGATTGCAGGGCATCTCCGGCTAAAATCGCCGTAGCTTCGTCAAATTTAATATGGCAGGTAGGGTGTCCTCTACGTAATTCATCATCGTCCATGGCGGGTAAATCGTCATGAACTAAGGAATACGCATGAATGGCTTCAATGGCATTCGCCGGTCCGTCTAAGTCTGCGGATGCGACGCCTAACATGTTGCCTGTTGCATGGACTAAAAATGGTCGCATTCTTTTACCGCCAATTAGCAATGCGTAATGCATCGCTTGTTTTAATTTATCGGCGTGATTAGGCAGTGACTCAATTGCCTTGCTTAGGCCTGAATCCACTCTTTGTTTTGTGGTTATTTGAAAAGTATCTAAGTTCATTAATTTTATGCGTTATTGCTGTCAAACGTATCCATGGTTTGATGGCCATTTTGTTCGGTTAAAATTTGCACTTTTTGCTCTGCATCTTTCAATTGTTTTTGGCTATGTCTGGCTAACGTTATCCCACGTTCAAAGCTTTTCAATGCCTCTTCTAACGGTAATTCACCATGTTCCATATTATTAACTAACGCTTCCAATTCTTGCATTGATTGTTCGAAAGTGAGTGATTCGGCTTTTTTACGACTGGTCATAATTGTGCTACCTAGTAACAGGCTTTTGTTCAATAGGCTGGCACCTTACCTGAGCGTCAAAATAGGGTCAAATAATAAATGTATTGTAATTGAGTCAGATGAGGCTATAGAAATATTTGTTAAAGTCGATAATATGATGAAGAAGAGTGTTAAATAGATTTTTTACCTTTGTGTTAGGCACATATACATATTTTATAAAATGCGTTTATAAATAGCCTTTAAATATGGCTATTAAAATATTGTGTACATATATCATTCACCTAAGTAAAAATCGTTTAAGTAAATTTTGTCAATTGTGGTTTGGTTAGGATTGGGAGCACCGTGTGGATTTAGCAAGTATTATTGGTATTCTGGGAGCGATTGGCTTTGTTGTGATGGCCATGATTCAGGGTGGCGATATTGGTATGTTTATCAATGTACCCTCAATACTAATTGTGTTTTGCGGCAGTTTGTTTGTGGTGTTGTCTCAATTTACCTTAGGTCAATTTTTAGGTGCGGGTAAAATCGCAGGCAAAGCCTTCATGTTTAAAATTGATTCACCAGATGCGCTAATTGAAAAAATTGTAGAGATGGCAGACGCCGCTCGCAAAGGGGGGTTTTTAGCCTTAGAAGAAGCAGAAATCGATAATCCTTTTATGCAAAAAGGGGTGGATATGCTGGTGGATGGGCATGATGTCGACGTGGTTAAAGCGACATTAAGTAAAGACATTTCCATGACCACCGAGCGCCATGAGTTTGGCGCCTCCATATTTAAAAATTTAGGGGATGTGGGTCCAGCAATGGGGATGATAGGTACTTTGGTCGGCTTGGTGGCGATGCTATCCAACATGGATGACCCCAAGTCCATTGGACCTGCAATGGCTGTGGCTTTGTTAACGACCTTGTATGGGGCCATGCTAGCCAACTTACTGTGTATTCCAATAGCAATAAAGCTAGGTAATCGTTGCGAAGAAGAAAAGCTTAATCAGAATTTAGTGTTAGATGGCATTGTGGGTATTGCTGATGGGCAAAATCCACGTGTTATTGAAGGGATTTTGAAAAATTATTTGGCGGCCAGCAAACGTGGCTCAGATGAAGAAGCGGAATAATCTATGTCTGACGAATGCCCCAAATGTCCCCCCGAAGGCTTACCTGCTTGGATGGGAACCTTTGCCGATTTAATGTCTCTGTTGATGTGCTTTTTTGTACTCTTGCTGTCTTTTTCAGAAATGGATGTACTTAAATTTAAGCAAATTGCAGGTTCGATGAAGTTTGCCTTTGGCGTGCAAAATAAAATTGAAGTGAAAGATATTCCTAAGGGGACCAGTGTTATTGCAATGGAGTTTCGTCCATGGCCGTCCTGAACCTACGCCTATTGAAACCATTCAACAACAAACCACTGAGATGACGCAGGAAATGCTTGAATTTCAAGCTGGCAATGAAGACTCGGCTGGCGGTCGTCAAAAACAAAGGGGCGAACAGCGTGGAGGGGCAGCTCAACAGACTGCCACCGACCAAACAACCAGCAGTGATAATGTTAATTCTGCAAAAAGCGCTAGTCAGCAACAAATATCAGAGCAAACTAAGAAGGTCGCTGAACAACTAGAAAAGCAAATTGTTGATGGTGCCATAGAAGTGGAATCATTGGGGCAACAAATCATTATTCGGATCCGAGAAAATGGCTCTTTTTCTGCGGGGTCTGCTTTTTGCAACCGCAATTTATTCCTATATTACGTCAAATTGGTGCGTTATTAGCAGATATGCCAGGGGATATCGAAGTGTCAGGTCATAGTGATAGTCAGCAAATATCGAATGAATTATATCGTTCAAATTGGGACTTATCTTCACAGCGAGCGGTTGCTGTTGCTGAGGAGTTAAGAAGAGTTGAAGGCTTCGATGAAAGCAGAATGTCAGTAGTCGGCAAAGCGGATACCGCTCCAGTCGACGAAGGCACCAGTGCACAAAATCGTAGCCGTAATAGACGTGTTGAAATATCTATTACCCAAGGAAAGCCAAAAATATCAGAGCCAATTTCGGTACTGGAATAATCTTCTATGCTGACTTAAATGAAATATTCAGTTGCTTGAATTTGAGTTTTAGCACTATCAATTTAGTCAGCTTTGGATTACCATCTGCGCCTTAAATTTAGTTGTTTATGTTGGGGGCGATGCCTCACAATTTTGGAGAATATTGATGCAAGAAGATGAAAATTATCAAGACCCATTTAACTGGTACTATTTTTTTGCAGCCGTTGCTGTTTTAGTTGCGCTACCATTGATGCACCCAATTATTGGTTGGTTTGTTTACTACCTTTAAACCACTGCTTAAACATTCCACTTAGCCTTTAATTTACGGGGAAGTACGTGCCCGCAGCATATATTAAATCAGTCATTAGAACTGTTCCTGATTACCCAAAAGCTGGCATCATGTTTCGTGATGTCACCTCTGTTTTAGAAGATCATAAAGCTTATTCATCAACCATCGCCGAATTGGTAAAGCACTATGCACCGATGGGATTTGACAAAATTGCTGGTACTGAAGCAAGAGGATTCTTGTTTGGTGCTCCTTTGGCTATTGAACTGGGGATTGGTTTTATTCCTGTTCGTAAGCCCAAGAAGTTACCAAGAGAAGTGATCAGTGAGAGTTACGAATTAGAATACGGTACCGATTGCTTGGAAATTCATATGGATGCAGTGAAACCCGGTGAAAAAGTTCTGATGCTTGACGACTTATTGGCAACAGGTGGCACTATGATTGCCACGGCCAATTTGATTCGGCGTTTAGGCGGAATTGTTGAGCATGCAGGTTTTGTTATCTCTTTGCCTGATTTGGGTGGTGAACAAAAGCTGCTCGATATTGGTGTCACCAGTTATTCTATTTGTGAATTTGCAGGCGAGTAGTTGACGCCATGGGTAAAATTAAAGTGAGTACTGGGCGATTATGAGTTATCAAGTCTTGGCACGAAAATGGCGGCCGAATCGATTTGCCGAGTTGGTTGGCCAAGAACATGTTGTGACTGCTATTTCTAATGCGCTTGATAACAATCGATTACACCACGCTTATTTATTTACCGGTACACGTGGTGTGGGTAAAACCACCATTGCTCGGATCTTTTCAAAAAGCTTGAACTGTGAGCAAGGCTTAAGTGCCACACCTTGTGGTAAATGTAGTACTTGCCTAGAAATAGAAAATGGCAATTTCATTGATTTGTTAGAAATCGATGCCGCATCTCGAACAAAAGTTGAAGACACGCGTGAATTACTCGATAACGTGCAATATAAACCAAGTCGGGGTCGATATAAGGTTTATTTAATTGATGAAGTGCACATGTTGTCAAAGCATAGTTTTAATGCACTATTGAAAACGCTTGAAGAACCGCCTCCGCACGTAAAATTCTTATTGGCGACAACAGATCCACAAAAACTGCCGGTCACTATTTTATCTCGCTGTTTGCAATTTAATTTAAAAGGCTTTGTCTCGTGCACAGATAGCCCAACAATTAGAATTTGTGCTTGGTGAAGAGTCGATTCAGTGCGAGAAAGAAGCATTAAACCAACTAGCCCGTGCAGCTCAAGGCAGTATGCGTGATGCTTTAAGTTTAACCGACCAAGCGATAGCCCAAGGTAATGGAGTGGTTGGACTGAAAATTGTCACCGACATGCTAGGCTTGATGGATAAAAACCAAGGTACTTAAACTTGTCTATGAGGTCGCGAAGAAAGATAGTTCGGCGGTCATGGCACAAGTTGAAATCATGGCTAGACAGGCTCCAGATTTTTCGCAAATTTTAGCCGAAATGATGAGTTTGTTGCACCAAGTGGCGTTAACACAGTTTGTACCTGATGCCTGTAAATTAGAAACTATTTCTGCTCGAGCAATTTACCAGTTGGCGCAAAGCGTTCCTGTAGAACAAATTCAATTGCTGTATCAAATTGCTTTAACGGGTAAAAAAGATTTACCCCATGCGGCCGATCCTCGAGTCGGTTTAGAAATGACACTGTTGCGAATGCTGGCATTTTGCCCGGACAACGTACAACTGGATTCTATAGAAATCAACGAGAAGGCGCCTGAAACGAAAGGCATGCTGCTGGCTCTCAATTCGAAACCTCTAAACCGCGTGAAAGTCAGCCTGAGGCAAGCGATTCTCAACAATCGGCACCAGCGCAGAGCATTGATAGACCGAGTGTTGAAGTCAAATCCGAGCATACTCGCGCTGTGTTAGCTGAAACTAAACCTGAACTAGAGCCAAAATCAGCACCAGAGTCAATACCACATCAAGGGCCTGACTAAGGTAGAAATACCGCAACAAGCCGCTGAATCTGAGCAAGCGACAGAGCAAGAGTCTGATTTATTTCAGCAGCAAGATGCGATTCTTGAGCAAGCACGGGATATGGGACATCACACAACAGATTACAATGAGTTGCAGCCTGTGACGTTGGAAGAGTCGTATTCTGCGAATGATGACGCAATTCAACAAAGAAAAACGGAACAAGGTCCTAGTGCGCCAGTCGCCAGCAGTACACAGGATTTAATTGCCTTACGAAATAGACTAAAACAAAGCCAATCTGCACAGGAGGACAGTGCAGAGCAAGTAAAAAAGTCTGAGCCTACTGAGTTACCCAACTTAGCCTCGATCCGAGAGAAAGGCGCACTGCAATCTGACGCACAACGTCCTAATGTAAACGATTTGCCTGAGGAAAATGCTGAGTCAACCGAAGCGGCTATTAAGGTTGAGTCAGGTAAATCGACTGAAGTCGTTTCTTCAGCAGGCATGGAGCAAAAACCAACGAATAAAATTAATCCGCTGGGAACAAGCCAAACAAGTCCTGAACCAGCCCCTGTTGTATCAACCGACAATACCCATAACGAGCATATTCCCCCTTGGGCGTTAGAAGCGGTCGAAAGCAGCAAGCTAGAGTCTGAGGAGGCTACAGAACAAGAGAGTGATCCGGATGTTTTTGATCCTAATGCACATTTAGATATTGATAATGTAGGGGCGGTAACAATGGATGTCCCTGCATTTTTAGACAACAAACAAAAAGTGACACGATCCACGCAACTCGACGAATGGAGTCGTTTGATTGACGAAATGCAGGTCAATGCGCTTACCAAACAATTGGCTTTGCATTCATCATTTGAACGTAACGGTGATACCGTGACTTTGACCTTATTAGCAGGCAAGGAACATTTGCATTCACCGTCTGCGCAATCTGTACTGCAACAAGCATTATCTAGTGCATTTAATTCGAATATTCAGCTTGAAATTATTATGGGACAACCCATTAATACTCCTTATGCGGTACAAATTAAAATTAATCAAGTGCGTCAAGAGTACGCTTATCAAGTGATAAAAAACGATCCCGGTATCGCATTGTTAAAAGACAGGTTTGCAGCAAATGTGAATGAAGACAGTGTGCAAGCAAGATAGATTATTTAGGTGAGTTAAATTAACTTGCTAATTTTTATAGATAAAGAGAGAAATAATATGTTTAAAGGCGGAATGGGCAACATGATGAAGCAGGCGCAACAAATGCAAGAGCGCATGCAAAAGAGCCAAGAAGAATTGACTAAAATTGAAGTAACAGGTGAGTCTGGCGCAGGGTTAGTTAAAATTACTATGACCTGCAACCATGCTGTACGCAGGGTTGAAATTGATGACAGTTTAATGGACGACGATAAAGACATGATTGAAGATCTTGTTGCTGCGGCAATTAACGATGCCAACAGACGTATTCAAGAAACTACCCAAGAAAAAATGGCCAGTGTAACGGGCGGAATGCAAATGCCACCAGGCATGAAGATGCCTTTCTAAGGTTATTTATGCAGTTTAGCCCCTTAATAAAAGAGTTGATCGACGCCTTTAAAGTGTTACCAGAGTGTGGGTCCTAAAAGTGCTCAGCGTATGGCGTTTCATTTATTAGAACGCAATCGTACAGGGGCGTTGCAGTTAAGCCATGTTTTGCATAATGCAATGGAGCACGTTAAACATTGTGATCAATGTCGAACGTTTTGTGAAAACAAGCTATGTGAAATTTGCGCCAACCCAAAGCGCCAAGAAAGCCCTATTCTATGCGTCGTTGAGTCACCACAAGATGTTTTAGCCATAGAGCAAACTGCAGAATTTAAAGGCCGATATTTTGTGTTAATGGGTCATTTATCGCCTATTGACGGCATTGGTCCAGCAGATATTGGTTTAGAGCAGCTATCAGACATATTTGAAAAGAATAATATTGAAGAAGTCATTTTAGCTACTAATCCTACTGTGGAAGGTGAAGCAACGGCTCATTACATTGCGCAAATGTGTAAGGCGTCAGATATAAAAGCCAGCCGTATTGCACACGGGGTCCCAGTGGGAGGCGAATTGGAGTTTATTGATGGCAATACTCTCACTCATGCTTTTGTTGGCCGACGTAGCTTCGATTAATCGACAGGTTATCGGCCTAAAACTTATCCTTTCAGTGTTTCTACAGATTTTTTAGTTAAACGCATTATTCTCCTTGAAAAGCCATCATACGACCTTATTACTAACTCCATCGTTTTAGTAACCACAATTTAGGAGATACTTGGTTATGGCTGAAGCAGCTCAACAAGAAACTCATGGCTTTCAAACTGAAGTAAAACAATTACTGCAGTTGATGATCCATTCACTTTACTCAAATAAAGAAATATTCCTTCGTGAACTTGTCTCAAATGCGGCTGATGCTGCAGATAAGTTACGATTTAGAGCGTTGTCAAACGACAGCTTGTATGAAGGTGACGGCGATTTGCACGTCAAACTTAGCATAGACAAAGAAGCTGGCACTATTACTATTGCTGATAACGGCATTGGTATGAACAAAGCAGACGTGATTGAACATTTGGGCACAATTGCTAAATCTGGTACCAAAGAATTTTTCGGTAAGTTGTCAGGCGATGAAGCTAAGGATTCACAACTAATTGGTCAATTTGGTGTAGGTTTCTATTCAGCCTTCATCGTGGCGGATAACGTGACAGTACGTACCCGTGCTGCCGGCGATGACAAGGCCAATGGCGTACAGTGGCAGTCAGCTGGTGAAGGTGAATTTACCATTACTGATATCGAAAAAGCGGATCGTGGTACTGAAATCACTTTACATTTGAAAGAAGAAGAAAAAGAATTTTTAGATGATTGGAAATTACGTTCGATTGTGAGTAAATATTCAGATCACATCAGTATTCCGGTCAAAATGTTCAAGGAAGAAGAGCCTGAGCGAGAAGGCCCTAAAGGTCCTGATGGGGAAGAGGGAGAAAAAATTCCTGCGGTTCCAGCGCACTGGGAAGCGGTTAACAAAGCAACAGCACTTTGGACACGGGATAAGTCTGATGTAAGTGATGAAGAATATACTGAGTTTTACAAGCATATTTCTCATGACTTCAGTGACCCTATGGTTTGGTCACACAATAAAGTTGAAGGTAAAACCGAATATACTAGCTTGTTATATATCCCAAGCAAAGCGCCATTCGACATGTGGAACCGTGAGCAAAAGCATGGTCTTAAATTATACGTACAACGTGTATTTATCATGGACGACGCTGAGCAAATGTTGCCTAGTTACTTACGTTTCGTAAAAGGTTTATTAGATTCAAACGACTTGCCTTTGAATGTGTCTCGTGAAATTTTACAAGACAACAAAATAACCCAAGCAATGCGTCAAGGTTGCACTAAACGTGTCCTGCAAATGCTTGAAAAAACCGCTAAAAATGACGCTGAAAAGTATCAAGCATTTTGGTCTGAATTCGGTAATGCTTTAAAAGAGGGCCCAGCTGAAGATTTTGCTAATAAAGAGAAAATAGCTGGATTGATGCGTTTTGCGTCAACTCACAACGACTCTGAAGCGCAGACCGTTTCTCTTGCTGACTACGTTAGCCGTATGCAGGAAAAACAAGAGAAGATTTATTACATTACAGCTGACAGCTATCAAGCGGCTAAATCTAGCCCACACCTTGAGATATTCCGTAAGAGAAGGTATCGAAGTGTTGTTGATGTCTGACCGCGTTGATGAGTGGTTAATGTCTCATTTAACCGAGTTCGACGAGAAATCTTTCCAATCTATCACTCACGGCGCTTTGGATATGGGTGACTTAGACGACGAAGAAAGTAAAAAGGCCCAAGAAGAAGCTGAAAAAGAAGTCGCCGGCTTAGTTGAGCGTGTGAAAACAGCCTTAGGTAGCAAAGTTAAAGACGTGAAATTCACTCACAGATTAACTGACTCCCCAGCTTGTATTGTGGCTGACGAACAAGGCATGACAACGCAGATGGCTAAGTTAATGCAGGCTGCAGGTCAACCTGTACCTGAAACTCAATATCACTTCGAGCTAAACCCTGAACATCAACTCGTTAAATTACTTGCTGATGTACAAGACGAAGAGCAGTTCGCTCAATGGACAGAAGTGTTGTTTGATCAAGCAGCGTTATCGGAGCAAGGCAGTTTAAAAGACCCTGCAAGTTTTGTGCAGAATTTGAACAAGCTACTAATGAACTTGGCTAAATAGAGCATAAAACCTTCATGTTGAAGTATTAAAAACGGGCTTAAATGCCCGTTTTTGTTTAAGTGAGCTAAAATAAGCACTTATTACCTATTTTACTGGTAAACTTAGGTGTAATAATCTTGTAACCTTAAAGTCGAATGTGTAAAGTTGCCGCATTACTTTTTTATTTTAATTTTTCAGAGGACTCAGCATGCGTATTATCCTTTTAGGAGACTCTATGGTGCGGGGAAGGGTACCCAAGCCCAATTTTTAATGGGGAAATATGGTATTCCACAAATTTCTACCGGAGATATGCTAAGAGCTGCAATAAAAGCAGGTACGGATTTAGGTATAGCCGCTAAGCGAGTGATGGATGAAGGTAAGCTTGTATCAGATGAGCTTATTATTGGTTTAGTAAAAGAACGTGTTGCGCAAGCAGGTTGCGCTAACGGATTTTTGTTAGATGGATTTCCTCGTACGATCCCTCAAGCCGATGCGATGAAAGAAGCAGACATTACCGTTGATCATGTTGTCGAAATTGATGTGGCTGATGAAATTATAGTTGAACGAATGAGTGGCCGTCGTGTGCATTCAGGTTCGGGGCGTGTTTATCATTTACAATACAACCCACCAAAAGTGGAAGGTAAAGATGATGTCACTGGCGAAGCGTTATCGATTCGTCCAGACGATCAAGAAGAAACGGTACGTAAACGTTTAGGTATTTACCACGAACAGACTAAACCGCTTGTTGATTATTATAACGCTGCTGCTAATGCTGGTGATTGTGCTTATCATAAATTGGATGGTACGCAACCAGTAGAAAGTGTCAGTGCTAAATTGGCTAAGCTGTTAGGTTAATAACCTAGTTGGTTAAAACTTTTAAAAAACCCACAACTTTGTGGGTTTTTTATTTTGTATAGAGGACAACGAGATGCACACACCCATTACCGCTTTTTATGCGGGCTTACTTGCTATTTTGTTTTTGTACTTATCGATTTTGGTCATTAGTGGCAGACGGTCAAAAAAATTGCCTTAGGGGATGGTGGGGATAAACACTTTGAGCAAGTGATTAGGGCTCATGGTAATTTTGGTGAGTATACACCTATTATATTAATTTTATTATTTGTTGCAGAAGTGAATGGCAGTCATTCGATCCTATTGCATTGTTCTGGTTCGGCTTTGTTATTTGGGCGGTTTATTCATGCATTTGGTTTGCGTCGGCATACTGGAATAAGCTGGCAACGTATAGTGGGCATGGTAGCTACGTTCGCTGCAATGTTGTGCTTAGCGGTGCTAAATATTCTGATTTTGTATTAAACCAAATCCAATAATTAAATAACCTCAGCTAAATGTTACTCGGTAACGAAATTTTTCGTGTATCGCAAGACGGATTATTGTACGTCATAACGCGTTATTGCTAAACAATCCAACGCTGCTAGACACAAAAAGAGCGTTATCGAGAGGTTCGGCTTATCAGGGTTCAGGTTAAATATACACTCAGCGAGAAGTTAAAAGCACATATTCAAGGTGCTAAAATAAAGAAATAGTCGTGCATGTGGCTTAATTCCCACAAAAAACGGCGCTCGTTTTAATAAAAACAAGCGCCGTTGCTAGAAACCAAAAAGGAGGTTATACGTTAAGCAAAAACTTATTCATTGTTTTCGATAAGTTTACTACCAATCTCTATTTTTCGTGGTTTCTTAGACTCAGGGACAACCCGTTCTAAGTCTACGTGCAATAAGCCATTTTCTAAGTCAGCAGATAATACTTTAACGTGGTCGCCCAATTGAAACTTACGTTCGAAGTTTCGTTCTGAAATGCCTTTATGTAAAAACTTACGTTCTTCATCTTTGCCAGGCTTGGTGCCAATCACAACTAGCGTATTTTCTTCAACTTGAATGTCTACTTCTTCTTTTGAAAAGCCTGCAACAGCCATAGTGATCCGATATTTATCTTCGGCAAGTAACTCTATGTTGTATGGAGGGTAAGAAGATTGTTTTTCATTTCTTGAAGCCGTGTCGATCATTGAAGCTAAGTGATCAAAACCAATGAAAGAACGGTAAAGTGGAGATAGATCGATGTTACGCATTTTGAATATCCTCATATATTAAGCAATATAAATGTAAAGTTGCCCCGACAATTCGGCGGCAGTTTGAGTTAAGCTATCCATGTCACTCCCCATTATTGGGATAACATGTTTAATCTATTAGTAGACTACAACATGTAGCAAAACCACATCCTGTGTTTTTGTATCAACCCTTTCGGCGTCGACCATAAAGATATGTAGATGACCTGAAATTTTTCAATATATTTATTTGAAATAATGTCAAAATAAATTATAACTCTATGTTTTTAATAAAAATTAATTTTATTATTTATTTAATGACCAATTAACCGCCGCCGCCGCATGCAGCGCTGTGGTGTCAAATAATGGTGTATTTGTGTGTGTACTGTTGATTAAGGTACCAATCTCAGTGCAGCCTAAAATAATACCCTCAGCACCTATAACGGTTAAGCTTTGGATGATATCTAAATATTGCTGTCGGGATTCAGGGGAGACTTTACCTAAACATAATTCTTGAAAGATGATGTGGTGAATGATGTCCATGGTCAGCAGCATAGGGAGTTATCACTTGCAGCTCAAAATTATCGACTAATTTATCTTTATAAAACGTCTGCTGCATAGTGAACTTAGTACCTAGTAAACCTACTTTGGTAATGTTTTCGCCAACTAATGCTTGGCCGGTGGCATCCGCTATGTGTAACAAGGGAATATCAACGGCGCGTTCCACTAGCTCGGCAACTTTATGCATAGTGTTAGTACAAATTAAAAAGAAATCGGCGCCTGCTACTTGTAGTGATTTAGCTGCTTGGCTCAATATATTTGCCATCTTCGGCCAATCGCCCGCTCTTTGGAGTTGTTCTATTTCAGCAAAATCGACAGTCACCATGATTATTTTGGCCGAGTGAAAGCCCCTAACTGTTGCTTGATTTGTTGGTTGATAAGTTGGTAATAAGTGGCTGTCGACTCCCAGCTCATCCCGCCGATTAATCCAATTATTTTCATACTCTTTACCTTTGATTACGCTCTCTTGAGTATACCCTGTGTTACTACCGTTGGAATTCGCTTGTAAAAGGTTTTTTCTTGTGTGAAAAAGTGGCTTTTTACTAGTGTGTTTACTCTATATAGATTCAAGCGCATTGGCTAATCCATTAAACGGTGAAATTAATCAATTAAGTCATAGTGAGCAAGCTTAACAGGCTGGCCAAACCAACTTAGAACCAGTGTGTGCTGCTTGTCGTAGTAAAGACTTGTGCGGCGTAACTGGATTTTACTTAACCAGAGTTCTGGATAAGAAGTATTGTTTCAGCCAAACACGAGCTTAAGCTAAGCAATATCAATATAATTCAATAACTTAATATGTTTTTATCTAAATAACCTTTTAAAATGAAAAGCAACCAGTAATAGGTAGCTTATTGAGCGCATTTTAGGTTTGTATCATAGAGCTTATCAGTCGAGAACTGTATAAGCTCTTTTATCCATTTTCAAGGGGATGATGGACTAATGGGATGTGCGACTACTTGGACTTTTTGCTAGTTTTGTGTAGATTTATTTTAGTGGCGGTTGCTTTATTGCTACGTCCATTTCTGGCGTTTCTTGCTACACTTTTTAACAGGCTGACACGATTGCTGACTTCAAAGCCAGGTTTAACGATACGCTGTATTTTGCCGTTAATTAAACGTTCAATTTTAGCTACTGTATTTTCTTCTTCTCGGCTGACAAACGAAATGGCATAGCCTTCTTTTTTAGCGCGACCTGTGCGGCCTATACGATGCACATAATCTTCTGGTAAATAAGGCAAGTTGAAGTTTACAACGTAATCCAACCCTTGAATGTCTAACCCTCTGGCAGCTACGTCGGTAGAAATAAGTATTTGCAATTCGCCTGATTTAAAGTCGGCTATGGCACGTCTTCGCGCGCCTTGGCTTTTATCTCCATGACACACAGCAGCATTCATTTTACTCTTTTTTAAGGCTGCCATTAGCATATCGGCTTGTTGTTTGGTGCTGGTAAAAACCAACACTTGATACCAATTTTGTTCTTTTAACAGTGTTTTGAACAGGTCTATCTTACGGGCTTCTTCCACAGGATACATAACATGAGACACTGTTTCCGCGGTGGTATTGATTTTAGTGACTCGAATAACTGCATGATTACGTAATACTTTATGAGAAAGTTCATTTAGCGCCGGAGACGATGTGGCTGAAAACAACAATGTTTGATGTTGTTTCGTGGCATGCTGTAAGATATTTTGTACATCTGCAATAAAGCCCATGTCTAACATACGGTCAGCTTCATCTAGCACGACAAATTCAACCTTAGCTAAATTTATGTTACTTAAGGTCATATGTTCTAATAAACGTCCAGGCGTAGAAATAACGATATCTACGCCACTTTTTAATTTGGCCGACTGGCCCCCCATTTTTACGCCACCAAATAAAGCCGTAACCGTTAGGTTGGTAAATTGCGCATAAGCGCTAATTGTATTAGCTAATTGCTCCGCTAACTCTCTGGTCGGAGTGAGGATCAATGCTCTAGGGCTTCCGCTCACTGTTGCTTGTGGGGTATCTAGCAACTTTTGTAGAATAGGTAGAGCAAAAGCCGCCGTTTTACCGGTACCCGTTTGGGCGTTAACTAATAGGTCTTTACCACGTCGAGCTGGTACTATTGCTTGCTCTTGAACCGGTGTTAAGTCTGCATATCCACAAACCTCGATAGCTTGTTGGAGTTCTTTGGCTAAACCTAAATTGGCGAATTTCATATCGAGGATCCTGTATTTGTGCTAAAACGAGGGCGGAATATACAGTATTTTGTTGAATAAAGTCAGCTAGATTGGCTTTTTTATGTACTAAATTGAGGATTAAAGATACCGCTCACCTAAGTAAGCGGTCCAGGGAATATGGCAGGTCACTACGCTGCCATACTATATAGTCGCTATTTAGCGGCAAAAAGTTCAATCTAGATCTTAAAAAAGAGAAAATAAATGAAAAAATCTATAATTTGTGCGGTTTTTATATTGTTAACCGCCTGTGACAAAAACGAAGTGGGCGATATCTCCTTAGGCGCATTTACCACCAAAGATATTAAGTTGAATACACTCGTTGATCCTATTGTTACAGGGGTAACTTGTCATGTTGCCAGTATTGAAGCTGATCTCAGTTTTTCGGATCCTTCTGATAGTTCAATTGCGTGTCGACAGACTGGCGAGATTACAGCACAAATGATCGCGCAAATTGATAAGAGTAAATCTGGTGAAATTGTGTTTAAAAAATCAAAGAGTGTATTTTTTAAGACAATGAAAATTCGCCGTATTTATGATCCTAAAAATCAAACCTTGATGTATGTGTCGTATTCTACCAAAGAGACCTCTGGTAGTTTCAAACACAGTTTGTCTACCGTGCCCTTATGGGGAACCAAAGCGTACGTGCCCCAAGTGCAAGCGAACTAGGAGATTAAATTGACCGGTGCATATTGTTGGTGCATTAACTGGTGCTATTGCACCATTTTGGGTTTTAATTACCTCTTCGCTATTGATGTTTATTGATAAGAAGCTAGTTTTGACTGCCAAATATTTTGGCTTATAGATTGCATTACCCTCGTTACTAGTCGATACATATTCGTTCGGATAATCAATTGCAAGACAAAGCTCCAGCTAATGGGCGAAAAAGTGCACGGACAAAAGGGCAGGGAAGTGCACACCAAAAAACGACCCCAAACGTATCAAAAGAACTGCGTATTCTGTTAATTGACGACAATAGTGAACGTGTCGCTTCGTTAACCGCGGCCTTGAATAACTCTCGCTATATTGTTAGTCATTTAGCTAGCCCCGAATCACATTTGCTAAAGCATGTTGATCAGATTAAGCCCGATATTATTGTGATCGACATAGAGTCTCCAAATCGAGACATTCTAGAAAGCTTGAGTACTATATCTCAATACGATCCAAAGCCTGTGGTTATGTTTGCTGAAGAAGAAGGCACAGATGCGATTAACCAGTCAATTGAGTCTGGCGTGAGTGCATATGTCGTAGGTGACTTAGACTTAAAAAGAGTAAAGCCTATTCTAGATGCCGCCGTGGCGAGGTTTACAGAATTTCAAAAACTAAAAAATGAACTGACAGAAACCAAACAAGCGCTTGCATCAAGAGATCTAGTTGATCAAGCAAAAAGATTACTAATGAAGAAAAAGAATCTCGCAGAGGATGAGGCTTATCGAGCCATGCGAAAGACAGCAATGGACACCGGACAAAAACTAGATGATGTGGCCAGAACGCTTATTTCTTTGTTAAATACCATATAAATGACAGGTTAAGAGATGATAAAACCGGAACAAACAGAATTGACACTTGGCTTTATCCCGTTAACTGATTCTGCTCCCGTTGTGGCGGCCTACGAATTGGGTTTTTTGAACAATGGGGACTAAATGTTACATTAGAAAAGCAAAATTCATGGGCAACATTACGCGATAAACTACACGCCGGTGTGCTCGACGCTGCGCAAATGTTGGCCCCTATGCCGTTGGCCAGCTCCTTAGGAATAGGGTGCAGTAAAACAGAAGTTATCACCCCATTTGTATTAAGTTTAAATGGTAATGCTATTACCTTATCGCAAAAAATGCATGAGGAAATACTGAGTGAAAATACCTTAACTCATCTTACTTTGCCACTCGCCGCATACTTGTTGCGTAGTGTGATTAGAAAGCGCAAGTTAGAAAATAAGCCTAAATTGAAATTTGCAACGGTATTTCCTTATAGTTGCCATTTTTATCAACTTCGAGATTGGTTGATGTCAGCGAAAATCGCCGCAGATGATGTAGATATTGTAGTCGTACCGCCGGTAAATATGGTTGAGCATATGGCGGCAGGACATATTGACGGGTTTTGTGTTGGCGGCCCTTGGAATGCGCAAGCCGTGCGTGCGGGCATTGGTTTAACGGGCTTAACTTCGTATGATATTTGGCAAGACTCGCCCGAGAAGGTGCTCGGTATATTAGGCTCTTTCTATGCTCAAAAACCTAATACCGTGTTGGCCTTGACTGCGGCACTACAACAAGCTTGCATATGGTTAGAAAGTACACCGAATCGATTTGAAGCCGCGATAATGCTAACGCAACCTAAGTACTTACATGCACCACTAGATATTATTGCGCCATCTTTGCTAGGCATTTGTTTAACGGGTAAATCTAGCCCATCACGATCAGTACCGTCATACAATCAGTTTTATCGTTCAGATGATGTATCTATTAACCTACCAGAGCACGTGAGAGGGGAGTGGTTGATTTCAAAAATGCGCGATGCGGGACAATTAAAAAATGTTTACGTACCCAATGACATTGCAAAAAAAGTATTTCGTTCAGACATTTATCGTCAAATGAAGTCTACTTTTGACGTTAAGCGCTAAGTTATTTCATGGATCGCTGAGGATGTGGCGTTTTCACAGTTTTGCTAAAATCATCGACAATAAAGATACGCGAGCCTATCCATAAGTGAGTGAAAAATTGACCAAGACGAGGTTTAAGCTTTGACTTATACCTCTGACACGACGTTAAAGCCACCGTAAATTAATCGTTTGCCATCGAACGGCATTGGAGATTGGTCAGGATGCATTTTGGGATCACCCATTGCTAGCTTCCATCCTGAATCACGTATTTCCTTTGATGGCCAAATTACCCATGAGAATACTACCGTTTCATCGTCTTTTTTTGCACCGCCATAGGCAATGATGTCTGTTCTCCATCAGGTACATCATCACCCCACGTATCGACTACCTTTAACGCACCATACTGCTTTAAAACAGCGGCCATTATCTTAGCGTGTTGAATAAAAAGCGTTTTATTTTCATTCGGTACAGCTGCTACAAACCCATCTATATATGACATTTTCTATCCTTAAATCAGAGTAAGTTGTTCTGGGGGGCGTACAAATGTTGCTCAAAAATTATACGCCTGCACTTACCCATTTTTCAATACCAAGCGCTTCCATTATAAATTCCACCGACAATGCAGCCAAAATCATGCCCATAATTCTGGTCAGAAGGGACGCTCCTCCCATGCCAATTAGTCTAATAATGGCACCAGAAAACAGCAGTAAAATAAGTGTGATAAGGAGAACTGCCAGTACCGTAGCAGATGTGTAAATTTGTTCTTCTATGGTATACACATGATTATCAGTTATTAGAATGACGGCCAGTATTGCACCTATAGTGAAGCCGTGGCTGGGATCGCCAAGGGAAATACTGAAATATCATGTTTGGCTTCAATCTTGTTGTCAGGTGCTCCATTTGAAAAAACCATTTGTAAGCCAAATAGGAAAAGAATAATCCCTCCAGCCACTTGAAATGAAAGCAAACTAATCCCCATAGCACCGAGTAGCAGTTGTCCAACCAGTATTGCTCCAAGCAAAATTAGCGTAGCGTACAGAACTGTTTTATATGCGGTTTTTCGTCGTTCCTTGGCTGAATAGGTGGCAGTGAGACCAGCAAAAAGCGCCATAGTGCCGATTGGATCAATAGTGGCCCATACGATTAAAAAATCATGTAATACTTTATCTATCATTAGGCGATCCTATTTGATTTGCTTAAGGTCAATGAATCATTTCGCCACTCTATTTCATCACTCTATTGAGTTGTTGAATTGAACCATAGCGACGAGTTTTTTGTTTATTGTAGGTGAAAGTAATTAGGCCATACTAACAACCCAAATGATATAGGCTTCGTTGTTATGAAACGTTAATAAGTGTGTACTAATAGATAATTTAGCTTGAAATTTAACGGCTTATCCATTGCAACAAAGAGCGCACGAATGCTGGTTTGCCGAGCATCTGTCGACTGGCAAAATAGTGTGCTGGAAAGGAACGAGCAGGCAAACAAAGTGTGCGTAATTTTTAGGATAAATTTAGTTGTCAATGTGTTTGTGCTACGACCCTATTAGGGAGCTAATTAGCACTGCATCAGTGCGTTGCTGCACTCTTATGGTGGTGAAAATGACAATGTTGATATTTGCTAACTGTCTAAGTGATTGATATTAAGTGTAAAAACGTAGTGGCATTATTTGTGCTTTATTTTGTGCAGTTCAACTCGATGTACACTGGCATTTAATTACAAACAGTTGCAAAACTCGTTCTAACATTTTTATTGAAAAAATTGGTCATAGTTAACACAACGTTGTGTTTAGTATGGACTGGCAATGTAGCCCACAAACCTTTACTTATAGGTAAATGTTTGTGGGTTTTTTTTGGCAAATATATAGGTAGGAATGGCTAGTCAGTTTAGCTTGCGCATTCTAAAAACATAAAAGGCTCTAAATATAATGAGTGTTGAAAAATTTAATTTACTCTCTTTCACTGGCAAGATGAAAACCCTGCATCTTTCTTGGATGGCATTTTTTATTACGTTTGTTGTGTGGTTCAATATGGCCCCGCTAAAAGGGGCAATTGTTGATGGTGTCGGCTTGACCTTAAGTGAATGGAAAACGCTGTTGATTATTAATGTGGCGTTAACCATCCCCGCGCGGGTCATTATTGGCGCATTGACCGATAAGTTTGGACCTAGGTTAGTGTATTCCAGCTTACTGGCTATTTGTTCTATTCCCTGTTTCGCCTTCGCGTTAGCCGACAGTTTTGGCCAATTATTGATCGCCCGTTTTGCGTTAGGGTGTATTGGAGCAGGTTTTGTTGTGGGTATCCGTATGGTAAGTGAGTGGTTTCCTCCAAAGGAACTCGGCACTGCTGAAGGTGTATACGGTGGCTGGGGTAACTTTGGCTCGGCTGCCGCCGCTTTTACTTTACCAACCATAGCATTGATGTTTGGTGGTGAAGATGGGTGGCGTTATGCTGTCGGCATTACAGGCGTAATGAGTTTAGTCTTTAGTTTTGTGTATTATAAAAATACTACCGATACGCCAAAAGGTTCGACGTATTTTCGCCCTAAGAATCTGGGCGGCATGGAAGTGACGAGTGTTGGCGATTTCTACTTATTGTTGATAATGAAAACACCCATGTATTTAGCGTTAGCATTGTTAAACTGGAAACTATCTCCGCAAGGAGTATCGCTGTTAAGTGAAACCGTGGTTCTAGGCGTGTATCTTGGTTTAGCAGCACTTTATATTTACGATTGCTACGCTACCTATAAAGTGAATAAAGACATATTTGTCACGCCGGTGGCAGAAGTACATCGATACTCGTTTAAACAAGTTGCGGTATTAAATATTTTGTATTTTGCGACATTTGGCTCAGAGCTAGCAGTTATTTCAATGTTACCTGCCTTTTTTGCAGAAACATTTGAACTAAGTATGGCAACAGCCGGTTTGTTAGCCGGCATGTACGCATTTATGAATTTAATGTCGCGCCCTGACGGTGGTTTAATATCAGACAAGTTTGGCCGTAAGAAGACCTTACTCATTTTAACGGCGGGTTTGGCAGTAGGGTATTTTTGTTTGAGTCTAATTGATTCAAGTTGGCCAATCTGGTTGGCAGTGCTAGCGGTCATGGCTTGTTCGTTCTTTGTGCAGTCAGGCGAGGGGGCTGTATTTGCGGCAGTACCTCTAATTAAACGTAGGTTGACAGGGCAAATTGCCGGAATGACCGGAGCATATGGTAACGTTGGCGCAGTTGTTTACTTAACTGTTTATTCTCTCGTTGATACCTCTACTTTTTTCTTAGTGATTGCAGGCACCGCGATTTTAGGGTTTATTGCCTTGTTATTTATGAAAGAGCCAAGTGGTACTATGACTGAAGTACGTGAAGATGGTAGTGTAGAACTCATTAACGTTACCTAGTTCTAAGCTAGTTCGGTATCAATAAGATTATGAGAAGTGAGCATTGGAAAAACTAAAGTTAGAATTCGGCGGTTTTTCCAGTCAAGGGCCGAAAGCTGAAAATCAAGACGCCTTCGCCGCTTTTTTGCCCAAAGATCATGACCTTGAATCAAAAGGCGCAGTAGCCACTATTGCCGACGGAGTCAGTGTGGCGACTCGCGCCCGAGAGGCCGCTAATACCTGCGTTACTAATTTCATTCAAGATTACTATCAAACCCCACAAACGTGGACGGTGAAACGCTCAGTAAGTCAAGTGTTACAGGGGTTAAATCGCTGGTGCCATGGTCAACATGATTACGAGCATGGCGGGCATAGCCAAATGATCACCACCTTTAGCGGTATGGTGTTTAAGTCTACCTCAGGTTTCATTGTTCATTCTGGGGATACTCGCATTAGCCGCCTGCAAGGGCACAACTTCGAGCAACTGACCATCGACCATGTTTCTCGTCAAGGAAGCAAAAATGTACTGACCCGAGCTGTGGGAATTGATTCACATTTAGACGTAGATTATCGAACTCTGGAGCTAGAGCGAGGTGATATTTATGTCTTTACGTCAGATGGTGTACATGAGTTTTTGGCGGTAAAACAATTATCGGCTTTTATTAATGAACACAATGTTAGTCTCGAGCAACGTGCTAAAAATATTGTGGATGCAGCAGTGCAAGCGGGTAGTGACGACAATGTCACTTGTTTGTTGGTAAAGGTAGTAGAGTTACCCGATGCTAGTTTAGACGAGCACTATCGTCAACTTAGTCGTTTAGCGATGCCGCCAGCCTTAGAAGTAGGCATGAAGTTAGAAGGCTATCGTGTTGTCAAAACGGTATTTAACGGAACACGTAGTAGCCTGTTTAAAGTACTAAATGAAGCCGACGGTAAAATATACGGCCTTAAGACTCCCTCTCAATATTTTGCCGATGACCCTACTTATTTGAGTGGTTTTTTGCGAGAAGAGTGGATAGGTCAGCATATTAAACATCCCAATGTCATGGCGATATACAAACGCCCCGCGGATGCTAAATTTATGTATCACATTTGCGAATACATAGAAGGGCAAACATTGCGCCAATGGATGGTTGATAATCCACATCCATCTTTGCAACAAGTGCGCAGCATTATAGGCCATTTGGTGAATGCCCTTAGAGTGTTGCAACGTAAAGATATGGTGCATCGGGATGTTAAGCCAGAAAATGTGATGATCAATGAGCACGGCGAAGTAAAGTTAATTGATTTTGGAACAGTATTAGCGAACGCCTTAGCCGAAACTAACTCGTTACCAGACGAAAACATGGCTGTGGGATCTGTACATTATATTGCACCAGAGTATCTATTGACCCATAAGAGTGATCATCAAAGTGACTTGTTTTCGGTGGCTGCGGTGATTTATGAAATGTTAGCTGGGCAACGTCCATTTAAAGCGTTTAAATATCAAGATTACATCCCAAGTTCCTATGATGAGTGGCAATACCAGAGTATTAACCGTTTTCGACCTGATTTGCCTAAGTGGTTGGATATGACACTACAAAAGGCACTGCAAGCAAACCCGAAGTTGCGGCATGAAGCATTTTCCGAATTGTTAATGGACTTATCAAAACCCAACCAGCAAATGTTAACGGCTAAAGCCAAAGAGCCCTTGATCAAACGAAACCCGTTGTTGGTTTACCAAGGGTTATGCGTGATCCAATTTTTGGTGATCGCTTTTTTACTTGCTAAGTAATCTAAACTCGGCATAGTCAATGTCGTTTCAAATTGAATTTTATAAACAATTCAAACACTTAAGAATATTCCTCCGTCCACACTCATCCAAGCCGAATCAGGTTTTTTGTACACTTACTTTGAGCTTATTCCATACATTGTCGTTGCACCAATAGCACTGAGGTAGTGCGCCTTTGCACAGATTTGGTTTTCTACTGAACTTGATTTAGCATTTCTATTTATTTAAGTGACTGATAAATAACACTTTTAAAAGTTGGCATTGATGATGCTATAACTAATTTGAGTGTTGTGTATCTATTGTTTTAATAGGTGCTTTTTAAGAACAATTTTGTTCATACTGCTTAAATTTATATTCGTAACAATCACATAGTTGTGTTGTTGCGATTAGGCAATGTAGCCCACAAAGATTTTTATCTAAAAATCTTTGTGGGTTTTTTTGGAAAAAATCGGAGTAGATGATGACTAATAATCGATTAATGAGATCTCTAAAGCATGCTGTTAAATCACTTCGTTTTGGGATGGTTTCAGTGGCAATGACCAGTTCAGTTTTTGCTGTAAATGTTAATGCTGACGAATTAGGTTGGCCTGAAAAAGAAGAATTGAAATTTGGCTTCATAAAATTAACTGATATGGCGCCTTTAGCGGTTGCCTATGAAAAAGGATACTTCGAAGAAGAAGGTTTATATGTCACATTAGAAGCGCAGGCCAATTGGAAAGTACTATTGGATCGGGTTATAGATGGACAACTTGACGGCGCGCATATGTTAGCTGGACAGCCTCTAGGAGCAACCATTGGATATGGTACCAAAGCGGACATTATCACCGCGTTTAGCATGGATTTAAATGGTAACGCCATCACTGTTTCAAACGATATTTGGAAACAAATGAAGAAGCATGTACCACATGTTGATGGTAAGCCTGTTCATCCAATTAAAGCTGATTCTCTGAAGCCAGTGGTGGATGATTTTAAGAGTAAAGGTAAACCATTCAAAATGGGAATGGTGTTTCCAGTTTCGACCCATAACTATGAGTTACGTTATTGGTTAGCAGCTGGAGGTATTCATCCAGGATATTATTCTCCTGATACAGGTGATACCAGTGGTCAAATTAGTGCAGATGCTCTGCTGTCTGTGACGCCCCCTCCACAAATGCCTGCCACTATGGAAGCTGGCACTATCTACGGATATTGCGTTGGCGAACCATGGAATCAACAAGCCGTATTTAAAGGCATTGGTGTACCTGTTGTAACCGACTATGAAATTTGGAAAGACAATCCTGAAAAAGTATTTGGGGTGAGTAAGTCATGGGCTGAAAAAAATCCGAATACGCATATTCGTGTCGTGAAAGCGATGATCCGTGCTGCAATGTGGCTAGATGCTAACGACAACGCAAACCGACCTGAAGCCGTTAAAATTTTGGCAAAAAGTCAGTACGTTGGGGCAGATTATGAAGTCATCGCTAACAGCATGACTGGCACCTTCGAATATGAAAAAGGTGATAAAAGGGACGTACCTGACTTCAATGTGTTTTTCCGCCACTACGCAACATATCCCTTTTACAGTGATGCTATTTGGTATCTAACGCAAATGCGTCGATGGGGACAAATTTCACAGCCCAAACCTGATAGTTGGTACAAAGATATCGCTAAACAAGTTTATCGCCCAGATATTTATGCGGCAGCTGCACAATCTTTGATTGCAGAAGGCAAAGCTAAGGCCGCAGATTTCCCCGAGTTCACAACAGAGACTGGCTTTAAATCGCCGCAAAAACACTTTATTGACAATATTGTTTACGACGGTAGTCAGCCTAATGCTTATTTAGAGAAATTTGCAATTGGTTTAAAAAGCGACAGCAAACTTTAACTAAAAGTACCGTGAGGCGAACGCCTCACTTTCTTTGGAGTGATTAAAAATGACTAAGCAATTAGCTGTGCCGACAATTTTACATCAAGTAAAAGGTTTAGATTTGCCAAATATTGGAAAAGTACTTGGCAATCTAGCTTTACCAATCATTGGGATAGTGCTGTTTTTAGGGTTGTGGAGCGCAATGGCTAAAAATATTGATACTTCTTTAGGTCAGTTTCCTGGTCCACTGGCTGTGTGGCAACAAACAGTCGGATTGATTAATGAGCATAACGTGCAGATGGATAAAGCTGAGAAGTTTTATGCTCGTCAAGAGGAACGAAATGCGGCCCGTGTCGCCAAGGATCCAAGCTATAGCCCTAAAATTAGAGCGTTCACAGGAGCGCCTACCTTTTTTCAGCAGATCTGGACCAGCCTTTATACGGTGATGGTAGGCTTTACCGTCGCGTCTCTACTAGCCATTCCTATTGGTATTATTTGTGGTTTGAGCAAGCAAGCGTATTCGGCTATCAACCCATTAATCCAACTGTTTAAACCTGTCTCGCCTTTAGCATGGCTTCCTTTAGTGACTATGGTAGTGAGTGCCGTTTATGTCAGTACCGATCCGATGTTCTCAAAGTCCTTTGTTACCTCAGCGGTCACTGTCGCTTTATGCTGTTTGTGGCCGACTTTAATTAATACCGCTGTTGGCGTATCAGCTATTGATAAGGATCTATTAAATGTGAGTAAAGTGCTACGCCTGAATGCCTTTGACCACGTCATAAAGATTGTTTTGCCTTCTTCGGTGCCAGCTATTTTTACAGGGTTAAGGCTATCTCTAGGGATAGGTTGGATGGTGTTGATTGCGGCAGAAATGTTGGCGCAAAATCCCGGTTTAGGCAAGTTTGTATGGGATGAGTTTCAAAATGGTAGTTCAGAGTCTTTAGCGCGCATTATGGTAGCAGTGCTAACAATTGGTGTGATTGGGTTTGTACTGGATAGATTGATGTTGTCTCTGCAGCGAAAAGTCAGTTGGGATAAGCACGCAGTACTGAGATAAACAACGGCAAATATTACACAATCCTAGGGGAATTATTATGAGTGGCACACATCACTTAGAACTAACACAAGTTGGTATTGACTTTCCAACACCTAAAGGTCCGTTTACGGCTTTACAAGGTGTTGATCTTAAAATTGAAAAAGGCGAATTTATTTCACTTATTGGCCATTCTGGTTGTGGTAAATCTACGGTACTAAATATTGTTGCCGGATTATATCAGGCAACCAAAGGCGGGGTTATTCTTGATCAAAAAGAAGTAAACGAACCAAGGCCCTGAGCGAGCCGTTGTTTTTCAGAATCATTCCTTACTGCCTTGGTTAAGTGCCTACAAAAACGTTGAACTTGCGGTCAAGCAAACGCAAAAAGGTCGCTCAAAGCAAGAGATAAAAGAATGGGTAGAGCACAATCTTGAACTAGTACACATGACCCATGCAGCGGATAAGTTACCAGCTGAAATTTCCGGCGGTATGAAGCAACGAGTCGGCATCGCACGTGCACTGGCAATGGAGCCCAAGGTGTTATTGATGGACGAACCGTTTGGTGCGCTAGACGCGTTAACACGTGCTCACTTGCAGGACTCAGTGATGGAAATTCACGCTGAGTTAGGTAATACGGTCATCATGATTACTCATGATGTCGATGAAGCGGTGTTACTTTCCGATCGAATTGTCATGATGACTAACGGTCCAGCAGCGACTATCGGTGAGATTTTGCCTATTGAATTGGCAAGGCCAAGAAACCGCATAGCTTTAGCTGATGATCCTAAATATAACCACTATCGTTCGGAAGTGTTGAAATTCTTGTATGAAAAGCAGCGCAAGGTGGAGTCGGTTTCTGAACACAAAGCCAAAAAGTATCAGCCAATAGCCAGTCTAAAAGCGACGTGGCATAAGCGTCATTTTTACACTGTAAATAGACATATCAATCAAATACTGAATATCATTAAACGTAAGAGAAAATCATGAAAATATTTAAAAAAACGCCTTTAACCCTAGCTCTGTCTGTTGCTATTGTAGGTTTGTCAGTTAGCAATGTGACTCAAGCTGAGTCAATTACTGAAGCATTGACTTCAGGAAAGGCCAGCGTCAATAATCTTCTTCGCTATGAATCTGTTGAGCAAGATAACGCTGCGAAAGATGCTAGTGCCTTAACCTTGCGTACGCTTTTAGCCTATAAAACAGGTACGATTAAAGGATTTTCTGCCACAGTAGAAATGGAAGATAGCAGAATCGTCATGGGGCAGGGTGACTACACTGTAGGTCCTACTGGTTATAATGTAGGGGAGTATTCAGTGATTGCCGATCCGGAACACACTGAATTGGACCAAGGCTTTATTCAATACACTGGCTCGGGGCTAACGGCAAAGTTGGGTCGCCAAGTGATCACTATGGACGGGCATCGCTTTATTGGTCATGTGGGATGGCGTCAAGACAGACAGACATTTGATGGTTTGAGTGTGAGATATGCTCCAAGCGAAGCATTAACCTTGAATTATGCTTATATTGACCAACGTAATCGTATTTTTGCCGAGAGTGCAGACTTAGATGCGAAAGATCATCTACTAAACGCCTCCTATATGACCCCAGTCGGAAAAATAACAGCTTATGGCTACTTGCTAGAAGTAGATAACGGTACCGAAAATAGTTTGGATACCTACGGCGTGAGCTTCACTGGTAGCACTGCTGCTGGTGATGCTAAAATTCTATACGCTGCGGAATATGCTTCGCAAAGCAATGAAACCTCAACGACTGATTTTAGCACCGACTATATGAACCTTAGCGTTGGTGTAGTAGTAAGTGGTATTACTGCAAAATTAGGTTATGAGTCATTGGGCTCAGATGAAGGGGGCGTGGGGTTTGCTACGCCTTTAGCCACGTTACATAAATTTAATGGTTGGGCTGATATGTTCTTAGGCACGCCAAATGAAGGCTTGGTAGATACTTCAGTGACCTTGGCGGGTAAAGTGCTGGGTGGCAGCTGGACCGTTATGTATCATGACTTTGAAGCCGATGAAGCCACGGCTACTGTAGATGATTTAGGCAGTGAATTGGATTTGTCGTACGTTAAAAGTTACGGCAAGCATTATTCTGCTGGAATTAAGTACGCTGCCTATTCAGGTGAGGGAACTAGAGTCGATACCGATAAACTATGGGTTTGGGTAGGCGCTAAATTCTAGGTGTTGTTTTAATCCCTCTAGTCCAGCCAAAATCATGTTAAAATGCCTGCCGAAAAGTAGGCATTTTTTATTGTATTAACCGATATTTGTTTTCTATAATTTTTAGTATAAATAACCAGTTAACCATTTTTAGGTGAGTGATATGAGCCAACATCATAAAATTAATTATATTGAGATACCTGTTAAAGCTATGGCGTCTAGCAAGGCCTTTTTTAGAAAAGCGTTTGGCTGGGATTTTGTCGATTATGGCGATGACTATGCTGCGATAAAAGGTGCAGGAATCGAAGGCGGATTGTTTGTATCAGAATACGTCGTAGACGCTGATAAAGGCAGTGTGCTGGTTGTGTTATACAGTGACGACTTAGTAAAAAGCCAAGCCGATATTGAAGGGGCTGGTGGCAAAATAAAAACTCCAACTTTTGAGTTTCCAGGAGGCCACCGATTCCATTTTTGTGACAGAAATGGCAATGAATACGCTATCTGGAGTGATAAGTAATTAGATTCTGTAGAGACTAGTCTCTACAGCGCAGATTAAGCACTAAACCCAGTATCTTCTAATTGATTTTTGCTTTCAGCTGCTTGTCTGGCTAATTGGTCGCAAGCTTCGTTTTCTGGATGACCAGAATGCCCTTTCACCCAAAACCACTGTACGTTATGACGATTGACTTGTTCGTCCAATCGTTTCCATAGATCAACGTTTTTGACCGGTTTTTTGGCTGACGTTTTCCAGCCATTTTTTTCCAACCTTTAATCCACTGATTGATACCATTTTTGACGTATTGACTATCGGTGGTGAGTTTAACTTCGCATTCTTCGTTCAAACACGCCAACGCTTCGATGGTGGCCAATAATTCCATTCGATTGTTAGTGGTGTGTTTAAAACCTTGGCTCAGCTCTTTACGATGCTTGTCAAAAATCAATACGGCACCATAGCCATCAGATCTAGGATTGCCCAAACAGGATCCATCAGTATAAATATCTATTTTTTTCATGTAATTATTTTCATATAAATGCAAATTTTTAAAATTAACGGCAGTATAATGATGTTTATACCCAAAGACACCCATTCTATCCAAATGAGTAACCAATGAGACAAATTGTATTAGATACTGAAACTACCGGCATCGACCCTAAACAGGGTCATAGAATAATTGAAATTGGTTGCGTGGAATTAATTAATCGTCGATTGACCGGCAACACTTTCCATGTGTATATCAACCCTGAACGCCTAGTTGAGCAAGAAGCCATTGATGTGCATGGTATAACCAATGAATACCTAATGGATAAACCCGTTTTCAGAAATGTTGCCCATGAGTTTATTGATTTTATCAAAGGCGGACAATTAGTTATTCACAATGCACCATTCGACGTGGGCTTTATGGATCATGAGTTTGCAAAGTTAACAGGACTTGCCCAAAACAAAACAGAAAACATGTGTACTGTGCTGGATACTCTTGACCTAGCAAGGAAAATGCACCCAGGTCAAAAGAACAACCTAGATGCATTGTGTCGACGATATGGCATAGATAATTCTCACCGAGAGAAGCACGGCGCATTATTAGATGCAGAAATTTTAGCCGATGTTTATCTGATGATGACTGGCGGCCAAACAGATTTAAATTTGAGTGGTAAAGCCAGTGGCGAAGGAGGCGTACAAACAGAAGTGATAAGAAGATTGCCCTCAGATAGAAAACCATTAAAGGTTGTGTTCGCAACAGCCGATGAATTAGAACAACATGAGTCTAGACTCGATTTAGTGGTTGAAGAAGGTGGTAGCTGTTTGTGGCGCCAATAGTTATTTTAAGGTAGGTGAGTAAGCATGATTGACAGGTTAGTATTTATAACAATAGTTATCGTGCTGATAACTTTTAGTCATTCGAATCATGCCAACAGTCTTGTTCCCCTTGTTTTGCAATCTACAGCGGCCGTTGCGAACGGCTCTGAGATTATGCCTGTTAACAAAAATGAATCACCACTTACCACTTTAGGTAGCGAATTCCATAACAGTATCGAATTATTGCAAAATCGTTTCAGGATCGATTACGAAGTAGAAGAAATCACGATGGTTTTTTTTCGTAAATATGGATCGAGTCCCATTGTTTTAGTACGACCAGATGGTTCCAAAATATTTCAGTCAACCGCTGATGGTGAGAGTATTTTTTGGTTTGACAGTACCACATACGACATGGTCAGCATCAAAAATCCGATGCTGGGTCCTTGGCAGGCTGTGGGGAATATTTCACCCGATAGCCGAGTTATGGTCATTAGTGAATTGGCGTTACACGCTGATAAGTTACCTGACGTGATATTTTCTGGAGAGATCCTGAAGCAAACGGCCTACTTGACTAATAATGGAAAGCCTATTAACTATGCTGCGTTTAGAGATGTGGTAGAGCTAACAATCTCCTTAGCGAGTACCAACAACCCCGATTACAATAATTTTGGTGCAGGCTCGCAAATTGTGGCGACTTTTCAAGACAACGGTAAGGGCACCGATGAAATTCCTCTTGATGGGGTATTTACTGGCCAGTTTAATTTATCTATTGCTGACGGTGAATGGAAGCCAACCTTTAAAGTGTCAACCCCCATGTATTCTCGAGAGCAGGTTGACCCTAATATCATGTTGTATCCTAATCCAATTAAAATTGATGTCGCTATTGACCATGGAAAAGCAGGTTACCATTATCTAGAGATAGATGCGGACCGAGAATTTATTGATATTTCAAGTTTACTGATTGATGGCAAAGTACGCTTCCCCAATGGTGATATACAAAATTTTTCAATTACAGAAATGACTGACGAGGTAAAGAAACATGACATAGTTAATTTTGGCTATGGTACGTATAGTGTGAAGTTAACCGTGTTTGGAAATACCCATAGTGGGCGGGAGTTTATTTTAGATGTACCGGAATACACTTTTTTGGTTGAAGAGCCAGTACCTGACGTTGTAGAAATTGCGCTTGATAATACTAGTAGTGAAGGTAACGCGGCTTCTACTTTGGATGGGAAAAGTACAACAGAGCACACACCGCCTCATGAGTCTAACATGTCAACTAGTGCACTGATCTCATGGATTGTGGGGCTCAATTTATTGTTAATCATTATTGGTGGCGTCGTCATTTGGTTAATAACAAGTAATCAAAAATTAAGTCTACCTTTTTTCAATCAAACAAAAGCTGCGAAAGATATTAATGATAAGGTTGAAAAGCAGCATGGTATGCTCGCTAAATTATTCAGACGGAAAGTAAAAGAACCCGCTCCAGTTGAAAAAGACAAAAAATCAAAAGCGAGCACTGCTGATACTACCGATACCGGCTTTATGGACTTATCTATGCCTAAGGAATAGCCTAATTGGTTAATACGCGAGCAATCAAACACTATTACTGACTTTTCGTGAAAAAACCTGTTGACTCAATCCTAGGTTAGCCGTATTATCTGCGCCGCGGTTGGGGAGGGGTATCAAGTTATTCCTACTTAACTGTTTGATATTATTAAAGATTGTGGAGTGGTAGTTCAGTTGGTTAGAATACCGGCCTGTCACGCCGGGGGTCGCGAGTTCGAGTCTCGTCCACTCCGCCAACTTTAATAGCGTCAATTATTCGGTTTTTATTGTTTATTTAGTAAGAACAGAATAAAAGTTTTGATTACGGCTGGAGTGGTAGTTCAGTTGGTTAGAATACCGGCCTGTCACGCCGGGGGTCGCGAGTTCGAGTCTCGTCCACTCCGCCAGCATCAAAACAAACAATATGATTTAAATGCGGGGAGTGGTAGTTCAGTTGGTTAGAATACCGGCCTGTCACGCCGGGGGTCGCGAGTTCGAGTCTCGTCCACTCCGCCATTAAATTCATATTGTGTTATCTGTGATAATCCTCATTGTTCCATCTTGCTTATCTAAAATTATTTGAGTAGCTAACCATAACCTTCGTATAGTTATCGATAATTCTATCGTTTTACTTATACACTGCCGTGTGTAATTTATCTGTTTGCTATTTCTTTGTGTTAACTGTTGCATTCTTGCTGCTTGGCAATGTATCAATTTGGATTGACATTGTGTTATGGCTGTTGGCTTCGGTGATCGTAGCGAAATAAAATCTATGCTTTTTAGTGCTACGTTATCTAGTTTGTTTTTGATATGCTTGCCAGCTACTTCAAACACTTTGTTTTGGTCAATACTGAGATAACATCTACATGTTTCTGTTATTACTTTATATCTTCATAGCCTTAGGCTTTTCTTTTATTTGTTCTATCGCCGAAGCCGTTATTTTAAGTGTATCTCCCGCTTACATATCTGTTTTGAAGAAAAATAAGCATCCGTCTGGAAAGTTATTGTCTCGTCAAGTAAAAGACATTAACCAACCTTTGTCGGCTATTTTGAGTTTGAATACTATTGCCCATACTATGGGCGCTGCAGGGGCTGGCGCACAAGCTGCGGTTGTATTTGGAGATGCTTATTTAGGCCTAGCATCAGCTATTTTGACTTTACTTATTTTGGTGTTTTCTGAAATTATCCCTAAGACATTGGGGGCCAGTTATTGGCGACAGTTAGCGCCATATACGGCTTATTTTTTGAAGTATTTGATATTAGCCTTGTATCCCTTGGTTAAACTGGCCAACAAACTCACGTCTAAGCTTCACGACGAAACACCCTTGAAAGGATTAAATAGAGAAGAGTTAGCTGCAATGGCGGCGTTGTCTTTAGAAGAAGGGCAGTTAGCTGCCCGAGAAGCAACCGTGATGCAAAATCTCCTTAATTTAAATCGTATTAAAGTTAAAGAAAGCATGACCCACAGAACGGTGGTGTTCTCGGTTTCTGAAGACATGATGTTATCTGAATTTATCCAAAAGCATATAGACGTGCCATTTTCACGTATCCCTGTGTATGAAGGTAACGAAATTGAAAACGTCAGTGGTTATGTCTTAAAAACTGATTTGTTATTGGCCTATGCGAAAAACTCACTAGACAAGCCGCTGTCGGCTTTCAGAAAAGACATGGTGACTATTTTGAGTAGCATGTCATTAACTAAAGCGTTTGAACCTTTACACTCAAAACGTGGCAATATGTTATTGATTGTCGATGAATACGGTGGTTTGGAGGGAATTTTAACTTTAGAAGATTTAGTAGAGAGTTTGTTTGGCATAGACATTATTGATGAAAGTGATCAAATCATGAGTATGCGCAAGTTAGCTAAAATATTATCAAAACGCAGAGACAAAAAGCGCTTAAGAAAATTAACTCGGTCAACAGACTTTAAACAAGACTAGGAATAGATGTTAACTATGAGTGAATTACTCAAATGCAGTGACTTGAGCAAGGAATATCACGAAGGTGAAAACTGCGTAAAGGTTTTAAAAAGTGTAAATTTTACCATTCGTCGGGCGGAACAAGTGGCGATTGTGGGGAGTTCAGGATCAGGTAAGAGTACACTACTGCATTTACTTGGAGCTTTAGATAAGCCTTCTAGTGGTGAAGTGATATTTGAGCAACAAAATATTTTTCAATATAACGAAAACCAACAGGCACAATTTCGAAATCAATCGTTAGGGTTTGTTTATCAGTTTCATCATTTATTGCCAGAATTTAGCGCATTAGAAAATGTTGCTATGCCCCTGTTTATTGCAAAAAGACCCATCAAGCAGGCTAACGCTGCAGCATTGGCCATGTTAGCAAAGGTAGGCTTGAGTCATAGAGCCAAACATAAACCGAGTGAGTTGTCTGGTGGTGAGAGGCAAAGGGTAGCCATAGCTCGCGCCCTGGTTTCTCAGCCCAAACTCATTTTAGCCGATGAGCCTACGGGTAATTTAGATCAAAAAACAGGTGAAAACATCTATCAATTATTAAATGATCTTCGCGAGCAAACTGAAACGAGTTTTGTAGTTGTCACCCATGATATTCAGTTGGCAAATCGTTTAGACCGCAGTTTACAATTAGTCGACGGTGAACTAACCGAAACGAATCTAGGTTGAATTAAATGCATTTAGTTTGGTTACTCGCTTGGCGTTTTCGTTCTGACAAACGACAGAATGGTTTTATTTCGTTTATATCAGCATCGTCAACTTTTGGCATTGGCCTAGGCTGTTTTGTGTTAATTGTTTTGCTGTCGGTGATGAACGGCTTTGAAAGAGAGTTGAAAGATAAGCTATTGTCTGTGATCCCTCATGCAGAATTTAAATCTGTTTATCCTGAAGGGATTGAAAACTGGCAGCAAGAAGTCAATTTGTTGCGAAAGCATCCCGAAGTTACATTTGTAGAACCTTACATTAAAGCCACGGGAATGTTGCAAAAAGGCAATAAAATGAAAGCGGTTGAAGTGACCGGCCTCAATATGGAATTCGCAGAATTAGGAATTCTCCCTTCTTTAGTGGAAGAAGAACAATGGCAACAATTTAAAGCCGACCACAATGCGGTATTGTTGGGCGCGGGTGTCATAGAAAAATTAGGTTTAAGGGTTGGTGATAGAGTACAAATACTCTTACCCCAGTTATCTTCTGATTTAAGCTTGAGTGCGCCCAAAACTCTAAATTTACATGTTATAGGCAGCATTGATTTGCGCGGAGAACTTAGTAACCATATTGGCTTTATTCATATGTCATTGGCGGCAGAAGCACAAAATATCGAGAATGGTGCACAAGGTATTCGGTTACGTTATCGGGATCCATTTACAGCGCCTAAATTGACCAGAGAGATTGGTTTTGAATTGCGGCCAGAAGTGTATATGTCTAATTGGACTATTAGTGATGGAAATTTATATCAAGATATTCAATTGGTTAGGGCAGTGGTTTATTTAGCATTAACCTTAGTTATTGCTGTAGCTTGTTTTAATATTGTGTCGACTTTAGTGATGGCGGTTAATGAAAAGAAAAGTGAAATTGCGATGCTAAAAAGCATGGGAGCTAAAAATGGCTTAATTGTTTTTGTCTTTATGTTGCAGGGCACATTTAATGGTTTAATTGGCACCGCTTTTGGGGTGTTACTTGGCGTGTTCATGGCTTTAAACCTAGCAAATATCGCCAGCATAATAGAACATCTACTGGGCGTACAGTTTTTATCTGGTGATATCTATTTTATAGACTTTTTGCCCTCAGAACTACGTTGGCACGAAGTATATATGACAGCGAGTATTGCTGTATTGCTCAGTATACTTGCTACTCTATATCCCGCATTTAAAGCGGCGAGAATAAACCCTGCAAAGGTACTGGGGCATTAGAAGCCGAGAAAATCATCCTCCACGAAGGTACCCGGCAATAAATAGAAGTTGGTATTATAATGCCCCTCAATTAAGATGCCCCTCAATTAAGACACCCATAATGCCCCTCAATTAAGACACCCATAAATAGCAATGGCGCTTAAGCTCTCTCAGTTACCGTTCTTCTAATCCATTCGGTTTAAATTATGCTCAAGACAACTAGATTGACGATGTTTACGGGTATGATGACGTGATTTTGTGGTGTGTAGTGAATATCAGGCGTGTCTGGCTTCAACAGTGATGTTGATGAGGTTTGTTACTTTGGAAAAAAGGCTAAGCGTGTTTAAGTAGGGTTTTGGCTTTACCTATGCCTCGTATTTTTTGATGTTGGGTGTGTAGGCTGAAGTTTCGCATTAAATGTTCACTGCCTACAGCATAACAAAAGTGCTTTTCGAATTCGGTGGTTAAGGTCAACCATTGTTCGTTGTTTAGGCCTAGCCTTTGTAGAATGGGCTGTTGCTGTGTATCGATTAATCCTGACTTATCATCTCTGATAACACGACCTGTGGTGTCGATGAGGTCGCAATAATCTTTTAGTGAAAAAGCGATGCCTCTCGGCATGTTTTGCCTGGGGTTGCCAACAAATGGCATTAAACCTTTGGGTTGCTGGTGGTGTCTCAAAGCTTGTATCCGAGTTTGAATACTGGTGTGGTCAGAGCCCTCAGGTGTGTTGGCCATATTGGCGCGAATGGGGTTTAAGTCCACGTAAGCCATGCAGGCCAGTAGGGCTGATTTATCGAGTAGTGCTTGAGACTTAAACCGTCCTTCCCAGAATCTGCCAGTGCAGGCATCTTCTTTGTTGGCTTCTCGGGCTATGTACTCATTGAGATTACGCATCAACCAACTGATGTCATACAAACGCATCCGGTAAATTTCAACGGTTTCTAGAAGGGTATGCCGCTCACTCTTGCTCAACGTGTCATCTCGCATAAACCGCTGCGACAACAAGGTGCCTTTATGCAGTTGATGCCAGCGAACGAGCACTTGTTTCACCGTCCAGCGCTCAGCCAAGGGTTTGTTCACGCACAGCACCACATGAGTGTGATTGCTCATCACCGCATAGGCGCAAATGTCGATAGCAAAGATACGGCTTAAATGAAGCAAGCGTGTTTCAACCCAAGCCCGCCTATGTTCAAAGCTCTGGCCTGTCAACGTATCTTCGCCACACAAAAATGAACGGCGAACACAGCGTGAAACACAATGATAATAAGGGGTGTCGACTAAACTGATTTGGCATTTACGAGACTGGGGCATCATGGCCATCCTTGGTTGAATCACTACCCATTAGTCTAGTTCAAATTGCGGATTCGTCGAATTTAATTATGGGTGTCTTGATTGGGGGGAGGCTGGTTTCTGTTAGTGTAACGTTGAGTTCAGATTAGTTCAGTACGGTGCAACACTATCACCACTTGATGTCTTAAGAGTCAAAGGCTCTGAGTCATCAAGTGATAATGTTCTGACTGTGAGTAAATATAACTGTTGAATTAATCTAACCTAACCAACTGGTAGCGAGTTGAGGGTTGTTGATATTCAAATAAATAGTGTCGTGCTGTGTTGGTTTTGCCTCAAATGAGAGCTTTTTGAGTTTTTTATCTCTAAGTACAATGAGTTCACTAGTTTGTCCTAATGTTAAGTTATTAATGATGTGCTTAATGCTGGCTTTGCTAACTTGCCAATTATTCATAGCGATAAGAACGTCTCCAACTTGTAAACCTGCTTCGTAGGCACTGGTAAACTCTGATACCTGTGTAATGGCAACGCCTATTTCTTTGTCTGCACAAAGTGCTCCGAAATCATATAGTAGAGGCTCTTTATTAATGTTCCCGCCTTTGTCATCGATGTTATCTTTAACTTGGTTTATGACGTCTACGCCAAATTGGGATAGTAAGTTTTCAAAATGTAACTCCTCTGTTGAATACAACGCAGCATCTAAAAAATCACTTAAATCAAGCCCTAGGCTTTCTCTTACTATGTCATGAATAACAGTGGGGTGGGTGGCCACATTGACTTTGCCGTGGTTAAACCATAAATGTCGCATAACGTCATCTAAACTATATTGCTTGTTGCTGGCTAAACGTATACTCAAATCAAGGCACATGGCGACAACGGCTCCTTTATTGTAGTAACTCACAATATTGTTAACCGCTCCTTCATCTTGTTTATAGAATTTAGTCCAAGCATCAAAGCTTGACTCAGTAATCGTTTGTTTAAACCTTCCTTTGTTGCAAAGTAACCGCGTAAGGTTTTTAGACATAATTTTAAGGTATTCATCTTGTGTGATTCGGCCGCAACGTAATAACGATAAATCATCGTAATAGCTGGTAAAACCTTCGTATATCCATAATTGCTCGGTGTACTTTTCACTATCTAAACTGGCCTCAAATAGCTCTTCTGGCTTGATGCGTTTTACATGCCAAGTATGAAAAAATTCATGACTACATAAACTTAAAAACACTTGGTAACCGTCTGTCATTTTGCCTTGTTGATAGGGGCTGGGTAAATCTTTACGACTATACATAAGTGCCGTAGAACTGATATGTTCTAGCCCTCCAAAAGCGTTATCCGTGAGTAGAGTAATAAATTGATAATGCTTAACAGGCGGTTGGTCAGAGAAAAAGTCAATTTGATGTTGGCATATGATACTTAGGTCTTGTTGAATTCTGGCCATGTCTGCTTGATGTCCTCCAGCCAGGATCAATTCAAATTGCACGCCTGAAGTGCTGAATGGAATAATATCAAATTCTCCCATTAATACTGGATGGTCAATTAATTCGTCATAGTTATTGGCCCAATATTCACCAAATTGGTGAGATAAAGGATGATGTGAAGGCATAGTCGTGGCGACTTGCCAATGAGCTAACTTTGCAGAGTCGGGCTTCACTAAACGTAATGAAGAGGGCTGCTGTGTTTGCCCTTCAACCGCTAGAAACATATTTGTGCCATTAAAAAATGCGTATTCATCATTAATGTATGCGCCTCGAACCGACAAGTCGTACGCATATATTTGGTAAGTCACATGTGCTTTTTTTGCAGTTGGCGGCAGTTTCCAGCTTTGTTTGTCGAGTTTCTCAATAGTTAGTGTGTTGCCTGCATCATCTTTAGCCGCGATGCTAATTATATTTTTGGCAAAATCTCTAATCATGTAACTACCGGGGATCCAAGCGGGAAGGGATAATACTTGACCTGAAATATTTGGTTTATCTATAGTCAACTTAACGTCGAAAGTGTGACCGGCAATAGATGATAATGTGACTTGGTAGTGGATATTGGGTTTTGCTGCTTGCATTGAATTCTCTCTACTTGGTATAACAAGTATATTAGCTGTTATTTAAGACTCTTGTGGTCTTGACGTAAATCTTAGGTTATTGTTTTTAGAATCTTTATTACCCTTAACAGGTAAATGTATTAGGAATATTGCACCCATGGCGATTTTGCAGGAAAAGTCGGAATAACCAATGAAGAACTTAAAAAAATAAGATCTATGCGCCCTGGTCGTTCTATGGATTTACAAATTACAACATTGACTGGGGTCAAAAGGGTCAGAACCGAATTTGTTGGAATGGATAATAAGCGTTGTTTAATCATTAAGTTTCCAGATGAGTCTAAATGGGGCAGATTAAAAGACGCAATATTTAAAGATAATACTATGGTTGTAAGGTATATTCTTGAAGATGATATTGGTGAAATTATTGCTTTTAAAGTGAAGGTCCTATTAGTCACCACAGCGCCTACTGATTTGATTTTCACTTCTTTCCCTACCGCTATTCAAAGCCACGACTTACGAGCAGAGCCAAGAGCACAGACAAGTATCGCAGTGAAGTTGACCGACGCTCAGACGAATGAACCACTATGTCATTGCGTTATTATTGATATTTCTAGTAATGGTTGTCGCGTATCGATTGATAAAAAGGTATTGGTAGGAACTCCAGCAATGAGGCAAGTTATTAAAATGCATTTATCCGCAGCGTCAGATAAGAGTATTGAGCTAGAAGGTACAATTATGAGCACTAAAGTAGATGAAGTGTTTCGTTACTTTGGAATTAAATTTGATACGCCGAAAAGTGAGGTCAAACAATTACTGAAGGATATGATGGTTGTTACAGCGTAACCGCTTATTTGCCCTTGTTATTTTTGGAATTTTTAATTGAAGCGCTGGCACTGAATTGTTAGATTAAAGTTAATTAAAATATCAGAGAAAGTTATGCGACAAATTGATGCGTTACTTAGAGACTATAATGAAAGTCACCAAAATAAAGCTAACAAATATTTACACGCTATTTCGGTCTCCAACCATTTATTTTGTTAGCTTGGCGTTAGTTTGGTCCATTCCTACGCCTGAGTTTTTGGATTACTTTGGTGTCACTTGGGCCCATGTCATTGTTATTCCAGCCCTTTACTATTATTTTAAGTTGTCAGGCCCTGTTGGAGCCGCTATGACTTTTTTGAGTATTTTAAGTTTTTTCTTCATTAAACTATTGGTTACGATGGAAGTATCAGTATGGCAATTTAGCCTTGGCTTATTTGTTAGTATGTGGATATTACAATTTTACGGACACCACATTGAAGGTAAAAAAATAGGTCTTTTTAAAGACATCCAATTTCTTTATATTGGCCCTGCATGGTGGTCGGTACATTGGCTAAAACGACTGAACATAAATTACTAGGTATTTAATGACCTATAGTCCGGCTGAGACCAACTACCCGTTAGTTAAGACCAAGATCACACGCCTACGTTGTTTTTTTAGTACACTTCATCTTTCACTTTTTGTATCTTTGGAAATTACGTGCCTTATTGGGGAAAATTGGTAGATAGTCGTGAACGACTATTTTGGACGTTGCATACCGCTGGCTGGGCAGGGTTTGCAATCATTTATTACATTGGCTCGTTTTTACACGATATGCGCAGTGTTTGGTTGGTAGTTATTGTATTAAATGCCTTTGCTGGTTGGCTGTTAACTATTCCCCTTCGTTATATTTATCGCAAAGCACGTACCTTGAGTCCGATCAAAATGTTGGTTTTAGTGGTTGTCAGTTTATATTTGACGGCATTATTTTGGGCCATGATAAAAACCTCCATTATTGGGAAATCTATAAAAGAGGCTACCGTCCTGAGGTGTGGTATATGTATTTTACCAACACCGTTAACTCAATCATTATGATTGGTTGTTGGACCGGTGCGTATTTTGGTATCAAAAATTACCAAATGTTACTTAAAGAAAAGCAAAACGTATTAAAAGCCTCTTCTATGGCTCATCAAGCGCATGTGAAAATGTTGCGTTATCAACTTAATCCCCATTTTTTGTTCAATACCTTAAACGCTATTTCTACCCTCATTTTAATAAAAGACAATAAAACCGCTGAAGCAATGGTTAACAGGTTAAGTGACTTTTTACGTTACTCCCTCGAGAAAGATCCCATTCATAAAGTCCCTCTCATTCAAGAAATACAGGCATTGGAGCTGTATTTACAAATTGAAAAGGTGCGTTTTGAAGAAAGGTTAACAGTAAATTGGGACATAGATGAGAGTGCCACAAAAGCCTCTGGTGCCGAGTTTGATTTTGCAGCCTCTAATAGAAAATGCAATAAAGTACGCCATATCAAAAATGGAAGGTGGGGGGATTATTAGTATTTCGGCAAAGTCGTTGGCAGGAGAACTCATTTTAGATGTGAGTGACAATGGTCCTGGCGCAAGAATGGTTAACGGCCAATTGCCAAGTAGCCAAGGTGGGGAGTTGGGTTAGCGAATATAAAAGAGCGCCTGCAAGCGCTATATATTAATAAATACACTTTCCAGATTGATAATAACCAGCCAACAGGATTGAATGTAAATATTAGAATACCGTTTGAATTGGGCGAGACGATACATGCAGATTAAAACACTCATAGTGGACGATGAGCCTTTAGCTCGCAAAGGTTTGGCCATACGTTTAGCTGAGTACAGTAATATCGAGATTATTGGTGAATGCAAAAATGGCCTTGAAGCCTTAGACAACATACCGACACTAAACCCAGACTTGGTCTTTTTAGATATTCAAATGCCAGGTTTAAATGGTTTTCAAGTGTTGAGTAAGTTAAGGGAGCAGGCGCATTCGCTGCCATTAATTGTGTTTGTCACGGCGTTTGATTCTTACGCTATTAAAGCCTTTGAGATACATGCTATCGATTACATACTCAAGCCAGTTGAAGATGAAAGGTTAAAAGCAGCCATAAATAAGGTGAGTCACTATTTAGCCGCAAAAGAACAAAATGGAAACCATGCAAAATTAGCTCAGTTAGTCGCAGATTTTACCGGAAGTGATTCGACAGATATTCTACATAAATTGGCCAGCGGTGAAACTATTGGTCCTCGAACCTTTGCGAATGTCTTGGCGATAAAAGACGGTGCTGAAATTACCCGTGTCCCCATTCAAGACGTGCAATGGATTGATGCGGCTGGCGATTATATGTGCGTACACACAACGGCTCGTACACATATTATGCGCCGTACAATGAAAGAGTTAGAAAACAATCTTGACCCTAAAGTGTTTGTTCGTGTCCATAGGTCAGTCATTGTTAATATTCAATACGTAGAAAAACTCGTTAGTCATATCAGTGGTGAGTATCATTTGATTTTATCTAATAAGGAAGAACTTAAAGTGAGTAGGAGTTATAGAGATAGAGTCAAACAAATGATAAAATCGTGAATGTCGATTAAAAGATGCTATGTCGATTTGCCTCCACCTTATCGATCGTTTGAATGATACAAAGTCTAAGTACTAGGTTCCTCGTAGTACTCATCAACTGCCATTTTTGAAGGTAACGTGAATAACACTAGTTTGTCCCCAAATGACCATTGGTATGGTTTCTTTTTGTCTTTGCTAACCGCATTTTTGTGGGGCATTCTGCCGGTATTTTTAAAGTTAAGTCTGGAAATGATGGATCCCGTTACTATTACATTGTATCGGTTCTTGGTGGCCGGCATATTTGTATTTTTAATGTTGTTCCAATCCCGTGCGCTACCCCAATTAAGAGTATTTAAAAGCCGTAAAGGGTTTAGTTTGGTTTTAGTCTCGGTACTTCTTGTGGTTAACTATGTGGCGAATGTGAAAGGGTTAGAATATATCAATCCAGAGTCGTCACAAGTGCTGATGCAATTGGCCCCTTTTCTATTAATGTTAGGGGGAATAGTGTTTTTTCTGAACGCTTTAGTCGGTTAGAATGTGTGGGGGCTATTTTATTGTTACTGGGCTTAGCTTTATTTTTTAACGACAAACTTAGCTTGTTATTTTCTTCACTAAATGAATATACCCTAGGCGTGTTGATTATTATGTTTGCTGCCGTTGCTTGGGCAGCATATGCGCTCGTACAGAAGTCATTACTAGCCTATTTTTCGGCGAAGCAAATTACCTTGTTGATTTATTCAATGGGGGTCATTATGTTGTTACCCTTTGCTGAGCCAGCACTGTTATTAACCTTAGATGTCACGCACTTGTGGGTACTCGCCTTTTGTTGTGTAAATACGATAGTAGGTTATGGAGCTTTTACCGAAGCCTTAAGTGTTTGGCAAGCGTCTAAAGTGAGCGCAGTCATTACTTTAGCACCAGTTTTTACCTTTGTTAGTATGTATTTGGCCGTCGAACTTATGCCTGACCACTTCGTAGCCAGTGAATTGGATATATGGGCCTATATTGGTGCTGGGATAGTGGTGGTAGGATCGGCAATTACCTCATTGGGTAAAGCTAGCCGCTAATTGCTGATTCGATTAGCGGGGAGTTATATATAAATAAGGAAAATACGTTGTTTGATTTTTGTGTGATTGGTGGTGGTATGGTGGGCGCTACTTTAGCCATAGGCTTGAGTGATCTCGGTTATACCGTTGCCTTAGTCGAAAGCAATAAACCTACCGACTTTGACAAAAGACAACCGCCCGATTTGCGAGTGTCCGCAATTAGTCTCACTTCAGAAAAACTGCTCACTCATCTCGGCGCTTGGCGTTTCATTCAGCGTATGCGTTTATGCCAATATAAACGTTTATCTGTGTGGGATGAGCCGCGGGCTCGAACTGATTTTGAGAGTGCCGCTATAGGTGCTAGTCACTTAGGGCACATAGTCGAAAACCGTATTGTTCAATTGGGATTACATCAGGTTATCGCCAATAAACCCGGTATTACCTGTTATTGGAATGATGCGGTTCAAGCTATCCAGAACAACGGCCAATCTGCAGTGACATTGGCCAGTGGTAATATCATCGAAAGTCGAATTTTGGTTGGGGCGGATGGGGGAACTCAATGGTTCGGCAAGTGTCGAATATTGGAGTGATAGGCTGGCAATATGCCCAACAAGCCTTGGGTATTAGTATTAAAACCAACACCGATACACAAGACATCACATGGCAACAATTTACCACTGATGGACCATTGGCTTTTTTACCTCTTTATGATGGGTTTGGCTCTTTGGTTTGGTATAACACAGCGGAGAATATTAGGTGGTTGAAAAGTCTGTCTAATGAAAAACTAAAACAAGAAATAGTACAAACTTTTCCCGCAGAATTAGTAGATTTCGAGGTGTTGGCTACGGCCAGTTTCAGATTGACGAGGATGCATGCCAATCGATATTTTAAAGGTCATGTTGTATTGGTGGGGGATGCTGCTCATACCATTAATCCTCTGGCGGGGCAGGGCGTTAATTTAGGTTTTAAAGACGTGACGGCATTGCTGCAATCACTTGATAAAAGTACGGCAAAGTTTGGTCATCAACAGGCGTTAAACGCTGTTAACCGCCAACAATGGTTAACGGCTTATCAATCAGCTCGCCGGTTAGATAATGGACTAATGATGAGCGCGATGGATAGTCTGTATGGTGTGTTTAGTAACGACTTTCCCCCTTTCTCTATCATTCGAAATCTAGGTCTTAAACTGGCTAATCGTTCAGGACCTTTGAAAAAACAAGCGTTAAAGTATGCAATGGGGATAACACAATGACGGTGCTCATTATTCTGGGAGTTTTATTTGTTGCTTTGGTGGTACTGGTGCCGCTGATCGAAAAGTCGAATTTTAATCTGAGCAATGAACAAATGAGCAAATTTAGTCGCTGGATCCTACCATTACTGGTAATTTCAGTGGTTATTCAACTGATCATGCATTACACCGGCTAAACACACAGGTATACTCTTCTGATTCAATCCTGCCATTACCCTCAACCCATTTAAAAATGACGGATTTAATATGCTTGGGGCATATAATAGTGGCAGTAATCGTACACAACTAAAGGCGAAAAAATGGCAGTTCATTGGTATCCGGGGCATATGCACAAAGCCCAAAAAGAAATAAAACAAGTATTGCCTCAAGTCGATTTATTGATTGAAGTGTTAGATGCTCGGATCCCGTACTCCAGTGAAAACCCTGCTATTGCGCAACTAAGAGGCGATAAGCCTTGTATAAAAGTGTTAAGTAAAACGGATTTAGCTGATCCGGTGGTGACCGCCACTTGGCAAGAATATTTAGAGCGTGAAAGATCGGTAAAAACGTTTGCAGCGACGACTGAGCAACCGGCACAGATGAAGAAAATTATAGAGTTGTGCCGCAAAATGTTGCCCGAAAAAGAGGCAAGTGTAAAAACTATCAATACCATGATAGTCGGTATTCCTAATGTGGGTAAATCAACACTTATTAATATTTTGGCTGACAGAATTATTGCTAAAACCGGTAACGAGGCGGCTGTAACCAAACATCAGCAACGTATTAATTTAGGCAATGGAATAACCTTGTTCGATACCCCTGGTATTTTGTGGCCAAAAGTTGAAAACCCAAATAGTGGTTATCGATTAGCTGCCACTGGCGCGATTAAAGATACGGCTATGGAATATGATGATGTGGGTTTCTACGCAGCGGATTATTTAATTAAGGCTTACCCAGAGTGTTTAAAAGAACGTTTTAAGTTAACGAGTATTGGCGCTACTGAAATAGAGTTTTTGGAAGCAGCTGCTGGCAGTCGTGGTGCATTAATGGCCGGAGGTAGAGTTAATTTACACAAAATTTGTGAAGTATTAATTAACGAACTTCGTTCAGGAAAGTTAGGGCGAATAAGCTTAGAAACACCAGAAATGGTAGAGCACGAAGAAGCCGAAATGGCTAGCGTCGCGGCTAAGAAAGCGGCGGATAAAATTAAGCGTAAACAAAGTTTTAAAACAGGCTCACTCACGCCAGATAAAAAAGATCGCAAAGAAAAAAGAGAGTCAGATCGCGCGGCACAATCAGCACGTATGAAAAAACAACACCGTGCTCGTTCAAAATAGAATGCCAACGACAAACAAAATAAAAGCATGAAGGACTGTACACAGTGCGGAAAATGCTGCATTAAATACAGTGATGGTGACCTATCCGCTTCTGACGGTGACATAGAGATGTGGCGCTTGTTTAATCCCGATATCGCAGAGTATGTTAAGGGAGGGTTGATTTGGTTTTCACCGAATAGCGGTAAACGCTTAGCTCTATGTCCTTTTTTGCGTGGCGTTACAAGTTCAGATACGGGTAAAACACTATACAGTTGTGACATATATCACGACCGTCCAGAAGACTGTCGGTTCTACCCCGTCACAGTAAAGCAAATGATGAGTGATGACTGTGAAATGCTAGAGCCGCAAGATCTGCATGAGCCTATTAAAGCTCAAGCAGATCTAGATACGTTATTAAGATATAGCCGCCCCAGTTTTGACTAGCGACATTTTCTGGTTTTACCGGTTGGCTAGGCTAACATGGCTTATCAGTTAACGCCGTAAACAAACAGCGTTTAGTGTGAACAAAACTGATAAGGCATAATATAAGCCTTTGAGAACATTATTACCTTTGTTCTATTCTTTATTGTCCCAAATGCCCGTTTCTGATTGGCCTTGTATATCGCAATCACCAGTCTGGTAAGTGATGTTTTTACCTGCTTGGCGTTTATCGAAATAATCTTTACTGATAGATACAATGGTTGGCGTCATCCAAGCCAAGGCAATAATATTAATCACAGTCATCAAACCTAACGCCATATCGGCAGCGGCCCATACTTCTGGTAATGCTGCCATTGAGCCCCACAATATCATCAGCAAATAACCCGTTGTATAACATGCTCGGCCAATTTTATTATCTAATTTGAACATATGTAGATTACTCTCTCCATAGGCGTAATTTGCCACGACAGAGGTAAAGGCAAACAAACTGATTGCCGCAGCTACAAAGTCGGCTCCGCCTGAGCCTAGGTGTGAGCCCATTGCATCTTGAGTTAATCGTATTCCTTCCATTTGATCACTATTAGAGCCGCCGGCTAACAAAATAACAACTGCAGTACAGGTACAGAGGATCATGGTGTCGATAAACACTCCCAGCATTTGCACATAACCCTGAGACACAGGATGGTTAGGATTTGGAGTGGCACTCGCTGCTGCATGAGGCACGCTGCCCGAGCCCGCTTCATTAGAATACAACCCCCGTTGCACACCATGCTTAAAGGCCGCACCTATTGCTCCGGCCCCAGCTTCTTGTAGACCAAAAGCGGAAGAAATAATATCCCATAACATAGCAGGCACTAAATTCGCGTTAAGTACGGTGATAATGACGGTAATGAGCACGTAAGACAATGCCATAAAAGGGACAACCCATTCGGCAAATTTTGCGATAGCACGCAAGCCACCAATAACAATTAAGCCCGCTAGCAGAATAATGACTAAGCCCGAATAGAGAGTAGGGATATCGTAGGCATGATTTAACGCATCGGTAATAGTATTGGCTTGCACGGCACTAAAAATAAAGCCGTAGCCTAAAAATAAAAACAGTGAAAATATTATGGCTAACCAACGCTTGTTTAAGCCTTGTTGAATATAATATGCTGGCCCGCCTCGGTATTCACCATTGGTGTCTTTTACTTTATATAACTGACCTAACACACTTTCTGCAAAACCTGTCGCCATGCCCAAAATGGCGATAACCCACATCCAAAAAATAGCGCCTGAGCCACCTAGTGATATAGCGACCGCTACACCTGCTAAGTTACCTGTGCCTACTCTAGCCGAAAGACTGGTACATAATGCTTGAAAGGAACTGATGCCCGCTTTATCGCTTTTAGTGCTCCCTTTCATTACAGAAAACATATGCTTAAAGTGGCGTAGCTGAATAAAACCTAACTTAACAGTAAACCATACACCGGCAGCCAACAGCATATAGATCAAAACTTGATAGTCACCCCATAAGATATTGTTAATGTCTTTAACTAATTGATTGAGCAAAATTTTTCCTTTTAAATTATGTGGGTGTGAGGAAATACTGCCGTCTTCGGCCATTTATGTCTAGTGCTTTGCAGCTTGATGGCGACTAATTTGCAAAAAACGTTAAGCAAGGCTTTGTCTTTATTTGGCCAGATAGTTGAACTGGCACTAATACACAGACACCAAGGATCAAAAAGCCTGCTATAAAAGCAGGCTTTTTGGTGTTTGGCTGGGGTAGCTGGACTTGAACCAACGAATGGCGGGATCAAAACCCGCTGCCTTACCACTTGGCTATACCCCAATAAAACAGGTGTACTATAAAAAAACAGCCGTTTATTTATAGTAAACTGCTAGTACAAACATTCTTATTCTAACCTCAAGAATGTCAAACTCAGCAATTTATAAAATAATGGCTGGGGTAGCTGGACTTGAACCAACGAATGGCGGGATCAAAACCCGCTGCCTTACCACTTGGCTATACCCCAACAATGGTGCGGAAGGAGAGACTCGAACTCTCACGCCGTGAAGCACTGGAACCTAAATCCAGCGTGTCTACCAATTCCACCACTCCCGCGTACTTCTTCTAACTAGATGACAAAAATGGTGGCTACACCGGGATTTGAACCTGGGACCCCATCATTATGAGTGATGTGCTCTAACCAGCTGAGCTATGTAGCCATTTCTGTCACTCCGTTACCGAAGTGGCGCGTATTATGCTGATCTAGTATTTGGTCGTCAACCGTTTTTTTAATTAAAAAATTCGTTTGCTCAGTATCTAAACAGACTTACGCTTATTTGTTCAAAAAAATAGCAAATACTGAGGGAAATAGCCCGTATTATTTTTAAATCAGTGCCACTACATCCAAGATTTTTCACTAGACTCAACTGTAAATAAGCTCTCATTGATTAATTTATAAGCGAGTGCTTGGGAAATTAACGGAATTTTTAACGAACCAGAGGCTAACACAAACTGAACCGAGGCTAGTTTGCTATTTTTTTGCAGAATGCTTTGCTTAAATGTTGTTTGCTGAATTTTAAAAATAGGAAAACAATAATAATCAACGCCAAATAATCCTTTGCGTATGTAGATATATTGTTCGTCGCAGGCAATTCCCCAGCGTGTCCAGCGAATATAAATTAGAGCGCAGAGTATGATAAATATTCCTGTACTCGTAGCCGCACCAGTCAAGTTGCCGTTAAGTAGTGAGAACCCTAATAGCAATATACATATAGGAAATATGACGAATACTATATGTTTAAACAGAAAATGGCGGCTGATTGAAGTGAAATGGTTATTTTGTATATATGCCGCCAAATTGTTTCAGGGTAGGCATCATTGGTTAACTGATGGCACTCTTCAATTTTTATAGATGGCACGATAATCTTATTATTGGTCGCTAAGTGCTGATTGTTAGCTTCAATAGAGCTGTTTTGTTCAAAGGTTAAATTGATTCTTTTTAGCAAAAGGTCGAGCCAATCTTGTTTTCGAATAATCATTTGTAGACGACTCAGGCGCATACTGACTTCGTGTTTGGTGAGTAAACCACTGCGTCTAATGTATCGGTCATCTATTTTATTTAAGGTGTAGCCATGAAAACTAATAATAGAGCCCAATACAGAGAAGCCCACCAGTAGCAACATAATTAGTATTGTCAGGCTGACAGCATATAAGGCTATCTCTACTATTGAGTTAGCTTGTAGAGTAAATAGGGCCTTGAAGTCTATGCCTAGACGGACGAGAAATTGATTGATAAATCCCGCTATATTGTCATAAAAGGGCGCTAGACCGCCAAGAAAAATCCAAATTCTATTACTGGTAATACCGTGAATAATTAGGTCGTTCAAAGAGCGCGTGTTGAGGCATGTTTCATTTTGTGTGGTTGCGCTAACACTGTGTAAATTATCATTAGGACTAGCAGATTGTCCTTGTGCTTGGCCTCCAGCTTCATTGGTACTTTGTGCATAGTTGAGTATGTGGGTTTTTAAATGTTCTGCGAATTCAGAGCGTAAGGCAATGATCTTTGCTTCGCTTTTTGCCGATCCTGCACTGTCTAGCTGAATACAAACATGGCCGGTAAAACGGTAATAAATGGGCTGTTCGAGCTTAACGTTTTGAACCCGCTCAAAAGGTAAATTAAGATACTTTTTATTGAAAAGTCCAGATCTGATCTCGATGTTGTCGTCTGATAGTTTAAAGCGGTAAACCTTATAGTTAACAATGGCTAGCAATACAAACACCGTCAAAAGGGCAGCGATGCTAGGTAACCAAACAGTAGGGTGTTGTAATATGCTTTTGTAGTTGATGGCTAAAACAGGAATGAGAAAAAGCGCATTGCCAAACAAATGTTTAACGCTACTGGCGGCAAAGTACACAATGGCTATGGGTGATAACATTTGCCATTGGTTTAAGGAACGATAGGCGTTGACTTGCTCACTCTTATCTGACGCTGTCGTATCCGATGTTAGCCCCTTCTTGGCTGCGTTGCTATCCATGCGTAAGTACTGACTTGTGTTTTAGAATGATTTGCCTTAACTGTTGGGCATTGGCAAATGGCAGTCCGGGAATTTCAAAGGTATGCATGGCACCCCCAGCGCTAAATACTTGCAAACTGGCTAATCCCGCTTTTCGTTCTATTGGCCCTCTTTTAAGTTCAATATGTTGAATTCGAGAAATAGGCTGACTCACCATTTTCTTAAAAAATAAACCACTGCTAAAATGTACATCCAATTCCCTCAGTGCATAGTACTTTTGCTTATCTGCTTGAAAGGTAACCCAGCACAAAGGGCCCGCCAATATTACTACAGCGAGCATAATTGCTGGCAATATTGAAATAAATTCTCCTGAGCAATTTAAATATTGTTTGGTAGTAAAGAAAGGTGCCAATGCTTAAAACTGAGCACAAAACCGCTATCAATATTAGCAAGTTTATCCGCGCATAGCTTGGAGCCAATGGTTGTGGGGTTAATGTTTCTATCTGGGGCAGATAAGTTAAATCTACACTGTTATTACTAAAGGTCTGTTGCATGAAGGGAGCACTAGCCACTATTGTCTATGTCGTGCCGACAGTCTAGCGTAAACGTTGTTCCATATGCAGTGGATTATTGACTGGGCTTACAACAATAACGTTTCAAATTATGTCGTCAAACCGTGCTAGTCAATTGAATAGATGGTGGAGCTGATGAATATTCAGAAAAGTACACTGAAAGTAATGGGGCTTATTCCGAGTTAAGGTTATATATAACCATAGCTGTGCTGCATCTCGTTAATATTTGAGGCACAATTACTGTAAACAACATCACGATTTAAAGTAACGATTAGATATGAGCAATATTGCAATTTTTGGTGCCAATGGGCGCATGGGTAGAGTCTTGATTGACGCGATTGAACAAAGTGCTGAGAATAAACTCGTTGCCGCTTCTGTTAGAGCATCTTCTACATTGGTGGGAGCCGATGTTGGTGAAGTAGCGGGTATTGGTAAAAAAGGGATCTCAATTTGCAGCGATCTGTCAGAACATATGGTGAATACTGATGTGTTAATTGATTTTACCTTGCCAGCTGCGCTGGCTGATAATTTAGCTTTATGTAGAGCCCATAACAAACCCGTGGTAATAGGTACTACCGGTTTATCTGATGAACAAAAGAGTATTTTGCATGAAGCAGCTAAGCATATACCTATAGTGTTCGCCGCCAATTATAGTGTAGGTGTGAATTTGCTGCTGAATTTGGTTCGTCAAGCTGCCGCTGTCATGGCTGATACCGCAGACATAGAAATTTTAGAAGCTCACCATCGATTTAAAAAAGATGCGCCATCGGGTACTGCTGTAGCCATTGGAGAAGCCATTGCAACTGAGATCGGCCGTGACTTATCTAGTTGTGCTGTATATGGTCGACAAGGAGATACGGGGGAGCGGGACCACAACACTATTGGTTTTGCCACCGTTAGAGCTGGAGATGTAGTGGGTGAGCATACTGCGTTATTTGCAGACATAGGCGAACGATTAGAAATTACCCATAAAGCTTCAAGCCGATTAACCTTTGCCAAAGGGGCGGTAAAAGCAGCGCAATGGTTAATTGATAAACCCGCTGGCTTGTATGACATGGAAGATGTTTTAGGTTTTAAATAGACATTTTTAGCGCTTATGAGTAAAAAGTCGCATTAAGCGCTTATTTATGCATTTTTTGTAATTGGGGTTGGACGGCTTTGCCCCTTATATGTATAATATTGCGAATTTGCCAAATTTCAGTGGGATAGTCCTTATTTCGCTACGTTTCAAAAGCAAATTGACTAAATACTTATGGAAAACAATATGTTGCATAAGTATTCTTTAGAGTTATATTTTTTATTAAATAGGCTCTTTAGGTTAAACTTTTTTATTTAACTAACCTGGAGGTTGATTTGGCTAATACTGCCCTTTTAGTACTTGAAGATGGTTCTATCTTTAGAGGTACTGCGATTGGTGCTTCTGGTAAATCTGTTGGTGAGGTTGTATTTAACACCTCGATGACCGGTTATCAGGAAATATTGACTGACCCATCTTATGCACAACAAATAGTTACCTTAACGTATCCTCATATTGGCAACACGGGTGTTAACCAAGAAGATTGCGAGTCCGATAAAATTTGGGCTAAAGGTCTAATTATTCGAGACTTGCCATTAATAGTGAGTAACTTTCGTAGTGAAAAAAGTCTTTCGGAATATTTACAAGACAATAATATTCTAGCGATAGCTGATATCGACACCCGCCGGCTAACTCGTATTTTACGTGATAAAGGTGCACAAAGTGGCTGTATCATTACTTGTGATTCAGCAAGTGACATTGAATCAGCTCAAGCATCGGCATTGGCAGAAGCGCAAGCATTCGGCGGCCTAAAAGGAATGGACTTAGCCAAAGAAGTGACTTGCGAACAGACATATCAATGGACCGAGGGAAGTTGGCAGTTGGGTAGTGGATACCAAACTGAAGCCGAAAACCAACCATTTCATGTTGTGGCCTATGATTTTGGTGCCAAGCATAATATTTTGAGAATGTTGGTTGACCGTGGTTGTCGATTAACTGTAGTGCCTGCTAAAACAGCAGCTGCTGAAGTCTTAGCATTGAAACCTGATGGTGTTTTCTTATCGAATGGCCACAGGCGATCCTGAACCATGTGATTATGCCATTACTGCGATTCAACAAATTTTAGAAACTGAAATACCTATTTTCGGCATTTGTTTGGGTCATCAACTTTTAGCATTAGCCAGTGGTGCGAATACTATTAAAATGAAGTTTGGCCATCATGGGGCAAATCACCCAGTTAAAGACATTAAAGGTAATCGCGTAATGATAACCAGTCAAAACCATGGGTTTGCAGTAGACGAAAATGCCTTGCCTGATAATCTAGAAGTGACGCATATTTCATTGTTCGATAAGTCGTTACAGGGTATTCATCGCACAGATAAACCAGCATTTAGCTTTCAAGGACACCCTGAAGCTAGCCCTGGTCCTCATGATGCAGCGCCACTGTTTGACCATTTTATTGATTTAATAAAAGCGGCTAAGTAACCACTACTGTATTTGATGTAAGCAAATAGATATTAAAAAAGTTTAGAGTAAGCAAAACTATGCCAAAACGTACCGACATAAAAAGCATCTTGATTTTAGGCGCAGGCCCAATCGTAATAGGTCAAGCTTGTGAATTCGATTATTCAGGCGCACAAGCCTGTAAAGCACTTCGGGAAGAAGGCTATCGCGTGATTCTGGTTAACTCGAATCCAGCGACAATAATGACCGATCCAGAAATGGCAGACGCAACCTATATTGAGCCCATTCATTGGGAAGTGGTTAAAAAAATAATTGAGAAAGAACGCCCAGATGCGGTATTACCAACTATGGGTGGGCAAACTGCACTGAATTGTGCCCTAGATTTAGAAAAGCATGGCGTACTGAAAGAATTCGGTGTTGAAATGATAGGCGCGACGGCTGATGCTATCGATAAAGCTGAAGATCGTGAACGTTTTGACAAAGCCATGAAAGCAATCGGTTTAGAATGCCCAAATGCAGAAATTGCTCATTCTATGGAAGAAGCTTACGATGTGAATTCGCGTATTGGCTTTCCTTGTATTATTCGTCCATCGTTTACCATGGGCGGATCTGGCGGTGGTATTGCGTACAACAAGCAAGAGTTTGAAGAAATTTGTCGTCGTGGCTTAGATTTGTCACCTACCAGTGAATTGTTGATTGACGAATCTTTGATTGGTTGGAAAGAGTACGAAATGGAAGTGGTCAGGGATAAAGCTGATAACTGTATTATTGTTTGTACCATAGAAAATTTTGATCCTATGGGGGTCCACACAGGTGATTCAATCACGGTTGCTCCCGCGCAAACATTAACCGACAAAGAATTTCAAATTATGCGTAACGCTGCGATTGCAGTCTTACGAGAAATTGGCGTTGAAACCGGTGGTTCTAATGTACAGTTCGGGGTTGATCCTAAAACTGGCCGTTTAGTGATTATCGAAATGAATCCTAGGGTGTCCCGTTCATCTGCCTTAGCGTCTAAAGCGACAGGTTTCCCAATTGCTAAAGTGGCGGCGAAATTAGCGGTAGGTTACACCTTAGATGAGTTGGCGAATGACATTACTGGTGGCTTAACACCTGCTTCATTCGAGCCTACTATTGATTATGTTGTCACTAAAATCCCTCGTTTTAACTTCGAAAAATTTGCGGGTGCAAATGACCGACTCACGACCCAAATGAAGTCTGTTGGGGAAGTCATGGCGATTGGTCGTAATCAGCAAGAATCTTTGCAAAAAGCCCTACGTGGCCTTGAAGTAGGGGTAAACGGTCTTGATCCAATAATTGATATCAATGATCCTGAAGCCAAAAATACTATTATCCGCGAGTTGCGGGAGCCAGGCGCAGAACGTATTTGGTATATTGCAGATGCGATGCGTATGGGCATGTCGGTTGAAAAAATATTTAAACTGACCAACATTGACCGCTGGTATTTAGTGCAGATTGAAGAGCTTATCCAATTAGAAAACCAAATTGCTGAATCAGGTTTATCGTCTATCGATCACACATTGATGAATACCTTAAAACGCAAAGGCTTTGCAGATTCACGTATTGCGGAATTAACCGGTGTGGATGTCGCTGATGTAAGAGAACTTCGCCGTGGATTTGATATTCACCCCGTTTACAAACGAGTGGATACTTGTGCCGCCGAGTTTTCGTCTGACACAGCTTATATGTATTCTACTTATGATGAAGAGTGCGAAGCGAATCCAACTGACAAAGATAAAATCATGATTTTGGGCGGCGGACCAAACCGAATAGGCCAAGGTATCGAGTTTGATTATTGTTGTGTCCACGCGGCGTTAGCGATGCGTGAAGACGGTTATGAAACGATCATGGTTAACTGTAATCCAGAAACAGTATCAACAGATTACGATACCTCTGACCGTTTATATTTTGAGTCGGTGACACTGGAAGATGTTCTTGAAATTGTACGTATTGAGCAGCCTAAAGGTGTGATAGTGCAATATGGTGGGCAAACACCACTTAAATTAGCACGTGCCCTAGAAGCTGAAGGCGTACCAATTATTGGCACCTCTCCAGATGCTATAGATAAAGCGGAAGACCGCGAACGTTTCCAGAAAATGGTGAATAAGTTAAACCTTAAACAGCCGGCGAATGCCACAGTTAGCAATATGGAAGAAGCGCTTGAAGCGGCTGTTGGGATTGGTTTCCCATTGGTGGTTCGTCCATCTTATGTACTAGGCGGTCGTGCTATGGAAATAGTCTACGACATGAAAGATCTTAAGCGCTATTTAACCAATGCGGTTAAGGTTTCAAATGATTCGCCAGTGTTGTTAGACCGTTTCTTAGACGACGCGATTGAAGTGGACGTGGATGCTATTTGTGATGGTGAAGAAGTGGTTATCGGCGGTATTATGGAGCATATCGAACAAGCAGGGGTTCACTCTGGGGATTCAGCCTGTTCATTACCTCCATACTCGTTGAGTAACGATATTCAAGATGTCATGCGTGAGCAGGTAAAAGCTATGGCTTTAGAGCTTGGCGTAATTGGACTGATGAATACTCAGTTTGCGGTAAAAGATGGTGAAGTTTACTTAATTGAAGTTAACCCTCGTGCTGCGCGTACTGTACCTTTTGTTTCTAAAGCGACAGGCATTCCTATTGCCAAAATTGGTGCCAGAGCAATGGCCGGTCAGTCTTTGGCTTCACAGGGGATCACAAAAGAAATTATCCCACCTTTTTATTCGGTTAAAGAAGTGGTGCTACCTTTTGCTAAATTCCAAGGTGTTGACCCTTTACTTGGACCTGAAATGCGTTCAACAGGTGAAGTCATGGGGGTTGGCGATAGTTTTGAAGAAGCTTATGCCAAAGCCAATTTAGGAGCTAGTCAACCCATTCCGGTTGGTGGTAAAGCTTTACTGTCGGTTCGACTGAATGACAAAAATCGTGTGATCGAATTAGGGCAAGCTATGGTCGCCAAAGGGTTTGCTTTAGAAGCAACCAGTGGGACCGCAACGGTTTTAAATGATGCGGGAGTGCCATGCAGCGTAGTGAATAAGCTTAGTGAAGGTCGTCCAAATATTGTTGATGCGATTAAAAACGGTGAGTACAACTACATTGTCAACACCACTGAAGGTCGCCAAGCAATCGATGATTCTGTATACATTCGTAAAGAGGCATTGTTAAATAAAGTGGCATACACCACCACAATGAACTCGGCTTTTGCCACGGTGAATGCTAATGAAGCAGATGATCGAGCAAGAGTGACCTCGGTACAAGATCTACATAAACGTATTCACTAAAATAGCGACTAACGAGCAATCTCAGGTTAGTTGCCAGTTGAAAAAAGTTATTTAGCACCTATTTAGTTATGTTAGGTGCTAAGTAAGCAAAACAAAAAATAAGAGAGTGTTACTAGATGACTCAATATCCAATGACAGCAAAGGGAGCAGAAATGCTACGTGCTGAACTGAATCATTTAAAATCAGTAAAAAGACCAGAGATTGTTAACTCAATTGCTGAAGCTCGTGAACATGGCGATCTAAAAGAGAATGCTGAATATCATGCTGCTCGAGAGCAACAAAGTTTCTGTGAAGGGCGAATTCAAGATATCGAAGGCAAACTGTCAAACGTACAAATTATTGACGTAACAAAAATGACTAATAATGGAAAAGTAATTTTTGGTACCACTGTTACTATTTTAAATTTAGATACTGATGAAGAAACGACTTATCGTATTGTAGGTGAAGACGAAGCAGATATTAAAAACAATTTAATTTCTGTGGTATCGCCTATTGCTCGTGGCTTAATTGGCAAACAATTAGATGATGTGGTCACTATTCAAACACCTAAAGGTGCCATTGAATATGAAATTTCAGCAGTAGAATATATCTAGCACCCACATACAGGGTTAGCAAATAATGCCCATAACGGTTCACGTTTTTGGGATTGAGCTAGGTATTCAAAAACAAATTTACGTCAAACGCCGCTCACTTAAGGTGAGCGGCATTTTTATACGCCACGAATAGTGGTACTCTATCTTCCCCAAAAAACTCCCCCAAGAAACGCTAATATCAGGCTCTGAAAGCTAGTGCAAAATTCGCTGGGACACTATCGCTGAGTGTACATTTGTTGGCGTTGGTATTAGACCTCGGCTACTTTTTTATTGTCTGCAGTCGATACTTTCACGGCATATATAAATAACAATAAACTGAAAAGCCACGCAGGCCAATTTCCCAATTGTCTATAAGGCGTCGTGCCTGCTACTAATTGGATACTGTCACTCAGTACGGCTGCTTCAAATTGAGGTAAGCGGCTTTGTATATTGCCATGATGATCGATGAACGCGGTAATGCCATTGTTAGTAGAGCGCAAAACGGGTAACCCCATTTCTTTTGCACGCACTTGGGCTATTTCTAAATGCTGTGCTGGGCCGTGTGAAGCACCGAACCAAGCATCATTGCTCACTGTAATTATAAAGTCTGTATTAAAATACAGATTGGCGCGTATTTGATCGGGAAAAGCAATTTCAAAGCAAATTGCTGGCGCAAATGCATAGCCGTTGGCTTTGATGTTAGCTTGCTGATAGTCACCACGACTGAAAGAGGACATGGGTAAATCAAATATAGGGGCTACGCTTCTTAGCCAGTCTTCAAAGGGAATGAACTCGCCAAAAGGCAGTAAATGATGTTTAGCAAAGCGGTTGCTGTGGTGGTAATGGTATTGACTACAGGAAAGGACGAGAATCTTCATGCTCGGTAATAGAATCTTTTAGGCCTAAGCCTATCAAGTTATTGTAAGCCTCTTGGCTCCTGTAATTGTAATTGACAATGCCTGCAATCAAACCTGTTTTAGTGGTGGCTGCCACAGTATCTAACTCTGCTAAATAGTCGTGTGCCACTGATTCTAACTGAGGAATAGCGGCTTCTGGCCAAATGATGACATCATTTTTTAACCAGTGCGCAGCGGTCATATTACGATATTTTTCCATTGTGGGTTGGTCGTGTTCAGGCACCCACCTAATTTCTTGTTGGATATTACCTTGAACCATAGCAATTTGAGTTGTTTTGCCTGTTGGGCTGGTCCACTTATATTGCTCAAGACAGTAACCGCTGATGAATATTAGCAGTGATAATAAGGTACAGTGTTGCCAGCTTCTATTGACTAAACCTAGGGCTAAGGATGTACAAAGCAGCATAACTAAGGCTGTTACACCAAACTCTCCAATCACAGGGAGCCAGCCACCCAAAGGACTGTTGAGCTGCGAGTAACCGATAGATAACCATGGAAATCCAGTAAACAGAGTACCTCGTAACCATTCAGCAACGAGCCAAACGAAGGGGAAAATCAAAGGCCATTGATTGACTGAAAAATAGCGGCGTATTAGATAAAAAGCTATGGCTGGGTACAACGCTAAATAGCCACACAGCAGCACCATTAGCCCAAGGGAGGCAACGAGTGGGATCCCACCGAAATCGGCAATGCTGACATGTACCCAACTGATCCCTACGCCAAACCAACCGGCACCAAAGGACAAGCCTAATTTGAATCCTTGCTTTGTTTTAACGGTGGTTAACAAATAGATAGAGGCGGGTAGAGCGACAAATACCAGCGGCCAAAAAGAAAATGGAGCATAGGCCAAGGTGAGTAAACCACCCAAAATACACGCCAGTAGCAGTTTTAAGGCAAACGGTAAATTTTTCATTTAACGTGGTTACTCAGTCGTGATTGACGTAAACAACTAGATTATTCATCTACGTCTGGTAGCGTGATTTTTAACTGTAATAAGCGACGTTTGTCTGAATTCGTCACTTTGAAGTTGATGCCATTAATGTCAATGGCTTCGTCACGTTCTGGCATATGTCCAAAGGCCTTTAATACAATTCCACCTATAGTGTCGGCCTCTTCAATGTCAAAACTAGTTTCGAAAAACTTATTAAAATCTTCTAGAGAGGTAAGTGCTTTGACTGAATAGGTATGTTTATTCAATGGACGAATACCATCGTTTTCATCATCGTCAACATCATGTTCGTCTTCAATTTCCCCAACAATCAATTCTAAGATATCTTCAATTGTCACCAGACCAGATACGCCACCATACTCATCGACAACTATCGCCATGTGATAACGTTTTTGACGAAATTCTTTGAGTAGCACATCAACTCTTTTACTTTCAGGTACGATCACGGCTTGACGTAAAATATTGCGCAATTCAAATTCATTACTATGGGATAAAGGCATATTCAAGTAAGTCTTTTGCTAGCAACACGCCTTCAATATGATCTTTGTCTTCATTAATAACTGGAAAGCGGGAGTGGGCTGATTCGAGTATAGTGGGCAGAAATTCTTCTACACTTTGGTCTATTTCAATGGTTCTCATTTGCGCTCTAGGGATCATTATATCCCTAACACGCATTTCGCTAACTTCCATCACACCTTCAATCATTTCACGTGTTTCAGTGTTGATGACCTCTCGCTCTTGAGCGTCGGTGATGACTTCTACTAACTCTTCTTTGCTATTCGGTTCTCCCGAAAGAGTTTGGACTATTTTTCCAATCCAACCTTTGTTGGCAGAACCGCTTGTAGACGGGGGATTATCTTCGCTCATGATCTCGTTTTATAAGTTAATTTAATTAGAATATTAATTGATTCTGTGCAGCCATCATTAATGATCTTGATAGGGATCGTCAATGGCTAATTTATGTAAAAGTGTTATTTCTAGGCTTTCCATTATATCGGCTTCGTCATCTTCAATATGGTCGTAACCTAATAAATGCAAGGTGCCATGAATAATCATGTGGGCCCAATGGTGTGAGATTATCTTGTTTTGTTGCTCTGCTTCCGTTGCTACTACTTGCGTACAGACAACTAAATCACCTAGCAAATTAGGCATTTCATCACTAATGCTAGCAGGATCAAGCGTTATTCCGGCAGGTAAAAATAGCGCGGGTTGCTCAAAAGGAAAAGACAACACGTTGGTGGTTTTGTCTTTGCCTCTATACTGATGATTGAGTTGCTGAATTTCATCTTCATCAACCACGCGAATGGTCATTTCACGTTCGGTTAGATTAAGGTGGGTTAACACTGTGTCTGTCCATAGCTGAAAATCTGCTTGGCTAGGGATATTGTCACCAGTTGAAGCAATTTGAAGGTCGAGTATGGCTGTCATGGTAATTTAACTAATTGTTCTCGGCGTTTTTTGCTAGGGCTTCTTGTTGGGCTTTTTTCTCTAGCCTTTCAATTTCACGTTGTTTTTCGTGAGCCTCATAAGCCAAAACAATACGCGCTACCACAGGATGGCGTACCACGTCGTTGGCACTAAAGAAATTAAAGGATATATCTTCTACGTCATTGAGTACATCTATTGCATGTCTTAAACCTGAACGCACGCCTCTTGGCAAGTCGACTTGGGTAATGTCACCTGTAATCACCGCTTGTGAGTTAAAACCAATACGCGTAAGGAACATTTTCATTTGCTCTACTGTGGTATTTTGGCTTTCATCTAAGATGATAAAGGCATCATTTAATGTACGGCCGCGCATGTAGGCTAATGGTGCGACTTCAATGACATTGCGCTCGATAAGTTTTTCAACTTTCTCAAAACCCAACATTTCAAACAAAGCGTCGTATAAAGGACGCAGATAAGGATCCACTTTCTGCGATAAGTCGCCAAGGTAAAAAACCGAGCTTTTCACCGGCCTCTACTGCAGGGCGAGTGAGTAAAATTCGTCTTACATCTTGACGCTCTAAGGCTTCAACTGCGCAAGCTACGGCTAGATATGTTTTGCCTGTACCCGCTGGGCCTACACCAAAGCTAATATCATGATTGAACACATTACTGACATAATCAGCTTGATTAGGGTTACGGGGCTTAATAACGCCACGTTTTGTCTTGATTTGAATTTCTTTACCGTATTGCTTGACTTGAGGCTGTTCTAGCCCCTTAGACTCTTGGATAGCTAAGTGCACTTTTTCAGAATCTAGCTCTGTCGATATCCCTTTGACTGGTTGAGTTTCAACGTATAAACGTTTGAGTAATTCTGTACCGCTGCTGACTTGAAGGCTAGGACCAACAATTTTAAATTCATTGTTTAAATAGGTGATTTCAATCCCTAAACGACGTTCAATTTGTTTGATGTTGTCGTCTAATGGACCACACAAACTGGCTAGGCGTTTATGGTCCGATGGCTCTAGTGTTAATTCGTTACTAACAAGTTTACTCAATTAAATTTCTCTTATCGCAATTAAATGTGAATTATTGTACTGGCGAAAAAGTGCCTACGCCTAAGTCATCGACCTGTGTATTGCTTTTGGTAAGGATAGCTTGTGGGGCTAAATCGTTTCGTAAATCCATTTGTGCCTCTGTGCGTACTACATTACCTCGTAAAGAGTTCGCGAAAACATCGGTAATCTTAATATCAACAAAGTGCCCAATCATATCGGGAGTACCTTCAAAATTGACCACTCGGTTATTTTCGGTACGCCCAGACAATTCCATAGGATTCTTCTTAGAAGGGCCTTCTACCAATATGCGTTGCTCAGTATCTAACATATTGCGAGCAATACGTAAGGCCTGTTGATTAATGCGTTGTTGTAGCAAGCTTAAGCGTAGTTTTTTGGTTTCTTCGCTCACATCATCTGGTAAATCGGCGGCTGGTGTGTCAGGTCGCGCACTGTAAATAAAACTAAAACTCAAATCAAAATCCATTGCTTGGATCAAATCCATGGTGGCTTCAAAATCAGCATCAGTTTCACCCGGAAAACCTATGATAAAGTCGGATGACATACTTAAATTGGGTCGTATTTTTCTCAGCTTACGAATTTTAGATTTGTATTCGATAGCCGTGTGGCCACGTTTCATTAAATTCAGCACACGGTCTGCACCAGATTGCACAGGCAAATGTAGATGATCGACCAATTCAGGGATCGTTGCGTAAGCATCAATAATGTCATCGGTAAATTCCACGGGATGAGATGTGGTGTAACGAATACGGTCGATACCGTTAATTGATGCTACCAGTTCTAATAACTCAGCAAAGGTACACACTGTGCCGTCAAAGTTGTTACCGCGAAAAGCATTGACGTTTTGACCGAGTAGATTGACTTCCCGTACACCTTGCTCGGCTAGTTGGGCGATTTCAAGTAACACGTCGTCTACTGGACGACTCACTTCTTCACCGCGTGTATAAGGAACTACACAGAAAGTGCAATATTTTGAGCAACCTTCCATGATCGACACGAAAGCAGACGGACCTTCAGCTTTGGGTTCTGGTAAGCGGTCAAATTTCTCTATTTCTGGAAAGCTAATATCGATAACAGATTTACTGCCACCTTTAATTTGATTAATCATTTCGGGTAAACGATGCAAAGTTTGCGGACCAAATACCATATCGACAAATGGTGCACGTTTGCGAATAGTGTCACCTTCTTGGGATGCAACACAGCCACCTACACCAATGATTAACTCCGGCTTATCTTTTTTTAGGTTTTTCCAACGGCCTAATTGATGGAATACTTTTTCTTGAGCCTTTTCACGAATTGAGCAAGTGTTAAGTAAGATGACATCCGCTTCTTCGGCCGTATCTGTGGCTTCGTAACCGTGGGTTGAATCGAGTAGGTCAGCCATTTTTTCCGAGTCATACTCGTTCATTTGGCAACCCCAAGTTTTAATAAATAGCTTTTTTGTCATGTGGATCGTACTAACCTTCTCAATCATTTTCAGCACCCGTATAAATTAACTTTCTATACGGCAAAATCGAACCGCGTATTTTACGGGTTATTTAGTTGATACGCTACTTTTATGCCTGATTATATTTCGATTAGCTAACCTTTACTTTAGCGAATACTTAGCCGCTGACCAACTTTTCAGATATGCACAAAGTGAAGGGCTTGATATGCTTACACAATTCGATAATTAAAGGTAGCAGAACAACCCTATGGAAAACTTACACAATATCACTATTCAAGGTATAGACGTCGCGAATGACAAACCTTTCGTTTTATTTGGCGGCATGAATGTTTTGGAATCTCGCGATTTGGCGATGACAATAGCCGAACATTATAAAGAAGTGACCACCAAACTTGGCATTCCTTATGTGTTTAAAGCCTCGTTTGATAAAGCTAACCGTTCTTCGGTTAGTTCTTATCGAGGACCTGGCATGGAAGAAGGTTTGAAAATATTTGAAGAGATTAAACACACATTTGATGTACCCGTGATCACTGATGTACATGAAACTTTTCAAGCCGCCCCTGTTGCTGAAGTGGCCGATGTCATTCAACTGCCAGCGTTTTTAGCCCGTCAAACTGATCTAGTGGTAGCCATGGCAAAAACGAACGCTGTCATCAATGTAAAAAAACCTCAGTTTTTAGCGGCTCACGAAATGCGTCATATCATTACTAAATTCGGCGAAGCGGGTAACGATAAAATTATTTTATGTGAACGGGGCTCTTGTTATGGCTACAACAACTTAGTGGTTGATATGTTGGCTATGGATGAAATGAAAGCATATGCGCCAGTTATTTTTGATGCGACCCATGCGTTGCAAAAACCTAGTGGCAGAACCGATTCGGCTGATGGCCGTCGCGCTCAAGCAGCACAGTTAGCCAGAAGTGGTATGGCATTAGGATTAGCAGGACTATTTATAGAAGCGCATCCAAATCCCAATCAGGCAAAGTGTGATGGACCATGTGCATTGGCGTTAGACAAACTAGAGCCTTATTTACAACAAATGAAAGCGTTGGATGAATTAGTTAAAGGCTTTGAACCGTTAGACACAAGTGCCGAATAAGTCACACAACTGTAAAACTGTGAGTATCAGATTGATGATGTCGACATTTACGTTGAAACAAGAGGTTTTCTAGTGCAGGGCTTGTAAGTTGTGCTGTGTGACGGGGGATATCATTTGAAATATCACGGTCACACAGCGTCTAACTTACTAAGAGATTGTTAACATGCAGACAAACAAAGCATTCAAATTAGTCTTTTATCACGACTTTAAATTTGAACTTCGGAAATGTTTTGTCCACTTCTTGCACCAATTCGTTAGCTTTAAGTTCTACCGTGTCAGTGGTTAATTGTTTAGCAATTGTTTTTTGAACTTTAGGTTGTTCTACATTACCTAAAATTCCATCGATTACGTTGTTGAATTCAGTTAATAGGTCTGCTGCGATGCTGTTCTCAACTGGCGCTTCAGCAGCCTTAGAAATTTTAGCATTGCTAGATTGAGAAAATAATGCAGCGACTAAAGTAATGGCTGCTATTGTACTTTTTGTAAATAATGTTTTCATGTTGTTAACCTTAAGTTTAGTAATGTTAAAAATGTAATGTTGTATTTGTTTGTTAATCTGCTTTGTGATGTTAATAGTTGTTTTAAAACAACTAATTTCTACCACGGATTGAATTTTATACAGCTGTAGGGTATTAATAAAATGACTTTTTTTATTGTTTTGCATTAGAAATTCTAATGCATTAAAATGCTTTAGTGTTTTCTTTTAAGCGACTACCAGATGAATCGCCGATTACCCCCTCTTAACGCCCTGAAAGCCTTTGAAGCTGCTGCGAGGCACTTGAGTTTTACCCGTGCAGCGGACGAGCTGTTTGTGACTCAAGCCGCCGTTAGCCATCAGATCAAAGGTCTTGAAGATTTTTTATCGATGAAACTTTTTGTGCGCAAGAAACGCGCTTTGTTTTTGACCGAAGAAGGGCAGACTTATTACTTAGATTTGAAGGATATTTTTCATTCGCTGAATGAAGCCACGGCAAGGTTATTGGCCAAAGGTGAAAAAGGTGCCATAACCGTGGCTTTACAAACGAGTTTTGCCATTCAGTGGTTAGTCCCGCGGATTAGTCAGTTTAGTCTATTAAACCCAGATATAGATGTACGTATTAAAGCGGTAGATGGCAATGAGGGGTTTTTAACCGATGATGTTGATGTGGCAATTTACTATGGTAGGGGAAAATGGTCTGGTCTAGCGGCAGATAAGCTACATACAGAGTACCTAACGCCAGTGTGTTCGCCGATGTTGTTCCAAGGTGATTTGCCACTAAAAACCTTAGATGATTTAGGTAAGCATACGTTGTTGCATGACATGACGCGTGATGCGTGGCAGGAGTGGATCAGGCACTTTAATGTGTTAGGGGTGAATGTTAATCATGGTCCAATTTTTAGTCACTCTATGATGGTGCAACAAGCCGCTGCTTTAGGCCAAGGTGTTGCACTAGGTTATAGTGTATTAGCCAGAGGAGAAATTGAAGCCGGTCGTTTGATTTGCCCTTTTGAAGAAAAACTCATTATGAAAGATGCCTATTATTTAGTGTGTCATCAATCTCAGTCTGAATTAGGTAAAATTACCGCATTTCGAGATTGGTTATTAAAAGAAGTAGAAGCAGAGCAAAATGATCAGAACTTTATTTAATCCTGCTCAGTCAACTGAAGGTGATGAGCCGCTAGCAACCTTTGTATTTGCGCATGGTGCAGGGGCAGGGCAAGACAGTGAATTTATGCAATACATGGCGCAGAGACTCTCTGCGCATAATATTAATGTGCTGCGTTTTAATTTTGCTTACATGCAGTTAGCCACCGAGTTGGGTAAACGCCGACCGCCAGACAGGGCGAATAAATTACTAGCACATTTTCAGCAGGTACTAGCGGAATTGGATACACACTTGCCGGTATTTATTGGTGGTAAATCGATGGGCGGTCGTATGGCCAGCATGTTGCTTGAGCAATCACAGGCCCGTGGCTGTATTTGTATGGGCTATCCTTTTCATCCACCGGGTAAGCCCGAGAAACTGCGTACAGAGCATCTAGTAACTATATCGAAACCCGTATTGATATTACAAGGTGAACGAGACACATTTGGGACGCGCCAAGAAGTTTCCCAGTACACATTATCTGAGCATGTATCGGTGAGTACCTTAGCCGATGGCGATCATAGTTTTAAACCGAGAAAAGCCTCCGGTTATACGTTAGAGCAAAACTTGCAATCAGCGGTGAAACAGAGTGTTAAATTTATTCAACTTGGCGCTACAACTAAAATAGCAGACTAGCCGTTGGCTAATTCTCTGATTTAAATGGTCATCTCCCTTTGATGTTTTGTTACAATCAATAGTTTCCCCTTAGCTGTATATAAAAGATCTGTAGATAGTCATGAAGTTAATATTAAGTTTTGCGGCATTGAGTGCCATGTTGTCGGTGGTACTAGGTGCTTTTGCGGCTCACGGTTTGAAAAATCAGTTATCTGAAACCTTATTAAGTGCTTTTCAAACAGGTGTACATTATCAAATGTTTCATAGTTTAGCGCTGATCTTAGTGGTCGTTTTATATCGGCAGATGCCTCATTCTCTGATGATATGGAGTGCCGGGTTTATGATTGCAGGTATCATACTGTTTAGTGGTAGCCTGTACTTATTGGCGCTTACCCAAGTTAAATGGTTTGGGCCAATTACCCCTTTAGGTGGCGTGTGTTTTATTGTTGGCTGGGCCTTGTTATTGGTCGCGGCATTAAAAGGAAATGGTTAATGGCTGGCTTATTATTGTATTGCCGTAGTGGTTTTGAAAGTGATGTTGCTAATGAAGTTCAAGACAAAGCCAGTGCTATTGAGGTATACGGTTATCCACAGACTAAACTACATTCCGGTTTCGTTTTGTTTAACTGTTATCAACCTGAACAAGCTGAATTACTAGCGAAAAAATTATCCTTTGAGCATTTGATTTTTGCCCGTCAAATGTTTGCATGCCAAGGGATTATTGAGAACATGGACGTGGCCGATCGGGTTACGCCAATTTTAGCAGCCTTTGAAAACTTTCCTCTATGTGGCGAGTTAAGAGTAGAATATGCAGATACCACCGATGGCAGAGAATTGTCTAAGTTTTGTCGAAAAATCAGTGTTCCCTTAAGACAGACGCTACGTAAAAGAAACAAGTTAACGAACAAAGAAAATGCCAGTAAACCAGTTGCCCATATATTTTTCACCACTAGTGATAAAGCTTATGTGGGTTACTCATTTAGCAATAATAACTCAGCATTACCTTTGGGGATCTTACGCTTAAAGTTTCCTCATGCAGCACCTAGTCGTTCTACCCTAAAATTAGATGAAGCGTTTCAAACTTTTATACCAAAAGAAGAACACGGGATACGTTTACAGGGGGGATTGCAAGCTGTTGATTTGGGAGCTTGTCCTGGTGGTTGGACATATCAACTAGTGCAAAGAGGCATGTTTGTGCAGGCGGTAGATAATGGTGCAATGGATCAAGCACTGATGGAAACCGGTCAAGTGACTTATTGCCCCGAAGATGGTTTTAAATTTCAACCTAAAAAAAATAATGTGTACTGGTTGGTATGTGACATGATTGAGCAACCACAACGAGTGGCTAAATTAATGGCAACGTGGGTAGCAGAAGAACGCTGCAAAGAAGCTATGTTTAATCTAAAGCTACCTATGAAAAAACGCTACGAATCAATGCAAGGTGCGTTACTCATCATTCAACAAGTCATGCATAGTGCTCAGGTCAAAAAATATCAATTGCAAGCTAAGCATTTATATCACAATAGAGAAGAAGTTACCGTTCACTTGAGGTTGATGTAATCTCTGGTAGCACATGTTAGGCATGTTTATGGCTAACATTCGCCTCCTTTAGATAGTTGACTGTATTGGGCGTATTTTACAATCTGAAATAATGGCTCAGACCATGATAGGCTTGTCGTATTTCCTCTATTAGCAGTTTTATTTTTAATGGTTGATGACGCGTATAAGGATATACCGCATATACACCTAACTCTCTTGGTGTAAAGTCGGGCAGTACTCGTTGTAACTTTCCTGACAGCAGCTCTTCATGTACCGAACATTTAGGCACATATATGATACCACTATTATTTAATGCCGCTTTTTTAAGACTCAACGCATTATTTGAAGACAAACTCCCCGACACCGCGACAGAAAAGGTGTTTTGCTGTTGTGTAAAGCGCCAATCACTGCTGCCCTCTGATTGCAGATCATAACGCAAACAATTGTGCCGTTTTAAGTCGTCTAATTTTGCTAATTCAGATGACTGGCATAGATACTCTGGTGAAGCACAAACGACCCATGACGAGTCAATAATTTTGGTCGCTATTAATGACGAATCCGCTAGTTTTGCAGTACGAATAGCTAAGTCAATGCCATTTTCTACCAAATCGATGAGGTCATTTTCAAGCCTAAGCTCAATGCTTATCTGAGGATAAGCTTGGCAAAATTTCGCGACTAAGTCGGCCAATAACAGCTCGCCGGATATAGTCGGTACAGACATACGTATGTGCCCAGATATGTTTTCACCAAATCCCGATAGTGCATCCAAGGCTTCCGTTGTCGCTTGTTGAACCATTTTGGCTCTGTGTAGCAGAATCGTACCTGCTTCAGTTAGTGTTAGCTTACGGGTCGTTCGATATAAAAGTTGTACCCCAAGATCTTGTTCTAAGCGGGCAATGCGTTTGCTCACCACTGAATTGGTTAAATTGTTGGCATCGGCCACTTTACTGAAGCTACCGAGTTCAATGACTTGAGAAAAGAGGATGAGATCGTTTGCTTGCATGATTTGGATGTTTTAGGAAATAATGTTTTTCATTATTTCTATTTATTCATAAAAAATAAAGCAGTAAATTAGTGACTGGCTACTTTTGAATATTGTCTGTTAAAAAAGCTGTTGTATTTATTGGTCAATCACAACGGCTTAATTTAAGGATCCTACGAGGAATAAAATGATTATTGCAGCATCAACTGATTACCGTAAAGCAGCAAAAGCTAAACTGCCTCCTTTTTTGTTTCACTATATTGATGGCGGAGCATATGGGGAATATACCCTCAAACGGAATACCGAAGATCTAGCTGAGGTGGCATTGCGTCAGCGGGTTTTAAACAATATGTCAGATTTGAGTCTGAACACTAATATTTTTGGTGAAAAGCTGGACCTACCCATTGCGTTAGCACCAGTGGGGTTAACAGGCATGTACGCGCGTAGAGGCGAGGTGCAAGCAGCAAAAGCAGCCGAAAATAAAGGGCTACCATTTATTATGTCGACTGTGTCTGTTTGCCCTATTGAAGAAGTGGCACCCAAAATTGACCGCCCTATGTGGTTTCAACTTTATGTGTTGAAAGATCGCGGTTTTATGAAAAATGTATTGGAACGTGCCAAAGCGGCTGGCGTAACAACCTTAGTTTTTACCGTAGACATGCCAGTGCTTAAGGTGCTCGTTATCGAGATATGCACTCCGGTATGAGTGGTCCTAACGCCGCGACTAGGCGAATTTTTCAATCAATGTTACACCCGCAGTGGGCGTTTGATGTTGGACTGTGTGGTAAGCCACATGATTTAGGCAATATCTCAACTTATCGCGGTGAACCTACAAAGCTTGAGGATTATATCGGCTGGCTAGGTGCGAATTTTGATCCCTCTATTTGCTGGAAAGATCTAGAGTGGGTGAGAGAGTTTTGGGACGGACCTATGGTGATTAAAGGTATTTTAGATGTTGAAGATGCCAAAAGCGCGGTGAGTTTTGGTGCTGATGGTATTGTGGTGTCAAATCATGGCGGACGGCAACTTGATGGGGTTTTGTCTTCCGCGCGGGCTTTACCTAGTATTGCTGACGCGGTCAAAGGGGATATCAAAATATTTGCAGACTCAGGAATTCGAACAGGCTTAGATGTCGTTAGAATGTTAGCTTTAGGCGCTGATTGTACTTTACTGGGTCGATCATATATTTATGCCCTAGCTGCACAAGGCCAAAGGGGAGTTGAAAACTTACTCGATTTATACGCAAAAGAAATGCGGGTAGCGATGACGCTAACCGGCGCCAAAAGTATTGCAGAATTAAATCGAGATTCTCTGGTTAATCTTTGAGCGTAGGGCTAAACATACTTTTGATGGTAGTTTTGATTGATTTGGCCTTTGCCTAATTGTTGATACTACCGTCTTTATTTTTGATAAGTGTATGATTGGAGGCTGTAAACGGAATAATAAATCGTTTAATCTACCCCTTGTGATAACATAAGTGGCAAGCTGAATAGATAAGCTATTTAATAAAAAATATACTAATTAGATTCATGAATTCGATACTTACTTTTGACCCTTTTGGTCGTTACCCCCTTCAAACGCTACTTAATGTTACAAGTTCTGCCCCCCTAAAGATTTTGATGATTTTTGGGCTTGTGCCTATCGAAATGCGCTATGCGAGAAACCAAACGCGGAGTTATTCGACACCGGGCAATCTCATAAAAGTTGGAAAATTTATCATGTCGCCTATCAATCAACTGATTCAGTCAAAATTGGAGGTTGGTTGTTAGTGCCTATTGACAAAGAAGTACGCCAAGCGTTGATCGTGGGACATGGTTATGGTGGCCGAGATGGTCCAGATTTTGATTTGCCTTTTGCAAACGCTGCGATATTTTTTCCTTGTAGCCGAGGTATTTCTCGAAGTGCTGCGCCACCTATATCAGAAGATCCCTATTGGCATGTGATCCACAATATTGATAAGAAGTACCAATATATTTTACGAGGTTGTGTTGAAGATGTGTGGTTGTCTGTTTCTGTGCTCGAAGGCTTGTATCCACATTTAGCCGGCTCAGTGGGGTTATTAGGTATCAGCTTTAGCGGCGGAGTGGGGATGTTAGCGCCTGGCCCAAGATAATAGGATTGCAAGGGCACATTTTAATGTACCTACCTTTGGTCATCATCAACTTCGTTTGCGAATACCAACCAAAGGCAGCGGTCGCTCATTACAAGATTTCTACTGTCGTGAACCCTATAAACTCATGCGGACATTGCCATACTATGATGCTGCTTATGCGGCTTCTAGGGTGACCGCGCCGGTGCATTTTGCCTTGGCGTTACGAGATCCAGTGGTAACACCGCTCTGGTCAATTTGCAATTTATAATCAAGTGAATAGCGAAAAGCACTTATATGTCTTAGAAGCTGGGCATGATAGTTACCCAAGTCAAGAGCGACAGAATAAAGAGTTGATTGATGAACTGTCGCAGTTTTTTCAAGCTAATTAATGTTCGGATAATCAGATAATCCAGTGGATTTTCTTGGCTATGACAAATGTACGATACTCTAAGCGTGGCTATACTAAGGGTTTGAGGAGAAGGAATGTAGCCAACAAAGCTACATGTTTAGTAGTGAAGTGAAAAGAGTCACACTACAAAGATTGAAGATATAAAAAGTGAAGATATAAAGAGTTATTCCTGAAAACTGTCTACAGGGTAAGTGTTCTATGAAACGCGAGTATCATTGTTGGTGGAGTCCTCGTTTACAGCGAGATATGGAAATGTTGGTGTTTGGTCATTCCGGCGCCAGAGTGCTGGTTTTTCCCACTCGATTTGCTCGGTTTTATGAATATGAAGATTTGCGGATCCTCGAGCAAATTCGCGGTAAAGTCGAAGCAGGGCAGATGCAACTATTTTGCGTTGACAGCGTTGATTTAGAAAGTGTTTATTGTGGTGGGGCTTCGCCATATTGGCGAATTCAGCGACACATTCAATACGAAGAGTATATTTTGAATGAAGTGTATCCATTCATGGATCAGCTAAATTCTCATCCTTGTACAATTAGTCACGGGTGTAGTCTTGGCGGATTTCATGCTGCAAACATTGCGTTCAGGCATCCGCACTTGTTTAACAAATTGTGTGTGTTTAGTGGGCGTTTTGATCTCACCTTGCAGGTTGAATATTTCTCTGATTTATTCTCTGGCTTTTATAACGACGATATATACTTCCATACGCCTTCCCACTTCATACTCAGGCTTAGCTTGCCAGCAGAAATTAGAGCAATTGAAAAATATGGATATTGTATTAGTGATAGGTCGAGAAGATCCTTTTTTAGACAATAATTTACATATGAGTAAAATGCTATATGCCAAGGGGATAGATCACAATCTCCACATTTGGGATGAAAGAGCGCATCGAGCGTATTATTGGCGAAAAATGGTCAAGTTGTATTTGTAGTTGGAATGGTATCAATTGCAAGGCTTAAAAAAGGCTAACATTAAAAAAGTTAGCCTTATGCTCACTGTTGATATTGGGGTAAGTGAAGGAGAGTCTTCTGTTGTCTCTACTTTTCTTGCCAATTCATTATGGCATCATCTGCAACACGCTCCAATGGATAAACTACCGCCTCATTATCAACGAAAGGTTTGTTACTTTCGGCACAATAAGCCATGATGATCGTCCAACGAGGATCAGCAGAACGGTTTTGGTTAGACTTGTGCAAAAGGTTACAATGGAAAAATAACGTATCTCCTGGATCTAATTCTACGTTGACCAATTCTAAATGTTTTGCCGCTTCTTCAACAAAAGCCAGCTCAGCTCCTTTTTGGTCTCCGGTTTTATTGTGGTTTAGTCGACCTAAATGATGAGAACCTTTTAATACCTGCAAACAGCCATTTTCGATAGTGGCTTTGTTGATAGCAATCATTGTACTCACGAGCTTGGGGTATAGGTGATAGTTATCATTATGCCAATAACCATAGTCCTGATGCCATTCCCAGGCACCCCCTACAAAGGGTTCTTTCATCATTATTTTAGTGCTTGTATGGTACACAGGCTCACCTAACAACAGATCTACAGAGTCAGACAAACGACGCCCTCGAGAGAACATACTATATAAATCGTCGCCTAATTTTTGCCATAGGCAAACCTTACTTACGGTACCACTAGCATCTTTTTTGTCCCATGCTTTCTCATACAAAGAATCATCGTTAAAGGCTTTATCTTGTAATCTAGCTATTTCAGCGTCACTGTAAAAACCACGAGCAATGACATAGCCGTCACGATGAAAGTCACTGATTTGTTCAGCGGATAAAATTTTAGTTGTCATATTGTCCTCTTTAATTGATTTATTTCTATATGAATTTATTATTCAAATAAGAATATTGGTGAATAATAGATAATCAGTGTTAATTGTCAATAATATTTTTAGGTATTTTTGATTATGTCTCTGTGTTGATTCCCAAGATCATATGGATTATCTTAGTCGGCTTAATATTTAGCTGTGAAATTAGGCTCCCCGCGTGACAGAAACAACCAAAAACAAGTATGCCGTCCCTGCATTAGATAAAGCGTTAGATGTTTTGGAATATTTGGTTAGCCAAGAAATTGCAAAATCACAAACGGAAATAGCACAAGCTTTAGGTAGAGGGCCAAATGAAATTTATCGAGTTTTGGTAAATTTAGAAGGGCGCGGATATTTGGTGCGCGATCAGCTTTCTGGACACTACCGCGCCTCATTGAAAATGTATAACCTCTCTAGGCGGATTTCTCCAATTGACCAATTGCGCCAATGTGCCATGCCCCATATGGAAGATTTAGCCGTTAAGATTGGTCATTCTTGTCACTTAACCATGCTGTATCAAAGTCAAACAATGGTCATAGTGCAAGCGCGAAGCCAAGTGCCTGTGTCGGTGAATGTAACAGAAGGTGCCTTGTTCCCAACTATCTCTACCACTTCTGGTAAAGTGCTATTGGCCAATAGTAATCCAGAGGTTCGAGCTATGGTGTTAGAGCGTAGTGAACGTTACCAGCAATTTTCAGACGAGAAAAAACGGTTAATAGATGAAGAGTTAAGACAAACCCGAGAAAAAGGCACCTTGATCGCGAAGAGCTTCTTCATAGAAGGCGTGTCTGATTATGCGGCTTTGGTGGGAGAGCCTGATGGTAAGGTCATTGCCTGCTTAGTGGTTTCTACCTTAAATACGTATAAATCTGAAAATGAAGATAAAGCGGATATTATTGATTTGGTAAAAGCGACGGCGGAGAAAATAACGGTACAATTAGGCTGTTAAAATTAGCTGATGGCTGAGTTGCTAGCAACGAGACGTGCCGTGATTCATCCCTAGCAAGGCGCTTACAACTCTTAGCCGACTAAAAGCTGGTGATTGATATCTACTTGGTCTTTATTCTAGATAAATAGGCCATGTGATCTAAGGGTTTACTGGCATTGTGCTCCAGCGCTACTTTCGAGCTGAGCAATGCTTGTTCAATTTTTGTAAAATCAGACGAATCAATAACAGGATCATATTCATCGGGGCGCACACCCATTCCTTCGTATACTGAGTACCAACTGTCTGAGGCGAACAAATCATCTGTGTCGTGGTAAAGCTGACCTTGGGCGCGAAACAGTTCGAGTTTAGTCTGTAAAGAATCAGGTATCGCAAGGTTTTGCCACATGCGCCAAAAGTCAGAATCGGTACGTTTAGTTTCGCAATAATGTAAAATAATAAAGTCGCGAATGCAGTTGTATTCGTGATCCATCCTACGATTAAATTCATTGATCGGGGCTTGATGTAGTTTTTTACTGGGCAGAGTTTGCACAAAATTTAGCATCGCTTTCATTATTAGATAAATGCTGGTGGATTCTAGCGGCTCTAGAAATCCGGATGACAATCCAATGGCTAAACAGTTCTTGTGCCACATTTTCTGTCGCTTACCTGTAGTAAATGAAATTGTTCTAGGCTCGGTAATAAACTCACCAACGTGTTTGCTTAATAAATCTTGGGCTGCGGAATCAGTACAGTATTGGTCGCAATATACGTATCCATTGCCAGTTCTATTTTGCAGAGGTATTTGCCATCTCCAGCCATGCTCGTGAGCAACCGAGCGAGTATAAGGTGGTAGTGGGTCAAGCGCTGCAGATTGTGCGGCTACGGCCTTATTGACGGGTAAATAGTGTTGCCAATTCTCATAACCGATACGCATAGCTTTACCCATCAGAATAGATTGCTGGCCGCTACAGTCGATAAAAAAGTCCCCGTTTACCTGTTCGCCATCTTCTAACAGTAAATGGCTAATTTGGCCTTCCGGATTAAGCGCTACGTGCTGAATATGGTTTAGGCTATGTTGCACATTTTTGTCGAGACAATAATGAGTTAAATACTGCGCCACTAGGGTGGCATCGAAATGCAAAGCGTAGGTAGAAGATGATAAATTAGTTGGGTGTTTAGGATCTGGGATAAAAAAGCGATTCTGTTTCGATAAGGCAATGGCTGGTGAAAAATCGGTAAATTCAGTTTGCCCGCCATGTTTTTTGTGTTTCAGCCAGTGTTGGTAAAAAGGTCGGCCATCTATTTTACTGCCCACATAGCCAAAAGGGTGCCAATAGTCCTGTCCTATAGTGTGCCAATCAGAGAATTTAATCCCATACTTAAAGGTGGCATTAGTTTTGACAATGAAGTCCGCTAAGGGAATTTTCAGATATTCCAACATATCCACTATCGAGGGGATAGTGGCTTCGCCCACACCTACAGTGGGGATGTGCGGAGATTCAATTAGGCGAATTTTGCAAGGCATATGAGCCAGTGCTCTTGACAGTATGGATGCGGCAATCCAACCTGCGGTTCCGCCACCCACAATAACAAAAGTATTGATTTGTTGCTCAGTCGACATCTCATTCCTCTTCAAGCCGATGTTATCTTGTATAAGCCAAATAAAAAACAAGCTCTATGCTAACACATAGAGCTTGTTGATTGGTTGGCTGTATCTATATGTTTAGAACTTAGCAGATACACCGAGTTGATAACGACGCCCTGAATAAGCAAGGTTTACTACGCGCTCACGTACATCTGCAAAACGTAAGTTACTTTCGTTAGTTAAGTTGATAACTTCAGCATTAACCGTGATATTTTCATTAATATCGTAAGATGCACTAAAGTCATACTGACCGTAATCTTCGACGTGTTGAGGAATACCATTGCTGCCAAGTACAGGTCCTTGACGATACTCTAAGAAACGTTCTCGCCAGTTATAAGCGATACGTGCTTGGAAGGCATCTTTGTCGTAGAAAGCAATAATGTTATAAGCGTTTTTAGACAACCCTTCTAAACCATTGCTAGGATTCTTAACGCCACCTTGCACAAAGGTATCTACATTATCGTCACTACTGTCTGTAATGGTGTAGTTAGCTTGAATACCAAAGCCACTTAAATAGCCTATGCAGATAATCAAAATAATGTAACGCGGCAACTTCAAAGCCGTTTACTACTCCACCTTTACGGTTACTCTTCTCGGTGATGCTTTCTACAAGTGGCACTTGAATAATGTTGCCGCCAGCATCTAGTTTATCAATCATGAAACGGTCTGTTCTTTGCACAGTCGTTGTTGATATATAAGTACCGATACTTTTACGGAAAACAGCTAAGCTAAACGCATCACCGTTTTCAGCATAATACTCTAAAGACATATCAAACTGGGTCGCTTCGTAAGGCGTAAGGAATGGATTACCACCCGATTGGAATGTATCCGTTGAGCGCACGTAGTTGAAGTTACGGTTAACACCAACATCTTCAATCGCTGGGCGAGTGATAACTTTAGCTGCCCCCGCTTTTAAGAAATATCCATCGCCAAAGTCAAGACTAACGTTAGCACTGGGTAAAAAGTTTGAATAGTCATTGGATTTAGTTAAGAAAGAAGGATCAGAAAACGTCGCTTCGATTAAGCCTCCTTCTGAGCCACCTAATATTGCCTCAACACTAAGTAACTCTACGGCATTACCAACCGAGGCTACTTCCGTCTTCACTTGACGGAAACCCGCGTTACCGGTCCAGGTAAATGCATCGGTTTCACCTTCCATATTCACTTGTACATAAAAAGCAGTAGTATCTTCGGAATTAGAAACGGTTCGCTCGGGACGAGGCAACAATTCATTCCAATCGGGCTGATTACGAATTTGGCCAATACCTTCAATGAATGCATCTAATTGTGGGATTAATACGAAGTCCCGTGGGAAATCTCCGGCGACATCACTTAAGAAGCCGTTGTTACTGTTGATCGCAAAGATGTTGTCGTCGAAATCTATACCTGAATTACAGGTATTGGCATTGGCTGCAATGGCGGCATTACCGTCCTCAAACTGGTCTACATCAAAACAACCATTTGCAATTTGCAATGCATCTTTGGATTTCTCTCGTTGGCTTATTGCAATACCAGCGTCAATTGAAGTAATAACGCCATGTTCAAACTCGTAGTTCGCATCAAATTTGATTGATTTAACTTCATCTTCTAATACATCTTCTGATACGTCATTCCAGTGGGCACGAATTGAAGCTGGATTTGCCCAATCAATAGTTGATTCAACGTTAATCACATCGCTGTTACGGCTATCATAACGAATATAATCTTGTCCTACTATTAGGCCGAACTCTTGGTTAGGTTGATACCCTGGATCGTCAAGGCATGACACTTTGGTCAACGGTATGATTAACAATATGTGGAATATAGGCGCCACGATGCACCACAGAATCTGCTTTTGAATAGGCTAAATCTAGTTCAAATGTCCATGCGTCTTTATAAATTAACGTGTTAAAACCTGTAGCGATTTGTTCAGATTTTTGTCCTTCTACTTGAAAGCGTCCATCGATAGGGCTGGCCGCTTTAGTTGCCGCTAAAGCGGTACCGTATTCGGAAACGATCACGTCAGTAAAACCATCACGTTGGGTAGGAACTTGCAGGCCATTACCAAATGCAGAACGATCTAATTCAGAGTATAAGAAATCAAAAGTGTGGGTGACGTTGTCACTTTGCGCCCACTGCAATGTTAAATTTGCACTTGTTCGTTCTCTTGCTTCGGTGTCCATTGAATACCAAGCTCTACCTGGGAACCATATATTTCCACTAGTGACAGCGTTACCACTTTCGTCGGTGATAGGGCCTTAGTGCAAAAGCCGTATCTGCGGCATCAAAGAATGCCCAGCGGTTTGCGCCAGCGCTATCTATGCGGTTAGTAATGTCTAATACTGACACGCCAAATAACACACCGATAGAATCGTCAGCAAAAGTATTACTGACAATCGCCGATATTTTAGGATCGAACTCTTCTGCCAAGTCATTGTATTTTGCGTTTATTGAGCCAGCGGCTTGAAAACCAGGGTTATCTAACGGCCGCGCTGTGCGCACGTTGATATAGGCTCCCATACTACCTTCAGAAATATTTGCGCGGGACGCTTTCACTACATCAGCCCCAGATATAAGTTCTGATGGCAGGGATTGGAAGTCGAATTCTCGTCCTACATCTGTGGTGGCAATAATGCGATCATTTAAATGTACCGCATTAAATTTAGGACCAAAGCCACGTACTGTGACTTTAGACCCTTCACCATTTGTGCGGTCAATCATTACCCCAGTGATCCGTTGCAAAGACTCTGCTACGTTTTGATCTGGGAACTTACCAATGTCTTCAGCCACAATACTATCCTGAATAGATGAAGCATTTTTCTTCAAATCCATGGACTCAATAAGACTGCTACGAATACCAGAAACTTGGATAACTTCTGTATTGTCTGCTTGTTGGGCAAAACTTGGATTGGCTGATAGTGCGCTAGAGATAGCTAATGCAATAGGTAAAACTTTTGTGTTGTTAAGTGTGTTTTTCAAGTGAAATCCTTAAATATCTATTTTTATCATGCAACATTTCCTGCGTTTGTAGAGCGAGTAAACTTAGGAATGTTATTTTTTCGGGTTTCTAGTTAACAATTCCATTGCGCTTTATTAACCTTGGGTTAACGCTTTTATTAAAGGGCAAACGTTGCCATTTTGCAAGGGTTTATATTTCACTTTTTTAAATTAGAGCAGAGAAAGGCGAAAATCTTGGTTTACGGCAGCTATTTTGGGTTGGTGATAGTGAGCTTGGATGTAGGTCTCTATTACAAATAGAGACTGGCTAACCTAAACTCTGGATAAGCCGAACGTTTTGATAACGCTCCTTTTGTGGATAGCGGTGTTGGATTGTTTAGCAATAACACGTTATTACGTACAACACTCCACCTTACTTTATAGGAAAAATTTCGTTACCGAGGAATATTTTGCGGAGATTATGTAGACAAAAAATTTTAAATTATTGAATTATATTGATATTGTTTATCCAGAACTCAGGTTAGCGACTACTTTTTAGGGCAACAAGTTTGTAATGCTTGAATTCGGTTTTAGCTAGCAGTGTGACGTGAAGTAGTGGAATGTTTACCAATGAAAGGCCTTACCTTAATAAGGCCTTTTAGATTTTTTGCTGATTAGAACTTAGCGGTTAGTCCTAGCTGGTAACGGCGGCCTGAATATTGAACCAGTGTTACACGCTCTCTAACATCGGCGTATTCAAGAATATTTTCATTGGTTAGATTGATTGCTTCAAAGTTTACAGTGAATCGTTCGTTGATATCGTATGAGGTACTGAAATCAAACTGCCCATAAGCATCTACATGTTCAGATAGAATACCACTTGAGCGTGCGCCCTGACGTGCCGATAAGAAGGCGTCTCGCCAGTTGTAAGCTAGGCGAGCTTGGAAGTCTTCTTTTTCATAGAATGCAATAATGTTAAATGCGTTTTCAGAAAAGCCTTCTAAGCCTCCACCTGCAGCTTTCACTCCATCTAATTGTAATTGCTCAGCCGCTGCTTCTTTGTCTTCACTGGAGGTATAGGTGTAGTTCGCTTGCACCCCAAAACCGTCTAGGAAACCGGGCAGGTAGTCAAAATAATGAAGGCCCGCAATTTCAAATCCACTGACCGTACCACCTGAACGATTACCTTTTTCGGTAATGGTTTCGATTAAGTCTCCCCAGCCTTCGATATCAACCAGCGTGTCTTCTCTATAGGTGATTGTTGAGATAAAGCTGCTGATGTCTTTGTGGAAAAAGTTCAATGAATAGGCACTACCAGATTCGGCATAATATTCAAATGATAAGTCAAATTGTGTTGCTTCATATGGGTCTAAGAAGGGATTTCCTCCTTGTTGACTGAAGCTTTCTGCGCGGTCATTAAAGTATGTTCTGTTTACCCCGGTATCTTCCAAAGATGGACGAGTAATCACTTTAGCTGCCGCCCCTTTAATAAAGAAACCATTACGATAGTCTAGGGCTACGTTTAGACTTGGTAAAAAGTGATTATAGTCATAACCTTCGGTTACAGGGCGAGGATCTGTATATTCCACTTCCAGTACTACACCATCACCTGTATCTGGGCGGGTAGGGTCGATGTATTTCTCTACGCTTATTCTATCTTGACGATGACCAGTTGATGAGACCTCCGTTTGTACATAGCGCGCCCCGATATTACCGGTTAAATCAAAGTTTGAAAATTCACTTTCAAAGTTAGCTTGTGTATAGAGCGCTAAAATCTCTTCTGTATTCTCGACTGAAGCCGCTTCATTTAACAATTCTTCCGCCCAATCTGGCTCGTTACGCAGATTACCAATATCGGTGATAAACTGGTCTAGGTCATTAATTGTGCTAAAGTTTCTGGGAAAGTCTCCCGGAACATCCGACAAAAAGTCACTGTCGGTATTGACCGAGAATAAACCTTCACTCATTAGACGGGATGTGCCGCAAGTATTGGTTGCCGCTTGAGCAATAGGATCTTCAATGTTTTGATTGGAACAGCCGTTTTCAATGATATAAGTCACTTGTGACTTTTCACGATCTGTATAAGAAAGACCAAAATCAACGGATTGAATAAAATCGATATCACCCTCAAAATTATAGCTACCGTCAAATTTGGCTTCTAAAATTTCGTCTTTTAATTCGTTGTGGCGTAAGTCATTCCAATGGGCTCGAACACTCGCGGGATTGCCAACATCGATAGTCGTGTCTATGGCAATTACGTCACCATTTGATGAGTCAAATTTAATGTAATCATCGTCGGTTAGTCCTAGCTCTTGTCCTGAGTACACTTTGATCCACAGTATGATTGATATAATGAGGAACAAAAGTATTACCTCTTGGATTAGAACTAGATTTAGAGTAGGCGACATCACCTTCAAAGGTCCAGCGGTCTTTATATATTTGCGCGTTAAAGCCTAGTACTTCAGTGGTTGAATCTTGCCCAACTTGCTTAAATAAACCATCGATAGGGCTACTACCTTTAGTGCCTGAAATAGCGGTTTGATTTTCAGAAATAACCACATCCTGCCAGCCTTCATACTGTAAAGGTATTTGCATACCGTTACTAAACTCTTGACGACTTAAATCAGAATACAAATAGTCAATCGTATAGGTTACATCGTCGCTAGCTGCCCATTGTAACGTGACATTAGCACTAGTTCGATCGCGTTTTTCCTCAGACAAGTTATATTCCGCGCGACCTGGATAGAATATAGAGCCAGACGAGACTGGATTGCCGCTTTCATCGGTAATAGGACCTATAGTGCGTAAACGTCATTGTCTGCTTGAAAGCTAGCCCACAAATTTGTTGCCGCTGAATCTATTCTACTGGTGGACTCAACACGAGAAAAGCCGACTAATAAGCCGATAGTGTCATCCTCGAAGGTGTTACTAAATATACCGGAGAACTTTGGATCGGCTTCTGCTGAAAGATCATTGTATTTCATGTTGACGGAGCCAACGGCATGCATGCCTGGGTTATTCAATGGTCGTGCAGTGCTCACGTTTACATATGCGCCTAAACTACCTTCTTGAATATTAGCTCTTGACGCTTTTATGACATCTGCCCCAGAAATGAGCTCTGAGGGTAATACTTGGAAATCAAAATCACGTCCCCGATCGGTAGTTGCAATCGTTCTATTGTTAACTTTTACGGCGTTAAACTTGGGACCAAACCCACGTACGGTAACCTTTGACCCTTCACCGTTTGTGCGAGAAATCATTACTCCAGAGATACGTTGTAATGATTCTGCCACGTTTTGATCTGGGAATTTACCAATGTCCTCTGCAACAATACTATCTTGAATCGATGCTGCATTTTTTTTGATATCCATAGATTCGGTTAAACTGCTGCGAATGCCAGATACTTGAATGACCTCCGTTCCATCCACTTCTTGTGCAGCAGCAATATTTGAGCAAAGTGCGGTTGATATGGCGATGGCGAGAGGTAAAACGTTATGATTTAGGTTGCCTTTCATTAATAATCCTGTGTAATTATATTTAAATATCTGAGTGTTTATTATTTAGCTTGTAACTGAGGATATGTCAGCTGCTTGTAAGTGATGCTTTAACGATCAAACATGCTGTTAACATCATGTGGGCAGGTACTTGCAGTTTTAAAGTACATAAGTTTCTGTATTTTAAGTATAAATATATTACTCATTGCATTCGTATGGTGAAATTATTTCACATTAATCCGCGACACATCTGCTTTTTGAATTATGTTTACTTAATGTTAACCATTTGATTTAAATGTAATGCGTATGTATTTGCAAGTAAAAATTTCACTTTGCAAGTAAATGATTTGGATAAGGCAGTAACGAGAGTAGTGTAACGATAAAAAGTCAATAAAACACAAATATTGTCGGTTAATAAAGCGACAATATTTGTGTTTATAAATGGGAGCGAGGAATACTTAACTAGATATTAATGTCTCTGAAGTTTAGATTTTTTCTAACTTAATTGGATAGCTTTGATTGGCTCGCCACTGACCCACATAGAGATTATCATCTTTATCGATGCACACTGTGTGGCAATGCTTAAATATATCCCAGGTTGAACACATGGGCTGTAATCTACCATCTATATATTCAGGTTGAGTACCACCTAAATTAACAATCACCTTATTGTCTTTGTCTAGAATGCTGATAAACCCTGAGTCAACAGCTGTGCCGCCGTTCACATGAGACCAACATACAGGAGCGAAGCCATAATCACCTTTTATTACCGGCGCACCAATGTAGGCGCCAGGAGTCGCAATAGTGTCAATGTATTGCCCTTGCATAGTAAATAATTTTAGTGCCATCTCTGCGCGGGAACTAACAATCAAATGGGGCTCTCCAGCGTGGCGTGTGTCTATTCGAATACCATGAGTATTAGATAGGTTTAGATTAGGATCTTGATTATCGTGTCCTCCCCAAGAACGAATAAAACGGCCTTGCGAGTCGTACTGTAAAACGTAGTCAGAGCCATAGCCATCAGTCACATATAAATCACCATTGTCGGCAATAGCAATATCTGTGGGTCTAAAAGGTTGGTCTGGGGTATACACGCCAATTTGTTGTGGATGGCCAATACTATATATCAACCGGCCTTCAATGGTTAGCTTGGCGATAAAGCCGCTTTGTGCGACGACTTTATTAAATGGTGAATCCCAGTCATCGGTAGATACGCCATCCCACTTGGGGTTGACTAGCCATCCACTATCAACAACATATAAAAAATCCTGACCATTTTCGTTGACGACCTTAAGAGAATGCCCGCCAGGGAATTCAGTCCCCCAAGCTTCCAGCAGCTCTCCACTTTGACTATAAATAATTATATTATTTTTAACGTTGTCGGTGATCATTAAAATCCGACCTTGAGAGTCGATGGCCAAATCATGACAATTTTCTACTGGTACTTTTGTTGGGTCTAATTGTCCCCAATGCATATTAACTCGATAGCAAAAATCACCACTGCCGATAATTTTACCATGTGGATCTGATTGAGGTGCGCTCATAGTGGTCTCTCGATTTAATTAGCCAAGTAAATTGTTAGCGTCTAATTTACAGCCAATATGTGACTTTATGTTAATAACTAGCCGAGTTAGATGGCTATATTTTTGACTGAATAGGGGTAGAACGGAATGGCGGAATTGTAGCAAGTTTGAATAGTAAGTAAATGGTAGATTGTTTACAATTTCTTGCGGGTCATCTACCGAACATTATTAGTTTAATTGGATATTTAACGAATATTGGCTTTTAACGCTTTAATTGCCTTACTTGCGTCGTCACTGCGTAGTGCTTCAATAATAGCTTTATGCTCATTTACACAGGCATCACCAGAGGTAATGCGTTTGTAATTTAGGCGCATACGCATAACAAACGGATACCAAATATTAACGAGTTCATCACCACCCGCTTTGAATATCAAATAACGGTGGAACGAAATATCTACTTTAGTGACTTCGGTGAAATCTTCTCTTTCAAACGCACCTTGTAGCTCGTCTAATATTTTTTCTAGCTCAGCAAAATCTTTTTGGGTAAGTGAGTCATGTAATTGTTCAATTGCATAAACCTCAATGTTTCGTCTTAAGCTAACCATCAGTTTCTGCATACTAGTATCTAAAACACAATTAACTGAAGCGCCGACGTTATTCTTAGAAATTAACAAGCCTTCTTTGGTTAATTGTAAAATCACGTCTCGAATAGGACCACGAGATAAACCAAAACGGTCGGCTAATTCTTTTTCGTTCAGCTTAGTATTAGGCGCTAAATCTCCTGAAATTATATCCGAACGCAATTGTTCTGCTATTTGGTCTTTAACAGATAGAATTTTAGTGGGTCTTGGTCCGCTCATGTTTATTCCTATTTTTATTTTGACTCTGGATTCTATGGTGAATCAAATAGTTATTTCAATAATTTTATGATTTATTGTAAACAATATGAAAAAAATTCATATGTGCTATATGTTATTTTTATATGAATAATTATAGAGGGAATTGTGTGTAAACTGGAATAAAATCTAAAATTACTGCATAAATTGTTATAAGAGAATATGGTATCTCGTTAGAACGTTATAAAGCAAGCCTTACAAGTGTATTTGTTGTAGAAATCATACAACGAAAATTTGCTATTTATCATTTTGTTATGAATTAATTGTTAACAATAAAGGTGTTCTAGGATAGTATGCTAAGAAAAATTGTTAAATCTACGTTAGTTGACGAAACAGCCGAATTCTTGCAGTTTACCTATCAATTGGTGGGTAGGGTATGCAAGCGAAGATGATTGTTGCAGGCGGCCTAAAGACAAGCACCATATATTTGATTCAATTAATAAGGTTAATATTGGGTGTAAGGGTAGGCTTATTTTACGCTGCTTTTCGAATAATACATGGTACAGGTATCTACAGTGCACGACAAAGTGTGCATGAGTGAATGGTTAATAAATGATTAAGGTAAAGTGGTATGTCACAAGATAAAATGAGTTTAGCGACTAAAAGAGCCATAGAACGCGGATATGATCAGCAAGGTCCAGAGTGGCTAACTGAATTCGATGTAATGGACTTGAAAGGAGATTTCGCTTTTGAAGAGGGGGTCATTCGCCGAGATCCAACATCCGTTATATTGGTGGATGGTGTGTATCACTGTTGGTACACCAAAGGTCAGGGCGAAACTGTTGGTTTTGGTTCTGATAATCCAGAAGATAAAGTGTTCCCTTGGGATCTAACAGAAGTTTGGCATGCTACCTCAAACGATACTATTACCTGGAATGAGCAAGGGCCAGCCATTCAACGTGGTGCTGGCGGAGAATTCGATGATAGAGCCGTATTTACGCCAGAGGTGTTAGTATACGACAATAAGTATTATTTAGTTTATCAAACCGTGCAGTTTCCTTACACCAATCGCCAATATGAACACGTGGCTATTGCATGGGCGGACTCTCCAGCTGGACCTTGGCATAAGAGTACTGCGCCTATTCTTAGTCCTTCAATGGATGGTGAATGGGATGGGGATGAAGATAATCGTTTTCACGTTAAATCTAAAGGTAGTTTCGACAGCCATAAAGTTCACGATCCATGCGTCGTTGCCTTCAACAATAAGTTCTATCTATATTACAAAGGTGAAACCATGGGCGAAGAAATGAACATGGGAGGCCGTGAGATAAAACACGGTGTGGCGATAGCCGATAACATTTTAGGGCCCTATACCAAGTCTGAATATAATCCAATTTCTAATAGTGGCCATGAAGTGGTTGTGTGGAATTATCAAGGCGGTATTGCTTCATTGATCACCACTGATGGGCCAGAAAAGAATACGGTGCAATTTGCCCCAGACGGGATCAATTTTGAGATCAAGGCGCATGTCAAAGGTGCACCTGAAGCCGTCGGATTGTTCCGCGAATTGAAAGAAAATACACTGCCACCTCCCGGTATCGCATGGGGATTGACCCACAAGTATGATGCCAGTTGGAATTGGAATTACATTTGTAAATTTGTACCACGTAAGCAAGTGCTAGATGCTGGTACATTCCAAAACAGCCATTAATTCAAACTAAGGCCTCCCCATTGACGGCGTTATTCTTGTTGATGGGGTTGTTGTCGTAGATAAATACTTCTAAACGTTGCGACTAATTAGAATGATTAATGGAACGTTTAACTCTCAATATTACTTTTTAATTTAGGGTGCAACAATGATCGAAATTAATCGTAGCAGCATATTACGGCATTTTTTTGGTTGTCTAATGTTAACTGTCTGTACGGCTTCGGCTGTTGCGGCAGAGCAGCCTAGTATTTTGTTCATTTTGAGCGATGATGCGGGCTACGGGGATTTTGGCTTTCAAGGTAGTAAAGAATTTCGTACGCCAAACTTAGATAAACTGGCAAAAGAAAGCGTTAAGTTTGAGCAGGCTTACACCACTGCTGCCGTATGCGGCCCATCAAGAGCGGGGTTGTTAACCGGTAAATATCAACAGCGTTTTGGTTTTGAAGAAAACAATGTTCCCGGTTATATGAGTTTTTCAGGGCGTACCGGTAATGAAATGGGCTTGCCTTTAGAACAGAAAACCATCGCTAATTATTTAAAAGAAAGAGGATATAGTACTGGGCTGTTTGGTAAATGGCACCAAGGCGATGCGTTACAATATCATCCTATGAATCGTGGTTTTGACAAATTTGTAGGGTTTAGAAGTGGTGCCCGTAGCTATTACGAAATGTCAAATGAAGAACAAACCGCTGAGCCTGAAAAGCGTTTAGAAAGAGGCATTGGTCAGTTTGAAGAGCCGACAAAGTATTTAACAGACTTGTTAGCGGATGAAACTATCGCTTTTATGACAGAAAACAAATCCACACCATTTTTTGCCTATTTGTCTTTCAATGCGGTACATACGCCTATGCAAGCAAGGCCGGAACATCTGAAGCTTTATCCGAATCTAACGGGGAAAAGACAAACCTTGGCTGCTATGACACATGCCATGGATTTGGCGATCGCTAGAGTATTAAAAAGTCTACAAGATTTGGGCCTAGATAAGAATACTATCGTGGTTTATACCAATGACAATGGCGGACCTTCAGATACGAATCATTCAAATAATTTCCCTTTAAGCGGCAGTAAAGCTAACCATCTTGAAGGGGGGATCCGAGTGCCTATGTTGATCCGTTGGCCAAATGTTTTGCAGGCCAATTCTACGTATCCCTACCCAGTCAGTTTTTTAGATTTTGTTCCTACTTTTGTTGATTTGGCGGGCGGTGATGCCGACGCTATTAACGGGCTTGATGGGGTGAATCTAATACCTTATCTAACTGGAGAAAAGACAAGTAGACCTCATAAAACGCTGTTCTGGAAAAAAGAGAATCGTGGCGCGGTACGAGATGGCGACTGGAAACTGTTACGTTTTCCAGACCGTCCAGCAGAGCTATATAACATCGCACAAGACCAATCTGAATTGAACAATTTAGCTAACCAATATCCAGATAGGGTTAAAGCTATGTATCAACAATTGTTTAATTGGGAGCTAACCTTAGAACGCCCACTATGGCAACTAAGACGAGAGTATGAAGGCAAGGCGATGAAACGCATGGATAAATACAAGCAAACCAAAGAGAGTATGAGCCAATGATTGACTGTGTCTTTAAACAGGCACTTATTAGTTTAGGGTTTGTTGGACTTTTAAGTTTTTCAAGCCATGTCATTGCCACTGAACGGCCCAATATAGTGGTGATATTCGCCGACGATTTGGGGTACGGTGATCTGGGGTATACTGGCTCTAAAGAAATATTTACGCCAAATATTGATAGTTTGGCGAACAATGGTGTGATTTTTAAAAATGGCTACGTGACTCACCCATATTGTGGACCTTCTAGGGCTGGATTATTGACCGGTCGACACCAAGCTCGGTTTGGAATGGAAGTGAATGCAGCCCATTCTCCAGATGATCCCTATATGGGCTTACCTTTAGAGCAAAAAACCTTTGCTAAACGATTACAAAAGCAAGGCTATCAAACCGCTGTAATTGGTAAGTGGCACGTTGGATCTCACCCGAATTTTCATCCTAACAATCGTGGATTTGACTATTTCTATGGCTTTTTGCCTGACGGCCATAACTATTTTCCTGAATCAGTAAAAGTGAGTTCAAACCCATACGACGCGCCTTTAGTGCGTAATGGTAAACCTGCTCAATTAGAGGAATATTTAACCACCGCTTTAAGCAGAGACGCTGCTCGCTATATAAAAAATAGTGGCGAACAACCTTTTATGTTGTATTTGGCTTACAACGCACCCCATTCGCCTATTCAAGCACTGGAAGAAGATATCGCTAAGTATTCGCACATCAGCGATCTTAAGAGGCGTACTTATGCCGCTATGATTGATTCTATGGATCAAGGAGTCGGTAGGGTGATTGACGCCCTTAAACAGGCGGATAAATTTGATAATACCTTGATCTTTTTCTTATCTGATAATGGTGGAGTGTATCCCGAGGATTGGTGGCCACAGCAAAATTGGGCGAGAAATACACCTTTTAGAAGAGGCAAAGTGGCGTTAACTGAAGGGGGGATACATGTGCCATTTATTGCTCATTGGCCCAAAGGCTTTAGCAACGCTATGGAGTTTGACGGTTTAGTGTCTTCGTTAGACATTGCTGCCACGTCTTTGGCTTTATCTGGGGCCGATATTGCGACTATGCCCCTAGATGGTGTAGATCTCACCCCTTATATTCAAGGTAAATTACAGGGCTCTCCACATAAAGCCTTATATTGGCGTTTAGAAGAAGCCGATCACCTTTGGGCGGTACGCACCCCTCAATACAAATACCTCCACCAACCGTTACTGACTGTGGGAAAAAGCTTTTTTGATATGCAAGACGATCCCTATGAAGCCCATAATTTGTATGGTCAAAAGCCAGAATTACAAAGAGAACTCGCTGAATTATGGAATGAATGGAACGCCGATAACAAGGCGAATGTGTTATTGCAAAACGTGCATTATTTGAAAAGAAGAAAAGCGTTTTATCAGGGCTTATACAACGAATTGGTAGATAAAGCCGCCGTTCGTCCGACTTATACTGTTGAATAAGAACATTAATATCTAAAGTAACTGATTGATTTACTACTACATTTTAGGAGAACACCATGTATCAAAAAAACACTAAGGCTGGTTCTGTGATACTTGTCACTATCGTTAGTGGCTTGTTAACCATGGGCTGCAATGACTCAGATTCGAACGATGTCGTGGTCAAAAACGTGCATGAGGTGAGTTCTGCAAAGCAAGCACAATTAGAAACAATCGCACCCTTATTAGACTTTGAAAGTGCCGATCAGCTGTCTAAAATTAAATTTGAAAATGTTGACACAGAATTTGTCACGTCTGGCAAAGGAGTTACCCAAGGTAAACAAGCGTTAGCATTGACCTTAAGAGCAAAAGACAATTATAAAACGTCATTCGCCTTCACACCAAAAGACAAGTGGGATTGGAGTAATAAAGGATTGTTTAAAGTTGCCTTAGATATTGCTAATCCTTTAGACATGTCAGCGCAGATATACGTGACAGTGACCGATGGAAAAGGTCAAACCCATAATCGCAGTGTAATAGTACCAAAGCGTTCAAACGATACGTACACTATTGAGTTAGCGGGCGGTGATTTAGGCATGGAAACTGGCATACGTTCTAACCCTATAGGTGCAAATGATCCAACCACGCCGGTTACCTGGCGCTGGGGCGTGAAACAACTTGATTTGAGCCAGATTGCCAGTATTAAAATTTCAATGACTAGTTTGCTACACGACAGAAAGCTCATTATCGATAACTTGCGTCTTATCAAAGGCAGTGAATACGGCTTAGACAATTTGACCGGAATAGTGGACAAATTTGGTCAAAACGCCAAAATGGAATTCCCTGACAAAGTACATTCTTTGGCTGAGCTATTGGCCAATAAGCAACAAGAAGAAAAAACCTTAGACGGTAAATTAATGGCTGATCGCTCCAAGTTTGGTGGTTGGAAAGACGGCCCTAGACTAGAAGCTACGGGATATTTTAGAACCAGCAAGGTCGATGGCCAATGGTCTTTGGTGGACCCAGAAGGTTATCTTTTTTCTCACATGGCCTAGCCAACGTACGTATGTCGAATACCTCAACCATTACCGGTTATGATTTTGATAAAAATATGATTGCTCAGCGTGATAAGAATGATCTAACCCCTGAAGATTCTAAAGGATTAGGAACGATTTCGGGACCGGCATTAGACACGCGCTATCAAGCGTCTACCTTACGCAGCAACATGTTTACTTGGTTGCCAAGTTACGATGATCCACTCGCTAACCATTTTGGTTATCGAAGAAGTGTGCATGTTGGTGCAGTAGAGCATGGTGAAACATTTAGCTTTTATCGGGCCAACTTAGAGCGTAAATATGGTGAGTCTTCTCCAGACTCTTTCATGCAAGATTGGCAACAGACCACTTTGGACAGAATGAACAATTGGGGATTCACCTCTTTTGGTAACTGGATAGATCCAAGCTTCTACGCCCAGCAACAAGTACCGTACTTTGCCAATGGCTGGATCATTGGCGACTTTAAAACCGTAAGCAGTGGTAACGACTACTGGTCGGCGTTGCCGGATCCGTTTGACCCAGTATTTACTGAGCGGGCGCGTGTTACCGCCCAAGCCATTGCAGAAGAAGTAAAAGGTAACCCTTGGTGTGTAGGAGTGTTTATCGATAACGAGAAAAGTTGGGGCAGTGCCGGTAGTCTACAAAGTCAATACGGCATTGTCATCAATACCTTGTCTAGAGCAGATAAGGAAAGTCCTACTAAGGCGGTATTTAGCCAATTATTAATGGATAAATACCAGAGTATTGAAGCCTTAAATCAAGTGTGGAAAACAGACTTTGCGAGTTGGCAAGACATTACAGAAGGCGTGCAATTAGCTGAGGTCATTGATGCCATGCAAAGTGATTTCGAAAGCATGTTGTTTACCTATGCAGAGAAGTATTTTGCAATCGTAAAAGCCGAAGTAAAACGTGTCATGCCCAATCATATGTATATGGGCGTGCGTTTTGCCGATTGGGGGATGACTCCAGAAATAGTCAAAGCAGCAGCAAAACATGCTGATGTGGTCAGTTATAACTATTATAAAGAAGGACTGCAAAAGGACTATTGGGCCTTTTTAGAAGAAATTGACATGCCAAGTATTATTGGTGAGTTTCATATAGGTGCAACCGATACAGGCTTGTTTAATCCGGGCTTAGTTCATGCGCAAAATCAAGCAGATAGAGGCCGCATGTATCAAGATTATATGCACTCGGTTATTGATAACCCTTATTTTGTTGGTGCTCACTGGTTTCAATATATCGACTCACCAATCACAGGGCGAGCCTATGATGGTGAAAATTACAATGTGGGTTTTGTAAGCGTGACCGATACGCCATATACAGACATGATAGAAGCAGCGAAGCAGTTAAATGCTGATATATATCCTCGTAAATTTAAAAAATTAGTCGATCAATAAAGACTATTCAACTTGCTCTAATACCTTGTTAGCAACATAGATGCTAACAAGGTTAACTACGCAGTGGTCTCGAAAATATGAGGCGGCTATAAACATAGTGTATAGGTAGTAGCCAAAGGCCGTTTGATGACGCGGCCTTTGTGTCAGTCAAATATTCTGGTGTTAAGCAACCCTGTATTGTGCAATTAGCGCTTTGTTAACGGTATTTAAATGGGAGCACCATTCCTGCACGCCGTCGCCTTGTTCAAAATCACTGGATGCATTCAAAGAGATCAGCTATCAATGCGAATTGGTATTATTCTGCGAAATGAGCCGCATCAAACCAAGGATGATAACCGACTTGTGGTGTTGCAATATCTTTTGCGCAGCGGGCTCTATTCTCGCGATATGCCACAATCCTGTCGAGTTTAAAGTTATCGGACATGGGAGCGATTTGAATACGATTCGCACCAGCAACAAAATACGTACTTGTCTTTGTTGATTGGCTATCGGTCACGCCAAACTCCCAGCCATTTGCTTTGTCATTGTTCGCTGAGTAATAGGCTTTCCAAGGGCCGTCGCTAATCTTCATCCAAAAGCCATTTTGCCTATTTAAGTTTGTATGATCATGACGATGGCGTACATCAAACAACCAGCGGCCCTCAGATGATATATTCATATTGAAAGAAATGAGGCCTTTTTCAGGTTTTTCTGGTTGCGCTCGTAATGCTCGTAGGTAACCTGCTCCAGTAAAACCTGGAATGTGGTTTTGTATTATCCAAGACTCGTCTAACGCAAAGCCGACACTTTCAGCCTCCATTACGACACACCCCGTAAAATCTTCAAACATGTATTCTTTAAGAAAGGCCATACGCTTCGCTTCTCTTGGCATAGTGCTAGGGTCGTAAATTGGATAGGGCTTCATTGCATCAAGCACTGCTTGCAGCGCTAAGCGAACTTTTTTCGTGGTTGCTGAGTCATTTTCAGGCATGATTTCATGCTCTTCGTATAGATCCTTTGCAGGTTGATACATACGTCCGTCTTGATACAGTTTGTAATGCTTATCACGTGCAAATCGTTGTAGAGAAAAACGATCTTTGGCCTTTCCTGCCTAGGATCGTGATGAATATATACCCAATCTCGAGTGAGCCCTTTTTGACCTTTTATTTGTGGTAAAAAGCTCACACCGTCCATGTTTTGTTGTTTGGCTATGGTTGGCTTTCCAGCGATATCTAATAAGGTGGGTAAAAAGTCCGTCGAGTCGATTAGATCATTATTTGTTTGCCCAGCAGGCGTTTTGTTTTTCCAACTTACATACATAGGCACCCGTGTCCCTAGGTCAGTCGTTGAAGCTTTGCCGCCTTGTACCATTTGGCCATTTAAGTCAGATATCACATTCCATTGCGTGCCATTATCGCTATAAAAAATGATAATAGTGTCTTCGCGTATTCCTAATTCATCCACCTTATCGATTAACTTACCTAAGATAAAGTCGGCATATTCCACCATGTCAGCAAAGTATGTTTCTTTCTCATCGAAGCGCTTAGTTTTATCAGCCCAATCCCGACTATGGGGCGTTGGGTTAAAAGGTGAATGGGGTAAAGACATTGCGTAGTAGGCAAAAAATGGTTTGGGATCGTCCTTTTTACGTGTCATATAATCAGCCAAAAAATCAAACCATATATCGGGACCGTACTTACCCTCTGTGTGCTTGATAAATTGTCCATTTTGATTGATCAGTGGATCTGGGTAACGTGAACCTTTATCTTCTGTATGTGCGGTATGCCATAAACTGTATTCGTCAAACCCCGCATTTTCTACGCGCATCCCTTTGTCTCGGCGATTTTCTGCGCCAGTAAAGCCTTCTGGGTCGTAACTTTGCAATTGCCACTTACCAGCCATTGCCGTGTTGTAACCAGCTTCTTGCATATAATGACCAAAGGTTTTCTCTTTAGGATCTAAAAGGCCAAAACCTAGCCAACTGCGAAAATTGTACTTTCCTGTCATTAATTGAACGCGTGTAGGGGAGCATAGCGGCGTGGCATAAGCTTGATTAAATTGCATACCTTGCTCAGCAAGTCTTGTCATATTGGGGGTTTTGTAATCTCGGCCACCATAACTTTCGACAGCCTCAAAGCCCAAATCGTCAGCCATTATTAATAAGACATTGGGCTTTTTAGCATGTAAGTCAGCGCTGAGAATACAGAACAATAGCGGTAAAAAATAATAAGAAAGCCGACACAGGTTACGCATGGTTAGATCCAGTTTAACTTATATTTAAATGGGTGAATTCAAATATAACACATAATATTTCCACTATTATAGATAATAACAATATTTTTACATCTGAAATGCTGGATAATTTATACGCCATTGCATCGACCATTGATGAGGTCATTTCGCGCAATGACTGATAACAGTGCTTGCCCCACGTTTAACTGCGTTTTTCTTTATGACAAGTTTTTACGCTAGGCAATCCCTATCAATATAAAGTAGAAACTGTGAGTAAAAAACTTTGCAAAGTTTCTTTGTTTTAGGCACAGTTCATAGCCTGTTTAACAGGGAATGAGGCGAGGATAAACATGAGCTTAGTTAAATGCGTGGTGTGTGAGTATGAAATATCAGACCAGGCTGCGTACTGCATTAAGTGTGGACACCCATTAAACAACAATCAAACCTCATCTAGCGATATTAGTGGAATTTGGCATACTGTTACCCAAACTCGCACGCCAATAAATATTTTTGCATTAGCGATGATGGCGTGCGCTTCGGTGCTCGGCGCTAGCGCGACGCAAATTTCAAATTGCTATTCTCTTACGGCTTTCACTTATTCTATTCACTCTTTTATTGCCGTTTCAGGGATGTTCTTTTAGCTATTTTATTTTCTCGAAAGGGGATCTATCACCCAAAGGAACTCGATAAAGTGAGCGTGAAAACGTTAGCTGATCTTGGTAAAGATAAGCCGATAATTGCCGCACTTTTGATCGTGACTATGATGTCAGCCTACGGGTATTACCAATACACTATTTCTGATCCATGTGTAGTTGGCACTGCGGCATCTGGCAAATAAATATGCACCAGTAATGGTAAAGGTGGGCTCAAGTAACGGTGAGATGTGTCGTTATGCTTGTAGGGTAGAAGAATTGGTTGGCAGGCAGTGTTGCGCTGAGATGTCAGTGACTTTGTATGAGCACAGTGTTAAGCCTCTTATCAATAGATGGGGTGATTGTTGTTTGATGTCATTTTATTATTGCTAGATGGCTAGTGATTATCATTATTTTTTTGAGGGAAACATGGCTATATTAAAGCGGGTTCAAAAAAAGGATTGTTGTCTATCCGGTTGACCGTAGTCGCGATATTTGTCATTGCAGTATCCTTTACGGCATTTATCGCTATTAGTTTACAGTATTATTTTAGTTATAACATGGCCGTGGAGTCGACCACAAAAGTGTTTAATATAACGACTCAAAATACTTCAGAGAATTTAACTTTACTGAACAGTAATGTAGAAAATACATTGCAAGTTTTGTCACATAATCCAGAACTAAAACAACTGTTTTTTAGCCGCCAAAATAAAAAAGAACTAATTGACGTCATGCTAATGAATCCTAGTTTTTATGCCATTTATATAGGGTTGAGCAATGGTGATTTCAGTGAGATTATTAACTTAGATGCCAGCCCCATTATACGTTCACAAATTGGTGCAAAGGCAATCGACCGATGGGTGGTCATCGATATCGTCAGTGAACAAAGTGGCAAGAAAAAATACACCCATTTTTATAATGAGGCCTTCAAGAAAAGAGAAACTACCGTTGTACCTACTACTTACGAGCCTAAAACGAGGATGTGGTTTTCCCGTGCATCAGAAGATCAGGTATACAAAACAGCGCCTTATCTATTTCAGAACTTACAGGCTCCGGGCCAAACTTATTCTCTCAAACTACCTAATGAAAATAGCGTATTAGCGATAGACATTGCGTTGTCTTCATTATCGTCTTTATTACGTTTTGAAGACCGTCAAGCAACGACTCAATTAGACGTTGAAATGTATTTGTTCCAGCAAGATGGGGAGCTAATTTCGTCAAACCAAGAGCGGCTTGCCGAAGAGATAGCCATCCCTAAACCCGTTGCATTACCACTCACTGATGAGCAACAAGCATTGATTAATAAGCTTAAAACGGTAACGGTGTCTAATGAATTAGATTGGGCGCCAATTGATTTTGCTATATCGGGTAATCCTAGTGGCTACAGTATAGATATTTTAACCTTAGTATCGCAAATGACGGGATTAGAGTTTAACTACATCAATGGCTATACATGGCACGAGTTAGTTGAATTGTTTAAAAACAATAAGATTCAAGTGTTAAACTCCGCTTATCAAAATGAAGATAATCGTCAACTAGGCTTGATGTCGGAACCTTTTCTAAGTTCACCTTTTTCGATTATTACCATGAAAGGCAAAGCGGAAATAACGGCTTTACAACAATTGCATGGTAAAACCTTAGCCATTTCGGCTGATTGGGCTATTGCTAAGCACATTCAACAACAACATCCTGAAATAAAATTGGTGATTTTGCCGTCGGTTAACGATGTATTGCGGTCGGTAAAAAATGAACAATATTATGCTGGCATTGATAATACCTTTATTTTGCAATATTCAGCGAAACAACTTTTTATTGATGACCTTCAATATCATACGAAAGTTACAGACAAGGTCGTTGAGTTGACTGCAAACTTACACTTCGTTTTGGCCAATGATCAACAACAGTTAACAGACATTTTTAATTTAGCAATAAGCCACATCACCCCAGCGCAAAAACAAGCTATCACCAAAAAATGGTTGTATAACTCACAACAATTTTCAGAGTTAGATCATATGGGGGTCGTTCCTTACAAAGAGCTTGTGTCCTATGCAAAAGCAGGGCAGAAACTGGATAGCTTGTATTCGGTGACAATCGATGGTCAAGATAAACACCTTTATTTGAGTAAGTTAAATGGTCATGATGAGTATTTTGCATTGCTCATACCTGATGACGTTTTGTTTAGTGATATTAAAGATAAAGTAAAAATATCCATTATTGTTACCGGTGTTATGTTGTTGATATTACTGCCGCTGTGTTGGTTCTTCTCGATTCCTATCGTGAATCCAATCAAGCATCTCGCCAAACAAAGTACTAGGATCAAAAACCGTCAGTATGATCAGTTTGAAGCAACCAATAGTTATATTTTTGAAATTGATGAGTTGGCAAAATCTATGCAAGAAATGTCTGATTCAATTCAAAGATTTCAGCAAGATCAAAGTAATTTGATTGATGCTTTTATCGAGCTAATTGCGCAAGCTATCGATGATAAATCTCCGTATACGGCAGGGCACTGCAAAAGGGTCCCCGAGCTTGGTATGTTGTTGGCTCAGGCCGCGTCAGACTCGCAAATAGACGCTTTTGCTCAATTTAAATTTACTAGTGAAGAACAAATTAGAGAGTTTAAAGTGGCAGCTTGGCTACATGATTGTGGCAAAATTACCGTGCCCGAACACATTGTGGACAAAGGTACCAAACTAGAAACTATCTATAACCGTATCCATGAAATTCGTATGCGCTTTGAAGTGTTGTGGCGAGATACTGAAATTACTTATCTAACAGCGTTGCAAACTAATCCAGACGCTCAAGCTGAGCTGTTAGTCGCAAAGCAAAACACCCAAAAGCAGTTGCAGGAAGATTTTGCTTTTATTGCTAAAAGCAATGTTGGCGGGGAGTTTATGCATGCAGACGATATTCAAAAATTGACCGAGCTGTCAAAAATTACTTGGCAACGATATTTTGATAATTCGTTAGGCTTATCGCCTTTAGAAGAATTGCGTATTCACGGATCAGATACCTTGCCGGTAACTGAATTTTTGCTGATGGATAAGCCAGAACATATTATTCAGCATGATAAACCTATTCACTATAAATCTAGTTTGGGAATCAAAATAACTCCTCCCGAATATCGCGCCAACATGGGAGAGCTGCATAATTTATCTATCTCTAGGGGGACCTTAACGAAAGAAGATAGGTTTAAAATTAACGAACATATTATTAGTACTATAAAAATGTTAGATAATTTACCTTTCCCAGAAGAGTTAGCCAATGTGCCCAGATATGCATCGACTCACCACGAAACTCTAATTGGTACGGGTTATCCGCGCAAATTGACTGCAACCGACTTAAGTATTCCAGAACGAGTTTTGGTTTTAGCCGATGTTTTTGAAGCATTAACCGCGGCAGATAGACCCTACAAAAAAGCCAAGCCGTTAAGTGTCGCGATTAACATACTGCACCAGATGGTGTTAGATAAACATGTGGATGCAGATATATTCAAACTCTTTTTGCGTTCAAAAATTTACCTCGATTATTGTCAGAAATTTTTGCCAACTGTGCAAATAGACGAAGTAGATATCGGCTTTTACTTGGATCACAATTATACATAGTGTGGCAATGACAAGTCTTACTTTTAAGGAGCGTAGCGAAGGGCTAATTCGCTACGACTTAGAGTGAATAGCGGCGACTATTGCAGTCTATTCGCCGCTCTGCTCATTGCAAAGGCTTGAATTGAGGCTGTTGCGACAAAGCCGCCAGTATCCGGAGAACTCAACTGTGACGGTATTATTTGCCTGCAGATATTCGTAAGGCACGGGTATCTCAATCACACCAAAAAAGTTGTCCCGAGCTTTACCATTTAAGTTTTGGTCATAGCCCCTAAAGTCACTCGGTATTGTCAGAGCGTTACCATTTATGCTCACTGTGGGTTGTAATGACTTTCCATGTTCTCGGCCTATCCCCAAACGTAACATAGCTTCTCCTGTAGAGCCTTTGCTTATGCCGTTTATACTAAAGTTAATGGCCGAATCAGCGGTGATAGCTTGTTTATATGAAGTGGCATAATGCTTGGTCTCGCTGTTGGTTTGATCAATCGTGATAGCTGCATCAAGCGTTAGCTTAATAACCATAGTTGAGCCCCCGTTCAGGGTAATACTGCTACCTAAGTTAGGTAAAGTCGATTCCTCTAGCGTCATCACTTTGTCACTATCAGTCACTAGGTGTTTGATATTTATGGCGTTAATGCTGTTGCCATCAATACCTAGGGTGTGCAAATTAAACTCTGTGTTTTCCACTTCTAGATTATTTAAAATGATATAAGCGGTGTCGTCAGCAACATATGCATCTACCAGAATATCTGCTTCTGCAGACCAAGTGTCGACTCTTGTGCCGTTCACGTCCGACCAAAGTTGATAAAATTTCACTAAGTCAGAGTACACCCAGTCGGTATCACCGGTTTGTTCTGTGGTGCCATCTCGTTCGAACTGTTGGATCATTAAACGTGGGCCATATGGGTGGGCTGTTCGCCCCCATTCCGCTTTGACTACAATAAACGGAATCGCTTTCTCGATGACATCTGGTCGTTCCAAAAAGCCCATTAACATTGAGTTAAAGGCTTGAGTTTGTAGGGTATTACGAGAGGCGGTCCAATCATTATTGAACTCGCAATGCACGGCCGCACCATATTCAGAAATAATCACGGGTTTCACTTCGCCTAGTTTTATCATGCTATAACCTTCTAGCATGTCCATCGTCGCTTCCATATTACTGCCGCGACGGTATTTCTGTTTATTGTCGTGACATGGAAAGTCATATAGATGAATTGAGTAAACATCCATATATTCGCCTGATGTATCAATGAATAATTTGTCTCGTTCTTCCCAGCGCTGAAAGTTATCTTTATCAAAGTCTGGGAACGCCACTGTGTAGCCTGCAATTTTGACATCGTCAAGGGCTCGGACTTTACGCACTTCCTTGGCGACAGTATTGTGAAACTCAAAGATCTCTAGCGCTGGGACTTCATCGGCGTCATCTTCGCGTTCTGTGATTAATGGGTACAGTGGTTCATTCATTACTTCAAAATAGCTAGGCATGGGTTTGCCAATATCACTGCCACTGGTTTTATAAAATGTAGACATAAATTGCGCGGCATAATGGCCTGTTGCGGTACCTAATGGCTCACCTGTTGTGTTGGTTGTAGAAAATATCCAGGGTTAATACCGGTCACTGGATTGTTATCTTTGTCGCCTTCTGGATAGTAAGGGAATTGTTGTAACCCGACTACCATATCTAGCCCTCGAGACTCATGTTGCCTAGCATCAATGTACTTGTCGTTGGTGTTGTTACTGTATATCCACTTATCGTTGTCGCCTCTTGTTTTACTCGCTACTTCATCAACAAATCCTAGTCTAGCAGGATCTTCTGGTAAGTTTCTTAAGGCCCAGCCAAAACTACCGGTATCACGACCAAAATAGACATCATAGTCAGTGACAAAATTAGGCATTAAATCAGGATCTTTATTCTTCGCATGACGAGAATGTGCATCGTTTTCACCCCAACCATTTTCTGTGGTGGATGCATGTATGGTAATAAACTTCTGTCGGTCAAATGTAGCAATGCCACCGACACTGTGTTTCATATCAAGGTTAACTTGCACCATGGGTAAAGTAGGGGCTGGTTGTTCCATAGTGGTAGCTGAAAATGTGTCTTTGATGCCTCCAATCGTGAGCTCGGCCTGAGTCTCTGTGGCATAGTTGTTGGAGGTGGTTAACCTAACCGTTACAGTTTGCCCGTTAATCACTGTGCCTGTAGCACTAGTATAACTGCCGTTAGCTATTTTATATTCACCCCCACTGATACTAATGTTCGACGGGGCATCTATACCGCTGACGACAATACTATTCGATTCTAATGAGGCGGATAGGGCTGAGTGGGTTAAGTCGTTAAAGTGATAACTATTTGGTGTAGTGTCATTCACTATAGGTGGTTTAGTCGTGGCGGGTGTATTACTCCCACCTCCTCCACAACTGGCTAGTCCGGCAACGAATAGGGTACTTGCTAGTGTTTGGCTAATGTTATTTTTATAGAATATCGACTTCATACTGGCTACCTATTAACTATATTCCTACTAGCATGCGCAGAAATTTGTAAATTAATTGTTGCTAGTGTATTACGAATTTATATTTTTATATACAGTTAATTGTTGACAATTCATGTGGTATGGCTATCAGTAGGACATGCTAGGTTACTTTTGGTTTGATAATAGTGTGACGGTTGTTGCTAACAGAGCGATCGTGTGCTGATTATCTTCGCCACTTTGTACTCTAATAATTGCACCGTCAATAGCCATGACAATTGCTTGCGCCTGTGCATGACGAGAGGTTGATGCAGGAAGCTTTGTCATAATTAATGCGGCCACATCCCGTTTATGCTCGGCGACTTTTTGTTTCACTGTAGGCAACGTCTGGGCAATCTCTGACAAGCTATTGATAAAAGCGCAGCCCCTGAAATAGTCTTGGCTAAACCATTCTGTGATGGCGGACTCTATACCGTTGACTAACTCCTTGGCCGAGTTTATGTGCTGGCTAAACCATGTAAGCCAGATCTGATGACGGTAGTCTAAGTAAGCTAAGATGAGCAAGTTCTTGCTAGCAAAGTGGCGGTAAAATGTTGTTTTTGTGACCTTGGCTTGAGCAATGATGAGGTCAACACCAGTGGCTCTAATACCTTTCGAATAAAATAAATCATGTGCTGCAAAGAGTATTCTTTGCTTGGCACTGCTCGGTGGTTGGCTAGCGGTTAGTAGCATTCACTCTACCTTGTGAAATAAATCAGTTAACTAAGTAACCTGAATCTTGGATAAGCCAGAACCTCTGAATAACGCTATTTTTGTGTCTAGTAGTGTTGGATCGTTTAGCTTAAACGATAATTCTTATCCTGAACTCAGGTTAAGTAGACAAGTCGGTCTACTGTGTGTAATCTATTTATGTAGACTGACTTGTCTACATAAGTTTTTGCATTATGGCATTTAATTACTGACCTTAACAAGGATTAAACATGAACCCTACACGCCCACCCCTCCCTCCGTTTACTCGAGAAACTGCGATCCAAAAAGTGCGTATGGCTGAAGACGCTTGGAATAATCGAGATCCAGACAAAGTGGTACTGGCCTACAGCGAAGATACGATTTGGCGAAATCGTAACGAATTTCCAGTGGGTCGTGCCCAAGCTCACGCATTTTTAACTAAAAAATGGGCGACTGAACATGAGTACAGATTGATAAAAGAGCTTTGGGCTTATACAGAAAATAGAATTGCAGTGCGTTTTGCTTATGAATGGCATGATGATCAAGGGCAATACTATCGTTCTTATGGCAACGAGAATTGGCAGTTTAACGAACAAGGCTTAATGACGCATCGTTTTGCCAGTATTAATGATTTGGCGATCGATCAGTCACAGCGAAAGTTTCTTTGGCCACAAGGAACACGTCCGGCAGATCATGCAAGTTTGTCTGATTTAGGATTATAGGGATGTAGGCTTGGCAACCTTATTTGCTCTGTCCTATGGGGAGCTGGCTCACAATCGCTGCCACACCTAAGCCAATTAAAATGGTAATAGTGAAGCTGGTTAGGGTGCCAAGCATTACGTACTCGGTCATTTTTTTGTCTCTGTCTCGACTTAAGTCACCGAACCTAAACACGGATTTAGCGGCTAATAAAAAACCAATGGCTGAAAATTGATTCAACAAAATAAAGGTTATTATCAGTATTCTTTCTAAATAACCAATACGTTTTCCTGCTGATTGTAAGTCGCTATGCGTGGTAGTCGTCGATTGAGTTTGCGTTGTCCCGTCGGCTTGCTGTTTTATTGATGTGCTCCAAGGACTTAACAATATAGTGATGACGATGGATGTGGGTTTGAGGATCAGTAAATAGCCGATGATAACCGCGGCTTGTTGATAACTAATATGGTTAGTAGACAGTAATGACGACACTTCTGATAGCGTGTTGGTAGCCATTGCCCAAATGATGATGAGAATTACCAAGTGGGCCAGTTGATCGAGTATAAACGTCACTGAATTTTGTTTGCTATATGATTTGACAATATCTATGACCAAGTGGCTGCTCATGACGATGAAGCTATACAGCAAGCATGCTAGTACACTTTGTTTACTCAGTAACACAAAGATACATAGGGTAATTACGCCATGTACAGCTACGTGGTAATACAAGTCTGGTGACTTATAATGTTTGGCTAAACGCTGTTTGACCCATACGTTAGGTTGCAAGTAAAAATCGCCCAATATATGGCCGATAATAAGTCCCATCAATAAGGTTAATTCAGACATCTGTAAACTCCTCGGCCAGACAGTTTTCGAAGTGACGAATGTAGTCCACTATTAATTGATATCGGCAGGCATTAAGAAGCCGAGTGACGTTGCTTCGTGTTTTGTTAAGTGTCTTGGCAATGGCGTCATGTGACTTGTCCTCTGATCTTAGATAGCAGAGCAGTACTTCTGATTGAGTCGTGGTTAGGTCGGCCAAGTGATTATCTAAAAACTTAGTGAGTAAGCCTATTTTAGTTTGAAAGTTGGCTTGACTAGTATGTATCGTCAGTAGATTTCCTTTGATTTGATCTAATCCAGTTCCCGACAGTAAAAATGCTTCGCCGGTAGATATTTTCGTTTTAGCTCGAAGAGCAGTGGCTGTGCCAATTCCTATACTTTGTCGAGCTGAAAAACTAGGTTGGCAAATTTTAAGGGCTAACCTGAGTATAATTGCCGAGCTTATTGACATGCTAGGAGTCGTAAATACGGCTTGAAATGCATCGCCTCTGAATAGATCAAAATTAATTTCTGTTTTAGTGGCAAACCAAGAAAAGGTTGTTTCTATGGTCTGTAGCATGGTGTCGTAATACTGCGGAGCTATTTTCTGTGAACCTACTATGTCACCAGTTAAAACAGCAATCAGTTGTTTAGTCACTATCTTTAATCCTACGCTATACAAAATCGAACGATTATCGATGTTGCCAGATTTAATCACATTTAGCAATGTGATTGAATTTAGTAACATTGGTGTATGTTATCCATTTCACTCACATCGAGGGGCTTTAATGTGCAAGTGGGCTGGGCGAATTGTCATCTAAATAACCTGTCATTGTGAGACAACCCGAGGTCACTGTGCACAAAAAGTGCGATAGCAAAGTATAGAGCTAACTATGACGGGATTTCAATTGGCTAATTTCTTGTTGCGCTTTTTTCAATTCACGTTCCATTTCTTGCCGGGCATCGATCATTTCATTTGCAATCATGGCTAAATATTTAAACTCGGCAAAACCTTGTTTGCGTTCATCTATATGCTGATACTCACGTTTGCAGCGATAAAAAAACATCACAAAAGTTGCAAAGGCTTTTTGTAGTGAGATAAAACTCTTAACCAGCAAAATGATCAACGTCACTAAGGTTATGCTCATGATTAAAAAGCTAATTCGTTCGATTTTACTTTCTTCTGTGGCGATACTCTGCTCAATATTCTTGTTAAGTAACGTCAGTTTATTTTCCACTTGATGAGCTTGTTGACGAAATTGACCTCTAAGTCCAGCGTTATGATCGAGGCCGATCATTTTTTGGGTTTCAACCAATTGCATGAACTTTTGCTGATAGTTATCTAATAACAGTAACTCTTTATGTTGATTGTTGGAGGGCTTGGATAACTCATCCCGTAACGTTTGATAAGTCCGTATTTCTTTTGCTACATATTGCATGTCATGGCGCAGTAAAAAGTCTTTTTCGTGGCGTCTAAGTTGCAATAGTAATATCTGTAAATAGCTTTGCTTGCTGGGATCTAGTTGTTGCTCTAATTCATGAGTGGCTTGACGGAACTCACCTTGATACCCTTGATTTTCATCTAAACCTATATCTTGCATTAAAATGGTTAAGTCTTTGAAAAGTCTGGTGTAGCTATCGAAATAAGTTTGTACTTGGGCAAATTCTTGGCTGGTATCGGCTGAATAAGTGAAAAACGCTTGCAGTTGGGTGGTACCTTGATTGAATTGCTCTGCCCGTAACACAAATTTCTCTAGGTACTGATTATTATGTCGCAACAGAAAGTCTTTTTCATGACGCCTTAATTGTAGTAACTCATTGTTTAGACTTAACAATAAGCGGTTTTGGTTATTTAGTTTTATTAAGCGCTGCGTATTGTACAGTTGGTTAGCTGCCAAAATTGACATACCCACAATACACACTGAAATGATTATGATTAAACGGGATTTAATAGAGCCTTGATTCTTCTTCATCACTTTTTCACATTTAAAAAACCATAATATAGCTTGCCATAAAAAGATGAAGGATTTGTTACTATTTAACCTGAATCCTGGAAAAGCCGAACCTCTCGATCATGCTCTTTTGTGTGCCTAGTGGCGTTGGATTGTTTAGCGATAACACGTTGTTATGTACAACACTCCGCCTTGCTAAACACGAAAAATTTCGTTACCGGATAACATTTAGCTGAGGTTATTTACAACCCACGATCCCCAGTCAACGTCTCAGAAATATTGCTCATTTTATGCCGTCTCCATCTTGAAACGTAAAACCAGTGGTGGCTAGCAAAAATAAATTTTTATGACCGAATGACAAGGCACTTGCATTGTGGGGTTATCTAGGCAAAATCGGCAATTGTTATGTTTTGGAGTAGGTGATTAATGTTGTTTAGGTTATGTTTGTTATGTTTAGCGTTGCCCAAATTAGTGTTTGCTCAGCAACATAGTGCATCCACTGAGTCAGAAAAAAGTAACGTAGATGCATGTTTACTAGTGGCGGTGATGCATGCTCGCCCAGAACAAACAGTGGGAGAGCTTAGAGAAGGTTGCGCTAATAACAAAACCAATCGGGTCAAAAAACGCTTGGTTTTAGAAAAAGAAGCGGCGCAAAATCCGTTTGCTATTTTACCTCACAGACCGAATTACTTATTACCCGTTACGTTAACGTCGATTAGACGTGCTCCCTATCAAGATGTAGCAGTGGGGCCTAAGTTAGATAACTTAGAAGCCAAGTTTCAAGTATCAATAAAATACTTGGCTTGGGAAGACTTCATATTTAGAGATTTAGATATGTCTTTTGCTTTTACAGCCACTAGCTGGTGGCAATCTTATAATGACGATATTTCGGCACCATTTCGTGAAACCAATTACGAACCAGAAATGATACTCAATTATAATCACTCTTGGTCGTTAATGGGCTTGCCCGTAGAACAAACCTCCTTGTCTTTCAATCACCAATCAAATGGTCAAACGGGCTTGTTGTCTCGAAGTTGGAACCGCATTATTGGCAGTTTAGTATTTGCCCAAAGTGACAATATAACTTGGGGCGTGCGAGCTTGGTATCGCATACCAGAAGACGAAAAATTAGACCCTATGGCTCCCGAGGGGGACGATAATCCAGGTATTGAAAATTACATGGGATACGGCGAAATTGGCGGTTTGTGGAGTTTGTCAGATAAACACTCGTTAGAATTTATGTGGCGAAACAACATGCGTAGTGATAATCGAGGGGCCGTTGAGTTAGGTTGGTCTTTTCCCATTAACGGCAAATTACAGGGGTATGTGGAGTATTTTAATGGGTACGGTGAAAGCTTAATTTATTTCGATCAGCATACCCAAAGAATTGGTTTGGGTTTCAAATTAACCAATTGGTTATAGCCACTTTTTCCATATCATCAGTACACAAGCAACTAATGCCACTGCTGCCATGCATATCATTAAATGGATAAAAGCGTTGGGCTCTTCCGTACCCGGTAAGCCCGCGACATTCATACCAAATACGCCGGTAAGGAATGACAAGGGCAAAAATATTGCGGTGACCAGAGACAATACGTACATTCTCATGCCTTGCAATTCGGCAATTCTATTACGTAACTCGTCTTGTAACACCATGGCTCGCTCACGGGCTAAATCTAATTCTTCCACATACCGAGTCATTCGGTCGGTTTGATCTCTTAAGTCAAATGCTTGTTGCTGGGAGAGGGATTTATTGAATCGATAAATGGCATCTAAGGCGTCTCTTTGTGGTGATAAATAACGTCTAAGTGCAGCTGATTTTCGGCGCACCAAAGACAGTTGATATCGATCTTGTTGGTTTATACCTTCACGGGATTCAAAGCTGGTTAGGTCTTCATCTAATTCATCTACAGCTTCGCTGATCCGATTGGCTATCTTAGTAATCAGGTCTAGCACTAAATCCATAGGATTATCGGGTATGATACTTTGTTCAATTTCATCTTTTACGTCTTGCACCGAGAGCAATCGACGATCTTTTTCTTCTTGCAGAAATAAGTCTATTTGGCGTGACCCATAGTCGTAATGAGACCATGTCTTCTGGATCGGTGTTAGGGTTGCGATTAATACCTCTAAGATAAATCAACATGCCTTCACCAAACTGCAACGCCTTAGGACGAGTTTCTGTGGTGCACAAAGCGTCAATAATTTCGGGCTGCACATTTAACTGTGTTAGACAGTATTCTGCATCTTGCGCATCAGCTTGTATATGTACCCAATTAAAGCTCTCTGGGGGGATTCTTTGAGCAGCCCTTGCATATCTAGCGATTTTGCGGGTTCATTAGGGTTAAGGCTTAACGCCCATAACAAGGCTTCGTGGTGTGCAACGCTCATCGATTAAGTCTCCTCTTTGGTGTCAGCCTGGTCCGTGGAAATAACTCGCAATTGCCCATCAAGGTGTACATCTCTTTGTGGGTAGGCGATGACAATGTTGTGCTCAGTAAACAATTCGTCAATTCTAAAGCGAATGTTACTTTTAACTAGGCGCATGTCACCTTCAACATTGGCGTTTAACCAAAAATAGGCAACAAACATTAGGGCGTTGTCACCGAAGTCGTCAAATATAATGGTGGGTTTGGGGTTGGTCAGGACTTCAGGTTGTTCTTTGACACTTTGTTCGAGTAGCGCAGCCACTAATTTTACTGGTGAGCCATAAGCCACACCAATGGATAAAGTAGAACGGGCTCTTGTATCGATTAAGGTCCAGTTAATAACGGTGTTTTCCAAAAGTTTACTGTTTGGGATCAGCATATGCACCCCATCAGTACGCCTCACACGGGTAGAACGAGTGTTAATTTCTTCCACTATACCTTTTGCATTCTCTACTTCCAAAAAATCGCCTATTTTAATCGGTCGTTCCCAAATGAGTATCCAACCACTGATAAAGTTATTAATAATGTTCTGTGCGCCAAAACCAAAGCCAATAGCAATTGCACCCGATAAAAAAGCAAAAGCGGTGATTGGCACATTGAGAAAATCTAAAATGGTGATAGTTAATAATATGATGGCCAATACAGAGGCGACTCGTCTAACTAAGTGCACCATATCAGCATTAGATCCATTGCTGATCAGCTTTTTCACTATCATATTAATCAGTATTTTAGTTAGCAATATGCCCGCTAATACTAAGGCTGGGGCAACAATTAACTCACCTAAGGTAAAGTCATGTTCTAAAAGGGTAAACAACTTGAGGTTAAATACATCTATAATTTGTTGCATGTAAAGTAGACACTCTCTGTGCTTTTATGGGATCAGCTAATCATGCCTTTCAATAGAATAATTGCCAATGTAATTTTTCTTTTTACAACGCAGCTTGTTTAGCATGACTCAATGCATCTAACGCTCTTTGTCTTGTCGCCTTTAAATCAACCATTGGCAAAGGATAGGTTTGCCCTAAAATAACATTGGCTGATAACAATGTATCTTGGCTGGCTTCCAGGGACTATGGATATATTTGTTCGGTACTTTGGCAAGCTCAGGACAATATTGCCGCACGTAATCGCCATTCTCATCGAACTTTTGCCCTTGAGTGACGGGATTAAAAATTCTAAAGTAAGGTGAAGCATCGGCTCCAGTGCCTGCAACCCATTGCCAGCTAGCACTATTCGACGCCAAATCAGCGTCTAACAAACAATCCCAAAACCAACGTGCACCTTCACGCCAATCGATTAATAAGTTTTTGACCAGAAATGAGCCCACTAACATACGTACTCTGTTATGCATTGTGCCTGTTTGCCATAACTCTCGCATGCCAGCATCTACCATAGGAATACCCGTTTGACCTAGCTGCCAAGCTTTCAGTGCGTTTGGATCAGATCGCCACTGAAAGTGCGTAAATTTAGGGCTAAAGTTTTGTTCATCAATAGTAGGGAAGTGATACAACAAATAGTAAGAAAACTCACGCCAGCCTAATTCACTGAGATAACAATCTAAGCCGATATGTTCAGTGTTGCCGTTTAATGCGTGGATCGCGGCATACCAAATTTGGTTAGGAGATATCTCCCCAAAATGTAAATGAGCAGACAGTTTTGACGTACCAGACATACTTGGCGTGTCTCTCTTCGCTTTGTATTGGCTAACCGGCTCTGGTAAAAACGCCATCAACTTTTCCGAGGCACCCTGCTCGCCAGGTTGCCACATTGTTTCCATTTGATGATCCCAGCCGATAGTCGGTAGCAGCGATAATCCGTCAATGCCTGTATCGTCTTGTGCATGATATTCGACAGATAACTGACTCGGTGCGGCGATAGGTATTCTAGGCGAAGGCTGAGATAAACAGCCTCTTCGATAGTATGGGGTAAACACTTTGTATGGCGTATCGTCTTTTTTTAATACCTGCCACGGCTCCCATAATAACGCGCCGTTAAAACTCTTTACTTCAATGCCTAGTGCGAGTAAAGCATGCTTAATTTCAGTATCGCGGGTTATTTGCCAAGGCTCATAACATCGATTCCACACGACTGTTTTAATATTATGTTGTATAACCGAAGCTAAGATGAGTTGCTTAGGATCACCCTTTTGACAGTGTAATTTTTGCTCTAATGATTGATTTAATGCCGTTAATGAATGATGCAACCACCATTTGGAAGCACCGCCCAATTGGTAATTAGCCGGGCATGTCTCGTCTAAAATGTATAAAGGTAAGACGCTGCCTTTTTCGGCGGCATAGCTCAATGCCGGATTATCTCGTAAACGTAAATCCTGTCTAAACCAAACGAGTGTTGTACTGTTAATAATTTTGGCCTTTAAAAATGAAAATACTCTGTACTTACGTAATAGCGAAAATTTAGATCACTCATGCTGGCTAAAATTGAGGTGATACATCATTCACAAAACTAGGTTACCATTCACTGTAGTGAAGAATAAAGATTTGAATAACAGTATGAAGAATTATAACGTTGCGATTGCTGGGGCTGGGATAGGTGGGTTATGTGCAGCTATTGCTTTAACCCAACGAGGCAGCAAAGTTGCTGTTTATGAAAAAGCAGAAGTACTGACAGAGGTGGGGGCCGGTTTGCAACTTAGCCCAAATGCGATGCAGGTGTTAGATGAGCTTGGCGTAGCAGATCCATTAAAAGCTTTAGCTTTTGCACCTCAAGCAGCGGTCATGCGACATTTTAGCAGCGGCGATGAATATTTATCGATACCTTTGGGCGCAAGCTGTAAGCAACAATACGGAGCTGACTATTTACATATTCACCGTGCTGATATACATAGCGTATTGCTTCAAGCCTGCATTGATTTAGGGGTTCACATTCATCTTGGGCAAGGTATAACAGGTTATCAAAACCTTGCTAATAAGGTGTCTATTGAGTTTGAAAATGGTGACGAACAGTACGCTGATATTTTGCTTGGAGCCGATGGTATTCGTTCAAATGTACAAGCGTGCATGCTAGGGTCTCAGCCCGCAGATTTTACTGGGCAAGTGGCTTGGCGGGGAACGGTGGCCACCGAGGACTTACCCAAAGACTTAATTAAACCGAATGCTAATTTGTGGGTTGGACCAGGTAAACATTTCGTAAGTTATTATTTACGAGGTGGTGATTTGGTAAATTTTGTCGCGGTTGAGGAGCGCTCTGATTGGCATAACGAGTCATGGCATGAAGCGGGAGATGTTGAACAGTTACGCAATACGTTTAAAGGCTGGCATCCTGAAGTCACGACCATACTCAATGCTACCGACGCTTGTTTTTTATGGGCGTTATACGGGCGTAAGCCGTTAGATAGATGGGTTGACCAAAATGTGGCTCTGTTAGGTGATGCTTGTCACCCCATGTTGCCATTTTTAGCGCAAGGAGCTGCAATGGCAATTGAAGATGCCTATACCTTGGCTCAATGTTTACATACACATGAAAGTCGTCAGCAAGCATTGCTAAACTATCAGACAATAAGGAAAGGCCGTGCCAGTAGGATCCAACAAAACGCAAAGAAAAATGCGGCTATGTATCATATGTCAACGCCTGTAGAGCGAGTAAAACTAGCGGTATTAAGAGGATTGTCTGCGGTAGGGATAAGTCAATTTATAGCGGCTAACAAACTGGATTATATCTATGGATACAATCCAGTTAAGTTATGAAATTAAATGTTATAGGCGGTCTTCTAATGCTGCAAAAAGCGGTGAGCCATTTAAACCATTTTCGGTAGCCCATGCTACGACTGTTTTGCCGTCTTTTTCAGGAGAACCTAAATCACTTTTAGGCATTTTTTTGATCATTAATGTGCCTGTTTCTACCGCGTTATTTAGCATAGCAGTGCGAATTAAACTATTACCTCCGCATGATACACCAGAGTAGTAGTCTTTTATTCGTAAGCTGAAGTCAGATTGAACACGTTTCATTTTTTTCCGCAATTCGCCTTTGTCGTCAGCTTTAACAATGGTGCAAATATTTTGTAGCGCTTCACCTACATTGGCTTGAGCGTTATTCGCAATAACAAAAAGAGTAGTTGCAATTAAAATAGAAGTTTTAATATGTTTTAGCATGATCCCGTCCTCGGTGTTTAAATCGGTATTCAGTATCTCCAGAAACCATGACAGGTTTGTCTGCTTGGTTTCGATGGAACAATTAAACACCGCTTTGGCGAATTAAAAAATCTATCTGTTAATACTTAAGTATATATTGCAATAATTGAAAAACATTAATGACGTATTCTTTACAATTCTTCTGATTTAATTGAGCCTTTGTACTTGCGGCCTAGTTAACCGGAGGTTAAATTCACTAGCTTAGTACTTTCAACTTAAGGAGAACCTGTGTTAAACGCTATTCACCATGTAGCCATTATTTGCTCAAATTATCAAAAATCTAAATTTTTCTATGTGGACATTTTAGGGTTAAAGGTGATTGCAGAAAACTACAGAGAAGCACGTCAGTCGTTTAAGTTAGATTTAGCATTACCCAATGGCAGCCAACTTGAGTTGTTTTCCTTCCCTAATCCTCCTGCCAGACCAAGTACGCCAGAGGCTCAGGGATTAAGGCATTTAGCCTTTTGTGTCGACTCAGTCGAACAAGTCGTCGTTTATTTAGAGTCTAAGAATATTGCTGTAGAACCCATTAGGGTCGATGAATTTACCCAAAAAAGTTCACTTTTTTCAAAGATCCCGATGGCTTACCATTGGAGTTGTATGAAGCGTCAAGTTAGATTGTTGCACTGCAGACTAGTGAGAGAAGACATTGTAAAAAACGTGTAAGGATTATTGCTTATTTGTTAGCTCGGCATACAGTAATATCCTTGTTTTTTTACTCTGAAGAGTGTAAACGATGTCTAGGACCCACGCTTTTATTGCAGCTAATCGTTTTGGATACGGCGCGAATGATAGAACAATTCAGCAAATTAAGGACCAACCGCAAGGGTGGCTGTTGGCTCAATTGAGCGCAGATATCGCAACCCATGAACTACAATCTCTCAATACGCCATGGAGTAGTCAGCTTGCCACCAAGCAATTGAATGTCTATATACAACAAAAAAAACAAGAGAAAAAGTCTCGCCTGTTAGAACAGACAAATATGATGGCATTGGCCAGCCAAACCACGCAAAAAGAAATAGACAAACAAATTCGAACAACGACTAACAATACAATTTCACATCTAATTCAAAGTGACAACCCATTTTTTTGGCGTTTAACCGACTTCTTTTCCAATCACTTTAGCGTAACGGGTAATGGTCCTTGGATGCGGGCGCTGGCACCTACTTTAGAACTAGAAGCCATTGTGCCTAACATTTCAGGTCGATTTGAAAATATGTTATTGGCAGTAGAGAGCCACCCAGCCATGTTAGTTTATTTGAATAACGATCAATCCGTTGGCCCCAACTCAAAAGTGGGTAAAAGAAGTAAAGGTAGGAAAGGCTTAAACGAAAACTTAGCAAGAGAGATCTTAGAGTTGCATACTTTGGGGGTCAATGCTGGGTACAGTCAAACTGATGTGATCGAATTGGCTAGGGCCATCACAGGTTGGGGCATAGTGAGAAATGGCGATGGCAGATTTTCATTCAAATCTGTTTTACATGAACTATAGGTCGTCGTAAGGTGTTTGGCAAAACCTATAAAGCAAGTGGAGTAGAACAGGGGATTCAGATTTTTAAAGATCTGGCATCCAATCCAAACACTGCACAGTTTGTTTGTAAAAAACTGGTCAAACATTTTATTAGTGATGAACCGCCCCAAGAACTGGTCGATGCTATGGTAAAGGTGTGGCTGAAAACCCAAGGGGCGTTACCTCAAGTGTTGGCTGTGATGCTAACAGATCCGCTAAGTTGGTCACACCACAATGCCAAATTTAAAACTCCACGAGAGTTTTTGATTTCAACATGCCGTGCCTGTGGAATGAATAGACTGAGGCCTGATTTTGTCAAGAGCTTAGGGATTTTAGGACAGCAACCTTTTGCCGCTGGTTCGCCAGCTGGATACGAAGATAGTCAAGAGTACTGGGCTGGGCCTCGGGCAATGATGGGCCGAATTGAATGGGCTGAACATGTCAGTAAAATGGCGAAGAAAGCGCCAAATGAGTTAGCACAGCAGGCCTTAGGACCGCTAATGCAAGAGCGCACTAGATTGTCGATTGCTCGGGCGGAAAGCAAGCAACAGGCGATAACATTATTTTTGATGAGTCCGGAGTTTCAAAAAAGATGAGTATGCAAAGGCGAGATTTTATAAAAGCAAGCGTGGCAGGTTGGATTATTTCTCACACAGCGGTGCGACAAGTACTGGCTAAAACACCTGGATCAAATAAACCAAGTAAAAAAATAGTTTGGGTAATGTTAAGGGGGGCAATGGATTCATTGCATGGGGTATTGCCTATAGGTGATCCTGACTTTATGACACATCGTAACTCATTGGTGGCGCCTATTGCCGATCAATTATTGCCTATAGGTAAGGGCTTTGCGTTACACCCAGCTTTAAAAAATTGCCATAGCTGGTATCAAAATAAAGAATTGTCGCCTGTGATCGCTGTTGCATCAGGTTATCGAAAACGCTCACATTTTGATGCCCAAGATCACATGGAAAGTGGCTTAAATACAACAGACTATGATAGCGGTTGGTTGGCCCGGGCAGTTGCCGCATTAAATGGGTATGGTTTGGCTATTTCTCAAACCATACCCATTGGCTTGCGGGGAGAAAATAGTACACAAACCCTGGTTTCCGGCGCATTTTAACTCATCAGAAGATGACATGATTGATCGGTTGCGCTCACTTTATACTGGTAATCAAGAGTTTACTGATTTGTTAGAAAGCGCAATCAGCAACCGAGATATGTTAAGTATGGATAGTGAACGTCGCAAAAGGCCTAATTTTTCATATTTGGCAAAGCATTGCGGCAAAATACTTAGTCGAGACGATTCTGCTAATTGTGCCATGTTAGAGCTAGGAGGGTGGGATACACACAATAACCAAGCGCAGCGTTTGAATAGACAATTCAAAATACTTGATGATGGTTTAGCTGAACTTAAACTTGCTTTAGGCGATACGTGGAAACATACAGTGGTGATGGTGACCACTGAATTTGGTCGCACTGTCGCCGTAAACGGCACCAAAGGTACAGATCATGGCACGGGCTCTACTATGTTTATGTTAGGGGGAGCGGTGAAAGGTAAACAAGTGTTAGGCCAGTGGCCAGGACTCGCTAAAGCCAACTTATATGAGGGGCGAGATTTGATGCCGACCAGCGATGTAAGAAGTTGGATGGCGAGTGTTTTATATCAGCATTGGAATGTGTCCTTAGCGAACATTGAGAAAATTTTTCCTGACGTTAAACCTATTGCTCAGGCTATAATAAGGGCATAGTACAACCGACCGATAAGAGCAATGAACGAACACTATGAGAAAATGTGGCGCCAAGGGATGGCTGCTTTTGAACAACAGAAATTTAATCTAGATAAACAAATTGGCAGTCTGGCTGATACTCGTCGTGGTATTACCTTACTAGCGCGTTTATCTCAACCAGTTAAAAACACCGCCACGCAATTTTTAACTGAGTTGAATGAGATTTGTCCCGCACAGTATTGTTACCCTCAAACCGACATACACTTGACCATTATGTCTATTGTGTCTTGTCATTCTGATTATATTTTTGATGCCGCAACAGCTAATCAGTATTTAGTGGCGCTACAACAGCAGCTAGTCGGTATGCCTATTATGACTGTGGACTTTACAGGTATTACTGTGTCTGATGCTGCGGTGCTGTTAACAGGCTATACCAGCCAAGAATATTTAATGGGGCTTCGTAGCAAAGTTAGAGAAACGGTATTGAATGCTGGGCTGCATCACAGCATGGATAGCCGTTATCGTATCGAAACGGCACACTCAACAATATTTCGATTTTGCAAACAGCCCGAAAACAGTCAAGACCTCATTCAGTTTTTACAACGTAATAAGCATCGCAAGTTTGGGGACATGCGAGTGGATTCGTTAGAATTAGTCTTCAACGATTGGTATCAAACAGAGGCCCACACCAAACTGATTGGAAAAATTAAGCTGTAGCGACGTTGTCGATGCAGCGGTTAATAAACGCGACAAATACTAGGGCATGCTTTAGCATGTTTTATATCACTATGTATTCGCCATTTTCAATTCCGTCAATTGTCCAATTTCCAACACGGTAACGAATTAATCTAAGGGTAGGGAAGCCAATATGGGCAGTCATACGTCTTACTTGGCGGTTGCGGCCTTCGGTAATGGTAATAGTTAGCCATGTAGTGGGAATATTCTGTCGAAAGCGCACTGGCGGTGTTCTTTCCCACACATCTGGGGCATCCATAATATTTACTTTAGCGGGTGTAGTCAGGCCGTCTTTTAAAGTTACCCCTTTTCGAAGTTGTTCAAGGGCTGATTCAGTGGGTGCTCCTTCAACTTGTACCCAATAGGTCTTTGCCGTTTTATGTTTAGGAGACGCTAACTTGTTTTGTAATTTACCATCGTTAGTTAAGACCAATAGTCCTTCGCTGTCTTTATCCAATCTTCCTGCCGCATAAACTTCGGGTACAGGAATGAAGTCTTTTAATGTTTGCCGGCCTGCTTGATCAGTAAATTGCGTTAATACGTTAAAAGGTTTGTTAAATAATATGATTTTACGGGCAAGAGTTGGGGGCTGCGTTTTGTTTGCATCGCTTTTTATGGCTTTTTGTCTAAAATTTTTCGACATCGTCTAATACTAAAAGTAAATTTTTGCTAAAATACCGGCCGACTAGTGTGATTTAGAATATATATTATGCAAGCAAAACTTGTACTTAATAAATTTAGCCATATATTATTTACCACCTATTTAGTCAGATCTTTTAATTTTCGGTACTAAGCTACTATTCATTTTATCGCCATTTATTGATTGATAAATAACGATATTGATGCTTGACCATTAACATGAGGCCCATAATGACGATTTCTAAGTCAAAGATTATCTACACCAAAACGGACGAAGCACCTGCTCTAGCAACTTACTCTTTACTACCGATTGTGCGTAGTTTTGCGGCCAGTGCTGATATTGAAGTAGAGCTTAGCGATATTTCTTTAGCCGCTCGTATACTAGCCGGGTTTGCTGATAAATTACCTGCTGAACAAAAAGTGCCAGATGCATTAGAAGAACTTGGCCAGTTAACGCAAGATGCGTCGACTAACATTATTAAATTACCTAACATCAGTGCTTCTATTCCACAATTGGTTGCGGCGATTAAAGAGCTACAAGCCAAAGGATTTGCGTTACCTGATTTCCCAGAAGTAGCTAAAACAGACGATGAAAAAGACATTAAAGCTCGTTATGCAAAGGTACTAGGTAGTGCGGTAAATCCGGTTTTGCGTGAAGGTAACTCAGATCGAAGAGCGCCGGCAGCGGTTAAAAACTATGTTAAAAATAATCCTCATTCAATGGGAGCTTGGGCTAAAGACTCGAAAACTCACGTTGCACATATGCAAACAGGATGTTTTTACTCATCAGAAAAATCAGTGACTGTTGCCAAAGCTGGCCATGCAAAGATTCAACTGACAGATAAGAGCGGCGCAACGACTGTGCTAAAAGATAAAGTAAATTTATTGGCCGGTGAAGTGCTTGACGCAAGTTTCATGAGTAAAAAGGCTCTTTGTGCGTTTTTTGAAAAAGAAATTGCAGACGCTAAACAGTCAGGTGTTTTGTTTTCATTACACATGAAAGCCACCATGATGAAAGTATCTGATCCGATTATTTTTGGTCACTGTGTAAAAGTATTTTTTAAAGATGTATTTGCAAAACACGGTGATTTGTTTGAAGAGCTTGGCGTAGATACTAAAAATGGTTTTGGTAGCGTGTATGAAAAAATTGCAAGTTTACCGGCTGACAAGCAAGCTGAAATAGAACAAGACATTGCAGCTTGTTACGCAACGCGTCCTGCTATGGCGATGGTTAATTCCGATAAAGGGATTACTAATTTACACGTGCCAAGTGACATCATTGTAGATGCATCTATGCCAGCTATGATCCGTAGCTCTGGTCACATGTGGGGGCCTGATGGCAGTGAAGCTGATTGTAAAGCGACTATTCCCGACACAACTTACGCCACTATTTATCAAGAAACAATTGATTTCTGTAAAGAGAATGGGGCGTTTGATCCAACCACAATGGGGACAGTACCAAACGTTGGTTTAATGGCTCAGAAAGCCGAGGAATATGGGTCTCACGACAAGACTTTCGAGGTTCCTGCGGATGGTACAGTACAAGTTATTGACCAAGACGGTGTTGTGCTACTTGAGCATGAAGTGGAAGAAGGGGATATTTGGAGAGCATGTCAAACCAAAGATGCACCTATTCGCGATTGGGTTAAGTTAGCAGTGACACGGGCTCGTCAGTCGAATACACCAGCGGTATTTTGGCTAGATGAAAACCGTGCTCATGACGCCCAGCTTATTGCTAAAGTAACTACATACTTAAAAGAGCATGATACTGACGGGTTAGATATTTCTATTAAAACGCCAGTTGCTGCGATTCGTTTCTCAATGGAGCGTGCGGCTAAAGGCGAAGATACTATTTCAGTGACAGGTAATGTCTTACGTGACTACCTAACTGATTTATTCCCAATCATCGAGTTAGGCACAAGTGCTAAAATGTTATCGATTGTTCCGCTTATGGCTGGCGGAGGTTTATTTGAAACGGGCGCTGGTGGATCTGCTCCTAAGCATGTTCAACAATTTGTTGAAGAAGGGCATTTACGTTGGGATTCATTAGGTGAGTTCTTAGCGTTGGCTGTTTCTTTAGAAGATTTAGCAATTAAAACAGATAATGCTAAAGCTAAAGTTTTAGCGGCGACTTTAGATAAAGCAACGGAAACCTTGCTGACTAATGGTAAGTCTCCATTACGTAAAGTGGGACAACTTGATAACCGAGGTAGTCATTTCTACCTAGCTTTATATTGGGCAGGTGAGTTGGCATCGCAAAGTGATGATCAAGCATTGGCGGACAAGTTTGCGCCTTTGTTTGAGAAACTAAGTGCCAATGAAGCAACAATTGTTGCAGAAATTGATGCAAGCCAAGGTAAACCCGCTGATATTGGTGGTTATTATTACCCAGATGACACGTTAGCTACTAAAGCAATGTGCCCTAGTGCAACATTAACAAATGCCCTTAACGCTTGATAGGGAGTGTTTGAAAGCACCTTTTAACTACTTAATGGTTAAAAGGTGTAGGTAATAAAAAAGCAGACTGTAAAGTCTGCTTTTTTGGTTTACATACATGGTAAGTTATCTTTCAGGTTCGCCGTTAAAATCGATATTTTCAGCATGAAGCCCTTTCGGACCTTGTTCAATATCATATTTTACTTCTTGCCCAGCTTTGAGTGAACGATATCCTTCCATTTGGATTGTTGAATAGTGAGCGAAGATATCTTCACCACCATCATCAGGCACAATGAAACCAAACCCTTTTGCATTGTTGAACCATTTTACCTTGCCAACTGCCATACTTCTGCTTCCTTAAAATCCCTTGAACTATCACTACTTTGTCCCCACACTAGTGTGTAAGAACAGACAAATTGTCTAACTTCTTACAATCGTCAAATAAAATGTAGGATTTTTAACCTGTTTTTGTCAAGGTTAATTTTATATTTAGTGAAGTGGTAAGATTAGCTCTAGCAATTTTAATAAAGTTAATTGAATATAAAATAGTATTTGAGTAAAGGTAAGTGGCTTATTTATGAGTAAAGACAACACTATTGATATTGAAAAGCAAAAATCAACAGTTAGACAAAAAGCCGTGCCTCCTCCAATGTATAAAGTTTATTTGAATAACGACGACTATACGCCTATGGATTTTGTGATTGATGTGTTGGTTAGGTTTTTCAATTTAGATGGCGAAAAGGCGCAGAATATAATGTTGACTGTGCATTACAAAGGTAGAGCAGTATGTGGCATATATACTGCAGAGATTGCAGAAACAAAAGTTATGCAAGTGAGTAATTATGCAAGAGAGCATCAGCATCCGCTCATGTGTACAATGGAACAAGCATAATTTTTGAGTAGAAATGTACCGAATTTAAAGGTCAGTAGTCAGAGGGTATTCTTATGTTAAATAAAGATTTAGAGCAAACGTTAAACGAAGCGTTTATTTTTGCTAGAGAGCATCGTCATGAATTTATGACGGTCGAACACCTATTGCTTGCCTTGTTAGATAATTCTTCAGCCAAAGAGGCATTAAAAGCCTGTGGTGCAGATATTGAATTAATACAAAAAGAATTAACCGACTTCGTCAAAGATACGACGCCATTATTATTGGATGAAGAAGGCAATGAAAGAGAAACTCAACCCACATTGGGCTTCCAACGAGTATTGCAAAGAGCTGTGTTTCATGTGCAATCATCTGGTAAGGAAGAAGTGACCGGGGCAAACGTATTAGTCGCAATTTTTAGCGAACAAGAGTCTCAAGCCGTTTACTTATTAAAAAAATCTGATGTTACACGCCTAGACGTGGTCAATTATATTTCTCATGGTGTGTCAAAAATTGATGATGAGTCTGTAGAGCATACCGACCAAGATGCCGAGGTATCTGATCAAGAAGAAGCGCAATCAATGTTGGATAAGTATTCTACTAATTTAAATGTCAGTGCTAAAGAGGGCAAGATTGATCCTCTTATCGGCAGAGAAAGTGAAGTAGAACGTAGTATTCAGGTGTTATGTCGTAGGCGAAAAAATAATCCCTTACTCGTAGGGGAAGCGGGCGTTGGAAAAACGGCGATAGCAGAGGGACTGGCTTACCGTATTGTTAATAACGAAGTACCGGAAGTGATTGCTGATGCCACAGTTTACTCGTTAGACATGGGCGCATTGTTAGCTGGAACTAAATATCGAGGGGACTTTGAAAAGCGTCTGAAGGGAATTTTGAAAGAACTATCTGATGATCCCCAAGCGATACTATTTATTGATGAAATTCATACCATTATTGGGGCTGGAGCGGCATCTGGTGGCGTGATGGATGCATCAAATTTGCTCAAACCCAAGCTTTCAAGTGGAGAATTGCGTTGTATTGGTTCAACAACCTATCAAGAGTATCAAGGAATATTTGAAAAAGATCGTGCGTTAGCACGTCGTTTCCAGAAGGTTGATGTAATTGAACCTACTGTTTCGGATACTACTAAAATATTGATGGGGCTTAAGTCGCGTTACGAAGCTCATCATAATGTGCGATATACCCATAAAGCAATGCGAGCGGCGGCTGAATTGTCCGCTAAATATATTAATGAGCGTTTCTTACCTGATAAAGCGATTGATATTATTGATGAAGCCGGTGCCAGCCAAAGGCTGATGCCTGCGTCTAAGCGCAAGAAGACGATTAATGTAACAGACATTGAACAGATTATTTCTAAGATTGCGCGCATTCCAGAGAAGTCTGTATCAGCCTCTGACAAAGAAGTATTGAAAAACATAGACAGAGACCTAAAGTTAGTTGTATTTGGTCAGGATAAGGCCATAGATACGCTTACAGACGCTATTCGTCTTTCCCGCTCTGGGTTAGGTAGCGAATCGAAGCCTATAGGTAACTTTTTGTTTGCAGGCCCAACAGGTGTAGGCAAGACAGAAGTGACAGCGCAGTTAGCGAAAATAATGGGCGTTGAATTAGTTCGTTTTGATATGTCGGAGTATATGGAACGTCATGCGGTAAGTCGCTTAATTGGTGCGCCCCTGGCTATGTTGGTTTTGATCAAGGTGGCATGTTAACAGACGCTGTGATTAAGCATCCGTATTCTGTGGTGTTATTGGATGAAATTGAAAAGGCTCACAGTGACGTTTACAATATTTTGTTGCAAGTTATGGATCACGGCACTCTGACGGACAACAATGGCCGTAAAGTTGATTTTAGAAACGTGGTGCTGGTAATGACTACCAACGCCGGTGTGCAAGAGACAATCCGCACATCTATTGGTTTCAAACAGCAAGATCATAGCCATGACGCGTTATCGGAGATCAATAAAGTATTTACACCAGAATTTAGAAACAGACTTGATTCTATTGTTTGGTTTAATCATCTTGATAAAGATGTGATTTTACAAGTGGTCGATAAGTTCATTGTTGAGCTTCAAGTACAGTTAGATAATAAAGGAGTCTCTCTTGAAGTGACGAATCAGGCACGTGAGTGGTTGTCTGATAAAGGCTATGACAAGAATATGGGAGCTCGTCCCATGTCCAGAGTGATCCAGCAAGAAATTAAGAAAGAGCTGGCGCACGAATTGTTGTTTGGTCGTTTAAGCCAAGGTGGTAGTGTGAAAATCACCTTGAAGAAAGATAAATTGGCATTTGAAATTTTATCTGACAGTAAAGAAAAACCTACTGCGTTAAACTCATAGGCAAAGCGCAGTCAATATAAAACAAAAAAGCCGATATCAATAGATATCGGCTTTTTTGATTTTTACCTTACTGTTTTACAGTGCTATATGTTGATATGTAGGCTGTACGTTTCTAATTTTTACATATAACAAAGCAAATAATCTAATTATCTTGCACGGTAGATGATGCGACCTTTCGTTAGGTCGTAAGGGGTCATTTCTACCGTTACTTTGTCGCCAGTTAAGATACGGATGTAATTTTTACGCATCTTGCCTGAAATATGAGCAGTAACTACGTGACCATTCTCTAATTCAACACGAAACATAGTATTTGGAAGGGTATCCAACACAGTGCCTTCCATTTCAATACAATCTTCTTTCGCCATCTAACTCTGCTACCTCTAATCAATAAATAAGTGTCTAAAAATGCCGCGCAGATTTTGCCCAATAAGGACGCGAGTGTAAAGCTTTACCCTACATTTTTTGCAATTAGTTGCCATTTTTCTGCAAAAAAGCGCTCATGGGGTAAAAAATTCTGTTTATATCGCATTTTTTCACAGGCATCTATTTGATATCCGAGATACAAATAATCTTTGTTTAGCCTCTTAGCTAGTTCAATTTGTTGCAAAACTGCGAAGGTACCTAAAGAGCGTTTGTCTTGGTCTGGTTTAAAAAAGGTATACAGTGCAGAAAGGGAATTGGGTAAATTGTCGGTGACGGCCACAGCAATTAGTCCATTTTCATCGTGTAATTCTAAATACAGCGCTTTATCCCAAGGATTAATGATGAACCCTTGGTATTGTTCTTTATTAGCTGGATACATACTGCCGTCTGCATGTCGCTGATTGACATAGTTTTCATACAAAGGGTAATACTCTGGCTTGTTAGTTTTGCTGACCTTTATATGAAGGTCTTGATTGCGACTGCGTATACGTTTTTGGCTTTTTGAGTATTTAAATGATGTAACAGGTATACGAATCGCTTCGCAAGCTCGACAATCTTGACAATGCGGACGATATATTTGCATACCGCTACGCCTGAATCCAGCAGCAATTAAATAGCCATACTCTACCAGGTTAGGGGCTTGTTCTGGCATAAGGACTAATAGTTGTTCTTGTTTCTCGGGTAAGTAGCTACATGCATATTCTTGAGTTAGACCGAATTTAAAACTCATATTGTTGCCTCTAAAAATCTAGCTTGCCACAGAGCGTGACTAAATTGACGTTGATTCTGTTTCGAAAGCAGACTCAGAAATTGCTCTCTTGTAACTTCGCAACAACCTAAGCTCGCTAGATGGGCATTTTGCATTTGGCAATCGATAAATAAAGCACCATCAGAATTAACTAAGTTAACTAAGTGTAGCATCGCTAATTTCGAAGTGTTAGTAACAGTATGAAACATGGACTCGCCACAAAATACTTTACCAACGGCAACACCATACAGGCCTCCGACTAAGTTTTCATCGTCCCAAATTTCAACCGAATGGGCATGTCCTCTTTGGTGTAAAGCTTTATAAGCTAGGATCATGTCATCTGTTATCCATGTACCAGCGTCATTTCTAGGGACAGTTGCGCATGCATCAATGACCTGTAGTCGAATGCTAAATTTACCGACACCTTAAATCCACAATTTCTAGCAAATTTTCGCAGGCTTTTGCTGCACTTAAATTCGTCGATTAATAATATTCCCCTAGGATCGGGAGACCACCACATGATGGGTTCCTCCTCGCTAAACCAAGGGAATATGCCTTTGCTGTATGCTGCAAGTAATCTTTCTGGTGTTAAGTCTCCGCCAAAGGCTAATAAACCGTTGGGTTCTTCTAACGCGTAATGACAAGGGGGAAACGTTAAGTCTTGATCTAATTGGGTAAGGGTGAGCATAAGGCATAATGTGGTGGCTAATGCTAACAAGTGTAATACCATTAAAATATCGTCTCAATACCTGTAGTCATTTTTTATTATCAATTTTGGCTAATAATTATTTGTTTCTTGTAAATTGTTGACAATTTGGTTAGTTTGCTTGTCTTACTATCGTACATGTCTTTGTTGAATGGAGATGCAGCTATATGAAACAACTGCTTTTGATACCCTTTTTACTTTCGTTATCTTGTACAAATCATAACGAGCAAGTAGCCCTCCCATCTGTACCAACAGGAGATACGTTGCTGCTATTAGATAACTTTGAAAGCAATAGCTTACAAAAAGATATAATCCTGAACCACGCTCGTTCTAGCTTTATACAAGGCAACAGCAGGGCCCTTAAGGTGGAATTTTTATCGAAAGACAATCTACATGCTTCGCTCATGTTAAAACCACAGCAGCCATATGACTGGAGTCAATACTCGGACTTTAATATTGCCTTTGATATCGCTAATTCAGGTCAACACTCGGTCCAGCTATTTTTGGACATTACCGATAAGCATGGCGCCAATTATACTCGTAGTGTAAGCATCCCTGTTGGAGTCGAAAAAACCTACTACGCTAAATTGTCTGGACATGATTTAGCAACACCTGAGGGGAGAGGAGACATAGAGTTGAACTTTTTATCAGGTTTACGCAATAACCCCGAAACCTGGGAGTCAGAAGATGTACAGTTTATCTCTCTGTGGGGTAAGAAAAACCTAGATGTTAGTGGGATTGCTAAAATAGAGCTTAGCGTTCAATACGCGTTATTTGATAAAGAAGTGAGTATAGATAATATTCGTTTACGTAAAAACCCAGAGCAAAATCAACAATTCTTGTCTGCAATAGTAGATAAGTTTGGGCAAAATGCGAAACAAAATTATCCAGGTAAGGTGCACTCGCTTGAAGAATTAGTGGCGGCGAGACAGCAAGAAGCCCGTGATTTACACGGCGAGTTATTTTCTGAACGAAGCAAATTTAGTGGTTGGGAAAAAGGGCCTAAACAGGAAGGCACAGGTTATTTTACAACCGCGAAAGTCAATGGTAAGTGGTCTTTTATCGACCCAGAGGGATACCCTTACTTTGCCACCGGATTAGACATTATTCGATTAGGTGATGCGGCCACCATGACAGGCTACGATTTAACCGAGCCTGGTATTCGTAGTGGTCGGCATGTGGCATTAGAAAAGCGGGCGAATATGTTTGAGTGGTTGCCAAAAGAAGGTGATCCTTTAACAAAACATTTTGGATATATAGGTAATAATCATTCTGGAGCGTTAAAGAAAGGTGAAACTTTTAATTTCCAACGAGCTAACTTAGAAAGAAAATATGGCGACAATTACGAGGAAAAATGGCTTGATACTACGGTTGACCGAATGCTCGACTGGGGTTTCACATCGCTAGGAAACTGGACATCTCCCAAGTTATATAGCAACAACAAGATCCCATATTTTGCCAATGGCTGGATCCGTGGCAAGTTTAAAACGGTATCAAGCGGTCAAGATTTTTGGGGGGCATTACCAGACGTATTTGATCCTGAGTTTGCACTAAGTGCTGAGCAAACTGCTCGCAGAGTGGCGGCTGAGGTGAATAATAGTCCTTGGTGTGTAGGCGTATTCATTGATAATGAAAAAAGTTTTGGTCGTTCGGAAACTAAAAATAGCATTTATGGGATTGTAATCAATACACTGACTCGAGATGGGCGTGACGTTCCTACCAAAGCTCACTTTACCAAGATGATGAAAGCCAAGTATGCGACAATTGATGCGTTAAACCAAGCTTGGGAAAAAAATATTGCCAGTTGGCAAGCCTTCGAAAAAGGTGTTGATTCTAGTCTAGTCAATCAAGTGCAAGAAGCAGACTATTCCGCCATGTTGTATGCATATTCAGAAAAGTACTTTAGTACCGTTAACCAAGCAGTTAAAAAGTACATGCCTAACCATTTATACTTAGGCGCACGATTTCCTGTTTGGGGGATGCCCATGGAAGCTGTTAAAGCTTCGGCTAAACATGTTGATGTGATTAGCTTTAATGCTTATAAAGAAGGCTTAATTGCTAAACAGTGGGACTTTTTAAGCGAATTAGATATGCCGGCGATAATTGGTGAATTCCATATGGGGGCAATGGACAGAGGTATGTTTCATTCCGGTATTGTGATTGCGTCAGATCAAAATGACCGGGCTAAAATGTTTAAAGACTACTTACATTCGGCAATTGATCACCCTAACTTTATTGGTGCACATTATTTTCAATATGCGGATGGACCGTTGACGGGTAGGGCTTATGATGGAGAAAACTACAATATTGGTTTTATTTCAGTCACCGACACGCCTTATACGGAAATGGTAGAGGCAGCTAAATCATTGAATAAAGAATTGTACCCTCGCAGGTTTGCCGAATAAGCAAGTTTTGCACAAATACTGATCGTTAACTAGCTATTAGTACTGAAAAAAACGGGATGAAGCCATGGCTTTATCCCGTTTTTGTATTAATGTATCTAGGGTTATACGCAATTCATTAAATAACCTCAGCTCAATGTTCACTCAGTTAACGTAGTACATAATCCGCTGGGACGTTCTGGCTGAGCGTACATTTATTTATCGGTGTTGGTATTTTACTACTCTTGTGAGTCTAAGAATTTTTCAGCATCTAACGCAGCCATACAGCCAGTACCAGCAGATGTTATGGCTTGACGATAAATATGATCGCTAACATCTCCAGCGGCAAATACGCCGGGTACGCTGGTTTGAGTCGCGTTACCTTCAGTGCCACTTTGCACTTTTATATAGCCATCTTTCATTTCTAATTCACCTTCAAAAATCGATGTATTAGGTTGATGACCAATAGCAATAAATACCCCCATTACATCTAACTCTTCGGTTGCGTCAGACTTAGTATCTTTGATACGCACCCCTGTCACGCCCATATCGTCACCGAGTACTTCATCAAGTTGGCGATCAAAATGAATGGTGACATTGCCATTTTTAGCTTTTTCTAACAAACGATCTGCTAGTATCTTCTCACTTCTGAAAGCATCACGTCTATGAATTACATGAACTTCAGAAGCTATGTTAGATAAATACAATGCTTCTTCTACTGCCGTATTACCACCACCGACAACCGCGACCTTTTGGTTACGGTAGAAAAAACCATCACAGGTTGCACAGGCCGAAATTCCTTTACCCATAAAGGCAGTTTCCGATTCCATGCCTAAATACTTGGCAGAAGCACCGGTGCAAATAATCAAAGAGTCACAGGTATAAGTACCTTGATCGCCAGTTAACGTGAAGGGTCGCTTAGATAAGTCCGTTTTGTTGATATGGTCGAAAATAATTTCTGTATCAAACTTTTCAGCATGTTTTTGCATACGCACCATTAAATCTGGTCCGGTTAGTCCTTCAGGATCGCCTGGCCAGTTTTCTACTTCAGTGGTCGTGGTCAATTGACCGCCTTGTTGAATTCCGGTCAACAGTACCGGCTTTAAATTAGCGCGAGCTGCATATACAGCTGCAGCGTAACCCGCTGGGCCTGAACCTAAAATCAATAGTTTTACGTGCCTTGTTTCAGACATTACATTCTCCAAAAATTAATATTCGAATACTTAAAATAGAAAGAGCAAGTTTCCATAATGGCTAGACATGTGGGCAACTATTTTACTTTCAACATAAAGTGTAAAACTATTAGCCTTTGATGTTTAGTATCGTGACTATGTTGCCGACTTAAGCGACCAATTCCATACAGAAAAAAGAGCTAAGGGCAAGCTTTATTTGGCCTTAGTTATACAATTTAAACAACTACAGCGTTAAACGATTATTGCGCACTGATTATGTAGCTATATGGCATTCAATGTTCGCACTTATTTATGTTTACCGTTAGAATGCCTTTCAAGGTGATAGAGGAGAACCCAATTGGCAACGACAATTACATCTATACTAAAGGACGGTCAGCAATATATGCAGACATGGCCCATGCAAAAGCAACTGTATACTATGTTTCCTGAAGGTCGCGTCATTGCAGCCACTAAGTTGTCAATTACTGTAATGCCGGCGTTAGCGGTACTCACTGTGGCGATGATCCTACATGTGCAAGGTTATGAAAAATTGCCACAAGCGATAGCGATGGGGGCATTTTTTCTTTCATTACCGATGCAAGGTCTGATTTGGTTAGGCCATAGATCGAATCAATTATTACCTCCATCACTAAATTCTTGGTATTTAGATATACATCAAAAAATGCAAATGCAAGGTTGTGCATTGCAAAGCCCCAAGGCCAAACCTAAATACAGAGAACTAGCCAGTTTACTGAAAACAGCTTTTGATGAATTAGACAAAGCATTTACACAACGTTGGTTGTGATACCGATCATTCGACCGACGTCTAGCTTAAAAACCGCTAGGCGCCTTCTGAGAGAGCACTGAACAGTTAGATTGGTATGATTTTGGATATTGGGCTTAGATAGCAGTTAACACAGTCTGGCAGCGGCGGCAGCTATATTGCTGTAGGCCTCTTTTTATCTTGTTATGCCTGCGGATAGTCAGAGATACCGGACCACATAAGCATTGGTAAGGAAATTGGCGCCCAGCCACTTTGCCCACATCCATTTTATGATATGCCTGAGCCTGGTAAATTAAACAGTTGCATCATGAGTGTTTTCCATTCTTTGCCATGGGGACGGACTTTGCCAAATAAAGAAAAAGCGAGTAAGTGGCACACTTCGTGGGGCACCACTTCGTCTAAAAAGTTGGATAAATTGTCTTGCAATAATATTGGATTAAAACGTAATTCGTTGGTTTGTAACCTCGCACTACCTGCTATTTTTCCTTTTTGCGTAAAATGAACCTTTGGTAATATAAAGTTATGTTCAAGCTGAGAAGAAGCGTGAGCAATACAGGCTTCTACTCTATCGATAATAAGTTGTTGGTATTGCTCAGACAAAAGAAAATTGGCACCGAATAATAACTAGCTGACATTCGCGCTAATTTACATAATAATCAATGAATACTCAATCCACAGGATATTTGATGGAACATTTACAACGTCGTTCTCTTAATTTTCGATTTTTAGCAGAGCCAACAGATGTGAATTTTGGCGGTAAAGTGCATGGCGGAATTGTCATGAAATGGATGGATCAAGTGGGTTATGCTTGTGCTGCTCAATGGAGTGGCAGGTACTGTGTCACCGTGTCTATTGGTGGTATTCGTTTTAAGCGGCCTATCTTAGTGGGACAAATGGTAAACCTGAGAGCGAAAATTGTACACACAGGTAAAACCAGTATGCATATTTATATCACCGTTTTAGCGACTGATCCTAAATTAAACGCCATGGTTGAAACAGGTCATTGTATTATGGTGTTTGTTGCGAGTGACGAAGCGGGTTATCCGGTAGAAGTACCTAAGTGGAAACCAGAGACCGATTTAGACTTAGCTTTAGAGCAATATGCAATCCAAGCAAAAGAGTCTGCACAAAATTTAGATAAAGAATTACAAAACGCTGGAACAGAACAGTAGGCTTATACTTGAGGTAGATAATTGTTAAGCGCCTTGCTTATATTCCGTTTTGGCTATAGCGCTATCTACGTCTCCAACCGTGCCGGTTAAATTGTATTTTGTAAACAGTTAGCAATTTTTCTTGCATTTTTAACCATAATGGTTGTAAGTTGGCTGTTCGTTAACCAATAGTGCAATTTAACTATGATAAAAATAATTTCTCTTTCGTTACTTGTATGTTTGTCTTCTTTTACGCACGCTTTTCAATTGCAAGATGCAGTAACCGATATAAAAGAGCCTACAGATATTCTATTTCTGCCTAGTCAGCCCCAGAGTTTGCTAGTGACAGAAAAAACAGGTCGATTGTTACTCGCCAATTTAGCTGATAAGAGCCATATTCCAGTGCATAATTTTGCAGTCGTTTCTGATGTTGAATTGGGGTTACTAGGAATTACGTTGCACCCTAATTTTGCAACTAATGGCTATTTGTTCGTTAATTACAATCCCAAAGAAGGTGAGCTTAGGACTCGCATATCTCGTTTTACTCTGGATCTTGCACAGCAAAATCCATCTCTTAGGGATGAGAAAATTATTCTTGAAGTCGCACAGCCCTATAAAAATCATAACGCTGGTCAGCTATCTTTTGGTCCTGATGGCTATCTTTATGTAGGGATGGGAGACGGCGGTTCGGGGGAGACCCTAAAGGTCATGGTCAGAACCTACAAACCTTATTGGGTACTATGCTGCGATTAAATGTGGACACTGCCAATGACGTACCTTACTCAATTCCAAAGGATAATCCTTTTGTAAATAATGCTGCAGCGTTAGATGAAATATGGGCATATGGAATAAGAAACCCTTGGCGTTTCACTTTTCATCAAGGCGCGCTTATTGTCGCTGATGTGGGCCAAAGCAAGTTGGAAGAAGTTAACATTGTTGAGAAAGGTGGAAATTACGGTTGGAAAATTATGGAGGGAGACACCTGCTTTAAAGACGAAAAACAAAGCTGCGATAAATCACAGTTTGTGGCCCCCAAATTGACCTATCCCAGAAAAGATGGCATGTCTATCACCGGTGGAAAGGTGTATACCCAAGGCAGTGTTAAGGGGTTAGCTAACCGGTATGTGTATGCTGATTTCATACTAGGCAATATTTGGTCGGTTGAGTACCCATCTTTTCAGGACAATAGGCTTGAGTTGGCGTCTGGTTTGAATGTTTCAGCCTTTGCTTTAGACGCAGCAGGTGAACTGTACTTGGCGGACTTTGCTAACGGTAAAATTATCAAGATTATTGACTAAGATCCATTACATTAACGAAATAAATGACTGCTACGGGACGAACCGTAGCAGTATGTCAATAGTGAGTGATAGGTTTAACGCATATCTAAACATCGCTTATTATCTATGGTCTAAATGACTATCTTGATTAAAAATTGTTACCAATATAACTAGCCCCCTCTGTACACCAAAGGCCAATGATTTGACTATCGGCTGCAATAGCAAACCAATTTTCCATTTCTTTCTACCACTTGGTTTGTTGTAAGTCATGATAATGACCTTGCGGAATTAGCATAGGATTATACCAATTCATATTAATAGACCTGAATCCTGAATAAGCCGAACCTTTCGATAACGCTCTTTTTTGTGTCTAACGGCGTCGGTGTGAAGGAATGGTTGTTTTCTTTCAGTTATCGAAAACGCAGGAAATAAGCCACTGGAAAACTTCTTTCAGTTGAGTTGTAAGTATGCCGACTTGGTGTGACTCTTACTCGAAATAGCACTGAATCTTTATAATGACGAGGGCTTGATTCAATGCGCTCATTCAAGCGTCTTGAATAATCCCATGTAAATTGTCGCTAAGTGGATACCTATTATTTCGAATGGCTACGAGTACATTATTCACTTTAATCTCGCCATGAATTATCACTAATTTCTTACATTTTTATGTGTTTTGTTAACAATTAATTGTGGTATTTTACTCATTATGATGGTTATATATGCAGTATGCATATTGTATGTGAAAAATTTGAGACTTTTGCTAATTAAATATTGGCAAAAGCAATGGAGGAGTGATTTTTGTGACGTTAACTAAACAGCTTACCGCGCTATTTTGTCTGGCAACTACTCTGTCAGGAGTAGGGGCAGAAGAGCAAAATGTCAGCTCGGCGTTTCCATATGATTTACCCAAAGAGAAACCCGATATGCCATTGAGCCGCGCTGTTGCGCGTAATTACGATAACTATTTATCACCTCGCCAAGAAGAAAATGAACTTTACTCACTGTTTAAATATACTGAGTTAAAAGGATTTGATTATAATGGCGGCGACGGCACTATTTCTCGTCGCGATCCTTCTAAGGTTATTAGAGAAAATGGAAAATATTATGTTTGGTATACAAAGCGGGATACCGCATCTAAACCTCTCGGTTTAAGTCGTGCTAAGTTAGCGACTGACACCATTCCGTCTGCTGATTGGGATTTGGCAGAAGTATGGTATGCAACCTCTAAAGATGGTTTCACCTGGGAAGAGCAGGGGGTGGCGGTTCCACGTCCACCTAAGCCAACTATTGGATGGCGCTCGGTTGCCACGCCAGATATTTTAAAATTCAAAGGAAAATTTTACTTATATTATCAAGGGTTCAGTGAACCTAGTGGTTTCTCTGATAACGATTGTCCGGTGATCATGTCGGTTGCGGATTCACCAGATGGCCCATGGACAGCGACCAATCAAGTCGTGATCCCGAACGGCAAAAAAGGTGAATGGGATCAAAACGCAATCCATGATCCCCATCCAATTGTTCATGATGGAAAAATCTATCTGTACTATAAATCTGATTTTGACCGTATTCGAGGCAGTAAAGATCGCCCTCAAGCTGTCAGAATGCAAGGACTAGCTATTGCGGATAATCCATTTGGTCCTTTTGAGAAACACCCGTTAAATCCAGTTTTAAACTCAGGCCATGAGACATCATTGTTTCCATTTAAAGAAGGCGTAGCCGCGTTAGTCATTCGTGATGGTAATGAACGCAGCACTATCCAATATGCTGCTGATTGGGTGAATTTTGAAATAGCCTCTGTGGTTGAGTTAATGCCAAATGCGGCTGGCTTCTACGCTGCTGATGCGTTCACCGATACAAAATATGGACGAGGCGTGACTTGGGGAATATCTCATTTTACCCAACCTAGTGGCTGGGAGAAGAACCACTCTATCTTAACCCGTTTTGATACAGACTTAAGTTTGGATATCCATGATCCTGAAATGAAAAAGCACAATAATAAATATTCACCAGAAGTGCATTACCAGTTTGGACTATCAGCTGCTCAGAAAAAACGTATAGCCGAACAGAACAAGAAATAACGCGCTACATAGCGATGTTAAATAGCAAATGTGTGAGTGATTAGGCGTCGCAATATAAAGATTTGAACAGGTAATTTGATGATGGATAATGGCGTGAAGCCGGTACTTTCTGTGAAACAGCTTAGTAAAGCATTTTCAGGAAAAACAGTAGTAAAAGACGTGTCATTTGAGTTGTATCCTGGGGAGATTTTGGCCCTTGTCGGCGAGAATGGTGCAGGTAAATCCACTACAAAAAATATGCTATGTGGGTTATTACAGCCAACCCTTGGGCAAATATTGGTTGATGGCATAGAAGTGCCAGAAATTCGAGGTAGAGAACAAGGTATTTCGGCGGTACATCAGGAGTTAAGCTTATTCCCAAGTTTAACCGTTGCAGAAAACCTATGTATTAATGATTTGCCTATAGTAGTCCAATGAATGTGAATTGGACTGAAACTAAAAAGTTAGCCCTAGAGCAACTAGCATTTTTAGGGGTCGAGATCGATATTTTTGCCAACGTAGAATCCCTCGGCGCAGGAAAACAACAGATAGTTGAAATAGCGAAAGCATCAATGCATGCCAGTAAAATTCTTATTTTAGATGAGCCGACAACTTCCTTAACAGTGCCTGAGCGAGAGAAGTTATTCTCCATCATGCGTATGTTAAAAAAGCGTGGTGTAGCGATGATTTTTATCTCTCATTTTATGGATGAAGTGTATGAAATGGCGGATAAGTTTGTTGCTTTACGTGACGGTGCGCAAGTAGGTGTGGGTTATTTAAAAGATGTGCCCCGTCGTCAGCTAGAAGAGATGATGGTAGGGCGAGAAATTGGAGGAACTGCTTTTGAGTTAGCCCCGTCATCTAGCCAAATTGCATTGCGGGTAGAGAACTTAGGGTCACATCGTTTCGAGCACGTTTCATTTTCTATAGCCAATGGTGAAATTCTAGGCATAGCTGGGCTGATGGGTGCAGGCAGAACTGAGTTGGTTGAGTCTATCTTTGGCATACGCGCAGCCAGTGGTGATATCTACATTGATAATGAATGTGTTTCGCCAGTATCAGTAGCACAAATGAAAAAAGCAGGGATGGTGTATATCACCGAAGATAGACGAAAAAATGGCATGTTTGCCGGTCGCTCTGTAAAAGAAAACTCATCAGCCGCTGGGCTTTCCTATTTTGTTAAGCAACTTGTCAAAGGGATGGGGTTTAGTGGCGAGCGTCATGCCGTTTCAGCCTTGACGAAAGAAATGAATGTCGCCACTCCCAGTATCGATGCATCGGTAAGGCAGTTAAGTGGAGGTAACCAACAAAAAGTATTGCTAGGCCGGTGGTTAGCCACTAAGCCTAAGATCTGTATTTTAGATGAGCCTACTAAAGGTGTGGATATTGGGGCTAAGTTCGAGATCCACAAAAAGATTGTTGCATTAGCTAAACAAGGAGTGGCGGTGATTGTTGTGTCTTCAGATTTACAAGAGCTACTTGACCTGTCTCATAGGATCAAAGTGATGCGTACTGGACATATGGTGGGAGAGTTTTCTAGGGAGAATTTTGACCCAGTGAAAATCATTTCATTGGCTGCAAGTTCTGTACACGAACAAAGTCATAAAGTGGCTAGCTAATATGAAATTGAACAAATCCAAACTTTTTGAACAAAACTGGTCTGCAATTGCTTTAGCGACCATTGTCTTATGTGTGTGTTTATCGATTGCTTCTCCAGCGTTTATGTCATTGACAAACATGCAGTCGGTATTAGTGCAAGCCAGTGTTACCGCAATAATGGCGATAGGCATGACCTATATTATTATTGGTGGCGGGATAGATATATCGGTCGGTGCTATTCTATTTTTCATTTCCTCTGTATTTGCCGAGTTAGTGGTTGCATCGGGCAGTTACCCCTTTGCACTTGGTGTATCGTTAACTGCTGGTGTGTTATTAGGCGCGCTTAATGGTTTTCTTTCGATCAGGTTTAACGTCACACCATTAATAACGACGCTTGCGACCTATACCATTTATCGAGGTATGGCTATTCACTTAACGGGGGCACAGAACATTCCGATCCCACGAGAGATTGGCTACTTAGGTAATGGCAGTATGTTAGGCATTCCGGTGCCAATCTGGTTGATGGTGTTGGTAACCATAATGGGCGTGTACTTGATTAAGAAAACACGTTTTGGTTTATACCTTCGCGCGGTGGGAAGCTCCGAAGAGTCAGCCCATGAATCTGGCTTACCCATTATGCGGGTGACAGTACTAGCCTATCTAATTGGTGGATGCACAGCGGCATTGGCTGGACTTATTTTAATTGCTCGTGTCGGCGGTTTACAGTCTGATATAGGTATAGGTCTGGAGTTTACGGTGATTGCGGCAGTTATCCTAGGCGGCACGAAATTGTCGGGTGGTTCAGGCACGGTAGTTGGCAGTGTGATAGGGGCCATATTTTTAGTGTTAATCGATAATGGCTTAAACATGCTTAACGCCTCTCCTTATGTATACGATACGGTTAGAGGAGTGGTTTTGCTTGTGGCGGTGATTGTCGACCGGCTTTCAGAAGTAAGAACGACTCGCTCGCTAATTAAAAGCAGTGCGATAAAAATGCGTGGAGCAGAGAATTAATCATTATTGGTTTTATTCTACAGTACATTTTCGAAGTTAAATTTATGGGCCTTGTAAAGGAAAAAAATGAATATTAGAAGTAAGATGCGTGGTGTAGTTTCGGTTGTTGCCGTGTTTATATTGTCGAGTATAGCGAGTACCGCATTTGCTGAGAAAATTCGCATTGGTTTAGCCGTTGACCAACTGTTTGAGAGTCGAGTTGCTGAAAATAATGCCATTAAAGTGGCCGCCCAGAAGCTTGGTTTTGAAGTGATTGAAGTGGTAGCCGATGGAGATGCACAAACTCAAAATGCACAGATTCAGTCTTTGGTTGTGCAAAGGGTAGATGCGATATTGGTTTGTGCCGTTGATCAAAATACTATTGAACGGGCATTGATGCGAGCTAAACGAGCTAGAATTCCTGTGATTGCCTATGACAGGGCATTGCCTGATAGTCGTTCTGTCGCCGCCTTTGTAGGCCCAGATTCCATATCGGATGGTCGTGAGGCTGGCAGACACATGGCTGAGCAACTTAAAGGCGCGACAGGTAAAGTACAAGTACTTGAGCTTTTAGGGGCGTTAAATGACCAAAATGGCATTGATCGAAGCAAAGGCTTTAGGCAAGCCATGAAGGCTTTGCCAGATGTTGAGGTCATTTCGGTACCAACCGACTGGGATTCTGCGAAAGCACTAGCCGCTACCGAGAATGCCTTTCAAGCTAACCCTAATATTAAAGGGGTTTTTGCTGCAACGGATACACAAATCCCTGCAATCGAAACGGTTTTATCAAACTTGAACAAAAAACATAGGGTTGGTGAAGAAGAGCATATTGTAGTCACAGGAGTGAATGGCAGTAACGACGGATATACAGCGACCAAAAGTGGTTTTGCTGACGGGATTGTTGTCATGGACTTAACACGTATCGGTGAAAAAGCGGTGCAACTTGCTGCAACGTTAATTGATGGTGGCTCGGTTGATAGACATAATGTGGTCTATAGGCAAGTTTTATTCTCACAAGAATATTGTTGAAAATAAAGCCAATATTTGGGGCGCTAAGTAACTTGAACTCGCAATGATGAGTGTCGTTTCAAATTAAATTTTACATACAATTCAAAAGCTTAAGAATATACCCAGTGATACCTGGGTTAATATTTATTCGATAACAACATTTTTCGTATATAGCAAGGCGGCTTTTTCGTACCTGATAGTGGGCTATGACTAGAAAATCCAACGTAGCTAGGCGCAAAAAGAGCGTTATCGACAGGCTCGAATTATCCCGAGCTTAGGTTAAGTAATATCTCATAATAGAAAGGGTTTAATGGGCATGTCGTCTATCGTTAGATTATTAAAGAGTTATCCGTCGTTACCTATTATTGGCGCGTTGTTAGCTTTGTTTTCGTCCTTGTCGCCATATTTTTTTACGCCAGGCAATGCTGAGTCGATTTTGTTAGCAAATTCTGTGGTGTTGATCGCAGCTGTTGGCATGACTATGGTTTTTCTTACTGGCGGCATTGATCTGTCAATTGCCACCGTGATTAGTGCGACAGCTGTGGTCGCGGGGGTCGTGATGGCATCGACCGATAGTGTGTTTTTAGGCACTTGTGCGGCACTTTTTACTGGCTTAGCCTTTGGTTTGTTAAATGGCATTTGTGTCGGCTTTTTTGGGTTGAATCCATTCATTACTACTATGGGAACGGCGTTGGTTGCTCGCGGTATTGCCTTTACTTTATCAGAAGGGATTGCAGTAAAAGGTACGCCAGATGCGCTCTTAGATTTTGGTTTTGAATTGGCTTGGGGCATACCATATATCATGTTGGTGGGGATTGCTGTGGTCATAGTTTGCGCATTTGTCATGTCACAAACGACTTGGGGTAGGCAGGTTATGCTTTTTGGCAGTAATCGTAATGCTGCGCGTTATTGTGGGATGAATACTCGGTTAATTGAAACCAGTGTTTATGTTTTGTCTGGTTTGCTGGCGGGGATCGCAGGGATGATGAGTATTGCTAATCTAGGCAACGCATTGCCTGGAGTGGGTGACACCTTATTGCTGCTGATCATTGGTGGAGTGGTGTTGGGTGGTACACATATGAATGGCGGAGAAGGGTCTATTATGCGAACGGTATTGGGTGTAACTATTCTTGCTATTTTAACCAGTGGTCTTAACTTAATGGGGATTCCATTTTATGACCAATTGATTGTACAAGGAGCATTGATATTTGTCGGCTACACCCTTGCCATGAAGTTGGGTAATAGCAACGCCAATCAATAAATGTACACTTAGCGAGAATTTTAAAGCACGTAATCAAGACCCTTGAATGAATAATTCGCTTCTTAAAAAAGAAGCCAGTGCTTTTATCAGTTTTAGCCACGCAGAGTATGTGCTTGTGACATTCGCCCACGGGAGCGTCCCAGCGTATTTTTTGCTAGGTTAATGGATTTAAAGTTAAGCCCAAGCAAGAGTAGCGGCCTGGAGCATGGAAACTAGCACAGGTCATAAAATTTGCCTATGCAATTGGCAATGACCTTCGTTTATTTTGTATGCATGTTTGTGACTAGCCGTTGTTCATATTTTGCTTCAATTGGCATCAGCGCAGCCTTGATAGTCTCTCCCCAAATTTTGTTGCCTTTATCATTTAAGTGCAAATCGTCATGGATAAAAATGTCCTGCATAATCTCGCCATTCTGCTTAAGTAGAGGGGTCGCCACATCGATGTAATGTACCAAAGGATGTGTATCGGCGATGAGTTGATATCCGCGGCTGACATCCATAGCCAGTGGCCAAACCGCTCGTCGCGAAACACTGGGTTTGACAGAAAGTAGGTAGATCCGAGTATCTGGCAATACCTGATGCACGTTGCTTATTATGTGTTGTAACTGGCGTAAAATATCGGTTTTAGGTACAGGGGGAGTTAACGCTGTGTCGTTGTCACCTTCGTAAATTAATATTGCTCTTGGTTGATATTTTATGGCTACTCGATCTATGTAGTAGAGTAAGTCATTCATGTTACTGCCACCAAAACCTCTAGGGATAACAGTCAATGGCGCTAAAGCGGCATGGGCTTCATGGTTCCATCTAGCAATACTTGAGCTACCCGTTAATACTATCGCGCCTTTGGGGGGCATCTTTATAGCGTCTTGTTGTTCAAATTTAATGATAGCTTGTTCGAATCGAGTGGGGTCAGGCACCTTCGCCAGTAAGTGAAAACTGAACAATTGCAGTACGAAGACTGCAAAAAGGGGTAAATTGAGCGCTTTTTTTAGATCCATTTTGTTTCTCGATTAAATGTAAATGCTAAAGCCGGCCAACTAGGCTATTCAAAATCTATAAATATATTGCTGGTTAGTCTTCCAGTATTGATATTATCTATCACATCTCGATTAGGGTCGATCAGAGCAGAGTGTAGCAATGCTCCTGGATAAATCACTAATCTATTTGGTTGATAGTCTACTTTGCCAATTAAACTGAAATGATCATCAGATAAATTAAAGTAGGCTTGTCTGGGCAAGCCTTTCTGATTGAAATAATCAACTACCGCTTTATCTAGTATGGGTAACTTTTGTTGATCAATTTTCTCGAACCCAGTGGGGTTGTGCCGGTAAAATCCTGTACCATCAAACTTGCCCTCGTTGATGTAGTGCATTATGGCAAAATGTTTGCTGGAAAGGCTATCGAAATGTGGGATCGCTTGTTTGAGTTCTAGACTGTCTTCTGATTGCGTAACGATAGAATATACCATGGCTTCTTTCACTAACCGAAGGTTAGTGGGTACCTGATAAAATGTATGAATAACTTCTATGGCTTGTTGTAATACCACCTCTGTATATTCTTTGGGTAGTTTTGCTATTTTACCTGGATAAGCTGATTTTTCGGGTTTGGCAAACGTCGCTTGGGTAAGGGCATACTGTTTACATTCGTCTACGTCCGTCATGAAATTGTCGATTATATAGACCGGGGTTTGTTCATTTCCAACAACGGAATAGCTATGTTTGGCTAGAGGATTAACGGTATACATCATTTGTTACTTCTTGTTTTGACAGCCTGTTTTAATCAGCTTTAATAAAAAAGCCCACTGATTCAATATGCAGTAGGCTTAGGACGGCGATTATTTTTCGGTTTGTCCAACCTGCAAACTATAACTCGCAGGGTAGACAGTATGCATAAACGCCCTTTGGATCATTCAATTTGACCATGGTATCTAAGTCAGATGTTAGTTCTCTAATCATGGTGACTAAGTCATGACTTTTTTGTGTCTTAAAGGCTCCGTCTAAACTTACAGCCGCATTTTGGAATAATTCTTTCCAGAACAATTCGCTTTTAGATAAGTTTCGCTCAATGTATTTGGTATCATATTCCGTCAAATTAGCTAGATCAGCCGCAGCTTTTACACCGTCTTGTAAATAGCCCAACTCATCAACCAATCCATTTTCTAGGGCTGTGCTGCCAATCCAAACTCGGCCTTGAGCAATTTGGTCAACTTGAGGCTTACTCATATTACGATTATTGGCGACTAAGGTAATGAATTTATCGTAACCATGTTCAATACCTCGTTGCATAATTTGGCCCATTTTAGGATTTAGGCTCTTCGTTATTCCCATCCCCGCAAACTCTGTGGTGCCAACACCATCAGTATGAATTCCTAAATAGTCCAACGTGTTTTCAAAGGTGAAGAACATGCCAAAAATGCCAATAGAGCCTGTAATTGTGCTTGGTGCGGCAATAATCTTATCGGCACCAGCAGAAATCCAATACCCGCCAGAAGCGGCATAGGTGCTCATGACTGCGACCACAGGTTTACCTGAGTTTTGTAAGTTTTCGACTTCTTGACGTATCACTTCTGAAGCAAAAGCACTGCCTCCTGGAGAATCAACATATAACACGACTGATTTGATGGAGTTATCTAGGCGCGCCTTCCTAAGTAGCTGAGCGGTACTGTCACCACCGATAGTCCCAGGTTTTTGCGTGCCATTTAAGATAGTGCCTTTAGCCACAACTATTCCTACTTTTTGTACGTCGCCTGTGTCAAAAGGAAGGGGTTGGTGATAACTTTCAAATAATTCTTGTAAGAAATTGCATTAAAGCCGGTATTGTTGTCATTTGGACCTACTATCGAGATAATTTCTTGTAACGCTTCTTCTCTGGTTTTTAGTGCGTCGACCCAACCGAAATCTAACGCGTACTTAGCAAAATCCCCGTCAACCTGTTCAAACTTTTGCATAAAGTCATCTAAGGTTTCATCAAAATTAGTGACATCAAGTCCGCGAGCTTGGGCAACATTGGTTTTATATTGTTGCCACATAGCAGTTAACCATGCTTTATTGGCTTCCTTAGCTGCGTCAGACATATCGTCACGAATGTAAGGTTCAACAGCAGATTTATAGGTGCCCACTTTGAATACATGTGTTTGTGCTTTTATCTTTTCCAGTGCTGATTTGTAATAGGTACCAAAACGGCCATAGCCTTCGAATAGCATAAATCCCATCGGGTTTAAGTAGAGATGATCAGCATGACTGGCTAAATAATATTGATTTTGGCTGAAGTAATCACCTATCGCATAAATGGGTTTTTCGCTTTGTTTGAAGTCGTCGAGTGCCATAGCGATTTGTTCTAATTTATCTAAGCCTGCACTACTTAATCCGTGTAAATCTAATACTAGTGCCTTAATGCGACGATCTTGCTTGGCATTATCTAAGGTATGCAGAATATCCTGTAGCAATATTTCAGGGTTTTCAGGTTTTTGTTCAAAGGCTTCAGCCATAAACTCTTCGAAGGGATCGACTATTTGTTTTTCGATTACTACGCTACCTTCAAGTTTCAGCACTAAAGCAGAACCTTTGGGGACGGTTATTTTATTCTCGCCTTTCATGAGAAATGAGAAAATAACAAGTAATAGACCAATAAAGATAAGGTTAAAAAACAATTTTCGACTGAAGTTTAAAGCAGTCCAAATTCCGACGAAAAGCGATTTCGTCCAACTTTTTCCTGAAGACATAAAAAATAAGCACGCGATTTAATTAGTAATACTTAATCCTATCGAAAATCGAAGCAATAAGGTATTAGCAAATGTAATTCTTTGTAACGGCAGAAGCATTCAATATAAGTAGTGTGGGGCATGCTTAGCAAAAACAGGATAAGTACAAACTATCGGTTGAGAATAGTTTGCACTCGTAACATTTTAAAAGTCTGCCTGATTTTAATTGACCGCGACTTGATTGGGTAGCGTTTCGGTTTTGTCCTTATTCCCTTTTAAGTGCTCAACTAATAGGTAATTAATCGGCACTAAAATTAAGGTGATAAAGGTGGCGAATAGTATGCCGAAGCCTAAAGAAACCGCCATGGGGATCAAAAATTGTGCTTGAGTTGATTTTTCGAAGAGCAGGGGCATTAAACCAATAAAGGTGGTTAAACTAGTCAACATGATTGGTCTAAATCTTGATGCTCCAGCAGTTAAAACAGCTTGAGTTAAACTTATGCCCTTCTCAAGTCGTTTCTTATTAATAAAATCAACTAAGACCAATGAATCATTCACCACCACTCCGACTAAGGCAAGCATGCCCAGTACACTCATTATGGTCAGATCCATACCCATTACCCAATGTCCCATAACAGCCCCAATCATACTAAAAGGAATGACGCTCATGACAATAATAGGTTGAATATAGGATTTGAACGGGATGGCGAGTAACCCGTAGATGGCAAAAAATACCATGAGTAAACCCACCCCAAGAGAAGAGAACGACTCTCGTTGTTCACGCGCCTCGCCTTCCATTTTTGACGACACACCTGGATATTGATTCACCAACTCTTGCACATACTCCGTTAGATCCGCTTGTAGTACCGTCATATTGGTTTTAGTTTTCTCTACATCAGCGGTCACACTCACTGTTCTAAAACGGTCAATTCGGGTTATTTGTGACGGGCTCTTGCCTGAGGTAAGAGTCGCCACGTGGGCCAATGGCACAAAGCCGCCCGATGGGGTTTGTATTAAAATATTTTGCAGATCGGCCAACGAACGTCTTTCATCAATAGGCAATCTTACCATTACTCGAATATCGTCTCGTCCTCTTTGGATCCGTTGTACTTGGCTGCCAAAAAGGCATTTCGCACTTGATTTGATACATTCACTCGGGTCATGCCTAGAGCTTTCCCTTGCTTGGTTAGTTCAATCTGCAACTCTTCTTTACCATCAGATAAACTATCAGAAATATCAAATACTGTAGGGTAGGTGGTTAAGCGCTGTTTAATCTTGTCTGCTATTTCTTGCAAAGTCTTTTGCGAATTACCGCTAAGCTGAACATCGATAGGATCAGAGGAACGGCCGGTTTCAGCTCGGTAAGTTACGCTTTCAGCGCCTGGAATGGGGCCAATTAGACCACGCCATTCTCTCACCAGCTCTGCGGATGTCACGGTAGACTTTCGTTGTTCTGGTGGAATAATCTCAAAACGCACAGAGCCAACATTTGACGCTCCACCACGTCCGCCGGTAGACGCTAAAATGTTGATAATCACGCTTTCTTCGGTGTCCGAATTGGTGTACTTAGCTCTTAGTTCTTCTGCTTTTTCAGCCATTTTTTCAATATATTTATTCGTGACTTCAAAGGTTGTACCGGTTGTCATGGTTAGACTGGCTCGTACCGTCTCACTTGGTACGCGAGGAAAAAATACAAATTTGGTCCAGCCGCTCATTAGCAGGGCTAGGATAATTGAAAAAGTACCTACAAAAATAGCGAGGGTGGCAAGCTTATGACGCAAGCTACATTTTAGCAGAGGCTGATAATATTTAAGGATTGCTCGTTCAAAGCCATCTGCAAAACGTTGTTGCCATTGCTCTAAACGATTCCCTGGATTGCCTTTTTCGTTGCGCAATTTAATATGTTTAAGGTGCGAGGGTAAAACAAACTTTGACTCTATTAACGAAAACAGCAAGACCGGAATAACCACTACTGGGATTTGAGAAAAGAGTGCGCCTCGATTGCCTTCGATAAATGCAAACGGCATAAAGGCGGCTATCGTTGTTAAAATACCAAATGTCACAGGGGTGGCCACTTCTTGGGTGCCTTTAATGGCGGCTTCTTCACCAGACTCTGACGTTTTAAGATGGGTGTAGATGTTCTCTCCTGTGACTATGGCATCATCGACCACTATTCCCAGTACTAGAATAAAACCAAATAAACTCATGATATTTAAGGTTACACCAAAAATGGGCATCGCTAGAAAAGCGCCCATAAAAGAAACAGGAATACCGATAAATACCCAAAATGCAATGGCTGGACGTAAAAATAGAGTCAGTAGCAGTAATACCAGTATTCCGCCTTGCAGGGCACTGCCACTTAGTGTTGCTATTCTATTTTTGACAATTTGCGAGTCGTCATCCCAGTAACTTAATTCATATCCTTCTGGTAAAAGGGGTTGCTTTTCTTCGATGTATTGTTTGACTTTGTCGGCCACTTCTACCGCACTTTGTTGGCCAATTCGGTATACATCGATAAAAGCAGCTTGTTTACCATTGAATCGGGTCCGCACAGGAGTTTCCTCAAAACCGTCTTGGATATTGGCAATATCTTTTAAGCGCAGTATGGAACCATCGCTATTGGTTTTGATAGGAATGTCGGTGAATTCATCCTTGCGGTACGCTTGGCCCTTTGAGCGAATAAGTACATCTCCACCATCCGTTTTAATATTACCCGCAGAAATATCACTGCTTGAATTCGCCACGGCTGCAGATACCTGAGCAAGGGTTAGTCCATATTGGCGAAGTTTATCTTGGGGGATTTCTAAGGCAATTTCGTAGTCGCGTACACCGGCAAGTTGTAGTTGAGTTATGCCGGGAATACGTAACAAGTCGTCCCGTACTTGCTCGGCAAATTCGTTTATTTCTTTTTCGCCATAATCGCTAGAAATAGATACGGCTATTACTTCTGGTTCTTTGGGCCAATGAAACCACGGGGTTTTCAGCATCGGCTGGAAAAGTATTAATAGCATCCACTCTAGATTTAATGTCGGCTAACAATTCTTTCGCGTCATAATCAGAGTCAACCTCAATTGTGACGTTTGCTGAACCTTCCGAAGATACACTGGTAACTTGTTCAATTCCTTCAAGATCTTGAACCGCTTCTTCAATAAGGATAGCGACACCTAATTCAGTATCCTCTGGCGTTGCGCCGCGTAAAGTGACAGAAACACTGATCCTATCGGTTTCAAATGACGGAAAAACTTCAAGAGGTATGCGACTAGTAAGACTATAAATTCCAGCAAATAATATGGTTATCATCAGCAAATTTGCTGCAACATGGTTTCGAGCAAACCAAGCAATCATGTCAAATCTCCATTGTTAGGCGAGGGTGAAAATCGAGAGCGAATATCCATTAATTTTGACCTTCAGGTTTACCGAATTGCCCTTCTTTTCTTTTACCTTTTCTGGCAGGCGCACGCTCGCCATCACTGGTGACTCGTGTACCTGAACTGACTTGGCCTAGGGGGTTGTAACTAATCTATCGCCTGCTTTTAGGCCACCTTCGATAACGGCTTTCTTATCATTTTGCCAACGAATATCTATATCCTTGCGCTTTAATACGCCGTTCTCGACTATGTATACATAGGTCCCCTGATAGATAGCGCTATTGTCAATGACAATAGCGCTATCTAGGGTTTTACCTTGAACTTCGGCATTCACATACTGACCAATTTTGATTGAAGCGCCAGGATGTAATTCTGGGTTGTATGGGTCTTCAATTTGCGCCACGATATAAAGTTGCTGAGAACTGCTGTCAATTGCACCTTCGGTACGGGTTATTTTGCCTAGCCATGTTTGCTTTTTGCTTAAGTTAGACGTGAAACGCGCTTCGATAGTGTGTTGTAGATTATTGCTTGTGCGAAATTCTTCCGGAAAATTGACTAAATCGATATCGCTATTATTAATCGGTAAACGTATTTCTACCGTATCGGTAGAATAGATTTCAGCCACTTTTGTGTTGGCCGCTAGGACTTGACCAAAGTCAACTAACTGCTCGAGGATCCTTCCATCGTAAGGGGCTGTTATTGTCGCTCTTTCTAAGGCTAATTTCGCAATGGTTAACCCCGCTTCAGCTGATAACAAGGTGGCCTCTGCGGCAGCAAGTTGAGGTTTGCGTAAGACTAAGTCACTCGGCTCTTCTGCATAGCCTAAGCGTTTCCAATCAATCGCTGCTTGTTTGGAGTTGGCCTTTTCTTCGAGTAAAGCTTGTTCTGCTGACAACAAACCGGCTTCAGCTATTTTAACGTCCGCCATAGTAATCCCTAGGATCAAGTTTGACCAGTATATCCCCTTTGTTAAAAAATCCACCATTTCGAAACTGTGGACTTACATAGATGATTTGCCCTGAGACTTGAGCGACCAAAGCATTCTGTGTTTTAGGCTGCACGGTGCCAAAGGAGTCTACCACTACAGTAAACTGTTGTGGACTAAGTGATGAAACTTCTACGGTTAACTGAGACGCATTCGATGGTCCCCCTCGTTGGGTTTGAGGCGGGTTATCTAGGATGAATCGTGCAACCACCAAAGTGATAATTAAAATTATTAGCGGGATCAACCACTTTCTTACCTTACTCATTGATTAACTCATCCTCTTGATTATTTTGGGGCTCTGAAAAGTCACCACCCAAGGCGACATATAAGGCAACTCTGTTGGCCAGTAATTTATTCTTGAGTTGGATAAGTGCACTTTGCGCGTCAAATGAACGTCCTTGGGCTTCAAGTACGGTAGTGTAGTTGACTAAGCCTTTTTGGTATTGTTCAAACGACAAGGTTTCTGCTTGGCGGGCATTTTGGCTTGCATTTAATGTGGCTTGATAACTTTGCTTGAGGCTGTCTTCAAGTGTCATCCCATTTTCTACCTCAGCAAAGGCATTGTATAAGGTGTCTACATAAAGTTGCTCTTGTTGCTTAAGTTGTAAGCGCGAAATTTCTTCATTGGCTTTTAAGTCCCCGGCACGGAATAGCGGTGCGGTAATGCTGCCTAATATAGACCAAGCGATAGAAGAGCCTGACAACAAATCAGAAAGTTCATTGCTGTTATCTGAAATTGCAGCATTTAGGTTGATACTAGGAAAGCGTTGTTTATGAGCAAAAGCAACAGCAGCATCTAAGGCTAATACCTGATACCAGCTAGCTTGCAGTGCTGGTTTACGGGTCATGACATCTGACGGTAAACCTGTGGGAATAGCCCAGTCAAGTAATGGTAATTCTGCTTGGGCAGCGGATGATACAATCGCACCGCTTGGGTAGCGGCTTAATATTTTTTCAAGATTGCGCGCATTTTGCAGTAATGACGTGTGTTGGTCTGCTAAATTGGATAGTTCACTGTTGAGTTCATTTCTTGAAAGGTAAACATCTAAGGCTCCGTTTAGGCCTTGTTTATAGCCAGACTCAATGATGTCTAGGTTTTGTCTTGCATTTTCTACACGACGCTTTGCCAGTGACTGTAATTGTTTTGATGTGACTAAGTTAAACCAATTCGTCACAACGTCAGCAACCAAGGTGAGTCTACTTTGTTGGTATTGTGCTTTATTGGCTAAGTAAATTAGGTTCGCTTGTTGCTCAGCATTAGATAATTTCCCCCAAATATCTATTTCGTAACCAGCATTTAACTCAATGGAGTGACTATTGGCGGTTACGTCTGTATTCGCATTTTGACTACGCCCAGAGGTTAACTTTAAATCTAGGGTAGGCCAAAATGCAGCGCCACTTTGCACCAGTCGTTGTTCTAATATTTCAGTGTCATAGGCTGCTTGACGTAACGTACGATTCGAGGTCAGGGCTTCATGTACTAATTTCGCTAAAATAGGTTGTTTAAACTCAGCTAACCAATTGTCATTGACGGCTAATTGGGACTGTTGTAACTGCCAATTAGTAGGTACCTCTGGCGAGCGCGTGGCGTCTGCTATTTGGCTATCTGTGGCACAGCCTAATACGGCAAACCCAATCAAGAAAGGAAAATAGAGTGTTACTTTCACTGTAGGGTGATTCTTAATTTAGAATTATTGTTGCCTCAAAGATAATGGATCCTAAGCGTGCAACAAAGAACTTTACCAAACATTTACACTATAATTGGTTGAACGGATAATTTCGTTACTTTGTCGAAAATCAGGGAACTTATCGAATAGTCGATTCAAATTCTTATTTACTTAAATAGGTTGTGTTACGTTTTGACCATTATACTTCAGCCACGATAACGGCGCGTAATGGGGCCGGGTAGCCTTCAATTGTTTTGCTGTGATCAGTGGGATCTAAAAAATCAACTAATGATTGACTATCCATCCATTCGGTTGCTCTTTGCTCTTCAATAGTGGTTTTGGCTATATCAACCACTTTGATATTTTTGAATCCTACTCTTTGCATCCACACCGTTAAGGCAGCGGTACTAGGTAAGTACCAAACATTGCGCATTTGTGCATAACGTTCACCTGCCATTAATACTGTGTGTTCATCACCTTCTACTACTAATGTCTCAAGAACTAACTCGCCACCTTTACGTAATTGATTTTTTAATTGATACAAAAAGTCAATGGGACTGCGTCTATGGTATAAAACGCCCATGGAAAATACCGTATCAAATGCTTTTAGTGCGGGGAGTTGTTCTACGCCTATGGGTAATAAATGAATGTTCGGCACAGGATTGAAATGTTTAATCGCCTGGAACTGCATTAAAAAAAGTTGCGAAGGATCTGCGCCAACCACCATTTTTGCTTTTTCGCCCAGCATGCGCCACATGTGATAGCCACTGCCACAACCTACGTCTAAAACGAGACGATCTTTTAGCGGCTGAATATGAGGTTGTACTCTGTTCCATTTCCAGTCAGAACGCCATTCGGTATCAATATGGATACCGTGTAGATGAAATGGGCCCTTACGCCACGGGGCAAACTGCTTTAGTAAGCCGGAAATTTGTCTTTGGGTATAGTCATTAATATCTGATAATTGACCAAACTCTACTTTATCTTTTAGGTTGATTGACGAGGGGGTTGTTGTTGGTAGTTTACCGAGTAATTTAACCCACTTATTGAAGTCACCATGCAATTGCTCTTTTTGCCAGAGAGCAATTTGCGCCGGCAAAACTTCTAACCAATGACTCAAAGGTGAATCAGCAATTTGTTTGTAAAAATCGTTAAACCAAGTAACAGCCAAGTGGCCTCCTAAAAAAACAGCATCGCACAACGAGTTTTTTAGCCATGCGCTGGTAGTGATATTAAAAAATGATAAATGAGGTACCGATCCATACTTAAATAAGCGATCTCATGTTAACCAGAAGACGTTTGATCTCCAATATAGACTCGTACCCGTCAGCCTTTTATTGCCACCATAGAAGCAAAGTTAAAACAGGTAAACCAGCGAATAACATCAATAAAGCCAGCGCTTGTTAGGCGAGACTGATGCTGTTCAAACGTATCGGTACGCATTACATCTTCAAGTGCAGTGCGTTTTTGGCTGATTTCCAAGTCACTATAACCATTTCGGCGTTTGAATTCATGATGAAGATCAATCAATAATTCATTGCCTTGTTCGGTGTCATGTTTCAATTTCTCTGACAAAATAAGAATGCCACCTTGATCCAGACCGGCGTAAATTTTCTCGATAATGGCTTTTCGCTGTTCTGGGGGGATAAATTGCAAGGTGAAGTTCATCACTACGCAAGATGCGTTTTTTATCTCAACATTTTGTAGATCATCACAAATGACTTTGATTGGGGTGGTTGATTTAAAGGCTTGTACATGTAATTCACAGCGCTTTGCCATCGCTTCTGAATTATCAATTGCGATAATCTGGCTATTTTGGGCCTGCACATATTTGCTGGCAGCCAAACTTACCGCGCCTAGTGAACAACCTAAATCGTATATGCGACTATTGTCTTTAGCATGACGACCACAGAGTTGGCCGATGGCGTCAACAATTGTGCTGTAACCGGGCACAGAGCGTTGAATCATATCCGGAAATACTTCGGCTACGTTTTGATCAAAGGTAAATGCCCCAACTTGTTGAGGTTGTGAATAAATAGCGTCTTTACCAGTGTTCATAATGATTACAATAACTTATGGGATGAAATTGCGGGCAATTCTACCTGTCGATGGCTGCGCAATCAATTTACATTGTTGCTAATAGTACTTTAGTCTTATACCTTATGTAAAAATTAAGAGAACCAGTGTAAAAGGAACTGTCCAAAGATGTTATCAAAACGCTATCCAGTCTCATCTGAAGCCAAAGAAAATGCTCTACTAGATAAGTCAGAATATGAACGAATGTATCAACAATCAGTAGAGGATCCCGACGGGTTTTGGGCTGAGCATGGGAAACGTATAGATTGGATAAAACCCTATACCCAGATATCAGATTGTCATTTTTCAAAATCAGATACCCACATTAAGTGGTACTCTGATGGGGTGTTAAATGCGAGCTATAACTGTATCGATCGTCATGTTAATGCCTCGCCAGATAGAACAGCCATTATTTGGGAAGGTGACGACCCTAGTGTTGACAAACATATCAGCTACCTCGAACTTCATGAGCAAGTTTGTAAATTATCAAATGGACTTAAAAGTCTGGGGGTAGGCAAAGGCGATAGGGTGGTTATCTATATGCCAATGGTGCCAGAAGCCGCATACGCAATGTTAGCTTGTGCCCGTATTGGTGCAGTCCATTCGGTCATTTTTGGTGGTTTCTCACCACATGCTATTGCCGATAGAATTGAAGACTGCGCAGCAAAAGTGGTCATTACCGCAGATCATGCTAGACGAGGTGGCAATCAGTTACCGTTAAAAGACAATGTTGATAAGGCGTTAACCAGAGAATCGAGTGCTTGTGTCTCCCATGTGGTGGTATTTGAAAACACACAAGGGCGAGTTGATTGGTCTGCAAAACGTGATATTTGGTGGCATGATTTAATTGCGCCACAAGCCGCTATCTGCGAACCAGAACCCATGAACGCAGAAGATCCACTATTTATTTTGTACACATCCGGTTCAACGGGCACGCCCAAGGGGGTGGTGCATACAACGGGTGGATATATGGTTTACGCGTCTATGACTCATCAACATGTATTCGCTTACAAACCGCAAGATATATATTGGTGCGCGGCCGATGTAGGCTGGATAACAGGTCATTCATATATTGTTTATGGCCCATTAGCAAATGGCGCAACAACACTGATGTTCGAAGGCATACCCACATATCCAGACGTTAGAAGAATTGGCCAAGTGGTCGATAAACATAAGGTTACGCTTTTATATACAGCGCCCACCGCTATTCGAGCATTAATGGCTAAAGGCGATGAACCAATTAAAGGTAGTACCAGGAAAGTCTACGAGTGTTGGCCAGTGTCGGTGAGCCAATTAATCCAGAAGCATGGCATTGGTATTACGAAAAAATCGGCAATGCTGCATGTCCAATAATGGATACCTTAGGTGGCAAACAGAAACCGGTGGCATCATGATTACGCCCTTACCCGGTGTCACTGACTTAAAACCAGTGCTCGGCCTCTAGACCTTTTTTCGGTATTCAACCCGACTTAGTGTCAAATGAAGGAGACTTGCAAACAGGAGTGGCCGAAGGAAACTTGGTTATTAGCCACTCATGGCCTGAGTCAGGCGAGAAGCGTGTGGGGGGATCACCAACGATTTATTCAAACCTATTTTAGTAGCTACGATGGCTACTATTTTACTGGCGATGGCGCTAAGCGAGACGAAGATGGTTATTTTTGGATAACGGGAAGGGTTGATGATGTGCTTAATGTATCTGGACACCGTTTAGGTACTGCAGAAATTGAAAGCTCTTTAGTGGCGCATCCGGCTGTGGCAGAAGCCGCTGTTGTCGGATTTCCTCATGATATTAAAGGGCAGGGAATATATGTTTATTTGTTCCCTACCGATGGCGTTGAAGTCACTGAAGCGTTATCTAAAACGCTACGTCAGTGGGTGAGAGAGGATTTAAGTCCTATTGCGACGCCTGATGTTATACAATGGACGACTGGTCTACCGAAAACCCGATCCGGAAAAATTATGCGGCGTATTTTGCGGAAAATAGCCGCTAATGAGCATGAGCAATTAGGCGATACATCTACTTTGGCTGATCCAAGTGTAGTTGAGGCACTCATTGCAAATAGGTTTAATAAATAATAACTATAAGTTTATCAATGCTTAACTTACAAAAAGTTAAGCATAGTAACTAGTTTTTTAATACACAGAACGAGAACAAATTAATGGCAAAATTTTTGATAGCAGATGATCACCCTTTATACCGAGAGGCTTTGGTTGGTGCGTTATTTCCGCTATTTGACGATATAAAAATAGTAGAATCCGATGACTTAGACTCTACAATTGTCACGCTAAGGGCGAACACAGATATTGATTTAGCCCTGTTAGATTTAGATATGTCAGGTTGTGAGAATTTGTACGGATTAATCAATATTCTAAAAGATTTTCCTAATATTCCTGTTGCCGTTATTTCTGCGACTGATTCTATCAAGGTCATTCGTCAGGTAATGACACTAGGGGCAAAAGGGTTTATTCCAAAGTCCACTCCCACTAAAGTCATTGCCAATGCGCTAGGAAAAATAGTAGAAGGCGAAACGTGGTTACCAGAAGGCATGGTAATAGACGCAGGTACAGAGGATGCCAGTTTAGATATATTTAGGTTGGTATCAGAGTTAACACCAAAACAATCTGAGGTTTTGAAATTAGTGAAAGAGGGGTTATTGAATAAACAAATTGCCTATAGTCTTAATATTACTGAGGCAACGGTAAAAGCACACATTAGTGCAATACTGCGTAAGCTCAATGTAAATACTCGCACCCAGGCTGTATTGCTGTTACAAGAATTAGAGGCTGAGTAATTTTCACTTTGCAAGTTTTGCAATGTGTTCAGTCGCATTCTATTTTGGAAAGTCAGACGTCTTTCATCGACAATTGGTATGAAGTTTAGCAACCTCTTTGTATGACGCGCTTAATTTCTGACGAGCAGATGCGCTATTGAGCTTATGCCATACAGAGTGAGCCCATGTAGCACGGGTTGGTTTGACACCAAGAGATCTTTTATCAATATATATTGATGTACAGTAAAAAAGCCCTGAATTTCAGGGCTTTTTGCTTTGCTTAAACTATTGCTTAACTTAAACGATACGTCTTATCCAGAACTCAGGGTAAATAGTATTATGTCGCCTTGGCCGCTCGTGGTTTTCTTTTGGGTTTTGCCTTAGCGGCCCCCACTATTATCTCGCTGGGAACAAAATCATCAACATTGATAGTACGTAATCGACCTTGTTCTGTTGTGATTAAAAGTTGTGCTTGTTGTTCGGATATGACGCCTAACTCCAAGCCTAAGGCCGCTATTTTATCTAATTGTGTAAACGGCATTCGCTGATTTGCTGCTTTACAAATTTTGTCGTATATCGGCTCGGCAGCCACTATGTTCTCGAGGGTTTGCTCTAAATCTCCCAGTAAGCTGCCATCGATACGGGCGAGGTATTGACCGGCACCTAGACGAGTTCTTACATCATTAGGAGTTTGTAACAATTGTGCGACTTTGTGATCTAAGCTATCGCTTGGGCGCTTGTACTTTTTGCCCAACGGCATGATCACTAGTTTCAATACTTTACCCAATATTCGGTTTGGAAAATTATCTAATAACTCTTCTAGCGCTATTTCTAATCTATGTAAACTATCTTGCATTGCCCAGTGCATTAACGGACTATCGTCATGTCGGCGCCCGTCATCATCAAAACGTTTTAAGACGCATGAGGCTAGGTATAAGTAGCTCAATACATCCCCCAAACGAGCTGAGACACGTTCCCTTCGCTTTAAATCGCCACCTAAAATACTCATGGCGATATCAGATAACAGTGCCATATTAGCACTATAGCCTTGCATCGCACGGTAATAGCCTTTGGTATCATCTCTAAATGGTGCATGAGCCAAGCGCCCGCGACTGATAGAAAACCAAATGCTTCGGAAAAAGTTACTGATTGCGAAGTTAATATGCCCTAACACCGCTTGATCGAATTGCTGCAAACTTTGTTCGTCATCCTTATTGCTCGCGGCGAGCATTTCTGACAACACATAAGGATGACAACGCATGGCGCCTTGACCATAAATCATCATATTTCGCGTCAGTATATTGGCCCCTTCGACCGTTATCGCAACAGGCGCCCCCTGATAACCGCGACCTAAATAATTTTTGGGGCCAAGCATTATGCCTTTGCCGCCATGAATATCCATAGCATCTGATACAAGTTGACGCATTTTTTCAGTCAAGTGGTATTTGCAAATTGCGGAGATTACCGAAGGCTTTTCCCCTAAATCAACGCCTTTGGTAGAAAATGAAGTGACTGCATCCATTAGGTAGGCATTGCCGCCAATACTCGCTAATTTTTCTTCAATACCTTCCATTTTACTAATGGGTAATTTGAATTGTCTACGTATGCGGGCATAAGCCCCTGTTGCTAGCGCTATAGATTTAGCGCCCCCAGCTGACGTTGAAGGTAACGTGATCACACGTCCTACTGACAAGCACTCTACCAACATGCGCCAGCCTTGACCTATCATTTTTGGACCGCCGATAACAAAATCTAACGGCACAAAAATATCTTTGCCGCGGATAGGCCCGTTTTGTAGAGGGACGTTCAGTGGAAAATGCCTATTGCCAATATCAATACCTTTGGTATCTCTAGGTAACAACGCACAAGTAATGCCCAAATCCTGTTGCTCGCCCAATAAGTTTTCTGGGTCAAATACTTTAACGGCCAAGCCTATTACTGTGGCGACTGGCGCTAGGGTGATGTAACGTTTATTAAAGGTTAAACGCATTCCTATAACTTCTTCACCTTCCCAAGTTCCTTTACAGATGATGCCTGTGTCAGGTAATGAGCCTGCATCTGAGCCTGCTTCTGGTCCTGTTAAAGCAAAGCAAGGGATTTCTTCGCCAGTCGCTAACCTAGGTAAATAGTGATTCTGTTGTTGTTCGGTACCATATAATTGTAGCAATTCTCCATGGTCCCAAGGAGTTGGGTACACCTACGGTACTCGCTAAAGTGGTACTTACCCCAGATAACTTCTGCAATACTCTCGATTGGGCATAAGCAGAAAAATCTAAGCCACCAAATTCTTTTTGATGATCATCGCAAAGAATTTGTTGTCTTTTAAGAATGCCCACACTTCTGCTGATAAATCCGCATCTTTATGGGTCACTTGCCAGTCATCACACATATGACAAACTTGCTCTACAGGACCGTCTAAAAAACGTTGCTCCTCAACCGTTAAGCGGGCTTGGGGGATATTATGTAATGTTTGCCAATTGGGATTGCCGCTAAATAATTCTCCATCCCACCAAACTGTGCCTGCATCAATCGCTTCTTTTTCAGTGTCCGACATTTCGGGCATGATTTTTTTGTATATTTTTAAAATAGGAGCGGTAATGTATTGCTTACGGATTGATTCAATATTTAACGGTACAGCAATAATTAAAAATAAAATCCATGTTAACTCTCCGACAATATCAAAAATATGGCCGATTAAAAACAAGCAGAAAATGGCAATGGAAGCATTGAATAGCTTCATGCGAAAATAACTCACTATACCTATTGATGTAATAACAAACAAAAACCAAATACATATTTGCATAATAAATCTCGTGGAGGTCTGACCAGATTTCTTAAAGGTATATATTTGCTTTACAAAGATCAAGCATATTCAATATTTATTGTTGATAGCAACAGTGGGGGCAGGGCTAAGAAGGGGAAATGTAAATCAACAGCCCCGAACTAAGGCAAGATCGGGATGCAATATTCAACCGTTGATCAGTCTAACAATTGGAAACTTTTAAGGCGTATTTCCCCTTGTTCATCGCCATCTTTAAATTGTTGCAATTTAACTAATTGATAATTCAATTCAGGGGCAAACCAAGCCAAGGTTTCTCGGGAAGAGTTTTTACGATCAAGTTTAACTTTGACGCCTTGTATTTCGCCATAGGGTAAGTCTACTGTTTCTGTGCCTAGCACCCTTAAGTCATAATGTCTTAATTCCCCACGACTGTTAATTAAATCGTAAGAAAAGGTTTTTTGCCCAGCGGCGAGTTTCAATTGAGTGTCAAGGCGGTATAGTTGGTTGTCGAATTGACCGTCCCAAATAATGGGAGCACCATTATTTATCTTTATTTCACTGTCTACGAATTCAATGGATATTTTTTTATCTGCCCCTGTGCCGGTGCGTTCATAGTGATAGATGTTAGGTATTATTTGTCCATTCTTATAGGCGAAGGTGCTAATTTCACTACGTTCATCTGAAAGAAAAAAGCAGAGACTTTTGAGCGATAATCCAGCTGGTAGGTATTGTTGTCTAGAGCTTGCAGAGCAAGCGTCGCGTTGCCTAGGTTGCGACCAAATCGATAGGCTGAATACTCAGCCTTAAAGGTTTTTAGCGATGTAGTGTTCGCACTGGTGCTACTGATAAAACTTAAAAAGATGAGAGAGATTAACCAACGTGTGTTTGAGCTAGCCAAAGGCATAGCCCATTTCAGCGAGTATTTTGTCATCTAACATTGCCTTATTATTTTGCATTTTTAATCTATCACTACAAAACCAACTAATCACAAGAGGGTACATTTGCCTTTCTTGCTGCTGGACTCTTTGCGCTAATTCGTCAGGATCTTGCCTTTCAAATATAGGCACCTTAGATTGTAATACTACGGGGCCTCCGTCAAGCTCTGGTGTAACAAAGTGTACAGATGCGCCATGTTCTACATCTCCGGCATCAATTGCCCGTTGATGTGTATCTAACCCTTTGTACTTAGGCAACAAAGATGGATGAATGTTCAACATTCTAGCAGAATAATAGTCAACGAATTCAGGGGTTAGAATGCGCATGAACCCTGCTAAGACAATCAGATCAGGCGTAAACTCATCAATGCTCTTTTTCAGTGCTTGGTCATAACTTTCACGACTAGCGAAGCTTTTGTGATCGATAAATATGGCGGGTATCCCCGCTTCTTTTGCGCGTGTTAACGCATATGCCGATTGTTTATTAGATACCACAGCAGTGACTTTACCATTAATCTTACCAAGACTTATTTGTTCAAGAATGGCTTGAAGATTCGAGCCATTACCTGATACTAAAACCACGATAGATTTAGCGGGTGTTAAATTACTCACTTAGTTTATCTCAACCTGCTGCTCAGATGTGCTGTTTTCAATATGGCCGATTACCCAAGCGTTTTCACCTAACTCATTTAATATGTCCACAGCTTGATTTGCTTTATCTTTGGGCAAGGCAATAATTAACCCTACACCACAGTTAAACGTGCGATACATTTCGTGCGTTGTGACATTACCTTGTTGTTGAAGCCAGTTAAATATGCCAGTGCCATTGCCAACTTTTACCATCAATCACCGCTTTTGTATTGTCAGGCAGTACTCTTGGAATATTCTCCCAAAACCCACCGCCAGTTATATGAGAAATAGCGTGTACTTCTACTTGTTCTAGTAGTTTAAGAACAGATTTCACATAGATACGAGTTGGCTCAAGCAAGTGTTCTGATAAAGGCTTGCCTTCAAATATTTCGCTGGTATCGCTGCCAGAAACTTCAATGATTTTGCGTACTAGAGAGTAGCCGTTTGAGTGAGGACCGGATGAGCCGAGTGCAATTAGTACGTCACCATCAGCTACTTTTGAGCCATCTATTACATCATCTGCTTCAACTACGCCTACACAGAAACCTGCAACGTCGTAATCTTCGCCGTGATACATTCCCGGCATTTCGGCTGTTTCGCCACCAATTAGCGCGCAGCCCGATAACTCACATCCTTTGCCTATGCCAGTTACGACTTCGGTTGCGGTATCAACATTTAATTTTCCTGTTGCATAATAGTCGAGAAAGAATAGAGGCTCTGCACCTTGTACGATAAGGTCGTTAACACACATGGCGACTAGGTCGATGCCTATGCCGGCATGTTGCTTGAGATCCATTGCCAATCTTAATTTAGTGCCCACTCCGTCGGTACCAGAGACTAATAGCGGTTTTTTATATTTTTCGGGTAAAGAACATAATGCGCCAAATCCGCCCAAACCGCCTTTAACTTCTGGCCGATGGGTTTTTTCGTGACCGATTTAATTCGTTCGACTAACTGATTGCCCGCGTCTATGTCGACCCCAGCGTCTTTGTAACTTAATGATGAATTGTTGTCGCTCACGTCTTTACCTCAAGTTGAATTTGCCACAAAAAAAGAGCGCAGATTTTAGCAGCTTGCTCGCACAATACCAACAACATAAGGTGCTTTCTGCTGTGATTAATATCGCTGGTGCTAGTTTGCTGAGATTTTAATCAGAAAAATAAAACTCAATTGTCCTGTGTGAATGTAGTTTATACGTTTGTTTGTAGATGAAATAAGGTTGACTAGGGAGATAAGTGTTTTATTTCTATCTTTATTTACAAAGAGTTGATGAATTTTTTTCGTCAAATAAAAGACAATAGCCTTTTTGCAATTTCTAACTAGGGAGAATTGGCCCAGATGCCAATAAAATGGTACTCCGTTAATTCGCTGGCATTTTTAATCTTGCTTAGCTTGGGTAGTTTTCAAATTGATGCCGCTGTCATCAATGACCTTTTTGACGCCAAAATAGCAGTCTCTGATCAATCAGAAAAAATCAAGCCAATGCTTTTAAACAAGGGATTAGCCAGGTCTTAGTGAAGGTCAGAGGGAAAGCCGATCTTTTGAAGAACGCCACTATTCGTAAAGGAATGAGTGGTGTCACTCGTTTAGTTAAGTCTTATCGATATGAGAATGATGAAGGACAGTTGTATCTGTTAATTAATTTTGATCGTGAAAGAGTTGAGCAACTCATTAGAAAAGCAGGTTTTCCAATTTGGGATAAAACTCGTGCAGATAGTTTAGTATGGATGGCAATACAAACGACCGATAGGCAGTCTAGGACCATCACCACTGCTGACAGCCACCCTCCATTATTTAGGCAATTAGAATTAAGGGCTAAAACCAGAGGGATTCAATTGGTTTATCCATTATGGGATTTAGATGATGTACAAAATCTAACGGTTTACGATATATGGGGCGGGTTTAGCCAACAAATTATGCGCGCTAGCGAACGGTATGGTGTGCAATCTGTTCTTTCCGCTAGAGTCTACCAAGGTTCACAAGATCCTGAGCAAACTGTGGGCGTGAATGGCAATTTATCTAGCAAGGAATGGGTAGCTGATTGGACACTTATTCAAAATGGTAAATTGCAAGCAGGCCAAGTTAAAGCAGATACTATTGTGCTGTTAGGCAGTCAATTAGTCGATGTATTAGCCGATCAATTAGCGGAAATTTATGCGGTCGATTTAAATGACCTTTATTCATCTACCCAAAATGTTGAAATTACTATTAGAAATATTGATACCTTACAAGCTTATGTGGATGTGTCTAATTTTTTGCAAAACTTAAGCGTTGTGAATACCGCTAGCTTGATCAAACAACAAGGCTCATCCGCTACATTTGAAGTTGATCTGTTAGGTGAATATGACGATCTTAAGAATGCCTTTGAGTTAGGCGGAAAAATCACACCAGTATTAGACCAGTTTGGTCAAGCTAGGTCTGATTCGGAGTTCTCTTGGGGCAAGTAACAAGTCAACTATCACTCCCTGTTAATATTAAAGAAACAGAAACGTTTGAAAGCTATGTTGAAGGGAAAAACAAGCAGCTGTGCGACCACCTAAAACAATTGTTTGTGGCGATGAATGAAGGCGGCATGAAGCACTGGTTGAACTATCTGTTTAGCGATCAAGAAGTGGGTAAAAGTCACTTACTTTATGCCTTATGCCATCAAGCTGAATTAAATGGTGTGAGTTGCGTTTATCTTAACTTCCAACAACATGCTGAGTTAACACCCGATGTATTAATGGGGCTAGAGCATTATGCTATTATTTGCCTAGATGATATTCATCATTTAGAAGGCAGTATTACCTGGCAAGTGGCGTTATTTGATCTAATCAATAGAGTGAAAGAACAAAATACAGCTTGTTTAGTGATGACGGGGAACCAGCCCTCACAAATGTTGCCTTTGGACTTGGCTGATTTAAAGTCTCGGTTATCTTGGGGGATCAGCTTTCAGCTTATGTCTTTAACCGATGAGCAACGTCAGAAAGCGCTGACCGTGCGTGCAGAGCTGCGCGGGTTAAACATGTCAAAAGACGTGGCAAAGTTTCTTGTTAACCATTGGCAAAGAGATATGTCAGCGTTACTTAATTCACTCGATTTACTCGATGAAAATCCCTTCAGCAACAACGTAAGCTGACCATTCCTTTTGTTAAAAGCATTCTAGCTATTTGAAGATAACTTATCGTTTTTTCTATTACCAATGAGTTAGTATTGTTTCCATGCTTTAATTTTGTGTCCTTTGACAGCGTAAAACAAAATGAAACCGTAACAAGGTAACATCATCCAATAAGCGGAATGACTACTAAAATGTTCAGCTAAGATACCGTACACCATAGGTAAAATTGCTCCGCCAGAAATGGCCATTATCAATAACGCAGATCCTCTTGCGGTCAAACTAAATAAGCCATCTAGCGCCAATGGCCATATTGCTGGCCAAACTAAAGCATTGGCAAAACCCAGTATAGCAATTAAGGTAATGGTGTCTGGGAGTAGGTTCAAACCCATCCACCCCCATAGTACAGCAGAGATTTGTATCGACTGACTGTTGGAAAATACAATAGCAATACTCAGAATGATGCCTAAGATTGCAGAGCCAGATAAGGCTTGAGATTGGTTAACTATGCTGGGAATAATGACTAATCCCAATAGATATCCCAACACCATAAACGCCATGGTATAGGAGGTGAGTGTTGTTGCATTTTCAACGCCTAGTTGAGAGCCAAATAACCCTATAGTATCACCGGCTATAACCTCTACACCTACATATAAAAACAATGCAATCACGCCCAAAATTAATTGTGGGTAGGCCGTTAATTTTGTTGGTGCGTCATTTTCCGTGTCAGGTTTCTCTAACACTAAATCGGGTAAAGAAGAAAAATTCAATAATATGGCTAAAACGAATAATACCAGCGCCATTGCTGCGTATGGTTTAACTAAACCATCAGCTAAAGCCGCTATTTGTATCACCTTATCTGCTTCGGATAAGGCAGCAATAGACTGAGCGTTAACCTGAGAAAACTCCCCTAAAACTAACGCTGTAAAAACGATAGGCGCTATAAAACCAGCGAACTTGTTCAATAATCCCATTATGGAAATACGTACTGCCGCGGTTTCTTGTGGACCAATTTTAACGATATAAGGGTTAGAAGCGGTTTGTAATATAGTGAGACCAGTACCTACTAGAAATTGAGCAATCAAGAACACACTAAATTCGCGGCTATAAGAGGCTGGAATAAATAACAAACAGCCTACAGCAATTAAGCCTAAACCTAAGCTCATGGCTTTCTTATAGCCTGTTTTATCTAATACCCAAGCCATAGGTAACGCCATAACAACATAGGCGATATAAAATGAAAAAGCGATGAGAAGGGCTTGGCTTTCTGTGAGTTCGCATACTATTTGTAAAAAAGGGATCAAGGCCCCATTTAGCCAAGTGACAAAGCCGAAGATAAAAAATAGTATGCCGATAATCAACATCGGTATCAAAGCGTTAGGTTGACTGTTCGCTGGATTGCCTGCTTGCATTGCTCACCTTTCTTGTTGTTATCAGGGTCATTAATTCACTTTTTTCCGCCGACGAAAGTGTCGGTGACTTTAAAGTGCTCGTTCAGCACTACCCAATCTGCATCGTAGCCCTTATCGAGGTAGCCTTTATGTTGCAAATCTAAAAATGACGCAGGGGTGGATGACGCCATTCCTAATGTTTGCTCAGGTGAGCAACGTAAATTTTGTATACTATTGCTAACCGCTGTGGCCATATCCAAAGCGGAACCGGCTAACCTCCCACCCGCAATTGTTAACTTATTGCCATCACGAGTTATATTCATTCCGCTGAAATTTAGGTCGATTTGCTCACTGCCTACATGTGACATGGCGTCTGTGACCAACATTATTTTTGAGGGCGATTTACATTTAATAGCCAGTTGGCAACTAGCCACATCGACGTGTTCATGGTCCACAATTAGACCGCAATACGTAGAATCATTAAGTAGCGCTGCGCCGACCATGCCTGCCGCACGACTGTGTAATGGTGACATAGCATTAAATAAATGCGTAAAGCCTTGAGCACCTGCTTCGATCGCTGCCATGGTTTGCTCAAATGTTGCGTTTGAATGACCAAGGCAGACTTTTATATTGGCTGAAACTAAATCTCTGATAATGTCGCAAGGTACGTTTTCTGGGGCCAACGTGACACACACTACACCTAAATCCTGACGAGTAAATAATGCCAACTCTTTGTCACTAATAGGGCGAACATGTTGTTGTGGGTGGATACCTCTTTTAGGCTGACTTAAGTGTGGCCCTTCAAAGTGTACCCCTAAAATGCTCGGCATTTTCATCGCCATCGCCTGCTGTATCGCCTCTGCCGCCAGCGTCATGGTTGAAAAATCATCGGTTATCAGAGTCGGTAACATGGCGGTTGTACCAAATCGCTGATGCGCTTTACTCATGATTTGTAAAGTACTAACAGTAGGCTGATTATTAAATAGCACTCCACCACCGCCATTTACTTGTACATCAATAAAGCCTTAGTGCAACTAAGCCATGTAATTGAAGGTATGAATTGTCTGACGTTGCGGTTTGTACTGTAATAATCTTGCCATTTTCGATAGTGATGACTTGATTGGTTTTTAGTTCGCGTCCATCAAATATTTGTTTTGCAAAATAGCGCATCAAGATTTCCTTTAGCGGGCTTTTGTATTTTCAGGCCTACCGAAGCTGTAGGCTAACGTTCAATTTGTCGAACATTTACAGGCATACTTCATAAGTAACGTAGCTATTGCGCAAAGCCCCAGACCTATTGTGCAAGAGCTTCACAAATTACATTATGCATAATACCTTGCTGAACTTGCTACTACTAGTGTTCTAAAGCAACCTTAATGAAGAGAGACGTTGCAAGTTGGGTTGCCAGAAACCGCTCATTTTGTTGCCGGCAAATAATGCCTAGTACTACTTCGATGTCAACTTAGAGAACAGAATCGCTCCTTGTTCCGGGCTTGCTAAAGCGGGTTGAATAGATGTTTGTATATCAGGCGCTAAATAGGGTATCAAGGCATCGGTGATACCACCAATAAAGGACAAGCGTGGTGTATTAAAAGAAAGTAACTTAGTGCTGAGTCTGTTTATGTAATCCGCTGCTTGGGCAATGATGGCGATAGCTTCCGGTTGCTGGTCTTTGGCCTGCATAAACAGAGTAGGGGCTAATGTAGCAAAGAATGCTGGTTTTGCATTTAAGGTTAAATTGGCAAGTTGCAATGCAGACTGACAATGAAGTTCAGCTAACACTGCGTCACTTAATGGGTTAAGCGGGTGTAATCCATCTAAGGTTTCTAAACAAAAGCTAACGGCTTGCTTGCCTAACCATGCTCCACTGCCTTTATCGCCGGCCACAAATCCATGGCCGCCTAATTCCACGTGCTGATCGCCATTTATCACGACGCCCGAAGAGCCAGTACCAATAATCACAATAGCCCCTTTATCGCTTTGGTGGGCCCCTAAGCAAGCGATATGCAAATCGGTGGTGACATGATAGTCAGCAAAGGGCAGCGTTAGGGCTTGGAACGCTTGTTTTACTTCAGGAATATTAAGGCCCGCTAAACCAATGCCAGCGTTGAGTTGGTTGATGGATAGATCGGCAATATTGGCTTGTTTAATTGCTTGTTCACTGGCCTGAATTATGGATTGAACTGTGCCTGTTAGGTCAAGGGCTGCATTCGCTTGACCAGCAATAGCCTCAGCCAATAGTTGACCGTTAGCATTCTCCAATCGGGCTTTACACTTAGTCCCGCCACCGTCAATACCTATATAAAATTTAGCTTGCTTGCCCACTAAGGGTTCCTTTAAATTTATGCGTCATATGAGCTGTAAATGACCCGTTTCGGTCCGTTGCCTTTGCCGAGTTTGAACAAAATTTGAATTGTTGGCAAACTAGGCTTTCTAGCAATGCAGTTTAACGGGTGTTACTTACGGGGAGGGGGATTACCCTCAAAGGCTTGTTTTTCTTCCTGCAATTCTTCTTTTAATTTTCGAATACCTAAGCCTAGTTCTTTGCCTCTTAAGCGTGCATAAAAACTACAACCAGTAAATAAAGTACAACACAATATTATTTCGATTAACGCATAAAACCATTCGGCCTTAACTGCATAGATAGAGGTTAAACCGTGAAGTAAATAATACATCACCACAAAATTGGTCCATGCATAAGTGTAAGGCTTACCGGCTATCAGGCCTTTGGCTGGCAATAAAATTGGCAGTACCCACAGTAATAGGGTAAATAAGTGGCTGGTCGCTTTGTCTGGCGTTAAAAAGAAATGCCAAACAACGATCCAAATTGTCAGTAGAACATAGCTGACGAGGGCAAGTTTTCGATAGAATTGGGTGGATAAATTCATTTTATTTTCCAAGCTTTGCGGTTAATTGTGCTAAGCGTTTGCCTTGTTCGATACATAAAATTTCTTCATCTTCACTGAGTTTACTTGGGGTTTTACCTTGGGCCAAATGGGTCACGCCATACGGTGAGCCACCTGTAACAGTGGTATGAAGTTGAGGTGCGGAGTAGGGTAATCCACACAGTAACATGCCATGGTGCAAAAGCGGTAACATCATAGATAACAAGGTACTTTCTTGACCTCCATGCATACTGGCCGTCGAAGTGAAAGACACAGGCAGGCTTATTTTCAAGTGAGCCTGCTAGCCATTGTGCGCTAGTCTGATCGATGAAATATTTAAGTGGCGCTGCCATGTTGCCAAAGCGGGTTGGACTGCCTAATGCTAGGGCGTCGCAGTCTAGCAAATCTTGTTCACACACATAAGGATCACCTTGAGCAGGAACAGCTTGCTGAGTGTCGCCAATATTTGTACTGATTTCTGGTACTGTTCGCAGGCAGGCTTCTAGACCTGCTTGTTCAATACCTATGGCTATTTTATTTGCCATAGTTTGGGTAGCCCCATGTCTACTGTAATACAGCACCAAAATTTTTAGACTCATAAAATGTCCAATACCGATTCTGGAGGACGGCCAATTGCCGCTTTATCTTGGTTGATGACTATCGGTCTTTCAATTAACTTAGGCGCCTCAACCATAGCTTGTATAATTTGCTGTTCTGTTAGCTGCGGATTGTTTAAGCCTTTTTCTTTAAAAGCATCTTCACCCTTGCGCAGTAATTGTCGCGCTGAATCAAACCCTAGTTGTGTGACGATTTGTGCGATTTGCGCGCCGCTAAGTGGGGTTTTTAAATATTCTACTATTTCAGGTGCAAAACCTTTATCTTGTAGTAGTTGTAATGTTTGACGACTTTTTGAGCATCGAGGGTTGTGGATTATTGTTAAATTGGGCATAAATTTCTTTTTCCAAAAGGTTTATCCACGTATTCTACCTTCAAATTCATTTTGCGACAGTTAATTTAGGAAAAAGTTACCTTGAAAAAGTCCATGTTCATTTTGATAGCCGTGTTAGCGTTACTTTTTGGTATATGGGCTAATATCGCCACTAAATCTGACTTTACTACTTTGGATAGTCAAAAAAACAGCTGGTCTTCATTGCAAGGTAAATGGGTCGTTATTAACTATTTTGCAGAGTGGTGTGTACCATGTTTACGAGAAATTCCAGAACTAAACAAATTTCACCAGCAACATAACCCGAACATTTTATTGTATGGTGTGAGTTTCGATAAGGTTACCCGAGCACAATTAAAGTGCGTTAAAAAGCACCCATCAGATTCAATTTCCATTAATAGAAAACTTGCAGCTATTACCTTGGGGAAATCCACCCACTAGTTTACCAACTACCTTTATTATCGGTCCTGATGGTAAGGTTAAAAAACAATTGAAAGGCGAGCAAAGTGCAGAAAAGCTACTAGCAGTCATTTACTCTTTACAAGGTTTGTAACTTTTCTTGAGCAGTGCGAAACTGATCGATTCTTGCCCTGATCCTTTGTTTTTCTATTTGTCTATCATTGGCAAAATTATAAGCCGTTTGCAGCTCGTCAATCGCTCTAGGATATGCGGCGACTAACGCATATATTTCTGCTTTGGCTCGGTGCATTTCCAGTTTTTGTCCTGTCGCTAAATACCCATCAGACAATAATTCATAGGCTAAAAAGTGGTCAGGATTAATCAGCAGATAATCTTTAAGTAAGGCGGTGGCTCTTTCTGCTTGGTTGTCTTTTATCAGCACATTGGCCAAATTCAAAGTCAATACCTGATTATAAGGGGTGTGAACAATTTGCCTGCTGAGTTTGTCTATGGCTTGTTGGTGATTGTTCATCTCAATCGACAAATCAGTATACGTATCTAAATAGAATAGATTTCTAGGCTCTTGTTTTACGAGTTCATCAATTATCTCAAAAGCTAGCTCATATTGTTGATTGCCAAAATAAGAGAGGGCGAGTCCATATTGGGCAGCCTGTCTAAATACGTAGTTTTTGCTTGCTAGCAAACCAGAAAAGTAGGCGATATTACGTTCTGGATCTGCATAATAACGGGCTAACACCCGAGATTTGGCCAAATGAAAAATTGATACTTGGTGGGATATTTCTGGGTCTGAACATGGCGGCTCTGGTTCTTGCGTCAGAAACCCGAGACTCAGGTAACGGGTGTGTGAGCAAAAAGGCCATTGGTGCCGATTTTGAACGATTTTTTTCCGCCAATATATTGAAGAATGAACTGGCACCATTTGGATCAAACCCCGCTTCGGCAAGAATACTAATGCCTACTCGGTCGGCTTCTTTTTCATTTTGTCGAGTGTAATTGATAGATGACTGAGTGGATGCGGCATTACCCACAGAAATTGCCGCCATGCCTACTTCAGGGTTCACCGCGGCCAGTAGTATTCCTCCCAGTAAAGACGCTAACTGCAAGGGTGATGATTTTTGTTGGGCTGCAATGCTTCTGGCAATGTGTCTTTGTGTCACATGGCTCACTTCGTGGGCTAAAACAGAGGCTAATTCTGATTCTGTCCGCGCATTAAATATCAGACCGGTATGTATGCCTATATGCCCTCCAAAAAAAGCAAATGCATTTATGTCGGGGCTATTCAGGGTGAAGAATGTATAGGGGAATTTTACATTTTCGGCTTGAGCGACTAAGCGATTACCAATATCTTGAATATATTCGTCTAGCAGTGGATCTCTGACGATTGGCGCTTGTCCTCTAAGTTGACGCATTAACGCATCGCCTATTTGCATTTCTTTGTCTACGCTAATGGCGCTTGATGCTACCACGCCAATTTCCGGCAGGTCATTTTTCTTATTTGCTGCTGTAACTGTCTCACTAGCTATTATTTGTATTAAACAGATAATAGGTAATAATGCTTGAGAAAATCTAATCATAAATTGCAAGTGTTCTATTTTTGTTAATCCATATGTTCATATGAATAGAATGCTAAATAGATAAATAAGTTCATTTATTAACAGCAAAAGTGTTAGGAAATGTCGCTTAATTTACCCGAGATTCGTTTGTTTCAGGTTCAAGTTCAGTAAAAAATCCCTTAACAGAACTACCATTTTGGGTTTCTACTTTTAATTTGTGGGTAAACAAACCTATTAGTTGTTCAGTCATCATGTGGGCATATTTGATTAATTCCATATCTGCATCATCACCTTTTCTATGCATCATGTTAATTAAATCTTGTAGACCGTTAATTTTTAATACCGGACCGAATGTTGCTGGATTATATTCCCTAAAAGGTGAACTAGGCTCATTTGGGATGACAACTGCTTGGGCTTCGTCTCGAATGATAGGAAAACAATGGAGTTCGAAAGCATATTGATCCATGCGAGTTTTCAGTGCGACTTGTGGCTTGCCATCTACTAGTTTTGCTGGGTTCCAGTTTTCTGAATTAAGCAAATATTTAATATTATTGTCAAACCCATCAACAAAGGTACCCTCTAAATCAGCGAGCTTGTTATAAACCGTTTGAAAATTAAGTGACACATCGCCAAAATTGATTGATTTTTTTAACTGCAAAATAGCCTTAACATTGTTAAATCGACAATTCCAATCGCTTATCAAAATAAAACCTCTAATCCATTTTTACTTGAGTTTTGACACCTTTTTAAAAGGCCAAGTGTTTGCGATTAGGAGTAATCATCAAGATGTAAAAAAACCAGCCAAGAATCTAAATTACTTCTAATCAATAGCCAATTAACATGCTATTTTACAATCCTTATATTGTCACACACATTAGCCAAAATAGTAAGATTACATGCCTTTCAAAGCGGCAAAGTTACAAAACTAGCAAGGAGTATAAATGTTAAGCGTTTTTGAACGTTGGTATAAACGAAAATTCTCAGATCCTGATTCCATGATGTTGCTTCTTATGTTGCTTGTCTCATCATTGTTATTAGTGATGTGGGGTGGAATTTTAATGCCGGTTTTAGTCGCGGCTATTATTGCTTACTTGTTAGATTGGCCGGTCACCCAACTTGGAAAATTAGGATTATCAAGAAGTTATACCACGGTATTGGTATTGTTCAGTTTTATTACTATTTGCGTACTGGCCTTTGTTGGGGTTGTGCCAGCAGTGGTACAACAAAGCATCAACTTAATTAAAGAAATGCCACAGATTTGGGCAGAAGGCCAATCTTGGTTGGTTAAGTTACCAGAAACCTATCCAGACTTAGTTGAGGCTGAGCATATTCAAAATATGTTACAGGGTGTAAATGAAAAAGTGGTTACGCTGGGAGAGCAAATACTGTCGGCATCTGTTAGTTCTTTGGGGGACTTAGGAGCCTTACTTGTATATTGCATTTTGGTGCCATTGATGGTTTTTTTCATGCTCAAAGACAAAGACGTTTTAGTTAATAATGTGGCGTCTTTGCTGCCTAATGAACGTCGCTTGATTAAGCAAGTTGGTTCAGAAATGAATACGCAAATAGCTAATTACATTCGCGGAAAAGTGATCGAAATTATTATTGTTGGCACTGTGGCTAGCGTTACTTTCGCTTTCATGGATTTACGTTATGCGCTGTTATTGGGCGTGCTGGTTGGATTTTCAGTATTGATACCTTATATAGGCGCAGCGGTCGTGACTATACCAGTGGCTGCCGTTGGCTTGTTTCAATGGGGGTTAACCTCAGAGTTTTGGTATTTGATGTTTGCCTATGGCATTATTCAAGCACTCGATGGCAATGCATTGGTGCCGATTTTATTTTCTGAAGCTGTTAGTTTACACCCAATATATATTATTGTGGCTGTTCTGTTTTTCGGTGGGTTATGGGGATTTTGGGGGTATTCTTTGCTATCCCATTAGCCACTTTAGTCAAAGCGGTCGCCAATGCGTGGTCGACGCCGGTAAAAATAGCCACTGAAGAAGATAAGCCCAACTAATCTATACGACTAGGTGGGCCCGTGTGCGGTTAACTTTTTTGTAAATAGTCGAGCACAACTTGATGGTGCTCTTTTGTTTTAAATTTTTTAAAAACTTTTTCGACTTTCCCTGATTCATCAATTAGAAACGTGGTGCGGTGAATTCCGTCATATTCACGGCCCATGAACTTTTTAAGCCCCATACGCCAAAGGCATCGGCTAGCGCATGATCTTCATCCGAGAGGAGGGTGAAATTCAAACTTTCTTTTTCAATAAACTTAGGCAAGCGTTTAACCGCATCGGGGCTAACCCCAAGTACTACCACATGTAGATTATTGAGTTCGGTTTGAATATCTCGTAGCCCTTTGTGCTTGCACAGTGCAGCCTGGCGTCATGGCCTTAGGGTAAAAATAGACTAGCACTTTTTTACCTTTAAAGTCGCTAATGGATGTTGCCTGACCATTTTGATCGGGGCACGCAAGAGCAGGGGCGATAGCGCCTTCTTCGAGCATTTGCATATTGGTTTCCTTTGATTGAGTGTATGTCAGTGATTTTGTTTAAATTCACCTTTTAAATTAAGGGGCAGCAGCAGTTTTTGAAAGGCCTGTTCAATTTCCGAGACAATGAGTTGATGGGGGATCGATATCACCATCTTACATTTCATGTCGAGGTTTTCAGCGCTTTTGTTATTTTCATCGTCTATAAACTTGAATCTAAAAGCACTCACCGATATTTTATAGGTAGAGAAAAAATGCGTAATATGATCAATCAGTCCAGGTGAGCTTTTACCCCTTATGACGACATCGACCAAACTCTCCAAATTCTGCTTATTATGCTTTGTGGTGCGTTTCATGAGTGATAGCAAATTATGTTTTTGGCATGTCTGGGGTAATAAACATTCCGCTCGTGAAATGGCCGTTGGACTCCCTTCAATAATCATTGTCAAAGAAAAGTCTTGTCCATAAATTGCTTGTCTACTATCTAAAATATTACATCCGACCCCCGAAACGGTGTCGGCTAACGTGCTTAATACACCAATTTGATCAGCGCCTAAAATAGTAATGATTAATTGTTGATTCATTTTTGACCAATATTGTCCTAGTTAGAAGAATAACTATACCCGATTATCGTCGAGCACGAATAGTTTCTATTCTAATATGCTTATTGTGCTATTCAAAGCTTGTTTTTACTGGGTTGTATCATTAACATTAGGCGCGAAATTTTAATGGAGAATACATGTTTACTGGTAGCTTTGTGGCGCTGATTACGCCAATGTTTGATAACGGGCAAATTGATTACCCTTCTTTAAAGAAGTTGGTTGAGTTTCATATTCAAAATGGTTCTCACGGAATAGTCTCGGTTGGTACAACGGGTGAGTCTGCTACTTTGCCGTTTGACGAACATATTGAGGTGGTACGCCGCACTGTAGAATATGCACAAGGTAAAATACCTGTGATTGCCGGTACTGGCGCAAATTCTACCGCTGAGGCGATATTTCTAAGTGAACAAATTGCCACTACAGGTGTTGCTGGCTTTTAAGCGTAGTGCCTTATTACAATAAACCACAGCAAAAAGGCATAGTGGCGCACTTTACTGCGATTGCCGATGCGACAGATCTTCCGGTTATTTTGTACAATGTACCCAGTCGAACGGTTGCAGACATGCTGCCTGAAACCGTGGCTGAACTTGCTAAACATCCTAAGATTGTTGGTTTGAAAGATGCAACCGGTGATATTGCTCGATTAAAAGCAACGCAACCTTTAGTTGCCGATGACTTTGTCATGTTAAGTGGCGACGATGATAGTAGTTGTGAGTTTTTGTTGCATGGTGGCCATGGCGTGATATCGGTTACTGCTAATGTGGTACCAAAAGAAATGGCTGACATGTGTGAAGCGGCATTTGCGAAAAATGTTACCCTAGCAAAACAGATAAACCACAAAATTGCAGATTTCCACACAAGTTTGTTTATTGAACCTAATCCAGTATTGCCAAAGTGGGCATTATTTAAAATGGGTCTAACAAATTCGGCTTTTTTACGATTACCTTTGGTTGAATCTGAACTTGAGAGCCAAAATACAATCGAACAAGTCATGCGCAGTTCTGGCGTATTATCTTAAGGAGATAGCATGACGCATAAGATACATTTTATTAGCCTAGTGACGTTAGGTTTATTAACCGCTTGTAGCTCGCTTGAAGAAAGAGAAATGGCTAGCGGTAGTTTTGATTATTTGCAAGAAAATCCTGGTCAAAGAATAGATATCCCTGAAGATGTTGATACGCCAAACTTTAGTGATGCATACAAACTTCCTGAAATAGGCGAGCAAGCTCAGAAAGGTACTATGGGCGAAGCATTGAGTATTGCGTCACCAGCTTTAGTGTTGCCCATAGTTACGGGGTCTCATATTGAAGAAGGCTCTAAAGACGCGACGATTTGGTTTGATCAAGTGGATGATAGCCAAGCGTTAGATATTACCATTTGGAATTCGTTAATTGCCTTTCTTGAGAAAGAAGGCATAGGCGTAAAAGAATTTAATAAAGAGCGACAATTTTTAGAAACTGATTGGTTAATTATAGATGAAGCTAGCAATGCTAAATGGTATAGCTGGTCGAAATCAGCAAGAGTCACAGGGCAGCGCTTTAAGTTTGATTTAGAACTCAAACCCCATGGACGCACTGCTGCATTAAAAGCACAGTTGCTAGAATATAAACAACAAGATAGCCCCGATTCCCCTGAAATTACACAATCAACAGAAGAAAGACGTCACGCTGTAGATATTTTGAATGAAGTCGTTAAGCACTATGAGTTTGAAATCAAGCTGGCTGATGTTAAACGTATTCGAGAAATTCGCCAAGGTTTGGCCATGGCACTTGGATTTGATGAAGATGGGGAAGCTGCCTACGTCGTCGATGCTAAGTATGATATTGCATGGCCTAGATTTTTATTAGTACTGAGAAAACTAGGGTTCGATGTAAAAGATTACGATAAATCAACTGGGCTGTTGTTCACTAAATTTAATGGTGTGGATGATGGTTGGTGGAGTGGTATGTGGGGTGATGACAACACCGAGCTCAATTTAACCGAAGAAGAATATCGTTTTAAATTAGGCGATTTAGGTCCTAAAACGTCGGTCACCTTGTTAGACAGTGACAGTAAACCATTTCCTGTCAATAAATTAACCGATTTATATGACGCTTTTTCTAAAGTGATGTCTGCAGAAAATTTAGATATTTAAATTGTTATTGCCACCTAAGTTTACGCGCTAGGTGGTAAAATAACGCATCATTTCCGTTTATATATTCCCTTTCAAGGAGCTGGATAACCATGTCTATTTCGGACTCTATTTTAGCTATTAACAATGATTTACCTATTAGAACAGAACTGCCAGTTCATAGTGGGAAAGTACGTTCGGTATATTGGCTTACTGAGCAAGATAGCCGTCGTTTGATCCAGCAAAAAAATTATCCTGTACCCGACGATACGCCGCTGGCTATTATGGTGATAAGTGACCGTATATCAGCATTTGATTGTATTTGGCATGGTGAAGAAGGTATGCAAGGTGTACTCAGGTAAAGGGGCTGCGTTGAATGCAATTTCTAATCACTGGTTTAGTTTGTTTAAACAACAAGGTTTAGCGGACAGTCATATTTTAGATATACCTCATCCATTTGTTTGGATAGTGCAAAAAGCGAAACCCGTTATGATTGAAGCGATATGTCGCCAATATATTACTGGGTCAATGTGGCGTGCGTATGCGAAAGGTGAGCGAGATTTTTGTGGTATTCAGTTAGAAGAGGGGTTAACGCAAGATAGTAAGCTGAGTAAATTACTCATGACTCCCTCAACTAAAGGTATTTTACAGGGTATTCCAGGTGTACCTGAAGCCGACGATGTTAATATTACTCGACAAAATATTACCGATAATTATGCTGCTTTTAATTTTGAAAGTGAAAGTGATGTGGCGCTTTACGAGCGGTTATTAACCGAAGGTTTTGCCGTCATTAGCCAAGCACTAGATGATATAGGGCAGGTTTTTGTCGATACTAAGTTCGAGTTTGGGTACGTCAAAGATATTGCAGGACACAACAAACTGATCTATATGGATGAAGTGGGTACTCCGGATTCTTCGCGTATTTGGGATGCTGAGCAATATCAACAGGGTAAAGTGGTCGAAAATTCTAAAGAGGGCTTTCGTCAACTGCTTTTAAATCATTTTCCTGATCCGGATATTTTATTAAATAAAAACCGTATGTCAGAACGTCTAGCTTTGGCAGAAAATAATGCATTGCCCGTTGATGTGCTGATGCAAGTATCAAAAACTTATATTGATATTGCTGAAAAAATTACCGGCAGTCAGTTGGTATTGAGTGATAATCCTAAAGCTGAAATTATTAGAATCCTGACTGATGATTATCAGTTGGTAGACTAGCTAATGTTTGGCTAGGCACGCTCAGTGGTGCTGAGAGCATGGGCTAAAAAGCATAAAGGCAAGGTGTGTTGGTAAGCTCAGCGCTCGTTATTACGCTTAGCCTAATTCAATTTTGATATCTGTGGTGGGGAAGCAACAACAAGGCAAAATTTCGTTGTCGTCGATAAATGCCAATGGATCGGATTTGTACTCAACTTCACCTTCTAACAATGTTGTTCTGCACGCTCCACAGTAGCCTTCACGACAGTGGTAATGTACTTCAATTTTGTTAGCTTCGATGCTTTCTAATAAGGTTTTATCTGACTTATGGCAGACAGTATTATGATCTTTTATTTCAATCATAATACTGTTGTTAAACTTGCTCATCGGGACCTATAAATCAAAGTCACCAAAATCATCAGCGTTGACTTCTGCGTCGATCTGTCCAACTAAATAAGAACTGATTTCAGATTCTTGTGGCGCCACTTGTACATTGTCTGAATTGAGATAATTATTCATCCAAGGCAATGGGTTACTTTTGACATCAAAAGGCTGGCCTAAACCAATGGCAGACATTCTGTGATTGGCGATAAACTCAACATATTGGCATAGGATTTCTTTGTTTAGACCAATCATAGAGCCTTGCTGAAATAAGAATTCGGCCCATTCTTTTTCTTGCTCTACCGCGTTTAAGAATATATTGGCGGCTTCTTCTTTACACTCTTCAGCAATTTCAGCCATTTCTGGATCGTCTTTGCCTTTAGCCCATAAGTTGATAATGTGCTGAGTAGAGGTTAAATGTAGATTCTCATCACGAGCAATTAGCCTGATGATTTTTGAATTACCTTCCATTAATTCTCTTTCGGCGAACGCAAAGGTACAGGCAAAAGACACATAAAAACGAATGGCCTCTAAGGCATTTACTGAGTTCATGCATAAAAATAGTTTTTTCTTCAGTTCACGCATAGAAATGGTGTGTGTCTCGCCATTCACGGTGTGAGTGCCTTCGCCCAGTGTTTGCCAAAGTTGCGTGGCAAAAATTAAATCATCGTAATATTTTGATATGTCTGCTGCGCGCTTTTTGATTTCCTCGTTTTCGACTATATCTTCGAATATTTCACTAGGATCACCAAATAAGTTGCGCAGAATATGGGTGTAAGAACGTGAATGTATGGTTTCAAAGAAAGACCATGTTTCAACCCATGTTTCTAATTCTGGTATAGAAATAATAGGCAATAATGCGATATTGGGGCTACGACCTTGAATCGAATCAAGCAATGTTTGATATTTTAAGTTAGAAATAAAAATGTGTTTTTCGGAGTCACTCAACTTTTGAAAATCTACTCTGTCTTTACTGACATCCACCTCTTCAGGACGCCAAAAGAAAGATATTTGTTTCTCAATTAACTTTTCAAAAATTTGGTGTTTTTGTTGATCATAACGAGCCACGTTGACCGGGTGACCAAAAAACATAGGCTCTGTTAGAGGGTTATTGCTAATTTGATTAAAAGTGGTGTATTTCATTAAGTGTCGTTGCCATTAGGTATACGTTATTACGAGTTACAGCCACAAAGGTGGCTGTGTCGATTTGTTATTTTTAGCCGTTATATTTTACAAGCACCGCCTGCGCAGTCGTCATCTTCTTCAACAACAACTTCTTGGGGAGTGAACTTTTGACTGGGAAGCTCTTGTTGAGAAGAGTCTCCAGCACCATCACGAGTGTTGTGGTAATAAAGGGTTTTCACACCAAGTTTGTAGCTAGTTAATAAATCTTTAAGTAGCAGTTTCATTGGCACTTTACCACCTTCAAACTTGTTAGGATCATAACTGGTGTTGGCTGAAATAGTTTGGTCAACAAACTTTTGCATAATACCAGCTAACTGCAGATAGCCGTCGTTTGAAGGTAAGTCCCACAATAATTCGTATTGATCTTTCAATCTTTCGTATTCAGGCACAACTTGTTTTAGTACGCCATCTTTACTTGATTTAATGCTGATATGGCCGCGGGGTGGTTCAATACCATTGGTGGCATTAGATATTTGCGACGAGGTTTCTGAAGGCATAAGTGCTGATAACGTACTGTTACGTAAGCCATACTGTTTTATGTCTGCTCTTAGGGCGTTCCAATCGCAATGTAATGGTTCGTCACAGATTTTATCTAAATCTTTTTTATAGGTGTCGGTAGGCATTAAGCCTTGGAAATAGGTGGTTTCATCAAACTTAGGACAGGCACCTTTTTCTTTAGCCAAATTACATGATGCTTTCATTAAGTTGTATTGCATCGCTTCGAAGGTCCTATGTACTAAACCATTGGCGCTGCCGTCTGAGTATTTCACGCCATTTTTGGCTAAGTAATAGGCAAAATTAATAACGCCTATGCCCAAAGTACGTCGACCCATAGTGGCATTAAATGCAGCGGGAACAGGGTAATCTTGGTAATCGAGTAAGCTATCTAAAGCACGAACAGCTAAGTCAGATAGCTCTGCAAATTCATCTAAGCTTTCTATGGCACCTAAATTGAACGCAGATAAAGTACAAAGTGCAATTTCACCTTCTTCATCGTTTACATGTTTCAAAGGTTTGGTCGGTAAAGCAATTTCTAAACATAGGTTACTTTGACGTACTGGTGCGAGTTTAGGATTGAAGGGGCTGTGAGTATTGCAGTGATCGACATTTTGTAAGTAAATACGACCTGTACTCGCACGCTCTTGCATAAACAAGCTAAATAATTCGATGGCTTTTATTTGCTTTTTACGAATTGATTCATCTTTTTCGTATAATTCGTATAGGCGCTCAAACTCATCTTGGTCCGCAAAAAACGCATCATATAAACCAGGAGTATCTGAAGGGCTAAACAATGTAATGTGCTGATCTTTAATTAAACGTGAATACATTAATTTGTTAAATTGCACACCATAATCCAGATGACGAACTCGGTTCTCTTCAACTCCACGGTTATTTTTAAGTACTAATAGCGATTCAACTTCTAAATGCCATAAGGGATAGAATAAAGTCGCAGCGCCACCACGTACCCCACCTTGTGAACAGCTTTTTACCGCTGTTTGAAAGTGCTTATAAAACGGGATACAACCAGTATGAAACGCTTCGCCACCACGAATAGGGCTACCTAATGCGCGAATTCGTCCAGCATTTACGCCAATTCCTGCACGTTGACTGACATATTTAACAATGGCGCTCGTGGTTGCATTGATTGAATCTAAGCTGTCGCCTGATTCAATTAACACGCAAGAACTAAATTGACGAGTTGGGGTGCGAACACCTGCCATTATTGGAGTCGGTAAAGATATCTTGAATTTAGAAGTGGCATCGTAAAAACGCTTGATATAATCCATGCGCGTTTCTTTTTCATAGTTGGCAAATAAACAAGCCGCGACCAAAATGTATAAAAATTGAGCGCTTTCGTAGATCTCACCTGTCACGCGGTTTTGAACTAGGTATTTGCCTTCGAGTTGTTTAACGGCGGCATAGCTAAAGTTCATATCACGCCAATGATCTAAGTAATCACCCATTTCTTCGAACTCAGCTTGGCTGTAGTCTTCTAATAAATGTTTGTCATATTTGCCACTCGCTACTAGAGATGTAACGTGGTCATATAAAGCTGGGGGCTCGAATGTACCGTAAGCTTTCTTACGTAGGTGAAAGATGGCAAGTCTAGCGGCTAAATATTGATAATCGGGGCAGTCAGTTGAAATTAACTCGGCTGCTGAGCGAATTAAGGTTTCGTGAATATCAGCTGTTTTTATACCGTCATAAAATTGAATATGTGCCTTTATTTCTACTTGAGAAACAGATACGTTATTTAATCCTTTGGCTGCCCATTCGATCACTTTGTGGATTTTATCCAAGTCTATGACTTCGCGTTCGCCAGTACGTTTAGTGACGTATAAATTATTATTCATGTATTTGAGCCGTTAGTTTTATTTCTGGCTATTCAATAGCCTTGATTAAGCATGGTAATGTTGGGTGGTTAATTATCCACCAAACAAGTGTATTAAATTGTTAAATTAGACATTTACTAGATAATTAAAAACAAGTCTAATTATCCCTGTCGTTTTAGGAACCGAACACAAGATAGTGAGGTTTTGATAACTTTGCAACCCAATATGTGGTGGTAATTTGCGCAATCAAAGTAGGGGGGATTTCAGGTTAGTATTGACTAACTTAAAAGCGCTTTTTGAAGGTCGTTTTATGGGAATGCAAGCTATAAATATAGTTATTTTTAGCATTAAATTTTTTTAATGTATAGTTATTAGCTTTTAATCTATATGGATATATAGGGGGTGTCTTTCTTTTTATGCACTATATATCGTGGTTAGGCCATTGTAGCTTTTTTAGCCTACGACTTTATATATGGCAATAAATCTACCGCTTGATGAATGTATAAGTCGGCCTGCTGCAGGCATCAGTTTCGATTCGTTTATCAATGTATCCATAACCCGCTATTACACTTACCATATTGGCAGCGTTGGCTGCTTCAATATCTCGCTGTGCATCGCCAATGTACCATGTGTTTGGCTTGGCTAGGTTTAACCTTTCTTGCGCTTCTAACAGAGGTAAGGGATGTGGCTTTCTCTCGCTTAACGTATCACCACTAATAATGACTTGGCAGTTTTCTAGTAGGGGGAAATACTTGACTAATTGTAAGGTTAAAAACTCTGGCTTGTTGGTCACGATGCCCCAAGGTATGTTGCGTTCATTTAAGGCAATTAACAGACTTTCAACACCAGAGAAATAACACGTATCGAGACAAATATTTGCCTGATAATTATCTAAAAACTGTTGTCTCAGTTGCGCTACGTTTAACGTTTTCAGTGCATCGCCAAACCCTAATTCAAGCATACCTTTCGCTCCATCGGAGGCTATATTTCGATATATGCTGTAGTCAACACTAGGGTAGTCGTGTTCCAACAAGATAGTGTTGAGTGCATGACCAAGATCTTTTGCTGTGTCGAGTAGGGTTCCATCCAAGTCAAATAAAATAGCGTTTGGAACAGATGGCATTAGCTATCTCCGTTTTGACAATGAATGATGTAATTGACATCTACATTTTGCGTGGACAAATAGTAATCTTGCGTTATCGGGTTGAGATGTAAGCCGATCATTCTCTTTATTATTAATGGCGTGCTATCAATCCAAGCCATCAATTCGGATGGTTTAATAAACTTATCATGCTGATGAGTGCCTTTAGGGACAAGGCCAAGAATATATTCCGCACCGACTATCGCCATAAGATAAGACTTAATGTTCCTATTTAAGGTAGAGAAAAATACCTGTCCCACAGGTTTCACTAATTTAAAACAGGCATTGACCACTGACCTTGGATCTGGCACGTGTTCAAGCATTTCCATGCAAGTGACGACATCAAATTGTGCAGGGTGTTGCTCGGCAAATTCTTCAGCGGTAATTTGCTGATAACTAACATCCAGCTCGGACTCCAATCCATGTAATTTGGCTATTTCTAGCGGGGCTTCAGCCATATCGATACCGGTAACATGTGCACCATGCTTGGCCATGCTTTCGGCCAATATTCCGCCACCACAGCCGATGTCCAGTACTTTTTTGTCGTTTAGGCCATGGCTATGTTGATTTATATAATCTGTACGAAGAGGGTTGATTTGGTGTAACGGTTTGAACTCCCCATTTAAGTCCCACCATCTTGACGCTAAGTCAGAAAATTTTTGGATTTCGCCGATATCGACATTTTGCCTGTTGGTCATCTTTTAACATCATTTTTGTTAGCCAGTAAACTAGGCGTATTATAGCCAGCAAGTCTATTCACTAGCTAGTGCAAATAACAGCTAGCTTAATCAATAAAACAGCACATATGCTCAACTGCTGGTTTATTGACCACTATATAAGCTACATGCATGACTTTCGGCTATTTATTTCTTTTTGTAGGTGGTAGTATTGTGCGGTTGAAAAGAAAGATAATATTGTTGAAACTTACCTATGCTTTTTTAAGTCCTAGCTTAAAATAAACCAACTGAGTTTTGACTAAACCAACCACTAATAATAATGACTAGGGACAAGGCTGTATATGACTGATCACGCCCAAGAAATTCTTCCTATTAACATTGAAGAAGAACTAAAAAACTCTTATCTCGATTATGCGATGAGCGTTATTGTTGGCAGGGCGCTGCCTGATGTACGAGATGGCTTAAAACCGGTGCATCGCCGCGTTTTATTTGCCATGAACGAATTAAAAAACGATTTCAATAAACCCTATAAAAAATCTGCTCGCGTAGTAGGTGACGTAATAGGTAAGTATCACCCTCATGGTGATTCAGCTGTATACGACACTATTGTTCGTATGGCGCAGCCATTTTCTTTACGCTACATGCTAGTTGATGGGCAAGGTAACTTTGGGTCGGTTGATGGTGATTCAGCTGCTGCTATGCGTTATACCGAAATTCGCATGGCAAAAATTTCCCATGAGTTGTTGGCTGACTTAGATAAGGAAACCGTCAACTTTGTACCTAACTACGATGGTACTGAGCATATTCCAGAAGTATTACCCACCCGTGTACCTAATTTATTAGTTAACGGTTCATCGGGTATTGCGGTTGGTATGGCGACAAATATTCCACCTCACAATTTAACAGAAGTGGTGAATGGCTGTATCGCACTTATCGACAACCCTCAGTTGTCGATTGAAGAGCTGATTGAGTATATTCATGGACCTGACTTCCCAACTGCTGCATTTATAAGTGGTCGTAAAGGTATTGAGGAAGCTTATCGAACTGGTCGCGGTAAAATCTACATGCGTGCTCGTGCCGAAATAGAAACGGAAGATAGCGGTAAAGAAACCATTATCGTTCATGAGATCCCGTACCAAGTCAATAAGGCTCGGCTAATTGAAAAAATTGCTGAGCTGGTAAAAGAAAAGAAAATCGAAGGTATTTCTGCGCTACGAGATGAGTCTGACAAAGACGGTATGCGTATCGTCGTAGAAGTAAGACGTAATGAGTCGGCTGAAGTGGTATTGAACCATTTATATTCGCAAACGCAAATGCAAACTGTGTTTGGTATTAACATGGTGGCGCTAGATAAGACTCAACCTAAAATATTCAACTTGCTGGATATTCTTAAAGCATTTGTTTTGCACCGCCGAGAAGTGGTAACAAGACGAACAGTTTTCGAACTGAAGAAAGCGCGAGAGCGAGCCCATATTCTTGAAGGCTTGGCCATTGCACTGGTTAATATTGATCCAATTATTGCATTAATTAAAGCCTCTAAAAGTCCGGCTGACGCTAAAGTGTCGTTAACCGCTCAAGGTTGGTCTTTGGGTGATGTAGCCGACATGTTAGAGCGAGCAGGTGATGACGCTGCTCGTCCTGATTGGCTTGAGCCTCAATATGGTATACGTGATGGGTTGTACTACCTGACAGAGCAACAGGCTCAAGCAATTCTTGATTTACGTTTAAACAAACTAACCGGCTTAGAACACGATAAAATCTTGTCTGAGTACAGAGAGCTGCTCGATGTTATTGCTGAGTTATTGCACATCCTTGGTAGCCCTGAACGATTGATGGAAGTTATTCGAGAAGAGTTGGAAATAGTACGTGATGAATATGGCGATGCTCGTCGTACTGAAATTACTGCGGCCTCTCATGATATTGATATTGAAGATCTGATTGAACGAGAAGAAGTGGTAGTGACATTGTCTCGCGAAGGTTATGTTAAGTATCAAAAACTTAACGATTACGAGTCGCAACGTCGTGGTGGACGAGGTAAGTCTGCTACCAAGATGAAAGACGAAGATTTTATCGAGAAACTTTTAGTGGCTAATACCCATGATCACATTTTATGTTTCTCAACACGTGGTCGCTTGTATTGGTTGAAGGTTTATCAGCTGCCGCTAGCCAGTAGAAACGCTCGTGGTCGTCCAATCGTAAATATTTTACCGTTGGAAGAAAATGAACGTATTACTGCTATTTTACCTATTCAAGAATTTGAAGAAGGTAAATACGTATTAATGGCTACAGCCAATGGTACGGTTAAAAAGACCGCATTAACGCAGTATTCTCGTCCTAGAGCTAACGGTATTATTGCGGTTAATTTAAATGATGGCGACGAGCTAATTGGCGTGGACATTACTCACGGTGAAGATGACATTATGTTGTTCTCCGATGCGGGTAAAGTAGTACGTTTCAATGAGAAGCAACGCGATGCTGAAACAGGTAATGTAAAACTCGATCCTGAAACGGGTGAAGAGTTATTAGCGCTACGTCCTATGGGACGAACGGCTACTGGTGTCCGTGGTATTCGTTTACAAGAAGGGCAAAAAGTAGTGTCACTTATTGTTCCTCAAGGTGATGGCGCTATCTTAACCGCCACAGAGAATGGTTTTGGTAAACGTACACCTGTTGCCGATTACCCAGCTAAGAGTCGTGCCACACAAGGTGTGGTCTCTATTAAAGTATCTGAGCGTAACGGAAAAGTAGTTGGCGCAGTTCAAGTTAATGACAGTGACGAAATCATGCTTATTAGCGACCAAGGTACCTTGGTAAGAACTCGTGTTGAAGAAGTGTCAACTGTTGGCCGTAATACACAAGGTGTGCGTTTAATTCGAACGATTGAAGGCGAACATGTTGTTGGTTTACAGCGTATTGATGAAATCGAAGAGCTAGAAGTGGTTGAAAGTGAAGCTGAAGCTGAAGGTGAAGCTGTTGTTGGCGAAGTAAGTGCCGATGGGGCAGCAGTTAATGCCGCAGATGACGTAGATTCAAACGAAGACGAATAAGAGAGTCGTATTTTTTCTATTAAAAAATATGGCAACTAGATAAATTCTAGTTCTTAATGTGAGTTACGTTAGTAAACGAGTGGCCATTGCCACTCGTTTTTTTGTGAGAAGTGTTTAGCGAGAAAATGGTGAAAAAAGAACAATCGAAAGTATACAATTTTTGCGCGGGTCCAGCTATGTTGCCTGCCTCTGTCATGCAAAAAGCCCAAGCCGAGTTTCTTGACTGGCAGGGCACAGGGCGCTCAGTCATGGAGCTTAGCCACCGTAGTAAAGAATACATCGCGTTAGCCGAACAAGCAGAACAAGATTTTCGAGATTTGTTATCTATTCCGAGCAACTATAAAGTGTTGTTTGCTCAAGGTGGCGGACGAGGCCAGTTTTCAGCAGTACCAATGAATTTACAAGGTAGAGGCAAATGTGCAGATTTCTTGTTGACAGGTTCTTGGTCAAACGGAGCGGAACAAGAAGCGCAAAAGTTTTTAGCGACGAATGTTGTATCTGATGTGGTGAGTAAAGAAGGATTGACCGCAGTACCCGACATCGATCCTAGTATGATGAGCGCAAACAGTGCTTATTTTCATTATTGTACAAATGAAACGGTAGATGGAATTGAGATTGACGATATCCCTGATAGTGGAGACGTTCCTTTAGTTGCTGATATGTCATCAAATATTTTATCAAAACCGATAGATGTGTCTAAATTTGGGATCATCTATGCAGGCGCGCAGAAAAATATTGGTCCATCAGGTTTAGCTGTGGTCATTGTCAGAGATGATTTATTGGATTCTGCCATGCCAGAAGTGCCTACTTTTTTACATTATAAAACCATGGACAAGTTTGACTCTATGTACAACACTCCGCCTACCTATTCTTGGTATTTGGCTGGTTTAGTCTTTAAGTGGTTAAAAGAGCAGGGTGGCTTGACTGCAATCGCTAAGAAAAATGCTGAAAAAGCGGCACTATTATACCGTTGTATCGACCAAACGCCTTTTTATATCAATAAAGTCCATCCTGACTTTCGTTCAAAAATGAACGTGACGTTTCATTTACCCTCAGATGAACTAGAGGCCAAGTTTTTAGTGGAAGCTGAAAGTCGTGGTTTAATGGCGTTGAAAGGCCATAGGATTGTTGGTGGGATGCGAGCCAGTATTTATAATGCAATGCCAATCGAAGGCGTTATCACACTCACAGATTTCATGCGAGATTTCGCTAGGAGAAATGGCTAATGAAACAATTGTTACTTTCACCCATTAAAAAAGTTGAAGGTACAGTCAATGTACCCGGTTCAAAAAGTTTATCTAACCGAGCGCTTTTGTTAGCCGCATTGGCATCAGGCGAAACTCATCTAACCAATTTACTCGATAGTGAAGATATTCAGCATATGCTTAATGCCCTAACTAAGTTGGGCATTCAATATAAATTATCTGAATGCAAAACCCAGTGTTGGGTGACGGGTAATGCTGGAGTCTTTAAGGTGGCAACGCCTATTAGCTTATTTTTAGGTAATGCGGGTACGGCTATGCGCCCACTTTAGTGCTGCTTTGGCTTGCAGCCAAGGGGAGTTTCAGTTGACTGGCGAGCCTAGGATGGAAGAAAGGCCGATTGGCGCGTTAGTGGATTCTTTGCGTCAAGCGGGAGCTGACATTGAATATCTAAAAAATACAGACTATCCGCCGCTAACTATTAAAGGGCAAGCCTTGAAAGGCGGAAATATTTCGGTGGATGGCAGTGTATCTAGTCAGTTTTTAACTGCTTTGTTAATGTCTGCACCATTATTTAAAGAGAATTCGACTATTAGCATTAGCGGTGAATTGGTGTCTAAGCCATATATTGATATTACGTTAGACACGATGGCTAAATTTGGTATTGAAATTGAAAATCAAAATTATCAAACATTTGTGGTCAAAGGTAATCAACAGTATCAAGCTCCAGGGCATTTTATGGTTGAAGGGGATGCATCATCAGCGTCATATTTCTTGGCCGCTGGCGCCATTAAAGGTGGTACGGTACGGGTAACTGGTATTGGTAAAAATAGTATTCAAGGTGATATTCGTTTTGCAGAAGTACTAGAGAAGATGGGAGCGAAAGTTGATTGGCAAGACACCTATATTGAAGTACAAGGTGCGCCATTAAACGCGGTTGATTTAGATATGAATCATATTCCAGATGCGGCGATGACCATTGCTACCACCGCTTTATTTGCTAAAGGTACAACGACCATTCGCAATATCTATAACTGGCGAGTTAAAGAAACCGATCGTTTAGCAGCGATGAGTACTGAACTAAGAAAAGTGGGGGCAACGGTGGTTGAAGGGGAAGACTATATTAGTGTGACCCCAACCGAGAACATAGTTCACGCTGAAATAGATACCTACAACGATCACCGAGTGGCAATGTGTTTCTCATTAGTGGCACTAAGCGATACACCAGTGACAATTAATGATCCTGGTTGCACAGCAAAAACCTTCCCTGACTACTTCCAGCGGTTTGCTACTATCTGTTTTTAATTGTTATTAGCGGAGTAAAAAACTCCGCTAATTTTTTGTTACAAGAGACCAACAGATTGCTATTCCGCTCATTTGTTCTCCTTGCCTTACTAAGCTACTTGTAAATTTTCCTTCCTTTGCTCATAAGTTAATGAATTGTAATCTAAGTGTCATTGCTTATCTCAAATCTATGCGTATAATTGCGCCCGATTTTCACTGGCTCAGGAGAGCTCATGCATATAGAACCTGTCATTACAATCGATGGACCAAGCGGCGCAGGTAAAGGGACCGCTAGTACGTTACTCGCTAAAAAGCTCGGTTGGCATTTTTAGACAGCGGCAGTATATATCGTGTTTTAGCGATAGCCTCAATTCATCATCAAATTCCAGTTGATGATGAAGCTGGGTTAATGCCTTTAGCATCAGGCTTGGATGTAAATTTTGAAACCACAGACAGTGGCGTAAAAGTCATTTTAGAAGGTGAAGACGTCAGCGATACGATCCGTACGGAAGAAGTCGGTTCGGTTGCTTCGCAAATTGCCTCTTTACCAATGATTAGAGAAGCCTTACTAAGGCGACAAAGAGGATTTAAGCAAGCCCCCGGATTAGTTGCAGATGGTCGAGATATGGGCACTGTGGTTTTTCCAGAAGCGCAAGCTAAGATCTTTTTAACCGCCAGCGCCGAAGAACGAGCGAATAGGCGCTACAAACAGTTGAAAGATAAGGGCCATGATGTTAGTATTCGCCGCCTTTTAGCAGACATAGAAGCCCGTGACGAGCGAGATGCAAATCGAGTTGTTGCGCCTTTAATACCTGCTGAAGATGCACTGGTTCTAGATTCAACAGCCTTGAATGTAACCCAAGTGCTTGAAAAAATTGAGTTATTTATTACTGAAAAATTAAATAATATTTCGGTTAAGTAAATATCTTTATATTAAAACTACACCAAGTTATGGATGATTTGGTCATGAATAACAACCCCACGCTAACTGGATTGTAACGTGGATGTCAAAAAGAAATTTATTAAACACTATGATTGAAAATTTTGCTGATCTATTTGAAGAAAGTTTAAAAGAACTTGAAACCCGTCCTGGCTCTATTGTTAAAGGTACTATCGTTTCTATCGATAAAGATATAGTCCTTGTAGATGCTGGACTTAAATCTGAAAGTGCTATTCCGGTTGAACAATTCAGAAACGCTGACGGTGAATTAGAAGTTGCTGTTGGTGATAAAATTGATGTGGCCTTGGATGCAGTTGAAGATGGCTTCGGTGAAACAATTTTATCTCGCGAAAAAGCGAAACGTCACGAAGCTTGGGTCGAATTAGAGAAAGCTTACACTGAAAAAGAAACGATCATTGGTGTGATCAACGGTAAAGTTAAAGGTGGCTTTACGGTTGAAGTGAACACTGTTCGTGCTTTCTTACCTAGTTCATTGGTTGATGTACGTCCTGTTCGTGACACGGCTCACCTTGAAGGTAAAGAGTTAGAATTTAAAGTTATTAAACTTGACGCTAAGCGTAACAACGTTGTTGTTTCTCGTCGTGCTGTTATCGAAGCAGAAAGCAGTGCAGAGCGTGATACTTTGCTTGCTAACCTTGAAGAAGGTCATGAAGTTAAAGGTATCGTTAAGAACCTTACAGACTACGGTGCTTTCGTAGATTTAGGTGGTGTAGATGGTCTTCTACATATCACTGATATGGCTTGGAAGCGTGTTAAGCACCCAAGTGAAATTGTTAATGTTGGTGACGAAATCAACGTTAAAGTGTTGAAGTTCGATAAAGAAAAATCTCGTGTTTCTTTGGGCATGAAGCAAATGGGCAACGATCCTTGGCAAGAAATTGCAAACCGTTACCCTGAAGGCGCTAAATTAAGCGGTGCTGTAACTAACCTGACTGACTACGGTTGTTTCGTTGAAATCGAAGACGGTGTTGAAGGTCTAGTACACGTATCTGAAATGGATTGGACTAATAAAAATATTCACCCATCTAAAGTCGTTAACTTAGGTGACGTATGTGAAGTTATGGTTCTTGAAATTGACGAAGAGCGTCGTCGTATTTCTCTTGGTCTTAAGCAATGTATCCCTAACCCATGGGAAGAGTTCGCTAAAGCACAAAGTAAAGGCGATAAAGTTTCTGGTAAGATTAAATCTATCACAGACTTTGGTATCTTCATCGGTCTTGATGGCGGCATAGACGGTCTAGTTCACTTGTCTGATATCTCTTGGAACAAAACTGGCGAAGAAGCCGTTCGTGACTTTAAGAAAGGCGACGAAATCTCTGCTGTTGTTCTTCAAGTTGACCCAGAGCGTGAGCGTATCTCTCTTGGCGTTAAGCAAATTGAAGAAGACCCTTTCAATCAGTACATCACTGATACTAAGAAAGGTACAATCGTTGTTGGTACAATCACAGCTGTTGATGCTAAAGGCGTAACTGTTAAACTTGCTGATGAAGTTGAAGGTTATATCCGTGTAGCTGACTTAGCGCGTGAACGTATTGAAGATGCTAATGAAGTTGCTACAGTTGATACTGAAATCGAAGCCAAATTTATGGGTGTAGATCGTAAGAATCGCGTAGTTAACTTGTCTGTTAAAGCGAAAGATCAAGCAGACGAGAAAGAAGCGTTAGATAAAGTCAATCAACAAGAAGAAGTTGGTTTCAGTAACGCTTTTGCTGATGCATTTAAAGCAGCTAAAAACGACTAATAAAGTCTATGGCAAGCGCGTTAACTATTTTTAAAATAGGATTATTTTTGACAAATAGGCTAACGCGTTTATTATCGGTAGTAATAGCTTTTTGATTGATGGAGTATTTTAAATGACAAAGTCAGAACTTATTGAAAGACTAGCCGATAAAGCACGTCGGGTTCCTGCTAAAGATGTAGAGTCTGCGATAAAAGAAATGTTGGAGCAAATGGCGCAAACCTTACAAAAAGGTGAGCGAATCGAAATTAGAGGTTTCGGTAGTTTTTCTCTACATTATCGTGCTCCACGTGTTGGGCGTAATCCTAAAACAGGTGAAACAGTAAAATTGGAAGGTAAGTACGTTCCTCACTTTAAACCTGGAAAAGAATTGCGTGAGCGGGTTAACGAAAGCTTAGCTAATTGATTTTTATAAAAAATTTTAAAACGGCACTCCAATATGGGTGCCGTTTTTGTTAGAGTAGCATTATAATCTTTTCAATGTTTATTCGTCAGTTGAATATCCTACAGAAGTTATATTTCCATTATCGTGTAAAACTAACGTATTCACAGGAGAGCATCGTTGAAAATTAAAGGGTTATTACTGCTAATTTTTGTTTTGTTTGTATTAGTGATCGCGGGTTTTATTGGTTCACAGAATGGTCATTTTGTTGCGGTGAATTATTTAATTAATGATTTTTCCGAGCAAGTTAAAATGTCAACCCTATTAGGTGTGACATTCGTCCTAGGTTTTGGTTTTTGTTTTATTTTAATGACTGCATATGTGCTACGATTAAAATGGAAAATAACCAGTCTAGAGAGAAAGAATAAGAAACTCTCACAGGCATCGCATACTCTCTAATGTTAGAAACTCTTTTTTATTACTTCCCGTTGCAGCCTTGGTATGGCTGGATCATGGGCCGCAACAGCGTTCGTCAAGCGCAACGCAAACAGTCTAGTATTTTAGCTAAACACTATTATCGAGGACTCAACTTTTTACTGTCTGATGAGCCTGATAAAGCGGTCGATACGCTTATTAAAATGATTGATCTAGATAGTGATACGGTAGAGACTCATATCGCTATGGGGAAGTTTTTCAGACATAGAGGGAGTTAGACCGAGCAATACGGGTGCATCAAAATTTAGTCAGTAAAGATGAAATCTCAGCTACCTTGCGAGAAACGGCACTATACGAACTAGGTAGAGATTATATTTTGGCTGGATTTCTTGAAAGAGCCGAAAACGCATTTTTGCAATTAATGAATAGCCAAAAGCACTTTCTTAACGCCCAAATCCAACTGTTTAATATCTATCAGTCGACTAAAGACTGGCCCAAAGCAATAGAGTTAGCAGAGCAAATGATGGGTGCTGGCGGTGACAGCGATGAACTCTGTGCACGGGTTGCACATTTTTATTGTGAGCAAGCCTCGATTGACATCAGAAATAATCAATTTGAACAAGCTGAAAACAATCTTAATAAAGCCTGTTTAGCAGATGATAATGCCGTTCGTCCTTGGCTTATGTTAGGGCAAATGCACATGCAACTAGCGAAATACGACACAGCAATAGAGCATTTAGAACAAGTGCCCGTTCGGGATGTGAATTGGCTAAGTGAGGCAATCCCACTCATCGCCGAATGTTCAGATAAACTAGCCAATAGTGATAAATTCAATCAAATACTAGAAAAGTATTGGCAGCTTTGTGCAACCGCCTATTTAGCCAAAGTAAAGCAATTGGCTAAAACAGGTGAGAATGCTAAGGCGGCAGAGGTATTGCTGGAACAATTAAAGAAACACCCCACTATGAAAGGGTTTAAGACTTTAATGGGGTTGTATATTGATTTACAAGGGCAGGACGTACAGGGTAATGGAATCAGTCAACCAGTAGTCTTGTTTTGTTGAAAGAATTAGTAGAAGAGCAAATTAAACAAAGGCCTAAATACAGATGCCATAGTTGTGGTTTTTCTGGTGGGCAAATTCATTGGTTATGCCCATCATGTAAAAAGTGGGGAACGGTTAAACCTATTAAAGGCCTTGATGGAGAGTAAAGTGCAAGATCCAAAAGTCGTCGTTGCGTTAGATTTTGATAAACAACAAAAGGCCGAAGCGTTTATCGATCGCCTAAATCCAGAGCTATAGTCGTTTAAAGATAGGCAAAGAAATGTTCACCCATTTTGGCCCTAGCTTTGTGAAAAGGTTGGTTGCTGATAAATATGATGTGTTTTTAGACTTAAAATTTCATGATATTCCCAATACAGTTGCCAAAGCCTGTCAAGCGGCGGCTGATTTAGGTGTATGGATGGTTAACGTGCATGCATCTGGGGGGCCGAAAATGATGGAGCATGCTCAAGTAGCCCTTGAAGCTTACGGTAATGACAAACCACTACTAATCGCGGTGACTGTTTTAACTAGTATGGATCAGCAACAATTATCAGCAATTGGAATACAAGCAACCCCGAAGAACAAGTGCTTAGGCTTGCTAAATTAACCCAGCAGAGTGGTCTGGATGGGGTCGTCTGTTCAGCACAAGAAGCACTTTTGTTAAGGCAAAATCTAGGAAAAGAATTCTTATTGGTAACGCCGGGAATTCGGCCTACCGGTGCAGATATCGGTGATCAAAAACGCATTATGACACCCGAGCAAGCGATCACGGCAGGAGTAGATTATATGGTTATTGGGCGACCTATTACCCAAGCCGATGACCCGTTAGCCGCACTTATTGCGATTAATCATTCAGTTCAATTATAACTAGGTATTATTAAACGTAGTTAGTGCAGTAACAGTTTACGTCCTAATTCACTGACCTTCAGCAGACTTGGTGATTGGGACGCATGAGCGAAGTTTTTGCCTATATATAGCAAATGAAGCATTGTTAATGCTTCATTAAATTCGTCAATATGTCCATACCAGTGACCACTCCTTTTAAAATGCCTTTGTCGGTAACAAACAATCTGTGAACATGGTTTTTTTCGATTAAGTTGTAGGCCTCGTAAACACTTGTGTTTTCTGTTACTGAAAATACGCTGTGAGTCATTAATCGAATTAACCGCACAATAATCATTGGCTTTGTCTTGGATCCGCTTTATTTCAGACTTATCAATTGTTCCACCAAAAGGGCCACAAAATTGAGTGACAAGCTTTTCTATTTCACTCTCACTAGGTTCATGGCTTTCAAACCTTATGATGTCTGATTGCGTCACTACACCAACAAGTTCGTCATCAGCCGCAATTACCGGAGCGCCAGAAATGTTGTGTTTAATAAAGAACTTTGAAAGTCGCCGGATAGACCACCCTTCGTAAACGGTTAGCACACCGTCAGACATAATTTGAGAAACCGTCATTTGACGTAAATTGTGCTTGATATTCTCACTTACATTTTGCTCAGTAACCATAGGATACACCTTTATTTTTAGTCAAAATAAAACAATGTATATTGAGTGTAACCTAAAATTCATGGGTGTAAAGTGAGTGAAACATCACCAACAGTGCTCATTGGCCCGTTAAGGTTGTCGAGAAGCAATTAAATGAATTGAAGTTAGCAGCAAGGAATAATTAAGGATGGTGAATGCCACTTTCATACATGTAAAATTTATAACAGCACAAATAGGATAGGAGGCCAACGCCTCTTCTAGTCAGAATATATCAGATATTCAGCGCCTGTCTCGCATCTAAATAATCGAGGTTAAGTTGGGTGGCAACTGCTTTATAAGTGACATTGCCAGCATGCACATTTAAGCCGTTAAGTAAATGGCTGTCATCGGCCAGTGCTTGCTGAAGACCTTTGTTGGCTATATCTAAACCATGTTTTAGCGTGGCATTATTTAAAGCGATAGTGGCAGTCCGGGCTACTCCCACCAGCGGCATATTTGCCACACCGGTAATGGACAACGCCATCAATTATGTAGGTAGGGTCTTGATGTGTCGTGGCTTTAGAGGTTTCAAAGCATCCACCTTGATCTATTGCTACGTCCACAACTACCGAACCTTCTTTCATATTTGCAATGTGCTTCTTGGTTAACAATTTAGGCGCTGATGCACCTGGAATGAGTACAGCTCCCACCACTAAATCTGCCTCGGCTGAGTATTTATCAATAGCTTCAGTGGTTGAATAAACGGTTTTCAGCCGTCCGGAAAAAATGTCGTCCAGCTGTCTTAATCTGGCAAGTGATTTATCTAGAATGGTTACCTCTGCACCTAATCCCAAGGCCATTTTTGCAGAATTAGTGCCTACTACACCGGCCCCAATTATCAGTACCTTGCCTGAGTGCAACCACCATGGAACGCCTCCCAATAGTGTGCCACTACCGCCATGTGACTTTTCTAAATAGTGGGCGCCCGCCCGTACTGCCATTCTACCGGCAACTTCACTCATTGGTGCTAAAAGTGGCAAAGTGTTTTGATTGTCAGTAATTGTCTCGTAGGCAATGCAACTTGCTGCAGATTGCAACAATAAGTGGGTTTGTTTTGGATCAGGCGCTAAGTGTAAGTAAGTGTATAAAATTTGACCCTTACGTAACATTTTGCATTCACTTTCTTGTGGCTCTTTTACTTTAATTATCATCTCTGCATTGGCGAAGATGTCTTTAACATCGACCACTATTTTAGCGCCGGCATCGATATAGTCTTGGTCAGAAAACCCTATGGCACTGCCCGCATCTTTTTGTACCCACACTTGATGATGGCAACGGATAAATTCGATAACGGATGCAGGCGTTAGCCCAACGCGGTATTCATGATTCTTAATTTCTTTCCGGGACGCCTATTAACATGTGGATTTCCTAGTGAAGTGAGTGAAAATATTTGGCGAATTATAAAATAAGTTATCCGGTTAATTGTTGGTTTATTTTTGTTTATGCAGTATATAATACCGTTAAAATCAAATTTATCGGTATTTAATATGCTAATAAAAACCCCTAAACATATAGACCGTATTGATAGAAATATCCTTATTGCCTTGCAAAAAAACAGTAAAATTACGAATTCAGAATTGGCTATGCAAGTTGGGTTAAGCGCAAGTCCTTGTTTAGAAAGAGTTAAACGATTAGAAACCCAAGGCTATATTACCGGTTATCATGCTAGAGTCGATCCTGCCAAACTAGGCGCAGCCATGTTGGTGTTTGTTGAAATTACCCTAAGCAAAACATCGGTCGATATTTTTGAAAGAGTTCTCGGCGGCCATTCGTACTCATGATGATATTCAAGAGTGTCATTTGGTATCAGGTAGTTTTGATTTTTTATTGAAGGCTCGCGTGGCTGATATGTCTCAGTTATAGAAAGCTATTAGGGGACACATTATTGCGTTTACTTCGGGGTTAGCGAATCTCGAACTTACGTTGTTATGGAAGAAATCAAAGAGTCAACCCAAGTGAAAATAAGCGTAAAGTAAAAAATCTCTTCAGGATTGTTTAATTACCGAGCGATAGACAGTAGTGCGCTAGGATTTTATCCTGTCGGCTGGTATCTTATAGCTATTCAATTTTAACGGGCTTTTTAGTCTAAAAACTCAGAACGAATACTAAATTATGGCAAGACTCACAGGCATACAAAGAATTATGGAAGTAGGCATGATTATCAGTGCTGCATTTGCATTTTTCTTGCTGTCTGGCTATTGGCGTCATTTCATCCAGCAGATCCGGGTTGGAGTCAGGCTGGGCTGCAAACTAATGTCACCAACTGGGTCAGGGCCAATTGGTGCTTGGTTTGCGGATATTCTGTTTTTTACTTTAGGTACATTTGCTTATACCTTGCCATTTTGTAGCGCGTTTTTAGGTTGGTTTTTGTTCCAGCAAACCAAAAATCTACTGGAGGTCGATTATTTAAATATTGGCCTAAGAATAATCGGTGGCTTGTTGTTTATCTTAGGTGCAACTGGCTTATTGAGCCTCAACGCCAGTGACATTCACAATTATTCGCCCGGTGGGGTAGTGGGGGATATTCTGAGTTCTTCGCTAGTGCCATATTTTAGTTTAGTGGGCACAACATTGTTATTACTCAGCTTTTTTTTGCGCTGGGGTAACATTGTTAAGTGGTCTTTCTTGGCTCACTATCGTTGATAAGTTGGGAGAGTTTGCTATTTGGATTGGGATGGCACTTTACCGTGCACCGACCAAGTTAAAAGAATCATCCACTCCTTTGCTTAATCTTAAAAAGCCGAAAGAAGAGGCGCAAGCCACCGCTAAGCCTGTTGTAACTGAAGATAACTTTTGGAACAGTGAACTGCAAGATAATATGGAGGACATAGATAATAGGGATACACCTTTTATTGCAGAGCCGGTGGTCCCGCAAGAGATTTTGGACGATCCGGAAACTACTCCACCTTCAAAAAGCCCTATTTCTGTTAGTGAACTTAAGAAAAAAATTAGTCTATCTCGCAACAAGCCGAAAACTGAAACAGCGGCTAAAAAAGAGCCTGTCGTTGAGTCAACGCCAGAAACATCGATAGATGAAGATATCGAACAAGGGCCTATGCCTTCATTTGAATTATTAGAACGCCCAGATAAGATTAAGAATCCAATCACTCCTGAAGAATTGGAAATTGTCTCTCGTTTGTTAGAAGCGAAGCTAGCGGACTTCAACATCGAAGCTAAAGTGGTAGGAGTCTATCCAGGGCCCGTTATCACGCGTTTTGAAATGGATTTAGCGCCGATGCGTGAAGGTTAGTAAAATTACAACCTTATCAAAAGATCTCGCTCGCTCTATGTCGGCTATTTCAGTACGAGTAGTTGAAGTCATGCCCGGTAAATCAGTGATTGGATTAGAATTACCTAACAAAAAGCGCGACATGGTAAGGTTGAGCGAAGTCATAGTTGACGATCGCTTTCAGTCGTCAGAGTCACCGTTGACTATGGTGCTTGGCGCAGATATTTCTGGTAAACCAGTGTTTGTTGATTTGGCTAAAATGCCACATTTACTCGTGGCAGGGACCACCGGATCGGGTAAATCGGTCGGCGTAAACGTGATGATTTTAAGCTTGTTGTATAAGTCTACGCCTGAAGATGTGCGAATGATTATGATCGATCCCAAAATGCTGGAACTATCCGTTTATGAAGGGATACCGCATTTGTTGGCGGAAGTGGTCACCGACATGAAGGAGGCTGCCAATGCCTTGCGTTGGTGCGTGGGCGAAATGGAACGCCGTTACAAATTAATGTCAGCTCTGGGCGTGCGAAATCTAAAAGGCTTTAATACAAAAGTGTTAGCGGCGATAGAGGCAGGAGAGCCTATTCGTGATCCCTTGTGGAAATCGGAAGAGAGTATGGAAACCGAAGCCCCATTTTTGGAAAAATTGCCAGCTATTGTGGTTATAGTGGATGAATTTGCCGACATGATGATGATTGTTGGTAAAAAAGTAGAAGAGCTTCCATTGCCCGAATTGCGCAAAAGGCTCGAGCAGCTGGAATTCCTACTTAGTAGCTTGCCACGCAAAGGCCATCAGTAGATGTGATTACCGGGTTAATTAAGGCCAATATCCCCACTCGAATTGCATTCCAAGTTTCTTCCAAGATTGACTCAAGAACAATACTCTGATCAACAAGGTGCAGAAGCATTGTTAGGGGCAGGTGATATGCTGTACTTACCACCTGCAATCTGGAGTTCCCACCTCGTGTTCACGGTGCATTTGTTGATGATCATGAAGTTCATGCAGTGGTAGCTGATTGGAAAAAACGTGGGGCACCGCAATATATAGACGAAATTTTAAACGGCGACGCTAATGCCGAGATCTTACTTCCATGAACAGCCAGAAGGCGAAGACCAAGAATTTGATGTCTTTTATGATGAAGCGGTGGCATTTGTTACCGAGACAAGACGTGCCTCCGTGTCTAGCGTGCAGCGTAAATTCAGAATTGGTTACAATCGTGCCGCCCGTTTAGTGGAACAAATGGAGTCTAGTGGCGTCGTAAGTTCACAAGGCCACAATGGCAACTGCGAAGTGCTTGCCGCGCCAGCGCCAAGAGACTAACTATTTTATGACAGAGATATGATTTTTTATGCATAGATTTTTTTCGGTAAAGTTATCAAAAATACTGCTTATCGGCACGTTACTTGGGGTTAACGCCTATGTTGCCGCAGAGCAAAGCGAGCCAGCCATCAAGCCTTCGGCTGCTAAACTGGCGTTGCAGTCAACACTGGTGCAACTAAAAAGTTATCAAGCCGCCTTTAGTCAAAAGGTGGTTGATATAGAAAACACAGTCTTGCAAGAAGCACATGGTACTATTTCATTGTTGCAACCGAATAAGCTTTATTGGGAGCTATTGCCGCCGAATGACAATATTTTACTGGCCGATGGTCAAACTTTATGGAATATCGATTCATTTATGGAGCAGGTGGTTGCCTATAATCAAACATCTGCTATCGAGAATAATCCGTTAATATTGTTAACCGATCCCCATAGTGATAAGTGGTTAGAGTTTACTGTTACTCGTAAAAATAATGACTACACCATCAAGCCCATTGCCCAAACGGGTAACGTGGAAACATTACGTTTACGATTTGACAGCAATAATCAGTTGATCCAGTTAGAAACCACAGACGCAAAAGCAAGTGAGTACATTATCGTTTTCTGATATTTCTCAAAATCAGCCTTTGTCCGCAGATAAGTTTATTTTTACCATGCCAGAAGGTTATGAACTGGATGATCAGCGGCGCTATGACCGAGGCCTTTGATTTTAACTCTGAGTACTCAGATGGTTTAGCTGATGAATTTATTCCGCTAGCAGCTAGGAATGCGGCCAAGTGCAATTGACCAATACTTTGGACAACAGCACATAGTGGGTGAAGGTAAGCCTTTGCGAGCCGCCTTATTGCGAGGCCAATGTCATTCCATGATCCTTTGGGGACCACCAGGTACAGGTAAAACGACGTTAGCTGAGTTAGTGGCTAACCACTGCAATGCTCATATCGAGCGCCTTTCTGCGGTCAGTAGTGGCGTCAAAGATATTCGCCAAGCTATTGAAAATGCCAAAATATTCGCTCAGCAACAGCAACGAACAATTTTATTTGTTGACGAAGTACATCGATTTAACAAAAGCCAACAAGATGCTTTTTGCCTTATATTGAAGATGGCACGGTGACATTTATTGGCGCCACTACAGAAAACCCGTCATTTGAATTAAATAATGCACTCTTGTCTAGGGCCAGAGTCTATGTGCTGAAAAGTCTTGATAGCGCGGATCTATGCTTGGTTTTAAATCAAGCCCTAACGGACGAAAAGCGAGGTTTAGGAAAGTTGGGGTTAGCCATCAATTCAGATGCCAAATCTATCTTGTTAGACTTAGCGAGTGGTGATGCCAGACGATTACTCAATTATCTTGAACTTACCGCCGACTTTTTGCCCGTCGATGCCAAGGATAAAGTATTGACCGCGGACATGGTTAAGCAGGCGGTAGGCGAAAAAGTGGCACAATATGATAAAGGCGGTGATTCTATTTTATGACCTCATTTCGGCCTTTCATAAATCTGTTCGGGGGTCAGCTCCTAACGCGGCCCTGTATTGGTATGCTCGGATGTTAGTGGCCGGTTGTGATCCCTTATATGTGGCAAGGGTTTACTAGCCATTGCTACTGAAGACATTGGCACCGCAGACCCTCGGGCCATGCAAGTTTGTCTAAATGCCTGGGATATATTTCATCGAGTAGGGCCATCGGAAGGCGAGCGAGCCATAGCCCAGGCTTACGCTGTATTGTGCTAGCGCAGCCAAGAGCAATGCCGTATATGATGCCTTTAAATCGGCAGTGCGATCAGCAAAAGATACCTCTGACTTGCCCGTGCCCGAACACCTTCGTAATGCACCAACCAGTTTAATGAAAGGGTTAGGCTACGGAGAAGAGTACAGATATGCGCATAATGAGGACTATGCCTATGCCGCCGGAGAATGTTATTTTCCCGAGCAATTGATGAATACTGAATATTACCAACCTAGCGAACGAGGGTTGGAAAAAAGCTTGGCGAGAAACTGGCTTTTTGGAAGAGTTAGATAAACGTAGTCAAAACAAAAGGTATACATAAAATGCAGAGTTTGACTGTTTATCTTTTCATTGCCATAGGTGGGGCTTGTGGGGCTTGTCTGCGTTATTTTATTTCGCAACTGATGCTTCAGTGGTTTGGAAAAGGGTTTCCTTTTGGTACACTTCTGGTCAATGTGATAGGGTCCTTTTTATTAGGGTTTTTATACGCTTTATTAGAGCACGGTCAACTTGAAGCTGCATTATGGCGTACCACCGCTGGTGTAGGATTTTTAGGGGCACTTACCACGTTTTCAACATTTTCAGTTGACACAATAATGTTGTTTCAACAAGGTTTATGGATAAAAGCAGGGCTCAATATATTTTTAAACATAACCTGCTGTTTGTGCGCGGCATGGTTAGCCACTCAATTAGTTAAAGGTTAGATAAAACAAGATGTTAGATCCAAAATGTTTACGTAGCGATATTCAACAAACCGCAGAAATATTAAAAAGAAGAGGGTTTGGCCTAGACGTAAATTCCTTTACCCAACTGGAAGAAAAACGCAAGGCTTTACAGATAAAAACCCAAGAATTACAGAATGAACGCAATGTGCGCTCAAAGTCTATCGGCAAAGCTAAGGCGGCAGGAGAAGATATTCAACCTCTACTAGCCGAAGTCGGAAAATTGGGAGAAGAATTAGACGCAGGCAAAATCGCATTAGCTGAGTTACTTGAAGAGATTGCTGTGGCATCGCAAAATATTCCGAATTTACCTGATGTTTCTGTTCCAGCGGGTGAAAATGAAGATGATAACGTTGAAATATTGCGTTGGGGTACGCCTCGTCGTTTTGACTTTGAAGTAAAAGATCACGTGGATTTAGGCTTAGCGATTAGCAATGGTTTAGACTTTGAAACGGCAACAAAATTGACCGGCTCTCGCTTCGTTGTTTTACGAGGACAGATCGCTAAGTTACACAGAGCATTGGCGCAGTTCATGTTAGATTTACACACAGAAGAGCATGGTTATACAGAAATGTACGTACCTTTATTAGTAAATGAAGCAAGCATGACAGGTACAGGCCAATTTCCGAAGTTCGTCGGAGACGCTTTTCATGCTAAGCCTGCTACTGAAGAAGGCCAAGGATTGTCACTGATTCTCAACGTCGGAAGTGCCGTTAACGAATATTGCTCGTGATGAAATTTTTTCAGCCAAAGAACTGCCGATTAAAATGACAGCTCATACTCCATGTTTTAGGAGTGAAGCGGGGTCTTATGGCCGTGATACACGAGGACTAATTAGACAGCATCAATTCGATAAAGTGGAAATGGTACAGTTAGTTCATCCGGATAAGTCATTTGAAGCACTGGAAGAGCTAACCGGCCACGCAGAAAAAGTACTTCAACTGCTAGAGTTACCTTATCGTAAAGTTCTGTTGTGTACAGGTGATATGGGCTTTGGCGCATGCAAGACATATGATTTAGAAGTGTGGTTGCCAGCGCAAGATACATATCGTGAGATATCTTCATGTTCTAACATGTTAGATTTCCAAGCCCGTAGAATGCAAGCTCGATTCCCGTAGTCCTGAAACAAACAAGCCTGAACTATTACACACGCTAAATGGTTCGGGGTTAGCTGTTGGCCGTACTTTAGTTGCCATATTGGAAAACAATCAGCAGGCTGACGGCTCAATTACCATTCCTAAAGCGTTACAGGCTTATATGAACGGTCTTGAAGCAATAGGCAAATAGACTGGGTAGATAATGAGAAGCCGGTATACCTTAAGGTATACCGGCTTTTTTTATTCATAATTCAGTACTCGGCTGAAATGAACGTCCCAGCGGCTTTTGCTCGGCAATCTCTGTACTTGAAAGGGAGCGACCATTCCTGTTTTCCGTCCCCTTGTGCAAAAAACGCTGGATCGTTCTGAGCGCATAGTTAATGTTGATCTTGGATAAACCAGAATCTCTGGATAACGCTCTTTTTGTGTTTAGCTTAAACGATACTTCATATCCAGAACTAGGGTTAGTTAATGAATAGAGTTGGTATAAACCACTCGCTGAGTGGCTGTATATCAATATGAATTGCTCGACGTTTAGTCTTCAACGATAGTCACCGAGCCCTTAGTCCATTTTTCAATCAAGGCTTGCCAATAAGATACATCCCAATTGAACCTTTCTCCAAGGTCGATTGCCTGTTCAACGTAGTTAATGACGTTGCTAAAGTTTCGGCTAGGTTTGTTTTTCTCGGCAATCGCCAGTAAAAAATAATACTCAGGGTTTTCTCTTTGCGACTCTTTCAACTGTGCTAACAGTTCATTCGCTGCGTCAAAATCGTGTAGCGACGTATCACTGGCTAACATTTTGAGTTCAGCTGCTCTTAATTTAGCAGCGGGGTAGTCTTTTTCTAGTGCTGACTGATACCAAAACAGGGCTTTCTTCTCATCATTTATCACCCAAGGGCTAGACTGAAGAATACTGGCTAACCGATATTCAGCTTTAGGTAAGCCATACTTGCTGGCTTCTGAGATCCAATAAATGCCTTGTTCAATATCTGTTTGCTCTCGATACAACTTAGAGCCGTACTCAAATTGCGCCAATGGATGCCCAGCTTTAGCCACTTCTTTTAGCAATGCTATCGCTTCTCCATCTTCTTGGTTTAACCACGTAAAGGTTAATAACATCATGGCATATTGATATTTGTCTTCGCGTTTATTGCTAACCTTTAGTCGTTTCACCATTCTACGTAGTTTGTCGTACAACCTTTCGTATTCTTCTTTCATTTGAAACTTGCTATAAGTCGCAGATCCCATATAACTACGGTTGAGAAAATTCACTCGAGTACCTTTAAAGTTAGGTGCAGGGAAGGTACTCATAACAAATCGCTCTTGTAACGTACGGGAGTAACCTATTTTTTGTACTGGTGTGAGATTACGAACTGAGCCATCGGGACCGACATCATAATCGACTATTAAAAAGGGGTTCTTTGAATGAATTGTGCTGGTACTCGGACGACACCGGTTTGTGCTTCTTGCGCGTCAGAAGAGAATCCGTCGCCATCTTCATTAGGGTCGCCAAACAAACTAACATCATCATAAAAAGAGTCGTCTGCGAAACTAGTAGAAAAATCGTCAAGAATAAGATCGGCGTCCTGATAAACTATATCCAAATTTCCATCACCACCAAAGGTAACTTTCTCCTTTAGGTTCTCTTGACTGAGCTGAGGAAAATACTGTAGCTGGACACTTTCTTTACTTAATTTTTGTTTTATAGACGACAAAATTATTTCAGCGTTTTGTTGTTGTTTGCTAGATAATAGGTCAAACACCTCCTTTGCTGCTTTTTTCGAATCAGAAAAGTTGTATTCTGCGGCCAAAGACAACCAAATAAACGCGCTTATACTGTCTTGTGGTACGTCGTATCCTTTGAGATAAATGGTGCCTAATTGATAAAAAGCATGAGGACTACCTACCTGTGCTGCCTTTGAATATTCAATTTGTGCTTGTTTATATTGCTCATTTTTGTATAGACGATCGGCTTCAAATACGTCAATGGCTAAAGCCGAAAAGCTATAGAGTGAGCTGACCACTAGTGAAGTTGATAAGCCAAGTAACCACTTTTTCATTCGTTCATTCCTATATTCTTAAGCTCTCTAAAGAAATTATAGACCCGCTTTCATTTTTTAACTAAATAAAAGAATCGGCTCTACCGTTATTTTTTAAGCGAGCGTCGGTGCCGGTAATTTAATATTCTTAGCTAAGCGTGCGAGATCGTTTGCAGCCGTCTGGTCGTCTTTATTTTTAGGAAAACACTCTGCGCCAATATAGCCCTTATAGCCTAACTCTCGAAGACGAGTGAGCACTCTTCCATAGGCGACTTCACCGGTACTCGGTTGATGTCGGTCGGGAAATCAGCTAGTTGTACGTAACCAACTTGCTCAAAACCGTTTTCCAAATGGGTGATCAAGTTACCATTGGTACGCTGCATATGGAAAAAATCCCAGTTTAATTTGATACTGGAAGAATTTATTTCTTGGCAAATGGACAAACCAGAGTTCAACCCCATAGATAAAATGACCTTTGTGATCGAATGGGTTGTAAGGTTCAATTGTGGCAACCTTCTTGGCTTTTTCAAATTTAGGTGCAACCTGCTTAATCCCATGGGTGTAAGTGTCTATCATTTGTTCGACGGACTTACCTTCTATATTTTTGTGGCCGGTAAGATTAAAGTTTGGCACATCAAATAAATCTGCTAATTCTATAGCTAAATCAGCCCATTCAATGAACTTCGCTAGATTTTTAGAGTCAGCGAGCGAGGGAGCGCCAGGAGAAAAGCTGGTAATACGGATCCCTTCGTCCTTAGCCCGTTTGGCAATTAAATCCGGAGTCTTGGCCTTTTTTACCGACATTGGGTTCCAAAATTCCACTGCAGTAAAGCCCATTTTTTTGGCAGCACTAATACGATCTAAAAAGGGGAGATGTTTAAACCACATTTCTATGTTGCAAGAAAATGAGCTTAACCACTTGGTTCTTTGTGTTCTAGAAATAAGCTCTGTAGTTGAGATCTTGGACTGAGTTGTTGCGTTACATGCTGACAAACTGGCACCTGCTATACTGGCAGCTGCAGTGGTTAAAATGAATTTTCGTCTGTCCATTACAGTTTTCCTTGTTGCATTAGTTTTGCTGCATAGTCGGCTGAACGAGCGGTAATTGCCATATAAGTTAGAGACGGGTTTTGTGTCGAGCAGGAAGGCATGCAAGCTCCATCGGTAACAAACAAATTGTCTACATCATGTGATTGCGCCCACTTATTGAGAACAGCTTGCTTGGGATCGTCACCCATACAGGCTCCGCCCATTTCGTGAGTACGTGCCCCAACCATAATGTATTTGTCGGCTGGAGTTTCAGATACTCTAATATTGGTACAGCCGCCGGCCTTGAGCATTTCTTTTAGATCTTTCGCTGCTTGCACAATCATTTTGCGTTCGTTATCGCGGATCTGCGCATCGATATGTAAAAGCGGGATCCCCCATTTGTCTTTCTTAGTTGGATGTAAACTTGCGTAGTTTTCATAGTAAGGCAACATTTCACCAAACATAGCTGTAAAAAAGCGCCATGGTGCGGGTTGTTGTGCTTTTCTTTTACTTTCGCCCCTATGCCTACACGTTTAGCAGTGTTACCTGTATTAGGTCGAGTGGCGGCTCCTCCTTGAAAGCCATAACCACGCACAAAGTCAACGTCGTCAGACTTATCTTGTCTAAAATTAGGAATATATGTACCTATAGGTCTGCGGCCATATGAATATTTGTCTTCGAATCATAGGACCGTTCCTCCGCCCATCGTGCCGGTAAAATGGTCCATTATGTAGTGACCTAAGGCTCCACTAGAGTTGGCTAGTCCATTAGGGAAGGTGTTTGACTTGGAGTTAAGTAGTATTTGTACCGAGCCTAACGCTGAGGCACATAGAAATACCACCCTAGCTCGATAACTGCGTTTTTCTTTGGTATGGGCATCGACTATGGTCACGCCTGAGGCCTTACCTGTGGTCTCGTCGTAATCTACTGTTGACGCTATGGCATCTGTAACTATGGTTAAATTGCCAGTGTTTCGCGCTGCGGGTAAAGTGGCAGATAAAGCACTGAAATAGCCACCAAATGTACAGCCTCTCTCACAATAAGAACGTGCTTGGCATTTAGTTCTCCCTAAACTGGTTTGAATTTCTGTTGGTTCCGTCATATTGGCTGTTCTACCAATGATCATGCGACGGTTAGGTAGATTCTTTTTGAGATTATCAGCAATGAACTCTTCGGCACAACTCATATTCCATGGCTTTTGATACACGCCCTCTGGTTGGTCAGGTAGGCCATCTTTGTTCCCCGATATTCCAGCAAAGGTTTCTACGTAATCGTACCAAGGTGCAATGTCGTCATAGCCTATTGGCCAAGGGATTCCATGCCCATCTTTTGCGTTTGCTTCAAAATCTTTTGGCCCAAAACGTAGGGAAACCCTCGCCCAAGTTAAGGAGCGGCCACCTAAGTGATAGCCTCTTGTCCACATAAAAGGGCGATCTTCTGGGTAAGAGTAAGGGTATTCTTTTTCGTCAGCAAAAAATTGAATAGACTCCGTTTTGAGCTTACCTTTTTTTGTTTTTAACATACGATAACGGCCTTCTTCATCGTATATTTCTGATGCCATTCCTCTGTTTTCCAGTTGCCAAGGGGCCTGCATATCTTTGTATTCAGTACTGGGATGGTCTAAGTGCCGCCCTCGCTCAATTACTAGCGTTTTGAAGCCTTTTTCACAAAATTCTTTTGCCGCCCACCCACCTGTCATTCCTGAGCCAACTACTATTACGTCATAATCTTGTTTCATAGTCTGATCCCGCTATTAACTTTAGCAAGCTGCTGTTTTGTTAAGTTGCCGTAATATTCTCCTGGAATGAGTATAAAGTCGGGGTTAGCTTGTTCTGAGGTGTAAAAAATATGGAAAACCATTTCTTTAAGTCTGCGATAGTTAGATGATAATTGTGTTTTTTTATTAGCAAATGCGCTGATGTCGAGCTGCTCAATTAGCTGCTGTCTTAAGTGGAGTGGCAATGCTAAATAGCCTTGACCGTGGGTATCTTTGGCTAGAGCGCCTATTTGTTGAATACAGGTTTTAAATTGCTGCTTGGTTTTGCTGCCTGCCCAAGTCATCATTAACCCGTCTAGGACTGAGATCACTTGCGCGTCAGTAGCGCCGATTGTGTCGGTCTTGGGGATCATAATTTCAGCAATGTCTGTTAGCACAGTGAGCTCATGCGCTGAATAAAACTGACCGTCTACCTTTATTTCAGCTAACTTTGTTTGTTTGTTCAGAGTACTTGCTAATATTGGAGCGGTAACAATATACATAGCCGCACCAATAAACACTCGCCTGCTTATGGAGATATGTTGCATCTATATTTAGCTTTGTAAGTTAACAGTTAAGTGTATGTTAACAGTATACAAAATTATAGAGAAGTAATTGTTTTATATGTAAAGTAAATTTTGCGTAAATAAAACGTGTTTTTCGCAAGTCATTATAAAGTAGGTGGTATTTTTACTATAAGCACTTTGCTGGCTTCGGTAAACCTGCTATTTTTGTCGCTTGCTTAGCAGGGCCTTTAGGAAAGAGTTTGAATAGGTAACGACTATTGCCTTTTTCAGGACCAAATTCTTTAGCCATGGCTTTTACGAGTGCGCGCATGGCGGGGCTAGTATCGTACTGTAGATAAAATGCTCGAACAAATTTCACTACTTCCCAATGATTATCTGATAATTCAATGTTTTCTTGTGCGGCCAAAATTGCTGCCATTTCTACTTGCCAGTCATTTGTGTTAAGTAAATACCCAGCTTTATCGACCGGTATTTGTCTATCGGAAAACGTCAGAAAATATTCCATATTACCAACTTATCATCTGTTTGCAGGTTAGAGTGAGTTCTACAAATTCTGCATAGTCAATGGCTTTGAATTTGGGATTGTTCAATGTGATGCCACGAGCAATTAAATCGTCTGCTATACAGTAAACAGGTGAAAAATTTGCCAATCTTTCATTTAGTTCTGCATGTTGGTATGCGTATACGGCATCTTGAGTAAGTAGTATTTTGTCTGTTTTAGCCACGCGCTGTAAACAATGGTTCAGACTATGTTCTGAAAAGGGGCTAGCGGATAATTTATGTAAGATCATTAGAACACGACCACTTGATTATGAAAGGATAATAATTGCTGACATTGCTCATCAGTGACTAAGGTGACGGGGATACAAAGTTCTGCTTCAGATATGCCGCGGGATAATAAACTGTCGTGGCATACATAAATTTTATCAATGTCGTAAAACTCCAATGCGGCGAAGGTCTTAAAATAGGCTTTACGATTAAGCTGTGCTGGGTTTTGTTGGCGTAATAATTGCCACACTCCATCCTCAATGAAAAATAGACTCACTGCTTGACCAAAGTTACTCAAGGCTAATGCTAGCTCTACACTTTCTTGGCCTTTAACTGAGTCATATGAGGCCGTTTTGTTAACTATTGCTAAGCCGCTAGTTTGATTGTCAGTATTCATTAGAATTGTACCAACCTATCGCTTTGACTAATTAAGGTGGCTAATTCGCCAAGTCCAACTGACTCAAAATGTGTAGACAAACTATAATGTTGTTGATCTGATTCTTGGGCGTCTTGTTGACTAGTAATGCCTCTTTTCGACGCAGCCGTTACGCAAACCATTAGAGGCACAGCGTATTCTATGGCCAACTCAACCCAAGCTTGATGTAAGTTAAACTCTGCAGCAGATATAACTTGTAAGGCGCTACCATTTAATGTGCCGTTTCCATAAAAAAAGATCCCATTTACTTGATGTTTAGCAGCGAGTGCAGCTTTTGTAAAACGATAAGCCGTATAGGCATTTTGTTGGGAGTGTGGGGCACTAGTAACTAAAATTGTAAACAACGCCATAGTATTAAATAGGGTGATCTTAAGTGAAATTGATAAGGCAAATGTACCATAAAAAAACACCCCAGCAAGCTGAGGCGTTTTTTATTTATAAACGGACTAATTGTTACTAGTCATCACTATTAAATACACCTAATAGGTGAAGGATAGAGGTGAATAAGTTGTAAAGGTTCAAATACATAGAAACAGTTGCTCGAATATAGTTGGTTTCACCACCATTAATAATGCGGCTTGTATCATATAAAATGAAGCCAGACATAATAAATACGATAGCAGCGCTAACCGCTAAACTAAGGGCCGGAATACCTAAAAAGATATTTGCGATAGAGGCTACCACGGCTACGATTAAACCAACTAGCAAGAAACCACCCATAAATGAGAAGTCTTTCTTAGTCGTTAACACATAACCAGATAAACCAAAAAACACTAGGGCTGTGGTGCCTAATGCTTGCATGATCAGTTCGGTTCCACCAGGAAAGCCTGCGTAGTGATTGAGCATTGGTCCTAATGAACCGCCCAATAGACCGGTAAACGCAAACACAAACCAAATGCCTTTTGAGCTTTCAGCGGCTTTGTTTAAAAAGAAAATCATCACTAGTGCGGCCAAACTCATAACCAAAGCAGCGCCTTGACCTAAACCCATTGACATGGCAACGCCAGCACATACCGCACTAAAGGTTAAGGTCATAGCTAACAACATATAAGTGTTGCGCAAAACCTTGTTTGTTTGAAGTGCAGAAGCTTGACCTGCACTAGTATAGGTAGATCTTTGTTCCATTTTTTTCTCCAAAACTTAAGTTAAAATTAGTTTTATATTTATATAGTGTATTTGTATGGGGTTTGGTTCAATAATTCAAGTAATACCGTATTAAATATTTGTGAGAAAGTGTGATTTGCTGCAAATCTAAACAAAACGAATAAACAAACAGCAGTTAGCGTGTATTTTACATTTATTGCTTTACAACAATTCAAAACGCCTCTAATATGCGCATCCTCAATTAGCGGAGCTAGAAATAACTGGCTTTTATAACGGTAATTGAAAAGTTAAAAATCAAAGGATAGCTGGCAGAGCTCGGTTTAATGCACCTGACTTGAAATCAGACGTACGGTCAAACGTACCGGGGGTTCGAATCCCTCGCTATCCGCCATATACGAAGAACCCGCACCTGTTGCGGGTTTTTTATTACCTTGAATTTAGTTACTTAATTTAACTAGCGAGGGTGAGAAGCCCCGCGGTTCGACTAATCGTCTGGAACGATTAGCACAGCCGCAGGCTGCCCGCAGGGCGAGTATCAGGGATGATACGAGTGAATCCCGTCAAGTAGATGATTAAGTATCAAAGATTACAATCTTTACATTGAGTGTTTGTACTCAACGTTGTTCGTTGGGCTTTTTTTGTGCCCAGTCGCGCCTAGGTGAGAAGCCCCGCGGTTCGACTAATCGTCTGGAACGATTAGCACAGCCGCAGGCTGCCCGAAGGGCGAGTATCAGGGATGATACGAGTGAATCCCGTCAAGTAAATGATTAAGTATCAAAGATTACAATCTTTACATTGAGTGTTTGTAGTCAACGTTGTTCGTTGGGCTTTTTTTGTGCCCAGTCGCGCTAGGGTGAGAAGCCCCGCGGTTCGACTAATCGTCTGGAACGATTAGCACAGCCGCAGGCTGCCCGTAGGGCGAGTATCAGGATACTTTTGGAAATGCCATTACGACTATTTCATTCTGAACATGGTGGAATAATCTACATTCACCGCTTTTGTTTGCTATTTGCATCAAAATTCACTCGCTTCGCGGGTTAATATTGTTTACCTTGAGCCAGTGCACTTATGTGGAGTTTTATTTGCATAAATGATCCATTGCTCTATCAGCTAATAGTGTATTCCCTTCACACTAAATAAAGGTAGTGTCATATGTTTAATGTAAAGGGAGACTGAGTAAAAGTCTTTAGGTTTACTGTGGTTTTTACTAAAAATTGACCATAACATCGCGTTACTTTGGAGATGCAGACCGCTAATGAAATTGCATAATTGTGTATGTTTTCTTTTGACTTATTAGGATCCAAACAAAGGGCTCTTGGCATAATACAACATTCCGCCATAGTAAGAGTGGTGTTATTGTTAGCTGGATGGTTAGGGGTCTGGCTTATTGCGGGCTTTGTTGAATACACTCATCATGCAAGTGTTTGGTTCCCTCCTGCTGGCTTAACCTTCGCCACATTATTTGTGGTTGGAATACGGGCGGCGCCTGTTTTAATGCTAGCCGCTGTTTTGGTGACAATATTTACAGGTAATGACTATCATCTTCAGTTGCAAAACACTGAGTTGATCAAAAGCGGTGTGATGTTTGGTATTGCCCATATCACCCCTTATTATCTGGGAAGCAAAGTGTTTCGGTGGTTAACTGACGCTAAAAGCTAAGCTTGCCTACGGTGATAATTAGTTTTTTATTGATAGTGGCAACTGCTGCTTTGGCGGCCACCTTCTTAGTTATTACCTCCTTGAGCCTATCTGGAATGATGTCCTTTGCTGACGTTTCAGCCACTTGGTTACCTTTTTGGATAGGAGACATGGCCGGGATCATCATTCTTAGTCCCTTGTTTTTCTCTTGTATTCAACTCGCCTATCCGCATAAATGTTTCACAATACTCAAGCATATAGAAGGGCAGTCAAACCAACCGACCGCCCAGTTCAAATATAAAATTTTACTTTCTTCCTGTTTAATTATAGTCACTATGTTGTTGACCAAATTTACTCAGTCAATGGATAGCTCATTCGCAATTTTCTTTTTGGTCTTGCCACATATGTGGATTGCTTGTACCGAGACTGCTTTCCCTAATATTCTGAGTTTGGCATTGAGTAGTATATTCATAGTATTTTTGATTGATCTATTGGCGCTGATGGACTTTGTAATGGTTTATCAATATACAATTAATGTGGTGGCGGCCAACGCCATGTTTGCTATGGCAATACCTGCGCTAATTGCCCATAATCATCAATTGGTTACTAGGGTGTCTACAGATAGCTTGACGCAAGCGGCATCTAGAGAGCATTTGATTGAGCAAGGTAAGTTTGAGCTTCAGCAAGCAATACAACATAATCGAGATTTTAGCATATTGGTATATGACATTGATTACTTTAAAAACATTAATGACACATACGGACATGATGTTGGAGATGCAGCGTTAAAAATGTTAAGTGAAATCGCTAAAGCATTATTGCGACCGACCGATTTATTAGGGCGTTTGGGCGGCGATGAATTTGTAGTGCTGTTACCGAATACAGACAAAGCAACCGCATGCAATATCGCCAATAGATTGTTAGAGCATGTCAACGGAACTGAATTTGTCAGTGGTGAGGCTTTTTCGGCCAGTATTGGTATTACTCAAATGCGAGAAGGTGATGATTTTAACAGCATTTTTAAACGTGCTGATAACGCATTGTATGCTGCTAAAAAAGCTGGACGCAATTGTATTCGCCTAAATTAATCGTAAAAGAACTATATTAACTTGAAGGAATGAAAGTGAGAAAAATCGTTATATTTTGTGCCTTAACGCTTAGCGCATGTGCTAGCAATCAGGTCATCGACTCGCAGATAGAGAACGCAGCCCAAAAGCAAGCCAAGGAATCCACTTTAACGCCGCAGCAAATGATAACCCGGGCAAGGGCCCAATTAGCTAAGGCTTCCAAGGCCGAGTTAACTTTCTATACTCCATTACACTTTAAAGAGGCACAACAAACCCTTGAGAGGATCGAGAATTTACAAAAACAACAGGCCGTAAAAGAGCAAGCTGAACATGATTTGTTGATCATTACCGAAGCCTTCAAAGCCGAAAAAATAATTAACAAAGCTTTTTCTATTCAACAAATCATAACCTCGACTCTCGAGAATTCATTAGCTCACAAAGCGGTATTAGAAGACTTGGGAAGTGATAGAGAGTATCCATCTACCTATAATAACATCGTAGAAGACTTAGTTGATTTGTTTAAACTCATTGAACAAAACGAAGTCGAAAAGGCAAGAAATGAGCAAGCAGATGTGTTGGTTGATATGACCGCTTTGGAAGTAAAAACACTTATTAAGCGACATGTTGCGCCTGCTATTAATATTTTAGATAAAGCTGAAGACAATGATGCAGATGACTATGCTGAAATAACCTACGAGCAAGCAGAAAAAGTGATCAGACGAGCAAAGAGTTTTATAACCGATAATTACCGAGACAGACAAGGGGTCAAGGATGTGGGTATTGAAGCTGTAGTTGCGGCAAATAGAGCGCTAACAATAGGTAGCGAATCTCAGTCAATGATGGATTTAGATGAAGAAGAAGCAGAGCAGAAAGCCCTTGAATTTGAACGTTTGCTAGCGCAAGTAGCGAACAGCTTAGGGGTAAAAGAGGTCACTGGTTTATCTTTTAGAGAACAAGCCCTTGAGATGGTTGAGTTTGCTACTCAAAAAGGCATGCAATTCAATAAAACCGTGTCTGAGCAGGAGATGACACCTGCTGCAGGTCAAACAATCCCTCAATCTCGGCTTATATTTGAAACTGAAACTGAAACTGAAACTGAAACTGTACAGTTGGGTACTCCGCAAAGTGTTGAGGCTGAATAAGTTGGCTGTTATCGCTCGACTGTATATGTAACCTGCGTCCTGGATAAGCCGAACCTCTCGCTAACGCTCTTTTTGTGTCTAGCGGCGTTGGATTGTTTAACAATAACACATTATTAGGTACAACAATCCGCCTTGCTATACACGAAAAATTTCGTTACCGAGTAACATTTAGCTGAGGTTATGTAGATTAAACCATTGAATTATATTGATATTTCTTGACTTAACTAGTGTTTAGCTTAAACGATACTTCTTATCCAGAACTCAGGTTATGTAGATATGCTAAGTTATTAACCTCTATATACCCATACCACTTTGACATAACAGATACAGAGGGTAATCTGCGTCTTATTGTATGGGTCATTATGAGCTGAGCAGATTGGGCAAAGGGCAGTATTTGCTGCTTTTGAAGCTTGATTGATATACCATATGCGGTTTATACCGTAGCCTAAGCTATTCATATGTTGGTGCTAATCTAGTACTCACTTCTACATTCTTCTAAAATGATAAAAATACATGACAAACAAAACGATAGTGACCCATGACGGCAATTTCCATGCTGACGATGTTTTTAGCGTTGCCGCTGTTAAATACATATTTCCTTCTTTTGAATTAATTCGAACTCGTAACCAAGATATTATGGCCGACGCTGACATTGTGATTGACGTAGGCGGAGAATATAACCCAGAACTCGATAGGTTTGATCATCATCAGCGTGGTGGGGCAGGTGAACGCGAGAATGGTATTCCTTATTCTTCTTTTGGCTTGATATGGAAAAAATACGGATTGCAAATATGTCAGGGTAATCAACCAGTAACTGATGCAGTAGATGCTGGCTTAGTGTCAACCATTGATGCTATTGATTGCGGGTATTTGGTAGGGGTGGCAGAGGGGATTAGTCTTAGCCAAACCATTTCAATGTTTAATCCCACTTGGCAAGAAAATAGCAGTTTTGACAAATGTTTTGAGCAGGCGGTTGAATTTGCATATCACATTCTAAAACGCTTTATCGCATCGGCTAAAGGTGGAATTGATGCAACAGATATAGTGGTAAAAGCGATAGATACTGCTATAGATGAAAGGATCATAGTGTTGGAAAAATACGTGCCTTGGAAACGCACTGTTCATACGCTATCGAATACGGCTTTATATATGGTTTACCCATCTCACACAGGTGAGTGGAGAATTCAAACTGTACCGGTTGAACCTTAGTTCTTTTGAAGATCGCAAATCATTGCCACAAGCGTGGGCGGGCTTATCTGGTGAAAAATTACAGCAAACGACCGGCATTGAAGATGCCATGTTTTGTCATAATGGATTATTCATAGCGGGTGCTGAGTCTTTTGAAGGCATTAAAAAAATGGCTGATATTGCGTTAAGTGCCTAGCGCCAGCTAGCATGATTCTTGTTCTATTATGTAAAACTAGCGCTAGCAAAGTTGGCGTTTTGTCATCGTAATAATTACTGGTCTGATGAGGTGTTTTCTACTAAGATGAGCAGCTATCAATGTACAAATTGTACAAAATTTGGAGAGGTTATGAAAAAATTTCTAGCTTTATTGTTGTTATCTGGATTCATTAGCAACGCGGCTTTAGCTGCTGATATTGAGGGGCTTTGGTTTACTGAAAATCAAGCGGCTCAAGTAAAAGTATATCAATGTGAAGATCGTTTTTGTGGTGAAATTGTGTGGTTAGAAGAGCCGACTTGGGATCAAGACGACGTTGATAACAATAAAGATGCCGTTTTAGGTGCGCCTAAAATTGACTTGAAAAATGACGTTGAAAGTCTTCGCAGTCGTCCCATTTTAGGTATGCATATGTTAAATGGCCTTAAAAAGGTCGAAAACAATCAGTACGAAGACGGTAAAATTTACGACGCTGAATCTGGCAATACCTATAGCTGTGAAGCTAAGCTGGCTGACGCTGGCGACAAGCTAGAAATGACAGGATACATTGGCGTTAGCTGGTTTGGCAGAACAACCACATGGACCCGTGTTCAATAACAAACAGTCATATCGATAGGATAATATTTAACTTGGATCCTGGATAAGCCGAATTTCTGAATAACGCTCTTTTGGTGTCTAGCAACGTTGGATTGTTTAGCAATAACATGTTATGACGTACAACAATTAGTATTGCTATACACGAAAAATTTCGTTACCGAGTAACATTTAGCTGAGGTTATGTAGACAAAACATATTAAATCATTGAATGATATTGCTTAGCGTAAACTAGTGTTTGGCTTAAACGATACTTGTTATCCAGAACTAAAAAACGGCCTTTGTATAAAGGCCGTTTTTCGTTGTGCTTAATGGTTACTTAACCTGAGTTCCGCACTAAGATCCAGATTACTTATCATAACGGATTGGGATTAGCTCAGGATATTATCCCCTTTGTTTTCTTGTTGATGTATAGTCACCGGCCAGCCAGGGTATTGATTGCTGGCATTGCCATCCGCGACGTCTACTAAGAATTTATAAGCATCCATTGTGTAAGTGCGTTTTTCGGTATCAAAGGTGATAAAGCCAAAGCCGCTGCCTTTTTCATGAGCTTTTACATATCGATTACCAGACTTGCCAACCACTGGGTTGCCCACCGCATAGATATACATTTTATTGCCAAAAGTATCGTTAAACTCCCCCGTATCGGCCAAACCATGGACTGGACGATTTTGATGGGGCATATCTATTGAGTCTGGTTTCCACCATCTTGGCCATCCGGCTGAAATAGCGGGGGTGCAAAAAGCCCAGTTACTGTCTCGTTGCTTAGCGACGCCATATTGAGATAAAGATCCCAAATGTGTATCCCCACAAATATGCAAGGCCATGGAGTCACGCATGGCATCTACTGCGCGATCGCGCGCTTTTGCTGGCCAGCCACTGGAGTCAAAGTCATATTTCATAAACCTGTCTGGTGTGGGCTGGTGCGTGCAGATCCCTGCAAACACGGTTTGGCTGAGCACGGCTTTTAAGGTGTGTCCACGCCAGTCTTTGCCCCATTTCTTGAGAAAGTCCTCTTGGCGTTTGCCTAATAACTCTAAGCCATCTGGGTTAAATTTAGGATTGTAGCTAAATTTATCTTCATCTTGGCCGGTCACGCCTACTTCTATATCAATTCGTTCTGGACCACTTTTCCATTGTCTGTCTGCAATAATGGCAAAGTTCACGCCACCATAGAGCATATCGCCGTAATAAGAGCTAATGCCGTTAGTGGGGGTAGGGTCGTAGGGATCGGGGTGATGGTTAAGCGTGGTTCTGTGTACCATGTTTACCACACGAGGAGATTGAATATATCCCCCTAAAATAGCCGCAGAAGGATCTTTCTCTATATTTTGCATAGTGGCGCCACCTTCTCCCCACAAGTTGCCTTGCAGCACATCGTGATCGTCAGGTAAGCATACTGTTGGTTGATTTCGCATGACTTCTTTAAAGGACCAACCAAATTGGTAGAACTTACGTAAATAGTTAAGAATAGCTAGGTTGTCGGGAGTACGTACAATGCCGAAGCCACCGTGACTTTCATATATTTGGTCACCAGAGAAAAACACTATATCAGGGTTAAGTTTCTCGACATTTTGTGCCACTGGCTCGTAGGGAAAGCCATAATCATTTTGACAAGTAAGGGCAGCCATACGCAATTTATTGCTTGCCGGGTTGGCTTTTATAGTGCCAGCGTAAATATCCGGTGTTTCACTACCATCTGTGTGTTTTTCAACATAAATTACTCTAAATGGGGTGTCTAGTTTTTCATTCCAATTCGCAATCCTAAAAGTAGCTAGCCAACCATCATGGTTAATAGTTTGTTTGCCAAGGCTCAGCCATTGATTGTTTCGCTGAACTTGCAACTCTACTTGCTGATTATCTTGCGCGCCGATAGGTCCAGTATAGGCACTGAGCTTCATCACAAAACCTTCATCATTTCGAGAATCACTCAATGTGTACATGGTCCACAAAATAGGGCCAAACTTTTGTTCTTCGATAACTGAGAAAGCTTCACCCTGCATAGTCCAATTACTGAAGCGATACCGAGCCCCCAACTTATCTTCTGGCACTTTCTCTTGTGAGACGGAATGAATTGAAAAGTTACTGACTAAGGCAACATTACCTGATAGCTCTGATGCAGGGACTAAATGACTTAATTGACCAATCACTTTGCCTGAGCTTGCTAATTTAGCGGTTAACGCTAACGCCATAGCTCCGGATTGCGGTGCCCCCGTTAATACTAGTGTCACTTCTTGATTATCAATTTTGCTGGTTAGAGGTGCGGTGTTATTGCCAAGGATGAGTTCATTATTTTTTATACCTAAGTCATAACCCCCTTGCACAAAACAGTTACTGCGATACTCATTTAACTCGCTTTTGGCACCGAGTCTAATACCTGCACCGCCATCTCTTTGGTATTTTTCTAAACGGGCCAGTGTTACCGACATAGTAAAGCTTTGATCCAGATGGGTTAATTGATGAGTTAATGAATGGATACTGCGGTTGCCACCTCTAGTTAAACATTCCGCGCCGCCATCAACGACGCGCCAATCTTCCATTGGATTGGCCCAATATTCTCCACCTAGCCACACTCTATCATGGGTTTTATGCCATTTGTCGCGGCTAGGGTTGGTGCCCGTTTTGGCCGGAGGCGAGGCAATAACACTTGATGTACTATTACAACTTGATACACCTGTAGCGACAACACCTGCAGCGAACATTTTTAGAGCAGAACGACGAGAGATATTTTTATCCATGTTTAACCTATCTAGTATTTTGAAAATTGTTAACAATGTTGGGTGGTGGTTACTATAATCATTTTTTAGCAAAACGTCATATTTTTGTTATCAATAAGCTAAATAAACTTTATCGCTAATGACTTTGCAACTTAGTATAAAGGAACAAACAGTTTATCTATTAGCTAGCGAGGCCCACAGAGGGTAGGGGATAATGCCATTTTCTGTTTAAAAATTCAGCGGTTAGTTTACTAGATGTTGATTGGGACTTTACATCCAATAAAAACGTCTTTAGAATGCGCCCCTCAGTTCGGATAGCTGGCAGAGCTCGGTTTAATGCACCTGACTTGAAATCAGACGTACGGTCAAACGTACCGGGGGTTCGAATCCCTCGCTATCCGCCATATACGAAGAACCCGCACCTGTTGCGGGTTTTTTATTACCTTGAATTTAATTACTTAATTCAACTAGCGAGGGTGAGAAGCCCCGCGGTTCGACTAATCGTCTGGAACGATTAGCACGGCCGCAGGCTGCCCGTAGGGCGAGTATCAGGGATGATACGAGTGAATCCCGTCAAGTAAATGATTAAGTATCAAAGATTACAATCTTTACATTGAGTGTTTGTACTCAAGGTTGTTCGTTGGGCTTTTTTTGTGCCCAGTCGCGCTAGGGTGAGAAGCCCCGCGGTTCGACTAATCGTCTGGAACGATTAGCACAGCCGCAGGGCGATTATCAGCATGATTATCAATATCCGTGAGTGCGTATCCAGCCAATTAGATAGTTTCAAAATCTAATCTACCCATTAAAACTCTAACTTTAAGTCGCTCAATTGTTCATTTGGCATAGTAAAGAAATTGTAAATGGGCTAGTGATTTGGATTAATTTAAATGAATATATAAATTCATGTGTTTATATATGAAGCTTAAAGGCTGCTATGATTGGTTTGCTATTGATATAGCGAGTTAGCGTAGAGATTAAAGGCTGACCAATATCAATAGAACGTGTGAATATCTGATCTGAATAGTTACACCTTGTGCATGACTATTAACCTAATTAATTAGACCTCGACAAAAGTGATTGAATAAATGAACAAATTTACCTTAAGTTCTTTGTCTGCAGCATGCTTAGTACTGTTTGCTTGTAGTGCTAGTTCCGATAATGATAAGCAGACCGCTCCCAGCATTAATCAACAAATGACTCAAGCCTCTCAGCAGAAACCTAACGTTGTGGTCTTATACGCTGACGATATAAGTGCTAGAGAGTTAGCTATTTACGGTTCATCTAAGTGGTCGGGTTATCGTGGTAAGTCAGTTAGTGACAGGCGGAAATTAGCTGACATCCCAGTGATCGAAAAAATGGCTAACCAAGGAGCGTTTATCGAAAATGCATGGGCATCAACTGTCTGTTCGCCAAGTCGAGCCATGATGATGACAGGTCGATACGCTAGCATTCATAAATGGTGGCACAATGGTGATGTTGGAGTGGTGTTAAAACCAGGACAAAAGCAAACTTATACGCCAAAAGAGAATATTAGCAAAGAAGAGCGAACCAGCAGAGCTGTTAATGGGCCAAGAGTCACTTTGTTTGAATCGTCACCTTTACAAATTGGACATCTAGCACAAAAAGCTGGGTACGCCACGATGTGGAGTGGTAAAACACAAATGCCTAGTTGGGATAAATATGGCTTTGATGAAGGGGCATTGACTCCTGGAGAAAGACCGAGAAGCAAACAGAAAAATCCTTATACAGATTTTAATTTAATTACTAAAAAAGTGCAGGGCAAACGTGTGTTAGTGAATGAAGACACGGGTAAGGTGTTAACTCGCAAGTCTTATGCACAAAATGGCTGGTATTGGCAGCCGAGTGTGACGCTGATGAATCATCCTAGCAACAAGGAGCAATTTGAGTTTTGGCCAAACACAGCTGCAAGTAAAAAAGAATACGGCGTCAACACCTTTGGGCCTGATGTTGAGGTAGACTTTATCTTCGACTTTATGGAGCGTCAGCATGCTAAAAATAAACCTTTCTTTGTTTATCATACGAGTCATTTAGGACACGATGCCTTTGACTGGTTACACCCGGATTCAGAAGAAAAATGGCCCGGTACCCCTGTTGTTAAATGGGATGGCGAGAAATACACCAGAATTACCCCTAATATTACCGGTGATAATGGTGTTTACGATACTCATGGTACGGTGACTGAGCCAAGTATGGCAGCTCATGTTAAATATCTAGATTACCAAGTTTGGTTATATCTGCAGAAATTTAAGCAAATGGGTATTGAAAACGACACTATTTTCATTTTTGCGGCCGACAACGGTACCAGTGGTTACGGCAAAGCCAGCCATAATAAGCAAGAAGGCACTCATGTACCGCTAATTATTTATGCGCCGGGAGCAAATATGACCAAACACGGTAAACAACCGGTGTTGGCATCCATGGCGGATATCTTGCCTACCTTGGCTGATATCATGGGCGAGCCTATTCCAGCAGATTACCAAGTACATGGTGAAAGTTTGTGGCCGTTTTTAACGACTAATAAAAAAGAGCATAGAGCGTGGAATTACGCCTATAAGAATTATCGTCAATTGATACGTGGTAAATTAGTCATGAAAGATGGGGCAGACAAATGGTGGGATGTATCTGTGCAACCAGATGATCTAACCAGTTTTCCTATGATAAAAGATTGGAGCAAAGTATCCCAAGCTCATCGTGATGAACGTGACAAATTGAAAGCCGTGCTACCGCGCTTTGATAATTATGAATTAGAACATGATTTTATTGCTGAGTAATTGTATCTCAGTGATCAGCAACCGCGCTTTTATCGTAAACCCGCAAAGTGGGCGTCATTTTTAAGTAACAATCAAGGCCTGATGTCGATACGTTATCGGACCCAGGCCTGTTGATGTCAGTTTAGTTGAGGCAACAGAGAATAGTCGTTGTACCTTGACCAATGAACATGTAGGACAAGGCCGCTGGATGCGTTCGAACAAGCACTTAGTCATTTGCCTGGAGTTCCCCCATCTTTCACTCGCGATGATTGGTCTTGTTTATACTCTTGCTACGTGCACAAATACAGCCCGTTTAAAAATACGAAAGGAGGTAAAGCATATTTGTTTCACTCATTATGGCTAGTAGTCAAGGGGCTAGCGTTAGGCATATACCCTTGTAGCAGAAAAGCAAAAAATTGATGTTCAGCAACCAGATGTTATGTATTCAATGGTAGGTAGCTCCCCCTTGTTTTTTGCTCTGTTATATATCAGATAGCAATTGGTGGCCTCTATAGGTTTTTTATTGACATACGCTCCCGATGTCCAAGTAAACGAAGCTTTAGTCAGATAGAATATTGAATGGCTATTGTTTGTAGACCAAATCCAATCTGTGTCAAAACTATCACTCATAGCTTTGGATAGGCCATTAGTTCTTGAGCCGCTGGGGTAGCCATATCTTGTCTCAATATCAGTGGCGCCGTCACCATCAAGGTCAACATAGGCAAGTTCGGCGTTACTTTTTCCTTGCAATACAGACTTGGCATAGACAAGTTTACTCGCTGAAGTGATTGCTCCACCAACAGATTTTAAAACGGACACATTTGCATCGCCGCTTAAATCTATGAACTTTGGCGCTGCTGTCACAGCAAGAATTCCTAGAATCACGATGACAATTATGAGTTCAACCAGTGTAAAGCCGGATTGAAGGTTCGATTTTTCGTAGACGGGACTGTTCATTTTTATTTCTCATTTTTTAGCCCAAATATCCCTCTTTAGACAAAACACTTACAACATGGACTTTTAGTGTATTACCTTGCATGTACAAATGTTATGGGCTAGCCGATACGTAGGTATGCAAAATGATAAGCTTATTAATACGCCTCGCAAAAAGTACAAATACGTTAAGGAGCGCTTCTTGACTAAGCGCATATGAGCTATATATAGGCTACATAACCTGAATTGTAGATAAGCCGAACCTCTTGATAACGCTCTTTTGGTGTCTAGCGGCGTTGGATTGTATAGCAATAACACGCACCAAAAATTTCGCTACCGAGTAACAGTTAGCTGAGGTTATGTAGACAAAAATATATTAAATCATTGAATTAAATTGATAATGCTTAGCGTAAACTAGTGTTTAGCTTAAACGATACTTCTTATCCAGAACTCAGGTTACATAGGCTCGTTGCCAGAGTGTACTGACTTCATTTGCTTAGCATAGCTGATAATCTTTTTACAGAAAAACAGCAGTACCATTGAAAAGTGCACCGTTCTTTAAATTAAAGTATTGTATTACAAATTGATTTTTGTCATCATTATTTTACATTAATTTTACATGCCCTAGGTTATAAATAAAATGAAACGTTTACTAGTAAGTTGCACTCAAGCTTTATTACTCACGTTATTATCAAACAGTGGTATCGCTCAACAGAGCAAGGCTGTTATCGATGCCAACGTATTAATGCTAGAGGGTAGCGGCTTTTATAAGCGTGAAGGCATGATAGGTTTTAGAGTTGAAGACGGTAAAACGAGAGGTGAAGTAACGTCTACAGTGCCCATGGGGAATGGCCGATTTGATATTAGTTTACACACAGCAGGCGATAAAAATGGCCAATCTACTTACACAGTTAAAGTCGGGGACAGTGTCATAGGAAAATTCATTGCGCCTAAAACAGAGCAAAATATAGACACCTCCTCATCTTTTGTTGCCCATTTCAAAAGAGTTGAAGTGAACGAAGGTGAAAAATTCTCGGTGATAGTCGAAAACGCTAGTCATAATGGCAAAGACTTTAGCCGTGGTTTGTGGTCAAAGTTGGTATTTTCCGCTATCGACTATGATCCTAGCAAAGCTAAGTCGAACGTTTCTGCGCTTAGGTTACAAGAAGAAATTGAGGCGGGTCCTGCTTTAGTTACGCCAAGACAACAAGACGGTGACGGGGCTGTGGTTATTAGTGGCGAACAAAAGCAATGGCACGATGTGGTGTTAACAATGGATGGTCCTTTTGCTTACGAACAAGATGTGGAGCCTAACCCTTTTTTAGATTATCGCATGTCGGTGACGTTTGCTCATGAGTCTGGCGTTCCCACCTATACGGTACCCGGTTATTTTGCGACAGATGGCAATGCTGCAGAAAGCTCTGCTGAGTCTGGTATTAAGTGGCGTGCTCACCTATCACCTGACAAGGCAGGACTTTGGAGTTATCGCATCTCTTTTGTAAAAGGCGAAAATGCATCTGTGACGCCTTCGGTTGGCGAATATGTTTACCCTTATCAAGGAAAATATGGCACCTTTAAAGTGGCAAAGACAGATAAGAAAGGCAAGGATTTCAGGGCAAAAGGCCGCTTAGAATATGTGGGTGGACATTACTTACGTCATGCCGGAAGTGGCGAGTATTTCTTAAAAGCCGGTCCTGATGCCCCAGAAACCATGCTGGCATATGCAGACATTGACAATACTTTTGGAGTCAAACCTAATTTAGCGATAAAAACATGGCAACCCCATGCACAAGACGCTAAAAGTGGTGATCCAACGTGGCAAGGGGGCAAAGGCAAAAACTTGCTAGGCGCGTTTAATTATTTGGCCAGCAAGGGGTTAAATGCATTTTCATTTTTGACCTACAATGCTGCTGGAGATGGCGACAATATATGGCCTTACGTTGAACGAAATGGCAAATTCCACTTTGATACCTCTAAACTTGACCAATGGGGAAGATTGTTTAGTCATGCACAAGAACTAGGTTTGTATCTGCATTTCAAATTGCAAGAAAATGAAAGCGATGACAACCGTAAAGGAAAGGGTGTGACCCTCATTAAAGAATCGTTGGACGGCGGGTTGTTGGGTATTGAAAGAAAACTCTATTTACGCGAACTCATCGCCCGTTATGCACATCATTTGGCTCTTAACTGGAATATTGGCGAAGAAAATACGCAGAGTTATGAAGAGCAAAGAGATATGGCTGAATATATTTTGAACCTTGACCCATATGATCATCATACCGTTATTCACTCTTTTCCTAATCAACAAGAAAAAGTGTATTTATCGTTGTTAGGCCCACAATCTGTCCTAACTGGAGCGTCATTACAAAACAGTTGGAAATATGCACACCAAAAAACCTTACTTTGGGTAGAACAATCCCGAGCAGCGGGTAAACCTTGGGTAGTGGCTAACGATGAACAAAACCCAGCAGGTATGGGCGTGCCACCTGATCCTGGCTACAAAGGCTTCGATGGTTGGGCTGAAGATCGTGAAATGAAATATAACCTACATGATATTCGTAAGAAAACGTTATGGGGCAATTTAATGGCCGGTGGAGCAGGGGTTGAATACTACTTTGGTTATCGCTTGTTAGAAAATGATTTAGTCGCCGAAGACTTTAGAAGTCGCGATAAATCTTGGGATTACGCGGGCATTGCGGTGAAGTTCTTTGCTGAACATGATATTCCTTTTCATCGCATGCGCAATATGGATCAGTTAGCCAGTGTCACCGATAAAGCTAACCAACCTTATGTGTTTGCTAACGAAGGTGAAGTGTACTTAGTGTATTTACATGCGGCTCATAGCACTACCTTAGATCTGTCTCTAGACAAAGGAACATTTGGTGTAAAGTGGTTTAATCCTCGTACCGGTGGAATGATGGAAAAGGGCACTGTTGATAGCGTAACTGCTGGGGGGATGGTGGACTTGGGTCAACCAAAAACGGAACGTAAGGAAGATTGGTTAGCGGTGCTGCGCAAGGATTAATTGGTATGACAGTTTGCCCACTATAAAAAATAGTTGGCAAACGATATTTCAGTTCTTCTATTTTAAGGTAAGTTTTCTCCTGTAATTTTTTTGCTGCGTAAGGTTAACGTTTAGCTAATTTTTTGCACGTTACGCCCGTACGAAAGATTCAATTAAGGGTCGTATTACTAGTTTCATGCATTCTACCGTGCTATTTAGTCTGTTTTGTTGTACTTTACTTTTTAAGGTAAACTCATAATTTAATAATATAATTGACAGAACTAAGTAAGCGGAAAATTGAATGTCTAATTTTGCAAGCAGTAAAAATTTATCACAAAGAATGACCAGTGAATTAGGTAGGGCCATAGTTTGTGGTGAATACCCTCGAGACAAAAGTTTACCTACAGAAGCCGCTTTATGTGATAAATTTGGCGTAAGCAGAACCGCTGTGCGTGAAGCCATTAAAATGCTGACCGCCAAAGGACTCATATCTAGCAAACCTAAACAAGGTATTCGGATTTTACCTGAAGAGCATTGGAATATTCTTGATGCAGAAATGTTAAGTTGGTCTTTGCAGGCCAAGCCGTCTTTGCATGTTCTCAAAGAGTTTACCCAAATGCGTATGGCGGTTGAGCCTGAAGCTTGTGCTTTGGCGGCAAGACATGCTTCTCAGGAACGCTTAGCTGAGATTGAACATGCCTTAAAGCGTATGGAACTATCGGTTGAAAATAACGACCAAGCGGCCGAGTTGCAGGCAGACATCGACTTTCATGTGGCTATTTTATATGCCACAGAAAATCGCTTTTACATTCGTATGCGAGATTTTACCACTACCGCATTGAATGTCAGTATTCAGCACACTAATCCAGCTATTGCTAATCCAAAAGGTGTGGTGGAAGAACACGCACGTATTTTTAATGCGATTAAGACAGGCAATGCTGAACGAGCGAGAAACAGCATGTTTTTGCTTATCGATGAGGCACTAAGCATTATCGAACAAAAGTTAGACCAAGCATAATCCGCGTTACAGGGAATCCGTTATATCTTGAATTGATATAGCCCACGTCACTCTTTGTTAAAGCCAGTTAATTTATTAACCTATTTGTATCATTAGTGTTAAATGATTAGTAATTTTGTATTACAATTGGCCGGGGCATTGTTCTACTCACAATGGCCTACGGTTTGTTGAAAATAAAATGTGAAGCGTTAGCTAATAGTGAGAATAACTACATGAAATTAACATCCTTGAGTTTGATTGGCTTAAGTGTTTTGGCTTCTAGTTGTGCCAATACTGTCAACACTAGTGATACTGCTACATCATTAGTACATAGCCACCCAGTCGTGAAGCGTCAGAATTACATCGAAAAAGATGGGCTTGTGGTGATAGAAGCAGAGAACTTTGCCACACAAGTACTATCAGACAAGCGCCGCTGGTTGGTTTTTAATGATAGTGATGGGGTGAATGCTAAAGGAGTGTTTGCCGATCCCGACTTGCCTCATACTCATGGTGCAAGCGGCAATAGTTATATTGAAATATTGCCAGATAATCGTACGAATCATGATGAAGAATTGATCCATGGTGAAAACTTTTCTCCAGATGCTGGCAAGATGGCCGTGGTCACTTACCCAGTATATTTTAGTCAACCAGGGCGCTACATTATTTGGGGAAGAGCCTTTAGTACGGGGCCAGAAGATAACGGCTTTCATTTTGGTTTAGATGGCGTGTGGCAAGAGAGCTCGCAACGTTTACAGTTTTGTGACGGCAAACACATGTGGACGTGGTCTTCACAACAAAGAGTCGATAGTAATCATTGCGGCACACCGAAAACCTTATGGGTTGATGTCGTAGAAGCCGGTCAACATACCTTAATGATGTCCATGCGTGAAGATGGTGCGGAGTTAGATAAGATTATTTTGTCAAACGATCTACATTACACTCCTAGTGGCGTTGGGCCTGAAGAAACCTTATATAAAGAAGTCAAATTAGCAGAGAAGAAAGCCTATATTGATATAGATCATTATGCTTATATTTTAAATTCGAGCACTAGCTTTGATTTTGAAAGTACCTCAGCTGATCGTTATTACTATGATAAGTGGCGTGGCGTGCTAGCCATAAATGCTGGAAACCCAGCCCTAAGAAATAAATTCATCTCGGCTCAGTACACACATAACAAGGCTAAGCCAGAATCTTTCAAAATGAAGCTGGTAACACTGACCGAACTGGATGGTGAGTCGGAATATAGAGTCTTGCTTAATGGTAAATTATTAGGTGAATTTAAAAATCCTGAAACCAAAATAGACTACCAAGAAGCGGTGTTTGATGTAGGAATGGTTGAACTTAAAAAAGGTGATGTCATTACGGTTCAATCTAATGCAGTCACTAACGGTAAAATTCCAGAAGGAGACATTACTGCATTTGCCCGAGGTAGATGGCGTGGTTTAGTTTTGCAGCAAGTTAACTAACTTCATATTTTCACTTTAGACGGGTCACATAAGTTGATAAGTGTGACTCGCATTAAACGCCAAATAGAGTGGAAATTAGCCTAATTTATAGGTAGTAACCTGTTCTTTGGATCGCAATAACTGAAGCATTATATAACAATGCCGCTTGACTCATTGAAGCGCTGCTATTCGTTTGGGGCAGCTATTTGAACCTATAAGCGCGGCGATATTGTGGTTTGGGGAGTTAGAAATGGGCGCAGTTTATAAAAGGCCCAAGACTGCTTCTTAGGTAAACTTCGCAATTTTATCATTCATTTATGTAGAACAATTCCGGTTAACTATTCAAAAAATAAAAAAGAAGTTAGCCGTTAGTCGCCCTGTTTTAGGATCAGGATTAATATCACGCTCTTTCTTGTCGATATAAGCGCTGTGTAAAAGGTTACCTGGAAAGATAATAAACCGATTTTGTTTGTACTCGATTTTTTCTAGAAGCTCATAATGACCTGTTGATTCCGTAATGTATTTTTTCTCTAAGTGACCTTTGTCATCTATGAAATCTTGAGCTGATTGGAAATACTTGTCGACTACTTCTTCTGAAATCCTCTCATAGCCGGTTGGTTTATGCCGATAAAACCCTGTTCCGCCAAATTCACCGGGATTAAGGTAATGCATTGCAGCATAATAATGGCTGTATAAGTTATCGAAGTGCGGGACAGTATGTACAAATTCTAATTGGTCTTCTGGTAAGGTGACAAGCGAATAATATCCAGCGTGAGGATACAAATCGTTTGAGCGAGGCACTTTATAAACGGCTCTAATCAAATCTGCTATTGATCTTAAAACCGTATTACCGTAGTCAGACCCGATTAATGCCCTGTCTCCTGGATAACGAGCTTCATCGTCAATGTCTCTGCTATAACTACAACTCAAAGCTAAATCAATACACTCTTGATGGTGGGGAGAAAAATCATCTATAACAAGCACTGGCGTTTTTTCTATTCCTATACTCAAAAGCTTTACTTTTCCGCGTAGTTCAAAGTCTTTCATATAAGTCTCTAAAATTAACCTCATTATTGGAATATCACGTTCTCTAACGTAACCTTAATAGCCTTAAACTGTCATAAATAAAAAAACCAATCCATACTTCTACAGATTGGTTTTTAATTTAAAGGAAGTCTATTAATATTTAGAATGTTCCTCGCAGGCCTAGGCGATAAACGGTACCACTAACCCATTCACGTATAGTTCTGGACTTATTCACACTGTCTTCAAGCGCATCGCCTTCAATAACAAAATCACTATCTTTAACATTAGTGTAATACTGACGGTTTTTGCGATTATTGACGTTTACCGCGTTAAAAGTAATAGTAAAATGATCGTTCAGTTTATAAGTACCTGAAATATCTAATTGGCCGCTGCCTTCATTCCATAGTGCGCCGTTAACAAAATTACGGTTGGCTAAAGAATCACTACGGTAGTTATAGGCGAGGCGAATTAGATTGCCGTCTTTTTCCCAGAAAGTCGAAAGATTATAAGTATGTTTAGATACATTCGCCAAAGGCATGGCTTTGAAATCAGCACCCAAGGCTCCAGATTCTGCATTAGTCTTTGAATCAGAATAAGTATAATTAAATGCAGTCCCCAAACCACTCAACCAACCAGGTAAAAAATCATAGTTTTGGTTATAACCAATTTCTATGCCTCTATTAGTGGCACCAGATGCATTTCGAACTTGTTGAACATTAATAATATCGCAATCTTCTGACTCTACTAGTCCGATAGACTGCCAGCGATGGCGACGATTTTCTAAACAATCAATACCACTAGCTTCAAGTTCGTCATGTTTTAAGGACTTATCAGCTGGCTTTTCTATTAATACATCTGTAAAAGATAATTGCGAAAGCTCTTCTGTTGTCATTCCTCTTAAATCTAGCCAATGAGATTGTATCGTTACAGTCTCAGGAATGTTGCTCATTTCCTTATTGTACAAGGCAATAGACAATGCTCCCCCTTCGTTAAAGTACCACTCGTATGATAAATCTATATTTTTAGATTGTAGGTTCTTTAAATTAGGATTTTTTAATGTTGCTCTTGATATGCTTGCTCCCCAAACTGCTTCTGCATAAGAGTTTGTTGGGCGTCTGTCATCTAAATTCGGTCTAGATATGGTTTTACTTGCAGCAAAACGAATGACTGTTTCATCATTTAAACTATAGTTTAACGTCAAGCTTGGTAACCAATTTTCCTCTTCATTCGTCGCCGTGCTGGCATATTTATCAACGACAGGATATCGGTAGTCAAAGTAACGTTGGCTTAATGTCGCGTCACGACCAAAGTCATAATCTTCATGAAAACACATTTGATCAGCTAGCGGTGACCATTTACCGTTAGCATCTAAGCCTCCAGCTGGTCTTACTAAGCCATCTTCATCGTATATTTGATCGTCTGTACATGCGGGTAACGAACTGTCTTGTCCTATTCTAACTAATTCCCGATTTGTCACATTAGGTATTTGAAAATTTACACCAGAATAGCCAATGGACTCTACTGCCGATTTCACATAACGCAGACCAAAGTTACCGGTTAAATCGTCATCTAATAGAGTGAAGTTTGTTTTAACGTAGGCCGCTTTATTTTCTGGACTTATAAAACGAGAATTACCTAAGTCAGTAGCTCTTACGACATCCCTTGTTCCAAATATCGCTAATAACGCTTTATCCGGGTCAACGGTATACCAGCCATCGGTGATATTTGTTCTTGGGTAGCCAAGGTCTGCTAAGAAACTATCACCATAAGGTGTGACGCCATTTGTGACTTCATCTACACGTACACTACCGACACTAAACTCTGTTTCAATGTTAACCGGTCTATTAGCTGGAACGTCATTAAAAAAGTGACGTTGGTTGAAAATATCTTTATCTTGCTTTTGATACTTAGCCCCAAATTCTAAAAACGTAATAGGACCAAAATCTACAAACCAATCAAAATCCAGATACACAGACTGTTGCTTGTCGTACATGTTTCTGTCACGGGTATATCCCTGTGCTAACGTCATTGACTGTATATCATCTGGGTTATAGCCGGTATAAATGGTGTTATCCATATTGGGTTCATTTGATAGTTCACCATTTACGGTAGTATATCTGTGGCCCGTCTGTGTATGTGGATATTGCGCTAGGTCATCGAAACCTAGATACGGATGTCCCGCAGGGTGGTCAGCGTTATTTGTAAAGTTTTCTGTGGTTAAATCTGGTCCATATTCCACAATTCCACTACCGTTAATCACGTTACAAACACCAGTCCTACAATCATAACCTACTGGTTGAAGTTGATCGTGGGGCAACGACTCCAGTAAATCTATTGGTACATGTTGAGCGTTTCCAGTCGAAATATAAGCATAATGGTCGTCGGTAGCTTTTGTTTTAGAGTAACCATATCTAAAATCCATTTTTAAATTATCAGTGAAGTTATGAGTTAGTTCTAAATTATAAATTCTGTTCTCTGTATTAATTCCAGAGTATTCACCTATAGTTCGCCCACGAGCCATTCTATCTAATTTTTGAATAAACATTTGGCTAGTTGGATCGTAAACCAACCAAGGATTACTGGCATCGGTTAGTTTTTCGATGTCGTAATCGTAATAAGGTCCCAAATAAGGAAGTATGGATAAGGTATTATCATTGGTTTCACGATACTGATCAGACATGGTCACGTTAAAATTTAACTCAGTGTCATCTGTCACTAACCACTGTATTGACGCTGTCAAACCATCACGTTCTAAATTATTCTGGAAAAGTTTGTAGCCATTTTGCGAATTTACATAACCTTGGATAGGATCCCCAATAATATTTCCGTCACTGTCAACCGAATTAATGGGCTCACCAGTTGATGCATCAATAGCATTAGGAGCGGTAAATTTTTCTAAGTTGTTAGTGAAAAACATATCACGACGAGCAGCTTGAGTTTCACTAAAAGCTGTAATATATATTCCTAAAGTGTTATCAAGTAATTTTGTAGAGTAGGAGCCTGAGAGTTTATAGTCATTTTCTCCAACATAGTCGTCATAACGACCTTGGATTTCAAAAACTTTTCTATCTTCTGTTGAGTTAAGTGGCCTAAAAGTTTTTAGCTGGACAGTCGCACCTAAACTACCTTCATCCTGATCGGCGGAAGATGTTTTAAACACCTCTATTGAATTCAATATATCAGATGAAAAGGCACTTAAATCTACAGCTTGGTTTTCGGTATTACCGGTTAGTATTACACCATTGAGTGTTATGTTGTTTAGGTTTGGGCCCGCCCCTCGAACTGTAACTGTTGTTCCTTCGGTCGCGCCAGCACCTTCACCCCGTTGAATAGATACACCGGTTACACGCTGAAGTGCTTCACCAATATCTTGGTCCGCAGACTTACCTATGTCTTCTGCAAAGATAGAGTCGGTTATAGAGTCGGCTGTGCGTTTATTATTGAGTGATTTGAGTAGGCTGCCTTTAAACCCCGTTACTTCAATTACTTCGACTTCATCCTCATTATCGGTATTTTCTTGAGCTATGGCTAAGTTTGCACTGCTTCCCAACAGCATTGGCATCATGGCCAGCGCTATTGGTTTTAATCTAAATTTATTTTTCATAATTATTCCGTGCATTTGTTGATGAATGTGTATTTTTGTATATGCACTATCTATAGTAGTCCTTTGTAAATTAATTGTAAATATTATTTGGTCATCTGTTTTAATTTAAATGTATTATGTTGACAATTTTAATGAAGGATATTCTACTCAATAAGAATTATAAAATACCTTATCTATCTCGGTCGTTTAAGGTGTGTTTTATCAAAAATGTAAGGTGATTTGTTAGGTTAATGCAGTTTAAAGATGTCGAAATGTTTAGCTAGAGATTAAAAATTCCAATGGGAAGGTTTCACACCTGAAAACTGTATTTTAATTGTGGGGATGGAAGTGCCAAGTAGACAGCCGAGAGCGATTTGTGACATATCATTGCCATAAAATGCTAAAGAGCTGATGTTTTTCAATTTTTGGCTTTTGACATTATCCAGATGAGGGCGGCCCATTGCATGAATTTTGTAAGCTTCCTCAACCCAATCTAAATGTCTTGTATCGTTATCTTCAAGAATAGTTTGGTATTGTCCGGTGTTGGGGTTAACGCGTAATACAGTATTGCTAACAATACTGGTGACCCACAAAAAACCTTGGGTATCCATAGTTAAGCCATCGGGAAATATACCTTTGCCGTAGGTGGCCACTATTTTTCTCTTAGTTAGCTGATTGTCGTCTGTGATATTAAAGCTCAGTGTTTCTCTGGTAAAAGTCGCGTTGACATAAAGTGTTCGGCCGTCTTCAGTGACGTAGACTTCGTTGGTATAGCCGATGTTATCAGCGACAATTCTGGCTTGGCCGTTTTCAATTAATGCTATATAACCATCCTTAATATCAGAACGATAGCCCTTGGCTCTAGGCACTTGTGTGGTACTGACTGTTAACCACAATCGACCTTGGTGATCTAGGTAAATAAAATTGCAAGGGGCAGGGGCGCACCTTCTATATGTGTTACATAAGGCGAAACTTCGCCATTTAGTGTTAGTCGGTATATCCCGCCTGTTTCATCTCCTAGGTGGGCAATTAAAAAGTCGCCATTAGCTAACAAAGCAATACCATTGGGTTTGAGTTGTGGGCAACTGTCTATGGCTTGACCAATTATTAATTGTTGGCTGCCATCGGGATAGATCTTGCACACACCACCTCTAAAGTCAGCAGTATAAAAATACCCCGAGGCTGTGGCCAATACACATTCTGGACGGACTAAATCTTGGCCGAAAAAGTCAATTTTAGATAGAGATAGCATAATAGGCATCTTACTCAATTTAATTAGGTTGTTTGCGACTGAAGAGGTATTTTTCGTGCTTCAAAGGATGATTGATAGACTGCTTCTTCTAACCTAATGTTTGCTAAGTACTCTTTGCCGGTATTTTCTATCGGCTGTGCAGTTAAATAATGCTGCAGAATATGTTCGATAGTATTGAAAACGCAGTCACCACCAAAGTTTTGATCGTTCCACTGGTAGGCTAACTCAGATGCTTTGTGCTCGGTAAAACCTCTGAGCCAAATCCGCGCTTCGCCATCTAAGCTTAATTCACCCTTGGTGCCTGATATTTTCATCTCGCCCATTGTGCGCCTAGGGTTAGTTGTGGCGTGATCTAGTAATCTGTTTCCATCAAATATGGCGCGCATATTGTTGCCAAAATCAAACAAAATAATCCCCGCATCTTCGCCTTGAATATTATCGTTACAGCGTCTTAAGTCGGCATAAACAGACTTAGGCTCGCCAAATAAGTAGCGGAACGTATCAATAAAATGGATGGCGGTTTCATGCACTAAAAACTTAGGCATATGTTGAAAATAGGGTTGGCGTGACAAATAAGCTTCAGGTCCTTGTCCGTCTCCAGTACGTAGTCTAAATTCTGCATTTAGTACGTCACCTAACGACCCGCTATCTAACACTTGTTTAATTTTTCGATACCAAGGCATAAAGCGAAAGTTCTCGTGCACAATGAGTTTAATACCCGCTTCTTCAGCTATTTTGACCATTTGTTTGGCCACTTCCAAGGTTTCGCCAAATGGTTTTTGGCAAATCACATCAATACCTAATCTCGCAGCGATTTTTACCGCAGTTAAATGGGTGGCTGGAGGGGTAATAATATCTACTAGATCTGGCTTAGTGAGCATTAGTAGACTCTCTAAGTTGTCGCAACTATGGGGGATGGCGTATTTTTCGGCAAATTCATCCGCCGCTTTTTTGGTTCTATTACAGACACCAACAATATTTACATTGCTTAGCCTTGACCACGCATCGTAATGAAATTGACTAAAATAACCGGTACCTGAGCAGACTACCTTTAAAGACTGTTTACTCATTTTTTGTTCCTTTTGGGGAGTAGACGTTTACACCATGTAAATTGTGCACATATGAATAGCAGCATGACGACGACTAAAATAACCGCCACGGGACGTTCAAACATAGGAATAAAGCTCCCTTCGCTTAATAGTAGGGCTCGACGTAAACTTTCATCCGCCATACCACCAAGTACTAAACCGATAACTAAAGGAGAAATGGGAAACTTCATTTCTCCTAAAACAAAGGCAATGATGCCAATAGGCACCATTAAATATAGGCTAAACATGTTCAGATTTAAGGCATAAGCGCCCAATATACATAATACTGCCACCACTGGAATAAATAGGGCGGGGGTAACTGCAATACTTTTAACACTTGCTTAGCCATGAGTAAGCCGTTGGCCCACATAGCGAATGAAGCGAGTACCATAATAGCGGTTACTTCCAGTAAAAAATTAGGGTGATCAATTTCGATACTTGGACCTGGTGTAATGCCATGCAGGAGTAACGCGCCAAGTAACATAGCTGCAGGTGGACTGCCGGGGATGCCAAGGGTTAATAAAGGGATGAGTGCGCCACCTACACAGGCATTATTAGCCGTTTCTGAAGAGACTATGCCAATTTCTGAGCCTTTGCCAAATTCGGCTTGTTGGGTATCGGTGCTGGTTTTCTTGGCCGTTGAATAAGATACCCAACCTGCTATATCTTCTCCAACACCTAAGACCGCCCCCACACCTACGCCAATAGTGGCTGAGCGAAATATATGCTTGATATTACGTTTAATGGCACTAAATTCAGGTAGTATATTGCCTGTAAAAGCAGCAGGGGAAGATTGATCCGTCGTCGTTAACGCTCTTATTACTTGGGGAATACCAAACGCGCCAATTAATACAGGGACTATTTCTAAGCCACTGTCCAATTGGGGTTGGTCGAAGGTATAGCGAGGAAAGAACTGTAAAGCGTCCCGGCCAATAGTGGCCAAAAATAGCCCCAGTAAGCCCATGATCCAGCCTTTTATAACCAGATCAGGTGAGGTCAAACTGCCACTTAGCACTATGCCTAATAACGCCAATAAGAAAAACTCCCAAGAGGTAAATTGTAAGGCAAGACTGGCTATCAGTGGCGAAAGTGTCACTAAAAATAATAAACCAATGATGGTACCGATAAATGATGCGGTGGTAGTAAGACCTAGCGCTTTTCCAGCCTTTCCTTTTAAGGTTAATGGGTAACCATCCATTGCGGTAGCAGCTGCGGCAGGCGTGCCAAGTAATATTAATCAAAATCGCCGGATACGAGCCACCATAAATCGCGCCAACATATAAACCTAAAAGTGCTAGCAAAGCGGTATCTGCGCCCAAGCCATAAGTTAGGGCTGTTAATAATGCCACACCTAAAGTGGCAGTTAATCCCGGCATCGCGCCAAATATAATGCCTAAAAAACTTGCTACAAATAAAATAACGAGATTGGAAGGTGTACTAACCAAATTAACTAAAATACTAAAAAATTGTGAAAACTGTTCAAGCACAACTATATCCCTAATTGTTGGTAGACTAACCAGTTAAGAAAACTGATAACTGTGCCATATTCCACTGGCATAGGGACATAAAGTAAAAAGCTAAAGATCATGACCAATACTAATGGCACAAACAACACGGCTATTAAGTGGTACAAGACTTTGGTTTTTTGTTGTGCAAACCCAGTGTTTAATTGCCAAGTTAACAAAATAAATAAAGTTAGGGCCACGAAAATATCACAGTACAAAATACTATTTTCTAGATCATTGATATCCAAAAGAGAAACAGTTGAATCTTCATTTAACACTAATCGTGTGATAACTAAAACTAGCGTCAGCAACATATTCAGCGTGACTACCCATTTTCTGCTATGGGCCAGTTGTAAGTAAAATATACTGGTTAGTGACGCCACAAATACGGTCGTGGCCAAGTAAAAGTCAGTTGACGGAACTAATACATACACGAACTCAATCAACAAACCTATAATTAACCATCTGTCGAGTACCAACTGATTTGTGTGATCCCCTAACCAATGTCCTACACTAAAAAAGTGTCTTGTACCATTTTGTCTTACCGCACTAATCAGCAGTACTGTACAACACAAAAATAGAGCCGCTAGTAACAGCAAGGGGAACAGAGCAGGGGAAACATACCATTGATTTTCAACTCCGCCGTAGTTTCCTGACATGGGAAATGACAGAGTTAATGTGAGTAAATAGGCCAAAATTAATAGCAGCACCACCGCAAACTTAAAGTCGTACTGCCTATTTTTAGCTGTGTTAGCGTCGTGTTCCGTCATATTATTGATACTTGCTTAGTTGGGTTTAGCGATATTGAACTTAGCAGGCGATATTTTATTCGCCCCTAAATCATCTAATGCCCAAGTAAATATCGACTCTAAACGGCTAAACTCATGTTCAGCAGGTTTGCCCGACATACCCGACAATTGATAGTGATTTTGTTTTGCCCATAGTTGAACTTTGCTCGATTTCATCGCTTTGTCGAACGCGGCAGTTAAAGCCGAAAGAACGTCTTTAGGGGCTTTTTTGTTTACCGCAAAACCTATCGCTTGGCTTAGAGGTAACCGCTTAGCTAAAGCAGGATAGGCAATAAAAGCGCTGCTAATTTCAGCTACGCCATCTAAGGTATAATTATCAGGATGCAGCATCGCGAGGGCGCGCAACCTCTTTCCACGCAATAAGGGAGCTTGCTCTGCCATAGACGTAATGACAAAATCCACTTCTTTAGTTATTGTTGCTGTTTGGGAAGGTGCAGAACCAGGGTAAGGAATATATTTAAACTTCACTCCCGTCGCTTTTTCTAATTCTAATAAGTAAATATGATGAATACCGCCCATTCCGCCAGCGGCTGCTTTGAGAGAAGTTCCCTTCGCTGCATTGACTAAATCCTCTAAGGTTTTGAAGGGCGAATCATAAGGAACCGAAATGACGTCTGGGGAACTACCTACAATAAAGGGAGACCACACATCAAATTTCTCTGTCCATCCGCCATTTACCGCCGCCACAACATTCGAGCTAGAAATACCGACTAGGTTGTAGCCATCAGGGCGTTTTCTGAGGACGGTGTTCATACCAATTGACCCCGCCACCCCGCCAGTTTTATTTACCACATTAATGCGAACATCTAACTCTTTGGCCATTTCAGCCATTAACATACGGTTAATTGAATCGGTGCCACCACCGGCAGACCAAACGACAGTGTTTGTAATTGGACGAACGGGGTAGGGGCGTTTAGCATGGGTTTGCAATGCGATAACGCATAGTATAAAACTTAACAGGTAGGCGATTTTGTTCATTGTTGTTCCCTATTTTGAACTGAAATTTATAACTTAGCGAGTTCGGAAAATACTTTATCACTGATCACTTGAGTACCTGAATTGCCACCCAATTCGTAAGGCAACAGTTCTTTGCTTGCGTATGCATTTTCCACCGCTTGGTTGATTAAATCGCTAGCTTTGATTAAGTGTTGGTTATTGTGTTGATGGCCCAACCAATTTAGCATCATGGCGGCTGACAAAAACATTGCGGTTGGGTTGGCTTTACCTTGGCCGATGATGTCTGGGGCAGTGCCATGGCAGGGTTGAAATACGGCTTTTTCAAAACCAATATCAGCAGATGGCGCCATGCCCATCCCTCCCATCAATCCTGCGCCTAGGTCAGATAATATATCGCCGAACATATTTTCAGTTACCAACACGTCGAACTGCCAAGGTTTAGCAACGAGCTGTAACGCCGCAGCATCAACATAAATATGCTGGGCCTCTATTTCGCTATGGTTTTTGGCTGTTTCATCGAACACTTGGCGCATAAAGTAAAAAGAGCCCAACACGTTTGCTTTGTCTACACAGGTAACCTTGCCTTGATGACCTTGGGCTTTTCTCTGTTTAGCCAAATTAAAGGCAAAATCGAATACTCTTTTACAACCTTGATAGCTAATTTTCTGCGTGTCGTAGGCTGCAGCTGACTCACCTTCACCTTCAATTTTAAAGGTTTCACGACTGGCGAATAGGCCTTCTGTGCTTTCTCTTATCAACACAAAGTCAAGGTTTTGAGCCGCCTCAGAGGTTAATGGAAGTGGCAAACCTTAGCATGGTTTTTACTGGACGTACACCAGCAAATAAGTCCATTTTCTCCCGCAGTTCTAATTGTGGAGCGATTTCTCGCCCATCGGGATATCGAATACTGGGTAGTCCCATACAGGCGAGTAATGTGGCATCACTGTTAAACGCATGTTGCATGGCTTCTTCAGGTAAAGAGATGCCTGTTTCTTTATAATGAGTTGCACCGGCAGCAAAAATAGAAAAGTGTAATTCTATTTGCCCCACCTTTTTGCTCACTTCGTTTAGAAGTGTTAAGCAGATATCCGTCACCTCATGCCCAATGCCATCACTAAGGCAGAACCGTGATTGTAAAATTTGTTTTTGTCATAGTCTCTCTATTCTTTTATCTACTTTTATAGTTTAATTGTCATATAATAACTTTGATAAATGTAAATATAAAGTATAAGAATTGCTAATGCTATACCTATATTAGGAAAAGAATGAATAACAAATTGGTTTTAAAACCGTGGTTGGGTTGTATTGCAGACGACTACACCGGAGCGACTGACTTAGCCAGCTTTTTAGTCGCCAGTGGATTAAAAACAATCCAGCTCAATGGTCTACCTGATGAAAAATTGAATGTTGACTTATCTCAGTTTGATGCCGTAGTGATTGCCCTGAAGTCTCGCACCTGCTCGGTGAGTGAGGCTGTAACTAGTAGTGTAAAAAGTGCTAAGTATTTAATTGATCAAGGTTGCAGAAAGTTTCTTTTTAAATACTGCTCTACATTTGATTCAACATCAGAAGGGAATATTGGTCCTGTTATAGATGCGTTAATGCAAACGTTTCAAGTCAATAGTACCGTGGTTTGCCCAGCTTTGCCGGTAAATGGTCGCACGGTTTATAATGGTTATTTATTTGTTAACGGCCAGTTATTAAGTGAAAGCCCTATGAAAGACCATCCATTAACGCCTATGGTCGATCCGCAACTTAAACGAGTATTGGGGCGCCAAGCCAAAGGTTCAGCCAAAGTAATAAATGTCGATATTATCGAGCAGGGTAAAGAGGTTCTTCAGGTAGCATTGGCGAAAGCCGCTGAGAATAATGAGTATTTGATTTTAGATGCATTAAATACCGAACATTTACTGACTATTTGCCATAGTGTAGCTGAGTTCAAATTCATCACTGGGGGCTCGGGATTAGCCACTGATTTAGCCCATGAATATCAGAATTTAGGCGGAACGCTTAAGCAGCAAACGTTCGTAGAGGCAATAAGTGCGCAAGAGGTCGTCATATTCAGTGGCAGTTGTTCAGCCATGACTCAATCCCAGGTTGCTGAATATCAACGGCAACATCCTTCCTTGCGACTTGACCCGATAGAGATCGCGAAAGGTCAACAAAATATTGAAAGCGTTTGCCAGTGGATGTTAGCCAATCGTAATGCTTCACCGCTTATATACGCTGGCGCTGATCCGCAAAGTATTACCCATGTCCATTCGACATTAGGCAAAGAGGCGGCAGCAGAACTTATTGAACAGTTTTTCTGTCAATTAGCGGTAATAGCCAAACAACAAAATATAAGAAATATAATAGTCGCGGGGGAGAAACCTCAGGTGCTGTGGTAAACGCTCTGGGAATTGACCGCTTTGAAATTGGTGAAAGTATTGTACCTAGTGTACCTATAGTCACCACTGTCGAAGAACAGCCAATACATTTAGTGCTAAAGTCGGGTAATTTTGGCCAAGTGGATTTTTTTCAAAAAGCAAAGGAGAAGTTAACATGTTCTTGAGTGAACAATGTGCTAAGCAGCAAATAGTCATGTTTGCCAAGTCAATTTTTGAGCGTGGTTTAACGTCGGGTGCTTCTGCCAATATGAGTGTAAGAATTGAAGACGCTTGGGTGATGACACCCACGAATACATGTTTTGGTTTTTTGAAAGCTGATGAATTGTCAGTGGTAGCGTTAGATGGCTCTTTAATGTCTGGATTACCGCCCTCCAAAGAGTTCAGGTTGCACAAAGCCATGTACGACAAAAGGCCAAATGACAGGTGTATCATACATTTGCATTCTACTTATGCAACGGCGTTATCTTGCTTGCCTGCGGCCAATAATTCTAATGTTGTACCAACTTATACGCCCTATCTGACTATGCGCTTAGGGCCAATTGCAATGGTGCCTTACTTTGCGCCTTAGTGATGATGCGTTAGCGGCTGCCGTCGCAGAAGTGGCTGCGCAGCACTCAGGGATCATCATGGCAAACCATGGACCTATTGTTTCTGCCGATACGGTAGAGTCTTGTGTATATGGCATGGAAGAATTAGAGGAAAGCTGCAAATTAGCCATATTATTGAAAGATTTAGAAGCTAATAAATTAAACAAAGCGCAAATAGAATTGTTAACTAGCCGCTTTAAAAAATAATACAATATACAACTTAAATAGGAATGCTGTATGTACGTCGTCACAGTGAAATTTGATATTAAGCCTAATTTTTTAACTGATTTTACCGGTTTAGTATTGAAACAAGCCAATGATTCAATGCAACTAGAAAATAACTGCCTTCGATTTGATGTGGCTTATGCTGAGCATGATCAAAATCAAATTTATCTGTACGAGATATATCTGAGCAAACAAGATTTTGACTTGCATTTACAAAGTGAGCATTTTAGGACCTTCTCAAATAATGTCAGTCATATGCTAGTAGGCAAACAAGTAGAGTGTTTTGTATCTATGCAGATTAAATAAAGTCTACTATCAATAAGTCACTTTTTTACATTCTAAAATAGACAATCCACAAGCGCATTGCTTGTCTATGTTATCCCCATAACGCCTATTTTTTTATTGTGGCCGAGAGAAAAATATTCGCGGTTAAACGACCTTTTTCGGGGCTTAAATTAATGTTTCTTTGTGGATCTTCTATCAATGCGGTATGTAAAATGGAAGTAGGGTATATAACCAGTCTATTGGGTAGATAATCTACAACTTAAAGTTGTCATAAAATTTTGACATTTTACAGCAAGGTAGCGAGCTTTTTACTTTAAACGTGAATGTTATTTCTCAATTATAAACTTGGTATCAATCACTCAGTGGGTAATCATGGCCCTGTTGGTTGCTTGTAATTTTTCTTTTGTGGTCAAGTGCATTAATTGTCACCTTATTAAACATTTTTCATTGCTATTTTGCCTGATGCGGCTGTGCCTAGAATGTAAAAATTGACTTGAGGCATAATTGAATTCTATTAATTCGTTATGGATTTGCTTTTTTATGCCAATTTATGTTCAAAATTTATACATTTGGCAGTGTTTTGCTTTGGCTTTTTAAATTAATGATTTATGCTGACCCTATTATAGACGTTAGTGCAAAAATTCATCTATGAAACTGCTAAAACGAAAAAATAGTGAGAGAGCTAAAAAAACTCAAGTTGTATTTACACCCATTGGTTGCCGCTGTGGTGGTGAACCTAATAAACCTAAACGGATCGAAAACTGTAAGGACCGCTGGGTAATTAGTTGTAATGTTAAGCGCTGTTATGCATATAACATAGGGCAAGGATTAGCTGATACTATCCAAGGGTGGAATAGGCTTAGCCAACATTTTTACCGTTAAATATCGGGCATCGCTCCCGTACTGTTTGCTTAACTAGAATAACAATTAAAAGGCTGTATTTTGATAAAACTACTTTTAGTAGATGATCACGAGTTGGTTCGTACAGGCATAAGACGAATACTTGAAGACGTAGCAGATTTTGATGTAGTAGGAGAGGCAATTAATGGTGAAGACGCCGTTAAATTTTGTCGAAATAACGCACCAGACCTAGTACTAATGGATATGAGTATGCCGGGAATGGGAGGCATAGAAGCCACTAAACAAATCTTACGATTTTCTGAAGATACACGGGTCATTGTGCTCTCGGTGCATAAAGAAAACCCTATTCCCGCCAAAGTAATGCAAATGGGCGCTTTTGGTTACTTAACCAAAGACTCTGACCCGCAAGAAATGATCAAAGCTATTTATAAGGTTGGCTCGGGTCAAAAATATGTGTCACCAGACATTGCCCAGCAAATTGCCTTAGGCCAACTTAACTTACAAGACGGTAATCCATTTGAGAGCTTGTCAGATCGAGAGTTGGAAATCACCATGATGTTGACCAAAGGAGCTAAGGTGCCCGACATTGCAGTTAGCCTAAATATTAGTGCAAAAACTGTGAATACTTATCGATATCGGATGTTTGAAAAACTCAATGTGAGCACCGATGTCGAACTAACTCATTTAGCTTTACGACATAAATTGATTCAATCAGAACAGCTGTAATAACGTGTGGGATTATGAGTACCTCTGAACCTTTTGACCACCATGCGTTTTTAAAACATCTAACTAGTCAACCTGATGTGTACCGAATGTACAGCCAAAACAAAGATGTTATATATGTGGGCAAAGCCAAAAACTTGAAAAAGCGGGTTTCTAGCTACTTCCGCGAAAAAGTCGACAGCGCTAAAACACGCACCCTAGTCAAGCAAATAGCGGATATGGACGTAACGGTCGTCCACAGTGAGACCGAAGCTTTTATTCTCGAAAATAATTTTATAAAAAAATATAAGCCTAGATACAACGTATTGCTTAGAGACGACAAAGGCTACCCTTTTATATTTTTGTCTGAACATGCCCATCCTAGATTGAGTAACCATCGAGGACCAAAGAAATTCAAAGGTGAGTACTTTGGTCCTTACCCTAGTGCGTGGGCAGTGCGTGAAAGTTTGAATACTATGCAAAAGCTATTTCCTATTCGACAATGCGAAGATAGTTACTATCGAGCACGCACAAGACCCTGCTTGCAATATCAGTTACAACGTTGTTCAGCTCCATGTGTTAAAGGTTTAGTAAGCGACGAGGAATACAACCAGCAAGTTGAATTAGCCAGATTATTTTTAAAGGGCAAGAATAAACAAGTCATTGATTCATTGATCAGTAAAATGGAACAAGCCAGTACCGAACTAAAGTTTGAAGCGGCGGCACGCTATCGTGACCAAATTGGTGCATTGAATAAAGTACAAGAACAAACTTGGGTCAGTGGTAATCAGCAAGAAATGGATGTCTTTGGTTTTGCCTATCGAAATGGTATTGCTTGTATTCAAGGCTTGTTTATTCGCGATAACAAATTACTGGGTAGCAAGAGTTTTTATCCAAAAGTCCCTAACGATTCTAGTGCCGAAGAAGTGTTTCAATCCTTTATTTTGCAGTTCTATTTGGCTGGCAATAAAGTGATCCCCCAACAGGTGGTGATCCCTTGTACGATAGATGAACAAGACTCTATTGAAGCTCTACTTAGCGCAGAAGCTGGACGAAAAATACAGTTTTTCAAAGGGGTAAGAGATGAAAAACGCAGGTACCTAGATCTTGCAAATACCAACGCAAATACGGCCTTAGAGGCCAAACAAAACCATCAGAAATCAGTGTTTGCTCGTTACATTGAACTGGAAAAAATTCTGCAATGTGAACAGCCAATACAACGAATGGAATGTTTTGACATCAGCCATACGTCGGGTCAACAGACGGTAGCTTCTTGCGTGGTATTTAATAGGGAAGGGCCTTACAAAACCGATTATCGTAAATTCAATATTGAAGGTATTACACCGGGTGATGATTATGCCGCCATGGCACAAGCATTAGCCAGACGATATAAAGACGTAAAGGATCAAACAAAAATTCCGGATATTTTATTTATTGATGGAGGAAAGGGGCAATTAACCCAAGCAGAAGAGTATTTTGCCAATTGGAAACACCCTAAAAAACCGTTGTTAATTGGCGTAGCAAAAGGTAGTAGCAGAAAAGCGGGGCTCGAAACCCTAATTTTAGCAGGTAGTCGCGCCACCATCCCTATGCAATCAGACAACGGGGCATTGCATTTAATTCAGCATATTCGAGATGAGTCCCACAGGTTTGCCATAACGGGGCATAGACAAAGGCGGCAAAAAGAAAAAAATACCTCTAAGTTACAATCTATTCCGGGAGTTGGCGCCAAACGACGTCAAAGCCTACTAAAATATATGGGAGGTTTACATGGTGTATTGCAGGCCAGCAAAGATGAAATCGCTAAAGTGCTAAGGCATCAGTACTGATCTAGCCGAAACAATTTATGAACATATTCACAATTGAGCTTTGAAAAATGCCAAGCTTGTGGGTTAATAGTGAAAAGTTATCTTTAAAAATATAATAGAAAAATACTGAGACGTGTAGATGTGGACAATCCCTAATATTATTACCATGGTCAGAGTATTGCTGATCCCAGTGTTTGTTGTTGTGTATTTTTTAGAATGGAAATGGGCACACTAGGCCGCCGCCTTTATCTTTTGGTTCGCAGCTGTGACAGACTGGTTTGACGGCTATCTGGCTAGAAAACTTAATCAAACAACAGCCTTCGGTGCTTTTCTTGATCCAGTGGCCGATAAACTCATAGTTGCTGCCGCCTTGTTATTAATTACCCATAACTATGCAAGCCTATGGATTACCATCCCTGCGGTGCTATTAATGTTTAGAGAAATTTATATTTCTGCACTTCGAGAATGGATGGGGCAACAAGGCAAACAAAATTTAGTGAAAGTAAATTTCACTGGCAAAGCAAAAACCATGGCGCAAATGTTGGCATTGATTGGTTTATTGTCAGAACTCGAATATTTTATGGGAGTTCCCATTTATTGGGTGTCGTTAGGTTATGGATTATTATATTTTTCAGCTATTTTGTCCTTTTGGTCAATGGTCGAGTACACATTAGCCGCATGGAAAGATCAAAAGAAGGCCTAATATATTGCTCACAAAAAAATCAAATTGTCTGTTTTTAGCGCTTTCGGTTTAAAATTCAGCCAGTCAGTTAAAAAAGATACTTTTTGTTGTTGACTCTTCTGATTCTGGATGTAGAATGCCCCCACAGTTTGAGGAGAGCAAGACGAAACGCAAATAACGTTAGTCTATATCAACAAGAAAACTTAGTAAGAAGCGGGAATAGCTCAGTGGTAGAGCACAACCTTGCCAAGGTTGGGGTCGCGAGTTCGAATCTCGTTTCCCGCTCCAAATTTTGTAATTCAAAGCAATTTTGTTTTATAAATAAAGCGAAGGCGGAATGGCAGAATGGCTATGCAGCGGATTGCAAATCCGTGGATCTCGGTTCGACTCCGGGTTCCGCCTCCATAAACGCTTTAGCAATACCAGCTTGGCTGTTGCAGCAAGTATCCCCCCGATGCCCGGGTGGTGAAATTGGTAGACACAAGGGATTTAAAATCCCTCGTTCGTAAGGACGTGCCGGTTCAAGTCCGGCCCCGGGCACCATTTATACATTCAAGTCTTGAAGATCTATTCGTACCAAATATTGTATTTAATACGAGGCAACTGGCCGTACTTAAACCGACGCTGCGCGCATGGTTCAGGTGTTCACAACATCCATGTTGTTCATCAGCTTCGCAGACCAGCTAAAGCTGTCAAATATTGTTCCAGACAATATTTTCCGGCCCCGGGCACCATTTATACATTCAAGTCTTGAAGATCTATTCGTACCAAATATTGTATTTAATACGAGGCAACTGACCGTACTTAAACCGACGTTGCGCGCATGGTTCAGGTGTTCACAACATCCATGTTGTTCATCTGCTTCGCAGACCAGCTAAAGCTGTCAAATATTGTTCCAGACAATATTTTCCGGCCCCGGGCACCATTTATACATTCAAGTCTTGAAGATCTATTCGTACCAAATATTGTATTTAATACGAGGCAACTGGCCGTACTTAAACCGACGCTGCGCGCATGGCTCAGGTGTTCACAACATCCATGTTGTTCATCTGCTTCGCAGACCAGCTAAAGCTGTTAAATACTATTCAAGTATTAATCCTTAGACAAATTCAAAATTTATTTTCGATACCCCTTGTTCCATTGAAAAATGTAGTGATAATCGCCCTAGGTTTTTAGCTTGATGTTAAGTGAGTTTTTACAGTGCAGTTATTAGAAGTAGAGTGTTTAGGTAAAACGCTTAAGTTAGAAGGTTCGATGGCGGGGTGGCAGCAGCTTATTTGGGGCGAGCAGTGTGTGTCACAGATTGATGCCACAGCCAGTGTTAATAATAGTGATGGCAGTGGCAGTTTTACCCATCAATTTTTATTGCAAAGTGAACAGGGCGAAGTTGCAGTGACGTTAACTGGTGTGTTGCGGTGGCAGCCTTTTGAACTGCAATATAAGCTGTTAGTAAATAATGACTTGGTTGATGAAAACAAGCTTGTTGAAAAAGACATTGAGCAAAGGCAAGTAGAACAAAACCAACAGCAACCGATTAAATTTAGTTTGATTGGGATGGCTGGACTTGCGGTAAAGCTGTTCAAAAGTGCCAAGGTCATTAAAGTGTTGTTTGCTGCAGGTAGTTTGGCTGCGTATAGCTGGTTGTTTTCGATTGAGTTCGCTATAGCGTTAATCCTCTGTTTGGTGTTTCACGAATATGGGCATATTAAAGCAATGAAGTACTTTGGTTTAAAAACCAAAGGCATATACCTTATCCCCTTTGTGGGTGGGTTAGCGCTTAGTGATGAGAAAATTAACACACGTTGGCAAGATATTGTTATTTCCATTATGGGACCGTTTTTTGGCTTGATACTATCGGTAGCTTGTTTAGTGGGATACTGGCTTACCAATTTAGAAATACTGGCTGGTTTAGCGGTTTTCAACGCCTTGTTGAATTTATTTAATATGTTACCGGTATTACCCCTAGATGGTGGCCATGTACTAAAAAGTATCGCTTTCTCTATTAATTCTCGGGTGGGGCTCATTGCTTGTGCGTTGGGCGCCGCTCTAGGTGTGTTTATTAGTTATCAGTTTGGTTTAGCCTTGTTAGGTTTTTTGCTCGCTATAGGTAGCGTGGAAATTTTCTTTGAATACAAGCGAAGGCACTTAAGTGATTTACTGCCCCTTAATCCTTATGCACAAATTGTATCCATTATTTGGTATGTGCTAACTATTGGTGGCTTAAGCGCCATTATATGGTTGGTAGGGCAAACCGATAATGACGCCTTGTCGTTACCTTTAAAGATATTGAATAGTTAACCTGGATCCTGGATAAACCGAACGTCTTGATAACGCACTTTTTGTATCAAGCGGCGATGGATTGTTTAGCGATAACAGGTTATTACTTACAACAATCCGCCTAGCTATACACGAAAAATTTCGTAAGCGAGTAACATTTAACTCAGGTTAGTTATAGCTGGTTATGCGTTGCCTAAAGACTTGCTTAAAGGGGAAATGTTTAGTTTGGAGGGACGTAATTGTTATCAGTACACCGTTGTGTAACCGGATCATGAAAGCTGAGCATGGCGCTGGATGCTTTTTCTACTATCGTGTAATTCCATTGATTTTGGGTATATAATCCGTTGGAATTTTCATTTTACGCTTAGCAATATAAGCATAGGAATACCAAAGCATGAGAAAAAAGTTTATTACCGCGTTGATCTTAGTTTGTATTAGTTCTTCAGCCAATGCAGATTTTGAGAAAGGCCTAGTGGCTTATGCTGCAAATGATATTCCATTAGCCTTTGAAGAATTTAGTTCTGCGGCTGAAGACGGAGATCCTAATGCACAGTTTAATTTGGGCTTAATGCATGAGCAAGGTTTGGGTACCCAGAAAAATGATGAAAAGGCATTAGTCTGGTATAAAAAATCTGCAACACTAGGCAACATGTTTGCGCAGTACAATGTTGGGGTTTTTTATGAAAATGGTAAAGGTACAGAAGTGGATTTTGCGCAAGCTAACGCATGGTATCGAAAAGCCGTACTGCAAGGTGATGGCTTAGCCACAGGCAATTTGGGTATGTTGTACCTAAGAGGTGATGGGGTTGCTGAAAATAAACAAGCTGCGTTAGCGTTACTGATCATGTCTACTTCGTTAGATAGCTCAGCAGAGAATGTCGCTAAACGAAACATTTCGCTGATCAGAGGCTTAACACCTGCTATGGTCACGGCCGCGCAAACACTGTCAAACGAAATGATAGACTCTACAACGCCACTGACTGTTTTAGACAACTTTTTAGCAAAGCCCTAAGGTATTTCATGAGGGCGTAAAACCGATGGGGTGTTGATGAATAAGGTCATTTTATGTTTGGTTTCGTCAGTTGGTTTGACAGGCTTTGGCTGTTCTACGTTGAATATGCAAATGCCTAGTTATGATGAATTGCTCTTAGCCCAAACCAAACAAAGTGGCAGAGCATGTATTCGTCAACGTGATATTCGTGGTTTTGGAATGTTAGACGACAAGGTTATCAGTATTAATGGCGGCAAAAATCACTACTACATCGCGACCACTCTCTATCAATGTCACTCACTACACGCTAGTTTTTCGGTTGGTTTTGAAAGTCAATTTTCAGAATTTTGCAGTGGCAATAGTAGCCAAATCATCACTTCTGAAGAGTCTTGTCCAATAAAAAGTATTTACAAGTTTAGTTCAAGAAAAGAGGCTTTTGCCGCTTTCGAACAAGCTGAGAATAAGCGCAAAGCGCTAAAACGTAAAGCAGAGAAGGCAGCGCAGGCCGAGTACGACTAACCTTTTTACTTGGTACCTTTTACCAAGGCCTGCCTGCAACGCCCTCTTGGTGATTGGTTGAAATGCATTCTTACCGGTGTCTAACTCGGCGTCTTGGCAACTGCTAATTGGCTCCTTTCATTCGGCGGTAATGACGCCATGAGTCCCACGAAAAAATAGCCAAAGCTGCCCACACAAAAGCGAAGAGTATGACCTTTTCTTGTTGAAGTGGCTCGTTGAATACTAACACCGCAAGTACAAACATAATCGACGGGCCAATGTATTGGAAGAATCCTAGGGTAGAATATTGAATTCGTTTTGCCGCAGAGGTAAAGCATAACAGAGGAGCGGTTGTGATGATCCCTGCGCAGATCAGCAGAATATTGAGAGACATTGAGTTGCTCAGTAAGTTGCTAGTATCTCCTGCAAACACAAGCCAGTAGTACACCGCGACAGGCAGCATTAGTAGACTTTCGATAAATAAACCGGGAAATGAGCCGACCGGAACTTTTTTGCGAATGAGACCATACACACCAAAAGTAGAGGCCAATAATAAGGACACCCATGGAATATGTCCATACGAAATTACCAACATACCTACGCCAATTAGGGCCAATATCACGGCCAGCTTTTGCATTTTTCTTAACGTTTCTCCTAAGAATGCGCGGCCTAAAAATACATTGAGTAATGGGTTGATGTAATAGCCAAGGCTTGCGTCTAATAAGTGGTCGTTGTTAATTGCCCATATAAATACGTACCAGTTCGCGGCTAACAGAAAACCTGTTACTGATAATATTTTCAAAATGTTTGTATCTTGCAAGGCGCGCATTACATGTGAGCTTTGCTTTGTTAACAGAATCAAGCCAAATAGCACGATCACCGACCAGATGACCCTATGCATAAGAATTTCAGCGGCTGGCACCCCATGCAATAATTTGAAGTAAATAGGGGCAACCCCCCACATAGTGTAGGCGGCAATGGCCAGTAAAATACCGACTGCAGTTCGGTTGGATGACAATATAGCTTCCTTTTCAAATGTTAGGTTGATGGCAATGGTGGGCGTGCAAGTTGCAGGGTGACGACATTGCGTAGCAAATTTTCGTCGAGAGTTTATCATTTACTTGTGCTAACAACAGTGGTTAGCATACAAAATATGAAACAATTTACCCCAGAATTGTTGTATACAAATTGCGTTGCTTCTATATGATCTGCTTCTAACTTGTTATACAAAAGTACGCTTTGTTTTGCCTAAATCTGCTGTTGATAAATCTACCACTGAAGAGCACCCATCGGGAATCAGCCCGAACGAAAAAAATGTCATTGCTAAGTTTGCGCTGATCATTGTTTGTTTGGGCTCTATCATTGGACCGTTAGGTATGGCGTCGGTGAATGTTGCGATTCCAGACCTTGCTGCAGACTTACACGCTAACGCTAAAATGGTGTCTTGGTTGCCTACGCTGTTTATTCTAAGCAGTGTCGTGTTTATGTTACCGGCTGGTAAGTTAGCCGATAATTATGGACGCAAGAGCGTGTACGCCAGTGGCTTAGCACTAAATGCCTTTGCATCATTTATGTGTGCTTTAGGTGACAGCATTGAATGGGTACTGTTTTGGCGGTTCGTGCAGGGCGGGGCTTCATCAATGATTTTTGCTACCGGCATTGCCATTATTACCTCAGTGACACCTGCTGCCAAACGAGGAGCAGCTTTGGGTATTGCCTCGGCTTGTATTTATGTTGGACTGACTATTGCTCCCGCAGTGGGAGGTTGGTTAACGGAATTATGGGGGTGGCGAGCGGTATTTTTGTTTCAGGTGCCATTAGTGGTCGCACTACTGACGTTGATAGCACTGCGTTTAACCGGCGAATGGAAAAATCAACATAAGACTAGATTTGACTGGTGGGGGACGGGCATCTTTGCTTTGTTTGCAAGCTCGTTAGTTTATGGTTTAAGTGTGCTCCCTACTTTGCTTGGAGTGGTGATGTTGGCATTATCGGCTGGCAGTTTGAGCTTGTTTGTGCTTCATCAAAGTCGCAGTCGACGGCCGTTAATTCGGGTTCAAATGTTTCGTGATAATCGGGTTTTTTCTTTGTCACTGTGTACCTCTTTATTGATGTACGCCAGTAATTTTCCGTTGGTGTTTTTGATGAGTCTGTATTTGCAATACGTTAAAGGATTGAGTCCATTACATGCTGGGCAGGTTATTTTAGTGCAAGCTTTATCTATGGCCATTATGGCGCCTATAGCGGGTAAATTGGCCGACAAAGTACAAGCTAGGTTAATTGCTACTTTAGGCTGCGTCATTGTTGCCTGTGGGTTACTAGTACTTAGCCAAATAAGTATTCAAACGAGTATGGGTTATATTGTGACATCGTTGTTGTTGATTGGATTTGGGTTTGGTTTGTTTTCTACGCCCAACAACAATGCGATTATGGGAGCGGTGCAACAACATGAAGTGGGAGTAGCATCGGCTACGTTAAACTTGTCCCGCACCATAGGTAATTTGTTCGGTATGAGCTTAGTCAATCTAATGGTGCACTATTATTTGGGGGATGCCCAGTTTACCGCTGAGCAACCCCCAGCCCTTGTGCATACCTTTGAAATAGCATTATTAATGTCACTTACTTTTGTTGCAATCGCCTGTGTGACGTCGACACTACGTGGCAGAGCTGGAAATAAAATATGAAAAAAATACAATTTGCACATGCTAACGGATTTCCCGCTCGCTGTTACGAGTACTTTTTTAGCTTATTGGAGAATGTAGAAGTAGATTTTATTAACACCATGGGACATGCCGGCTATTCAGGCAAACAAAACTTAACGTTTTTACGAGACGAATTGATTGACTACATTGTTCAGAACAACGCTCAGCCAGTAATTGGTATGGGCCATTCAGCTGGGGCGTCCGCTACCTTGTTAGCCGCTGCCGAGCGGCCCGAGTTGTTTGAAGAAGTGATTTTAATTGACCCTGTTGCGCTTGGAAGCCACAAACGATTTATCATTAAACTCAGCCAAATGCTAGGATTATGGGAAAGGTTTAGCCCTGCTAAAAAGACCAGAAGACGACGCTACCAATTTACCGACCAGCAACAGGCATTTAGTTATTACCAGCAAAAATTGTTATTTAAGCACTTTCATAAACATAGTTATCAAAGTTACATCAATCATGGATTGAAACCTGCTGGTGACAATGTTGAGCTGACATTTTCTCGACAAGTGGAAGCGGATATCTTTCGCCATGCTGTGACTCGACTACCCAAAGACTTATCTAAGGTGAAAGGTACGATTATCTATGCTAAGCATAGCAATGTGTTTGGTCCTTCGGATGCTAAATGGTGGCAGAAAAAACACCCCCATTTCAATTTACTATGTTTTGATGGTTATCATTTGTTCCCCTTAGAACAACCCGAAAAAGCGGCGCAACAAATAAATCAATTACTCACATAAAAGGCAATACCCTCGCTAACAAAGTCGTTATATCTAAGTAACCTGAACCCTAGATAAGCTAAGGTTATTCAGACAAAGCATATCAAATCATTCAGTTATATGGATATTGTTCAGCTTAGACGATATTTATTATCCAGAACTCAGGTTAACTACTGTTTTATGTCTTTGGCGAACGTCCCATTACCGAGTGAAATGTGTGTTAACTGTGACCCTTAAATGGCCCAATAGCATTGTATTCCGGTGCAGCATGACGATTATCAAAAACATTTTTTGATTTAAGGATAAGCTCGATTTTCTCGCTAGCTAGAGGTTTTGCAAATACGTATCCTTGAAAATTAGCACAACCTAGTTTTAGCAATTTATCAACTTCGTCTAAACTCTCGGTGCCTTCAGCTAGCACGTCAATATTCAAGACTTTACACATCGCAATCATTGCTTCGACAACTTTTGATTTTCGTTCGTCAAGATGAATATCGCTAATAAATTGTCTATCAATCTTGACGCTTTTTACTGGATAAGATATCAACTTTGCTAAACCTGAATAGCCTTTGCCAAAGTCATCTAAACAAATAGTAAAGCCCCAATTCGTTAGGGTTGAGGTGGTACTTAGCGCCTTTCCTGTATCACTACTAATTGCCGACTCAGTGAGTTCTAGTTCTAGCAACTTGGGATTAAGCTTTCTTTGTAATAACGACTGCACAAGGTGTTGTTGAAAGGAATCTTGATCAAGATCAATTGCTGAAATATTTAGCGCGATAGGTACCAAATCAATATCTAGTTTTTGCCATAGTAGAATTTGCTGGCAAATATTGGTTATTAGCCACTGCGTAATTTTTGGCACTAAGCCAGAATTTTCTGCTATGGGTATAAAAATCGCAGGTGATACAAAACCTATTACTGGAGAATGCCAACGTAGTAGTGCCTCTAATCCAATCAAGCTGCCGTCTGCTTTGACTTTAGGTTGATAAACCACTTGTAGTTCGTCTGCCAAAATGGCCTCTTCCAGTAGAATATTTATTTCTTGATGTTCAATAAATTGCTTTTGGCTGGAGGTTTCGTAAAAGTTAATTTTAGCGAGCGTGGAATCTACTGCGTATAGAGCGTTATTGATTAGTTTCTCGGCTCGGCATTGGGCTGAATCAGGAAAAGAAATCCCTGCTTTAAGGTCAATAGGGATATGCTGTTCATCTATCTCGATAGTTTTAGGCAGTTGATTGATAAACGAACTGATGGTGTTTGTCACTTGCATGATAGATATCTGACAAACAACAGTTAGATTTGTGTTATCTATCGATGCTATGTAACTCTTGACGTCTCGCCTCAATTGCCAATACTTTGCTAATGCTTTGATTAAAAGTGGTAATATTTTAAAACTGTATTTTTGTGCGATAAACTGTGCATTGTTTATTTTGAAGGCTAGAACACACAATTCAGTGTTGTTTGCGTCGAGCAAGTTATCGAGCTTACCTTCTAACCAGGTCCGATTGGCCAAGCCCGTTTCTTTATTGTATTTATATTGTCGATTAATCACTGTTTGTGCGGCAAGGGTTTTGTGCAACATGACTTTTGCCGTTACATCATGGATGGTTAAAATGAAATGTTCGTCGTTGAAAAAGGTACTGCGAACTAGCTTAAAGGCTTTCATTTTTCCATTGATACTGCGATTCACCATCATTTCACCGGGACTGTCTGGAAAATCATCAAATAAATCAGATATAGACACCTTGCTGTGATGTTGTAGTGGATCGTAATGCAGCAACTTTTTTCGCCGCTAAGTTTATTTCGATAATGACATCATTCTGATCAATCACGAACTTGGCGACATTCGTTTCAACAAACAAAGCTCGATAAAAATCATTTTGAGTTTGCAGACTTTGGTTTTTATCAACTAACTCCTTATTCAAACGTCTTGCCGCTAAACTTGAACGGGCGATACCTAAGGGGGCGCATATATTGAAGAATATGAATATTAAGCTCATAACGTATAGGTTTGCATATTCAAAGGGCGGGTGAGGGGGAAAATACTGACTGAACTGAAACCCTGTTAGCAAAGCGGCGAAAGGCAAGATGTTGATTGCCATACAAATAAAGCCCACTCTTGGGCCTAAAAGAATAAAAGCACCTAAGGGTAATGAAAAAATAAATACCGGCCCAAACAAGGCTAACAAAGGGCTTTGTGCAACTAAATTGATTGAAACTGATGCGGCTACAATTGTGACTAACATGCTATACGCGCAGGCAATGTAATACTTACTTGAAAACCATAGTTGTAATGCTGCGCCAATATAAAACGCTAAAGTAAGTGGGATAATGTAATAAAGGTTAATTTCTGCGGCACTGATACTGCTATGTAGCGCAATACCAGAATAGGAGATAAAACCTGTGATTATCATTATACGTAGCGCACTAATTCGCCATTTTTCTATGCCATTTTGATTGCCGTCTAGATCAGAAAGCATGATATAAGTGACAAATTTTTCGATGAAATACCTAAGCCATGATTGAACCATTTACTTACCTATACATTGCTAGTTTCTTTGACTTGAGGGTATCTGTCACTCTTTGGTAACTTATTAATATTAAACATTATTTCTATTTCCTATACAAGATGATTCTATTTGGGGTTACATTTTGTAGCAGTTTATTTAGGTGATAGTTATCGTGGTTTTTTTGGGGGGGAGGTACCTATTGTTAAGGTGTTATAGCTTGTTCGCTACCACAATTTTAGCTACCAGTAACACCGCCAGTGGCATATAAATTTTGCTTAAAGGGTTTCACCTTAGCGAACTCATATTAGTATGAACGTTTTGCAAACTTTGTGTTTGCGCGGTATTTGTAATTCGGTATCACGTATTTAGCTAAACCAATTGTGGCAACGCGCGGCTTGTTCGTACGAAAGTTGTACAATTAGCCGTAATTTTATTCCCTGATGAGCAACATACCTCTGGTAGTGGTTATTAAATTTTAACTATCACTGGCAATAACGTAACATGCATCGCTAATTCACAGGAGAGCTCGATGCAAAGTAAAACCCTATTGCCATTACTAATTTTAATGGTGATTTTTAGCCCTTTGGCGATTGATATATTTTTACCCGCATTACCTGTTATGGCAAAAGAATTTTCTGTGTCATTAACACAAATGCAAGCCAGTATTACCGTTTTTATCTTAAGTATGGGGTTTGGACAAATTTTAAGTGGTCCGCTAGCTGATCGTTATGGTAGAAGGCCAGTGGCCATAGGCGGAATATTAATTTATGGTGTGGCTGCTATCCTCGCTGCCATGGCAACGAATGTGGAGTTATTGTTACTAAGCCGTCTAGCTCAAGGTCTAGGAGCCTGCGCCATTGTGGTTGCTGCCTTTGCCTGTGTGCGGGATAAATACAATGCGCTGCAAAGTGGTGCAATGTATAGTTATCTAAATAGTGCGATTTGTTGTATTCCAGCATTGGCTCCGTTGTTAGGCAGTCTGTTAACTGAAAAATTTGGTTGGCGAAGTAATTTTGAATTTATGGCAATTTACGCTGCAGTAGCCGGCGCTATTATTATCTTTAGTCTAAAAGAGAGCCGTCCTCAAGATACTGTTCAGCATAAGAAACTAGTAACTGTCGCTCGCTATTTTCCCATATTGAAACACCCAGTCTTTATATTTCATGCCTTACTCGTTATGTTAGCTATGGCTATTATTCTCGCTTATGTGAGTAGCTCGCCAGCTTGGTTGATGGCTCGACTTGGTTTAAGCCAAGCAGAGTTTGTGTTTTGGTTTAGTATTAATGCTGCGTTAAATATTGTGGCTTGTGTTATCGCCCCCAAATGTTTAACCAAATGGGGGGCAAGGGCGACGATTGGCGCGGGGATGCTAATGTTGATCCTGGCGGGATTGTTAATGTTAGCGCTACTTGGGGTAAATGAGCCATTGGGCTTTATGCTGCCAGTGATGATAAGTTCGTTAGGTTTCTCTCTGTTAATGGGAGCATGCTCAGGACAAGCTTTAGCCCCATTTGGCGATAAAGCAGGTACCGCATCAGCGTTGCTAGGTTTTATCCAAATGAGTGGTGCAGCAGTTATAGTAGGGTTGTTACAAATGCTGCCGATTAACGAGGCAGAGCAACTGACCGTATTGATGTTGTGTACTTTGCCCGTGTATATTTTATGGAAATTACCGGTCGTTAAAAAGCGTATTACTCTCGATGCCTATTGATGGTTACCCATTGATATAGCTTATTCATGCTAGGTATCTTGGGGGCTGGCGCTGAGGGAACAAGTCCCCTTATTTTAGCGCGAGTCCATAGTCGTAAGCGAATAATTTTACGCTATGGCGTAGTGTTTCATTAAATATTCATCTAAGCAGGTAATAATGGGAGAATTCATGTGACAAAAAGATCTATATAATTATGAATGAAATTTTAAAAGCGCGAGCGCCAACCACTGATTTGGATCTTCGAAATAGCGTTAGGCGTGAGCCGGGTTACGAGCCTAAGGACAGACTGTCACTTGAGGCCACTGAATCATCTATAGTTGATCGCTTTTGCGCTCGCAGGCATTACAGTCTGGCGTTAATTAACACACTTTCTGCAGAAGATATGCAACTGCAATCCATGCCAGATACCAGTCCCACCAAATGGCATTTAGCTCACACTACTTGGTTTTTTGAACAGTTTATTCTAGTAAGCTACATTAACAATTATCAGTCGCCACAACCGCAATTTAATTATTTGTTCAATTCATATTACGAGCAAAAAGGTCAGCGTCATCCGCGTTCACAAAGGGGCATGTTGAGTCGCCCTTCGCTAGAACAAGTATTGGCCTATCGAGAGCAAATCAACAAAGGCATATGTGATTTATTGCAGAAACCTGAATTATTGGCAAACGAGTCTCGCCTAGAATTAATGGCACTAGTTGAGCTTGGCATGCATCACGAAATGCAGCATCAAGAGTTGATGTTGACCGATATCTTACACTGCCTGTCTCAAAATCCCTTATATCCTGCAGTATTTAGTGCAAAGTCCGCTTCTGGGCAAGGCAAAGAATTAGTTGATTCGGGTTCGAATCAATTTAGTTTTCACCCAGAGTGGGCTGCAGGAGTTTGGTGTAAAACAACAATCGGGCTTTTATTTTGATTGTGAAGGGCCAAGGCACAAAGCTTACGTCAACCCTTTTGCTATGGCTAAAGGTTTAGTCACTAATGGGGACTGGCTAGCGTTTATTCTTGATGGCGGCTATAACAAGCCAACACTATGGTTATCCGATGGATGGGCTTGGGCTCAAAAACAGGATTGGCAAAGTCCACTCTATTGGCGTAAGCAAGGGCATGATTGGTATCAATTTACCTTACATGGCTTGCAACCTTTGGATATGTCTGCACCGGTTTGTCATATCAGTTTCTACGAGGCTGACGCTTATGCACAGTGGAAAGGGTGTCGTTTACCCAGCGAATATGAGTGGGAATTATTCGCTCGTGACTTAACGATTGCCGGTAACTTTTCAGAAAACCACATATTCACCCCACAGATCTCTGACAAACCTGGCGATATGCAATTGTATGGGGATGTGTGGGAATGGACTCGTAGTCCGTATACTCCTTATCCTGGCTATCAAATACCAGAGGGAGCAGTGGGCGAGTATAACGGCAAGTTTATGTCCGGACAATATGTGCTGCGTGGGGGCTCGTGCGTCACGCCTATTGAGCAAATGCGCGCCACCTATAGAACCTTTTTTTACCCTCATCAACGCTGGCAATTTATGGGTCTGCGTTTGGCTAAGGATTGTTAATATGTCAATACCACCAGCAACTCAAGCGATACAAACTATCGAAAGTGTGTTCGAACAACAATTGATATCAGAAATTACTGCTAATTTAAAAGCGGATCAAAAGAGTATTTCATCGAAGTTTTTCTATGACGCGATTGGTTCGGATTTGTTTGATCAAATTTGCCACTTGCCGGAATACTACCCCTATCGCACAGAAATGAACATGTTACCCAAGATTGCCGCGGATATGGCTGCACTAGTTAAACAACCTATAGAATTGGTTGAATTTGGCGCGGGTAGCCTAACTAAAATTCGTATTCTATTAAAAAGCATCAACATGATTCAATCTGTGGTGCCTATAGATATTGCACAAACACACTTACAAAAAGCCGCAGATGCGCTAGCGCGAGATTACCCTGAAGTCGCTGTATCACCGATATTTGCAGACTTTACCCAGCCCCTAGCTCTGCAATCACATAATACTTTACCCAAGTTGGGTTTTTTCCCAGGATCGACAATTGGAAATTTCAATCGAGAATTTGCCTTACAGTTTTTACAGCGAATTCGTCGAACCTTGGGAGACAACAGCCAGTTATTGATTGGAGTTGATACTAAAAAGTCAGCACAAGTATTGCATCGAGCCTACAATGACCAAGCGGGTATTACCGCGAAATTTAATCTCAATATTTTATCTCACCTCAATCATATTGCGAACGCCAATTTTGATTTGCAAAAATTTGAACATTACGCTTTTTACAATCCCCATTTTAGTCGAATTGAGATGCATTTAGTGAGCCAAGTTGAGCAAAGTGTTGTTATCAATAATAAGCCAATCGACTTACATTTAGGAGAAACCATTCATACTGAAAACTCCTACAAGTACCGCCCCGATGAGTTCATCCATTTGGCGCGCATGGCTGGCTGGACAATTCAACAAGAATGGTTGGCTGAAGATGATATGTTTTCGGTATTTCTGTTCGATGCCTTGTAATAAACGCTGATACTCTGAACCACAAAATTGCAATCAGTTATCCCGCTAGAACCATGTTTGATTGAGTTGTTGGCAGAACCACTTTAGGGCTTTGCCTTGTTGGCCTTTGATTGTTGCAAAATATACTGGAATAGGTGGGCGGGGAATAGCACACGCTTTAGATAGCAGTGTGCCGTCTTCGAGCTGTTTATGGATAAGGTGTAACGGTAGAAATCCTACGCCTACACCTTGTACTTGAGCTTGAATTTTACTTTGCATATTGTTCACTCTAATTGTTTGTTTACTATCAAATATACCTGATGAACGAGAAGGTAGGGTACGGGAGCTGTCGGCTACTACAATGCTTGGATATTGTTTTATGTGATGGCCATCTATGACATCAACAATGTCTGCTAGCGGGTGATCTTTAGCTACCGCAAAAACAAATTCAATTGAGCCCATAAGTTGTACATCAAATTGTCCTTTGGGCAATTCACCGGTTAAGCCGATGGCGATGTCTGCTCGTTTTGTATGTAATGCGTCCCATCCACCACCAAGTGCTTCTTCTATAATATTTATCTCTACTTGTTTGTTGAGTTGGCAGAATTTGCTTATGATGGTAAAAAATTGTTGCTCAGGAATAACCGTATCTTTGGCAATGGTCAACGATGTCTCCCAGCCTGACTCAAATTGACGGACCTTTTCTTCAAGTCTATGAGTGGCATTGAGTAACGTTCTACCTTCTTCCAACACTAATTTACCTGCTGGAGTAAGAACTGCACGTTTAGCACTGCGATCAAACAGTGCTACTCCCAATTCTGTTTCTAATTTTTGAATAGTGTAGGTAAGGGCAGAAGGCACCTTAAACAGTGCGTCAGCTGCCGCAGCAAAACTGCCTTTTTGCTGGATAGCGTCGAGTACTCTAATGGCATCTAGGGTGATAGCGTTACGCATAGTGGTTTGTATTCCTTGCTTAATTAACTTCGTCCACAGTGGGATCTGTGGCTTCGGGTAACCCTGATGCATAAGCACGAAATGTAAAAGTAAAAAACATACAAACAAAACGGCAACAAGATAACTCTGCTAATTCTATGGTAAATCAAATACCAAGGCCTCTAAAGGTTGCGGGGCATTATTTTTAAGTTGTGCCTCGGTTAAGCCTGACAATTTGATACCATCTCCAGCCGTCAATATATGCTCGTTTAGCTTTAGTTCACCTTCCACCACTTGAATATAAACTTTGCGTTTATTGTCAATTATTAAGGGCTGATCGGTGCCAGCAGCTAAATATAAATGACTAATTGTGGCATTTTGCTTAATCTTCAACGTACCATTTTCCCCTGTAGGGGTGATTACGGCAGTTAGTCCTTGAGTTTGACCGAAGTCTTTTTGTTGATAATCGGGGCTCCCCACGCTTTCAGGTTCAATCCAAATTTGCAGTAAGGTTAATTGCTCAGAGTCAGAAGCATTGTATTCGCTATGAGTAATCCCTTTGCCTGCAGACATCAGTTGGAACTCTCCCTTGGGTAATTGTTTTACATTACCCATACTGTCCTTGTGTTCAATTGTACCTTGAGTGACAAAGGTAATAATCTCCATATCTTTGTGACCATGGGTGCCAAAGCCAGCGCTAGGCTTTATTGTATCGTCATTAATCACTCTTAATACTGAAAAGCCCATATGCTGGGGATCGTAATATGAACCGAAAGAAAATGAATGCTTGCTGTCTAGCCAATCAAAACTGACTTGACCTCTGGCGTTAGACTTTCTTACTTCAATCATAATTGACTCCTAATTTTTAATTAGTCTACCCGTCTTAAGCCAATTTATTGGTTAAGTATTGGTCCACTGCCATTTTACCCGAACCTGATAGCAGCAAAGACACTGACACGGCAAATAGTGCCAAGCCGAATTCGTAGCCATTGTTTGCCATGAATAGTCCATTTTGAATATGGACCGACATAATAGCGACCAGCATAGTGATGCTTAGCACCAACGCTGTAGGGCGAGTGAGCAGGCCAATAAGTAAGAATATGCCCCCAAAAAACTCGGCACAACCAGCCAGTAATGCCATTAAGTAGTCAAGGCTCCAAACCAATAGAAGCCATCCATTGGCCTGTACTTTCTAGACCATAGCCACCAAATGCGGCAAATAGTTTTTGGGCGCCGTGTGCGATAAACGTGATCCCTACGGGTATGCGCAGCGCTAAAGGGGCTAACTCTGCACGTGACGAGAGTAGGGTATGTAGATGTTTTTTATTCATAATAGGCTCTTTAAGTTAAAAATATTAAACTAATAATAGGTGCTGATTAATTATCAAAACTTAATATATCGGCTTTGTTTAGCTAAGAATAGCGGAATATTTTGGCTTGTTAGTTCAATAAATTTGAATGATAAAGAAGCATGCGCTTGCTATGGTCAAACTGTCGGCTAGCCAGTATTGGTTTTTGTAGTTCACAGCTTAATTGAGTTAATATTATTGACTCAATTGACTAGGCATTACATTAGTTGTTGCAAATTAACAAAATAACGAAAGTAAGCAGTGGATATGAGTGACGCAGATACGGTAATAGTGCTGGATTTCGAAACGACTGGGTTGTCACCTGATTACGGCGATCGGGCTATAGAAATTGGGGCGGTGAAAATACAAAACGGTATTATTGTAGATAGGTTTCAAGCCTTAATGAATCCTGGCAAACCGATTAGCCGATTTATCGAAGACTATACGGGCATAACCAATCAAATGCTAACAATGGCGGCTCCATGCGATGAAGTGATGGAGCAATTTGCTGATTTTATAGCTGGTTTTAACTTAGTTGCGCATAATGCGTCATTTGATAAACGTTTTTTAGATGCAGAGTTAAGCAATATTTACAGGCCTTATTCGGGGCAATTTTCATGCTCAATGCTAGTGGCGCGAAGATTGTTTCAACAAGCTCCTAGCCATAAGTTAAGTAGTTTGGTTGCATTAAACAATATACAAGTGGAAGGCGAGTTTCACCGAGCTTTATTCGATGCAGAGATGACCGCTAAGTTGTGGTTAGTGATGCTGGAGCAGCTCTCTAATCGATTCGCCTTAGTAACTGTGCCGTTCCAGTTGACGCAAAAGTTGAGCAAAACTCCCAAAAAACAAGTGCATAAATTACTAAAGAGCTACCAAATCTAACCGGATCAACCTAGTGTCAGTCATACATTTTGTAGTTTTGGAGTCAAATTATATCCGACAAGCGGCTTAGTAGAATCAGCAGACGGTCGAAGAGTCAGGTTACTTATTCTATTTATCTAGACACCCACGATAAGCACCCACTAGACATATTTATCTAGACACCCACGATAAGCAAATAAAACATTGAGTTTTTAGATTGTCGGACTAAGCTTAATTTACGTTGTTTGAAGGGAGTAAATCATGCCTAGGTCTCGTTCATCTCAAGTTTCTTTAATTGATACGCCTTATTATCATTGTGTTTCACGTTGTGTTCGTCGCTGTTTTTTGTGCAATCATATTTAACTAGACACCCACGATAAGCAAATAAAACATTGAGTTTTTAGATTGTCGGACTAAGCTTGATTTACGTTGTTTGAAGGGAGTCAATCATGCCTAGGTCTCGTTCATCTCAAGTTTCTTTAATCGATACGCCTTATTATCATTGTGTTTCACGTTGTGTTCGTCGCTGTTTTTTGTGCGGTGTAGATGATTATTCAGGTCAAAGTTACGAACATAGGCGGGGGTGGGTAGAAGAGCGATTATTGCTTTTGGCGTCTGTATTCGCGATAGATATCAGTGCTTATGCGGTCATGAGTAATCATGTGCATGTGGTGCTATTTGTTGATAAAGCGACAGCGGATAATTGGAGCCTAAAACAGGTACTTGAACATTGGCATCAATTACACAAAGGTACATTACTCAGTCAAAAGTACTTACGAGAAGAGGCGCTCACACATAGTGAGATGTTGACCCTAACCGAGACCGCAGAAATCTATCGCCAACGCTTATACGACATCAGTTGGTTTATGGGAAATCTCAATGAATACGTCGCCCGTGAAGCCAACAAAGAAGATGGTTGTACCGGTCGCTTCTGGGAAGGACGGTTTACATCTCAAGCGTTACTTGATGAATCAGCGGTACTCGCCTGCATGGCTTATGTCGACTTAAACCCTGTGCGAGCGAAAATAGCAAGTACGCCAGAAACGTCCAAACACACCAGTATTCAAAAGCGCGTGAAAGCCATGCAAAAGAGGACAGCCCAGCCTCATCAACTCCTGCCCTTTATTGGCAATTATCAACAAAGCATGGGTAAAGGCATTGCCTACAGCCTAAAGGACTATTGTGAATTGGTAGATTGCACAGGTCGCTGTATTCGTGAAGATAAAGCAGGACAGATAGACCATAAACATAACCCGATACTTGAAAGATTAGGGTTATCAGACGCACAATGGCTTACCCTCACCACAGAGTTCGAACAACATTTTTGCTACGCCGCTGGCGCTGAGCAAATGATGCATCAATTCAAAGCTCACACCGGCCACCAGCGAATGCGCGGCATGAGCAAGTCAAAAACCTTACTCAAACGCGCTTAAGGTAAACACCATCACCAAGGACAAACACAGTCATCGCAAGGTGAGGTAACCATGTATTTACAAAACCAATAAAACCGCAAATATTTGCGACTTCTATCACAAACATCGAGTTCTGTAACACTCCCCAAAGCAAAGCTAAATAACTTGCAGTTTGAATGGTTATATTTGTATTGAAATTTATGATGGGTGTCTATATAACCGAAATAACTTGCAGTTTGAATGGTTATATTTGCATTGAAATTTATGATGGGTGTCTAGGTAAAAAGGGGGAAGTTTATCAAGTTAATGGGAGAAAACACGGATGTGATTTACTGAATATTAGTTTGCTAAGGCCCAGTGATTTTGCAGGTTGAATTTTGATCTATTGCTTTGGTTTGCCCTGTACTTGTCGCCCAGCGCTACGCTGGGCGTTTGTTTATTCAGCCTACCAACTTAGTTTGAAAACGGTGGTTTCTTGATAACTTTCATTAGGCTTAAGTATGCTTCTTGGGGAGTTCGGAATATTAGGGCCATTTTGATATTTAGAGGTTTCAATGCAGAATGCTTTAAATTGACCATATTGTGTGCCATCTTCACGTTGCAAATTATCTGAAGTGTAACGGCCAGTATATAAAAGTGTGCTTGGCTCTGTTGTTAGTACTTCTAATGTGCGGCCACTGCTTTGCTCAGTGATTAGCGCAATTGATTGTAGTGTTTTTTGCGGGTTATCAAATACATAAAAATGTTCGAAACCCATAGGTAGTTCGTTAAAAGCATCACCAATTCGTTTCGCTTGTATAAAGTCGGCAGCTGTTCCTTTGACAGGCGCTAAGGTTCCATCAGCCAAACCAGAAGCATCTGGTTTTAAATAGTGTTGACTATTAAGTTGTAACTGATGGTCGAGAATGTCACTACTAAAACCATTTAAATTAAAGTATGTATGGTTTGTCAACGAGAAAGGCGTAGCTTGATCGGTATTGGCAGTGTAATGGATGCTTAGTTCGTTGTCGTTGTTAAGTTGATACTCAACCGATACCTTGACCGTTCCGGGATAACCTTGGTCGCCATCTGGGCTGGTTAAGCTCAATTTTAGTGCTACATAGTCTTGGGTTTGAGATGTTTGGGCCTCCCACATTTGACGATCAAATCCTACCGCACCACCATGTAAGTGATGGTTCCCCATATTTTTGTCTAAATGATAAGTTTTGTTATTCAAGGTAAAAGTAGCATTTTTCATTACAGACGCATAACGACCAATCGTTCCGCCGAAGTAGGGGGAGTTGTTTATATATTCCTCACTAAAATAGCTATCAAACTGATCAAAACCTGCGGTAATTGAACCTAGTTTTCCGTTTTTATCTGGAATAATTATATTGGTGACAGTCGCGCCGTAGTCGGTGATCTTAACCGTCATATTATGATTATTTTTCAGGGTGAAAAGTGACACGCTTTTGCCTTGGTGCTCACCAAATGTAGATTGTGTAATTGATAAGTCTGTGGACTCTTTCGTTCCACAATTTGTCAGCATGAGAATACAAAATCCGCTGGTTAAAACTTTTGTAACAAATTTGAACATCATTAACTTTCCGTTGTAATTGTGTTCTTTATGTTAAAGGCTATTATTAAATTCGTAAAGGTATATTGTTTGTTGTATTTAGTTGACAATGATAAGTGCCTTTATATAGCGAGTCACTGTCATCGACATGGCATCCGTTGATGCTGGACACCTGTAATAACACTAAGTCGTCATCTTTTAGGTATGAATACGATATATAAATGATGTATTTTATAGATAAAATTATGTGTAATTAAATTGACTTGATAGGGTTATTTACACATAAATTAAATTTAATTGTTAACAATTAAATTTAATTTATGTATTATTTGTTACGTGACACTCACATTCCAATAACGTTCTATTAAAAGACAAAAACGCCTTAAGGCAACGAGGAAGTAGATGGTTAATCATAATTTCAAACTTAATTCGATACTTATATCTATGATGTTAGCTGTGGGCAGTAATGCTCAAGCGCAAGAAACGAGTGACGAGACAGAAGTCATCAATGTCACAGGTATTAGAGGTTCATTAGCTAGTGCCGCCAATATAAAGCGTGAATCATCGGGTGTGGTAGATGCCATTACCGCTGAAGACATTGGTAAATTTCCAGATACAAACTTAGCCGAATCTTTGCAACGTATTACCGGCGTATCCATCGATCGAACGAATAACGAAGGTAACCAAGTAACTGTCCGTGGTTTCGGCCCTAGCTTTAATTTGGTAACGTTAAACGGTCGTCAAATGCCTAATTCATCGGCATTAGCATCTGCTGGTATTTCTCGTAGCTTTAACTTCCGTGAAATTGGCGCTGAAACGGTTTCAGCCGTTGAGGTTCATAAAACAGGCCGTGCTGATATCAACTCGGGTGGCATCGGTGCCACTATCGATATTCAAACCGCCAAACCTTTAGATTATGATGGATTTAAAGCCGCTGGTAGCGCTAAAGCCGTGGTAGATACCAGTGTTGATACGGGGAGTTCTGTTACGCCTGAAGTTTCAGCCATGGTGAGCAATACTTTTGCCGACGATACCTTTGGTGTGTTATTGGCTATTTCTCATGCAGAGCGTGATAGTCACACAGACCGAATCGGTACTCAAGGTGGGTGGGCGACGGGTTATCCCGGGCAATCCAATCCGGACACCAGTGCAATTGATACGTCTAGAAATCCAGATCTAAACACATGGCGTGTACCGACTGTTGATTTAGATGCGCAGAATACTGAGCGTGAAAGACAGAATGCCCAATTGGTTCTGCAATGGGCACCAAATGAAGATATTACCGCGACTTTTGATTACGTTTTATCTCGACTAGATGAAAAAGTACCATGAACCGCACAAGCTTTTGGTTTGACAATGTTCAGACTGGTAAAGCTGACGTAAACGGTACCATTATTAATCCAGCTCGAGAAAATGACGAACTTAACTTTTGGGCTTGGGAGTATGCATTTGAAACTGAAAATGACTCGCTAGGCTTAAATCTAGAGTGGCAAGCTTCAGAAAGTCTAGGTTTCAATTTTGATGTTCATCGTTCTACTTCACATGCAAACCCAGGTGGTTTACCTGCGGAAGTGGTGACCAATTTAAAAAATCCATTTGGTGACGCTGCGCCAGTTACCATCATGGCTGATTTTTCAAATGATATGCCTTCGGTCAGTTATGATGACTCGGCATTACCGGGCGGGGCATTTAATCAAGCCAACATAGTAGGGGATTTGTACCAAGAGCGGGGATACGAAATCGAGAATACGATCACGCAATTGCAAATAGATGGTCGTTGGGAAAACTTAGGTGATGGCGCACTAGTAGCAATTAACTTTGGTTTATCAAATACCCTATACGAAGTGGACACCGATAATATTTACAGCGCGAACTTTGCCTTAGGCAATGGTAATGTAGCAGAAGATCTAGATATCTCAGATTTAGATATTACCTTCTCAGCCTGATGCGATAGGCTTTGATCAACGCTCTACTTTTAGTGCCGCACAATTTATGGACTTGGTCCGAGATCAAGGGTTATATAACCCAGCGAGCCATAGCAGAAATGGTATCGAAGAAGATACAACAGCATTGTATGTGTCTTTTGATTTTGATACTGACTTCAATGGTATGCCATTTACGGCAAATATTGGTTTACGTCGTGAGAGTACCGATGTCACGTCTTACTCTTTGCTTAAGCCAACAGTAGGCTTTAATTGGATAACACCATTACAAATGTCAGCAATTTTAGCTGATGACGAAGTAACCACTAATTTGGATGGGAAATATAGCCATTATTTACCAAGTATGAATTTTAGCTTGGAATTGATGGATGACTTAGTTGCGCGTATTTCATATAGCAATACCATAGCCCGCAGTAATATTAGCTCTTTGTTCCCTGCTACTAGTTTAAACCTACATCGTTCGGGTGGACCATTTAAGGCATCAGAGGGTAATCCAAACTTACTACCTTATGAGGCGAAAAACCTCGACCTTTCAGTAGAATGGTACTATGACGAAGGTAGTTATATTTCTCTAGGTCACTTTAGAAAAGAAGTCGATAATTTTATCGCAGTACGAGAGGAAGAGCGTACGATAGAAGGCCCTAACGGTCTATTGACTGATCCATCTGTTAATCCTCGTGGCAACTGCCCAGAAGGAACTGTGGCTGAGCCAGTAGCCGCTTGTGTATCGCAACCGACCGATCCTGTGATTGTGTGGGAGTTCTCAGTCCCGCAAAATATTGACTCAACAGAAGTAAATGGTTGGGAGTTTAATGTACAACATATGTTTGGTGAGTCAGGTTTTGGGGCGATTGCTAACTATACCTTAGTGAATGAAACGGACGTATATAATCCATATAGTTTAGTGAATGATTTTGCGTTAACTGGTTTGAGTGATTCTGCCAACTTAGTGGGCTTTTACGAAAAAGAAGCATTTTCGATTCGAGTGGCCTACAACTGGCGTGATGAGTTCTTGTTAAAAGGAGGTACATCACCCACATTTACCGAAGCCTATTCGCAAATCGATATTTCGGCTAGCTATGATATAAATGATACGGTGTCTGTATTTATTGATGGGATCAATATTACCGATGAAGCAACCCGCCGACATAGTCGATTCTCCAATCAAATAGTCGATTATGAAGAGTACGGCCCGCGTTATAACATTGGTGTGCGTGCTACGTTTTAATGATTAGTTATTAGTAGTAAAAAAGGTAGGGTAGCCATTATTTGGCTACCCTTTTTTGCTTTATGCAAAAGGTGGAATGTTGAGGTAAATACATGTCTAAACCGATTAAGTCAATTGTTATTGTTGGTGGTGGCACCGCTGGTTGGCTAACCGCTGGCACTATTGCGGCAAAGTTAAAACAGCAGAACAAGCAAGGCTGTAGCATAACGTTAATTGAATCTCCAAACGTACCCATAATTGGCGTTGGTGAAGGCACTTGGCCCACCATGCGTCGTACCTTAAAAAAAATGGGAATACGCGAAACAGATTTTATTCGTCAGTGCAATGTGACCTTTAAACAAGGTGCAAAGTTTGCCAAATGGGTAACAGGCACAGAAGATGATTTTTATTATCACCCTTTAGTGTTACCGCAAGATTTCGACAATTTTAATATGGCGGAGTATTTTAATAACCAAGGTGCTCAGCAAGCATTTTCACCATTAGTTTGTCCTCAAGATGCCTTATGTGAAGTAGGTAAAGCCCCAAAACTGATTACTACGGCAGAATACGCTGGTGTAGCAAACTATGCTTATCACCTTGATGCCGGTTCATTTTCGACATTTTTACAACAGCACTGCGTTAAAAATTTAATGGTTAATCATGTACTTGATCATGTGGTTAAGGTTAATAATGCAGAAAATGGTGATATTTGTTCGTTAACTACTCAACAACATGGTGAGCTAAAAGCGGATTTATTTGTTGATTGCACGGGATTTAAATCCTTGTTGTTAGGTGAAAACCAACAAGTGCCGTTTAAGTCCTGCGCTGATGTTTTATTTGTTGATAAAGCCCTAGCGTTGCATGTCCCTTACCCAGAAAAACAAAGCCCAATCGCTTCACATACTATTTCTACTGCGCAAAGTAACGGTTGGATATGGGATATTGGTTTACAAACTCGTCGGGGTGTCGGCCATGTTTACTCAAGTCGTCATACGAGTTCAGATAACGCACATCAGGAGTTATTGGATTACGTTGGTCAAAGTGTGTCGTCTCCTGAAAAATTATCAGTACGAGAAATTGATATTGAAGCTGGTCATCGAGAGGTGTTTTGGAAAAGAAACTGTGTTGCTGTTGGCCTTTCTGCAGGTTTCTTAGAGCCACTTGAGGCGTCAGCATTGGTTTTGGTAGAAACATCTGCCGAAATGATAGCAGAGCAATTACCCGTTAATCGGCAAACTATGGATATAGTGGCAAAACGTTTTAATAATACGTTTTTGTACCGATGGCAACGTATAATCGATTTCCTTAAATTGCACTATATGTTGAGTCAACGCACCGACAGTCAATTTTGGCTCGATCATCGTGATCCTGCAACCATTCCTGATAGTTTAAAAGAACTATTAACTTTGTGGCGTTATCATGTGCCTTGGCATGATGATTTTGAGCATGTCAAAGAGGTGTTTCCAGCAGCAAGCTATCAATACGTGCTATATGGAATGGGATTTAAAACAGAGTCGAGTCATTTAGGCGTGTCTAATAGTTATCAGGAAATGGCCGAATCTCTCGTTGAAATGAATCTCCAGCAAACCCAAAAGTTACTAGACATTTTGCCAAGTAATAGAGAACTATTAAACAAGATCCATCGTTACGGGTTACAACCCATTTAACATTACTACATTAGAATCAGGAGTACACATTGGCTGGTTATACGATTTTAGACCCAAAGCAACATCAAGACTTGAAAATTATCACTACGAAGAGTGCTGAGCTTGGTGATAGTCACCATATCATTCCAGTATTGGCTGAGGAACTTAGAGCCCTCGTCGCTGAGTATCCCATTTGTTTCATAAAAGACAATCAAACAGGACAGTTTGGTCTTAATGTCTTGACCGGATTTGAGCTAGGCGAAAACTTGTTCTTACAAGCACAAGCGTGGAATGCGAGCTATGTACCTTTACATATTAGACGACAACCTTTTATGGTGGGTATTAAGGGCGAGGAAGGAGATACGCCGACTCCTGACAATACGATAGTGACGATCAATTTAGACAGTCCAAAAGTAAATAAAGAGCAAGGTGAAGCATTATTCGACGAAGACGCTAAGCCAACAGAATTGTTAAGTCAAGTGAATAGAATGTTAGTTAACCTAGTACAAGGTATACCTCGCACTGAAGCCTTTGTGAAAAGTTTACTAGAGCACGACTTGTTGATGCCAGTTAAGTTAGACCTAGCTTTAGCAAGTGGTGAAAAGAAAAGCTTTACTGGCTTGTACAATATTAACGAAGAGAAACTTGCCACTTTGAGCGGTGATACATTGCAGACTTTTCACCAAAAGGGCTATTTACAGGCCTGCCATTTAATCATGGCCTCGTTCGGACAAGTACAAAAACTCATTGCTTGGAAGAATAAAGCTTAAACAATAACTAGAACCTTTGGCTGTTTATCAATGTTTGGAGCAACGTTTTGCTAAGCGTTGTTTCCAAGCTTTAGTAACTGATAGACGCCAAAGATAGTTCAGCCCAAAATAGCCTAAAAAACTAAAGGTAACAGAACAGATAATACAGCCTAGTAACAAAGTAGGCCCAATCGTTTCCATACTTTGCACTACCCAATGCCAACTCAATTCAAACGCAAACTCTTGTGGGGAGACCCCATTACTGCCGCGCCGACTAAATAGGCACCGTAAAAAACGGGTGGCATAGTAAACGGATTGGTTAACCATACGGTTGCGATAGACATGGGTAAATTTACCCTAAAAGGTATGGCAAAACCTGCTGCTAACCACATCTGAAATGGCACTGGCCAGAATGCAAAAAATAACCCTAAAGCAAAGGCTCCCGTAGCTGAGCGCCTATTCAAATGCCACAAATTTGGGTCGTGCAACAAGGTACCAAAAATAGAAAGAAACTTTTGCTCCTTCACTTTTTGGTGGCTTGGTAGAAATCGGTTAATAAACTTTTTCAGAATAATTCTCTATACTTAATTTCTATTGAAGAAATGGAATTCAATATGTCTACTATGACGTTCAAACTTTTCATTTTTATTGCAGGATCAATTTCTTGCCTATTTTGGTCAAATCTTCCATCCAGTTATAGTATTTTTTATTTTAACCTTAATTCTGATTTGTGCCTATGCAAAAAAGTATGCAAATATTTCTAGTTGTTTATTAGGCATTGTATGGATGGCGAGTGTAGGACATTGGCAATGCACTTTGCAACCGTCTTCACAGGAAATATCACAGCCGATTTTACTCACGGGGCAAATTGTAAGTTTAATCGATACCCCCAATAACACTAGATTTAACTTAGACGTTAGTCATATGGCAAACAGCAAGTTACTGATCAAACGTCGGTTTCGAATAAGCTGGAAAGTGCCGCCATGGCGTTTAACGCAAGGTCAAGTCATCCAAGTACAAGTCAAGCTCAAGCCTGCGTATGGCTTAGCGAATGAGGGGGGCTTTAACTATCAACAATGGTTGTTTAGTGAAGGAATACAAGCCACAGGCTATGTCAAAGACAGCGAATTTAACCAGTTAGTTAAAAACAAAGTCTCGACTCGTCAGTGGGTTTTAGATCGCATTCAAACACTACAACTGTCGGAGCAAAGGTGGATCATAGCCTTAACCATTGGCTTTAGGGGGTTACTCGAACCACAAGATTGGATGTTAGTGCAACGTACAGGAATTGCTCATTTAATTGCGATATCGGGGTTACATCTGGCTCTGGTCGCGAGCATGAGTTACTTTTTCATGGCCTGCTTGGCGGGCATTATCGTTAGCCGAGTTTTTCACTGGCACAAATTTAATGTCCATAAATTTTCAGTCATAGGCACTATTTTCACTACCTATTGCTATGCTGGTTTGGCAGGATTTGGCTTGCCGACACTACGCGCCTGGATCATGTTGTTGTTATTTACTGGAATATTGATAATCAATAGAAACATGTCCTCTTTAAAGGTGCTGCTACTTGGCATCAGTAGCTTTATTTTATTATTTCCACTTAGTTTATTCGGTGCCAGTTTTTGGTTAAGTTTTTCTGCGGTAATCATTATTTGGTTTATATTCTGGCGGTGGCCAGTTCGCTCTGCTGGTTTCTCAATAAAAGCCGTTGTGGCTAGTATGTTACGTATTCAATTGGGCTTGAGCTTATTAATGTTACCCATTGTAGCTTGGCAGTTTTCTTATATTTCCTTTGTGTCTCCTGTTGTAAACATAGTGGCTGTGCCATTCGTCACGTTTATCTTGGTACCATTATGTTTGTTGGCGGTAATATGCTTATTTTTAAACGAAACGTGGGCCGAATGGTTATTTCAAGTTTGCAACACGCTACTAGCTAAGACCCTACCTGTTATAGAGTGGCTTAGTCATCAGCAATGGACAGTGCTAGATTTGGCTGCTGTGCCCTTGTTAGTCTGGGCAATGGCGTTAACCGCCGTAAGTTTATTGTTTTTTCCATTGAGTAAGTCGTTGAAAAAAGCGTGTATATTTTGATCATTCCATTATTGAGTTATGTATTACCAAGTCGTTCAGATGAGTGGCAGGTAAATATCTTAGATGTGGGGCAGGGCGTTTCGGTACTGGTGATCAAAAATAACCGAGCCTTGGTTTATGATGTTGGGGCTAAGTATCCAAGTGGCTTCAATATGGCGGATGCGGTGATATTGCCCATCTTAAAAGCGAAAGGAATTGGCCATATTGATTGGTTGTTCATTAGTCATGGAGACAACGATCATGCGGGTAGTTTGCCTTTTTTGACTCAAGGAATTGCAGTTAATAACCTGGTGACTAATACAGATAGGTGCCAACTCGGATTTAGCGCTGATTGGCAAGAATTAAACCTTGCTGTGCTATGGCCACAAAACCCAATAAATTATAGTGATAACAATGGCTCATGTGTCATGAAAATTTCTGATGGCATACATAGTGTTTTATTACCAGGTGATATTGATAAGTCGATCGAGCAAAATTTAGTGGAGTTATATGGGGCACAACTCAAGTCGACTTTATTACTGGCTCCACATCATGGCAGCAATACTTCTTCGACCACGCCGTTTATTCAGACAGTGGATCCTGAGTATGTGGTGTTTAGCCAAGGGTTTAAGAATCGTTGGGGATTTCCTAAAGCTGATGTGGTTACGCGTTACCTAAACTCGGGGGTTCGTCACGCTAATTTGTATTCTATATCGCAAACTGGGCAAGTACGTTTTGTGTTTGCTGGGCAGTATTCAGCCAAAGTCGATATCTTAACTTACAGGTTTGATTTGTACCCCTACTGGTATGCAAATATGCACAATTGCTGTGCGAATAGATGGTAATTGAGTTAAATAATTGATTGATAGTTGGGGAATGTCGTTGCAACAGTTACACTATGGGAAGTTTATTTATAAATTGCAGATAATAATTACTTAATGAGCACAACTACCTCCTTGAATAATCAGCAGACCGACAAAATCTTCAAGCGTTTTAGCGTATACCTTAAAGACTTCAAGCTAGCATTTTTTATTGCCATAGTCGGCATGATTGGATACTCGCTGATAGATGTATATGTATTGCAACAATTACAACCTATAGTCGACGATAGTTTAGGCAAAGGTGATTATGAATACATAAGATTAGCCGCCTATTTTGTTGTGCCCATTTTTATCTTACGAGGGTTATTTAACTTTTTAGGTGCTTACACAGTGTCATGGATCGGTAATCACGTTGTGTTGCGCATGCGCCAAGAATTGTTCAATCGCTACATCCACTTTCCGGTGGAATTTCATGATAACAATAGTACCGGTCAACTAATATCTAAAGTCATTTACGACACCGAACAGGTAGCCAATGCTTCGAGTAGGGCTTTGATTATTCTAGTCAGAGAAGGGGCGCTTGTGCTGGGATTGTTTGTCGCTATGTTTATGGCGTCGTGGCAGTTGTCGCTTATTTTTATTCTTATTGGGCCGTTGGTAGCGCTCATAGTATCAGTCGTCAGTAAACGTTTTAGAAAGGTCAGTAAGAGTATTCAAGAAGCAATGGGTGGGCTTACCTCGTCTGTTGAACAGGTGTTAAAAGGCCATAAAGTGGTGCTGATGTTTGGAGGTCAAACGTTAGAAGATAAAGCGTTCTATCAAAAGAATAACGAAAACCGCCAACAAAATATGAAGTTAGTTGTAGCGAGAATATTAAGCGTATCCTCTATTCAAGTTATCGCCTCTATTGCTTTAGCTGTTGTGTTGTATATTGCCAGTATCCCTGATTTCGTGGTGTCATTAACACCAGGCGTTTTTGTAAGTGTGGTGGTGTTTATGACTATGTTACTAAAACCACTTAAACAGCTGACGACAGTTAATAGTGAATTTCAAAAAGGAATGGCCGCCTGTAGTAGTATTTTTGCCGTACTTGACCAACAAATTGAAGAAGATAAAGGGACGCATTCTCTCCAACGTGCAGTCGGTAAAATTGAATTCAAAAATGTCAGTTTTACTTACCCGAGTAAACAACAGCCTACCCTAAAAAATGTCTCATTTGCAATTAACAAAGGACAAACCCTTGCTTTGGTCGGGCGCTCTGGAAGCGGAAAATCAACAATTTCTAGTTTGTTAACTCGTTTTTATAATAATCAGCAGGGTGAAATTTCACTGGATGGTATTTTATTAAAAGATATTCCGTTAACCGACTTGCGTCGCCAATTTGCCTTGGTGTCACAACATGTGGTGTTGTTTAACGATACCATCGCCAACAATATTGCTTATGGTTCTGCTGAAAACGTGAGCCGTGAACAAATCAAGCAAGCGGCAAAAACCGCTCATGTATTAGAATTTATTGACCAATTACCTGACGGTTTAGACACAATAGTGGGTGAGAATGGCTTTATGTTGTCTGGTGGGCAACGTCAACGATTAGCGATTGCGCGGGCATTGTTGATTGATGCACCAATTTTGATCTTAGACGAGGCAACCTCTGCTTTAGATACTGAATCAGAAAAATTGATCCAAGATGCACTCGAAACATTGCAACAAAACCGTACAAGTATAGTGGTAGCCCATAGGTTATCTACCATAGAGTCAGCTGATACCATTTTGGTGATTGAAGATGGGCAAATTGTTGAACAAGGCAATCATGTTGATTTGCTGGCTCAGAAAGGGGCGTACGCTCAATTGCATAATTTGCAGTTTGGTGAGGAGTAAGTTAATTGAATTGGCTAAATAGAGTGTGGTACTCGCCACGTTGGTTCGATTGGTTTATTTTTATGTTACTGCTTCCTTTAACGGCTATTTTTTGGGGATTGTCGGCCTTTAGACGCTGGCTTTTCAGTAATGGCTTTAAAGCCTCTACGCGTATTCCAGTGCCAGTCATAGTGGTAGGTAATATTAGTGTGGGTGGAAACGGAAAAACCCCACTAGTGGTTTATCTTGCCAATCGCTTGAAGCAAGAAGGTTATCATCCGGGTGTGTTAAGTCGTGGATATGGGGGAAAACGTAAGAATTATCCATTTTCTGTAGAAGTGAATAGTTCTGCCGACTCAGTGGGGGATGAGCCTATTTTAATGAAGCAGCACATCAACTGTCCATTAGTCGTTGACCCAGTGAGAGCGAGGGGAGCTAAAGCCTTAGTCAGTAAACATAATTGCAACGTGATTATTTGTGATGATGGCCTACAACATTATGCTCTGCAAAGAGACATTGAGATAGCCGTAGTGGATGGACAAAGACGGACTGGAAATAATATGCTGATGCCAGCGGGCCCCTTACGGGAGGGCGTTTGGCGTTTAGATACAGTGGACTTTGTAGTATTAAATAGTGGCACAGTAAAAAACAATGAGTATTCGATGTCGTTAGAATCAGGGCGATTGGTGAATATTAAACAAAAAAACTTAAGTCGGTCTATTGCCGATTTAAAAGGGCCTATTGTTGCGGCGGCAGGGATAGGCAATCCGCAACGGTTTTTTGATTTTTTAGCGCTCAAACAGGTCAGTATGAAGCAGTGTTTAGCGTTTGATGATCATTACCGTTTTGAAGAGAAAGATCTACCGAAAGAGTGTGTTGTGATGACCGAGAAAGATGCAGTAAAATGCGTTGATTTCGCACATGAAGACTGGTGGTATTTACCTGTTAGGGCTAAGTTGCCTCAACAATTTGATTCTGAACTTTTGGTTAAGTTAAAGGCTGTAGCAACAGCAAAAAATGGTGAGAAAAAATAATATGGCGTTTGATAAAAAGCTTTTGGATATAGTGGCCTGTCCTGTTTGTAAAGGTAAATTGGTATACAAGTCTGAAGAAGCGGTATTGATCTGTAAGTTTGATCGCTTGGTTTATCCCATTCGTGAGAATATCCCTGTGCTACTTGAATCTGAAGCTCAACACCTTGGTAGTGAAGAGATTGAATTATTATTGGCTAACCATTAAAAGATTGAGATGTATAAACTATGCAATTTAGTGTCATTATTCCAGCAAGGTACGCTTCTACAAGGTTTCCAGGTAAGCCCTTAGTACAAATTAAAGGTAAACCAATGGTGCAGCATGTCTACGAAAGAGCAATAGAGTCCGGTGCTCATAATGTTATCGTGGCGACAGATGATGCTCGAATTGCAAAAGCTGTGCGTGACTTCGGTGGCAAGTATTGCATGACAGGCTCTCACCATGAGTCGGGGACAGAACGTTTAGCTGAAGTGGTGGAAATGGAAAATATGTTGGCCCATGAGTTGGTGGTGAATGTGCAGGGGGATGAGCCGTTTATTCCTGCCGAAAATATTCGCCAGGTTGCGGCTAATTTACATCGCCATCATGAAGCTGAAATGGCCACCCTAGCGGTTGAAATAACCGATGTCGAGGAAGCGTTTAACCCCAATTCAGTGAAAGTGGTGATGGATAAATTAGGTTTTGCCATGTATTTCTCTCGGGCAACTATCCCCTATGATCGATCGCGATTTTTAGACTCTGACGACATTGATGAAATAGGTGACTTCTATTTACGTCATGTGGGGATCTATGCTTATCGCGCTGGGTTTATTAACCAATACATTAATATGTCACCTTCTGGTTTAGAACAAATTGAATCCTTGGAACAACTTCGGGTGTTATGGCACGGTCATAAAATTCATGTAGAAGTGGCGCAAACTAGCCCACCCCCGGGTATTGATACGCCAGAAGATTTAGAACGCCTTTTGGCCGCAGACAATCTTTAATTTAAAATTAGGGGTTAATAAATAACGTACACCAGTATTGGTGAATTGTGCGAAATCTGCTATTTTTTAGCAAAAAATGGTGAGGCACAGCCATGGTAAGTGAGGTTTTATGATGACTAAAAACAAGATTGTGACTGTGATAATCTGTTCAGTGTTATTCAGTTGCAAAGTAATGGCCGACTGGCAAACCCTTAACCCAAGTGGTGAGGCGACTGCTCGGCATGAGAACGGCGTAGTAGCCCATGACAATAAAGTTTTTGTGATAGGTGGTCGCGGCATTAAAGCTGTTGAAGTGTATGATCCCATTAGTAATTCATGGCGTAAGAACAACCCCACACCTATTGAATTTCATCATGTCACGCCAGTGTCATTCGACGGTAAAATCTTATTGGTGACGGGCTTGACAGGTCGCTATCCAAAAGAGCCCCCATTAAGCCATGTATGGGAATATGATCCTAGAACTGACAAATGGCGGACGATCTTCGAAATACCTAAAGAGCGCAGAAGAGGTGGTGCGGGTGTGACGGTTTATCAAGGCAAAATCTATATCGTTGGCGGTATTAAGCTCGGGCATACCAGTGGTACGTCAAATATGGTTGATGTTTACGATCCTAAAGCCAAATCATGGACTATCTTAACTGACGCACCACATATTCGCGACCATGCCAATGCCGCGATATTGGATGGAAAACTTATCGCTTTTGGAGGCCGTAATAGTAGCTATCATGAGCCTGAAGAGTTTGGCGCATTTATGCGACAGGTGAATGATAAGATCGATGTATACGATATACAAAGCGGTATTTGGAAAACCCTAAAAATTAGATTGCCTATACCTACCGCGGGAGCGGGGGCGGTGGTTTATAACAACCGTTTGTATTATACCGGTGGAGAGCATGCGCCTACGCCCGCCAATAATCGAACCGTATCCTTTGAGCTTACATCTAAGACATGGCAAGAAGAAGGTAAACTAAATCGCGGTAGACATGGGACTAACGCCGTATTAATTGGTAATCAAATGTATATTGCTATGGGCAGTGGAAATAAAGGTGGTGGCCCTGAGTTAAATTCTATTGAGGTATTAACCTTAAAATAGTTGAGGGGCGCTGAGGTGTCATCCATTTAACGAACCGTTATTTTGACCCACAGCCATCCTTGAGTGACCGAAAAAAGCACCGCGAGGTGCTTTATCGTTTTCAGAGATAGCTGTGTTTTTCCTAACGTTAGCTAAGCACATAATGTCAAGGCTGCTCGATGGTGTTGGCGTTGTAATTCTTGGATATCAACGGCCAACATTTTACCTTCTTGTACTAGCCATTTTCCTTTGCACATTACGGCATCTGCTTGATGGGCACCACAAAGCACTAGTGCAGCTAAGGGATCATGACTGCCGGAAAATCGTAATTCGTCTAGTTTAAAAAGGGCAATGTCGGCTTGTTTGCCCACGGCTAATTCGCCAATATCATCCCGACCGATTACCTTAGCCGAGCCTTTTGTGGCCCAATATAAGGCGTCTAGATGAGTAACGTGATCAGCCGAGTACCGTAAGCGGTTAATCAACAAGGCTTGTCGCACTTCTTGCATCATATTTGAACCATCGTTAGATGCTGAGCCATCCACTCCAAGGCCTACTTTGACGCCTGCTTGCTCAAGCTCTTTAGTACGACAAATGCCCGACGCTAGTATCATATTCGAAGAAGGACAGTGGCAAACTCCTACTTTAGCCTTACCCAAACGTTGGATTTCTTCATCATTAAAAAATATGCCATGGGCAAGCCATACATCACTGGCTAACCAGTTGACCGATTCTAAATAATCGAGCGGACGTAAGCCAAATTTAGCTAAACAAAAACTGTTTTCGTCTTCTGTCTCAGCCAAATGAGTATGTAACATCACTTGATGTTGGCGCGCCAGCTTGGCGGTTTCAATCATTAATTCTGTGGTCACCGAAAAGGGTGAGCAGGGCGCTAGGGCTATTTGCACCATAGCGGCTTCTTTAGGATCATGGTAACGTTTTATCAGCCGTGATGAGTCTTGCAATATTTGTTGATCAGTTTGCACGGTTTGTTGTGGCGGTAGACCACCGTCTTTTTCGCCAAGACTCATAGAGCCACGAGTGAGGGTTACCCGACAGCCTATCTTTTCACTTGCATTAACTTGAATATCGATGGCTTGGTGCAGGGCGTCTGGAAATAAGTAATGATGGTCGGCCACTGTTGTACAGCCAGACAATACCAGTTCTGTTAACCCGAGCTGAGTGGCATAAGACAGCATTTCAGGTTGTAATTTAGCCCAAATTGGATAAAGCGTTTTAAGCCAAGGAAATAGAGGTTTGTTTATGGCAGCAGGTAAAGCACGGGTTAATGTTTGATATAAATGATGATGGGTATTAACCAGTACCTGGTAACAACACATGTTGGCTAGCGTCAAAGCTATGATCAATAAATGATTGAGGCGTTTGACCAGCGGCTACTAGTTCGATTATGGTGCCGGTATTTTGATTAATTACAATGCCATTTGTCGCATCTTGTTGATTGGCAGTGAAATGACTAAGTGGCTGTTTTATCCATAAATGGTTGGTTGAATTTGGCAAAACACGTTTCCTATTGATTAACGTTAATTTAAGGAGTTGTTTGCTGGCTCTGTGGCTTTTATGTCCTACAACACTGACTTAGCAATGTAGAAAACACGCAAACGACTCAACTTGTTATTCATACTTAGCTTGCTGTAAGTTTAAATGAAGCTTTGCATAAATAGTGCGATAGAAAGCAGTGACTTGCGTGTTAATCTGCTAGGGGTAGTGTAAGTTAAATAAACATAATCGCAATCCTGTATTACATTATTTCCGCTATTTTTAACCATTAAAGCGGATGGGGATTAGGCCTAATTATGTAAAGGCTGTTGACTAACTATCAGGCCATTCACGTCAGCATAAAGCCAATCGTTTGGTTTAACGGTAATGGACAACAACTCGACATTTTGAGCCGTGTCGCCAACACCTCTTTTAACTGTGCTTCGAGGTACGCAACCTAACGCCATAACACCAAGTTGCATATCTTTAAGTATTTCAATATCACGTACACAGCCGTTTATCACTACCCCTTGCCAATTATTTTTTATGGCATTGTCGGCCATAATGTCACCAACAAAAGCGTACTTTTTGCTAGCGAAACCATTAATGACCAGTATCTTGCCTGTTCCGTCAGTTTTTAAGGCCTCTACAGCTTTAGAATTGTCTTCAGGGCAAGTTACAGTCACTGCTTGGCCATAAAAGCTAGTCTTAGCGCCATAATGATGCAGGCCACTTTCAGCAACGTCTACTGAACCTCTGTGGTCATCAAATAAGTCAGGTGTGGTAAATTCAAAAGCAAAGTGATGGTTTGTCATAATGATACTGTGTCTTATGGTTGTTTATTGATGGTCTTCTACATTTTTTGGCATGGCTAAACCAATGCCTTTTAAAATGATGCTAGTGATTGAATGGGTTATTTGCGTAACGTCATTTTCTTCGTATTCAAGTTTGTTTTGTACCAACAATACTTCTGCTTGGTAATCGGCGTAATATTGAGTAGTTGACCAAATTAGAAATAACAAATGATGCGGATCAACCTTGTCCATTTTATTGGCATCGATCCAGTCTTGAAATAATTGGCACTTAGCCCTTACCCAAGGGCGAGTATTTTTTCTTAGATAATCAGCTAAATAAGGCGCTCCTCGGATTATTTCAGAGGCAAATAATCGAGACTGTAGCGGTTTATTGATGGCCAGTTTGACTTTATTTTTAATATACTTGTGCAAAACTTTGGCTGGTTCATCATCTACAGTTACATCATCTAGCCCTAAGTTCCAATTGCTGATGATCCGCTGCAATACCGCCTCATATAGGTTATCTTTATTTTTAAAATAGTAGTGTACGTTGGCTTTGGGCAAGTCAGCTTTTTGCGCGATCATGCTGATACTGGCACCGTCGTAGCCTAATTTAGAAAACAACTCTTCAGCCGCATTGAGAATATTGAGTTTATTTAATTCGCGAACGAGTTCTTTTTTATTTTGCTTTGTTGTTATGCTCATATTATTAATTTTATTATTCCTTTTTTACACGACAATATGGCTAAGCTCTTATTCAGCGGGGGAAAGTTTGCGTGCCAGTGCTTAGCTATATCTATTCTACGGGCAAACCACACATCTTGATGTGACTTGGCGTATTCGATAAATCTTTCTAGGGCTCTTAGCCTACCTGTAGTCGACCGATGATCCGGCAATGTAAACCAATCGACATCATTTTAGGGCTATTGTCTGTGCTTGGATCGCCTTCGTTATACAACACATCAAAAGCATCTTTTAGGTAATTAAAAAATTGGTCACCAGCGTTAAAACCTTGCACAGCGGCAAAGCGCATATCATTGGTATCTAGTGTGTAAGGTACAACGAGTTGGCTTTTGTCGCCGACTTTTTTGAAAAAGGGAGGTCGTCGCTGTAATCGTCAGCGTCATATAAAAATCCACCTTCTTCAGCAACTAACTGTGCCGTATTTGGACTCGTGCGACCGGTATACCAGCCTAGAGGCCTTTGCCCTGTGATCTCTTGGATAATAGCGATGGCCTGGTGCATGTGTTCGCGCTCAGTATCAATGTCGATGTGCTGATAGTTGATCCATCGTAATCCGTGGCTACAGATTTCGTGATCTGCTTGGGTAAACGCTGTGGCTATTTCTGGGTAACGCTTTAAGGCCATGGCCACTGCAAAAACGGTGATTTTAATGTCGTGTTTTGCAAACAATTTAAGAATACGCCATACCCCAGCTCGGCTGCCATATTCGTAGATTGACTCCATACTAATATGACGATCTTCTACCTGAGGTGCAGTGATTATTTCTGATAAAAACGTCTCTGCTTGCTGGTCGCCATGTAACACACAGTTTTCGCCACCTTCTTCGTAATTCAACACAAACTGCAGGGCTATTCTTGCTTTGTTTGGCCATTTAGGGTGGGGGGATTCGCGCCATAACCCACTAAATCACGTGGGTAGTTTTTGTAGGTGTCTTGCCCTAAGGAAGGATTATTTTTTGGGGTAGTCATGGTTCAATCTTCCTTATTAACTTGATTTAGCCAACGACCTAAGATGACACGTTGTTCGTCCGTCATTTGGGTTAGGTTGCCTAGTGGCATGTCTTTATTGATCACTGCTCGGGTCATGATTTTATCTAGATGTTGTTTTACTTGCTGCATGTTGTCGAGCATCATGCCTGCAGGTGCTATGGAGAACATTGTTGAAGTGGGCGCTTGGCTATGACAAGAAGTACAGTGTGCAATGATAATATTCGAGCTTGGGCATCGGTCACTACTGGCGCTTGCTCGGTACTGGCGCTGTCTTCGGGTTTGTCTGCTACTAGATGCCAAGGAGCAATAGTTAACATCATCACTAAAAATGCAGCTATTCCACTGATTAATACAGAAGGCTTATTGATACCTACATGTTTTAGGTTGAAGTAGTGCCTGATCCACATTCCTATGGCGAACAGCGCCACTAAAATTAACCAACCAAAATCATGACTATAGGTATAAGCAAAATGATTACTTAGCATGATAAAGATAATAGGCAAGGTAGCGTAGTTATTGTGAATGGAGCAAAGCTTGGCTTTTAAGCCTGGGGCAGAATCGGGAATACGTCCAGCTTCTACTTCGGCTACCATATACCTTTGGCTTGGCATGATCACATGATAAACATTACCGGCCATACAGGTACCGATCAACGCACCAACATGAATGTATACTGCTCTATCTGCAAACAGTTGATCTAATCCCCAAGCATACAGGCCTATGAGGCCTATACAAACTGCGATAAATAATCGCCCGTTATCAACAATTGGGCTATTACAAAGTAGCCGATAAACCAGATAGCCAACTGCGATACTAGCAAAAGAGCCAATGATGGCTGTTACGCTATCCAGACTGGTTTTATTGGCGTCCAGTAAATAAGCATCGGCTCCAACGTAGTACAGTAAAGTGAATAGTAAAATACCGGTTAGCCATGTGGTGTAAGCTTCCCACTTAAACCAGTGTAGATTTTTTGGCATTTTTTCAGGACCGACTTGGTATTTGGCTACTTCATAAAAACCACCACCATGGATTGCCCAAAGGTCGCCCTTAATGCCTTTATCTTGTTTCCATTTAGGTGGTGTTTCAAGGTTATTGTCTAACCAAGCAAAATAGAATGAAGCACCTATCCAAGCGATACCTGCGATGACATGAAAATAACGTAAAATCAAATGGACTAGTTCATATAAATAGGCTTCCATCAGCAGCACTCCTCAACTTGGTTTGAGTCACAAGGTAGATCTCTTTGATAAACACTTTGACCTAAAATGAAGGTCTCTTTTATACAACGGTCATCACCTAACATCATCAGGGTAAATAGCTTCTCGTGTAAGGTTTTGGTGTGAGACAGTCTAAAATTTAAAAATGGCGTAGCATTATTGTCGATAACAATAAAATCAGCTTCACAGCCTTGGTTAAAATTACCAATTGTGCCTTCTAAATCTAAGGCTCTAGCCCCGCCTAAGGTGGCAAGATACAAGCCCTTAAATGCAGAGAATTTTTCATCTCTAAGTTGCTGTATCTTATAGGCTTCGCTGGCTGTTTGCAGCAGTGAAAAACTGGTGCCTGCGCCAACATCAGTACCCATACCTACATTTACTTTATGCTGTTCGCAGGCTTTTAAATTAAACAACCCAGAACCTAAAAATAGATTTGAGGTAGGGCAGTGGGAAATAGCCCCTTGATGGTGAGCTAGACAATCGAGTTCTCTTTCTGACAAATGAATTCCGTGGGCAAAAACCGAACGTTTTCTGACTAACCCAGAGTTTTCATACACACCTAGATAATCAGTCGCTTCAGGATAAAGACTTTTTACCCATTCACATTCGTTGTGATTCTCCGCAAGGTGGGTATGCAAGTAGACGTCTGGGTATTCTTCTAGTAGTTTTTGACACTGCACTAATTGTTCAGGGCTAGAAGTGGGGGCAAACCTAGGTGTAACGGCGTAGTGCAGGCGGTCAGTATTATGCCATTTTTCGATCAGGAGCTTAGAATCTTGGTAGCTTGAAGAGGGGGTATCAGAAAGTTCATCAGGGCAGTTAGTATCCATCATCACCTTACCGGCAATCATGCGCAGGTGACGTTGTTGCGCTGCTGTGAAAAAAGCATTCACAGACTGAGGATGCACAGTACAAAATACTAACGCTGTGGTGGTACCATTTTTTAGTAGCTCGTCTAAAAAGATATTTGAAATACCACTTGCGTATTCCTCGTCAGAAAACTTCTCTTCGGTTGGGAAAGCATACTCAGTTAACCAAGTTAACAGTTGTTCACCATAGGCACCGATCATTTCTATTTGTGGCAAATGAATGTGTGTGTCGATCATTCCAGGCATAATAATTTGGTTGTCGTAACGCCTAACGTGGTATTGCGCTAACGTATCTTGGCTAGACAGTTCTGCCATAATGTCTTTTTCGTAACCTAGCTTAGCTACGCGGCCATTTTCAACTACCAAGGCGCCTTGTTTAAAATAGCGATGGGCCTTGTCTCCCGCTACAGCAGGATCATCAATAAAGTCCAGAATATCTGCACAAAAAATAGTGTTAACTGATTTCAACTTTAGCTGCCTCTGTAGGTTGAATAACCGTGTTGGGATAAAAGTAGGGGAATATGGTGATGACGGTCATCACTTAAGCAAAAGGTAATTTCTGCTGATGGATAGAAGACTTTTAAGTCTTGTTTTTCAAAATACTGAGCTAAATTAAATACTAATTTATAGGTGCCATGCTCGATATCAATCTTTCGATCATTGATTGCTTGCCACTCTGTTACTCGACCATCGTTATTAGTAGTGCCTGTGCCAATTTCTAGCCAAGCTCCGCCGATAAATTTAGATAGAGTGATAGCGATATCTTTGGCGGGTATACCGCTAGATGTGTCTAACACATGGGTAGTAATAGGTGATCGACTCATAATAATTTCTCTAATCGTATTTGGGTGATTTTAGCTTGTTCTTGGGCGGCGACTTGTAGCTCAACCTCTGGTGGATTGTTTATACGGCTTTGAATGAGCTCTAGCATTTGTTCAGCACTTTTGCCTGAGGCACAAACGATAAATATAAAGCCAAAACGTGACAAATATTCTTTATTCAAGTCAGCCATTTGTTGCAATACGTCTTGCTTAGCCACAGACATACCGGCTTGTTCGTGGCCTGCGGTATCACTGGTAGAAGCATATTTCTTTTGTAATGTGGATAAGTCACCAATTTGCGGGTGCCCTTCAAATGCCGCTAAAAAGTCGCTGTCTTGTAAACTATCCCAAACGGTTTGCGCTTGGTTAAACAGACTTTGCGCATCACTGAATGGGCGACTTTGCACCATTTGCTTGACCCAATTTGGCGCACAACAGCAACTTTCGAACAATAAATAGGCCTGATCTGGCTCAGCATTATTTAACTTTGATAAGGTCATTCAGTGGTTTCCATATTAGGTGTTGTTGCAGATAACTCAGCTTTTTCCACTGGGTTATGATCTGATTTTTGTTGTTTGCTCCAAGATTGATAAAGGCTAATCAATTGCCCAGCAATAGACACTGCTACTTCCATAGGTAATTTACCTTGTATTTGTGGCAAGCCTACAGGACAAATCATTTGCTTAATTTGCTCGGGACTAAAATCTCGATGAGACAATTTATAAGCAAATCGTTTGGCCTTGGTTTCGGAGCCAATCACACCCAGCCACAACGCATCGTTGCGTGTTAAAATAGTTTGCACCAGAGCAAAATCTAGCTGGTGATTATGGGTCAAAATTAATGATGCTGTGTTGGCGTCGGCCAACTTCGCTTGCTCAGTGGGATCTTCATCCACCACCACAGTAATTCTGGGGTCAACCTTAGCAGGAAACACTTCTTTACGGCTATCAATCCAGCGAATTTGCACGGGTAGGTGCTGAATAATTGGCATTAACGCTTGGGCTACATGGCCTGCGCCATAAACATCTAGCTTTAGGCTATGACTGTGCATCACTTCAAATAACACGGTTGCTTGACCGCCACAGCACTGACCTAAATTTGCGCCAAGTTTGAATTGTTCAATAAAAGGTTCGCTATTTGTTTGACCTAGCAATTCACGGGCTTTTTTGATGGCTTTATACTCAAGGTGGCCACCACCAATAGTGTCGTATATATCGGTTAAACTCACCAACATTTTGGTACCTGAAGCGCGGGGCACAGAGCCTAGCGTTTTGATAACAGTGACTATGACGTAATCTATTTGTTGGCTGTCTAAGTGTGCAGCGGCTTGTGCCCAACTTAATTGATGAAAACCTGTAGTAGACTGATTAAGCATTTTTTTCACCGCTTGGTGTCAGTGGTTGCTGTTGCCAACATTTTGCTTCATTTACCGCATTCAACACACGTTCGGGGGTAGCGGGCGTGTTTAGGTTAGGGCAAAATTGTTCGTCGTTGATACTGGCGATGGCGTTTCTTAGGGCGCACCACACACTTATGCCATGCATAAAAGGTGGCTCGCCAACTGCTTTAGATCTAAATACAGTGGTCTCTGGATTTTCAGAGTTAAACAGCTCTACATTTAACGTCGAGGGAGTGTCGCCAATCGCTGGGATCTTATAGGTTGCCGGGCCAAAACTGGTTAGTTTACCTTGTTCGTTCCATTGCAAATCTTCAGTGGTTAACCAACCCATACCTTGAATAAATGCCCCTTCGATTTGACCAATATCTAAGGCTGGATTAATGGAGTTACCTACATCATGTAATATATCCGTTCTGATGACGGCATTTTCGCCGGTAAGAGTATCAATCTCTACTTCACTGATTGCTACACCATTTGCATAGTAGAAAAACGGATGGCCTTGGGCTGTATCACGGTTGTAATGGATCTTGGGGGTGGCGTAATAACCAGTAGTCGATAAAGATATTCGATTTAAATAAGCTAGCCCGACTAAGTCGGCAAAGCTTAACGAACCTTTTTCGTGAGTCACTAAGTCATTTTCAAACTGAATCGAGTCGGCGGCCACAGAAAAATGACTAGCGGCAAAGTCGATTAAGCGTTGCTTGATCGTCTTGACTGCGTTTAATGCCGCCATGCCGTTTAAGTCAGTACCGCTAGATGCCGCGGTAGGCGAAGTGTTGGGTACTTTATCGGTTCTGGTGGCTGTTATCCCTACATGTTTTACATCTATCCCCATTCCTTGTGCGACAATTTGTGCAATTTTGGTGTTTAATCCCTGACCCATTTCGGTACCGCCATGGTTAATATGCAAAGATCCGTCAGAGTAAATATTCAGTAATGCTCCGGCTTGATTAAGATGTTGCACAGTAAATGAAATACCGAATTTAACCGTGGAAACTCCCAGTCCTTTTTTGATAATAGGAGACTGTTGGTTAAAGGCTTTAATGGCTGCTTTTCGTTGATGGTAATCGGCTGAGCGTTCAATTTTTTCAATCATCTCAAGCAACACGTGCTGCTCAACTTTTTGGTGATAAGGTGTGATATCTCGTCCAGGTTTGTATAAATTAAGCTTTCTTATTTCAAGGGGATCTTTACCTAAGTGGTAGGCAATGTTATCCATCATCAATTCAGCCATAATCAAACCTTGGGGTCCACCGAACCCCCTAAAGGCAGTATGACTGACAGTGTTGGTTTTACAGCGATTTCCGGTAATTTTTGCATGGGGATAAAAATATGCATTGTCAGCATGAAACATGGCGCGATCGACAATGGCATCAGACAAATCTGGTGAGTAACCACAGTTACCATTAATTTTCATGTTAACCCCTTTAACCTGTCCAAGTTCATTAAAGCCCACTTGGTAAGTATTAAAGAAAGGATGGCGTTTGCCAGTTAATGTAAAGTCATCGCTACGAGACAATCTAATTTTAACTGCTTTGTTTGTGTGGTAACAGGCTAGGGCCGCTAGACAGGCCCAAGGTGCTGCTTGAGTTTCTTTGCCACCGAAAGCACCGCCCATACGACGGGTTTCGACCGTGGCATAGTTAAATGGTTGATTGAGTACCTTTGCCACCAAGTGTTGTACTTCGGTAGGGTGCTGGGTAGAGGTTTGCACCCACATGCCACCGTCTTGGTTGGGCTGGGCTAAAGCCACTTGCCCTTCTAGGTAGAAATGTTCTTGGCCACCAATGTGCAATTCTCCGTCAAGAGTATGAGCAGAATTTGCCAAGGCTGTATCTGTATCACCTTTGTTTAAAGAATGCGGAGGTCTAACCCAAGATTTGTTTTCTATCGCTTGGTGAATATCTAATACAGGGGTGGTTTCGCTGTAACTAATTTCAATTAAGCTGGCTGCTTTTCTGGCTAATTCATAGCTTGTGGCGACCACCAATAAAATAGGCTGACTATGATATTCGATTTGGTCGATGGCTAATAAGGTATCTCCCGGGAATACTGGCCCAATATCCTTTTTACCTGGAATATCTTGATGGCTTAAAATTCGAATTATGCCGGGCAATTGTTGTGCTGCGGACACGTCAATATCTGTTATAGAGCCAGACGCTATGCTCGACACAACAGGGTAGCCGTATAAACAATTAGTTGGAACGGGGTTGTCATCTAAATAATTAGCGTTGCCGCATACATGCTTTATGGCGCTTTCATGATGAATAGATTGACCTATTGCGCCAGTTTTTTCGCTATTATCAGAGCCACTTTTAGTTTTTGTTTGGTCTAGTTCAAAGTGCCGCATGATAGATCCTTACCGGTACGGTGTCATCAGATGGTGTTGAAAACTCGGTGCCAATGCGTGTGACAAGGTTTTTAGCCGAATCGAGTCGATACTCAGCCGATGCTCTTACATCTGTCATCGGGGTGAAATCAGTTTCAATAGTATTAGCCGCTTCAATAAAGCTTTGTGTTACGCAAAATTTACCTATAAGAGCTTGCTCTAATGCCGTGGCTCGCGCTGGAATAGCGGCCATGCCTCCAAGGGCGCAGCGGGCGCTGATTATTCTGTTTTCTTTAAGGGTGACATTCACAGCTAAACAAACAGCAGAAATATCGTCTTCAATTCTTTTAGATATTTTGTGACACGCCAGTTTTTGCTGTTCGCTCCGTTTAGGCACAATAATTTTGGTTATCACTTCGTTGGGCTGCAATACAGTTTTTTTATAGCTGACAAAGAAGTCTTGTAAATCTATTACTCTGTGCTCATTTAAATTGGCAATTTCAATTTTCGCATTCAAGGCAATAAGCAAAGGGGCAGGGTCGCCTATAGGAGAAGCATTGCCGATACTGCCACCCAAAGTACCAGTATTTCGAATTTGGCATGAGCCTAAGCGTTCGAACAACTCCTTGCTTTCTGGATACTCAGCACAAAAACGTTGGATAAAATTATCGTAAGCGACTGCTGCACCTATTTCAAATGTCTGTTCCGTTTCAATCAACTGACTAAGTTCGGGAACTTGCAGTACCGATATAATCTGCTCAGGGTGTAAAAATTGTTGACCAATTTCGATAGACAAGTCAGTACTGCCGGCCACTAGTTTTGCTGTAGGGTAGGTATTTTTAAGGTTTAGTAAATCTTCGAGGTTTTGCGGTACAAAAAAAGATTCGTCGTTCTGTCGTAAACTAGGAATGGCATCTATTGATGTCAGTACCTTTTCAAACTGTAGTGCCATTTCTGACCAAGGCTCTTCGACTCTTGGGTAGTCAAAGCATTTTTCAGCTGCATTCAAAATAGGTTGATAACCTGTGCAGCGGCATAAATTTCCACCAAGAGCATGGATGACTGCTTTCTTACCTGGGTAGCTATCATTATTGATATAAAGCGCCAGTAAACTCATCACAAATCCTGGGGTACAGAATCCACATTGTGAACCGTGACATTCTACTAAGGCTCGTTGCACAGGGTGTAAGTCTGACAGTTCAGGGTGTTTAGTTTGAGTTAAGAACTCCACCGTAATAATGTGTTTGCCGTGGGCGTTACCTAGCAGCATTAAACAACTATTCATTGTTTTATAATGCCATTGCCCTTGCTTTACTTCTCCTACTAATAAGGTACAAGCGCCACAGTCACCCGTCCCGCAGCCTTCTTTAGTACCGGTTAGCGACTCTTGGTTTCGTAACCATTGTAAAACATTTAGTTGTGGGGAGACTGTTTCCAGTTTAACCGTTGTGTCATTTAACAAAAACGTGATCACCTTGCACCTCTTTGTTGCGTTATTTGTTGGGTTAACAGTTGTTGTAAAATACTAGTTGTTTTGTTCATTTGCACTTTGCCACTTTATATATGCCAGCAATTATTGATCCTATCCAAGCAAACAACAAGCCATAACTTGTCCATTTGGTCAGGTTTTTGTGGTTGGAGCTAAATTGGATGCGTATATTGCCAGTTTACTACTTTAGTCTTGCTCATGCGACGGGTTGCAACACGGGTCGAGTAAGCGGTTCTGCTAAGATGTGCTTTGTTCACTTAGTCTTTTTAGCGCAGGAAAAGTAGTGGTAAATTTTGCTTTGAATTGCTGTATAACTAACATAACCCTGAAAACGGTTAGGGTCGAAATATTAGTGTTGTTGCACACTTATGGTGCCAATGACAAAGTATGTATTCTAATGGTGCGCTTGGTGATGTAGCCAATAGCTAAACAAATTCATGTATTATGATCTAAACATTTGCTTGCTCAAAAATAAATTTAGCAACAAGTCTATTAGAAAATTAGGCGTCATTGGGGTGATACCTTTCTATTACTTTATGTCATCAGCAGATATACAAAACTACTATCTAAAAATTACTTGACCGATCGGTTTGCATTATTCATGTTGTCAAGTACGCCTCTATTTAGCCGCTGGATATTGATTAATAGTCGCCATTATGTAAACAGACGAAGCGCATAAAGGTTATCCTGATGAAAAATTTGTCCTTATTCCAAATTCTCATCAATTGAACGTGAGCACATCATTCTTTGCCACTACTTAGTAGTTACATTCTAATCATGAAGCCTTCTCAATTACCACTCTCAGACACCGTTTAGTAGAGCGTCTGTAATTTGCTGAAAGTTTTTGACCACGGTGTTTAAGGCTAGCCTTGTGGTTTGGCTATTTTAATTTACCTATTAGTTGCCTGTTGACTTTTTCCGTAATTTATAGAGAGACCGTTAAAATATAGGGATCTTTTGGTGCAAAGTGCTCAAAATGGTGCGTAAGATGTAGGTTGGCTAAGCAAGGGTCTTTACTAAAAAATAATGGTGTAATAAAAAAACTATATATAACAAAGGGATAAATTTTTTTATAAACTTGACCAGTCAGTCAGTTACTTGGCATTCATTCTGCAATAGTGTTGTGAACATAACATTTAAAACAACTATATCGTTAGTTGTTTGTATTAAATATTGATGACTCAGGAGACACTAAACATGACACAAAGAACATTCAAAACACATCCGCTTACCTTGGCCGTTGCCTTAGGTTTAGCGATATCTATTCCTAGTCAGGCAATAGCACAAGAATCGGAAACAAAAGATGTAGAGCGTATTGAAGTTACTGGATCTTTAGGTAGTTTGCCTTGGACAAGATGTCGAGGCGGTATTTGGTTTTGGTAAGTCCATTTTAGAGACGCCACGCTCGGCATCGACTATAAGTGACGAACAATTAGAGCGTTTTAGTGTTACTGATATTGATGAGTTGGTAGCGTTTTCACCTTGGTGTTTTTACTCAATCATTCTTTGGTGTGGCGGGCTCTTTGGATGTACGTGGTACACCATGGTGAAACATACTTTAGAGGGGTGAAACGCTTAGATAATCCAGGAAACTACCCGACACCCATCGGCGCATCGAGCCGTATTGATATTGTGCGTGGTCCTGCATCACCTATTTATGGTCCCGCAAAAATTGGCGGTTACTTGAACTTTAATCCTAAATCTGCTCGCGCCAGTGGCGGTCAATATTTAGATAAAAATGAAGGTGCTATTTCATACACTACAGGTAGTTGGGACAAAAGCGTGCTGACCGCCGAGTTAGGGGGCCCCGGTAAAATTGGCGATAAAGAAATGGGTTTCTACCTATATGGAGAAGTAGAGAATTCTGGCAGTTACTATGAAAATACTGGGACTGATCAAACCGTTCTACAAGCTTCATTCAATGTGGATATTACAGATGACTTACGGATTGAATTTGGTGGTATGTATCACGATTATGATGGTAACCAAGTCGCTGGTTGGAACCGTTTAACGCAAGATTTAGTGGATAATGGCACATACATCACAGGTACAGCACAGCCATTAGATACAAGCGGTGATGGTTTAATATCTCATCAGGAGTACTTCGCGGTAAATATCAATCCATTTATTTGGCAAGTGCCTATGCGGGAAACCACGGCAGATCTTATTCCTGAGAAAATGGCACTAGAAAATGTCGGCACAACTACCTTGCGTACAAGTCAGGTTACTGTGGCTCCAGAAGATCAATTATTGAACACTGTTGAAACCTTTTACTTTGATGTTTTTTATTACACCGACAGCGGTTGGGAAATTAAAAACCAAATGTTCTATGAAGCATACGAGAATTTGAATGAAAATGCTTACGGGTTTTCCCAGTATCACGACAGTTGGGTATTTGAAGATAAAATTGTGTTTTCTACAGAATATGAAGTTGATAGTCTGTTAGCTCAAGTACAAATCTCTCCTTCGTTACGTTATGTTGATTTCGAGCATGGTGAAGATTGGGCCAACGAATATTTTGACCGTCGTGATTTGACCATGCCTTCAAGTGCGTTGGATAAACGCTTGTTGGCTACCTCTATTGATGATGATTACACTGAATGGTATGCAGGTAACTACTTAGATCTAGGTTTTGGTGCCATGGTTGATTTAACCTGGGATTGGGGGTTAAACATTGTATTAGGTGCACGATACGATTCATTTGATATGGAAAGTAATACGGATCCAGAGAAACTGCTGTTAGGTAATTTTGGCTCGGGCGTGGTTAGCGTATCAGATGACGGACTTTATATCCTTGATGGCGATGGCAATATTAGTATGCCAATCAGTGCTGAAGATGAAGTGAACGGTGTTTCTTGGAATACGAGTATTTCATACAAGTTTGAATCTGGCTTAATTCCGTATATTACAGCCGCTGAGCAGTCTACTATTATTGCTGGTCAAGGTGCTGAACTAAAAGCAGGTTCGGTGTTTAACGGTAATGTTTTCGACAAATCTACCTTGTTTGAATACGGTGTGAAGGGCTCCTTTATCGATGACACTTTGTATTTTGCGATTGCCAATTATGAACAAGAGCGAACCGATACCAAAGCCCAATCAACGACACTTAATAATGTTACAGAAACTACAGGTACTGAGCTTGAGTTACGCTGGGTAGTAAACGATGCTCTGGTTGTGACTGCTGGCTACACTAATGTCAAAGTGAAAAATTTAACAGCTATAGAAGATGGGGCACAGTTTGGTTTCTTCGGTGCCGAAGATATGCCTTTGGTCGATCCATCACTTGTGTTTGGTGGTGTAGTGATAGGTAACGCTACAGCGACTAATAATCCTGAAGGGCTGAAAGCAGGTATACCTGAGAATATTTACACGTTAACTGGTACCTACAATTTTCAAAATGGCATTATCGCCAGCGCTAGTATCATTGACGTAGACTCGACTTATTCTGGTTATTCGCAATCGGTATTGCTTCCAGCATATACATTAGTTAACGCGGGTCTTAGATATGAAGCCGATACGTGGTCGGCAAGTTTGAATGTTAAAAACTTAACTGACGAAACATATTTCCGATCTAACTTCCCAGACTTATTTGGTAGCTCGGTAGTATTACCTGAATTACCACGTCATTACCAAGCGACTATAAACTATAAGTTCTAAGTTTCTGCGGTCAGTAACCGACAAAACGAGGTATGGGATTCATACCTCGTTTTTTTATTCTACAATTATTCATTATTTTTAGATAAGGCACAAAAATGTTGAGATTAGTACGAGTGTTAATGTTAGGTGTTGCCATAAGCATAATAATCGGTTGTTCTGCCGAAAAAGAAGTAAACAGCAGTGATGTTGTGGCTTCTACTCAACTTGGCAAACCAATTGAAGTGAAAGTGGTGGTGGTCACCATGTTTGAAATTGGGGAAGATGAAGGTGATGCGCCATAGGCGAATTCCAAATGTGGAAAGCTGGGCAAAAACTAGACACTAAATTTGATTTGGTGCATGGCCATCATGATTTGTATTTTAATCCTGAAACGGGTGTGCTTGGTGTTGTGACGGGGATGGGGATTGCTCGTGCAACAGCCGCGACTATGGCTTTAGGATTAGATCCTAGGTTTGACTTAACTCATGCTTATTGGTTAGTCGCTGGTATTGCTGGTATTGATCCTGCCAATGGTTCTATCGGTTCTGCTGTATGGGCTACTTGGCTGGTAGATGGAGATTTATCTCATGAGATTGATGCCCGTGAAATTCCAACAGATTGGGAGACCGGCTATTTTCCGCTATTTTCTACCAGACCAGACTTTACTACCCCAGCCGGGCCGGTAGCTGAAAATATCAATGGAGAAGTCTATAAAATTAATCCAGACTTAGCAGATTGGGCTTATGATTTAACTAAAGACCTAACCTTAACTGATTACCCAGAGATGAAAGCGTTTAGGCAACAATACGTCAATTACCCCAACGCGCAAAAAGCCCCTTTTGTGTTAAAGGGGGAGCACTTAGCCGCATCTACTTATTGGCATGGTAAACTTTTAACTAATTGGGCTAACGATTGGGTGTCTTATTGGACGAATGGCAAGGGGGATTTTGTCACTTCGGGCATGGAAGATACTGGTACATATCAGGCTTTACAATATTTACACGCTGCTGGAAAAGTAGATAAGAATCGTTACATGGTGGTACGAACCGCTAGTAATTATAGTCATCCTCAGGATGCCTTAACAGCCGCAGAAAATATAAAAGTACAAAAGCAAGGCTATGTGGGAATGCAATCTGCACTAGAATCTGCGTACACTGTAGGCAGTAAAGTGGTTGATACCATAGTGGCCAATTGGCAGACCATGAAAACTACTATGCCCTATGATGTTGATTCTACTCGTCTGGCCAACAAGCAGGTATCTAGTGACTCAGTTGAGAAAGTTGCTAGAACGGTAAATGCTAGAAAGCTCACTACGCAAGAGTTGGTCGACGCGTTAAAGCTAGAAGGGCATGTAGAAGGTGGGTATTACCGCCAAACCTTTAAAGCAGACCATAGGCCTAAAATTGTCACTGAAATTGGTCAGCGAGCCACTATGACTTCTATCTATTATTTGCTTAGTGCCGAATCACCAATTGGCCATTTTCATATGAATCAAAGCGACATCATGCACTACTTTCATGCAGGTGACCCTATAACGTATTACCTAATACAGCCCGATGGACGTTTACAAACCGTCGTTATGGGCTCCGATCCCACTAAAGGTCAAGTTATGCAAATGGCAGTAAAAGGTGGGACATGGAAAGCGTCAAAAATTCCGACTAATGGCGACTATGGTTATGGTCTGATTGGTGAAGCTGTGGCTCCTAGCTTTGAATACTCAGATATGCAATTAGGCGAAACTAGCCAACTCATCGCTCAGTTTCCACAGCACGGTGAACTGATTAAAATACTGAGTCGATAAAATATGGGGGCATTAATAGGCACTGTGCTTTATGGCTGCGCGATACAGTATTTGCACAGTTACGCCCCCTGCAGTTCTTAGCTCATATCCAACAGAGCCAGTTCCTTAAACACTCTCAACCTTGCAACTGTACCTCCTTCCAATCAAGACACCCATAATTAACTCGAACTTTAAACCATTTCAGCTCCCGCTTTTCTAATCCATTCGGTTTAAATTATGCGCTAGACAACCCAATTGACGATGTTAACGGGTATGATGACGTGATTTTGTGGGGTGTGGTGAATGCTAGGCGTGCTAATTCTCAACAGTGATGTTGATGAGGTTTGTTACTTTGGAAAAAAGGCTAAGCGTGTTTAAGTAGGGCTTTGGCTTTACCTATGCCTCGTATTTTTTGATGTTGGGTATGTAGGCTGAAGTTTCGCATTAAATGTTCACTGCCTACAGCATAACAAAAGTGCTTTTCGAATTCTGTGGTTAAGGTCAGCCATTGTTCGTTGTTTAGGCCCAGCCTTTGTAGAATGGGCTGTTGCTGTGTATCGATTAATCCTGACTTATCATCTCTGATAACACGACCTGTGGTGTCGATGAGGTCGCAGTAATCTTTTAGTGAAAAAGCGATGCCTCTCGGCATGTTTTGCTCATAGGGTTGCCAACAAATGGCATTAAACCTTTGGGTTGCTGGTGGTGTCTCAAAGCTTGTATCCGAGTTTGAATACTGGTGTGGTCAGAGTCCTCAGGTGTGTTGGCCATATTGGCGCGAATGGGGTTTAAGTCCACGTAAGCCATGCAGGCCAGTAGGGCTGATTTATCGAGTAGTGCTTGAGACTTAAACCGTCCTTCCCAGAATCTGCCAGTGCAGGCATCTTCTTTGTTGGCTTCTCGGGCTATGTACTCATTAAGATTACGCATCAACCAACTGATGTCATACAAACGCATCCGGTAAATTTCAACGGTTTCTAGAAGGGTATGCCGCTCACTCTTGCTCAACGTGTCATCTCGCATAAACCGCTGCGACAACAAGGTGCCTTTATGCAGTTGATGCCAGCGAACGAGCACTTGTTTCACCGTCCAGCGCTCAGCCAAGGGTTTGTTCACGCACAGCACCACATGAGTGTGATTGCTCATCACCGCATAGGCGCAAATGTCGATAGCAAAGATGCGGCTTAAATGAAGCAAGCGTGTTTCAACCCAAGCCCGCCTATGTTCATAGCTCTGGCCTGTCAACGTATCTTCACCACACAAAAATGAACGGCGAACACAGCGCGAAACACAATGATAATAAGGGGTGTCGACTAAACTGATTTGGCTTTTACGAGACTGAGGCATCATGGCCATCCTTGGTTGAATCACTACCATTAGTCTAGTTCAAATTGCGGATTCGTCGAATTTAATCATGGGTGTCTTGATTGGGGATATATGACGGCTTAATAATGGTGTTACAATGATGGAAATTTCGTCCCTACATACATAATAATTAGTTAGTTGCAGAATATGCCAATCGATTTCAAATATAGCCCTAGACAATGCCCCCATAATGAGAATATTAATTGTGATAACTGCAAACTTAATACAATTTGTATGCCTGTTAGTTTGCATATTGACGACATTGAGTTACTAAATGAAATTATCCAGCGGGGGAAACCATTACAGAAAGGAGAGTACTTGTTTCGCGAGAGCACTCCTTTTAGTTCTGTTTATGCTGTGCGTTCTGGTTCCCTAAAAACTCAATTTATTAGCGAGAATGGAGAAGAGCAAATTACGGGGTTTTATCTACCTTGGTGAAGTCTTAGGCATGGATGGTTTGGCGAATGACGTTCATACTAATTCAGTCGTTGCTCTAGAAACTTCATCGGTTTGTAAGATTCCATTTAATCGTTTAGAAGAACTAAGTACTAAATTACCTAGCTTACAGCGGCATTTTTTACAGTTGATGAGTCGCGAAATCACACAAGAGCAACAAATGACGTTTTTGTTGAATAAGAGAAACGCTGAGTCTCGCCTTGCCTCAACGTTGCTCAGTATTTCAAGTCGAAATGGTAGACGAGGCTTGTCCTTTAATACCTTTATGCTACCCATGACTCGAAAAGATCTAGGTAACTTTCTTGGTCTTACTATGGAAACCGTGAGTCGAATCTTTTCACGCTTACAAAGTAACGGTTATATTGAAGTTGATAATAGAGAGATTACTGTATTAGACATTGCAGCATTACAAAAGCTAGCTAAGGGCCCAGAGTAAATTTGGGCTCTTTAGTTGGCCATTATTAAATAATGGCCTAAGTTGTTTGTAAATTAAGACAACTAAAAATTGGGAACGCTTCACCCTTCGTTTCATGATTAGTTGAATCGATAGCCAATTGATAAAGTATAAACAAATGGATCAATATCTACATCAACGCTACCACTAGCATTATTTAACTTGAAATCTGCTGTTGTGTTGATATTTATCCATCGCAATGAAGCATTGATTTGCCAATTGTCATTCAGAATATAATCAATACCAGCTTGTGCGGATAGACCTATAGAGTCATCTAGGGATAAGTCAGAAAAGCCGGCTTGACTGTTTTCAGTGGTAAACTCCTCATCAAAAAACACTGTGTAATTTATCCCAGCTCCTACGTAGGGTTGCAGTACCGCAGTAGATTCTGCAAAGTAAAAGTTAATACTTACGGTTGGGGGTAAGTGTTTAGTTGTGCCTAAAGCGCCAACGGTATTTAAGTCGATATCATGTTTAAATGGCGTAGCAAGTAATATTTCTATGGCAATTTTGGGGCTCAAGAAATAGTTTATATTGATACCTAACTGACTGTTATTGTCTACGCTCACACCCATACCTAAATCATTGCCATCCACCAAAACATTATCGCTGGCAGCGTCAGGTCTAACAGCGGTAAGGCCAGTTCTAATGAGCAAATTACCTGTTTCGTACGCTTGCACGGATAAGCTTGAAGTTAGGCCAGTAATTATTAAAGCTAAAGAACATAGTTTGTTTTTCATTTTATACACTCGTTAATTGATTGGGGGTAGTCTAAATGAGTGCGTGAGCTTGGATATTGATCTAGCTCAATATTACTGTGATTAAATGAATGGTCTTAGGATGTTGCTAAGTCTGTTTCTAATAATGAAGGGCATACTTGTATAGCCATAACTTAGGCTTAGCGTTTATCATCGACTCATTAGATGATTTATTGGCAAAGATGTTGATTTAGATCAAGGTTTAACGAAAACAGCCTATCTATAATTTCTATGAACTTCATTTACAGAGATTATAGTATGAAACAAAACGTAGGTATTTTAGACACAGCAATCCGGTCAGTTATTGCCGTCATCTGCTTAGCTATTGCAGCGGAGGGGCTATTGCCGGAAGCGGGCAGTATTTTACTGGCTGTTATTGGTGGCTTAATGTGGATTACTTCAAGCGTAGGTGTGTGCCTTATTTATAAAGTGTTGGGTATCGATACTTATCCGGGGGCTGGACATGGATTAACTCAATATTACCCTGATATTTGAGTTGCGCTCCATTAACCTGAGTATCAGGTAGCGTAATTGATCTTCATGCCTTTGATATGTCAATGGTGTTGTTGAATTAAAGTAAGGGAGTTGTGACAAATTAAGCAAATAAAATCTGTTAACAAACCAATTGAGACACCCATGATTAAATTGAGTATATAAGTCATCTTAACTTATGGGCGTTAAGAATTTGAAATGGTTAGGATTATATTTCAAGCTAGAAAATTTAAGGCTCCGCGTGTTTAGAGCTATTTTTATTGGTTTCTATATTTGTTGTCGTTATCGGGTTCACCGAAACTAAGATAATTTTCGGTTGCGAACACAGTGCAAATTGCTAACATGGGTAAATATACGCTCATTTAAATTACAACATGGCAAAGGTGCATAAATGTCTCAAGAAAAATTTCGGCTGATAACACGCAGTGACTTCGACGGTTTAGTTTGTGCTGTTCTATTGAAGAAACTAGATTTAATAGAAGATATTAAGTTTGTTCATCCTAAGGACATGCAAGACGGAAAAATCGATATTACCGCTAATGACATCGTTACAAACTTGCCTTATGTGGCTGATGCGCATTTAGTCTTTGACCATCACCATTCTGAAACAATACGTAATACTGGTGAGAAGAAGAATCATGTAATCGATCCAGAAGCCCCTTCGGCCGCTAGAGTTGTATGGGATCATTATGGTGGCTTTGAAGCTTTTCCAAGTGATTGGGCTGATATGATGGAAGCGGTTGATAAAGGGGATTCAGCGCAGTTTAATTTGAGTGAAGTGCTGGAAGCCCAGGGCTGGAATTTATTAAATTTCTTGATGGATGCCCGAACGGGATTGGGCCGTTTCCGAGAGTTCCGAATTTCTAATTATCAGTTAATGATGGATTTGATTGATGCATGTAAAGATCATTCTATAACAGAAATTTTAGAGATGGATGATATCAAGGAGCGTATCGACTTGTATCGCGAGCATGAAATCAAGTTTAAAGATCAGGTAACCCGTTGTGCGACTATATATGACAATTTAGTCCTACTCGACCTGACCAACGAAGACGTGATTTACGCAGGTAACCGCTTTATCATTTACGCTTTGTTTCCACTATGTAATATTTCTATACATAAAATGTGGGGATTTCAAAAGCAAAATATAGTGTTTGCAACAGGTAAATCTATTTTTGATCGCAGTTCAAAAACAAATGTTGGTGAGTTAATGCTTAAATATGGTGGGGGGGACACCATGCAGCGGGTACTTGTCAAATAGATAAAGATAAAGCTGCTGATGTGGAAAAAGAACTGATCAAACAAATTAATTTGGACGGTTAAGTAACTTAAGTAACCGGCTTCACTACTAAACGTAGCTTGGAGGATCGTAAAATTAATGCCAAGTAGCGAAGCATTAGCGTTAACGGCTATGTAACAAGCCCCTTGATAAGTATTAATCCGATAAGTCATGTTTATCGGATTTTTTATGCTTGTCTAAAAGATAATTCTTCAACTTCGAGAAATTTCATTTGATAGAAACACTTGCTGATTTACCTCAATGCGAATGTAAAAGTGCTATTTCACGATGCATTCAGCGGTTTTGACCAAGGCGTCGGTGTGAAGGAATGGTTGTATCTCTTTCACATACCAAGCACAAGGTGCATAAGCCCATGAGGTGTTCCTTTTGAGGTAAGTTTTAAGTAGGCTTGATCAGTGTTGCTTGAACTCCCAAAATTGTTCATAACGGATTATTTAACCAGGATCCTGGATAAGCCGCACCTCTCGATAAGGCTCTTTTTGTATCTAGCGGCGTTGGATTGTTTAGCAATAACACGTTATTACGTATAACAATTCGCCTTGCTTTGCACGAAAAATTTCGTTACCGAGTAACATTTAGCTGAAGTTATTTAGACAAAGATATATTTAGTCATTGAATTAAATTAATATTCATTAGCTTAAACGATACTTCTTATCCAGAAATCAGGTTATTTATTCAAACAGCATAACTTGACAAGGCGCTATACATCACTTTTAACGCTTGCGTGACATCATCTTTCATCACCGACTCGCTGGGGTGGTGACTTACTCCTCCGGGACTACGAATAAATAACATACCAATCGGACAAATCTTGGCGACAGCCATACCATCATGGCCAGCCCCTGACGCTAAGTGAAAGACTGGCAGGTTATTCTCTTCACATGCCGTGGCCAAAAGGTCTTGAATATTTTGATCACATTGCACGGCTTCTGCTTGATGAGTCCATTTCCAAGTCAGTAACAGCTCTCTTTTCTCGGCGATCAGCTTTGCCTTGTCCACTATTTTATTGAGTAATACCTCGAGATCTTGATCATTTTGCGCCCGTGCGTCTAGGGTCATTTCACTGTACCCAGCAATGACATTTGTCGCTCCAGGCTTTGCACTAATTTTACCGACAGTGGCAACTTCTTGATGAGTACAATTTAAAGCAATGGTTTCAATGGCTAAGGTTAACTCCGCTATCGCCGCTAACGAATCCTTACGCAAATTCATTGGCGAGGTACCGGCGTGGCCTGTTATACCGGTATAGGAAATAACAGCACGTTTAGCTCCGGCAATAGCAGTGACCACACCCACTTGTAAATCCTTAGCTTCAAGTACAGGGCCTTGCTCAATATGAACTTCCCAATAGGCTAGGACTTTTTCAGGATCTAACGTGGCATTAATTACTTCACTTGGCTCTAAGCCAAATTGTTGCATCGCGTCGGCCATAGTGACGCCGTCTCTATCTTTTACTTCTAACCATTGGCTATTAAAACTTCCTGCGATAGCAGATGAGCCGATTAAGGTAGTGGCAAACCGAGTTCCTTCTTCATCAACAAAGCCAACGAGATCTAAGTGAAAGGGAAGGGCTAATTGGTTGGCTTTAGCAATTTTCATCAACTCTAGGCCTAACATTACGCCTAAAATACCATCGTAAGCACCAGCGTTAGGTACGGTATCTAAATGTGAACCGAGGATTAAACTTGGTGCATCAGGGTCTTTGCAAGGTAAACGCCCCCATTGATTGCCCGCTTGATCTTGCCAAGTTTTAAGCCCTTCTTGTTGCATCCACTTTTCGACCAATTGATTGCCGGCTTTGTGCTTGCTAGTCAAATACTGTCTTAAAATCCCTTCTTCTAACTCACTCACTTGCGCTAACTCATCACAATGGTCTAAAGCAGTTTGACTATATTTCTGTGCTACTGAGTCTTCAAGTATGTGCATCATTGTTCTTTCAGCCTATGCTTTACTAGCGTAAAAATGTAGGGCTGCCGCACTGGCTTCGCCCTGCGGTCCTTTGTAATGATTGGCATGTAAACAGGCGTCTAAGCACGCGAGAGTTTGTAAAACCGCCGATTTACGGGCGTTGTAACCCATAGTGCCAATACGCCAAATTTTGCCATGTAATGGGCCAAAAGAGGTGCCAATTTCAATGCCAAAATCGCTTAGCATTTGGCCTCGAACTCTGTCACCATTTACTTCATCAGGAATATACACGCCTACAACGTTATTCATTTTGTGGTTCAAGTCACCAAATACTTTTAAGCCTAGTGCTTGAACGCCTACTAACATGGCTTGGCCGTGTAATTCATGGCGAGCGACGACGTTGTCTATGCCTTCGCTAATAGCAATACGCGCACACTCTGCTGCGCAATACAACATACTGGTGGCTTCGGTATGGTGATTAAGGCGCTCTTCCCCCCAATAATCCATAATCATAGGTAAATCAAAATAGTTAGAACGGATCATGGGCTCTATGCCATCTTTATGGGCTGATGTGCGAATACCTGCTTCTACTTTTTGCGGGTGCGCACCCAGTCTACAAATTTCTCACTGAAGGTAACCGGCGCAGATCCAGATGGGCCGCCTAAGCATTTTTGTAAGCCTACAGAAACCGCGTCTAAACCCCACTCGTCGGTATGAAGTGTATTCCCTAGAATTGATGCCGTGGCGTCACAATAAAACAATACGTCGTGTTGCTGACAAATCTCACCAATGTGTTCTAGGGGTTGATTCATAGTGGTAGATGTATCACCTTGTACCATAGCCAACATTCTAGGTTTAACTTGTTTTATGGCAGTTGCTATTTGTTCTGGTGTAAACACTTCACCCCATGGTACCTCTATCGTATGCACCTCGGCTTGGGCTCGCTCTGCAATTTCAGCCAATAGATGGCCAAAGCGGCCCATTATAGGGACTAGCACTTTATCACCGGGTCGTAGTGCTGAAATGAGCACGGCTTCGATACCGGCACGGGATGTACCGTCGATCAAAAATGTCCATTGATTTTGGGTGTTAAACACTTTGCGATAGCGCGCCATTGTCTCGTTCATAAAACCAGTCATTGCGGGGTCATACTGACCAATTAATTGAGCAGACATGGCGCGTAAAACTCTAGGATCAGCGTTAATTGGGCTAGGACCCATTAATAGACGTTGTGGGGGATTAAGGGTTTCGATAAATGAGTCAGACATCTTAATTTATGCTCCTATAGCTTTAAGTAACATACGTGAACTGGTGATTAACAATACAATAGCGAAAGCTCGCTTTAATTGTTTAGGGTCAAGTTTGGCACCTAGTGCGGCGCCAATGGGGGCAAAAAATATAGTTAATGGAATAATGATAAAAAAGGCCGGAAGGTTAATTAACCCCCATGTACCAAAGGGGGCATCTATAGGTGTTTCACCAATTGCCATAAGTGTTAGCACGCCGGGTAGGGCAATTAAAAAGCCAAAAACAGCCGCTGTACCTACCGCTAAATGAGCGCGCACATTAAAAGCTGTTAATAGGGGGACGCCTATGGTGCCACCACCTATGCCGATCATTACCGACAAGCCACCTACTACGGCAGCCAATATACCCTGACCAATTTTTCCTAGCAATTGAGTAAACAACGCTGGTGCGCCTGCTCTAAATAACATGTTCAAACTGACGGCCAAGGCTATGCAGCCAAACATGAGGGTGAGAGCATTACCTTTTATTTCATGGGCTAGTAGGCTGCCTAAAACCGAAAATACTAAGATAAAACCCGCCCAATACTTAAGCATAGGCACATCAACGTTGCCTTTATTATAATGGGCTTTTATAGATGAAATTGCCGTAGGTACTATGGTGGCCAACGAGGTGGCAGTCGCGATCATCATGGCTGACTCGGCGCTGACGCCAAAGTTTTGTAAAAGAAAATACAACACGGGAACGATGACTATGCCACCACCCACGCCAAACAGTCCAGCTAGTAGACCTGCAAAAATTCCGGTCCCAATTAAGGTCAATATGATGGGCCAAGATTGAATTATGTTATCCACGTAACGTTATCCTTTGATTAAATTTTGTTTGCTAGTTAAATCGTTGCCTAGTGTATTTTTGCTACGCCGTCAGAACGAGGATCACTCGCGGCTTCGATTGTATTTTGATGCTCTGAAAAGACTATACCGCCAGCATGTCCCATCATTTCGTTGTTACTCGGTACACTTAACCAGTCATGACCTTTGGTGCTCAATATATCGCCAACTTCACCGGCTAGACGTTGTTCCACTTTAAGATTTGAGGTGGTATCTCCCCACGTTCGGCCCAACAACCATCGTTCACTGCTAATGGCATTTTGTAAAGACAGTTTCCGCCATGCATAATTGCTAAATATTGCTGCTTGAGTTTGGGGTTGTCCTTCTCCGCCCATTGTGCCGTACACCATTCTGCGGCCGTCGTTAAATTTGGCAAAGGCTGGGTTTAAGGTATGTGCTGGTTTTTTGTTGGCTTGTAAATAGTTAAGTTGGGTATTGTCCAAACTGAAACTCACCCCTCGATTGTTCCAAACAAAGCCACCATCAGCCATAGCAACACCGCTACCGAATTCCCAATAAATACTTTGAATAAAGCTCACCATTTGGCCATTTTTGTCTTTTGCCCCCATCCAAACAGTATCGCCAGGGGCTGCATCGAATGGCCAAGGTTTAGCTTTGTGTAAGTTTATTTGTGTGGCTAATTGATTAATAGTGGTCGGCGACAGCGCTTGTATATATTGATTATCCAAAACTGCAGGGTCTGCCCAAATGTCCTTCCGTTGAGCAAAGCTCTGCTTGGTGGCTTCAACAATCAAATGTAACCATTCTGCTTGACTACAAACGCTAGATTTGATTTTGTCGACTATTGCCAATATCTGTAAAGAATGAACACCTTGGGTGGGGGCTGGTAGGTTAAATAGCTTGGCATTGCTCAGTTGTATCGATAAAGGATTAACTATGTCAGCTTGAGTGTTGGCCAAGTCTACTGCAGATAAAGGGCTCCCAGCTTGCAGTAAGTCATTGGCAAAACTCTGTGCTAATTCACCTTGATAAAATGCAGAAAGCCCGTGACTTGCTAAGTGACGAAAAACACCCGCTAGCTTACGGTTATAAAATTGAGTTTTTGCTTTTAGTATTGGGCCATTAGTTTCATATAGATCTTTAAACTGCGCGTTTCTTTGTGTTACGCCAGCTAGTTTTTGGGAGGCGTCCTGTAGGCTATTTGTCACCTCAAAACCAGCTTCTGCATGATAGATAGCCCGTTCAAATATTTTTGATAAGGGTAGTATCGCACTACTGTCTTGCTCTAAAGCAACTTGCCACCCTTTTACTGTTCCAGCTTGAGTCAAGGCGCTTAATCCACCTCGTGCTGGGATCTGCTGCATGGTTTGATAAGCACTAATATCAGCTGCGCTTCTGCCGCAGCCATCTATTGCCACGGGGTTGGCTGTTCCTTGATTATCAATAATCCAAAAGCCGTCCCCACCAATTGAATTCATATGGGGGTATACCACTGATATCACTGCCGCAGCTGCGACCATTGCTTCAACTGCACTGCCACCACATTCTAGTATATCGATACCAGCTTCAGTTGCTGCATAGTGGGGAGCAGTAAAGGCAATGGAGGGTTTGATAGATTGCTCTGACATTAGATATGTTTCCATGCTGAATGTTGACTTAACCTGTTAACTAATGCCAATAGACTTTTATCTTGACCTGAGCGCATCATTAATGAAAATCCATAAGGCACTGGTTGTTTATTGATCTCTACAGGCATGACCGTTAGTGGCAAATGCACTTGAGCTGAGCCCGTTAATCCTGCCACTGCAGACAAGTTAATAAGCTGCATGCGAAGGGCGCTGATATCTTCACCAATTTTAGGCGCTGAGGTGGGGGTTGTAGGTAAAAACAAGCAACTTGTGTCTGATAAATGAGTACTGATTAGCTGTTGTAATTGAGCCTGCACTAGTCTGGCTTCTTGCTCTTCTTGCTCGGTAAGAGCAAAAGCCATAGTAAATCTTTGTTGAATAGCGCTAGAAAATGTAGGCGAAGCCTGTATCTACCCAAGCTTTATGCTCTTTGGCAATTCCTCTACCTTGCAATATTCTAAAAGCGTCAGGTAATTCAGCTAACAGGTTTGAATCAATATTGAGAGTCTTGTGCGATTCAAAATTTGCCGCAACATGAGACAAGTTAGCATCAAGTGCGGGCCTATAATTCGGCTCTACTAAATCAAATAATGCTTCGCAGCTAAGCAGGGTGTCCACTTTTTTGATCGTTTGAGGCAATAGGAGCGAGTCACCAACCTGAGCTAATAAGTCAGCGTGATGAGTAAACCAGCCGATTGTATCAAACTCAGGCGCCAGACCCGTCAGCCCTTTAGTCGACACTTGGCCTTGACTCGGCCTAATACCAAATAGTCCGCAATAACTCGCTGGTATTCGAATCGAGCCACCGGTATCTGTACCTAGGCCTATATCGGCCATATTTGCAGCTACCGCAGCTGCTGATCCCATAGAAGAGCCGCCACACATATGGCCAGCGAGCTTTGGATTTTCGGCTATGCCGAAATGAACGTTATTTCCTTCTAGACTATAGGCAATCTCATCGGTATGGGTAAAGCCAACAAAAGTACAGCCGTCGTCCATCAACGTTTGGACACTAGCTGCCGTTGTGCTCGCCACATCATGCGTAGCTAACCAGTCCGGATTACCAGCCGAATTCTTAAATCCTTTTACTGCAAATAGATCTTTAACCGCGAGCCGCTTGGTTAATAACGGGCAAGGGAGAGGAGGTTGTTGTTCAGAGTACATAGACCAATTTTTTGGACCATGATCACAAAATATACCAGTTGTATTTATATTTGATTGAGTCATAAAAAGATTCTATAGGCTAGTTAGGGTGTAACCGAGTCTAAAATAAGCTCAGTTACTTTGAATAAACAAGTTTCTTGGTATTAACAGAATTCTTAGAATAAACCTATTTCTTAGAATAATGGTGCTTCTTTGAATAAAGAACTACGCAATAATGGTGCCAGTATACAGGTATTGATAAAACCTGTCCATACGGTCAGGTTTTGTTTTGTAATGAGTTCACCAAGGACATATTTGGTGCAGTGGCCCCTAAATGGGGCAGTAGATTGATCGTGGGGATGAGATTTTATTTCTCAGCGGTAACAGTATCTAAGGGCGGGTATTAGGCGAATCGACTATTCAAATACTTAATAATTTCTGATGATTCATACAACCATTCGACTTTGTCTTCTTTTTCAATACGAAGACAAGGGGTTTGAATTTTTCCACCTTCAACTAATAACTCGTCTCGATAGGGTGAACCTTGCGAGGCATTACGTTTTTCTATAGGCAAGTTTAACTTGTATATGGCACGTCTTGTTTTGATACAAAAAGGGCAAGCAAAAAACTGATAGAGTGATAATCGGGAGACTTCTGTTTCGATTCGTTGTTGTACCGCAGGCTCTCTCTTCTGCTTACTCCCTCGAGTGATTAAGTCTATTAATGCGATTAGTCCACCTAGTAGATTGCGGATAAGATTGATAAAAAATTTCATAGTGATTTAGCTCGAGTAACGGCGAATATGGCCGCGTATTATAAAGGTAAAATTAACAAAAATTAAAGGGAGTAAACATCAGTTTTCTGCGACTTCCTCGTCTGGTGCTTCTGGCCATTCAGAACGGTTAATTGTCACTACCATGCCAAACATGGGGTGATCAAAATAGTGTACTTGTTTACTAATAACACGCCTTAATTGATTAAAGTTAACACTTTGCAAGGCGCTCGTAATCGGTGGGCGGACTTGTTGGGCATCAAGTGCGGTTGTAGATGCAATTGACGGTGTCTCGATGTCAACAGGGTGGCGATAATTCAAATTACTATTGATATGCAAATAGGGCACTCGACCCATATTTTGTAAGTAAACTTTAATATATCCGTCAACTTCCCAAAGTTCCTGTAGCGTAGGGATATTGTCGGTGTCCGCCGTTTTGCTTTTTATCAATGGGCTATTGTCGATAGCGGCTTGATTGAGCGCATGCTCAATTTTACTAAACAAATCTACTGTGGGGGAGCTAGTCTCATTTACCGCAGTCGTGTTTTTAGTTAACAATGCTTGTCGCTCATCGGCTGATAACAAGGCCAATTCTTCACTAGGGATATATAACGCTTCTTCAGTTACTTGATCTTTGGACGCTACTATATTGTCTTGCTCTGCAATAGGTTGACCACTCGCATCAAAGCGCTGTGCAAAATTTCGTCCTGCAAAGAGTCTAATGCCTATCGCTTTATCTGCGCCAAATGTTACTTCTTGTCGCCAAGCTAAATGCACTAAAGGTTGGATACCTCTTTGTTTCTGTAAACTTAAATAAAGATCTTCCATGACTAAGGTGTCCTTTGGTAATAAATAGGGAGCATAGGATTTGTCGTCCCATGCAACACCGTTTATTTCAAGGGGCACATGGCTAATGTGCTGTAAAGAATGTGGATTGTCTCTACCTTCGGCGTCGTCTTTTCTGGATGTGAATTCGCCAAAGGCTAATCCATTTGGGGTGCGTTCGGTACGGCCTGAGGCAGTTGTCGCCGTTTTTTTCTTCAAACTAGGAGCAATTAAAAACTCTGGGGTAGGAGCAACCTGTTCAACATACGCACAAGGAAATTGCCTTGGGAGCTGCCACTCAATCCAATCAACTTTAATTGGAAAGTCATAAATAGATTGTCCAAGCTGCATTGTGCCTAAAGTTTCAGGGCCAGATATATCTGCTGAAGCCGAAGCTTGTGTCGGTTGGGCTGGGTTTTCCGCAAATATATCACTGCTAACGACCTGGTAATCAAAATTATCTTCGGTGGCGTGATTCGTCTCAGTTGCGTCTAGTGGGCTTTGATCTGTCAACTGCTCATTTTCAGTGTCATCAGTTACTTGGTTATCGATTTCATGGCCCGCTTGCTCGATGGGCGCTGGAAAAGCAAAATCTTGCTGCTGTTTGCGTTCTTCTGCTAGTAAGCTTGACTCACGACAATAGGCTAGGCCGGCGCGTACAAAAGTTAGATCGGGCATCAAATAAGGGCTAATTATATCGGTATATTCGGATGATGCTGGTAGCAGTGATGATTGTTGAAAGGTCTCAGCAGTGGGCGAACTTGTTAAATCTCTTGCAAAAGGATCACTTCCACATCGAACCACCACTCTTTTTGCTTTGCTTGAACTGTCGCGGACAAAGTCGCAATAGACAGGCAAGCAAAGCCCACTGCAGTGAATATTTTTTTCAGACTGGTTGGTAAAACACTATGCATATTACTTAACTTTCTCTTTAGGCTGCGCGTAACTGTTGGCTAAATTGATCAAGAATATCTTTAAACATACTTAGTCTATCTGCCGCCGATTCAGTAGGCACGTTAAATTTCAATTTTTGTGGTCCATCTAATTTGTATATTTTCGGTTGAGATTGAATCAGTTTAATTATAAAGCCCGGATCAATCTGAGTTGTCTGCGAAAATTCGATAAAGCCACCTTTATTGGTGCCTTCTGCTTTGCTGATACCGATAGTTTTGGCCTTTAGTTTTAACATGGCGATGTCTAATAGGTTTTTCGCACTTTGGGGGAGCAGGCCAAATCTATCTATCATTTCTATCTGTAATTCGTTGATAGCCCGTTCATCTTTGCAACCAGCGAGACTTTTATATAAAGATAATCGAGTGTTGACGTCGTGAATGTAGTCATCTGGTAGTAAGGCTGGAATACGTAAGTCTATGTCTGTTTGCTCAGACAAAGCTTTATCTAGACTGGGTTCTTTGCCAGCTTTTAGGGCTTCTACCGCTTGCTCTAACATGTCCATGTATAAAGTAAAGCCAATGCTGGATATTTGTCCTGATTGACCATCACCTAATAACTCACCGGCGCCGCGTATCTCTAAATCGTGAGTGGCTAACGCAAAACCAGCACCTAGTTCTTCAAGAGAAGATATTGCCTCTAAACGTTTAGCCGCATCTTTAGTTAGGCGTCTAGGGTGGGGAGTTAACAAATATGCATAAGCTTGATGATGTGAGCGACCAACACGACCGCGCAATTGGTGTAATTGCGCTAAGCCTAGGTGATCCGCTCTGTCCATCACAATGGTATTGGCCGAAGGCACATCAATACCAGTTTCAATAATTGTGGTGCACAACAGAACATTGGCCCTTTGGTGATAAAAGTCGGTCATGACTTTTTCTAACTCTCGCTCTCGCATTTGCCCGTGACCAATAGCAATTCTCGCTTCTGGAACGATTTCTTTTATTTCTTCTGCGGTTTTCTCGATGGTATCGACTTCATTATGTAAAAAGTACACCTGACCACCACGCAGTATTTCTCGCATGATTGCTTCGCGGATCAACTCTTTGTTTCGTTGTTGGACAAAGGTCTTTATGGGTAATCGTTTAGCCGGAGGCGTAGCAATGATCGACAAATCGCGCATGCCACTCAGCGCCATATTTAGGGTACGCGGAATAGGTGTGGCGGTCAGTGTGAGAATATCGACGTCAGAACGTAAGGCTTTAAATTTTTCTTTTTGACGAACACCAAACCTGTGCTCTTCATCAATAATGACTAAACCTAGATCATTAAATTTCATTTTTTCTTGCAGTAGGGTGTGGGTACCTACCACGATATCGACTTTACCGTCTTCTACGTTATTGATGATCTGCTTTGAATCTTTAGCACTAACAAAGCGAGACAACACTTCAATTCTAAACGGACAGTTAACAAAGCGCTCTTTGAAATTTTCAAAATGTTGTTGGGCAAGGAGGGTAGTGGGCACCAATATAGCGACTTGTTTACCTTGATTTGCAGCAATAAAAGCCGCTCGCATGGCTACTTCAGTCTTACCAAACCCTACGTCCCCACAGACTAACCTATCCATAGCATTGGCCGAACCCATGTCTTGGATCACTGCATTAATCGCTTTTTGCTGATCTAGGGTTTCTTCAAAAGGAAAACTATCACTAAAGGCTTGGTATTCATCCCAAGCAATCTTGAAGGCAAAACCAGGTTTAGCGGCGCGTCTGGCGTACACATCTAGTAATTGTGCTGCAACATCACGAACTTTTTCTGCTGCCTTGCTTTTTGCTTTACTCCAAGTGTCGTTCCCCAAATGGTGTAAAGGAGCGTGCTCAATATCACCGCCACTATAACGACTGATCAAATGTAATGATGCCACAGGAACATAAAGCTTAGCCTTTTTGGCGTACTCGATGGTTAAATACTCAGTAGCAATTCCCCCCGCATCTAGGGTTTGTAGCCCAAGGTAACGGCCTACACCATGATCAAAATGTACCACTGGCTGATTGAGTTGTAGCTCTGCTAAATTGCGAATAATCGCATTTTCGTCAGTGCCTTTACGTGTATCTCGTTTGCGTCTGTGACTTATTTTATGGCCGAGCAATTCTGTTTCGGTAATAAACGCAATATGTATTTCAGGGTCAATGAGTAAGAAGCTAAACTCCGCAGGACCGACCGTAATACCTACTGTATCGTCACCTAGAATAAAATCACTTAGGTGATCAACATGTTTAGGCTTAATGTCGGCTTTACTTAAAATTTCTAACAGACCTTCACGCCGACCGGCTGATTCTGCGCTGAACAACACTTTTACTTTTTCGGCTTGCCAACTTGCTACTTGTTGTTTGAGCGAGGACCAAGGCAACTTATTTTGTGGCTTCAAGGCAACGTTAGTCACCGTGTCTGTCGCAAAATTGTAATGTCCAGTTTTTTTATCTAAAGCATGGGGTTGAATTTGCACCCTTGGCCAGATTTTTAAAGCGGCAAACAACTCTTCTTCCCTCATATAGATGTCACTGGGGTGCAGTAAGGGTCGAGCTAAATTGTATCTAAGTTGTTCATATCTGTGATTGACATCTTGCCAATGGGCGCTGTGTGCTTTTTGTAAATCACCATGCATTAATATCGTAGTGTCTTTGTTTAAATAGTCAAAAAGCGTTGCTGTTTGTTCGAAAAATAGGGGTAAGAAATACTCTATACCGCCAGGCATCAGGCCCTTACCGACCTGATGAAACACTGATTCTTTACTGTTATTGGCATCAAATTTACTGAGATATTGCTGGCGAAATAGACTTGTTGCCTCTTTGTCTGTTGGGAACTCTCTAGCGGGTAATAGTTTTATTTCGTTAATCTTATCCCCTGAACGCTGGGTTTCTGGATCAAAATGTCGAATGGTGTCGATTTCATCATCAAATAGATCAATACGATAAGGATGCTGACTGCCCATTGGAAACAAATCAATAATGCTGCCTCTGATCGAAAACTCACTATGACTCATGACTTGATTGACGTGTAAATAACCGGCTCGTTCTAAACCAGACCTGAAATTATCTATGTCTAGTTTTTGATTTATTCTTAATATAAGTAAATATTTGCCAATGTAATCTACAGGAGCCATACGCATCATCAGGGTATTGATGGGGACGATAAAAACCTGTTTGTCACCTTGTGTCAGTTGATAAAGCGCTTCTAAGCGTTGCGAAACTATATCTTGATGAGGCGAAAAATTGTCATAAGGTAGAGTTTCCCAATCTGGAAATAACTGTACATTGAGAGTTGGATCTTCTATGAAGTAATCAAGCTCTTTTTCCAGTTTTATGGCACTAGGAGTATCTGCCGTTAGCAACAAAAGGGGGCCTTCAGCTTGGCTGGCGGCATTAGCTATGACTAATGCGGTACTGCTACCTTGCAAAGCGCCCCAATGGCGAATATCGTTTTTGGATTTTTGAGTATTTTTAGGTAACGGTGGTGAAAATATACTAAGAGTCATTAATTTTAATCGTTTTCTTTTTGCTTGTTTCGCTTACGTAATAAGGCCGCTTGTAAGTGGAGACTGGCCTTAACCAATAGGTCTTGATCTTCTTCGCGAATGCGAGTGTAAATAAGTGATGTATGGTACGTATCTTGTTCTTGCTTACAAGTAATTACTTCGGCAAAACAAAATATGGCAGAGGCTTCTTCTCGTAAAAATAGCTTTAGTTCGACTTGGCTGCCAATTGCCAGTGGTTTGTTAGTATTAATTGTTACGCCGCCACCGCCAAACTGAACAGTATGAAACCTTTCTTCCGGGGTGGATTGCTGCTGCAAAATGAGTGACATCATTAGATCTATTTTACGGGATTGAAGATTCAGAAATTCAACTAATTCGACAGCATGTTCACCAAGGTTACGTAAAGGGCGCAGTGCTTTTGTTTCAATTGTAGCTAACTCACTGGCGACTTGAAAAGAATAGGGCATGTAATTGTGTAGCTCTTCAGCATTCGGTAAACGAAAGTCGCTCTCTAGCTCACGAATGTTGACCGGCAAGTCATGCTTGATCATGAAAAATTCATTGAACTGTTCATGTTTTTGTTGAAGGTTTACATTATCCATTCATGCTCCGAGTTAAGGCCCATTTTGCGACGCCTATTGTTATCTGTGTTCCATGCTGTTGAGCACTAGCAACAGTTGGCCAAAATAATGAAATTTTGACTTTGCTTGTGACATGGTGGTCAAGCACGTATTATTCAACAACATTTACTACTATACCAACAGTTAAACACTTATTTTTAAACTGTTTACTTAGCAAAGAGTCCCATCTTACATGTTTTATCCGTTACCTGCTTTCATTGGTTTACGTTATGCAAAGGCTACTAAAGGTAGCAATTTTATTGCCTTCATAAATTTATTTTCGGTGGCCGGAATTGCTTTAGGTTTAATGTCGCTGATTACTGTGTTGTCTGTAATGAATGGCTTTGAGGGGGAATTGAAACAAAGAAACCTAGGTATAACCCCTCACATTTTAGTTCAGGCTCAAAATAATAAAGGTGCTGCTATTAACTTTAGCCAAGAAGTGCCGGGAGTACTGGCTAGTAGCCAATACATCGAAGGAGAAGGATTGGTTCAATCGGTACAAGGATTGAAAGGCGTACAATTTCAAGGGATTGAGCCAGAAGTTATGCAACAGTCATCAGTGATTGCAGAAAATATGCTAATCGGAGAACTAACAGATTTGGAGCAAGGCCATTATAAAATGATCATCGGCCGAGCTTTGTCTATTCAACTGCAATTACGGGTGGGCGATAAAGCCCGGCTAATCGCTTCTGGTAATAGTTATTTTGGCCCTTTTGGCCGCATCTATAGCCAACGAGTATTTAAAGTGGTGGGCATTTACGATGTGGGCTCAGTACTTGATGACAAAGTCATACTGATTAACTTAAACGATGCCGCTAAATTATTGCGTACTAAGACGCAAGATGTTGCACAAACCCGTTTGTTTCTAGAGGATGCATTTGAATACAAAGCGGTTACCGATTTACTAGACGCCAAAGGGGTAGCATCAACCAATTGGCGTACTCAGCAAGGTGCTTTGTTTGATGCAGTGAAAATGGAAAAAAACATGATGTCGTTAATGTTGTTATTAATTATTGCGGTGGCGGCATTCAATATAGTATCAGCCTTAGTTATGGTTGTGACCGAGAAACAAGGTGATATTGCTATATTACTAACGCAAGGCATGACCCGAAAGAGCATTATGGCAATATTTTTGTTTAATGGCGCCTATAACGGCATAAAAGGCACAATCATTGGTGTGAGTTTAGGCTTGTTACTTGTTTATCAAATAAATAATATTTTATCACTGCTTAATGTGCCAATTCATTTAGGACCAAATGGTCTAGGTTTGCCAGTTGATTTACAATGGCAACAAGTTGGGGTTTTGGTCTTTACATCCTTGATACTTTGTTTTATTGCTAGTTTATATCCGGCTATACAAGCACTTAGAGTCAGTCCAGCTAATGCACTAAAATATGAATAAATTACTCTGAACTCTGCAATTATTCGCGTTTTCGGTATACAATGGCTGATTGAATTTGAATTGTTGTCAATGCGTGCAACTTGTCTCTCTGAATGAAAAATAGAGAGAGTCGTTAGGTTTTATAAGGTTAATATTAATGGAAAAAACATTTATCACCGCTCAGCAGCTGTTAGAGGATTCTTTTAGAGTCGCTGCTCAAGTTTATGAAAGTGGCTTTCGCCCTCAGTTTATTATCGGTATTTGGCGAGGTGGTGCTCCTATTGGTATTGCGGTTCAAGAATATTTTGATTTTAAGAAAGTAGAAACCGATCATATCGCGGTTCGAACTTCATCTTATTACGGGATTAATCAACAAGCTAAAACCATTAAAGTGCACGGACTACATTATATTATTGAGAACGCCAATGCCGATGATGGCTTGCTGATTGTGGACGATGTGTTTGACTCAGGTCGTAGCGTTGATGCATTAATTAAGCAGCTAAACAAATTATCTAGAGCCAACATGCCAAAAGATGTACGTGTTGCTTGCCCTTATTACAAACCGAAAAACAACAAGACAGACTTTGTACCTGATTACTTTGTACATGAATCTGATGAATGGTTGGTATTTCCTCATGAAATTGCTGGCTTAACGCCAGATGAAATTATAAATGGCAAAACTGATTTAGTGAATGTTCAGCACCTATTAAAGTAAGCGAGTATATAGTGCCATGCTAAATTAAGGCCTTTAGTTACATAAACTAAAGGCCTTTTTTGTTGGCTAGGTAGTAATATGCCAAGCTCATATTTTGCTGCGCTAGTGCCCAGAGGTGGTGTAAAAACGCATGGGTATACGCTTTTCTAGGCAAACCGTTATGATAGAATCATCAGTGGCATCAGTAATAGGCATCGCCTTAAGCGCATATTATGGATTACACCCAAGTTCAACAGTATTTGTTAAGTAAACCTTTTACCGTACAGCAATACCCTTTTGGTGAAGGTGTTGCGGTGTTTAAAGTGAAAGACAAAATGTTTGCTACGTTAGCGGTAGGAAAAATGGGCAAGGGCGATGATGGCAAACAAGATTGGTGGATGAATCTAAAGTGCGACCCACACGAAGCCATCATGCTCAGAGATATATTTGCCGCGGTCATTCCTAGTTATCACATGAATAAAGTTCATTGGAATACGGTGATTTTAAATGGCTCAGTGCCGCAAGGTGAAATTGCACGAATGATTGATAATTCGTTCAATTTGGTGGTGAGTAAGATGACCAAGAAAGATCAACAATCCATAGTAGTGCATTTATAACAGATAATTTACCACTCAATTGTCTTGCCTTGCCAATCAACAAAATTAGGTATTTGGTCTGCATTAGATTGCTCCATAATGTTAAGTAACTGCTGGGCAACAAAAGTGGGCGTAAAGAGTCTATGCTTTGGCACATTGTGTTGGAATGGTTTAGACAAAGGGGTGGCAGTGGTGCTACGGATGAAAGGCCATAATGTTTACATTTTTAGCCCGTCTAGCCAGTTCAATCGCAGCGGTTTTAATTAGCATATTTAAAGCGGCTTTGGATGCGCGATAGCTATACCAGCCCCTAACGTATTGTCACTAATGCTGCCTACTCGAGCACTGAACACTACCAACTTACATGTACTATCTCCACTTATAATGGGTACGAGGTGCTGTAGCCACAACATTGGAGTAATCGTATTTGCCTGAAGTACTTTATGGAAATTTTCTAATCTAAAGTCTTCAATTTTTTTCTCGGGTTTTAGCTCGCCGTTTTGTAAAATACCGTTACATATAAACACCTTAGTCACGGGATCTGACAATGATGATTTGAGTTCGCTGATAGCGAGTTTAATTGACTGTTCAGAATAATCATTGACTTGGATAAACTGTATTATTTTTCTATCAAGCTTAGTTGTAGGCATACTGCGGCTTATTAACACAAGTTTTGATAGGTTTTTAGCAATGAGCTGCTGTGCTAGAGCTTTGCCAATTTCGCTACTGGCGCCGATTATTATGTTTGTCATAACAGCTTCCTGATGAACATTGCGTGATATTTAATCCAAATGCACGGCTAAGAAAACGTGAAATCGGATGGCGATATTTGGCTATACCAAGATAAATCCAATGACTTACAGATTTAAGAACGGGCCAATTTAGTGGCGCAACCCAAAACCCTTTACCTACTAGAGTCCAGGCTCTGTGAGTGACTGCTAATCCTAACAGCAATTCACCTTGGTAGATGCCATGGAGGATCTTGGTTGCTTGTTGATAATCTATGTCCGGATAATTGACGATAAAGTCTTGCTGCTGAATATCAACCAAAACGATTTTTTTATTACTGTCTGCGGCTTTTAAATGTCTCATTTCTGCTGAACATAGAGGACAGAGGCCGTCATAAAAGATGGTAAGCATTATTTGTGTGGCTAATCTATTACTAAATAATTTGCTAAACAATAGAGTGTGATACGAGTGAATTACAAAGAAAGATCACTAATTAACGGTTGAAATGCCCTCATCTGACAATAATTGGGCAGAGGTGAACGCGCTACAATGTAAGCTAAATACTTGTTATTTGGTTATTTGCCCTAATATATAGGCGCTTGTTGGTTGGTTTACACTACAGCGTTAAATACTCAATGTTTTTAATTGGTTATGTGCTTTGATGTAACTTGCCTTGACTTAAGCAAATGTAGAATTGGAACCTTGATGATAGATTTTGTTGCGGTATTCATTACCCTTTTCGCAGTTATTGATCCTATTGGTACTGTCCCAGTTTTTATTGCGGTCACAGATAGTTACGACCAAAAAACTAAAGCTAGAGTGGCATTATTGGCGACGGTTGTGTCTGCCTTAGTTTTATTATTTTTTATGGTCATGGGCGAATTCATTCTAACTTACTTATCCATTCCTCTGCCTGCTTTTCAAATATCAGGGGGCATAGTCTTGTTTTTGTTCGCGTTGAATATGATATTTGGTGAGAGTAAACCTGAAGAAGAAATAAAGTTACTTAAAAAGTCCCATAAAGAAACGGCAATTTTCCCTTTAGCTGTCCCCTCAATCGCCGGCCCTGGGGCGATGTTGGCGGCGGTATTATTAACTAAGAACTCCGTGTATAGCCTGTGGGAGCAAGCACAAACTGCTTTAGTGATGATAGGGGTGTTATTTATTGTCTATATCTTAATGTTGATGTCTGGCTTTATTAGCCGATTTATCGGCAGTAGCGGTGCTAGCATTATTAGTCGCGTCATGGGGTTAATTTTGTCGGCTATTGCTACCACCAATATACTGGTCGGGTTTAGTGAGTATTTTAATCTTAGTTAACGTGAGTTCAGTTTCGTTCTTGCACTGTATTTTCCAGCGTCATGTCTCGTTATTTCCGTTTGCTATGTATTGAATGGTTTCCAATTGACCTTACCGTTAGTGAACAAGGTTGTTTTTTCTCTCGTTTAAATTTTTGTAGTTATCAGTAAAATTAAATGAACCCATAATTACATCAACTCGTCTTAGTCATATCTATTGTTTAGACAACGTTTATTCAGCACATAGGAGCGCAGTTGCAAAATCAAGCAGAAGAAGATTTGTTAGTCATGGCTGCGCAAAAGGCAGTCAAAGTGCTTTTAGGTTACTTTTTCAGAGGCACCAACCAGCACTGCTTCGCTTTGCCTTTAAACTTTCAAATGACAAAGAAATGGCGAAAGATGCTTGCCAAGATGTTTGGCTAAAAAGTGCTAAAACGTTGTACAAGTTAAGGGATCCCCGAGCATTTAAAAGCTGGATGTATCGTACTGTGCGCTGGCGTACTCTGGACTTATTGAGGCGACACAAGACGCAGAAGACTTCACTGGATAACGAGGTTAGCCAAGATGAACTAGAAAATTTTAGCATTCATACAGACTTTGCTGCTGATATTAATAATGGTAATAGTATTTTAAATCATGGGATTAGCGCTTTACCTCCATTAGAGAGGCAAGTGATCCATTTATTTTATCTAGATGATATGTCAGTGGTAGAGGTAAGCCTTATTTTAGAAATACCTACAGGAACGGTGAAGTCGCGGCTCAACCGAGCTAGGCAGCTACTTAAACAAAAATTGGAGAATAACGACTATGAACATTGATGAAAAAATTAAAAGAGAATTAGAACAGCAGTCTACAGAAATTGATAAAATTTTAGCCGAAGAGCAGGGCATAGGCGATTTTGTTTTGGGGTCAATTCGTAACAGTTTGAAAGGCTGGTTTATCTTAATTAATCTAATCGTGATAGTGGTAACTGCTGTTATGTTTTGGACGGGATACCAGTTTGTTCAGGCACAAGTTGTTGAACAACAAATATTTTGGGCTGTATGGTTTTTAGCCTCATTGATAGTGCAGGTCGCGTTAAAACAATGGATCTGGGCAGAAATGAGTCGTTCATCGTTGATCCGTGAAATCAAACGTGTTGAGCTGACTATGGAGCGTAGCGTTAAAAGCTTAACCAATTAATCTAAATCCTAGGTAAGTCGAACCTCTCGAAAACGCTCTTTTTGCGTGTAGCGGCGTTGGATTGTTCAGCTTAAACGATACTTCTTATCTAGAACTTTGCTTAATTAAAAAGGTATATCACCTTGTGACGTATTGATAAGCGCCCATTTAAAAATGGAGCTTACGGTTTTTAAAACAGGTATTAGTAGATGTCATGCAAATAAGCACAGAGCGTCAGCAAAGCCGCTAAGGTTTTCCTTGCTGGCAAGTTATCAATACGGATAAAAGCTGTTAGCGCGTTTACTGCCTCTTGTTTAAATTTTCGTTGATAAGAGGGGTAGAACTAATAATAAAATTGTCAAAGTAGGCGCTACTGTTAGTTTTAGGACCCCATTCTGCGGAGTTGCCGCCATGGAAAGTTGAGAAATAAAATGAATCAATAAGGGCGGTTGGTTGTCCTCTAAATCGAATGTTGTTTCGATCTAATCGTTTTTTGCCATCGATCCATACCTTGAGTACTCCGTTGGACTCATTCATATCGTTGACTCGTATATGTTGTGTGAGCGTATGCCACTGCTCCGTTTTAAAGTGAAACTCACCTAAGGCTAAATCTTCTCCCCATTTACCAAGGCATATCCATGTAGTACAAATAGATGATCCCTTCACCGTTTTGGCGCCACATATATCGAGCACTCCAACCCTCACCTTTAGTGGGAATATGTCCTCCTGTATATTTGCTCCCACCACTGCTTAAGCCAGGTAATTTCCCGCCGAGTCTAAAGTCAAAATTATGTGCAAATTTAACGTGGTAAGATAACCACAATTCTTCTGTTGCAGGAAGTGACATCAAAAACTGCCCACCGCCTTCTTGGGGGCCAACCGCTCCTTTAGGGAAGTCGACCTTAAGCACCTTTTTATGCTCATTGTCTGTCGAGCTTACTATTTGTGCTCTGCCTAACAAGCTTTGCCATTGCAAGTTGGGCCAGTCTTTCTCGACCGTTTTACTTTGATAGTGGCCAAGTGGGGTATGGTCAAAATCTACCTCTAACCTTGTTGCTGCATTGACGTTTACGCAGTGAGTAAAAATTAATGATAGTGCAATAAAACTCTTTTTATTCATATATTAATCAATAGCAATTAGGTGTTGTGGTTATTTAAGTCTATCTTTAAACATGCCGATATAAAAATATAAATCATCTTTGCAGCAACGAGGATTAATCGATGGAATCTTTACAAGTGAGTGAACATATGAATTTACGGCCTGTGACATTTACCCAAGCTATGCCCGTAGCAGAAGCGGTAGAACGGCTTTTACAATCCAAACAAACAGGTGGACCTGTGGTAAATGATAAAAACAAGGTAATTGGCTTTTTGTCAGAACAAGATTGCATTGTGCAAATGATTGAATCTAGCTATTACCGAGAACAAGTGGCACAAGTTAAGGATATTATGGTAACTGAGGTTAAGACGGTTAAGCCTTATATGTCTGTTATTGAGTTGACACAGAAAATGATGGTAGAGAAACCCAAAGTTTATCCTGTTATTGATGACGATGGATACTTACTGGGCACGATAAATCGTTCTTCGTTGCTTAATGCCATAGATTTGCAATTAAGGGACGGTTACAAGAGAGCAAGCTAGGCTGAGCAAACTTGGCTGTTTCATTTATTCATCTAGATTGATAGTAAAAAGAAACAGCCTTATAATTTTACTGGTATTTGTGCCCCTCATCTTCTAGGATCCTTGCTCGTTAATAATAGAGTTTAAAAGAGCATTTACCCTTGTCGTCAGAGCCGTTATCCCCAAACTTCAGCCTTAAACAACTAACCGATCACATTTCTAGCTGTATGTCGAAAGACAAGTTTAGGTTTATGGGGCGAATCCGCCGCTTTTCTAGCATCGAGAAAGGTAAGCAACATGGTTATTTACAAAAACTTAGTGCTGACATAGAAAACTCCGTCTTGTTAGTAGAGCAAAGACGCAGGCAAATCCCAGAAATTGAATACCCAGACTTACCCGTTAGCGAGAAAAAGGATGAAATCGCAGAGGCGATAGCAGCAAATCAAGTCGTGATTATTGCCGGTGAAACAGGCTCGGGGAAAACCACGCAAATTCCGAAGATATGTCTTGAGTTGGGGCGGGGATCAGCGGTTTGATTGGTCACACTCAGCCTAGACGTTTAGCCGCACGGACAGTATCCAATCGAATAGCTGAAGAATTGAAAGGGCCTATAGGTCAGCAAGTTGGCTTTAAAATTCGTTTTTCTGATCAGGTGTCAGACAATACCTATATCAAATTGATGACAGATGGGATTTTATTGGCCGAAATTCAGCAGGATAAATTTCTTAATCAATACGACACTATTATTATTGATGAAGCTCACGAACGAAGCTTGAACATCGATTTTATATTGGGCTATTTAAAACAATTATTACCTAAACGCCCAGACTTAAAGCTGATTATTACCTCTGCAACTATAGATCCTGAAAAATTCTCTAAGCACTTTAATGATGCACCTATTATTGAAGTCAGTGGTCGAACTTATCCAGTAGAAATGCGCTACAGGGAGAGTGATAGCGGTGAATACGACCAAATTCAAGCCATTATAGAAGCCGTAGATGAATTACTAGCGGAACCACGGGGTGATATTTTAGTCTTTTTAAGCGGTGAACGAGAAATTCGAGATACGGCCGACGCATTAAATAAGCAGCAGTATCGCAATACTGAGGTGCTTCCCTTGTACGCCAGACTTAGTAATAGCGAACAAAATAAAGTGTTTGCTAGTCATACAGGGCGCAGAATTGTACTGGCCACTAACGTGGCGGAAACATCGCTAACGGTCCCCGGCATTAAATATGTAATTGATCCAGGAACTGCACGTATTTCTCGCTACAGCGTACGCAGTAAAGTGCAACGTTTACCTATTGAAGCGATTTCTCAGGCTTCAGCAAATCAAAGAGCAGGGCGCTGTGGGCGTGTATCAAATGGTATCTGCATTCGCTTGTATTCTGAAGAAGATTATCTAGCAAGAGATTTATTTACCGATCCTGAAATACTACGTACAAATTTAGCCTCGGTTATTTTGCAAATGATGTCTTTGGGTTTAGGAAAAATTGATCAGTTCCCCTTTGTCCAACCCCCTGATTCCAGAGCGATTAATGACGGATTCAAATTACTTGAAGAATTGGGAGCGATTGACTTAGAGCGAGGACGCCAGAAATTATCCCAGTTAGGGCGACAGTTATCTCGACTGCCCGTTGATCCAAGGTATGCTCGTATGGTTGTCGAAGCTGACAAACAAAACAGCTTAAACGAAGTGCTAATCATAGCGGCAGGCCTAAGTATCCAAGATCCTAGAGAGCGACCACAAGATAAAAAACAACAAGCTGACCAAGCACATGAGGACTTTTTCAATAAAGAGTCTGACTTTTTGGGGTTCTTTCAACTTTGGCAAGTCTTTAAAGAGCAGCAACAAGCCTTGTCCTCAAATCAATTACGCAATTGGTGTAAAAAACACTTTATTAATTTTATGCGTATGCGCGAGTGGCAGGATATTGTTAGCCAGCTAAAAAAATCGGTTGCTGAATTAGGCTTTGGCATTTCATCACAACCGGCAGATTACCAAGCAATACACCAAGCAATAGCTTCTGGTTTGTTATCCCATATAGGTAACAAAGATAAAGACCGCGAGTATTTGGGTGCCAGAAATAGCCGTTTTATGATTTTTCCTGGTTCGGGATTAGCTAAATCGCAACCAAAATGGACAATGGTCGCCGAGTTAGTTGAGACGGCTCATTTATTTGGTCGTGTTGCGGCCAAAATTGAGCCTGAATGGCTTGAACCTATCGCAGCTCACTTAACCAAGTCTGAGTTTTCAGAGCCCCATTGGTCAAAAAAGCAAGGCGTAGTGCAAGCGTTCGAAAAAGTTAGTTTGTATGGTCTGGTGCTAGTTAGCCAAAGACGACGTCACTATAGCCAGATTGATCCGGTTGTGAGTCGAGAGATTTTCATTCGCGAAGCATTAGTAAATATGGACACTAAGCTTAACTTTACATTTTTGGCTCATAATCAACAGATAATTGCCAATATTGAAGCGCTTGAAGATAAAAGTCGTCGACGTGATCTGTTGGTCGATGAAGAAAATTTGGTCGAGTTTTATAGTGAAAAACTGCCTTCTCATGTTTGTTCAGAAGCCAGTTTTAAGAAATGGTGGAAAAAACAAGCGACAGAAAACGCTAAAATATTGGACTTTGATCCCGCCGCTTTATTGAAGAAAAATACTGCGCATATTGATGATTATTCTTTTCCAGAGACGTTAAAACAAGGAAATTTAACCCTTGGCTTGAGCTACCATTTTGATCCTAAAGATGAGGATGATGGGGTTAGCTTGATGGTGCCTTTGGCGTTACTCAATCAAGTGACAACACAAGGTTTAGATTGGTTGATCCCTGGCTTACGTCATGAATTAATCGTATCTTTGATAAAGGCGCTGCCAAAATCTATCAGACGTAATTTTGTGCCAGCACCTAATTATGCTGAAGCGTGTTTGGCTGACATTCTGCCACAGGACAAAAAGGGCAATGCTGTTGAGTTTTTACCGGCTCTTTCTTTAAAGTTAAAGCGCATGACTGGTCGAGAAGTAGAGATATCTGAATGGCCTTTAGAAAAACTACCCAAACACCTAATATTCAATATTAAAGTCTTAGATAACAAAGGTGACGTTATCGCCCAAGGCCGAGACTTAATCGTATTACAGCAAAAGCTGCAAGGTAAAATAAAGCAGAGTCTACAAAAGGTTGCTACCCCAGAGTTAGAAAAGACTGGCTTAGTCGACTGGAGTATTGACGCGCTTCCCGTAGAATTTATCAATAAAACAGGGGGCTATGAAGTTAAAGCCTATCCGGCTTTGATTAGTGAGGGCAAAACCGTATCGGTCAAGTTATTCGACCAACCTCATATCGCCGCAGAGGCCCATAAACTGGGCTTAAGAAAACTCATTATTCTTGCTATTCCTTCACCGGTTAAATATTTACAAGACAAGTTACCAAATAAGGCCAAATTAGGATTGTATTTTAATCCTTTTGGGCAAATTAAAGCGCTTATTGACGATTGCATAGATGCGGCAGTCGATCAGCTAATTGTTCAGTATTGTGAAGAGAAACAAGCTGACATTCGTGACAACCTGCATTTTAAACAATGCAGTGAATTTGTTAGACAAGAAATTAATGATTATGTTTTGGCAGTAGCTAAAAAAGTTGAAGTAGGTTTAACTATCGCCCATGAGATTAAGAAAAAAATGAAAGGCAGTGTGCCGCTCAATCTAATTTATGCTCATGGGCATATTCAAGGTCAATTAGATTCATTGGTTTATCGAGGTTTTGTTGCAGATATCGGTGTTGGGCGTCTTAGTGATTGGCAGCGATATATCAAAGCTATTGCTAAACGTTTAGAGAAACTACCCATTGATCCTACTAAAGATAAATTACATCAGCTTAATTTGGAAAAAGCACAGCAAGCATACTTAGCAAAATGTAAACAAATACCAGCTAACGTTCCTCAACCAGCGGAATTAAAGGAAGTTAGGTGGTTATTGCAAGAATTACAAGTCTCATTTTTTGCTCAACAATTAGGCACTTCAGCGCCTATTTCCGTTAAAAGAATCTTGAATCATTTAGACTCAATTTAAATTGCTATGCATCAACCGTTGACTTTACTTTACCAGCACCCTATAAACACATGGTAAGCACTAAACACAAAGAGGTATTGAATGTTAGGTTACGATGATAAACGCAACTTTTTTCGTATGATGGTGAATTCTGTTTGTGAGTTAAAAATTACGGAAGATGAATCAGTACGGTCTACTCAAGCTGTATGTAAAGATATAAGTGCTTCAGGCATGTCATTCGAATTGGCTGAAAGCGCTATAGAATTAGGCACGTTAGTTAATGTTTATATAGAGTCAACCAATTCTCAAATTCCTTCGCTGACAGCCGATACAAAAGTTGTGCGTTGCGACATTATTGACGAAAACAGTTGCGCTGTTGGTGTAGAAATTATTGAAATGAAGTAAGCATCAAAAACGAGGTGAAACCGTCGTTTTGATGCTCAATGGCTAGGAAGCTACAGTACTCTGCAGACAAAGCCTTTTAGGTAAAATCCTTCTGGGTAGTTACTGCCCACTGGATGGTCGGCAGCTTGTCCTAGCCGTTCAATTATTTGAACTGTTCTACCCGCATCTAATGCAGCGTCAGCCACCACTTTTTGAAATAAATCAAAATTTAATAGCCCTGAGCAACTAAAGGTGCATAAAATGCCACCGGGTTTTAGAATTTGCATGGCGAGCATATTGATGTCTTTATAGCCTCGACATGCTCTGTTAAGTGACGATTTTGAGTCTACGAATTTAGGAGGATCGAGAATTATCTGTTCAAATTCTCTCCCTTGTTGTTTAAAGTCCCTAAGGGCTTGAAATACATCTAATTTTAAAAATTCAGCTTTACTAACATCTAACTCGTTTACCTGCATATTGCGCAGAGCAGTAGCAAGTGCCAAATCTGACACATCTAAATTGGTGACAGATTTGGCGCCATTAGCAATAGCATAACTGCCAAATGTGCCGGTATAGCTGAAACAATTTAAGACTTGTTTATTTTTCGCATATTTCGCGGCAATGGCGCGGTTGTCTCGCTGGTCTAAGTAGAATCCTGTTTTGTGGCCTTCTTTAACATTAACGATTATTTTGACACCATTCTCTTCAATAATGACTTCATCTGGAACCTCACCATGTAAGGTTTGAGTGATTTCTTCTAGGCCCTCTTTTTTGCGTACGCTGACGTCGCTACGCTCATAAATGGAGCAATCTGGAAACTGCTTGTGCAATGCCCAAACAATTTTTTCTCTGTGCTTCTCTGCGCCTGCGGATAACAGCTGGCAAACTAACACATTTGCATATTTGTCTATCGTTACCCCTGGCAGACCATCTGATTCTGCTGCAACTAATCGATAGCCGGTTAAACCATGTTGTGCAATTAATTCTTCTCGAGACGCTTGAGCGGTCGCTATACGACGCTGAAAAAAGCCATTATCAATACTTTCGTTTTGCTCAAAGGTCCATATTCGCACTTGGATCTGAGATTCAGGAGACCATGCGCCTCGGCCCAACCAAGTGCCTTCGTGGCCATAGACATCAACTGTATCTCCTGAGTTGGTTCTGCCTACGGTTTTCTCAATGCCTCTGGAAAATATCCATGGGTGTCGGCGTTGTAGAGACTTTTCGCGGCCGGGTTGTAATATTACGCTAGATGCCATAACTATTCTTTGTTTAAAGTTTGCTGCAATTGTACATGAGGTAACAAAAATTTACTGGCGATTATGCTTAGATAAAATGAACTATATTAGAAAAGTTTGTTAGCATAGCGGCCTTTTTCGTCTTTGGTCAATTGAGCCTAAAACAGTAACTTTGATATTGATGAAATATTGACTCATTTGCGATTTGTACTACCCAGGATAAGAGGTTGTGTTGGTGTTTAACCATTTTGAACAATATTGGCTAGAGTTTTTGACTATAGCTAGCGTGCATTTATTGGCTGTGATGAGTCCAGGCCCTGACTTTGCCATCGTACTGAAACATAGTATTCAATATGGCCGAAGGGCGGCAATGATCACCAGTATAGGGGTGGGTGTGGGAATTTTAGTGCATGTAGCGTACTCGTTACTTGGTATTGGCATTCTAATTAAAACGACTCCTGGCCTATTTGAAGTTATCAGTTACGTTGCGGCAGCGTACTTATTTTATATAGGCTGGAAGGCAATTCGCAGTTCGGCTGCAGCGGCAAGTATGGATGCTACATCTGCGAGTAGTAATAAGAATCTATCTGATAAAAGGGCGTTTAGTGTTGGCTTTTTAACTAATGGATTAAACCCTAAGGCGACGATGTTTTTTCTGTCGATATTCGCTGTTGTTATTTCGACTGATACACCAAATGAAATAAAAGCACTGTATGGTATTTATTTGGCGTTGGCCACGACAGTGTGGTTTTGTGCATTATCGTATTTCTTAAGCTCACGGAAAGTAAGGGTTTTTATTGGTGCTAAAGGATATTGGTTTGATCGCTTTATGGGGCTAGTGTTGATTCTGTTAGCAATAAGACTAGTGATACCTGTATAATTTAAAAAACACAGTTTGAAGGTGAAAAGTGGAAGAACAAAAGTTTGAGGTGATTGGTGGCAGTCTTGAAAAATCTCTAAATGGAGAAACGAGACTCGACCTTAAAGCGTTAGCTAAAGAAGCTTGGGACTTAACAAAAGATCGCAAATATGAAGTCATGCAAGGCGTTATATTTATCTTTTTTATTGGTATTTTGCTATCCATTGTCATTCAATCCTTTTTCGGTGTTACTGATATTCAAACTGCATCACCTGAAGTATCCATGATGGTTAAAATTATAGGCATTGTTATTACCGCTCCTATCATCGCGACTATGTTACTTCTTGGCATTTCTCATAGTGTTGGCAGTAAGCCCCCATTCTTGGTTTTATTCAAAAAAATACTTGGCTCAGTGTTAGTTATTTTGCTAACCCTTGCCATTGCTGTTTTAACTGATTTAAGTTCGGCATTAGCATCTAGCGTAAGTGTCTTAATTGGCTATATTGTGTTGGTATATCTTGGTATGGCGACAGGGTTCTCGATGATGCTGTTAGTTGAAAAGAACTTAGCTCCGAGTCAAACCATTATTCAGTCTTTTAAAGTATACAATCGATTCATCCTGCCTTTGAGCTTCTTTTATTTCGCTTCTGTTGTGTTATTCGTATTAGGGGTGTTTACCTTAGGTATCGCGTATATTTGGTTAATTCCTTTTTATATTAATTTAAAAGGAATTTTATATAGGGAGCTATTTGGCGTTAAGGTAGCTAAAGTTGACAATAACACTCAAAACAATGGTTCGGTATTTCATGCATAGTCATTTTAAACGTGGTGCATTAGTTGCCATAGGCGTCTTACTTGTAGTGGTTTTCATTGTTGTATTACAGCACAAACCTCGTAGCGATGATGAATTTACCATTGATAATGTTGAGCAAATAAAGTTAGAGAACTTATATGTCAGGCCTTTGCCAAGTAATAAAGATCCTGTTCCCGATTTTTCTAAATATGCGAACGTAACAGAAAAGAAAAAAGCATTTTTCGCTTATTTGTTGCCAGAAATCCGTCGACAAAACTTTATTGTTTTAAAAGAACGTAAAATGGTGTTGGCTCTTTACGAACTGGTAAGTGACAAGCAAACTCTGACGGCTAACCAAAAGAAAGTACTAAGCCATTTGATTAAGAAATATAAGTTGGCCAAAAAGAAGGATATGACCAATGAGTACTTATTGTCTCAGTTAATTAAACGAGTGGATGAAATTCCAGCTGCATTGATTTTGGTTCAAGCGGCCAATGAGTCAGGGTGGGGCACTTCTAGATTTGCTCGCGATGGTTATAACTTTTTTGGTTTATGGTGTTTTAAAAAGGGCTGTGGTTTCGTCCCAAGTAGACGAGAAGAAGGCTCGGGACATGAGGTCGCAAAGTTCAAAGATTTATCACATGCGGTAATGACATACATACGTAATTTGAATCGCCTCTACGCTTACCACGAGCTAAGAGAGATACGTGTGAATTTACGTCGACAAGGCAAGCTGGTTACGTCAGAGGCTTTGGCACAAGGCTTGTCTAAATATTCGGAAAGAGGTCAAGAGTATATTGATGAGCTATTGAATATGATCCGCGTGAATAGAAAATATATGGGATTAGCTAAATGATAAAGTATGGAGTTTTGTTACTGTTATGCTGTATTTCATGGTCTGCACGTTCAAAAGTGTTAGATGTTGACTATGCGAGTTTTTATTCCCATGTAAGTAAAATCAATAAAGAAGAAACCAATAAACTAAGGTTTGCTTTTGGCTTTAAACATATTGCTCAGGATCGTTTATGTAATCTTGTCGAGGCTAATATTGTTACCCAAAAACAAACCATACCTTTGACGATTGAAAATGGCGTTCGATTTACGGTTCCTACAGATAAAGTACTAAAAATGGCGAAAGCTGTTGTGGCTATTGAATTTGCTGATAACGTAAATCAGTGTGATATGTCGGTACAATTAGAAACGAAGCCCAATATTTTACAACAAGAGTACACCTATAAAGAGTTGCGCTCGTTGCTTAGTCAATACAAAGCCTTCTTTGCAAATATGGGAAGTTTTATGTCGTTCATGATGCCTTCGGCGACTGGTTTAGTGATGCATTTTTCCGAGCAAGTCAATTTGTCAGAGGCTAATGCTACGTTGCTAGACAAAGAAGGTAATCTAACATTAGACCAAGCGTGGTTTGAGCAAGAGCAAGGATTAAGCCTACCTATCATGCCGTTACGCATAACTGCACTAGTGGAAAAATAAAGCGTGCTTACCCATCTTTCAGATTGAGTTGATATTTAATTTGTTTAGCTATTCTATCGACGCTGTTTTTGCCCTCGGTAATAAGTTCAGTTGCGCGATAAAACTCCATCATACCGAAATCTCTTAACTGAGGTTCAATAAGGATGTCTGGTGGATCGCCAGCCAAACGTGAACGGGTGACTCTTGCTGTTAGAATATCTAGAGAACCAGTCATGGCGTTAATTATTGAAGGAGCAGGGGGGACGTTGACGTTTGCCTGTTGAAGCCCAGAGTTGTCAATACTGACTGGATCTAATACTTCTAAGCATTCATCGTTTAGTACGTTGTCTTGACTATTCTCTTTGAGAATTTGTTCTGCTACTTCCTGATTACCACTTTTGCTAAACCATTGCTTGATTTGACCTTTACTGCGTTTGAAAAAGTCTGACGTTTTTTTCTGATTTAAGCCATGGTCAATTTGATTGTCGGCTAATGATTGCGGTCTAAAGTCAGCACTTAGGTTTACGGCAATAACAATATCTGCACCCAGCAATCTACACATGTTAACTGGTACAGGATTTACCACTGCGCCATCGACTAACCAACGATTTTGATGCAACACTGGGGGAAACAAACCAGGAATGGCACAAGAGGCTTTGACCGCTTCTACAATAGATCCTGTCGTAAAGTTAACTTCTTTACCGCTATACAAGTCGGTGGCAACCGCTGCAAATGGCTTGCTTAATTCTGCAAAGCTCTTGGCCGCAAAGGTGTCTTCTAGGGCGGTAAATACTTTTTGCCCGCTGACCAATCCACCTCTTTGAAAACCTACACCCATCAAGGAAAACACTTGCCATTCGGTTAAGCTTTGAACCCAGTCAGATAATTCAGGGAGTTTGTTAGAAGCATAGGCAGAACCAACATATGCACCGATTGAACAGCCCGCTACCACGTCTATTTTTATATTAAGCGCTTCTAAGGCCTGTATTACGCCAATATGAGCCCATCCTCTGGCCGCGCCACTTCCAAGGGCTAGTCCAATTTTCATCCGTCCTGAGCCTGTTATAAGTTGTTGATAGTAATGACATCGGCTGCATTTTTATCGATACTACTAGCCACTAATTCTGGCGGATCGAAGCCTATATCGCCATTTGCAAAAGGTACATTTTGGGTTTTGAGATGTTTAAAGTCATAGTTTTGGTTATCGGCTAAATGAGATGGCACTACATTTTTAAGGGCTTTAGCCATGGACTCAATACGGCCAGTGAAAGCGCACTTGCCAATCTTGTAACATGCCTTTAATCACTTTACGTTGCAGGTTCTCTTGAGAGCCACATAGATTACACGGGATAATAGGGTATTGTACTAAGTTTGCGTATTCCGCTATATCTTTTTCAGAGCAATAAGCTAAAGGTCGAATAACTATTTGTTTTCCGTCATCGCTGATGAGTTTAGGAGGCATAGATTTTAATTGCCCGCCATAAAACATGTTTAAAAATAATGTTTCTAACATATCGTCTCGATGATGACCTAGTGCGATTTTAGTCGCCCCTAGCCGTGAAGCTGTCTTGTACAATATTCCGCGACGTAAGCGTGAACATAATGAACACGTAGTTTTACCTTCTGGGATTATATCTGTAACGATGGAATAGGTGTCTTCTTCTACAATTTCAAAATCGATGGCTAAGTTGCGTAAATATTCAGGTAAAACATGTTCTGGAAAGCCAGGTTGTTTTTGATCTAAATTCACAGCCACTATACTGAAGTCAATAGGGGCAACTTTCTGCATATGGATAAGTTGGTCAAGCATGGTATAGCTGTCTTTACCGCCCGATAGACACACCATGACTTTATCGCCTTGTTCTATCATATTAAAATCGGCTATTGCCTTACCGGTATTCTTCCGTAAGCGTTTTTGTAGTTTAGTAAAATGGTATTTGTCAGATTTTTCTGGATTGGCTGTTTGGCTCATTGATGCGGCTTTTTTTGGTTTATTAAGTTGTGGTGATCAAGCCTAATTATTTAGGTTAAGCTAAGTTTTGATAATTATACCCATAATCAATGGAAATGCACGGTAGTTGAATGAAGAGGTAACGGCTTGAGCGCATCAACGATTATAGGCTGTAAAGTATACAGTACGCTTTTACCGCATCGACTACTAAAACTTGCGCTGATCAACAAGTCATCTCTCACGATATCCTTTATGGCGATTAGTTATTTTGTCAGTGGGCACTGAAATCCTTCAGGCTTGATAGCCAGCACATCACAATTTAGTTTATCTATGACATGTTCCGCGGTATTTCCAATTAATGCCGCCGAGATGCCAACTCGCCCTACAGTACCGAGTACAACTAGTTCCGCGTCTAATTGTTTGGCATACTTGGGAATGATGTCTTCGGGCAACCCTTGCTCTACATGGCAAAACGCTTCTTCAATGTTATGTGTAGAGGCATGCTCGCGCATATATTCTTGGTGGTGATTTTTGGCCATGTCATCATAGTGAGAGGGATTAAACTCTGGGATTTCGATCACTATGTTAGCTGGCGTACCAGAAAAAGAATTAACTAGATGTAAATTGGCATCGAGTAAATTGGCAAAATATTTAGCTTGTCTGGTAATTTCATTGTTTAATGATTGGTGCTCAATGACATCTACACCCACATTCACGGCCGCTAATACATGTCCGTTTTGAGGCCAATCATGGTCTTTAACCAATAATACAGGTACCGGGGCTTTGCGCATAATATGCCAATCTGTGGGGGTGAAAATAACAGATTGGAAGGTATCATGTTGTTGGGTGCCTTTTACAATCAGATCATAGCTCTGCTCGATAACTTCGTAAATAATGCTTTCGTAAGGTCGATTATGCCAAATAATTTTAACATCGATTGTGATTGCTGCGTCTTTGTAGTGTTCATCGACTAATTTTACCAACCAGTCTGTGCGCTCATTTATCACCGCATTTCGTATATTTTCCCGCTCGTCAGTACTTAACATACTGGTCATTTCGTAAGAAAAATCATATATAGTTAATAAGGCGGTAACCGTACCCTTAGTGATAGCGGCAATGTCGACGGCTCTAGACAGTGATTTTTGTTGTTCGAGTTCGGGCTCAATAACAGCCAGTATTTTTTGATAATTCATAGTCGCTACCTTAATTGAGGGTTAATGATCTCCTATTAAGCTTATGAAATTATACGAGTAACTGCCAGTGAGAATTTATCCCTAAACCGATGACGTGATAAGATTTAGAATCTGTAAGGAAGCAAAAATTAGCAATAAGAGACCAATTGCAAGTTTTACATTTGGGTGTTGTGCTAGGCTTTTAACTTTATCAAACCCTAGGGCCATTAAAATCATTATAGGTAAAGTACCTAAGCCAAAGCCGAACATGAGTAAAGCGCCATTTATAGCTGAGCCACTTGCCAAAGACCAAGTGAGGCTTGAATATATAAGACCGCAAGGTAACCATCCCCAAATCATCCCATAAGGTAAGGCATGCAAAGGGGTTTTGAAGGGTAGCAGTTTAGTCGACCAAGGGCGGATCCACTTCCATAAATTGCTGCCTATCTTCTCTAGTTTTACTAAACCTCGCCACCAACCCGTCACATAAAAGGCTAACAAGACTAAGAATACACTGCCAATAAATTGCAAAATAAGCACGCCCTGATGTATTTGGTTTGAGAATATTTGTCCCAACCAACCCGTTAGCCCACCTGCAAGGGTATAGCTCAATATCCTACCGAAATTATAGGTGAGTGAATAAGCAAGCAGACTCGCATTTTTGGGTAAGGCATAACTGAAAGCGCCAACAATGCCACCACACATTCCAGCACAATGCACTCCACCGGCGAGGCCAATTAGCATGGCGGAGAAAAAACTAAGCTCATACATCTTTGACGTTAGTTTTCTTTTCTTTGGGCGACGTCTTGTTCAAATCATCATCAAATAAAATACTGCTACCGTGTCTCTCCAAGTCTTCAAACTGATTAGACTTGACCGCCCAGAAGAATACCCCAATTGCCACGCATACCAGTAAAATGGCTAATGGGATTAGTACGTAAATTATATTCAATTCAATACCTGCTATTTAAGAAGTTTGATGGAGTTTACAACTACCACTAAAGAACTAAGTGACATACCTAATACTGCCATCCAAGGGCTAAGGTAGCCAGTAAAGGCAAGAGGTAGTACTAAAATATTATAGCCAATTGCCCAGCTAAAATTTTGAATTATTTTGGCTCGTGTACGCTGCGCAATGCGAAACACTAAATTAAGCTTATCAAGCTGATTGTCTAACAAAATAATATCTGCAGATGACTTAGCTAAATCAGAACCTGCACCAAGCGCAATTGACACATCGGCTTGGGCCAATACGGGTCCATCATTGATGCCATCTCCTACCATCAGCACCACTTTGCCATCCTTTTGAGCTTGCCTAATAATATCCAATTTCCCCTGTGGGGTTTGTTCAGCGTACCATTCATCTATTGCAAGTTGGGTCGCTACTTGGCTAACAATAGATGGGCTATCACCACTGATTAGAGCGAAATGTTTGCCTTTGCTCTGGTTGATAAATTCTTCACTAGATACTCTAATTTTATCGGTCAATAACATCCCGGCTATTAACTGCTGCTCAGACTGCAGGAATACATTGCAGTCTTTTAGCTGCTCAGGAATAGAAAAATCCATATAGGCGAGGGCACCCATTTTGTATCGTTTACCGCCGATGAAGCCGCTAATTCCTAAGCCTACATCTATTGTAAAATTGGATACCTCTAGCGTAACCTTATGCTCAAAGGCATGAGCAATAGGGTGAGAAGAATATTGCTCTAAACTAGAGGCTAAACACATTACTTGGTCGTCTGTTAAACTAGACATATTAATACACCGCTGTACGGTGAATTTTCCTTCCGTCAAGGTACCTGTTTTATCTAGACCTACCCAATTAATCTTATTTATTTTTTCTATGGCGTCTGTGCGTTTTAGCAGTATCCCATTCTTATTTAAATTGGCGACGGCACAAGATAGAGCGGATGGTGTAGCCAGACCTAAAGCACATGGACAAGTAGCAATCAACACAGATATCATAATCCACAACGCTTTTGATTCGTCAATACTTAACCATACGAAGTAGGTGAGGGCAGCAATAACTAACACCCCGGCTACAAAATACTGTGAAAACGTATCGGCTAAACTTGCGATCCTTGGCTTATCTGTCATCGCTTGAGTTTGTAATTTACTTATTTGCTGCAGCATAGAATGTTTCAGGGTATTGGTCACTTCAACGATTAAGGTGCCAAGTTGATTTACGGTGCCCGCATACACTTGATCACCCTGTCGCTTATAAACTAAATCAAATTCGCCAGTTAGCATAGCTTCGTTTAATTCGCCTTCACCATCTATGATTTTACCATCTACAGGAACAAGCTCTCCGGCTTTAATCAACACCTTTTGCTTCACTTTAAGAGATTTAGCTAAAACAGGGACGTGTGCTGGATCGTCAATTAATGTGGCAATTGTGGGCATATATTCAAGTAAGTTTGCTGAAACCTGAGAAGCTTTATATCGTGCTCCATGCTCTAAATAACGACTAATCAATAACAGGAATACAAACATACAAAGAGATTCAAAATAGGTTTGCCCACTTTGTTGGACTGTGGCCAATATGCTGGTTGCATATATAACACTTAGTGCAATACAAATTGGTACATCCATATTCACTGTCTTGGCAGCTACGGCTCTAGCAGCACTAGAGAAAAACTCTGCTGCAGAATATAAAATAACAGGGGTGGTTAACAGTAAACTAACCCAGTTAAAATACTGTTTCGTTTCTACTTCTATATGCCCAAACAAATCAAAAAAAACGCCAAGATTGAGCATCATCACTTGCATGGTCATTAAACCAGCCAATCCTAATCGTTTTAAGAACGCCTTATTTTCACTGCGATATGTTGCTTCATGTTGCTCTGGTTGAAACGGTTTGGCGTGATAGCCGATTTGTTCTATTCGGCTCAAGATTTGGCTTAGTTTGAGTTGATTTTTGTTCCATTTTACTGTGGCTCGGCGAGCCGATACATTTACCCCAATTTGTATGATCCCAGTCAACTTGGATAGCTGTTTTTCTATCAGCCAACCACATGCAGCACAATTTATCCCACTAATGGTTAGCTGGATTTCGCTTACCTCGTGCTTAGTGTCGACAAACTCGTCTAATATCGCGTTATCGTCAAAAATACCTAATGTTTGCAATGCATCATTGGGATCTTGATCGGCTTTGTCTGCAAATTCATTTCGATAATGGTAGTAGTCTTCTAAACCATTTTGGCTTATTGCTTCTGCAACGGCCAGACACCCTGGACAACAAAAGTTTCGGCACTCGCCTAATATTTCAGCTGAATAGCTTAGGTGCGGACTATTTTCTAGTCCACAATGAAAGCAAAGTGAGGTCATAAATGTTAAGGCTTAAACTCGAATGAGCCTTCTCTAGGCAAAGAAATATCGTGCTGAATCTTCCAACTAGTTGTGAAAGGGCGCAAGGTAACTTTCCACTTTCCAGATATATCGATGGCTAGGGGCGCACGATATATTCCATTTGCATCTTTGAACAGGTTCACTGAAAAATCTTTAAAATCCTGAGGTTGAGTGATGAAAGTCCAATATAAGCGCTTCACCATTCTCTGGTTTGCCACTTAAAAAGTTGACTTCTACGTCATGCTGAGAAATAGACATTTGGGTAACAATACCCAATTCTTTAGCTTTTTGTATTGCCTGTAACTTGACATTAATACCTTTACCTTCTTTATAGTAATCGTCAATGACCATACTATCGTCGGTATTAAATGCTAAATGCATCATGGTAAAACTGAGTATCATCGATGTAAGCGGGACTATTATTAAAAACCAAGGCCAAAACTGTTTGTACCAAGCTAGCGATTTTGTGGGTTGCATGTATATGAAACACTCTTTTGAAGTCAATAAAACATTGAAAGCTAAAAATAAAAAAGCCCCGAACTAGCGGGGCTGTTAGTATAACATTGATGCTATTTATTTTGCGATAAACTATAAATATAAGATGCTACTAAATGTATCTTCTTCTCACCTAAAGTGTTTTTGAAAGAAGGCATCACTCCGTTACGACCATGAGTTAAGGTTTCGGTAATCGCTTTTTCAGTCCCGCCATATAACCATATTTGGTCCGTTAGGTTTGGTGCACCGAAAGCGTGGTTACCTTTGCCATCTGCACCGTGGCATGCAACACAATTAGCAAACTTTTCTTTACCAGCAGCGACTAGCTTAGGATCAAGGTCTGGTCTGTTGCTTAGGCTTAAGGCATAACTAACAACTTCTTTTATACCTTGCTCACCTAATACGTCAATCCATGCTGGCATTAATGCCTGTCTACCATTGAGTAATGTTTCTTTAATTTTCTCTGGTGAACCACCGTATAACCAATCATTATCTGTTAGGTTAGGGAAGCCTCGTTGACCACCTGCATCTGAACCATGACACTGAGAACAGTTTTGGCTAAACAATCGTTGACCCACTTTTAATGCTTCTGGGTCGCGGGCTAGTTCTGTAATTGGTTTTTTGAAATACGCGTCAAAAATGGGTGCGTATTGAGCGTCTGCTGATGCTATTTCGCGGTCATACTGACTAATCATACCATTCGTTTTCAGGGCTTCTACTGCGGCTTTAGACTCAGCTAGTGAGCGAATATTCTGATTCGAGCTCTGCCAATTCAAAAGACCTTTAAAGTTACCTAATCCAGAGTATAAAACTAAATAAACTACACCCCAAATGATACAAACGTAAAATAACATCGTCCACCATTTAGGCAGTTGGTTATTTATCTCGATGATACCATCAAACTCGTGATGCATATCTTCGCCTTCTTTTACACCCGTCTTGTTAGATAGACACCAGCGAAGTATTAAAAAACAACCTAAAATTGATCCCAATGTAATAACTGAAATCCATATGCTCCAAAAACTACTCATCTACCTTAGACTCCCGCTTGCTATGCTGAGGTTCATCGTCAAAAATAAGCTTTTCTGCTTCATCAAAGTTTGCTTTTGATTTATTACTGAAAGCCCACCAAACAATGCCAATAAAACTGATAAAAACTACTACTGTATAAATGCTACCGCTTGTTGCGTAATCCATATTATTTCAACGCCGTGCCAAGTGATTGAAGATAAGCAATTAAAGCTTCCATTTCAGTTTTACCTTTTACCGCAGCTTTTGCACTTGCAATGTCTTCGTCAGTATAAGGAACACCAAAGTCTCTAAAGACTGATAGTTTCTTAGCAGTTAGTTCCCCATCTAATGTATTTTCCATTAACCAAGGAAAGTCCTGGCATATTAGATTCTGGAACAACATCTCGAGGATTAATTAAGTGTACTCGATGCCAATCATCACTGTAACGACCGCCTACTCGAGCTAAGTCCGGCCCTGTTCGTTTAGAACCCCACAAAAAAGGATGCTCCCAAACAGATTCACCCGCAACAGAATAATGACCATATCGTTCAGTTTCTGCTCTAAAAGGACGTATCATCTGACTATGACAACCTACACAGCCCTCACGAATAAAAATGTCACGGCCTTCCATTTGCAAAGCCGTATAGGGCTTTAACCCATCTACAGGTGACATGGTTTGTTGCTGGAACATTAGTGGCGTGATTTGCGCCATACCGCCTAAACTGATGGCGACTAATATAAGAACAGTCAACAGACCAACATTTTTTTCAATTAACTCATGTGCATTTTTCACTAAATGGCCCCTTAAGCTGCTTGAGTTTCAGGCTCAAAAGCCGGTTCTTTTAAACTATCGCCTTTGATAGTTCTATAACAATTGTATGCCATGATAAACATGCCGGATACCACAAACACACCGCCTATAAATCTAACTAAATAGAAGGGTTTAGATGCTTCAAGAGACTCAACGAAACTATAGGTAAGTGTTCCATCAGCGTTAATCGCGCTCCACATGAGTCCTTGCAAAACACCTGATATCCACATAGCAACTATGTATAAAACCACGCCGATAGTGGCTAGCCAAAAATGCACATTGATAAGCTTAATGCTGTACATCTTAGTTCTATCAAATAGTACAGGAATTAAATGATATATCGCTCCAATTGATACCATCGCAACCCAACCTAAAGCACCAGAATGAACGTGGCCTACAGTCCAATCAGTATAATGAGATAATGCGTTTACTGTTTTGATTGCCATCATCGGGCCTTCAAAGGTAGACATACCGTAAAACGATAAAGAAACTACTAAGAAACGTAAGATTGGGTCAGTACGTAGTTTATGCCATGCACCAGATAGGGTCATAATGCCGTTGATCATGCCTCCCCAAGATGGAACAAAAAGTATAATTGACATCGCCATTCCTAAAGACTGAGTCCAGTCTGGCAGAGCGGTATAGTGTAAGTGGTGAGGACCAGCCCAGATATACAATGAAATTAGAGCCCAAAAATGTACAACTGATAAGCGATATGAAAATACTGGACGTCCCGCTTGTTTGGGTACGAAGTAATACATCATTCCTAAGAAGCCGGCTGTTAAGAAAAATCCGACCGCATTATGTCCATACCACCACTGGATCATAGCGTCTACAGCGCCAGAATAGATAGAATAGGATTTGAACAAAGAGACGGGCACGACCATGCTATTGGCAATATGAAGCACCGCAACGGTAATCATGAATGCCCCAAAAACCAGTTAGCAACATAAATATGTGAAACTTTGCGAATAACCATGGTGCCAAAGAAGTTAATGATATAAGCAATCCAAACAATTGTAATCAAGATATCTATTGGCCATTCAAGCTCGGCATATTCTTTCGTACTTGTTAAACCCATGGGCAATGTGACTACCGCCGAGAGTATGACCAGCTGCCAACCCCAGAACAAAAACGAGGCTAACTTGTCACTAAATAACCGCACTTGACATGTACGCTGCACAACATATAACGATGTTGCCATAAGTGCACAGCCACCAAAGGCAAAAATAACCGCATTGGTATGCAATGGCCTCAATCTCGAGAAGGTTAACCATGGTGTGTCAAAGTTTAAGGCTGGCCAATATAATTGAGCCGCAATCAACACGCCTATAGCCATGCCGATAATTCCCCATACTACGGTCATGACCGCAAACTGCCGAACAACTTTATAGTTATATTCGGGGTGTACTTGAATAGCTTCACTCATTTAATGAATCTTCCGCTTTATTAACAATTGTATTACTGCTTTATTGCATGTATTTAACTCGGTTAACGTTTTTATTTCAAATCCTGTCTAAGCAATTGAAATTACATCTTTTTCGTTTAATAACCGCATATATATTAAGGTTATATTAAGTAAAAAGAAAGCGAATAACTCACTTGTTACTTATGTTTATTTAAATCACACTTAACATTCCGTTAGTTTACCTGTTGTGTAATTTTGAATCCTACTTTTTTTTCTAGAATATTGATTATATTGTTCGTTTTGTCATCTGTTGTCGGAGTTTTTTTGTATTTAGATAACAGCGTGGATATAAATTCATCAAACCAGTGTCTCGTCGATGGAACAAAGGAGTGCAGTCTGCAGAAAAATGGGATAAATGTTTCAGTACAATTTGAGCAAAAAATTGAATTGGAAGAGGCTCTAAATTTTGTTGTAAAAATACCTGATTCGACGGTTCTTGATAACATGTGGGTACAGGGTGTCAATATGTACATGGGGAAAACCGCTGTCATCATTGACTCGAGTAAAACTATTGGTTCTTATCATCACCACCTTAGTCAACTATTTCTAGGGGCGTGCAGTGAGCCGAATATGAAATGGCAGTTAGTGGTACAAATAGTAGATAGTGAGCAAAATATTCAATCATATTTTTTTAACTTTGAGACTCACTATTAACTATTGTCAAAATTCGTTCAGCCTCGTGACTTACAGTTGAGATTGTAAATAGTTGGCTAGACCAACTCTTTTAATCAATCCTAATTGCTGCTCTAACCAATAAGCGTGGTCAACTTCAGTGTCGTCCAATAGCGCTAGTAACATATCACGAGTTACATAGTCTTGTTCTACTTCACACAAGGCCATGGTTTCCCTTAACGCTTGGGCCACTGCATACTCTACCCGTAAGTCACTTTCTAGCATTGACGGCACATCTGTGCCAATTTGTAGGCCATCACGGGTTACCATGTCTGGTGTCCCTTCTAAAAACAGCATACGCTCAATTAGTTTAGTGGCATGGCCTTTTTCATCTTCAAATTCATGAGATATACGCTCATATAGCTTATTTAGTCCCCAATCCTTATACATTTCAGAATGTAGAAAGTACTGATCCATTGCGGCTAACTCAAAGGCGAGTAGAGCATTAAGCTTATCTATAATGACTTGTTTACCTTTCATACCTAGTCCCCTTCAACTTGTGACTGTAAATAGTTTTCAATGCCCATATTGGCAATTTGATATTGTTGAGTTTCAATCCAGTCGATATGATCTTCTTCAAAGCTCAAAATAGATTCGAGTAAATCTCTTGAAACAAAATCTAGTTTTTCTTCACACAGACTGATGGCTTTTCTAAGTAAAGGAATTTGGTTATTTTGAAAAGTCATATCACAGTTCAACATTTCAACTGTATCTTCGCCAATCATTAATTTACCTAACATTTGTAAATTGGGCAGGCCCTCTAGAAACAAAATTCGTTCTATTAATTCATCAGCTTGCTTCATATCCTTAATAGACTTTTTGTAAGATATGCTATTTAGATTACTCAATCCCCAGTTTTTATACATGCGAGCATGTAAAAAGAATTGATTGATTGAAGTTAACTCATAAGTTAATACTTCATTTAATGTGGCAACGACCTGCTTATCACCTTTCATGGTTAACGCCTCAAACTAATTAAATTTTCGAGCATGAGTATAGCTCACTAAATTAAATTTTTCTACGCAATAATAAAAAATATCCATATAAATCAATTGGATATGCAATGATAATGATTCTTGTTTTTATGTCATTTTGAATTTAAATTAAGCTTCCTTGGTAATAAGTTGTAAGCTTTCTTCAGCAAAGCCAGTGCCCGCTTCGGTAAAAAAGTTAAATACTTTGTCAGAGCCTGCCGCTAACAGCGGTTCAATTTCATCTTCATAGCGGGCAATTGAGGCTATCTTTCCTTGATATTTGGCATGATTCAATTGTTCTGTGATATTGCAAATATCTTCAATAGAGGGCAGGGCAAGTAACACTAGTTTGACGCCCGTTAGATCCATGTTTTGCCAAAGCTCGACATCTTCACCGTCGCCGGTCATAACCTGAGTAGCCCAATTTTTCTAGTTTATTAATTCGAATTGGGTCAGCGTCCATGCCCCAGACTTTGTTGCCTACCATTGAGTGCAGTGGACGCATAGGCCCCTTTACCAACTCGACCTAGACCAATAACTATAATCTCTGCTTGAGTAGGCTGGCGGTAAGTATCTTCGGCTAATACATCTGGGTGCTCATAGTACTTAAGACGCTGTTTAAGGGAGTGGTATTGATTGTGCGATGTTTTATAAGCGAAACTTGTGATAACAAATGAGAATGATAGTGCCATAGCCATTATTACCAACCAATCTGCTGTTAGCCAACCTAAGCTCACCAGAAGGGCTATCACTATTAAGCCAAACTCACTGTAATTTGACAGCACCAAGCTGGCTAAGTAGCTGGTGCGAGCGCGTAGTTTTAGTAGCGTAAAAAGTCTGAAGAACAACACAAATTTTAGGGGAATAAGCAAGCATAATAATAAGGCCATTACCGTTAATTCAATAGTAGGTAATTGACTCAACCCTATGGTTAGAAAAAAGCCGATTAGAAACAAATCTTTAAACGTCATAAGCGACTTGGATAATTCGGCAGATTTGTGGTGACTCGCGACAAACATGCCAATTACCAAGGCACCTAAATCCCCTTTAATGCCCACTAATTCAAATAATTCATAGCCACCAAAGGCTAATATAAAACCAGATAAAATCAATAATTCACCATGACCAACTGTATCCAGTACTTTTGCCCATAAAGGCTTAATAAAAACAACGAAATTAGTGCTAGCGCCCAAATCGAAGGTATTTTTCCAGTGGCAATGACTAAAAATAGAAACGGCAAAGATATCTTGCATAACTAAAATTCCGATAGCCAGTTTACCGTGACGGGTTTTAATCTCACCGCTTTCTTCTAATATTTTGACAATGCACACTGTACTACTAAAGCTTAGAGAAAAAGCCAGTAAGGCTTGAGTTGGCCAGAGTCAAGGTCGTAAATAGATTTAGTCCGAGCCATGAAAAAGCAATCAGACAGCAGTTAACGAGTGTCACCCAAAAGACTGTAATGAGAAACACTGCCTACCCATACCTCTTTTTTATATAGATCTCGTACATTTAGTTTTAGACCAATAGTAAACAGCATCAAGGTGATGCCAAGATTAGCGATATTTTGTAAGTTATCGCTTGTACTAAAACCGAAATGCTGAGCAGCAAACCCAGCCAATAGGTAGCCAATAAGTGTGGGCAACTTAAGTAGCTTGAGACCTAAACCAAAAATAAAAGCGAGGAGAATAAATGCGAATTCCATATAAACAAATTTGTAAGCGAGGCGTAGTGATATGGTAATGTTTTTACGATAGAAAGCTATAGGCTTCAAGCGTTCTAATGAATTTTTGTCGCACTATTTCGTATCTCAATTGATAAAGTTCATGACAATTTGTTAAAGATATATGTATCATTTGTACCAAATTTTAGATAACTGGAATATACATGAGAATTATTAAGAATACAGTGTACTTATTGGCTGCTGTTGTTATCACGGGTTGTACTGCAACATCATCTGAAAGTGACATCTTAAAAGTGCTGATCGTAGATGGGCAAAATAACCATACCGTTTGGCCTAAATCAACGCAGATGATGAAACAAACCTTAGAGCAGTCTGGGCGTTTTAAAGTGGACGTATATCGCACACTTGTGACTTGGAAGGAGGAAAGTTACTAAAAAGAGTTTCCTCTTCAAGATGGAAAAGTTTACCAAGACTTACCCCAACCAAAAACTGACCCTGAGTTCAAACCCAATTTCTCAAATTATGATGTAGTGATATCTAACTTCGGCTGGAAAGCGGCGCCTTAGCCTGAAACCACCAAAAAAGCGTTTGAGGATTATATGGCGACAGGGGAGGGTTTGTGACTGTACATGCGGCAAACAACTCTTTCCCTGAGTGGAAAGCATACAATGAAATGATCGGCTTAGGAGGCTGGGGTAATAGAAATGAATCTGATGGCCCTTATGTTTACTTTGATGATGCTGGAAATAAAATCGTCGATCATGCAAAAGGTGGTGCAGGGGGGCATGGCAAACAACATGAGTTCGAAGTGGTTACCCGAGATAAGGAGCACCCGATTACTGAAAATATGCCAGACACTTGGTTACAAAGTAAAGATGAACTCTACAACCGTTTACGTGGACCCGCTAAGAATATGACGGTACTAGCGACCGCTTTTGATGATAAGAAATACAATGGTTTTGGACGTCACGAACCTGTATTAATGGCGATTACTTATAAAAAGGTCGGGTTTTTCATACCACGCTAGGCCATGCTGAACCAGCTTTCAAAAGTTCTGGATTTGCGGCGAGCTTGTTAAAAGGTACTGAGTGGGCTGCTACTGGTAAGGTTACCCAATAGTAACGTCAAAGCGCGCTGTTTATGGTTAATTCGCGTGTGGAACAGCAACAGGGATGTTGCGTGATATCAATTCGTGTTGCGCAGGTATCTCTGTATCCTGTTTACAATGCAAAATGCATGCGTTTAATTGGCAACTATATCTGCTAAAAACGTACTCTAAAACTAAAGCGTTGATGTGGCCAATTTGCCACAAAACTAGCAATTAAAAAATGCCTTTTAAAGGCGTTTTTTTACACTTTTAGATTTTTGTATTTGATATACAGTTGCTGTATATGATGCAGTGAAGCAGGTGACATGCTTTGCATGAGTGTCACTAATGGTAGCAACATTGCAGTCGCACCGGAAACTGAACGCTTTGGCCACTAAAATGGGAATAAAACCGCTTCGTTTTGTATATAAATAGTCGACAAAATAAACTTAATGTCTACAATGTGGTCTTATAAATTCTCGTAAGTTAGGCTAGTAATTTTTTAGCTTTTACACAATCAAAAATAAAAGAGAGTCATGATGGACGCTAAACCTCAAAAAAGTATTCCGCACCAGCCTTAGAAAAAGGTCTTGATATTCTAGAGTTACTCTCTAAGGACTCTACGCCATTGGGCACAACCACTATTGCTGAACGGTTGGGCCGTTCTAATGCCGAAATTTATCGTATGATCCTAGTGCTAGAAGAACGTGGATATATCGAGAAAGAAGAAGATAGCGAAGGGTATTTAGTTACTCGTAAATTATTGCAGTTAGGGACAGAGCATGAGCCTGTAAAAGATATCCTTGAATATGCTCATCCCGTCATGCGTAAATTGGCAGATCAAACCTCTATGTCTTGTCATATTGCGGTTGAGTCTCAAGATCAAATAGTGGTCATTGCTAGAGCTGAATCGCCGAATTTAATGTCTTATTCTGTACGTGTTGGTTATCGCCGTCCAATTATTTACTCTGCTTCAGGGCAAATTTTGTTTGTACACCAAGAAGCAGAAAAAAGAGTCAATGCTTAAAATGTTAAGCAAGTATCATTCAGATGCTGAACTTAATGAATTCATGACTAAATGTAAAAAAGTGGCAAAACAAGGCATACTCCGAGCGCCAAGTTTATATGTAACCGGAGTGGTGGATTTAGCCTATCCTATTATGGACGGTGACATGGCGGTTGCTTCGTTGACAGTTCCTTATATCGAACGAATTCCAGCAGAGAAATCGATTGAAGAAGTTATTGAATCACTAAAAGCTGCAGCTGACGAATTATCTAAAGCCCTGACTTATGGGATAGTCCGAAAGTCTTAAATTTTAAGTCATTTACTTTGCTGTTCTAGCTTATGCTATAAGCTTAATGCTTGAACGGCAACTTAGTTAACCTGAGTCCTGGATAAGCCGAATCTCTCGATAACGCGCTTTTTGTGTCTAGCGGCGTTGGATTGTTTAGCGTAAGCAATACTTCTTATCCAGAACTCAGGTTAGTTATTATTCCTTACATCCCTTATTGCCTTGTGGCAATCCTACCAATTGTACATTTCTTAACTGGATCTCAAGTTTTCCTTCAGTTGCCAAGGCTGAATATAGTGGTTACTTGTTTGAAATTAAAATTTCCCTCTTTGTTAAAGCAGTTGAGTGGAATGGGTAATTGTTGCCACTTATCATTCTCAATATTTTTTAAAATATTCTTGATGGGAAAGTCACCTTTGCATTTATTCGAGTTTTCGCATTGCATCGAAAGGGTAACATTATCTGTAGGATTTCTGAGGATCTTAATGTCAAATGCTATGGCCGCCGCATCTTCTACTGACGAGAGATCTATATTGTGCCTACCGATGCCAAAGAAACTATCACCTAAAGTGTTGCCTCCCCATTGATTTTTTACGTGCTTTCCTGTCCATTTAAGATTGAGGGTTTTTGCTTCGTTGCTTTTTTTCAGTGTAGTGACAATTAAGCTCTTTCTTTCTGTTTTAGCTATGCCATTTTTAACTGGTATAAACCAATTCATTGAATTTCCTACATAGCTAACCCATTTAGGTACGATGTTGCCGTCAACTATGTATTGGCTAACTGGATCTGCTGCCTGCGTTAGCTGACAAAATAACAGCAAAGCGAAAGTAGCGGAATATTTGATAGGTTTTGTGATGGTGGCAAGTTTGATCTTCATTTTTTGTCCTCATTTTTATCTCTTAATTTACATTTAAAAATTGCAATGTACTTATTCAAATCTAATATTTTTTCTATATCCCTATTTTTTCTATATAAAACATTAAATTTATATTAGAGTATTTAAAATGTTGCTTATTTGTAAACGTATATTTATTTTAGTTTGTATAAGAATAACAATTTAGTTTTAATTAAATGTTAAATATGAATGTCGTGGTTCATATTCAAAATAAAAACTGGAAATATTTGGTGTTGCCGTTTAGACTGACGTAAATAGATATAAATTCATTCTTAAAATATGGAGAAATTGCACATATGAAAGCCGTAGTGTGTGTTGAGCCTTGGGGTTCTAGAATATAAACAGCTTGACAAACCGACACCTAAAGCGGGTGAAGTACTGGTTAAAATTAAGTCAATAGGCGTATGTGGGACCGATATTCACGCTTATGGTGGCAACCAGCCATTTTTCGAATATCCCCGCGTGTTGGGACACGAGTTATCTGGAGTAGTTGAAGAAGTAGGCAGTGGAGTTGCTATTGAAAAAGGCAAAGCCGTTTATGTTATTCCATATATCAGTTGTGGTAACTGTGTTGCGTGTCGAAATGATAAAGGAAACTGTTGTACTAATATCGAAGTACTAGGTGTCCACCGAGATGGCGGCATGTGCGAATACATCAGTATCCCAGAAAAGTACGTGGTACAGACTGATGGGTTAAGTTTCAATGATTTAGCCGTAGTTGAGTGTTTTTCTATTGGTGCTCATGCCGTACGAAGAGCAGACATAAAAGCCGACGATACTGTATTAGTGATGGGATCGGGTCCGATTGGAATAGGGGCTATTCAATTTTCTAAAATGTCAGGGGCTAAAGTGTTAGTGTCTGATGTGGCTAAAGAAAAGCTTGATTTTTGTCGAGACAACTATGCGGTAGATGGATTGGTAGATGCTTTAGGTGATGTGACACAACAATTAAGTGAATTAACCAACGGTGATTTTCCTACCGTGATTATTGATTGTACCGGTAACGTAAAAGCTATGGAGTCTGCGGTGACGAATCTAGCTCATGGCGGCAAGATTGTATATGTTAGCGTGGTAAAAGCTAATATCACCTTTAGTGATCCAGAGTTCCATAAACGGGAAACTACTTTGCTTGGTAGCAGAAATGCGACCCGTGAAGATTTTGAGAATGTCGTCAACGGCCTTAAAAATGGCACCTTAAAAAGCGAAGGGTTCATTACCCACTCGAGCAAGTTTAGTTCCATGGTTGAAAGCTTTAAGAATTGGACTCAACCCGGCTCTGGTGTAATCAAAGCGGTGATAGAGATGGACAATGCTTAAGATAGATTCACACCAGCATTTTTGGCATTTTACTGAAAAAGATTATGGGTGGATTGGTGATGATGAAAAGGCAATTAAACAAGACTTTTTACCTAATCATTTATCTTCATTGTTGGCGGAAAATAATATAGATGGGTGTGTCGCGGTCCAAGCGAGACAGTCACTTGAAGAAACTAATTGGTTAATTGAATTAGCTGAAAGTCACAACTTTATTAAAGGTGTGGTTGGCTGGATTGATTTAAAATCTGCAGATTTAGCGCAGCAATTGGATGGTTATCGCTTAAAAAAATGTTTGAAAGGGTTTCGTCATGTGCTGCAAGGCGAGCCTGATCCGAATTTTATGTTAGATCCAACCTTTGTTAGAGGTTTAAATACACTCGCAGGGTTAGGTTATCGATACGACTTATTAATATTTTCCCATCAGTTACCACAAGCCCTAGAACTGGTTAAACAGGTACCTACTTTACAGATAGTGGTTGACCATATCGCCAAACCAAAGATTAAAGAAGGGCTTGAGTTTAACCAGTGGAAAGATTTGATGTTAGCGCTCGGAAAATATCAAAACATTTCTTGTAAGGTGTCTGGAATGGTAACCGAAGCTGATCCGAATGACTGGAATAAGCGTGACTTTATCCCGTATTTAGATACTGTTTTTCAAGCATTTGGTGAAGACAGGATCATGTTTGGCTCCGACTGGCCGGTCTGTTTATTAGGTGGAACATACTCGGATATTAAACAAATAGTCGCAGAATATGTTGAGTCAACATGTCCTCAAGCCTTTGATAAAATTTTTGGTATGAACGCAATAAAGTTTTACCAACTTTAAGGATATTACTGTGGAATATAACGATTTAGGTAAAACAGGCCTTAAACTTTCAAAATTGAGTTATGGCGCCTCACCGCTAGGCGGTGTGTTTAGAAATATAAGTGAACAAGACGGGATAAAAACAGTTCATACAGCGTTAGACTTAGGAATTAACCATATCGATGTTTCTCCATATTACGGATTAACTGTTGCCGAAACGGTTCTTGGGAAAGCGTTAAAAACTGTGCCTAGAGATAAATATGTTCTATCAACTAAAGCGGGACGTTACGGTTCAGATTTTGCTGACTTTGATTTTTCTGCCGCACGAATTAGAACGAGCTTGGAAGAAAGTTTAGCAAGACTGCAAGTGGATGGCGTGGATATTCTATATTTACACGATATTGAATTTGGTAATTTGCAGCAAGTATTTGATGAAGCGATCCCTTGTTTAATGGATTTAAAAAAGGAAGGTAAAATACGCTATGTTGGGGTAACAGGTTACCCTATTAAAATATTCGCAGAAACCATTGAACGTTTTGATATTGATTGTATTCTAACGTATTGCCGTTACGCGTTGCATGACACATCTTTAGAGCGACTTATTCCAGAATTAGATGAGAAAGGGGTAGGGATTGTTAATGCTTCACCTACAGCTATGGGGGTGTTAACCAGCAGAGGCGCGCCAGATTGGCATCCTGCACATAAAGATATGTTAGCTGCAGGTGCTAAAGCGGTAGATTACTGCAAGCAAAAGGGCATTGATATTACCCAGGTGGCACTACAATTTGCCATAGACCACCCATCTATTACTTCTACGTTAGTTGGAACGGCTAACCCGGCTAATATTGAAAAAAACGTTAAGTGGGCAGAGAATAAAGCGGACCCGGAACTCGTAGCGACCTTACGTAGTTTCTTTGATGGTGTGCCAAACACCTGGCCATCTGGGCATCCTGAATATCAAGATTAATAGAAGTGTTCCAGACATAAAAAAGCGATCTTAGGATCGCTTTTTTGTGTTTACTGAAGAGCAGACGAGTTAGCTAGAGCGCTCTTTAATACCTATAAAAGTGCGCCTTAACTTTAAATTATAAGGTTACGCCATTCTTCCAAATAGCGACTTCACGGTTATCATTTATCTCATTATTAGTTAGTTTTCCAGAAGCGACCTCTAAAATATAGTCGAACAGTTTATCTGCGCACTCGTCTACATCAAGCCCACTATCTAGAATCTGTCCTGCGTTAAAATCGATCCAATGGGCCTTACGAGCAGCTAAGTCAGAGTTGGAAGATATTTTTACTGTAGGCACAGGGAAACCAAGTGGTGTGCCGCGCCCCGTAGTAAACAACACGATATTAGCCCCAGCTGCGGCTAGAGCGGTTGACGATACGGCGTCATTTCATAGGCTTTGTAATAAAGTTAAATCAGGGTTAACTGATGCTTTCATGCCATAACCAATTACTTCGTTGATAATTGCTTTGCCACCTTTTTGAATAGCGCCCAAAGATTTTTCTTCTAAGGTGGTGAGTCCGCCTGCTTTATTGCTAAGGAGATGGATTTTCATAAATGGGCTGATTATTGTCGATGAAATACTGTTTAAATTCATTTACCAGCTCAACTATTTGCTCGAATATTGGTTTTGTTTGTGCGCGATCCATAAGCACTTGTTCGGCACCGAACATTTCCGGTGTCTCGGTTAAAATGACACGGCCCCCATAACCCGTTAGTTTGTCGGTGATACGCCCAACAATTGAGTTGGCGGTGAGACCACTAAAGCCGTCAGAGCCGCCACATTTCATGCCTAAAGAAAGCTTTGATACCGGTTGGGCACTGCGTTGGTCAGAGGCCATTTCCGCTAAGAGTTGTTCGATGCATTTCATGCCTTCGTCAATTTCGTTGGAGACCTCTTGAGAATTAAAATAACGAATACGCTCTTTATCCAGTCCCGTGGTAGAGGCAATGAGACTTGAAAGTTGGTTATTCTCACAACCTAAGCCAATAATAAGGACCCCACCAGCGTTGGCATGCTGAATAAGGCTACCGATAAGATTTCGAGTATTTGATAAATCATCGCCTAATTGTGAACAACCGTATGGATGAGTGATCGCTATAAAGTCGTCGGCCTGACCCGCGAACTTCTGACGGCACAAATCGGTGATACGTTTTGCTGCTTGGTTAACGCAACCTACCGTATTGATTACCCATATTTCATTTCGAATGCCTACTTGTCCATTCTTGCGAAGATAGCCATCAAAGGTCGGACAATCTTTGTTAACAGCTGGTACATTGGGCTGCTTTAGGTATGTGAAAGATTCACTTCCATCTAACTTAGTGGCTAAATTATGGCTGTGCACATGTTGTCCAGGCATTATGTCTTTTGTGGCCTTTCCAATGCTGTACCCATATTTAACAACTGCGTCATCTTGCTGAATAGGCAGTAACGCTATTTTGTGTCCGGGCGTAATATCTTCCAATAATTCCACTTCCTTATTGGCTACATACACTTTGGTTCCTTTGGTGAGCGCCTTAATCGCAACTATTACGTTATCATCGGGATGAACTTGAATGATTAGTCTCTCATTTTTGTTCTTTGTATCTATTGTATTTGTTGTTAAGTCTTGCACAGGATCTCCAGATATAGCCAAATTGCCAAGCTAATATATCATTTATATTTAAATGTGTTAATTTATAAATGATTAATTATTTCTTAACTTTTGTTAACAAATAGTGCATAGTATTTTAATAATTATAAAACCTATCACTGGAGTAATACATGAGTGAAAGTTCTACCGAAAATAATCAAGGTGTGGCGGATCAAAATACGAAGCCTAAAATATTAGAAGCTAAGTATATTATCCCCTTTATTTTAGTGGCGAGTTTATTTCCACTTTGGGGGTTTGCTAATGATGTGACTAACCCTCTTGTTAAAGCCTTTAAGGATATTTTCTTAATTTCTAATGCTCAAAGTAGTTTAGTGCAGTTTGCTTTCTATTTGGGTTACGGCATCATGGCGATCCCAGCGGCTATTTTTATTCGTCGTTTCTCTTATAAATCAGGAATATTATTGGGTTTGGGGTTGTATGCCATTGGCGCGTCACTGTTTATTCCTGCTTCAATGTATATGGAGTTTTCCTTCTTCTTGGCGGCCCTTTGGATTTTAACCTGTGGTTTAGCTTTATTAGAAACCACGGCTAACCCTTATGTACTTTCGATGGGGCACCCAGATACTTCTACCCAACGATTAAACCTAGCTCAAGCGTTTAATCCAATTGGCTCTTTAACGGGGATGACAGTCGCTTCAACATTTATACTAAATGAATTACAAGTTGAGGAATTTAGAGCAGCTGAAAAAGCCGCTAACCCTGAATATGCCAATATGCTGCCAGCTGAAGTAGACGGTAAACTCACACAGGCGTTGCAAGACTTTGCGGTGTCTAATCCGGTTGATCATCAAGCTATGCAGGCTGCAGATTTATTAACGGTTCGCGGTCCTTACGTGGCTATCGCGGTTGTGGTCGCGATTTTGTTTTTGTATTCTTATTCAGTAAATTACCTAAAACGATGTCTCATGATTCGCCTTTAACTAAAAGAGAGTTAAAAGACACGTTTACTAGATTGATGGCTAACAAATGCTATTTAGAAGGTGTGTTCGCCCAAGCGTTTTACGTCGGCGCACAAATCATGTGTTGGACCTTTATTATTCACTACGGGGTAACATCAGTGGGTATAAGCGCCTCCCAAGCCCAAGATTATAATCGCGTTGCAATGTTAATATTTCTAACCAGTCGTTTCGTTTGTACGTTCTTGCTTGGCTTTATGAAACCTATGGCCAATTGCTGATGATATTGGCAGCTGGCGGTTTGTTACTTTCTATCCCTGTTATCTTTGTTGGTGGGTACATCGGCTTGTATTGTTTGGTTGGAATTTCTGCTTGTATGTCGTTAATGTTCCCCACTATTTATGGAATCGCCCTTAAAGGAATGGGTAATGATGCCAGTTTAGCCTCTGCCGGATTAGTCATGGCCATAGTAGGTGGTGCGCTTATGCCACCTTTACAAGGCTCGATGATTGATGGTGCACCTTTAATTGAAGGGATTGCCTCAGTACAGACATCATTCATTTTACCAGCTATCTGTTTTGTGGTGATTTGTCTCTTTGGTTACCGAGCACATGTTAAATATAAAATATAGTTAATTGTATACAACAGCCCTCCATATTGTTTAAATATGGAGGGCTTTTTTTGGAGTGAATTTTGAATATTAAACTAAATAAGATTTCTGTTGCTTTAATGACAATTAGTATCAGTTTGCAAGGCTGTATTGTGCATGTCGATTCGGATAAAATGAAAAGCCATGTAAAAACAAAAGCACCAGAAACACTAATCTACTCAGAGCAAGATTTGGACTTTTTAGCCATAGCTAATCCAAATAAAATGAGCGCAGCATCTAAACGGGCACTGGCCCGTGGTTATCATAAAAATGAGGAGTGGTTTGGCCGCTTTTCTACTCAGACACTCAAGGGAGATTTTGCCTACGAGCCCGGAGTGGTGCGTCGCGATCCCAGTAAGGTGTTGTTGATAGATGGTCTGTATTATCTGCTGGTACTCAAAATCCGTTGGCGACAGTTATGGTTTTGGCACCGGTGACCCCGATGCTAAAGTATTTCCTTGGGACAAAACCCAAATATGGTTTGCAACTTCTGAAGACGGTATAACCTGGAAAGAGCAAGGAATGGCGGTTGGTCAGGGTGAAGAGGGGGCTTATGATGATAGATCTCTATTTACGCCTGAGGTGTTAAGTCACCAAGGTAAATATTACCTTGTTTACCAAACCATCAAAGCTCCTTATACCAATCGGGTAAAAAACCAAGTAGGCATGGCGGTGGCAAACAGCCCCACAGGCCCATGGAGAAAACTAGAAAAGCCAATATTGTCAGCTGCCAATAATGGAATTTGGGATGGTGACGAAGACAATCGCTTTTTAGTTAAAAAGCAAGGCGACTTTGATAGTCATAAAGTACACGATCCTACATTGATGTATTACCGTAACAAGTTTTACCTTTACTACAAAGGTGAACGTATGGGTGAGCGGACTACCGCAGGTGGTAGAGAAATCCGTTGGGGAGTTGCGATCGCAGATAAGCCCGAAGGACCCTATATTAAATCCGAATATAATCCAATTACTCAAAGTGGCCATGAATTGGCGATTTGGCATTATCAAGATGGTATCGCCATGATTTCATGTAAAGATGGCCCAGAGCAGGGCACTATGCAGTTTTCCAAAGACGGAATTAACTTTGAAATCATGTCTTATATCAGAGATGTCCCAGATGCGATAGGTACGGTGCCTTCTTTAGATGGTGATCAATATCCAGGTGCAGCGCTGCAGTGGGGGTTATCTCACGAATACCACATTCCAGAAGGAAAACAGTGGTTCGAAGGGTTTAACTACATTACTCGATTTACTTTTAAAGCCAATAGAGGACCGCAACAGAGCGAATCAGTTATGGGAAAAAAGAAGGACTAGTGCAAGCATTGTCATGTTTACAGCCTCATCAAGTTAGCTAAGTAATTTCTATGACTGGGGAGGCTGTTAACCTGTTGCAGAATGGACTGGTTGACTGACTGGAAAAACAGCGAGGCCTGCTGCGCAGAGCATCGCGCCTTGTCTAAGCGGGTTAGGGTAGTGGGAAAGACTTGCTGCCCGGTCAATACTTGTAGCCAACTTTGGTAAGGAAATATTGGATTTTCACCGAGTGTAATCTTGCCCGTGAGGTCGTACTCCGATAATTTAGCGCTGAGCGATGCGGGTATTGGCATATTTTGGCAGTATTGCCAAAATTGACTGTCTTGGCGTTTGGTCGTGCAATAGTGCATCAGCAAGAAATCTCGGATTTCTTCAGCATCTTGGTTAAATGAGTGATTAAATTCTAATTGTTTTTGTTGAATTTGTTGGTTGTTGCTTAGCAGCGCATCTTTTAAAGCAAACACATGTTTTTGAATTAAGTGGATACTGGTAGATTCTAAAGGTTCAAAAAATCCACTAGATAAGCCGATTGCCACACAATTTCTATACCAAGGGGTAGTAAGATGGCCCGTCTCAAATTCTAACAGCCTTGCCTCGGTTATTATTGTGTCATTCAGTAGTGCCTGCTCTAGTTCATCTAAGGCCTGCTGATATTTACAAAACTGACTAGCAAACACATATCCATTGCCCCGCCTATTTTGCAACGGTATTTGCCATCTCCATCCATTTTTCATCGCAATAGCTCGGGTAAATGGTGTGGCATCAACTGTTGACTTTGTCTGGATGGCGATAGCAGAATCGCAAGGCAACTGACGCTGATACGAAGTAAAAGGTAACTGATAAACTTGTTTACTTAGTAAGCCTTTAAAGCCTGAACAATCAATAAATATCTCGCCTTCTATTGAGCGACCGCTTTGTAATGTTAACGAGGCAATATGCTGTTGTTGGTTCAGCTTAACGTCGTCGACTGTATCTTTGATATGGTGAACACCATTCTTTAGGGCAATGTTTGTTAAATAATTTGCCAGTGACTGTGAGTCAAAGTGGTAGGCATAAAATAACGTCGACAAAGGATAATAGTCGTTCGGATTGGCATTGGGCGGCAAAGTGTGGGGAGGATTAAAAGCATGTTTGCTAGCCGCAATGGCTGTTGCTGAAAAATCGTTTAATGGTGACAAGTTTAGAGATTGTCGATAATGTAACCAAAGATCGCTAAAAGGCGTTTGCTCATAGGGGAAGCCAAGATCGCCAAAAGCATGCATATATGAGGTATTGAGCTCTGACCAATCTTCAAACTGGATACCGTACTTAAACGTAGCTTGTAAACTTTGCACGAAATCTATCGGATCGATATTCAAAAACTGTAATAGATTAACAATAGGCGGAATGGTTGCTTCACCCACACCTACGGAGCGTATATTGGGACTTTCTATAAGGGTAATTTTGAATCTTTCTTTCGGTAATCCATGACTTAATACTGCTGCTGTGATCCAGCCTGCTGTGCCGCCACCGACAATCGTGATGTTGGTCATAAACTATGCTCCTTGGTCGTTCGTCACTGCTAATTCAAGTCAGTGATTTAATAACACTCCCGTCAACCTATCGTTTCAAAATAGTGGGTTAGTATAAATGCCCGTTGCTAAGGTCAATGAATAAACTGTTATTGCTGATGGTACTTATAAGCCTACTTTTAGCAAAAAAAGCCCTACAAAGTAGGGCTATTGTTAGGTTTGATGAGTAGAATCTTACTTACTCGATAGGCACTAATCTAAAATTATCTAAATAGTGTGTGCCACCTTGACCTTCGATTTGGTCAATATTAAAGATTATATGGAACTTACCATCATTGCCAATCAGGTAATTTTCGATTTTTACGGTAGCAGTGCCTTGATCACCAGCTGGTTTACTTTGTCCCCAATTGGGCCAAGGTCTCCAGTTACCGCCATTTGGGGCCATTGCCACATTCAACACCCCTGAAAGTACTTTGTAATCAAACATAAGATTGTAATCACCAGGTTTGACCCCTGATTGAGATGTGGCATTAGCGAGTATCGTCATACGAGCTGCGCCAGCGGTGTTATCAATAAACAGACTTTTGCCGTCTATGGTGTCGTCACCTTCTCTTACTTCTATGGTTTCTGCAGCATTTTGTTGACTGCCGTATATAGCTGGATCTCTAATGTTGAACTTAGTTTGGTCTAGTCCATCATCAAAGCTTGGATTACCTGAAGCAAATAAATCGGCGCTCAGGCACAATCTCTACTTCAACGCTAAAATTCAAAGATGGGTTGTCTTCAACCGCAACCATAACCTCAGTGACGTTTACCATGGAAGCGTCGTCTTCCCGATCAAAATCATTGTTATACGCTACAGGCATTAGCAAGCCATCTCCGTCAACCATCACTTTTGATTCATCCATGGAAGACCAAGTTACTGTCGCGTCGGGGAAATCTACTTCAGCTGGCAAAAAGGTGTGATCTATATCCAGCGTACCATCTAAAGCTACTTGATATCGATCAAATATCTGCTGTTGTGGGACTTCATTGTCCGCGACTATTACCACCCCTACAGGCTCAGTCAGTGGCACTACCTCGCCTGTGACTATGGTTTCTACTAAGCCATCCTGTGATGTTAGTTTAATTTCAAAAGTGCCGAATTCAACGCCTGTTACTAGACCCAATTCATTTACAGTCGCTATTTCAGGATTTAAGCTGGTATAAATTACGTTGGCAAACGTTGCGCCTGCTCCGTAAAAAGCAGAGGGTTCCACCGTGGCAACTATATTAACGCCGTACCCCTTAGGTACTTCAATATTACTATCAGTGACTAAGTTAATACTTTCAGCATCAACTGTATCAGCGTTTACTTTCAAAATGATATTACGTTCGACCGGGTCCGCAGAGCCATTATCAATAATATAGGTATAGCGATATACACCTTGTAAATAGCGATCAAAGTCGTTGTTTTCTTCGTTATCCACGCCATCTGGTTGGCCAACGACTACAGGGTTAGGATAGGTGTCTAAGGTGTGCTGCGGAACTAAGAAAGGTCTAAGTTCAGAGACGTCAATAGTAATTGAATTGCTGGTTTGAACAACGGTTCCACTGGGTAAGGTGGGTCCTTCCCAAAGCGGTACTTCTTGTCCTGTGCCGGCTGCTACTACGTTACCCTCAGCGTCAACATTTACCGGTAGCCCGTCTTCGTCTAATTCCACTCTTAGATAGGTCAGTTTACGGGCAAATAGTGCAGAATCTTCTGGGTTATTTACATCACCGAGTAAATCTATGGTTAAAGGTTCTTGATTTTCACTGATTTCTATAACCATGTCACCACTGAAAGTGGGTGCAGCTAACCCTTCTGGATATAGTTGTTGGTTACCGTCACTTTCCCCGCAAGATGCTAGAGCAAGTGTTATTGCGCCAAGTGCAAAGGCCTTGTTAAGTAAAATATGTTTCATCTTACTATTTCTCCAATTTATCATTGGCTTGAGCATTCAATATGATGCTCAAGCACTGTGTTTAATTTTATTGTTAGAAGCGTACACGAGCACTCAAACGATATTGACGACCTGTTTTACTCAAGCCAATGGTACGGCTTTTATTAATGTCGTCAGTTAAGGCGTTACCTTCGTCTAATATAATTTTGTTACCCTCAGTATCAACGCCTAACTCATTGCTTACGGATGTGTAGTAAGTACGAGATACTTCATCGGTTAAATTAAGCGCATGGAAAGTAAAGGTGACGTGCTCGTTATATTTATAGGTTGCACTAAAGTCCATTTTGCTCGTCGCTTCCATCCAAGAGGCTCCATTAAACAAACTACGGTTAACCAATTGGTCTGAATTATACCTATGGGTTAAGCGCATTTGATGACCGTGCTGTTCCCAGTACAAGGTGGTATTAGCGCTATGTCTTGGGGTATAGGCTTGAGGTAACGCTTTTAACTCTAATTGTAAGTCATCGTCAAATTCAGCTTCTGACTCTGAATTGGCGAAAGTGTAGTTAAAGTTAGTACCTAACCCTCCCCAAATTCCCGGCAAGAAATCATATGACTGGTTATAAGAGAACTCGACACCTTCAGTCAGCGTTTCGGCACCGTTACGCGTCACAGAAGCCGTAAATTCTCGGCATGACACATTTTTAGGATTGTTTATGCCGCCTTGTACTTCGCGCACAGGCAAACAATTTATGTTAGTGGGGTTCACTGTGTTAATCGTGGTCGATTCGCCAGACGGGTGGGTGACTTCAACTTCATCACCCACAAGAATGACATAGTCTTCCCAGTTTAAAGATTCTAAACCGTAGTCTAAGCGGGTATCTTTCACATAGACTGGCGCCTTAACCTGCTCTTCAAAGTTAGACATGTCTTTTCTAAAGTAGGCCAATGAAATTAAGCCTGATTTATTAAAGTACCACTCTAAAGATAAATCTATGTTGTTAGACTCAAGTGGCTGCAATTCAGGGTTAGTCTTAGATATTCTGTTTCCCCCTTCAGACCAAACACTTTCGTTCATCGAGAAACCAGGACGTAGTGAATCAAATCTTGGTCTGGCCATCGTTTTCGAGACCGCAAAGCGACCAATTAAGTCTTCCGTGATGATGTAGTTTAAATTTAAGCTAGGCAGTAAAATACTTGAACTACCTTGTCCGGTGCCTGCATATTGACGGATCCAGTAGTCTTTCTGCTCTTCAATTATACCAGCGGTAACTGCGTCATCAGCGTACTGTTTAGCAGTAGACCAATCAAGATGACGCCAGTTTCCCCACCAACTTATATCACCTTGACCATTACTGGTGTATAAACCATGGTGACTCTATAGGCACGCCATTGGCATCATAAGTGGTGGCGAATGAACCATCGTTTGTCCAGTTATCTGGATTTGCACCTCCACCCCCAGCACCGTTACCCCAATCGTATCTTAGATTAGGATCGTAACAGGCAATGGGAGCTTCCCAAGGTTCATACAATAAAGCGTCATTTGTTCCGACATTGGTATGTGGTGCACATGCCGTGGCATTTTCATTCCATAACTGCTTCTTATAAATTAAATCATAGGGGACCGAAATACCGTGAGTATTCGAGTAATTTACCGAAGAATAGCCAAAAGAGCTGTTCTCAGTTTTTACGTAACGTAAACCGACATTACCCGTTAAACGTGAATCAAAATATTCAAAGTTAAATTTCAAGTAAGCAGACACGTTGTCTTGTTCAAGATCACGGTCGCCATTGTTATTGTGTTGGGCTTCAATATTGGGAATAGCAAACATTTCGGCAATGGCCTTGTCTGGATCCAGAATTCCCCAGCCATTAAAATAATCCGTATTGTATTCAGAATCTTTCGGGACTAAGCCGCCCATGAAGTCATTAACTGGAATACCTTGCCCGGCCAATACATCAACTAAGTTGATATCTGAAGCTCCAACACCGTTGATCGTATTACCCCGTTCATCGAATACTATATCTTCAGCACTAGAGAAGCTTTGGTAATCGGTATATACCACCTTACGACGATTAGATACCTTACCGCCAAATTCTATTTTTGTAATACCGGCAAAATCAACCGCATAGTCAAAATCTAAAAATAACGATTTATTGGTATCGTCAGATGTTTCATTGTACTGAGCGATGTAGCCTAAGTGATGACCGTGAATGTCATATGGACTAAATCCAGTAGTGCCGATATTGTCATTACCATTTGCATTGCCCTGAGGTACAAAACTTAAGTTGCTATCTCCGGTCACTAAAATACATTCACCGGTAGTACAATCCCATCCAACGGGTTGTAGTTCACTGGCGGGAACATCAAGCAAATTGTTATTACTATTTGTTGATTTCCAGTTGGCGGTACCGATGCTAGCATTAGGCGTGGTGACGTAGTCGGTTTTAGAGTAGCCCGCGGTCAACTCCATACTTAAATCGTCTGTGATAGCATGGTTAATTTTTAGAGTAAGTACTTTATTTTCTGTTTCATTTCCGCCAACACCACGAAATAAACTACCACTTCCAAAACGATTTAACGTTTTGGTAAGAGTGTGTGACTCCTCATCAACTGTCCACCAGTCTGACTGAGGGTCATCGATTAAGTTACCTTTGGTATCTAAATTTGGCTTGCTAACGCTAATTCGATGAGTATCACTTTCGTAGCTCGCCTTTGAGTAACTTAAGTCCAACTGGACATCTGTGTCGTCACCAGCTAGCCATTGAATGCCAACCGTTCCTGTTGTTCTCTCTCGATAATTTAACCCTGTACTATAACTTCGACCATCGGCCATTAAGGCTTTTTGCGACTCTGTCGTTGGCAATCCCGTTTGTTGAGATGTGGCACCACCAGCTGGAATATCAACAACTTGATAGGGCGCTAACCAACTGCCACCTAAACTATCGGTACGTGAGTGCGAGGTTTCTTTTGACACTGTGGTAATAATACCAACCGTTTCATCTAAGAATTTCTGTGAGAATGAACCGGCAATTTTGCTATCGTTCTTTTCTGCGTAATCGTTATAGCGACCTTGAATTTCTAGAGAGCGAATATCTTCATTCACATTTAAAGGTTTGACGGTACGTAAAATTACGTTTGCGCCGAGAGAGCCCTCATCATGATCAGCTGCAGCGGTTTTTATGACATTAATTGATGATAAAATATCGGACGAAAATGAACTTAAATCTACCGATTGGTCAGATTGGCCACTACCACCGCCGCCACCGTTGAGGCTAGAAGTTAGGGCTACGCCGTTCAGTGATATTTGATTCAAACTAGAGTTGGCCCCGCGGACTGATATGCGTGTTCCTTCACCATCTGACTCTTGCACCGTGACGCCTGTGATACGTGAAAGTGCATCTGCTATATTTTGGTCGGTTGACTTTCCTATATCTTCCGCAAATATAGAGTCTTGTACGCCATCAGAGAGCCTTTTGGCGTTAATAGAACGCATTACGCTGCCTCTATAACCCTTTACTTGAATGACTTCGAGTTCAGCATCTTCTTTGTTTTTGTTCGCTTCATCTTCTTTATCTTGAGCAAGTGCAAAATTTGCACTACCAGCAAAAAGGATCGGCATCATAGTTAGCACGATTGGCTTTAATTTAAACCTTGCTGACATACTGTGTTCTCCTAGCATTAACTAATATGATGGTTAATGTCTGTTAAGTTCTTAATTAACACTAATTAACTTATCGTTGGGTGTGTTTGTTAATTTGGTGTCGCCCTTATAAATTATATATAAAATGTTATTTTTATATGCTGGCAATACTAGGCTTAGGTTAACAATATGTAAAGAGTCTATATTTGTGTAAATATGATTTTATTTAAGGGTTTGTCATTCATTTTATTTAGCTTAGGGATTGAATGGATGGTTGGGGTTACGTAACTTGTTGTTATTATTTATTTTAATTTATATTTCTTGGCTTGATTGTGTTTTGTTTACATTTAACCGTATTCACAAATATGATAAAAAAATACTATCAGAAGTCTGTGTTGAGTGTTTTTTACAAATATTAAATATGAAATAGGCCGAATCTAAAAAGTTTAAACATGTTTATTAACGTTAATTTTAATTAATTAACATTTTGCCGTGCATTCTCTGTATGCATTTATGCTGAGTATCGATATACTTTGCACCTCTGTTAAATAACTGCATATAAACTTATGGATTTACATATTAAAAATATAGCTATTTTAGGCTTGTCATCCCTATTCGTATTGTCTTGCCAATCTACGACTGAAACTAGTAGTAACTTAACCAATGAATGGACTGTTTTATTAGATAAAAACCTCAGTCAGTGGGAGTTATGGATGGGCATTCCACATGAGTCTGTAAAAAACTTACCTAATGGTACGGTGACTAAGAAAAACTTAAATGTGCACGGGGATCCTAGTAATGCGATGGGGTTAAACAACGACGTCAAAAATGTGTTTAGTGTGATTGAACAAAATGGGCAGCCAGTTTTGCATATTAGCGGTGAAATTTATGGTGGATTAACAACGTTAAAAGAGTTTGAAAATTATCACTTAAGCATGCAAGTTAAGTGGGGCGAGAAAAAATGGGCTCCGCGATTAAATGCTAAACGCGACTCTGGTGTACTATTTCATTGTAAAGGCGACCACGGCGCTTTCTGGAAAGTGTGGAAAGCGTGTCAAGAAATGCAAATCCAAGAAAAAGATTTTGGTGACTATATACCATTAGCAGGGCCAAGTGGCGTGATTCGAACAGCTACCCAAGGCGGAAAACAAACTTACGATCCACAGGGACAATATTTATCTAAAGTGACTGGTTATAGTCATGCTTCCCATGAACCTGATTATCCTAATGGTCAGTGGAATCAAGTAGACTTGTATGCCGTAGGCGATAAAGCTGTTTTTTCAATAAATAGTGAAGTGGTAATGGTGATTGAACAGTCGAAAGATAAGAACGGCTTACCACTTACTTCTGGTCAATTACAAATTCAGTCAGAAGGTGCGGAAATTTTCTACCGCGATATAAAAATTAAAGCACTTAGCAGCCTACCAGTACTTTGACCACTACTACCACAGGCTGAATAATCACAGCCTGTGGTTTTGAGTCTGAACCTTATTCTATTGTTATCGCAAGGGTTGAACTTATTTTGCCATTCAAAGACGCGCTAATCTGAGCTTGTCCAAGCAGATCTTTACTTTGTACAATTAATAAAGCTCGCCCTTGAACCGTGGTGATAGTATTCGTTTGATGTTTCTGAATATTATCAGATGCACCATTATCCACTCCTAAACGTGTGAGGGCACCATTAATAGTAAATTCAATACTTTTGTTGTGATGATAAACAGGGTTACCATTTTTATCTATAAGTTGTGCAGTCACGTGAGCCACGTCGTACCTGTTCGCAGATAAGCTGTTTTTATCTACATTTAATTGAATACTGACAGGCTCACCTGCTGTATCTAAGCTAGTGGTTATTTGTGAATCCAACGCTTTGGCAGTAAGGGTACCAGCAGAATAGGGCACAGACCATTTGAGAATATGGTCGGGGTTGTCTTGCAAATACTGTACACCCAGAGAGCTGTCATTTAAAAACAGTTCTACTCCTTGTTGGTTCGTATACACCTCGACCACAATATTTTGCTTAGGTGGGTAGTTCCAATGTTTGTTTATGGGTCGCCAACCCCATTTGGCCCGTTTCCAATTCCCAGTCTCTTTCTCTACAACTTGTCCCTCGAGTACGGTATAGACTGATTCTGCCAGAGGTTGGGTGGAGATATAGATATGCGGCTCTTCACTCCAAATGGTTTTCATCATGTGATAGCTGGGCTTGGTAAAGCCTGCTAAATCCAACATCCCTGAATCACTGCCTTTAGTAGGCCAATCACCATTTGATTCGCCAAGATAGTTAATGCCAGTCCAGACGAATATGCCAAGGAATATAGGGTTTATCTAAGATCGATTGCCATTCATGCCACTGTACCCAGTTTTCAGTGCCAAGGATCATTTTTTCTGGGTAGTGGTTGTGACCTAACTCGTAAATAGATTGGCGGTAGCTATAACCAATGATATCTAGCACATCTGCATAGCCTGAAATGTGACTAACGGAAGGTGTAACTAAATTAGCGGTGACCGGGCGAGTCGTATCAACTTCTCGGGTCCACTTGGCTAAATTCGCAGCTGTTTTGGCTAATTCCGCTCCTTTTACGGCAGAGTCATTAAAACGTTTTTCGATTTCTTCTTGAGAGTAGGGGGCACATCCCAGTAATAATTATGTTTGCCTGAATTACGTTTATCCCAATAACCAGTCGCTTGGGTATATCTTGGATAGGTCCATTCAACTTCGTTACCAATACTCCATTGAAAGATAGACGGATGGTTACGATCGCGCAGCAACATAGCTTTGATGTCGCGCTCAGCCCACTGACCGAAATATTGACTGTAACTTTCGGTAATGTAGTCTACTTCGCCACTTTGATTAAAATTTTTGCGCTTGTCTTTAGGGTTATCCCATTCGTCAAATGCTTCAGCTTGAACTAAAAATCCCATTTCATCGCATAAGTCTAAAAACTCAGTCGATGCTGGGTTGTGCGCAGTGCGAATGGCATTCACGCCGGCGTCTTTCAAGGTTTGTAGTCTACGTTTCCAAACACCTTTAGGTACGGCAGAGCCAACTAAACCCCCGTCATGATGAATGTTAACTCCCTTTATTTTGGTAGGTTTGCCGTTTATGAAAAAACCTTTTTGAGGATCGTTATTAAAGTAGCGCAAACCGGTGGTGACGGTATTGCTGTCTATTCGTTTATTGTTCTCAATTAGACTGGTGACAACCGAATATAGAATAGGTGAGTCTGGACTCCATAGTTGCGGATGGTTAATGTTCAGTGTTTGACTGACTTTTGTATGAGTAGTGGTGGGTACAGTGATTGTTTTTTCAGTTTTTGCTATGGTCTTGCCAGTATTATCTTTTAGCTCAGTTAAAACCACTAATTCCTTATCACCAAATGAATCATTTTGAACGGTTGTTGCAATTAACACTGTGGCTTGTGATGTGTCTACTTTGGGGGTTGTAACATAACTTCCCCAAATAGGAATGTGGGTTTTGTGGGTGCTAATTAACTTAACATTTCGATAAATACCAGAGCCTGTATACCAACGAGAGTCTACATATCGAGAGTGATCAACATACACGGCAATAAGGTTTTCTTGACCATTAGTATGTAAGTAAGGAGTGAGATCATAGTGAAAAGCGCTATACCCATAGGGCCTTTCACCTAACAAATGACCATTTATCCAAACCTTTGAATGGTTATAAACACCATCAAATAATATCTGGGTCTTTCTTTGGCTGACGGAGACTTCATCGCCGGTATGAGAAACTGGAGTATTGAACCTTTTACGATACCACCCCTTACCGTCAGGCAAGTACCCAGTAGCACCAGCAGTGTTAATTTGGCTATACTCTGCTTCTATGCTCCAATCATGTGGCAGTCGAATATCCCGCCATTGACTATCGTCAAAATCCTCACTGTAGACTAACGCTTCTTTTTCGAGACTCTCTGCTAATGAAAATTTCCAACCAAAATTGAAATCAATTTCTTGTCGTTGAGTCATTTCAGTGGTGTTTCCATTGCGGCTAGTTGGCTCTTGATCGGTATTGGTGCAACTCATACCGATCAAGGTCGTTACCACTAACAAACCTTTGGTAAAATTAAGCAATTTTTAATCCTATATTTACGATAAAATATCTTTTACGACATGGCCATGTACGTCTGTTAATCTGAAGCGTCTGCCTTGGTACTTATAAGTCAACTGTTCATGATTAATACCCATTAGATGCAGCAGGGTGGCTTGGAAATCATGCACGTGTACCGGATCTTTTATGATGTTGTAGCCAAATTCATCAGTTTCACCGTAAACACTGGTTTGACGCCAGCCCCCGCCATCCACATGGTAAAACAATAAGGATGATGGTCTCGGCCATAGCCTTTTTCCGTCAGTTTGCCTTGTGAGTAGTTGGTGCGACCAAATTCGCCTCCCCAAACCACTAGGGTGTCGTCTAACAAGCCCCTTTGTTTTAGATCTTGGACTAAAGCAGCAGATGCCTGATCGGTGTTTTTACACTGTTTTTTGATCCCCTCAGGTAAGCTATCGTGTTGATCCCAGCGCTGGTGATACAACTGTGTAAATTTCACATTTCGTTCAGCTAAGCGTCTGGCTAATAAGCAGTTTGCTGCGTAGGTGCCAGGGATCCTAGAATCGGGCCCATACATGTCAAACACCCAGTCGGGTTCGTCCGACATATCAGTGGCGTCGGGTATAGATGCTTGCATACGTTCAGCCATATCATATTGCGCAACCCGAGATTGGATCTCTTGGTCTTGCCATTGTTGATATTGCAAGTCTTGTAGATTTTTAAAGTGTTTAAATAACTCTCTCCTAGACGCGGTAGAAACCCCCTGAGGGTTATTTAAATACAGCACTGGCTCAGCACCGCCTCTAAACTGCACACCTTGGTGAATTGAGGGTAAAAAGCCATTGCCCCACAATCTTGCGTATAAAGGTTGGCCACCTCCATTGCTGGATACCATTACGATGAAAGGGGGTAGGTTGGGATTGTCTGAGCCTAAGGCGTAGTTTACCCAAGCCCCAATGCTTGGCCGACCAGCAATAGGAAAACCTGTTTGTAAAAAAGTAATCGCTGGGTCGTGGTTAATTGCATCTGTATGCATAGAGCGAACAATACACAAATCGTCAACTATTTTAGCTGTGTGGGGCAATAACTCACTGACCCACGCTCCAGACTCTCCATATTGTTTAAAGTCATATACACTTCGCGCCAAGGGGAAAGAGCTTTGTTGCGCACTCATACCAGTTAAGACCTGTTCACCGCGCACTTCTGCAGGTAACTCTTGGCCGTGTCTTTTGTCTAGGGTGGGTTTATAGTCAAAGGTCTCAAGCTGAGACGGTCCGCCACTTTGAAACAAATATATAACTCGTTTAGCCTTTGCTTGAATGTGCGGACTGCCGAGCAGTCCACTTAAATCTTTCGCTTGTTGTGCCATGGCTAGATTAGGCATGCCGGTAGCCAAAGCGCCGGCGCCTAATAAACTGTGACGTAAAAAGTTTCTGCGATCCATAATTTATCCTCTACCTTTTTAATCACGGCTGCGTCGTGGTTCATTAAAATGTTAGTAACCGATGTTAATGCTGCAAGTTCTGCCGTGTTTTGCTGGGCACTTACTTTAGTGTCTCCTATATCTAATAGCTCAGCGACTTGCTGAGGGCTATCAGTAAAATCGGTCAACGTCTGCTGATACATCTGTTCAATAATGGTTAATTCTGCATCTGAAGGAATTCGGCTAGTTATCTTCCGATAAGCTTGGCTTAAAATTTCTGTTGGTGAATCAAATTGACGCATTAGTTTTGCCGAAAGTACCTTCGATGCCTCTATAATTTGAGGGTCATTTAACAGCGCTAATGCTTGTAAAGGGGTGCTTGTCTCTTGCCTTGTACCCACACTATAACTTCTAGATGGTGCGTCAAATGCCATCAAGTTGGGGGGCGGTGCACTACGCTTATAAATGGTGTACATACTGCGACGATATAGGTCTTCACCATCACCACGTTCATATGTTTTGTTGTTCATTTTCCAAATGTCTTTTGGTTGATAAGGTCTAACACTTTCACCGCCAATTTTATCCACTAACAAATCACTAGCGGCTAATGCGTTATCACGGATCATCTCGGCGGTTAAGCGACCACTTGGTCCACGAGCATACAATCGATTTTCAGGATCACTTTCGTTTAACTGTTCAGTTGTTTTTGACGATTGTTGGTAGGTAGCAGAAGACACCATTAGTTTAATAATGTGTTTTACATCCCAACCAGACTCAACAAACTCAACTGCTAACCAATCTAATAGTAAGGGGTGGGTGGGTAGCTCTCCCTGATTTCCAAAATCTTCCGGCGTCCTAACCAAACCAGTCCCAAATACTAGTTGCCAATACCGGTTAACTATGACTCTTGAAACTAGAGGATGTTTTGGAGCCGTTAGCCATTTTGCTAGGCCGATTCTATTTTTTGGCCAATCAGGATCGAAGGGGTAAAAGCGCTCTGGCACGCCCGGTGATACCTTTTCACCATGGTTTGCATAGCCACCTCTTTCTAGCACATAGGCTTGCCTTGGCTGTTCCATTTCTTGCATAACCATGATTTCTTGAAACTGTTCAATCATCTGATTCTGTTGATGACGCAATGTTTGCAATTGATTGCTGGTGTTGATGTAGTCCTTATTGACCGTTTTATTAAATACAGCTAATAGGGCTTCCATAGATGCAGTAACGGGTTGCTCAGATTGGGCATTATGCATTTCGATTGCGGTTAAATCTCGATCGTATACCTTAAAGTTATCAACTAACACGTTTGGCAAGCCTTTGCTGCGCCATCTGGCGCCAATTTTGATGCCCATTTCTTCTTTTACTGACGTTCTGGTGTGTTCAATATCTTTGTACAAATTATCTCTTTCGACATCCGTTTGGGCTAATTCGCCATTGATATATAATTTCAGGCCGGCGGCTGTAGATGAGCCGTCATAGGTGATCGCGACATTGGTCCATTGCTCTCGAGCAACAGGCTCTCGAGCGTCGATTTTTATGGCATTATAGGGGTAGCTATGGGCAAAACGTACCATCCAATGACCGTCTTCTATGCCTAAATCAAAGCCCTTAAAGTTATATAAGATCCCAGCTTTGTTATAGTGAACCAACACACCATCTTCTGTATCAGTTGGAATTTTCACATCTATGCTTAAACTGAATGGTTTAGCTCGGTGATAACCATTTAACGTTGGGAAAAATAATATGTCATCACCGTTAAGCTTTATCGCGCTTCTATTGCTATCTTGAATATGTACGAGTTTCGGGCCAGTTTTCTTTTTCGGTTTACCACCAAACATAACTTTGCCTGAAGATTTCTTGTCGACCTTATTATGAAGCGTTTTTGTGCTGTCCTTTGAGCTGAAATCAAAGTGCGCGATCAAAGCATCTTTGCCCTTGTTGGTTACTTTGCCTTCATTTTTGTCAAGCCATTGCTTAAATTCAGCGTTAACGGTTTTGAATGAGCGTAAGCTATTTTCTAGCTCGGCGACTTGAGCAGTAAGCTGTTCAGTTGTTTGTTTTTGTTCTGCCGTGGGTAACATTAATGTGGGGACAGGCATATCGTTAGGATCGTATGATATTTGACCCGACTCATCCAAGTTATTGAAAAAAGCAAAAGTAGAATAGTAGTCTTTAGCGCTGATAGGGTCGTACTTATGGTCATGACATTGGGCGCAATGCATGGTCATACCTAATAGGCCTGTACCTATGGTTTGTACCCGGTCTTTTACATATTCAACTCTGAACTCTTCATTGACTATGCCACCTTCACCATTTTGTGCATGGACACGATTAAAGGCCGTGGCTAAAATTTGTTGTTCAGTAGCATTAGGCAATAAGTCTCCTGCTACTTGCCACGTGATGAATTCATCAAAAGGACGATTTTGGTTAAATGATTCAATTACCCAATCTCTATAGGGAGACATATCACGATAATAATCTGTACTGTAACCATGGGTATCAGCATAACGAGCCACGTCTAACCATTCGGTGGCCAGTCTTTCACCAAAGGCAGGTGAGGCCATTAACTCATCAATCAGCTTAGGCGTTGCGTCTTTGCTGTTGTTACTGAGATAATTATCTAGCTGCTCTGTGCTAGGCGGAAGGCCAGTCAAATCAAAACTTAGGCGTCTTATCAGACTTTCTTTATCTGCTTGACTATTAGGTTGAAGATTTTTGTCTTCAATCTTCTTACCAATAAAATGGTCTATTTCATTGTTTGCCCATTCGACTGCTTTCAGAGTAGGTGGCGTTACTTTTACTGGCGAGATTAACGCCCAATGTTTTTTATATTCAGCCCCTTGATCAATCCACTTTTTAATAATGGCTTTATCCCTTGCAGACAAGGTCAAGTGAGCATTAGGTGGCGGCATGATTATATTTTCATCATCAGACATGATGCGCTGAAAAGCTTCACTGCCTTCTGCATTGCCAGGGATTAATGCGGCCACACCATTATCGGTAATATGTGTAGTGGCGTCATCAAAGTTAGATAAGGTTAAACCCGCTTTAGCATTTGATTTATCGGGACCATGACACAGATAACAGGTGTCAGATAATATTGGTTTAACATGGTAGTTAAAATCTACGACTTCAGGTAGCGGCTCTGCAAAGTTTTGCTCTTGTTCTTGACCACAAGCGGTTAACAGTACAGTTGCAGAAATTAGGCTCAATAGATAACGGGGTTTCATTACACTCGCTCCAGTTTTATTGGGTAACACTGGTTAGCATTCCATTGACCCACATACAGATTTTCATCGTCATCTACACACACAGCATGACAATGATTAAACACATCGTAAGTGGATTGCATGGGCTGTAATTGCCCATTTTTATATACAGGCGGTGTACCACCAGGATTAGACACGACTTTATTATTTTTATCTAAAATGGTGATAAATCCTGAATTTGGCGTCATTTTATTATCGATATGTGACCAGCAAACAGGGGCGTAAAAGTTATCGCCTTTAAATATCGGGCCGCCTACGTATGCGCCTTGGCAAGTCGATGGCACCGAGTAATTGTCCCTCTAGGCTGTACTTTTTGATTTGACGCTCAGCTCGAGAACTGACTAATAAATGATGATTATTAGGATCTCGAGTATCTACGCCAATACCGTGAGTATTCTTAAGATTCAAGTTTTTGTCTTGGTTGCTATGGCCCCCCCAATGGCGAATATATTTTCCATTGTGGTCGTAATGAATAACAAAATCAGAACCATAGCCATCTGTAACATATAAGTCACCATTCGGTGCAATGCATATATCGGTAGGCTGATAACGCATTTCTGGGCGATAGATACCTAAGGTGACAGGGTGACCAATGGTATAAACGAGTTTGCCATCTAGAGTCAGTTTAGCTATGAAGCCACTTTGTCTGTACCATTTATTTTTCCATTGGTTGTCGGGGCGATTTCTATCAAGTACCCATCCACAATCGACAATGTAAATAAAATCTTCGCCATTTTCTCTAGACAATTTAACGGAATGCGCGCCAGGATATTGGGTGCCCCAAGCATCAATCAATTTGCCGTCTTGGTTGTAAATAATAAAGTTATTCACGTCGCTATCCGTCACCATTACTACGCGGCCTTTTGAATCAAAATCTAAACCATGGCAGTTTTCTACTGGTACTTTGCTTGGATCTAAGTTGCCCCACAGCATATTCACCTTGTATCTAAAGTCGCCATGACCAACAATTTTACCGTGGGCTTCTCGGCCTGCTTTGGGTAATGGCTTTTTTCGGGTTCGTGGGCTTTGGACGAACTTGCCATACCTGCCATCAATAGCGTGGCACCTAAACTGCTAGATTTTTGCAAAAAACTACGTTTGCTTTGATTGATTTGTTCCATCATTTAGGCCTTTTTTTCTTTGGTGTTAGTGGGGATGGGAGCAATTCCTTGAATGTGTATTGGCGACACTTTGGAAAATTCCTTGATTTTTTCAGCGGTGATTTTAGTTTCACCTACGTATACTTTCTCAAGCGAGTTAAAAGTCGCCAGTATATCCAGAGTGGAGTTATCTATATTGGTTTTGTATAGGTTTAAATAATTCAGTTTAGGCAAAGAAGACAAATGCCGTAACCCGTTACTGCTGATGCTGTTGTGTTCGAGTCTTAACTTTATTAGGTTGTGCAGCTTGGCAATCTCGACTAACTGTTGGTCGGTTACCTGTAGGTGCTACGTAAATTCAACGATACAACATGCTGTTTTACATTCAATAAAGCCTCAATAGCTTGTGCCGTTAGAGGCTGTCGTTTAACAGACAAATCTAAATCAAGATAATGGTTAGTTTGCGATAACGACTTTATAATAAAACCGCTACTAACCAAGGCCTGCTCTTGAGCGAGTGAAATAGGCGCAATGCTCGGCAGGTCAAAACTATTGCTGCTAAGGCCAAATAATTGAGCCAGTACCTGCTTGTCTTTTTTGCTAAGGGTAAACTCAGTGACTTTGCCAGTTGTGGGAGCACCAGCCTGGATCCACCAGTGCTATGGCTTTAGTTTGCTCATCGCTTAAAGGTGTTTTACCTTCTGCGGGCATAAACCCTTTTTGCTCATGAGCCATTGTAATGCGCTGATACAGTTCACTTTGGTTTAAGTTGTTGGCGACAATGGCTTTGCCTGATTTTCCACCTTTGACTAAGCCTTCAATGCTGCTTAAATTGAGTTTTCCCTTTTGCTTACTATCATTGTGACAACTCACGCAGCGACGTTCTAACATAGGCTGGATGACATCTAAATATACATCGGCTTGTTCTAAGGACGTGATTTTAGCGCGGGGGCTTTGTGTGCTTCAAAGCCTAGTGTGGTGCGCACTATGTTAGGCGCATGATCCACTAGATAGGTTTCACCATGGGTCATGTTGGCTCCGTAATGGCCTGTACTAAACAATAAGAATAGTTGACCAATAGACAGCACCCAGATCACTATTCTAATCTGTTGTTTAACAAAGGTGAAATAAACGAAGGCAATGCTTGCGGTTACTGCAGTGAGTATGCCAAATGTGCGATGAATAAATACCGCATCAGCCGTATAGCCTTCACCTTGAGATAACAGCCATCCTAAAATGCATGCCGCAACAGCAGATACCGCTCCCCAAAACCAAATGACGTTCAGTAGTGGGTTACGGGGTGTTTTTTTGCTAGCAGTATAGATTTCGAGTAAAGCTGAAAGCATTAATATTCCAACAGGAAGATGCAGTACTAAAACATGAAAGCGACCAAAAAATTGAATAATGTCCATAACAACTTACTTTAATTTATGATTGTTAAATATGTTAAAGACTATTTAACAATTAAGGTATAGTGAAATTTGATTATGTTTTGTGTATTATTGATTTTTATCCACTAAGTGATTATAAAATTATGAATCCAGATAAATATGAAACAGGCTCCGGTGGTTTTGTTTGGGAAAACTTAATGCCGGATGAAGTCTTTAGCCATACCCAATTTCATGTCTATGCGGCATTTAGTATGCAGATGGGGGAAGAATGGGCCGGTAGTGAATTTATAAATCACTATAATCGCTTGTACTACGTAAGATCTGGCGAAGGCGTTTTACAATTTAAAGATAAAAAAATAACCCTAAAAGCTGGGCATATGTATTTAATTCCGGCTTATCAATTGGTATCCCATTATTGTATAGGTAAAATTGATTTTACTTGGGTTCATTTTCAAGCACGTATCGATGCCGGATTAGATCTTTTTATGTTATATGGCGAGGCGCTGAGTTTAGATTGTAATCTATTACCACATATTGAAAACGACTTTTTAGCGTTAGTTGAATTATGCAAATCAGACAGTCCTCGTTCAACGTTTTCTCGAACTAAGTTACTGTTGTCACTATTAGATCCAGCCATGGAAGCCTTTGAAAAATCTAATGAAGGATTACATTCGTTTCGTCATCAGTCGTTGTTACCCGCCTTAACGATGATTAATGAAAACGTAGTAAATGCGCCAGACGTAAAAGAAATGGCAGAAGCGGCAAATTTCACCCCTGAACATTTTTCTCGAAAGTTTAAAGCAGCTTTTAACATTTCTCCTAAGCGGTACATCTTGCAAAAAAGAATCGCTTTGGCAAAACAGAAACTGTTGTTGGCCAACGTCAACGTAGAACAAATTGCCGAGCAATGTGGGTTTTGCGATATCTTTTATTTTTCTAGAGTGTTTAAGCAAGAAATTGGCTTATCACCAAGTGCTTTTCGAAAAGAGTATTTGTTAGCAAACAAGTAAAGCTAGGTAACCTGGATTCTGGATAAGAAGTATCGTTTGAGCTAAGCACTCGTTTACGCTAAGTAATATTCATATCATTCGATGGCTTAATTAATTTTCGTCTTGATAACCAGCGTTTTTAGCGCTGTATTCTCGGTATTTGAAAGGGAATAATCATTGCTTCATATCGACGCCCTGTTCTAAAACCGCTGGACAGGTTCAAAGAGGCCACTTATCAATGTGGACTGGTTTTATTTAATGAAATGAGTATTCATCCCAATCAACGATAGTTAATAATCGGTATCAACTAAAAACGCCAGCAAGTAGCTGGCGTTTGAATTAGTGGAGCAGGGGGCACTAACGTTTGTTTCTATTAACTATGGTATCAATAATCTTTCTATGTTTGGCCACCATGTCAGGATTGTTAGCGGCTAAGTTATGTTGCTCTGCTATATCATTGGGTAAATAATATAATTGATCTGTATTTTGAAAGCCGCCTTCAATATTCTTGTTGTCTCTTATCCAGTCATTAGTGCCTTTTGCAGGGGTGATGTACTTCCAATCACCTACGCGAACAGAAAGAGTATACGACTCTTCGACTAACTGTTTACGGCCGACGTTGGTTTCGCCGAACCATGCTGAAGTGTGAATTTCACTGTCGATAGCTTCGTCGTCGGCCATGGGAATATCGAGCATATTTGCGATTGAAGCGTACACATCAATTTGGCTTATTAGTGCGTCACTGACACCTGGTTTTACTCTATTCGGGTAGTGAACAATAGTGGGCATGCGTGTACCTGCCTCATAAGCGCTATATTTTCCACCTCTAAATGGTCCTGCTGGTTTGTGGTCGCCCAATAATTGCATTGCCTCATCATCGTATCCATCGGTTAGCACTGGACCATTGTCACTGGTAAAAATAATCAAAGTGTTTTCAAATATACCTTGAGACTTTAGTTCCTCTATCACCTGACCTGTAATCCAATCCATTTGTGCAATCGCATCACCGCGTACACCCATGCTGCTTTTACCTATAAAACGTTCATTAGGAAGTCTGGGTACATGAATGTCGTGAAATGAAAAGAACAAGAAGAATGGATTGTTTTTGTTCTCAGCAATAAAATGGTTCGCTTTGTTGGTAAAAACTTTATAGAACTCTTCGTCTTTCCATTCAGCTGACTGACCACCTTGCATGTAACCAATACGGCTGATGCCATTAATGATGGTATCTGCGTGTTGGTTGTCGGCTTGTTGCCTTAATAATGTTGGGTTTTCTCGGCCGACTGGTCGACTACCTATTTTTTTTACATAGCTGACCCGTAAAGGATCATCTGCCGATAAGTTTTGCACCCTATGGTTCTCTAAGTAAACTGTGGGTACACGATCGCCTGTGGCCGGTAGTAAATAGCTATAGTCAAAACCAATTTCCAAAGGACCATAGCTTAACATCTTTATTCCAATCGATAGGTTTACTACCGTCACCAAGACCCAAATGCCACTTACCAACAACAGCCGTTTTATAGCCTACTTTTTTAACTAATGACGCCAACGTTGGTTGGCCTGGATCAATCAGCATTTTTGCGTCGCCTTCAAGCACTTTAGCTTTTTTACGAAATGCATGTTCGCCGGTTAATAACGAATACCTAGAAGGCGTACATGTGGCGGCTGAACTGTGAGCATCGGTAAAGCGAATGCCGTTTTCTGCTAATGCGTCTACGTTTGGTGTATTAACACCTTTACCGCCATATACACCTAAATCTCCGTAGCCTAAATCATCTACATAAAATATAACGATATTAGGTTTGTCTAAATGTTGGTTGTGCGAAGCCGTTTCGCTTGCAGTGTTATTGCAGGCGGTCAAAATAGCACTGGTAATGAGTGCTAGTAACGGTGCTTTGATTAAATTATTCATTGGTATCCCTTAACGTTTTTCTACATACACATAGAATGCAGCTTTTTCTTTCGATTGTCCTGTTTCATCGTCGGTAAACCAGGCCGTCAGTTTTTGTTTACCCGCGGATAGCGGCAGGTCTATTTTACAATGCGACGAGCGTAACCAGACTCTTTCAATGTAGCGTTTTCCATTCGCGTCTACGACACAATATTTTTTCTGCACAGGGGTGCCAGCTGGAATATCGTGATAGTAGGGGCGGACTTGATACTCACCACTGACTTCTACATCAACATACCAAGGCAAAGCCTGAAAGTCTTCCTCTCGAGTTAACCAATGGGGGTAGTCTCTTTCGTCCGCCGTTCCTTGATGACCGATAAACCAAGGCACGCCTTGTTCGTTTTTTATTTCCATCCAATCCATCGCGTTTAAGCGAACTGGGTTTTCAGCAGGATTACCAATAGCAATATACGAATCGAGGAAACCATCTTTACTGGCATCATCCCACCATGCTTGCCTTTGTTTTCTTAACTCAGCAGCAATATCCCGGTGTTGGGATATCACATTCTGCATTTGGCTTGGGTCAGTGCTTAAATTGTACAGCTGCTCTTTACCGTTTTGTGATAACAGACGCCATTCGTTTTTCGCCACTACCACTGGGCGTTCCGGGCTGGGGATAGAGACCCGCTGATTAGTAATCACAATACTTCTGTCAGCCAAACTGCTATCACTTCCTTCAGTGATTAGGGTTCTAAGACTTTTGCCATCTATGTCATCTGGAAACTCAGACACACCAGCAAAATCTAGTAGTGTAGGCATCACGTCGTAGTGGGCAGTTAAAGTAGAATAATCACCCTTTTTAAGATTGCCGTTTGGATAAGAAATATAGAAAGGGACTCTGTGTCCCCCTTCAAATGTACTGGCTTTGTAGCCTCGTAAACCGCCATTGGGTAGCCAATTGGGATGATCCTGCTTTAACTGCTGGTGTAACTTTGTAATGTTATTGTTGTTGTCGGTAGGATGATAAGAACTGCCATTGTCGGTCATGAAAATAAAGATGGTGTTATCTTCTTCACCTGTTGTACGAATGGCCTGACGCAATTTTTTTACTTGTCCATCAATGTGGGTGATCATGCCATAAAAACTTGCCATGCCACGATTTAAGCCTTTGGCTAAATACGGCTTAATGAACGCTTCTGGTGCTCGGTAGGGACCATGTGGTGCATTCAATGCTATATACGCGAAATACGGTTTATCTTTGGGTTGAGTGATATATTTAATCGCTTCATCAAACCAAATAGTGGTGGCATAACCGTCGAATTTCTCAGGCTCGCCATTACGATAATACGTGTCATTAAACTGGGTATTGCCCCAGTAGTCTGGAGTTTGACCCACCCCTCCACCACCGTGAATTAGGACATGATTAAAGCCTTGCTCCTGCGGACGGTAAGGGTAGTTATCGCCTAAATGCCACTTACCAAATATAGCCGTGTCGTAACCATCTTGTTGAAGTTTTTCTGCTAAAGTTTCATGTTTGGGACTTAGTAAATACCGCACCATAACGGTATGCCATACACCAGCTTTAAGTGAATTTTTACCCGTTAGTAGTGCAGCCCTAGTGGGTGAACAAGTAGGGTCAACATGAAAATTTGATAGACGAACGCTTTGCTCTGCCAGTGCATCAATTGTTGGGGTTTGTATAATTGGATTGTGGTTTATACCTAAATCGCCAAACCCTTGGTCGTCAGTCATGACGATGACGATGTTTGGCTTTTTGCTTACAAGGTCGCTTGTTTGTGCTTGGTCAGGTAAGGCACACGCCGTTAATAAATTGACAATGGTCAGAGCAAGCAGTGTTGGTAAACTAATCTTTATCATAAGTTTTGCTACCTGCCTAAGTTGAAGCAGGTAATCCTAGTTTGAGTCATATTAATTGGATGAGGGTTATTTTACCGAAAGTGTAAAGCTATATTGGTAATTACCCGCTGGTACTTTGTATTTATCAATAGGGGCCGCTTTGGGGCTCCAACTGTCAATACCACCAATTCCCGCTTGAATTAAATCGATATTAACGGTGTTAAAGTTATTTTCGATTAAGTCATAAGTGTGGGCACTGCTGTCAACGTTTTCTGCCGTCCAAGGCCACACTGACATGCTTAAGGCTTGTTTGCCATCTACTTTAAAGGCGACACCTTGAGGATTGCTTAACGACAACCAATCTATATCGGTGCGGTTAGCACTTTCTTGCGGGCGCACATATTGATAGGCAAAGCTATCAACCGTGCCAGAATATAGTCCTAAGTCGGCGCCTTGGTTTCTGTCACTATAGTTTTCAAACGGACCACGACCATAGAAAGACATATCTGCAAAATTAGCGTCGATACCAGTTGTCATGCCAACTCTAAGTAGCGAAGGCAATGATTTATCCGCATCTAGGGCCATACTGACTTCAACATCACCATTTGCCTGAATGGTGTAATGGGTCGTGACTTTTACTTTACTTGTATGGCTGTGCACCGTTTTAATCGTTACGGGCTTTGATCCATTGTCAATTTCAAAATTGACAAGTTTCATAGACTCAGATGCTGCTTTCCAAATAGCCATGTTGCTATCGGTTTTCCAACCTCAGGCGGTCATTATCTGTTTGTGGACGATAGAAATTAGCTTTCAGAGGTTGCGTAATGACCGCTTGGTTACTGTAATGGTAAGTCGTCAAATAGCCAGTTTTGTTGTCAAAGCGGGTCTCAAAATTATCACCACTTACAATAACCTCATTACCTTTTGTCGATACTGCTACTTTACCGCTAATGTTATTGGCGATAGCGGGTTTCGCGAAAGGTAATATAAATTGCTGTTTAGCAATTTCGTGTCCAGCCACCGCCCAAAGTTCATCTTTGATCGTCTGTAATTTCACATTCAGTAGGTATTGTGCGCCAGGTTTTGTATTAGGTTTAGAGAAAGGAACCTCGATAGACTGTGTTTGATTGGGCGCGATATCGATATTCGTTAACTCCCCACTTTCGATAACATGGCCATTTTCGGTAACCGACCAATGCAATGAGTAGTGATCTAAATTGGTGAAATCATGTCTATTTTTGACTGTTATTTTACCTGCTTTTAAATCAATCGCTTTGAATTCAGCCGGTTGAAAAACATATTTAGCTTCCCACATTTGTGGTTTAGGCTGACGATAAGAATCCACAATGCCATTTAAACAGAAATTTGAGTCGTTAGGTGTGTCACCAAAATCGCCGCCATAGGCCAAATAGGTTTGACCTTTATCGTTTTGGGTTTCGATACCCTGATCAATCCAGTCCCAAATATAGCCACCTATAACATTGTCACGGTCGCGAACAATATCCCAATACTCAGCCAAATTTCCTAGAGAATTCCCCATAGCATGAGCATACTCGCACATTAAGATAGGGCGATTGATGTAAGGACTGTCGCTTAACCCTAGCAAATCTTCTAAATTAGGGTACATACGACTTATCACGTCCACAAATTTAGGATCGGTCGGGTTGGCCAATGGCGTATGGTAAAGCTTTGCTTCTTCTTTGGTTGTCCAACGGGTAGACAAACCTACGTATTTTGGATGATTAGGATCGCCTTGCGCGCCTTCGTAATGAATAAAACGAGTAGGGTCGTAGTCTTTCATCCAACCAGCCGCAGCAGCAAAGTTAGGGCCTGTGCCAGACTCATTACCCATAGACCAAGAAATAATAGAAGCATGGTTTTTGTCACGTTCAACCATGCGCTGAATACGATTAGTCATAGCGTGATTCGACTCCGGTAAATTAGCTAACAAGCCACCTACACCATGGGATTCAATATTCGCCTCATCCATCACGTAAATACCGTACTCGTCAGCAAGGTCATAGAAATATGGATCGTTAGGGTAGTGGGATGTGCGCACGGAATTAAAATTAAACTGCTTCATTAAGATGATGTCATCTCGTAAGTTTTCACGAGATAAGGCTTTGCCTTTTTTGGCATCGTGGTCGTGACGGTTCACGCCAATAATTTCGATACTTTCACCATTAATTAATAACTCGCCAGCGTCATTAATTTTGACGTCTCGAAAGCCCACTCGATTACTTCTTGTTTCGACCACTTTACCTGTGTCGTCGGTTAACGATAATACCAAGGTATACAGATAAGGGCTTTCAGCCGACCATAATTTCGGTTGTTTTATCTCGGTAGACAATAATCCAAACTTATAGTTGTCACGTTGTGGGTAAATCACTCTAGCTGGCAAACTTGCATCTACAGACATTTTACTGTTGTGTACCGGTTTAAGATCCGCATCAAATAGTTCAGCTTCGATTTTCCAACCTTTGACACTCTTTCGTTCAATGTTTGACAGCTTAGGATTAATCTCGAGCACAGCGGCGTCATAACTATCGTTAAGTTTGGTTTTTACAAAGAAATCATTAATGGCAATTTTGGGTTGCGCCATTAGCATGACTTCACGATGAATCCCGCTAATTCGCCAGTGATCTTGGTCTTCTAAGTAGCTACCGTCACTCCAGCGCATGACTTGTACTGCAAGCTTATTGTTACCGCTTTTTACGTATTCAGTTATGTCAAATTCAGACGGCAAGCGACTACCTTGGGCATAGCCTACTTTTTTACCGTTTACCCACACATAATAAGCTGAGGTAACGCCTCCAAAGTGAAGAATAATCTGTTGATCGTGCCATTCTTTAGGGATAGAAAATTCTTTTATATATGAACCAACAGGATTCGCTCGGGTAACTAGAGGTGGTACTATCTCATTGACGTTTTCAAACATTGGATAGGTAGAATTGGTGTAAATAGGCGTACCGTAGCCCTCTAGCTCCCAGTTAGATGGAACACCAATATCGTGCCACTGTGAATCGTCAAAATCAGTTTTATAAAAATGGCTAGGTCTGTCTTTGCTGTCGGCTACAAAGTTGAATTTCCAAGTGCCGTTAAGTGACTGTATGCTCGATTGTTCTCTATTTCGTTGTAGCGCTTGATTGAGCGTATCAAACGAATATGATGTGACCCTAGCTGGCATTCTATTTATTTGAATTACTTCAGGGTTTTGCCAATCGTCAGCGGCCTTTGCAATAGGACTTGATAAGCCAGCACAAATAGTCGTTAACGCAATGACTAGCGAAGTTTTTTTGAATTTAGGTTTTGTTGACTGCATTATTTCTCTACTTTACCGACATACTAGAACCATAAATGATATATTATTATTCATTTATGGTTAAAAGCTTGGTTTTATATTTGATTTAGATTATAACAAACAGATAAAAACAACAATGCATTTTAGTAACAATTAAGGAATTAGTGAATGACAAAAATTAACAGATATTGTTTAGCCTTAGACTTACAAGACGATCCAAAACTCATTTCTGAATACATTGAATATCATAAGCCTGAACATGCGTGGCCCCAAATAACCACAAATATGAAAGAGCTTGGAATATTGGATATGGAGATTTATCACTTGGGTGATCGTTTAGTGATGATAATGGAAACAACTGATGAGTTTGATCCCAATGAGCCACCCCGCACTGAGCAAGGCCGCAAAGAAAGTGAAGAGTGGGAAGAACTTATGTGGAAATATCAAAAACCTTTAAAGTGGGCTAAAAACGGTGAAAAATGGGTAAGGATGGAAAAAATTTATGATCTTAAAGAAGCGCTAGACTGATACTCAATGTTGTATGTTTTGTAGAGTTATCATGTTTACACAAATATGTATCAATAAAGGTTATTGTTATTATAGTGTTAAATGTAGTTAACTATATGCATCTAATTCAATGTAGTTACTTTGAAAACTGTGCAAAGGTGTAACATGTTCAAAACCACGACTCTTTTACTTGTCACTGCGACCTTGTCCCTAGGTTGCAGTCACTCAAGCGATAACGATTTACGCTTATCTACGTCTAAAACCACAAACACACCATACGAAGCTAATTGGGATTCAGTTAAGACCCATGAAACACCTGATTGGTTTACCGATGCAAAATTCGGTATATATTTTCACTGGGGACCTTACACAGTGCCAGCCCATAAAACCGAATGGTATTCCATGTGGATGTATAGAGAAGGACACCCAATTCGCCAGTATCATGAACAGACCTATGGTCCTGTAGATGAGTTTGGCTATAAAGATTTCATTCCTATGTTTACTGCAGAAAAATTTGACCCGACCGAATGGGCCAAATTGTTTAAAGATGCAGGTGCTCAATTTGCCGGTCCAGTAACTGAACATGCCGATGGGTTTGCTATGTGGGACAGTGCTCTCACAAAGTGGAATGCCGCAAATATGGGGCCCAAGCGCGATATAGTGGGTGAAATGGCAAAAGCGATACGCGCCCAAGATATGAAGTTCATCGCAACCTTTCATCATCAATGGAAGTATTCGTGGTTTCCAACATGGGACGAAAACACCGATGCGTTTGATCCCGCGCTAGAGGATTTATACGGCCCTAAGGTCCCCAAGGGGACGTTTAATTTAAAGAATATGACCCAAGCAGATCCCTTACCTGATCAAAAGTTCAATGATGAGTGGTTAGCGAAAATTGTTGAAGTGGTAGATAAATACAATCCAGATTTGGTCTATTTCGACAATAAGATGGACATTATTCAAGAGCAAAAACGTTTGGAATTTTTAAGTTACTACTACAATCATGGCGCAAAAAGAAAGCAAGATGTGGTGGTCACTTATAAATTCCATGATCTACAAGAGGGCAGTGCGGTATTAGATTTAGAACGCTCTAGAATGAGTGAGAAAAAAGCATTTCCATGGTTAACCGATGATTCAATCGATTGGAACTCTTGGACCCATGTGGCTAATCCTAACTATAAGTCTGCTAATCGTTTAATCGACTTTTTAGTGGATGTAGTGAGTAAAAATGGCGGTGTGCTATTGAATATAACGCCTACCGCTCAAGGGGAAATACCACAACCGGTTCGCGATAGATTACTTGCAATAGGCAAGTGGTTAAAGACGAACGGCGAAGCTATATATGGTACTAAGCCTTGGACTGTATACGGCGAAGGCCCAGCTGAGGTAATAGAAGGTCACCTAAGTGAACATAAGAATAAAGACAATAGCGAAAAAGATGTTCGTTTCACCAGTAAAGGTAACACGCTATACGCTACAGTATTAGATTGGCCGACAGAAACAATAAAAATTCGTGCTTTAGCCACAGGTCAATTTAACGTTAACAGCGTGCGTTTATTGGGAACTGAGGAAAAACTTCAGTGGCAACAAACCCCTAATGCATTAATAATACAGGCGCCTAAAACTCAAGTCGGCGAACATGCATTCGTGTTTAAAATAAGTTAATAGTAACTAGGGCGTAAATAGGCAACGTAATGAAAATACAGCGACTATGCTAGCCAATACTTTACGCCCTTCGCCGGCGTTAGTGGGCTTGATTTTGAGCACCATATGTTTGTTTATGCTAACGCAAGTTAAAGCCAAACAGGTTAGCCACCAAGTCGTGGCTATTTCAACAGAAAGTCCCCCTAGTCCTATGATTGAGTTTGCTCAGGAGCTTTTGCACAGGCAGTTACGCCAATTGCACCATCACTCCAATATACACTCAATTATGCTTACACAGGATAGTGCAGTAGCAAAACAAGGATTCATAATACAACCCCAAGGCCAGCAGTTAACGGTTCGAGCTTCTGATGATCACGGTTTTATGTATGCCTTATTAGAAATAAAAGAGCAAATTAGCTTTGGAACGTCCTTAGCGAATGTCACAGCCAACCAGCAACCGCATTTTAGAAAGCGGGGACTTAAATTTAATATTCCTCTCGATGCTCGTAATCCTTCTTATGATGATACAGGCAGTTCGGCCCAGCAAAACATTGAAGCAGTATGGGACTTTGATTTTTGGCGGCATTATTTAGATAAGATGGCACTGAACCGCTACAACCAACTCACCTTGTGGAATCCTCAACCTTTTACCTCTATGTTGGCCCTAGACAAATATCCGGGGCTGGCCTTAGACGACGTTTATAAAAGTACTGCCCCTTTAGATTCACGTATTGGCGCGTGGGGGGAAGCTGGCGGTGTATCACCGCTGGTATTGAAAAGCCTGCAAAAAGTAATCACTTTTCCAATTCAAGATAAAATTAAGTTTTGGCGCAAGGTCATGGCCTATGCTAAGTCTCGGGGCATAGATATCTATTTGATCACTTGGTCAATCTATACCAACGGTATAGGAGGACAATATGGTATTGACGAGTCAATAGATAACCCTAAAACAGTGGCTTTTTTTCGCGAAGCAGTAAAAGAGTTGATTATTACTTACCCTGATTTGAAAGGCATTGGCATAACAGCAGGCGAGCGGATGCCTGCCGACGGCGAAGTAGAAAACTGGAGCCGTGAAAAATGGCTTTGGCAAACATACGGTTTAGGCTTAGCCGACGCTAAAGTCATCAAGCCAAATCGTGAGGTGAGTTTTATTCATCGGTTTTGGTATTCTGGTTACAAAGAAATTGCTGATTATTGGGGCGATTACCCTGATGATTTTAGTTTTAGTTTTAAATATATAATGGCGCGTCTATATTCCTCTTCATCTCCTTCACATATCGCTGAAAAAGTGATCCCTACCATCCAAGCATCCGCTAGAAAGACATGGTGGAACCTACGTAACGACGACATATTTGTCTATAGGTGGGGCGATCCGGAGTACGCCAGAAATTTCTATACTAATATCCCGACTGATATTACTGAAGGTATTCACATGGGATCCGATGGGTATGTGTGGGGCAAAACCAATGCCGAAAAATTCATAGATGGCAGCAATCGTTATGAAATAGATAAGCATTGGTATCGTTTTATGATTTGGGGCCGGCTTGCCTATAACCTTGAGCTAAGTAAGCGCTTTTTTGTTAATCAGTTAAAATTACAGTTTGTTGATGCAGATGCTGAAAAGTTATATTTGGCTTGGCAGGCGGCCTCCAGAATAATTCCTACTGTGAATCAATACCAATTTGAACCAGGAGATAGGAATTTTGCTGCTGAGAGCGTGTCATCTCGCGAGACCTTTAGATACGTAAACGACTTTCAAGTTGCTAAAAGTATGCCCAAAAGTGGTGTACTTAATGCTAGAAATTATGTCAAGAAATCCCTTGCTAAACATGATCTTCGTGCTTTTGTTAGCCCTTTTAAAACGGCAAAAAGATTAAATAGAAATGCCAAGCTGGCCTTATCTTTAGCTCAACAGTTAGACACCAAAAACGCAAATAATGTATTGCAACGCACGCTAGATGATATTCGTGCATTTGCCTATTTGGGGCAATATTACAGCGCTAAAATTAGTACAGCGGTTTGGTTAGAATTTTATCAGCAAGATAAACAAAGAGCTAAATATGCGGTTAATGCAAAACGGCAAATTGCTAGTGCTTTAAAAGCTTGGCAACAATATCGTCATACATCTGAAAAGCACTATCATCCTCAAATGTTAGCCAGAGTAGGGCTGCTAGATTGGCAAGCTTTAGAACAAGAAGTGATGTTTGAAGTGACCATGGTGGATAAGATTTTAAACAATCCTTTTTTGATCCCCAGCACAAATGATCCACAAAACCAATTAAGTTTAGATTATGACAAGACCCTAAATGGTGAATCACGTCACCAGAGGTTGCAAATTTTTACGCCTGATGCTGGCAAATATCGTGTAGACGTATATCAAGAGAACGGTGTGTGGATCAATAGCTACCAAAATAAAGAAAATGGCCCTGCAAGGTGGGAGTGGTTTCAAGATCAGCAACAAGGTGTGTATTATTTGAACTTACAATGGCGTGATCTTAATCGCGTTATCAAGGTGGATTGGAGCAAAAAATGACTAAATGGATAATATTAGTACAGCGAACTTTGGTTATTTTACTGTTGGGTTTAACCGCATGTAGCCACCATAAAACGCCAAATTTTCAAGGGCCAAGCCATAGCATTAGTAACAACACAAAAGGACTGACTAAAGAGACTGAACGTATTGTCTTTATCGGTGACAGCATCACTTATTCTGGTGAATTTGTGGCGTATATAGAGGCGTATCTCAGGGTTGCTTATCCTGAGCGAGACTATCAATTTATTAATATTGGGTTACCAAGTGAAACGGTTTCAGGTTTATCTGAAGTAGGGCATGCAGGTGGCGCATTTCCGCGTCCAGATGCAAAAGAACGATTGCAACGCAGTTTAGATGAACTTAAGCCAGATTTAGTGTTTTCTTGCTACGGCATCAATGACGGCATTTATTTACCTTTTGCCCAGTCTAGATTTGCTGCCTACCAAAATGGTCAACAAAATTTGCACAATACTGTGTTGGCTACAGGGGCTAGCCTTATCCATCTTACCCCTCCTGATTATGACAAAAAGCACGAACAACAATACTCTCAAGTCATGGACACCTATTCAAATTGGTTGATTTCACAAACTAATCAACAAGGTTGGCAAGTGATAGATTTGCATTTTCCTATGCAACAGCAACTCACACGCGAACGTAAGGTGAATCCCAACTTTTATTATGCCAAAGACGGTATTCATCCGAATAGTGCGGGTCATTGGCAAATGGCCAAGGCTGTTCTAGCGGGGCTTGGTGAGCCAATGGCAAGAACATTCTCTGAAACCATTGATAGGTTAGAGCCCAAAGTAGATGCCGAAACGCTATATAAATTGGTCAAACAGCAACAAAGCATTTTAAAAGATACTTACTTAACTGAAATTGGCCATACCCGACCGCGAATGAAAGTAGGGCTGCCCCTTAAACAGGCGCATGAAAAGGTGAAGCAAATAGAGCGAGAGATCCAAGCTGTTCTCCAACCTTAAGCCGCACTTTCATCATAAATCCATCGCAAATGAGTCTGTGCAATGCTTAAATAACCTGAACTCGGGAAAATGCGTATCGTTTCAAATTTGATTTTAAGACTAAAGCCCTGTTGGCCATAAAAAAGAGCGACTTATGATTTTTGACTTTGCACAAATGAGCGCTAATCGCGTTTATCACACCATGATCCAAACATTGACGCCGCGGCCCGTGGCTTGGGTATTAACCGAGAACGAAAATACCAGTCTCAACTTAGCGCCGTTTTCCTATTTTAATGCCGTGTCGAGTGATCCCCCTTTATTGATGTTATCTATTGGAAAAAAATCTGACGGCTGTGAGAAAGATACGCGATTCAATATTATTCAGCGAAGCCATTTTGTGGTGCATATTGCTCATCGAGAATTGGCGACAGTCGTGACTAGCAGCGCGGCTGAGTTACCAGAAGGCGAGTCTGAATTAGAATTATTAGGCTTGGCTACGACTGATTTTGAAGATTTTGCCTTACCTCGGTTGTCTGCATGTCGTGTGGCTTATGCCTGTGAAAAATACCGAGTAGAGGATATTACTAGCAAACAAGCCATGATCTTAGGCCTGATTAAAAAAGTGTACATTGACGATGAAATTGTATTGCCTGCAACAAACTCTCGGTTAAAGGTTGATCCTGTAAAGCTAGACGCCTTAGGTCGTTTGGGTGGAGATGACTATGGTTATTTAGGCCATGGTGCAAGAAATCACGCGACCTAAATAACAGCGATTGAGACAATACCTGACTAATAACTGTTGCCACCACAAGGAAACAGGTAATGGCAGATATCGTCTCTAGTTAACCTGATATTATACTGAGCAGCGAGGCATTGACGGCAACCCATCTATTTTTTTGTCATCTGCGCCTTTAGCAAAGTTTGTGACTTTGTAGCTGTTAGTTTTTTTCCAGTCTATTTCAACACGACCGTCACCTAACATTATGTCAGCTAATTTTTTACGAAAATAGGCGGTAATCTTATGGTAACTTTTATCGTAGGCGATGTTGTTTTGCTCATTCGGGTCACAGCGTAAATCATATAGGGCCATTTCTACTTTATCTGGGCTTGCGGTATAGGCCCACTTGATATCTTCTCCTGGGGCAAACCCTTGACCGGGTTTACCGTTTTTTGGCCGAGTACGCATAGAGAATGCAAAGTTATCGGAGCGAATGAACGCTCTAGGGCCAACCACATGGTTGATCTCACCCAACACATAGTCTCTACTTTTACCTTTGTCTGCCAATACTTCGGCTAGATCATAGCCGTCAAGGGGAGTATCTATCTTAGACTTTTCAATCTTGGCTGCACCATAAATAGTAGGGGCAATGTCGACGTACTCAACAAATCCACTATGCACTGTATTGCGCAAAAAGGCTTTGGGTGACGATTCTGCCACTATCATTACGCCTTGGTTTGAAGTGTTCCAAGGACTAAACTTAGCTTCAATGCCTTGTTCACCCAACTGCCATCCATGGTCGCCAACGGTAAGCACTATGACGTATTCCTGATTATTTTGTTTGCTGTATTGTTTGAATGATTCAATGGCTTCACCAATCAAAGCGTCACCATACGCACAAAAAGCATAATAATCTGCAATAGCTTGTTGTTTGTCTTTGTCACTCAATCCACTCATGTCCATCACTTCTGATAATTTTTGCAATTGTGGAGGTAGCTTGTTGCGTTCTTCTAGAGAAAAGTCAGGCACTTGATAATGTTTGTTTTTAAACTGATCTCTAAATGATTTGGGCGGTAATACCGGGGTATGAGGTAAGTGAAAGCCCAAATTAACCATTAAAGGTTTAGTATTGTCCGGACCTTGTATTGTGCGTTTAAAATTGGTTTTGTAACGACTATTCGGGTTGGCGAGATATTGCTGGAACGTTTTAACGATATGGCCATCCAATGTTTCGCCTGCTGGTTTAGGTGATTGCCCGCCTAAAATCATTTCGGTATTTTTGCGACTATAGGCACGCAATATATGCAGTTCTTTATCTAGGGTAGGGTCTGGTGCGATGGTTTCGTTGTTTTTTACTAACCAGGTTTCGTGTACGCGCTTGTCAGGAAAGTAATATAGTTCACGAATATTAGTAATACCTTTGGCTTTTTTAGTTTCTTTATAGAAATCCGTTAAGCCATTTTTATTTAAGTCATTCTTGTAATTGACTTCTAAGTCATAAAAATTCAAGGAGTTCCATGTGGGTTTGTTTTGCCACTCGTAAACTCGATATCCTGATTTACCGATATTGACAGTTTGATAGCCGTTTTCTTTTAATACTTGCGGAATAGGTTTAGTCGCTAAATCATGTTCGTTGTGGGTCTGTTCAAATCCATAGCGACCACTATGGTGTGGGTATAGGCCCATTAACATAGAATCTCGAGAAGGGGCACATGCTGGCGAATTATTGTATGCATGAGTAAACATCACGCCATCTTTTGCCAAAGCGTCTATGTGTGGTGAAGCGACATAACCAAGGGCACTTTCTGCTTTACCAGTTGTCGCTTGATTAAATGCAGCAATACTGTCGGCTCGTTGATCGTCTGTTACTATCCATAATATATTTGGTTGATGGGCTTCGCTTTTGGCTAAAATGTTATGGCTAAAGGAGCAAGTTAAAATAACACTGAGTAAAGTTAGTTTACGTTTCATATGGTCTTTTTAATCCAAGTAAGATTTTATAAATAAGATTATTGGTTTTTATATATAATTTTCGTGTTTCATGTGGGTAGTTTGAATGATAGTGTGAATAGGCATTAAATACTGCATCTTCAAATGTAATTGTTATGTAAATATTTGTAAGTGTTAAGCGAATTAGCTTACTATTACTGGTAGTTAAATTAGGAGGGACAATTGTAGCGTTTGCTATAAGTGTTTATATTTTCTCTTGTGATTATCATATATAAATATTAGTTTTTCTTTTTGAGGTTTAGGTTCTATGAGTTGTAAGTTTTTAATCGCGTCAGCAATTGGTTTAGCTTTACTTGGGTGTAGCGATCACCAAGCCAGCACTGAGGTAACTAATGCTAAACTAGAAGGCGCTCACTTAGATACGTCTAAAGCAGTACAAGTTACCGAACACAAGCAAACTACATTCAGTGGGCACGACAAAACGAATATCGTTTTTATATTGATAGATGACCTCAGCCACTATGGCGTGACCGCTTATGGTGCTAATCGACTACATAGCTATGACGGCGAATTCACTAACAAAGCGTTTAGCACGCCTAATATAGATGCACTAGCAAAGAGTGGGTTAAGAGTCGATAATGCATTTGCTTATCCTATTTGTGAAAACACCCGTATTGCCTTAATGAGTGGCAAAAATAACGATAGAAACTACCTAAAACCTAAATCTCAACATGCTTCAGACATAACTTTTGGTGATGCCTTCCAAAAAGCCGGGTATACCACTGGCTTGTTTGGCAAGTGGAAGCAAACTCGCGGTACTAAAGAAATCCCCGCAGAAAAATACATCAGTGAATTTGGTTGGGATGATTATGCTGCTTTTGATGTCATCACCGAAGGTCAACGTTTTATTAACCCTAATTTAGTGATAAACGGTGTAGAGCAAAATTATAACGGGCGTACTGATGTGGATCCACAAACGGGTCGTCGTTGGTATGGACCAGATATAGTGAACCGCCATGCGCTGCGCTTCATCGAAGAGAATAGAGACAAACCATTTTTCTTATATTACCCAATGATGTTGGTGCATGACGATCATAAACCTACACCAGACACTCAGCCCAACAGTATTTTTGATGAGTTTCCCGAAACTGCTCAGTACAACAATGAAGGGGGAGATGATCGACAGTATTTTCCCGACATGATCGAATACATGGATAAGCTGATTGGAAAAGTCGTTGATAAAATCGAACAACAAGGCTTACGGGAAAACACCTTAATCGTTGTGATGGGCGACAATGGTACGAAAGAAACCTTTGGCCATGTGTTGGCTGATGGCTCAATTTACCCTGGACGTAAAGGGGGAAATGCAGATAACGGCTTACACGTCCCTCTTGTTTTAAATATGCCTAAGGTGATTCCTGCCAATCAAGACGGTACTTATCGCAGCTATGACGGACTGGTAAATTTAACCGATATTTATCCGACTATTGCCGAAGCGGCTGATATCGAGATGCCTATGGCTGAGCAAGTTGATGGCATCAGCTTTTGGCCTCAAGCAAAAGGCGCGAGTGGCGAACCACGACAACATATTTATACCTGGTTTATTGGCAATAATACCTACAAAGACGCAGATGATGTGGGTATTGTTTATGCCTTTAATAAGAACTTTAAACGCTACGCGCCAAGTAAAGAATTCCCACAAGGGCGATTTTTTGATTTACGTAGCGACTTATTAGAGCGCGAGGGCGATAAGGTTGTGAATGCTAAATGGGGAATTAAAAGATTTAGTGGTTTACCTTTAGATACTTTAACCGCAGAACAACGAGCAGGATACGAGTTACTAGGAAAAGTGCTTGATGACAACCGCTTGGTGCCTGTTACTTCCCTTACTATCATCTCAGATAGTGACAAGCTAGAAGTAGGACAAGTTACTCAGCTAAGCAGTCAAGTATTGCCAACTAAAGCCAAGCGCTAGGGGGTGGTTTGGCAGTCTAGTAACCCAAGTGTACTCAGCATAAATAAATTTGGTGAGGTGAAAGCACTAAAACCGGGCACCGCGACTATTTCGGTTTATTCGTGGGATGATGCCTATCCGTTAGCTGCAAATAGAGAACAAACATTCTATCGAAATGGACTAACTGCAGACAAAACGTTTACTGTTCGTTAGTCAAAAATAGCCGGAAGAGGCGGAGTAACTAGCTTTGAAAATAATGTCTTTAAGGGGATTCGCCGCGCTTTTTGTCAGTTTCTGCTTTGCTGCTACTGGTGATGTAAAAGGGGCTAATCAAACTAGCACAGTGCCTAAGTTTACGACAAAAGATAGGGTTGTTTTTATTGGCGATTCTATTACCCATGGTGGGTCATATCATAAAGACATATTTTTATTTAGTGCCACCCGCTATCCGCATCAGCCTTTTAAGTATTATAACGCCGGTATTTCGGGCGATACAGCCAAGGGAACAATGGCTCGTTTTGACCAAGACATTGCACTTCATCGCCCCACTAAAGCCACCATTATGCTAGGCATGAACGATGTGGGGAGTCGCTTGTATCAATCGCTACCTAAGACAGCAAAAGCACAACAACAGCGAAAAACTCAACAGGCCGCCATACGTAAGGAATATCTAGCCAATATGCGGGCTATTGCAGACGCATTAAGCCAAGTCAATAGTGAAATTATCTTTATTACTCCGTCTATTTATGATCAAACCTTGGTGGCGGACACGTTCAATAATGTAGGTAGAAATGATGAACTGGCTGTTTATGCTAAAGAGCTGACTAACTTAGCCCGGCAATACCAAGCCCCTGTGGTTGATTTTCAAACGCCCATGTTAAAAATAAATAAGAAATGGCAACGACAAGACCCAAGCCGAACAATTGTCAGTCATGACCGAGTTCATCCACAAGAGCTAGGGCATTTCTTAATGGCTTATAGTTTTCTTAAAGCCCAACATGGTTCATCATTTGTGGCAGACATACAAATTGACGCCAATCGACAAGCTATTACGCGCTTGCACAACGCTAAGTTAACCCAAGCTTTAGTGTCGTCAGCAAATCAACTTGCTTTTGCTTGCAAACTGCTAGCGCTACCTTTTCCGCTTACTAGTAAACAACAATCTTTGCTAAATGATATTCCATTCCAACAAGACCTCAATCAACAAAGGTTAACGGTGACAGGTTTGGCTGCCGGAGACTATCAACTCAGTATTGCAGGTAAAAAGGTAGGGGTTTATAGCCAGCCTGAGTTGGCAACGGGTATTAATTTGGCCTCCAATCAAAATACGCCCATGTACCAACAGGCTCTAGCAGTGAAAGCTTTGAATGACGAGCGAGCCAAAGCGTCAGGTGTTTTGCGTAATATTAAACACGTAGAGTTTACTATGTTAAGCCAATATCTTGGGACTGATTTAACGGACATTAATCAAGTTAGGGATATACTCGCAGCCCATCTAGAATTGTCAGCAGGCAAGCCATGGCATGATTATTTAACACGGGTGATTGACAGCTATCTCGAATACTCTGCGGATGAACAAATGTTACGCAACAAGATTGAAGATTTATTCGTACAAATTTATCAAGTAAACCAAACCAAAAGTCATGTTTGGCAATTAACAAAAAATCTAGCCGGTTTTATCGAACATGTTATCTAAATTTACTCTGTCACAAGGAAATATACAAAGGTTATGAAAATACCAAGCGTACTCAAACTTACAGGCGTGTTGTTAGCGGGATTATGTTGTTTTAATACCGCCTTAGCCGCTACGCAAGAACCAAATATAGTATTGATTTTAACAGATGATCAACCCTACGGTTATTTGGGCGCGACAGGCAATAAAATTGTCGAAACGCCTAACATAGATAAGTTGGCAGAGCAGGGGGTATTATTCACTAATGCTCATGTATCTAGCGCAATTTGTACACCTAGCCGTATTTCACTACTACTTGGCCAATATGAGCGCCGACATGGCGTGAATTTTAATTCGGCAACCGCTGTGTCTGCAGAAGCTTGGAGTAATTCTTATCCAGTAAAAATGAGAGAAGCCGGTTATTATACTGGGTGGGTAGGAAAGAACCATTCCCCCGTCGGCGAACAGGGATACGGTACCGGCCTAATGGAAAAGAGTTTTGATTATTGGTATGCAGGCAATGGTCATATTTACTTTTATCCAAAAGAAAAACATCCTATTTTCTCCGAAGCAGAGTCGGATACACAGGTAGAGATTGTGGAAGAAGGCATGATGGACTTTCTTAACTCAAACGAACACAAGTTTGACAAAGCCCTCAAATTTTTAGATCGACGCCCTCAAGACAAACCTTTTATGTTGTCAATTAACTTCAACTTACCTCACGGTGCGGGCACCAGTAATATGAAAATGCGCCCCACAGACGATGAGATCTATCGCACTAAATATCGGGACATTGATTTACCTTTGCCAGAAAATTATATTGCCAAAGCAGATATTAAAAAACCAAAGTTGCCCGCTGATTTACTAAGAGCCGAAGACCGTCAAGCTGGCTACAACTACTCCGATACGCCAGCAGCATTAAAAGAGCGTTATACTCGCCAACTACAGGCTATGACAGGGATTGACCGTTTAGTTGGGCATCTAAAAGAAGAGCTTGAAAAGCAAGGTATTGCTGACAATACGGTGATTATTTTCACATCAGACCATGGCTTGTTTATGGGAGAACAAGGGTTGGGTGGAAAAGCGCTATGCTATGAAAAGACCACTCATGTACCATTAATTGTTTACGATCCTAGAGTAGAAAAGCAAGGCACGACAAGCCAAGCGTTGGTACAAAGTATTGATATTGCTCCCACAATGTTAAAACTAGCCGGCATACAAGTTCCAAATACAATGCAAGGAGAAGATATTCGAGAGGTTATTTATCAAGGTAAAGATGCCAAACGAGAATATGTCTTTACAGAAAACTTATGGTCGACCCACTTTGGCAACCCAAGGTGTGAAGCAATACAAGACCATAAATGGAAGTACATTCGCTATTATGAAAATAATAATATGTCGGCTACGCAAAAAATTGCAATTGCTAAAGAAATGGGAATACCCGTGAATAAGATTTTGTATGGCATGCACGACAACGACATAGTGGTATACAGAAATTACCTCGGTGCAGGTTTGAAAGGTGAGCCAGCGGTATACGAAGAATTATACGACTTAACCAACGATCCAAACGAATTGCACAATTTGGTCAATGAATCTAGCCATAGCAATAAATTGGCGCAAATGCGTAAGGACTGGTATCCAATACTCAAAGAGGCTAGGGGAACAGGCTCGCCAAAAGTTGTGCGCTATACCGTTGACTCACAAGTAGAAACAGGTAAAGAAGCAAAAACCTATTAAGTCATAGCGACCGGACAACCAAAGCAAAACTGCATTTTGTTTAAGCCGATAGTTGAAACACACTATCGGCTTTTTAATGTTTGGAAAACCGCTTGCATCGAGATAAAGTCTGTAAGGGTTTATATGCAGGCTCGATACTATGATCCAGTTATCGGGCGTTTCTACTCGAATGATCCAGTTGGTACTGTGGGACATTTGGCTGGGGGGAATGTCCAAGGATTCAACAGATATATGCTTATGCAAACAATAATCCATACAAATACACAGATCCAAATGGCGAAAATCCAGTTTGCCTTACACCTTGGACTGCGTTGGCATCTGCCGGAGTGGCTGCGGTAGGTTATGGCGTATATAAATTTACCGACAAAACAAATGATTTGGGAAATTCAAAGTTGAGCGAAATGGAAGCTGATAGACGTCGTCAAGAAGCATATATTAATTGCGTAAGGTCAGGAGGTCTGAACTGTGGTGATATCGGTCAATCGGAAAGAGAGCTGGCAGAACGCAGAAGAGATACATTAGAGGGACGCCGCGGAAGCTGCTGAAGCTGGTTGTATAGTTGGTACTACATGTGGAGGTAGTATGCCAAGTAGTACCGAGGAAAATGCCGTTAACGGATTGGGAGCATTATGGAACTAGATTACAGGTGGTGATGAGAATGAGGATGAAGAACCACCAGAGCCTCAAAAACAGGAAGAAAACGGAAACCAATAAAGATGACTAAGAAAAAACTTGTTTTAATCAACCTTATTATCTGGCCTATTGCTTTGATACTCATTTTTTTCAATAACTATGCTGTACGTAGTTATTACCAGTTAATAAATGGAAGCTCTTTCTCGCTTAATAATATTGAATATAATGTAAGTGGTTCTGCATTCATTATTGGCCCTACAGATTCAGGGAGCATCGGATTGGGGTATGTACTAAACAATGAGATGACTAGTTTGTATTTAAAAAATGGTCTATCAAGCGAAATCGATGAGCTTGAAAATATGTTTCCGAGTGACCTGAAAGCCATCAATAAAAATGGCTGTAAGTTCCTATTAAACAATAGTAATCCAAATCTTCCTTATCTATCATGGGCAAAAGATAAATTAAGTATTTATTTTACAATTACTGATAATCCTGAATTTGCTATGGACCTTGGGAAGTTGTGCAATGTTGTAGTAAAGCATTTTTGAATCCAAAGCCTCGCCCTAGCGGGGCTTTTTGTTGTTTTCAATGCTATCAGCAAGGGGCTTTACTTTTGGCTGCTCTTGAAGCCAAAAAGGTAAACGAGTAAACACTTTCGTTTACTAGCGGTAAAGTGTTCTCCAGTCAGAATGTATCTGTACTTCAAGTAAAGGAACAAATAAGACACCCATATAGGAACAAATTAGACACCCATATCATAAATAAGTAATTAAGCCTTCTCAATTAAACGGCTCTAACAAACTAATTAGGCTAAAACTGCTCATTGGAATAGCAAATTGATGATGTTGACAGGTGTAGTGACATGATTTCTTGATGTGTTTTGAAATATCAGGCGTGTCGATTCTTATCAGCGATGATCAAAGTATGTAAGGGATGTTGAGTAGAGACTAAGCGCTTTTAAGTAGGAGCTTTGCCTTGCCTAAACCACGTATTTTTTGATGTTGTGTGTGTAGGCTGAAGTTTCGCATTAAATGTTCACTGCCAACGGCATAACAAAAGTGTTGTTCGAACTCTGTGGTAAGGGTGAGCCATTGTGCATCTGATAGCCCCAATCTTTGTAATATTGCTGGTTGGGTGGTGGCGATATGACCTTGTTTATCTTCGCGAATGACACGGCCTGTTATATCCACTAGTTCGCAGTAATCTTTTAATGAGAATGAAATGCCTTTGGGCATGTTTTGCCTAGGATTACCCACAAATGGCAACAGCGTGTGGGGTGGGTGTTGGTTAGTTTTCAACGCGTGAATGCGTTTTTGAATGCTGGTGTGATGGGAGTTTTCAGGGGTTGTCGCTATTTTTGTGCGAATGGGATTTAAATCCACATAGGCCATGCAGGCTAGTAGAGCTCTGTTATCTAACAGAGCTTGTGATTTAAACCGCCCTTCCCAGAACCTGCCAGTGCACTCGTCCTCTTTGTTGGCTTCTCGGGCGATGTGCTCGTTGAGATTGCGCATGAGCCAACTGATATCGTGCAAACGCTGGCGATAAACCGCAATGGTGTCTGCAAGAGTATGCATTTCACTTTTTGTTAGCTCATCATCTCGCATAAACCTCTGGGTCAACAACGTCCCCTTATAGAGCGTATGCCACAGCGCTAATACCTGTTTATTCGACCAATTTAGCGCCTTATCTACATTTACATGCAACACCACATGTACGTGATTGCTCATCACCGCATAAGCACAAATATCAATGGCAAACACCGAAGACAAAAATAACAAGCGCTCCTCTACCCAAGCCCGCCTGTGCTCATAATTTTGCCCTGAATAATGGTCAACGCCACACAAGAATGAACGGCGCACACAACGAGAAACACAATGATAAAATGGGGTGTCTGATAAACTGATTTGGCTTTTTCGTGACTGAGGCATCATGATCATCCTTGGTTAAATCCTTAGTCAACAGTCTAGTTCAAATTGCTAATTCGTCGAACTTAATTATGGGTGTCTAATTAGGGAAATGTTAGGGGAGATTGATGGGTGTCTTATTAGGGGAGATTGAACGAAGGTCTATAAATTATAAAAAAACCGCCAAATGTGGCGGTTTTTGTCATTTAGAAGTGCCCTAAAATTTAGTGGGTAATTTTAAGAACTTGTGCGTATTGTGAAGGAGAGCTAGCGGGCAAGGTAACCTTTAAGCCTTCATCTGTTTGTTCAAACGCTAAATCTCCCTCGTGTCCTAACATAGTGATTTTGGCAATCTTATTAGGATAAAATTTAGGTTTAATTGATTTAATGGTGATTTCTTTGTTATCACCTGGCCAAGCTAGCATAGTGGCATAAACTGTTTCGCCGTTTTTGGTAAAACGAATGTCGCTGGCATTGAAGTCTTTTCGATTTTTTTCTGCGTCATTTGAGTTTTTGCCATCGGGCACATAAGTCTCACCTTCGCCATATACTTCCCATGGACGGGTGTTATAAATTGCTTCACCGTTTAGTTCTAGCCAGTTGCCAATCTCACTCAATAGTTTAATTTCAGCTTCTGGGATTGTGCCATCAGGCTTAGGGCCAATATTTAGTAATAGAGAGCCATTCTTACTAACGATATCAATCATGTCATCAACGAGAGAGTTAGCATTGCGATATTTGTGGTTGGTCACATATCCCCACGACGAGGTTGAAACCGAGGTATCTGTTTGCCAAAAATGAGGATAAATATCTGTCATGCCTCCTCGTTCAATATCTAGCACGGCTGAACCTGGGATAAATGAACGCATTTCCGCATGATCTTTATAATTCAGAGCAGGCATATTTTCCCAATTCACGCCTTTGTTATAGTAATAAGCAGTAAATTCTTCAACATGTTTATGGAAAGGCTCTGATGCCATCCACCAATCAAACCAAATTAACTCAGGCTCATATTTATCGACTATTTCAACTGTTCGAAGTAACCAATCATCCATAAATTCTTGGGTTGGCGGGGTTAAGCCGTTTTCAGATTCTTCTCGATCTGCTGCTGGACCATATAAGTCACGATATTCTTCATTTTGTACGTCGGACGGGAACTTGCGACCACCACCAAAGAACCACCAGTTTTCAGCTCTATGGCTCGATAATCCAAAGTGAATATCTGTTTTATCTGTGGCTTTCTTTAACTCCCCAATAATATCGCGTTTTGGTCCCATTTCAACTGAGTCCCAACGTGTATAGGAGTTATCGTACATTGAAAATCCATCATGGTGTTCAGCTACAGGCACAATGTATTTAGCACCAGAATCTTTGATAATCTTTAACCACTCATCTGCGTTAAAGTTTTCTGCTTTAAATTGAGGAATGAAATCTTTGTAACCAAATTCAGCCTAGTCGCCAAACTTGTTTTTGTGATAAGTGTATTCTTCTTCATTCTGCAAATACATTTTACGTGGATACCATTCACCATTATGTGCAGGAACGGAATATGCTCCCCAGTGAATGAAAATGCCAAATTTAGCATCTTGATACCAATCTGGAATTTGGTACTGAGTAAAAGACTTAAAATTTGCTTTATACGGACCTTGATTCGCTACCTTCTTAATTTCAGCTAATTTAGCGCTTGTGTCCATTTTACTGATGCTGGTTTTCGTTTCTTCCTTAGAAGGTGCGCTACTACCGCCACATCCGGCTAACGATACTGCTATTGAAATTGCTATTGCGGATTTTACAGTTTTTAGTATTAGTTGTTTCATAATCGCTTCTTACTTATAAGTTAACCTAGTTTTAACATATCAACTATACGTTCAAAAGCCCCATTTTTGCAATTAAAATTTACATATGAAGTTCTATTTTTTTATTTGATTGGTGGGTGGTTGTAGAATAAGGTCTATTAATCGCTACTCACTTACATTTTTTAAAGGGGTAGATTCGAGCTTGATTTTTGCGGGGCGACACGTAAATTCATTAGGTTAGAACAGCTGGCAGCCAATAATAGGATTACAGAGGGCCTTGTATTGTTGTAGATTTTTCCTTCGAAATAAAAAAATTCTAAAAGCAACTAACAAAAAGCAATTATTTATATCACCGTAGCGGGGTAAAGCTGATGCTATTTATCCCTGCTATAAAGTAAAATACAGTCAAATTTAAAACAAGGACAATGAACGTGAAGCAACTGAACCAAGATTCGTTAAATAGTTTACAAGATAATGGTGTGTCAGTGCCTGAATATCGTTTGAATGGGCATAACCCTGAAATTGGTATTGTACATATTGGACCGGGTGCTTTCTTTCGGGGTCATCAGTCTTGGTATACTCATACTGCCATGCAATTAGCGGGTGGGGATTGGGGGATTTCTTGTGTTTCTATGCGCTCAGCCGGAGTAAGCGAAGCCCTAAACCCACAAGATGGTTTATATACAGTCGCGGTGTTAGACGCTGATACTTCTTATGAAGTGGTAGGGTCAATACAAGAGGTACTAATAGCTAAGGAGCAATATCAAGCATTACAAGCTAGATTGAGTTCAGAAAAAACGAAATTTGTCACGATGACGATTACTGAAAAAGGCTATTGTTTAAATAGTGAAGGTAATTTAGATCTAAATAATCCCGATATCAAACAAGACTTATCAGGTGAACAGCAAGCGTGCTCTGCAATTGGGGTCTTGGTTGAAGCTTTGGCGACACGTCAAAAAGCGGGTATTGCACCTTTCTGTGCCATGAGCTGTGACAATTTAACTGACAATGGTAAAAAGCTTAGAAACGCTTTGATTCAATATGCACAGCAAGTAGACGCTAATTTAGCCATATGGTTAGAAGACAACTTAATTTGTCCTTGCTCTATGGTTGACTCTATAACGCCTGCAACTGATGACGCGTTAAGACAACAAGTATCTGAGCAGTTATCTATAACAGACAATTGGCCTATCAAACGTGAATCATTTGTTCAATGGGTTGTAGAAGATTGCTTACCTGCTGATAAACCAGCTTGGAAAGAGGCGGGCGTGACTTTTACTTCAGACGTTGCTGGTTTTGAAAACGCAAAACTTCGTTTACTCAATTGCCCACATTCGAGTATGGCATATTTAGGGGTGTTGGCCGAAATCGAAACCGTTAATGACGCAATGCAACAAGCGGGTTTGGTGAAGTTTATACAAAAAATGATAGAAAGCGAGATAGTGCCTTCGTTTACTGCACCTAAAGAGCTCGATGTGGTTGCTTACAGTGCTGATATTCTGAAGCGGTTCCGAAATCCTGCTATACGTCATTTATTAAGTCAAATTGCGTGGGACGGCTCTCAAAAGCTGCCTATGCGTATATTACCAATAATTGAGCAAAATATTGCTGACGGTAATCCAATCGAGTCACTAAGCGTTGCGATTGCGGCCTGGTGCTTGTTTATTCGTAAACGTTATATTGAACAAGAGCAGTTAGTCGATCCTTTGGCTGATAAGTTATTAGCCATAGCTGCAGCCTGTACCGACGACGCAGAGCAGGACATTGCGCAATTTTTGAGTGTAAAAGAAGTGTTTGGCAATAAGTTGTCAGCCGATAAAACGTTTAAAACTTCATTAACTCAGGCTTATAATAAGTTGCTTTCTGTATTACAGTCTAAAGAAATACCATGGGAGAGTTTAGTTTAGTGATGCAAAGTTTGTTAGTGATTGGCGAGTGTATGATGGAATTAAGCAGTGCTGAAAATGGTGATTTGCAGCGCTCTTTTGCCGGAGATACATACAATAGTGCTATTTATGCGAAACGTTGTTTAACAAATAGTAAGGTTAGTTTTTTGTCGGCGATAGGAGTGGATGCATATAGCCAAAAAATGAAGGCAACTTGGCAAGCTGAAGGTATAGATACCAGTTTGCTTGTTGAAACAGATCAAGCCGAGATTGGTATTTATGCAATCCATACGGACGATTCTGGTGAGCGGAGTTTTTCGTATTGGCGTAAAGGGTCTGCAGCCAGCAAAATGATGCAGTACTTGGATGTAGATAAATTATTGGCAGCTGCCAAAGAATATCAAATGGTTTACTTTAGTGGTATCAGCTTGGCTATTTTGTCAGATGAAGACAAAGGTAAATTTATTGATTGTATCGAAGCCATGTCTAAGCAAGGCTGTAAAATTGCATTTGACCCTAATTATCGACCCAGATTATGGGACTCTCTTGATCATGCTTTATTGTGGTTAGAAAAAGCTTATAGTTTGTCTGATTTAATCTTACCAGGTCTTGAAGATCATGAAGTGATGTTTGGTCACGAAGATCACCAACAAATGGCGAAGTACTTTGAGCAATATGCAACAAACGAACTAGTGATTAAGTGTGGCTCACAAGGTACGTTTGTTTATGTAGAGAATGAACTGGTAGTTCATCAGCCCTTTAAACCTGCGCCAATCCAAGTTGATTCGACAGCCGCTGGAGATTCATTTGCTGGTACATATATTGGTAAACGAATTGAAGGCAGCACTCCTGAACAAGCGTTAACACTCGCGGCGCATGTCGCTGGGCAAGTAGTGCAACACAAAGGTGCAATATTAGATGCAGAGCTTTATAAAAAGCTGTGTCTGTTGTAACCCAATAAGTTCGTTTTTCTTATATTAAGTTATATAAAGAACCCATATTTTTATGGGTTCTTTAGCTTGCTCGCGAGTTTGCGTCTGCTAGTTTTGGTTACGCGTAATCCTTGCTAGGCTAGGTAAAATAACAGTCTTAATAAAAAATATAAATTTCTCAAATATTATTCATAATTCTTGCATGAGCCTATGTTAAGTTTGAACAATAGCTATAACATCACAGTTAAAAGTGTTTTAGCGTAATTTAATAAGTTGCATAAATAATGAAATCGAAAGAACAAAATATAGCTAAACTAAATAGGCAAAAAATACTTAGTGCCGCAGAAAAGGAATTTGCATTACATGGATTTAAAGGCGCAAGGGTTCAAAAGATCGCCGACAGAGTAGGGTTACCTAAGACCAACGTTCTTTATTATTTCAAAACCAAGGAAATTTTATATTTAGCCTTACTCGAAGATATTTTGAGTTTATGGAATGGTGATTTTGACAATGCGACTAGTGACGACGACCCAGCGTTGGTATTGGCTAAGTATATTGCTGATAAAATGGAAATATCTCGCACTAGGCCAGAAGCGTCTAAAATTTTTGCCTTAGAAATTATCAATAATGCCCCTAACTTAAGTCAATTTTTTAGAGTACAACATAAAGAGTGGATGCAAGGCAGAGTCGCTGTAATACAACAATGGATAGATAAGGGTAAATTGCCGCCTACGGACCCGTTTGCCTTATTGTTTCATATTTGGGCTACGACTCAGCATTACTCTGATTTTTCTGCACAAATCACCGAATTAAGAGGGCAAGTGATGTATAAGGCTGATTATAAGGTCGCCACCAAAAATTTAGTGACATTTATTCTTACTGGCTGTGGTTTATCCGTGCCGCCTGAGTATAAAATCTAAACCCATGTATTCGACATACATTGCAACCTAGCAATAGGTCTATTGATTGCCATGTATGAAGGATACTAGATCTTGTTCATACATGGCATATGTCGTTTGCTGAGTTATTTTAAATCCAATACATATCGAAGAATAAACACCGCTGCCATTAAATATGTAATAACCGTTACCTTCTTGTATTTACCTGTCCCCACCATAACACCAACATAAGTAATAAAGCCTAGTGCGATGCCTTCACTAATACTAAAGGTGAGTGGCATCGCTAACAGTGCAACAGTGGCTGTTGCTAGCGAGGCTAGATCATCAAAGTCTAACTGCCTAAAAGACTCCATCATTAAAATCCCCACCATAATCAATGCAGGCGTGGTAGCCATCAAAGGGATCACTTTCATGACAGGCGTTAAAAAGAGTGCAGCGACAAAACAAAGCGCGACAAATAGCGAAGTTAGGCCGGTACGTCCACCTGCAGATACGCCCGCAGCAGACTCTACGTAAGATGTGACTGGTGATGTACCTATTGCAGCTCCCACCAAGCTTGCTGTAGCGTCAGCAGTCATGGCTTTACCCATTTTAGGTAATTTGCCATTGGCATCTAAAAGATTCGCTCTTCGAGACACACCTATTAATGTTCCTATAGTATCGAACATATTGACAAACAGTAGGGCAAAAATGAGATCCCATGTTTCTGCAATGTTATTGATTGGATACATAATATCCATAGCTAAAAATGTTGTACTGATGCTATCTGGCATACCAAAAAATTGGTCGGTGTGTTGCGTTAAGAACCCGTCTTCTGTTGGTATCAAGGTGCCTACAACCGTTAAGACAATAACAGATATTAAGATTGCGCCACTGACTTTTTTAATAACAAGCACAATGGTTAATAAGACCCCCACTAAAGCCAACATGGTTGCAGGATCTGAGAGGTCACCTATGGTGACGAATGTAGCAGGGTGATCGACTACAAGTCCTGCATTTTTAAGCCCGATAAACGCAATAAATAGTCCTATACCGCACTGCACACCAATTTTTAATGCAGCGGGTATAGCATCAGCAATTTTTGTTCTAATACCCGTTACTGACAACAGCAAGAAAATAACACCATTCCAAAAAACGATACCTAGTGCGGCGTCCCATGGTATTTCTCGGGTTAAGCAAATAGTAAATGCAAAGAATGCATTTAGTCCCATACCCGGGGCCATCGCCACCGGATAATTGGTCATTAGGGCCATGATTAACGTGCCTAGACAAGCAGCAATGGCGGTGACTGTAATCAAACCTTCAATCGGAATGCCTCCCGCACTTAAAATACTGGGGTTTACAACGAGTACGTAAGACATTGCGGCAAAAGTCGTTAAGCCAGCGATAAACTCAGTTTTTAGGTTTGTTCCATGTGCTTTTAATTTAAAGATTTGTTCTAAAAGATCAGACATTTTTTGTACTCTTTTATTGTGCTTAAGGTGTTTCTGCAAGTTCCTGACCAATTGGTCAATGATTGGTGTGATTTATGCTGTATTAGCTTAATATTGATAGTAACGGGTCATTAATAACACTGAAGGTAGCAAATATACCAATTTATTTTCAGCAACCCTTATTTAATGTGCACCAATATAGCGTTGATTGATTTATATTGGTGCATGATATAAACATAAAATAGCGAATTAAGCAGGACAAGATGACAAAATTACAAATGATGCAATGGCTGGATTGCCAACCAAAAGTTGAGTTGCATTTACATATTGAAGGGACGTTAGAGCCTGAGTTTATGATGTCCCTAGCAAAAAAGCATCAGGTGAATTTACCTTGCACAACAATGCAAGAAGTTAAAGAGGCGTATAACTTTAATAATCTACAGAGCTTTTTAGACTTATATTATTTAGGTGCGTCGGTGTTAAGAGATGAAGAAGACTTTTATCAACTAATGTGGCGTTATTTATTAAAATGTAAAGAGCAGAACATTGTGCATTGTGAGCTAATGTTTGATCCTCAAACCCATACCGAGCGAGGCGTTGAATTTGCTGTGTTTATGACTGGGTTTAAACGTGCAATAGCGCAGGCTAAAAAAGAGTGGGGGCAATCTTGCTATTTGATCATGTCGTTTTTACGCCACTTAAGTGAAGACAGTGCGATTCAAACTTTACAGCAAGCGCAGCCTTTTTATGATGACTTTATTGCAGTTGGTTTAGATAGTGGCGAACTGGGCAACCCACCAGAGAAGTTTCAAAGAGTATTTCAGCAAGCTAAAGAGCTTGGCTTCAAACGGGTGGCTCATGCGGGAGAAGAAGGTCCTCCAGAGTATATTTGGTCCGCTATTAAAACATTGGACGTGGCGCGAGTTGATCATGGTGTCAGAAGTATTGAGGATGAAAAACTGATCGATTTTCTAATTGAGTCACAATTACCACTTACAGTTTGCCCTTTGTCCAATATAAAACTTAAAGTGTTTTCAGATATGCAACAGCATAATATTCTACAATTATTGGAAAGGGGGCTATTGGTAACAGTTAATGCTGATGACCCAAGTTATTTTGGCGGCTACTTAAACGAAAATTTCTATAGTTTAATTGACAGCTTATCGATCCAACAAACACACTTAAGGCAATTGGTTCGTAACGGCTTCATCGCAAGTTTCCTACCTCAAGAAATAAAAGAATACTGGTTGCGTCAGTTAGATTAGGGCCAGTGTGAGCCTGCTCAATAGCCAGGCTCACTATATCGTAAACACCAGCTATTTATTGCTTGATGCCTTGGCTAACACAATTTTCAACGCATCCTCTTCACTAAATCCATTGTTGATTAACGCTTGATGTAGTTTACGATAGTATTCTGCCTGCGCGTTGATTAATTCTGGCGTGCTGATCGCTAGTAACTCATTTAATTTTTGTGTCGCTAATTGCTGATTGACGAAGTCTAACTTGTTAGGTTCTTGTGACGTATTTTGAGCTGCGTTGTTAGTAGAACTAACTAAACATAAGGCAAAGATGATAGATGTTGCTTTCATTATTTTTCTACCGAAACGTGGATGTAGAGAAATAATGGCGTAAAGGCCGTTAACTAGCAATAACTCCTTTCAATGAATGCCTTGATTTACAACTTTTCAAGTGGGGTCGAAGTTAGTTAATCAGATAAAAAAATACCAAACGTCAACGTTTGGTATTTTTGGGGAATGATTAGGCTATTGCTCAATATCGACTTCGGTCGCCAATTCTTCTGCGCTTAAGTACCCATCGCCGTCCACATCTAATAATGGAAAGTTCTTGCTTAAAAAAGCATCTTTTTGCGCTTCTTCAATACTGATCAGTCCATCTTTGTCTTCATCTAACGGATGGAATTTGTTTTCTGGCTCTTGAGCGGTAATAGCCAGAGAAAATAAGGTAGTGGTTAGTACTAGTACAAATTTAGTCATTTTCGATTCTCCATAAATTGAATTGATGGATATAGCCTTTAAATCCGTCACTTCGATTCAAAAACTATAACCTAGCGGTTAGTCTAATTTGATTAACAAATAAGTTGAGCTTTAGCCTGTAACTTACGCTTAAGCCAACTTATAGACTAGGTATATCAAGAGCCGTGCCACAAGATTATTATCCTTTATAATCAATGAATTAAGGATTTTCTTTAGTGTGAAGTGATGATTTGGGTAAGTAATTTACTAAAAAACGTTACTAACTGACTACATTATTTCGCTCTATTATGATTTTTAAATAACAATCATATACTTACGATGAGGTTGCTGAGAGACAGTGACCACAAACGACCAACCTTCAGTGCACAATAAAATTGAGCCTGAAAGGTTGGCTGATTGATCTCACATTTTTGGATTAACACCTATGGGTTGGTCCATTTAACTACATAGCTAGTTAACAACGTTCGATATCCACATACTTTGATAGGGTTGTAATTCATACTCAAGGTCATCCAGATCCAAAGTTTGCTTGGTTATCAAATCGGTCCAATTATCGGTTCCGATAAGATTTAAGTCACTGTAACGCATAGTTTGTGGCTCTGTTGACATATTATGGATACAAAAAATACTTTGCCTACGGTTCAAACTCTGACGCCAAAAGCCAAACAGTTGCTCCCCAAGTTGCAATGTGAACTGTGTTGCATTTGGATGGAATGCAGCCTGTGACTTACGAATGTTCAGTAACTCCCGCATTCTGCTAAGCACTTTTGCATGCTGACTTTCTGGTGTATCTAACGCTTTTTTCAGTACGTCATAATCCCACTTATGACGATTGATGGAAGCGGTTTTGACTGGTATTTTTGACCTTTTCATAATCGTTGCCCGTTCCAAGTAAACTATGAATATATAATCCTGGTATGCCTTCTAAGCCAAACATCACTGCGTGGGCACATATGAAGCGCTCTAATCCCCATTTATCTGGGCCTTTTACTGTCCCTTGTAAAGCATCATATAGGGCAATGTTAATTTCATAGGCTTTCTGTTCACCTGTTTCTGCTTGACGCCAAGAGATCCTACCTCCGAAATTTTGCATAGTGTTGACCAAAGTAGTGAGCTCTTTGTCTGCTAACAATCCCTCAGCTGGCCTTAGCCCTATGCCATCATGTGATGCTATGAAGTTGAAGAAAAATGTACCATTCTGAGCGGGGGGCATACTGCATAGCCAAGCTTTCAAATGTTTACATGATCCAGTAACCAGTGAGTTGACTAACAGTGGAGGTAGGGAAAAATTGTATATACCGTGGGCTTCATTAGCATTTCCAAAATAGGTTAAATTCTGCCTATTAGGAATGTTTGTCTCGGTAATGATTACCGCATCATTTACAGCATGTTCAATCAAGGTGCGCAATAATCGCACGGCTTCGTGGGTTTGCTCTAAGTTGATACAACTAGTACCTAACTCTTTCCATAAAAATGCGACGGCATCTAATCGAAATATGCGTATACCAGCATCTAAATACTGACGAATGATAGAAACAAAGGTGTCTAGAACATTAGGATTGGTAAAATCAAAATCAACTTGGTCGTGACTAAAGGTGCACCAAACGTATTGTTCACCATTGGCGGTGACGGTTAGGCGCAGTAAATCGGATGTTCGTGGTCGCACAACCTTACTAACATCCGTATCCGGCGTGGCCGTGTAGAAAAAATCGTGCCCTTGGCCTTCGCCTTTTATAAAGTTAGAAAACCAAGCGCTACGAGATGAGCAATGGTTAATCACCACATCTGACATCAGTCTATAGTCTTTGGTAATAGCTTCAATATCTTGCCAATTTCCTAACGATTCATTGACACTAGAGTAGTCAATTACTGAAAACCCGTCGTCTGAACTATAAGGAAAAAACGGTAAGATATGCACACTGTTGATGGCATCCTGACAATATTCATTGAGGAATGTGTGCAAAGTATGCAGCGGTTTCTCCTCTGCTTTTTCTATACTGTCACCATAGGTAATCAACAAAACGTCTTGTTGATCCCAATTGTTATGGTGGGGTTTGGGTTCGAGTATGTGTTCTGGCTTATGAATTCTCATACTTGCCAGCAACTGCTCTGACAACGCTTTAATTGAGATATTTAAATCTACCCCTTGATAGATTACATCTAAGTGATGCTCAACTTTAACGCTTAGTTGTTCAAAAATGGAAGACATACTTTAACCCTTATTGTTTAACGTTTACTTATTCTTGTTTAAATTCTTCGTAGTCTTGCTCTACTGCATCTTTAAGTTGTTCCAGTATATCTGGAATGGCACTTACCACTCGATTCCAGCTTGGAATAAATGGGGTTTCCATTGGGTGGTCTAAGAAGCTTTCACCGGCTTTCATGATATTTTCAGCAAAGAGTTCTACGGCTTTCTCTTCGCTATGAATGTCGACCTTGAGGCCATTCATCATTGCATCGTTGTTGTAGGTTTCAACAAAGTCTAATGCTATACGATAGTAGGTTGCTTTAAGTGAACGGAAGGATTCGGTAGAAAAGGTTTCGCCTTGCGTCGCCAGTTTTCGAATCAGGGCCTTGGTTATATCGATAGACATTTTAGATAAGCCACCTTGATCATTGTCAGCAGATAAATCTTGATGTTTATGATCGTAATTCTTGGCAATATCAGCCTTAGCATAATCGATTATTAGAGTAGTTTCGTTGCATCTCTGATAACACACCAATTTCTAATCCCCAGTCACTTGGAATACGAATGTCATTTAATACGTCTCGTCTAAATGAAAACTCGCCAGCTAGAGGGTATCTGAAGCTGTCCATGTACTCTAAGTAATCGTTATGTCCGACTACTTTTTGCAATGCTCTAATAAGTGGGGTAACCAGTAGACGGGAAACTCGACCATTAATCTTTCCATCTGCAACGCGCGCATAATATCCTTTACAAAATTCATAATTAAACTGTGGGTTAGCTACAGGGTAAATCAGTCGGGCTAATAGACCTCTATCGTAAGTTAAAATGTCGCAATCATGTAATGCTACTGACTCAGCCTTACCAGTCGCCAATACATAACCCATGCAATACCAGACGTTGCGTCCTTTACCTAACTCTTTAGGGGCTAGGCCCAATGCTTCCAATTTTGCATCTAATGCCTGTAATCTAGGCCCTTCATTCCATAGGATCCTGTGATCTTGAGGTAATTTTCCGAAAAATTTTAGCGCATGTTGATATTGGGCTTGATCTGCTCTGTCTAGACCTATCACTATTTGAGATAGGTAGGGGACACCACTAATATGCTCGATAATATTGGGTAAAGCTTCCCCCTCTAACTCAGAGAATAATGAGGGGAGTATTAACGCCATTGGTCGTTTTTTTGAGAAGGATAAAAGTTCCTGCTCTAGTTCCTCGGTAGGACGCTCAGATAAATTGTGTAATGTTGTGACTATGCCATTTTGGTAAAAATCAGCCATGTTGTCTCCATTGATAAATCTAAAATTAGTAATAACCTAAGTTACTGCTTGAATAAAATTGCTTCGATACATTCAGCCCATCCAGTCGGTCCAAAGTTATGACTGGTAATGACCTTGTTGGTGCGTTTTAACTCCGGTGGCGGTGTCGTTGGTGATAATATGCGTATAGCTAAACTTGCCACTTCTAGCATAGCTACATCATTTTGTCCGTCGCCTAAGGCAATAGAGTCGCATTGTTTATCGGGATGTTGCTTTTGGTATTCATTTAGTAGCCATGTTAGGGCTTGTCCTTTATCGCTATAACCTGACACATGTAAAAAGCGACCACCTTGCAACGGTGTGGCGCCTGCCTCTTCAAGGGCATGAATAAATAACGTTTTAGACGCTTGATCGCCAAGCCAATTAACTGGCTCACCATATTCTCTAGTGGCGGCTAATTCTGCGTCGTGTTCGGACAAGCCAGTGACTTCACTAATTCGTTTTACGCTCATTCTAGAAAAGTGCTCAAACTCTTCAGAGAATGCAGCTTGTAAAGTATCCAGTACGCCAACCCAATGTTCAACTCGAGGTGAAAATTCTTTAAGCCAGTACCCGGATTTTTCTATTGTGCCAATCGGTTGTTGCGGGAAAAAATGGGTGGGAATATAAATAGCCGCTCCGTTTTCAACAATAAAAGGGGTCGTCAGCTTTAACGCTCCTCTAATTTCCACCAGTTCAGCAAAGGTTTTACTGGTATTAGGAATAACAGGAATTCCTTCTTGTTGCAATTTATCAAGAATCGATACCACTGGTGCAAAACTATATGAATGGTGGTCAAGTAAGGTGCCATCTAAATCCGTAAAAATGATATGTTGTTTTTTCATTGTTGACCTTTTCTTTGGTAGCTAATTATTGCTCTAGAAGAGTCTAAGGTGAATAAGTGGTCGCATGTATTTGGTAACGTTTTAAAGCTATGTTCCGTTAAACGTTGGTAATACTGTATAAAGTCCTTAATTTCAGCTGGGCTCATTACGCCACTTGTTACTTTTCCGGCTAATTTTTCTACTAGTTTTTGCTCTTGCTCTAAACGCCAAGCATAAACATCGGCAAAAGACGGGGCTTCAAACATAACCCACAAATTCATATACTCATACAAAGGTTGGTAGTCACGTTTTAAAATTGAGTTCACATACCTACGCCAAACTAGTTGCTTATCTTGAATGGCTTCCAGTTCATTCACTGGCATGGTCAATTCACTCTCGTCTTGCCCATTAACTCCCCAACACCACCCTTCAAATATCACCACGTCTACTTGTCTATCTATTACTGTCCACTCCTCCGTCGGGAATGGGTTATCCGTTGCTTTATTAAAACGAGGTATCGTAACTGACTGGGTTTGTTGTTGTAACTTCTGTAATGCTTGTTTAATAAGGTAGGTATCATGCGTACCGGGCACGCCTCTAGTTTTAAATAGCGGGTGTATGTCTGTCGCTAACGTTTCTCTGTCGGCTTGACTAAAATAGAAGTCATCTAGTGACATAACAACGACAGATAAGTTATGTTCAGATTGTAAATATACTTGTAAGAACTCAGATAATGTCGACTTTCCCGACCCCTGACAACCATTGATGCCTACAAAGTAGGGGATGCTTGCACTTTTTTGGTGCGAAAATATTTTATTCGCCAAAGGGATATAAAAATCATTGGCTATCGTTGCGAAGGCCTTTGGCAGCTTATGATCACGGATAAAAGTTTCTGTTAACATATGTTTAATTTCCTATTTTAGTCCTTTGTATTAGCCTGCTTTTTGGCCAAAAATTCCTTAAGGTACCTATAATGGTTCAACTTATATGCCAAGAATAATTAATTTACCTTAATACAAAGTGTTTTAGGTTACAACGAGGTAAAAAAGCCGTCTTGTCGAAGCGGTTTTTTGTGAGACTGTGCTGCTAAAGCGTTAAACATCCATAGGGTTTTACATTACTCCTTAGCAATTATGTGATACAAATATATACCAAGGCCATTCAATTGTTTTGTATGGTTATTTAAAACTCCGAGCCAATTGACCTAATTCACATAGAGATGGTGTTTTGGCCGTAAACTTATTGCTTATTAAGTTTACCTGGGTTGTAAGAGAAATCGAGCAGCCTCCCGTAAACACCGAATGGTTGGTGTTTAAATTTGGAAAGGTGTTAAACACAGTATGTTAGAAGATAAATTTGGACGCCGTTTCCACTATTTAAGGCTGTCTATCACAGACGTGTGCAATTTTCGATGCGACTATTGCCTGCCAGACGGTTATGCATGTGATACTGATAGAAATTTTCTGTCAGTGAAAGAAATAAAAACCTTAGTAAATGGGTTTGCGGCCTTAGGCACCAGCAAAGTCAGAATTACAGGCGGTGAACCTTCGCTGCGCAAAGATCTTACTGAAATCATAGCAAACTGTGCTAATACGCCTTAGTATTGAGCATGTGGCTATGACGACCAATGGTTACAAGTTAGAAACTGATATTGACCGTTGGGTCGCAGCAGGCCTTAACTCACTAAATGTGAGTATCGACAGTTTAGATCCTCGTATGTTTCAATCAATTACTGGTTATGACGCGTTAAACTCTATTTTAGTTGGCATTAACAAGGCGCTTGCTTTAGGCGTAACCGTTAAAGTGAACGTAGTTTTAATGAAACAATACAATGGCTCCGAGTTTAATCAGTTCTTAGCTTGGGTTAAATCTACCCCTATTAGTTTGCGGTTTATCGAGTTGATGCAAACTGGAGACAACCTTAATTTCTTCAAACAAAATCACATTTCTGGATTACCTCTCAAAGAACAATTACTCGAAAATGGCTGGAGTCAACTTATAAGAAGCAGAACTGCTGGTCCAGCCCAAGAGTTTTATCACCCCGATTCTGAGGGAAGAATTGGTTTGATCATGCCTTACAGTAATGATTTTTGCGTAACGTGTAATCGACTTAGGGTATCTGCCGTAGGCAAATTGCATCTGTGCTTATTTGCAGATAAAGGTTTAGATATTAGGCAGACATTAGAGTCAGCAGATAGCAGAGCATTGCAGCAACAACTCACTCATTTACTTTCAAATAAAGAAGCCACCCATTGGTTGCAAGATGGTTATACCGGTGGCACCAAACATTTGGCTATGTTAGGCGGTTAAGGGTGAATTTATGTTAGCTGGGGTGGTACTGGCTGGAGGTCAGTCTAGCAGGATGGGGCAAGACAAGAGTTTACTTGCTTTACCCAACTCTGCACTAACCTTACTTAACAATTGCCAACTACTTTTAAGTCATTTAGAGCAAGTTGAAGTATGGGTAAGTGGTGTGCAACATCAAAATGGGATAAGAGATATCTATCCTAATTGTGGACCTTTATCAGGTATCCACGCGGTGCTTAATTATTTGCATAAGGCTAGACCCGACATAAACGAAATGTTGTTCGTACCGGTAGATATGCCTGCGCTTACGGTTGACGAGCTAGAGTGTTTAATTATTGAAGGTCGAGAAAAGAGCGTCATCTGTAGCTTTGAACATCATCAATTTCCCATCTATATACCCAAAAATGAAGAATTGTTAAGTTATTTAGATGGCCATTTATCTACCAACTATAGAGCGAATAGTACCATTAAAAATAAACAACTATCGATGAGACATATCTTGACGCTTTTTTCTGCCAATCAAATACCAGTAAAAAATTTTTCTACACTTATTAATATTAATACTCCTCAACAATGGCAAGCCCATTATGAGTCTCTAACCATTAAAGGTAAATAAATGGCCTCACAAATTTCTACGGATAAACAAATACTTAAAGTAGCTGTGCTGACTGTGTCAGATACACGGACGGAAGAAAATGATACCTCTGGGCAGTATTTGGCTGCTGCAGCCACCGAAGATGGCCACCAAGTACAGGCAAGAGAAATTGTAATTGACGATAAATTTAAAATTAGAGCACAGCTTTCGAATTGGATTGCATCTGATGACATTCAAGTTGTGCTAGTCACCGGCGGCACTGGTTTTACAGCGAGAGACACCACTCCAGAAGCAGTAAAGCCATTATTTGATAAGAGTATTGAAGGATTTGGAGAGTTATTTCGACACATTTCTTACTTAGAGATTGGCACCTCAACTGTGCAGTCTAGAGCTTTAGCAGGAATGGCAAATGGTACCGCTATATTTTGTATGCCTAGGGTCTACTGGCGCGTGTAAGACTGCTTGGCAGGGAATTTTACAGCAGCAATTAGACTCAACCCATAGACCATGTAACTTTGTTGTTCACCTAAAAATGTAAGCACTTGTTGTGCAAGTAGAGGATAAATAAATGAGTCAAAATGTTAAGTTCTCGCATATCAATGACCAAGGTAAAGCGAATATGGTGGACGTAACCGAGAAAAATGTCACACAACGCCAAGCAGTAGCCGAAGGTTTTATCAAAATGTCTAAGCAAGCTTTTTCTATGTTAAGAGATAACCAACACGCTAAAGGTGATGTGCTGTCTGTGGCACAAATTGCAGGGATCCAAGGTGCGAAAAAATGTAGTGAATTGATACCTCTTTGTCACCCTTTAATGCTGTCTAAAGTCCAAATAGAGTTTGAAATTTTAGACAGTACGCAGCAAGTAAGAATTCAAGCATTGTGCAAGTTGGCAGGACAAACGGGTGTTGAAATGGAGGCGCTAACGGCAGTCAGTGTAGCTGCTCTAACCTTGTTTGACATGTGTAAAGCAGTTGATCCCTTAATGGAAATTGACGGAATACGTGTCTTAAAAAAACAAGGTGGAAAAAGTGGTGATTGGCAAGTAGAGGGGATGCAATGCTAAAAGTATTATTTTTTGGTCAACTAAAAGAACGTTTGAAGCTTGACTATAGGTGACTATTGAAACATCTCAATTTAGGCATGAACACATGACCGTAGCCGATCTCCGGAGTCATTTACAGGAACATCACTCTGAATGGGCAGAATTTTTGCAACATGGACGGGCTTTAGTGGCGGTAAACCAAGAGATGGCTAGCGAAGAATGTAAAATTAGGGATAACGACGAGGTGGCGTTTTTCCCGCCAGTAACAGGTGGCTAGTTTGCATAGTAACGATAAAATTAGTATTCAGAGCCAAGACTTCGATTTTAATTGTGAATACCAACGTTTGCGAAAGAATAATTCTACAGATGGTGCTGTAGTTACATTTATCGGCTTGGTGCGAGATTTTAACCAGAAGGGCCATGTAACTGGGTTATTCTTGGAACATTATCCTGCAATGACAGAAAAATCACTGAGCAACATTCTCATTAAAGCGCGACAGAAGTGGTCTCTGGGGCGTATTACTATTATACATCGAGTAGGGCAGTTAAATCCGAATGAGCAAATTGTTATGGTAGGTGTAACCAGTCAACATCGACAATCAGCGTTTCAAGCGAGTGAGTATATTATGGATTTTCTCAAGACTCAGGCTCCGTTCTGGAAAAAAGAGACCAGTGAGAATGGAGACAACTGGGTAGAAGCAAAGCAATCTGACACAGACAAAGCGGATAGTTGGTAACGAAATTGAGGCTAAAAAAACCGCTAAGACAGCGGTTTAGTTTCGAATGTATAGTTTATTTAATCGTCGCAATTTTCTTTACAATGCCCATAAAGATACAAACTATGATGGGTCAAAGTCATATTGTGGCGTTGAGCTACTTCTTCTTGGCGTTTTTCAATGATTTCATCTTCAAACTCAATTACTTTCCCGCAATTTAGGCACACTAAATGATCATGGTGTTTCTTATGACTAATTTCGAAAACTGATTTGCCACCTTCAAAATGATGGCGGTTCAAAATACCCGCATCATCAAATTGATTCAGTACCCGATAAACAGTGGCTAAACCAATATCTTCATCTTGATCTATTAGTTTTTTATAAACATCTTCAGCACTGATATGTTGATTCTCAGGTAATTGAAGTATTTCTAAGATTTTTAAGCGAGGTAGAGTTACTTTAAGTCCCGCTTTTTTTAATTCTTTATTTTGTTCCATTGACTTACTTTCAAATAATTTATGCTGACATTATAGGGTAGTTAGCGTCTAATGAAAGGGCTGATTCAACAATTTTAACAACTATTTCAAAATTCTAAGAGAATACAATCCCCTTAGAATTTCATTTAAATATTAATTAGTTAACTTAGTTCGGCCAAACACATTTCTTCTTGTATTTGTTTACACCAGGCTTTAACTCTTTCATCCGTTAACTCAGGTTGTCTGTCTTCATCAATGCCTAAACCAACAAAGTGATCGTCATCCGCCATGCCTTTTGACGCTTCAAAGTCATAACCTTCGGTTGGCCATTGACCGACTAAAATTGCGCCTTTAGCCTCAACTATATCCCTTACCATACCCATGGCATCTAAGAAATACTCGGCATAATCTTCTTGGTCACCACAACCAAAAATAGCGACGAGTTTATCTTCAAAATCAATCTGTTCCAATTCAGGAAAGAAGTCATCCCAATCACATTGGGCTTCACCGTAATACCATGTTGGAATGCCAAACAACAATAAATCAAACTCAGCAATTTGCTCTTTACTGCTTTTCGCAATATCTCGAACTTCAATTAAGTTCTTGCCCAATTCTTTTTGGATCATTTTAGCAATATGTTCTGTATTGCCAGTATCACTGCCGAAAAATAACCCCACACTTGCCATTAGCTTTTTTTCCTCACTTATTAATTACTTTAACAATTTTACTTTAGTAAGCTTATTCACCTACAAACAATTGCATAATACCTTTAAAAATAAATCCTGCAGCACCCAAAAATAAGACAAAATATACCACTATTTTACCCAACAACGGGACATTGTTCTTCTTAAGAATATCGTACACTGCATATGTCATCAAAATGAACAATCCAGCTAAACATAGGTTTAAACCTATCGTTTCAATTAATTCATAATGTTCACTTAACATGGATTAGATCTACTCTAAAATAAAAATCGCGGCATATTAACATAGTGTCCTTCACATGAAAATTGTTAGGGACGTAAACTCATCAGTTTAATCTTGAATGTTCGCTAATTCATGTCGATGAATTGAGCTTGTAATCTCACCGTTTGCTTGCATTAGCTTGATAGAGTTATCAATTGCTCGTTTAAAATGATGCAAATCGCGCCTAAAAAAGATTGCCATTTTGGTGCTGTCTATTGGGGTAGGAGAGCGGTATATTTTGACGGATTTAAATGATGCCGAAGACAAAATTACGTTGGCGTTGTGATTATTCATTATCGCTTGGTCGCACCTTTTTTGCTTTAACATATTCATCATGTTTAGTTGCGTAGCAGAATCCATTCTTTGTACTTCTTTATTGCGGATTGCAATATTTAAAGCCGGATAGGCATAGCCCACTCGAGTACAGATGATGGGTTTAAGTAGTGGTTGTTTAGTGTTTTCAAATGGCGTTAGTTGATAAATGTAACTTTTATGGGTGATTATTGGTTCAGAAGAGAGCAAGTTTTGGGTGTTATCTAACCAATCTGCACTTGATAGAAAAGCATCCACATCCCCTTGTTGTATTAAATGTTCAATTCTATTTCTATTTGAATCAATAAACGTCACCTCGATTGGGTAAGATGAGGACATATGTTTGACGATATCAACTATTACCCCTTCATATTTTTTAGAAGCTTGATCTAGATATAGGTAAGGGGCTGTTCCTGGACTGATTACGGCAAACCTATAGGCTGCTTGCGCACGCGCCCCAACGCTACCTAGCAACGCTAAAAGACAACTAGCTGCAATACAAAAGCGTAATAATCCCTTGTTTGAATAGGGGCGAATTTTAGAGCGTTTATAAGAGATTGTTACTAACCTTTAAGAAAGAATACGCAAATTTATAACATAAGGTAGGGTTTTGTGCATGTAACCAATGTCCTGCGTTTGGTATGACTTTTGATTGACTGTTAGGGAATAGTGCTATTATTGCTGACCTATGTTCGAGTAGTAAGTAATCTGATTTCCCACCTTTAATAAACAGAACAGGTTTATCAAAAGTGGAGCTCGCCTTAATGCCTTCTGATAGTAAGTGATATTCTCGTTGCAACAGGTCAAGATTAAAACGCCATTTCCAGCGCTCATTGTCTTTATACAAACTTTTTAACAAAAATTGACGAGTAGACGATTCACTAATATGCGTTGCCAGCAGCAAGTCGGCCTCTTTACGACTGCTCAGTGTATCTAGATTGATGCTATTTAATCCGTCAAACACTAATTGATGACGCGGGGCATAATGCACCGGTGCAATATCCAATACCACTAGACTGCTAACTAAATTGGGGAAGGACAGGGCCATGCTCATAGCCACTTTTCCACCTAATGAGTGTCCTAGCACATCCACCTTGTGAATATCTAAATGGGCTAATAGCGCGACGACTTTTTCGGCATATGAGGTAAAACTAAAGCCAGTAGTGAATGCTGATTTTCCATGGTCAGGCAAATCTATCGACAGCACTTGATGACTGCCAGTGAATAATTTACGTAAACCCGATAAATTATCGGCGCTACCAAATAAGCCGTGAATTAATAATATCCAAGGTTTTTCAGTGTCGTCCGAATACAATTGATAATGAATACTGCGCATGTAAATGTTCTTAGGTCAAATATCTGCAGTAATTGTACTGACTTTTAACTGCTGAGTATTTATTTTTTACAAGAATAGCTTGTTAGCAGCTTCAAAAAACTAACAAGCTTTTATATCTGTAAAATCAATAAGCGCCAGATTTACCGTACTGCTCCATTTTTGTCGGGCGTGGGCGTAATCTGTGTGGTGCATAAGCGCCTGTTCTTCGGTCAAAATCATCCAAAGTTCGTACACTTGGGATGAAGTCATTGCTTTCTTTAATCCACGAATCTAGCGCTTTACGGTGTCTTATCAATTCATCTTGGTATTGCCCGAAGTCTGCCAAATTATTTAACTCATACGGGTCATTGCGAAGATCGTACAGCTCTTCTTTTGCTCGGGGCGCAATAAATGGTCTAGATTGATGCTTATTAAGCAAACCTGCATCGTACAATCTACCTAATTCCCACCACGTTTTATGATAGACCGTATCGGCGCTGGGTGTAGGGGGAGGTCGTTGTAGTTGTTACGTATATAACGAAAACGCTGGGAACGGATCGAACGGCCGTGATCTTCAAAGTCATGCCAATTTCTTTCTGATATAGCATATTGTCTAAACACTTGGTCGGGCTTTTCAAACAATCTACGAAAACTCTTTCCTTCGACAGTGTTGGGTTTTTTAGCACTAGCAAGATCTAAAAAGGTGGCTGAAATGTCGATAGAACTGACAATACTATTGCTCACACTGCCTTTTGCAATGCCGTTTGGCCAATAAGCAATCATGGGCGTTTTTACCCCAGAATCAAACAATGTCGTTTTGTCTCTTGCGTAAGGGCGTCCATTGTCTGAGACTACTAATACAAGGGTATTCTCAACAACGTTTTGTTGTTGTAATTTTTTTAGCACTTTTCCAACATTAGCATCAAACCGACTAATCTCGTCATAGTAAGCGACAAAATCATCTATAAACAACTCAGTTGGTGGGTAATATGGTGGAAGGCGAACATCTTGCTGTTTATGGTTGTAAGGATGAGCTCCTTGAAAGAAAGGTCTATGCGCATCCCAAGCTGCTAACCATAAAAAGAACGGCTTCCCTTGTGGACGTTCGTCTAATAAATCTAACCATTCTCCAGCACCCGAAAGCGAACCTTCACCATATTTCGCTTCTTTCACTAAGTCGAATCGTTGTTTAATTTTTTCTCCAAGATGCCATTTACCCGCGGCAGCTGTCCAGTATCCTGTTGCACCTAGTACTTCTGCAAATGTGGTTTGGCTCAATGGTAGGTCCCAATGTAACTGTTCAGCATCAGTATTGTGGGGATATCGCCCGGTGAGCATACTAGCTCTGCTAGGGCTGCAGGAACTTGCGGTCAGATATGCGCTGTCGAAACGCATTCCTTCCTTTGCCATGTTGTCTAAATTAGGCGTGTGTATATTGGGGTGACCATAAGCACCAATATCATCCCAGCTAAGATCATCTGCAATAATTAAAATTATATTGGGTTGTTCTGTCTTAGCGAAAAGGTTGAAACTAATACTAAATAAAGCAAAAACAAAGGTGAAACACTTAAACAAGTTTGTAACCATATTGATTCTTCAGCCAATCTAAAATTCTAGATTAACCTGATTTCAGTTAGTTTGTGAATCGTTTTTCATATGTTTTATAAATTTAAATATTAAATTAATTTATTATATGTGAAGTTTACTTCCGATCTCAGCTACAAAAAAGCCAAGGTCTAAACCTTGGCTTCATTTGTACTTATTTGACGTTTAAACGATAACGACAGAGTTTTCTTCCAAAGATACTGGAGACTGCAAGTACTCGTCCGCATCATGATCATTTTCCCATGACTCGCCATCTAATAGGTATCTGAACTGATATTTTGCATCTTTCGCTAAATTTACTGTTGCAGTAAATCCGCCATTTTTAAGTTTTTTCATGGGTAAAGATGTTTTATCCCACTCATTAAACTCACCAACTAAACAAACTTTTTCTGCATCTTTTGCTTCTGCTGATGACAATTTGAATGTAACTTTACAAATCTCTTTTGATTTCAAGTACTGTTTTTTAAAGGCCATATGATTCTCTCTTTTCCATAATGAAAACTTAACTTTTTTAAAACTCGGTTGATTATTGACGTAGGTAACTGAGTTACGTATATGATAACTCTTAAATGTGCGTTTTTTAATCTATTATTTGATTTTAATTGAAAATACTAGGGATTTTACAGGCATTCGCTAAGCCCTTAACTAGCGCGTAACAACAGAGTTTAGGTTTTTTACAATTTAACCTGTATTTCTGGATAAGCCGAACCTATCGATAACGCTCTTTTTCTATCTAGCGGCGTTGGATTGTCTGGCAATAACACGTTAATACGTAGGACAATCCGCCTTGCTATACACGCACAATTTCGTCACCGAATGAACATTTAACTGAGGTTATTTTTACAAGACACATTAAATCTTTGAGTTATATTGATATTAGTTAGCTTAAACGATACTGCTTATCCATCACTTAGGTAATCTTATGCCATTGTCGTTAGGTCAGCAAAAGCAAAATAGTAAACTAGCCGCCTACCCCTTGCAAATTGACTTAGCTACGTTTGTTGAGTTTTATATATATTTGGCAAAAGCTAAAAAACACCACAATGATAGCCCCTGAAATCGAACCGAATAAATGGGCGTCTATAGCGACATTTGCATCTATTAACGAGGCTACCTGTTGATTTTGGCCTGAAAACTGTTCATAAAGTACTTTTATCCAAACGGCGATAAGCAGCAACCAGCCACTGTACATGTGATTGATTATGTCTTTATAGGCACCAACAATAAACAATCCGTGTAATACGCCAGATAAGCCCACATACCAAACTAGTTCGGGCGCGAACAAATGAGATCCCTAAGCTGGTGCCAATGCAAAGCAGTATTAACTCCATCAGAGTACGATAAGAGAAGTAACTTCCATGTAAGGCCCAAAGTAAAATGAGTCCGGCTAAATTTAAGAGTAAATGGTTAGTATTGGTATGTAGAAAATGTCCTGTCAGAATGCGCCACCACTGCCCATCGCTAATCTCATTTCGATTATATGCTAGATATTCGCTGCTTAACGGCTCGTACCACCAAAGTAGGCTACTAATTAGCACTACACAGATTGGCATAAATAGATTTGAAAACTTTACAGGCAGGGAAGTCATGGGCTACGTCTTGGAGTGAGTAAAGCAGTAAGATTGTCTACTGAGTATTCTAGCTAGCGAAGATAGCATGCTGACTTTGCAAGTAGAGAGTAACGACACGGTATTAATGGTTGCTCGAGGATTTAAGCTAGCAATGTTCAACTTCAGTTCTTATATCATCTAAAGGTGAGTATAATTATTCGGCACTGACGTCATCAACTAACCATTCTTTTTTAACTCTAATCATACTGACAATTCGAAGATCCTTTAAAATGTTTCCGTCTAAGTCTCCTTCGAAAAATAACGAAATTTTCGCATCTTTGGCAAATTCATTTCTACCCGCGCTACGAGTGCTGGGTTGAATGTTTACCTTATCAAAACGCATATTCAATACATGCCTTTGTACACCCTTATTCGTATGGTAAGAGCGTAAAAGTCTCTGCATCTTTGGGGTACTAAGCTTTAGCGCTCCGCTCAGATCTTTAGTATGATAAATTTGGTTAAAAAACTCGATTGCCGCAAACTCAGGTACATCAGTATCTAACATACCGAATTTTCCCGCGCCTTTTTTGGTTTCTAATTTCTCACACGCACTAATGAGTAATAGTAAAATGAATAGGCTGGATAGTTTTTTAAGCATGCTCAGTGTTAACAGAAAAGGTATGATAATTTGATGGTAACGCGTTTTATTTAAAATCAAAAGAAAAGGGAGGCATAAAGCCTCCCTTTTTTATTCACTGCTTTGTCTTTTCGTTTATTGGATATTTTCTGCGTCAGAAAATTCACCAGCAAATAGTGGACTACTCAAATAACGTTCAGCAGCACTGGCTAGTAAGACAACGATATGCTTATCAGCATTTTCTGGTTTTTCAGCAACACGTTTGGCAGCTACTACTGCTGCTCCAGATGATATTCCTACTAGAATACCTTCTTCTGTCATTAATCTGTGTGCCATTGCGATAGCATCTTCATTGCTAACTTGTTCAACTTCATCAACAAGATCTAAATCAAGGTTGCCAGGAATAAAACCTGCGCCAATCCCTTGAATTTTGTGTGGTCCTGGGGTTAAAGCTTCACCGGCTTTAGCTTGCGTGATAACAGGCGAATCTGTCGGTTCTACTGCTACTGAGGTAATCGCTTTACCCTGCGTATTTTTAATGTAACGGCTCACACCAGTAATAGTGCCACCAGTGCCCACACCAGCAACAAACACATCAACTTTACCGTCGGTGTCTTGCCAAATTTCAGGACCTGTAGTTTTCTCATGGATTTCTGGGTTAGCGGGGTTTTCAAACTGATGTAAAGGTACATACTTTTTAGGATCTGAAGCGACAATTTCATTGGCCGCGTCAATTGCACCTTTCATGCCTTTTGCTGGTTCAGTTAATACTAAATTCGCGCCCATGGCTTTTAGCAATTTACGACGTTCTAAACTCATTGAACTGGGCATAGTTAAGGTCAATTTGTACCCTCTAGACGCCGCTACAAATGCTAAAGCAATTCCTGTGTTACCACTTGTGGCTTCAACTAGTTCGTTGCCTTCTTTCAACAAGCCTTTCTTTTCGGCATCCCAGATCATGTTAGCGCCAATACGGCATTTAACACTGAAACTAGGGTTTCTAGCTTCGATTTTTGCGTAAACGTTGCCACCGGTGACTCGGTTTAATTTAACTAAAGGGGTGTTACCAATTGAAAGTGAGTTATCGTCATAAATTTGCATCATGTTTCCTTTTTATAATAAAGCGCTTAATGTCAGAATACAGATGACCGGATGACACCAGTCATTTGTTCAATTCAGTTGTCAATAATGACTTTGCCCAAAATATTAACGGTTTTCAGACAAAATAGTTACGTATATATTAGTAGATTAGGCTTACGACATAAAAAGCAAAGTGTTATTTAGCTATATCATATGGAAAGCTGATATTGATGCAATTTTATGACGTAAATTGGATTAAACTGTGTTTAAAATCAATATCATGTCACTTTAGTTTATCTTCGCGTAAAATCATAGGCATTACACCTGAGTATATAAATAAAGGCTGATTGGCCAAGTTATCACTTGAGGACTTGGTATTATTTTTACTAATTATTAGGAAACACTCTACCCACACATGGCAAATAGAATTCAACAATTGTTACATTACTGGTCTAGTCATAAAGATTCTCAGCAGTGGGTATTAGCGACTATTGTTCAAACCCAAGGATCTTCCTATCGAAAATCTGGGGCAATGATGATGATAAATGATTTAGGCCAGTATTACGGCATGCTAAGCGGCGGCTGTTTGGAGTCTGACATAATGCGTCAAGCTAGACGCTGTTGGGAAAATAATCAAAATCGTATTGTCGAATATGACATGCGTGAAGAAGAGGACCTAGCTTGGAAACTGGGCATAGGCTGCGGTGGCATGGTGAAAATTCTGCTACAACCAGTAAACTCACAAAATCGGTATTTGCAACTTGAGCAGTTATCGCAACAATTAGACAATAGAGAGCCTGTCGTTTACCAACAAAATGTTGAATTGAGTGCAGCCAACAATCAGATTTTGCCCACAGAAAAAACTGACGATAAGATGGCAATGGGATTAGTTGAAGCTGGTCAGCATACGGTTTTTGTTCAAAAATTACTGCCTACTCCGTTAGTGGCGATTTTTGGTGCGGGAGTTGATGCCAAACCGTTAGTGTCTATTGCTGGTGAATTAGGTTGGCAAATTATTTTATTGGATCCAAGGGTAGGGTATGGCAAGCAGGGCTATTTTCCCGCTGCGACGCAAACTATCCGAGAGCCATTCGACCAATTAACAGACGCTACATGGCTAGGCCAAATCAATGCGGCTTTTGTATTAACCCATAATGTTAAACTTGATGCTAAGGCGTTAAAATTATTGCAATTTAGTCACGTCAGTTACCTAGGCCTGTTAGGGCCAAAACATAGAACGCAACGGGTGTTGGATGAAGCAAGACTCACCCTGGATATACTTGTTCATCCACTTTCCAATCCCGCGGGTTTACGTTTAGGCGGAGAATTGCCCGAATCGATAGCTTTATCTATGATCTCAGAAGCTCATGCTGTATTAGAACATGCCGATGCTAAATCTATCAGTGGTTGCCTAGCATAGTGCCTGTTAGCGTGATTGTTCTTGCTGCCGGTCAAAGTAAGAGATTTGGCGGCATTAAGCAATTAGCCAAGCTAAATGGTGTGCCCTTAATTTGCCATAGTGTGGCCCCATTTTTTGAAAATGATAATTTACTAACTGGGCTCAATAATTTAACGGTGGTGTTAGGGAGTAATAGCGAAAAAATCAAACAGGCTTTACCCGCGTTTATATCTACCTTTTATGTTCGACAATGGGCACAGGGAATGGGTAGAAGCTTGGCCGAAGGAGTAAAACATTTAGGTCATTCGCCAACACACATATTTGTCGCTTTAGCAGATCAACTGTGTCTTGATAAGCAGTTGATCAATGAAATGTTAATGATTTGCAAACATCATCCTTCTAAAATTGTGGCCGCGCAGTATAATCATCACTTAGGGGTTCCAGCGATTTTTCCGTCTCAGTATTTTTCAGCATTAAGACAATTATCAGATGACAAAGGTGCCAGAGGATTAATCCACATGAATCGACAAAATGTTGTATCTTTAGCTATTCCAACTGCTGCTTACGATATCGATACGACACAAGATTTTTTATCTTTTAAACAGAACATTCTTTAAAGGAAAGTTACATATGATCCGTTTTATGTTAAATGACAAACAGGCCGAAGTTGACGCAGAGCCTGACACGCCACTGTTGTGGGTCTTAAGGGATATTTTACAACTCACAGGCACCAAATTTGGATGTGGAATGGCTCAATGTGGGGCCTGTACTGTGCACCTTGATGGCCAACCTATTCGCTCATGCGTCATGCCCGTTGCCGCCATCGCTGGGAAAAACATAACAACGATCGAAGGTTTGTCAGAAGATTTTAGTCATGTTGTGCAACAGGCATGGATTGAACATGACGTCCCTCAATGCGGTTACTGCCAGTCAGGTCAAATTATGAGTGCGGTAGCCCTGCTGAATGAAAACCCCAACCCAGATGACGAAGCGATAGACAACTATATGCAGGGTAATATTTGTCGTTGCGGGACTTATCCGAGAATTAAAGCGGCGATAAAAACCGCCGCTAAAAATAACCTTTCTTCGGCAAGTAACCTTAATTACGACTTAGCAATCAACGTAGGGGCTAGATCATGAGTCAGGTAAACAACATTCAAAATGTAAGCCGTCGTAGTTTTTTAAAGCAAACTGGGGTGATGAGCACTGGCTTCGTTTTAGGGGTCACCGTGCCTTTGAGTCAACCGATTTTAGCCGCTGATAAAACGGGTTCAGATCATCATGAATTTAATTTATTCGTCAGCATCGACCAAGACAGTACGGTTGACATTATTTGCCATAGAAGTGAAATGGGGCAGGGAATACGAACTGGCATACCACAAATTGTGGCCGAAGAGCTATGCGCTGATTGGTCCAAAGTGAATGTTGTTCAAGGTCTAGCAAACGCAGCCTATGGCAGCCAAAATACTGACGGCTCTCGCTCAATTCGTAATTTTTATTCAGCTATGCGTCAAATGGGCGCAATGGCTAGAACGATGTTAGAGATCGCCGCATCGAAAGTATGGAACGTCTCGATTGACAGCGTCTTTGCCGAGCATAACTACATTATTAATAAAGTAACTGGGCAAAAATTGAGTTTTGGTTATTTAGCTGAGCTCGCAGCAACTATTACCCCACCAAGCGTTGATGATCTTACTTATAAGTCACCTAAAGACTTCAAAATAATTGGTAAGCCAATACCTATTGTCGATCTGCCTAAAATAGTAAGTGGTGACACTGTATTTGCTCAAGACATTTATGTTGAAGGAATGGTGTTTGCCAGTATTGAACGTTCGCCAGTTATTGGTGGCGCAATTAAGAGCGTCGACAAAACGGCAGCATTACAGGTTGCTGGTGTGATCGATGTAATAGAAATGCCTAAACAGAGTTTCCCTGTAGTGTTCAAACCTGTGAATGGTGTAGCGGTTATCGCTAAGAATACGTGGGCAGCCCTAAAAGGCCGTAAAGCACTAAAAATTGAATGGGACTTAGGTGCCAATCAAAGCCATAACTCTGATGCCTATCTTGCTGAACTAACTGAAAATATCGTCACAAAAGGAACCGCTGTGCGAAGTACTGGCGACGCGTATCAGGCTATGTCAGACGCCAAACAAACACTGGCAGCGACTTACACTGTACCATATTTGGTTCATGCGCCTATGGAGCCACCATCTGCAACTGCAATTGTTGCAGATGATCACTGTGAAATATGGGCGTGTACCCAAGCGCCTCAAGGCGTTCAACAGAGTGTCGCCGCGACGTTAGGCCTGTCTCAACAACAAGTTAAGGTTAATGTAACCTTACTTGGTGGCGGCTTTGGCCGTAAGTCAAAACACGATTTCTCTGCCGAAGCGGCTATTTTAGCGAAGCAAACAGGCAAACCGGTAAAAGTTGTTTGGAGCCGAGAAGATGAGGTCCGCTCTGGCTACTACCATGCAATTAGCGCTCAACATTACCAAGCGGGTCTAGACGAAAATGATAATGTCACTAGCTGGATCCAACGTTCGGCATTTCCAAGTATTATTTGGACATTTGATGGTAAAACAGACGGACCTTCAGATATGGAGCTTTCTTTAGGTTTTGGTGATATGCCTATTAAGGTCGCTAATTTATCCTGTGAAAAACATAAGGCACCGGCTCACATTCGTATTGGTTGGATACGTTCAGTGTGTAACATTCAACATGGCTTTGCACTAGGTTCATTTGTCGATGAAATCGCCTTATCTAAAGGCAAAACAACGCACGATACTTGGCTCGAATTGTTGGGCGATACCGCATTGTTAGACGTAAAAGCACAAGGTTTTAATTACAAAAATTATGACATGCCAATCGAAGATTACCCAATTGATGTGCGAAAGTTAAAACATGTGCTGAATGTAGTCGTAGAAAAATCGAATGCCAATCAAACCACAGCTGAAAATGAAGGGTGGGGAATTAGCGTACATCGTAGCTTCCTTAGCTACGTAGCAGTTGCTTCAAAAGTGAGAGTGGTTAACAACAAAGTGCAAGTGCTGGAAATGCATACTGCCATTGATGCTGGGCGCGTGATTAATCCTGATCGTGTTAAATCTCAACTTGAAGGAGCGATGATTTTTGGTCTGTCTATTACTTTAATGGGGCAGATTGATGTTAAGGACGGGGCTGTTGTGCAGTCAAATTATCACGATTACCCAGTGTTAAGAATGCATCAAAGTCCGGTCATACATACTTATATAGTAGAGTCGGATGCTTTATGTGCCGGGGTAGGCGAGCCAGGCGTGCCTCCCGTATCAGCAAGTGTGTGTAACGCTATATTCAGAGCTTGCGGCCAAAGGATCAGAAGTTTACCAGTCAACAAACATTTAACTGTGTAGTCTATATTCTGTCATTATAAAGGCGATGCCAGTTTTGCTGCATCGCCTTTTTTGTAAGTGACCTTTAAAAGTACTCACTTTGCCCAATATCTATATAATGATAAAAAATAATCGTTTAACTATAGGTATTTTCGGCTCTTTGGCGTTCATCGCGTTATTGTGGTGTATTAAGTCGGCTGAGATTTTGTTTCACCTAAAGTTGTCAACATTTGGTGTGGTGCCGCTATCATACCCAGGTCTATTAGGGATCATCACTGCCCCTTTTATTCACGGCTCTCTCGAGCATATTTTTAACAATACTCTACCTATTTTAATTATGGGGTCGGTCTTATATTACGGCTATCCCAAATCATGGAAGAAAGTACTGGCACTAACCTGGATACTGTCTGGAATTGGCGTTTGGCTGTTTGCCAGAAACGCTAACCATATTGGCGCTAGTGGGATCATTCACGGCGTGTTTTTCTTTCTCTTAGTGGTTAGTATTTTTCGTAGAGACAAGAGTTCGGTAGCCATTATGATGATTACGTTTCTTTTGTATGGTGGAATGACCATGAGTATTTTTCCAAGAGAGGAGTCGATCTCATTTGAGTATCATTTATTTGGCGCTTTAGCTGGCATTATCAGTGCGTTTTTATGGAAAAACCTCGACCCTAAACCAGCAGTTAAAAAATATGATTGGGAGCATGATGATAACCAAATAGAGAACGATGATATTGATAATTGGCAGGTAAATATAGAAGGCAAACATCCCTTAAAGGATCGTACCTTACATTAGCGGTAAATATTTCTATGTAAAAATCGTTATGCTGAAGTTTGATGCTGGTATAATATTCAGCTCATTATTTTTGAAATTTTATAAGAGGGTTTTTAATGGCCGAGACTGAAAGTCGTCCGACCAACTTTATTCGTCAAATTATCGATAAAGATATCCAAGAAGGCACACACAAACTTATTCAAACTCGTTTTCCTCCAGAACCAAATGGTTACTTACACATAGGCCATGCTAAATCGATTTGTTTGAATTTTGGTATCGCTAAAGATTACCAAGGGCTGTGTAATTTAAGATTTGATGATACTAACCCAGAGAAAGAAGACATCGATTACGTTAATGCTATTCGCCAAGATGTAAGCTGGTTGGGGTTTGAATGGAATGGTGACGTTCGTTATTCGTCAAATTATTTTGACGAACTTTATGGTTTTGCCGTTGAGCTAATCAATAAAGGCTTAGCTTACGTAGATTTTTCGGATCAAGAAAAAATGCGAGAAATGCGTGGCACGCTAAAAACCCCATGGTCAGAATAGCCCATATCGCGACACCAGTGTTGAAGAAAACTTGGCCTTGTTTGAAAAAATGCGAGCTGGAGATTACCAAGAAGGCGAGTGTTTATTGAGAGCTAAAATAGACATGAGCTCTCCTTTCATGTGTATGCGCGACCCAGCCTTGTATCGCGTTCGATTTGCCCATCATCACCAAACGGGTAATAAGTGGTGCATTTACCCAATGTACGATTTTACCCACTGTATTTCTGATGCCATAGAAGGCGTTACCCATTCATTGTGTACCTTAGAATTCCAAGATAACCGTCGATTGTATGATTGGGTGATAAGTAATATCACTATTCAAACTACACCTCACCAATATGAGTTTTCCCGCTTAAATCTTGAATACACAGTACTAAGTAAGCGCAAGCTAATTCAATTGGTAGAAGAAAATCATGTTACAGGTTGGGACGACCCTCGAATGCCGACTATTTCTGGTTTACGTCGTCGAGGTTATACATCAGCTTCTATCAGAGAGTTTTGTTTACGTATAGGCGTTACCAAAATGGATAACATGGTCGAAATGTCGATGTTAGAAGCGTGTTTACGTGAAGAACTTAACGCAGACGCCAATCGTGCCATGGCAGTACTTGAACCATTGAAAATAGTGCTTGAAAACTTTACAGGCGATGACGAAGTATTAACCGCGCCTAACCATCCAACTGATGAGTCTAAAGGCAACCGAAGCATTCCTTTTAGTAGAGAAATTTACATTGAAAAAGAGGACTTTAAGGAAGAAGCCAATAAAAAATTTAAACGTTTGGTGTTAGGTAAAGAAGTGCGTTTACGCAATGCCTATGTCATCAAAGCTGAACGTGTAGAAAAGAATACTCAAGGTGAAATTACTACCGTTTATTGTAGTTATGACCAAGACACATTAGGCAAAGATCCAGGTGATGGCCGTAAAGTGAAAGGCGTTATCCACTGGGTGTCAGCTAGCCAAGGAGTACCTGCAGAAATTCGTCTATATGACCGTTTGTTTAACGTTGCTAACCCAGCAGCAGAAGACGATTTTGCTAGTTGTATCAATCCTGAGTCCTTTGTGGTGAAACAGGGGATAGTTGAGCCAAGTTTAGCCAAGGCTGAAATTAGCCATCCCATTCAATTTGAACGGACAGGTTATTTTTGTAAAGACACGGATAGTACTGACGCTAATTTAGTGTTCAATAGGACGGTCGGCTTACGAGATACCTGGGCAAATGCAGGCAATTAACGATTAAGGCTAGCTCAGGGATGGGGTAATAGCAGTAGATTGCTAGCAAATAAAAAAGGCGCATATTCCAGCGCCTTTTTTAATGATTGCTTGAAAATCACTGTGCCTGCAAGGTTTGTCCGTTGTCTTGACTGGCAACATTGTCCATTAAATACAAATATGGCGTCATTATTTCGGCGGGGCTTTTTATTTGCTTTGGATCTTCCTCAGGAAAAGCCACCGCACGCATATTAGTGCGCGTTGGGCCAGGATTGATACAATTAAACCTAATACTGGAATGTTCATATTCATCGGCTAACACCTGCATCATTCCCTGGGTCGCAAACTTAGAAATAGAATAGGCTCCCCAATAAGCTCTACCTTTCACTCCAAGTCCAGAACTGGTGAATATTACAGATGCCTGCGCTGACTTTTTAAGTGCGGGTAACAGGCCTTGAGTCATTAAGAACTGACTATGTACGTTCACTTGAAATACGGCATGCCAATCTTCTTCAGTCATTTGTCCAAAAGGCCCTAAATGACCAACAAAACTAGCATTGTGTACTAGTCCATCTAAACGCCCAAATTGGTCAATGATAGTGTTACCCATATCGATATAGTGTTGTTTGGTCGCACCTTTCAGATCAAGCGGCACAATAGCGGGTTCATTGCCGCCATTATTGACAATTTGATCATAAACGCTTTCTAGTTTTTTAACTGTTTTTCCAAGCAGGATAATAGTGGCGCCGTACTTTGCGAACTCCAAAGCCGCTTGTTTGCCAATGCCATCTCCAGCACCGGTGATAAGGATAATTTTTTTATCTAAATAGTCTTCGTTAGCACGATAATTAAGCATAGTTAACAATAATAATTTTACGTGGCGAAATAATACCATATGTGAATACAGGTTAAGTAGCAGGATAAGTAAAAAGCTTAGCTAGATATTTTTCTAAGAATTATGCCTGTTTGGCAGGTTGGTAAAATAATTGCACTGTTTGGGGTTGAAAATTACGCGTCAAAAATAAGTTACAGAAAAGGAAAAAATTGATGGAAAAAATTATATTGAGTGTTGCCATGATATTGACACTTCTATTATCCGCATGCGGTCAAACTGAGAGTCAAAAAAACAATCCTATCTATGTTGAAACACCTCCTAAGGAAATTGAGCAGCCTTTTATTCGAGTAGTATTTAATCCTATGTCTGGTGACATAAATATTCCAAATGACTTACTTATGATGCCTAGCACAGATCTGGCTTTGTTTGATTTTACGCTGAATACAGAAGGTCAAGCGACGTTTGATTCAAGTGATCCTCAGCATAGCCTAAGCGCCCTTGATGGGTGGTCAGCCCATACTCCAATAGAGCTAAGAGTTGAAGCAGGAATCGATATGGATATCGATCCAGCATCAATAAATGGTGATGCAATTAAACTATTTGAGGCTACACAAGCGTTACAAGGGACAAGTGCAGAGTGCTAAGGCCATAGCCACTACATTGCAAGCGCCGGGCGTTCCCTGTGAACTTGGTTCACCACTTATTTATGGTGTGGATTACATTTGCACCTACTTGGCGAATAGCCACACAATTAGAATCGTGCCGCTAAAAGTACTTAAATCCAGCCAAGGCTATATGTTGGTTGTCACTGAATCTCTAAAAGATACGCTCGGTAGGGCCATTAAGGGATCAGGTAGTTGGGAGTTGGTGCGGCAAAATATACTAAGTAATCGGCTGCAAATCCCCGAATTAGTGCCATTACAAAAAATAGTCAATTACATGGTAGCAGTGCTTGAACCTGTGGGTATTCAAAGAGATAAATTGTCATATGCGGCATATTTTTCTACCCAGTCAGCCGGCGATGTGTTGCAAACCATTAAACGGCAACAGATAGCGGCGTATGCAAAAAAATATACGCAAACGATGGCGCAGTTAGGAGATGCAAGCGCTGCGCTAGAAGAGGCAAGTCAGCTACTACCTAGTATTGAGATAGACAACTCATCTCAGCCACAAAGTGCCTTTGACGCGTTGTTTACTCAACTATTCTCACATGACTACCGAGCACAACTGGCTTCGGTAGGCTTAACTAATTGTAATGCATTAGTGACGGCCATAGCTGATGTAGACAATGCACAATATGATTTGGCGGTTGCTACATTTGCTATTGCTGGTCCTTACTGCTCAACATCCCTATAGTTAGTGGTAACGTCAGTCTGCCTTATTACTTGGATCCCAAACTACCAAAAACGGGGTGGTGGCAAGCAGCATGCACTAGTAGCGCAACCCTTAACGCATTAGGTCAGAATGTCGTTGCTCAATTAGTTGAGGAAAATCAAGTAGGTGTAAACAACACACTTTGCAAGCGACAAAGTAATGACCAATTAATGGATCTAAACCTAGCGAGCTTAGGCATAAACGATCCGAGAAATTTGACTAAATTCAATCCTATTCCTTTACGTAAAGGTCGCCAGCAAGACGAAGAAAATAGCCAGTATAACGAGGCGGGAACTGAGTCAGTAGAGGTACTATTTACCATACCAAATGAAGACAATATTGCCCTATTATCTGCCCATTCCAATGGCCAAATTGCGCCGGTAAAGAAGCCAAAGAACGGTTGGCCCGTGGTAATATTCTCCCATGGTATTACCGGTAATAGGAAAGATGTTCTAGCACTAAGCTCAACACTTTCTATGGCCGGCATTGCCAGTGTCGCTATTGATCATCCTCTGCATGGGGACCGAGGACTGACAGATATTGATGGAAAGTTAGTAAAGATAGATCTGGCCTCAGTAGGAGACTACTTGAATTTTTCAAGTTTATTAACTGCAAGAGATAACGCAAGACAAAGTAGCGCTGATATTTTGACGCTGAGATTAGCGTTAAATTCTATTATTGATGAGTCTAATTCTGTTGAGCTGGATACCTCTACAGTCCATTTTGCGGCTCATAGTCTAGGATCGATAACGGGAGCTGTGGCTGTTGCGATAGCTAATGATTCGATGACGGGCGAGTTAAGCGCTTTTGATCATTTATATGCATTTAGCAGTGCAACATTAAATGTACCAGCAAGTGGTGTTCCATCATATTTATTGGAATCACCTTACTTCGAGCCCCTAATAAAAGGTCCCATACTAGCCGAGACGTCTCGTTCGTTTCGAGCCTTTCTGGCACAATTTCCTACGGGAAAATCAATGGCTGCAACACCACCACTGCGCGCTGCTTATCTTCAATTTATGGCGTCAGTATCGCCAGAACAGTCTGCACTAATTGCAGCTCAATTCGATGCCTTTAGGTTTTCGTCACAAACCATATTAGATGCAGCCGACCCTATCTCCTATGCCGCATTACTAGGTAAGAATACGCATGTTTTATTGCAATTGACGGTAGGGGGAGGAGTAAACGATGACGGCAGCACTGCCTTATCAGACCAAGTTAATCCAGTGGCTACGTCATTGCCTTTAGTTGGAGGTCAAGCACTAGCTGATCTTATAGGCCTTGAAAAGGTATCATCCAGCCAAAGTACGGATGGCGTTGTGCGATTTATTAGCGGTGATCACTTTAGCCTATTTAGTCCAGAGGCTAGCGTTGCTGCCACTTCTGAAATGCAGAGTCAGGTTGCCTCTTTTATCCAACTCGAAGGTCAAGGTATACAAATTGGAAATTCATCGGTCATAGAAAACTAAAGGCTGTGCAGTGTTCGTTAAAAAAATCAAAGCCAATGCGTTTATGGCTTTGATTTTTCCGTTTTTGTCCCCATTGATTAAACAGTCGTAATTTTGGAGAAATACAAATTGGAATTTTTATATGAATATGGACTGTTTATTGCCAAAGCAATAACCATAGTGGTCGCAATATTATTAGTAGTGGGTGGGGTGATTAGCCTTGCAAGTAAACAAAAGCAAGGCAAAGGCAATTTAGAAATCACATCTATTTCAGACAGATTAGAAGACATTGCCAACCATGCGCGTCAACTGTTATTGAGTAAAGAGCAGTTAAAGCAATTTAATAAAGACAAAAAGAAGCAAGCAAAAGTTAAACACAAAGAAGCGAAGAGTAGTGAACAGAAACAGCCTAAGGCGCAGATTTTTGTCATTGATTTTAAAGGCTCTATGGATGCTCATGAAGTTGATAATTTACGAGAAGAAGTTACCGCTGTACTGAGTATTGCTAAACCAGAAGACGAGGTGTTAGTCCGTTTGGAAAGTGGTGGTGGTGTAGTGCATGGTTATGGTCTAGCGGCATCACAATTACAAAGGATAAGAGACAGAAACATAAAGCTCACCATAGCCGTAGATAAAGTGGCGGCTAGTGGCGGTTATATGATGGCATGTGTAGCTGACCAAGTGTTAGCCGCTAAATTTGCCATAATCGGTTCAATTGGTGTCATCGCACAATTGCCAAATTTCAATAAACTGTTAAAGAAAAGTAACATTGAGTTTGAACAACATACCGCTGGCGAGTTTAAGCGTACCTTAACGATGTTTGGTGAAAACAATGACTCGGGAAGAGAAAAGTTTCGTGAAGAGCTAGAAGATGTTCATCAAATGTTTAAAGGCTTTGTGGCAGAACATAGAACAGGGGTAAATATTGATAAAGTGGCAACTGGTGAGTACTGGTATGGTAGTAAAGCCAAAGAACTAGGCTTGGTCGACACTATTCAGACATCAGATGATTACTTGTTAAAACTTAATGAGACAAACAAAATATTCTCTGTGAAGTACAGCATTAAAAAGAACCTAGCAGAAAAGTTTGGCATCGCCGCAAGTGTCGCTCTCGAAACAGCTTTAGTGAAAGGCTGGAGTAAAACACAAACCTTATTTAAGTAACCTGAGCGCTGGATAAGAAGCATCGTCTAAGCTAAACATTCCACCCCAGCTAGACACAAAAAGAGCGTTATCGAGAGGGGCGGCTTATCTAGGTTTCAGATTAAGTAACATTGTGTTTAAAGAATAGTCGATTTGAAGTCACTCCCAATAGTTGTAAATAGCAATTACTGGGAGTTTTTTACTGTAAAAATACTCGTGAGCAATTAAATGCTCGTATTAGTGGCTACTTAACATTACGGAGTGGAATTTCATTCTTAATGACCTTATAGAGTCTAGATTAGCCTAAAGTTGTACATCAAAAACTATCCCCCTTCTTTAAGATACCGCTACATAAACTACAAAAGTCAATCGAGCATTAAGCTGCATTTGTTAGACATTAGCGCATGTAAATGTTCGTTTTGTTACTTTATAAATAAACACAAATGGGAAAAATCGTATGAATAAAACGTTAAACACACTTAGTAAGAGTGTAAAATATATTTTAGCCGCTTCAGTTACCACTGGCTCTGTCACTTCCTCCTTAGCAATCGCACAAGACTCTTCGCAAACAGATAATATTGAAAAAATCGCCGTTGTTGGCTCCCGTGCAGCGCCTCGCTCTGTTGCTGAATCACCTGTTCCTATTGATATAATTGGTGCAGACGAGCTTAGTAAAAACGGATCATCAGATATGTTGGACCAATTACAAGCAACTATTCCATCATTTAATGTTAGACAGCAGCCAATTTCCGACGCTGCGTCTTTTATTCGTCCAGTAAATCTAAGAGGGTTATCCTCAGACTCTACATTGATATTGTTAAACGGAAAACGTCGACACCGTGCTTCTGTTATCGCTTTCCAAGGCGGTGGGGTAAATGATGGTGCGCAAGGTCCCGATATTTCAGTTATCCCCAGTGTGGCATTAAAACAAGTAGAAGTACTACGAGATGGCGCCGCTGCACAATATGGTTCTGATGCAATTGCCGGGGTCATGAACTTTGTACTGAAAGACTCTGCTGATGGCGGTTCGGTTTCGGTCCGACACGGAGAATATTATGAAGGTGACGGTGATCAGCTAGTAGTAGACGGTAATGTCGGTTTGCCTTTTACTCGAGATGGCAGTGTTAACCTAAGCTTTCAATATAAAACAGCTGACGCTACCAGTAGAAGTGTGCAACGACCCGATGCTCAAGCTTTAGCTGATGCTGGTAATATGTCAATAAATTCTCCAGCGCAAACTTGGGGAAATCCTGAAATTGATGATGACCTGACTTTATTCGGTAATGTGAAATTAGATCTTGGAGACGATAAAGAGTTTTACATGTTTGGTAACTACTCAGATAGGGTAGCTACAGGTGGTTATTATTATCGAAATCCACAAAATCGTGGTGGTGTCTATACAGATGAAGATATGCTGCTTGTAGGAGCTATGGATGGTAACGCTGATGCTTGTCCAAATATTTTAATTACCTCTGATAACGTATTGTCTCAGCAAAACTATATCGACAATGTGCAAAACAATGATAATTGTTGGGCATTTAACGAGTTGTTTCCGGGTGGATACACCCCGCAATTTACTGGGGAGATAAATGATACGTCCTTAACTATGGGGACCAAAGGTGAAATTAAGGGTGGCGTGCTAGATGGCGCATTCTTTGATTTAAGTGGCTCTGTAGGCCGTAATAAGTCAACCTACACGCTAGTCGACACTGTTAACCCCTCGTTAGGTGCAAATCAACCAGATGATAACTCTTTTCAAGCAGGCTCATATATCCAGCTGGAGAAGGCTTTTAACGCCGATTTAACCAAAGGTGTAGACTTAGGTTTCTACGAGCCAGTCAACGTAGCAGCTGGTCTTGAATGGCGTCAAGAGAGTTTTGAAATTGTCTCTGGCGAACAAGCCTCTTGGCAACAAGGGCCACTCGCTACCCAAGGGTTTAGTGTCGGTTCACATGGTTTCGCAGGCTTTTCTCCAGAAGCTCAAGGCATTAGCAAACGTCAAAGCATAGCTGCGTATGTTGATGTAGAAGCTTATATCACTGAGGACCTATTGTTAGGGGCAGCATTACGATATGAAGACTTTTCATCATTTGGAAATACCACCAATTATAAGTTGACCGCTCAATACTCAATTACTGATGAACTTTCTCTAAGGGCTTCTCACAGCACCGGTTTTAGAGCGCCAACGGTAGGTCAAGCAAATGTAGTAAATACTCAAACCTCTTTAGTCAGCGGAGAGCTGGTGCAATCAGCGACTTTTCCGCCTACACACCCAGTTTCAACAATTAAAGGCGGACGAGAACTTAGCCCAGAAGAATCAGAGAGCTTTGCATTGGGTATGGTCTATCAGAATGGTGACTTTTTCATGACGATAGATGCTTATTCTATTGAAGTAAGCGACCGTATTGCACAAACAGACAAAATAGACATAGTGCAAGCAGATGTCGATGCACTGCAAGGGGTTTACCCAAGTCCAGAGTTATTGTTAGGTGGAAAAATCACTTTCTTTGCTAATGACTTTGATACCAAAACCCAAGGTATAGATGTAGTAGCAAACTACGGTATGAATCTGTTTGAAGGTACAACCAAATTTAGTTTGGCATACAACTACAATGCAACAGAGGTTGAAGATCCAGGTCAATTCACCTCAGGCTTTAAAGTACGTCGCCTAGAAGAAGGGATCCCTGAGCATAGAGCAACATTCACTATGAACCAAAGTTGGGATTATGTGAGTATGTTTGTTCGCGCTAATTACTTTGGCGAATGGTTCGCAACCCATGCGGACGAGCCAGATGAGTTTAGTTCTTACGGCTGGTCAGAAACTGCCGGTTCGTCTATGACGATAGACGCTGAAGTGAGTTACTTTGTAAATGATAATATCACCTTGTCTATTGGCGCGAACAATATCTTAGATCGCGAAGCACAAAAACTTCAACAAGGTGGCGCTTATGGTGTGGTGAGTGGTAAGTACTATGAAAGTGGGCCATTCGACTACAATGGTGGATTTTATTACGTTAAAGCAAGTTATACATTTTAAAGTCTAATTAATCTTTGATAATGCATATAAACCTCGTCTTATGACGAGGTTTTTTTTGCAAAATAATTAGGGTAAATAAAACACCATTGCTTTGTGCAAAATACCGCAGGCTCGTTTAAAGTGCATAGTTTTTTAGTGGAATTGGCATAACAATGATAGATCGGCAGTACGCCCATTTTCATTTCTATTCTTCTCAGTTAATTTAGTTTAAAATTAGGCTGGTATTACCAGATGGCACACAACTATGTGAGTTATTATCGTACATTTTCAATTAAGAAAGGTTATTTGCTTGTCTATATGAGTAAATAAATAACGGGAGAGTTAAGTTGTTTAGCTATCGTCATAGTTTTCATGCGGGCAATCATGGAGATGTGTTGAAACATTTATGCCAACTAATCATTTTAAGTAAATTAAAAGAAAAAGATAAACCCTTTACCTATTTCGACACCCATAGTGGAGCAGGGGTGTACCATCTCGACTCTACAGAGTCATTGAAAACCAGAGAGTTTCAAAGTGGCATTGCTAAACTGACTGACGTCAGTACTAACAATGAATTATTAGCGCAGTATCTTAAAATGGTGATGGGTTATAGCAAATTTAATCAGTACCCCGGCTCTCCAGAAATTGCCCATAATCTGCTAAGAGCGCAAGACGATATAGTGCTAATGGAGTGGCATAACAACGAGTATGAAAATTTAAAAAGTAATATTAATGGTCGCAATATTTCGATTCATCATAGAGATGGATTTGAAGGCTTGTTGGCTATGACTCCCCCAAAAATGAAACGGGGTATGGTGTTAATCGATCCCCCTTATGAGTTGGCCACAGAGTACAAACAAGTCGTGGAAACAGTGGTTAAAGCATACAAAAAGTGGAGTACGGGGATTTACGCAATTTGGTATCCACTTATAAAAGACCGAAAAGAAAATGCTGAACAGTTTACTTCAGCCAGCAGTAAACAAGGCCAGAGTCAGGCTATGCTACAGGCGTTAAGTCGTCAGGACTTCAAAAATTTATTACAAGTAGAGTTACGCGTTACCAGTGAAGAGCAAGCTGAAGGGATGTACGGCTCTGGCTTGTTAATTATTAATGCGCCGTGGCAATTAGATACGCAATTGGCATCCGCTCTTAAAGAAATGGCGCCTCAACTTGCATCTGATGCAAAAGGGTCGTTTGCGATTAATTGGTTAATTGAAGAAAAATAAAAAGTTAAATCTTAGGCAGGAGTAATTGTTAAGGTTATGTCAGATATAAAATTGGTCAATCTATTAACGTTAGAAAAACGGCAAGAAAACATCTTTACCGGCCAAAGTTGGGATTTAGGATTTCGCGCTTTATTTGGCGGACAAGTACTCGGCCAAGCATTAGCCGCTGCTCGTTTGACCGTTGATGAGGATAGAGTTGCCCATTCTTTTCATAGTTATTTTTTACTGCCTGGTGATGCTAATCAAGACGTTAGTTTTGACGTTGAGAAGGTTAGGGATGGTAAAAGTTTTTCTGCGCGAAGAGTAAAAGCGATACAAAACGGAAAAACACTATTTTATATGACTGGCTCTTTTCAAAAGGCTGAGCAAGGTTTACAGCATCAGCTTGGACAAATGCCGGATGTGCCGTCTGCAGACTCGTTAACATCAGACATAAGTTACTTTGAAAAGATAAAAGAAGAACTGCCTAAACGCCTGCAAAAGGCCATTGCTTATCACAAGCCTATTGATACAAGAACAGTACAAGCTATTGATCCGGTTCACCCTGACAAGCAAACAGCCAAACGTTATATCTGGATGAAGTCACAAGAACAGTTAGGCGGCAACCTAAGTTTGAATCAAGAAATGCTTGCCTACGCTTCAGATTACCATTTTCTCGCCACATGCTTACAACCCCACGGTATTTCGGTACGAGATAAGAATTTACAAATTGCGACGATCGATCATTCAATGTGGTTTCATCACCCATTTAATTTTGATGATTGGTTATTGTATTGTGTAGAAAGTCCATTTGCCGGTGGGGCACGGGGACTAGTAAGAGGCCAGTTTTTTAATACTGAAGGGACACTCGTTGCCTCTACCATGCAAGAAGGATTAATCCGCCTAAAAGACGAATCATGAGTAACCTTATAATTTTGACAATAGATAAACGACTGAATTGAGAGGAACGCCATTAATCATTCATTAATTATTACCCGGGCGGATTCTGTTTTTAGTGATTTACGACACAGAATTGTTGAAGGACAGATCCCTATTAACAGCAAGTTGAGTGAACCTGAACTGGCTAAATATTATCAAATCAGTCGCACTACCTTGCGTGATGCACTGTCTAGAGTAGAAAACTGTGGCTTACTCCAATACAAAGCCAATATTGGTTATTCAGTTGTTACCCTTAGCAAAGAAAAACTAATGGGAATATTTCAGGTACGAGAATCACTTGAAAGCTTAGCTTGTCGTTTAGCGACGGCTCAATTGAATCTGACAGATATAAAACAACTAAAAATGCAATTGCAAAAAAAGCATATAGAAAATGCACAGCCTATTGCCAGGGCCAAGCATAGCGTCATAGATGATTATTTCTATTTGCATTATCAGGTGGTTAAAGCAAGCCAGAATGCTTTGTTAGTTAAACTTCTAAATGAACAGCAATTTTACTTGATTAAACTTTATATGACCACGTTTAGGCCAGGGTACACGCGCTCATCAACTGATTACCAAGAGTATTTAACTATTTTGCAGGCAATGGAAAATAGGGACAGTGAACTCGCTGAGCTATTAATGCGCCGCCATATTTCGGCCTCATGTCAGTACATTCAAAGTGCTATGCCATGACGGAGCACAGTATATGCCCCTTTTGTCAAAATCAAAACGCCTGTAATGTTGCCAGCCGCGAAGGCTGTTGGTGTTTTGATATTAAGGTTGCAAAAAGTATGCTCGACTTAGTACCTGATAAAAAGCTAAACAAATCTTGTATTTGCAAAGAGTGTATTCAGTTATTTAAGTACAACCCAACAGAATTTTTATCCCGCTTTGTGAATTGATGGCAAGTAACGAGTTACAATTTGTTAAGGGCGGGTTCAGCTAAATCGAATATGATTTTGATTCAATTTTTTTAAGGATGTAAATATGCGATTAATTACTTTCGGGGTTCTCTGCTCATTTTTGTTTAGTGCTGGTGTCTATGCGGGTCAAAATTCAGATGTGCGAAATATTTCTGTTACTGGGGTCGGCGATGTCATCAGTACGCCAAATCTTTTTAGTTTTTCTGTACACATTGAAGAAAAAGGGCAGCAAGCCAGTGAACTAAATAAAACTATCAATCAAAAAACATCTAATGTGGTGAATACCTTAATTAAATTAGGCGTGGATAAAAAAGCGATTCAATCCCTTCAAGTGCGGTTTAACCCTTGGTTTGAGTACGAAAATAAAAAAACGTACAAAAGGGCTTTAGTTTAAGCCGTCAAATCAGTATTACTTTAGATGACTTGGGCCTGTATGACCAAGCAATAGACTCGTTATTGCGTATCGGCATTACCCGTATTGACAATTTTACCTTTAGTGACAGGAATGAGGTTGAGAATTATGAAAAAGCACTGGAGCAGTCTTTGCTCAATGCTAGAGTCAGGGCTACAAAAATGGCCGAAGCCCTAGGCTTGAAAATTGCTAATGTTATATCCATATCAGAACAAAGCAGCGGTAGATCTGCTCCTATGGAAATGGATTCAATTAGACTACGCGGAGTAAAGGCATCGAGTTACCAACCTGATGAAATGTCAACACAGGCTAGAGTACACGTGGTTTTTTCTTTAATTGACTAAATATTAAGCGTGCAACTGAATGCGTAAAAGGATGTAATTTAACACCACTAAATATCCGATTACGCTTTGTTACAGCTAGACTTACCTTAAATAATGAGATGTTATGACAAATACAAAAATACAGCACTATCAAGAACTGGCCGATCAAGTACAAGCACTAATTGCCGGTGAAAGTAATATGATTGCCAATATGGCTAATATTAGTGCGGTGTTATATTGGGGCTTGAAAAATGTCAATTGGGCCGGGTTTTATGTCCTACAAGAGCAACAATTGGTTCTAGGGCCATTTCAAGGTAAACCCGCTTGTATTCGGATCCCTCTGGGAAAAGGTGTGTGTGGCACAGCGGCCGCTGACAGCCAAGTGCAAATGATTGATGATGTTCATCAGTTTGCAGGACATATTGCCTGTGATGCGCAGTCAAACGCCGAAATTGTATTACCTGTATACCAATCAGGGAAAGTCATCGCAGTACTGGATATAGACAGCACTGTGATTGCTAGATTTGATGAAGATGACAAACAAGGATTACAGAAAATAGTGGATATATTTCAACAATCCCTACAATTGGGAGTAAAAAATTAAGTGAAACATTTTGTCGATATTCATGTCGCATTAGCGACTGTTGAGGATATGGATTTTTGGGATGATAGAGCAGAAGAAGCCTGTGATCGTCTCAATATCATTTTGCATATGCTCTATGATCAGGCAGATGAAGACATAAATGCCACTAATTTAGAGAACATGATCCAATATATTTGGGAAAATTGGCGAGAAGATAGCCATTTACTCGATATAGATGAAGATGATTTGTACGACTGGGTTGACCAACTTCTAGCAACTTGGGATGATGAGCACCAAGAACCTCGTTAACAATGTAACTAGAAGAATTAATGGACAATCCAAAGAAGTTTTCAAACAGTAAAGAAGTGATCAGTTTTTTAGTAGAGAGCTTTCCAGCTTGCTTTAGTAGCAAAGGGGACGCAAAACCACTTAAAATTGGTATTTTCCAAGATTTGGCTGAACGTTTAGAAAATGAGGAACGTGTTAGTAAAACACTATTACGCTCTTCATTAAGACACTACACCAACAGTTGGCGATATTTGCACAGTATTAAAACTGGCGCAGAGCGTGTTGACTTAGACGGTAATAGTGTGGCAGTCATTGAAGAAGAGCATGTTGAGCATGCCAAGAAACAGCTAGATGAAAGCAAGGCTAAAGTTGCAGAAAAACGCAAAGAACAAGCCGATGCCAATAAAAAGGCTAAACCAAAAGATATACCCAAGTTCAAAACCAGCAAAAAACCAGTTAAAAAAGAACAACCTAAAGTAAAACTACCGCCAGCGGAAAAGTTGACTGATGAGCACATGAAAGCGGGTACAGCGGTAACGGTTAAAGTTGGCAAAACACCTATGCCAGCCACCATTACCGATATCACAAAAGATGGTGTGCAAGTGCAACTCGATAGTGGAATGGTAGTCAAAGTCAAATTAGAGAACTTAAGGTTAGCTCGTTCAAAAAGGTAAATATATGATTAGATCGATTCGCACATCCGTGGTTTCAGCTTTACTTATAGCAAGTACAAGCTCGATCGCAATAGAAACTAGTAGTAGTGAAGCGTTACCTGTTCTTAAACAGGAATCGCAACATGTCGCTGCAGCCAAAAGGATTTCGTCACAGTTTTTGCGCTCTCATTATAAGCAAATCGATCTAAACGATGAATTATCAGAAAAAATATTTCATCGGTTCATTCGTTCGTTAGATTTTAATCGAAATATATTTACGGCTGACGATATTGCGAGCTTCGCGAAGTTTGAAGATAAATTTGACGATGCAATTGAGCGCGGAAACCTATCAATTGCGTATGATATTTACTCAAAAGTTTGCAAAAAAGAGAAGAGCGTTATGAATATGCTCTGTCACTTTTAGAAAAAGAATTTAACTTTGAAATTCCTAATGACAAATTTATCTACGATAGAGAAGAAGCAGACTGGGCCAAAGATACTGCAGAACTAGATGAACTTTGGCGTCAACGAGTGAAATATGACGCACTCAACCTAAAATTGGCAGGCAAAGACTGGGCAAAAATACAAGAGTTGCTAACCAAGCGATACAAACGTGGCATTAAGCGTTTAACTCAAACTTCAAGCGAAGACGTGTTTCAAACAGTGATGCATTCTTTTGCAAGAAGTATTGAAGCCCATACCAGTTATTTGTCACCTAGAAATGCTGAACGTTTTAAGATGGAGATGAACCTATCTTTTGAAGGTATCGGCGCTGTTTTACTAAGTGAAGATGATTACACTGTTATACGAAGTGTTGTGCTTAGGCGGGCCAGCGGAATTATCTGGCAAAATCAAACCCAAAGACAAGATTGTGGGTGTCGCACAAGATGATGATGAATTTGTTGACATCATAGGTTGGCGGTTAGATGAAGTTGTGGAGTTGATAAAAGGGCCCAAAGGCAGCATTGTTAAATTACAAGTGGTGAAAGGCACATCAAATTCTACTGTACCCGAAGTGGTAACTATAACCCGCGACAAAATTAAATTAGAAGATAGGGCGGCGAAGTCTGAAGTGTACGCACCTAAGGATGGACCACATAAAGGCCATAATTTAGGCGTGATTACGATCCCTTCTTTCTACAATAACCTGCATGCAGATGTACAAAAAGAAATAAAAAGCCTACAACAGCAAAACATTGAAGGCTTAATTGTGGATTTACGAGGCAATGGTGGCGGCTCATTAACTGAGGCTACACTGTTATCTGGTTTATTTATTGATAGCGGTCCTGTCGTACAAATACGTGATGGTGCAGGGCGTATTCGTGTAGAAAAAGATGTAGACGGCAAAGTGTATTACAACGGCCCGTTAACGGTATTGGTCGATCGCTATAGTGCTTCTGCATCTGAGATATTTGCCGCGGCGATGCAAGATTATAATCGAGGATTGATTATTGGAGAGCAGACCTTTGGTAAAGGTACGGTCCAACAACATAGACCGTTAGGCAGAATTTATGATTTATACGAAAATCCTTTAGGTAGTGTGCAATTTACCATTGCCAAATTTTATCGTATCAATGGTGGCAGCACTCAACATAAAGGCGTGATCCCAGATATTTTATTTCCTTCTGTAATTGAGCATAGTGAATGGGGCGAAAGCCAGGAGGAAAATGCCTTACCTTGGGATAGTATCAAACGTGAAAACTATACGACTTTTGGTGATACCCAAGGCATAGTGAAAAGTCTAACAGCTTTACACAATGCCCGAAGCAAAAAAGAGTTTGATTATATTTATGAAGATATTGAACGCTATAATTTGAAGAAAGAAGATAAAACTATTTCCTTGGTTGAGTCTGAACGTTTAAAAGAGAAGAAAGAAAACGAAGAGCGTAATTTGACCCGAGTAAATCAAAGGTTAAGTAAATTAGGTTTACCTAAAGTTGACAATTTAGATGATATTCCAGAAGAGTTGGAAGACCTCGATCCATTCTTGGATGAAGCAGCAAACATTACCTACGATGTGCTGGCCGCTGGAAAATACGCAATTAATAGTAAGAATCATCAGTAACATATTAGGGGCTAGTGTCTAGCCCCTATCTACAACACAATAATAAAAATAATATAGGTCCACATATGAATAATCGTGGTGAGTTTTCCTCTCGTTTAGGTTTTGTGCTAGCGGCGGCTGGATCGGCAGTTGGCCTTGGAAATATTTGGGGGTTTCCAACTCAAGTTGCTAGTAATGGTGGCGCTGCGTTTGTCCTGGTTTATATAGTATTGGCTTTTATGTTGGCTTACCCGGTTTTGATGGCAGAGTTAATTATTGGACGTGCAACTCGCTCTAATATGGTTGATGCTTTAGGTAAAATATCTGGCAATGCCTTAGGTAAAGTAACCGGCGTATGGGGGTTTATAACCGTTTCTCTTATTTTGTCTTTCTATGCTTTAGTGGCTGGTTGGATGCTGTCTCACTTTTTCCAAACCATTACTGATTTGTTTGGCCAAGAAACGTGGTCAACATGGCTGGTTACGTCTTCTTTAACCAGAGACATTGTATTTTGCGGATTGTTTCTCTGTCTAACTGCGGCGATTGTCACAGGTGGTGTCGCTAAAGGCATTGAAAAATGGTCGGTAAGATTGATGCCGGCACTGTTCATAATTATCGGCTTACTGATTGTTTATGTTTCTACCCTAGAAGGAGCAAGCAAAGGCTGGAGCGCATACTTGCTGCCTGATTTTAGTTTAATTATGGATCCAGGCTTATTGATTAGCGCCATGGGCCAGGCTTTCTTTTCTATGTCTTTAGGGGTCGGCACCATGTTGGTTTATGGCTCTTACGTAAACAAAAAGGAGAATCTACCTACCTTAGGTGCTTCGGTTGCCTTGGTGGATATTGCTGTTGCAATTTTAGCCGGTATGTTGATTATTCCGGCAATGTATGTCGCGTTGCATAACGGGATCGAAATATTTAATGAGGCTGGTACCTTGATTGAAGGGCCAAACTTAATTTTTGCCGTTTTACCGTCATTGTTTCATAGCATGGGGCAAATAGGCGTATATGTGGCCTTTGTGTTTTTTGCCTTAATGATGATTGCTGCGTTGACATCGTCTATTTCAATGCTGGAAGTACCAGTCGCTTATGTCGTTGAAAACAAAGGATTAAGCCGAAAAAGTGCAGTGTGGGGCCTGACCTTAATAGTATTCATTAGCAGTTCAATTATTGCCTTTAATATGCAGAGCTTATTTGGATTAGTCATAGATTTAACGACTAAATACAGTCAGCCGTTGTTAGGCTTTATGCTATGTATTTATGCGGGCTGGGTATGGAAGCGAAATGAAATTTTAAAGGAAATTAAGCAAGGATATGAAAATGCTGAACAAGGCCTATTCTGGAAAGTATGGCCATGGTATGTCAAATTTGTTTGCCCGGTGATCATTTTACTTATGTTTATCTTATAAGTCGTCAATCAATCATTAAATCTAACAACAGGTCCCCACACTATGCACAATCCCAAACCAATAAAAGAAGCCTCTTTGTTAGACGCCATCATTCCAATCATTATTCTGATTGTGCTGTTGAGTGGTTCTGTTTATTTATTTGAAGATAATTCTTCATTTGGCCCTAATCAGATAGCACTACTTATTGCAATGGGGATAGCAGCCGTCGTTGGTATGAAGAATGGGTATAGTTGGGCAGTAATTGAAGAAGGTATTGTATTAGGCATCTCTCGTTCACTAGGGGCGATATTAATTTTATTAGCGGTGGGGTCTTTAATTGGTACTTGGATGTTGGCAGGCACTGTCCCTACGTTAATTTATTATGGTTTGGATTTACTTAACCCATCGATGTTTTATGCTGCAACTTGCCTAATCTGCGCCGTTGTGGCTATGAGTATAGGTAGTTCATGGACTACCGCGGCCACCGTAGGTGTTGCATTAATGGGCGTCGCAATAGGTATGGGTATGTCAGAGGCGGTAACCGCTGGCGCTGTGGTATCTGGTGCATACTTTGGTGACAAAGTTTCCCCTTATCAGAAACGACCAATCTTGCTCCCGCCATTGCTGGTACAAATCTATTTGAACATATTCAATACATGCTATGGACCACTATTCCCAGCATAGTGATCACACTTATTCTATTTGTCATGATTGGGGTTGATTCTTCGCCGGTAAATTCCCTCGAAAAAATTGATGAAATGCAAACACTGCTAGAGCAAGAGTTTAATTTAGGCATTCATATGTTAGTGCCTTTGGTTGTATTGCTCATATTAGCTATCAAAAAAGTACCCGCTTTTCCTTCGGTCGCAATTGGCGCGTTATTAGGAGCTATTTGGGCGGCTGTCTTTCAACCAGAGGTTATCATGAACATGGCAGGGGATGGCATAGGTACGATAAAAGCCTCAATAGTCGTGGTTTGGACTGCACTTTTTGACGGTGTATCTTTTGACACGCCAAGTGAGACATTAAATAGTTTGCTCAGCCGGGGGGATGTCAAGCATGTTAAATACCATTTGGTTAATCATGTGCGCCATGACTTTCGGTGCGGTACTTGAAAGAGTAGGACTACTCAAGCGAGTAGTCAAAGCGTTTTTGAAAGGCGCTAAATCTGCTGGAGATATGATCACCCGCACTATTTTAACTTGTGTGGGGACCAATATTATTACTGCTGATCAGTATATCTCAATTGTGATGCCTTACCGAATGTATAAAAATGAATTTGAAAAACGCGGCCTACATCAACTTAATTTGTCCCGTAGTTTAGAAGATGGTGGCACACTAACATCTCCGTTGATCCCTTGGAATACTTGTGGTGTCTACATGCATGGTGTTTTGGCGGTCAATCCACTTGACTATATCTTTTACACTTTCTTCAACTTGATTAATCCTATTTTGGCCATAATTTACGCTTACTTAGGGATTAAAATATTACGTATCCCAATTCCGAAACATTTATCCGAACAACAAAATTCTGCTGAAATATCCGTAAGTAAATAGTTTTTGGTTATTCGCTTTATTATAAGGTTTTAAAACAATGTCTACCGCCACCCCAATCGTAAAACGTCGTGCAGATTATAAGGCTCCGGATTTTTTGATTAGCAATGTAAGCTTAGAATTTGAGCTTGATGCAACTGCTACAAAAGTGACAAGTATGATGACGATTACTAGAAATGGTCAGCATACTCGTCCTCTGGTACTTGATGGCGAAAATTTAACCTTACATTCAATTTTATTAAATGAAGCCGAGGTTTCTGATTATCAGCAAAATGAGCATGATTTAACGATTAATACCCTTAGCAACAGAGTTTGTCTTAACTATCAATAACACTATCAATCCTCAAGCAAACTCAAGCTTAGAGGGATTGTACTTATCGGCAGGCGCATTCTGTACCCAATGCGAAGCCGAAGGGTTTAGAAAAATCACCTACTACTTAGACAGACCGGACGTATTAGCCGCTTTCGATGTCACCATTATTGCCGATAGAACACAGTTTCCTTACTTATTATCGAACGGTAATAAAGTTGCAGCAGGTGATTTGCCAGACAACAAACATTGGGTTAAATGGTCAGACCCTTTTAATAAACCTTGTTATTTATTTGCTCTAGTAGCAGGAGATTTTGACTTACTGCAAGATACGTTCACCACCCAATCGGGGCGAAATATTACGCTAGAGTTATTTGTAGATAAAGGCATGGCAAGCCGAGGTTACCACGCCCTCGAGTCTCTAAAAAAATCAATGGGTTGGGATGAAGAAGTATTCGGTTTAGAGTACGACCTTGATATTTATATGATTGTGGCGGTCGACTTTTTTAATATGGGGGCAATGGAAAATAAAGGATTGAATGTCTTTAACAGCAAGTTTGTACTGGCCAATGCAGAGTCGGCTACAGATGAAGATTATTTTAATATTGAAGCGGTAATTGCCCATGAGTATTTCCATAACTGGACGGGAAATCGTGTTACCTGTCGCGATTGGTTTCAACTTAGTCTGAAAGAGGGGTTAACCGTTTTTAGAGACCAACAATTTAGTGCCGATATGTCGTCCCCCGTGGTTAATAGAATAAAAAATGTTAGGGTGATGAGAGAGCACCAGTTTGCTGAGGATGCCAGTGCCATGTCTCATCCTATTCGTCCAGACGAAGTGATTGAAATGAATAATTTCTATACCGTCACCGTTTACGACAAAGGTGCCGAAGTGATCCGCATGTTGCATACTTTGTTAGGACAGGACGGTTTCCGAAAAGGTATGGATCTATATTTTCAACGTTTTGATGGCCAAGCAGTTACTTGTGATGATTTTGTGCAGTCAATGCAAGATGCAAATAACAAAGATTTAAGCCAGTTTAAACGGTGGTATAGCCAGTCGGGTACGCCAATCGTTAATGTTAGCGACACTTTTAACGCTGCGTCTGGTGAATATGAACTAACATTTACTCAACATAGCCCTGCAACTTTCGATCAAACGCGTAAAGATACCTTATTCATTCCGATTAAGTTCAGCCTGTTAAATGAAGCGGGGCAGGTACAAGTTTTTGCTGATGGCAATAACGAATCAACTTTTGAATTAACCGAAACCACACAAACTTTTAAGGTACCATGGACTGCGCTCTAAACCTATTCCTTCTTTGCTGCATAACTTTACCGCGCCAGTCAAACTAAATTATGACTATAGTGAATCGGATTTAACCGCAATTTTACTCGCTTCACCAGATGATTTTAGCCGTTGGGACGCTAGCCAAAGGTTATTTAGCAACTGTATTCATGGGTTAGTCAACTTAGATGAAGGTGATAAACAACAATCGATTAAACGCACCTTAATGGCATTTAGCCAAGTCATCACTGATACACAAATTGATCTCGCTCTAAAGGCTGAAATATTAGCCATACCAAGCTTTGAAACTCTATTTCAACAAGTAGACTCGGTAGACATTGACGGGCTTGCTCTCGCACGAAAAACTGTCGTAAAACAAATGGCAGAGCAGTTCCAAGCACAGTGGTTCAAAATCTATTCTGACACTGTGATAGCGGACTACCAGTATACTGCTGACCAAGTCAATCAGCGTAAAATACGTAATTTAGCGTTAAAATATTTGGCTATTTCTGCACATCCAAATGTTCAAAATCTAATGCAACAGCAGTTTGATAATGCCGACAATATGTCAGACACATTGGCAGTACTCACAGCCGCTCAATTCAGTGATGTCGCTATCTTTGAGCGTTTAATGCAAACTTTTGAATCAAAATGGCAGGCCGATCCACTTGTGTTAGATAAATGGTTTGCGCTACATGCCAATACCGAAAGAGAAGATATTCTGGCAAGATTGGACATGTTAATGAGCCATCAACAATACACCATACATAACCCTAATAGGGTGAGGGCTCTAGTTGGCAGTTTTGCTTTTTATAATGTGGCAGGTTTCCATAATAAAGATAGCAGTGGATATAAATTTGTTGCAGACTATTTAATTCAGTTAAACGATATTAATCCCCAAGTTGCGTCTCGTATAATCACACCATTAATTCAATGGCAAAAAGTCGACGAAAAACGCCAACAGCTAATGCAACATCAACTAATGCGAATCGGCAATACCCCAGGGTTAAGCCCCGATCTGTATGAAAAAATTACCAAGAGCTTACCTTAGGTAACAAGTGGCCATGCAAAGTTATTATTTTACATTGTCGGTCAAATATGAGTTTTGTGAACAGTTCTACCAACCTTGAGTGTGAATACTGTGGTAATGACCGACGAAAGTGGTAAAAGGATACAGCTTCCGGTGTTAAATCTACGACCTTTTGTTAGCCCAATCGGCATCAAAGGTCGTTTTAGATTAATAGTAGATGAGAACAATAAACTAAAAAGTTTTGAAAAAATATCCAATTAACTCGCCATTTCAGTTGCAAAAATTTCTGCATAATTATTTATCAAATCCCCTCTAATTCAGCTTTTTTGGCATTTAATCTGTTTTAATTGCATAGCTATGTATAACAATAAATTAAAGTAAATTTAACACTATTAATCCCCAATATTTTTAGCGAAAATGCTTGTGTAAAGTAAAAATGGTAAGTATCTCAGTATATTGACTGACTCAATTAGCCTAGGTCCCACTTAACAATTGTGTTTTAAAGTTACCTAAAGGCTGGTACGGTGAATAAATTTATCGTACCTACGCACAAAAGAGAGTTATCGTGAGGCTTGTTTTAGTTAAGTCTCGAGTTTATTGGTAAACACATTAATTGACAGCGAGTGATTTCATGACGGTTGCAGATAATCAGCATTCAGTTCTACTTGAAAATGTTTATAAACTAATTATCAAAAAAACGATCCTAAGAACGTGGAGCAAATCATTAGCTTTGCAAAAGTATTGTTTAATAATATTAGCAGTGACGATTTAGAAAATAGAAATGCCAGTGACCTATATGGCGCCACACTTAGTCTGTGGAATGAGTTTATTAAGTATAAAGGTAAGGGATCACAGCCATTAGTCAGAGCTTTTAATCCTGAAATTAGTAAACATGGGTGGCAATCTACTCATACTATAATTGAAATAATTGTCTGCGATATGCCATTTTTAGTCGACTCAGTACGAATGGCACTTAATGCCAAAGGGATCACGACCCATTTGCTACTGCATAGTCCAATTAGCCTAGTACGAGATAGTAAGCTGAATTTTATTTCTTTTGAAGCAGCCAATTCGGACCATAAACATATGGTCAAAGAAACGGTCTTTTTAGTTGAAGTAGACAGACAGACGTCGAAGAAAGCGCTAGACAGTTTAGCCAGCGAGTTAACCTCGGTAGTGCAAGATGTCACCTTAGCGGTAAAAGACTGGCAACTAATGCGTGGCAAGCTTACTGAAATTATCGACAATTTTGATGCCCGTTGTTTACCACCTTTTAGCGAAGAAAATGTACAATGCAAAAAATTTCTTAGTTGGTTAAACGACCATAACTTCACCTTAATGGGGTATCGTTCCTACAGTGCTAAAGGTATAGAAGGGGATTATCGTTGGGTTGCCGATAATGACTCTAGCTTAGGGCTAATGAAAAATTCTAAGTCTGAAAGAGAAAGAGTACTGTCTAACATCCCTCCTTCGGCGCGAGAAGAAGCCTTAAGCCAAAATCCCTTAATGTTAACTAAGACCAATTCACGCTCTCGCGTGCATCGTCCTGCCTATCTGGACTATGTTGGGATTAAACGTTTTAATGAGGAAGGCAAAGTAGTAGGTGAAGATCGATTCATTGGTCTTTACTCGGCCTCTTTTTACAACTGCAGTGCTACCCAACTTCCAATTTTAGAATCAAAAATAGAGGCCATTTCTAAGTTATCCGGCTTTGAACCAGGGTCTCACGGGCATAAAGCCTTTTTAAATATTATTGAAACCTACCCCAGAGATGAACTGCTGCAAGGCAGTGTTGACGAGCTAGCCAAAATTGTATTGGGAATATTCCAAATGCAAGAACGTGGCATTACTAAATTGTTTGTTCGAAAAGATGTATTTGGCCGCTTTATCTCATGCATGGTATTTGTGCCAAGAGAAAAATATAACACCCAACTACGTAAAGACACGCAAGCCCTGTTGAAAAAGTCGTTTTCAAGTGTCGAGAACGTAGAATTCACCACTTATTTCTCTGAATCGGTGTACGCCAGAACACACTATTTTGTCAGAGTTAAAAACAACAATGCGGAATATAATGTGAAGGAAATCGAGAAAAACATCATCGAATTAACCAAAAGCTGGGAAGAACAGTTACAAGCTACCATTCGCCTGAACCATGGAGAAGCCAGGGGCATAGAGCTAGAACAAAAATACTGCAACGCCTTTTCTGGTAGCTATAAAGAAAATAACTTACCCAGTGTAGCAGTCGTCGATATTGACAAAGTTGAATGTTTAAATGATCAACGAACACTGGATATGTTGTTCTACCGTCCGCAAGAAGAAGGGATAGACAGTAAAGTCGTAAAACTTAAATTGTTTCATCGAAATGAGCCCATCCATTTATCTGCCGTCTTGCCTATGTTAGAAAACTTTGGTTTACGAGTGATTGATGAAAGTCCCCATAAAGTCAGCTCTTCAGAAAGTGATGTTAATTGGATAATGGATTTTTCAATGTTACATAAATCCAGCAACGACATGGACTTAGCTCAAGCTCAGACATTGTTTCAAACCGCATTTTCACAAGTATGGTACGGCGCGTTAGAAGACGATCCCTTTAATCGGTTGGTGTTAGCAGGCGGTTTAACGGGGCGAAATATTACAATATTACGTTCTTATGCCAAATACATGCGCCAAATAGGCAGCTCTTTTAGTCGGGATTACATCGCTAATACACTTGCTAACTATCCGGAAATTGCGAAAAATTTAGTCGCTCTATTTACCGAAAGATTCAGCCCGAGTCACAAACCAAGTAAAAAGAATGAAGCGTCCTTACTGGCTGATATTAAAGAGCAATTGGACAATGTCTCTAATTTAGATGACGACCGGATTATACGTCGCTATTTAGATTTAATCTTAGCCACACTACGTACAAACTTTTATCAAAAAGACCAGCAGGGTAACGAAAAGCCATACGTGTCGTTTAAAATGTTGCCTGAACTGATCCCCGACATGCCACTGCCCAAACCAAAATTCGAAATTTTTGTTTATTCTCCTCGTATTGAAGGTGTTCATTTACGAGGCGGGAAAGTCGCCAGAGGTGGCTTACGCTGGTCAGATCGCCAAGAAGACTTTAGAACCGAAGTATTAGGATTAGTCAAAGCACAACAAGTTAAGAATACTGTTATTGTACCTGTTGGTGCGAAAGGGGGCTTTGTCTGTAAAAACTTACCGATCGATCAAGGCCGAGAAGCCATCCAAAAAGAAGGGCAAGCGTGTTATAAGATTTTCATTCGTAGTTTGTTAGATATTACTGACAACATCGTTGATGGTCAGGTCGTGTATCCAAAAGATGTAGTCCGTCTAGACGAAGACGATCCCTATTTAGTTGTCGCAGCAGACAAAGGCACGGCAACATTTTCTGACATTGCGAATAGTATTTCTGATGAATTTAACTTTTGGCTAGGCGATGCATTTGCCTCCGGTGGAAGTATTGGTTACGACCACAAAAAAATGGGCATTACTGCAAAAGGTGCATGGGAATCGGTTAAAAGGCATTTTAGGGAAATGGGTAAAGATTGCCAAACAACAGATTTTACCTGTGTGGCTATCGGTGACATGGCGGGAGATGTATTTGGTAATGGCATGTTATTGTCGAAACACACTCAACTAGTGTGTGCCTTCAACCATTTACATATATTTTTCGACCCAAACCCAAATATCGCAGCTAGTTACAAAGAGCGTAAACGATTATTCGAAAATCCATCTCTGGGTTGGCAAGACTATGATACGTCTATTATTTCCAAAGGCGGCGCAATATTTAATCGTTCGGCAAAGTCTATATCCTTAACTGATGAAATGAAGAAATGGCTAAACACCAGTCAAGCTACAATGACGCCGAATGAATTAATTCATAATGTTCTGAAAATGCCAGTCGACCTAATTTGGAACGGTGGTATTGGCACTTATGTTAAAAGTAGCAAAGAATCCCATGCTCAAGTTGGAGACAGAGCCAACGACGACGTGCGAGTAAATGGCAGGGACCTTAACGCTAAAATAATAGGTGAAGGCGGCAACTTAGGAACGACACAATTAGGCCGTATAGAGTTCGCGGCAAACGGTGGCCGAATTAATACGGATTTCATTGATAACGTTGGCGGGGTAGATTGTTCTGACAACGAAGTAAATATTAAGATATTACTTAACTCTTTGGTGAATGCAGGTGATTTAACCGTTAAACAACGAAACACCCTTTTATACGATATGACCGAAGAAGTGGGTGAGTTAGTCATTTTGGATTGCTACCGTCAAACTGAGTCTATTTCAATTACCGAGCTTGGTGCCGTTGCGCAACTTAAAGAGCAACTTAGGTTTGTGCAAACTCTGGAGCGAGAAGGGTACTTAAATAGAGAATTAGAATTTATCCCTAACGATGACGAATTTTCTGAACGATTAGCTAACGGTAAAGGATTGACCCGTCCGGAGTTATCGGTATTGATTGCCTACGGAAAAATGGTCATGAAAGAACAGTTTGATATTCCGGACATTACCGATAATCCATACCATGCTGAGCTGTTAATCAGTGCATTTCCTAAAAAACTGCAAACCCAGTTTGCCACACAAATGCAAGATCACCCTTTACGAAGTGAAATTATTGCCACCAAGTTAACTAACAACATAATTAACGATATGGGCATGAATTATATCTTTAGAATGAAAGAGGAAACGGGCGCAACTGTAACGGAAATAGCCAATAGTTACGCAGCTGTTAAAGGGATCTTTGGTATGCAACAATTGTGGGGCGAGGTGCAGTCGTTAGATAATAAAGTCCCGTCAAGCGTTCAACTTCGTATGCTAGACAGTATGCGCCGTACTATGCGCAGGGCGTCTCGTTGGTACTTAAGACACGGTAATAAAAACGTAGATATACAGACTGCTATCCATAGTTACAAAGCAACATTTACCGATTTATCGGAAAACATTCATGATTACTTAGTCGAATCTGAATATCAACAGCTGGAAAAAGTAAGCCACGACTTAGCCCAACAAGGTGTCCCCAAAACCATTGCAACCCAAGTGGCTAGCTTGAGCAATATGTTTCCTTGTATGGATTTGGCGCAAATTGCAGAATCTGAAAACCGAGACATCAAACTGGTCGCAAGTTTGTACTTTAAATTGGGCTCTAAGCTCGAATTACATTGGTTTTTAGAGCAGATTGATAAGCAAGCCGTGACTAATCATTGGCAAGCACTAGCTCGAGCATCTTATCGAGAAGAGCTGGATTGGCAGCAGCGTTCATTGACCGCAGTGTTGTTAGCATCGACGCCAAATAATGTGGATGCTGAAGCGATTCTAAAAAATTGGATGGACAATCATCAAACTCTGCTCGAACGCTGGTATCATATGATGTCAGAATTTAAAACCAGTACTACCCATGAGTTCGCGAAATTCTCAGTGGCGTTAAGAGAATTAATGCTGCTAAGTCTTAATGCAAACAGCTAGAAGATTTAATATTTTACGTAGCCCTGGTATTTACCGGGGCTTTTTTTAAGGAAATTATATGTACTCCGTTATACAAAAACTACTTTTTACCCAAGACGCTGAATGGAGCCATGATTTCTCCATAAATTGGTTGAGACGCACTCAGCACAACTTTCTCAACTGTATTTACAAACAGACCATTGCAGATAAACCTGTAGAAGTCTTTGGCTTAACCTTTAAAAATCCCGTTGGCTTAGCGGCCGGCTTAGATAAAAACGGGGAGTGTATTGATGCATTTGCGGCTATGGGTTTTGGATTTATTGAAATCGGTACTGTGACACCCAAGCCACAGCCCGGTAACCCAAAGCCAAGAATGTTTCGTTTACCAGAAGGGCAGGCAATTATTAATCGGATGGGCTTCAATAATAAGGGCGTCGACAATTTAGTTCGTAACGTTCAGCAAGCAAAATACAATGGTGTGCTAGGCATAAATATTGGCAAAAACAAAGATACGCCAGAAGAGAATGCCTTAGATGACTACCTAATTTGTTTGAAAAAAGTCTACGCCTACGCAAGTTATATTACGGTTAATATCTCTTCTCCTAATACCCTATAGGTTTACGTAATTTACAGCACGGTGAAGCACTAAAAATATTATTAACTGGCTTAAAAAAGAACAAGCGCAATTACAATTAGCGCATAAAAAGTATGTGCCGATCTTAGTTAAGATCGCTCCCGATCTAAGCGATGATGAGATTGTCGACATGGCAGATTCTTTGATCGAGGCAGGGATCGATGGCGTCATCGCCACCAACACCACATTAGACAGAGATCAGGTAAAAGGGCAGCAATATGCCAACGAAATGGGAGGATTGAGTGGTGCCGTGTTAACCGCTAAGAGCCAGGCCGTTGTTAGCAAGCTTAACGATCACATTGCAGGTAGAATACCAGTTATAGGCGTAGGGGGTATTCACTCCGGATCGTCTGCGATCGACAGAATCAACTGTGGATCACCACTGATCCAAGTGTATTCATCTTTGATCTACAAGGGACCATCTTTGATCAAAGAGATCGTGGATGCCATATAATGATCATGCATTGATCTGATACTTTTATACTAAATAAATATGTCAAATTAACGCCTCTTACCTAAAAACTTGTGGTACGTTTTTAGGTAAGATTTCACTACTAAATGTTGAGCGTTATGTTGCGGCCCATGTCCAATTGGTTTTGGTTTACAGAAAATGAACAGCTAATGTTGTCCATGGGAAAAGAGTGGCAATGCACAACTGCATTTGGCAAAAAGCAGATTGTAGATATGCCAGACCAAGAGCAATTATTTAGTTTACAAGATACGGAGTGTTATCTTTCGCTATTGAGTCACTTGATGAATTGGAGCAGCAGTTTTTCGGAAGCACAACTCGCCCACATTTTAATTAATGCCACTGCAGCCATTCATTTTCACAAACCTATTTCTCCTAAAAGTTGGTACTTTGCAGAGATAGAGAATTATGGTGTACATCATCGCTTCTCAAGGTTATCTAATGAGTTTGGTGAAGGAGTGGTATTGGTGCTAACTGATGAACATCAATTAGCCACTTGTATGCTCATCTCTAGTGGTTTGAAACTGACAAATAGCAAAGTGCTAAATCGCTTTGAATTAATTAAAGTCGCAATAAACCGTCTGGAACCCTTCTTGCTGAGCGAATGTGATCAACTGACCGCTTAAAATCGAAAAGAATAAGCGAATAAACATGCGCTTAGTGCGCAATTACCGTATAATCGCGGCCGTTTTTAACTGCGAGTATGACTATGTTTGAATTTTTAATTACCACCTCAAAAGGGTTGGATGCGCTTCTTCTCGAAGAGATAGCAGGCATTTGTCCAGAATTGCCGTTAAAGAATAAACCAGGACAAGTGTTGTTCAGCGGAGAATTAGCTGATGCTTATAAGATCTGTTTGTGGTCTAGATTAGCTAATCGAGTGTTGGTTAAACTAGCCGAAGGCGAGGTCAATGAAGCTGAAGACGTATACAAGATCACAGACCAAGTAAACTGGCCTACGCAGTTTTCTCTTAAAGATACTTTCATGGTCGACTTCAATGGCAGCAATCAAAGTATTAACAATACACAATTTGGTGCGTTAAAAGTAAAAGATGCCATTGTCGATCAGTTTTCCACATTTTTTGATGAACGTCCTTCAGTCAGTAAAATTTCTCCTGATATTAAAATTCAAGCGCGCATGTGGCGCAGTGTCCTAGGCATTTATCTTGATTTGTCTGGCCAGAGCTTACATCAGCGTCATTATCGCTTGAAAACTGGCCTAGCGCCCGTTAAAGAGCATCTCGCTTGCGCAATGTTAATTCGTAGTGGCTGGACCAACAATACCCAAGCGCCATTATTAGATCCAATGTGTGGTGCAGGGACTATAGCGATTGAAGGCGCGATGATTGCTGCCAAGATCGCTCCCGGTTTAAAGCGCTCAACGTGGGGATCTCCAAGCATGGAAAAATCATGATCAAGAACTATGGGAAGGGCTAACCCAGCAAGCTGAGCAGCAACGAATTAAGCCCCAGTGCTCAATCTCTGCCAGTGACATAGATGGCGCGATACTGGCCATTGCCAAAGAAAACGCCAGAACAGCTGGGGTAGAAGAATATATCCAATTTACGCAACAGAATGCTTGCGAATTTAAGCCCGTTGAAAACAAAGCCGGATACCTTATGAGTAATCCACCGTACGGTGAACGGTTAAGTGAAATACAACAACTCACTCCCGTTTTTCAAAAATGGGGGACGTGGCTAAAAACGGAATACAAAACATGGTTTATGTCGCTACTTACCTCTGATCGTAATTTATTACGTGAAATGAAATTAACTGCTAAAAAAGAATACAAACTGATGAACGGCAAACTTGATTGCTTGTTGGTCAATTTCGAGCTTGATGAGAAAAACTGTCAAATTCGTGAAATAAAACCCCTTAGCAATGATTTTATTAATCGTTTCGCTAAGAACCAGCTTAAAACTAAAAAGTGGCTGAAAAAGCAAAACACTAATTGTTACCGCATATACGACGCTGACTTGCCAGAATATAACGTGGCGATAGATTGTTATGCTGATCATTTAGTGGTGCAAGAATATGCTGCTCCAAAAGATGTGCCAGAGCACAAAGCCAAGAAACGTATTAATGAAGTGATGCAATCTTTAGCGCAAATGAGTGGATTATCAGCAGATAAGATTATTTTAAAAGTACGTGAACAGCAGAAAGGCAAAAGCCAATATCAACGAGTGTCTCAGCGTAAAGAGCGTATTCAGGTATTTGAGAATGGTGCGAAATTTCTGGTTAATTTGCATGATTATTTAGATACAGGGTTATTCTTAGATCACCGCATTACGCGCCAATTAGTCCAACAAAAGGCTAAATCAAAAGACGTACTCAATTTATTTGCTTATACAGGCAGTGTATCGGTGCATGCAGCACTAGGTGGCGCCAAGTCCGTCACAACGGTGGATATGTCTAATACCTATATTGATTGGGCGAAAGACAATTTTAGTTGTAATAACCTCAAGGGAGCCTACGAGTTTATTCAAGCCGATTGCTTAACTTGGTTAAATCGTTGCCGAAGCTTTTATGATTTAATATTTATTGATCCACCTTCATTTTCCAACTCTAAACGTATGGAAGACACCTGGGATGTACAAAGAGATCATATTGCCTTGTTGACAGACGCGGTAAGTTGTTTACAGCTAGGCATGGGAGATTATTTTTTCAAATAACCTGCGACAATTTAAGTTAGATGAAGTAGCACTTAAGGGCTTAGGCTTACGTATTAATGATATTTCAAAGCAAACATTACCCGAAGATTTTCAACGAAATCCGAAAATTCACCATTGTTGGTCATTGATTAAAGAATAGTAAAATGGAAATAATTTTGTACTCGGGACAAGACTGTTGTTTGTGTGACCAAGCAGAAGCACTGTTAAACGAAGTCGACCCCAAAGCAAACATCAAGGTTAAGAAAATAGACGTGAAATCTAGCACAGAGTTGTACCACCTATATGGTGCTCGCATTCCTGTGTTATTCAATCCAAGTAGTCAACAAGAGCTTCCTTGGCCATTTGATAGTTCCACATTAAGAGAGTTTATATTGTGAGTTTAATGCAGTTAAAAAATGCCAGCATTATTTTAGGGCACCCACCTTTATTAAATGGCATAGAATTAGTGATTCATCCCGGTGAGCGACTATGTTTAGTTGGCCGTAATGGCAGTGGTAAATCTACGCTACTTAAAGTGATTGAAGGAGAAATCAAGCTAGATGATGGTCAACGCATCGTTAACACTGACGTAAGAATTTCTCGCCTACCGCAAGACCCGCCATCCAGCGTTGAAAGTAGCTTATTTGATTATGTCGCTGAAGGTCTAGCCGAAGTAGGGCAATACCTAAAAGCCTATTTTCATCAAGCAGATTTAGTCGCTGAAGATCCGTCAGAAGCAAACTTAAACAAACTAGAATCACTGCAACACAATATTGACCATCACAATGGATGGCAATTTGAGCAACGTATCCAGCAAGTGTTAACCAAACTACAACTTGACCCTAATCAACAACTCAGTAACTTATCTGGGGGTTGGCGTAGAAAAGCGGCTTTAGCCAGAGCGATGGCCAGTGATCCAGACATACTGTTACTAGATGAGCCTACTAACCACCTCGATATAGACATGATCAAGTGGTTAGAAGAAGCGGTAAACGGTTATGACGGGGCAGTAGTATTTGTTAGTCACGACCGAGCATTTATTCGCAAAGTAGCAAGTCGCATTATTGATTTAGATCGTGGTAATTTAGTCAGTTATCCAGGCAATTACCAAGAGTATCTTGATCAAAAAGCACATGATCTTGAAGTAGAAGAAACACAAAATGCGCTATTCGACAAAAAACTAAGCCAAGAAGAAACGTGGATACGCCAAGGCATTAAAGCTAGAAGGACCAGAAACGAAGGTCGAGTGCGAGCACTCAAAGCATTGCGAGCCGAACGTTCACAGCGAGCGAATAAATTGGGTAGAGCCAAGGTTAGCGTGAGTGAGGCGAAAAGCTCTGGAAAGATCATCTTCGAGACAGAGCAGTTACATTATGTGATTGCCGACAAACTTATTTCTGAGTCGTTAACCTGTACTATCATGCGCGGTGACAAACTCGCATTAGTGGGCGGCAACGGTTGCGGAAAAAGTACCCTAATCAAATTACTATTAGGACAACTAGAGCCCACTTCTGGAACCGTTAAATCAGGCGCAAACCTAGAGGTAGCTTACTTTGACCAACATAGAGATCAACTCGATGGTGAGTTACGCGTAATCGACACCATAGCAGATGGCAAGCGAGAAGTGACCATCAATGACAAAACACGTCATGTGATGAGCTATTTACAAGATTATTTATTTACTCCTGAAAGAGTTAACTCTCCAGTTAAGTCTTTATCTGGTGGTGAAAAAATAGATTGTTGTTGGCAAAGTTGATGCTCAGACCCAGCAATTTGTTAATACTCGATGAGCCAACAAATGACTTGGACGTCGAAACCTTAGAGTTATTAGAAGATACCATTGCCAATTATCCAGGCACGGTTATCTTAGTTAGTCATGATAGGGAATTTGTTGATAATGTGGTGACCAGTAGCTTGTTCTTTGAGGGTAACGGCATAATCAAAGAGTTTGTAGGGGGATGTACCGATATCAATAATTGGTATCAACAACTGGCAGCAGAAGACAAAGCCAAAAGCAGTAGCAAAGCAGCTAGTAAAAACGTTAAGAGCAAACCAGCTGAGCCTAGTGCAAGTAAAAAGCTGACATATAAGCTACAACAAGAGTTGGAGTCATTGCCTCTGACAATAGAGCAATTAGAACAACAGGTTAATGAACTGCAGCAACAAGTAAATGACCCAGAGTTTTTTAAACAACAAGAGGCTACCACCGCACCATTGTTATTGGCGCTAACAGAAGCCGATTCAAAATTAGCGCAGGCCTACGAAAGGTGGGACGAAATTGAAAGTATGCGCGACAAGTAAGTTCTAGCAAATACATCTAAGTTACTTCGGCTGTGGTGCGGGGTAACTTGGGTATATTTCATTTTTATTACAGTTCTGAGTTTCTTATAAAAATTTGATTTAAGAGTGATATTAATTTATTTTTCAATGACTTAAGTTACTTTTTTCATCAATCCTTAAATTCTTGTTGAACCAAATAGCACATTCGATTATCTCTATTACGTGGTTATTGAACACCACAGATCAATTAATATTGTATAGAGGAAACTAAATGAAAAGACAGAAAAGAGACAAGCTCTCTAGAGCTCATTCAAAAGGTTATCAAGCTGGTATTTCAGGTAGATCAAAAGACAATTGCCCATTTCAAACATCCGAAGCGCGTTCAGAGTGGTTAGGAGGGTGGCGTGAAGCCATCGGCGACAGAAACACTGGACTTTATCAATAGAGATAAGTGCTGTCTGTTGCCAGTGAAAGTTGACGAAAATGTCACTGTATTACAATGTTAAAAGCCCCAATTAGGGGCTTTAGTTTTTTAAGGGATTAACGACGACGCTGCGCTGTCGCTTAACAATAATATTAGAACTTACTGGTATCTTGAAATAAACCCACTTTTAAGTCGTTTGCTTGGTAAATAACACGTCCATCTACAGAAACGGTACCATCGCCCAATCCCATATATAGTTTGCGTTTAATCACACGCTTCATATCAATACGATACGTAACTTTCTTGGCAGTAGGCAAAATTTGCCCTGTAAATTTCACTTCACCTACACCTAATGCTCGTCCTTTACTAGGGCCACCACACCAACCCAAGAAAAATCCAACTAATTGCCACATTGCGTCTAACCCTAGGCATCCAGGCATAACAGGATCACCTGGAAAGTGGCAATCAAAAAACCACAAGTCTGGGCTTATGTCTAATTCGGCAACGATGTAACCTTTGTCGTGTTCGCCACCTGTTTCATGAATTTCTACGATTCGGTCCATCATTAACATATTAGGCGCAGGCAGTTGACTGTTTCAGGACCGAATAATTCTCCTCGGCTACAGGCTAAAAGATCTTCTTTAGTAAAGCTATTTTGTTGTATGGTCATTCTATATACTTATGGTTAATAATCTTGTGGGGTAATTTAGCGAACAGTTGTACGCTAAACAACTCTGAACAGTGATTATTTTCAATTTTTATGTAATTAATTTAAAAGGTTACTCATTGACTAGTACGATTAAAGCAAAACGTAGCGCAAATGCAGAGAAACAGAAACGTTTTCGCGAAAAGCAAAAACAAAATGGTAAAAAACAAGTCAGAGGTTATGTCACGCCAGAAGCAATGCAATGTTATCGGGAAATATCTGATAAAACCAATTGGACCGACAGTGAGATTTTAAGCAATGCGTTACGCATAACCTATGCAGCTTATAAATGTGGGCAAATTAAGCTGTTGAATGAATGGCTTAAAGATAATGAGAAGTAATGGGCTAGATGTTAGCTAAAACACAAAGCAATACTCCTAGCAGAGTATTCGAAGTGGATGTATTAAGAGGTAGCGCCATAGTACTGATGATTATCTTTCATTTTGGCTATGATTTAGCGGTATTTGGCTGGGCCACTTACAATACGGGGATTGACATCGAATGGCGAATCTTTCGCGCCATGATCGTCACCGGCTTTTTACTAGCAGTAGGAATGAGCAGTTACTTGGCTTACCATCGTAAAGTCGATGGTAAAAAATTGTTTAAAGCCTGCGCTAAATTATTGCTAGTATCAGTATTTTTGACCATTAGTAGTGTGTTCATGTATCCCGATACTTGGATTTACTTTGGTATCATTCACTTCATTACGGTAGCTTTGTTTCTGTCTGTGCCCTTCGTACGTATTCCGAATATTAGTGCGGTGTTAGGAACATTCATTATTCTGGGATACGGGTTAGATTATATTAGTATGCATAGTCTGTGGTTGTGGAGCATAGATAATATAGGCATACCTCAACAAACTGTTGATTTAGCCAGTTTCATCCCTTGGTTTGGCGTAGTGCTATTGGGGATATTTGTTATGCATAAACAATGCTTCAATTTGTCAGTACCTCAACGTCAACTGACGAAAGCCCTTGCTTGGTTAGGTAAACATTCCCTTGTTATCTATTTGCTCCATCAACCCATTATTTACAGTGGTTTATCACTTATTGCATTAATAATTGATAACCCCACCTAGCACTGTCATTGATGCTTGGTAGGGTATTGTTTAATAGGGACACTCATTAAAAAATCGTCCGCAGTTATAAACAAATAGTCCTCATTGCTTGTTAACGTACAATTTGACGTATTCTCACCCGTTCTGATAATGGCCAGTAATTTAGCTTCTGGCGTCAACAGCCACACGCCACTAAGGTCCTGTGGCAAATATAACGCCACTTGAATGAACCGCTAGTCCGTCAGCTCCACCTTTATGCCCCTCAGTCCCCGCTAAATGATTAGCGTCATGAAATCTGCGTTTGTTTTCAACATTGCCATCGTCCTTAACGTCATATGCCACCCAATGTTGGTCATCTCTGTCTGATACCGCCACATACAACGTTTTTTCGTCTGGTGAAAGCCCTATACCATTCGGATAGGTCAGGGTTTTGTCCAATAAAGTTAACTTACCATTACTACTTAACCGGTATACACCGCTAAAAGATAATTGCTGCATTCTATCGGAATCAGTTTTATTTAGGCCATAAGTTGGGTCGGTAAAATAGATATCACCATTGCTATGTTGCACCAGATCATTTGGGCTATTTAAGCGCTTATCGCCATAGTGAGATACTAGTTTTGTGAAGTTGTGCGCAGGTGCTGTGGTTGGTGCATGCATGATAGAAATTTGTCTCGCGCCCTGTTGCATCAATACCAATTGCTTTTGCTTGTTTATCAATAATCCGTTCGACCCACCGCCGTTTTTCTCCGGTTGCGGTGAGTTATAGCCTGGGTTGTCTAAGTAAAGACTGGTACCAAACTTAGGATCATATTTCATAATTCTATTATTGGGGATATCGGAAAATAGTAGAAACTGACCATCTTCTACCCAAGTCGGTCCCTCAATCCATGTAAACCCGCCACCACGAATGCTAATTTTTGTGTCTTGCTCGATGTAGTCTAATGCCTGTTTATCAAATATTTCGATAAAGCCTACAGTTTGGCTGGCTTTAGGTAACAGCAAAGAGGAGGGGGCGACTGATTCATTTGACTGACAACCACAAAACGAAATCACCAAGGCCAATAGTATTTTTTTCATAAACTTAAGCTTCCATAGTGTGTTAAAGATAACTTTGTAATAGAGAATATGCTAAAAAAGTAGCGTATAAAAATAAACAGCCGCTAAGCGGCTGTCAAAATTGTATAGAAATAGATCCTAAATATTATACGGCTTTGCTTTTATCGCTAGGCAAAGTAACACGCTCAATTTTACCCACCAAAAATAGGTAAGAGCAAAAACCGATACAAGCCAAAGAAGCAATAAAGAATAGAGCAGGGCGGAAATCTCCGTCGGTAACTAAAAAGCCAATAACCACAGGAACAATCACGCCAGCCAAACTACCAACTGCATTCATGCAGCCCCCAACCAATCCAATAAGCTGCTTAGGTGCAAGTAATGATACAAATATCCACGCAATAGATGACAAACCATTACCAAAAAATGCGATGGATAGGAAGGTGATAATTAACGTCGTGTTATCGGTATAGTTAGCGCCTATGATGAACATAGATAGCAACATGCCGATGATCATGGGGGCTTTTCTAGACACTTCCTTTGACACGCCTTTTCTAACTAAAAAGTCAGAAAAGAAACCAGATATCAGCACCCCGCAGAATGCAGCAATAAAAGGTATTGACGCTAAAAATCCTGATTTAATAAAACTTAATCCTCGGTATTCAACCAAATAAGTGGGGAACCAAGTAAGGAAAAAGATCAGCGTGCCACCCAAGCAGAACTGACCGATATAAATTCCCCATAACTTTTGATTAGAAAACACTATTTTTAGGTTTTCCTTAGTTAGTTTAGACTCGTTATCCTCGACTACTGGCTCCACAACCTTTGCTTCGTCTTGGCTTACATGATCAAGTTCAGCCTTAGTTAATACCACTATGGTCTTTCGGGTCGCGGTAAAACACATACCATATTGCAGCCCAAACAAAGCCAATTAAACCAGAAACAATAAACAAGCCTCTCCAGCCAAACGCATCTTGGATCACCACTAGCACCGGCATCAAAAATGCTAGACCAATAAATTGCCCAGAGGTATAAATCGCTATGGCTGAAGCCCTTTCACTTTCTGGAAACCAGCTGGTAACGATCTTGTTATTACAAGGATAAGAAGGGGCTTCGAAAACACCAATGGCCATTCTGCAGCCAATGAGTGCGGTAAACGAGCTGACTAAGCCTTGAACTAAGGTAGCCGCAGACCATAGGACTAAAATCACCGGATAGAGAATTCGCGCTTTTACAAAATCAACCACTATGCCGCCTTGGTATTTGACACAATGAGTAGGTCCAGCCAAAGGCTGAAAATATTAATCCCATTTGAATAGACGTTAGCTGTAAATCATCGGTTAGCGCTGCAGCTGCAACGGAAATATTTGTTCTGTCCATATAATTTATCACAACGCTTAGAAATACTAATCCGAGTATTTGAAAACGCTTTCGTGTTGGCTTTGTTTGCACTGGTACAGATGTTTGCATAATATTAACTCTTATTTTTTATACGGTTATCGTTAAGTGTTGGCCTTACCAATTAGTGTAGGAGCCATCTTTTTTGATTAAACGAGGCGCTTCCCAATATTTGAAATCAAGATCTTTAATTAGCTTTTCGTTCACGTCTACACCCAATCCTGGCCCTTCAGTTACTTCAAAGGTGTTATTTTTTACTAAGGGACGATTAACGAAATATCGATCGAAATCAGACATATCACCATCGTAAGGGTTTAGTTCCAGCCAAGCCATATTACTAATAGCCGCACAATAATGAATGGAGGCGGCTGTACAAATAGGACTCAGAGGATTGTGGGGCATCATGTCTATGTAATGAGATTCACACATGGCCGCTATTTTCATTGACTCAGTAAACCCGCCAGCGTTACAGATGTCTACACGACCAAAGTTAGTAATATTCTTTTCAACGTATGGGGCAAAATCCCATTTACTGGTGAATTCTTCTCCAATTGCAAAAGGCACATCACACATTTGGCGTAAAGCTTGATACGCGGCAGGTGACTCGTCACGTATCGGCTCTTCTATGAAATCTAAGGTGCCACGGGGCATACGTTGAATAAATGCAACGGTTTCAGGCACTGACAATCTATGGTGATAGTCCATTCCTAAAATCACATCTTCGCCTAACGCTTCTCTTGATTTTCTTAGCCATTTAGCGATTAATACTAAATTTTCTGATGGCTCTAGTATCGTAGGTTTATCGGCTACACCATTGAGACCATGGGTGGTACGGATAACATTCCAACCTTCATCTTTAAGCTTAAGCACATCATCAATTAGCTCGGGTCCCATAGGTTTAGTGCTAGTTGCAAATAACGGAATGGTATTTCGCTGTTTACCACCTAGTAGTTTATAAACGGGAATATTCATGCTCTTAGCTACCAGATCATGCAGCGCAATATCAATGGCAGCAATGGCGGCCGCCAATACTCGGCCCCCTCAAAGTATTGACCACGATACATTTCCTGCCACATAGCACCTATTTGAGTAGGATCTCGCCCTACCAAAAATTCGCTAAAGTGCTCAACCGCACCCATCACCGCTTTTTCTCTGCCTGAAAGCCCTGATTCCCCCCAACCATAAATCCCCTGATCGGTTTCGACTTTAACTAGACAAACATTTCTGATGCCAGCCCAAAAGCCGTAGGCTTTAACTTTAGTTATTTTCATTGTAATAAACCTTATTTAACGAAAGTGTCGAGACCAATATTGGCCACTACTATCAATATGTTTAGTTAGAACGGCCATCACGGCCGCTTCGTCTCTTTTTTCAATCCCATCTAAAATTTGTTGATGTTCAACCAAACTTTGTTCAAAGCGACTGGCTGAAAAACTCAAGTTAGCGTGAAAAGCTTGCAACATTAATCTGTTCTTACGCCACAGTCCCAATGCGCGCTTATTGTAATGTTCGTCATACATCAAGCCATGAAACTGAGCATCTAGTTCTCTGTATCTTAAAAAATCCGTCGGTGCTCATAGTTGCTCATTTCGGCTAACACATTCTTTAACGCTGTTATTTGTGCTTCTGAGTGTTCATGAATAAACCACTCGATAAGATACGGCTCCAACAGCTGTAAAATTTCAAACACATCACGCATGGTATGAAATTCGAACTTAGTAACCCTAGAGCCACTATTTGGCAATACGGTAACAAACCCTTCGCCTTGCAGTTGTTTTAGTGCTTCGCGCACAGGATTAATGCTGGTGTCATAAGCTTTGGCCAACTGGGTGGTAACTAACCTATCACCACTTGTTAATTTTCCTTGGGCGATATCGTTCAGTATTTTGGTATAAATCGTGTCTTCTTCAGAAACCAAACGACCCTTGGCATTCAAAATCGTTGCAGTCATAACTATTCACATTATTATTGAAAGATTACACATAATTTAAAGGCAAAATGAGAAAATCACAAGCAATTAATTAACATTTTATTAATAAGTTAGCTGGATAGGGGAGATAAATAGAACAATAACCTTAACAAACCGAGGTAATGAGGCCAGCATTAGAAGCCAAATATACACATCAGCTATGTAGAGTACGCCCTTTGATTGAGAATAGGGGCTCACCCCATTGAAGTGAGCCCTTTTTTATCATTGTCTGCTTGTAGATGTGATCAGCCTTTCAAGCAAACACAGAGTATTCACATACCTCAGCACTTAAGACGCAAGTGAGAAATGATGCGAAGTGAAACGATTAGTGCAGTTTTAGCTTTGTTCCTACTAGGTTACTTACTTTTCTCGTTAGCAAAACAAAACATCCCTTCACCCAACCGTGCACCGCAAATTGGTGCATGTTGTATAAAGAGATATATACCAGCCGCGCTAATCTTCCTTCAATGAACATACTGCTATTTGATAAGCTTCCCATTAAGGAGCCAACCGTACTGTACTTGCTTAAGTGAACGAGAGATCCATAATCGGTATATTGATAGCTTTTAAGTGGCTTGGATTTAAAAGTGTTAATTAAGTTAGTCGCTACAGTCGAGGCCATTTGATGTGCAGATTGCGCACGGGGAGGGACCCAAGCACCGTTTTCTTGCTTAAAACCACAGCAGTCACCTAGTACATAGATGTTATTGTCTACCGTACTGATCAGCTGAGGCGTCACTAGGATTTGTTGTGCGCGGTTGGTTTCAAAAATCCCCATGTTTTGAATAAAATCAGGGGCTTTAACTCCAGCAGCCCATACCATAAGATCCGCAGCAATCAGCTCACCATCACTGGTAACAAACCCTTCTTTTTCCGCTTTAGCCACGCGCGTGCCTTCTAACACCTTAATACCTAGCTTATGCAAAGCCGCTCGCGCTGAGTTAGCGATTTTTTCAGGTAGCGCGGGTAAAATCCGTTCGCCCGCTTCAATGATCGAAATATTCAACCTCTTCGCAGACATCTTAGGCATGCCGTAAGATCTGGCCAAATTGGCAACGTGATGCAATTGGGCTGCTAACTCAGTACCTGTCGCGCCGCCTCCAACAATTGTTACTTGTAACGTTTTGCTGTCATCAGGCTGTTGATTAATACGCAGCAGTTGATTTAACAAAGCTTTATGAAAACGTTCAGCTTGATGTAGCGAATCTAAAAAGTAGGCAAACTTGCTAACACCAGGGGTACCAAAATCGTTACTCACACTACCAATGGCCAAAACTAAATAGTCGTAAGAAATTTGTCTTTCGGGTAGTAACAATCCACCTTCTTCATCGTAAAGGGGGTCAAGACTAATACATTTTTTTGATGATCAACATGACTCATACTGCCCAACTGAAACTGATAATTCAATCGAGCAGCATGGATACTATAATCGACACCATCCGAATTTTTATCAATCACACCCGCAGCTACCTCATGTAGTAAAGGCTTCCAAATGTGCGTGGGTTGTCGGTCAACTAAAATAATTTCAGCTAACTTATTTTTGCCCAGTGTTTTGCTTAAACGACTAACGAGTTCTAAGCCACCCGCACCTCCGCCTACAATTACTATTTTTTGCATAATATTTCCTAAAGTTGACATAAAATTTGGCAGCTTGAACGCAACGGATGGCAGATAAGATACGTGGATATGGGGAAAGTAATAAAGGAAAAAACACACGTGCCACTTGTCATTAAGCTATTGGCCAATTTTCGCATATTGTTATTAAAACTGTCTATCGATTACTTATACACTTGTTATCTAATAAAGCACAAGATTACGGATTTGGCAGTGAGTGTTGGAGTAACACGGGCTTTATAGAGCAACTTGAATAACGCATACAAATATTCTTGAATAATGTATTGCAATTATTTTTGAATATTGCATACTCATTTCAAATTCATTTTAGGCCTTGCACTCAGTCTCATATGGCAACAAAAAATAGTAAAAATATCTCTCAACATGGTGGTACCAGACAAGGCGCTGGCCGACCCAAAATAGCACAACCAAAGCAAAGTGTAAGTTTACGACTTCCCCTGAAATTATCGCTTGGATCGATAACCAACAAGGGAATAGGGCAGAAGTGATAGAACGCTTAGTCAGAGCACGAAAAGACGAACAACTGGATATGTTTGGATAAACTCTACAGAGCATAACTTTTACCCTAATAGTAATTATTTATGGGATCTGTTGGTACTACGTAGCGATGCAATAAGATTGCCCAAGACTTCAGGTTATTCTAGTTACCTGTAACATGTCTCATTTATTTTTTGCTAAGGTTGAGTTACATTATCAATAAGCATTAAATCGTTACAGGTAACATCAGGGTGACAAAAAATACTAATAATAAACAACAAGTAGACCGGTGCTGGCAAAATTATGTCGCGTCTGGGTTAGTTCAAAAAGGATTAACAGCAGCTGATTTCCTGGGAACGGATTACCTATTACCAGAGTTTAGTGTTGATAACCCTAAACAAGCGTTCAAACTTTTAAAAGAACACCTTACCGCAGACGCTTACAGAAAACTAAATGGTCGTTGGAGGAAGTATAAATACAATGCTAGCCATAATAATACTACGCTCACCATTCGTCGGGAAACACTCGAGCGACTCAAACAGGTAGCGCTAAAAGCAGGGTTTAAAGATGACAACTATGATTTATTTCTGGAATATCTTTTAGATCCAGAAGAAGAAATGACTTCGGCTAAAGCTGAAGTGGCAGATATGTCCATGAAAAGTGCTTTGAATATTAATGAAAAAGCGGAGTTGCTACGGGCTAAATTACGTTTTAGAAAAACAACCTATGACTACATGTTGTCCTTAATGGAATATGCTTTCAGGTCAGGATGGCTTGCGGCCAAAAGTTTACCTGCCAAGCGACGCTCCGATGCGGCTTTAGATGAAGCGGTAAAAGAACATGTGTCAGCACTAAAAGGTTTATAGACTATGATAATCAAGTCGACACAGGCGAATTTCATCATTGAATAGTTCTCACCTATAAACATCTCTTTTCTTTGCTTATTTAAACGCTATGCTCCCAGCTAACGCAACTATATAAAAATTACATTTTTTAAATAGTTGTGACTTATTACATGGTAGGTACGTCTTAACTAGCAAACGTCTGTATACACCTAACACAACAACAAAGAAGTTACAGGTTAAAATAGACGATATTCGTTTAAAAGTGCAATAAAATGTCTTATGAGTAGGAAGCGACATTGACCGTAAACAAAACAATTCTGCCTAAATTTTGGAGTGTAGTATGAGAAACGAAGAGAACCAACTAAGGGCACTTTGGGCTGATGACCCAGAGCCCGACAATGAAGAAGACTCCCTAGAAAAACTTTTAAGTAAGTCGAAAAAGATCACCGCAGCCAAAGATGTTATGAGTATTTTTGTAGGTTGGGTATGGGTACTATTTCTAGGGGTTGGTGCGTCTGCATACTCAGCTAAGCGAAGACTTGAGCTGCATAAACAAGAAGCCAGTAAAAAGCCTTTATTCGAATCAAAGCAAACCAATAATAGGAACAACAATGAACATTGATGCGTGGACTCAATCTTTTAATGATGCACTCTCTCAATTTTGGACAGAAATAGCAGGCTTTATACCTAACCTAATTGCGACAGTTATAGTTGTTGTTATAGGACTGTATATTTCAAAACTAGTAACCAAATGGGTAGCTAAACTGGTCGAAAAAGTCGGTTTCAATACATTATGCAATAGGCTAGGCGTTGGCAAAGGCCTCAAAACTCTTGGGGTTGTAGCTTCGCCCTCGCAAGTAGTAGGTGGCGTTTTGCACATATTCTTTGTATTAGTGATTTTAGTCGCTGGCGCAGACACGCTTGGCCTAGACAGATTCTCTGCCATTTTAAACGATTTTGTGTTGTACCTACCTAAAATATTTGGCGCCATTTTAATTACTTTAGTTGGTCTTTTCATTGCATCCAAAGGGAAATCACAAGTTGAGAAGTCCTTAACAAATTTGGGGGTCGAATACGGTTCATCAATTGGTCGCTTGCTTCAAATGCTTGTGTTGTTTATTACCTTCTCATTAGTTGTCGGTCAACTAGAGCTTGAGACCGAATTACTCAACACAATCTTCACTGTGTTGATAGCTAGCTTAGGGATCGCAATGGCGCTTGCTTTAGGCCTTGGGAGTAAAGAAGTGGCAAACAGTATTGTGTCTGGCATTTATGCGCGCGAGCAATTATTACCCGGTGATGAAGTTAAAATTGAGGGGTTTGTTGGCAACGTTGTGATGGTGAGCACAGTCAACACACTGATCGAAAATAAAGATGGTGAACAGCTAAGTATCCCTAATCAAGATTTGCTAACTAAGCAATTTACAATTGTCAGGTTAAGCGACAAGAAATAAAGGGAAATTTATGAAAGCTACAGAGCACGAATCAAATCGTGTCTGTGACCGGCTGTCACAATTGGAAGATAGTGAGTTAGTGCGAATAGCTAAGTTCCAATTACCTTATGTAACAGCAGCCTATGAAGTGCTTTTTCATCGGTATCATAAGCCTTTGGTCAGAATATGTTATCGCTATTTGCGATCTATGGAAGAAGCAGAGGAAACGGTGAGTGACACTATGTTTAATGTTTTTAATAACATTAGGCAATTTGAGCAGCGCGCTAGTTTTAAAACGTGGGTATATAAAATTGCTCACAATTTAGCACTATCTAAGCTTAGAAAGAAACAATTGCAACTAGTGGACATGAATGAGGCGGCCCATGTTGCTGCATTAGAAATAGAGGATGGTACACACGAAAGTAAAAAACAAATCGATCAATGGTTAGACACGCTCAGTATTGAAGACCGCTCTATTATCGTCTTTAGAGTAGTAGGTGATCTGGAATTTTTGGAAATTGCGCAGATTGTCGATCAAAAACTAAGTACAGTAAAAATGCGCTACAAGCGAGCACTAGACAAAATAAAAGAAAAGAGTAATCAACTAGGTTCAGATTAATGAGGGCGTTAATATAATCTGCTTCCTCACTTTGACAAAGGTGCGTAGTAATGTGTAACAATGGCCTAGCAATTCAAAACAGATCCATCAAACACAGCAAAACCAGTATTCCGGCTGACGGCTGTGTAATAAACCTTATTAGTAAGTTGCCGTTGGGTCGAGAGTCATGCTCCTTAGTAGTGACGAATAGTCAAATGAGCATGGCAGAGCCGGTCAAGGAAAAGTTCGAAAAATCACTAAAAGTGATCTTGTGGAGCTGGTTAATAGTAGTCATTTCATGGGCAGTGACTTGATGCCTATCTTATGCAATAGACTTAGCGCGAACAGCATGGCGATCCCATTCTTCAAAAAGGCAGGGACAATCTTGGCTGACAGAAGCTATCCAACTTTCGTAGTTAAAGGGGCTGGCAAGTGAAGTTTGTTGATTATATTTGTCTTGGTTTACTGCTTATATCACCGATGGCTGTATGTGCAGATACTGAACTAAGTGTAGGGATTGACAGCAAATACGTCACAGAGGGTCGAAACAATTTAAGCTTGGGCGGCATTTTTTGGACAAATATTAATTACGCGACATCTGAAAACTGGGCGTTACATGTTACTTATGGCGTTTCAACCGATGCAAAGGTTAGTTATGACGAACTTAACGTGACTATTGCCTATCAAAATACAGTAAATGAGGTTAACTATGTTATTGGCCTTACCCAAATAAAGTTTTTTAAAGACAAAACAAGTGACACAGAGATTTCTTTTGAAACAATCGCTTATCAAGATAATTTTATATCGCCTTATATCAGCGTTGTATACAGCATGTTACAGGCTGGTTTTTTCGGAACTGGGCATTAAAAGTGAACTAGCGATTAACGAAGAGTGGTATCTCATTCCTTATATCGGCGCTGCGTTTGACTATGGCTATACCAGCGGCCAACAATCAGGTTTTAATAACCTTAGACTAGGTGCAGAGCTGGCAGTGAGTGTTTCAGCCGATATGGCGATAAGCGCCTTGTTTGAACAGTCACTTGGCGGCTCATCCATCAAGGACGAACCACAAAACAAAGCGGATATTTCCTATGTTTGGTATTTACTTCACAATGACATTTTAGTTTTGAATTATTTATTGACTCTCGTTACGCAATTGACCGTGTAGATACACCACCCAAGTTACAAACTAGTCCAAATTTTTCATTAGCAATGTCAGCAGAGGTGGCGTTTTTCAACCAACTAAAGAACATAATTTTGGTAAATCAAACATAGTTAGTCTTTGCCTAATATTCTCTTTAAAGGGAATAATGCCCAGAATAATGCACCCAGCAAAAACGACACAATTAACACCATCGCTCGTGGCAACTCAAGCTCCCAAAAAAGAACGTAATGGTGACCATACTGGCGTTTTGAATAATAAAAATCGCAAATAAACATAATACGATACTGTAAATAAATAGTTTAGTCCGCATAACCCTTCCTTATAAAAATGTAAACGCCAGATGTAGTTAACCTGAGTTCTAGATAAGACGTACCGTTTAAGCTAAACACTAACTTACGCTAAGCAATATCAATGTAGTTCAATGGCTTAATATATTTTTGTCTTAATAACCTCAGCTTAATGTTACTCGGCAACGAAATTTTTGGTGTTCAGTTAATAACTGAACCGATAGACGATTGCTAACACCGGGAAGTCACAATTATTTTTAAGTGGCTAACGTTAAATAAAAAATTAGCGAGCGACAAATTTTAGAAAATAGTTGTGACTTATTAAATCAATGTAGCGTCTACCTGAATATTACAATTAATCTGTGAGCGAAGGCTCATTATTTAGACGGAGAAACGACATGAAAACACTATTTATTGTACTGGCGGCCATAGTGGGATTATTAGGCTGCGCTAGTTCGCCCAAAATGGAGGATTTTGCCAACAACCCCGATGGCATGTGGGAGCAAGGTAAAAAATACGCAGAACAAGGCGAGAAGCTAATCATTGAGGGTGAAAAAGGCTTTGGAAGCATCGCGCAAGCAATTACGTGAAGGTGAAGCGTTGATCCAAACTGGTAGCGAAACCATTATTGTCGCGCGTCAAGATTACCAACTAGAGGTGACTCGTATTGGCGGTTCATCTAGCCCGAAAGAAGTGGAGTACGAAGCTAAACGTTTGCAGGCTATTGGTGAACGGTGGGAAGATGGGATTGAGAGCGTGAAAGAAGGGAACGCTTTGATTGCAAAATCTAAAGTTAGCCAAACTAAAGCGCAGCAAAAAGTAAAAGAAGGCCGTCAAATTGCCGAAACTGGCGCTAACTTTATTCGCAATAGCCAGCGAATGAAACTTAATTTGCCCCTTTTAGAAGCACAAGACAGCACAATCAGATAGTACAATCAGATAGTACATGTTAAAAGGCCTGTGTCAAAGCACAGGCCTATTCCTATGGAGTATTAAAATATTTCTTCTTTTCCTATCAGAAAATCATGGGATCGAACGGGAAAGATTTTCAACCGTTAGATTGCCGATAGCAAGTAGCAAACTACCCATGTTCAAGGGCGTACCTTTTCTGGCTTTAAAGAAAAGGGGATTATTGGGTAGGCGCTTGACACTAATATCTCACTGTATTTTTCTATATAGTCAAAATCTAAAAAAGTAGAATTTGCTGGGTAACCTGTTTGATTCAAACTTTTAACCAAGTCTGAATGAACACGTTAAGCATTCTCCTACATACCCGTAGTTAGCTACTCATATAATCTCATTCAATTCAACAATTTGTCAGAGAGTCATACTCAATGCGTACAATCTGGCTATCCACTTCAAACAACTGCCTGATGTGACAGTTGCCGTATATTCTAAATTTAATGGTGGCAATCCCGGTAGTCGTACATAGATAAGATACTATTCACCAGACTAGGCTATTTTTAAATGCCGCCGAACACATCATAAGATACGACTTAATTATTCAGATGATTATGCCGCTAGTAAACTGCAATGCTCAATCACTATAAAAAGTTCCTATAATGTATATTATGTTAAATTTAGTATGTAATTTGCTTTGAGACACTTACCTTTTGGCAAACGGACTCTTAATTGAGATTTGGGACTCAATTAAGATTGGGTCCCCTTAGGACTTTGAAACGTACTTAATTCTGCAATGGCAACTCAAAGCGCTATAGATCGAATTGTTTTTCTGTTCTTTAACAGTATGCGACCATTTTGGTGTCTGTGGCTTGCAGACTGTGTTTTGATTCCCAAATAAACCTATTTCACTAAACGCTTGAATCAACGGCACTGTTTAATCCATTCAACTGGGATCAGATACTCAGCATCATCATCGTCTAAATTTTCAAAATTTGAACAATCACCATCAGTACCTAATTCAAGTAAGGTTTTATTATCATACTTTGTAAATTTGTAATTTTCTGCTCTAGATATTTCACCTGTCACTTTACCGACACCAACAAAGCCCGTCTGAGGAATTTTCACCCATACACGATCACCAATGTCTAACATATTTAATGTGTCAGAATACCATTGACCATGACCTGCTGAAATGTATCCATATTTTAGCGCATCGTTCCAATGACGTTCTTTACCATATCCAAAAGACACATAGAACTCTCCATTCCAAGTTCCTCTTGATTCAGAGAGTTGCAATATAACCATAAACAACGACTAATGCGTGCTGACTAGATTAGAACTATCTAGATAAGTCAACTCCCTCCTATTCTGGTTATATTTTTTTACTCTTTCGACCGAACAATCATGTTATTTTTTAACCTAATCACAGTCGAACTATTTTTACCCAAGCTATTAGCGTATCTATAAAACATGAATACTAGCCTTACTAAGTTCATTCATTCGTTTTTCGCTGTTTTAAATTATTATGTCAAAGCTTTCAGTGCCTTAGCTGAAATAACAAGTGAATACAAAATTGAAAAATAGACTGTACTTACTGATTTAAACTATATAGCTTATCAGTTAACAGGAACGTTAAGAGATGGAGTAATTATGAAAGCTAAGAAGGATGACACATCTTTGACCAATCAATATGTGACAAATGATCCACTTCACCTTTTATTTGATGCAGTCCAGGCCATTTCTGTGCAAGGATACGACCAAGAGCGCAGAGTTATTTACTGGAATGAAGGTAGTGAGCGTCTCTATGGCTACACGAGACAAGAAGCCATGGGGCAAAAAATTGAAGACTTAATTATTCCGCCACAAATGTGTGAAGCAGTGATTGCTGGCCACAAAAATTGGCTGGAAAACAACGTAGAAATCCCTGCCGCCGAGCTTGAGTTACGTAAGAAAAACGGACACAAAGTATCGGTATTTTCTAGTCATATGATGTTTACTAATCAATATAATAAAAAACAAATGTATTGTGTAGACGTTGATCTAACCGAGGTTATAAAAGCGCAGGAACAAGCAACGTTTAATGAGCATATGCTTAGATCGGTATTCAATACCGTGCCAGATTTATTTTTCTTAATGGATGACATAGGCTTCATTGTTGATTTTCATGCCAATCATGAGCAAACGCTTTATGCCACACCAGAGAGATTTATTGGCCGTAATTTAGCCGATATTTTGCCCGCTAAAGCAGCAGCTAGGTTTCAAACTAAGCTTGAGGTGATTAAACAGCAAAATGACATGTTATGTATTGAGTATGATTTAACTTTGCCACAGGGCGTGGTGTATTTTGAAGCACGGATCAGTCATTTAGCAGAATATAACCAGTTTATTGCCATCATTAGAGATGTTACTGAACAGCATAAATCTGCACAACTCATTCGTCATCAAGCTTATTACGATAGCTTAACTTCCCTACCCAACCGATTTTTAGTGCTTGAACGATTAACCGACATACTGGAGCACCCACAAGCTAAGCACACAACCACAACGGTCTTATTCTTAGATATAGATGACTTTAAAAAAGTTAATGATGTATTTGGTCACGAAATTGGCGACAAATTACTAATTCAATCAGGTAACCGTCTACAAAAACTACTTCAGCAAGAAGATGTGGTTGGGCGTTTAGGGGGCGACGAATTTATTGTCCTAATCAGCAGATTAACACGGCCGGAGTGTGTATTAGATTTAATTAAACAGATCCTCAGTGAATTTAGAAAACCTTTTAGTATCAATGGCCGAGAAATAATTCTGTCTGTCAGTATTGGTGTTTCAGCGTACCCCGAGAATGGTACCTGCCCCTCCGTTTTACTGCGCAATGCTGACACGTCCATGTACCAAGCTAAAGCAATGGGCGGCAATACATATTCGTATTTTACCAACGAAATGAATTTGGTGATGAAACGTCGCTTTGAAGTCGAAGAGCAACTGCACGGTGCATTGGCAAGAAATGAGTTTGAAGTGTATTTCCAACCTCAATTTGATACTAATACTCAGCAACTTATTGGTGCCGAAGCCTTACTTCGTTGGCATAGTAGTCATTTAGGTCCGATTAGCCCTGTTGAGTTTATTCCTATTGCAGAACACACTGGACTTATTATTCCTATTGGTGAATTTGTAATAAAACAATCGTTGCATTTTTTGGCTAATTGGCAACAGGAAAAGCAGCAAAACTTTACAATCTCGGTAAATTTATCGCCTCGTCAGTTTAGAGATCCACAATTAATCAATTTCCTAAAGCAAGCGATAAACCAATCTGCTGTGGACCCCCAAAGTGTTGTACTAGAGATTACTGAAGGGGTGTTAATTAATGGTGAGGCGTACATCCGTCAAGCTTTTGCAGAAATGAGCAAACTAGGGGTGAAGCTAGCAATGGATGATTTTGGAACCGGCTACTCTTCTTTAAATTATTTACGCCAATATCCTTTTAAAGAACTCAAGATAGATCGTAGCTTTATTGATGGAATTACCAGCAACTCATCTGACAGAGACTTGGTTAAAGCAACCATTGCCATGTCACATAGTTTAGCTCTGCGAGTCGTAGCAGAAGGTGTTGAGTCTATCGAACAACTGCATTTATTACAGGAGCTGGGCTGCGACTTAGTACAAGGATATTATTTCAGTCAGCCACTGCCCAAAAATCAGTTACTGAATTATTCAGCCAACAATCAATAATAGTGGGCAAATATTCTCGTCAGTGATTCAAGTTGCCCATATATTTATGACTAGACTTAGTAAGATCCTTCGGGCTTGTGGCACGTTTATGTTTGATGTTGGAAATTAAGTTTAACTAACCTGAATTCTGGATAATGTGTACTTGATATGAATATAGAAGATTACGACACAGGCTTCGGACACGCTTTCGATTATCAATCTGTGTATCGCGAAACATGTGAAGTGTGTGACGTTCAGCCAAAACAAATGTAACCAGAATTGCCCAATCTATTGGAGTTAACCGCCGATAGAGCGCCCGCGGACAATGCATGGTGAACGGACTTAAGAGGCGGGTCCCCTCGCCTCGTTTTTTAAGACTAAATCAAAGATGAACGTTAATTTTAGCAGCTGTATTCACTGCCACTTCCACTGCTTTTTCGATAGAGCTGTGACGTTTTAACACCACGCCTAAACGTCGCCTGCCATCAATTTCTGGTTTACCAAACAAGCGAATTTGCGTTTGTGGCTGAGACAATGCCTCTTCGAGACCCGAATAACGGATGTCATTTGACGTCCCTTCTCTTAACACAACAGCGGAAGCACTGGGTCCGTATTGTTCAATTTGATTGATAGGTAAGCCTAATATTGCTCTCGCATGTAGGGCAAATTCTGACAGGTCTTGAGAAATAAGTGTGACCAAACCCGTATCGTGAGGCCTAGGTGAAACCTCACTAAAAATAACCTCATCACCTTTAATAAATAACTCCACCCCAAATAATCCAAAGCCACCTAACGCCTGAACCACGCTTTTCGCTACAGCTTGAGCTTTTTCAATGGCAATAGCCGACATTGCCGCTGGCTGCCATGATTCTCGATAATCACCATCTTCTTGGCGATGACCAATAGGCGCACAATAATGGATCCCGTCTTTGGCACTAATTGTCAGCAATGTAATTTCATAGTCAAAATCGACAAACCCTTCGACAATGACTTTACCTTTGCCGGCACGACCTCCTTCTTGCGCATATTGCCACGCTTTTTCAATCTCATCTTGGCTACGAATAAGAGACTGCCCTTTGCCTGAGGAACTCATGATTGGTTTAACCACGCAAGGTAAACCGACTTGTTCAATACCTGCAGTAAACTGCGCAAAAGTAGCGGCAAACACGTACTGTGAAGTTGGTAACCCCAGAGTTTCAGCGGCTAAACAGCGGATACCCTCTCGGTTCATGGTTAATTGTGTCGCTTTGGCGCTAGGCACAACATTGAACCCTTCAGTTTCTAATTCGGCTAGGGTATCAGTGGCAATTGCTTCTATTTCAGGAACAATGTAATCAGGTTGCTCCTTGTCAACTAATTGCCGTAACGCTTGACCATCGAGCATATTAATAACATAACTTCTATGGGCTACTTGCATACCGGGCGCATTTTCGTATCGGTCAACACCAATGACTTCAATACCTAGTCGTTGCAATTCAATTATTACTTCTTTACCTAATTCACCGCACCCTAACATCATGACTTTTGTCGCAGAAGTTGAACAAGCTGTACCTAACATTAATCCCTCTATTCATTTACAAATACATTTGAAAACAGCATAACTGAAGTTGCCTAAGCACAGTAGTAAAAATATATAACTTAATGATTGAAATAATTAGCACAGAACAAATGTAGCAATTGAAAAGCGCGGCGATCTCCCTAGGCTTTGACAACCTATTTATGCTTGCTTGCGCAGCTCGCTCTGTATTATTGTCTCGTTATGAATAATCTGGCTTTACAGGAGTCTGTCCTGTATACATTAGCAAGTATTATTGGTTGGCTTGTTAAGAGCTTTTATAACTAAAGTGAGATAGAGTGAATGAATAAATGGTGGGGTGACATAAATTTCAAAGTTGACCAAATAAAAGCATGGCGAATAGGTGAGCGTAAAATTTGTGTACAACGCAAACCGTCAGAATGGCTGGTTTGGGATCAACATACCAGCGAGGAGAATTTTGAACCCTTAGTCCTAGAAGAATCGTCTAACGAGCAGTCTTTGTCAGATGTTGTTCCTAAACGATACTTACTGAATAAAACGCTAGGATCATTAAATGTTGCGCCTTTACTCGCCAATCGTTCCGTGATTGTCAGACCAAGTTCAACCTTAAATGTACTGCCAGGTGAAAAAGTCGAGTTATTTGTAAGTTCGCCTATGTGGTTAGCTTTTTACAGCCATGTTAATAGCTCACCAATTAGTGACATACCGTTTTGGCAGCCTTCCGACTCGTGGTTTGGTCCCTCTACTATGGTGGGAGAACTCTGCTATTCCAAATACACCGAAGCAAAGGTTAACCTAACTAATATTCAAAAGCGCTCTCACCGAGCGATTACCACTATCAGTATTTCTAATGAACACGATGAATTATTAGTGATCGATAGAATTAGCCTACCCTTACCTTTTTTAAATTTATACGTGGATAGCAGTGAGCAATTTTGGACGGATAAAATATGCCTAATACATCATTTAGATGGAGATCGCCCCTCTTTTAGGATAGATAAACTGATGAAGAATAATGCCCAATCAGCCCTAGAACTCGTGTCTATGGCCAGAGAAAAAACAGACGAGCATACATTTATGCGCTCCATTAAAAGCTTAGTGGCGTAGAGGTCAACACACAATGGAAGAAACAAACACAACACTTACCTTAATGCAGCAATTCCATGTATTTGCCATTGCTAAAGGTTTTTTAATATTAATCATAGGTTATTTGCTAGCGCGTCTAGCACGCAATGGGGTTGGGCGCTTAAAAATTGCGCAACTAACAACACACGGTATGACGCTGTTAAAAGAGTCATTTTTTACGGCATATTAATTCTTACTTTTATTTCGGTAATGAAAGAGCTAGGGTTTGATCTTAGCGTTGTATTGGGAGCCGCTGGCATTTTTAGTGTTGCTATCGGTTTTGCCTCGCAAACATCCGCCTCAAATTTAATAAGCGGACTATTCTTGATGATGGAACGGCCTTTCTCAATCGGAGACGTGATAAGAGTTGACTCAACCACCGGAGAGGTTATTTCAATTGATTTATTGTCGGTTAAAATAAGAACCTTTGATAATTTGTTTGTTCGTATTCCAAATGAATCAATGATTAAAACGCAAGTTACCACCTTGACTAAATTTCCGATCCGCAGAGCAGACTTACAAATTGGTATTGCTTACAAAGAAGATATTGAGACAGTAAAAGAAATACTCATGGCTATAGCCACTAAAAATACCCTGTGCTTAGATGAACCATCACCTCTATTTATTTTACTAGGGTTTGGCTCTTCGTCCGTTGATATCCAATTCTCAGTTTGGGCTAAAAGAGAAAACTTCTTAACTTTAAAAAATACGATGTACCAAGAAATCAAAAAGACATTTGATCAACAAGATATTGAAATACCCTTCCCTCATATCAGTTTGTATTCAGGCGAAGCTAGCAAACCCATATCTGTGGTCATGGATAACGATAAAGCGCCACGACCATAAAAGCTTACCATGTTGATGGTTTTTACAAAGTGACACCTGCACTGGGTATGGGGTAAGCTCACGTTAGATCATCGAGCACTGCATTTTATATAACACCATGAAATGCAATGCTCGACAATGATGCCCACAAGGGAGCGTAGCAATACCATTAACTCTGATTATGGGCGACGTATTCTTTGTATTCGTCTAACTTAGCTTGCGCCTCATCTCCAAACAGAATACGACAAGCTTCTAATAAGCCTGGATCAGATAAGATTTCTTGTTGAGTTAACACTAGAGAAATTTTCGAACGTCTTCTTAAAAAGTCATCTAGTTTAGTCACCATTTCTCGCTGCGCGGCATGCTCTAACTCAACGGTTAAATACTCAGAATTCTTAATTAACAATTCGCCCTTGTGAGGATTTTCACGAATACTCTCTAGCATGTTTATCGCATTTCTGCCGTATCGTCGCCAAAATCGCTGAGTTAACGGCTCAGACGATGACGCTGGGGTTAATGAATCAAAATCCATCAGCTCGGCTCTATGTAAGAACTCCTCTTTGATACTGTTATCTGGCTCGCCATACCACTTTTTACTGGCATAAGGCAGGTTAATTCCAAAGTCTTTAACAATATTGGCCACTTCATTGCCAACATTTATACAGTCCGTTAGTTTGCCACCAAAAATAGACATATAACGACTAGTGTGATTAGTATCAATGGCATGTTTTCTTGATAATTGCACCCAATCAGCTTTGCCATTTTTACCTTTTATTGCAAGGGGTCTTACCCCACAGCGCTCAGATATCACATCTTCTTTAGTGATAGGCTTTTCAAGATCTAAAAGCTTGTTGACGTTATCTAAAACAAATTGACGATCTGCTTCAGTTACCTTGGCATGGGGGCTTTCGACTTGCGTATCAGTGGTGCCTATGCAGGTTTTTGTTCCCATAGGGATAACAAAAAACAAGCGACCATCATCAGCAAAGAACGTGAGCACTTTATTGCTGTCGGTAATTTTATCAACAATTAAATGGATCCCTTTAGAAAAAACATGATGATGCTCTGTTTGTTCACCAACAACATTATTAACCGGGTCAACAAAAGGACCACAAGCATTGATGATGCACTTAGAGCGGATTTCCATTTCTTCACCGCTAATGGTGTCTCTGGCCTTCGTTAGCCAAACATCCCCTACTTTTTGTGCCCCTAATGACTCAACATAATTAGCCGCAATACAGCCATAGCTCATGCTAGAACGAATAAAATTGAAGACAAATCTAGCATCGTTATCATACAAGTAACAATCTGAATATTCGAATCCACCATTGACATTGTTGGTATCAATCACTTGTTCCAAGCTTTTGATCTTTTTAGCTGATAAGTAGCTAGGTAACTTTGTAAAAAATCGCCCCATTGCCCAATACAGCAATGTCCCCATATAAATGAAAAATGGAGGAAAGCGAAACCCCTTTTGGATACTGGTTAAAAAGCGGATCTCTTTTACCGTTGATGGGTAACTGCGCATTAAATGGTTACGACTTTTACACAATTTGTTGACCAATGCGTATTCATAACTCTCTAAATATTTAATACCGCCCCAAGCTAAGTTTGATGAGTTAGAACTAGTAAACCCAGCAAAATCACCTTTGTCGATCAGCGCCACTTTCACGCCTTTTGCTGCGAGCGCGGCGGCAGACACCGCACCATTTATGCCTCCACCAAGTATGAGTACATCAAACTCGTTTTTTGGCAGCTTTTTGATATTACTCTTACGTAAATTGTTCATGCTATTTTCTACTAAGTTAAAGGGTTATGAATTGGTTTGTGGTGTATTTGCCCACGACAACTGCGCACGTTGTCCATACACGAATTTGTTGATTAATAGCGCGACAGAGACACAAGAAATTAGGGTAATAAACATCAAGTGAATGTAATGCAATCCAAACGGAGCATGAAAAGGAGAGAACTCGAAAGACAGCAAGGCATACAACACAACACCAAATATTACCGCCGTAATTCCGGCTCCAGCTTGAACATTTTTGAAGCCTAATCCAACGATAAAGATTGATAATATAGGCATACTAAATAGTCCCCAAAGTTGCTGTATCAAGTTTAAGATACTGTCTGCTTGTGCGTAAACAGGCACTAAAATAAGTGTAATAACCGTTAACCCAGCCGTGATCCAAGCACTTAATTTAGGTACGTTAATATTATGGTTAATATAAGGTTCGTGAATATCACAAACGTATAACGCAGTCGCAGAGTTTAAGTTACTGTTAAAGGTAGACAGTACGGCGGCAGCCATTGCAGCAGCAAAGATACCTGATAACCAAGACGGTAATAAATCACCAACAATCCTGCCGTAAGCAGCATCACCAATGTCACCATATAATTCAAATGCAACAATACCTGGAATACAAATAATCGCCGGTACGATTAAAATACGTAAACCTATGGCTGCAAATACACCTTTTTGGGCTTCTTTTAAGTTAGGCGCGGCCATTGCTCTTTGCGTGATGACTTGGTTCGTTCCCCAATAAAACATCTGGATAAATAGCATACCGGTTAAGAGTGTATGCCATGGAATAGGCGAGTCATTGTCACCAATTAACGTCAGCCTTTCAGCAGGGATATTTGAAAAGTCATAGTCGATTGCATTTAAAGATAAAAAGACGACTAATACCGCCATACTCAACAACAGCACGCCCGAATAAGTATCAGATACCGCGACCGCTCTAAGGCCACCAAAAATCGCATACATCGCACCTAACGTAGCAAATGCAATAGCGATATACATCAGAGGAATATCCACATTAAACATGGTTTTCATAAACAACGCGCCCGAATAAATCACCGCAGGGCAAAAAACTAACGCACTACTTAAAAAGAAAAGTATCCCGATAACAGCTCGTATGTGTTTGTTATTATAGCGTTTTTCTAATAGTTCAGTAGTAGTGGTGCATTGATATCTGTAATAAACAGGTAAGAAAACTTTGGCTAAAATGATTAAGCCAATTACCGCGGCAAATTCCCACCATGCAAGTAGAAACATTTGATTGCCATTTGTCCCAACCAACTGGTCAGTACTTAGGTTGGTTAGTGTGATCGAGCCCGCTACAAAGTACCATTTCAAGCCACCACCGGCGAGAAAGAACTCTCTATTTTGCTGACCTTCTGAGGTACCCGCGCCGCGGCCCTTTCCTTTACATTGCATATAAGTTAGCAACGCAATAAATGCCGTAACTAACGAAAATACAAGTATCTGAACGATATGATCTGCCACTTTTTTTCCCCTATTGACTTAATATAGTAATGTGTTTAATTGAAATAGTTCTGCCACATAAAAGACTTAGAATTTTGATTTAGTGAGTTCCAATTTTACGTTTTGTATTTGGCTAGACGACTGACGATTATTATGTTTTTGCACTAAGTTATTGAATTGCGAAATTGACAATAATATGCCGTTAAGAGGCGTTAAATATCCGAGTCTATTTAACTCTCCCAATTTGCTATCGGACAACGTATGTAACTTATCCTCATTAATAGTATATAGACCGGTAAGTGTTTGCAGGCTTTGATCTTGATATTGAACGATGACATTTATTGATTTTAATAAGTCTAATTCATCGAGAGTCTTACCAAACTTAAAGGTTTGTATGTCATTTTGGATATCAGCCTCTAATAGGTTTTTTACTCGGTTTAGAAACATTGAGCCTTTACCATTTGACTCGAACAAGACCTCACCCTCAGCGTCAGAAAATGCCGGATTAGTCTCATCAATTCCGATGGTATAGTCTTTGTCAGATTGCGCAGAATTCATTAAATAGAATGGGTAACTTTGCATACAACTAGGGCGATACGTCGCTTGCCATTGATTACGTTCGACGAAAAGGCTATTGCCCACCTCAAAACTGGTTATAGCGGATAAGTGCCAATAACCAGTTTGCATACTCTTGTTAAAAAGTAACGGGAAATTACAGATACTCTGAGCCACTTCATTGACTCGAATATTCAGTAAATGCTGTTTAGCGACAAATTGAATGGCGCTATCTGGATTGAGTTTTAAAGCTCGATGAGCAGAGCTAGAGAGTTCGACTAATTGCGCCACGTTTAAATTCCTTTCGTTCTACTAGATAACCACTTTTCAATGTAATCGCGGTGTAAAGGTAAAGTGCCTAACATTTGCTGTGTTAGTTGTTGATTTCGTTTTATAATTTTATCTGCTTGTATCTGTTCGTCGTACAAGTAAGCTTGCCTTTCAAATTCTGGGGTAAACTCCATCCCATACAATACATACTGGTAACTAGCTGCTGGAAAAAGTTCTGTTGAGCTCGTGAAATCAGCTAAGGTAGGGCCACGGTATTTCCAAATCGCCAAGTCTTCGCGTAAGCTTTCAGGTATCGAATCGGCTTGGCAATGGGCTTGCCAATATGGCTCAGGACGCTTGGTTAGCATGTAATGAAATTTCAAAAAATCAATGATTCGTTGCCAACGATAGTCCATTTGCTGATTAAAACGTTTGGCCACTATGGGCATTAAAGACGAGTCTGGTGGTAAGTTTTCAGCAATGTAGCGAGCTGATATTTCAACCAGCATTATGGCTGTGGCTTCCAATGGCTCAACAAAACCTGCGGCCATGCCGACGGCTACACAATTGCCTTTCCAGAACTGCTTTCTGTGGCCTGATTGAAAACTAATTTTGCGAGGGGTTAAACCTTCTGCATCGGCACCTAGATAAGCCCGTAAATTAGCTTCGGCCTCATCATCAGACAAAAATTCACTGGCATAAACGTGCCCTACTCCACGCCTATTGGTCAATCCTATATCCCAGATCCAGCCAGCATTTTGCGCGGTGGCAATTGTATGACAAGCAATATCTTGTTGAGGATCGTTATAAGGTACATGCATGGCTAACGCGCTGTCGTTAAATAGTACTTTATCGGTTTTGATAAAAGGTACATCTAAGGCTTTACCTAACAACAGTGATGAGAAACCACTGCAATCAACAAATAGATCGGCATATAAAACGCCGCTATTTTCAAGTTCAATCGACTCGATATATTGCTGCTCAACAGTAGCGACATGTCTAACTGTGTCGACCACATGATGCACCTTTAACTTAGTTTTACAGTGTTTTTTTAGTAAATCAGCAAAGGCTCCCGCGTCCAAATGATAGCCGTAATTGCACTGACCTTGGTAGTCAGCATCAGCCATGGTTCTCGGTGCTAAACCGGCATCTGCTACTTGATATTGGAAATTCGAGTCAATGGCAAAATTTTCTATTTTATCTACATATGGCGCTAAGTCGATTCGACCGTAGCCTAAAGGTAAAGTAAAAGGATGGTAGTAGAAATCGCCACTACCATGTACCCATTCAACAAATTTACCGCCTTGTTTAAAAGTCGCATGGCAATGAGTAAAGAAATCGGCTTCGCTGATGCCAATTTGTTGAAGGGTATTTTTCATTGTCGGCCAAGTCCCTTCGCCCACTCCAACTGTTGGAATATCGGAAGACTCGACTAAAGTTACTTTACATTGTTCAGCATCAGATTTTTGATGGTGTGCGGCAATAATAGCCGCGCTTAACCAGCCTGCTGTACCTCCACCTACAATCACAATTTCTTTAACCTGAGATGTCATTTACTTTATTCCATTTGACTTAGTTTGCATGATTGAAACATGAACTGTTTATCTATTAACCATTATTCAAATACGCATTTTTTCAAATGAACAACCGCACTATTCACTTGAAAAAATGGCCTGTACAACAGGCCAAATTGTATTTAGCTAATTAAAACTTAGCTCTTACGCCAATAGCATAACGAGAGCCGTTGTCTTCAATGCTATAAATTTGATTAGCAAAGCGGCCTGTTTGTACCAGCTCTTCTTCGGTAATATTGATACCTTCGAAGAATACAGTGAAGTTTTCATTGATATCGTAACTACCACTGATATCCCATTGTCCGTATGTTTCAGTATTAACAGGTTCACCGGTACTACCGTTATCAACTAAACGTAAGAATGACTCACGATTGTTGAACGCTAGACGAGCTTGCCAATTATCAGCTTCGTAGAATGCCACTAAGTTCTGTGAATCGCCTAACCCTTCTAAGGCGAATCCTTCACTAGAGCTACTATCCACTACAGTTGCATTGGCAATGAAACCAAAACCACTTTCAAAAACATGAGTAATAGCAACTTCATACCCGCTAACTGTACCGGTCTCACTATTGCGTGGACGACTAACTGTGTAATCTTCTTGCGCACCATTTAATTCGTCAATGTCGGCGACATTGGCGTCTGCACACAAATCAGTATTGGCTGTACTACATAAGAAGTCTGGCCCAACACGATCAGTCATGGTGTAGGTTTCAATGCCACTAGTAGTCACAATAAAGTCTTCTACTTCTTTGTTAAACACGGCAAACGTGAAGAAGCTTGCATCGCCGTAATACCACTCATAAGAAATATCCCAGTTTTCAGAGGTGAAAGGTTTTAAATCTGGGTTACCACCTTGGGCAGTTAAGTTTTGACGACGTGGTTCATTAAATGTTGTAGCAGGTGACATTTGTGACATTGTCGGACGAGTTAACGAATCGTAACTCGCAAAACGTAAGACCATATCATCGGTAAGAGCTAACTTAACGTTGAGGCTAGGTAATAAATTAGCGTAGTCTGCACTGCCAACAATATCGTTTGGCGCTGAGTAAACGTTCTTAAATAATGTCTCATCACTGGTCTTAACCACATCACTGATAAAACTTTGTACCGCAAATACATCTACCGATGTTTGTGCATAACGTGCGCCTAAGTTAACCGTTAGTGGCATATCACCTAAGTCATGTTCAAAGGTAAAGTCCATATACAAAGTGGTAATATCTTCGTTAATGGTATAACGGTTATTTTGCAATGACGTTTCAATTGGATTGCCGTCACTGGCTAAGAAATCAACATATTTGTCACCGTCATAGGTGTAAAACGTATCAATTAAGCCAGGGAAATAGTTTTTAGCTGTGAACGATTTAAAATCTATTACGTCATTTGGGGCTTCAGTGCCGTAACCACAATAAACACATTGGCTACCAAAAATTTGAAAACTCGACTTTTCACGTTCTTGTCTATAAGCACCAAATCGAGCCGTTCTAAACACATCGCTGTCTGCGGTGTAAACAAAATCAGCTTTGAATTCAGTTATTTCATCTTCATCAGTGAATTTATTGCCTTTCTCATTGTAATGCAAACGAGATAGATCAGCGTCTGGCAAGCTGCCATTTTCGAAGCCATCGTGACGTACAGTTGGAATTCCACCTGTGCTATCGAATTCATAATTATTGATAATACCCACTACATTAAAACGATCTTTACCCGCTAAATCGTTTTCTGCTTCTGAAGTAGATAGATCGAATGTCGCTTCCAACTGGTCTGTAATAGCCCACTCAACATTTACCCCAAAACCTTGAGTAGTAGAATCTCTTGAATTTCGAGTGTGAGATACAAAATCCGTCGCTGGGTTACCACTACCTTGCGCGTCAATCCCCATCTCTTGAGTAAACGAAACGAGTGTTCCCGTTGCTTCGTCAATTTGTGCAGAGCCAACACGATCTGGTTCAAACCATGAAGCCAAATCAGTCACTTGTGAATCAACTTCAAATTTAGAAACAAAGCCGTCAACTGTTATTACAACATCTTCAGATGGTGCATATTGTAAAACTAAGCTGGCATTTGTACGTGTGCGCTCTTGTTGGTCAACAATTTGATCCCAGTTTCGTGGAATGTAGGCATTTTCAAAAAGTACACCATCAACTGAGTTTTCAATGCGTTGATTAGGGCGCCATCCGGCTGTTTCAATGCGGTTAATTTGCACATCACGTTCTTGATGGCTTATCGCTAACAATGCACCAAATTTGTCATCGGCAAATGTATTACTAACAAGTACTGATGCTGAAGGCGATGTTTCCTCAGATAAACTCTCGTATACACCTTTTGCAGAACCCACCAACTGAAAGCCAGTATTATCAAAAGGTTTAGCTGTTGATACGTTAACCGTACCACCCATGCCACCTTCTTGCAGGGTAGATTGTGATGTTTTGTATATATCTGCGCCAACAATTTGGTCTGCCGCTAAGATATCAAAATTGAATTCTCGACCTGAACTATCGGTAGCCATTTGACGACCATTAACCAATACCGTATTAAACTGTGGACCAAAACCACGAACGGTAACAGCCTGCCCTTCACCACCGCTACGGTCAATTGATACACCGGTAATACGTTGTAAAGACTCAGCTACGTTTAGATCAGGAAACTTACCTAAATCCTCTGCTGCAATCCCGTCTGAAACCACGGCAGACATTTTCTTGTCTTCCATAGCACGTTTCAAACTGCTTACCACACCACGTACTGATATAACTTCAATATTATCATCTTGTGGTGCCGCCTGTGCCGCGACATTGCCGCTAGCAAACGCCGTAGCCATGGCGATGGCTAATGTTGTGAGTTTTGTTGAGTGTTGTGTGCGTACTTTCATATTATCTCCCCCTTAGAAGATGTTTTTTTACTTTTATTCTAAGCTTTAATTGCCAATCATTTATAACTGAACAATTCTAGAATTTAGGTCAAAATAGGTGTTTTTAGCGTGTTACGCATGCCTTACTTTGGCAATTGCTTTTAACCAGCCCTGATAAAGCTTCTGTCGTAGTGCATCGGTAATCGTAGGCTTGTATACTTTGTCGCTCTGCCATAAAGCAGCTATCACTTCTGTACTTTGATAAATACCTAGCTGCAAGCCAGCTAAATAGGCGACACCCAAAGCCGTGGTTTCCGTTATTTCAGGTCTTTCAACTGAAACATTTAATAGGTTGGCTAAAAACGATAAGGTCCAATTGCTGCTAGACATGCCGCCATCAACGCGTAAAACATTCGGTTTCAAACCATCATGCTCCATAGCCAATTGCAGATCTTTGGTTTGATAACAAACTGATTGCAACGCCGCTGTGACAATTTCTGGGATACCAGCATCTCGGGTTAATCCTAAAATGGCCCCTCTTGCATCAGGATCCCAATAAGGAGCACCTAAACCAGTAAAAGCAGGCACCATATAAACGCCATGATCTAATGGGGTATTATTTGCAAAACCGTCACTTTCACTTGCATCTGATATTATTTTTAAGCCATCTCGTAGCCATTGAACCGTTGCGCCAGCCATAAAAATGCTGCCTTCAATCGCGTAGGTTACTTCACCGTTTAGACGATAAGCGATGGTAGTGAGTAATTTGTTGTTTGATTTTAACGCGGTCGAGCCAGTATTTTGCATGACAAAACACCCTGTACCGTAAGTACTTTTTGCCATGCCAGAGTTGAAACAAGCTTGTCCAAATAGCGCCGCTTGTTGATCGCCCGCCACTGCACAAATTGGAATACTTTGTCCAAACAACGAAGCGCTGGTTTTACCAAAATTGTCGGCAGAGTCTTTCACCTCTGGTAACATTGACGCAGGGATAGAAAATAGCGCTAAAAGCTCGGGGTCCCAGCACTGTTGGTGAATATTAAACAACATTGTACGAGAGGCGTTGGTGGCGTCGGTCATATGAGACAGTCCCCCGTAAGTTGCCAAAGCAAATAGCTATCTACCGTACCAAATGCTAACTCTCCGTTCTCAGCTTTTGCTCTTGCTCCGTCAACATTCTCTAAAATCCAACGTACTTTCGTCGCCGAAAAATACGAGTCTAATAGTAAACCTGTTTTGTCGCTTATCAGCGCTTTGACATCTTCTGTAGCAATACTGTCACAATATTCTGCGGTGCGGCGGTCTTGCCAAACAATGGCATCATAAATTGGCTGGCCAGTAGTTTTATCCCAAACTAAAGTCGTTTCTCTCTGGTTAGTAATACCAATGGCATAGATCTGATTCACTTCAATTTGATTTTCAGAAATGACATTTTTGCAGGTTGTTAACACAGACTGCCAAATATCTGCTGGCTTATGCTCTACCCAACCATTTTGAGGAAACTGCTGAGGAAACTCTTGCTGAGATCTAGCATGTATGCGGCCTTTTTCTGTAAAAAGTATTGCCCTAGAACTCGTGGTTCCTTGATCAATGGATAAGAAAAAACCTGACATATTAAAAGACCCTTATTAAACTTGAACACGATAATAAACCAAAACGAACATAAATCAACATTTATTAACATTAAATATTCATTTAATTACATCGTAAAGTTCATTAGCACAATTTCATTAACAAATAATGCACCTACTTTGGTACAGTTTTCTAATTAAAGCCAACTAATTATACGTTTCTAACAAAAATATCTACTTTGCCTGCTGAGCACAACGAACGGCTATATCGACTGTTAGTGTTTTTGCCAGTAATAATTAGCTATTACAGGCCTTTAGTCATAGAAAACAAGTGAAACTTCATGGGAGCTGACATGATAAAAAAATGTAACAAGAGGTATACTGCAAGCACAGTTTAAGCGCTACATAAGCAGTATTTAAGCCTGAAATAGAACTATGTTACAGAACGCTGTAAAATTGAACATAATTTAACAAATGGATAACTATCAAAATCTCTAAATATTACTAATAATTGATAAAATATGTTCCAAAACGAACTTCAACTGGATAATATAACGAAAACATAAATTAACATGTTTAATCCACTCACCGAGCGTATTGAATGTGTATCGCCTAGCCTATCAGGGCTTTAAGGATTGAAAATGCCACAAAATACCCGACAAGTTGCATTAGTTAAACATTTACAGGAAAAGGGCTTTGTTGGTATCGAAGAGTTGGCTTTGCACTTCGATGTCACACCTCAAACAATTCGGCGCGATTTAAATTATTTAGACGAGATTAATTTAGTCGTTAGACGACACGGCGGCGCAGAAACAACCAATACTTCCACTACAGCGAATACATCTTATCGTTCACGAAAAATTATGAATCTTGAATCGAAAGAAGCTATCGCCAAAGAGCTAGTCAAAATTATTCCAAATGGTGCGTCGGTATTCATTAATATAGGTACCACCACTGAAACCATTGCCCGTGCGTTAATGAATCACCAAGACTTAAATATTGTTACCAATAATATTCACGTGGCCACCATACTGTCTGCTAAAGAGGATTTTACTGTGATAGTGGCAGCTGGCGAGGTACGTCACAAAGATGGAGGGATCATTGGCGAAGCAACATGTGACTTCATTTCCCAATTTCAAATGGACTACGGCATTATCGGCATTAGCGCCATAAGTAATGATGGCTCATTACTAGATTTTGATTTTAGGGAAGTAAAGGTAGCACAAGCCATAATAGACAATTCTGATTGTATAATTTTGGCAGCTGATCATTCTAAATTCGGCAAAAGCGCTATGGTTAAGCAAGGCAATATCACCCAAGTTGATCACCTATATACGGATCAAAAATTGTCACCAGAGTTGTCCGAATTATTAGCCATGAGTAAAGTTCAAACGCATATAATAGAATAAAAAAACCTTGTTACTAAACATAGTAACAAGGTTTTTGTAAGCGCTCTATTTGCCCTAAGCTTTAGATTGCCTGTAACTCAAATATTAAAGATGTTTGTGGGAAAAACGCTGGCAACTGCATACCAAACTGTTGTAATACTTCACCCGTAAACACCTGCCCTTCTATTTGCCCTAAAACCGATGGCGAAAACTCCTGTATATTTGTTGGCCATATAAGATTTAGTTGATAACGTTTATCCGTGTCTAAGCCAATAAATCGATACTTATCTGGGTTAGTACGCTTGACTTCATTGACACTGTTGTAGGCGTACAAAGCATGAGTTTTAGCTTGGTTAATGATACCAAAATCCACTGAAAAGCCATTTTCATTCATACGTACTATGTCACCACTATGGATGAGTGAACGATGCTTTTTATGTAGCGCGATAATTTCTCTCAAGGCTACTTTTTCATGTTCGGTCAGTTCTCTAGGATCCATTTCTATGCCCATATGGCCAAAGAACGACACCGCTGAACGCATTTCAATACTAACCCGACGTCCTGTGATATGACAGTCTCTAGGACCAACATGGGCGCCCATTATCTCGGCTGGGAAAAAGAACGAACAGCCTCGCTGGATAGATAAACGATCCAACGCATCGTTAGAATCAGACGTCCATACTCGGTCTGTATGAGACAGTACGCCGTAATCAACTCTGCCACCACCCGACGCACAACTCTCAATTTCTACATGCGGGTGCTTCGCCTTTAACGCATCAACAAGTTTATAAAAGGCCAGTGTTTGCTGATGGATTGCCGGTTTACCCAACAAATTACCTGGATGGTTATAATCTCGATTATTATCCCATTTTATGTACATGATTTTCGGATATTCAGTCAGAATCTCATCAATCACGGTAAACAAATAATCAGTCACTTCACTATTAGTTAAATCTAGCACTAACTGGTTTCTAAATGATAATTGCTCGTTGCCTTCGGTTGCTAAAGCCCACTCTGGATGCTGACGATACAAGTCGCTATCGGGGTTCACCATTTCAGGCTCAAACCACAAACCAAACTCTAATCCTTGACTGTTTACATGATCTATTAATGGTCCTAACCCTTCAGGATAAATATCTTTATCGACATACCAATCACCTAAGCCTGCCGCATCACCTCGGCGGCCATTAAACCAGCCATCATCCAGTACAAATCGCTCTACACCTAATTGACTGACTTGATCGGCTAATGACGTCAAGGTATCCATGTCATGATCAAAATATAATCCTTCCCACGTATTGAAGTGGACTGGACGAGGTTTATTTTTTACTTCTGTACGTAGGATATTGTTACGCACATGACGATGGAAATTTTGCGAAAGCTCACTTAAACCAGCGTCAGAAAAGCTCACGTACAAGTTTGGACTTTGATAACTTTCGCCTTGTTGCAGGGTTAACTCTCCCGGTGCCAATAATTCACCAAGTTGCGCGTAGTTTCTACCTTCTGGCAAATGCTCAACTCTTGTTCTGTGATTTCCACTCCATCCCAAATGGAAACCATAACAATCTCCAGTATGTTCATCGGTGTTTTTACTATGTAGGATCACGCTAGAAATTATCGTGAGATGTTTTACCTTTGCGGTTTTCACGTAAGAAGCTGCCCATAAACAAGTCAACTTCTTTGCGCAAAAATTCATTCGACCAACGTCCTTCAAAAGACAGAATTTTATTAATATTGTCTGGTACTGGAATAGTTGGGGCGGCACACCAATGCACATCTATTGGCTGCTCAGCTGAGTTAACTAAACGGGTAGACGCAGTCAAAACATTAGACTCTTGGTCTAAATTTAAGCGATGAATGACTTCAATATTGCGAATAGTATCAACACTTACAAACTCAACCGTTTGTTGATCGGGTTGTCTAACCTCAGTTAGCTCTCCCCTAAAGACCATGCATTATGATGATTACTGATCTCTATTCCCGGAGCGCCGGTAAACCCTTGTCCACTTAAGGGTGACAAGCTAATTGGCGCTTCTACCACCACTGCACATTTCACTTCTTGTCTCGTGGCTAACTGTCTAACCATAATGACAGAACTAGTGTCACTTAGCACTTTGCCCCAATATAGAATGCTCGGTGTTTTAGTTAAACAATCGATTATTAAACTAGTTTTCTGGCTATTAAGTTGTACATAACTTGGTAATTGGCTCATCAAATGCTCCTTATTGGTGTGATCTCATTTTTATCACATTAGGCATAATCATCATTACTTTTCACTTTAATGTTGTCTATATTACGTACAACCGTAGCCGTGAGTTAACAATGGGTTAATAATTTGCGTCTATATTAATTAATTATTTATAAAGATCCAGTATAATTGTTCGAAAACAAACAAAATAAGTTCGTTTATTTTCACTTTGTGTTACATTATTGTAATATCGCTAATAGCAAGGTATACCTTCCTGTTAGCTTCATTAAACACTATTAGAGAAGAATTATGTTAGGTATTTGTTACTATCCCGAGCATTGGCCAGAACACATGTGGCAACAAGATGCGCAAGAAATGAAAGCTCTCGGTTTACGGTTTGTCCGAATAGGTGAATTTGCATGGTCTCGCTTAGAGGCGACAGAGGGCAATTATAGCTTTGAATGGTTAGACCGCGCCATTGACACACTCGCTGCAGCAGGGCTAGAGGTGATCATGTGTACGCCTACTGCCACCCCCCAAAATGGTTAATCGATAAGTACCCTAGTATTTTACCAGTAGATATTAATACGGGAAACGTAAGAGGTTTTGGCTCTCGTCGTCATTACGACTTCTCTAGTCCGGATTACTTGCGTGAAGCCCTAAAAATATCAGAAATAGTAGCCAAACGATATGGCCAACATCCGAGTGTGATAGGTTGGCAAACAGATAACGAAATTGCTTGTCATGATACTTGTCATAGTGGTTCTGAACATGCAAAACTTGCGTTTCAGCAATGGTGTAAAAATAAATACCAAGACATTGATTGCTTAAATAGTGCATGGGGTACCGTATTTTGGTCGATGGAGTATCAGGACTTTTCACAAATTGAGTTACCCATTCTTGCGGTGACGGAAACGCACCCCGCACATCAACTCGCCTACCGACGTTTTAGTTCTGACCAAGTTGTACATTTCCACGATGAAATGATTAAAGTTATTAGGCAACATGCCCCAAACCGTTGGGTTACCCATAATTTTATCCCTATGGCCGATACCCAAACCGACAACTACGCCTTGGCGAAAAATCTAGATTTTGTTAGTTACGATAACTACCCTCTTGGCCGTAGTGACTTATTTTTTGCTAATGCCCCAGCTGAAAAGTTCAAACCTTATATGCGTACTGGGCACCCCGACTACGCCAGTTATGCATTTGATCAAAGCAGAGGGATAAGCAATCAGAATTTTTGGATAATGGAACAACAGCTAGGACCCGTAAATTGGGCTCTTCATAATCCTCGTCCAGAAAAAGGTATGGTTCGACTATGGTCTTGGCAGGCTTTCGCACACGGTGCTGACTGTGTTTGTTTCTTCAGATGGCGCCAAGCCCCTTTTGCACAAGAGCAAATGCATGCAGGTATTAAACGTAACGACAACTCCCCCGCGCAAGCTTGGCACGAAGTCGAACAATTACACGCTGAAATGCAACAATTTTCGCTAAAAATGGGCAGCAAGGTAACGGCCAAAGTAGCGATAGTCACTGGCACACTGAACCAGTGGGTAACCGAAATTGAAATACAAGGCACTAGCTACAGTCACTTAGAAGTAGAGTTTTCATATTACTCTGCGCTTAGACAATTGGGCGTTGCTGTTGACTTTATTTCAACTGAAGACGACCTAAGCAATTACGACATGGTTGTTGCACCTTGTTTACCAATAGTCAGCCAAGCCTTTGTCGAAAAATGTAAAGCTAGCCACGCTCATTTTATATTTGGTCCTCGTTCAGGAGCAAAAACCGATGAGCTTAGCCTAGCCCCTAATTTAGGACCCGGATTATTACAGCAACTTATTCCGATTAAAGTCTTAACCACTGAAACGATAAGGCCTGATTGCAGTGAAACAATGACCTTCAATGACAAACAATATGAAAGCAGTCGTTGGCGAGAAGAGCTAGAAATCAATGCAGATATCACAGTGTTAGCGTCAGATGCTAGTGATAGCCCAATGGTTGTACAAAAAGACAATGTCAGCTATATCGCTACCTTAACCTGTGATCAGTTTTTACAAGATTTATTTGAAGTTATAGCCGAAAAAGTAGGCGTAAATACAATTAGATTAGCGAAAGACATGAGGATCATGCAGCGCGATAATCTAACCTTTATCTTCAATTATTCTGGCAATACATTAACGTTCCCGACAGAAGCAGCGGAAAAATTGGGACGCTTTGTTGTGGGTAAAGCAGAACTTGCACCATACGATGTTGCTGTGATCGAACATCAGTAGGATCACTATCGTCATAAAAAAGGGTTAGCTATTATGGCTAACCCTTTTTAGAACTCAGATTGCACTTCCTAATTGCCCACCTATCGGCGAAGTTGATTTAATGTGTAATACACTTTTTCAACACCAACACTACGACCAGTCACATCCTTTAGGTCAGGAAAATCAATTTGTACTAATTTATCTGCAGTCAGAGGCATGTCGATGGTCACGGTTAATTTATCGTCTGACAAACTGACCTTACTTGGCATCACGGGCTCAAGATTCATTTTAGGCGAACCATAATTACTACTGTAATGATAGTTCCACTGTTGCACTGAGAAACTAGATAAGGCCACCGACTTAACATCAACTTTGTCGGTAAAGGTTAATTTAAAACCTGTCTTGGTCAACGTTATATCGTGTAACTCAAATGGGTTTGTGCCATCCCAAACAACTTTTTGTAAGCCAAATGGTTTGCCCCCTTTAGCGCCCCATCCTCTTGCCGTTTGGCCAATCCATAACTGCCCTTTTATATCAAATTCGGTACGAATGTTGCCACTTTGGAAACCATTCATAAAGTTAATCACTGCGCCTTGATAGCGACCGTTAACGTTGTCTAATAACACTCTGAATATATTTGACTGTGTTTGATCACCAATAAATATTTGTCCGGCAAAAGGCCCAAATTGGCCTTTACTGGTATCCCACGCTGGATTTCCTGGCGAGTTGGCGACTTCAATATGCGGGATCAGTGCGACGGGTTTTTCACGTAATTTATCGAAGACTTCTACTGCCGTGTTAGTGATTGATTCTTTGCTGTAACCCGGCCTTTCAGCTAAGGATACTGGGTGTCCGTAAAACTTACCTTCTTGTAACAAATGAAAAGTAGAGGTCGGAACCCAATCGCCTTGATTATCGGTGTAAAACAGTTCTCCCTCTGGACTCGCGCCTAACCCAGCTGGAGAGCGAAGTCCCCATGCATAAGGAGAAAACGTCCCCTCTTTTGACACTTTAAAGGCAAAACCACGATAACCACCCGAGCTGCCCATTGCGCCTAAAGAAAACTGGCCAGGGCCCCATGGCTTAAGTTTAATGTCCCGTAATAATTACCTTGTTTATCTTTTACCGGTCCAAAGGTAAATTCATGATAATTATCATGAAAATCCCAATCATCCACAACCATTTCATATTCGTCTGCCTGACCATCATTATCGGTATCTGTTAGCCGAGTAAATTCTGGCTTTTGCGCGACCACTATGGTGCCATCGTCATCAACTAACAAACCTGTAGGTTCGTGTAACCCTTCGGCAAACTTTGTCCACTTGTCACCCGTTAGTTTCCACACATCACCAAAACGTGTGGCCACATAGATTTCGCCTGTTGGTGTAGAGTCTAATCCCGTTGCATGAAATCGTACATCGGCCGGTGTGTCTATAGTGACAATGCTATAACCATCTGGCTTGTAAATATTTTTAGGTGCGCTCTGTGCGTAAACTGAGGTTGAACCAACTAACAACAAGGATAATCCAAGCGCTTTCGTTATTTTATTCATTTATTAATCCTTCTTACTTAGCTGATAGTTGAATGCTGAACGCGGAAGAGTTAGCGTTAATCGTCAACTTGTTGCCTTGAATTTTTCCATCAGGGCTGACTATTTTCACCTTGTCGTTGGTCGGTAAATCAAACGACACAAGCGTATTTTTGTTAGACAACATCTCATAGTTCAATGTTAAGCCCGTGGCCGACATATTTGAGGTCGTTAATTTGTAATCTACCGCGCCTTGTTTAAAGTAAAATGCAGGTATCCCTTTATTGGTCATTTTTTTGTACTGGCATTGACTAGCATTTTGCATAGCTAAACTATCATTTTTGCCTATCAGCCATTCACCTAACACTATGCTGCCATCTTTACCTCGACTCTCAACATTCGGCCCCACATTAAGTAGATCCCCGGTCCATACACCGACCACGTTGCAGCTACGGGTATTGAATGCATAGTTAATTTTCTCAGGAAAACCAACAGACACCGAATAGGTAGGTAAATCATGAATTTTTTTACGTTGAATAACAGGCTTATTTTGCGCTGTCACTAAAACCTTAGTGTCCATCATTATTTTATGGCTACGAGTCGATAGACCAAATAACTTAACACCTAGATCTTCGGTAGTGACAAACAACGCTAAATTTTTCTTCCAGCTATGTTTCGTATCAGAACCCACAATGTATTGAAACTTTATCTTTTGTTTGCCTGGCTTTAACGGCCATGTGCTGGCATTGGGATTAGCCTTAGTCACTTCTTTGCCGTCAATGAATAAGCTGGTCGGATTTAACTTCCAAGTCTCAATATGCAGTTTACTTGGTTCTTTTGGTGCGTATAGAATGCCTTCAAATTGAATCGCATAATATTTTACTTCTGGTAATTCAAAGTCCATTAAGTTCTTTGTCAAAGCACCCGATTTAATTAACTTGTCTTCGCTGACTGTTACATCATTTTCATCGGTCATTTGATATAGACGATAGGTCAAGTCTGCAAGTCCTTCACGCTTAGACATAATAAATGCCACCACGTCTTGCAGTTGTTTATCAGAAAACATCGCACCAAAAGCAGGCATCCCCTTTTTATTAAACCCTTGCTTTATGTTCGCTAATATTTGTGAAGGCTGTTCCCCGTGGATCCATTCGCCATCTTTTAAGTTAAACCCTGTTGCACCACTCAAATCCTTTGCATGACACGCCGCACAAACTTGCATAAACAAGTCTTCCCCGGCCTGTACTGCGGTAGATTTCTGAGATAATAATGTGAGTTGTTCATCGAGTTCATTGGCCAAAGTATGGCCCGACCCTAAAGCCAAAACTAAAGGTAATAAAGTGAATCTATTCATTAACATGCCTTTGTTGTTACTTAGTCTGGTTTGTTTTTTTGCTGTCGACTAAAAATATGAAATAAAATTTACAAACAAATTACATTATTTATAAATGAAATTCTATTCGCATATATAATTTCATAACCTAAAAAACCAAGTAACGTAAAGCTTAAATAATAATTGATAAATAAACAGAACCAGTTAGTACCAAATTCAATTGGTTTTATCGAATCTGGTCGTCATTTTTTAAGGGGGCAAGCAGTAAATAAAAAATCCACGCGAACCAAAAAACAAAGGTGGTCAATAACAACCAAGCGACTTTTTCACCACCTTTAGTGCGGTGCGATGTGGCAATCTTAACAATGGGAAATAACCAAATGCAAACACAACTAAACCTAATAACGTAATACTAATAATGCCCATACTTTTTGCTCCTTACTTTAGCCGTTAAATATAACGCCTATGTTCTGCCAAATAACCAAGTACTAAAAAAATAACGATAATACTCAGCCCTCTGTACATATAGGGGATCATCATTAGAAGTTGATTAACAAAAGGGGTAGCAAAAACAACTAAAAGCCCATAGCCAAATGCACAAACCAGTACAAAAATAATGGTTCGAACAATAAAATGATAAGGACTAATCATACGCTTTATGTGCTTATTCAATACATCACCATAGACCACTAAAACAGTGGCTAAAATAGTTAAGGCTATTTCAGAATTATACAGCTGCGTGATGCTGGTTAATCCTTTTAGCCCATCAATCAGTAATTGCATTGGCTAACCTGCTAAGTCAGCGAATAATTGCAGCATACCCTGCTCGTCTAATACCTTCAGCCCTAAAGATTCCGCTTTAGCTAACTTTGAGCCGGCTTTTTCGCCAGCTACAACGCAACTGGTTTTAGCAGAGACACTTCCTGCTACTTTAGCCCCCAGACTCTGCAGTTTTGCTTTGGCTTGATTTCTATCCATTTCTTGTAAAGTGCCAGTTAACACAAAAGTTTGCCCCTCAAGCGGCAATGAACCCTGTTGTTGCTTCTCGATTTTCGGCCAATGAATGCCCACTTCAAGCAGCTCAGAAATAACGGCCATGTTATGTTGTTCTGCAAAGAAATTCACTAGATGTTGCGCCACAATCACGCCCACATCATCCACTTCCTGCAAGGCCTCTACATCGGCTTGTTGAATTTTTTCTAGCTCACAAAAATGACTGGCTAAATTGGCAGCAGTAGCCTCACCCACTTCACGAATTCCTAGTGAATACAAAAACTTGGCTAAAGTAGTTTGTTTACTCTTTTCTAAAGACTTAAGTAAATTAGCAGCAGACTTTTCACCCATTCGCTCCAGGTTAGAAATTTGCACTAATTCTAATTTGAAGAAATCTGCGGGGGTTTTCACCAAATCCAGATCGACCAATTGCTCGATTATTTTTACACCCAAACCATCAATATCGAAAGCTTTACGAGAAGCGAAATGTTTCATTGCTTCTTTACGCTGTGCGCCGCAGTACAAACCACCCGTGCAACGGGCTACCGCTTCATCTGCTAGTTTTTCAACGGTTGAGTCGCACACTGGACATGTAGCTGGAAAAGCAACCTCTCGCGCATTGGTCGGTCGCTTGTCGGTGATAACAGATACCACCTGAGGAATAACATCGCCGGCTCTACGAATGATGACTGTATCGCCTATTTTTAGGCCCAGACGCTGTATCTCATCTTGATTATGCAATGTGGCGTTTGATACCGTGACGCCGCCAACAAATACAGGGTCAAGTCTAGCTACAGGCGTAATAGCGCCAGTGCGGCCCACCTGAAACTCCACGTCTAACACTTGGGTCATTTCTTCTTGCGCTGGAAACTTATGAGCAATCGCCCAACGTGGTGCTCTGGCGACAAATCCCAATGACTGTTGCAGCTCAATATCATCCACTTTAAATACTACGCCATCTATATCGTAATTGAGCTTATCCCTTATTTCACCTAAGTAGCGGTAATATGCTAAGCAAGCATCAGCTCCTTTTGCTACCTGCAACTCTTGACTCAAGGGTAAGCCCCACTGGGCCAATTGAGTTAATCGTGCTGAATGACTATTGGCCAACGGTTGTTGCTCATTTTCAACCAAGCCCAAAGAATAGGTAAAAAAGAGTAGAGGCCGTTTAGCGGTAATGCGCGAGTCTAATTGACGTAAACTTCCCGCCGCGGCGTTTCTTGGATTAGCGAAGGGCTTTTTGTCATTTTTAATTTGTTCTTTATTCAGTAAGGCAAACCCATCTCTGCTCATCACCACTTCACCACGAACTTCCAAGCGCCGTGGAAAATTGTCGCCACGAAGCCTAAGAGGAATATTCTTTATGGTACGCACATTGGCCGTGATGTTTTCGCCTACTTTGCCATCACCACGGGTCGCGCCCCTGACCAGTTCTCCATTTTCGTAAAGCAAACTAACGGCTAAACCATCAAGCTTTGGCTCGCAACTGTAGTCAATTTCAGCGCTATCTTTAAGTCTGTCTTGCATACGTTTTTCAAAGGCGTAAAAAGACTCTTGATCAAATACATTATCTAGGGACAGCATAGGGACTTCATGCTCGACTTGCATAAACTCCCCCAATGGCATGTCCCCTACTTTTTGACTAGGAGAGTCTGCCGTTGTTAATTCAGGGTAGTCTTTCTCAATAGCCAGAAGTTGTTGCATCTGCCTATCATATTCGGCATCGGGCACACTGGGTTGATCCAGTACATAATACTGATAGTTATATTCATTAATAGTGTTCTTAAGCTGTTGCAGGGTGTGTAGTGTGTTTTGCGGCGCTGCCATAAAAGCATTCCATACTGATAAAATAACAATTTTGCCCTAACTCACGTCAAGGCAAACATAAAACAAGGGGTGGGTTTGTTATCGTTGTAACATACGTTGACGTTCAAACTCTCGAATTTTCTCTACATATTGTTGCAGACTTTGTTTAGTTAGCAACGATCGGCGTCCGTCATAAATCTGTGCAGAAAATTCATCAGCAATCTTACGAGCGGCATTATGCATCATGTTAAAAACTTGATGAGGGTCACCTTCTATGGGCAATATCATAAATAAAGACACGCCTTGGGTGGTAAAATTTTCCAGGTTATCAATATCAAAATTGCCCGGCTTAAACATATTCGCTAAACTAAATAATACTGGCCCTTTGCCATTGGAATTGACGTGGCGATGGAAAATATCTTGCTCACCAAATTTAAACCCTAACGTGAGTAGCATGGGTAACAAAGCGGCCCCCGGAATAGACGTTTCTTCAGCCACTTTAACGTTAAGTACTAGTACTTCCTGTTGCACTTCCTGCTTGGCTTCTGGTGTTGCTTTTACTCTTGGCTTGGCTTGATTGGTTTGGGCCTCGGGTTGCTCATCGAAATCTATTCGCAGTTGATCTTCCGCTAATTTAGGCTCCCGTCTTTTACGCTCAGTTTCCGCTTTTTTGCGTTTAACTAAATTAAATGCTTGGTCAGTTAAACTTTGCTTGGCTTTAACGTCCGCCTCTGGAGCTACCTCAGGCTTTGCTTCTTTAACTGGTGCAGCGGCTTTTGGTTTAACGTTATCATTGGTTACAGGTGCGGTTTGTTGCTCTTTTTTCAATAAAAATGGTGGTGGTTCAGGTGCATCATAGTTATCAACACTCGCCGTTCTTGCTGGATTCAAATCAGAACCTGATAGCTGATTTCCCTGCACGTTACTGGCTGCAGAATTGGTTGTTGGCGTATCCGATTGGGCCTGGGAGCGCGCAGTCGACGTCGCCACAGATTGCTTTTCTTCTTTAGTTATCGCTAAAGTTTGTGCTGCTAACGATTGGTACTTGTCTGTATATTCTGGTTTCGGCTGTGTGACGACCGAGGCGTAAATTTTACTTTTCGGTGCTTGTGGTATTTCAGCCTTGGCAGATGTCTCTGCAGGTTTGTCTGTGACTGGCGTTGGTTCTTCCGTTACCGTAGCAGACGGTTCGACCTGCTCGCTAGGAACCGCAGGTTTATCTGCCGCTTCATCGGCCCCCTGCTCGGCTTTACTAGGACTCGACACCACTCTAACTGCACCTATGCCTAATTCATCGAATTGCTCTGGTGTATTTAGAGGATCGTCGGTAGCAATAGCAAAATCGTCATCTAACTCATCATCGTCAATCTTAATATTGGGGATATTATCATCGTCAGCATCATTCCAATTATCGTCAGACTGCCAACCTTGAGATTCAAGTCCTTGCTCGTTTTGTTCATGTTTGCTGTTGGATTGTTTTTGTTCACTGTTTTTTCGCGATATCCAAATACCGTGAACCAACACCCCTATTATGATACAACTACCTAATACCAATAATGACCAACGTAATACATCACTTTCCATCGATTAACTCTTACTCTTATTATTTTTAACGGTTACTAAATTACGCATGGGCTATCGCCACTGCTTCATCAACATCAACTGCTACCATTCGCGAAACACCTGGCTCTGCCATCGTCACACCGGTTAAGTGGGTGGCCATTTCCATAGCGATCTTGTTATGGGTAATATAAATAAACTGAACGCTTTTAGACATTTCAGAGACTAGTTTACAAAAACGTCCGACATTTGCATCATCTAATGGTGCATCGACTTCATCCAATAAACAAAATGGCGCCGGATTTAACCTAAAAATGGCAAACACCAATGATAATGCGGTCAGCGCTTTTTCTCCACCAGAAAGCAAATGAATTGTACTATTTTTCTTACCGGGAGGTCTTGCCATAATTGTTACCCCTGTTTCTAACAGATCTTCGTCAGTCAAGGCTAAATAGGCAGAGCCCCCACCAAACACCTTGGGAAACAACATTTTTAGATCTTCGTTCACTTGTTCAAAAGTTTCTTTAAAACGAGAACGGGTTTCCTTATCTATTTTTCTAATGGCTTGTTCCAATATGTCCAGCGCAGAAACTAAGTCATCGTTTTGATCATCTAGATGTTTCTTGCGCTGTGCTTGAACTTCGTATTCTTCAACAGCGGCTAAATTAACGGCACCGAGCCGACTCAAAGATGCAGAGGTTTTTTCCAATAATACTTGCCAACTAGCTTCGTCTGCATCGGTAGGTAAATTTTCTAATACTTGTTTTATGTTTAGCTGCATCTCTTCAAACTGCTCGAGCACACCTTTGGCACGCACCCTATATCCTTCGCACTCTAGCTTGATACTCTGTAGTTCGGTTAACATAGATTGGATCTTATCGGTCACGCCTTGTTGGCCTTTTTCAGCTTCGAGCAGCTTTTCTTCGACTATGCCTAATTTGTCGGCAATATCCGATTGTTGCAGTTCGAGCTCGGCTTTTTGCTCTAATAGCTGTTGTAAATTTTCTTCTTGCTCTGCGAGTGGCGAAGCAAGTTCTTCAATTTCAGCTGTTAGTAAACCCAGTTTTTCCGCCATGCTGGCATTTAATTGCAATTCTCGCTGCTGACTTAATTGCAAATTTTGATATTGACTTTGGATACTTTGTAGATGCAACGCTAAGTGATGTAACTTACTTTTGCTATCTTCTAGGTTCGCTCGGCGCTGCATCACTGTTTGCTGTTCATCTTCTCGCATACGCTCCAGCTCTAACTGTTGCTCTTGCGATTCTTCTACCAACATTTCCAACTCTTCGGCTTGCACAGATAAGACTTCTAAAGACTGTTGTTCTTCACTGAAGGTTTGTTGTTGACTCGCCAACTCTTGGGATAATTTATGATTGCGAGCTAGGTTTTGCTGTTGCTGCTGCAGCAGCAATTTTTCTTCACTTCGGCCTTCAAATAAGTTACGCGTAACAGCTTCTAGTGCTTGTTTGGCTTGGCTGTGCTGCGCACTAGCTTGTTTTACTGTAGCGCTTTGTTGAGCTAACTCTGCTTGGACTGATGTTAACTGCTTAGCGAGTAGCTGTTGCTCTTCTTCTAAAGCTTTAATTTGACTCGCTCGTTTTAATAAGCCTGCTTGCGTATCGCCTTTGCCGTTAATCATCCAATCGGCTGCTAACCAGCAACCTTGTTTAGTTATCACGCTTTCGCCGGCTTGTAAGTTTGCCGCTAACAATTGAGCTTGCTGTAGATCCTCAGCAAAGTATATAAAATTCAGCCAACTGGGATACTCCGTATTATTCAACTTAGTAGCGATAGTATTCTCTGGCGCCACTTGCTTATTGGGCTGCTTAAAAATCCAAATTAAACCTTGTAGGTTGGCTAAATCATCTTGCGAACTTGCGTCTTTATCTACCAACAAAGCACTTTGCCACTGTTGAGTTATGGTCTCGAAAGCCGTTTCCCAGCCAGGAGCAATATCAAGAGTTTGCCACCAAACATGGCTGTCGATGCCCAAAGCATCTAACTGTTGTTGGCTAATAGTCAGCTCATTAGCCGAATTTTGTAATGCATTTAACGCATCAAATTGGGCAGTAATACTTTGCAATTTTCCTTGATGTTGAATGACTCTTTGTTCTGTATCTTTTTGCTCTGCTAGTGCTAGTTCAAACTGCTGCTCGCTTTCTAAACATTGTTCAGTACCTATTTCAATTTGACCTTGCAAATCTGCATTCTGCCTTTGGATAGCCTCAATTTTTGGGGTTAGTGTGATATCAACTACTTCTGCCAATTCTTCTTTGAGTTCACTAATACGCTGTTGGGTACGCAATTGCATCGACATCAGTGATTGAATTTTACCGTGGCAACTCTGCGCTTGGCTTTTACGTTGATTAAATTCTTGTTCTTGGTGACGCCATTTACTTTGATTGCTGTTTGATTGTTCTTCTATTTCAAACAACTGGCTCTGTAACTGCTCAACCTGTTCTTCAAGTAATTCTTTTTCAGGTGCAAGTGAATCAATCTGTGCTGTTAACTCTTCTAATCTTTCAATATTTTGTTGTTCTTGTTGAACGTTTTCATTTAGCGATTGCTGTAAAGTTTGAATTTCTTGTTCAATTTGTTGTCGCCGTTGTTTGGCATGCAATTGATTTTGTTCGATGCGGGTTATGTCTGTGCCAACTTTGAAACTTTGTTGCTGCAAATTAGCCAAGTCTTGCTTAAAATCTTGTTGTTGCTCTTTCCAAGCACTGATGTCTTTTTCGTCGCCCCGTTGCTGCGCTACATATGCCTCAATGTCTGCATTCTTTTTATTTATATCAGCTTCAAGATGTTCAATTTTGTCACTGTGTTTTAACCATCGAATGGCGGCCAATTCTGCTTTGTATTTACGTTCATTATGCTTGAGTTCTTTATATCGCTTGGCAGTGGCTGCTTGCCTTTGCAGTTTATCTAGTTGTTGGCCTAACTCGCCTCTAACGTCTTCAAGGCGTTCGAGATTTTCTTTACTATGACGAATGCGGGTTTCGGTTTCTCGGCGTCTTTCTTTATATTTAGAAACGCCTGCGGCTTCTTCAATAAAAACTCGCAATTCTTGTGGTTTTGACTCAATCAAGCGAGAGATCATACCTTGTTCAATAATCGCGTAACTTCTAGGCCCTAAGCCCGTGCCTAAGAACAAATCGGTAACATCTCGTTTTCGGCATTTAGTATTGTTTAGCAAATAACTAGATTGTGCGTCTTTAGTGACAATACGTTTTACCGACAACTCATTGTATCCGGCGTATTCTCCTTGAATTCGACCAGAAGAATTATCAAATACCAACTCAACACTACACTGAGATACGGGTTTACGGGCGCTCGAGCCATTGAAAATAACATCTGTCATGGCATCGCCACGAAGATTCTTAGCAGAACTTTCACCTAGTACCCAACGCACCGCATCAATAACATTTGATTTACCGCAACCATTAGGCCCGACAACAGCTGTCATTTCAGAGGGGAATGGGATGGTTGTAGGGTCTACAAAAGACTTAAATCCTGCCAACTTTATTTTCTTTAAGCGCATAAATTAAAAGCAATCACCCTAGTTATTATTAGTATTTGCAAGCGTTTTTTAATTCCATAGTAGATTCACTAAAAGAATGTACCAAAAGTCATCAAGTGTAACAATTGACGTTTTGATCTATCCACAAGCTTAAGTATAATTATGCCATTATTTTCTCTTAAATGACGTATTTTCAAACAGTTAATGCGTTGCAGGTGCATAGTGAACTATTTTCTTCAGGGCTTTACCTTAATTAGTACTAAGGGACTTAAACGATTTGTATTCATTCCTTTAGCCATAAATTTAATCCTATTCTCTGTGGCTTTCTATTTCTTATTTGGTCAAATAGAAAGCAGCATTACGTGGATGGTGGACTTGATCCCAGACTGGGATTGGTTGTCTTGGCTTAAAACAGGCTTAGCTTATATTATTTGGCCAATTGCAGTGCTGAGTATTTTACTCATTTTTGGCTTGATATTTGGCACCTTAGCCAATTGGATTGCTGCACCGTTCAATGGTTTATTGGCTGAAAAAGTAGAACTGCATCTAACGGGCCAAAGCTTAGGTGACTCAGGTCTGATGGATATCGTCAGAGATATTCCACGCACTTTTGGTCGAGAACTGGCTAAATTAAGTTATTACCTACCACGAGCGGTCGGCTTCTTAATTTTATTTTTTATATTGCCTTTAGTCGGGCAAGTATTGTGGTTTCTTTTTAGTGCTTGGATGATGGCAATTCAATATTGTGATTACCCATTCGATAATCACAAAGTTCCTTTTGGACGAATGAAAGACGTCTTGAAAAACAATAAATCTCAATCCTTTAGTTTTGGTATTACAGTGAGTATATTTTCGCTAATTCCAATAGTGAATTTTTTAGTTATGCCAGTAGCAGTCTGTGGTGCGACAGCGCTATGGGTCAAGGAATTAAAGGAACAGGTATAAAACAACGGCATTATGCTCTGCTATTGTTAACAGTCAAAGCAAGAGCGATTGGACGTTTAAAGGGGGCTGGGCGTAAGCACTGCCCAGTAAAAAATGCTAGCGCATAATACTGCTTGATCCAAAAGGCGAAGACCGAAAATTAGCGAGGTCAGGTTTGTTAATTTTATTTGGTAGTTGCGCCCCCACACAAATATCAGCTTGCAGTTACCTTTATGAATATTCTGCAAAAACCATGTAGTTATTACGCATCACTATCAAACGAGATTGGCATACCCTTGTTTTTAAAGGACTTTTTATTGGAATACATTATGCTTCACCTAGAGCACTATTAACTGTACAAGGAAATATAATGCGAACCATGATCGAACCCGGAAATAGCTTTCCTGAATTTTTTGTTAAATCGAAGGACAATATAGATACGCCTCTGACTCGAGTAGCACCAGCAGAAGGGGATTGGCAAATGGTAGTAGTTTATCGAGGCGTACATTGCCCTAAATGCGCAGAATACCTAAACGAGTTAAACCAGCTACATGAGGAATACAAGAACGCCAATATCGACATTGTGGCGGTATCTGCTGATTCGGTTGAACAACTAAATACCTTCTTGCAAGACAAGGTAGACGATCTTCACTTTGAAGTATTAGCTGAACTATCAGAAGTGCAAATGACCCAGCTAGGTTTATATGTATCTAGCCCCAGAAGCCCTAAAGAAACTGATCACCCTTTTGCAGAGCCATGCATTCTAGTGATCAACCCCGATAATAAGTTACATATTGTTGATAAAAGTAACGCACCGTTTTCTAGACCAGATCTGTCAAAACTCTTAAATGGCATTACGTTTATTCAAGGAAATGACTACCCTATTCGCGGCACATACAAAAGTGCATAAGGTCGAGTTACTCGCTTCTTATACCAACAAGTATTGACCATCGCAGATTGGTATCATAAGACAAAAATGCCAACTATCTAGTTGGCATTTCTTATAGGGTGTCAGAATAGACCTATCAAACGCTAATGTTGTTCGCTGCCCACTGCATATCGTTTCCTCATCCATTTAGTGTTTACTTTGCAATTCGTTTGCCGACATGCTTTGACTCGTCATGTTAGTTGTTTACGGGCTTTGCTATCGTCATAATGCTCTGGCCTTTTTTAACCGATGGCCCAGACAAACCATAAAGCGCAAAGCCGTCGTTCGGCGCGAGCACCGTTTCAACCGATTTACCAAAGTAGCTTTTGATTGTCCCCAATGTATCCCCTTTATTAACAAACTGCCCTGTTAGCAACTTAGGGAACCACAATCCAGAATGATTAACGGTAACTGCAAAGGTATCTGCAAAATAACGAGTGTTCCCTAAGGTACGGGGATTGTGTGGTGTATTGATATTACCTTGTGATGCTAGCACTTTAGAACGAATACCAAGGATCTGAATAGCGGCGTCTAATCCTTCGACTATGCTTTGTATATGCTCGGGCTTTTTTGATCCGTTTTCGCCTATTTCAACTAAAATCGTTGGCAAACCACTGGCTACGGCTTGCCTGTTAAGCGAACGCCGCTTATCTATTTGTTTTTGGGTGTTCATTTTATAGGTGACAATATTTGGCAATTGAAAGCCTTTGGCTACCCTAATGGCTAACGAGTAATTGCTAGATAACGGACCACCATAAACCCCTACAAAAGCGTCTAACCATTCAGCTCCATCACCACTATGCAAATCAATAACAAAATCGGCTTTTGCGATAACTTGAGTCGATAGACGCCAAGCAATTTTATCGGTTTGGCTACCATCTACTCTACCTGGAAAACTTCGGTTTAGGTTTTTCCTATCAGTTGGGTTGACATAGATACTTTTTTCTTCAAAAGCGGGAATATGGGCAACCCGCACAGCTATGATACTGCCACTTAGATCTTTGGGGTTGATGTTGGCTAACCATTTTTCGGTAGCTAAAATACTGGTGTATTCATAACCGTGTACACCGGCAATTGTGGCTAATACTGGACCGTCATGACTGCCGTTGATAACGGTAACTGGAATAAATGTTTCGGGTTGGGCTTTTGTGCCGCCAACAGAAATATTAATATCGACTCGGCTACCATTAACGACTGAAGTACCAGCGACCTCAATGGTACGTGCAACCACAGTATTAGAAAATAACCACAGCGCAACAAACATTGCACTATTCAACACTTTATTCTTAACATTCATATTTGTGCAGTACGCCTCTTTAAGATTGATGTAACGTAATCGTATCTTTGTTAATCCCATGACGAGTTAATCCATCACCGTCATTGCTTGCTAAATTTAGCGACCAATAGTGCATAGATGGGTGGGAAATAATCCTCACAGTGTATTGACGTAAAAAGTATAAGTGAAGGATTGGCTACCGTAAAATCCATACTTTAGCTGTAACAATACATTACAAAATAGTCAGTAAGCGTAGTTTGGGGCCATGTCATTTTAAACAGAGCAAGCCAGTTAAGCATTTTTTATTTAAGCAATTAAGTAAAAATTTGTGATAGGCAAGCACAATTAAATAATGCAAAGTACCTCTATCACAAGGAATATCACCATTAGTCTATTGGTGTAGTAAGGCTTCGTAAATTCAATGATAGATAGGAATAAACCGACCATAGTCTTGGCACTCCCTTGGGAGCTATACAACAAAGGGGGCGTTAACACCGTTGTTAAAGGCTTAATTGGCCAATTAATGTTAAACGACTCACCTTATAACGTTATTCTACATATCAATAATTGGCAAAAACACACTGCTGATGATTATGCTAAAGGATATAAAGTTCTGAGAATTCCGACGACAGATTTAAGCTGTTGTGATTCTTTTAGCAACAAAATTAAGTGCCTATTACTACACCTACCGCTGATGTATCTGAAATGGTTTTGGGCGATTAAAAAATATAACATTCAGGCGATTAACGTACACTTTCCCACAGCAAATAGTCTAGGCCTGATTACCATTTGTAAGTTAAGTCGGGTTAAGTCAATTTTTAGTTTTCACGGTGCCGATATCACCCAATTTCACCACGCAGTGCATGCTAATAAAATCCAACGCTTTGCACACCAAGTAGACAATTTAGTCGTCAGCTCATTATTTGTTAAACAACGCTTAGTAAAAATAAACAGTGCATATTCAGCGAAATTAGCTGTCATACCCAACGGCATTGACACTCACGCTGTAGCCGCTACAACCAAGGTCAGCACACATAATGTTAGTCGAGATAATCTTGCCAGTCCGCCCTATTTAATTAACATCGCCACTTTTGAAAACAAGAAAGGTCAAGATCTCATCATTAGAGCATTTCATTTGTTGTGTAAAAACAACCAACACAAAGATCTCCAACTATTGCTGGTAGGGCGAAAAACTGAGTACTTACAGACACTTAAGGCGCTCACCCTAGAACTAGAAATAACAGATAGAGTTATTTTTCATACCGACTTAAAGCACCGCCAGGCAATGGCGCTATTAAGCAAAGCCCAAGCATTTTTATTGCCTTCTAGAGATGAACCTTTCGGTGTGGTGCTACTAGAAGCGGGCGTGTTAAACATCCCCGTGATTGCTCACTCGACAGGCGGCGTGAAAGAAATTATTCAGTCCGATTACAACGGTATATTGCTGCTCGAAAATACTGTCCAGCAATGGTCCCAAACGCTTAATAACTTCTTCCTAGACAAGTACGATACGAACACATTTGTGAAGAACTTTGCTACCACCATAGAGAAAAACTATACCAATAACACGGTGCTCGCCGCTTACTTAAAGCTGTTGCAGTACTAACTGACCTGAGTTCTGGATAAGCCGAATCTCTCGATAACGCTCTTTTTGAGTCGAGCGGCGTTGGATTGTTAAGCGATAACACGTTATGACGTACAACTCCCGCCTTGCCATACAAAAAATATTGAATTATGTTGATAGTGTTTAGCTTAAACGATACGTCTTATCCAGAATTCAAGTTACCTATTTAATAGTTCACTTCTACACCCTTCCAACTCCGTACAGTTTTTAAGAATATGCAGTTCGATCTGCCAAGAATAGAAAGAAGTTATAACTAAAACTTTTTCAATGTAAACGCAGAGTTTGACTTGGCTTATTAGTTAGTAGAAACTGTTTAGACGGCTAAACGTCCAAATAAATAGTTTAAGGTAAAATTTAATGCAGGCTCAAGAATCAGAATTACGAACACGGTATAACGATAGTCACCGTGGGGTTTACTTTATTGGTACTACTCCACCCAAAAGTGATACGCCTGCAGATAAAGTTGAGACTATTGCTAACAAATTATTAGAGCGCGTCAGTGATATTGATTTTGATGGACTCATTGTCTATGACATTCAAGATGAAGGCTCACGTATCAGTAAACCACGTCCTTTCCCGTTCAAGTCTACCCATGATCCAAGATGGTATTCATCTTTGCTAAACGAAAAGTCAAAGCGTCCTGTCATCACTTACAAGAGCGTTATTCAATCAGACAAAATGGCGTTTAATGATTGGGCCGAAGAAGCTTGGCAAAAATACAATGTTAAAGATGTCGTATTGGTCGGTAGCCCGTCGAAAGACATCAAAGCAACCCTCCCTTTGAGTCAGGCATACCAAACGCTAGTAGAAAGTCCCCATAACTTTTTTATTGGTGGCGTTACCATTGCTGAGCGCCATGCCAGCAAAGGCAATGAGCACGAAAGGTTAATTGAAAAGCACAAACAGGGTTGCAACTTCTTTATTTCGCAAGCCATTTATGACCCACAAGCCACCATAGATTTATTGACACGGTATGCTATTGAATGCCAAAAACAAAATTTAAAGCCACAGCGGATCATTTTAACCTTCTCACCTTGCGGCAGTGAAAAAACCTTAGAATTTATAGACTGGTTAGGCGTAAGTGTGCCAGAAGCCACAAGCTTACGTATATTAAACGCCGAGCAACCTTTGTATGAATCAATTCGGATTTGTAGCAACGGGTTGCAGCAAATTTTGGACGCAGTTATTCCCTATGACTTACCTCTAGGTTTGAATATAGAAAGCTTAACAAACCGAAAAGAAGAAATAGACGGTTCAATATTACTGTATAAATTATTGCGTTCAAAAATGGACTTTTACTTAGCCAAACAAGAGTTAAAGAATTTGTCTACTTAGCCTGAGTGCTGGATAAGAAGTATCGTTTAAGCTAAAAAATATCAGCATCATTCAATGATTTAATATTTTTTGGCTAAATAACCAAGTGGGCAGACTAACCAAAGTTAAATAAAGTAGCGCCCTGTCCTTCGCACCATAATGGGTATTTAGCCATAACCTTGTTGAACATCGCACTTTGCAGATATTGATTGAGCCACCGTTTCAAATGAGGATACTGAGCCTGCAAATACCATTGGCGTTGTACTTTTGCGAACTGCCGAATAAAGGGTAGTAGCGCAATATCGGCCATACTTTCTCGCTCATCGATTAAATAATCATGTTGACTTAGTCGTTGCTCCAAATCTTGTACATAAACTTCACAAGCTTCTCGACAAGCTTGTAAATTAGTTTCGTGATAACGTTTAGCGCACTTGTATGCTTCTAAACAGCCCTTAAATTCTTGGTCGAACCGGTTAATTAGCTTCATCATGTCATCACAAGTTTGAGCGCCTTTGCTTGTTATAGAATGATACTCATTAACTGATGGCGTGGTACGTAACAATTGACTTGGATCGTTTTCACCTAGGGCCCACAACATAATATCTAGGCTTTCATCCACAACCTTAGTATCCAAACCATAACGCAATACTAAAATCGGTACTGTACCTTTAGGTGACGTTTCGAGCATAGCAAGAGGTTTATTCTTTAATACCAACTCACGTAATTCGACCACTTGTTTAGATTTGTAAATGGCCATGCGCGCTCGCATTGCATATGGACAGTTTCGCAAAGAATACAATATAGGTAATGTCATGAAAGCCTACTGACCTTAGTAAATTAGAAATTGAGGTTATCCCCAAGAGGGATTGATTTTAGCGGTATTCAATCGCGAATTATACGGGTAAAATCCCCTGCTCTATTACATCCTAATCTAAAACGATTACAGCTCAACCCAATTGGCAAAACCTAAAAAATGAATCCTAAAATAGAATTGTTAGCACCATAGGTGGTGATGTTGACGCAATAAAAGCGGCGATTATAGCGGGTGCTGATGCGGTATACTGTGGCTTAGACCAGTTTAACGCACGAAACCGAGCGGCTAATATTTCCTTTGAACAACTATTAGGGGTGATTCGTTTAGCCCATGCTTACCAATGCCAAATATTTCTAACCTTAAATATTGTTATATTAGAGCGTGAGTTTACGTCCTTAACTGCGCTGCTTAGCAAGCTGGTCAATACCAGCTTAGATGGTGTAATAGTGCAAGATATAGGTATGTTCTATATCTTGAAAAAATATTTTCCTACGCTAGATATTCATGCGTCGACACAGTTAACGACACACAACGTAGGGCAAATCCCATTCCTAAAAAAACTAGGGGCTTCGCGCGCTAACTTGTCCAGAGAACTTAGCCTTAGGGAAATCACTGCCATCACCGCCGTTGGCCGTCAACATCAGGTATTAACCGAAGTATTTGTTCATGGTTCACTGTGTGTGGCGTTTTCGGGTCTATGTTATTCAACCTCGGCCAGTGTTGGTAATTCGGGTAATCGAGGGCGGTGCAGCCAAGCCTGCCGAGAAGAATATGAAACAACACCCTCTGGCAATAATTTTCCGTTAAATATAAAAGACAATTCCGCGTTTTTTGATTTACCCAAGTTAATCGACGCAGGCGTACATTCATTTAAAGTGGAAGGTAGAATTAAAAGCGCCAGTTATGTCTATACCGTGATTGATAGCTTTAGAAAACAAATAGACGGTGTGCTTAGAACAGGTCAATCCACCGAGGATGGCGAACGTTTGTATAAAGTGTTTAATCGCGGATTTTCGAATGCATTCTTACGAGGCGATTTAAATCAATCGATGTTTACCGAAAGTGCTCGGGATAACTCCAAACAGCACGCGATTGAAGCCAGTAATGCTATTTCAGTGGTGCAAATTCAGACAACTGTGCAAAAACTGAATGTAGAAAAAGCACAAATGTCTGCATCAGTCGCCGACAAAGTTAAGCAACTTATTATCAATAAACCTACCCTTCACTTAACGTTTTCAGGGGCGGTGGGTGAACCTCTAGTCTTAACCGTAAACCGCACAGAAAGGCTGTCATTGCTGACCCCAGAATCAAGTAGCACATTTACCGTTAAATCAACCGACCTACTAAGATTCAATGCCAAAAGTCCGTTAGATCATGGTGCAATACAAAAACGCTTTAAAAGCATAAATAACGCGGCATTTACATTAAGTATGATTAACACAACCCCGTTGGCAGACAACGTCAGCCTTTCTTTTAAGGCGCTCACATTACTCAGAAATGAAATGTTAAGCCAGCTAAATCAAGGCCAAAAAGTCATACCAGAAGTACGCTTACCTGCATTGGAAAATTATCCTAAAGCGGCACCTAAAAAGACCAATGCGGTGGCGAATTTATCCTTACTAATCTGCGATGAAGCCGATCTGCCACTGACTGAGCTTACCGACGCAGACATCTATTTTAAGTTGCCAGATGCGTATAAGCGGGATTGCACCAAGTACATTGATTTTTTGCAACAAAACCCTCGACTTATTCCTTGGTTTGGCTCTGTATTAATTGGTAAGGACTTTGATGTCGCGCAAAATATATTGCAACAAGTCAAACCCAAACGAATTGTCACCAATAATACAGGTATTGCAAATTGCGCATACGAGCTTGGTATAGAGTGGATTGCAGGCCCTTTCCTAAACACCACTAATTCCTACTCCTTGTTAGCCATGCAACAGGAATTTAATTGCAGCGGCGCTTTTATTTCTAATGAAATCAACAAACTGCAGATCAACAGCATCAAGCGTCCAAAGAACTTTAAAATGTTATACAGCATTTATCACCCAATTTTATTGATGGCTAGCAGGCAATGCTTTTTCCAACAAAGCGTCGGCTGCGAAAAACCTAGGATAGACAATGGTTGTATGCTGTCATGCGACAAATCCACTAGTATTACCAATTTAAAAGGTGATTCATTTGCGATTGACAAACAAAAAGCCGGATATCCGAGTATTTACAATCAGGACCAATTTTTAAATACAGAAATCATTGGTGAGCTAGCTGATATGTTCGATGAGTTTATGATTGATTCAACTAACATTGGTAGTGGCGACAAACAAACGCCAGACAAGGCACAACTCATCACCCAGTTTGAACAACTACTCAGTGGAAATGTAGTAAACGACATCCACCTCAGCTCAGAAATTAACAGTCGTTTAAAAGTGATGGTCCCAGAGCAAACCAACAACCAATATCACAATGGCTTATGACACTATGTTGAATGCTATGATTAAGGGTTATGCCTAGTGATTGACATAATTATTCTAGCCATAGCGCTGAGTATGGATGCATTTGCTGTGGCCATTGGCTTGGGTGCGAAGCATCCTAGTAAAACGAGAACGTTAGCCTTTTTAGCTGCGCTTTACTTTGGTTTATTTCAAGGTGTAATGCCGTTAATTGGCTACCTGGGCGGAAAGAGTTTAGCTGTTTGGGTGGATGATTACGCCGCCATTATTGCTTTCGTGATATTAGTATTTATTGGCGCGAAAATGCTGTACGAGTCTTATTGTTCTGAGCAGGAGCAGGACTTTTCAGCAATCACCCAGAAAATGCTATTGTTGCTGGCTATAGCCACTAGCATTGATGCTATGGCCGCGGGCTTCTCTTTGACCTTACTTGAAATTAACCCGTTTTTAGCTTGTATAATCATTGGGGTAGTAACCGCAATATTTAGTTGGATTGGTGTCATAGTTGGCGCAAGAAGTGGTAGCTGGCTAAAAGACAAAGCAGCCATATTGGGGGGGACTGTATTGATACTGATTGGTTTTAAATTGCTGTTATTCTGAACCTAGCCAAGGACTCGAGCCAATGTTTATAGCGAGAAACGTAGTGATAAATCCAGATGTTGCATTAAAATTCAAAGCATACCCACAAAATATTCAAGCACCACTATTCGCCGTGAGAAGTCTAATATTCGAAGTGGCAGAACAACACAAGCTGGGTGACATTAGCGAAAACCTTAAATGGGGACAAGCCAGCTATTCTGCTAAAAAAGGCAGCCCCATCAGATTAGGCTGGGATCAGCAAACACCTCAGTACATATCAGTATTTTTTCATTGCCAAACTAAACTAGTCGCAACCTTTAAGGAAATATTCCACAGTTCGTTCAAATTTGTCGGCAATAGGCAACTGTTAATTTCTACTACCGAAACCCTCCCAACAAGTCAACTCACTGCTTGTATTTCCATGGCCTTACGCTATCACTCAATTAAACACCTACCGTTACTAGGAGCCTAACATTTAACTTACCTGAACTTGGGTAATGCGTGTCGTTTCAAATTGAATTTTACTAACAATTTAAACACATAAGATAGGCCCCAGTCATGCTTGGGTTACGCTGTTTGCGGCTAATTAACAACCGCTTGTTTTAAGGGTATAGGTTGGGGCTTGAGTAGCCCGAGCCGAAGCATAACGGATCTGACAATTTGCCGGATCAGGAGCATTAGTTACGCGAACGTCAATCGCGCCTAACTGCCCAGAACAATTGCCACCAACCCAAGTAAAGCTATCATCTGTATCTACTGCCTTAGCAATACCGTTTGGATGAGGACAAGGGTATCCACAGCGTAAAGTTATTGAATCGTTACCAACGTCAACGGTGGGGTCCGCAGCGCAATCAGTCTTATTTTGAATAATTGCCTTAACGTTGACTAGCTTAGACGCTGCACGCATCGAGCCCTCTAAAGATTCTAAGGTTGCGATTCGTGCATCAGCACTAATATCAATAAACTTGGGAAAAGCAACCACCGCCAATATACCCAAAATAACGATAACAATAATGAGCTCAATAAGCGTAAATCCCGATTGAGTGTGGTTTTCTAGCGTTTTATTCATTTTCGCTTTCAATGGCAAAAGTTGTAGTTGTCAATGCCATTACTTTATAACAGTTCGTAGCACAATTGTAGGGCCAATAACTTTGCTTGATCCCCCTTACGGCAACATCATTGGATATAATGGCATTGGTATAAGGTTGGCGCCGCACTCTACAATCAATTTGTGTATTTACTGGTAAATCACTTCTGTAGCCATGATCATCACCGCTGAGAAATAGATATCTTGGCAAAGAATGCAGTATATATTCACCGTCTACACCACTTTTAAATATGCTGCTTAACAAACTTATGGATTGCCTGTAGTGCTTTCATTCTATTCTTGGCTTTACTTAAGTGATGATCACCTTTTTCCAACTGAATAAAGGTCACGTTCTTGTCCTCACCTTCCATTTCATCAGCCATATTTTCTGATTGTTCTATTGGTACGACTTTGTCGTACTGACCATGAATTAATAACACGGGTGCCTTGATATTTTTCACATAATTGATAGGCGAAATCTTTTCTAAGTGATCTTCTTTAACATTACCTTCGGCTATCACATCTTGCCAATAAGCGACTACCCAGTGATTTCTACCATAGGTATCTTTCTCTTCTTGTAACATCTCTTCAACGTCTGATACACCATTGACCGAAACCACACACTGATATAAATTTGGGGTAAATACCGCACCTACAAGTGCCGCGTAACCTCCATAACTACTGCCCACTATGCACACACGGTCTTTATTGATTTTTCCCGACTCTGACAAATTAAGTACTGCATCAGTTAAGTCATCTTGCATTTTACGCCCCCACTCGCCTCTGCCCGCTAGCAAATGGTTTCGACCAAATCCAGACGAGCCTCTAAACTGCGGTTGAATAACAAGATAGCCTTGGCTGGCAAAATACTGCGCCATGTAATTGAATGACATTCTGTCATAGGACTCTGGTCCTCCATGGGGCATTAAGATAGCCGGTAGGTTAGCGCCTTCTTTTCCTGCAGGAATAGTGAGTAAAGTAGGAATTTTCATACCATCTCTGGCGTTAAACTCGTATACTTTTACAGGGTTAACACTAGTACGGGGAATACTAGGCCTCTGTCCAGCCAGAAATTGTAACGAGCCTTTTGCATACATCAGATAGTCGCCAGAACTTTCTTCTCCGTCCATATAGAAAATAATCTTTTCCCCAATCTGGACTGTAATCGGTAATAGTGAAGGAATTATTCGGCATTGCCTTTTTGATCCCGCGCATTCTGGCGTTTAATTTTTTATCAAAAAACTCATAAGTAGGGGTAAACCCTGAATATCTGACCCCGTGTACCACCCGTTGGATATCAGTCAGTACCACCTCTACGTCCTTGTTTTTATGACTAAATACTGGACCTTTGACCGCTCCATCAACCAAAGAGAGAGTATAATATGCCCATCTTCCGGTCTGCTCATTAGTGGCCAGCATCACTAACTGTTTTTTATCGGGGGTAATTCCACTAAATGACTTAGTGGGATACTCGGTCTCTTCTCTAAACACCACTTCCCAATTACCGCTTAGTTTGGACTCTATGGTGTGACGATTAAATTTATTACTAAATCGCTCGCGGGCAATAACATTGCCTTCGCCATCTAGGAAGAAATCGATAACGTCAGATTTACCTCTGTCGATTGCCTTTGGACGAAATTTCTTATCTAGTCGGACCCTATACAGGTTATAGTTAGTTTCGTCAGCATAGGCTGGCATATATGCAAACTTTTTGTCCGGTGATATTCCTAAAATCCTACCAAGTTGAGATTGGCCTTTGTAAATACCTTTTCCTTGGATCAACAACTGATGCATTTTTTTAGTGTCTACTTTATAGGCAAATGCCGCACTGATCTCATGCTTCCCACTGTAGCCTCGTATTGTACGGGTCTCTGAGGCGACAAAAATTAATGTATTGTCATCAACGAAATACATATTGTTTGGCTTTACTGAAGCGACATTGACAGCGGCAAGTAACTTGCCTTTTAGTATGTCGGTTATCACCACTAAGTCACGACTGTTAGAAGTATCTCGGTAAGCAATACTGTTACCACTGGGAGAAATCACCAACAAACTTTTTTCTGGTAACTTACCATAAGCTTCAAGGGGAACATCTGCAGATAGTGACGAGAACGACAAAATCGAACAATATAGGGAAATTAATAAAATGCGCATATGTATTCCTTTGCGGTGCTCCATAAATCTATTTGTAGCAGCGAATACAAAATTACACAATAAATTTACAAAACGCCAATAAAATACTGGTGAACATTAATTGAAATAGCCAGCTGGATAAAAAACACTCAATTATTGAGTGTTATTTTTGTGCATTAAATCAATAAGGTAAATCACATTTCATGCTAAGCATTTTTACCTTACAATAAACTACTGGCCCTCATATCGGTACGTTTTAAAATTCTTAATGTCTTCAATATTATCTAAGTGCAGCCAATTAGCATGGCTGTTTATTCCCCCTCTCTGCTTATTTTTAGTATTAGGCTTAAGTGCTGATTATTACCATTAGGAAATGACCAAGTGGCTTACAGCCTTGCCTTGGTTAAATTACGTAACCTTATTGATTGCAGCTGGGATAGCGTTACAGTTTGGCCGTAGCAGATTAGTCTATTGTTGCATTTTACTCGCGTTGTTTTTACCAGCAATTAACCAGTATTTATCAGCTTATCCATTGTATTTCGAGGTTAGACAGTACTTTTTGTTACTAGCAATTAGCTGGTTAATGCTTGGCAGAGATCGCGGGTTTTCACGGATTAATATTCTGTTTAGCGCGATAACATGGTTAGTCATTGCGCTTATATCTTGGCTAATTTCGACGCAGTTAGTTGACCGTGCCGTCCCCTTATTAGCGCCCTTGCAGCAACCCTTAGCGAGCTTGATCCCGCAAATAGGTAGTCAAATTTCGGTATTTGAATATCTGTTTTTTTGCCTATTGGCATTAATCGGTTTTGGCCGGTTTATGTATAAGTGTGACAACAATCATAATGCTCTGTTTATTACCCTTTTACTCATTGTGCCTTTGCAACTAACCAATGACGCAGTATGGATGCAACTCATCCTACTATGCTTAACTGCGTTGTATTGTTACGCAGTAATTAAAGACAGTTTTACGATGGCCTTCAAAGACGAGTTAACCACCATTCCGTCTCGTCGAGCGTTAATGCAATACGTACAAACTTTAGGCCGAAAATACACTGTGGTGATGTCTGACATCGATCACTTCAAAAAATTTAATGACACCTATGGTCACGATGTAGGTGATGAAGTATTGAAACTTGTCGCAAGTAAACTTTATAAGGTGACGGGGAGGTAAAGCATTTCGCTTTGGCGGCGAAGAATTTGTAATCATATTTCCCCGAAAAAATACCCAAGAGGTGGTACCTTACGTCGAGCTGGTCAGGCAAACAATTGCCAACTATGACATTGCATTAAGAGCGAAGCCCAGACCACCTAAGCCCACAAAGGGTTCATCTAAAAAGCCCAGTAGAGAGCGTGTTGTCAAAGTGACCACAAGCTTCGGTATCGCTCAGCGCACTAAGACTGCAACAGACTTTTCTCAAGTCATGAAACAGGCAGACTTGGCGTTATACGCCGCCAAAAAGGCGGGGCGAAATTGTGTGAAAATAGCCCAACAACCATAGATAGCGATTTCTAGAACATGACCTCTAAATTATCAGCTTCGACCACCAGCAAGACCTTACTCATATTAGGTTACGTATGGCCAGAACCTAATTCTTCAGCCGCTGGCGGCCACATGATGAGCCTAATCCAATTTTTCTTAGGGCTAGGTTATGACATTACCTATGCGAGTCCAGCGCAACAAGGCGAACACAAGTTTGACTTGCAAAAACTAGGTGTGACCGAAATATCAGTCAAGTTAAATTGTGGCAGTTTTGATACCTTTGTCACACAACTTTCGCCGGATTTGGTTCTGTTCGATCGTTTTATGTTAGAAGAACAGTTTGGCTGGCGAGTCAGCAAGCACTGCCCTAATGCCATCAAGATACTAGATACCGAAGATCTGCATTCATTGCGTCATGCTCGCCAGTTAGCCAGTAAACAAAAACGTAGCATAAGTGCAGACGATCTCAATCAAGATTTAGCCAAACGAGAGATAGCAGCGATATTTAGATGTGATCTAACCTTAGTCATTTCTGAGTACGAAATGGCCTTACTACAGCAACACTTTGCCGTGCCTGCGCATATTTTATGCCATTGTCCGTTCATGCTAGATCTCGAGCAACATAGCCCTTCGTCAAATGGTTTTGCTCAAAGGCAGCACTTCATTAGTATAGGGAACTTTAGACACGAGCCCAATTGGGACGCTGTGCTATGCCTAAAACAAACTATATGGCCACTTATTCGCAAACAATTACCTAAAGCTGAATTGCATATTTACGGTGCCTACCCACCACCTAAAGCAACTCAACTGCACAATGTTAAACAAGGATTTTTAGTTAAGGGCTGGGCTGTAGATGCCAAACAGGTGATGCAACAGGCTAGAGTTTGTTTAGCACCCTTAAGGTTCGGTGCGGGTTTAAAAGGAAAACTAGCTGAAGCTATGTGGTGCGGTACACCAAACGTAACAACAACAGTTGGTGCTGAGGGAATGACGATGGGACAACTGTGGGGGGGCTATGTGAGCGAGTTTGATACAAGTGTAGACCTTGACTCCTTCGCCCAAGAGTTTGCAACCCTAGCCGTTAATCTATATTCAAATGCTACAATATGGCATGAGTTGCAAATGCTAGGCTATCAACTCATTCAGGCTAATTTCGACAAACGCAAAATTCAACCAAGGTTGGCAGAGCAGTTAACGACGTTACAACATAATTTACCCCAACATCGAAGCAAAAACTTTATTGGCCAAATGCTGCAACATCATCATTTAAAAAGCACGCAGTACATGTCTCAGTGGATCGAAGCCAAAAACAAACATACTTGACTAACGTAGCAATTAATTGCTGTAAGTTAAGGGCGTGCAGGTGTACCTTGCTGCCAAACTGACCAATTATTAACAATATGATCAACCACAGTCGAACCTACTAATACTATGTTCTCAACGGTTTCCTCAAATCCACCGGCAGTTTCTCCAGGAGCGGGATCTAAATGGTCTAAGGTGGATTCATTTGGATGGCCTTGATCAAAATTTACCGCCCCTCTTAAACTCAATATTCTGTTGGTACCATATAACCTATCGATCACCATAGGTAATTGCCGCAGCCTCCATTTCTGTTATTACGTAGTCATCTGCATGATATAGCTCCGTAATATATTGCGCCTCTGCAGACAGCCCGGGACCGTGAAAAAACGTATCTCCGGTCATATGAGTACCTTGGGTAATAGTGGGGGCTCGCCTAGCATTTTTATCAGGATAACGGGTTCTGTATGCTTGCGCGCTAGGAGAATCTTTCAATTTAACCGCCTGACTTAAGGCTAGCGCCCACTGTAGCAAGTTCTGATCAAGCTTATATCGTCTTATAGTTTCATACCCACTTCGAGGCATAAAAGTTGGCTCACCAGCTATTGCTTCATCGGGTTTCCAACGGTGTCCAAGGTCATAATCAACTAACCACGTCCCCCAGCTAACATCAGCAATAGTGCCTTTCGAAGGTGGTGTGCCCCCTACTCCACTTAACATAAAATAGCTTTGTGATAAGTCAAATGCTGGGTGTAAAAGGATAGCTTGCATTGATGCCGAAGAGGCTACTTTGCCCATGCCAAGTACCGAACCACATATGCCTTTATCGTTACAGAATACCGGCCCAGCAGCTCCTTTTACCTGGATCGGCACCGCACCATCAAAATATTTTAAATACCAATGCTGAAATTCTCCGGCTTTATCACCTTTGTTTTCGCCGATTTCAAACATCCCAGCAATAAACACTTTTACTTTTAGTTGCTGATTATTTTCTGCTGCGACTGCATTAGCCACAATGCTTAGGAAAAGGCAAAGCTGCAAAGCATTCTTATCATAAATGTTAACTCCTAAAATGAAGGCTATTTAAATCGTTCCGTAGCTTGTTGTAACAAGCTTTTAAATTTGTTTGGATCAAAAGTAAGCGGCAGTTGCACCAACTTGTCTCCTTCAGCATTTAGTACCAGCAAAGTTGGAAAACCACTAACATCAAACTGTTGCATAAAGGCTTCGCCTTCTTCAGAGTCATATTCTATTCGTGTAAACACATAAGATTGGTTGATGACATCTTTTACGTCAGGCTGACTTAATACCTGATTATCTAGCTTGCGGCAGCTAGGGCACCAAATAGCAGACATATCAGCTAACACTAAACGGTTTGAGGACTTGGCAGTGTCAATCGCCTCAGACAAGGTTAAATCGCCTAACCCGGTATTGTCATACGCCGAACTTCCCAAATAGCTTTGTACTAAACGATTAACGCCTAGCACAATAAGTGCCAATACTAGAATTTTAGCGACATTCACCCAAAGTTTGCGTTTAGAATTCGCCACATCATTTTTATTAGCTTGCATAATCTTACCTTCTTATGAAAATTGCGCTTAAAAACGCACTATTGACTACGAACCGATAGAGACCGGCCGTCACCGTCTTTCTTTGCAAAACAGCATTATTTTCTCAACCACCGCTGTAAGGCCATTGCCTCTGGATTCGCTTAGATGACGGGCTAAACCTAAGGTCGCTAAGTATTTTGAAATATCAAAGGCTAAAACAAACTCTCTATTTTGCCCATTAAGGACTTCGAAAATCACAGCTAACAAGCCTCTTACTATTTTACTCGGCGAATCGCCGCTTACATTGAGCTGCTGATTGTGCCATTCGCATTTGATCCACACTTGGCTTTCACAACCTAACACTTCAGTACTGGGCAATTTATCTGCTTCAGTTAAACGTGCTAAGCCCTTACCTGCTAACATTAACTGCCGAAAGGAGTTGTCCCAGCCTTTTGCCGATTTAATGGATAAGGCGATAGCTCCCAACGGGCCGTCTTCATTGACTACGTTATGTAGATGACTGGGTTTGTGACGCACATCAGGCTCGACGACTTGTTGGCTTAAGGTCGCAATTGAATCTCGTAAAGCGATATCGAATAGAGCAAGCTCTTGCTCGTTGTTGTAACAAGACAAAGATACTCTGAGCACACCATCTATTGCCAATTCATTAAATAAAGGCATTGCACAATGATGACCGACTCTTAACGCAATATTGTGGCTATCTAGTAGCAGGGCTAAGTCGTAGACATTAACCCCCTTAACTGTAAAGGACTGCAAACTGATGCTATTGGCCTTATCCCCCCAAAGCGTGACTTCTGGTATGTTTTCTAGCAGTTGCAGCAGTTGTAAATAAAGTGTTTGTTCGAGCGCCATAATCTCATGCATATTGGATTCAATAAATTTTATTGCCTCAGCCAAGCCCAGAACCCCCGCTATATTAGGCGTACCCGCTTCAAATTTTAGTGGACTAGGTTGAAACGTTGCAGCTTGCTTAAAGCTGACTGTTTTAACCATTTCACCGCCCAATCTATAAGGCGGTAGCGCCTCTAACAAAGGCAGCTTGCCATACAACACGCCTATACCGGTAGGGCCGTATATTTTATGTCCACTGAATACATAAAAATCACAATCTAGCGCCACTACGTCTACGGGCATGTGCGCAACAGCTTGGGTACCATCAATGACCGAAATCGCGCCATGCGCCTTGGCTCGTTGAATAATCGCTTGAACTGGATTGATATTACCTAAGGCATTTGACACATGGCCTATGGCGACTATTGCTGTATGTTTGGAAATAAGTTGCAAAGCATCGTGTAATTTAAGCACCCCATTGGCATCAACGGGCATCACCTTAATGACTAAATTATATTGTCTTGCTAATTCCTGCCAAGGGACAATATTAGAGTGATGTTCAGTCGCCGCTATTAGGATTTCAGTCCCCCTAGCATCTAACAGTGACGACCTTCCCAAACACTGTGCCAATAAATTTAAACTATCGGTAGCACCTTGAGTCCAAATAACCTCGCGTTGGTTTTTAGCGTTAATAAATTGCTGCACGACTCGACGAGCTTGCTCGAATTGCTCGGTAACGTGTTGCGCCACTTTATGGCTAGAACGATGAACATTACTAGTATTGGACTGATAATAGTCTTGGGTGGTATGGATCACCGACGCTAGTTTTAAACTAGTAGCGGCACTGTCAAAGTAAATATATTGTTCAGGCTGACGGTCGACTAAGATGGGAAACAAATGTCTAAAAGTAGTAGCGCTCATATTTTATGCCTTTAAGCACTTAATTAACTCCACTAAGCGCATGATTTTTATATTAGATAATTGTCGATAATCAAAATAAGGACAAACCACTAATTTGTTTTGTTGATCGATAGCAAATTCCTTGTCTAGCCAATGTAAAGATGACGCTAACTGCAGTGAATTAGCATAGGTTTTCCCCATTACAACATGAATATCTTGCTTTGTTTTGGTAGTTGGAGAGGCGTCTAAAATAGGGTCAGAGAACAATAACGCGGTATTGGAACCTACTTGCAACAAAACTTGGTCACGATACATTTGCCATGATTGACATTGACTAACATGGGTTAACTGTGTGTCACATAGTGCAAATAGTAACTTACTATAAACATTAAATACTTTACGCCACCCGTTACCGCAAGCTTGGCCAATAGCGTGAATTTCACCTCGACCTAAAGCTTGCACTGTCGTTAGATTACTAAACTGCTGAAAATTGGGTTGATTAGCAATGTACACCTTGAACTGGGCATCGACCTCGCCCAATCCATACAATTTAGACACTAGTCTTCAAGCGCCTTCAAATCATCTTCAATACATTCAAGCATTTCCGCGCCTGATAAAATAATCCCTTCTTCGTCGTCGCCCAATGGGAAAACCAACACCAAAGTATTATTTTTTGTCATACCCGGTAGCCAGACGTCTAGCCATTCAACAAACTCAATTTGTTTAGGTTCGCAATCTGGATAATCTTCTTTTACCCACGCTTCGGCAAACTCTTTATGTGGCCAAATAGGCATACAAGTATCTTCATCTGCCTTTAACATTACCCAGCCGTCCTTACCATACAATCCCCACAAGTATTGGGCTTTCAACATGTTAGATATGGCGTATTCAAACCTTTGTTCAGGCAACATTTTACTTAAATCTAAAAAATCTTTTGCTGATACATAACTCATACTCGATCCCTAAAGGTCTAAAATTAATCGTTTCCGTTTTAAAAGCGCATTTTATTACCTACGCCACAATAAAGCACATGCTTTTTGCTTTAATCATATACCAATCGATCATTGCGCCTCAAACCTCATCACAAACAGCATTTCTTAGGCCGTCAGTGTCAAAATGACTACGCTATACCATCTGCTGTAAAGAGGTTCGACGTGTGCAATACTCTTCAAATAGAATTGAATAAACTAGATGATCAACATAGTGATCGTACAACCATTCACACTGCCTAAATCTACCTTCGTAAACAAAGCCTAAACGCTTCGCAATCGCTTCACTTTTCGTGTTGCCCTGCGCACATTTTATCTCAATTTTATGCAGTGCTAGGTCGCTAAAACCATAGTCTAGTAACTTGACTACCACTTGGCTAATAATCCCCCTTCCCCTATGATTTTTTGCTAACCAGTAACCTAATGACGCAAATTTATTCTGAAAATCAAAGGTATTAAACCCCGCTAACCCTACTAATTCATGTTGATAAAAAATCGCAAAGTTAGACGCTTCAGAATGACAATGTTGATAGATTGCCGTTTCTATAAACGTTTGGGTTTGTGACAAATTAGTCACCAAGTCTAACCACGGTAACCACTGTTTTAAGTCGCTACGATTAGCCTCTAACAAGGAAAATAGCTGACTATCATCACTAGGCAGCAATAAACGGATAGTAATATCGGCAGAAACTGAAATTTTCATGTTTTACTCAGAAACAACAAAGGATTAGAATGGCACCGATACAAGTTTGTATCCTTATCTGCGGTAACCACTTTGACAACTTATAATTCTGTATTAAGACTTAGAACAAAACAACTACTTCTCTCAACACGACAGTTTAAGGCTAGAGGATACAAGGTTAAACGCTGTGAGATTTGTTTGATCCCAAAATCAGAGTGTATTTGCTCCCAACGCCCAATCATTCAAAGTGACTGCGCATTCTGTTTATTGATGTACAAGGACGAGTATTATAAACCTAGCAATACGGGTCGAGTGATTGCCGATGTAATCCCAGATAATCACGCTTTTGTTTGGCATAGAGTGACGCCTGATCCTGAATTGCTCGCGTTATTAAAACACCCCGACTACGCGCCAATTGTCGTGTTCCCTCATGAGTACGCGTTAGCAGAACAATGTATCGATAGCCCACTGCAGATACCGGCAGTTCAACAAGGGAAAAGCCCTTGTTTATCATGCTTGATGGTACGTGGCGAGAAGCTAAGAAAATGTTCAAAAGTCCTAGTTTAGCGGGCATACCTGTACTGGGAATACAACCTCAAAGCAGTTCAAATTATAGACTTAGAGAAGCAGCTCAAGAGCATCAACTTTGTACCGCCGAAGTGGCAATTGAAATATTAAAACTAGCTGAAGACCACACCGCCGCTGAAGCGCTGGCAACATATTTTGCTATATTTCGGGAGGCATACATAGTGGGTAAACCCCATCTTAAGTAACATAAGACGAATCTACCCAAAATGGTGTGACTACAACTGGGTGGTCACCCAGTCGACTATGTCATGACTTAAATCCGTTAAACATTTGTGGGTCACGTCACAGACAGATAACCCATAAGTTCCCATATCCAAAATACTAGAATTGGCAGGTGATACCTGATTAAGGGTTAAAATAGCACAACTGTGCTCAGCTAACAGTGTACCTCCTTGTTCTTCATTTCTAATTAAACCAACCGTTACTTTCATACTAGGCAATGCATTCTTAGCCTTAGTGTTACCAAAGTTAAATCCCTTTTTGCCCAAATTGAGGTGATCAATTTCAATTGCGAGTATCGGTGCCGTTGACTGTGGAATCGAATCGCCAGTAGCCACGGTTTCTATTGTTAAGTTTTGTTTTGTACCTCGTGCTACGATGTCTTTCACTAAAACTTTATCTACATCGCACGGAAATTCTTTTTGCTGATAATTGTAGCCCTCAACGTTAAACCCTAAATCTCGGTTCAAGTACAAAGAGGTTGAATCGGTACTAGCGCCAGTAGATCCCGTCATAAATATTAGGGCTGTCGCCCCAATTAAATGTGAATATTTCATAACCTTCTCCCAATAAAAATGGCTAATTTTTTAGCAAATATAGGCCACTTGTATAATTTTAGTTAATCACTTATGTGAGTAACAACAAAATCAATGAAAGCTCTCACTTTTGACGACATATGGCGTTTACTTGGGTACACCAAAAAGACATCAATTTGTGACTTTTGATAAGTAGGAAACAACTCAACCAATCTACCGCTTTCAATTTCACCATGCAAGTTAAAGCGTGGTAAACGAGTAATACCTTTACCTGCCAAACACAAAGCCAACTTCATCTCTGAATTATTAGTTAGCACATGGCTCTCAACATTTACCACTGAAGTTTGCCCACTGCTATCTATAAACTGCCATAAATTAGGTTGTTTAACGTTGGCATAACTAATGGTTTTATGCTCAATTAACTCAAGTGGCTTGGTAGGCATGCCATATTCAGCAATATAAGCAGGTGAGGCAATCACCAAGGCTTCTGAACTCATCAAACGTCGGCTAATAAGACTGGAACTTTCTAGTTTATGGGACGCTCTGATGGCTAAATCATATCCTTGTGCAACTAGGTCAACCTTTCTATCGTTTAATTCCAATTCGATCTTAACTTTTGGGTAGGCGCCCATAAAGTCAGCCAATAATGGTTGCAACCTAGATAAACCAAAACTCACAGGACAGCTAATTTTAAGGGTACCCGCTGGCTCTTGTTGTTGACCTAATAACGTGGCATGAGCCAATTGAGCATTTTCTACTATTTGTAAGCATTGTTGGAAATAGTGTTTTCCTGCGGGTGTTAGGCTCAGTTTCCGGGTTGTACGATTCAACAAACGTACACCTACCCTTTCTTCTAATTTATTTATTTCTTTACTGATATACGAAGTGGAATGCCCGCTAGCCAACGCAGTTTTAGTAAAACTACCATGATTAATAAGTGCCACAAAAATGGCCATACCATCGAATAAATTCGAATTAACAGTGCTAATAACGCTCATATATTTACCGAGTGACAAGTGATGCTACAAAGTTACATTACACGCCATATGGAAACAATCATTATTCATTTACCTCGTTAATTAAAATAATTACATGACTTACAATGAGGCAACTTATTAAGGAGTCGTACTATGAAACTTTTAGCTTTTGCAGCCACTAACAGCAGTCAGTCCATTAACAAAGCACTTGTCACCTATGCCGCGCAATTAATTGATGTGGACGTAGAGGTACTCGATCTTAACGACTATGAAATGCCTATTTATAGCTCTGATAGGGAAAATGAATCAGGGATCCCTCAATTAGCCAAAGATCTGTTTGAAAAAATTGGCAATGCAGATGCGTTAGCCATTTCATTCGCTGAACATAATGGCTCATATACAGCCGCATTTAAGAATGTATTTGATTGGATATCACGTTTTGAAAGGAGCCTATATCAAAATAAACCAATGGTGCTATTAGCCGCATCACCAGAGCCTGGCGGGGCAAAAAATGTGTTAGCCGCCGCAGTCGCTTCCACTCCACACTTTGCAGGCGAAGTTAAAGCTAGCCTGTCTATTGCAAACTTTTATGATAATTTTGATATGGAAAACGGTGAACTGACTGATCTAGCAATTAAACAAGAATTACAAAAAGTGATGAAAAGCCTAAAGGCAGAATAGGGCAGATTATTACGCTTTACTGAAAAGTACACTTCCTGCTTCTGTTTTATCCTGTCCAATCAGTTGATGTAACTCAGCTTTGGTGCTAGGTGGTGTTATTTGCTCTGTTATACAGATTAAATTTGCATCCAACAAAGAAAACTCAATAATTTCACTCATGGTCTTGAACCAAGTTGATTATCAACTGATTTTCTAATGTAACCCTGTACTGAAATAGATGGGTCTAAAAGTTTCGTTATTTCGAGGAAGTGTTTATCAACATGGTGGTCAGGCTGCCCTCCATCCCATTTCATGTCAGGTTTAACTTTTGAATAATCAGCTTTATCCTGACCACTTTTACTGATTGTTCTTTCGAAAAACGCGTCCGCAGGATGAAAGTTTGATGGGAATTCTAAAGTATTAATGATGTGGTCAACCTTTTTAAGACACCCCAGTTAAGCAGCTTTTTTTAGTTTTACCATTTCTTGCTCGTATTGATTTGGGCTTTGATATCCAAGATACGAATGCAGTCGATAGCTGTTGTAGAACATCGAGATGTAATTCAAGATGTCCTGTTGGGCTTCATATCGAGTCTGGTAGTTTCGCCAATGTACCCGTTCATTCTTCAAGCTACCGAAGAAGCTTTCAACAACGGCATTATCCCAGCAATCACCTTTTTTACTCATACTGCCAATTAGGCCATGTGCATTCAGTAATTTCCGGTATTCATGACTGGCATATTGCGAGCCACGGTCGGTATGAACAATTAATCCACTTTTTGGTTTGCGCTGCCAAATTGCCATTCTCAACGCATCCACAACCAGCTTAGCTTTCATTCGTGAACTCATGCTCCAGCCAACGACTTTACGTGAATACAAGTCAATCACAACCGCCAAATATAACCAGCCTTCACGGGTCCATACGTAGGTAATATCTGCCGCATAAGCTTCGTCTGGCTGACTCACATCAAATTCACGATTGAGTATGTTTTCGAACAACGGTTTGTTGTGATTACTATCCCTGATGACCTTATACTTCTTACGATATTTCACCCACACACCCGCTTCACGCATTAGTTTTCGCGTCTTTTGTCGACTCACTGGATAACCCAAGCAGTTCAATGCATGCTTCATTCTGCGACTGCCGTAAACATTCTCAGCCGCTTTCGCTATCCGTTTAACCCAATCAATCATATCGTCGTGAGTTGGATCCGTTTGCTCGATAATTTGTTTTGCGTAGCGGTAATAACCACTTCGTTTCACCCCTAATAATCGGCACATAGTGCCAACAGGATAGGTCTTCTTCTTTTGGGCAATAAACCTGTACTTTACTTGGTTTCCTTGGCGAAAAAGACCGTCGCTTCCTTTAAAATGTTTTTTTCCATTTCAAGCTGACGAACCTTGGCTTTTAGTTTTCGGATCTCGTCTTGCTCTGGTGTTAGCTTGCCATTGCCGCGAAACGCTTGTCCATCATTGTCTTGTTCGTACTCTTTTATCCAGCGCGTTATCAGGTTGGGGTTAACTTCCAAGCTTCTTCCTGCTTCAGCTCGGGTGTACTGTTGATCTAACACCAGGCTGATCGCATCTAACTTAAATTCTTTTGAATATTTCTTTCTAGTAGTCACTACATACTCCAGTTTTGAGAATTATCTCTTAACTGGACTGTCCGAATCAATTAGACCACTTCATAATTATCCATGGTCTTGTATATAAACGAGTTAAAACCACACACTGTAGATAAACACATTAATATTTAGAGATGTAAGAACAATGATTTTAAGTGGATGACTCACAATAAAAGAAATGGATTCCGGCTTTAAAGACTACCGGAATGACTTAGAGGAAAGGCGACAAAGGGGGATAATTTACTACCTTACGGATAAACGTAAGTGCTACATTTTTATGTTTACTTTGTTCTATTTGCTAGCTTCTATCTACTGTACTTAATGGCGAAGCCATGCTTTATGAACGAAGTGAATGCTTTTGATTTTGTCGCGACTCAAAGCTCGCTATTTTTTGTTACAAACTCAATAGGACAATTGGCATGGATAGCCAATTGAGTGGTGTTTTGTCGGGAACAAATCAGCACGGCCTTTTGAGTTTATAAAAAATAGAATAAGAGCTTTGTTGGAGGCCGGCTTCTTTTGCTTACTTTTCTTAGCTGTTGAAGAAAAGTCAGTCAGGCCTCAGGGATGAGGCTTGAAAAACGTCATGGATGACGGTAAGCGAAGCGCATGCTTTTGTGAACGAAGTTCATGCCCCGTGTGCGAAGCACATAAGTGGCGAAGCCATGCCCTTATACGCGCAGCGTCTACCTTTGTGCTCTAACACAAGCTCTCATAAGCTTGATGAAGTAATCGTGTTTGTTTATTACAGCCACCCTTATCAGGGTGATGTTTGTGCAACATTTTACGGTATTGTTTTTTAAGCTCTTTGCCTGAACCAACTTCTGCTAGTTCCAAGACTCGTAAAGCTTGTTCTTTAGGCATTGTTAAATCGCCCCTATTTACTGGGCTCGTCATGCCTTGCCAAAAACTATCCAGTAGTTTTTTTACTGCTTGTTGATCCGTTTCAGCTAAATGTTGCCAGTTTAAGTAATACTCTCGCAGTTTATCTTGTATTTGTAAGCCAGCTTTCCCTGGCTGCCAAGGCTCTACACGAATTGACATACAACTGATGTGTAAAATACCCACTTGTTCTGCTATCCAAAGGTCGCGTACTTGGTATAAAGCATTAAAAATAATGAAATGAGTCTGAAACAAAATTAAAGGCTGTTGTAAATTTTGCGTAGTAAACACTGAATAAGGTGCGGATTGTAATAGCTTTAATAGGTCATATTCTGACAAGCCGACAGGACAATTAAGTAGAATATTTTGCAATATATCTTGTAGTGGCAACCAATCAGCGGGCGTCTTTTGCATCAAGTAATACCTCTATTGATCGCACAATCTTTCAGCTAAACCACTAGAGCGAATACATTTTTTTGTAAACTTAACGCCAGAGCTTTACTTTGGGCGAACAAGATAAAGTGTTTTTTGGCTCGAGTTAAGCCCGTATATATCAACTCACGGTTTAAACCTCGACCACCACTATTGCTACTAACTAAAGGTAAGCATAAATACACTGATTCAAATTCCGAACCTTGGCTTTTGTGAATAGTCATGGCATACAAGGTATCATGAGATGGTAACCGACTAGGCAATAACCCCCTCACCTCATTTTCAGGGGTAATAAACCAAACTTTCATCAAACTCGGGCTCAGCGGATCTGGCATGACAATACCTATATCACCATTAAACAATTTAAGTTGATGATCATTCTTACTCAACATTACTGGGCGTCCTGCATAAAAGTCTCGATGTTTGTCGATTAACCCCTGTTTGTCTAACTCGCTTTCAATTAAAGCATTAATTTGTTCAACGCCCCAAAATCCGGATTTCTGTGCACATAAAACTTGCTGTTGCTGCAAACAATTAAAAGCTAAACGTATATCACCTTGTTTAACTGCTTTGGCATATAGCTTAAAAATGGGCAATAACTTACTAATTAACTGTTTTAATATTTGTTCTGCTACTAATGATTGAGTATTAGCCGCCGCATTCGAGCTAATTTGATACCAGTGGATATCATCAAAGACACGTTCTTTGAGTAATGCTTGCACGGGTACCTGTGATCCAAGTTTGATTGCTTTGGCCAATTGTCCAATACCACTGTCGTCAGAAAATCGATGACTTTTTAGTAAGGTTACGAGGTTGTCTGCGATAATACTGGTTTTGGGCAATACATAGTCTGTGTTTGGAACCGGTAACTCACCCATCAACAAAGTTAATTTAGCCCTTAATTCAGGGCTATAGCGGGCCAAAATATCTGCATCTAATTCAGACTGAATTTCGCCTTGCAGACACATATCAGACAAAACACTGCCCGTTTCTACTGAGGATAATTGATATTGATCACCTAACAAAATGACTTGAGCATCTTCTGGTAACGAAGAGAACAGTTTAGCCATTAAAGGTAAGTCCACCATGGACGCTTCATCTAAAACCAATACATCTAAATGCAGAGGATTATTACTATTGGCTTTAAAATAAGGACTTAGAGGTTTGGCGCCTAACAACCTGTGTATGGTTTGACACTGCTCAGGTAAGTGAGTTTGTAAATGAGGAACTAAACGTTTTTTCGCAGCACTGATTGATTCTGTCAGTCGAGCTGCTGCTTTACCCGTTGGCGCTGCTAACTGAATATTTAATACTTTGTTTTGTTTGCTCGCTAAACCCTGCAACAAGGCTAATAACTTTGTCACTGTTGTGGTTTTACCTGTACCAGGTCCACCTCTGATGACGCTTAAACTTTGGCAGGCAGATAGGCACACAGCAATTTTCTGCCAATCTAATGAATGTGTGGCTATATTGCTGCTATCGTCGAATAAGTCAGCCAATATAACACGGGCATAAGACCAATCCACTTCTCGGCGTTTACCCGCTTTATTGCGGATTATAGCGGCCAATTCCACCTCATATTGCCAATACCGCTGCAGATAAACTTTACCATTTTGCACGACAAGTGGTTTAGCTACTTTAGTACTTATTGGGGTATGTTCTGACATACAAAAAACGGTATTCGCTTGGGATAGTAATTTTAATAAAGCATGCTTGTCTGGAAACTGATACCCCTTTAAATTAAGAGTTTGTAGCTCATTTAGGTCTATACAGGTGTGTTGCTCCCCAGTACTAAAGCTAATATAGGCCGCTAACATAGCAACACATATTTTATCTTGTTCAGACAAATTTTGTTCTTGTTGGTAGATAAAATCGGCGAAAGCACGATCAATTGCTCTTAACCTACCCAAGTCCACTAAAGATTTTAATAAGGTATCTAAAGCAATACTTGTTTGACTAGCATTATTTGTACTTTCACTTATAGCCATTACCATAAATCTAACTGCCCTTCGGTCTGATTTTTAGAGACTTGAGCTTGTGTATTAGTCGTTAATTCATCTGCTTTACCGTCAAATAAACGATCTAAACTTTCAATTAAACTTTGTTCTGGTTTTAGGTAATACACCCCATTACCTTGTAAACTTATATTGGTACTCATACCTCGAATAAACAAATAATAAGCCCCACCTATATGTTTTTCGTACTTGTAAGCAGGCAATCTATTTTTCAACCATCTATGTAGTGCCAACGTATAAAGAATGGCTTGTAGATGATAGTCATGTTCAGTCATTCCCTTTTCCATTGCCGCTTCATTATAACTTTGGTGATCGTCGCCTAGATGATTTGACTTGTAATCTGCCACGTAATATTGGCCGTCAAATTCAAACATTAAGTCGATATAACCTTTGATCATGCCGTTAAGTGTTTCGAATTGGTAATGACGATAATGTTGTGGAAAATACTGATTAATCACGCGATTAAAATCATGCACCTGCACTTTATGTAGCGGCATATAAAATTCCATTTCCACTTTAACTTGTTCTTTACTTAATTTAAATAAGGCTAGTTCTGTGCTGTTATCTTGCTCAACTGATTGAGGAAGTTGTCGATTAATCGGGCTATGTACTACCTCAGTTAACCAAGTATGTAGGCACTCTTGCCAACTGGGATCGATAGCAAATTTAACAGATTGTTGTTGGATAACTTCAGCCAAATTATCTAATTGTTGGAAATCGATATTTTCTAATACGCCATGTAAAAATGAACCAGCATTGGCGCCACGCTCAAACGTAAATGGTGACTTAAGGTCGGTTAACTCTAGAGTTTGCTCTTGATGGTGAATTTTTTGTTGGTTTAAATCTTGCCCTTCATCTAAACCAGGTGTGGGCATGTCCACATGTATTTGTTGTCGGCTAATGGCTGAATAACTGGTTAAACGCCAAGTCCTTTGTACTTTGTGGTCAAGCTGTAAGCAATGCAGAGACATGTCAACCTGCTTGGCATCATCTATATAACCTTGGCTCAAAGGCTCAATTTGACTTAAGGCTCGGTAAGAAACATCACAGTGTTTAGTTAATTCTGCAATGCTTTGATGGATATGTTGATTACTAATAGTGCCGTTTACCTCGGCATCGCTGGGTTCAAGTTCAGATAATAATAAACAACCCAGAGCAGATTGGGTAAACCCCGACAATTTTTTACTGGGCGCTAAATTAATATTCCAAATACCAATATTACAATAATATACAGCTCGGGTGACCGCTACATAAAACAAACGAATGTCTTCTGCTAACCGTTCATATTCAGCTTTAAACACTGCCTGATCTGAATTCAGAAAATCAACTTCTAGTTGTTCTTGCTCGTTGTGATATAGAGCATTTTTACTGCTTTTAAAACTAGGACCAAATGGAATAAAAACCAAAGGAAACTCTAACCCCTTAGAAGCATGTAAGGTGACTATTTGCACAAGGTTTGAATCACTTTCTAAGCGTAATTGTTGACTTTCACTGTTGTGATCAGGCTCTAATAAACAGGATTCGAACCAATGAATAAGCTCGGCTTCACCTTGTAGTTTAAGGCTTTGTTGTTGCAATAATTCAACCAAATGACGTAAGTTAGTAATACGTCGTAAACCATCTTTATATTGCGATACCAACACTTGTTCTACATTAAAATACCCGAAGGAAAGATTTAATGCTGCCATTAAGCCTTTTTATTCCATGTCTGATGCCAGATGAACCTTTGTTCTAATATATTTTGCCAAGCCAGCTCATCATTAAATAATTCATCTAATTGTTTGGCAGTCAGTGCAAACAACTCACTCATCAATGCCGTTTTAAGTAATTTTTCTTCACTAGGTTGACTAATAGCTTTTAATAATCGATACAAGTCTTGGGCTATTTGTGTATCAAACACACTGTTTCTGGCTAAAAACACACTGTCTACATTTACAGCTGACAGCGCATCCTTGATGATACTGGCTTCGTAGCGATTTCGTACCAACACACAACAATCCCCGCTTTGACAGGTTTTCCATTAATTTGCGCTTGTGCAGTTTTGGCTAAGGTTAGCCATTCACATATTTGATTAGCCATACTTTGTGCGAGTATAGGTTGAGCATCCTTTTCACTGACCACAGGATCGGTGTCACTGCAAAAATGTTCAAAATGAAGACTTGGGACGGTGCTGCCGTTGATCCGCAAACCAGAATGTTCAGCGCTATTAAAATCTCGTCCTGCTGCCACTGGATAAAAAGGAATATTATCTTCAAATAAAAACCCTTTACTACTGCAAACGAATAAATGATTAATAGCCTCAACCAAATTAGCTGCCGAACGCCAGTTTGTCGCCAAAGTGAAATGTCTTGATGGCGGGATACGTTTTTTGGCTTCTATGTAGGTGTAAATATCGGCACCACGAAAAGCATAAATGGCTTGTTTAGGGTCGCCTATCATGATCCAGCAACTTTGCTGCTGAGCTTCTTCGTCAGCTGAATATATCCGGCTAAAGACTTCAAACTGCACAGGATCCGTGTCTTGGAACTCGTCAATTAATGCTGCCGGATAAGTATGCCGAATTGCGCTAGCTAGCGTGTTTTCTTCAGCACTTAAAGCACCTTGTAATCCAGACAATAAATCATCTGGTGATAACATTTGTAAGCGTTGTTTTTGGCTTTGTAAATTATCCCGAACTACCTCGATAGCTTGTTGACTAAAACTAACTTTAATCGCGTTTTGACAATTTTCTAAGCTCTGTACGCATAGTTCAAATTGCCTAAAATCAAGATGAGATAAATCAGCACTGCCCTTTTTCGCTGCTTTTACTACTTTCTCTGGGACTAAATCATCCCAGCTGCCCAGCTCTTTAGGCATTTGCAATAGATCACTTCGGCAAAAATCATCCATTTGCTGTAAAAATGATAATCTAGATAATTTTGCTCGACCATTTAAATTGGCTTTAGCCAATTGTTCTGACACTTGCTTGTTTAACCACCAAGATTTAACTTGGATGACCAGTGTTTGGTATTGATCAATTAAATCTATACAGTCTCTTACCGACAGCTCTTTATGTATCTGCGCCTGTCGGTGAATAAAATTTTGAATCGATTTAAGTAACACTTCTGGTTTAGCCCAAATCTTTAACACCAACTGCAATACAGGTTTAGCTAATGGCACCATATATTTTCGCCAGTAATCTTCTACCGCAATCTGCACCCACTCGCTTTCATCTAAAATAAACCCTTGGTCGTATAAGGCACCACTTTCAAAGGCATGCTCGGTTAACGCTTTTTGACAAAAGCCATGAATAGTGTAAACCGCAGCTTCGTCCATTTGTTTACTGGCCAAAGCTAAACGCTGACAATCTTGTTCAAGGTTGCTAGATTGTTCGATTAAACTTTGAATAAAGGGATCGTCACTATGCTTAGCAAAAAAATCCAAATAAGCTTGGCGTAACCTTTGGCGAATTCGTTCTCTTAATTCTGCCGTCGCGGCATTGGTAAAAGTTACCACTAAAATTTGCTCGACACCTAATGGCTGACACTCATGGCCTAACAATAAACGTAAATACAAATTAACTATTGTATAGGTCTTACCTGTTCCCGCACTGGCTTCAATCAAAGAACTGCCTAGTAAAGGAAAGGTCAAAGGTACAAGGGGTTGCATCCCCTCTAGAACGGATTTATTGCTGTGTTGTTGGCTTAATTCAGTCATATAGTCCAGCTTATTTCTGTTTTTCTAGCGCTAGCAAAGGTAACAATAAAGACTCTGCTAATGCGGTGAATTCACTAAAACACTCAGATAAATCTGGGCACACTCGTTGAGTGTGAACTTCAGCGCCTTCGCCAGAACAAAACTGGTTGCCTTTGAATGCTTGAATGGTTTTATTTTGATCTTCTGTTTTCAGCCATTGCCAAGCGGTTTTAGGATAAAAATGTACCACCTGTCTTTGCCCCAAAAATATATATTCAACCAATTATTTAAGGCACGCTCTGCTGCCTCTTTATCTAACACAGGTAAACGATATAACTTCTCAACGCTAACAAAAAAGGCACTGTCTAAACCCTGTTTCGGTGGGCTGGCACATAAACATAACCAATATAAATAGAGGATAACTTTATCTTTCTCTCTAAGCTTACCGGGTCGCCATAAAATCAGATTTTTACCGTATATATGCTTAATCCGCCCAGTAACAGTAAATTGATTAATGGTGATATCAAGATCAACATGACTTTTGTGTGAGCCGGCCAACAGCTCGATCATTTGTTTCGCTATATTTTCACTCTGTTGGAGTAAAGGTTGAATTGCTAGCTCACCAGTCACCCCAATAGGCAATAGACCTTGAGCACGAAACTCAGTGATTAACTCATTAACTCCGGTCTCTTGTCGTTGATTATTGTCTTGAAATTGCTGAACCATAACATTGACCAAAGCGTCGTTTATTTGATATCTATCTAGTCCATCAAATGCGAAAGGCTCTAGATCAGTATTATTATCCGCCAAAGGATAAAAGCGGCTTTGCCAACGATTAACAAAAAAGCCTTAGCTGGATTTAGATAAAACTCAATTAACTCGTCTAAATCAATCCTAGTATTGACTTGATTATCTTGCTGCTCTTCTTGTTCAAAGAACGAAGGCGTTTCTACTTTTTGCAGGGTTTGCTGAGCAATTTTTGCAATTGCCGGATTAAAACTGATTAAGTGACTGTGACTGTCGTCAAAATAAGCCAATTCAAAAGCGTGTAACTTATGGCTAACTAATAGATGACTGAGTAAGTTTTGTTCGGTTTGTTCAGCATCCAATGCCAACTCACCTTGTAAGGCAAAACCTTGCTGGCAATATTCCAACAACTCACTGAGTAAAATAGACGGAGATAAAGCACTGTTATCTTTTTGACTAAACCCTTGGTAGCTTAAATACAGTTGTTCTCTGGCAGACAACAAAGCCTCCAAAAACAAATAGCGATCATCTAAACGTCTAGATCTGTCCCCTCTTTTGACTGGGGCTAAACGCATTAAATCAAACCCCATAGGCACACTTTGCCGCGGATAGTCGGTGTCGTTCATACCTAATAAACAGACCATTTTAAAAGGAATACTACGCATCGGCATTAGGGTACAAAAGTTAACATAACCCGCTAAAAACCGCTGTCCGACCCCTTTCTCTTGAATATTTTTCTCTAATTCACTGACAAACAGGTCTTGTTCCAGCTCGTCAGAATATTGGCTTTGATGAGACACTATAGCCTCAAGAGATTCACGAACGGAAATAAGTTCTATTTGTTCATTTTCTTCAACTAAATACAGCTGTTCGAGCAACTGTAAAGCGCCTGTTACCTTAGTATTTATATCCTGCTTTTGTTGGCAAAAACTTAGTGCCGACAATATGACTTGGATCACGCTATAACACTTACCTAAGGCGACAGCTTGTTGACCTTCGATATCTGCATAGGGAGCAATAAGTTCGTCATGACCTTGAAACAAACTGTTTGCTGACATAGCCAAACCGGCAAGCAAACGTTGTAAGCCAAACAACCACGTGTTTTGTTTTTCTGCAGGTAAATCCCAACGGGTTTTATCCTTACCATCCCAGCCCCAGCGGATCCCAGCATCATTTAACCAATGTTGGATCAATTCATATTCTTGCAAACTAATATCAAATTTACGCTGCACCGCAGGCACTTCTAACAAGGACAATACTTCAGAAAGAGTCAACCGGCTCTGATGTAATTTCATGATATTAATAAAGCTAATGATCAGCGGTGATACTTGAGCAAAATTCCGATCTGAGATGGCATAAGGAATATACAACTCACTATCCACGGCACCAAATACGCCTTCAATATACGGCGCATAACTAGCCACGTCTGGCATCATTACAATAATATCTGCTGGTGACCAATCTGGATTGTCGTTAAAACGTTTCAATAGTTGATCGTGTAGAATTTCTAGCTCGCGTACCTTTGAATGACAGGCATGCACTTGCAATGAATTGTCCGTTGGCGAGATTTCTATTTTTGGGTGGGCATGGCCATTGCTTAACAACTCACTGGCGTCCAATTCCTCAGAGGTATGTCGAAACTGTAAGTGATGAATATCCACCTGAATATGTTCTAACAAACTTGCGGCAGTTTGTTCAATAAAACAATCTTGTTGCTGTAACTCAAATGACAACAACATATCTTGATAATCACGGCCTAATTTCCCCCAAGACGCCAACAGAGGATTACCCACATCAAATAAAGCGGCGCCTATTTCAGGTTTATCTATGGCTTTTAGTTGGGTTTTTGCATGGGTTTTACGATCAACAATGTCGCCCCAGTAATGTTGACTAGGATTAAACCAAAATATCACCACATCACGACGGGATGATAAGGCATTGAGCACCTCTAAATGCTGCAATGGCATGGCAGATATGCCAAACACCATCAGAGGTTTTTGGCTATTGCTCGCTAGCGGGGGAGCGGCTAAAGCGCTTAATAAAGTCTGATGCAAATTAGCTCGGTGAAAAGGAGATTCGTCTAATTCCTGACTGTAAGCAACCAAAGCACGCCACAAAATAGGTTGCCATGCATGATTTTCTTTAACATTTTGTTCGCCAAACACTTGGCTTAGGTCTGCAAGGTTATCTTCACCTTGCTCCCAACTTAAGATCCAATCAGGTCTATATACTAAATATTGATCATATACATCGGCAATTTTGCCAGCTAGTTGATACAACTTTAAAGCTTGTTCATCAACCAAATATCGTTTGATGGGGGCAAACTCATCTTGCTCTAATAACGTAGGTAAAAGGCTCATTATTTTCCAAGCCATATTCGGTTTGGTAAACGCTGATTGTTCTGGCAACCCTTGTATATGTTGACGATACAGTTGCCAAATAAAACTAGAAGGCAACGGAAAATCAATATTTGCCGCTATACCTAATGATTCAGCAATTTGAATTTTCAACCATTGCGACATGCTTTAGGCTTTGCACTAATACTTGATCGGGCTCAAAAATAGATTGGCCCTGCTGAGCTGTTTCTTTTACACAACGAATAAGACTCGCTGCCAACACTTCCATTTTGTTTGATTGGATCAGGTGCAACATATGTGAATTTACAGTCAGATTATTAAGGTCTACAATAAGTCTACCAAAGTCTATGATTTTAATACTATTTTTATCATTAGAATATTATGAAAAAAAACCAGTACCAATCGCAAATTATTAAGCTACAAACAGAATTAGTCTATTTGCAAGAGTGGGTCCAAGCCACAGGCGCAAAAGTCGTCGTTATTTTTGAAGGCCGAGACGCAGCCGGTAAAGGTGGTGTGATTAAAACTATCACATCAAGACTAAACCCAAGAGTAGTAAAAGTGGTTGCCTTAGGAAAACCTACTGAGAAAGAACAAACTCAGTGGTACTTTCAACGTTACGTCAGTCATTTACCCGCAGCGGGAGAAATTATCTTATTCGATCGCAGTTGGTACAATAGAGCGGGGGTTGAAAAAGTCATGGGCTTTTGCAGTGATACTGAATATCAAGATTTTTTGAAGAGTTGTCCACAGTTCGAAGCCATGCTGATCCAATCTGGTATCACCCTAATCAAATATTGGTTCTCTGTATCTCAGCAAAAACAAGAAAAGCGTTTTTTGCAAAGACTGAACAATCCGTTAAAGCGCTGGAAATTTTCAGACATGGATTTAATATCAAGAAGTAAGTGGAATGACTATTCCGCGGCGAAAGACCAAATGCTCAAGCATACCGATACGCCTTTAAGCCCTTGGTATAACGTGGACGCCGACGATAAGAAAGCGGCACGAATAAATTGCATTAGTCATTTATTGTCGCTAATTAATTATCAGCCAAGTAAACATGAAAAAGTGTCGTTACCAGACGTACCGCCAATGCGTCATCAACGACCCGCAAAAAATACCTCACGTATTGTGCCCAATATTTATAAAGACTTGTTCTTAGACTGATAAACTTTCACAATAGGCACATTATCTCAGTACACTCTCTTTAGGTTTTTATCACAACATGAAAGTTATTTCGTTTAATATCAATGGTATTCGCGCCCGTCTTCATCAATTACAAGCATTAATAAACAAGCACCAGCCCGATATAATCGGCTTACAAGAAATCAAAGTACACAACGATCAATTCCCAGTAGCAGATGTTGAAGCCATGGGTTATAAGGTTTTCTTTCATGGTCAAAAAGGCCACTATGGCGTAGCAATGTTATGCAAAGAACAACCCATAGATGTGCAATATGGTTTTCCAACCGACGATGAAGATGCGCAACGTAGGATGATCATGGTTACTTATCCTATGGCAAATGGCGAAACCGTGCGGGTGTTAAATGGTTATTTTCCACAAGGTGAAAACCAAAATCACGAAACTAAGTACCCAGCTAAACGCAAATATTATCAAGACTTACAAGCCTATCTAAATGAATATCACACACCCGAAGAAAATGTGATCGTGATGGGCGATGTCAATATTTCACATACTGACTTAGATATCGGTATCGGTGAACCTAACCGTAAGCGTTGGTTACAAACTAAAAAATGTAGTTTCTTACCGGAAGAACGAGAATGGTTAAATACCCTAATCGACTGGGGTTTCACCGATGGTTTTAGAGCGTTACATCCAACTGAAGACAAAAAATACTCTTGGTTTGACTATCGCTCCAAGGGATTTGTAGACAATCGTGGATTACGAATTGATTTGATTTTAGCCACGGCCAAATTACATGCAAGCTTACAAGAAGCCGATGTAGACTACGAATTGAGGGGCATAGAAAAACCTTCGGATCATGCACCCATTTGGTCGGTATTTAAGTAACCAATGCTGTAAAGGTAAGCTGTGGAAAGTTCGATTCAATTTAGCACATTACAGGTCGTGGCGAGCATTGCTAGCCTAGTGTTCGGCTATTTTTTGTTTAAAAATATTCAGTTAACACAACTAGTCCTTACTAAAAAAGTACAACATCTAGTTTTTGGCTGCAGTGCTGGCTTGTTTATTTTGTGGATGTTTCGTACTGGGATCTATGATGGATTAAATGTCCATTTTTTATGGTTAGCCGCGCTTCCCTTAATATTAGGTTTCAGGTGGGCTATTGTGAGTGCAAGCCTTGCTCTTATAGGCGTGACAGCTATTGGCGCTGAGCCCCTAAATATGTTTGGGGTTAATTTTCTGTTGGCAATTTTAGCGCCAATCGCCCTAACCTATGCAATATTTAGTTTTACCTTTTATAAACTGCCAAGAAATATTTTCATTTATATATTCTTGTGTGCGTTTATTATGGAGCGCTAGCCATAGGCTTAAAGATGTTGGCGTTAAGTGGTTATTACTTTGTTGAAGGCGTTTATGATTGGCGTACCATTAAAGACAATTATTTAATTTTAACCACCTTAATGTTGTTTCCAGAGGCTATGTTTAATGGCATGACTATTACTATTTTGGTCATTCATAAACCTGAATGGGTGTACACCTTTCACGATAAGTTTTATTTAGATGAACAAAAATAGCTAATATCCATTTGATGATAACCGCTAATTTTACCTATAAATTAGGACACCAGCCATGACATTGTCATTGCACATTAATTTTAATGGAAGCTGCCGCGAGGCGTTTGAATTTTATCAGGCTGTACTGAATGGAAAAATCGGCCATATGTTGGCTTACAAAGACTCACCGGTAAAGCAGCAAACGCCCAAGCATTGGCATGATAAAATTCTGCATGGCAATATTTGTATTAGCGGCATTCAAATAGCCGGCGCTGATATACTACCCGAACATTATCAAGCAATTAACGGGGTTAACCTGTTAATTGGGCTGGACTCGGTAAATGAAGTAAAAGAGTTTATGAACAACTAGCGATAGATGGTGAAACCATCATGCCTCCGCAGCAAACCTTTTGGTCGCCCTGCTACGCCATTGTCGTAGACCGATTTAATGTGCCTTGGAAAATCAACTGTAGCGACCAATAATTCCCAGTAAGCAACACATACCACGCTGATCCATGCCTATCAGGGAAAGTTTGAAATGGGCCTACTCTGCGGTGCGTGAACGCAAAAAAGGACCGATTATCTTGCATCAAGTAATGCGTTCACGCGCAACGACGGCAGTTATGAAAAATGCTTCAATATGAGATCAAATACATCAGTTTGTTGGTAGTGTTTACCCTCTGTTAATTTTTGCTTGGAAGAAATTAAAATTGCACCAGCATTTGGATCATCAGTTACCCGCCCGTGACTGCCTTTAACCAATGTGGCATCCAGCGGGATCACATCCATCAAATAACGAAAGCCCAGCTTTTTCTTGATTAACCGTTTAACAACCTGCAACACTGGAAACCTAAACGATTGATCAACAAACATCTCAACTGGGTCATATCCAACCTTGCGATGTATATCTACCGTTCTGGCAAACTCTGGCGCTTTATTATCATCCAACCAGAAATAATAGGTAAACCAAGCGTTGGCTTGACTTATGGCCACCAAGTCGCCGCTGCGGTTATGCTGCAAACCATATTTTTGCTGTTCGTTTTTATCCAGCACTTGTTCAATTCCATCAGTGTCTAACAACAAGCGTTTAATTTCTGCAATGTCACTTTTGTCGTTCACGTATATATGAGCGCATTGATGATCAGCCACTGCAAAAGCGCTAGAAGCCGCACAATCTATATTTTCAATGGTTTTATTTTTATAGCTCCCGCTATCCACCAAGGTTTCGCGAACGTTGATATAGCCTTTCTCCCGTAATATTTTATTGATATGGACGGGCTTGTCGACTTCGGTAATACCGTATTCAGACACAATCATAAATTCAACATCATCTGGATAGGCCGCGATCATCTCACCAATAATCCTATCTATAGCTTGAATTTCACTGGCGATACTCGGCCCATTTGGTCCAAACTTTTGCAAGCAATAGTCTAAGTGGGGTAGATAAACGAGCTGTAAATCAGGCTTATTTTGCTCAAACTCGATCGTCGCAGCGTCAGCTATCCATTGGCTGGCAGCCACACCCGCCTTAGGTCCCCAGAAACTAAAAAATGGAAACTTGCCAATCTTTTGTTCGATTTGTTGATGTAAGCCATTGGGCGATGAATACAAGTCAAAAATTTTATTGCCGTCGGCTAAATAGTGAGGTCTGGGGGTTATACTGTTATCGACATTGGCGTACATGTTGTACCACCAAAATAACTTAGATACGGTTAACTCGGGTTGATTACGTTTAAGCACGTCCCAAACCTTGTCAGCTTGTACCAACTGATTGGCTTGTTTCCAAAAACCGACTTCTGCTAGCTCATGAAAATACCAACCATTACCTACAATGCCATGGTCTTTTGCTTGTTTACCGGTGACCATAGCCGACTGTGCAGTGGTTGTCACCGCGGGAAATTCCACGCCTAGGGGCTGGCTTTGATAACCTTTATCGAGCAACTTATTAATATTTGGGGTGTTATTCCCAAGCATATAGGGGCTAAGACCCACCACATTTAAAATAACTAATGGACAAGACATCTAATACTTTCAACCTTACATAAGAGATAAAACGGTAGGACAATTCATAGATTGACGTTTACAGCATATTACGTTGACTTAACGCCTGCTCTAACCAATTAAATTCGGCGGCAAACCCAGCGTGTAGTCGAGCATTTCTGTCACTTTCTTGTTGTAAAAAATTTAACCAGGTGTAGGTTTCAATTTCCAGAAAAGGACGATACTGCGGATGAAGTTGCAAAAAGTCTAAGGTCTGCAAGATCGCGTATTGGGTCGCAGACACAAAGGGCAAAGGCAAATCGGCTGCATTTTGATTCACTGGAATATGATAATGAATGGTGGCCGACAATGCACTTTGCTGACCGTCAATATTGCGCTTTATTGCTGTGCCTAATTTATCAAAACTTAAATCGGCGAGCTCCGCTACCAACCGATTTTTGCTAAAGACTTTTGTCTGATGTAAGAACTTTTTATCCGCAAATAGTGCCGTGAGCTGCTGCACTTGCTGCATTGATTGAATGTCTGCTTGGATAGCGTTAGATATTTGAATTTTACCTATTTGGATGCAACTAGCAGTAATTTGTTGTAAAGACTGACGAATGTCTTCACCCATTACTGCTTGATGGCAAGTGTCATAACAACAGCCAATGTAGCGCAATATGGTTTGTTTTGGGATCCCTTGTTGCTCCGCGGCGGGCAACAATTGCTCAACAAAAAATTCTGTCAGTTGCCTCGTTTCTTGTAAAACACAGTCTGGCTCCATTTCAATACAAATGACAATTTGCTTATGGGTGTCTTGTTCAAGCTGTGATAAAAACGTAGCCAGCGAAATCAATTGTAATATAGCGCTTTGTTGCTGCTCTGCAGTCCAATCTGCAGCATAAGCCAAAGGCAAAGTAGATATTGCCCCTTTTGGTTCATCATCTGGTAGGCAACGTGCCAATATATCCGCTAATGTTTGCGTATAATCCAGCCTTTCAGGCTCTGCCCATGTGGGCAAATAAACGTTTTGCTTGACTACCGCTTGATGAAAATCACCAAAAGGAAAACCATTCAAACTGGTTAAACGGACCCCATTATCTTGTAGCGCTTGTGTAAACTGAGTAAATAAAGCCTAGCTTGACACTAAGGCATTGGCCGCTTTATACGATAGCCAAAGCCCAGACGCCATATCAGTTAAATTTCGTCGCTGTTTAACAGCGACAAAATGCGTTTGGATATTCTGAATGACAGCTTCAACATTTTCTCCGGGATGCACATTGCTGCAATAGGCCAGATCATTTAACGAATATGTCATTGTTACTTTTTCCTTGACGTTTTAACCTGAGGCATAGTCTTTACACGTTTTACTATTAGCCTTTTTCGACAATCGGCTCTTGACCACGCAAAACTTTGTTATCTTCAAAGGTTTTCGTTTGATCAATTAATGGCTTCTTCACCATGTCTAGAGAAATCCGCCCGCTTTGTGCGAAGAAGTTGATCGGGTTATTAAAGGTCACTTTCTCAACTTCCGCTTCACTAAAGCCATCTTCAAGCATAGCTTGTGCAGTTTTGGGTACTTTTAGCGGGTCACTTACGCCCCAATCTGCCGCACTATTAACAATCATTTTGTCGGTGCCGTATTCTTGTAGCAATTTCACCATACGAGGCTCTGACATTTTGGTATTGGGGTAGATACTGTGTCCACGCCAGCAAGCGGTTTCTAGTACCAAAGGTAAGGTTTGTTCGGTTAAGTGATCCACCAGCACCATCTCTTCAGCAATACCACTTTCTTTTATCACATCTAAAGTACGTTTAGTGCCCGATACTTTATCTCTATGCGGCGTGTGAATTAATACAGGCAGGTTAAGATCTTTAGCTAACTGTAGCTGCTCTGCTAAGAATCGGTCTTCTTCAGGGGTGATATCGTCATAGCCAATTTCTCCCACACCAACGACATTATCTTTCTGGCAGTAACGAGGTAATATTTTCATTACTGCTTCGGCCAATTCAATGTCATTTGATTCTTTTGGGTTTAATCCCATAGTGCAAAAGTGCATGATGCCGAATTGTGACGCTCTAAAATGTTCCCAACCAATTAAGGTATCGAAATAGTCGATGAACGAACCAACTTGGGTACGTGGTTGGCCTAACCAAAAAGCGGGCTCGATCACGCCGATAATTCCAGCCGCAGCCATATTTTCGTAATCATCTGTAGTACGGGCCAACATGTGAATATGTGGGTCAAAATATTTCATTCTTATATCCTTTGCTCGAAAACTGTATATGCCTATTGTGCGATCTTCATGTCAATCGAGGCAACAATCTAGTATTGTTACTTTATAACATTAATTAGCGTTATATGGACTGATTTTTAATAAGTTTTTTAATTTCGGTCTGGTGTTTGTCACTTTTACTAATAAAATGCTCGGTGTATTGATTAAATAGCGAGCTATGTTCGAGCGTCAGATCTTGATAGCGAATAGCCAGCCAAATAGTTGCAGGTGGCACTCGATCGGCCAATGCTTGCTCCACTACATAAGAAAAACACATATTAGACAGTGACGGTGATAACCGATTGCGTAATCCTACTAAGTTATCAATATCTAAGCCCAAAAATAGAGTTTTCAAAACTAGCTGATTAAAATTCAAGTCTTCGAAATGCATGCTGGCATAGCCATTGTTAAGAGCAAGGGCTGTAAATTCATCTAGGCTATTACAGCGCGCGGCTCTTATGGCAACACTCGCCGCTTCGCCTTTTGGATCAATAACATTAAGACCACGTAAAAGCGCAGCCTTTTCACTACTATCTCCAGCCTGATAATAGCCCTTAACTAAAGTGGTAGTGCTCAATTCGGCGTGACTCGACAGGGCTTTATGTATTAACAATATCCTGATCAACTCACTGCCATCAATGACATGAACGAGATCGTTTTGAATGGCTAAGGTGCTGCTGACTTTACGTTTTACTAACACCGATATGTCTAGTAAATCGTTCATAGGATCAGCACTGGTTTGCAAAGCGCTCATGGCGCTTTGCAGCCACTCAAGCTCGTCAGCAGACAAGTAAGGGTAAATCAGATCGGTAAGCTTATTTAAATGCATCGTAATTTCAATTAAGTTATGGCGTTTAGGCGTTTATTTAGAATACGGCAAGGTGGTAGCAGAGCCAATATAATCAACGCAAATATATACTGCCCTGATAATGCGACTAATAGTGCATCTAATGGGATCACACCAATGACCATAAAAATAATCATTTGCTGTATGTTAGCCGGGCAGAAATCTTGAAACACTTGCTTAAGTTTATTGAACATCAAGAGTATCCAAATAACCAACAGCCCTAAGGCCAGCCATTTATCTATTCCTTGCAACGTAAACTCATACTCAATCAAATACAAACAAGATAGAAAACTTACCATTAACGCGACCGCACACAACCAAATAGCATTTTTGTTTTGCGCATTGGTTTCTTGTTTACTTAAATAGGTTAATCCTGTGATGTAGGCAAAAATTGGCACTGCAATAAGATAGCTTTGCAAAGAAATAGCCACATAGCTTGCCCCCAGTAGCCAATTTAAATATCGACATGCTGCCATACAAAAAGACCCAATGAGACCTTCTTTAAGCCAGCCGTTGTAAATCAAAATTGCCCCACTCAACGCAATACCGATATAACCAGACAACGCACTATAGCTAAATGCTAAACACAGGCCAACACCCATTAAGCCCGCCCCAAGCGCCCAAGCTTGGTTGATCGAAACATTGCCGCTAGGTATGGGTCTAGAAGGACGTTCAGCCAGATCTTCGGCATAGTCAAAACAGTCATTCAGTGTCATGCCTGCAAAATAAAAACACATACTAGCGGTCAATAAATACAAAATATCAACGTTTAGTTGCCCAAGAGACATGATCACTGACGCGGCGATAATATTAGATAATGCCGTCAACCCAGCCGGTGCTCGAATTAACTTTAGATAAGTAACAAAGGTAGCCATAAACTAACGACCGACATTCATTAACAGTTGTAAGGCTTGTGTCATAAGCCCTTCATCAATCTCGTTGACCTCAAAACCGCTGCCAATATCGCGCAATAAGGTAATGCATAAATTACCACCTAAATGCTCTTTGAATTCCCCCAGCGCTTTAGCAATATCTAGCTTGTTTAACACCTGGTGATTTAACTCAAACCCTAAGTCTAACAACAAGGTCACTACCTGCTGTTTTTTATCGTCAGATAAGTGCCCTTTTAGGTTTGAATAAATGGTATCCAGAGCAATGCCAATCGCTACGGCTTCTCCGTGGCGAAGTTCATTGGCAGATAACTCTTCTAACTTATGAGCCGACCAATGACCAAAATCAAGAGGTCTTGCTGAGCCTAATTCAAACGGGTCGCCAGATGTAGCAATATGATCTAAGTGCAACTGTGCACATCGGACGATCATATGTCGCGAGGCTTGCTCTTCAAATTTAGCCAGAGCCAAACGCGTGTTATACAACACATCAAAAAACTGCGAGTCTTTGATCAACGCCACTTTTATTGCCTCGGCAATACCTGCTCTTTTGTCGCGTTCTCCTAAGGTATCTAATAAGTTGTAATCATTTACCACCGCAAATGGTGGAGCGAAGGTACCAACAAAATTCTTACGCTTGTGGTAATTCACTGCGTTCTTCACCCCTACTCCCGCGTCGTTTTGCCCCAACACTGTCGACGGCATTCTGATTAAACGGATGCCTCGGTGAGCGGTAGCAGCGGCAAAACCAACGGCATCTACTACCGCCCCACCGCCTACGACTAAAATGTATGAATGACGGTCTATTTCAAATTGTTCAACAGCATGATAAATATCATCAATCACCGATTCATCGTTCTTACAATCTTCACCAGCAGGAACAATCATACTGGGCAAACTTTCAATATTATGATGCTCACAATATTGTTCAATCCTCACCGCCAAATCTGGATTCATTTGATCGACCCCCTCATCTAAAATCGCTAACAACTTAGGAGACTCAGATAAGTTATCAATTAGATTTACAATGGTAGTATCTTGCAGATCGAAACAATTTTGCGTAAATAAAACGGGATACTGAAAGTCTAAGCTAAATTTTTGCTGAATAACCTGCACTGGGGAAATATTTTCTGGTGACATTGATGACATGACGACTAACCTTAATAACAACTGCAAACAAATAATCTTTGCAGCAACAATTCGATACTGAGTCCTCACAGTGATTAATACTTGAGTTTAAAATATGGCAGTACTTCATTTCACAATTGAACATAAATCATTCAAATTTGAATAAAAAAATTAAAAATGAAATAAGGTTAAAGGAGGACCAACAAAAACCTAGGTTACCAAATACTCTCTTAATACATTATATTAACTAAAATAACATAAGCTGAATACAAAAAATATTAATCTGAATCGTTACAAAATACGTTTGCTTGGGGTTTCTCTTGCAAAAGTTATCCGCATATTGGGTTTTTATCGGCCATCGAGCAACAAGCAAAAATACTGGATTGAACACTTATTGATCTATGGGGCACTGCTGGCGACGACTGTACCACTACAAGTTAGGCTGTTTTTCACAAAGATAATTTATATTTAAAGATCAATCCTCAGCATATAAAACTATTGATTGACTATTGTTATTTTTAAAGCCGCATATAACAGTCTGGGTTGACTGAACACTGTTCACAGTCTGCTCAAATTAACCATCCCAATCGGCAACGTCAGCTCCGATACAAACCACCACAATCAAATACGATCCGCACATTGTTAATTGCCCGAGCGAACTTGAGAGCGAATTGAGGCTTGTTAATTGTACTTTACGTATTACTCATTCAAATAATTTCATGGCTACTTTTCTGCTTGAGGTTATTTCTCTTTCAGTAAACAAAATATATTCATATTGCCCATTGCGTCGCATATTATTTCCACGCCCTCTCATAAGGTAAATAGCTTCTTCTGAATTATGTTTTAATCCAAGATAATGTCCAAATTCATGTGCCAAAGTGGCTGGATTTAATACCTCTCGTCCATTCTTAGCAATAGTTGGCCAAATAACTTTAGGGTGTCGTCCACCAAAGTAGATTCCTCCTAATCCATTTACAGTTTTGCCAATGACACATAAATTTAAAACACGATCGGATTGTTTGGTAATATTACAGACTTTGTTCATTGCGCCGATTTTCTGTTGGCGAGTTAGATTACTAGTTTTAGACATTGCTTCGACATACTGTTCGTCTTTATATGCATTTAAATAAGTAATAGATTCAATTTCATATTTTATACCTGCTTGCTTCCATATTAGATTAACTACATTAAACATCTCCTCAAGTTCTTCAGAGGAAGCTACTGCTGTTATATCCCTTGAAATATTGGATTTTAATAGATGAATACGGACGGGAACCGAGATAACAGAACTGTTATTTTTATAGGCTAGAGAATCTGTAAATGGTTGGGGTTTATTGACCGAGCTACAAGCTGATACTACAAATAAGATTAAAGTGACTAAAATTTTCAATTGTTACTCCATGTACAACTAACTAGGCTGTAGAAAAAGTCGATTTTGACAGACCATTTCCTCACCTTTCTTTAATTTTTATAATTAATGAACTTTGCCTTGGATGATTTGATTTTGCAAAGTTTTTTACTCTCCCCTTCGATTTTTAGATATTCGCTTTTGTCCAATCAAAGTCACGCTATTACCAAACTTGAGGGGCGGTATTTGCAGTGGGTACTTGAACCATTATGCAGCGCTTATCAACGCTTATCAAGACACCCATGTTAATTCTAAACCGACAATGAAACTCAATCTTGCACTAACCTGTTCTGCGGGTTCTGCGCTTGCCGTCAAAGCTCGTCATCCCTGCATGCTGTTAGCAGGGATCCAGCATTTATCCGCTAAAACCCCGAAGACATTCTTATCGAAAGCCCCATAAAAATGAATCTTATAAAGATTGTCATCAAATTTAGTTATGGGTGTCTTAATTGGGGCGCTCCAACATCTTCTTAAAATTACGCCAATTGTAACTTCGACGACCACTGCGCCTAGGCACAAGATGCGCCCACACCATTAGGCACGTAAATAACGCAGGAGAAATTAGAATTACTATGTATGAAAAGAAAAGATAAAACAGGCTGCTAAAGTAGTAATACAAGCAGCCTCAGCCACACTCGGCCAGAAAAAAGGCAATATAAAACAAGCCTTTACCCCTCATCGATACATCTACTATATAAGCAGAAAACTTCAACTCCGGGCTTGTCCAACAATAGGATTAAGTCGCGGCTGCGCGCGACCTATCCTTATTTATTATGTGCTGATTACTAATATGTTTATCCAGCATAAATCAGAGCTAGCGATCTTTCTACAAAGCTTAAAAGCTCACTATCTGTAATTTGAACTTGGTCTGCCGCAGGATTAGTATCGTGATGAAATTGTCCTGCGTAACGATTTATCTCATTTAGTTCGTTAGTAATGTTTTGAGCATTAATTAAGGGGCTTGGTGGTTGCGCATTACTTATCAAGTCAATAACTTGACCAAACAATAGACCGCCATTTATCAGATTAGGAAAACGTCTATGTAGATACCCCTCAAGCATAGGCCTAATTGATCTAGCTATCTCCATGCTGCTTTGAGCATTTCCTGCCATATATTCATCAAGTATCCTATGGCATTTGAAATATACACTCTCACATTCTTGGTCAATATTTATTTCATCAAAGTCGCTATAACGATTGGCAACCGCCTTTAACTTTAAACACTTAACATTGTTTGGGTTTCCTGTGCGAAGCACATCATCACGGAGATTTCGTAGAAAATGCACGTCATGTGCAAGAACAATTATTTGCTCGCAGCTATCATGCAATCTCTTCAAAACAGTACGTGTTTGCTGTTTTCTATTAAGATCTAAGCTACACATTGGATCATCTATTACGATAACCTTGTTGGCTAAATCAGGATCAGACTCTGCAGAAGCTATGAAGAAAGCAAAAGCTAATGTGCGTTTGTCACCTTCGCTCAAAGAAGTCTTAAAATCTGGCACGCCGCCATTTAAAGCAATATTGGCACCGCGCATTTGCAGTACATAATCACTTCTCAAACCACCCCGATAATTGAAATCGATATTAGGAATCAGAAATTGAGCACCAAAACCGCGTAAAAGCTCATTAATACGATCTTTATAGCTTTCTAGTGTTGCCTGCATGATTTGATTCAAGGAATCTTTCTTAGTTTGCTTTTCAGCTTTTGCAGCTACGTCTTGATCTTTTTCCAACGCGAGCTGTGCAAATAAATCTATAACATCTTGCCGGTAACGTGCCTTAGCCCACTCCATATCACGGATTTGGTTTTGCAAATTATCAATACTTAGAGCTGCCAAATTGTTTTTGTAGTCTGTTATAACAGCTGTAGCATTTGAAATTGAATCGTTACATGCAACAACAACATCTAAAACTTCCTGCCAGTTTCTAGTAACTTCGCTTCTATCCTCTTCAGAGCCAACAGAATCAAGCAAATTGACTTCTTTACTCTCTCTCAAAGCGTTTAGCAGATTTTCAATATTAGAAAGAGCATCTCTTGCTGAACTTTCATCGAATGTTGGAGGTATTATCTCTACATGTTCCTGCCAACCATCAATGACTGCGCTGGCAGTTTCAAACCGTGCCTTTAATCTGTCAATTATCTCATTAGAACAGCTTGCGTTAATAAGGCCTGTCAGCCGAGAAACATCTGATTTAAGCTGATTATAGTCTTGGTTAAAATAACTTCGATATGCTTGTATTAATTCGACCTCATCAAGAGGTTGGTTGCAATACAAGCAATTACCTTCATCACCATATGCGTGCCCGTCACTTATCCATTTCTCTAAACGATTTTTGTTGTGAATATTTAAATGTTCTTTAACTTGCTGTTCCGCAGCTAGGTCAATATTTTCAAGGGATGTACCTAAAATATTGAAAACATCATCCACATTAAGTGTCGGCAATACTAATTGCTGAGGCAATGCCTTAGCTTGAATTAGCCCGATGTTTTGAGCTTCAACGATTTTGCCATTAAGAATGGATATTTGGTCATCCGCATCTACAACTTCGGCTATTCTTTGAAATTGAGTTTGCGTCAAACCTCTGTGTAAAACTTCTAATTGATTGCTTGTTTCTCGTAAAGAGCTGGCTGCTGTTTTCGCATTATTATCTGCAAGATCATATTCTTGTTGCGCCACAACAGCACTTTCGCCAAGTGCAAATTGTAATAAGTTTTTTTCTTTGGTCGGCAGTAACTTGTCCGCCTGCATAAACATTTTGCTCAACGAAATCGGCATCAAATACTAAAAGTTCTGGGCGCTCGACATCCCAACTACCATTTTGAAAGTTAGAACGTTGTCCATTAGAAAATTGAAGTATTGCTTCTTGGTCATTATTACCATCAATCGTACAGCGGTTTATAAGTAATTCAGGCTTATTCGTGGAACAAGAACGAAATAATGAAGCTAGTGTTGATTTACCTCGTCCATTATCTGCATAGATAAAACTGGCTTTCTGTAGTCCATGAGCTCTTGCATCAGCATCATGTAATAGCCCTATACCTCTTATTCTATGTATTCTTTCTAACATCTATATCCCTTTTGTAATTCGACACTTAAACATGCCTGCGTCCCGAAGCACATAACGCTTCACATATGGAGCGCAGGCTTGCTGGCTATAATTGCGAGGAACGAGCAGAGCCAGCGAGTATGCGTCCCAATGAGCAGAGCGAATGAACATAATGTGTTTGTTAGAAGTGCCATGTTTACCACCCTCCAAATGTGTACCAACCTCTTTGCCTTTTTCTAAATCATCTTTCGCTAAATAACCAAACCGGTTGTGTTCATTTCGCATGCTTAACCGATGAAATGTAACGCAACAAAGCAAGTAGACTAGCCAGAAAAAAGCAATAACCCAGCAAATAATAATGACTTTTCAATTAAATTAAGGCCATCTCTGAAAAAGACTATCGGGATACCAATGAGGGCGACCAGCCATGAAATATGCAGAAACGACACTTTTGCAGCAGTCTTTAATATAGCCAAATTGTAGTAAGGCATTTGCAGATCCTTCTGGTACTTCTAACGCTTAGCTCACCGAGCGCGCGGTAGCGAGTCCGCTGCAGCTACTTGTTAGCAGTTTTTTTGTTGAACTTGATGACGGCATTTGAATGCGCCTCCGCTATTAAAGGAAGTATACCTTCAAAAGTGGATGCGCTTGGATTTAACACCTGAACCCAAGACATCCACCCGTAGATTGGGTGTGGCATGAGTTCATTAAGTGCTGTGAAATCATGACCAGTATCTATGATGCCACCCTTTGGTGGCCTTTTAGGTTTACTGCCAAAGAGCTTTTCGTAAGATCCTTTTGCGATACCGATACTTAATCTAAATATACCAGCACGATCCAGTTCAGATGCCTTGTCATTATCGCCATTCTTTTCTTTCAGAGTGCAGAAATATACGCCATTAGGTAGCTTCATGCCGGGGTTATAAAACAATGAGGTTTCTCCCCAGCTTGATTTGGGAACAACACCTTCAAAATCATTTTTGATTTTTTCAACAATATCTTCTACTTGCACTGAATTTCCTTAATACTGCTAACGCTTAACATATGGGGATTTTAGGAGCGCTTTTGGGCGAAGCCCAGCGAGTAAAATTCCCACCATAATGTTTTTGTTATGTGCCATATGCCCACCAGATTATTAAAATAAATAATGAAAAGAAAACTAAGCCTTTTTTGTAACCATTACTTCTGACTTTTATCCAAAACAACTTTTGAGCTTTTTGCTCAGGTTGACTTAACAAATGATCACAATGAGGGCACCTGTTACCTAAATACATTATTAGATTACAATTTGGACACTTAGCTGATGGCTCAAACTCAGCCATTCCCATAATTGTAGGTTTCTCAGGCTTCATGGTTCCCTTGGCACATAACGCCCCTAATAAACGGCGCAAACTTGTTGGCTATAATGGCGAGGCACGAGCCCAGCCAGCGAGTTTGGGTCCGGTTGATTGGTTTGTTAGGCATCGTTTTCACCAATGGCCTCAGTTCTAGTTAAAATGCCCTTTCTAATTTTCTTAAGCTTCTGATTATATTCGCGATACATTATTTCAGATCCATCTTCAAACTCTTCGTATATAGCCAGCAAACTTGTAACGCCCTCAAATCTCCATTTAACTGGAGTCGCTAGCTTGCCACCTTCATATGGTTCGCAATTTTCACAAGCAAAATTAACTGTTTTATCATAAGCTTCAGATTTGTTTGAAGCTTTCACCAAAATTGAATTTTCCCAGACTAAAAACTTTTTATCAGGATTATTACTAGCGCCATCTTCAATTTCAATGAACCTTATTACATATGACGCAATGTACCACCCAATAGGTGAGTTATTTTCCATTGTTAACTAGTACTCCAGAGGCTTAACAATATTAATCTCTTGCAAAATGAGGCGTTTAAACACCTCATTTTGTCGCATATCTACATTCATCATTTTTAGCATGTTTTCTATGTCTTTGTATAGGTTAGTTTTCTTTCCTGTAACGAAAAACAGTTTTGTTGATATGCGACATTTTGCCAAGAACTTGCTGTTATCAGAGATAACGACTATAACTGTATAAACATACATATAAATAAAGGTGTAATTTATGCCTAATTCACCCTCTCCTTTTTTGAATATGATCGCCGAAGAAATGTATAAAAGCGTTATGCAAAACGTACGGTAGCATTCTTATCGAGACACTCATAAAAGTGAATCTTATAAAGATTGTCATCAAATTAAGTTACGCTTATCAGCAAATTCAGTTATGGGTGTCTTAATTGGAGCGTCTTAATTGGAGCGCTCAAACCTTCTCTCTCAGCAGACCCAGTCACTATAGATCGACGTTTACCCAGCAACACCTTTAGTTTAGTATCACTTAACGTCATATTGACCACGTATTTTCAGTGACACACATTTTAATTTCTGCGACACAAAAATTGAAGTTGGAAACGAAAAAGAAAATGCCTAACAATTAAAAAAAACTACCAACTTTTATTTAAAACACTTATGAAAACAAACACAAAACAACAAGAAATATTCCCAAAATGAACACATCAAAGACCCCCTCAATCTACTGGCACGACTACGAAACTTGGGGCGCTAATCCGCAAAAAAGATGCGCCATGCCAATTTGCCGGGATTAGAACAGACTTGGAATTGAACATTATTGACGAGCCATTAATGTTGTATAGCCAGATATCCAGCGACTGTTTACCCAATCCCTATGCCTGTTTGGTGACCGGTATTACCCCTCAAAAACCTTAAGGGAAGGCGTAGTTGAACGAGAGTTTATAGGCAAAATTCATCAACAGTTTTGCCAAGCAAACACCTGTGTTGCAGGTTACAACAATATTCGATTTGACGATGAAATAACACGCTACACTTTGTATCGAAATTTCTACGATCCTTACGCCAGAGAATGGCAGAACGGTAACAGTCGGTGGGACATTATCGATTTAGCGAGAGCCTGCTATGCACTTAGGCCCGAGGGAATTGAATGGCCACTCAAAGAAAACGGCCAACCAAGCTTTAAACTAGAAGATTTGACCAAGGCTAACAATGTACAACACCAAGACGCTCACGATGCAATGTCTGATGTGTATGCCACTATCGCTATAGCAAAGCTCATTAAGACTGCGCAACCTAAATTATACGATTACATCTTTAATTTAAGACACAAGAAAAAACGTGCTCGAATTGATTAATTGCGAACAACTCACGCCTTTAGTGCATGTCTCTTCGAAAATACCTTCAGAGCAAGGCTGTTGTACGTGGATAGTGCCAGTCGGTTTTCATCCAACCAACAAAAATGCGGTGATTACATTAAATTTAGCTCAAGATCCTAGCCCGCTTTTTAACCTGACGCCAGAACAAATAAGAACAAAATTGTACACGCCAAGCAGCATGTTAGATGAAGGTGAACAACGACTGCCAATTAAATTGGTGCATATTAATAAATGCCCAGTGTTAGCGCCTGCTAAAACATTGACCACCGAAAACGCTCAACGATTGAATATTGATAGGCAATCCTGCTTGGATAACTTACAGAAAATTAAAAACCATGATTCTCTACTCGCTAAGTTACATCAAGTCTACACAGTAGAGCACGATAGCGCGCCATTAGATGCAGACTATGCGTTATATAGTGGTGGATTCTTTTCTTCAGCCGACAAATATTTAATGCAACAAGTAGTCAATGCCAGTGTAGAGGAGCTGACAGAGCTTACTCTACCTTTCGAAGATGACCGATTAAACACGCTATTATTCAGATATCGAGCCCGCAACGTGCCTCAATCATTGAGCCAAGCAGAAACAGAAAAGTGGCAAACGATTTCGTCAATTTAAGTTGACCGACGAGACTTCTAGCGCCAGTATAAAGCTAAATGAATACATGCAGTTAATAGAGCAATTAAGTATTGAATATGAACATCACCCTGATAAATTAAACATACTTAAAAGCCTATTTGTATACGCAAAAAATTTGTAGAAAGTGGTATAAGAATAACGTTTTACAAAGTGGGGACTTTAGTAGATTGATATTATGTAGCTTAATTGTGTGCCTCAGGCCAATAAAAATAAAGGGTTGAGAATATTCTCCATACCACTAGATTTTATGCGCAATGTGCCGATATCAAATTTATGAGTTTTATAAACTTTAGAAAATTGACATTATTAAGGCGGTTAAATGCTTGGAATAGCACTCAAAGTTGATGAAACAGATAAATTTTTAGAAGTTGACATTGATCCATCTCTGTTAGAGACCAATATTGACGCTAAAGCGCTATTTAATTTAGTTTCTAACAGTGAATATTCCAACTTCTTTATCTTTGACGAAGACATTATTAATGTCATCAGTAACTGTAAAAACGCTAAAGCCAATCATGATAATCGCATAATTACCAAGAGAATTGGCGAACGTCGTGATAGTGACATCAAATGTACGATCAGAGAAGATGAATTGTCAGCCAGCCTTACCTAACTTGCGGCTACGCCGGCAAGCCAGTAACAACAAATCATTTAATTGCTCATCTAAGATCACTTGGCATCACCCGGGTATCAGTACTAAGCGATTGAGCAAACTCGCTTACGCTCTAGAACGTTCCTCACTAAGGAGATAAAGTGAAAGATGTAGTCGCCATTGGATTACCGCCCAAAGCAGGACGTTCATCTAAATTACATCCTCTGGTACAAAATGCATTAGAAAGAATTTTTGACCCCTCAAACCCAAGATGGTGAGCGAGTCGATATGCGAAATTTAGGCGCGGTTATTTGTGTTAAGAAAGGCACACATCTATTACGCAGGTTACCGCCTACAGAAGGCCGAAAAGGCTTTACTATTAAAGGAACCAAGATAAAGCCTAAGCTATGGCGAATGGGTAAAAATTCAGACCTGAATTAAAGGCACTGTTATTAGCCCAAATGATGAGAATTTACTGCTCGCAGACATTACCGGTATGCCCAAGTTTAAAGGCTCGAAAATGTGGATTGACGATGTTTACGTGTGTAAAGGCGTAAATGTAGGCACCGGCAATATCGAATATGACGGCGCGGTATTAGTGAATGGAGATGTCACAGAAAACATGAAAATTATCGCCACTGGCGATGTGACGGTCAATGGCTTTGTAGAGTCAGCTTATATACAAACCACTGGTGATATTATTATCACCGAAGGGGCAATGGGCAAAGTCAATGACGAGTTAACCGAATATAGTTGTAACTTAATCTCTCAAGGTAGTGTACATATTCAACACGGCCAAGGCTTAAATATAAAATGCCATAACAATGTCACCATTGGCCGGCAATTAGCTCATAGTAAAATTGATACCAAGGGCAAAGTGACGATTGGTTCAGCGGACAACCCTAACGGTAATATTTTTGCCTGTAAAATAAAATGCGGTGACCAGTTTTCTGCCGGTACAATTGGTGCAGTATCTGGAAGTAATTTAAGTATTGATTACAGTGAAATGTTTAATACCCTAGTAGACCAAAAAGACACCTTAGACGACTTACTCAAGCAGCTATCCCAAAACAACCTTAGGCATATGGAAAGAATGAACATCATAAATTCTAAGTTTGTACCTAAAGATATGCAAAGCAGAGTAGATGAAGCAAATCAGTTATATCAAGGCGAAACGCAGCTTTTAAATTGGTTACACCAAAAAGCCACAGAAATGAACCGAACCAAAGAAAGGTATCAAGCCAATATTAAGATGATTGCATCTAAAAAAGTGTATCCCGGCGTCACACTTAAACTAAATAATCGAACATGGCGCGCAGAAAAAGAACTGGACCGTTCTCAAGTTACCTTTGAACATCATCAGTGGCAATGTGTACCTATAGTCGGCAAACTATGTCGCTAGGAACTGACGACTCTTAGTGCATTCGTATAAATAACCCCTGAGTGTCCTATTCGAGCGACCATTCCTGCACAACTCCGCCTTATTCAAAAACCGCTAAATGCATTCAAATAGGTCACCTATCAATACGAATTGGTGTGCCTGTCACTCAAGAGGAAACATAAACTGATGCCCGAAACTATCTATCAATTCGATGCCACATTAAATAACGGCGAAGCGATAAATTTTACCCACTTTAAAGATAAGGTACTGTTGATCGTCAACACCGCCAGCCAATGCGGCTTTACCCCACAATATTCAGGACTTCAAGCCTTATACAGTCAATATAACCAGCAAGGGTTTTCCGTATTAGCGTTTCCTTGCGATCAATTTGGACATCAAGAACAGGGAAATGATCAGGAAATAGAACAATTCTGTAATGTGAATTTCAATATCGAATTTCCACTTTTCAAAAAAACAGAGGTTAATGGCAAAAACGCGGCGCCGCTTTTTAAGTATTTGAAACAACAAGCGCCAAGGCATGCTAGGTACGCAAAAGATTAAATGGAATTTCACCAAGTTTTTAGTCAACCAAAAAGGACAAGTGGTTAAACGTTATGCGCCTACTACTACACCGGAAAAAATAACGGCTGATATCAAAGCCCTGCTAGCTAAATAAAATGCGCTCAGTAGTTAGTGGTTTTTGCCAAACCATGTAGACGGTGCTATCTCAGCCTATATTCTAGGGCGTCTGTGCAAGTTGTCAGTTACCGCAAGTCCTAGCCTTTCAAATAACTAACACCTCAGCGCAAAGGCCTCAGGAACATTATTTGTCATGTGCTAACTGCGCGTTAGATTATCAAAAGAGATGGGGTCACACTTTTTGCGCAATAATTTGAAAGTACTTACCTAGCCATAGATATGGCTCTTGGTCACCATATTGTATTTCTAAGGATTTTAGCTGCGGGTAGTACTTTTCTTGCTTATCAAGATCCCGTAAGTAATCATGAAAACAACGGATCCCAGCTGTAAGCTTTATCGACAGTGGTAAAGCGGCAAACTCAGTCAGTACATCTTTCGGTTTCAATGGATTATTTGGCGTTAAACGAACCCGATTCTTAACTTGCATACCTTGCTCCACATAATCAAAGTTGCCATAACACATATTGCCAAATAGTTGCGCATCACGATTAAAAAAGCTAACTGACAAAAAGCCATGGGGTTTAACTAAGCTGGCTAACTTTTCAAGCACAGCTTTAGGTTTTTCTACCCACTCTAAAACGGCATGACAGATGACTAAATCGTATTGTTTTTGCGGTAAAGACAAAATGTCAGATTTTAGGATTGAAAGCTTATCAAACCTGCCTAGCCTATCTGCTGCTATGTCCAATGTTTCCTGGGAAATGTCGGTCAAGGTGAGCGAATGCTGCATATTCAACAATGACTCGGCCATAACACCTGTGCCCCCGCCAGCATCTAATATCTGCAGTCGGCTGGCAGCAATAGAGGTATGCTGGGCTAAATGATGGAGTAGCAATTCGTGACGCAGTCGCCCTTTAGTAGAACCATAAATGTTCTTTTGAAATTTATTGGCAATATCGTTAAAACTGCGATCCTCTGGGCCATTTTTCATTTAACAGTTTGTTCCTTTTTTATGCGGGATTTGGCATATCGACAAATAATACCTCCACATCCAACTCTTGCTGAATATGTTGACCTATAGCTTTTACTCCATAACGCTCTGTTGCATGGTGTCCGGCCCCATAAAAGTGAATATTCATTTCTCTAGCAATATGGATGGTTTGTTCCGATACCTCACCGGTAATAAATGCATCAATTCCCAGCTCTGCCGCTTGTTGTATATAATTTTGGCCCCCGCCCGTACACCAAGCTACAGTTTGAATGCGCTTTTTTTGAGCTGGCTCATGTAGCGGTTTGCGATCTAACTTTGCCGTTATAATATCTGTTAGCTCGTCAGCGGTTATGGGGTCAGCAAACTGCCCTTGCATGACCACACAGCTCGGATTACTTTCTTCAAGGGTACGAATATTCTGAATTCCTAGTAAATCTGCCAATTGCGCGTTATTACCTAAGTCAGGATGAACATCTATAGGTAAATGGTAGGCAAACAAATTGATGTCATGGGCTAACAAACTCGCCAAACGTTTCTTCTTCATTCCCGTTATGCAGGGTTTTCCCCTTCCAGAAATAGCCGTGATGCACTAAAATCCCGTCAGCCTTAACGTTTATTGCGTGGTCGATTAGTGCTTGTGAAGCCGTCACTCCGGTGACGATTTTATGCATCACTTGCTTGCCCTCAATTTGTAATCCATTAGGACAATAATCACGGATTTTATGGGGCGTTAATAATGAATCAAGAAAAGCTAAAAGTGTGTCTCTTGTCACTGACATTGACGATCCTCAAACAGTAAGTTGTATAAATAACTAGCACTTAGCAAGGTGATTAGACATTTATGTTAAAAAAAGGTATAAAAACCGAGCAAATTCTGTAAACAATTATATAGAAGGTAAAAACCTGATTATGACTAAATTGGACAAAGATCAAGTAATCGAAAATTTCACAGAAGCATATACTAAGGCTAACGGGAAAGCTCCTACGATTGAAGCGAAAGGTGGCTGGTACAGTGTCGATGGAGCAAAAAATGTTCGATTAGCCGAACTACAAGAACAAATTGCGACAATGGGCTCTTCTTCAGCGGCCAATCAAACCGAAAAACCTCAAGCGGAAAAATCTACGACTGCCAAAAAGCCCGCTAGCAAGAAAAATCAGTGAAAAAAGCTAATGCTTCAGGGTTCTCAGTTAAGGCATTTTGGGCCCAAAAAATTAAACAAGACAACTCCGGGGCCAGAGCGCCTCGATAGCCAATTTAGCGCTAATTTTAATTGACTCATAAAGTGCTACCAATAAAAAGCCACCCGTAGTGTTACTCGGTGGTTTTTTAACTATTTGCTCAGTCGTTGACTGAATATCTACCCTGCTCTGCAAGCTAAAAGTGCGTTGTAGACAATAGCAAAAATGACAATCAATTACGCATTACACATTGACGATCATGTGCGATTACATAAATTCTCTACCCATATAGCAAATAACACTTAACAGTCATAGTACTGTTGGTTTACTCTGTACGCCTTGCTGTCACCTCGTTTAAGCTCATGAAGATAATCAACAAATCCAATAAATTAGAAAACGTCTGTTACGAAATTCGCGGTCCAATCTTAACCGAAGCCAAAAAAATGGAAGATGAAGGGCACCGTATATTAAAACTTAATATAGGTAACCCTGCCCCTTTTGGTTTTGAAGCCCCTGACGATATTCTAAAAGATGTGATCCACAACCTCCCTAAATCTCAAGGGTATTCAGATTCAAATGGAATTTACTCGGCACGAGTAGCGGTGATGCAGTATTACCAACAACAGCAAATCAAAAACGTCACTATTAACGATATATTTATAGGAAATGGCGTTAGCGAACTCATTGTTATGGCAATGCAAGGCTTACTAAACAACGACGATGAAGTGTTAATTCCAGCTCCCGACTATCCCCTTTGGACAGCGGCCGTCAGCTTGGCTTCAGGTAAACCTGTGCATTACCTATGTGATGACGCCAATAACTGGCAACCAGACATTAACGATATTCGTAGTAAAATAACCGAAAAGACCAAAGCCATAGTGCTGATTAATCCGAATAACCCAACTGGCGCAGTATACAGTCGTGCGTTATTGCAACAAATCATAGAGGTCGCTAGAGAGTTTGGCATTGCTATCATCAGTGATGAAATTTATGACAAAATATTATACGACCAAGCCAAACACCATTGCATCGCTTCAATGGCTGATGATGTATTTTTTATCACGTTAGGTGGTTTATCTAAGAACTATCGAGTGGCAGGTTTTCGCGCAGGCTGGTTAGTGGTAAGCGGCAACAAACGTATTGCTAAGGGCTACATTGAGGGGCTCAATATGCTGTCTTCTATGCGTATGTGCGCCAATGTCCCTAGTCAACATGCGATCCAAACCGCTTTGGGTGGATATCAAAGTATTAATGAGTTAATTAATGGGGACGGCCGCTTAAAAGTGCAACGTGATTTGGCGGTTAAAATGTTAAATGAGGTCGATGGCCTGTAATGCATCTCACCTCAAGGCGCAATGTACTGTTTCGTTAAAGTCGATGCGGAAAAATTCAACATCACCAGTGACGAACAAATGATCTTTGACTTACTGCGAACTGAAAAAGTGCTACTAGTGCATGGTTCAGCATTCAATCTACATAAAGGCTGTTACTTTAGGTTGGTATTTTTGCCCAGTGTTGATGTACTTAAGCCAGCATTACAAGGTATTGCTAATTTTTTCAAACATTACCAACAGGTTAACTAGTCAATGAGTTTAAGTACAATCAAGAGTCACTTCTTTGCTCATCTGTCTCGTATGAAGTTAATTAACCGCTGGCCATTAATGCGCAATGTCCGTACTGAAAATGTGCAAGAGCACAGTCTTCAAGTCGCGATGGTCGCCCACTCATTGGCGCTAATTCGTAATAAATATTTTTCTGGTAAGCTCGATCCAAATGAAGTGGCTACCATTGCGATGTTTCATGACGTGTCTGAGGTGATTACTGGCGATTTACCAACGCCGGTGAAGTATTCCAATCCGGTCATTCGAGACGAATATAAAAAAATTGAAAAAATAGCTGAGCAAAAGCTAATTAATATGGCCCCCAAAGATTTTCATGATGATTATGCAAAACTTATCGATCATCACCGTCATAGTGACGAAATTATATTTATCGTCAAAGCAGCCGATGTCATTTGCGCCTACTTGAAAACCTTAGAAGAACTATCTGCAGGAAATAGAGAATTCGGCTTAGCCAAAAAACGTTTGGATCAGATGCTTAAGGATTATCACTCGCCAGAAGTTGATTACTTTATGCAAGCCTATGTACCCAGTTTTAGTCTAAGTCTTGACGAAATCACCCAAGAAGACAATTAAATCCCCGTCTAGCCTAATTTTATTAACTATCAACTTGATTAAAATCAATAACTTTGTTCAGATTGATAGTTAAATAGACAGCGGCGTTAGCATAATAATGGAACCTTGGACAAACAGATTTCTAGACAAAAAAACCGAGCGTGAGGGCGATCATCGCACTCCTTTTCAGCGAGATAAGGCGCGCATTTTACATTCCGCAGCATTTCGCAGGTTGCAGTCTAAAACCCAAGTATTAGGTGTGGGTATGAGTGATTTTTATCGTACTCGCCTCACTCATTCCCTTGAAGCCTCACAAATCGGTCAAGGCATAGCCGCTCAGCTTAGAACCAAATACCCTGCCCTGACCAAAAAACTCGGCCTAAACGACATACTAATCGAAGCACTGTGTTTAGCCCACGATATAGGCCATCCCCCTTTCGGTCATGGGGGCGAAGTAGCCTTACATTACATGATGCGTGACCATGGTGGTTTCGAAGGTAATGGCCAAACCTTTAGAATAGTGACTCGACTTGAGCCGTACACTGCAGACGCAGGGATGAACCTGTCACGCCGTACACTTTTGGGATTGGTTAAGTACCCCAATTTTATTGATAACTTACACAACCCTAGTGTTATTTCTGAGCAACAAAGTCTTGTTAACAAGCGGCAAATTAAAGCCAAACAGTGGCATCCACCTAAAGGTTTGTACCACTGCGACAAAGATATTTTTGATTGGTTGTTAGCTCCTCTAAGCGAAGCAGACAAAAAGCACTTTTCAGCTATCAACACATCAACGACTCACCATAGCAAAACTAAATTTAAGTCATTTGATTGCTCAATTATGGAATTGGCCGATGACATTGCCTATAGCGTGCATGATCTTGAAGATGCCATTGTGATGGGGATCGCTAATCAGCAACAATTCGAACATGAAGTCGTAAAGCCAATCAAACAGCTAGGAGAAGGTTGGTTAAGTGATCATATTGAGCAGTTGTCAGAAAAATTGTTTAGCAATGAACATCACTTACGTAAAGATGCGATTGGTGCGCTGGTCAATTGTTTCATTACCAATATCGAAATTAATGAAACAGATGCTACTTTTTCGGATGAGCTACTGGTTTACAATGCAACCTTTCCTAAGCTGTATCAACGTTGTATTTCGGTTTTTAAGCAATATGTGTTTAAGAGAGTGATCTTAAAACCCGAATTACAACTATTGGAATATAAAGGTCAACAAATTGTTATGGAGTTATTTGAAGCGTTTAACTCAGATCCATTGCGTTTGTTACCTGACAACACAAAAACTCGCTGGTTAGAAGAAGAAGCCAATAATAATGGTCACCGAGTCATTTCAGATTACATCGCTGGCATGACCGACGGTTTTGCTTCTAAACTGTATTCGACCTTGTTTTTACCAACCGGTAATGGTTTGCCAGATCCACTAAATTAACTGGCTAAGCCCTGTGATACTTTTGTGATGCAATGTTTTAACTAGGTTCGAGGTCTACTAGATCACAGTCCATGAAATTGTAATTGAGTAAGTGAATATGCTTATAAAACGTACCCAAAAAAGTGACATCAAAGAAAACAATGTAACCGACGAAACGGTATACCAAAACCGGCGTGAAATTCTAAAAACCATGGGATTTATCGGGGCTGGCGCGTTACTATCTTCTAGTCAAAGTCATGCATTGGGCTTTTTTGGTGACGATGATGAAAAAGCGACAGTATTTAAAACTAAAGCTCTGAAATTCAGCCAACCAAAACAATATCAGTCGGATGAAAAACTAACTCCCGAGCAAAAAGTGATCAGCCACAACAATTTTTATGAATTTGGCACCAACAAGTCTGATCCTGTTGAAAATGCACAAGCGTTTAAAGTCGACCCATGGAAGCTTGAAATAGACGGTTTGGTCGAAACCCCTATCACCTTAAACTACGATGATCTCTTCACTAAATTTGACCTTGAAGAACGAATTTATCGACTCAGGTGCGTCGAGGCATGGTCCATGGTGGTGCCTTGGCTGGGCTTTTCTTTATCTAAAATGATTAAACTGGCTAAGCCGCTAAGTTCGGCCAAATATGTAGCCTTTGAAACCCTATATGATCCTAAACAAATGCTACAGGGCAAAAAAGTCGGTACGCGGGAGGGGGCATAGATTATCCTTACGTCGAAGGTTTACGATTAGATGAAGCCATGCACCCTCTTACTCTTATGTCTGTGGGCTTGTATGGTAAAACACTGCCGGCTCAAAATGGTGCACCTATTAGATTGGTAACCCCATGGAAATATGGTTTTAAGAGTATTAAGTCAATTGTTAAAATTCGATTAACCAATAAAAAGCCGCCTACCACTTGGAACTTATTGGCCGCAAGTGAGTATGGTTTTTACGCTAATGTCAATCCTCAAGTTGATCATCCAAGGTGGAGCCAAGCCAGTGAACGCAGAATTACGACCGGTGGATTGTTATCTCGAAACCGTATTGCCACTCAAATGTTTAATGGTTATGACGAAGTTGCATCGCTCTATTCGGGCATGGATCTAAGTAAAAACTACTGAGCTCAATGATTGATGATAAAGCTTAAACCAGCCTACATTACATGGCTAAAAGTTAGCATGCATTGTTTAGCTTTAGGGCCACTCATCTTCACCTACTATCAGGCTATAGACGATAAATTGGGAGGGGATCCCGTTGAAGCCATTTTACATTTTACAGGTATCGGCGCGTTTAATTTACTGCTGCTGTCTTTATTGGTTTCGCCATTAGCCAAATTTAGCAAACAAGCATTGCTAATTCGCACTAGGCGATTACTAGGCTTGTATGCTTTTCTTTATGCCTTTTGTCACTTTGCCAGATTATATTGTATTTGAATTACAATTTGAATGGTCACTGCTATTCAGCGAAATCATCAAACGCCCCTACATCACTGTTGGCTTTGTGGCGCTGATAATTTTAAGTACTCTAACACTTACCTCAACTAAAAACATGCAGCGAAAATTAGGAAAAAATTGGCAAAAGCTGCACAATTGGGTTTATCTAGCAGCACTAATGATCGCCTTACATTTTATTTGGTCGGTAAAGTCTAACCTAACTGAACCGCTCATTTATTGGGCCATCCTACTTCTATTATTAAGCTTTAGAAAAAATAAACTTCAAACTTATTTAAAACGTAAAAAAGCGAGACAACCCAAAGTGCACGCTGAGTAATTCTAGATCGGGATAAGCCGAGCTTCTCGATAACGCTCTTGTTGCGTCTAGCCGCGCTGGATTTTCTAGCAATAACACGTAATTACATATGACTACCCGCCTTGCTATAGTCGAAAAGTGTCGTTATCGAATAAACCTTAAGCCAAATTTTACTGGGGCATATTTTTACGTGTTTGAAATTTTCTTGCAAAATTTAATTGGAAACGACACTCATAATCTAAGTTCAGATTAAATAGTTGTTATTTAAATGTGTCATATTGAGTTTATGCAACAATTGTTAATGAAAGGTTAGAAGTGCGACACGGTTTCGGCACCGAATTGTACTCTATTTAATAATAACAATTGGAGAGCTTTGGCTTATTTATTCTATGTTTAATACTCGTTCAAAAAAAACACTCAGTGCTTTAGTATTTTTTACCGTTAGTAGTATCTTTTTAGCTAGTTGTACTAAGTCTACTCATACAATAAATGAGATAACGACCTTTGGTTCACAACAAGATAGTCCATTATTATCTAGTCCTAATCAAAACGTGACGTCAAAGGTATTTGTTGATCCCCAAGGCTCATTGCAATATGTCGTGTATTTACAAGGAAAGTTAGTTGTTAAGCCATCAGCACTTGGCATTACGGTAGACGGCGTGGATTTAGCAAACCATGCCCAATTACTGGATGTTAAACAAACAACTGTTAATGAAACTTACCCCACTCGAGGTAATCATACTGTAGCCAACAATCACTATAATCAATGGCTATATTTTTTACAGCACAAAAACAGCCAGAAGCAGTTCCAAATCGCCTTGCGTTTATATGATGATGGTGCAGCTTATCGTTATATTGTACCAAGCAATGATAAACAGCATGTAGATGGTGAATCCTCTAGCTGGACCTTACCCGACCACAGCAAAACTTGGTTTTTTGAACGTGACAGTGATTGGAAACTAAAAACCTATGCTGGTTGGTGGAAAGCTGAAGATGTGAAAGATATGCCTACCACCTCTAAACAAGGGCCTATACAAGGTACGCCTTTAGTGTTTGAGCTTCCAAACAGCAACGGTTACGCTGCCATCACCAAAGCAGCTTTGTATAATTATAGTGGTATGCGGCTAAAAGCCGTTGGAGATAATACCTTTAAAGCTAATTTTACAGAGGGTGAAAAAGGCTTCGATGTAAACGGCACAATCACTTCTCCTTGGCGTGTAGTGATGCTAGGAAAAGATTTAGATACGCTGGTCAACAGTGATTTAATCAGCAACTTAAACCCAGCGCCAGATCCAAAGTTATTTGCAGATACTGATTATATTCAACCTGGTAGGAGTGTGTGGAGTTGGATGTCCATGCGTTTAGGGACAATCAACGATCAAAAAGATTTTACCCGCTATGCAGCAGAGCTTGGTTTTGAATATAACCTTATTGATGCAGGCTGGAAAGATTGGCCCACCCCTTGGAAAACTCTAAAAGATATTACCCTACAGGGTAAAAAGCTCGGCGTCGAAAACTGGGTATGGGTGCATTCTGAAGATATAGATGATCCAACAAATAATTATTACGAAATGCGAGAATACTTAGATAAAGTAAAAGCGGCTGGTGCTATTGGGGTCAAAACGGACTTCATGAATAGCGAAAGTAAACTGCTGATAGATTTTGAAATTGCCTTTTTGCAAGAAACAGCTCGTCGACAATTACTAGCTAACTTTCATGGCAGTCACTCTCCGACCGGAGAATCGCGGACCTATCCCAATGAGCTTACTCGAGAGGGTATTCGAGGAATAGAGGTTAATTTACATAACAAGCACTTGCCCCCATCCCATAATGCAGCATTGCCATTTACTCGATTCTTGCTAGGGCACGGTGATTATACGCCATTGTCTTTCACCAACCCAGGAGCGACTACTTTTGCCCATCAACTCGCGACCATAATTGTATTTTTGTCGCCTGTTCAAGTCTATGCCGACAGCCCTGTAGTGTTGCAACATAATCCTGATATAAAACCTATGCTACAAATAATAAAGGACACACCCACTGTATGGGATGAAACCAAGGTGCTATCGGGTAGTAAAATTGGAGAACTTGCCGCTTTTGCTAGACGCAGTGGCGACAAATGGTTCATTGGAATATTAAATGATGAAACAGCCAAGAATTATGAGCTCGATCTATCATTCATTGGGAAGGGAAAATTTACAGCCCAGATAGCCGAAGACGACTTACAAGCATCTAAAGTAGACATCAATGGACTCAACCCATTAGCCATAGGCGAGCTTGGAGGATATAACCAAGTTACGCCAGCCAAAGTGCACAGGGTGGAGGTAAACCAACACAGTAAATTGACAATTAGGTTAGCCAATGGTGGTGGATTTGCAGCGCTCATAGCCCCAAATTAAAGGCGGTAATAATCAAGTAGCCGGAGGTCTCCAACCTCCAGCTCCCCAATGCATGCAGCCATAAAAAATTTTTGGACACCCATAACAATTTTAGGACACCCATAATTTCTAGTTAAAACAATTTTAGGACACCCATAATTTCTAGTTAACGTTCGCAGATAGGCAATTGAACTGCTTGGCTTATTCTTATCTTTATACATTTCTAGGTTGCTTGAGTTTTGATGTGTAAAAGTGAAAAACCACTGTTTTTACTGAATGGTAGGTATGCTCAATCGCCGTTATACGGGGATGGAATGTGCGTTGACAGAATTTTTGATTAAGCCAATAAGGTTCTCGCGTTGCTAATGCCCTGTATTTGCCGGTGATGGGTATGCTCAGCAAATTGTCGCATCATGTGCTCTGAGCCAACGGCATAACAAAAGTGTTGTTCGAACTCTGTGGTAAGGGTGAGCCATTGTGCATCTGATAGCCCCAATCTTTGTAATATTGCTGGTTGGGTGGTGGTGATATGGCCTTGTTTATCTTCGCGAATGACACGGCCTGTTATATCCACTAGTTCGCAGTAATCTTTTAATGAGAATGAAATGCCTTTGGGCATGTTTTGCCTAGGGTTACCCACAAATGGCAACAGCGTGTGGGGTGGGTGTTGGTTAGTTTTCAACGCGTGAATGCGTTTTTGAATGCTGGTGTGATGGGAGTTTTCAGGGGTTGTCGCTATTTTTGTGCGAATGGGATTTAAATCCACATAGGCCATGCAGGCTAGTAAAGCTCTGTTATCTAACAGAGCTTGTGATTTAAACCGCCCTTCCCAGAACCTGCCAGTGCACTCGTCCTCTTTGTTGGCTTCTCGGGCGATGTGCTCGTTGAGATTGCGCATGAGCCAACTGATGTCGTGCAAACGCTGGCGATAAACCGCAATGGTGTCTTCAAGAGTATGCATTTCACTTTTTGTTAGCTCATCATCTCGCATAAACCTCTGGGTCAACAACGTCCCCTTATAGAGCGTATGCCACAGCGCTAATACCTGTTTATTTGACCAATTTAGCGCCTTATCTACATCCACATGCAACACCACATGTACGTGATTGCTCATCACCGCATAAGCACAAATATCAATGGCAAACACCGAAGACAAAAACAACAAGCGCTCCTCTACCCAAGCCCGCCTGTGCTCATAATTTTGCCCTGAATAATGGTCAACGCCACACAAAAATGAACGGCGCACACAACGAGACACACAATGATAAAATGGGGTATCTGATAAACTGATTAAACTGGCTCTTTTCTGAGTCATAACGCCTCCGAAAATGAATAAACACAAGCACAACCGCTTAACGATAGTCTAGTATAAGTCTACGATTTATCAAATTGTGATGGGTGTCCATGTAATTCTTTGCAGTAATTCTAAAGTGGAATCTGTCCTTTAGAGCCCGCCACCAGAACCAAATCAACTTGCTGTTTAGCTGTTGTAATTGAATCTAAATCATAGTGGATCTCACCTGATGTTTTCCCCTTCTCCATTGTTCCACCATGGCCAGTCAACTCTAAAATAGCATATTGCTTTTGTTCACCATGCTCCATAAATGCTGAATACAGAACTGATGGCTGTCCCAAGAATTTGTCAGGCCACTCTTCATTAGGATCAAATGCAAAGTTAACTTCAAAATAAATGACATACTCTCGCTCGTCTAGTTGGAAGTACTTATTTAAAGAGAAGCTATGGGTGTCAGTAGCGCCCGTCGAGGCGTCAATATTACCATTGGGATCAAGTCCACTAACCAAAGTGTACTTGCTCCGCCACACCGGCAACACTTGATTACGTTTAACCGCATGCCCATGCCAACTGGGGTTATCTGAGTATGCCAACTCGGGGCTTAAATATAAGGTTTCAATAAGTGCCCCTGTGGTCGATTCCGCCCAAATTGCAATAGCAGGCTTTAGTTTGGTTAAATTAGGTAACCGTACTTCAATATTTAGTGCGGTATGGAGAGCCTTAGTAGTTGGACTGGTTTCAGATGCAATATCAGTTTTGTCGGTCTGCATAATACGCACTGTACGTAAACTATCATCAAGTAGCTCGGTTGCAGTGTACTCTGAACTGCGCAAAATTTCTTTTTGATGTCTAGCTTCATAACTAAAATCAACCAGTTGATTAACAGGCATTAAATTATTCCAACCAGCAACGATAAGAGCCATCCACATACAACTAAGCAAGACTAATAACCGTTTACTTATTAAAGAACTTCTAGTCAATGTTTTCAAAAAGTAGCCGTACTTATGCAATAAATGATAAAGCACAAAAAATAGGGTGCTAGTAGCAAATAAAATATGTAAACGTGTATTGATAAGGGAGAAAGGTAAAGTATATGCCACTACGCCTGTTATTGTTAATGTTACAAATGACATAAGTAAGGCAAAGTGCATAAAATGTTTGTTAAGCATAGTAAGGCCTATGGTAGATGAAAATTAGCCAGCAATAACCTGTGTTACTGCTGGCAACACCATACAAAGGTTACGCATAACCAATTAATTGTCGTAATTCTGTGATGTGTTGTTTCCCTACTTGCCGTGGATTAGTACCGTATTTAGTACACAAAGCAGCGGCGTATCCTGTGGCGACCCCATTTGTCCACAGGTATTCATCACTCTAGGTCCTGCCAAACCAATATGAGTACAGCTGAAATTTCGACCTGCCATCATCAAATTACTGATGTCTTTTGAATAGAAGCATCTAAACGGAATGTAATACATGCCGACTTTTCTAAACAAAGCTTCGGAACGATAGTCAGCATGATGACCGTGATCTTTTAACTGGTAATGGGAGTCTAATGCCCGCTTTTCCTCGACCACTATGTCGGGAAAGTCTGGCTTATTTATCGCATCATTTTGTGAGTAAATATAGTCTCCCATTATCCGTCTCGATTCACGTCGGCCCCCAATAAAGGCTATAAACTTCAGCTCTACGAGTTTGTTCTTAGGTCGTTTCTTAGCATTGTAAAAATTACCAAATATTGCTCTCAACATATGATCACGAATCGTTTCTGCATCGGTAATTTGGTTAAGTTTGTCGTTAGAATATTCCCAATCCCAATCTCCTTCTAGTGCATAGTCCTTTCCTGCTACGTCCATTGCCCACGGCACTTTTGGAAATGAACTTGGCTTGCGACCATAGTCGCTATTCCACAATAAACTGGTCCCCATGACTTTATTGTCTGGTTGTTCAGGACTCCACAAATCACCATGTAAATCCCAGCCTTCGTCAAACTCTGATTTAGCTTCTCGGCCATAACGTGTTTCTGCGCCTGCCCAAAAGCCTAACCAACCATCACCGGTACTATCGATAAACTGGCTGGCTTTGAACCGTGTGATAATGCCTGTCCTAACGTTTCTGGCATCAACACTTTTTATCGTATTTCCATGCTTTTCTAGACCTATGACGATATGCTCAGCAAATAAGTTAACGTTGCTATTTGCCATGCTTTGTTCACGCTTTTGCTGATCGTACACCGCGTTTTTATGACCATTCGGATAATGTTCAGTATCAATAGATTTTAGAATTTTTTCACTTTTTCCGTGAATGCCTTCTGTATGCACACGGATCTCATCGCTGGCGTTACCACCAAATACAGGCCTATCTTGAATAAGGCTAACGTTAATGCCTTGTGAGTCTGCCGCCAAAGCAGCAGCGCATCCACTAATGCCACCACCACAAATAACTAAATCAAAAGATTTCTCTTCGATCGTTAATTGGCTACGACCAGCCATTTGATCTTTCCAATTAAACAAGTCTTTTGAGCTGTTAGGTAATTCAGGCGCCATTTCTTGAGTAATATATATGGCGTCAAAGCGACCATCGAAGCCAGTTAAGTCTTCTACCTCTATACTAACTTGGCCTTTATCTAATTTAAGTGAGCCAGCGTTTTGCCAAGCCCAACCTTTTTGCGTACCCAAAGTATTGGCTAACGTTTGACCGTTAATATGTACATTAAATTGACCAGGAGCAGGCCAATTACCAGGGCACCAATCTTTGGTGCGCACAAACACTGTCCAGACACCGGATTTTGGTATATCTATTTTTGTCGACGCATTTTCTACTGGAGTACCAAGGCCATGCGCTAACAACTGAAAGCCCCCATTTGTTGATAAAACTGGGTGTCTAACACCCAACCGCCTAGGTGACTAAAACTGCTAGCCTCTACTAACACGCCCCCAGTGGAAAAGCCTTGCTTAGTAAATCCATATCCTGGCGCAATAGTGCTCACAGCTATCGCTCCACCAATAATACGTATAAATTCTCTTCTGTTCATTTTAGCTCCCAAAGTTGTGCTTTTATTAGTAATTGTGTTGAGCTTAAAAGTTGACACATTTATTTAACAAATTACTTTTGGGTAGGTATAGGTGACATGATATAGCAGCCCTAGACTTTGTGTGGTTGAACGTAGCTGGGGCTTGCTATGAAAATTAGCAAAGTTTATAAAGCATTATTTTCAATTAGACTCACAATCTGATTTTGATTGAGTGCGCTGTCGAAAATAAACACTTCATCGATCCAACCACGAAAGAACTTTCGCTCTTTGTTAATTTGATTTGCTTCATAACCAATATTACGGCCTAAAATCAGAGGTTTAGATTTAGGATGTTGCAACTGGGTAAACACCTTTGCTATGGATTTATTTGAGCTTTTTTCTAGCTTCCCATCAATATAAATTAAAACATGAGTGGATAGGTTGACCTGTTCGCCACCAAATAAAACAATACTTACATGATGCCATCGGCTATCTCTTATATCCGTTGTGCCAATGACTTGCGCATCATTAGTACCAACACGGATACGTCCCAAAGGTCCATCTTCTTGCTGTGGATTGGGAGAAATTTGCCAAGCAGATGATTGATAAGACAAGCCCCAACCTAAAATCCCATAGGCGTTATTCACAGAAAAGTCTTTAGGGACTTTCACCCAAAACGCAACGGTTCTAGGTTTGTCTTCACCTATCCCTGGAAAATCCGTTTCAAGCCACGCGTCTTCGCCATTGAAATACAATGCATCACCAAATTGCCCGTTACTTGTTTCTGGTCCTGTTTGGTTTGCATTCATAGATTTAGGATGGGCGTTGAAACATTGGTTATTAATTCCCTGCCCATCACATAAATAACCATTTTCGGTTAGTTCATCAAACGACCAATGCATGTATTCAGGATCAGTGAGAGATTTACCCGGTAGAGCGCGCATAAACATTTTTGGATTATTTTGAATGATACTAACTTGTTCATTCAAATCAAACGCCCGTGCTTGGTTTATAAACACATGCTCAAAACTCTGTTGCTTAGTTGCTCTCACTTTTATTTCACCCTCTAGCACATGTACCTGTGATTCCCCTGAGTTCTGAACGCTAACCGCAAATTCAGTCCCTAAGTCTATGATCTGAGAGCTCGGCGTATCCACTTTAAAGCCTATTGCTTGTTCGGGTACTTTGGCGACTAAATTGCCACTTTGTAATACGACATGATCGGCTGACTTAAGATCTAAGATAATCGGTGCCTCTAAAACTAAAGTCACGCCATTAATTAAGGAAAGCTCTGCATAGCCTTGTTGTAATGAAATCAGCCCTGACTTAAGTTGATCATTAACCTGTAAATATCTACTGTCTAAGGAAATACCTGTGACTTTATCTACTTTTGCCAAGGTGACATTAGGCAAATAAAAGGAATGGTAACTCATGAGCAATAATGCGCATAACCCCACACTAAGCAAAACAGGCCTAAATTGAACCAAATGCAAGCACTGCGCAAAACCTGCCGTTAAATTACCCCACCAAGTGTTCTGATTTGGTTTCTTCAATAATTGAGTGATGCTAGTAACGAATTGTTCATCTGACATTTGTTTGTGCTGACTAGCTATCAACCTATCAACTATTTTTAACTTGGCTAAATGTTTGTGCAGATTCTGATTGTTTTCACAGGCAAGCCAAAGTTCCCTTTCGACCTTTTCGCCAGCTAAATAGGCAGCGATCAACTGTTGTTCTTGTTTCGTCATACTACCTCCCCTTTAAGCTTACGATTGATACATTGTTTCAGTCTTTCTCGTAGTCGATGTAAACGCATGGTCATAGTCGAGTGCTTACTGTTACACAACTCAGTTAACTGTTTAATACTGTAATTTTGATGATAATACCGTCGTAAAATTTGATTATCGTCAGCAGATAGCAATTGCATACATTGCGCTAAACAATCAGCCATAAATTTCTCATCGACACCTGTTAACACTTCTTCTACTGTTTCATCAACTAATTGCTCAAGCTCAATTAAGCCACCTACTAGTTTTTCTTTATGTTTACGCCAGTAATTTTTCAACAAGTTGCCCGCAATACCCCGTAGCCATGGTAAAAACAGAGAATTACAATCAAATTGGTGTATTTTACTAAACGCGATAAGAAAAGTTTCCTGAGCTAAATCGTCTGCCTCAACAGGATTATGCAAACGTACTGCAATTGCTTTTCTAATGTGGGCTTGATACTGGCGAACCAAATACTCAAAGGATTGAATATCCCCCATTTTTGCCTTTTCTATTAGATCTCGTTCTTCGTTTTCGATTGGTAAATTCTCCACTTTTATAAGTAATTGTTCCAAGACAGAAAAATGACACTTAATAAATCTAGATTTACTACATTAATCTATAAAAGTATAAATTTTCCACAAAAAAACTTGCATGTTTATTTATACAGTATTACTGTATATCCAACCACTGTATAAAACATCACTACTAAGAGTTTAATTATGGCAAGTGTTCACGCAATATCTAATTCTACCTCCCCTGTTACGACTATGCAGATCCCTGTCAGTCAGTCCGAACAAGTCGCTGATATAGATTTCTCTACACCTCAAAAATGGACGTATTTGTTGGCCAATCATATACGCTTTGCAGAGAAACAAGCTTACAGTATTCGCTTACCAAAACCAGAGCATCACCTTTTAACCTTATGGGTTGAGAAAATAGTCAGTAATGGGCAATGTGCTAGAATATTCATAGAGCAATTGTCGATGGATGAAGTGAGTTTTAAACGTATTAAACAATTATGCGTTGAGAATAATGTGACTTTAATCAATTTGGTCCATCAAACAAGTATGCGAAATAATGTTGTCCAGGGCCCTTGGTCACATTGATAGCTTTGTAATTTGAATAAACTGATTGACTCAAATATGGCTTACATCTAGTCTGAGCAGATCACTCGTCGCGATAAGTTGTATATGCACAATCAGACCAATTGTTACTGTCAAAGTGGCTCTTCTTTTGTCAGCTGTTGCCAACCCTATATTTTAGGTAAACAAAACCCCACCACTGCCGAACAGCTGATGCGTTCACGTTACAGCGCTTATGCAATTGGCAACTATACATACATTTTGCAGACCTACGGCAAAAAACAACGGGATGCCATTTCTGTTGATGAACTTGCCAAATCTTCCATTAACACAAAGTGGTTAGCCTTACAGGTCGTACAATATTTAACCAAAGACACTACCGCACAAGTAGAGTTCAAGGCATATTACCAAGTCGACTCTGTATATTACCTCATGCACGAGCTATCTAATTTTGAAAGAGTTGATAACCGATGGTTTTACACAACGGGCAATATACTGAAAGGTTCAGGGCAGTATAAACAAGAGCGAAATGACATTTGTTTGTGTGGCAGCGGAAGAAAGTTTAAGAAATGCTGTGGCAAATAGCAGTGAATAATATCCAATAGAAATACAGGCAAAAGAAAGGGGTATGCCCCCTAGCCTAATCAGTTGATGCCCATATAACGGAACTATCTACAACGCCACCGTAAATAATTTCATGTTTAATATCAATACCATCCATACTAGGTACCTTAAATAACATTTCAAAATTATTATAAGACTCTAGCTTGTTTTGATTAATTACGCTTTCGAACTCTTTAGATGATAAATCGCCTTCATTGGTCATAAACCAACTGACCTGCATAATTGAAGGATCAGAGAATCCAGAAAAAATATATATTTTATTATTTCTAGGTCCATCAACCTTAGCAAATAACCCATAGTCGGTATAACCTTCGTTCATGTTATCAGGCGACGAGTAACGTTTGGATAAATCCTTATTTTCTAACTGCAAATTGTGTTTGCTGAGATTAAAATGAGAGCCTTGAAAATACTGCTCTAATATCCCCATACCATTAAGAGGACCAAGGTAAATTATATCGAATGAGCGCAAATGATAGGCCCTGATGTCAGACGCGACACGGTAATTTACCCGATCTTTGCCGGCAACTAAATCAAACACATTTTTTAGCGCAATTGTGCTGCCTTTACTCACTAACTTTTGACGAAAACCTAAAGTCGTATTTGGATGCTCTGGATATTCAGCCAAATATCGCTTTAGGTCTTCATCTGACTTGATGTTGGTGTCGAATATGGTTCTTCGTCTATTTAGTTCTTTACTAAATTCAGAAAAATTATATACGTCGCCTAACACTATCATAACGGGTTTGTCAGACTTTCTAAGATCAGACCAAAGGTCATGATCCTTAGCATTGATTTTTGAAGTTTGACCAACAAATGAAGGGGGAGCACCTTTATACCAAAAATATCCAGCGATAACATTGACCAATACCGACATGAAAAGTAGTGCGCCAATAACAGATTTTTTGTTAAATACTTGCCCAGATGCTTGCTCGGTTTCGGGACTAACAGTTTCAGTTTCACTTTGAACAGAAGCATCGTTGTTCTTTTTAAACGTCAATCGATAGGCACCAACAGGAATAGTGATGAAAAATTTTTCAGCGCTGCCTTCTTGTAAGTAATAGTTTTCTAATTTTTTTCTCAAATTAGAAATATTAACTCTTACCGTCGAATCCTCAGCGGGGTTGAAATTCTCACCTTTGCCAAATACATCGATCGCAATTTCAATTTCTTTAGGGGCATGGTAATCGGCTGTGTTTCCTTCTATTACAGGCAATTCGCGTTCAAGTAGATACTCAAGCAACTTTTGTTGATTCTTAGAGCGACCAATCGCGCTCGATGTCAATAGGTCTAATTGTGCAAGGGCGTCTTCTTTAGAAGGGAGGTAACTATTATCTGTCACTTATTAACCTTTTATTATATATATAATTATTTACGAATCTGATATTCAACACTCTATCGACACCGAAACCAAGCACTTATTTCATTTGCCATCGGCTTTACGCTATTTAGTGCTGGCATTTTATAACATATCGTTAATCATGCATACCTACGCAGAATAAACCAAGGGTCAGTCAACCACTAGTTAGTGCGTTTTACTGCGAACAAATCATAAAAGTTCTGGGTAGTTGCTTGCGCTAACTCCGCCACACTCAAGCCTTTTAATTGTGCGATAAATTCCCCTACTTCTCGCACATACCCAGGTTGATTTTGTTTTCCTCTGTAGGGAACGGGTGCTAACCATGGAGAATCCGTTTCAATCAGCAATTTTTCTATGGGTATATGCTTTACAACGTCTTGTAATTCAAGAGCCTTTTTGAACGTTACAATACCTGAAATAGAAATATAAAAACCAAGTTCAATTGCCGCCTTAGCCATATCCCAATCTTCGGTAAAGCAATGTAAAACACCTTTAGTCTCGGGCGCCTTATATTGTTGCAACAACGCTATAGTATCTTCTTTCGCTCCTCTCGTATGAATAATAAGAGGTTTTTTTAGGGCATTGGCTACTTTTATATGATCAATAAAAGAGGTTAATTGTACTGCCTTAGTGTCTGGACTATAAAAGTAATCCAGCCCTGTTTCACCAATCGCTACCACATCTTTATTATCAGCCATGGCCAATAGATCTTCATAACTACACGCATCTTCTTGATGTAACGGATGTACTCCACAAGAAACCGATACATCTGCAAAGTGTTTTACCGTATCTAACATTTGCGGATAATCTGTAACTGAAACACAGACACACAAAAAGTGTTCCACTCCACGATTTCTAGCAAATTTTATCACTTCAGCCAATTCTTCTGGGCTTTTGTCTAGTCTGTCTAAGTGGCAATGTGAATCTACAAACACGTATATTTTCCTAAAATGAATTAACTTTATTAACTTGTGCAATCCCGTTTAACAGAGTCACTAATTGCAATGCTCTATTAATGCCTGGATTACTCATTTGGTTGGCGACAATTGACGCTTGCTTATTTATCCTAAAGAGTAAATCTACTGAGGCTTTGTTACTAGACAAAGTAGCTTGTTCACGCAGCCAATATTGGCTCCATTTTATCACTTTATCTGCGAATTCTTGCCATTCTGTCCCCAGTTGAGCCGCATTTTTACTTCCCGTTTTTAAATCCATTAATCCTTGCTTAAAAACAGCAAAGGTAAATTTTTGTTCCTGCTGCAACTCTTCAAGTAAAGCAAGGGGCCTAGCAGAAAACAATCTTGCAAAGTTGGGATCAATTTCCCCCTTGTATTGGTTTTCAACCCACTTAATACAAGTCGCCAAATCTGGCATAGGTAACGTGTGTTTTTCACAGCGGCTCTTTATCGTAGGCAAAATTCGTTCTGGCCGACTAGTAGTTAATAACAAAAATGTACTGTCGGTTGGCTCTTCTAATGTTTTCAATAGCGCATTTGCACTGGACTCTGTCATAGTATCCGCATGATGGATAATCAGCACCTTAGCTCCCGACATATGCGCCGATCCGACTAGTTTTTTAATCGACTCTCGAATAGCATCCACGCCTATTTGTTTATCTGATTCAACCTGATGTAAATCAGGATGGGTACCCGAGGCATTGAGCCGACAAGATTGACAAACACCACAAGCCATATTTGTTTGTGGCTCAGAGCAAAGCAAACGTTGTGCTAAGCCCATTACAAACTGCGACTTGCCCAACCCTGCAGGCCCTTGAAATAACATAGCATGATGCAGTTTACGTTGTTCTATTCTGGCAGATAACTGCAAAAATATTTGGTCAAACCAAGGTAACACTTATTGCTCCAAATACTGTTTTATTGCCAACTGAATATCGTGGTGTACTTCTGGTAATGTTTGCATAGTATTTATAACCACACAGTTCTGATCTTGCTCGGCCATTGCTAAATATGCTTCTCGCGTCCGTTCGAAAAAACTGAGGTCTTCTTGCTCAATACGGTCTAACTCACCTCGACCTTTTGCTCGCTTCAGCCCTTCTTTAGGCTCAACGTCTAGGTACAGAGTAAGATCAGGTTCGAACCCGTTGAGTGTAATACGGCGCAAAGACTCGATCATTTCGCTATCAATCATCCGCCCTCCTCCTTGATAGGCTCTTGAAGACATGTCATGTCTATCTCCCAAAATCCAATTACCTTGCTGTAAATTGGGCAAAATGACATTTTGCACTAACTGAGCTCGGGCGGCATACATTAATAGTAACTCAGCTTCGATTGTCACTTTTTCATCCGGCCAATCTGCTTTTACGCATTCTCGAATTGCTTCGGCCATTGCAGTTCCACCTGGCTCCCGAGTATTTACCAGTACATGACCGGCAGCTACAATAGCCTCACTGACAATAGAGACAGCAGTACTTTTACCAGCCCCTTCTAACCCCTCAATCACAATAAACTTACCCAATGCTTGCAAAATATTCTCTCTACGTTTCTATTATTTCTTTAATTGGTACTTTCGTACAGCCAGATTATGTTGTTGTAAAGTGACCGAAAACTGGTGACTACCATCACCTTTAGATACAAAATAAAGCTCTTCTGTTTCTAACGGATGTAAGGCTGCGTCAATCGCTAACTTACTAGGCATTGCAATAGGCGTTGGCGGTAGCCCTTTAATGACGTAAGTGTTGTATGGTGTTGCGTTTTTTAAATCTTTACGACGAATATTTCCGTCAAAGCTCGACCCCATCCCATAAATGACTGTGGGATCAGTCTGCAGTCGCATGTTTCGTTTTAGGCGATTAACAAACACGCCGGCGATTCTTGATCGCTCCTCAGCGACACCTGTCTCTTTTTCTATAATTGACGCCATTATTAGCGCCTCGTATGGCGTAGTGTACGGTAAATCAAGACTGCGATTTAACCAGGCTTGCTGCAGATAATCAGTCATTTGCCTATAAGCTCGCTCAACTAATTGCATAGCAGTAGTTTGATCAGTAAAGTGGTAAGTATCAGGTAACAATAAGCCTTCCAAAGATTGGTAAGGTAAATTGTCTAAAAATGTCTCAACTTCTAGTGCTAAGTTTTCTTGATTAATAAGTCTAGGGTTAGCTTGGATCACGGCGACCCATTCTTGCCAGCGTAGGCCTTCAACCAAACTAATGGAAAATTGCGCTTCTTTGCCACTTGCAAACAACGCTAGCAATTCCAATCCCGTCATCGAAGGGAGTAATTGGTAGGTACCAACTTTAATATTCGCTAAATGAGGCTGTAGTTTAAGACGGATTTTAAGCCCAATATTTTCCGCTAAAATCCCCTTAGACTTCAGTGTATTCAGTACTTGTTTTGAAGATTGACCTGATTTGATTTGAAACAACATCGGAGCGTTAAGGTTTATCGCCTTATGCACGCCTTGCTCAAAATAATAAACGATGCCTGAGACCACTATACACATAACAATAAATACAGCAGTTAAATACTTTACTGTTTTTAGCAAATTCATTAATTTACGATCCTTGTTTCGACGTTAACTCATCCAGCCACGATTGTACTAACACCGTTTGCTGCTTATCTTCAATGGTCAACACCTTATCAGAATGAGGGAAATGAATACTTAACACTGGTACTATTGCCATTAAACAATTACAGATGAACATAGCTTGAACATCCTTCAACTCCAATACATTTTTTTGACAAAATCTAGGTTAATACCATGCTTTTCAAAGAGATAAATGACTTGTTTACGCATAACACCCTCTACACCAGAATGAGTTAAATCAGGCGTAAACCACTGGCCATCTTGCTTCCAAAAACAATTAGCGATTGACGATTCAATAATTGCTCCATCTGTGTCACATACTAGCGCATCATCAAAATCACTGTTGAGTAAATCGTTCTTTATTAACACTTGTTCCATTCTATTAAGATGTTTGATACCCGCTAACAAGGGCTGTTTGGCAAGTTGAATAGGACTTACTGTTAATTTAATACCGTTTTGTTGGAGTTGATTATAGTGCTGGGGATAAGGGTGATGCGTTATTATATAATTGGGAGTAGAACAGCCTTTAGGTGAATAACCTCTCCCCCCTTGTCCTCGACTAATTAAAACCTTTATGACTAGATCACGTGTTTGATCATTTAGGTTTTGAAGCGATGCGTGAATCGAACGGGTTAACTCTTCCCAAGCAGAAAATTGTATAGCTAATTTATGACAGGAGGTCTTTAAACGTTGTATATGATCGTCATAAAATTCTAAACAACCATTTCGACAAGCAATAGTTGTAAAACAGCCATCGCCATATTGCAGTGCTCGGTCAGTTATTGATATTTCAGTCTGAAATTGACCATTAACGATCATTAAACAATCACCCATTAAAATCAAAAAGACTCGGACAAAACCGAGTCTAATATTGCATCACTTTTAATAAAGCCAATCTAGTTTATAGATCCGCAGTACTCAATTAGGCCTTTTTAAACAATAGCGAGCCATTAGTTCCACCAAAGCCGAAAGAATTACAAAGAGCATAATCCATCTGTTTATCTTTAGCCTTATTAGCCACAAAATCTAAATCGCAGCCTTCTCCTGGATTATCCAAGTTTATAGTAGGCGGCGCAATTTGGTCTCGTAAAGCTAAAATGGTAAAAATTGCTTCTACTGAACCTGCCGCACCTAACAAATGACCGGTCATAGATTTGGTCGAACTGACCAGCATATTTTGGGCATGGTCGCCGAACACTTTTTTTACTGCGGCAACTTCCGTTACATCACCCGCCGGCGTAGACGTACCGTGCGCATTAACATAACCGACTTCAGATGGGTGTATACCTGCATCGTTAATTGAATTTGCCATTGATGCAGCGGCGCCTTCGCCATCTTTAGGTGGTGAGGTCATGTGGTATGCATCACCACTCATACCAAAACCAACTAGTTCAGCATATATGGTTGCACCACGCGCAACAGCTGCGTCATGCTCTTCCAACATAATCACACCAGCGCCCTCTCCTAAGACAAAGCCATCTCTGTCTTTGTCCCAAGGACGACTCGCTTTCTCTGGCGCATCATTTCGCGTAGACAAGGCTCGTGCAGCGGAAAAGCCACCAATACCCAGCTCACATACTGTTGACTCAGCGCCCCCAGCAATCATGGCATCGGCATCACCATAAGCGATAGTTCGTGCAGCAATACCAATGTTATGTGCTCCTGTAGTACAGGCGGTTACTACGTTGAGATTTGGACCTTTCAACCCTTCAAAAATTGAAAAGAAACCAGAAACCATATTCGTCAGGGTAGAAGGAACAAAAAATGGTGATATTTTTCGTGGCCCACCTTCGAGCATCCGACCATGGTTTTCTTGAATTAACCCCAAACCACCAATACCAGAACCAATAGCAACACCGATTCTTGAGGCATTTTGTTCGGTTACGACTAAACCCGAATCAACTAGAGCCTGTTTACCCGCAGCAATACCAAGTTGGATAAATCTATCCATCTTTTTGGTTTCTTTTTTTGGAATGTATTGCGAGACGTCGAAGTTTTTCACTTCGCCAGCAAACTGAGTAGAAAAATTACTTGAATCAAAAGAGGTAATTGGCGCTATACCACTTTTTCCAGCTAAGATGTTTTTCCATGAAGAGTTAACATCATTACCGACCGGAGAAAGCATGCCAAGACCAGTCACAACAACGCGACGTTTGGACAAATTGGACTCCAACTATAGAATATAGAATAAAGAAAAAAAACGGCTCAGAAAGAGCCGTTTCAGAAAACCTTACGCGTCTTTATTCGCGTTAACGTAATCTATTGCAGATTGTACAGTTGTAATTTTCTCTGCTTCTTCATCTGGAATTTCAGTATCAAACTCTTCTTCAAGAGCCATAACTAACTCAACAGTATCAAGTGAATCTGCTCCTAGGTCATCAACAAAAGAAGCTTCATGTTTGACTTCTTCTTCTTTCACGCCTAATTGTTCGATGATTATTTTTTTAACGCGTTCTTCGATGTTGCTCATAATTATAGTTATCCTTAAACGTAACTAGATATAAATTTGCGAGTAGTGTATTCAGCTAAGAGTAGCCTTGCAAGCAAGAGACACAACTTTTTATCTGGTCTTACCACTCGCTATGTAAAATTAATTCTAAATGATCAGAGTTAGCCGTAACCTCCAATCGGTGAATTATCCCATATGCATGCCACCATTGACATGTATAGTTTCACCAGTAATGTAAGCTGCACTACTACTAGCTAAAAAACCTACCGTTGCTGCGATTTCTTTTGGTTCGCCTAAACGGTTAGCTGGAATGTCTTTGAAAATACTTTCTTTCTGCTCTGCAGTTAAAGATTTTGTCATATCAGTATCTATAAACCTAGGCGCGACCACGTTTACCGTAATCCCTCTTGACGCGACTTCCCGTGCCATTGATTTACTAAAACCAATCACACCTGCTTTAGCCGCGGCGTAGTTGGCTTGTCCAGCGTTACCTGTACTACCTACCACTGAGCCCACATTTATAATGCGACCTTTGCGTTTTTTCATCATGCCACGTAATACCGCTTTAGACATTTTAAAAATAGATGTCAGGTTAGTATCCACTATATCTTGCCATTCGTCATCTTTCATACGCATTAACAAATTATCTCGAGTGATACCCGCGTTATTAACTAAAATATCTATTGCACCATGTTTACCTGTCACTTCTTTGATAAGTGCGTCAATTGACTCAGGATCAGATACATTTAACACTTTTCCTTCACCATTATCCTGCAGATAATCGCTAATAGCTTGAGCACCGTTTTCAGATGTAGCGGTTCCAATCACTGTAGCTCCGTCTGCAACCAACTGCTCAGCTATTGCCTTGCCAATCCCTCTACTTGCTCCAGTAACTAGCGCAATGCTGCCATTTAAATTTGACATAGTTTCTCTCTATAAAAATCGATAATTATTTTAGTGAACTTACCGCTTCAACAGTATTAATAGCTTCACCTGTTAAGCTTTTATCAATACGTTTAACTAAACCTGTAAGTACTTTCCAGGTCCAATTTCTAGCAATGTTGTAACCTCGTTGTCTGCTAAATAGCGAACCGTTTCAGTCCAACGCACTGGACTATACAATTGTTCGATTAGCGCTTGTTTAATCGCTTCAGGATCTTCAGCCGACTCGACATTAACATTATTTATTACAGGAACTACCGGAGCGCTAAACTGAATACTAGCAAGTAAATCAGCCAATTGTTCGGCAGCCGGTTTCATTAGTGCACAATGAGATGGCACACTAACGGGCAAAGGTAATGCACGTTTGGCACCTTGCTCTTTACACAATGCCGCAGCTTTTTCGGCGGCACCTTTGGTGCCCGCGATCACCACTTGACTAAGGTGAATTAAAGTTTACCGCAGACACGACTTCATTATTTTCTTGTTGCGCTTGCTGACAACTAGCTATGACCTTATCATCATCTAAACCAATTATCGCATACATCGCACCCACTCCTGCCGGTACGGCTTGCTGCATAAATTTACCTCGGGCTTCGACTAACTTTATGCCGTCGGCAAAATCAATTACGCCCGCGCACACTAGAGCTGAGTACTCTCCCAAACTATGACCTGCCATATATGCTGGCAGCGCTACATTGGCATCACGCAAGAGTTGAAAAATGGCATAACTAGCAGCCAATAACGCGGGCTGAGTCACTTCAGTTTGGTTTAACTTTTCTTGGTTGTTGTTGACTACATCCCAAAGGTCGTAACCTAACACATCACTAGCCGAATTAAAGGTACTGATAACGAGAGGATACTCGCTAGCCAATTGCTCTAACATACCCAATGACTGGGAGCCCTGTCCGGGGAAAACCCAAGCTTGTTTACTCATAATCTAATCTCAAATCTATTGCTAACTATTAATATTTTATTAGGGCTGAAGCCCAAGCGAATCCGCCACCAAAAGCTTCTAACAATAAGTTTTGGCCACGTTTAATTCGGCCATCTCTAATGGCTGTATCTAACGCGGTGGGGACGGTAGCTGCTGACGTATTGCCATATTTCTCTAGGGTCAATACTACTTGATCTAAAGACATATCCAATTTTTTGGCCGTGGCTTTGATGATCCTAAAATTGGCTTGATGAGGTACCAACCAATCTAAATCAGACTTTTTCATATTATTGGCTTCAAGTGTTTGCTCAACCACTTCGCTCAATTTAGTAACAGCCACTTTAAATACTTCGTTGCCTTTCATTGACCCCCAGTTTTCATGAACTGACTGCTCGTCACCATGCCTAGGATTACCCACTCTTAACAAGTCACCATAAGAGCCAGCCGCATTAATATGCGTTGACAATATACTCAGGCTCTTCACTTGCTTCAATTATCGTGGCGCCAGCTGCGTCTCCAAATAAGATAACCATCGTTCTATCTTCAGGGTTGACTAAGCGACTTAAACAATCTGTGCCTACTACTAATATGCGCTTTACCATACCGGTTTTAATATACTGATCAGCGATACTTAACGCATAACAATAACCAGCGCAGGCTGCAGCTACATCAAAGGCGGGAATACCGTCACAATCTAGCGCTTTTTGAATTTCACAAGCAGTACTAGGCAATGCGTTTCTACCACTAGTCGTTGCGCATACAATCATGTCTAATGATTTAGCGTCAATACCTGCCGCTTCTAGCGCTTTAATACTGGCTTCTACGCCCATGGTCGCAGCTGTTTCATGCTCACCAATAATTCGCCTTTCTTTTATCCCAGTACGGTCGGTGATCCATTCATCTGATGTGTCGACCATTTCAGCCAAATGAAAATTCGTTCTTATATCACTAGGATAATAACTACCTGTACCAATTATTTTGGAATTCATTTATGAGTGATGCTCCATTAATACTGCTTCTATTTTATCTTTAATTTTAGTTGGCACTTGCATTTCGACTTCACGTACAGCCTGTCGAATAGCGTACAAAAATGCGTCTGAAGACGCGTCACCATGGCTCTTAACTACAATTCCGCGCAATCCTATCAGACTCGCCCCATTATACTGGTCGGGTTTCATCTTAGCATAAATTACCTTTAACAAAGGTAGCGCTACTGCTGCGAGCGTTTTATTTACCCAGTTTCGTTGGGATACTTTTTTAACTTCTTGAATAACAAAATTCGCTAAACCTTCCCAAGATTTTAATGCAATATTTCCGACAAAACCATCTGTAACAATAACATCGGCTTTTTCAGTAAAAATATCATTGCCTTCAACAAAGCCAATATAATTTATGGATTCTGACTGGGATAATAACTTAGCGGTTTGTTTTACAATTTTGTTACCTTTGATATTTTCAACACCCACGTTAAGTAATGCGACCTTGGGTTGTTTAATATTAGCAACTTGGGCAGCTAGCACAGAGCCCATCAATGCATATTGAAATAGCACGTCAACATCACAACTTACGTTTGCGCCCAAATCAAGCAGGTACACCTTTTTATTATTAGCGGTGGGGACTTTTGAAATTAAAGCTGGCCGGTGAATACTGCTAGCAGCGTTTTTAGTACAGAAAACGCCATAGTTAACAGCGCTCCGGTATTTCCAGCGCTAACACATGCATCTGCTTTATTAGTACTAACCAAATCTAACATTCGGCGCATTGATGAGTCTTTTTTGTGTCTAAAAGCATGGGTAGGTGCTTCATCCATTGCCACGGTCTGCGAACAAACTTCACAAGTAATTCGGGATTGAATGTTTTGTTCTTGCTGTGACAACCATTCTGCAATGACACTTTTGCTGCCACAGAGAATTATATGTAGATAGGGATTTTCTTGCAGCGCTTTTTTAGCTGCGGGTAAAATAATATGGGGGCCGTGATCGCCCCCCATGATATCTAACGCTATGGTTAGATGACTCAAAGATCTATCTCTCAATAATTAAAGAGATAAAACTTTTTTGCCTTTATAGTAACCATCAGCGGTCACATGATGACGAACATGTGTCTCACCTGACGTTGAATCTACAGACAAAGTCGTAGTACCAAGTGCATCGTGTGAACGACGCATACCACGTTTTGAACGAGCTTTTTTACTCTTCTGTACAGCCATTACTTTACTCCTAGTCTCGCTTAAGTTCTTTCAAAACCGCGAACGGGTTTGGACGTTCATCAGCCGGTTCAATTTTTCCAAAGCTCATTTTATCGCGCTTTTGACCACAGTCCTCCTCTGCATGAAGGGCTACAATCGGCAATGATAAAATCAGTTCGTCTTCAAGTACTTGAAATAAATTGATCTCTCCGTGGTCATCGACCTCTACCGGTTCATAAACCTCCGGTAACTCATCACTCTCTTCTGGCTCAGAACTCTGCACTGGACTGAAACAAAAAGAAACATCAATTTGATGTTCATAAGCTTGGTTACATCTTTCACAGCGAAGCGACGCCAAACATGCCATATGACCTTGAAAATAAGTAAGACCCTGCTCGTCTTTTGAAAACTTAATTTCAACATCAATTTGATCAGCAATATCAACTACTACCTCAAGCAATCTTGGCATTTCAGAAGTTGCCACAATGCCCCGATAATCGGAACGTTTTGTCGCACTTTTGACAGGATCAACCTGCTTGGGTAATTTCACTTTCTGCATAGCGCGCGAATAATATAGATTTGTCGTGGGTTAGTCAAAGAAAATATAAGCAATTTATTTTTAATTCGTCCATGGTTATATAAAGGTAGATATGTTTTCATTTAGGTCTTTAATCATAATCATAGCTTTCTTATATGAAACTCACTTTGGCATCCAGTTCTGAATATAGAAAAACCATTCTCAAAAAATTGTGCATTCCTTTTGACGCAATATCTCCCGAGATAGATGAATCCGCTATTAACAATGAATCGATAAATGACCAAGTATTGCGATTAGCGATCAATAAAGCACAAGCTATCAGTAAATTAAAACCCACCCACTACGTTATAGGATCTGATCAATTAGCCAGCTGCAATGGGCAAACATTAGGAAAACCGGGTAACTTTCAAAAGGCTAAATCGCAACTGTTGATGATGAGTGATCAAACTGTCACATTTCATACTGGATTATGCCTCGCCAATCACAGTACCAATCAACTTGAATTTTTAGTGGAATTATTTGAGGTAAAATTTAAACCTCTAACAGAAAAACAAATAAGCATTTACTTAAATATTGAACAGCCTTATAACTGCGCTGGCAGTTTTAAAAGTGAAGGATTAGGCATTGCCTTGTTTGACTCACTGTCTGGCCGAGATCCCAACACCTTAATGGGCTTACCTTTAATCGCTTTAATCGGTATGTTTAAAAACCTGTCCGTAGATTTATTTGATTATATGCAAAACTCAGACATGCAATAACAGCTCTTGTAAAGAATCGATCACGGCTAAAGGCTTATGTTTACTCAGCTCTTGTGCACTATGTACGCCAAAACTAACGCCGATACGATCCATATTTATGGCTTCGGCCATAGCCATGTCATAGGTTGTATCGCCTACCATTAGTACTTGTTCTACTGGCAATGCCAGTTCCTTCAATAGTTGTTCAAGCATATCCGGAGAAGGTTTACTCTGGGCATCATCCGCTGTCCGTGATGCACTAAAGAAATGCTCGGTTTTAGAATGCAACCAATTATGCTCTAACCCTTGACGAGCCTTTCCTGTCGCAACAGCCAGTATATAGCCTCGCCGTGTTAATTCTTCTAATAACGCTAGCGCCCCTTCAAATAGAGGACTACTAATTTGTAGATGCGCTTTAAACTGCGCTTTATAAGTATGAAAAAGCGCCATTGCCACTTTCTCATCATCAACGTTAAATAATGTCTGCAACGCCGGCAATAAGCTGAGACCGATTACATTTTTTGCTTGCTCATAATCTGGGACCGGAAACCCGAGTTCCTTTGCGCTGCTTTGCATCGTCTCAACAATCTTACCGATGGAGTCCATCAACGTGCCGTCCCAATCAAAAATTATCGCTTTATACTTCACTTCTTAACCTTTTAAGTACACTGATTAAACTTGGTTCTAAGTTAGCTTTAAAGCTGACTCGCTCATTTGTAATAGGGTGCTGGAAAGCTAACGAATGGGCATGTAAGAATAAACGTTTTAAACCAAGACGCCCCATTCTTTCGTCAAACGATTTGTCACCATATCGATTGTCACAAGCAATGGGGTGATCGGCGTGTAAACAATGTACTCTAATTTGATGGGTTCGACCGGTAATTGGTGAGGCTTCGACTAAGGTCGCTCCTTTAAACACTTCTAAAATGCGATAACGTGTTTCAGAAGGTTTTCCCTCTTCATTAACTAACACGACTCTTTCCCCTGATTTAAGGGTATTTTTTAATAACGGAGCTTTTACTTTAAACCGGTTAGCTGGCCATTCACCTACCACTAGCGCTTGATATCGTTTATCTACTTTTTTATCAATTAATTGCTGATGCAAGTGTTTTAACGCCGACCTTTTTTTAGCGATGATTAAACAGCCGGACGTATCGCGATCTAATCTATGCACCAATTCTAGAAATTTTTGCTGAGGGCGTAGTGCTCGAAAAGCTTCTATTACACCAAAACTCAATCCACTACCGCCATGCACTGCGGTACCCGACGGCTTGTTTAATACAATTAAACACTCATCTTCAAACAAAATACTATTTTCTAAGCTAGCTACTTTGTCCAAATTAGTCGATGGTAGGTCTGTTGGTTCTGACACTCTAACCGGAGGAATACGAAGTTCGTCATGGGCCATTAGTTTGTATTCAGGCTTGACCCGCTTCTTATTTACCCGCACTTCTCCTTTACGTAAAATGCGATAAATGAGGCTTTTCGGTACTCCTTTTAATAAGGTGCGTAAAAAATTATCAATCCTCTGCCCTTCGAGCTCAGGTTCGACCGTTATAAATTGAACTTTTTGAAATGTATTATCTATCATAGGGCGCGTATTCTAACTGAAATGTAAAAGAAGTCGTGTATAAATTTAATATCTTGCCAGTATTAGTTATTTAATGTGATAATGCGGCGGTTTTATCACATAGTGTATGTGAAATAAAACAAAGATAGATTAATTCGTTCTGCAAGCAATACCGACCTATAATCGAAAAAGTATATGCAAACCAACTGTGAAGTGAGTAACTTTTCTCAGCCAAGGTAAAACAGAACCATTACATCAGCGACATAAATAATGACCGTTCGCACAAGATGTAAAGATTACGATTGAATTGACAAGATATTTGAACGACTGACATGCCATATAATACGTTGTCGTTGATTCGAATACTGATAAGTTTTAAAGAAGAAAATAAGTAAACCAATACCAACGTCTGGTTTGGTGTCCATAAAGTATGGATAAAGTGTTAAAAAACAATACATTAAATAATTAATGAAATAACGCTTGTGACGCAAAACTTAATTTTAAGCATACAGTCGTGAGGCTGCATATAATTATTGTCTAATCACTATGTAGTTCTTTACTTTGTGATGATCGGTACAATACCGAGCTAACAAGAATGAAAAGAATGTTAATCAATGCTACGCAACAAGAAGAATTGCGCGTAGCTCTTGTAGATGGCCAGAAATTGTATGACCTAGACATCGAAAGTCCTGGACATGAACAAAAAAAAGCCAATATCTACAAAGGTACAATAACCCGCGTTGAGCCTAGCCTAGAGGCTGCTTTCGTTGATTATGGTGCCGAACGTCACGGTTTCTTACCTCTTAAAGAAATTGCCAGAACTTACTTCCCTCAAGGTTATAAATTCGAAGGCCGCCCTAGTATCAAAGAAGTGATTAAAGAAGGCCAAGAAGTCATTATCCAAATAGATAAAGAAGAGCGTGGCCAAAAAGGCGCAGCCCTTACTACCTTTATCAGTTTGGCAGGAAGCTACCTAGTTTTAATGCCCAATAATCCAAGAGCTGGCGGTATTTCTCGTCGGATCGAAGGAGACGAGCGTACGGACTTAAAAGCGGCCTTAAGTGGGTTAGACCTACCGAATGGCATGGGCTTGATCGTGCGTACCGCGGGCGTTGGGAAGTCTGCTGAAGAACTTGCCTATGATTTAGAATACTTAGTCTCAGGTTGGGGACGTATCACTGAAATGGCAGATTCTCGCCCTGCTCCTTTCTTAATCCACCAAGAAAGTGACGTAGTAGTCAGAGCGATACGTGACTACCTAAGACGCGATATCGGAGAAATTTTAGTAGACAAAAGCAGTGTTCACGAACGTGCCTTAAAGCACGTTGAACAAATGCGCCCAGACTACGCTAACCGCGTTAAGCTTTATCGAGGCGATGTCCCATTATTTAGCCATTATCAAATAGAAAGCCAGATTGAATCTGCTTTCCAACGTGAAGTTAGACTTCCATCTGGTGGCTCAATTGTAATTGACCCTACTGAGGCACTAACTTCTATTGATATCAACTCGGCTCGGGCTACCAAAGGCAGTGATATCGAAGAAACCGCGTTTAACACTAACCTAGAAGCCGCCGACGAAATTGCAAGACAATTGCGTTTACGTGACTTGGGTGGTTTAGTGGTTATCGACTTTATTGATATGACGCCTGTACGTCATCAACGTGAAGTTGAAAACCGCATGAAAGACGCCGTCCGTGGCGATAGAGCTAGAGTTCAACTTGGGCGTATATCTCGTTTTGGGCTGTTAGAAATGTCTCGCCAACGCTTACGTCCTTCGTTAGGCGATTCAGCGCACAATGTCTGCCCACGATGCAGTGGCCATGGCACAGTTCGTGGTACAGAATCATTAGCGTTATCAGTTTTACGTATCATGGAAGAAGAGAGTATCAAGGATAACACAGGGCAAATTGAAGCCCAGTTACCAGTCAATGTAGCCACATACTTGTTAAACGAAAAACGTCGTTCAGTACAAAGTGTTGAGAAACGTCACGCTGTACAGTTAATGATTATTCCTAATCCTAATATGGAAACGCCTCATTATAGTATTTCTCGTAGACGTCCTGACGATACAGCACAGGAAATGAGCTACAAGATGCCGCTCATCGAAATGGAAGAAACCATCACTGATAAAACCATTGCTCCTGCGGCGCCAAAAGAACAACCAGCGCTACAGAGTTTAATTGTACCTAACAGTAAGCAAAAAGTAGCGGCAGCTGCTGCGCAAACTGCGAGCAATGAAAGCTTGTTTGATAAGTTAGGAAAATGGTTTAGCGGTTTATTTGCAAGTGAAGAGAAAGAAGTACCTAAGAAAACTACTCACACTCGTAATCAAGGTTCGAATCAACGTCGCAATAAAAATGGTCGTCCTGACCGCAATAAGCGCAATGCTAAAAATTACGACAACAAAGAGCGTAACGAGCAAGCAGGTAAGCGTAAAGAGCGCAAACCTAAGAATGATAATCGTAAACCAAGAAAAGACGAGAAAGCACCGTTAGAGCAAACAGACAAGCAAGCTAAGCCTGCTCCGAAGAAAAAGGAACAAGTAGCTGAACGTCGCAAACGCCGAGACAATCGTCGTAGTGTTCGCGTAGAAGCTGATAAGCCAGAACAAACTGAAACAGCTAACACTACAGCGCAGAATAATGCCCCTACGCAACAGCCTGTGGTAAACAAAAAAGAAGCAGCTGCTGTGCAAGCAAAAACGCCTCAATCTGCGCAATCAAAAGAAGTAACAGACAATGGCCAGCAAGCGCAAAATCAAGTAGAAGGTACATCTAAGAGTGAAGCAACCAAAGAAGATGAAGGGCAACGTACACGTAGTCGCCGTTCACCTAGGCACATTCGCTCCGCTGGGCAAAAACGTCGTAGAGAAAGCAATGAGCAAGAAAACGCTCAAACAGCGGCTACAACGAATGCTAAACAAGATGAGCTTCAGTTTGACGAACCAACGCCTGTAACGAGCAAGAAATCAACGGCTACCGCAGATGACGCACCACAGCAGGTTGCGTTAGCGTTAACACCAGATACTAATGAAGCAGTAACAAACGAAACCGCTGCAGCGTCGGTTGGCTCAACAACTCCAGCAGAACAAGTAACAACGGTTGATACTACGTCAGAAAACACAGACAAGGTGGCAACTGAAGAAGTTGGAGCTGTGGTAACGACTGAAGAAGTAGTAAAAACAGAAACGACTGTAGAAGCTGAATCGATAATAGCCACTCCGGTGGACCAAAAGGTTGAACCTGATAAAACAGCTGTAGAGCCAGTCGAGATGGCGAAGACAGCTGATGTGGTAATTGATGAAACTAAGCCAGTTGAATCAGCGGTGGAAGCATCTGACAAGACAACAATTGAAACAACTGTTGTAGAGTCAGAGGACGTAACTTTTGCAAAAGCTAAAAAAGCGCCAACGAAAAGTCGCAATAAGAAAGTGACATCTTTGAAAGTCGCTGACAAGTCAGAGCAGAAAAAATCAGCATCTGCCCCTATGACCAAGCCAGCCACAATAGATGAAGCATTCGTTGAACTCAATATTGGTTCTTTAAGCGATGACGCTCGACCTGAACTAAAACGTTCAGCCAAAACGGCAGCATTCTTAAGTGCTAGCAATAAGGCAAATGCTCCGGCATTTCGTCCCGGCTCTGATGCTTAATTAAACCATAAGGTTTAATATTATTACTATGCCGCAAAGGGCAAACCTTTGCGGCATTTTTGTATCAAGCCAAATTACCAATCAAGAGCTATATTGCAAGCCTACTAAGACCAACCTGAGTATTAATATGATGCTCGAGTCTGAAGCGACCAAACAACTGATTCAACTACTTCAGAATGATAAGTTTCGCTTAAACGCGTTATACAGCTTACAACAGATAAACTTACCTTCGGCTTACATAGCCGCTGGGTTTGTGCGAAATATGGTTTGGGATCATAAGCACAATACCCACACTCCCCTCAATGACATTGATGTTATCTATTTCGAACCAGCAGCAAACACCACGAGCAACGGTCACAGCCTCACTGGGGTCAAACGTACAGAGCAGACATACAAAGAGCAGCTTAGTAAGCTCGTTCCCAACGTAAACTGGCAAGTAAAGAACCAAGCCTTTATGCATATTCCCAATAACGACGCCCCATACTCAGATATAATCGATGCCATCGCTCACTGGCCCGAAAAAGAAACCGCTGTGGCGGTACGTTTAGCCTCAAATGATGACATAGAAGTGGTATCAGCTTTTGGCATAGCCCGGTTGTTTGATCTCACGCTGACCCACAATCCAGCTTGCGATAAGCCAATATTTGAGCACAGGATTGCCACCAAGAAATGGCTTCACACTTGGCCCCAATTACTAACAAATTGACGTTGAATAACCTAAAGTGGCAAGATCACAAACGAATGTTTATGAATAGGCACTGAGTATCTCTGGTAGTTATTAACAATATCCTGTATCCTCCCGCGCCCGCGATTAATTTTTAGTCGCTTTATTTATTGTTATTTTGAGAGCTATCTATGAGTTTTGCCGATTTAGGCTTATCCCCTGAAATATTGTCTGCAGTTACCGCAAAAGGTTACACCACCCCATCTCCTATCCAAGCACAAGCTATCCCTGCCGTATTAGAAGGCAAGGACGTTATGGCAGCGGCTCAGACCGGTACGGGCAAAACAGCTGGCTTTACCTTGCCTATATTACATATGTTAAACAAAGGCACAGCGGCAAAATCTAATCAAGCCCGTGCGCTAATTTTAACGCCTACCCGCGAGTTAGCAGCCCAAGTAGCAGAAAGCGTGCAAACTTATGGCCGTGACTTACCGTTAAAGTCAGCAGTAGTATTTGGTGGTGTGGGCATTAACCCACAAATGCTCAAGCTTAGAAAAGGCGCAGATATTTTAGTCGCTACGCCCGGTCGTTTATTAGACCTATATAATCAAGGCGCCGTGAGGTTCAGTGATTTAGAAATTTTGGTATTAGACGAAGCCGATCGGATGTTAGATATGGGCTTTATTCACGATATTAAGAAAATACTAAAACTTCTCCCTCAGAAGCGTCAAAACTTGATGTTCTCTGCCACCTTCTCCGATGATATTCGTAAACTGGCCAAAGGGTTAGTGAATAACCCTGTAGAGGTTTCAGTATCGCCTGCTAACACAACAGTTGATTTAGTTGAGCAGTGGGTTTATCCAGTTGATAAAAGCCAGAAGTCAGCAATCCTAACCCGCTTGATAAAAGACAATGATTGGCAACAAGTATTGGTATTTAGCCGGACTAAACATGGGGCGAATCGTATTGTTAAGCAATTGGAAGCCAGAGGTATTACCTCAGCTGCTATTCACGGCAACAAAAGCCAGGAGCGCGAACGAAAGCACTGGCTGACTTTAAACAAGGCAAAGTGAAAGCACTGATTGCTACCGACATTGCGGCACGAGGGATCGATATTGATCAACTTCCACAGGTAGTCAACTATGACTTACCTAATGTTGCAGAAGATTATGTACATAGGATCGGGCGAACCGGACGCGCCGGCGCAACGGGGCAAGCGATATCTATGGTAACCCTAGAAGAATTTAAGCAATTGGTGGACATTGAACGGCTGACCAAGCAAGTCATTCAGCGCAAAACCATAGCCGGCTTTGAACCTTCACAGCCGTTACCAGAGTCACGCCTAGACATGCGACCAATTAAAGCGCCTAAACCTAAAAAGCCGAAACCAAATCAACGTGGGGCAAGGCAAGGGAGCGAGCAAAACGCTGGTGCAAAATCTCGCCCAAATTCCAATAACGGTCGTCCATCCAATCGACCTACTCGATCTAAACGACATAATACCAACTCTAATTCACAAGCTTAGCGGCAACAAAATTACGTAGGTTATTTTGATATAAACAGCGACTTGAATTCTGGCGATTAATGCATAAAATCGCCGGAAATTTCATACTTAAACATTCCCATTTCTATGCTGTTACATTACTTTTTAATTGGCTTTGCCGTTTTAGCTTTGATTGGCGTAATCTTCGAAGAAGTTATTCATATCAACAAAGCAAAAATCACCCTACTTTTTGGCACGTTATCATGGATCACATTATTCGTCTTTTCCTCAACAAGCGCCGAGCGAGACATAATTGACCACCACTTAAAAGAAAATTTGGCCGACATATCGTCTTTGTGGTTATTTTTAGTAGCGGCCATGACTTTTGTGGCCTATCTAAATAAAAAAGGGTTAATCGCCAATTTACTGCACCGCGCTATGCCAGAGTCCATCAGTGAGCGAAAGCTACTGTTTTTTACCGCAATATTTAGCTTTATATTTTCGTCTTTAGCAGACAACATTACCGCCACTTTAGTATCTGTGGCGTTAATACTCTCTTTGTCTTTACCGCCAAATAAAACAATGCGTTTTGCCATCATGGTGGTGTTTGCGGTTAACTCCGGAGGAGTTGCACTCATCACAGGTGACGTCACCACTTTAATGATATTTTTAGCCGACAAAGTCAGTATCTTAAATTTATTGTGGCTATCATTACCTGCATTTGCTGCGGTTTTAGTATTGGCAGCATTACTAAGTTTTGGAATGAACGGTAGAGTAAGAATTAAGAAACAAAAGAAAGATATACGCAAGTTAGACTACGGAATTGCTGCGATATTTTTAAGCACCATTCTACTCACTATTGTGGGCAATGTGCTGTTTGAAATTCCCCCGTTTTGAGTTTTCTCGCAGGCTTAGCGGTGATGTTTATTTTTGCTAAAATCTGCAACGACGATGACGACCGCGATCCTATTATTGAATACATTCGTTACATTGAATTTGATACCTTATTGTTTTTCTTAGGCGTATTATTGCTGGTTGGTATGTTGGAACAAATTCATGCACTAGAGTTTTTACTGCAGTTGTATCAGCATCTTCCACCAATTTATGCCAATTATATAATGGGCATTACTTCTGCTGCGGTCGACAATGTGCCCTTAACTGCAGCACTATTGAAAACAGATATTTCCATGGATTTGGCATCTTGGTTAGGATTAACCTACGCTGTGGGTGTCGGTGGCTCACTGCTGGTAATTGGTTCTGCAGCCGGGATCGTCACCATGAGTAAGGTACCTGGTCTCACTTTTGGGCGTTATGCGAAATATGGTTTGTTATTATTACTGGCTTATACTGTTGGTTACATCTTGGTATTAACCTTAGCTAACTTTATTTAACTGCTCCTAGCAATTGGTCGTTCTATGATTTATTTACCCATTCATATTGGTAATGGAACGACCCATCTATTCTCAACTAATATTTGGCTAATATTCGATCAAGGTGATTTGAAAAATTTTGTCGATCTTTTTGATTCAGAGGAGGTGGACCACCAGACTGCTCGCCACTGGCCCGCATAGTATCCATAAAATCTCGAATATTTAAACGAGAACGGATATTTTCTTTAGTGAATAATTCACCTCTGGAACTTAAGGCTAACGCTCCCTTCTCTATCACTTCAGCCGCCAGCGGAATATCACTAGTTATCACTAAATCATTCACTTCAGTTTGCTTAACAATTTCATCATCAGCCACGTCAAATCCCGCGCTCACTTGCTGTGAACGAATATAATTAGACGCCGGCGTACGAATATATTGGTTCGCCACAAATATCGTTTCTATTTTTTTACGCTGTGCTGCTCTAAATAGTATGTCTTTGATCACGACTGGACAAGCATCAGCGTCTACCCAAATTTTCATAACTCATCCAACTTTTTACGTGGGACTACCCACAAATACATTCAATACAAAGTCTATCAGATATTTACTAGGGATATAAATGAACCATCTTGCCACTTAGTTCGTCATTTATGCTAAGACTTAGCGAATTTCGCTACACACCTCAATTAAATTCTTAATGTCGCGCTAGATTTAGTTTCTATGCTTTTGTTTTATATAGGTATTTTTCATCTGGCACAGTGAATGCTGAAGGTGTTTAGTACACACGCATTAGCATATTAATTTTAGGCTTAGGGTAAAACAATGGAATACATAACAACAAGCAGATTAAACAAAATACACAGCAATATGCTGCATATAAGCGTCATATTGTTAACAGCTATCTTCTTAACAGGTTGCGGTGAAGCAGAGGCAATTACCGAGAATAACCAAGATGATGTCATCATCGCGGTACCCGTTGAAGTATCTCAACTTAGCACTGGCAGTATTTCATCAAACTACGCCACCACAGCCATCTTAGAAGCCAAAGAAGAAGCCTTTGTTGTCCCTCGCGCATCTGGCATTATCAAAGAAATATATGTGGAGGAAGGAGATTATGTAGATAAAGGACAAGTCTTAGCCCAAATCGAGCCACAGCGTTATCACTTAAATGTAGACAGAGCGAGAGCTAATCTAGTCGGTATTGAAAAAGAACTCGCGAAAATCAATAAGGTATATAACAAAAAATTAGTGAGTGATGACACCTACGATAAGATCACCGCACAATACCAATCAGCCAAAGCCACCCTATCGTTAGCGGAGTTAGATCTTACAGAAGCAACGATAGTTGCTCCAATATCAGGCTACATTGCCGAGCGCAACGCTAAAGTAGGCAATCTTACCGAATCATTTCAAAGGGCCAGAATGTTCCATATTGTTCAACAAAAAGAGTTGTACGGTATTGTTCATTTACCCGAAAAAGAACTGTCTAGCGTCCACATAAATCAACCCGCCTTGTTAAATCTAGCTGCGTTTAACAACCATGACAACAAGGCATTTGTAGAGCGAATTAGTCCGGTCATTAACGCTAACACTGGTACGTTTAAAGTCACGCTGCGAGTACCTAATCCTAACAACACGTTAAAAGCCGGCATGTTTGCTCAAGTAAAACTGAACTATGCCACCCATTCGAATGCCATTTTATTGCCCCGTAGAGCGTTACTGAGCATAGATGACAGCATTAACGTATTTGTCGTTTCTGACGGTATTGCGACTAAGCAAGCCGTAACTGTGGGTTTCGAGGATGGCGAATATGTAGAGGTATTAAGCGGCCTCATTGGCAACGAACATGTGGTAATTACCGGACACCAAAACCTCAGAGATAAAGCGCCTGTTGATATCGTAAATCTTGAATCAACAGCTATCTCCAATACTGACATTCGTTCTCAATTAGTTAAAGGTTAGGGGGTCAGGATGAGTATTGTTAACGTTGCGGTAAAACGGCCTGTAACGGTTTGGATGTTTACCTTAGCTATTATCTTATTTGGCATGGTGTCGTTGTCACGTTTGAGCATTAACTTACTGCCAGAACTGGCCTATCCGACTTTAACCATCCGGACGGATTATCTAGGAGCTGCGCCCGCAGAAATAGAGCAACTAGTGTCGAAACCTATCGAAGAAGCCGTCGGCGTAGTGAAAGGCGTGCGTAAGGTCACTTCTACTTCAAAAGCGGGGCAATCTGATGTGCTGTTAGAATTTCAATGGGGGGTAGACATGGATTTTGCTAGCCTAGAAATCCGTGAAAAACTCGATACTATTTGGCTGCCCCTAGATGTTAAAAAACCCATTCTATTAAGGTTTAACCCCAGCTTAGATCCTGTGATGCGCTTTGGATTAGGCGGCGTGGATAGCAGCGAAGCTAGTGGCAAAGACAACGAAGGCTTGACCACGCTAACCGAACAAGGCATTAAAACCTTACGGCTATATGCAGAGGAGCAAATAAAACGCCAACTCGAGTCAGTAGAAGGCGTCGCGTCGGTCAAAATCAGCGGTGGTTTAGAGCATGAAGTTCAGGTATTGATCGACCAACAAAAAACCAGCCAATTAAACATCACAGTAGAACAAATCATCAAGCGCCTGAAAGATGAGAACGTCAACACTTCTGGTGGGCGGGTGAAAGACGGCTCACAAGAATATTTAGTCAGAACCCTCAATCAATTCAAAAGTTTGCAAGATATCAGTGACTTGTTTATCGCCAGCAGAGAAGGAAAAAATGTTCGCTTAGGTGACATAGCCACTATCAATAATTCCCACAAAGATCCTAACGCGTTAAATAGATTCAATGGTTTTGCCGGTGTTGAAATCGCTATTTACAAAGAAGGCGATGCCAATACAGTACAAGTAGCGAAAAATATTCAGTTCAGAATCGAGCAATTACAACGACACCTTCCCGATCAATACCAATTGCAATTGGTATACGACCAATCGAAATTTATCGGCAATGCTATCGCTGACGTAAAATCAGCAGCAATAGTTGGCGGCCTGCTTGCCATGTTAGTGCTGTATTTATTCTTGAAAAATATTTGGCCGACTTTAATTATTTCTATTTCCATACCCGTTTCAATCATTGCCACATTCAACCTAATGTACGCCAATGATATAAGTTTGAATATCATGAGTTTAGGTGGCATTGCGTTAGCCATCGGCTTACTCGTGGATAACAGCATAGTGGTGCTGGAGAACATTGCACAACACAAAGCTAACAACACAGATTTTAAACAGGCCGCAGCGAGTGGCACAAAGCAAGTCTCCATGGCCATCACAGCCTCTACACTCACCACTATGGCGGTATTTTTTCCGCTAGTATTTGTAGAAGGTATTGCCGGGCAACTATTTAGTGACCAAGCATTAACGGTTACCTTCGCCTTAGGTGCATCTTTGCTGGTTGCATTGACACTCATTCCTATGTTGGCCGCACGAGAAAAATCCGCTAGTAATAGCATTACTTACCCCAATTCAGATGTAAATACAGAGTTTACAGCTGAACAATCCAAGCCAAGCAGCAAAATAGGTTGGATATTTCACTACTTAACTTTGCCCTTTATTTACTTACTACAAGGTGTTTTCTATTACTTACCTTTACTCCTATCTAGCCTCTTAATTTTCATCTTTAGATTTTTCAAAACAGTATTAGCTTGGATGTTTACGCCCATACTATGGCTCTTTGACAATCTCTTCAAGCTAATAGAAAGAGGCTTTTTAGTTAGCTTAAAACAAGCACTTAACCTACCTGTACTGGTTCTAACTGGCGTCCTCATTGTTGCCTCAAGTTCAGTATTATTGTTGCCTAAGCTAGGTATGGAACTCATACCCGATATGTCGCAGGGAGAGTTTCACGTCGAAGTTACGCTACCCACCGGTTCCCAGTTAGGACAAACCGATCAGGTGATAAATGGATTAAACACTTATACCAAACAATTAGCCGGGGTAGATCGTACTTACGCACTTGCAGGTACCGGCAGCTTAATGAATGCAACGGCCGGTCAAGGTGGGGAAAATTGGGGTAAGTTAAATGTGGTAATGGAAAACAATAGTTCGGCGCAAAAGACTCAACAAGTTAAGGAGAAAATGCGGGATTACTTAGCCCGTCAGGCGGGAGTAGAAAGTAAGTTTGGCTCCCCTTCTCTATTTACTTTTGCTACACCTTTAGAGGTTCACCTTATTGGCTACGACTTACCATCCTTAAGCCGATATAGCCAACAAGTGCAATTCGTCTTAGGCAAAGATCCACGCTTTAGCGATATTAAAACATCTTTACAAGCTGGAAATCCCGAGTTAAAAATTGAATTTGACCACAGTAAATTGGCCCAGCTTGGGTTAACCGCTCCTACAGTGTCCAAGCTAATTGCAGCCAAAATTGGCGGCGAACAGGCGGGCAAGTTCAGTATTCAAGATAGAAAAGTTGACATATTAGTCAAAGTAAATGAGCAACAGCGAGACTCAATACAAGACATCGGCCAGATTATAGTTAATCCTGGCGCCGACTCAGCCATTCCATTAAACGCAGTGGCTGACATTAGTATGACGATAGGTCCGAGCGAAATCACCCGAATTGGTCAAGAACGCGTGGCCGTCATTTCAGCAAATTTGCAGTATGGCGATCTCAATGAAGCAGTATTAGCCGCACAACAGCATCTACAACAAATTAATTTTCCGGTCAATATCCAAGCCAAAGTGGCAGGTCAAAGTGAAGAAATGGAACACAGCTTCCAGTCTTTAATTTTTGCTCTAGGCTTAGCTATCTTTTTGGTGTACTTGGTGATGGCCTCGCAATTTGAGTCATTGCTACACCCATTATTAATATTGCTAACTGTGCCATTAGCCTGTGCCGGATCCATATACGGTTTGTATCTAACTGGCACCAATTTAAGCGTGGTAGTGTTTATTGGCCTGATTATGTTAGCCGGTATAGTGGTTAACAACGCCATTGTATTGATCGACAAAATCAACCAGCTTAGAGAGACCGGCTTAGCTAAACATCAGGCAATTATTCAATCAGCTCAGAGTCGTTTACGCCCCATATTAATGACCACCTTAACCACCTCTCTTGGCTTACTTCCAATGGCTATAGGTTTAGGCGAAGGCGCAGAAATTCGCACACCAATGGCCGTGACAGTAATCTATGGACTAATGTTCTCTACTCTGCTCACCCTATTCTTTATTCCTATTCTATATAGTGTGTTTGATCGCAAGCAGTTTGCCGCGACCACCGCACCACAGCTCAACCTAAACGTAAATAAAGATACCCCGAGTGCACCAGGATCAAAGGAGAATGTTCATGGATAAGTTCGCAAGTTCAGGCGCGGCTTTGGCTGATTTTGCGATTAGACGGCCGGTAACCATTCTAATGTCATTTTTATCAATGTTGTTATTTGGGATATTGTCGAGTCAGTTACTACCGTTAGAAAAATTTCCAAGTATCGATATTCCTGAAATAGCCATTCGCATTCCCTATAAAGACGCAACCCCACTAGAAGTGGAAAAAATGATCACCCGACCAGTCGAAGAAACACTCGCCACCATGTCGGGGATCAAACGCCTACGTTCACGCTCCTTTGAAGACGCGGCAGAAATCCAGCTAGAATTTGCATGGGACGAGAACTTAAAGGCTAAGGGCATAGAAGCACGAGAAAAAATTGACGCCATTCGTGCAGAGTTACCGGCCGACGTAGAGCGTATTTTGGTTTATCAGTTTAATACCAATGATATGCCGATTTTTTCACTGAGAGTCTCTAGCCAACGAGATTTATCCAATGCCTTTGATTTGCTTGAACGCAATTTAAAGCGACCAATAGAACGGGTAGCAGGCGTTTCCAAAGTTGAACTTTATGGTGTAGACAAAAAGCAAATATCTATTCGCCTTGACTCACAGCTTATGGCCTCGCTGCAAATTGACACCAACACACTCGCCAAGGCCCTACGCAGTGCCAACTTTTCATTAACTGCCGGCACCTTTATCGACAAAGATTACCAACAAAAAATTACCGTCACTCCTCAAGGTCAATTCAACAGTGTGCAACAAATTCGCGACTTACAAATAAACAAAAACGTCAAACTAAGTGATATAGCCTTAGTTAGATTTGAAAAGCCTGAGCGCACAGATGGCAGACATTTAGATCAAGCTTATGCTGTAGGTTTTAATATTTATCGTGAATCGAATAGCAATATGGTGGAAGTATCTGAGCAAGTATTAAAGGTCATTGAAGAGGCTAACTCTAATCCCGCTTTTAACGGCATACATTTGTTTATCATGGAAAATGAAGCTGAAAGTGTGACTGAATCCCTAGCCGATCTGCTTAATGCAGGACTGATTGGCGCATTATTATCACTAATAGTGCTTTACGCTTTTTTACGCAATATCACTACCACTTTGTTGGTCGTATTATCTGTGCCCTTTTCAATTTGTATAACCTTAGGCTGCATGTACATGATGGGTTACAGCATTAACATTTTATCCATGATGGGCTTAATGTTAGCCGTGGGTATGTTGGTGGACAATGCAGTCGTGGTCACCGAGAGTATTCAGCAAGAAAAACAACAGATTGCCGACCCAATCCTAGCCACAAAAGTAGGCGTGGGAAAAGTCAGCTTGGCAGTTATCGCCGGCACGATTACCACAGCCATTGTATTTTTACCCAATATTGTCGGTGAAAAAGTCAACGTTACTGTGTTCTTAGAGCATGTGGCCATCGCAATTTGTATTTCGTTGTTTGCCTCTTTATTGATTTCACAAACTTTAATTCCCCTACTTTCCACTAAAATTAAAGGTAAGGGAACCACCACTCAACCAATACAAAAAGCGCCTAACAATTTGGCACGCTTTTATCAAAAGATCCTCACTTGGACGTTGAGACATCAGGGTAAAACTAGTTTAATTGCCCTTGCAATATTGGCGTCTACTGCCATTCCTATGCAATATGTCACCAGTGATGAAGACCGAGACAACGATCAAAACCGTGTATGGATGAATTACGATATTCAAGGCAGTTATAGCCTTGAAGAAGTTGAAAAAGCGGTTAACAAGATGGAAGCTTATTTATACGCCAATCAACAGCAGTTGCACATCAAACAAGTGTACAGCTATTACACCACAGGGTTTGCCGTGTCGGGGATCACCTTTATCGATGACTTACCGGTATCACAATCCAGTATTAAACAACAGATTACCGACAACATGCCTCGCCTTGCTAGGGCACGTCCTTCCTTTCAATGGAACAAAGATAACGCTGGCAATGTTAAATTTACCTTAGTGGGAGATTCGTCGGAAACCTTAAACCAAATCAGCAAACAAGTTATTCCAGTGCTAAGTAACCTAGCAGGGATGACAGATGTGAAAACCGATACCAAACAACAGAAAAAGGAACTGCAAGTCGTAGTAGATAGACAAAAAGCGTTCCGCTATGGGCTCACTTCGCATGACATTGCACAGATGTTGGCCGTCGCGTTACGTGGCACAAACTTGCGAACCTTCAGACATCAAGACAGCGGAGAAATTGGCATAAAACTAATGTTCGACAAAAGTTTACAAAACTCAGTCGAGCAACTTAAAAACCTGACTATAACCCGTAAAGAAAACCAAAACATTACCTTAGATATGCTAGCAAACTTGACTGTTACCCCACGTTTAGCGGAAATTCGACGCAGTTATCGACAAACATCCATCACAATAGGTGCGAACTTACAAGATGGCGTCACGTTACAGCAAGCCCAAGCAAATATCGAAGGCGTAATGAAGCATATTCAGTTACCAACCGGCTACGCTTGGACCTTTGATGACAGCATCAAAAGACAAAAACAAAACGAATCAGCCATGCAAACCAATATGTTACTGGCTATTTGTATGATCTACATAGTAATGGCCGCACTATTTGAATCTTTGTTACTGCCAACAGCGGTGATCACTTCCTTGCTATTTTCTATGACGGGAGTATTTTGGGCCTTGTTTGCTGCAAACTTACCCATGTCAATCATGGCGATGATAGGGATGTTGATTTTAATGGGCATAGTAGTCAATAACGGAATTGTCTTGGTTGACAGGATCAATCAACTGATTTATCTAGGACAAAATGTACAGCAAGCCATCATTCAAGCTTGCCTCACCCGCGTAAAACCCATATTAATGACAGTGGCCACCACCGTGCTTGGCTTAGTACCTTTAGCGATGGGAAGCACGCGTATTGGTGGTGACGGTCCACCCTATGCACCTATGGCTATCGCTATTGTTGGCGGCTTAGTGTTTTCTACTTTGACCAGCTTAGTATTGGTACCCCTTGCTTATTTGTTATTACTGAAACTAAGAGCCAAAACCCAACATATGCTCAATCACAGTAGGGTGCTGGTGAACCGGGTGATTCGTTGAACACGCCCGTTGAAGGTGTTCGTTACTAAAAGAATAATGTAAGAGAAAACTAATTAGCCTAAGATCGCTTAGGCTAGTGATTAACTAATACACATCACGAATATAACGCTGCTGCTGTTGTAAAGACTCAACAGTGGCTTCGCCTAACATGTCAATCAAGGTTTGATGAACACTCTGCCCCATACCAGATAAACAACCACAAACATATATCGCCGCGCCATTTTCAAGCCACTGTTGCAAAGTAGCTTGCTCGCTAATCAATATATGCTGCACATATTTAGGGTATTGCTCATCGCGAGAAAAAGCATGGCTGAGTTTCGTTATGCCCTGCTCTTTTAAGTCCTGTAAAAGTCGATTAATGGGCAATTCTGCAGCGCTATGTCGCTCCCCAAAAATTAGCCAAGTATCGCCAATATTTTGCTGACCATGCTGCTTAGCCCAGTTGCGCGCTGCAATTTGCGCTTTCAATCCTGCCAACCCGCTGCCTGCACCAATCAGTATTATGGGTTGAGTTTGTTGGATATGGTGGTGATGGTTAATCGACTTTATTTGGCCTTGCACCAGTTGACCAATTTTACAATACTGGCCTAAAAACCCCGATGCTAAACCCAGTGATTGATCATCTTTTTTGAATAAACGTACCACCAACTGTAACTGACCGTTCTCCGACACTGAGGCTACAGAGTAACTACGTTTGTGCAAATAAGGTAATTTGTCTAGTAAGTCTTCTGGGCTGACGACACTCAGTTTAGTACCAACATTAATTTTAGATAATTCTCTGTCGGCCAACCAAGCTTTTAAACTTTGCTGGTGCCCTTGATAGGTTAATAGCGTTTCGCCATTCAGTTCATTTTCGTCTAGCCAATTATCAATAACATTCTCGGGGTGATGGGGCTGAATTTCAATGACATCCCCTGCTCGCCAAATTGGCCTTGGGCCAATGCTGTGCAACGTCAACAATAGCAGTGCTTCGTCATCGCAATTAGGGTTTAATACTTGACGTTCACTCAGCCGCCAATACTGTGTGCTAGGCAACATCTTTGATTGCGATGTAAGGGGCTGAATATTTAATCAGGTCGGCGTGATATCAGCCAGTTGGGTCGTATGGGGCTCATAATTATCCACCGTTATAACGCCTCCCAATAACTGAGCCCCTGTTTTCGCTACGACTTGATTCAATTCAAAGCCAAAGGCACAGAAGTCAGGATAACTACTATCACCTAAGGCAATAATCGAATACTCAAGATGTTCAAGTGCGTACTGTTCAAGGCTTCTAACCTTTTGTTTTGCATATGGTAAGCACTTGTCTTGCATATGTTTGATGAACAAGCTCGCGTTATCAGGTGCTTCACCATCACCATAGGTACTCACGACAAAAAGCGCTTTTTCAACCTGCTGCAAATGCTCAAAGGTTAGATTGTTTAACGCAATCACACACTTTTCTGGTAAATGCAAAGCTTGAGCACAGTTCTTCGCTATCGTCTGTGCGTTGCCAGTTTGGCTGCCATAAGCTATTAAAACGGTAGCGTTCAATTTGACCTCTACCGATTGGCGTGATCGATGTATACGCCACGTAACAGCACAAAGTACCAGCCACAAGACAATGGCCACAACAGTTACATACAAACTTTGCATAGATTTACTTTAGTCAGAGAACATTAAACCAATGGTTATTCAGGAAGAACGGCAAAAGTCGCGTTATATCCACCTCTACGGGAAGTAGCAGGCGCTTTGGCTTTATCATCTTGGTATTCAGCTTCAAGCAAGTACATCCCCGCTTCAGGCCAAGTAATGTCGACAAATCCTTGGTTGTCTGTTACTAAATCAATTTGATTTTGCTCATTACGATAACGTGTGTTGCCTTTTACAAAAGCTAGTTTTGCGCCGACTGCAGGTTGCCCTTCAAATAAGAACTGAAATTTCGCGGTTTCACCCACATACAAATCATTCGGGTGGGTCACCGGAACTAATTCTAGCCCTGAGTTACTGGGGTAAATACTGTATCGGTGGGCTCACCTGCGGTCACAAAGGTTTCGATACGACGAAAACTGCGCGATACAAGTAAAGAATCAGCTTTTTTAGGTACGGCAGTGGCGAAATCTGCATCATTCGCAGTTTGGCCACGTCCTGGCCATCTTTTTCGCTTACCTTCGGCATCTTTCCAAGATGCTGACAAACCGCCAGAGGCCATAGCGATTTTGTAAGTTCCTTCGGTAACCAAGTTTAAATCGAAGGTTGTGCGGAATTTACCAGTATGAGCGTTTGCTATTTCTACTAATTTTCCCTCAGGGTTGTGCACTTTCAGACCTTTAGTACGCAAAGCGACATGCTCTGGAACAAACAACGAGTTTGACACTGCCGCATCAAAAGTAACCCAAGGCGCTTCACCTGATAAATTGGTAGAACTAGGCACTATCCAAGCTCTGTGGGCAGAGGCATTAAAACTTGCTCCCAGTACCATACCTATTGACAACAACGCGGTTAACGGGGTTGATATTTTCACTATTTGCTTCCTTAATATAACTAAAATTGACTATTTAAATTGAACAATGATGTGACCAAGTTCTGACTTACCTTTGGCTTCTAAAGGATATTCAGACGCTGTAGGTGGCCATGATAAGGGTATATTGAGCACTTCTTTTCCACCCACTTCCCTTGATGCCTCAATACGTAGTTGATAATCACCCGCAGCTAGGTCGGCTAAATGCTCTGCATCTAAATCTATGGCCAAGGTATGCATACCTGGGCCTTTAGTGGCAGATGTTAATCCATCAAAGGGTAAGGCTGATTTACGACCGACGCGGCGCCACCACTGGCGAATGTCTTTCAACCATTTCTTGCCCTCGTTATCTTGCATATCAAGGTCGTACCATAGGGCAACCTGTGTAGCTTTGCGGCTGCTGTCTTCCAACCAAACGGCTACATAAGGTTTATGGTATTCAGCCACATTCATCCGCGGAATATCTATTTGCATAGTGAGCGCATTATCAGCGGCATAACTGAAGCTACCCCAAACAAGACTAGAAAAAAGGGGCAAACTTAATATTATCTTCGACTTCATTCATTTTCCTTTTAATACTTAAGGCTAATCTTGAGATAGAACGGCAACTTGAATTGAACACCAATATCACCAACTCCCTCACCATTAACCTTCAATGTAAACTTAATAAAATTATCACTAACGGCAATAACACGCCTAGAGCCACAATTGGCCATGTTGATAGGCGAAATGCAGCTTGTTTATACAGCAGCCATAAGCCACTTAAACAAAAAATAACCGAACACACAGCAAACCCATCAATAAACCAGACCCAGGCGGTATTGGTATAACGGCCTTTATGTAAATCATTAAAAAAGGAAATCCACCCTCTGTCGGTTTTTTCATAGATGAGCTCGCCACTTTCAATATCGATCGAGAGCCATGCATCAACCCCAGGATTTACCATAGGTAAATAAAACTCACCATCACTCAGCTCACCGACCAACGATGCTGCAATATGCAATTGATATTCTGCAGATAAATACTGCCTAATATTTGGGGGCAGCATAGCTTCCGTTTTGTCAGTTGTTTGCCATGCAGTTAATAACGCCGCTGGAAGATCAGCTTCAATGGTGGTGATATCAGATTTCGCAGGAATATCTGCTGCGTGATTGAGAGTGATACCGGTCCAAGAAAAAAACAACATGCCGACAATACAGATGGCTGCACTTATCCAATGCCATTGACGGGCGCTACCCAAAGCTAGTTTCATTATCTATTTCAATTCCCTCAACAATTAAGGCGCTAGCCCCAATAGTGCTAGCGCCTTTTATTCATGATTAAAAGGTTGCGTTTAAGCTTACCCAAAAACTGCGTGCTTTATCTTTGATGTTATAGTCATCAGCAAACACTACTTCACTCACTTGACCACGACCCGTCAAGTACTCGTAGGTACCATCGTTGTTTAGGTCAGTATAAAAAGTTGAGTATGAGGTAAAGTCTTCATCAAGTAGATTATTGACTCGCAGGTTAATATTCACATTATCCGTTAACTTATAACGAGCGCCAAGATTAAGGGCTTCATAGTTCTTGTAATACAAAGCTTGGTCAAGAGTACTATCCCAATCTCTATATCTGTCAGAACGAATTTCAGCTTGTAAATAAACATTCAACTTATCTGTAATCGTCCAATCAGTGGTAATGTTAGCCATATGCTCTGCAGTATTCGTTAAAGGTTCGCCTTCTTGAGGTCCGCTTTTTTGTTCACTGTCAGTTCAGGTGTAATTGGCACTTACGTTCCAAGCACTGGTTATACTCATACGGCCGGCAACTTCAATACCTTGAATATCAACCTTATCGATATTAATTTTTTGGCTATAAGTACTGTAACCTAACTCATCATAGGCGCCTAAATTCACACATGGACGAACATCATTGGTGGCGACACAACTTTGAATTGAATCACCAGAGGCAATTTTATCTTTAAAGTGAGTGTTAAAATAAGTGATGTTGAAATTGTGCCCTGCCACTGCATTATTCCAATACAAGGCAATCTCGCTATTCACACTAGTTTCTGGTTGTAAATCTGGGTTACCGGCAAAAGGCGAAGTACCCTGTCCACCAAAACCAGTGATACCATCATATAAATCAGTCGTTTTGGGCGTTTTAAACCCCGTACTGACACCCCTTTAACGGTCCAGTTTTCGGATAATTCATATACAGAATACAAACGTGGTGACAAGTTACTGCCAAACACATCGTGATTGTCATAGCGCACACCCGCGGTAATAGTTAATGGCGCAATGACATTCCAGTTGTCTTCAACAAACAAGGCATAAATGTTGTGCTCTTGCACACCATTCGTCACGTTATCTTCCATGCCAAACACGCCGTCTAATAATTCACCACGGATCACCTGACCACCCACAACTAGGTTATGATTACCCATAAGGTCCGTTAATGGAATGTCTACACGCGCATCTAAAGTATATTGGCTACTCTCAAGAGGACGCTGTGGTCTAGGCAAAAACGTGGTTTCGGCCAATGCTTTACGATCGGCTTCTTCCATTCCTTGGTAATCACCAACCCCATCGTACATAAGTTGTAATAGCTGACGCTCAGCTACGCTCAAAGGCATAGTACGACCATTATTTTGAGTATCTACGTATGCTAAAGAAATAAATGTACTACCAAAGTCCCAATCTGCGTCATAAGTTAATGACCACCACTGACGATCAAACTCTTGATCCGCTGCATAACCAGCCCGAGGTGACACCTGGCCACCAGACGTACGCCAAATTGATTCAATATTATCTTTAGTGCCTAAGGGATAGATTATCTCACCGGTGTTAATGTTATAGGTAGGAGTGTTGTCATATTTTTGATTTGAATTGTCAAAATCAAAACGAATGGTTTGTGAAGTGCTAGGGGTAAATAGCAAAGACACGCCAAATTGCTGATTGGTATTATCAACGGTTTTACCACCACTACCAAACCCTAAAGAGCGTTCGTGCACATCACCATTTGGATCGATTGCTGGTTCAAACTCAGGAGAAGAAGCCATACGCTCATATACACTGCCCCGTACACTGAGTTCTAATAGGTTTTCAATTAAGGGGCCCATCACTGAAAAATCAGTGGTAATGTCATCACCAAACTGATCGTCACTTTGTAAACTACGTCCAAAACTTACCGAACCTGACCACTTACCTTCAGATCTTTTAGTAATAATGTTGATGACCCCCCAGGGCATCAGCTCCGTATAAGGTTGACGCTGGACCACGAATAACTTCAACACGAGCGATCGCATCCATTGGTGGGATGTGTCCAAAAGCGTTACCGCCAAAGTTATTAGGATAAATATCACCATGGTTATTTTGGCGTTTACCATCGACTAATATTAACGAGTATTCACTGGTTAAGCCGCGCATGCTGATAGAGCCTTGGCCAGTTTTGTCACGGCTAGTACCTACATCTACACCTTCTTGATATTTGATTGCGTCAAGCAAAGTAGTAAACGGACGACTTCTAATATCTGCTTCAGTGATAATTGAAATACTGGCTGGTGCCGCTGTTATTTTTTGTTCGAAGCCGGTTGCACTCACAACTATATGCTCTAATTCAGACTGACTTTTATTGTCATTGCTTTGTTTTGCATAGGCTTGGCCGCTGATAGCTAAGGCTATACAAGTTGATAAGAGTGGTGTTTTAAAGAGCATGCTCATTAAATTTCCTTATTGTTCTTAGTATATATAAATATATGTGTTTGTTGATTTCTGTGAAAATCTTATAGAAAAAAACGAACAATAGCAATGCAAACGATAATAATTATCATTTATTTTATGAGTACGTAAAATCTACAGCCAATGAACAGGTTATTATCAGCCGAGTGAACCGACAAAATGACTATGAAACTAAAAAGCAGGATGTTTGAAATTAAACCGTCAAAAAAGAGGGAAGATCTGACTATTGAGTACTATGTATTGAGTATTGAGTATTGAGTATTGAGTATTGAGTATTGAGTGCAGTATACGAGGTATTAATAGCGCCCGACGATATCATCGTAGAGTAATTGTTGATTGTCTTCACTTTCAAAAGCTCGATTTAGAAAATCAATCACTTCATAACTCCAATTTATTTTTGGCGACATGGCTAAATAAAATGGACTTTCCTGTAAACACCCTAAATTTTTGAATTGATCCAGTAGTGAATGATGAGTATTTTTGAGATGCCAATCCATGACATTTTTATCTTCAATCAGCACGTCTATTCTGCCTGCAGCCACTAAAGAAATAAGTTGCTGTATTGCTAAACGAGTATTCAACTCAATAACGTTACCGGTTTTATGTTTGTTTTTAACAAATGTATCTACTGGCTCGCCATAACTATATTCAGCGATAACCCCAAGTCGAACATCTCGCAACGAGTCTTGGTTTTTATACTGCCATTGGCTATCTTGGGCGCCAAAGAAACACATTTGATAAGACATTATCGGTATTTCTGTGTAGATTAAATTACGCCCTTTTGCAGGCACGGCAGTAAGTAATCCATCCAACTTTCCACCTTCGACTTGCCTTATCGCTCTAGCCCACGGAAAAGATGAGACTTTGAGAGCAATATCTTTTTGGCTAAAAATATACTCCACATAATCATGCACTATACCTCTATTCGATATGTCGTTGGCGCAAGTATATGGACACCAATCTGTTGAGGCTAACTGAATGGTCAAGTCATTTGCATATAGCTTATTGGCAGGCATGTAAGCCAACAGAGCGACACAACAAGCAGTAGCGAACTTGGCATTGTAAAAACCAAATTTATTATCCTTAGTATCCATCTTCCTTTACCACTCTTTATCAAAATAACTCAACATCGATATTTGGATAATAAAGTAATCCGGTAAATAAAAAAATTAGACTTAAGTCTAGAAATCACCATATTTTTCAATAATAAGCGTTTCTAAAGTGGTGGGATGAACAAAGCTTATCCGTTGGGCATGCAGGTGCAAACGATGGTCTCGCATACCGTATAAATCATCACCTACGATCGGCATATTTAAACCAGACGCGTGAGCACAATGCACTCGCAATTGGTGAGTGCGGCCAGTATGAGGTCGCAAACTTACTTTGGTACGATTTAATTGTGGAAACCTTTGTTTTACCTGCCATGTTGTTTTTGCTGGTTTACCTTGGTCAAAACATACCTGTTGTTTTGGTCTATCGAATATATCACTGCGCAAAGGTAAGGTTATTTCGCCATTATCCGCCTCGATTAAACCTTCTACTATTGCCACATATTCTTTTTCAACTTCTCGACGAATAAACTGCTTTTGTAGCACTTTATTACTGTGACTATTTAGTGCCAACACCATCAAACCAGACGTGGACATATCTAAGCGATGGACAATTAGCGGCCCTGTTGCATGAGGAAACTGTTGCTTAACTCGTTGATAGACAGAATCAGTCACTGCCTTACCGGGCACCGACAGAAACTCAGCGGGTTTATTTACTACCACTAAATCATCATCTTGATAAACAATCTCTAAGCTCTTGCCTGCAGCATAATTTTTCAATAATGGGTTGTCATCAAGCGCTATGCCATCCAACATGTGTTGTAAAATAGGTTCACACTTGCCAGTACAGGCTGGGTAATATTGCTTGTGCTTTTTTATTTCTGACTTAGGTGAAGCCCCCCACCAAAACTCTGCCATGGCTAACGGCCGCAGTTGATGTTGAAAAGCATAGTGTAACAATTTAGGAGCTGCACACTCCCTGCCCCAGCTGGAGGTTGTCCAAAAGCGGTATTGGCAAATATATCCAATAAGCTTTTTTGTTGGCCTTTTACATTTAAAAAACGATAGTGACTAAAAATACGTCTTTGCAACTTGGCAGATAAGTGCTTTCGTTGCTTTTAAGAGCACTAATTTGCTGCTGAAAGCCATCTATTTTAGTGAGTAATGTGTGGCTATTATTTTGCCAATGCTCAGTTAGCTTTTTAAGCCGCCATTTGTCATATACACTGTTGGCAGATAGTGTTTGCATTAAGGCTTGATGGGATGACGTTGAAGCCTCCGTCAGTTGTTTTTCACTTTCTCTTCTTTGCCGCTTCCGCTGTTGACGATTACGAACTAACTCACTTCGTAGCTGAGCAATATCCGCCTGACTTTGCTGTTCTACCAAAAGCAATTGCTGTTTTAGATGCGTATATTCGCTGGTGCTTTCTAGTTTTTCGATTTTGTTGCTGAGGTTATTAATGACTCTTTGTTCAGATAAAAAGAAACTGTCATTCGTCAGCATATCAAATACAGGTGGAACAAAACCTCTAATATGATTTTGTTCAGCCAACTTGCCAGAAAATGCCGATAAAAACCCTAGTTCTCCTTGGGAATTTTTACCAACAACACGCCAAACATTTTACCGATAATTTTATTGGGATCTTCCTCCAAACCAAAATTATGCAGCCACTCATTTTGTGTGCTTAATTCATCTTGTAATTGCTCAGCGGCTAACACACATAACGGGTGAGGCTGATAATAAAATGGAAAGGTAAATTTCTCCGGCAAACTATAACCAGCGGTGTCTTTTTTAAATAGTGTGAAGCACAAATCATCATCTAGTGGCATCATTACACCTTATAATCTAACATAGACAAATGGTGCTTAATGCTTGGAATAACGTCTTCTTGATGATGATTCACGTACAACAACGTAGTGCTGCCTTCCCTAGCTAATAGATCTATTAACGCCAATACTTTTAGACGATTTATATCATCCAAACCATTGCAAGGCTCGTCTAGTATCAACATAGTTGGATGTTTGACCATCGCCCGAGCAATCAATACAAGCCGTTGATCGCCAAATGACATTTGTTGAAAAGGAACCTGGGCTTGATGCTCTAACGCCATCAGTGTTAACCATTGTTTGGCTAACGCGATTTGTCGGCTACTAGGCGTTTGATATAAGCCAACACTGTCATAATACCCTGACAACACCACATGCAAGGCCGAGCAATTCACCGTATAGCCCAAATGAAACGCGTTCGACATATAACCAATATATTGTTTAATCTGCCAAATACTTTCGCCACTGCCGCGCTTAAACCCGAATTCAAAAATATCATTCACATAACATTGTGGATTATCGCCTGTGATTAAATTAAGTAAACACGTCTTACCTGAGCCATTTGGGCCAGTCACCTGCCAATGCTGTTGCGGCAATATCGTCCAATTCAAGTTCTGAAACACAATATGCGCCCCATATTGCACTTTGCCATTGGTTAGCTTAACCAGTGGCAATGTTTCATCAAGAGGTCTAGGAGCGAAACTGTCACTGTCTCTTGAAGGCAATGTCAATGTGGTCTGTTGCAAGTGCTGCAATTGTTTAACTTGTGCCAATATGAGCGCGAGATTGTCATTAACAGTGGTTTGCCAACTAATCTGGCCTTTGTCCATTAATATCAATTGCTGACAATAATCCGGCACTTCACTCAATCGATTTAACACAAATACAAAGGTTATAGACGTCGATAATTGAGCAAACAGGTTAGCCAAACGAGCCTTAGCTTGGCTATCTAATCCATCCCAAGGCTCATCTAAAATCATCAATTTGGGTTGTTGAAAAATAGCTTTTGCCAATAGGACTTTTCGTGTTTCGCCAGTTGATAGCACTCTAAATGGCCGGGCCAATAAAGCTGACAGCGAAAAAATATCATACACCTCGTCTCGTAGACTTGGCGCTAATGCCGTTGGATCAATGGAGCCAAACAATATGTCTTCAACCGAAGTGGGCACAGGAATAATGTCTAAAATGTCAGCACATTCTTTTATTTTTACCGCTTCAATGAGCGCCAACTGCTGCTCAACCGACACCCACGCAAAATCTTCAGTTAGTTTTTTTGTGGCCCTTAACACATTTACCTTGGCCAGCAATAAACGCCGTCAGCGCAGACTTGCCACTGCCATTTGCCCCTAATACAACAGTATGTTGCAATGGCTGAATAGCTAAAGATGGGATCTTTAGGTGATAGTCATGCTTAGCACATCCGTGATTAAAAATAGCATCGATATTTTGCAGTAAGATCATAAAAATTAAGATAAAAATATAATTAGTCGATGTTATCTTAATACGCTTAGTATCGAAATGTAATTTAACAATTGTAACTATATCTAAATTGAGAAATAGTTAACTTTGCTTTAGGCTAAGCAAAATTTTTTAGGTGTAAAAACAATGATAACAAATGATCCCAATCCTCAATATTCAGCAGCAGCCAACCGCTACGAAACAATGTCTTACCCAAAGTGCGGTAAAAGCGGCTTAAGACTTCCTCTTTATCATTGGGTTTATGGCAAAACTTTGGTGCAGTTGATCCACAAGAAAATGCTCAAGCAATGTTACATCGAGCGTTTGATTTAGGTATCAACCATTTTGATTTAGCCAATAACTATGGTCCTCCTTTTGGCTCAGCCGAGTCGACTTTTGGCCAAATAATGAAGAAAAGTCTAGCCCCATATCGAGACGAATTATTGATCTCAAGTAAAGCGGGCTACGACATGTGGCCGGGTCCATACGGTATTGGTGGCTCTCGTAAATATTTAGTATCTAGTTGTGATCAAAGCCTTAAACGCACTGGTCTTGATTATTTCGATGTGTTTTATTCCCACCGATACGATCCAGAAACCCCAATTGAAGAAACCATGCAAGCCCTAGACTACATAGTACGTTCTGGCCGAGCTTTATATGTGGGAATATCCAATTATTCACCCATTCACACCAAACAAGCGATTCGTATTCTAAAAGATTTAGGCACCCCTTTGTTGATCAGCCAAAACCGTTACAGCATGTTCGAACGTGGTATAGAAGATGGCCTGACCGATGTCTTTACTGAGGAAGGCTTAGGTTCTATTGTATTCTCACCACTGGCACAGGGGTTCCTGACGAACAAGTACATACAAGGTATTCCTGATGGTTCACGGGCGTCTAGGAGTGAGCAAATTTATTTGAATGCCGATCAAATTAGCTATGGACAAAATTACCAAAGTAATTGCCTTAAATACGTTAGCTGAACAACGAGGTCAATCTCTAGCGCAAATGGCTGTGGCCTGGGTGTTGAATAACGAAGCAGTAACCAGTGCTATTATCGGTGCCAGTAAAGTCAGTCAAATTGAAGATTGTGTTGCCGCACTAAATTGCGCTGATTTTAGCGATAAAGAACTACAACAGATCAACCAAATACTGACAGCATAAAATGCAAGCTCATTTAGCGTTAGTCAATCCTAAAAGTCCGCAAAATATGGGCAGTATTTTGCGGGCAGCAGGATGTTATCAAGTTAAAACGATCCGTTATACCGGTCAACGATATGCACGAGCCAGTGCATTTTTCACTGATACCAAAAATGCGCATTTAAACATTCCAATAACACAAGTACCTGAGGTGATAGATCTAGATGCGGATAAAGGACTTGTTAAAGTGGGTATAGAGTTGGTTGAAGGTGCCTGCCCCTTGCCTAGTTTCAACCATCCTGATGACGCCTTGTACATTTTTGGCCCAGAAGACGGTTCGCTCAGCCAGGATGTAGTCAATCAATGCGATCATGTCGTCTATATTCCTACGATTGGTTGCATGAATTTAGCAGCGACTGTCAATGTGTTGTTATACGACAGACTAGCAAAAACCGGCACTATGCCCGATGATGACCAAGTCATATTAAATAGCCGCGATACCAACAATCGCACTAAATTTGTCAAAGCAACCTAGTACCAGTTGCCTTTTATCACAAAGGTTTACATCCATCCTTAAACGAAAACAGCCTTCTTAATATGAAGGCTGTTTTGTTTTATCGGTCAGGACTTTTATCAAATGCTACTATTGTCATTGATTATAAATAACTGCCGATTAAGTCTAATTCGGATATTCTCCAAGGTTGCCCTGCGCTATCAATTTGGTTGCTAATGCGCACATATTTGGCCGCCCTCCCTAATGTTTCACTCACCTCAACATCACTTGTCGCCGGATTTTGCAACAAGGTTATCCAGTTTTTGCCATCCATTGAGAAGTCTATTTGAATATTACGAGAGTAGTTATCATTCATACCTTTCGAGTTGACTATTACCTGCGAAATAACAGCGGTTTGAGGTAGTTCAATGGTAATCGCATCGCCTTTTTTCCTAGTTTCAGCGCCCCTAAATTTAGGCCAGCTAAGGTTACCATCAGTGAGGTATGCAACATCATTTCTTTTTTTAAGGGTAAAATTGGTGGTCACTTTCCATGCCGACTTTTTGGCTAAGAGGTAAAGAGAACACAGAGTGTAATTCTTCGTCAGTCCACATGTTACTGCGCCCTGTATTGGTTTGTTGCACCATTTCAACGTCACGTTTAGTGATAACACTGGCCTGATTATCGAATTCATTACGAATATAGGTCAGTACATCTGCAACATATTGCTCACCATTGGAGGCGATAGAGGGCATCATACCACCGGCATAGGTTTTACCATTAATAGGTCCTTGCATTCCCGCTAAAACGAGATTTATTAGCTGCGCCTTATTACCCGTCACTCTTGGGTTACGATAGAAAGAAGGCGCAATAGGCGTTGCTTGACTGCCGCCTCCTTTTCCATCCGCGCCATGACATGTGGAGCATAACCCTTTAAACGCCTTCTCTCTGATATCATGGCTTTAGCCAAATCAGCGTTACCTAAAGCCAATTTACGACGTTTTTCATTCATCGCTATCAAGTTGATCATGGCCGTTTCAATTGCCATTAACCCCTTTTTGTTAGGATGAGCAAGCTTAGCCGCTTGTAATATAGCCAAGTGATTATCTGTCATTACATAATATGCTGACAATACCGCTTGTTGGGCAACTTCAATATCCTTGTCTGACGCCAACTTCAACCATAGTTGGCTTATTTCATTTTTATAGTTCTCCATTAGTTGTTCAGAGATACGAATAGCGGTCGTTCGCACATCCGTATTGCCTGAAAAAACTAGCGGCAACAATAACCCTTTGTCTACAACCCCTAACCCTTCCAACGTCCATAAAGCATGAATTTGTGCTTGCGGATAACGGGTATCAGTCGCTAATGTTTTAAGGGCAGGCACAACAGACATATCACCTTTTAAAACCAGTAATTTTTGCGCTTCTAAACGCCACCAGTGATTTTTGTTGGATAGATGTTTGACTAACTCAGCTGTGGTTTCAGAAAACATCTGTGGGCTAGGTGTTAACTCTACATCTGTTTTAGTGATGCGATATAAACGGCCACGGCCTATAGTTTTGTCAAACCCGTATTTATCAATTACGCCACGTAGATAAGAACCTTTCTTGGTCCAGTTACCTTCTTGAATAATACCTCGGTACATATCTAACAGAAAAATTGAACCATCTGGCGCAATTCCCGACCATACAGGTCTGAAATTGGCGTCGGTTGACGCAATAAACTCTGTTTGTATTGATTGATAAGGGTGGCTCAAAATAGAATAACCATCTTGGCGCCTGACTTTTGCTCGACGCACTAAGTTGCCAACTGGCTCTGGAATAATGTAGTCGCCGGCTAATTCAGCAAATTTGTCGGCTAAGTAGATTGATTGGCCACCACCACCAGTAAAATGATTTAGCGTGTTGTCGTCACGCAATAGCGGTAATCCACCCTGCACATCCGGCGTGTTATCTAACGGAAAAACCTCTCGAAAACCTTCAGCTTGCTCGCCCTCAACAAACACTTGGCTATAAACACTGGGGGCTTGGAAAGTAAATGCGGGGTTTTGTCCGCCAGCAGTAGAATAAAAAATACGCCCCACATTATCTTGCGCCAGTCCCCACTGTCCGCCACCATAAGCAATATCTTGCGCTATTATTTTGCCGCCAACATATTTATAGCGTTTATCTGTATATGTGACATACATCCAATTGTCTATTGTGTACATCAGGCCACTAGGTTGATGCTCTAGATTGCCACCTCTTACTCCTCCTACATACACTGTTTTTCGGCTATCAGCGACACCATCGCCATCAGTGTCGGATAATTCAACTAAATCTAAGGTGTTGGTTTCTCGCACCAAAATACGTCCATCATCAAGCGTACTGATCATACGTGGGAGCAATAGGCTATCGGCAAAAATAGTAAAACTCTCAAACAGCCCATCGCCATCTTTATCTTCAAGGCGTTTAATTCTACTGGTTTTATTAAATTTGCCAGCCCCTTCTGCATCCTGCATATAAGTCAACATTTCCGCGATGTAAATTCGACCATTGCCGTCAAAAGTAAACAGAACAGGCTCTTCAATCAACGGCTCTGCGGCCACAATCTGCATTTCATAGCCGTCCTGCAACACCATAGTTTTTAGACTTTGTTCTGGTGAAAGCGGTGCAACTGCCTTATGCAGTTGTGGATTATAACCACCATTAGCCAATACATTGCTGGGATAAAACGCGATTAACACAGACACTATAACCAGTTTACATTTGTTCCATTTCATTCAGACAGACCTTTTAATGACTCTTATATTACTGAGTTTCAGATATTTACTTTTTTACTAGCCGCGTTTTATAACTTTTTTGAGTCAGCTAACAATCCATATACTAAAACCATAATTACATATGCAGGATGCATACATGATTACAGGGTGTCATTGAAATGAGATTCACAACCAAATAAACGTTTAAATAAACTCTTCGCACCTTGCAAAGCTGCCTTATCCAACTCATCCTTACGCCTCATAAATAAAAAATCAAACTTACAAGTAAAACATCACTATCCTTCTTTCCACTTTATCCTTTCATCTGTATAATTTTGCTCCTTAGTAAGTAGTAAATATAAGATATATTCATGAAATACATTGTTGGTATGATGATTGCTCTCTCTTTAGGGGCAACAATATGGTTTATGACTCACCTCTCGCAAACACCGGACATTTCTAAAACAAATAGCCAACCCGTTATTTCAAGGCAAGATATTTTAAATGCCACGGACCTTAAAGCAGGCATAAAGCAAGCAGTACAAAACAACAATAATGATGCAATAGACGTGTGGCTTGAAAAAGCAAGCGATCTAGCTGTAGAGGCTGGCTTGGACCATGAAGATATTCAATATTTGCAATCGGAGTTAGCAGCTAAATTTGTGGTATTTCGCGCTAAACGTAGTTTATTCAATGATGCTATTGAACAAGCATATTACGCAATAGAAGACATCACTGTCATAAAGGAGCAATATCCAGAAGCGCAAAGATTTGTTTGCTAAAGTGGATACATTAATCAAAAGTCGAAACGATATTATTCAACAAATTGCCCATGAGCTCGCTGCTGATAAACCTGTGGATGACAACTATTTGAAAGCCGCTCAAGAAAATTGGAAGGCTCGCAACCAACAAGCTGACTAGCTGCTATGGTGAAAGGAAAAAGAATGATCACTTGCAATCAATATGATTACATTGAAATTGCCTGTATGTACCGTTACCCAATTAAACTCACCTTAAGATCGGCTGAGGTTATTACTGGCATAGCTCAGGATACTGGGCGAAATTCTGCTGGTGAAGAATGCATCAACGTTAGTGTATCAAACAACGAGACTATGATTGTACTAACTGAGATTACAAAATTAGAAGCCTGTAGCGACAATCCCCATTTTAGTACCCTTAGTTTTGACTAAAAACAGGCTAATAATTGAGAGAAAAGCCGCGCAAGCTATAATTATGTAGATTGCGCTTATCAGTACTTTTTATTGGCTAGACCTACTTTGGCAGCCAGATTTACACTGGATACTGGTCAAATTTAGTTGCTGCCTGCCCTTCATCAAACCAACATGGCGTTTCTTCTTTAAAAATATTCGCCATAGGACGTATCTCAGGATCGTCATCCAAATAACCTGCTGGTATCACCAATTGCGAACCATCTCGACTTAAATAAGGTACTTGCGAGCCACAATTGGTACAAAAATTATTACTGAAACGCACGGCATTGGGTAAGTCAAAACGTTTGGTTTGCTGCTGGCCACAGTGCCATTCAATTTTATCTGGTGTAGTAAAAATTAACGATGCAAAAGCCGAACCGGTTTTCTTTTGACATCTGTCACAATAGCACTGATAAAAACGTTGAAAAGGCCCAGTTATGGTACTTTTAACCTGTCCACATAAACAGCTTCCTTTTACAGATACACTCATAATCAATTCTCCAAGTTAAAATAATGAAACTAATTTTTCACCAAAAGCAAAAGCCGTTTTACCTATTACGCTAGCATCATCTAACAATTTCGCCCGAATGGCCAATAGCTTGACCTTTTTTGTAACTTAAATGGTCGTGTTCTACCTTTTGGTAAAGGTAAAATTAAAAGACTATACTCTACGCATATTTTCGAAAAGTGACGGCTCTTGCGTCGCATGGCCATTAACAACCCAATATGTTGGCGTTTATCTAGCGGCAACTCGGCATCTTCTTGGTTTAATACCGCCGCTTCTTTGGTTAATTGATTCAGTTTTCGCTGAATAATGTCTATTGAGGTTTGCGAGTATCGCCCTCGTAAATAAAATCTAAAATTCCACTTCTCGTTTTGCTTAGGCGCCATGAACTTTACCATTACTTCTTGCTCCATAAACCGCTCTAATGGACCACCCGGTATCCATCTAAAGTCTTGTGCAATCAGTGATTTAAAGTGATTGTTTGGTAATAACTCAATAATTTTCAACTTGTCTAACTTAGCGAGTAACTGAATGCAGCTATGTTTATCAATATCGTAATAATCGATAATTTCTTCAAATTTCCACGCATCGCGTACGCATACCGCAATTAATAAAAGTTTAGGATCGGCCAACAACTGTTTTTCTTGCTCGACTGTGAGTTGGCTAACTTGTTGAACCTGCTTTTGTGCTAAAGCAAATAGGTCTGATAAGTTCATTTTCAACATCTCGCAAATTTGCTCTAACCGCTCAAGCGTAAAACTCTGGGTTGAGAATATACGTTTAATATTGGCTTCACTCATGTTTAGCTGTCTAGCAATATCTCTATAAGTAATTTGTTCCTAGCGTAACAGCTTTTTGAGAATATTATTGATCTGATTAATCTGACTCATAATGATCATTCAACTTAACGAAACGGCAATAAAGTATAGATATACTATACCCAAGGTGTACTTTAAGTATACAGACAACGTTAATGTTTACATATTAAATACTCAAGCATAATCTTGTTCTCGTTCTTAACCAAGAAGGAAGCACAATGAAATTTGCCAAAATAGTTTTAGTATTCGCTTTATCAATCACTCACTATCAGTGCCTATGCACAAGGTTCTGGCCAGCATAGTGCCCAAGCAAGTAAACATTCCGCTTTAGCCTCAGCCCACGGTGTAACCTCTACAGCTAAGGCAACCAGTGCGGTGGTAGCTGCCCCACTTATTTTAGGTGGAAGCGTAGCGTTAATATCGGGGGCTGCGAGCATAAAATTGGGGTCAACATTAGTTGAGTCGACTAACAGTAGCAAATCGCACGTTCATGAACCTTTAGTGATAACCGAAACCACTATCACAGCAGACCCAGCGCCAGACCAAATGATCGTGATTCAAACTCAACAACAATCAAACTAATGCATAAGGGCTGGTGGCTTATGTTTGCCAGCTCTTTGCTTATTTTAGTCATAACTATTTAAAACAGTGTTTAAAGGAAAAACAGATGAAGTGTATAAATGTGATTGTGAAAAGTTTAATACTAATGAGCATATGGTTTACGCCTACAATATGGGCCAGAAGCCAAAGTTACCAACAAGCCACATTTGCCCCAGAAACGATAATTAACTTCTCCAAAGATCTAGAAAAATACGCCGCGTCTAAGGGCGCGAGAGCATTTATTATTGCTCGTGTAGGTAGACCTCAAAAAGATTTACCCAAAGAAATCAATTACACTCACACAGCCATTGCAGTATATTCTGATATAAAATTGCACACTGGCGAAACCGTGCAAGGTTATGCTATTCACAATTTATATCAAACCTCTGACAAGCCTAATAAAAGTGAATTAGTAATAGATTACCCCGTAGACTTTTTCTGGGGGCACAGCAATTAAAAGCCGGGATCATTATTCCCTCAGTCGAAATACAACAGCGTTTAATCAGGCAAATCACTGAGGGTAAAAACGCTGAATTACATAACCCAAATTATTCTGTGATTGCTAATCCACTTAACAATCGCTATCAAAACTGCACAGAGCATGCTTTAGACATGTTAAACGCGGCTATTTATCAAACCATGGACAAAACCCAATTAAAAGTGAACACCCAAGCGCATTTCACACCGCAACGTGTGCGCGCCAGCCCTCTTAAATTAATGTTTGGCTCATTGCTTATGAAAGATGTCACCACTAAAGATCACGATGGCAAAGTGGCAACTGCGACCTTTGGTTCAATATTCAAATATTTAGATAAGTATCAATTGGTTACTCACGGCGTCGAGTTTTATTCAAAGCAACATGTAGTAGCACTATAAAACCATCAACAGCCATTTCAGTGAAATAATATCCATTATCCTAAGGAAAATTATGAAAATTCAAGCTCCAACAAAATCTTATTCATTTGCATCCATTGCCGCATTAATTATTGGCGCAGGCGCCTATGGCATTGGTTTATTTAACGCAGATATGGCACTTAACGAAAAAGGTTACTACCTTGCCATAATTCTATATGGCTTATTTTCAATGGTGTCATTACAAAAAACTATTAGAGACAAATTAGAAGGCTTTGCTACATCAAAAATCTACTATACCCTTGCTTGGGTATCATCAGGGTTTGCCATAGCATTATTAACCATAGGTTTAATCAACGCCGATTTATTATTAAGTGAAAAAGGCTTCTTCGCTATGGCTTATGTTTTAAGTTTATTTGCCGCGGTATCGGTGCAGAAAAATGTAAGAGACAGACAGGCTTTTTCGGCAGAAACCAACCCCGCACCAGAACTCATTGAACAACCAGTGCAGTAGGTAAAATACAGTCACTAGGTAAAATTACCACCCTCAAGCCTAGTGACTGGTCTAGTCACAATACACAAAAAGAAATGTGAATTATGCTCTAATTAAATTTCACTGTGTAATACCTAAATCCCCCAATCAAGACACCCATGATTAAATTCGACGAATCCGCAATTTGAACTAGACTAATGGGTAGTGATTCAACCAAGGATAGCCATGATGCCTCAGTCTCGTAAAAGCCAAATCAGTTTAGTCGACACCCCTTATTATCATTGTGTTTCACGCTGTGTTCGCCGTTCATTTTTGTGTGGTGAAGATACGTTGACAGGCCAGAGCTATGAACATAGGCGGGCTTGGGTTGAAACACGCTTGCTTCATTTAAGCCGCATCTTTGCTATCGACATTTGCGCCTATGCGGTGATGAGCAATCACACTCATGTGGTGCTGTGCGTGAACAAACCATTGGCTGAGCGCTGGACGGTGAAACAAGTGCTCGTTCGCTGGCATCAACTGCATAAAGGCACCTTGTTGTCGCAGCGGTTTATGCGAGATGACACGTTGAGCAAGAGTGAGCGGCATACCCTTCTAGAAACCGTTGAAATTTACCGGATGCGTTTGTATGACATCAGTTGGTTGATGCGTAATCTCAATGAGTACATAGCCCGAGAAGCCAACAAAGAAGATGCCTGCACTGGCAGATTCTGGGAAGGACGGTTTAAGTCTCAAGCACTACTCGATAAATCAGCCCTACTGGCCTGCATGGCTTACGTGGACTTAAACCCCATTCGCGCCAATATGGCCAACACACCTGAGGACTCTGACCACACCAGTATTCAAACTCGGATACAAGCTTTGAGACACCACCAGCAACCCAAAGGTTTAATGCCATTTGTTGGCAACCCCAGGCAAAACATGCCGAGAGGCATCGCTTTTTCACTAAAAGATTACTGCGACCTCATCGACACCACAGGTCGTGTTATCAGAGATGATAAGTCAGGATTAATCGATACACAGCAACAGCACATTCTACAAAGGCTAGGCCTAAACAACGAACAATGGTTGACCTTAACCACAGAATTCGAAAAGCACTTTTGTTACGCTGTAGGCAGTGAACATTTAATGCGAAACTTCAGCCTACACACCCAACATCAAAAAATACGAGGCATAGGTAAAGCCAAAACCCTACTCAAACACGCTTAGCCTTTTTCTAACTTCGCAGACCTTTATCAACATCACTGTTGAAGCTAGGCACGCCTAGCATTCACCACACCCCACAAAATCTCGTCATCATACCCGCAAACATCGTCAATTGGGTTGTCTGGTGCATAATTTAAACCGAATGGATTAGAAAAGCGGGAGCTGAAATGGTTTAACACCCATTACTGATATGGGTGTCTCAATTGATGGGAAGGAGTTTTATGGTATTACAAAGTAATATAACTTACACCTGCGACAACAAAAGCCAGAATAACATTCAACGCAAGGCCCTCTCTCGCCATGGTTTGAATACTAAATTTATCCATACCATAAACAATGGCATTGGGTGCCGTTGCTACAGGTAACATAAAAGCACAACTGGCACTTATAGCCGCTGGCATCATGATTAAGGCAGGATCGATGCCTGCCGCTATTCCGGCAGCGGCCAAAATAGGCATAAGCAAAGTAGCCGTTGCAGTATTTGAGGTGATTTCGGTTAAGAAAGTGACAAATAAGCAAATCGCCAAAACCAACAATGGAATCGGCAAATTAGATAATCCGTTTAAAGCGTCCCCCATTAACAGACTCAATCCAGATTCAGCAAATGCCTTAGCGATACAAATGCCTCCAGCAAATAACAATAACATGCCCCAAGGAATAGACACCGCAGTTTGCCAGTCGAGTAATTTATTTGACTCTTGCTCTTCGACCACTTCACCAAATTTAACCGCTGTCTTGTTAACGACTTTCGCTTTGTTGCCATTAGGAATTAAAAACATTAATACTACTCCAGCTAGAGCAATACTACTGTCACCAATAGTGCTGACATTCAACCACACAGTCCAGTAAGGCCTAAACATCCAAGCCAAAGCAACGATCAAAAATACGCTCAGCACGCGTTTTTCAGCAGGTTGCCATTGACCAGATTTAGGCAATACATATTCCTAGGTATTTTTTAAATTACGGGTTAACCACCACGCAATAATAGGTATTCCGATAACAACAATCGGAACACCGGTTTTCATCCATTCTAAGAAACTAATTTCTTTACCTTGAGTTTCTAAATAAACACTCATGAAGATAATATTAGGCGGTGTACCTACTGGGGTACCTACCCCACCCAAACTAGCGGCATAGGCAATTCCGAGTAACATGGCGACGGTGAGTTTTGGATCCTTAACATGTTGTAACACCGCTAAGGTAATAGGCAGTAACATTAGGGTTGTGGCTGAATTGGATATCCACATACTCAATATGGCCGCAGTTAACATAAAGCCTAACACTAACCGTCTAGCACTTTTGCCTCCTGTGATGTTAACCAAGTAAAAGCCAAGCGACTATGCACCTGAGATTTTTCAAGGGCTTTGGATAACATAAATGCGCCCATTAATAGAATGATAACATGGCTACCTAAGGCTGACGCAGCTTGCTTATGAGTTAATACCCCCGCCATAGGAAACGCAAAGAATGGGATTAATGATGTCACCGGTATAGGTAATGCTTCAGTGACCCAAAGCATGGCAGTGAACAAAGTGATAGCGGCAGTGGCTGCAATAGCTTGACTATGGCTATAAGAAACTAAAACAAAATACAAAACTACCGACAAAAGTATTGAAAGTAGTATTAATTTATTTTTAGCCTGCATGAAATTTCTCTAATACTCTTTGTGCCTTTAGATATTCAGAGGCTTTTTGTAATGACATAAAATCCAAATTATTATTTTTACGCAACCTTTTGGCTCTAACGGCTGGCGGTAGATTGGTAGGCAAACCATCAATAACTTTTCCAGCACCAGAAGCATCATTGCACACTAACACCATGTCGCAACCGGCTGCTATGGCAAGTTCTGCTCTTTGTACAATATCTCCCATTTGTACAGCGCCTTGCATTGATAAGTCGTCAGAAAACACCACGCCTTCAAACTCTAGTTGTTGGCGCAAAATTTGTTGGATCCATATTTTAGAGAAACCAGCGGGTAAATCATCAACATCTGGGTAAATGACATGAGCTGGCATCACCGCATCTAACAACCCTTGTTGGTGAATAGCACTAAAAATAGCCATATCTAGTTTGAATATTTCTTGCCTTGTACGACTGTCCACTGGCATCGCAATATGGGAATCCTCTAGCACATTACCATGTCCAGTAAAATGCTTACCTGTGGCTTTCATACCAGCTTGATGCATGCCTTTAATAAACTGGCTAGCAAAACGAATAATTTCAGCAGGCTGTTGATGAAAACTTCGGTCACCTATTACTTCAGACACGCCATGAATATCCAGTACCGGAGCAAAACTAATGTCGATATCAAAAGCCAGCAATTCGGCCGCCATTAACCAACCCAATTGTTGGCTGACGTGTTCAGGATCAATATTTAAGTCCGAAGATTTTGTTGCAATATCACCCATAGCAGGGATCTTACTAAATCCTTGCCGGAAACGCTGCACACGTCCCCCTTCATGGTCTGTGGCTATGATTATGTCGTTACGCGTTACTGAGCGGATGTGCTTGACTAGATCAGCGAGCTGTGTTTGATCATGATAGTTACGACTAAATAGAATCAATCCACCGATAAGCGGATGATCTAACTTATCTATTTCTTCTAATGACAGCTCATAACCTGCCACATCCAACATTATTGGCCCCATTAACCATTTTCCTAATTATCACTAATGGTGACAGACTATATGAAGTTTCAATTCATACAGTCAATCTAAAACTTAAGAATCCAACTAATAATTGATTAAGAATGGAGAAAGAAATGACTTTCAATAGGTGCAATGGGTATACTCCAGCCTTAAGTGACTACCCATTGTAATTCTATGAAATTTAAAACTGTTGGTTTAATCGGCAAACAAGCACACTATAATGCAAATTTAAGCTTTAAAGCCCTGATTGTGTATTTAACAAAACGGGGCTGCAGAGTGTTAGTTGAAGAACGAACTGCGCAAAAATTAGACACCAATGGCTTTGAATCGGCTGATATTGACAGCATTGGTAAACAAGCAGATCTAGCTATTGTTGTTGGTGGCGACGGTAATATGTTAGGTGCAGCTCGAATTTTAGCTGAATACAAAGTTGCCGTTGTCGGAATTAACCGTGGAAACCTAGGTTTTTTAACCGACATTAATCCAGATGATATTGAACCACAATTAGACAGTATCTTCGACGGGCATTGCCAAGTAGAAGAACGATTCCTGCTAACCGTCGAGGTTTATCGTCAAGGTATTTTACAGAGCAAAGATTCAGCGGTTAACGAAGTTGTCATGCACCATGGAAAAGTGGCGCACATGATGGAATTCGAGGTGTACCTAGATGATCACTTTGTATTTAGTCAACGTTCAGACGGACTTATTGTAGCAACGCCAACAGGCTCTACAGCTTATTCGTTATCTGGTGGTGGTCCAATACTTACCCCTACCCTAGACGCACTCACTTTAGTGCCTATGTTCCCCCATACTTTAAGTAGTCGCCCCATTGTCGTTGATGCCAACAGTATCGTAAAATTAAAGGTATCCCCCGAAAATCATGACAATTTACAAGTCAGTTGTGATAGCCATATCGTCTTAACCGTACTTCCCGGTGACGAAGTAATCATTAGTAAGAACTCTGCCAAGTTGTCTCTTATTCATCCTAAAAATTATAACTATTTTAATGTGTTACGTACTAAGCTTGGCTGGGGTAGTAAGCTCTATTAGCGGACCTAATAGTAATTGAGATGAATAAATCTTGAACTTTTTCATTTCACAACTAGACACCGGCCCAAAGCATGGTTATATTTACACTACTGTATAATTAAACAGGTATAGATATTACTATGCTTACTCATCTTTCCATTCGCAACTTTGCCGTTGTAAAAACACTTGATATTGAATTTAAACAAGGGATGACTGCCGTAACAGGTGAAACTGGTGCTGGTAAGTCTATATCGGTCGACGCCTTAGGCTTGTGTTTGGGCGACAGAGCCGACAGTGGCATGGTCAGAACCGGCGCTGATAAAGCCGAAGTCATTGCCAGTTTTGACGTAGCAGAATTGCCAGCAGCCCTAAACTGGCTACAACAACATGAACTGGCAGATGGTAATGAAGTATTAATTCGACGTATTATCTCATCTGAGGGACGTTCTAAGGCTTTTATTAACGGCACTCCCGTACCATTGCAACAACTTAAAAGTCTTGGCGTTTATATACTCAGTATTCATGGTCAGCATGCGCACCAACAAATATTAAAAAGTGATCACCAACTCTGCTTACTTGACCAATATGCAGAGCATCAAAAACTTCTAACAAATGTAAGTGAAAGCTACCAAGCTCTGAGAAGCAAACAGAAGCAATACCAAGCATTATTAGAAGGCCAGCAACAAAGAGATGATAGAAGCCAGCTTTTGTCTTATCAAATAGTAGAATTAGACGAATTTGCCTTGGCCGAAGGTGAATTTTTAGAATTAGAACGAGAGCATAAGAAATTAAGCCATAGCCAAACCTTATTAGAACAAAGCCAAATTAGTTTTTATCAACTTTACGAAGCAGATGATTTCAATGCCTTATCAGCCGTGCAAAATAGTCTAGATCGATTAACCGAACTACAGCAACACGATGGAAGTTTAGCGCCAATTGTCACCATGTTGACCGAGGCAAGTATTCAAATTGAAGAAGCTTCGACTGAGTTGCGCGCATACACCGAACAATTAGAAATTGACCCAATGCGTATGCAAAACGTTGAGGCTCGCTATTCTCAAGCACTGGATCTGGCTAGAAAACATAATGTACAACCAGAAGCGTTGTACGACTTTCATCAAGAATTGAGTCAAGAGTACCAGACTTTAGTGCACGATGATTCGCTACTCGATGATTTAAAAGAGCAATTACTAGCACTTGAATCTGCATATCGAATCGCAGCACAAAAACTAAATGTTTCTAGACAGAAAGCGGCCAAGTCTTTCGCTAAACAAGTAGAACAACACATTCATAAAATGAATATGGCCGATGCCGCTTTTAATATTAGTGTTGTGCATGACGAGCTTGCTACCCCTACTAAATCAGGCTTAGATAGTGTCACTTTTATGGTATCAACCAATGCTGGCCAAGCACAAGACAAGCTAGAGAAAGTCGTGTCTGGGGGAGAACTATCAAGAATAGGTTTAGCGATACAAGTTATTAGTTCAAGCAACAATCAGGTTGCCACTATGATTTTTGATGAAGTAGACAGTGGGATAAGTGGCTCAACTGCATCTGTCGTCGGCGAGTTGTTAAGAAAATTAGGCGTATCAACCCAAGTTATTTGTGTCACTCACCTGCCGCAAGTGGCCGCCAGAGCGCACAATCAAATGTTTGTCACTAAGTTTAGTGATAAGAAAACCACAGAAACTCACATGATTTGTTTAAAAGAAAGTGAACGAATTGATGAGTTAGCACGTCTATTAGCAGGAGATACTCTTACCGAGTCGGCGATAGCAAATGCCAGAGAATTACTACAAATAAGTAATTCATGAAAAATAGGCATTGATTGAGTCAACTGGGCTGGGTTAGGATGCTCCGCTAAAAGTAAGTTGGCGATGCCTAAATTAGGTAGCCACAGTTTTCAAATGCTAATAATAATGAGTAAAAATGAAGTTTAAGAATTTAATAGTTGTTTTTGCAATTACCCTTATGTTTTCGTCTTGTGCAGATTGGATTTTCAGAATTGATGTGCCTCAAGGTAACTTTTTAGATAAAAAAGATGTCGCTAAACTTAGAATTCAGATGACCAAAGAACAAGTTGAGTTTGTCTTGGGTAAACCTGTTGTAGAAGACTCGTTTGACCATGATACTTGGTATTATTTGTATCAAATGAAACGTGGCATGAAGAAACGTGGAGAAGACTTTCGTAAGGAATTAACCATTAAGTTTGTAGATGACAAAGTAGCTGAAATAACTGGCGACTTTGAACTTTCTGAAGACTTTAATACGCCACTAGACCAATAGTTTTTTACTTTGTTAATTTTTGCCGAATTATTATCCCGTATTAATCTATGAATAATTCGGCCATTATTTACAATCTGTATCAATACCCCTAGCAAACTAACATTGTCGTCAATGTTATTCCTAATAATGCACGTAATGTAAAGAGTAAAAACCCAAGTATTGCGCTTTTGCATGTTTACAGTACAACGCAAGTAAAACCCATTCGTATTATAGGTAGCCACTCAGCAAGGCTATACGTGCGCTTAATCAAGGTGATTGAGTGATACTCTTTATTAACGAGGAACGGATGCTATTTTGAGTTCGATCAACACAGTGTAAGCAAATATGAACTCGGCTGAAAGTAATGCCCCAGCGGTTTCTGCCCCGCATTCACCGTTAGAAAAAGAGAACGACCATTTCGGCATGCCGACACCTTGTTTAATTACCGCAGGATGCGTTCAAAAAACATTACTTAACCCGAACTTGGGATAATGAGTGTCGTTTCAAACTAAGTTTTACTAACAATTCAAACACTTAAATATGTCCCTCGTTATGTTTGGGTTAAGATTTATTCGATAACGACATTTTTCGTGTATTGCGAGGCGTTTTTTCGTACCTAATAGCGGGCTACTGCTAGAAAATCAAACACAGCTATACGCAACACAGCGTGACCCAGAGGGTCTGACTTATCTCGAGTTCTGAATACTTATAATACGAGTTATATAACGCCACACTATATGGAACAAATATTGTACAGTTGATATTGTATTCTTTTAGTTAAATTACTGTTATTTTATATTTAACGCACCTATTTTAATGGTAAATTGAAAAGCATGAAAAAACGTCTAACTGCTACAAGCCTTGTACTTGCACTGCTACATTTTAGTTCGCTGGCGAAGCCTTCAGATTGGTGGCAAACCTATGATTATAGTCAAGTCAGTGCACAGGTAGTATCAAGAGGTGATGATACGCCCATATTGCGCGGTAGAGCTGTAAAACTAGATACAGATGAACATGCCATATCCGCTTTCTATGATGTGGGCTCTATGAATTTACGTTATGTCACCTTGGGATCTATTCAATTTAAAGGCACACCTTGGGATGGGTCCCATGGCGGAAATTCATTGATCGGAGGAGAACTATTTCTACAAAGTGGCACCCTGCTAGCATGGACAGAGAACGATAATTGGCTTGACCCTAGAGCCAATGATTATGCCCCCTTAGCCAAGGAATATGTTCACTTTAAAGGTAGTTATCGTTACAACCAACAAGCTATTTTTCATTACACTGTCGGTACTCAAAAGGCCGAGGTGTATGAAATGCCTCAAACCTTTTATCACCAAGGCCAAGTAGTATTTGTTCGTCATTTTCAAATAGAAGCAACAAGCCGCCCGATAAAACTAAAAGTACTGGAAAGCTCATCATCTGATCTTACTCCTCAAATCACGCTACACAGTCCATACCATGCCATTAAATCAAGGGATATTATTAACAATACTCACCTGTCAGAAATTCAGTACATTGACATCCCAGCATCTAATCAGCCTCAAGCGTTTTACATAGCCTATGCTCAGAGTAAAGAACTTCCGCTGATTGAAAAAGAAGATCTATTAAGTAAGCTCTCAGGGGGCACGACTCGTTGGCCACAAACAGTCAAGCTTGCTGGAAAATTAGCTTCCGACGAAAATGAAAACTTTGTCGTCGACCAAATACCGCTGCCAATTGATAACCCTTATCAATCAAAAATTCGATTCGCTGGATTTGATTTTTTTGCAGACGGTAGTCGAGCCGCATTCTCTACTTGGAATGGTGATGTATGGATCGCTTCAGGCTTAGATGAAACATTGCAAAATGTGACATGGAAAAGATACGCCGCAGGCATTAATGAAGCACTAGGGATCCGCATAGTCGATGATATTATATATGTAACAGGCAAAGATCAAATTACCCGTTTGCATGACATAAATAATGACGGTGAAGCGGATTACTACGAGAATTTCAACAATGATATTAAGATCACCGCTAATTTTTCATGAGTTTACTTTCGGGCTACAGACCGATGATGCCGGAAATTTCTATTTTTCAAAAGCATCGCCGGTAAAACAAGGCGGCCGAGGCTTTGATAGCACCCATGACAATCATGGTGTAGTGATGAAAGTATCAGCTGACGGTAAAAACTCTGAAGTTGTGTTATCTGGTTTAAGAGCCGCTGGTGGATTATCGGTTAGTCCAGATGGTAGCATTATCACTACGGGTGAAAATGAAGGAACTTATGTTCAGGCCTGTAAAGTTAATTATGCTAAACAAGGTGATTTTATGGGGGTGATACACCATGAAATGGCCGAACTTTGCAACAAGGCTATACCAAACCACTCACGTACCTACCTATGCAAGCAGACAATTCTGGTGGTGGACAGGTATGGGTGCCAGAAGGAGCTTGGGGGGATTTAGGCGGTTCACTTATCCATTTGTCATACGGACAAAGCACAGCCTACACAGTATTAAAAGATGAAGTAAATGGACAAGTGCAAGGCGGAGTCATCGCCCTTCCCTTTAAATTGATGTCATCAGCGATGCGGGCTCGATTCAATCCAGCCAACAATAACCAATTGTATATAACTGGATTTAAAGGCTGGCAGACCAACGCGACTTTGTTGTCTGCGATTAACAGAATAACCTACAAAGGCCAACCGTTTAAACGGGTAAGCAAACTAAAGGCCTCGACTAAAGGGCTATATTTAACCTTTAACCACACACTAGATCCAACCTCCGCCAATAATTTACAAAACTACAGCATACAGAGATGGAACTACTTATATTCTAAACAATATGGCTCTGCCCATTTTGCCACCGATATACCTGAAAAAGAACTGGAGAAATACCGCAACACCGAATCAAAATCTGTAGGGAGAGTGGGTATACCTAGTAATCGCTCGGGAGAGTCCGTGTACATTACAGCGGTAAAGCTTTTGCCTGATAACAAAACAGTATTCTTAAAAATTCAGGACATGAAACCAGTTGATCAGATGAAAATTGACTATTCATTGCTTACCTCAAAAGGTCAGGAACTAAGCCAAACTATCTATAACACTATTTACAATTTAACAGCCGACTCAATCGAAGTGGCTGATATGGTTTCAATCGACACACTTAAAGAGCAAGAAAAACGAAATGCTTATGATCTTGGCGCCAAAGTAGAAGTAATCGATGAATATGGCAATCAGGACACATTCAAAAGTCGCACATTAGCCTTGCAGGTTAAAGATACAGACTCGGTAAGTCCATTTTTGCAGCCTGGCTCTTTTAGTGCAACTTACACAGGCTACATTCAGGTAGCAGAAAAAGACCGCGTGACATTTCAAGCCCGCGGAAATGGCCAGCTTACTTTTGAGCTAAATAATAAAACGCTAATCAATTTCAATGGCAATCAACAAAAAGTCACTAGCAAAGTAACAAGCTTAAATAGTGGCTTTCATGCCTATACTATTCGATATCGTAGTGGTAACAGTCACCCGCGTTTCTTAATTTTATGGAACGGAAATAAGTTCCCACTAAGCCCTGTCAGCCCTCTTTCCTTAAGATTTTTATCAGATGGAGCGATTAAGAAAGCCCAAATAATGAGAGATCAACGGAGCTTTGTTGCTGAGAAACGCTGCTTTAATTGCCATAGCACTGAAATAGAGTTGAACATGCCCGAGTTGCAACAAGACTCTCCTTCTCTAGACAACATTGGCAGTCGGATAAAACAAGCATGGATGGCCAAATGGATAGCCAATCCGCAAACACTTAGACACCAAACAAATATGCCCAAGTTGGTAAATAACAATGAAGCCGCACATATTGCAGCTTACCTAGCCACTAAAGTCACTTCCCCTCTACAAAAACAATGCAAAGTGATCAAGGCGATAAATTATTAGGTAGGGGCTGTTTTATGATTTAGGCTGTATCGGCTGTCATACTCGCCCAGATCGTCCTTTGTCGAAAAGCCAGCCACGGCAACAGCACCAAGACGCCGTCAGTGCCGAACGCACCTCACTCACTCATGTTGCTGCTAAGTTTAAGTTTACTGCCCTTAGGGATTATTTGTTAGAGCCAGAAGCGAATTACAAATGGACTAAAATGCCTAACTTTAAACTCAATGCTAAAGAGGCACTAGACCTAGCCAGCTATCTATATCAAGCAAGTGCTGTAAAAGCACTCCCCACTAGCCAAGGAGATGCAACAATAGGGCAAACCTTGTATAACCAAAATTATTGTGCCAACTGCCATTCTCCAGCGCAACAACCAAAGGTGGCGATACAGAATTTCAATGTCGGTTGTTTATCCAGAAATACCCATATTGATCTACATATGCAAAATCGACAGAAATGGCAAATGTCCGCATTTTTACAACAAGAAATGATGACATTTAGTCGAGTGGCGACTCATGAATTTGCCGAACGACAAATTAACCAATTGCAATGTAGCAGTTGCCACGTGAGAGATGATAAACCGTCAAGTTGGGCTAGCAACGTCAGTAGTGTACAAGATTTAAAAATTACGCATAAAGACAAAGGTCATTTAGATCAAACTCGCCCTCCCTTAACCTATACAGGCGAAAAGCTTACTCCAGAAACCATAGGAGATTATCTGGCGGGTGATTTGCGCTACCAAACCAGAGATTGGCTACTGGCTAAAATGCCGGCGTTTCCAGCAAGAGCAGAATTATTATCTGCAGGAATGGCCTTACAACATGGACAATATGCTCAGCAAGAAAATCTAGCAGTCAATCTGCAGTTAATACCAGAAGGAGAAAAACTCGTCAGTGCAATGGGTGGTTTTTCTTGTGTGATTTGCCATGATATTGGCGCCCAAAAAGCAACGGCAGCCTTTGAAGTTCAGGGCGTTAATCTGAAATATTCAGCTAAGCGTTTAACCCCTGACTATTTTTTACGCTGGATGTTGGATCCAATTCACATCGACCCGACCACGAAAATGCCAAAATATTTTGATGATCAAGAGAAATCGGCCATGCCCGTTTTTGACCACAACGCGAGTAAGCAAATCGAAGCGATACATCAGTATTTATACAGCATTGAATAAACACAGCTTGTTAGCACAAACTAATACCAATTATGATTAGGTATAACTAAAGATTGATGTAACTAGGCGTCACCCGATTAGGCATACGGGTGACGAGCTCGTAACCAATGGTATCAGCCCAATTCGCCACTTCGTTGGCTAACAAATTTTTCCCCACAGCTCGACACCATCACCCACTTGAACAGGATCTAACTCTGTCACATCAACACTTATTAAATCCATAGAAACTCTACCAACTAACGCTGCTCGTTGTCCATTTATCAGTACCGGCGTTCCCGTTCTAGCATTTCTTGGATAGCCATCACCATACCCCACGGCTATTGTCGCAATTATCGAAGGTCGTTGAGCCGTCCATGTATTGCCATAGCCAACCGATTCCCCCACCTTTACTTTTCTTAGCGCGATGACTGCAGATTCAAAATTCATTGCTGGAATTAATTTATCAGCATTATCTTGGCTTTCGGAAAATGGACTCAAACCATACAGCATGATACCGGGACGATTCCAACTTAAACGACTCTCTGGCCATGCCAAAATGCCCGCTGAATTGGCTATACTACATTCCCCACTACTATTGCTTAATTTAATGACGCATTGATTGAATATTGCTAATTGCTTCTTTGTATAATCAGCACTTGGTTCATCCGCGCAAGAAAAATGGCTCATAATAGCTATATCGCCAACATTGGTTGCACCTTGAAGCTGCCCATAAACAGTTGCCGCATCTTCCGGCGACAAACCTAAACGATGCATGCCTGTATCAATCTTCAACCAAACCTTAACAGGCCGTACAGCAGAAACAGTCAATAACTGCTCAACCTGTCGAATGCTATGGATCACAAATTCACAGTCATTATTAATGGCAATGTTTATTTCACTTGTGCTAAAAAAGCCTTCAAGTAACAAAATGGGCTTTTTGATCCCAGCTTGGCGCAATATTAACGCTTCTTCTAAACAAGAAACAGTTAACATTTCAACTAATGGCGCAAGAGCCTTAGCCACAGGCCCAGCACCGTGTCCGTATGCGTCTGCTTTAACTACTGCTAGCGTTTTAGATAGCGGAGCCAAAGCTTGGGCTAACTGGCAATTAGCACGAATGGCTGCTAAGTCGATTACTATTTTTGTTGGACGAGACATAAATGTTAGTAGTTGAATTTATTTTTACTATATAAAGACTGGGCCAATTGCCATATGTCCCCCACTTTGCCATTACCAATAGGTTGACCGTCAAGTTCAACTACAGGCACAATTTCCTTACTTGAACTGGTCACCCAAATCTCGTCTGCATTACGCACTTCATCCATGCTCAGCACTCTTTCTTCAACGGCTAAAGTTGGTTCTTGACGTAAAATGTCGAGTAACATATAACGGGTGATATCTGGCAAAAGTTGCTTATCTAATGGCGGCGTCATGACGCGCGTACCTTTCACTACAAACACGTTGCAGGAACTGGCTTCCGTTAATTCATTTTGGGCATTATACAAAATAGTTTCGTTCACACCAGACTCTTGGCCTGACTGAAAATGCATCACATTTCCCAATAGTGAAGTAGATTTAATATCACAATGTTTCCAGCGTAGATCTTGTGCTGTATTGGCCTTAAATTGTTTAGTTAGATTTTTATCTGCGACAGGGGCGGCAGGTATTTCAAATGCAAAGGCAAACACAGTTGGCGTTACATTATCTGGAAAAGCATGGAATCGTTTGACGTCTGCCCCACGGCTAACATGTAAATAGATCCCTAAGTTACCACTACCATTTTTACTGATTAAACTTTCGGCAATCTCACGCCATTCATCCACACTTTGAGTTAATTGAATGCCTATAGCCGCTAGACCTTGTTGCATCCTTTTAATATGCAGAGTAAAACCAACCAACTGACCGCCGTATGACGGCACCATTTCATAAATTCCATCGCCAAATAGAAACCCTCTATCCATGGGCGATATTTTTGCTTCCCCCATAGCCATAAATTCTCCATTTAGAAAAACAATATCCGTGCTAGCGCCCATAAAATATACAATTCAGTCAATTAAAATAGAACAAGATTATGCCATGAAACAATCAACTAAATGACTAATATATTCCGACAAAATACACTTTTGTTGTTATTCGCTTATTGGTCTTAGCTGTAATCAGTTACAATAGCCACAAGTATTCAAAAATAGAAAAATGCCACACTATGTTACAAGTCGGAATGTTCCACTCCCTAGAAGTCATCAATGAAGTGCCTTTTGGTTTTTACCTTGATGGTCAAGACAAAGGGCAAATTTTACTGCCAACCAAAAATGCACCATTAGGATGTAAAGTGGGGGATAAAGTTCACGCATTTATATATCACGACAGTGACGATCGCATTATCGCGACAACTAAACGTCCTAAGGTATGTGTTGATCATTGCGCCTATTTGAAAGTAGTGAGCATTTCAAAAGTAGGTGTGTTTGTCGATTGGGGCTTAGAGAAAGACTTATTGGTTCCCTATAGCGAACAAGCTTATCCCATGTCTGAGGGATTATCATATGTAGTTTATGTATTTTGTGATGAGGAAACTGGACGTCTGGCTGCATCTACCCGTCTCAGCGATTTCCTGTATGAAGAGTCAAGCGAAGAAGGTGGCACTTTTGAGCCGAAACAGGAGGTTGAACTACTCATTTGTGGTAAAACAGATATGGGTTACAAAGCGATTATTAATGGTTCCCACTTGGGCTTGTTGTTTAGAGACGAAGTATTTAAACCTATTAAAATTGGCCATTCAATGAAAGGCTATATCAAGTCGATTCGTGAAGACGGAAAAATAAATCTCTGTTTTCAGTTTCATGATCCTAGCGCACGAAATACCCTTGAAGAACAGATTATCGAAGACCTCATCGCTCACGACGGTTTGTCGACATTGACCGATAAAAGTGCAGCAGATGAAATTGCAAAACGCTTTAATGTAAGCAAAAACGCCTACAAAAAAGCACTCGGTTCACTGTACAAACAAAAACGTATTTTATTAGACAAAAGCAAAATTACCTTAGTTGAAAACAAATAATAGGCAGTTAACTATGATCGAGGCGATTGTTAGGTATTTTCATTTTCTTGGCATAATAATACTAGCAGGCACGTTAGTTTCAAAACACATGTTGTTAGTTGGCCAAGTCAACGTTCAGCAAATGCAGAAACTCGCTAAAATAGATCGCGTGTATGGTACAAGCGCGTTAATCGTATTCTTAGCAGGGTTAACGTTGTGGTTTATGGTTGGTAAACCCAAAGCGTTTTACTCCGCAAACGGTCTTTTTCATTTAAAAGTCACCTTGTTTTTTGTGATGAGCATATTGTCTATCTACCCAACAATTTTTATCGTTAAAGCCAACCGAGCGAAACAAGCGGTCACTAACATTCCCAAAAGAGTCGTTAACACGGTTCGTGCAGAGTTATTGTGTTTAATACTCATCCCTTTGACCGCTGTGTTTATGGCCAAGGGTTACGGGTTGTAGTACCAATTCATATACCAATAAAAGTGAAGTAAACATGCAAGCAAAAGTGACTTGGCAACAAGATATGAAATTTAGTTGTGAAACCAACACTGGGCATACATTGGAAATGGATGGCAATGGAGAGGCACCGTCGCCGATGGAAGCTGTGCTGCTTGCTGTTGGGGCATGCTCATCAATTGATGTAGTTGAAATACTCAAAAAAGCCCGACAAGACATGACAGACTGCGTATGTGAATTAACTAGCGAACGAGCCGAAACAGCCCCAAGAGTATTCACTAAAATTCATGCACACTACCAAATAAAAGGCAACAATATAAGCGAAAAGCACCTAACTAGAGCGGTACAGTTGTCTGCAGAAAAGTACTGCTCTGTGATGCTAATGTTGAGTGGCAAAGTAGAAATCACCACCAGTTATGAAATAGCTTGACGCCCAGTCAAGTTATAAAATTAAGGGCGGTTCTTGTCACATCACTGTGTTTTAGTATTCATAATCAGAGTTCTAGATAATCAGTATCGTTTAAGCTAAACCATATCAATATAATCCAATGATTTAATATGTCTTGTCCAAATAACCGCGTATCAATGTTCACTTGGTGACGAACTTTTTCGTGCATAGCTAGGCGGATTGTCGTACGTAATAACGTGTTATTGATAGACAATACTACGCCGCTAGACACAAAAAGAGCGTTACCGAGAGCTTAGGTTATTCATACCTAACTAGTTTACAGATCTGTAACCAGCTAGGGTTAAACAATGCCTCCAAGCTTAGGCAAAGCTTAAAAACGACTAAACGCTTGTTCAAAGTCGGCGACGAGATCGCCTTTGTCTTCAATACCAATCGACATTCTGATCATGTTGTCATTGATGCCCATTTCTACCCTTTGCTCGGCACTCGTCTCAAAATATATCGTTGATGCAACTGGCAATGCGAGGGTTCGAGTGTCTCCTAAATGGGTAGCGCAAATCACTAACTCTAAGGCATTCAGAAATGCAATTGGGTCAATGCCGTCAAGTAAATCAAAGCTTAAAATACCACCATAGCCCGAAAAGTGTTCTCTGGCTAAATAATGCTGTGGATGAGCTGCTAATCCAGGATAATAAACCGAGCTCACTTTCTCATGATTTTGCAAGTAATTGGCTAAACACATAGCGTTGTCGTTCATTTTATCGGTACGCAAAACTAACGTTTCTAAACCGATAGAGATATCATGGGCAGCTTCTGGTGATAGCGTTGCCCCCATGTCTCTGAGGCCTCGTTTACGGATTTGAGTCAGTCCCCACAACGTACTATCAGCGCCTCTATAGATGTCTAATATGTTATCGAATGTAGACCAATCAAATAGCCCAGTATCCACAACACTGCCCCCCAGTACGTTGCCATGACCTGACATATATTTCGTCAATGAACTGACAGTTAACGAAGCGAACACCGACTTTGCATCGAAAACATTAGGCGGCGTCATAGTACTGTCGACTATAAACAACAAGCTATTTTCTTGGCTATACTGACCAATTGCTCGTAAATCTGCCACTTGAGTGACGGGGTTAGCAATGGTTTCAAGGTAAACAGCCTTAGTGTTGGCGCGACATGCTTGCTTTACATTCTGTACATCGGTCACATCAACAAAGGTTAACTCAATGCCCAATGATTCGAGAGTTTCAGCTAAGCTTCGTGTATTACCAAATAAAAAATGACTAACAATTATGTGGTCACCTGCTTTAAAAAGGCTCATCATCACAGCAGTTATCGCTGCCATACCTGTAGCAAAAGTAACCGCCCCTACTCCACCTTCAAGATGATTGAGTATATTTTGTAACGCAGCAGCAGAACCACTGGAAGATCGACCATATACATGGCCCATTTGTTTGCCCTGAAATACATCGACTATACCTTGAGCCTCTTTGAATTCGAATAATACTGAATTATTCGTGGCCTGATGAACAGCCCCATGCTCTGGATTATTCAATAATCGATCAGCATGCACTAACCGAGTGGTAAAACCTTTATTTTTCAATCTTCGTCTCCAGCGTTATTGCAACGCCTAAATCTAAATAACCAACCGCCTAACACTATCCAAGGCATGATGAATACTCACCAGCAATAAAACAACACCTTTGTTGACTACTTTCATTCGTCTCAAGGAATTAGACACATCAATTTCTTGAGTTTTCAGTCGTATATAGTCACTCTGCGATTCTACTGGTTTCGAGTGTATAAGTTCATAAATACCTATTGTTACCCAAATAATAGCGAACACCAAACTCGATCTGTTTTTTCTTATAATAAAAAACGTTTCAACAGCAAAATTAACCAGTCCCCTACATCTACACTACATATAATTTACAATTGAAATATCTGAACTAAAAAATAGGTAAAGAAACCAACTATATACATTGAAATCATTTCATTCTTCGGCAGGTCACTTTACACTATCGTCCTTAAGTTTAGTTTTTAACCTAGAAATATTGGAATACAGATATTGAGAATATTACTATTTTTGTTGTGTGTAGTTTGCGCCTCGGCATATAGTCAACAAACAGCCCAAAGCCTTTTTGGACAGTATCAGAATGCTTTATATCAAATCAAAATCATTGATTTAGAATCTGGTAACAAATCCTCCATAGGTTCAGGTTTTCAGGTTGATCAAAAAGGCAACATAGTGACTAACTACCACGTGGTTTCTGAATACATCTATTATCCTGAGAAATTTCGTATCGAATATATGGATCAGTCTGGTCATGAAGGTCAATTACAACTGGTCGATTTAGATGTTATTAATGATCTAGCGCTGGTGCGCAAAGTTGAATTATCTGATGAAGAAAGTGCCTTTCCAATAGCATCATCCCTGCCAGAACAAGGCAGCAATATTTATTCTTTAGGTAATCCTCACGATTTGGGTATGATCGTGGTTCCGGGCACTTTTAACGGTCTTAAAAAGAACAGCTTTTATCAGCGTATTCATTTCACTGGTTCGATCAATCCTGGTATGAGTGGCGGACCAGTCGTCAATGGCCTTGGAGAAGTAATGGGCGTGAATGTGGCTACCGCAGGCAATCAAATTGGTTTTTTGATTCCTCTTGCCAAAGTAACTGATCTTTTGTCTAGTCAACATGAGCACCCCTTATCTAACCAGCAGTTAAAACCGAGGATCCAGCAACAGCTAATGGCCAATCAACAACGACTGTTTTCACGGCTCAAAAATCAGAACTGGAAGACCGCTAGTTTAGGCAAAGCATCAATTCCATCTCAAATTACCGAGTTTGTCTCTTGCTGGGGAGATTCTAACGCTAACAATAAAGAAGCCCTATTTTTGTCAGTTGAAAACCGTTGCCGCATTGATGAGCAAATATTTTTACATTCTGGTCTGAATACTGGCGGAGTCGAGTTAGAGTTCGAATGGTTAGACGGAAAATCTTTAGGTCAACATAGGTTTTACGCCTTTTACACAGATAGTATCACTGGCGCGGGTGCAGGTAATAAAGCAGGTAAAGTTGATGTTACTAACTACCAATGCCAAGAAGATAAAGTTACTAACATACACGGGGTTTCCAGTAAAACAATTTTATGTTTAAGGGGTTACAAAGAATTTGACAAGTTGTACGACGTACTATTCGTTTCTGCCACTCTTGACCACGACAATAGTGGCTTAATTAGTCACTTCACCTTAGCTGGTGTAGCAAAAGATTCGGCCCAAACCTTTACTAAAAAATTTATGGATTCAATTGAATGGCAATAGTTTTAGAGCTTTTATCCCGTAAAAATATTCCCCTTAAACATTTTAAGTTTGATCAAGACTACGTATGTGTAGGTAGAGACTTTAACAATGATTTGAGGCTTGATGATCCTTATATATGCCCGAGCCACATGCTAGTGGCAATTGATCCTGAGTCTGGTCAATTGGTGGTAAATGACTGCCAATCAATCAACGGCATAAAAGTGAACAATAAGTATGTTAAACAAACTAACTTGACATCAAATGACATTATTAAAATTGGCAGAACTCGTTTAAGGATAATTGATACTAAAGTCGCCTTACCCGTAGCCATGCCATTAAGCGAGCTAGAAGAGAACTTAAACTGGCTGAACAGAGTCATGTTAACGGTCTTCTTGACTGTAGTTTGTTTGGCATACATGCTCATTTCTAAATACGTTAATAGTATTGATGACTTCAATTTAATCTCCGTTTTACCATCCCAACTCAGTCAGCTAGCAATAATTTGTATTTGGCCCTTTGCCATTGCAGGTATTGCCAAGATTTCCAAAAAAGAAAGTAATTTAGTCAATCAACTCAACCTTACTTTAATTGCCAGTTTAATCATATACGCTCTTGGCTTATTACAAAATATCGTCATATTTAATATCCATCCTGGTGGCTGGTTTAGTTGGTTAGAATTACTCATCTTTGCAGCAATTGTGATCACATTTATTTGGTTGAGCCTGTTTATCGCCTTCCATCAACCGAATAAGATCCGCAACATGATTACAGCGGCCGCATCAGCAATTGTACTAGTACCCATCTTAGCTTTAGGCTATTTGAAAGATGATGGTTTTAATAGCCGCCCTAAATATAACCCGACTTTGCTGGCCCCTATATACAATATTACGGGGACTGTTTCGTCAGAAAAATTTGTGGATCATGCTGAGAGCTTATTTGAGCATGTTGATGATTTAAAAAATGACTAAAAAATAAGAAACTTAATCATTATGTGCATTTTATTTGTAGCCGTTAATAAGCACCAAGATTACCCACTCATCATAGCCGCCAATCGAGATGAGTTTTTCAATCGAGAAACAGCAGAGTCTGCATTTTGGCCAGATAATAGTAATATTTTAGCAGGTCAAGATAAGCAAGCTGGCGGTACCTGGATGGGAATAAATCGTCATGGCCATATAGCGGCTCTTACTAATATACGCAATCCTGAGCGAATCAACCCTATGGCCATTAGTCGTGGGGAATTAGTGTCTAATTATCTGCTAAATTCAGCGGATAATTACCTGCAAACCCTTACTCAGAGTAAAGAAAAATACAACGGCTACAATTTGTTATATGGCAAATGGGATAATTTACACGTTTACAATAATCATTTTGACCAATTAGCGCCATTGCACTCTGGCATTCACGGACTGTCCAATGAAAAACTAGATAGCACTTGGCCTAAAATGAACAAAGGTAAAGGTAAACTAGAAGACCTTTGTTTGAATCAATCAAATATTCGCTCAGACGCGCTATTTGAACTTTTGCTTGATAGTACCGAAGCCCAAGACGAGCACCTGCCCCAAACAGGGATCCCGATTGAACAAGAGAGACGTTTGTCACCCATTTTTATACTTGGCGAAAAGTATGGTACACGCTCATCAACCATATTGACTGTCGACAATAATCAAAAGGTGAATTGGTACGAACGGACCTACAACAACAAAGCGCAGTGCGTATCTGAACAAAGCTTCCATTTCAATATAAAATAGAGCGAATTTAACTCGAATTTTTTAATACTAATGGCATAATGCCATGTTAACCCAGTCATCCACTTTTACCATTAAGGAACATCATGTTTGAAGTACTGCCTCAGCTACCCGCCGATCCTATATTAGGTTTATCCACTGCTTTTAAAGCCGATACAAATCCTAATAAAATAGATTTAGGTGTTGGAGTGTATAAAGACGAACAGGGTCATACGCCTATTCTAAGTTCTGTAGCTAAAGCACAAACAATTCTGCTGGAAAAAGAAGATTCAAAAACTTACATTACCCCACAAGGTGTGCAAGGCTACATTGATGGTATGTTGCAGCTAATGCTGGGCAAAAATAATCCAGTGCTATTGGCTGATAGAGTTGCCGCCGTTCAAGCCCCTGGGGGCTGTGGCGCACTGAGAATACTAGCCGAATTGATCAAGCGTTGTGACGACACCTTGACTGTTTGGGTGAGTGATCCTACTTGGGCTAACCACATTCCATTAATTGGTAATGCCGGATTAAAAATAGAAACCTACCCCTATTTTGACAAAGATAGTGCCAGCATAAAATTTGACGCTATGATTGATTGCCTTAAGCAAGTAAAGAAAGGCGATGTAGTTTTATTACACGGATGCTGCCACAACCCAACAGGTGCAGATTTAACCAAAGATCAATGGCAAGTGGTGTTGGAAACCGCTCAACAAACTGGCTTTATTCCGTTTGTTGACGTTGCGTATCAAGGTTTTGGCGATGGCTTAGAAGAAGACGCATACGGAATGCGCCTGATGGTTAATAACCTTCCAGAAGTCGTTATTGCCGCGTCATGTTCAAAGAACTTTGGCTTGTACCGCGAGAGAGTTGGTATTGCGGTTATGGTGACGGAAAATAGTACCGCTCGCAAAGCAATACAAACACAAATTCAAGCTATTGCTCGTGGTATATATTCTATGCCCCCTTCTTATGGTGGAGCCTTGGTAGATATTATTTTGAATGATGACACATTGCGCGCCCAATGGATGGCTGAAGTAGAAGCAATGCGTACTCGAATGCATGATCTACGTGGTCTTTTAGTGAGCAAATTAAATGAATATGGCGCACAGAAAGATTTTGAATTTATTAAACAACAAAAAGGAATGTTCTCATTCTTGTGTATTACACCTGAACAAGTACAAGCTGTACGAGATCAGCACAGTGTTTACTTTGTTGGTTCAAGTCGCGTTAACATTGCAGGTATCAGCCAAGCTAACGTCGATACCCTAGCTAAAGCTTTGGTATCAGTACTGTAAACTGATCTAAATAACCTGAGCTAAATGTTATTCGGTAACGAAATTTTTCGTGTATAGCAAGGCGGATTGTTGTAAGTAATAACGTTTATTGCTGAACAATCCAACGCCGCTAGACACAGAAAAAGCGTTATCCAGAATTCAGGTTAAATACATAGATAAACAAAAAAACCGGCTCATTAGCCGGTTTTTTATTATCTTTTAATTGTTGTAGATAACTTTATTCTGCAGGTTTGCTACTTTCAACGCGACTCTTTAATTTTTGACCTGGTCTAAACGTCACCACTCGGCGTGCCTTAATTGGAATATCTTCTCCTGTTTTAGGATTTCTTACTGGCCGTTCATTCTTTTGTCTCAAATCAAAATTACCAAAACCAGAGAGCTTAACTTGTTCGCCTGACTCTAGGGCCTCACGCACTTCTTCAAAAAATGTTTCTACAAGCTCTTTAGCATCGCGCTTATTTAGCCCCAACTTTTCAAATAAATGTTCCGCCATTTCGGCTTTGGTTAATGCCATATCGTCAATCCCTCAAAGATGCTTTAAATTTTTCTGATAACTCGGCCAATATTCCATCGACTGTCGCTTGAATATCACTTTCTTCTAACGTTTTGGTTTTATCCTGCAGGATTAGTGATATTGCCAAGCTTTTTCTTACCTTCTGCAATTCCTTGCCCTTTATACACGTCGAACAAGTTTAGGCCAACTAATTGATTTGCGCCAAATTTTTTGATACATGTCAAAATTTCGCCAACTACTTTATCATCGTCTACTACGATTGCAATGTCACGTCGATTTGCAGGAAATTTTGAAATTTCTTCAGAAATAGGTAATTTTTTAACTCCAAGAGCGCTAATTTCCAATTCGAATACAAAAGTACGACCATTTAACCCTAAAGGTTTTTCGAATTTTGGATGTACCGCCCCCACATGACCTAACAACTGATCATGACGATAAATAGCAGCACTTTGCCCTGGATGTAATGCACTATGTTCAGACGCGACAAAATGGTAATCAGTAACGCCGGCACTATTTAGTACATTCTCAACATCCCGTTTAACATCAAAAAAGTCCACCGCACGCGTTTCACTCGCCCAGCTCTCTTCGGCAAGATTACCGGCCACAACACCACTTAACACCAACTCTTGACGTACTCCAGTTTTCTCTGAGTGATCGGGCATAAAACGCAAACCCGACTCAAACAACCTGACTCGCCCTTGTTGTCTCTTCTGGTTATAAGAGACCGCTTGTAACAAACCCGTCCATAAACTGACACGCATCACTGACATTTCAGATGAAATAGGATGAGGTAATACTAACCCTTCTATCTCTGGATACAGCATTGACTGAATTTTAGGGTCGACAAACGAATAGGTAATCGCTTCTTGAAATTCGCTCTCTACTAATACACTTTTTAACTGTTTTAATTCGACTTTTTGTTCTTCATGTTTTGACATGTTAAGAGTCGATACAGGTGCAATATTAGGTATTTGGTTGTAACCATATACTCTGGCGACTTCTTCTATTAAATCTTCTTCTATGCTGATATCGAAACGATATGGAGGCACAGAAACCTGCCACACATCATTCTCTAAGCTCATAGAAAAACCTAAACGCTGAATAATATCTGATACTTTATCGGCAGATATTTCTATCCCCAACACGCTAGTTAAACGGCTATGCCTTAGTTTAACCTCTTGTGTTTGTGGTATATATTTTTGCTCTACTGCTTCCACGATCGGCCCAGCCTGACCGCCAACAATATCCAGCAATAAAGATGTAGCACGTTGCATCGCAGTACGTTGTAGTTCAGGATCAACACCACGTTCATATCGATGAGATGCATCGGTATGTAAACCATATTGGCGTGCTTTACCCATGATGGCGTCTCGAGCAAAAAAGGCACTTTCTAAGAATATATCTTTACTCGCAGAAGTTACACCGGACTCAAGTCCACCAAATATTCCTGCCATTGCCAAAGGTTTGCTGGCATCAGCGATGACAAGCGTATTGCTGTGCAGCGACACGTCATTGCCATCTAACAAGGTTAATTTTTCATCTTGTTTGGCTAGGCGAACAATAATATCCCCTTCCAGTTTGTCGTTATCAAAAGCATGCATCGGGTGGCCAAGCTCTAACAACACATAATTTGTAACGTCGACCACTGGGTCGATACTTCGTACCCCGGAACGCCTTAACTTCTCAACCATCCAAAGTGGCGTTGTTGCATTAAGATTAATATTTTTAATGATTCGGCCTAAATAACGTGGGCAGGCTTCGGGATCCACTAATTGAATATTACGAGTATCGGTAATGTCGGGCGCTACGTCATGCACTTCAGGCTCTGTAACCGCTGCTTGATTCAATACACCTACTTCTCTAGCCAAGCCCTTCATACCTAAACAATCGGCACGGTTTGGCGTTAAATCCACTTCAATCGTAACGTCGTCTAACGATAGATATTCTCTGACATCTTGGCCAATTGGAGCGTCTGACGGTAACTCTAAAATTCCGTCAGAGTCCTCAGAAATTCCCAGCTCAGAAAAGCTACACAACATACCAAATGAAGGTTGGCCACGTAATTTTGCTTTCTTAATTTTAAAATTACCCGGTAATACCGCTCCAACTTTGGCGACAGCCACTTTTAGACCTTGACGGCAATTCGGCGCGCCACAAACAATATCGACGAGTTCATCGTCACCGACATTCACTTTAGTCACTTGTAACTTGTCTGCATCTGGGTGTTGGCCACACTCGACGACTTCTCCGACAACAACACCAGCAAATTGCCCAGCAACTGCTTCCACACCGTCAACTTCTAGACCCGCCATACTTAACTGCTCAGATAGCGCATCTGTTGAGATACTAGGATTAACCCACTCTCTTAACCACTTTTCACTAAATTTCATATTCTTGGCTCGACCTAATTAAATTGCTTAAGGAAACGAAGATCGTTTTCAAAAAATGCGCGTAAATCGTTTACTTCGTAACGCAACATAGTTAATCGTTCAACCCCCATACCAAAGGCAAAACCGGTATACACCTCAGGATCAATATTTACTGCTTTAAGAACATTAGGATGTACCATTCCGCAGCCCAACACTTCCAACCATTTACCATTTTTGCCCATGACATCCACTTCGGCCGACGGCTCGGTGAAAGGAAAATATGAAGGTCTAAAACGTACTTGCAGATCTTGTTCAAAGAAATTATTCAAGAAATCGTGCAAAATGCCTTTTAGTTCAGCAAAGCTAACGTTTTTATCTACCATCAATCCCTCTACCTGATGAAACATTGGGGTATGGGTTTGATCATAATCGTTTCGATACACTCGGCCAGGAGAAATAATGCGTAACGGCGGCTGTTCAACTTCCATCGTTCTAATTTGTACACCTGAGGTTTGTGTGCGTAACATCACATCAGGGTTAAAATAAAACGTATCGTGATCTGCTCTCGCTGGATGATTAGCAGGAATATTTAATGCGTCAAAGTTATGAAAACCATCTTCCACTTCAGGGCCCGTTTTAGCGGTAAAGCCAAGTTCATTGAAAAAGCTCTCAATGCGGTTAATAGTCCGTGTAACAGGGTGTAATCCACCTCGCGCTAAACCGCGACTTGGAGCCGTCACATCAATCTTTTCGCCAGCTAATTTTTTATTTAATTCCTGCTCACGTAATAACTCACCTCGAGCATGAATTAATTTTTGAATTTGTTGCTTTGCCAAATTGATTTTTTGTCCCGCAGCAGGACGTTCTTCATTCGACAGTTTGCCCAAACCTTTAAGTAGTTCAGTCATGCGGCCTTTTTTGCCCATGAACTCTACGCGTATAGCATCTAGCGCATTCACGTCTTGCGCAGCATTTATTTGTTCTGCGGCCTGCGTAATAATAGTGTCGAGATCCATAGATTCCCCGATGTAAATTAATGAGTCTTAGATCGCAGTCAGCCGAAACCAGCCCAATCTTAGAAATAAGTAGTAAAATAGCCGCACATTCTACATCAAAAACCCAACGGTCAGAACACCCTAAGCTATTAAAATGTATATAAATATTAGTTTACAGGAATGAAAACAAAGAGATTGGAAAATTAAACCTAGATTGCACTGACTTTCGCCACAATATAGGGTTCAAAATAGTAATTTACAGAAAGAAAAACGGCGAGCATCATGCTCGCCGTTTCCTGAAAGAACTTAAAACTGTTTATTAAAAAAATTAAGCTAATGCACCTTTAGCAGCATCTACTAATGCGCTAAATGCGTTTTTATCATGTACCGCAATGTCGGCTAAGATCTTACGATCAATTTCGACAGAGGCTTTCTTAAGACCGTTAATGAAACGGCTGTAAGACATACCATTTTGACGTGCGGCAGCGTTTATACGTGCAATCCACAACTGACGGAATTGACGTTTACGTTGACGACGGTCACGATAAGCATATTGACCAGCTTTTGTTACTGCTTGAACAGCAACGCGATAAACTCGACTACGAGCTCCATAATAACCTTTGGCTTGTTTTAGTACCTTCTTGTGACGGGCACGTGCAACAACACCACGTTTTACTCTTGCCATATTTTAGTCTCCTCTCTTAAACGTAAGGTAACATGCGTTGAATCAACGCAGTGTCAGCCACATGTGCTAGTTTTTTGCCACGCAAATGACGTTTACGTTTAGAACTCTTCTTAGTCAAAATGTGACGTAAGTGAGACTGTTTACTTTTAAAGCGGCCAGAAGCAGTTTTTTAAAACGCTTCGCAGCTCCACTGTGGGATTTAATTTTAGGCATTGCTAAAACTCCGCATTGTTAATAAAACTTTTTGGTTTTGCAGAAACCTCAAGTTTAAGTTTCATATTTAGCAGCAAGGTGAGAACGGGGGCAGAATCCGACCTACTTGTAAACCTTAACTACTTCTTAATTGGGGCAAGCACCATGATCATCTGACGACCCTCAACCCTATTTGGGAAAGACTCGCAGTTGGCAATGTCTTCTAAATCTGTGCGAACACGTTTTAGTTGTTCAATGCCAATCTCTTGGTGGGCCATTTCACGTCCGCGAAAACGAATCGTTACTTTAGCCTTGTCACCCGCTTCTAGAAAGCGACGCAGGTTGCGCAGTTTTACCTTGGTAATCGCCTTCATCAGTGCCATAGGGCGAAATTTAATCTCCTTGACCTGAATTTGCTTCTGTTTTTTCTTTTGTTCTTTAAGTGTCTTGCTCTTTTCGAACAAGAACTTACCGTAATCCATTACTTTACATACTGGCGGCTCAGCATTAGGGCTAATTTCAACCAAGTCTAAATTTGCTTGTTCAGCGGTTTCCATAGCTTCACTAATAGACACTACGCCTAAAGGTTCACCATCTTTACCTACCAAACGTACTTCATTCAATGTAATTTCTTCATTAATTCGAGCTTTGTTCGAATCTTTAGCCTTCATGTTAGCGCTTTTAATATGTTATTCCTCCAAAAATTAATCAGATATGTTTGTTGTCAACTTCTAACATGGCTTTTTCGATAAATGCATCAATAGACATTTTACCTAGGTCATCACCTTTGCGAGAACGCACGGCAATTTCACCACTTTCCATCTCTTTATCGCCAACAACAAGCAAATATGGGACACGCTTAAGCGTGTGCTCGCGGATTTTAAAGCCTATTTTCTCATTTCTCAAGTCTAACTTTGCTCTAAGACCACTTTTTTTGCAATTTTTCTAGTACTTTTTGCGAATAATCTGCTTGTTTATCTGTAATATTCAAAATAACCGCTTGGGTCGGTGCTAACCACAGCGGGAACAAGCCAGAATATTCTTCGATTAAGATACCAATAAAACGCTCTAATGATCCCAAAATAGCTCTGTGGATCATCACCGGAACTTTACGTTCTCCATCTTCAGCTACATACGTTGAGCCTAAACGTCCAGGCATAGAGAAATCTAGTTGCACTGTTCCGCACTGCCAAGCTCGATCTAAACAATCGTGTAAGGTAAATTCGATTTTTGGCCCATAAAACGCTCCTTCGCCTGACAGGTACTGAAACTCAATACCCTTAGAGGTCAACGCTTCTGCTAATTCTTTTTCAGCCTTATCCCAAGTTTCATCACTACCTACGCGTTTTTCCGGGCGCGTAGACAATTTGACTGAAATGGCTTCAAAACCAAATATTTTGTAAATCTCGTAAACAGAATCTATACATCCGCCCACTTCAGCTAAAATCTGCTCTTCTGTACAGAAAATATGGGCGTCATCCTGGGTAAATCCGCGCACACGCATCAAACCATGCAATGCACCCGATGGTTCATTGCGATGACAGCAGCCAAATTCAGCCATGCGTAAGGGTAAGTCACGATATGATTTTAAGCCCTGATTAAAGATCTGCACATGACCTGGACAGTTCATAGGTTTCACCGCATATTCACGCTTCTCGGATGTAGTCGTGAACATGTTTTCGGCATACTTATCCCAATGCCCTGATTGTTCCCACAGCGTACGGTCCATCATTAATGGACCTTTTACCTCACCGTAACCATATTTGCGTAACTTTGAACGTACAAACTTTTCTAGCTCAGTGTAAATAGTCCAGCCAGCATCATGCCAAAACACCATTCCCGGCGCTTCGTCTTGAAAATGGAATAGATCTAACGCTTTACCAATTTTACGGTGATCGCGCTTTTCAGCTTCTTCTAAACGATTTAAATAAGCTTTGAGTTGCTTTTTATCAGCCCAAGCCGTGCCATAAATACGTTGCAGCATTTTATTGTCACTATCACCGCGCCAATACGCACCGGCTACCTTCATTAATTTGAAGTGCTGGCAAAACTTCATATTGGGCACATGAGGTCCACGACACATGTCGATGTACTCTTCATGATGATACAAAGCGGGTTTGTCATCTTTAGCAATATTTTCGTCCAATATTTGCATTTTATAGATTTCGCCGCGGGCTTCAAATGTATCTCTGGCTTCTTGCCAAGTTACCGCTTTTTTAACCACGCTGTAGTTGGTTTTGGCTAGTTGCAACATACGCTTTTCGATTTGTACTAGATCTTCATCATTCAATGAATGTTCCATGTCGATGTCGTAATAGAAGCCATTATCAATAGTCGGACCAATTGCCATTTTAACATCTGGATAAAGTTGCTTAATTGCATGACCGATTAAATGTGCACAAGAGTGACGAATGATTTCTAAACCATCTTCATCTTTCGCAGTGATAATTTGTAGCTTGGCATCTTGCTCAATCAAATCACAAGCGTCTACACGAACGCCATCAACTTTACCGGCAATTGTCGCTTTGGCTAAACCAGGGCCTATATCATTGGCAACATCTAAAACAGATACGGCATTGTCAAATTGGCGTTGGCTGCCATCGGGGAGAGTAACTACGGGCATATCAAAATCCTTATGCAGTGGTGACACCTACCAAGCGCCACGTGCGAATATTTAAGCTGACTAAAACACAGCGAAGTAAAAACAAAAAACACCCTAAGTGGGTGCCTGTAAATATAGATAAATACGAAAATTATCAATTGCTAGGCATTATACAAATATATGCCTTCCCTATGCAAACAAGTTAATTACTAAATGATATAAAAAACCAAATTTACATTACTTATTTAATCATACAACTGAGATATTTAAACCATACTAAGAGACGAATTAAAATTGAAGGTGAATGTTATGTGGCATTTTATCAGTGAGCAAATCAGCCAATGTACCCAACAAGAATTTATCTGCGATTCCGTTCGCGAAGTTTCTGGCGGAGATAGCCATCAAACTTATGTAATTTCAAACGATAAACGCAGGTACTTTGTAAAGGTCAATGACAAACATTACATGCCCAATTTACTTGCTGAAGTTGAAGGCTTACAGCATTTAACTCAAGCTAGCCTGTGCAAAGTGCCTAACGTCATTTGCAATGGCATCGTATCAAGCCATTGCTTTTTGGTACTAGAGCATATTCACATGAGTGATGGAGATAGTAACGCATGGCGAGCTTTTGGAGAATCATTAGCCAACATGCATCAAGCTCATCATCAACAAATGTATGGCTGGCAAGAAGACAACTTCATAGGACAAACGCCACAGATAAACAAGTGGCAAAAGAAGTGGAGTTATTTTTTTCCGAACAACGTATCGGCTATATGTTGCAGTTACTAGCAGAAAAAGGACATGCGTTAGGTAACATTGACAATATTGTGCAATCTATTGAACGACTCCTGACAGGACATAGTCCCTTATCTTCAATGCTACATGGTGATTTATGGCAAGGTAATGTGGGTTTTACTAAAAACCAAGCGGTCATATATGATCCGGCTTTTTACTATGGAGATCGCGAGACAGACATTGCAATGACAGAACTATTTGGGCGTTTTCCAGACACTTTTTACCAAGGCTACAATGCTATTTGGCCACTCGATCAACACTATCAATACCGCAAACCTATATATCAGCTTTACCACACGCTTAATCATGCTTTACTTTTTTCTGGCAATTATTTGGACAGTGCTAAGCTTCTATTAAAAAACATAGACAGTTAAATGGGTTATTACTGGGCTTTAATTAGATTCAACGATATCCTTTACGCTTTATTTTATACATATAACCCTGAAAAAAATGGCATGTGTATGGCCTCATTAAAATTGTGCTCAAAGTAAACCTCTACAGCCATTAATTGAAGAACATTAAATAAGGTATCAATGAACAATAAAGTCGCATTTATCACTGGCAGTGCCAAGAGAATTGGTGCCCATACCGCTAAACACCTTCACGGATTAGGCATCAATGTAGTCGTACACTGCAACCAATCCCGCATTGAAGCAGAACAATTATGTCAAGACCTTAACGCCATCCGAGCTAAATCAGCGCGACTGGTGCAAGGTGATTTATCGACACTTTCACACATCGACCGTGTAGGCCAACAAGCCATTGATTCATTTGGTCGGTTAGATATTTTAATCAACAACGCTTCAACGTTTTACCCTACACCAATTGGTACAATTACCCCACAAGACTGGCACAGTTTAGTGGGGAGTAATATGCAGGGCCCGCTATTTTTATCTCAGTTTTGCCACACAGAATTAGCCAAGAATAATGGCGCGATCATAAACATGGTAGACATTCATGCAGCTAAACCATTAAAGCAGCATACTGTATATTGCATGGCGAAATCAGCTTTGGTAACTATGACTCAATCCCTAGCTCTTGAATTGGCCCCCAGCGTGCGCGTTAATGGGATTGCTCCAGGAGCAATACTCTGGCCAGAACAACCATTAAATGATGAGGATAAGGAAGAAATATTAAAACACATTCCAGCTCAACGATTAGGCTCAATGGAAGACATAGCCCACGCAATAGAGTATTTAATTGCAGCCACCTATGTGTCTGGACAAATACTAGCGATTGATGGAGGAAGAAGCATCTCTTCCCATACAAAAGGTTAAGTGCAGTGCGCTTGTCAAGAATGGTTTTCCTTAGTTTATTGCCTGTCATTATGGGGGGCTGCGACAACCAAAAGCAGCTCCCTTATTTAGTCGCCGACTACCAAGAGCGCTTAGCGAACATACTTGATACCGCACCACCTACTTTTCAGCACGTTAGTCTCCCCCTACCCTCGGCTAACGGATTTGCGCCAGAATATAAACGACACGAACATTAAATTATTTGAATTTTATCAGCTAAAACCTTGTGCATTGTATTCCTTAGTTGCTGAACGCAATACCAGTCTAGGACATATGCAACTACCTTCAACTCGTTACCTTTATGAGCGTAACGTTTTGATCGCGCTAGATAGGTGTATTGGGCGTATTTCCGATACAGATTTACAACAAAAGCTGAAGAATTGGCACCATATAAAACAACAAAACCTACCATTCGTGTGGAGTAATTTGCTGCAAAAAAGTAGTGAAATTAAGTACGCGTTAAGTTCAAATCGACACTACTTATCAACGTCATACGAAGAGGGATTAAGTGCCACACAACAGGCTCTGACTTATTTGACTAATATTAATCAAAACAGCGCCATTGACAGTAAAGAACTAGAAGCTCATCTGCAAAATCTGCAGCAAGCTGCCCTACCCGCCAAGATATGGCTGAGCCAAACCCTATTAACTGAACATTTAAACCAATCAACGCTTTGGCTTAAACAACAAAACAAACACCTAAAATGCAAAGCGGGTAAAGCAGAAACGAAAGTCGAATATATGGCGAATGTATTTATGCTATATTTTATCGAAAAAATTCAACCTATTGCTGGTAAGGTAAACCATTATCAGTATCAACTCAGCCCCATATTTGAGAAATGGCAGCATACTCCAAACTTGTCTGTTAGTTTCAAAGACTACCTAACACAACAGACACAAATCGGTTTCGAAGAATATAAACTAGCTGTCGCAAACCATATCCAGTTTTGGCAATATTTATTCAAACGATGTAATATCGCCCCTAATTGACTGCTTTTACAACGGCATTTGTATATTTACTGTCCACTCAAACAGATATCGATAAAAATCACTTGCAGAGCACTAACAGCATAGTTATTATACGCGCCGCTTCAAAGGCAATCTTTGTAGCAAGTTTTATAAGTATTTTAAATACAACCGTAGCTCAGCTGGTTAGAGCACCACCTTGACATGGTGGGGGTCGGTGGTTCGAGTCCACTCGGTTGTACCAATTTTATCTACAGCATCTATTTCAGTACTTCATCTTCTCAATGCGCTACAACTCGGTGCACACACTGCTAAAAATCTATGTTGTGGATAATTTATACCAATCACATATTGATAAGTGATCGCTTTGAATACATCCAGTGGTGTTAAGCAAGGCGTCGGCATGAAGGCATGGTGGCGCTCTTTCAAATACCGAGAACGTAGAGCAAAATCCATTAAAACACTGGGCATTCCTTTCAGGCGAGTATTAAATGGGTTTAATCTGAGTTGTACGCACTCAAAAGAGCCTTAGCTGCTTTTTACATAACGAGTTATTCATTCAAAGTCCTCTTTCAAGTGCTTAAGTTCAAGCGCTTTGATTAAACCCATGTAGACTTTCTCTGAGTGACTACTTATCACTACGGACTGGTAGTAAACTGATTGATGATTTTTATTGCTGCGTTTGCTGCACCAAAGCCATTATCAATATTTACCGTGAGTATGCCGGGCGAGCATGATCCTAACGCGCTGTTTAACGCTAGCTCGCCACCAGCAGAAACCCCATAGCCAACCGAAGTTGGTACGGCAATAATCGGCGCTCGAACAAGACCTGCTAGCACACTAAACAATGCCCCTTCCATTCCTGCCAAAGCTATAATTATTTTATACTGACGAATATCTTCAATTCTATCCATTAAACGCCACAGACCAGCCACACCAACATCGGCAATAATGGGAGCTTGGTAACCGTTAAAAGCTAAGGTGCGCTGAGCCTCTTTAGCAATCGCTAAATCGGAGGTCCCGGCAGTCACTATGCAAACTTCTTGTGATGGCGCTAACGTAGCTGCAACATTTAACATGGCAGTTAGCGAACACTTGTCATAATCTAATTGTTGCTGAAGCTCGGCCGGTAAAATTTCCCATTGCTGCGCAGATAAACGGGTGAATAAGACCCTATTAGTATGCTCAATATTAAACCGAATGATCGACTGTAAATCCTGTGAACTCTTATGAGAACACAGCACCGCTTCGGCTACACCAGTACGAGATTTTCGGTCTTTATCCCAAATAAAACTATCCATGAGTGAGTCCATTTAAAAATGCGGAACCTTTTTTATACACTTTCATACCAGAAAACACTCGACCTTGGTCAGCACAGTAATGAGTCAAACTCTCAGATAACGAAACAAACACTTCGTTTTCGGGCATGGTATCTAACTCAACTACAATGCCCTGGTGAGAAACTCGGCATCGAATATTCTTAAACGTTGGCAAGACCAAACGCACTTTACTTTCAACTGAATCGATAAACTGCATGTCGGCAGAATTAATTTTAATACCCGTCTCAACTCGGCTTGCCAAACAGGGCTGGGCCGGCAATGCATGTAATTGCGTTAAACCATAATACTTCGCAAATGCATAAATATCCTTCTTGCCGATACCTACCTCAACATAGGGGTGTAATACATTTTGTTCTTTTGCCGCGGTGAGACCAGGTACGAACATCGCCTAAATCATCAACATTGGTACCTGAAAAAATGGGACTCACGCCTTGCTCAGCAACTCGCGTATACAAATTACTTTTACAAAAGTAACAGCGATTCACTGGGTTATTAATATAGTTAATGTCATCAAACTCTTTGGCGTCGATAATACTTAGATCCCAAGCATAAGTTTGCGCATATTTTTTCACTCTTTCTAAGGCTTCTTCGGGTACGGCTGGCGAATAAGCATGCACCATTTTAATTTTTGCAGTAGAAAATCGATGGCCAATATAACCCAACAACATGCTATCAATGCCGCCACTTATTGCTATAGAAAACTGCTCAAATTGGTCTAAAAACCTAATCAGTTGATTGAGTTTACCTGTATTCATGGCTTATCACTTTGTGCCAGTAGCTCCACTTGATATTTTAGGGTCCGACGCTGATTTAGCGACTCTAGCGACAATAATTCATCATGTTCCACTTTTAAACTGGTTTCTCCATTTGGACGAGCAACACTTTTGTAAGCCACCTCTTGTACCTCAAGATGTTCACGCAATAAATAGGCTCTTGTTTCGAACCGATAGCGCAACCCTATTGTTGTGGTTTGATTAAAGCAAGTAGCTATCACATCTTGATAGTGTGCACTTGAAGCTAGCAAACGCACTGACTCTACCGAGCGATTTTTCTTGCCCCGCGCGGTTTGTGCTATTACGTCTAACACGCCATCTTGCGCTCTTAACAACTCAAGAGATAAGCCAAGCTCTTCACCTGTCATATCATCTATGTCAAATTCGATGATAACAACTGTGCCTTGTTGCGCTTGTTGTAAGGCACTATCAGCAGGCTTTTTAGTAAAATGTAATGCTCGTAAAATATTAGGCATTGCCGGAAATATTTTCGTACCAAGGCCATAACCTGTGGCCACTAAACGACCTTGTGGTTGGGCTATTAGTAATTTGTTATTACGCAAATACCTTAATATTGCTGCGCCAGTTGGGGTGATACGTTCACCTTGCACAGAATCATTAGAAAACTCAAAACCTAATAGTATTTCAGCGGTTGCAGGAGCAGGAACAGGGATAAGTCCATGCTGAGTATTAACTAGGCCACTACCTAATGGCAATGTAGAGATACTCCAACTACATTGCTTTAGCCCATTAAGAATGACGGCGGCGGCGACCACATCCATCAATGAGTCCCAATCTGCTAGCTCATGAAAATGCACATCATTAAGGGTTTTATTGTGGATCTTCGCTTCAGCCACAGCAATTATAGTGAGTAACTCAACGGCTATATTTGCCACATCAAAGTCTAGCTTTGCTGTCTTTAGTACTTGGCACAAATACCGATAAGTAGTCTTGTGGCTATGTTCGTGAGAATGGTCCGCGGCACCATGCTGAGAAAGGTGCTCTTCATGTAGATGGTCGTGACTATGCTCATGGAAGCTATGAGGGTGAGGATGAGAATGAACATGCTCTTCTGTTTCTTTTTCAGAATTGACAAGTTTAAGAGAAAATCTCAGTCCACTAATACCTGAATTTAGACCAGCAGTGAGTTCTGCCCTACCTATATTCTTTGAAATCACCTGTTCAATGGCTGCGAACACATCAGCCTTTAATGGTTCAAAGGCATCTAACATGGCGCCAATAAACATATCGCCGGCTATCCCTCCAACAATATCTAAATGTATGTGTGACTCGTTTGTGGTTATTGTCATAAGGGAGCGCCTAGCCTTGAATTGACTCTATCTACATTTTCTACTTATTAAAATTTTCTGCTGTTGCCCATAGGCCCAACGCCGGATTGCTGACATAAAACACCTCTTCTTTGTTATCTAAGGTATTCCATCCATTGCTGAGCTTTTCCAGCGGATAACGTTTCACCATTTCATCATAATGACAATATCGGTAATTCACAGACTCAACTTCTTCTTTGGTTAACCCATCTTTAGGGCAATAGGTTACGTTAAAACGATTATTAGTTGTACCATGAATTAAATGAGCAGCAGCAGACAAATTACTGGCTAACTCTGGGTTGTTATTCACTGCAACAAGGGTTTCATCAGTTGTTTTATAACCATAAGTACGGATCAGTTGGTCAATCTCCATGTCTTCACCAAATCTGTGTAGACCTGGAGCCAACACGATTAACTCACCATCATCAGCCATGGCCATACGGGTACGGTAAATTGCTTTATTCCCTAGCCATGTGGTTTTGAATTCTGCTGGTTCGAGATACACAATGGCTTTTTTAATGGGTTTATCTAATAAATTTAGATTCAACTGCTGACTCAATTCACAAGCAGCTTCATAAGTTTCAACTTGATTGCCACAATACACGCCTTGTAAGGCCAGTTTGTCTTGCTTCTTGCCTAAAACCGTCAAAATATATTCGATAGGTAAATGGCGTAAAAATGTATCAAAACCTTCATTCAGCGCTTCTCTTACAGGTGTGTAGGTGCGGCCCATAATCCGTTCCATGCCATATACAGCACCTAAGTAATGAGACTTATGAATTGTATCTTCGCCGCCGACACCCACAAGAATATTCTTAGTATAATTGGCCATGCCAATTACTTCGTGTGGCACGATTTGTCCTACTGAAATAATCAAATCCCATGACTCATCCAATAGTAACTTGTTGACGCCAACTTGCATGGTGTAATCCAGTTTGCCTTCTGACAACTCGGCAATTCGTTCACTGCTTATCTCCCCCAGCACTTCAACGTCGGTGCGCCAAAAGTGCGGAAGAAAGCGTTCTTTTGGGATATCGCTGCCGAACATGTTATCTATTTCACCGTTCGACATGGGTTCATGCGTGCCTAAAGCTGGTAAAAAGAAAATATCAGCCTGCTCTTTTAGTTGCTGATAAATATATGCTGAAATAAACCCAGCTTTAGAATAAAAACGGGTGATATCAGGGGCAGTACCAATATTTTCTTAGCGTGACTCGCTTTTTGAGCAATAAAATCATCGATTACAGATTTTAGATCTTCATCTGAAATAGTGTTATCTGTATCAACATGATGAATAGGATAAGTCATTATTTAATTGCCTTTGTAATTTGAGACAGCATATCATCTACGGTATTGTCTAGTGACACTATAATAGCTTGTTTAGGTTCTTCTAATGTCGCTAATTGGCTATCTAATAGTGTCTCGGGCATAAAGTGATCACCTCTACTTTTTAAGCGCCAGGCTAGCAAAGACTTTTTCACCTTTTAAATAGATAAAGGTAACCTTATCGGCTGTAGTAGATCGCAGTATATCTCGGTAGCTTTGCTTTAATGCGGAACAAGCCAACACCGCGCCCCTTAACTTCCCAGTCAGCAATATTGTTAGCCAACAAAGATAACCAAGGTTTGCGGTCGTCATCGGTCAGTGGCGTACCGCTAGCCATTTTTTTAATGCTCTGTGGAAAATGAAAATCGTCAGCATCATAAAAAGGTAAACTGAGTTGTTTTGCCAACAAGTTGCCTATGGTTGATTTACCGCAACCACTTACCCCCATAACTATGTAAATCATATCATTTCTCTTAAAAGTCTGCGGCCTGATAGGCCTCTTTGGCCAATCTATAGGATAAATCTCTAGCCAGTTCAAAGGCTGCAGTTTCACTAAGTCGATGTTCAGCAACCAATTTAGCCAAAAATCGACAATCAATTCTTCGTGCCACATCGTGACGAGCCGGAATAGATAAAAATGCTCGGGTATCATCATTGAAACCCACTGTATTATAAAAACCAGCAGTTTCGGTCACTTGATGACGAAAACGTAACATGCCTTCGGGGGAATCATTAAACCACCATGCAGGGCCCAATTTTAGACAAGGATAATGACCTGCCAATGGTGCAAGTTCACGAGTGTAATTACTTTCATCCAAGGTGAACAATATAAAGCGTAATTTTGTTTCATTACCATACTTGGATAAAAGAGGTTTTAAGCTATTCACATATTCTATATTAACCGGAATATCACAGCCCTTATCTGCACCAAAAGTTTGAAAAACCGATGTATTATGATTTCTGTGCACGCCAGGATGAAGTTGCAATACCATTCCATCTTCTAAACTCATACCCGCCATTTCCGTCAGCATTTGCGCACGAAATAACTCTTGCTCTTCGCTAGACGCTGTTTTGCTAATAATTTTCTCAAATAAGCGTTGGCACTCAAGGCTGGATAAATCGGCGGTTAAGGCAGTAGCATGTCCATGATCGGTGGCAGTGGCACCATGGGCCCTAAAGAATTCTCTGCGTTGACGTAAAGCGTGTAAATAGCCTTGCCAATTATGGGTGTCTTCATTAGTTAATTCACCCAACACTTCAATATTTCGACTAAAACCTTTCACTTGCGGATCAATCACATCATCAGGTCTAAAGGTTGTGATAACCGTATTGTTGAGCCCATCCTGCTTAATTTTTTTATGGTGTGTTAGGCAATTAGTAGCGCCTTCGGTAGTCGCTAATAATTCAATATTGAACTGTTGTAATAGTGCTCTTGGCCGAAACGCATCGGTTGCCAATGCTGCATTAATCTTATGATAAAAAAACTCAGCATTTTCAGCATTCAATTCAACCGAAAAACCGAATACTTCACAAAATACATAATCCATCCAAATACGCGAAGGCGTCCCATGGAAAAGATAATAATGTTGAGCAAATACTTTCCACACCTGTAAAAAGTCCACTTCAGCAGAACTGCCATCTACCCTTCTAATACCTAACTGTTCAAGACCAATTCCTTGGCTATATAGCATACGGAAAACATAATGATCAGGAATAATAAGCAACTCGGTCGCATTGCTAAAATTATCATTATCAGCGAACCACCTTGGATCGGTATGACCATGAGGACTAACAATAGGCAACGACTTTACGCTGTTGTACAACAATTTACTGATTTCGCGCTCTTTAGTATCACTACTAAATAACCGATCTGGATGCAAATTATATGGAGTGTGTTTGGTATTCATTTATTCCTCGACAACTATTATTCGTTGCTTCATTCATCTTGGTTAGATTCGTTGTTGCCCCATATTCTAAGCTATATAGAGTTAGCAAAAATCGACCACTTTTTCTCTGCCAAGCTATGCAAAACATTTTTTCTCAATCACTCTCCTCGTAAAGAGTGGTGTCAATATAGCCTAATACGAACAATGAAAAGCACCGACCATCTGGCGAACAATACCTATTTCAATGTCGCTCATCTATTTAATTGCTGGGCATCGAAGAAATCATTATATATGATACTACCAAAAGGTAAAGCGGCCTGACCAATCAGGCCAACCCCGGATTAACTGAACTAAATTAATCGCTATTAATGCTACGCAAATTGTCAATTAAAAGAGCCTGTTGAGTGCAATTTTCAGTTCTTAACCCTACAGCCCTTGTTGCTAACTGTTGGCCTAAGACGACTATCAATCAGCACTTATAGGACAAGCCAATTAAGTCATAGAAGAAGTTAAAGACAAATAACAGAAAGCCGAAATACACCGCTATCACTTTAAATTGAATGGCGGTGAGGCCTTAAGAATAAAGATACGGATGCTCCATGACTAGAAAAAGCTAATACGCCATCGAGTTCGTAAGAGTAAAATCAGCGTGTTTAAAATGATCCTGAAGGTGTGCCTGTGCCGCGTTTGACTTAGCTATCGGTAATTAGAAAAGGCGTATCTATTGCCTCACAACGACACTTTGTTTAAAAACCGCTGGGGGGCATTCAGAGCGAGCGTTTATCAATATGTATGGGTATAAGGCAAATCATTCAGGCATTTTACTACGCTTTAATTCTTCACTTAAGCCTTGTGCAAAATACACACTTGGATCATGAATAATTTCTGTATTTTTCATTTCTGTTGCTTTTTAATTGGCAAGGGCCGAATATCACAATCGAAACGCCCTAAAAAACTATGTTTGCTAGACGGATCTTTTGTACATGAAAAATGGCTTAATCCCCACGTAATCCCCTGCCCCTGACCTTCACTTGTAAATGCATCAGGCACATAAGGACCTGCAGCTATAGGCATTAACGCAGTATTTGCCGCTAATTCAAAATTCACTCCATCGGCTGCATATTGAATACTATTACTTTCATTCCCATTACGAATAGCAAACGCAGCAATTCCCTCAGCAAAAGGAAAATAGGTAGTTTCGTGGCCTGAGTTTAAAATAGGATTCAATGGGTGTTTGTTAAACGGTCCTAATGGGTGATCAGCGATCGCTAGACCATTTCCGACTAAATAGTCGGGCCTATCGCCGTATGCAGCTTTGAAATATAAGTAGATTTTACCTTTATATATCAATGGATAAGGATCATGAATGGAAAATTGATCCCACTCACCATAGCGTTGCCGGTTGATATGACAACTTCATTCACACTCGTCCAAGGCCCGTCTGGAGAGTCAGCGACAGAAACGGTAACAGGGCAATGATCACCTTTGGTACCACTTGCTTCTTGAAAGCCTTGATAATACAGATAGTACTTGTTTTCCCAAAGCAAGATATCGGGCGTAGAAACTGAACGCCAGCCCACGTTTGGCTTACACGGCCTTTCAATGGCGACACCTTGCTCTTGCCAACTAAATCCATCAATACTGGTAGCATACCAAATTTCACATAGATCCCAGTCCGTGGAAGGCTTGGTATCCGTATGTTTTCCTGCACCTTGAGGGGGCGCTACAGTATTACGTTTTGTATACCAAACATAATATTGGCCATCCACGAAAATAACCTTTGACGGATCTCGCCGTGATATTGTGCCGTCACTAGCACTATAGTCAAACCCCTCTAGGCGGGTATATTTAAAACTAGAAAATAGAGGATTATCTTCTGGCCTGGAGTCGCATAATTATCATATAAGCGAGCCATCGCCGAGCTCAAAGGTCGCTCGGGTTTCACCTGTGGAATATCCCATGGAAAGCCTTTAACATCTTTTACTGACTGATTACTCTTCATTATCACTTACACTCGCTATTGGCTATCTTTGGGTTTTTCGACAATATAAAGCCACCGATACAAAGAATAATGAAGCCCATGCCTGCAACATAAACTTGGCTATGCTCGGCCACTAACATCAATGCCCCCATCAAAATGCCAATGCTGGCGATACCCCAGCCTATAACCCGTACCCCCAAATTATTATCAGCAGAATTCGCTACTAATTCTGGCCCTTGCTCAACGTCTACATCGTTCTGCTGATTAATTGGCTCTTGACCTACTTGGCTTGTTTTCCAGGCGACGACGCCTGTACGTTTATGTTTAAGTCTGACATAAATTTCGGCAATGCTCAGCAGCACTATCGGTAAGCAAATGCCTAAAAAGGTTTCATTCTTGCGATCGAGTGAAATATCGGAAATGTAGGGTAAAACAAATTTGAATAGCATATTAACTGCCAACGTAATCAGTGTGACGGTCAGCAAACTTTTGCCTGTTTGATAAGGAGAAAATAGCGCCCAGATAGGCGGCAAAAATAATGCACCACCGGTAATCGCAGCCATCGCAAAGACAAATGTAACCACTCCTCCCATATATGGCACCAATAAGGCGATAACGATGGTAATAGTTCCCAGTAAAATAGTGGCTATTCGGCCTACTTTAACGAGTTCTTTGTCTGACGCTTTAGGTCTAAAATAGCCATATACATCATTTGCTAATACACCTGCCGATAAGTTTAGAGAAGTATTTACCGAGCTAGCCGTGGCGAATATCATCGCACCTAACATCAGCCCCAACATGCCAAGAGGTAAAACCTGTTTACACATTAATAAGTAGGCCCCTTCGTCTGCAAGACCAGCCAAATCGGGATTCAGCACACGGTATATCATAGGCGGTATCATCCAAATGACGGGACAAATAACATACAAGCCACCAAATAACCAGCCTACTTTTTTTGCATCATTGGGCGTTGCGACACTGGTATATCGTTGAATATATGGCCAATTTCCAGCGATAAAAAACAAGTTGTATAAACCAAAAACGACGATAAAGCTCCAAGAGAACTCTTCATTCACTAAATTAAAGAAACCTTCGGGGGCTTTTGCAATAAACTGAGAGACGCCGCCAATTTCTCCAAATGCCAATGGCACAACAATCAACACTGCCGCTGTTAACACTACAAACTGCAATATATCGGTAACTATCACGGCCCACAAACCACCTACAGCGGTGTAAGCCAAAATAAGAATGCCCAACACAATAATACTGGCGGTAATTGGGATCCCAGTACTCACTTCTAGTATTTTTGCTACTGGATACAAAAACGCGCCAGTAGAAAAACTGGCAATCGCTAAAAATATGTAGGTATAGGTTCGCTGCACTTTGTAACCAAAGCGGTTCTTAATAAACTCCGCCGCCGTTAATGCATGGGTTTTCTGCCACCTTGGAGCAATAAAAAAACCAATTAAAATACCAGAGATGGCCATAGTCCATTGAATCGTTATAGCCACCCAACCATTGCTATAGGCTAAGGCTCCCCAAGTCACAAAGGTACCTGATGAGAAAAAACTCATAAATAATGACAAGCCACTCATCCACCATGGCAATGCACCGCCGGCAGAGAAAAACGATTTCATATTTTTGCCGGACTTAGAAAAACTCATGCCACAAACAAAAACTAAAAAAGAGAAGAGAAAAATAACACCAATATCTATGCCACTCATATTCTACTATTACCTAACCATTAATTTTGAATCTATTATAGATACAATTTAATTAACAATTTACTTACTTCAGATAGAAATGTCTAGCAAAAAAACTCGCTAGAGCGCATTTATAATGGTGAATAAATACTACTCTTTGCATTCTGACCACAAAAAAGCCCAACTGAATTGGGCTTGTTTTTTTAACTCACACTAGGACTAGGTATGTCCAGCATCTATGTCGATACGTTTTTATGATATGACTACACGACTTACAATAGTGATCTGAGAACATATTGTAAAATCCCGCCATGACGGAAGTATTCGAATTCATTAGGAGTATCAATTCTAATGTTAACAGAGAAACTTTTTCTGTCGCCATTAGATTTTTCAAACTCAATTGTCGCCTGCTTCTGACCCGCTTCAATCGCTTCAATAGAAAATAACTCGGGACCATCTACACCATAAGTTTGCGCGCCTTCACCTAGGCATAAATTGCAAAGGCAAAATGCCCATTCCAATTAAATTCGACCTATGAATTCTTTCATAAGACTCAGCAATCACTGCTTTTACACCTAATAACAATGGACCTTTTGCCGCCCAATCTCGAGAACTCCCCGTGCCGTACTCTTTCCCCGCAATAACAATTGTGGGAATATCTTCAGCAATGTATTGCTGCGCCGCCACAAACACAGTCATTTGTTCGCCACTAGGTTGTTTACGGGTAACCCCTCCCTCAGTCCCCGGAGCGAGTTGGTTTTTGAGGCGAATGTTAGCAAAGGTACCCCGCATCATAATTTCATGATTGCCACGCCTAGAACCATAAGAGTTAAAATCTTTTGCTTCAACTTGATGCTGACGCAAATAATCCGCTGCTGGGGTTTGTCTGCCAATCGAGCCAGCTGGTGATATATGATCCGTGGTTACACTATCGGCTAATTTTAACAGACAGCGAGCATTAACAATGGCTTTGGTAGGCTCAGGCTGTACGGGCATATTGTCAAAAAAGGTTGGTTTTTTCACATAGGTACTGTCTGGCCAATCATAAATATCTGCGTCGACCGTCGCTAAATTTTGCCAAATATCACCACCGTCATACACTGAACCATATTTATCAGCAAACATAGACTTATCTACCACTCGACTAACAATATCTTGGATTTCTTGTTGAGATGGCCACAAATCTTTTAAGTACACCGGCTTTCCAGCATCACTCATGCCGAGAGGCTCTTTGCTAATATCAATATTCATGTTACCTGCCAACGCATAGGCAACCACTAAAGGTGGTGATGCCAGATAATTCGCTTTAACATCGGCGTGTATTCTACCTTCAAAATTTCGATTGCCTGACAACACCGAAGTCACTGTCAAATCGCCCTCTCTAATGGCGGTTGAAATTGCCGCTGGTAGCGGCCCTGAGTTTCCGATACAAGTAGTGCAACCATACCCCACTAAATGAAAACCCAACTTATCTAACTCTTTAGATAATCCCGCTTTGTTCAAATACTCTGTGACCACTTGAGAGCCAGGCGCAAAGCTGGTTTTCACCCAAGGTTTTACCTTAAGGCCTAACTTATTGGCTTTTTCTGCTAACAATGCAGCTGCCACTAGCACCGAAGGGTTAGACGTATTGGTGCAACTAGTAATAGCGGCAATCACTACCGCACCTTCATGAAGCTCAATATCTTGATCATTGTGTCTGTAACAAACGGATGTTTTTTGTCCTATATTGTCAGCCCCACCTTCATGCTCAAAACGTGCTTTTTGTTGATTATCAGGTTTAAGCGCCAACTCTTTTTGTTCTGCGACCCAATCATTAAACATGCTAGCAGCTTGATTTAGATTTATTCTGTCTTGCGGGCGTTTCGGCCCAGCAATGGCTGGCACTACCGTCGCTAAGTCTAAAGCCAATATATCGTGATATTCAGCATCAGCTTGTGCTTCACTGCCCCACATTCCCTGTGCTTTTGCATAGGCTTCTATAATTTCAATCTGCTGTTCACTGCGTCCAGTTAGCTTAAGATAATTGCTGGTTTGATGATCAATTGGAAATAAACCACAGGTCGCTCCGTACTCAGGTGACATGTTAGCCAACGTTGCTCTGTCTGCTACGGTTAGGTGTTTTACTCCTGCACCAAAAAACTCCACAAACTTGCCAACCACGCCAAATTGACGCAATTGTTCGGTCACGGCTAAAACCAAATCCGTCGCTGTTGTCCCGGCCGGTAATTGACCGGTTAATTCCATGCCAATGACTTCAGGAATTAACATAGTTACAGGCTGTCCTAACATGGCCGCTTCAGCTTCAATTCCACCCACTCCCCAACCCAGTACGCCTAATCCATTAATCATTGTGGTATGAGAATCAGTTCCGACTAACGTGTCAGGATAAAGCATAGGGGTATCATTTTGTTCATCAATAAAGGTGACTCTGGCTAAGTATTCTAAATTCACTTGATGCACTATGCCTTTGCCTGGCGGCACAACTTTAAAGTTGTCAAACGCCTTTTGTCCCCATTTCAAAAATTGGTAACGCTCTTTATTGCGCACGACTTCAATTTCGGTATTGCGCTGAAATGAATCAGCATGACCAAAATCGTCCACCATAATGGAATGATCAATAACCAAGTCGACAGGTTTAAGTGGATTAATTTTGTTGGGATCGCCGCCAAGATCTAACATTGCATTACGCATTGCAGCTAAATCGACCACAGCTGGGACGCCAGTAAAGTCTTGCAACACCACTCTTGAAGGCACAAAGGCTATTTCGGTGCTAGGCGCAGTACTTGTATCCCAATTCGCTAAGGTTTGTATGTCTTCTACCTGCACATATGGCTGATCACTATGACGTAGTAGGTTTTCTAATAAGATTTTTGCCGTCAAAGGTAAGCGTTTAATATCTACATTTAATGAAGACAGATCGAAATAGTTGTATTCTTTACCATTAACAACCAGTGTTGAAATATTCTGATTTGATGCGTTCACTTGGATACCCCTTCTAAGCGTTAATTCGGTTATGTGTAAGGTAGACTATTATTTGATAAAACAATTAATTTCTAAAAACGGCGCAAGTAGGCAATACTTAAGAAATCGAGCCCTGGATTGGTAGTATTAAATCCGCCATTGGAATAATGAATGTAGCGTAAGGCAAGTTCAGAATGCTGCTGTTCATCTAACCCCATCAGCAGACCAATACGATCTTCAAACTGATAAAAACTTCCTATGTCTACTCCACCGAACTTTTCTTCATGGACATAAGCCACACCTATACCAAACTTCAGGGTTAGGGGATATTGATTCGATATGCTAGGTAAGGACTTTGAAAATATCGGTGACAATGACAAGCCATAAGTTGCTTCGTTTTTTGCGCTACCATGTAAGTCAAAAAGATTGAGGCTTGTTTCCCAAGACAAGCGAGTTAAGCCAATAACTGGAATGTCTAAATCAGTGTGGTAGTTGGGCCGATAGGCTAAACGTATACCATGCATATCACTGGTACCTGTCATATATTCGGCCGACATTGCTTGCGTTTTGTTATGTGCTAATGGCGCACCGACAACTTGAAAGCTCAACAGAAAAACATGCAGTAGTATGGTGAGGAATATAGCGGGTTTCGAAAAAATGAAGGTATGAATACTTAATGAATCAACATGCTGCGTAGAGCTTTGCATCGATGGCTTTCCTTATATTTTAGTGATATTTTCAACTATCACTAAAGCTAAATAACGTCCTTGTATTCAGCAAATAGTAGACCACTCTTATAAGTTATAATAATCTAGGTAAAACAATCACTTGAGTGAAATAGATTTTTCACTCGAAGCATGTCTCTGTAAACTTTACTCTGCTGTTAGTAATTTTTACCCGCTATACTAGCGAAACAAACTATCCAGCGTGACATCGCAATACTCAACCAGAAGCTCGGCTTATCCAGCGCTCAGGTTACTTAATCTAACTCAGTGACAAACACATTCCTAAAACGTACCACGTTATCGGTCTTGCCTGTTTTACGTAACTTCTCGCTTCCGTGATGCTGCAAACCAATAAAGCCTTCGGTTAATTTCGAATCTAACACATGGGTAGTTAGCACACCGTTTAGATAAATTTTAATATCGCTATCAATGCATTCAATACGATAAGTATTCCACTCAAGATGTTTATACGCATTTGCCATTTCACTTGTCCACTCTGGCAAAAAGTTCTTTTTAAAATCAGCGTCTAAATCTGAGCGGGTCTTATGCACAGGGTGCAACCATTGACGGCCACTTTGGTGATATAGACCGCCACTCCATTTACGTGGACTTGGGTCAACCTCGGCTTGGTAACCAGCGGCAACTAAGCCTTTTTTGGTGTCTAGAGGTGCACCTCTAAACATAAAGCCAGAATTACTGTATTCGGTAACGTCAGGCATGAGTACCTCACCCGTTAAAATAAAGTTCTTATAACGCTTCTTAGTGGTAAAAAACCAATTTCCCGTAGAATTAAGGACCAACTCATCGCCAACCATTTTCGCTGTGCCATAATTGTAGATATTAGAAAACTGCGATAAATCTTTGTCTAATAATGATTTAGGTTGTGGTTTCCCGTTAATCGCACAGCCCGCCAAAACAGCCACCGAAAATATAAGACTAAGTACTGATTTCATAACACGCCTATTGTTAAGTAAATGTTGTAAATTTGAGCAGCTAGATTACCTACTTTTTTACAAAAAAAGAAGTCATACCGATTTTATTTTTGGTCAACCAGATTTAGAAAATACTTCACTGCGATATTTTTTAGGGGTCACCGAAAACTGTTTCTTAAATTGTGCAATAAAATGTGATGGACTTGAAAAGTGCAATTCGTAGCTAATTTCAGTAATCGACTTTTCACTTTGGCTGATCATGCGAGCAGCGCTATACAACCTATGCTTTAAGCTGTACTGTGAATAGTTACAACGAAACACACTTTTGAACAAACGTGAAAAATAGGCGGGTGATAAGTAACATTTCTCCGCAGCTTGTTCCAACGACAACTCAACCGAAGGGTTATGCCTAAACAAGTCGATAATAGGTTGAAGCTTCTTAAAACCTTGACTTTTAGCAATGGGTTTATTGCCTTGTAAATCGACAGGATGGGAGAATTCGGCAATCCACAGTATTAAGGTTTTCAATAAATTTAGACTCAGCGGACTATGAGGGTCACGTTGATAGCATTGGTGTAACCAAGCCACCTGCTGTTGCACCACACTTATATGCTCTGGCTCCAAGCGCAAATGCAGCGCTTGATTAAACACCCCTCTTACCTGCACAAAATCTTCATGTTCAAATAACGTCGGCAAAAATTGTAAAATGAACCAAGACTTTTCACCGTCAGCGCAATCAAAATTATGGGTTTCTATGGCAGGCGTAAAAACAATATCATTGTCCTGTAGACTTGACTCTCCCTGACTGTAGAAGTATTGCCCTGTTATCGATTCAAACAAGATAAATTCATGAACTTCATGAAAATGCATAAAGCAACTATAAGGATCGGTAGATTGATAACTGACCTTATGTATTTCAAATAAATGACTCTTTTCAATACAAAATGGTTCACAATATACTCTTTGTGTCTTCATTCAATTCACACATGATTATGCTATAAAAATCAAAATTACCACACTCAATAACATATCAACATCAAATATCTGACATTTTTTCATAAATAACTGACAGTAATCGCCCCCTAAAGTATGTTCCAATTCAGTTTCATTATGTTTACATTTTTTTAAAGAGCCCATTTATGATCACATCTAAAGCAGTTATTTCTGACGGCAAAGGCCACTATCATGTCGATACCGTTCAAATCGGCGAGTGTGCCGATAATGAAGTATTGGTGAAAATTGCTGCAGCTGGTATATGTCACACAGATTGGGATTCGATTCAAACATGGGATAAGCAGTTTATAGTAGGCCATGAAGGTGCAGGCTATGTTCACGCAGTAGGCAAAAATGTCACTAAAGTGGCGGTTGGCGACAAAGTCATTCTCAACTGGGCAATTCCTTGCGGACACTGTTTTCAATGTAACGAAGGTAACGTACATATTTGCGAAACTAATTCACCGGTATGTGGCTGTGGCCTTGAAGGTCACGCCAAAATAGAATCATCTACCCATAATAACCAGCCTATCGAACGTTCTTTCCACCTCGGTGCCATGAGTGAATATGCCATGGTTAGACAAGAAGCGGTGGTAAAACTTACTCATGACATTCCTTTTTCCGCCGCGTCTATCATTGGTTGCGGTGTCATGACTGGCTGGGGCTCTGTGGTTAACGCAGCCAATGTGAAAGCAGGCTCTACTGTTTGCGTTATTGGTTGTGGCGGCGTAGGTTTAAATGTTATTCAAGGAGCTAAAAACTCAGGTGCGGCTAAAATTATTGCCATTGATATCGCTGAAAATCGCATTGAACAAGCGAAAGAGTTTGGCGCTACTCACGGTATAATTTCGCATAAAGATGACCTTGATTTTGTCAAAGTTAAACAACAAGTTTTAGCATTAAATGGTGGTCGCGGCGCCGATTACGCTTTCGAATGTACCGCTATCCCAGCCCTTGGCTCTGCTCCATTAACCCTTATCCGCAGTGCAGGAACAGCGGTTCAAGTCAGTGGTATTGAGCAACGAATTGATTTTGACTGTGAATTATTCGAATGGGATAAAATTTACATCAACCCGCTTTACGGTATGTGCAACCCAGAACGAGATTTTCCGCGAGTATTAGATTTATATACACAAGGTAAGCTTAAGCTCGAAGAATTAGTCAGCAAGACTTATACCTTAGAGAATGTAGCACAAGGGTTCGACGATTTACTCAATGGTCGAATCGCCAAAGGCGTTGTGATCATGGATGGTATGGAATAGCACAATATGACTATCACACGCATTGAAAAATCTAATCCCAAATATGCCCGTAAGAATACACTTACCCTTACTTTACATTCAGATAACCTAAAGCGTCGTCAAGACGTCACTGTGTACAACCCATACAGCAAACAAAACGATTTGCCCATAGTAGTCTTATTGCATGGAGTGTACGGCAATAACTGGGTATGGATGGATTTAGGTGGCGCCCACCAAGTATACGAAAACCTTCGCAAACTAGGTTTAGGCGAGTTTGTTTTGGTGATGCCATCTGATGGCGGAATTTGGGAAGGCTCGGGCTATTTACCTTTACAACAACATGGTAATTTTGAGCAGTGGATCATGGACGATGTTATCAATACCGTGATTGACACAGTGGACTCAGTCAGCAGCAATAGTAATTTGTATATCAGTGGCCTATCTATGGGCGGTTATGGCGCCCTGCGTTTAGGGGCTAAGTATGCCAAACGATTTAGTGGTATCTCAGCCCATTCTTCTATTACTAAGGTAGAAGATCTGGCTCTTTTCACTGATTTACCGCTAACTCACTATCAAACTGCAGATGCCAATGAATCAGACATTGTTTACTGGTGCCAACAAAACAAAGCCGCTCTGCCCCCTTTACGTTTGGATTGTGGTACGAGCGACGAGTTGATCGAAAGTAACCGGGCCTTAGTTAAAAAATTGCAGCAAGCCAAAATTTTACATCAATATCAAGAATTGGCCGGTGGCCATGAATGGCCCTATTGGAACAAAAACCTGATCAAAACATTACAGTTTTTCAATCAAATTGAAACAAATAAATAACAAGTCATATATCTGATATTTTTAGCCAAATAAATAGCAGAAACACCACATTAATGACATTACTATATTATTAACAGTATCGAACCACGTAAATCAATTGAGGGCGTCATGAAACAAAGCGATATTAAAGATCCTTTTGTACAAGCTAGACAACAAAAAGGTTATGCACAAGTGAGTGATCAAGATGATCCTGTCACTATGATGCTAAGATTAAAAGACGTCAGAAAGTGCGCTCATAATGCCAAAACCTTTAGCTCAGAAGATATTCCGGGGCGTATAGTTGTACCTTCAGAAGTCAATATTCGCACCACTAGACAAATCCCTTTTGAAGTGGATCCGCCCAAACATAAAGGATTTAGGAGCTTACTTGACCCTTGGTTTAAGCGCCCCTTAGAAGCAGAATACAAGCAGAAACTACATGCCATAGTAGACGACTTGTTGTCGGCCAATTTGGCTGGTAAGCCAGTTGAAATCATCAAGAACTTTTCTCTCATTCTGCAATCTCGAGCCCTTACGTTATTGTTGAATACGCCTTTTACAGACGCTGAGTTATGGATCAGTTGGGGCACGCACGTATTTCGTAGTGAAGGCGAAGCCCTAGACGGCAACAAAGCGCAAGTACTATATGATTACCTAGACAAAAAACTCGACCAAGCCCTAGCTAATCCAACTGACGACTTGTTTTCTGTGTTATTAAATGCAGAAGTTGATGGTAAGAAAATGAGCAAAGAAGAAGCGAAAGGCGTGCTAATTCTAACCTTTGCGGGCGGCAGAGACACTGTAATTAACGCCGTATCCAATACCATCGCTTATCTAGCTGATCATCCTGAGTCACTGCAACGCTTGCGTGAAGAGCCGGACATCAGAGGGCGAGCGATTGAAGAATTCATTCGTTACTTTTCGCCTCTTACGCATATGGGCCGAGTGGTTAAAGAAGATACCCAGGTATGTGAACACGCAGCCAAAGCGGATACGCGTATATCATTATGCTGGGCGTCGGCTAATCGTGATGAAACAGTTTTTGAAAATCCTAACGAAATAGTGCTAGATCGCAAATTGAACCCGCACGTAGGCTTTGGCTTTAGCCACCATAACTGCCTCGGAGCCACACATGCTAGACAAATACTGAGCATTCTTATCGATGTACTTTGCGAAAAAGTCAGCACCATTGATTTGCTGGATGCTGAAGATAACATCGAGCATTGGGATGACTTTGACCGTAAAGTCGGCTATGAAAGCCTAACCGTTAAATTTAATAAAGCATAAACAACAAATAAGCGAGACAATAAAAATGGCAAAAATTACATTCATTACCCAAGACAACGAAAGTATCACCCTAGAAGCCGACTCTGGCTCAGTGATGGCCCTAGCGGTCGAAAATGGCGTAAAAGGTATTGATGGCGACTGTGGTGGCGTATGTTCGTGCGCGACATGCCACGTACATGTTAACCCCAATCAGGTTGCACAAGCTGGCGCAGCCAGTGAGATTGAAGCTGACATGTTAGAACTAGATGATAACGCAAACGAATTCAGCCGTTTATGTTGTCAAATTGAAATAACAGAAGATCTAGACGGTCTAGAACTGACCGTAGCTAACTAATAAAAGTGGTGTCCTCGATGGTTGTAAGTGAAGAAAAGTGTATTGTCATTGGTGCCAGTCATGCTGGCGTTAATTTAGCATTTGCCCTGCGAAAAGAAGGTTGGCAAGGTGAAATAACATTATTTGATGCAGATCCGACTCTACCTTATCACCGCCCGCCTCTATCAAAAGCCTATTTAACCAGTGACGACGGGATAGAAAAGAACTTACTAAAATCAGCTGATAGTTATGTTAAAGATAACATTTCACTGAATTTAGGCGTGTCTATCACAACTATAGACCGCGCCAATAAAACCATAACCACTGGTGACGGGGTGCAGCATAGCTACACCAAACTAGTCATAGCGACCGGCGCTCGGCCATTTATTCCCCCTATTAAAGGGATCAACGACGCCAGCCATTTATATCCACTACGTAGTGCAGCCGATGTAAACAATATTCGCCAAGCGTTAAAGCAAAGTCACAGCAAACAAGTGGTGATCATTGGTGGCGGCTACATAGGCCTTGAAACGGCCGCGTCCATGAGAAAACTAGGTGCGACAGTAACCGTACTAGAACGGGAAGAACGTATTCTAGCTCGCGTGACAGCCCCGGTTATGTCTGAATTTTTTCAACAATTACATGATGAAAACGGTGTTCAAGTGCTGACCCAAAAAGATGTGACATCTATCGTCACTACTGATGGTAAAAACGTGGTGAACTGTTCCGATAACAGTCAATACCAAGCCGATGTCATTGTTGTAGGAGTAGGTATTCGTGTGAATTCAGAGCTAGCAGCTGCTGCCGGCTTAACCCTAGAAAACGGCATTGCAGTAGATGGTACAGCACGTACCAGCGACAAAGATATCTACGCAATTGGCGACTGTAGTTTTCATCACAATCCCCACTACGACCGCCACATTCGTTTAGAGTCGGTACAAAATGCTGTGGATCAGGCTAAAACCGCTGCGGCCTCTATATGCGGGAAAGATGTCAACTACGATAGCTTACCTTGGTTTTGGTCTGATCAATACGATATCAAATTACAGATGGTCGGTTTGTCACAAGGTTACAATAAAATCCTCGTCAGACAAGAGCTTGGCGAAGGGCACAAATTCTCGGTCTGGTATTTTAAAGACGATACTATTTTAGCAGTAGACGCAGTCAATAATGCTAAAGCCTATGTAGTTGGCACTAAATTTATCAAAGGTGGCGACAAGATAGATCAAGCTAAGCTTGTAGATCCTGAAGTAGAATTTAAGCCCGCTAATTTATTGGCCTAAAATTTAGCCTAAAGTGTGCCAATACGAATGAGAATAAGCTCGTTAAAGGTACATTACCCACCAAGAGGCCTAAATAAGCGGGGCCTTTTTTATGTGGCTACTCCCCCTTAACGCGGCTTGCCTTAAAGCGCAGTGCGATATGAGCCTGCCAGTAATGACTCCCCTTTCGAGCGCTTTTTCTCTGGGTCCTCTCAGGTGCAAAATAGAGGGGATTTAATCAGCGAATGATGGCGATTAACCAAGACTAATCAACCAACACACTTAATAGTCAACTGTTAACAAAACATATATACTTTTCTGCACCTATTATTTTTGCTATTTCAAAGGTAAGCATGAAACAGTCCACTCTATTACAAGGTATACTCGTTACGACATTGGCAACAGCTTTGTTAAGCTGCAGTCAAACCGCAGAGCAAATTAGTCAGACCACGACTGATCATCAGCCAATCACCGTTATTTCTGCCGGTCATCCCGCTGTTATTAATGATGCAAGCAACTTTGTTACTGTTGCCAATATTCAAGGTAACCTAACCAAACGGCTTAGCTTAGATGTCACCGTTAACAAAGCGTTCGGGGCGATCAGTGTTTTTTCTGGGGATACACTGCTAGCGCACAACATAGACTTACCAAAAAGCGGCAAGCAAACCATTAATGTGGTGACCTCTTTTAACCACACAGGCCCCACCCAACTACGCCTCGAAAGTAGAGGCTCAGAAATTGAAATTCATCGCTTTACTATCACCGATGCCAGTATCACAGCACTGCCTACCTTCAAAGATATTTCTGCCGAGATTGGTCTCAATACCGAAATCACCTATAAGTATGGCGGACCTGCAGTTGGCGATGTAAATGATGATGGCTTATATGATTTTGTATTGAACAACCACAATTTTATTCCCAATCAATTGGTAATGAATAATGGCGATGGCACCGTTTCACTGACAGAGTTATTTAGCGGTGCCCGTGATTACCATGGCTCATCGGTTGGCGATTACGACAATGACAATGACTTAGATATTATGGTTGCCTTTGGCGGAGCTAACGGCACCAGTCCAAGCTCTTATATGTTGCTACGTAACGACAAGGGCACCTTTGTAGAAGCATCTAAACAAGCGCATGTTACTACCCCAGCACGAGGTAGAGGAGCGAGGTGGTCTGATGTAGATGGTGATGGAGACATAGACTTAATTTTATTTAATGCTAAAACACCTAATTACGAGGGCCCTCAACAGCTTTTCTATCAAAATAGTGGCGATGGCACCTTTCAACAAGTCCGAGTAGCTGGCGTTGAAATGAGCTCAGGTGAACGAGTGGTCATGAATGACTTTAACGGCGATGGCAAAGACGACATCCTAATGTATTCGCCAGTCTCTCTATGGCAAAGTAATGGTGACTTTACGTTTACCGATGTCACGACACAGTATTTCCCTGAGTCAATAGCAGGTAAGAGTAATGTCCTAGCTGCTACCGATCTTGATATCAACAATGACGGTTTAGTCGATTTCTACTTTGCTAAGGGCCGCACTCACTACCAGTTATCTAGTAAATCCATTGACTTTAACCCCACTTTACAAAAACTGGATATACGAGACGACGGTGAGAAAGGCTCAACATTTATCACCTTTGATGCTGACAACGCTATTAATATCAACAATATCAATCTAACGTTTCGCCAGCATTGGGGCGAGTACCCCATTTTCTTAGGTGCAAACAAGACACGGAAAATCGTTAAAGCCACGGGCTTTCAAGTGAGTCAAGTACCCGAAGAAATGAAAACAGCGCCGCTAGATCTGGATATAACCCAATCAATGGCTAAAGGCTGGGCAGATGAACGCACAGAAAATGGCTTTTACATTGGTTATATTGGCCATGGCAAATGGCAAGCTGAATGGGTGCGTAACAAGAATATATACTGGAATATTTCATTCAGCTTAGATAACGTGACCGGTGTGCAACACGATTGGACAGCCAATAATCGTAATGTCGACGACGTACTGTTACTTAATACTGGCAATGGATACGTCGATGTATCTAAGCAATGGGGCTTACCAGCAGGCGGAAATCATTGGGGCGTGACCCACGGTGATTTTAACAATGATAGTTATGAAGATCTGTTTATACACCGCTATGGGTATTTACACGAACGCATTTCAGATTTGATCCTCATTAACGACGGCCAAGGTCAATTCAATATCACTACGGCCCACGGTGCACACGACGTTAAAGACACTGGTCACGGCGATATGGGGCAAGCATTCGATTTCGATCTCGATGGTAAGGTTGACTTACTAAATGGCAGCGAAGAAGAAGGAAAATGGTATTTATACCAAAACCAAACACCTGCTAGCGGCAACTATCTTTTAGTTGATGTGGGCTACAGTCCGAAAGGCAATATAGACCCGCTCGCAGCTTATGTGTCAATCAAAACTCAATCAGGTAAGATCTACAAGAAACGCATAGGCTCTGCCGGTGAAGTGTTTTCTCAGAGTTTACTCGACAAAGTTCACTTTGGACTGGGCGCTGAAAATACCATCCGTTCGATTACAGTCACTTGGCGAAATGGTGAAGAACTCACAAAATCAGTCAGTCGAGTCAATACGCTATATAAAATTGGCGAATAGGATTAGCTGTATGTTGTCCAACAAATAACTCGTGCTCATTACAGCCTATTCAGCAACAAGCAATACCAACTCCAATAAATGTACACTCAGCGAGAGTTGAATGGAATTGGTATTGCTTAACCTGGATCCTGAATAAGCTGAACCTCTCTACGACGCTCTTTTTGTGTCTAGCGGTGTTGGGTTGTCTAGCAATAAATTGTTATTACGTACGCCAATCCGCCTTGCTATACACGAAAATTTTGTCACCGAGTGAACATTTTTCTGAGGTTACTTCACTTTCATACCTTGGTTGCGCGCCCTCTTCTGGATTAAGTATCCATAAGTCTTCGCCACCTGGCCCCGCAGCAAGTACCATACCCTCTGACATGCCAAAGCGCATTTTACGCGGCGCAAGGTTCGCCACCATCACCGTTAACTTACCTTCTAAGTCTTCTGGCTGATAAGCTGACTTGATACCGGCAAATACTTGGCGAGTTTCCCCTCCTAAATCGAGCTCTAAACGTAATAACTTATCGGCTTTTTCCACATGTTCAGCTTTAGCAATCCGCGCAATACGTAAATCTATTTTCGCGAAATCGTCAAAACTAATAGTCTCAGCAATAGGATCTTTAGCCAAAGGACTGTTTGGATCTATGGCTACTGTTGGTTCAAGATTTTCCTTGGAGATCTTCAATCATAGCGCTCACTTTATCCATATCTACCCGTTGCATGAGTGCTTTAAACTTGTTGATCTGATGATCGGTTAAAACCGATTGCGCACTTTGCCAACTTAAGGTGTCATTTAAAAATACTTCAGCTTGCTCGGTAAGTGCTGGCACCACAGGCTTCAAGTAAGTCACTAAAATACGGAATAAGTTAATCCCCAATGAACATACGTCATGGGTAAAGTCTTGTTTGCTTTCATCCTTGATCGTTACCCACGGCGCGTTTGCATCAATGAATTGATTGGCTTTGTCGGCCAACGCCATGATTTCGCGGATCGCTCGACTAAACTGACGTTTTTCATAAGCATCCGCAATGCTGCTTTCTGCTTGATGGAATTCGGCAACTAATTCAGGCTCAAGCACATGGCTGGATAATTTACCGTCAAAACGTTTGGTAATAAAACTAGCACAGCGGCTTGCAATGTTAACCACTTTACCCACTAAATCAGAATTTACTTTTTGCGCAAAATCTTCAAAGTTTAAATCAATGTCTGTCACGGCATCACTCGATTTAGAAGCGAAGTAATAACGCAAATACTCGGGGTTTAGGTGATCCAAATACGTGCGGCCTTTAATAAATGTGCCTTTTGACTTAGACATTTTTGCACCGTTTACCGTAACAAAACCGTGCACGTTAACACCAGTCGGCTTTCTAAACCCAGCGCCTTCTAACATAGCTGGCCAGAATAGGCAGTGAAAATAAGTGATGTCTTTACCAATAAAGTGATAAAGCTCAGCGTCTGAGTCTTTATTCCAAAATTCGTCGAAGTTTAGTCCCTCTCTATCACAGAGGTTTTTAAAGCTGGCCATATAACCTACTGGCGCATCTACCCACACGTAAAAGAACTTACCTGGCGCATTTGGAATTTCAAATCCAAAATAAGGTGCATCTCGGCTGATATCCCACTGCTGCATGCCTTCTTCAAACCATTCCTTTAATTTATTAGCAATTTCTGGCTGAATAGCACCGCTTTGTAACCAGTCTTGCAACATGCTTTGGAATTGCGGTAAATCAAAAAAGTAGTGCTCAGAGTCACGCAATACCGGCTCGGCGCCGGATACCACTGACTTAGGATTTTTTAACTCTGTCGGGTCGTATGTTGCGCTACACACATCACAACTGTCGCCATTTTGATCTTCAGCGCCACATTTGGGGCAAGTCCCTTTTACAAAACGGTCAGGCAAAAACATGTTCTTTTCGGGATCATATAATTGACTAATCGTACGCTGACTAATAAACCCCGCTTCATTTAGTCGATTGTACACTAGCTCACAGAGTGCTTTATTTTCGTCAGAGTGAGTAATGTGGTAGTTGTCATATACAACATTGAAATCCACTAGATCTTGGTGGTGCTCATCTCGAGTTTTACCTACCATTTCTTCTGGCGAAATACCTAATTGTTGTGCTTTTAACATAACCGGAGTGCCATGGGCATCATCTGCACACACGCTGTAACATTGATGTCCGCGCATTCGTTGAAAACGAGTCCAGATATCCGTTTGAATATGCTCTAATAAGTGACCTAAATGAATAGAGCCATTGGCATAAGGAAGCGCGCTGGTGACTAAAATTTTTCGAGAATGCTGTGTATTCGTTTGCGACATCGTATTGTATGTTTGACTTGTTAGGAAAAAGGGCGCAAATAGTAGCGAAAATAAGCGTTCATTGCATTACGAAATTAGATTTCAATTAAACAAAATTAAGGTAACACATGTTATTTGGCCGTAAAAACGACAAAACCATAGACCAACAACAGATAACTCAAATAATTAGCACGTTTTTTGAGCTGCCGTTAGAGCGCGTTGCAGCTTGGATAAAAGTAGACAATCAAAGGGTAACGGTGACCTTACCTTTTGCTTGCTTGTCACAACATCAAGCTGTACTCGATTCTATAGAGTCTATATTAAGTGATAAGGTGAATGTTAAAATCGTCACCCAAGTAGCCCCTACCCCAACTAACATCCCGCCAATTGCCAATATTAAAAATGTAATTGCCGTAGCATCCGGCAAAGGTGGAGTTGGTAAATCTACTACTAGTGTAAATTTAGCCTACGCATTGATCGCCGAAGGCGCAAAGGTAGGCATGTTAGATGCCGACATATATGGCCCTTCAATTCCGTTAATGTTAGGTAACGCCAGCCAGCAACCCACAAGCCAAGACAATAAACGGGTAGACCCATTGTCTGCCCATGGTATAGTGGCTAGCTCAATTGGCTATTTTGTCCCCGCTGACGACGCCACCGTTTGGCGTGGCCCCATGGCCAGTAAAGCACTACACCAACTAATTAATGAAACGGCACTGGCCAGAACTGGATTATTTAATTGTCGATATGCCGCCAGGTACCGGCGATATTCAGTTAACACTAGCTCAGCAAATTCCTGTGAGTGGCGCTGTTATAGTCACCACACCACAAGACTTAGCCTTAGCCGACGCCACTAAAGGCATCGCCATGTTTAACAAGGTCAACACACCCGTGCTAGGCGTAGTGGAAAACATGAGCTATCACCAATGTGTCAATTGTGGGTACAAAGAAGCCATTTTTTCTGAGCATGGAGGAGACAAGCTCGCAGAGAAGTATCAGCTACCATTGTTGGCCCAACTACCTTTAGATATTCAAATTAGACAACATGCAGAATTAGGCACACCGTTACAAATTGCTGAGCCAGAAAATATCTTAAGTCAAAGTTATCGACAATTAGCCAGACAAACTGCAAAATACTGCTACTTAAAGGGCCTAAGTGCCTAAAAACAAGGTTTTATTTGGCCTATTGGGGCCTTAGCCAATCAGATAACTAATGAGATAACCGAATGCGCTTATGCGACAAAGACATTTACCAACATATAATAGACGGTAAAATTAAAATCACTCCACAGCCTGAATACGCTGAAATTAGTGGCGTCACGGTGGATATGCGCTTGGGGAACAAGTTCCGTGTATTTGAAAGCCATAGTGCTCCGTATATCGACTTGAGTGGTCCAAAAGCAGAAGTACAAGCTGCTTTGAATGATGTAATGGGTGACGAAATTGAAATTGCCGCCAACAAATCATTCTTTTTACACTAAGGCGAATTAGCCCTAGCCGTCACCTTAGAATCTGTCACCTTACCAGCCAATATTGTTGGTTGGTTAGATGGTCGTTCATCATTAGCTCGCTTGGGATTGATGGTACACGTAACAGCACACCGTATCGATCCAGGTTGGTCTGGTAATATTGTTTTAGAGTTTTATAACAGTGGGAAATTACCCTTAGCGTTAAAACCTGGGATGAAAATCGGTGCCATTAGTTTTGAAGTACTGAGTGATTTTGCTGAAAAACCCTATAACGCGCGTCTTGACGCTAAGTATAAAAATCAAGAAGGGGCAATTGCTAGTCGGATCAGTGCTGATGATAAATCGTCATAGAATTTTTCTTTTTAGGAGCATGGCGGCGCACACAAGACATGCCTTCGCCACTTATGCGCTACGCTTACCGCAATCCATTGCGGGTTTTCTCCCAGCATCCTTGCTGGGCGACTGACTTTTCTTCAACAGCCAAGAAAAGTAAGCAAAAGAGGCCCGCCTCCAACCAAGTTCTATTACCTGCGCGACTTGCCTAATAGAGGTCGCAAAGAAGTGTTCCCTACAAACTTTGCTAAAATGACATCCTTGTCATTTACCCACTATTAGTCTGCGTTGCTCGGTGAACTTGGAGTCGCGGGAGATCAAAAGCATGGCTGCGCCACAAAGCATGTGCTTTGCACACAGGGCATGGCTTCGCCATTAATAACCCCTGTAAACTTAATTTTCGTCATTCCGGTAGTCTTTTGAGCCGGAATCCATTCTTTTAAAAGCAGTGCCTAGCCGTGAGATTCGAACTGCGAGTTTAAAAGAAAAAGCATTTGCCACAGAACCAATAGAGAAACCAATAGAGACACCCATAACTAAACGCGATGGCAATCTTTGCAATGTTTCTATTTATGGGTGTCTCGATAAGCATTAGCTCGCTTGGGATTGATGGTACACGTACCAGCACACCGTATCGATCCAGATTGGTCTGGTAATATTGTTTTAGAGTTTTATAACAGTGGGAAATTACCCTTAGCGTTAAAACCTGGGATGAAAATCGGTGCCATTAGTTTTGAAGTATTGAGTGATTTTGCTGAAAAACCCTATAACGCGCGTCTTGACGCTAAGTATAAAAATCAAGAAGGGGCAATTGCTAGTCGGATCAGTGCTGATGATAAATCGTCATAGAATTTTTCTTTTTTAGGAGCATGGCGGCGCACACAAGACATGGCTTCGCCACTTATGCGCTACGCTTACCGCAATCCATTGCCGGTTTTCTCCCAGCATCCTTGCTGGGCGACTGACTTTTCTTCAACAGCCAAGAAAAGTAAGCAAAAGCATTTGCCACAGAACCAATTGAGACACCCATAACTAAACGCGATGGCTATCTTTGTAGTGTTTGTATTTATGGGTGTCTCGATAAGCCCTACCCTGTTTTCACCAATACCGCTCTAAAGATATTTGCCCAGATGAACGTCTAAGGTGTTTAGTTAAGCCCATTTCAATTAAGGTTTGTGTGGCGTCTTTGAGCATCTCAGGGTTACCACATAACATGATTTGACTATGAGCAGGGTGAATATCTACCCCCACTTGTTGTTGAATACATCTTGATTTGAGGAGGTTTGGGATATGGCCACTTAGCTTGCCGGCTTTAGTTTCGCGGCTAACAATGGGTACAAAATGAAATTGGCTGGCATAGTGGGTAGACCAAGTATTAATCAGTTGGCTGTAAGCTAGGTCGTGTTCGTAACGAGCGGCATAGACTAAGATGATATTTTCATACTCTTGCCATACTTGTTGGCTGGCCAAAATAGATAAAAAAGGCCCAACACCTGTACCGGTAGCCATTAACCATAAGTCACGGCTTTTAGGCACTTCATCGAGTACTAAAAATCCTGTTGCTGGTGCCATCACTTTTAATGGATCGCCAATTTGTAATTGATGTAACTTAGGTGACAAAGAGCCCTTGGCAACGGGGACGGCGATAATTTCTAACTCGTCATCGTTGGGCCCATTAACCAAAGAATAAGGGCGGGATATTAGTTTGCCGTCTTGCTCTAGGCCGAATTTTGTAAATTGCCCCGCTTTGAACGGTGGAAAATCGCTACAAGACACTCGCAAACTAAACAAATGGTCATTCCAATCTATTCGGCTAACCACTGTTGCATTTAGCCACTGCGCCATTTTGAACCTCCCCACTTTCTGGTCAATGTAAATTCATGTCTGATGATGTAAGTACGGTAACATAAATAACTAGAAAACAAATGAACTGGCCTGAGTTAGATTAAGTGTTAGTTGCTATACCTTAATTGACTGGGTGTGAGGCCAGTCCAACGTTTTACCGAACGGCGAAAGTTAGATATGTCGTTAAAGTGCATAAGGTTGGCGCTTTCTTCATTGCTTAGCTGTTGCATTTGCAATAAAAATATCGCGTGGTGTTTACCAAGTTCATCTTGTAATTGCTGAAAACAGTAGCCGTGTTGCTTAAGTTTACGCTTGAATGTCGCTGGGCTCATGGCAAACAAATCTGCCACCTGTTGTAGACCAAGACTTTGCTGCTGGGTTAAGTAACAGCGAATCGCTTCTAAAAATCCGTGTTTTGGTATGCCATTGGCTTGGGCCTTTTTCATCGCATGCCATTTTAAACTATCACTACGGTGCAAGCATGGTGTGACTAGCCATTTTTTGTCAAAGCTAATACTCAACATTGGCTGCGAGAAGTTCAGCCTATGACCTAAATGCACTTCGTACTCTTGAATGTATCTTGGTCTAGCAAATGGAAAGTTAAAATGAAAAGGAATTCGTTGACCAAAAAGTAACTTACATGCCGAAACCATAGCGCTGAAATATAGCTCCACTAAAAACTGCAGTTGATCTTTGCAGCCGATGGTATCGGATAGTAATAAATACTGGCGTTGTTCGGTGGTATAGGTTTTGGCTGCAAAGAATGGACAAATTTGGCTGCGCAAAACATCGAGTACCCGCAAACAATCAGCTAGGTCACGGCTATGCATTAAGGCATGAGAAATAGCGCCGTAATTACTCAGTAAAACAAACGACGGCCTAATAAAAAACCGCAGTCGTAGCCCGGTGTCAGTGACTTAGCATTGTTCAATAGTTTGAGTATTTGCAGGCTGCTAAGGGTTTTGTCAGAGGTTAAATCTTCATGAAATATACCAGTACTGCGCAAAAGTTTGTGTTTATTGACTTGTCGTGAATGGGCAAAGTCAAGCACGCTAGCAGCCAATTGATGAGCAGGGATTGCTTTATCTTCCAGACAAAAATAGTGCCGGTTAGTCATGATATTGTTGGCCTTGTTTGAACAAGTCTAAGCGCCGGCTCACTCGCTGCAATAGATTATCTGCGCCGTCACCGAAAACAGCCGACTCTGCGGCAAAGGTTAAGTCGTGGTAAACCGGCTCGCTGGTAGATTCGGGTTTAAAGGCTATGTTAGCAATGGCTTTTTTCACTTGTTTAGCGATTTTTTGTGCCACTGTGATATCTGTATCAGGAAACAGCAAAATGAAACGATCGCCAGCATAACGACAGGCTAAGTCAGTGGAACGCAAGTTCATCAAAATCAAATCTGATATCTCTCTTAGCACTTGATCACCTTGATCGTGGCCAAAGCGACGATTAAATGCGTCGAAGTTATTGATATCTAGCATGACTACCGAAAAGTCAGGCCTAGTATTAGCGAGGAGCTTGTTATCGATTTGATATCGCATATAGTCTGCGTCATACAAAGTGGTTATAAAGTCCACCTGATGATGTTCTCGAAAAATTGCTTCGCGTTTTTGCAATAGTTTGTTGAGGATCAGTTGTTCTTGGTGCCATTGATACAAGGCATAGCTCATGATCAACATGCCAATGCCAGCAGGGATCGATTCAATCATAGACAGCCATGTCAACGACTCTTGGTAAAACACAAACTCATCCATTAGATCTAAGTTCGCTGAAAAGAGAAAACAGCTAAGGCCTAAAATTAATGATGTAGTGACGTTACCGGCAGGACGGCTAACCAAAATAAACACTAGCCAGCACAGAGATAGCAAGGCCACGCTACCTTCACCTAAAATGTCTAGCCACGACACATCAGCCAAAGGTTTAAACTGGCCTAAACCTAAACTCACAGTGAGTGACAGGGTAAAAGAGGCGCACACCACAGTGAATAAACGCTGGTGATTAGCCAATAAAGAAAAGTTCATAGGGTACTCATTTTTATACGGGTTCAAACTATGCTGGCACAGTCAGAATTTATTACACGGGTCATATTGGCTCATTTAAGTGACAAAAATATGAAATTTAGCCGAATAGATTGACGTGCGAGGCCTTGATTAAGCATAAGTATCGATAATGCCTGGGAGGTCAAATGAGCTCATGGGCCGCCTTTTTTATGCAAAAAAAGAGCGATTTTCTGCCTTGGCTAAAAACAAACTGATGTCGTGTCATAAAAATGTCACCCGCACTGACTAGTTTGGCCGGCAACCACATACGTTACTCAGTTTGGAACCCAAGGCATTATAATGAAAATGATAAAACACACTTTAGCGATAGCATGTATAACGGCCCTCACTAGTCAATCTGTTCTGGCTGACGATGGCAGCTTTCAAGGCCAACTTACCAATAAAAGTCAAACCAGCTTTGTTGAAGGCGCACAAATTAAAATAAAAGAATTAGCTCAAAGCACAGTATCTCGTCGCGACGGTAGCTTCCGTTTTGCCAATTTACCTGAAGGTGAATATACCTTAGTGGTGAACTACTTAGGGGTACCTAGTTTTGAGGTACCTATTTTAGTGAAAGACGGAGAAATTAAGCAACAACAGATTTCGCTACCGGCAGCAGCCACAGAAATCGATAACGTAGTGGTTTATGGACAGCGCAGCGGCCAAGCTAACGCGATTAACCAACAACGCGTAGCAGACAGCTTAAAATCTATTGTATCGGCCGATGCCATAGGCCAGTTTCCTGATCAAAACGCCGCCGAAGCTTTACAACGATTACCGGGTTTATCCATAGAGCGGGACCAAGGTGAAGGGCGTTTTGTAGGCATTCGTGGTATCGATCCTAACTTAAACAATGTCACTATTAACGGCGTGAACGTGCCTTCGCCAGAGTCTGGTGTGCGGTCAGTAGCACTTGATGTGATCCCTTCTGAATTAATCCAAGGCTTAGAAGTTTCTAAGTCGGTCACCTCAGACATGGATGCCGATTCAATAGGTGGTTCAATTGAGGTGAAAAGTTTAAGTGCATTTGATCGCCAAGGCACCACTGCTAGTGTGAATGTGCAGGCTAGCCAAAATCAATTACGCGATGAAACCAGCCCTAAAGTGTCTACCAGTGCTACCCACGTTTTTAACGACGTATTAGGTGTGGCTGGTGCATTGTCTTATGCCAAGCGAGATTTTGGTTCAGACAATATTGAATCAAACGGTGACGATGAGTTAGAACAACGTTTTTACAGCATTTCTCGAGAAAGAATAGGCGCAGCGGTTAACCTTGATTACCGTCCAGATTTTAGCAACCAATATTACCTACGCACCTTGTACAGTAGCTTTGCCGATAACGAGCATAGATTGGCCAATACTTTTGCTTTTGATGGCGACGATTCAGAGATTGAACGGCAAAGTAAAGATCGTGAAGAAACGCAAACTATTATATCTGTCACCGCCGGTGCTGAGCATCAACTCGATGATTGGTTAGTAGAATATCAATTAGGCTACTCGAAAGCAGATGAAGATGATCCAGCAGCTTTATACTACACCTTTGTCGGTGAAGGTATGGCAATTGATTCTGATTTACAGGGGCAAATTCCACAATTGAGCCAAGACGCCGCAGCGATGGATTTAAGTAACTACGAACTTGACGAGGTTAGCTACGAAGCCAGCCTAGCCGAAGATACTGAAACCATGGCAAAAGCCGATTTCACTCGCACTTTTGACTTAGACAGCAGCAAGTTTGAATTGAAATTTGGGGCTAAGTACCGCAGCCGTGAAAAAACTGCCACAGCCAACATTTTCATATATGACGGTGACTTTGATGGCATCGACCCTACTATGTTTAGCACGGCTCAGCCGGATTGGGGCTTAGCGGATTTTGGTCCTGGATTAGATCGCGTTGCACTGCGTCGCTACTTTATGGACAATCGCGCTAGCTTCGAATTAGCAGCGCTCGATTCAGAAGTAGAAACCAACGGTGCTTCTTATGTGAATAATGAAGATATCTTTGCAGCATATGCAATGGGTCGCTATGAGCGTGATAAATTAACAGTGGTGGCTGGGTTACGTTTTGAAGATACCGAATTTAGTACCTCAGGCATGCGGGTTGAGTTAATAGAAAATGAGCAGACCGATGTTGAGGAAGTGGTAAATACCCCATGGGAAGGCAAGAATCACTATGATCACCTGTTACCTAGCCTAAATATACGTTACGAGTTTAACCAGAAACTGATAGCTCGTGCGGCGTTTACTCAAACTATTTCACGCCCCAAATTTGAAGACGTGGCAGCGTTTCAAATCATTGAATCAAAAACAGAAGAAGATAATGGTGAATTTGTCACCGAGCGTGAAGCAGAAGTGGGTAACCCTGAATTGCAACCTTTTGAGTCAGACAACTATGACTTAGCCATTGAGTACTACCCTGGCAATATCGGCGTGTTTTCTGCTGGGTATTTCCACAAAAATATTGATAACTTCGTTGTTATCGCTGATGTCTCTGATTTGCCCGCGTGGAACGGCTTTGATGAAGTCACTCAAGCGGTCAATGGCGAATCCGCCTCGGTTAGCGGGCTCGAATTATCTTGGATTAAAGCCTTTGATAATGGCCTGTTGATATCGACTAATGGTACTTTTTCTAGCTCTGATGCGGTTACATTGTTAGATGGCGAACGCTTTGAAACCTCTTTGCCCAATCAGTCTGATAAAATCGGTAATGTGACTGTGGGTTATGAGAGTAGCTTAATGAGCGTACGCTTAACCATGACTTACAAAAGTGAAAACCTTGAAGAAATCGACGGTGATTTATTACGTATGGAAGATGCTCATCAGCAAGTAGATTTCACCAGTAAGTACTTCATTGACCAAAACATGTACCTATACTTCAACGCCATTAATATTACAGATGAAGGTTTTTACAACTACTTCAATAATCAAAGCATCAATGCACAGTATGAAGAGTACGGCCGTACCTTTGAACTTGGCTTTAGTTGGATGCTGTAAAGCGTGACGTTGTAGGCTTGTTATAGCATTAGGCAAGTGGCGGTAAATACATTCATCCCCACTTGTCTTAGTTTCTAAGGCTGAGCCCACGGTTTATTCTGGGGTCAGCCTCTTATTCGGAGAAGTAATGTTAATTCGTGTTTTATGCTTTTTAGTCTTGTCTGGTTTGACTTTGCAAGGCTATACCCAACCGGTTTTTGATAAAAAATACTATCAAACCCACCAAGTCGAAAATTTATCCATTCCTGAAGATAGTTTACATTTTTTAGTACTAGGAGATTGGGGTAGAAATGGTCACTATCAGCAAGTGCCTGTGGCTAACATGATGGATATTGTCATGCAGCAAATGGATGGTGAATTTATTACCACCACGGGCGACAACTTTTATTCAAACGGTGTCGCCTCTGTAGATGACCCCTATTGGCAAACATCCTTCGAGCAGGTTTATCATGGCCCCCATTTGTTTGAAGATTGGTACCCCACCTTAGGCAATCACGACTATCGCGGAAATTGGCAAGCACAAATAGACTACTCTTTGCGTAGTCGTCGTTGGCAGTTTCCCCATCCTTACTACGCAAAAATGTTCGATGTGGGTAATAACAACCAGTTGCTATTGCTCTTTATTGATAGCAGCCCGTTAAACCCAGAATATAAAAACCGCGCAAAATATGCGGCAACACAACAGCAAGATGGCGAAAAGCAATTAACCTGGATTAAACACAAACTCGCTACCACGCAAGCAAAATGGAAGGTGGTAATAGGTCATCATCCGCTATATTCCAGTGGCAAACGTTTCGGTAAAACTAACGGTATTCAACAAGTTTTGGAGCCTATTTTTGAAAAATATCAAGTCGATGCATACTTTGCGGGGCACGAACATGACCTACAACACAATCGCCCCGCGGGAAAAACCGTTGAACATTTTGTGTCTGGTGCGGGCTCAGAATTACGTCCAGTCGCACAACGCTCATTCACGCAATTCGCTAAGAGTGAAGCAGGCTTTTTGACGGTTTCAGTGAACGACAACAATATTTTAGTGCAGTTTGTCAGCGCCACTGGCGAACGCATTTATCATTACAATATACACAAGGAACAACCATGAAAGTCATGAGTTTATGTTTTGTGGTAACGGCAATATTAATGGCCTGCCAAACGAGCTCCTATACTGCTGAAGGTGGGTCTGGTAGTAGTCAATTAGTGGCCAGTACCACAGAGCTGTCAATCACATCTGGGCAGCAAGGTGCAGCTAAATCTGCCATGCCAGTTACCTATCAGCAACAACAGTTTTGGCTGTTAACCAGTGAAACTGAAGGCATTCGTTTAGTCGATAGTACAGGTCATATCCTCAGTACTTTTGCCGGCAATATGGAGCTTGTCGATTGGCGAGATAACATTCAAATTGCGGCGCAAAACTATGGTTTGATTGCAACTGTTGATAATAATCTAGGCCAAGTATTGATATTGGCGCTTGATTGGCAAAACAAACAATTATCACTGTTGCATACGCTAGGCAAAACGAGTGCACAAATAGAAACCTTATGTTGGTACAAAAAACCACAAGGGCATTTATCATTGTTTACTGCCGATGCAGTTGGCATGATTGAGCAGCGTATTATTGTTGATCGTAATCGGCATTTACTAGTGGATGAATCTGTACATCAATTTATTGGCGCTCCGCAAACCAAAAGTTGTGCTGTGGATGATGTCAGTGGAGCCTTATACGTTGTGGAAGAAAACATTGGTGTATGGCGCTATGCTGCAGATCCTGAGTCGGAGCTGGCCCGCGAACTAGTCACAGCTGTCATGCCTTTTGGCCCATTAGCGGGTGAAGTGACACATGTCGATGTGCTGGAAAATGGCGAGCTATTAGTGAGCACACCAGAACAACAAGGAGTTTGGCATATCGCCAACACCGAACAGGCAACGGCTACATTTATCCAGTTAGCAGGCACTGAAAAACCTGAAGTCGTGCATGCTCATGACAACTCAACTGGCTTGGTGTTAGGAGTAGTAGATGACGAAAGCGGCGTGTACTTACATAGTCAAGTTACGTTTGATGTTACGCCACGTGCGCCATCCAGCAATCCGATACAAAATATCACGGCATATGCTCAAACCAAGCCAGTAGACGCATACGGTGATGCGGCAGATGATCCCGCAATTTGGCTGAATGTAGCCAAGCCAGAGCAAAGCCGAATATTAGGCACCAATAAAAAACAAGGCTTGATGTTGTATGATCTGCAAGGCCAATTATTACAACAGCTAAACGTGGGTAGAGTAAACAATGTAGATTTACGTTACGGCTTTAAGCTAGGTAACAATACATTTGACTTAGCCGCTGCCAGCAATCGCTCGAGCAATAGTATTAGTTTGTTCTCAATCCATTCAGACAGTGGAGAACTAGCCTTTTTATCTGATATTGCCACTGACTTAGGTGATGTGTATGGCCTATGTATGTATCAGGATAAAGAGCAATATTACGTGTTTATTAATGATACTGCAGGACGCTATCAACAATACTTGTTAGTCACAGTCGACAATAAGATTGAGGGCAAATTAGTCCGTGAATTTCAAGTACCAAGCCAGCCGGAAGGATGTGTGGCTGATGATGCCAGTCAACAGTTATACTACGGTGAAGAGTCTACTGGTATTTGGCAAGTGACAGCGCAACCTGTTGCTATGCCTGCCAAGTTAATTGCGACCACCTCCGAAACTTTCGTGGCTGATGTAGAGGGTATGGAAATATATCAAATGGACGGCAAGCGTTATTTAGTGGCGTCGAGCCAAGGTAATAACAGTTATGGGGTATTCGCCCTTGAGCAAGATAATCGCTATTTAGGCAGTTTTCGTATCGACATGGACTTACAAGCTAGGGTCGATGGGGTGTCTGAAACCGATGGTTTAGCTATTACTTCCCAAGCTTTAGGTGCAAATTTGCCCGATGGGTTATTGGTAGTACAAGATGGTCGAAACCGCTTACCTGTCGCGCCGCAAAACTTTAAGTTAGTGGATGGAAAGTGGATCAAGCAGTTGCTTAATCAATGGCTACAAGATAAGTGATGTTTTGATACTGGCCTAGCAGTATAAAAAACAACGGGCGGATAAAGGGCTGATGAATTAAAAGCCTAATCGCCCGTTTTTATGTGGGTGTAACAATATCTATTGTTATTATCAGAATATAGCGCTCAGCCATTATTGAGGTGTGAGGCAAACAAGTGAATTTGATTGACCAAAACCCCGATAACAGGGTCAAGGCCGTAAATTGTGTAAACTCTAATCAATTGATCAGGGCAATCAATAATTTCCATTGCAAAGACATAAAAAATAAGTAAACTCCCCTGCTTCGGTCGGTGTGTAGCGCAGCTTGGTAGCGCACTTCGCTGGGGGTGAAGGGGTCGTAGGTTCGAATCCTATCACACCGACCAATTAATCATCACTTTCTACCCTCATTTCGCAAACTCTTCTGCCAAAAAATACATAACTGCAAAATGGTAGCGGCATATTGGCTGGAGCTGAGCAAATCATAAGTTTGGATCCTATCACACCGACCAATCATCACTTTCTACCCTCATTTCGCAAACTCTTCTGCCAAAAAATACATAACTGCAAAATGGTAGCGGCATATTGGCTGGAGCTGAACAAATCATAAGTTCGGTTCCTATCACACCGACCAATTAATCATCACTTCCTGCCCTCATTTCGCAAACTCTTCTGCCAAAAAATACATAACTGCAAAATGGTAGCGGCATATTGGCTGGAGCTGAACAAATCATAAGTTCGGTTCCTATCACACCGACCAATTAATCATCACTTCCTGCCCTCATTTCGCAAACTCATCTGCCCAAAAACACATAACTGCAAAATGGTAGCGGCATATTGGCTGGAGCTGAACAAATCATAAGTTCGGATCCTATCACACCGACCAATTAATCATCACTTTCTACCCTCATTTCGCAAACTCTTCTGCCAAAAAATACATAACTGCAAAATGGTAGCGGCATATTGGCTGGAGCTGAACAAATCATAAGTTCGGTTCCTATCACACCGACCATTTACCTAAAATGGCTGACATCCCTAGGTCCTAGAGCCTTGCTAAGTTCATACAACGAAGTCGATTTATTTCACTTTATTTAGGCCAGCTCTGGCACTCGCGTTGGCCCTAACAGTAGAGAACTTTCGATTACTCTGCCATTTAGGCTTTATGATGGATAGCGGAATTTCTCGTTTCCTAGCCACTATGATGTACATGGTACAAAGGCTGGCGAAATAGTGAGTCGCCCAAGCATTCCACTTAGAAGGCTGATGTATTCGCCTTTGCAAAAACAATTCGTTAAACAATAGGTGCTTAGTGTCAATTATTTCAAAGCCGAGTAATTGCAACCAATCCTTAACGCGGCCACAACTAAAAAACCGTGCCTCATGTAACACACTGCCTTTATTAAAAGGTAAATGTTTAAACAAACCACATAAACTAAACGGATTAAAGCCCGTTAATACCAAATATCCATTCGCCATGATGGCGCGGTCGACTTCTCTGAGGATTTGGTGAGGGTCGTTAGAAAAGTCCAACTCATGGGCTAAAACAAAGGTATCAACACTATTTTCGGCAATCGGCAAGTCTGTTGACTTAGCTAACAAACTTGTTTCTGCTTGAAGCTGACCAGTCATACTCACTTGATGCTTTATGGGGCAATGTGGCAACCGAATTTCACTGCTTAAATATCCAAGGCGCACTAAGTGGTAACCGAAAAATGTACGGCTAATTTCAGATAATTGATTTTCTATTAAACCTTTCAATTCCTCACCTAAGGGCAAATTTTGCCAACTTGTTGGAGGAGTGAATGTACGCGAGATTAAGGCAGGTTTCATGGGATCTATGTTAATCTAAATAGCAGTCGATTTCATAGTAGTAGGAAAAATTAAATGTCTTTACAAATTATTGCGATAAAAGCCTTCAGCGACAACTACATTTGGTGTCTTCGCAATCATCAATACTGCGTCGTGGTTGATCCGGGTGACGGGGCCCCAGTGAAGGAATACTGCCAACGTGAAAACTTATCTGTTACTGCTATATTAATTACCCATCATCATTGGGATCATACCGATGGTATTGATGAACTGCTAAAGACATACCCCGACATTGCTGTATATGGCCCACAAAATAACAACATTAAACAAATAAACAGTCGGCTGAATGATAAAGACATCATTCAACTCCGTGATATAGATGTTGCGTTATCAGTCATGACAGTGCTAGGACACACCTTAGATCATATTGCATACTACGGTGACATTGGACTATTTTGTGGAGATACATTGTTTTCGGCTGGCTGTGGTCGACTGTTAGAAGGCAGCGCACAGCAGATGTTTGATTCACTCAAAAAACTAGCGACACTGCCAACGGAAACCAAAGTATTTTGCACTCACGAATACACCTTAGCTAACATCAATTTTGCCCTTGCGGCCGAGCCCAATAACAAAGTGTTACATAATTATAAACGCTGGGCCGAACAACAACGATCGCAGAATTTAGCCACCCTTCCTTCTTCTATAGGCCAAGAATTAGCGATTAACCCCTTTCTACGATGCCACAGTGCAGAGCTAGCAGAACAAGTCCAGAAACACAGCGCTAGCCAATTAAATTCGCCACAAGCGGTATTTGCCGCGTTAAGAAGGTGGAAAGATCATTTTTAATCCGTAGAATGAAACAACAAAAAGCTATCCATAAGCTTTCATCCATCACTATTAACTTATAAAAATAATATTTAGGGAAATAATTTGTCTACCCATTCTCTCGCTGTAATTTTACTAGCCAGCTTGCTATCTGCATGCCAGCTAACAGCTAACTCACCTCAAGAGCCAGATAACACCTCCCTGACCAACTAGCCTTAAGTTGTTCAGGATCAGACGAGCACGCCGAACAAGCAATAGATTGTAACGCCGAGACTGAAGGCACCTTCCCTATTTCTCACCCAGTTGAGCCCGTAGAGGTAGCTGTTGTCGTTCCGGAGGAAGTAGTAGAAGCGGCAGCTGAAAAAGAGATAAAAGACTTATGGCAAAGAGTACGCTCGCAGCTTTCTTTCGAGTTTGAAGAAAACAAAAGAATCGCCGCTCAGCGCAATTGGTATTTAAAACACCCAGAATATATGCAACGCGTTGCCAAACGCGCCAAGCCATTTTTGTATTTAATCATTGAGCAGCTAGAGCAGCAAAACATGCCTTTAGAACTGGCACTATTGCCGATAGTAGAAAGTGCGTTTGACCCTTTTGCTTATTCACATGGCCGCGCAGCAGGTATGTGGCAATTTATTCCAGAGTACCGGAAAACGATTCGGCATGAAACAAACACTGGTGGTATGACGGTCGCCGTGATGTCATGGCCTCCACGCAAGGTGCCATTGATTATCTGAACTATTTGTTAAACATGTTTGATGGTAATTGGTATCACGCTTTGGCAGCCTATAACAGTGGTGAGGGGCGTGTTTTAAGGGCTATCAAAAAGAATAAAAAAGCCGGTAAGAAAACCGATTTTTGGTCATTAGACTTACCCCGTGAAACCGAAGCCTATGTACCTAAACTATTGGCCTTAGCTGACATTTTAAGAGAAAGTGATAATTATCAGTTTGATTGGCCGATCATCGATAATGTCCCGTTCACTCAAGTGGTAGAAATAGGCTCTCAAATTGACTTAGCTTTAGCCGCGCAAATGGCTGATTTGGAAGTAAAAGAGCTGCATGCTTTAAACCCTGGTTTCAATCGTTGGGCTACCGATCCTAATGGACCACATCGCCTTTTATTACCTATCGACAAAGCTGAAAAGTTCACCACGGAATTAGCAAAAACCGATAATAAACAACGCCTTAATTGGGTTAGGCATAAAGTAAAAAGTGGTGATAGCTTGCTAAAACTGGCGGCAAAATACCATACTACCGCTGACATTATTGGCAACGTGAACAAAATTAAAGGCAATATGATCCGCATTAATGATTACCTTATCATTCCGGTCGCCCTGAAATCTTTAGATGCCTATACCCTATCTCAAGAACAGCGCTTAGCTAAAGTGCAGTCGAAGAAAAGCGGTTCTACCAAGCTCACTCATACCGTAAAAAGCGGCGATACTTTCTGGGATTTGAGCCGAAAATATAAAGTGAATTTACGTAGCTTAGCCAAATGGAATGGCATGGCACCCACAGATACTCTAAAACCCGGCAAAGAATTAGTGATATGGCGCAAACAAGCCAACGCCCAAACTAATCAAGATTCGGTGATGCGCACGTTAACCTATACCGTTCGCAACGGTGACTCATTGGCCAGAATAGCCAATAAATTTAAGGTGAAAGTCAGTGATTTAGAAAAGTGGAATCAAAGCAAGCTAAAAAAGTACTTGCAGCCCGGTCAAAAATTAAAGGTTTTGGTGGACGTCACTCGAACGTGATCGCAATTAGCTAACGAATACAGGATAAGGATATGGACAAACTAAAACTCAAAGTCCCACCAGTCGCTGTATTTGTTGTATTGGTATCATTAGTTTTTCTACTGAAACACACTGGTATAGCTTTTATTGTGCCAATGAACGACCATTTTACGCCAACCGTTTTAATCGCGGTCGGCTGTGTATTTGGCATATTAGGCGTATGGGAATTTCGTAAACAAAACACGACGGTCAACCCTCATACGCCTAATAAAGCATCGAGCTTAGTGACGTCTGGCATTTATCGAGTCTCGCGCAATCCCATGTATTTTGGCTTGTTATTAATTTTGATTGCCGTAATTTTAAGGCTAGAAAATGTGCTGGGCTTTATCGCCATCCCTTTATTTATCCTTTATATGAACCATTTTCAAATTAAACCAGAAGAACAAATAGTTGAATCTATTTTTAATGATGAATATCGAGAATATAAAAATAAAGTTCGGCGCTGGATTTAAATTGCGGCTGTACACTACATGTCAGTTTATTCGACAAACCAAGCTCAATACCAATCTGAGTTGGCAAAAAACCTGAAGCTCTATTCCGCCAGTGTTTCTGTCACTTCTACTCTTCTAAATGTTATATGCTCTTCACTTATATCAGTTCCAATCAATAACGGTACACTCAGCAAGAATGTATAAGCACATACTCAAGACGCTAGAATAAAGATCTGACAAGCAGTGAATAATTCCTTCAACTGCCGCCATAAATAAGCTCTGGTAACCACATTGAAAGTTGCGGAACAAAAGTGACTAACAACAACACAATCACTAAGGGGATCACAAAGGGGATCGTTGCTTTAGCGCATTCTTCGAACGGCACTTTAGTCACACGAGATAATACGTACAGCACCATACCCACTGGAGGGGTTAACAAACCGATCATTAAGTTCAGTACCATCACCACCCCAAAATGCACCGGATCAATACCTAGACTAACCGCTATGGGCAATAACACTGGCGTAAGTATGGTGATGGCAGCAATAGTTTCCATAAAACAGCCCACTACAAATAAGATGAATGTGATCATCAACAGCAGCATAGTTTTATTATCTGTAACGGTTAACATCCAGCGCGTAAAATCTTCGGTTACATGTTGACTGGTTAACACCCACGAAAATATAGCGGCACCAGCAATGATCATTAAAATGATGCTAGTGGTTTCTATGGTTTCCATACTCACTTTGACAAGTTTCTTAATGCTCAAAGTACGATAAACACCAGCACCTAAAATAAGTGAGTAAACCGCCGCAGCAATGGCCGCTTCTGTGGCGGTAAATACCCCAATTAATATACCGCCAATAATAATAACTGGCGTCAGTAGCGACAAAAACGCCGATTTAAAAGTTCGTCCTAAACGGATTGGGCTAAATCCGGCGTCTTTAGGGTAATTACGTTTTTTAGAATAATACGCCACCATCACCATCAACGACACAGCCATTAATAATCCCGGAATAAATCCCGCAGCAAACAGTTGGCCAATAGAAGCTGAGGCCATTACTCCGTATATAATCATTGGTAAGCTAGGAGGAATAATAGGGCCGATGGTCGACGAAGCGGCCGTTATACCCACGGCAAAGCCTGCATCGTAACCTTTGTTACGCATGGCTTTAACTTCAATCGCTCCTAATCCACCGGCATCGGCGACCGCTGCGCCAGACATACCCGCAAACATGATAGAAGCACTAATGTTTACATGGCCAAGCCCGCCACGCATCCAGCCAACTAAAGCATTAGCAAAGTTGAAAATTCGATTCGTAATCCCCGAGGAATTCATTAACCCACCTGCCAACACAAAAAAAGGAATAGATAATAATGGGAAGCTATCCATACCGCCTACCATACGATGCAGCACGATTAATTCTGGCACCTGCCCATCATATAGAATTGCCAGCAATGCTGAGCCAGCAAGGGCAAATGCCACAGGAAAACCTAGGATGATCATAACGAACAACGACACTAACAATATTGCAATAACCATAAGTCAATTCAACCTAGTCTAAAGAGTTTTGAGTGCTATCGATAATAGCGTTGGAGTCAAGAGTAAACATGCGGATTAAATGTTGTACCGAGCGGAAAATCATTAGTACCAAGCCGCCAAACACCACTGAGTAGAGGACACTGACCGATACATCTAAAGAAGCCATTTTATGAATTTCGAGCAGCGGTATAATTTGCTAAGTCAAAGTAAGCTAAAGCACTTAAAAAAACCAAGTTACATACAGCGATACAACGATAGATAATGACTGACAGGCCCGAAGGCATCCAGCGGTGAAACAAGCTAACAAAGATATGGGTATTTTTTCGTACCCCCATACAGGAGCCGATAAAGCCTAAAGTCACTAATTGATAGCGAGCCAATTCTTCAGTCCAACCCAAGGGAGAAGCAAACACATAACGACTTAAAAATTGTGAGAATAAAGTAATAGCCAAAAGCCAGAATAAGGCAAACGCAAGCCAATCTTCTAGCCTAAAGTCAGCATACGAAAAAGGTTCATCGTCTTCTATATCAAATTCCAGCGCGTCCAATTCTGTTGGCTTATCGGATGTTTTGTAGTCTGTCATAAAAACTGGCTCCTAATCTTTGTTTAGCTTCGACGTGTGTAGGTAACACTTTGTCACGAAAAGCCTGTCTATCTACAGTCAGTACTGTTACGCCTTGCTCTTCAAACCATAGGCAATCAAGTCATGCTCAGCTTGTCGAGTATCAGCCGACACTTTAGCCGCCGCCTCTTTAAACACTTGACCAAAAATAACCGCATCCTCGGCGCTTAACATATTCCATAATCTATCGCTGGCAACCGTGATAACAGTGCCTTGCAGATGACCAGTTAAACTAATGTATTTTTGTACTTCGTAGAATTTTTTAGCTTTAATGGTAGGCAGTGGATTTTCTTGCGCATCGACTACCCCTTGCTGCAAAGCCAAATACACCTCAGAAAATGCAATGGGACTTGGATTCGCGTCTACTGCTAAAGGAAACATTTTAAAAATAGTGGCATTGGGCACACGAAGTTTTAGATTGACCATATCCTCAGGCGAGGTAATAGGCTTATTTGAAGTCACATGCCTCTGCCCATAATAATTATTGCCTACAATACGGTTGCCCCGTGACGCCTTTCTGTAGCCTTCGGCTAATTCAGCAAATACGTCACTGTCATTAAATTTCTGCCAATGTTCGTAATCACGGTAAACATAAGGTAAGTCAGGTAAAGCAATAGGTGGGTAGTTCTGCGCAGCAAAGCTGGTACCAGTATATATAATATCTATGGTGCCTAAACTCAAACTTTGGTTAAGTTCGGCCTCTTTGCCCATAATAGAAACAGGAAATACATCAATGCTATACCGTCCATTTGTGCGCTTAGCAATTTCATCAGCCGCCCATACTGCCCATTTATGTAAAGGCTCTGAGGTTTCGTAAACATGCGCCCAAGTGAGGTGTTTAACTGGTTGACTTACATCTGATTTGCAATAGCCAGACGTACTCAAAAACAGCAAGCAGCCTAACCCAAAGGCGACTGAACGCTTAAGTTTAACGGGATAAATTTGACAACTTTTTAATCGTGAAAGCATAACAATGTTTAGAAATTATTATTTTTATGTGAACAGATCCTGTTATGAATCACTTATTTTGTCAATTGTTTATTGTTATACAATCCAAATTAACCTAGCCATTAGGCTAATATTTGCCTGAGGATGCCAGTGCTATCCGAAAATTTATCTAGTGGTGTGCCCAACTGTTGCAATATGGTCAGCAATAAATTGGTCATCGGCACACTTTCATCAAAATTAATATGCGAACCGTGGGCCAACCCTAAGTTTTTGCCGCCCGCTAACACCAACGGAAAGTTTCGTGGATTATGTACTGTACTCGTACCCGAGCCATATAACACTATGGTGTTATCTAATAATGAGCCCTCAGCGTATGGATCATCAGTTTCCGCCATGAGTTTTAAAAAGCCTGCAAAGCGTTCGGTAAGAAAAGCATCATAAGTTCCCCACCTTTCATAACCCCCTTCCTCATTGAAACCATGAGACATAGCATGATGATGAGGTAAACCTAATGGTTCAGAAAAACGTGCGGCCAATCCGCCGGCAGCCTCTTTGACTTTTTGATAACAAATAGTACGAGTGCTATCGGTTAAAAAAGCGTTATGGATCAATTGATACATGCTATCGATAAAGGCGGTTGGTCCATCTTGGATAGGGTCAATATCTAACTGAAACTGGCTGGCATCTACCTCCGGTTTGGGAATATCTAACCATTGCTGGGCGCGTTGCAAGCGGTTTTCTAACGATCTGACTGACGTTAAGTACTGCTCTAAGCGCGATCTATCTTCACTAGCGATCTTTTGGTGTAACTGCTTCAAATCTGGGGCAACAGCATCTAACACCGAGCGATTGCGAGTAAAATCTTGCTCTAAACTTTGTCTATCCCCTTGGGAATGCCGAACAGTTCTTGGAACACCTGTCGTGGATTTCCTAAAGATGGGATCGGTTGCCCAGCTGCGGTATAAGACATAGTATTTGGCCGGCGAAAATCGCCAATCCCGCCTTCGGAGCCCATAGTAATAAAAGGGTAACGAGTTTCAGAGCCTGCATACATAGCATAAACTTGATCAGCCGACACGGAATTTCCAGCCGGTGTTAGTGGATCCGCTCCACTTAAAAAATAGCCGCCCGTTGAGTGAGAATAAATGCCTCTAGTACGCGGATGAGACAAGCCCGACAAAAAGCTTATTTGCTGTTTAAAAGGCGCCAAGGAATTGTTCGATCGACTGAGGTGGTAATCTGTGCCCTGCTCTTTTGGAAACCAATGCCAATCTTTATATGCAGCATGATCTTCTGGTGGCTGCGACACCCCCATGCCAAAAAGATACAACACAAACGTTTGGGTTGGGATGCACTACTTTTTTGCCCTTGCCCAGCATGAGTTGCTAAAGATGGCAAAGCTGGTAATAGTAACGAAGAGCCTGCCGATTTTAAAAAGGTACGTCGATTAAAATTGATAATATTGTTAGCCAACTTGATTCTCCTCTTCTTTACCACTTTGTGCCGACAATTGCTGCCGATTGGTAAAGCCATCACTATTCACTATCGCCTGCACTAACGCACTCAGTTTATACCCAGACGCACGGAATGTTGAAAAAATAACCTCTGATTCTTGTTCATCTAAAATATCTAGCTCACGACCTAAAGCATACATCATCATATGTTGTACCAGCCCATGCATAAGCTCTTTTTGCTTATGCTTTTGTAAGTAGCTGGTTAGTTCGACCACCGAAGCAATATTACTACCGTCTGGCAACACCGAACTAGCGTCAACATCCATTGTGCTCACGGTTTCCATTATGTGTTTTCTTCGTAGCCTCTTACGCTCTTTTTTATCTAATTCAACTTTTTTATACACACTCACTTGGCTACGCCATTTGCCTGTGGCATCGTAGTTTTCCATCAAAATACCCCAAGGATCGATTTTTTCATGGCAACCCGAACAACCACTTAATTCTCGATGTTGTTCAATTTTTTGTTTCAAACTTAACCCCGCTAATAAAGGATTGTTCGGATCTAAGTCGGGCACTGACGGTGGTGGTGGCGGCGGCGGATCATTCAATAATCGCTCTAATATCCACACCCTCGTTTAATAGGGTGTGAGTCTTCTCCGTCAGAATTCATAGCTAAAACACTAGCTTGTGTCATTAGCCCTATGCGCGGCGGAAAGTCGGGAGTTTTAACTCGAACGAAGTCACCACCTGTCACTGTAGGTACTTGATACAGTTCTGCTAATTGCTGATTCAGCAACATATACTGAGAAAAATACAACTCTCTGGCATCACGATTTTGGTGGAAGTTATCTTGGAACGTTAACACCGATTGACGAGCAGTTAAGGCGCTCAGTTCTGCACCATAAGTAGGATAAAATATCCGCAGATACGGTGACATCTTCTAATTTGGCTAACTGCAACCATTGCCGTGCAAAGGTGTCGGTAAAACGCTTAGCCTTTGGGCTAGCCAGCATACGCTCAACTTGCCCGGCTAATACCGCAGGATCGGTCAGTCGCTGTTGCTTAGCAAGTTGAAGTAAGATTTGGTCTGGCATCGAAGACCATAAGTAGTAAGACAAACGAGAAGCTAAATATTGATTGGCATAGGCTTGATCCGCCCCATCTTGTGCTTGCTGCTGACTATAGCCAATATATAAAAACTCGGGAGAAATTAGCGCAGCTGCCATGGTTTCACGCACTGCTCGCTCAAAACTATCACCTTGCTGCCTAAGCTTTTGGAACAAATTAAGGTAAGTAGTGTAGGTCTCGTCGCTGATATTTGATTTTCGAAAAACCTTAGGTAAGTAATCAGCTAAAACACCTTTTAGTTTATCTTTTTGTTGCTCGATACTAGCATCACGTCCTGGATATTTAACAAACCACGGGCTTTGATGATCGGCATTAGTTGGCATCACTTCAGCTTCAAGGGCATCTAAATACAGCAAAGGTACGCCCTTTTCCTGCCAATGGTCCCAACCCGCTACTTGTTGCGCAATGGCTTTTTTAGTTTGGCCTAATACCGCATCACCTTCCTTTCTATTGACAGACACAGACAAGTCAAGCTGGCCAAATTCTGAGGCCGCCAACAGTCCTTGAGGATGCCGAGCCACATTAGACAATACAAGCAATATCCATCGATGTTGCGAGCCTTTTTCACCTCTGGCGGTAGCCGGCTCAATGACGTCTTCAATGCGAAATGTAAACTCTACTGTTTGTGGCTGTTCTAAAGACTGGGTTATATCGAACTCACCGACATTTTTTACCCGCAAACTTTGTTCATTTCGCCAGCCCGCCTCTAAACGCAAACGAGGTACGCTAGTATCGCCATCTATGCCAGCTGTCATCGCGGCATTCACCTTGACCGTCACTTTGCCTACCGTATTGGAAGTGCGTAGCAACATGAATTGTTCATGTAATCGCGCAAAACCTCGCCCTTCGCCAGCCTTAGACTGACCTTGCGGAATGGTGCCATAGGGTAACGGGCCGTAAAACCTATCGCGGTAAATAACCTTTTTACCTTTACGTTTCGCCTTAATACTTTGCAGTTTTTTGTTGATAAAGGCTTAGCGGCGCGTTCATAGGACAACCCATCACCTTTGCCTCGACCATAATGATAAACATCTTCCATCTCTACAAAGTAACGTTCAACTTGTTGCGGTTGCGGCTTTCCAAATTGCACATAACGTTCAACAGCTTGACGGGCAATACCGTGATAACTATTGATATCTGACATAGACACCATCAATAGCTCAGCATCATTGTCGTAGCCATGGGAAGATTTAGGATCCGCTGGCAGCCGACTGACAAAGTCAGCATCCACGGCAAATAAATCTTGATAGGTATGATTTAATTCTCTTTTATTTAAACGCCGTAAAGGCGCGTTGGCCATTTCGGCTCGACGGGTATAAGCATGTTCTTCAAGCGCGGTTTGGATCCAATTGATAGCACTTAGCCGCTGTTGATCAGAAGGCTGCTTCGCCTCTTCTGGAGGCATGCGGTGTGAGCCCAGCACACCTAAAATTCTGTGCCATTCATCTTGGCTATTAAATTTATTGAAAGATGGGTCTACTTTATCTAAGCGTAAATTGGCTTCTTGCTTACTAGCTCCATGACAACGTAAACAATAGCCACCAAGCATTTGTTCAACATCATTGCCGAATCGAGCATGTGTTGCTTCAGAAATAAAGATTTTGCCATGTTGCAGTTGTGGCTTGTCACTTTCTTCAGCGGTTTCTTCTTCGGGTAAGTGATTAGTCAAAATTGGTACCAAGGCCGCTGGTGAATGCTCAGCTAAATAATTGGGCCCATGGACTAGTGCACCTCCATCGTGCGCAGCAAAACCCATTACACCTATAGCGACCAGTAACGTGCCCCGATATCCCCAGCGTGTCAATGTAGCGGTCGAAAACTGATGAGGCGCTGAAACATATAACGCCCATGTCAAACAAGACAATACGGCTACCGATATGCCTGCCATTCTATGTCGTTCAATCAAAGCCCCTTGATGACCTTCGTTGGCGGCTAATAACATTCCTAAAATTGCAGTAATGACAGCGCTTACAGCTGAAAAAAACAATAATGTGCCCACTGGCCGTCTTAAGAATTCCAACCGAGAGTAGGCACCCAATAACTCAAACAAGCCAGCCAGTACCAAACAGGTAACCGGAAAATGTAAGACTAACGGATGAAATCGACCAAAGAAGCGCAGTAACCCCTGTCCTTCTTGACCATCGAGGGGCTGAGACTGGGCCACAAAAAATACAATTAATATGCCTATACACGCTATCAAGTATGCTAGCACTGTCAAATGTCGCGGTGGTTTATTTGTCAAAACGGCCATCTCCATGCAATGTGGTTTAGCAAATCACATCATCACTACCACAATACAAAAATTATGGATAAAAACCAACTTTGAAATATGACATTAAAATCAACAAAAGCCAAACATGTTGTTAACAATTTGCATAAAATTTACATTACAAAAGATAACAAGGACAGAAGAGTCATGACAAAACGAAAAGAAGATATGTGAATGAAGATAAGTCGAATAAATGACTCAGACTTAGTTTGACGATAAAGGTAACTGAATGCTGAGTCATGATATTGTAGAGCAGAGTACCAACTTAATTTATGAGTTACTTATAAAAAGCTTCTACTTTGCCTTTTAAGGTAATTAACATAGGTTGACCTCTGCGATCCAAGGCTTTTGGTGAAGGTATTTTTACCCAGCCTTCGCTAATACAATACTCTTCAACATTAGTATGCTCTTTGCCATTGAGTCGAATTCCAATGTGGTGTTCGAAGATTTCTTCTATGTGAAATTTACTGCGCGGATTACCAGATAGGCGATCCGGTAAGTCTGGACGAGATGTAGTGTCATTCATGATAACAAGCCTGTTTTAGAAAAAGTGCGCCATTGTAATCCTTAGTGCCTTCAGGCTCAATAACTAACATTTAGTGTCTCAGTTCCCCCACATTTATGTGGGAGCATATTAATCTTTGAAAGTGAAACTCTTTGAAACCCGCGATTTTGTGTACTTAAATTTTGCCGAAATTACTCAATGTGTGAAAATAAACGGACAGGCGATTTGAGTGATGAACGAATGAACCACTGGGTTTATAGGTGATATATATTGATTTTCTAAAGCATTCAACGATATCTATCAACATCTATGCGATGATGCTTATCAGGACACCCATGCTAATTCTAAACCGACAATACAACTCAACCTTGAACTAACATGCTCCGCTGGTTCTGCAGTGGCCGTCGAAGCCCGTCATCCCTGCATGTTGTTAGCAGGGATCCAGCATTTATCCCCCTAAAATACCGAACAAACACTTACCTCATAAGGCGTAACCGCTGGGCTACACAACTGCTTATCTGGACACCCATGCTAATTCTAAACCGACAATACAACTCAACCTTCAACTAACCTCCTCCGCTAATTCTGCGCTTGCCGTCGAAGCCCGTCATCCCTGCATGTTGTTAGCAGGGATCCAGCATTTATCCCCCTAAAATACCGAACAAACACTCACCTCATAGGGCGTAACCGCTTAGCTACATAGCACAAGCCATAAAATTGCAATGAAAATAACTATACCGATTTTCCAAGCTTCCAGACATCTATCGGACCAAGGCTGATTTCATGGGTGTCTCAATAGGAATACTTTAAAAGAATGGATTCCTGCTAACAACATGCAGGAATGACGGGCTTTGAGGTCGGGTGATAACATTGGCTCTAATCTTATTTTTTACTGTTTTTACAACTTACTATTCACTGCTTTTGAACTGCTGTTTCTACTCCGCCTAGTACATTCTGTTTTGTTGCTTTTCTCTGTGCCCTCTGTGGTGAATAACTTTTAGTCTTTTCGGCGCAGCCGCATTTTTAACCTCTGTGTACCTCTGTGGCAATTTTTTGCTTTGACTTTTAGATAATAAAGCTTGATGCCTGCTAACAACATGCGGGAATGACGGACTTTCAATCGATAAGGTCAGAGACATTCATTTCGTCAAAAGTTGAATGGCCTCTTCTGGTACAAACCCGACCAAAACTTAGTGAAGTGGCTGTGCGAGTTTCAAACATTAATTCGATAACCCTTCTTTAGCTTTTAAAAATACTCCATCAATACCTGTTACTCTTTTGGTAAGGGTTTCACCCATTTTACTGCAAATATGATTAGCTTTACTCTATGCACATCGCTCATACTAGGGCTAGATAACAGACAAGCTGTTTTCGGTTAAACCTTAACTCATCACTCAGGAGAATACGATGAAACTACAACACTTAGGTCTTATAGCCGCCGCACTAGTTTTCACCCCACAAAGCCATGCTGAAGGTTGGCTAGATTCGCTAAAAAGTATGTTTGGAATGGAAGTCGAGGCCGAAAAACCAGTCATGCCTAATGTAACGGCTATGATTTCTTCAGTAGGCGAAACACTTGGCGTCAGTGATACCCAAGCGACTGGTGGGCTGGCATCTATCTTTAATTACGCAAAAAGCAATTTGTCTAGTGAACAATTTAGTGGATTAACAGAGTCTATGCCTGGTTTAGATGGACTACTTAGTTCAGTACCTGATATCAGCAATATGGCAAGCGAAGGTCAATTAGGTGGTTTAATGGATAAAGCCGCAAGTTATAGCGATTCTATAGCAGCCATAAATGCAGTGAAAAAACAATTTGAAGCCCTAGGTTTAGAGCCAGAAATGATCATGCAGTATATCAATGCAGCCAAAGCTTATTTAGACACAGAAGAAGGTAAAAAAATTAAAGACACCTTGATGCAAGGTTTAAGCAAGTTAACTGCTTAGTTACAGTCGACTAGTCAATTGAAAGCGTTTTAACACACCCCGTTAAAATTGTTTTTTACGACACAAGCAACTAAAGCCCGCCTTGGCGGGCTTTTTAGTGTTTGAGCTGTTTTAACCTTAGGTTACTAAAGTAAAACACCGCAGCAATCAACCAATAAACAATCCCCCTACTCGCCTATGTCTTCATTCCACAACTTGGGGTTTTCACGAATAAAGCTTTCCATTAGTTGCCTACATTCTGCATTATCCACCACTTGCACCTCTACCCCACGAGAACGAACATATTCTTCTGGACCACAAAACGTGTGGTTTTCACCAACAACAATCTTTGGAATACCATATAAAAGTGCTGTACCGCTACACATATCACAGGGCGACAAGGTTGAGTACAAAGTCGCGCGCCGATAATCCGCGGCCTTTAATCTACCGCTATTTTCAAAACAATCCATTTCAGCATGTAAAACCGTACTGCCCTTTTGTACCCGCTGATTATGGCCACGACCGACAATTTCACCATCAATTACCAACACAGAGCCAATGGGAATACCTCCTTCAGCTAGTCCTTTTTTCGCTTCTTCTATCGCAACTTGTAAAAATTTATCCATCAGTTGATTTCACTTTGAATGCCAATTAAACACATAAAATACATTGTTACCGTGCTCAGCTACAAAATCAATCTAACCAATCCGAAACTTCTCTTAAGGCAATTATAGGGTCATCTGTTTTTGGCCAGTACTCTAATCCTACGTATCCTTTATATGAAGTTTCTTTGATGGCTAAAAATACCTGAGGATAATTAATCTCTCCGAACTGCAATTCATTGCGTCCAGGATTTCCGGCTGCATGGAAATGGCCTATGTAATCAATGTTAGCTAATATATTGCTAATAACATGACCTTCACTAATTTGCTGATGGTAGATATCAAACAACACTTTTATATTTGGACTAGACACTTGCCTTATTATATCGAAAGCCTCGTCACTGTTGACCAGAAAATACCCTTGATGATCAACCAACTCATTAAGAGGTTCGACAACCAACGTAATACCAGAATCTTCCAGTAAAGGAGCTGCTGCCGACAGGCCATCAATCAACGATTGTTTTTGTTGCGCCCTAGGTACCCCTTGAATAAAGTCACCCACCTGAGAAATCAAGGTCTTAACATTTAAACGTTGCGCTATGGCAATAGACTCGGCTAAGCCTTGTAAATATTGCTCCCGCAGTTTGGGGTCAACTAAACTAATAAAGCGTGTGCAGCAACAGGCAATCGATAAGTCGTAGCGACTGACGGCATCTTGCAAAGCTGCTAGGTCTTTGTCCCACCAAGACCAAAATTCTATGCTTGATACATTGGCTTTCACAACTTCTTGGCATGCTGCATCGATGGATAAATTGCCAAAAACGGCATCAATACAAATGGAAGGTAATAATTTACTGCTCATTTTTTCCCTATAGAAATGTTGTTTGTTAAAGCTACTGTATACGAATCTAGCGGAGATTTATTTATAAAAAGTGAATTTATTGGACAATAACGGTAATTAACCTGAGTTCTGGATAAGAAGTATCGTTTGAGCTAAGAATAGTTTAAGCCAATAAAATTCAATATAATTCAATAACTTAAAATATTTGTGTCTACATAACCTCAGCTAAATGTCGCTCGGTAACGAAATTTTTCGTGTATAGCAAGGCGGGGTGTTGTACGTAAAAACGTGCTATTGCTAAACAATCCAACGCCGCTAGATACAAAAAGAGCGTTATCCAGAGGCTCGGCTTATCAAGGATTCAGGATTTAGGTTAATTAGCCTCTCAAACGTCATAATTATTAACCGTACAGACCCACAAGAGATACAGCCAAGGATTGAAAAAGCAAGTGCTACCATACCTATACGCCGTCAATGATTTTGGCTCACCTCGAAAAATCACTTACTTCAAATTGCCAATAAAACTGTATAACGATCATTAAGATAAACGATAAATGCTCGCAAATTAGAGACACTCTACACACTAAATATGTCAACATAATTTACACGAAATTCCACTTAGTGTTTTCAAGTAATTATAAGCAATTGTTTATATTAAAATTACATGTTTTGGTAAGAAATATGCACAAAAAAAAACACTGGCTAAACGTAATTTTTTAGATGCATTTATTTACCATTCCATTCATAGTGTATTTGCATTGAACCTAAAGAGAAAAACAAGTTGTTAAATTAATACCCACATACAAACGTAAATAAAAAAGGAATAATTCATGAAAGTACTGACCCCATTTGTACTCGTTGTTAGTTTAATGTTTGCCAATATTGCAAATGCCAATGTTATTTTATCCCTCGAAACAGCACAAGAATACGACCTACCAGGTAACGTAGTATCCGTCACATTAATGATAGATGAATTAGGGGATTACGTACCACTGTCTTTGTCATCATTTGATATAGATATAACCTTCGATAGCACTGTATTCTCATTCGCTGGATACAGTTTATTTAATGAGTTGGGTAACCTAGATGCAGCAGAAGCACTAGACTTTAGTTGGGAAGAGTATTTACCTGTAGTACTATTAATGTCTCAGAACTTAGCTTACTAAGCAACAATGAGCTTTGGGATTTTCAACCTGCTAGTTTTTCACTCGCCAAATTATTATTTAATGTTAACCCTGGAGTTGGCAATAGAACCACTGATTTCACTTATGCATTTGCAGACTTAGTAGATGTTAATGGCGATGTCGTTAACATAATAGAGGTAAACAATGCCTCTGTTACCGTGCCGGCCCCTTCTTCTATATTGTTAATAGTCATCGGATTATTAGCTACATTCCCTAGAAAACCACGCAATCTATGCACACTTGCAAACCCAATTAACAGTTAAACAATTTCGGATACCCACTTTAGGTTCAATTTAAGTAAAACATTCATTAAAAAATCTGCTATTTGCTGTTCAGATAACTTAAGTATTACAACTTAAAAATAAGGAATTTAGCATGCATCATGTTGGAAAACTTGTAGCAACTATGTGTTTGGCTTTAAACACATCCACCGCCCTCGCCGAAAAACCTAAAGGCGCCGGAAAACTATTAGCTGATACCGCTGGCAACGCCCAGATTAGTGTCAATAAAAATACGGGACATGCTCGTTTTATACGATTGAAACCCACGTCTCAACTTGGCCCCGTAAAATCTAGTGCAAGACGAACAGTTCACAACGCGGCCTACAGTTCAATGACGTTCTTACAAAACTATGGTAGTGCATTTGGCATTGTAGACCTTGACGCTGAGCTAAAGTTTGTGGAAACAAAGCGTGACAAATTGGGCTCTGAGCATAGTATTTTTGAACAATATTATAAGGGGTTACCTGTATTTGCCGGTGACCTAAGAACCCACTTTAATGCGAGTGGCGAAATGATTGCGGTTAATGGTAATTTTCTCACCGATATTAAAGCACCTACTAAAGCCAAATTAACCTTAGCGCAAGCTAAAAAAGTGGCTTTCGAGTTGGTTGACCAAGATCCCACGCAACAACTAACAACTGAAAACATAAAAAATGCCGGCAATAGAGAGCAAAAATAGGTACACCTTTTGCCTTGCGCGCCGCCTCAAGCGAACTCATGATATTTCGAGCGGGCTTATTAAAAGGTGTGCCCAGCAGTGATCATTTAGTATACGAAATAGAAGTTATCAATAATGCTGGCAGTGTACGTGAGTTTGTCTATGTTGACGCTATAAGCGGTAAGGTTGTCGACCAAATAACCGGTATACATGATGCTTTAGATAGAAGAGCATTTGATGCACAAGGTGCAGCTCACCCCGGGCCAAACTATCCAAATAATCCATTTTGGATTGAAGGCGACGCTCTTCCTACCGCAGATATTGAAGCGAATAATATGATTTACGCTTCAGCTGAAACCTATGATTTCTTTGCCAATGCCTTTGGTCGGGATTCGTTTGATGATTCAGGCGCAACCATGGATGCGATATTTAATCGCGGAGATCAGTGTCCCAATGCTTCTTGGAGTGGTACGTACATATCCTTCTGTCCTGGATTAACCAGTGATGATATAACTGCCCATGAATGGAGTCATGCTTACACTCAGTATACCAATAACCTAATTTATCAATGGCAGTCTGGCGCACTGAATGAAGCTTATTCGGATATTTGGGGAGAAACTGTCGACCTAATTAACAACCGCGATGAAATTAGCGCCCCCGTAACTCTTAGAACAAATGGTAGTTGCTCCATTTATGGTTCAGGTAATCCCAGCAACGATGACAGTGTTAGGTGGTTAATGGGTGAAGATTCAACTGGTTTTAATGGCGCCATCCGTGATATGTGGGATCCCACTTGTTATGGTGACCCAGGTAGAAGTCACTGACTCAGAGTACTTCTGTAGCGATGCCGATCAAGGTGGTGTACATTCTAACTCCGGCGTCCCTAACCATGCCTTCGCCCTAATGGTAGATGGTGGCGATTTCAATGGCTATTCTGATACCGGCCTAGGATTAGTCAAAGCAGCTCATATTCACTGGACTGCGCAAAATATGCTAACGTCTTCAAGTAACTTCTCGGACCACGCAGACACCCTTGAAACAGCCTGTAGCGCACTCATAGGAATAGACCTAACTAAACTAGACGAAGCGCTACCGTCAGGAGAAATCATCACGGCAAGTGATTGTCTGCAAGTTGAAGCAATTGTCGCTGCGGTCGAATTACGCACAGAACCAGTGCAATGTGGCTTTACACCATTATTAGCTAAAGATGCTCCGCCACTTTGTGAGAATTTAGGTGCAACCAATACCATTTTTTCTGAAGACTTCGAATCGAATACCTTACCAACAGGTTGGACAGTAAGTTCACATGATGTCGCTGATCCCGCCACCTTTGATAGCCCTGGTTGGTTAGTCATGGGGGATTTACCCTCAGGTGCTAATGGCAGTTTCGCAGCATTTGCACCCGATCTTGTTGTTGGTAATTGTGAGCTAGATACAGAAGCGGGCGTCGTTAATTTAGACAGCCCAATCATCCAGCTTCCTGCAGATGTTATCCCTCATGTCGCTTTCGACCATTGGGTAGCAACAGAAGCGGGCTGGGATGGTGGTAACCTGAAACTAAGCGTTAATGGAGGACCATTTGAGTTGATTCCGGCTTCAGCCTATTCATTTAATCCATACAACAGTGTAATTGGTAAGGGAGATAATCCATTATCAGAGCAACCAGCATTTACTGGTACCGATTTTGGCGGTCTGCAAGGAAGTTGGGGACAATCTCAGATTGAACTATATGGCTACGCTAGTCCTAGCGATCAAGTTCAAATACGTTTTGACTTTGGTACAGACGGTTGTAACGGGGTAACGGGTTGGTATGTAGATAACTTAGAAGTCTATTCTTGTGCTGCCGAATTACCACCAGTATGTGGTGATGGCGTACTTCACATAGGCGAAATGTGTGACGACGGGAATTCAAATGACGGAGACGGTTGTTCTGCTAGCTGTCAGGTAGAAAGTGGGTTCGCTTGTACGCTCCCTAGTACTTCCAGTGACAGTACTAATATTGTCGGAGATTGGAGCTTTGAAGGTGGCGTACCAAACGAAGATTGGCTAGCAAATTCAACCTTTGCCGGTATTAGTGATTTTCCATTGTGTGGACCAGGCAATAGTTGCCCTAGTATACCTACCGGTTCTGGGAGTTGGGCAGTATGGATTGGTGGACTGGCTGACGGTGTTACCAGTAGCGTATCGCAAGATGTTACTATCCCCGCTTCGGCCACTGAACTAACGGTCAAAACTCTTCGGGGCTTGTGTGATGCTCCAAGCGATTTTATCGAAGTAACAATTGACGGAAACCCAATTGGCACAATAACCTGCGATGCGACCGATAGTAATTATGTTGAGCAAGCATTCCCTACCGCCCCATATAATGATGGACAAACACATACGCTTGCAATAGGTGGCACAGTAGGAGGCACTAACGGTAGTCACAGCAACTTCTTTGTTGACGATGTGACTATTGAAGACAATATTGCCAAACCATCAGAGCCTAGCGTATGTACGCCAGTTCAAACTGAATTAGCCTGTAACGCACCATCTGTTGGCTTTGACTTTGGTCCAGCGTCTAGTTGGAATGTAGTTGATAACGCAGGAACCGGCATTGTGTGGTCAGATATTGCTGGTTCTGCAATAGGCGGCAATTTTACTGGCGGAGAGGGCAATGCAGCCTCTGTATCCAGTGATGCCAAACCGGGCGACTTCAACACTGAGTTACATTCTAATTCATTTAGCTTGGCGGATTGGAATGGTGTGACGTTAAACTATCTTGTGGACTATCAAAACTACGCTAACTTAGATTTCTTAAATTTAGATATTAGTATCGACGGTGGCAGTAACTGGACGAATATCCTAAGTTGGAATGAAGATCATCCAGTAGGCGGTTTGCTGAATGACATCGGAGAATCCGTATCCGTTGACTTGTCGCACTTTGCGGGTAATGCTGATGTGAAATTACGTTGGCATTACGTCGACCACAACTCAAACGATTGGGATTGGTATGCACAAATCGATGATGTAGCCTTATCGTGTGACGCAGCCCCACAAGCTCTGAGATGTGATATTAATCAAGATGGTTCTGTTGATCGCTCTGATATCATGTTGATAGCTGCAGCTCGACACCAACCAGCACCTGAAGGGGATCCTCGTGACAACGATGGTGATGGCATTATCAGCTCCTCTGACATGCGTCAGTGTACACAACTATGTACATTACCAAGGTGTGCCTCAACTGCGCCAACGTTACGCTCAAGGTAATATGAGATTGCTATAAATAGAGTAAGCTCGGCATTAGCCGAGCTTCTTTTTTAAAGAGAAAAATAATGTTTAAATTAAGTCTAATTGGTTTCCTCTTTTTGTCTGCTTGTGCCGACGACAAGGTATCCGTCCCTGTTACAGGCAACAAAGCTAGTATTGCGAAAAGTGTGGCGAAAAGTGAAGTAATGCTCCCTCACCTCCCTCGAACTGAAATGAGTGCCGAACTTGAAATGACAATTAACCAAGCAGTGAAGTATCAAGATTTGGTACTCCGTTTAGTTAATATTGAAGACTCACGATGTGCTACTGGTGTGTCTTGTATCTGGGCAGGCCAATTGATCGTGACACTTGATGTTTCCAACAAAAATGGCGACCAACAAGAAGTAAAATTGATCCGTAAACGCCACCCAGAAATCGCTACAGCATTTGGTTTTAATTTATTGCTATTAGATGTATCCCCCCACCCTAAGAAAGGAAAAGTGATCCAACTGAAGGACCAAAAAGTAAGCATACAAATTGTGAAGCAAACAGCAAACTAACATTCGTTATTGTCGGTTAAGCAGGCAGCGATTAAATCTGCATTGGGCAAGTACGCGTGGACAGCCCCTAAGTCAGTTAGCAAAGTTATATTCTCGTGCTTAACTACCTGTATAAGGGTGTAAAGGTGAGACAAGCGAGAGTAACCAACACCTATAATTTCAGCGATTTATATACTGCATCCTCAACCGAGCCATTGTCCAACTTAGACTGACCAGCAACTTTACCTATGAGCTTCAGCTATGGAATTTGCTACGAAAATATGGGCTCAAAGCCGATAAAAAGCATGTTTTGTATTTAATGCTGTACTTTTTTAGGTGAATCACTTTACATTGCACAGTTAACTGGTGAATCGTTATTAAGGAAAAAGATTTGAGCAGCAAAACCTATCTATTTAAACACTCCGTAAATCGCATGCTAACGCTAATTAACGCTCTTCCAGACGAAGAACGACGCATGGCTAACGATATTGAGCTAACGAAATTATTGAGCATCAGTCGTACAACCGTTCGTTCATGTGTTGAGTATTTAGTTGCACAAGGGATTGTTAAGCGAGAAGGTCCAAATAAAATTGTTATTCGCCAAGCAACTGACTCTGACTTTTTTGACATTAAAGACAAGAACTCATCTAAAGATATACAAATTGAGAAATACTTCTTAAACCTGATTAATACAGGGCAGTTATTGCCAGGCGATAGGTTTTCTGAACTTAGTTTGGCGAAAAATTCTGGCTGCACCACCATAACCGTACGTGAATTCTTAATTAAATTCTCTAACAATGGGCTAATTGAAAAAATCCCTCGCGGTCGCTGGAAAATGGTTAAATTTGATGAAGCCTTTGCCAGAGAACTTATATCATTCAGACAAATGGTTGAAATGCATGCGATTACTGAATTATTTAAAAAACCCAAGGATGATTTAGTGTGGCAAGAATTACTAGCGTTATTAGCCAAACATCAAGCAGTCAGTCTAGACATGCAAAACCGCTACATGGAGTTTCCAGATTTAGATCGTGATTTGCATCTTATTATTTTGAAAAGCGCCCATAACCGTTTTACCCAGCAGTTTTTTGATATTGTGTCATTTGTCTGTCATTACCATTATCAGTGGGATAAAACCGGTGAGCTTGAACGGTTTACCGTGGCAATAAATGAACATATTGATTTATTAAACAATTTGATAACCCATAACAATGCAGGTGCAATCATGAGCCTTGAAAGGCATTTGAAGACGGCTGAAATGACTCTCCTCCGCTGTGTGCATGGACTAGAAAAATAGGCCTTTCGGACAATAATAAGTTAATACTGAGCGCCTCAGCTTTCTCGGTTTAGGTATTGCTAACTGACAGATAGATCATCCTTTAGCAGACGCAATCATCCAGTTTACACAACCCAGTATCTTTGCGGCATGCTCAGCAAAGATTTCATTTGTAATCGATTCTCACGTCTATTTTAGTTTTATATATAAATTTTTGTTTGCTTTATAGAATACTGAAAATTAGCAAAGTATACTGACAAATATTATCTACGCCTCAAATACAAGGTCAAAAGTGGAAGAGCAAAATAAAAAGCGAAGCTATTCAGCGCCCGCGTTAGAAAAGGGTTTTGAAATTCTAGAATTATTAGCTGAAGTTCGAGCACCTATGTCTCTGACACAAATTTCCACTACTTTAGAACGCTCAAAAAGCGAAATATATCGCATGGTTGCAGCCCTAGAAACTCGAGGATATATAGCTCGACATGAAGGTGGGGATGTATTCCATATTACCAATAAGTTGTTTGACCTAGGAATGAAAGTCCCGCCTGTCGGCACCTTAGTTGAAGCAGCGTTTCCAATCATGCATAGGTTATCAGCGAAAATTATGCAGTCTTGCCATATTGCCGTTGCGAACCAACAACGTATGGTGGTGATAGCGCGAGTTCAAAGCCCGGCTATTGTTGGTCTATCTGTCAGAGTGGGGCATCACCTAGAATTGTACAAAACCGGTTCTGGGCGAGTGCTATTATCTTATATGCCAGAGAATGTGAGAGAAGCCTCTTTACAGAACTTTGCCCAAACCGATGAAGAGTTTGACCGAGAAAAATGTGAAGCGCTGTTTAGCAGAATATTAAGTAAGGGCCATGCTCGCTCTAAAAGCCCGATTGTAACGGGGTTAACGGATTTGTCTTTCCCTATATTTTTAGGCAATACGAAAGAAGTTATTGCTTGTCTTACCGTACCATTTATTGAAGAAAAAGGGATTTCTCTGACGCTGTCTAAAACCGAGGAATTTGTCAAACAAGCAGCAGCAGAACTTTCAACCATGGCACAAACTTACAGCGGATTTTAAAAATAAAGCCTTCAATCGACAAATATTCAATGGTCAAGCCTAGTAAAAGCTCGGCCATGTATTGCACATTATCCCCCGCCCTAACCCAGTGATACCAATTCATATTGAAAAGTGCTCTCTTTGTATGTATCTAGCATTTTTTAAACAAGGCGTCGGTGTGCAGCAATGGTTGTTCCCTCTCAAATATTGAAAATACATAGCAAAGGCTGCTGGGTATTCCTGCTAGGCGAGATTTAACTACGCTGACTCTATGACGTTCGAACTCGAAAGCGCACTGGTTTGTTATTTAATAACCCGTTATTCGTTCAAAACACGCATGCAAGCGCCTTGATTAAACGCATGTAAACCCGCGCTGAGTGGCCACTTAACCAAAGTTCTGGATAAACCGTGTCCCTTGTGCAAACGCTACCGGTTCTTGCCATGTAGTAACATCGCCCAACCAAATGCATCGAATTGTGCCACTAAACTTCTCTACCATTCTATACACAAACCAACATATTTAAGTTAAACCTATTGCTAATAAATTGTTAATTAAATAACAAGAATTGCCAGGATCCAAAAGAATAATATTGACTTCATCCAGCAGACAAAATACATTTTACATATTAAATAAAATTTAAAATATGAAACAAAAAGATCATGACAACAGTAAAGTCTTCAAAATTTGTGCTAGTAAACAAAGCTGACAACGTTCTAATTTGCTGCCAACCAGTCAAATCAGGTGAATTAGTGGTCATAGACAATCAAGAGTACCGGGTGAATACCGCCATTGATGTAGGTCACAAAATGGCTAGAGTAGCTATTGCTAAGCTTCAGAAAATCATACGATATGGCGTACCAATCGGCTCAGCAACAGCAGATATACAAGCTGGTGAGCATGTCCATATGCACAATATGAAGAGTGACTACATTCCTAGTCACATATAGGCACGCTAAGGCGGGAGAATAATATGCAGGGATATTTAAGAAAAGATGGAAACAAAGGTATTCGAAATACTGTCGTTGTTGCTTATTTAGTAGAGTGTGCCCACCATGTGGCACGTAGTATTGTGTCTAAGATTGACAACCAAGATGTGCAGCTAATAGGCTTTCCTGGCTGTTACCCCAACGAATATTCATTACACATGATGGAACAACTTTGCACTCACCCCAATGTGGGTGGTGTAGTAATTGTATCGCTAGGTTGCGAAGGCTTTAACAGAGAACAACTTGCTTCATCTATAGCGAGTAGTGGCCGCCCGGTAGAAACCTTAGTCATCCAACAATGCGGTGGTACTAAAACAACTATTCAGTTAGGCATAGAAAAGACCAATGCTATTCTTGCAGAAATTCAGTCAACGCCAAAAGTGGAGATGTCGGTAGCAGATCTAGTCATCGGTACTATTTGTGGTGGCTCCGATGGAACCAGTGGCATTAGTGCTAATCCAGCAGTAGGAGTGTGTTTTGACAAACTCATTGCAGCCAATGCCACGTGTATATTTGAAGAAACAGGCGAATTAATTGGCTGCGAACATATTATGGCGAATCGTGCAGAAACCAAAGAAATCGCCGAGCAATTAATAACTTGTGTTGAAAAAGCCGAAAAATACTATACCAAAATGGGTTACGGTAGCTTTGCCCTAGGCAATGCTGAAGGTGGCTTAACGACCCAAGAAGAAAAATCTATGGGCGCCTACGCAAAATCCGGTGCATCGCACATTAATGGCATCATCAAACACAGGTGAGATTCCTCACAAAAAAGGCCTGTTTTTAATGGATGTTGTACCCGATGGTGATCCCAAATTTGGCTTTCCAAATATCGCCGATAATCAAGAGATCGTCGAAATGATTGCCTCCGGCGCCCATGGAATTTTGTTTACAACGGGTCGGGGCTCTGTGGTGGGATCTGCAATTTCTCCTGTGATCAAAATCTGTGCAAACCCAGAAACTTATAGCAAATTAACTGAAGATATGGACGTTAATGCTGGGGCGATTATTGAAGGTAAAGCAACGGTTGAACAAGTTGGCGAAGAAATCTACCAACAAATACTAAACATAGCGAATGGCGGCCAATCCAAATCGGAAGCACTCGGTCACAAAGAGTTTTTGCTCACCTATAAAACATTTGACAATATTGGCCCAGCGTGCCTTCGATAATCTACAGATATAGAAAATCATGAATCAAAAATTTGAAAAACGACAAATTGGTAATACACGATTACAAGTAACAAGCTTAGGGTTTGGAGCAGCCTCCATGGGTAACCTTTATCAGGCCGTAGACGATGGTGAAGCACAAGCGACCTTAGCCACAGCGATAAAATCTGGTATTAATTTATTTGATACCGCTCCTCGCTACGGATTAGGACTAAGTGAACGTCGTGTTGGCGATGCATTGCGAAATATAGCCCCAGAAGACTATGTTTTGTCTACTAAAGTAGGCCGCATTTTAACCGCAGATCGCCAAGCTAAAACTTCAGAACTAAGATACGGCTTCGCTACTCCCATGCCTTTTGACGCACATTACGATTACACCTATGACGGCATAATGCGCTCTTTCGAGGACAGTTTACAACGTTTGGGGTTGGCTAAAATAGACATACTACTGGTACACGACATAGGGCGCGATACGCATGGCGAGAAAAATCCATTTTACTTTAAGCAGCTTGCTTCCAGTGGCTATAGCGCCTTAGATGAACTAAGGGCAGCTGGCTTAATTCAAGCCGTAGGATTGGGCGTAAACGAATCGATTGTTTGTGAACATGCCATGGACATTGGAAAATTCGATTGTTTTTTGTTGGCCGGTCGTTACTCCTTACTTGAACAAGATCCACTACACAACTTATTGCCCAAGTGCATTGCGAATAACGCGTCGATCATTTTGGGAGGCCCTTACAATTCAGGGATTTTAGCCACAGGCGTGAAAGGTAATAACGTACCTTTATTCAACTACGAACCGGCCCCCAAAAGTATCATAAAACAAGTCGCAGAAATAGAAAGTGTCTGTGATGAGTATCAGGTTACATTGGCGGCTGCTGCACTACAATTTCCACTTGGACACCCCGCAGTGTCTTCGGTCATTCCCGGCTTAGGCAGCGAAAAACGGGTTAAAAGCACGCTAGATCTATTTTGTGCGGACATCCCAAGTGAGTTTTGGCAAGCACTGCAAGACAAAGGTTTATTAGACCAAAGTGCTCCGCTACCGAGTTAAATTCAACTTAATATATAGCGAGTTATGTACGCCTAGAAAATCAGGGATTAATTTAATTTTATATTTGGAACAAACATGACAAGTAAACAACAAAAGGTCGCACTAGTAACTGGCGGCGGTAGCGGGATTGGCCAAAGTATATGCTTACGCCTTGCGCTTAAAGGAATTAAAGTCATAGTCGTAGACTTAGATTTAGACGCTGCCAAAGAAACAAGCAAAAAGATCTACGCTCAGCATGGTGTAGCAGACGTGTATCAATTAGATATTTCCAATCACCAAAGTGTTAAGCAAGTATTCGGTACAATCATTGCTCAGCACAACATTGACATATTGGTCAACAATGCTGGGATAGCGCACATCGGCAATATAGAAAATACTAAAGAAGCCGACCTAGACCGCTTATACAATGTCAATGTTAAAGGGGTTTACAATTGTATTTCGGCGTCTATTGAAGCCATGAAGACACAGAAAAGCGGCGTGATTATCAATATGGCATCCATTGCTTCTTCTGTTGGAATTACCGATAGATTCGCCTATTCAATGAGTAAGGGCGCGGTGCTCACTATGACTTATTCGGTAGCCCGAGACTATATCGATCATGGTATACGCTGCAACTGCATTTCTCCTGGTCGAGTTCACACCCCATTTGTGGATAATTTTTTAGATAATAATTATCCACACAATAGAGACGAAATGTTTGAGAAACTATCGAAAAGCCAACCAATTGGGCGTATGGCTCAACCTGAAGAAATAGCAGCCTTAGTAGACTACCTGTGCTCCGATGAAGCTTCTTTTATCACCGGCAGTAACTACCCCATAGACGGCGGTTTTGTCACTATAAATAACTGATAACATTGCCAATACACAACCTAACTTCGAGCAGTGAATGTAAATCATATTAATTGCTCACGACTCAACTTTAAACAATAGGGACCAACAATGAAACTCTTACGATATGGGCCGATTGGCCAAGAAAACCATGGGATAATGGATGAAAATGGCGATATTCGATGCTTATCTAGCATAGTGCCAGACATCAATGGCGACACCTTGTCATCTCAATTAGGAAAAATTCGCGCTACCGACCTTAGTTCGTTACCCGTTGTTAGCAGCGATGTGCGTTACGGCGCATGTGTTGGCAAGGTAGGTAAGTTCTTATGCGTAGGTCTTAACTATGCTGACCATGCGGCTGAATCAGGCATGCCGATCCCAGCTGAGCCGGAAATATTCACCAAGGCAACGAGTGCTATCTGTGGACCCAATGATCATGTTGTACAGCCAAAGAACAGTGACAAACTTGACTGGGAAGTAGAACTAGCAATCGTAATTGGTAAACACAGTTCGTACATCACAGAACAACAAGCAGAAGATCACATTGCTGGTTACTGTGTGTGTAATGATGTATCCGAGCGTACATTTCAGCTTGAAAAAGGCTCGCAATGGGATAAAGGCAAAGGTTGTGATACCTTTGGTCCAATCGGTCCTTGGTTAGTCACAAGTGATGAAGTAAACGATCCAAACAATTTATCAATGTGGTTAGAGGTGAACGGTAAACGATTCCAAAACGGCAATACTAACACTATGGTATTTAAGCCTGCATTTATCGTGAGCTACCTAAGCCAATTTATGAGTTTACAACCCGGTGACATTATTTCAACAGGTACGCCTCCCGGTGTTGGTTTGGGCCAAACCCCACCACTATATTTAAAGCCGGGTGACAAAATGAGCCTAAGCATCGAAGGCCTAGGTGAACAACACCAAACGGTTGTCGAATGCGCTAAATAAGCTGCTATGCCTTAGCAAGGTATACTGTTTCTAATAGCAAAAAAGCCACTATAATTAGTGGCTTTTTTATGCCTAGGGTGTAGGCGAATGAACTTGATGCTAATAGTTATGCATATGAGTGACGCTTTACATCGCACACTTATGCAGATTAATTGCCCCAAGCTTTTATACTACAGACAATAGAGGCTCATTAAACCTCAACCGCTTCTAGATAGTCCTTTAGTGACTTTGCAACAACCAAGATACAAATTGTTTGGCTTCTGAATTATTCGAGAAGGTGCTCAACTGTTGGCCTGATTTATCGGCAAATGCCACTTTATGTTTGTTTACAGAAATTTGATGCACTGGGTGCTTCACACGGATCTGTGTTCCGTTGTATGTATAAGACATAATAAAACTCACTTTTAAACTGACAAGCAAAATAGCTTGCACAAAATTTTCAATAAGCTTCACTACAGTGTTGACGATAATTCCCAATATTTTTTACTGGAGAGACACAGGACAATTCGATTCACTATTCTGGATCGACTGTCACAATGTTTAATACTCACTTTTTTCGCCGTACAATAATTCAGCTTGTTATTTTGTAATCAATCGTATTTACCATTAATTACTTTGTTTGAATGTTGGCTGACTGGATCAAGGAAAGACATAACATTGACGATTTGTTTTGAGAGAGGTTCTACAAATCAGCAGGCACTATAATGTATCTCAAACAGTTTAGCAAGCACTTAGACCAATTGGTCAACAAAATACTTAAGTCTTATAAATTCAACTGTCACTTACTGGTTAACTAAATGATATTATCGAGTTTACTGATACTAGTGAGTAACTTACTTTGCAAAAAATTGCTATCTTTGTAGATGTGCAAAACATCTACTACACCACCCGACAAGCTTACGGTAGACAGTTTAACTACCGTCGATTTTGGCAACATTTACACAATCAAGGGGATATTATTTCAGCCAAAGCCTATGCCATTGATAAAGGCGACCAGCAACAACAAAAATTTCAAAGCGCGCTAAAACACATAGGCTTTGAAGTTAAGCTTAAACCCTATATTCAGCGCAGTGACGGCTCTGCCAAAGGTGATTGGGATGTAGGTATCGCGATAGATGTGTTAGAAGCAGCAGAACAAGCCGACACTATTGTTTTACTTTCCGGTGATGGTGACTTTGATTTATTATTAAAAAAGGTGGCAGAGAAATTTGGTTGTAAGACAGAAGTGTATGGTGTCCCAGAACTGACGGCCAATTCTCTGGTAAACGCTTGCCAAGTATTTCACAAGATAGAAGACAATCTTCTACAATAACTCGGCGGCGTTACCTTTCACCAATCCCTAATGAATAGGGTCTTTTCATGTAATTAAATAACTATGGTGTCAGAACGAACCAGCGTTTTTTGAATAAGGCAACGGTGTACAACAAGGGTTGTTCCCTTTCAAACATCGTTAACCTAATGCAAAATCCGCTGGGACATGCCTGTGAGCGAGTTTTAAAAGTCTATGCTCTACGTGTCAAAAACTATCTTAGCTACACTAAATAAAAGACGCGGCTAAAAAGGCTAAACAATAGGCCAGCATGCCATAACCAATGAATAAGCCCCAAGCAATTTTTCGGCTACCTGTTTCACCTTTTAAAGTAGCCACAGTCGCAACACATTGTAATGCAACTACATAAAACAACATTAAGCCAATACCAGCGCCTAAGGTCAATCCATCCTGCTGAATATTGGCGGCTAAGCCAGCGATATTTTCATCGGCTCCTTCAATACCAAACAAGGTGCCCAATGCGCCAACAAACACCTCGCGGGCTAAGAACGACACCAATATTGCTACACCATAGCGCCAATCCAACCCTAAAGGTTCAAAAATCGGCTCTATCCATTGGCCTAACATCGCCAAGTAAGATGACTGTAGTTCACCGTTTTGTGGAAAATACCCCAAAACCCAGATAACCACCGAGACCATAAAAATAACCGGTCCGGCTCGTCGAATAAATTGCTTGGCACTAGTAAGAATTCTATGCACTAGCGGTTTCCAATGCGGCAAACGATAAGTAGGCAATTCTAAGATAAATGGCATTTCAGCTTTATCCTTGTCGGTGTTGGTTAGTTTACTGAGTAACGTACTGACTAATAAAGCGGTCAATATCCCTATGAAGTACAGGGTGAAAAAGGTGATCCCTTGTAAATTGATTAATCCTCCTAAATATTGAGTGTCAGGAATAAGCACAGCAATAAGTAAAGCGTAAACAGGTAATCGGGCCGAACATGACATCAAAGGTATCGTCATCATAGTGATCAATCTTTTTGCGCGGAGATTCAATTGTGCGCGCCGCCATAATCGCTGGAATAGCACAGGCGTGGCCCGACAGATAAGGTATAAAACTGCGACCTGATAACCCAAAATAGCTTAAAGGCTTGTGACAAATTAATGCCGCTCTAGCTAAATAGCCACTGTCTTCCAATAATCCTATGACAAAAGTCAGTACCATAATTTGCGGCACAAAGACTAAAAACGAACCAACCCCACCAAATATTGCATCGGTAATAAAGTCGTTAAACATACCGTCTGGTAAATTAGCGCTAACCACTCCAGCCGCTTGCGCTAATGCAAGTTCAACTGCATCCATTAACGGACTGGCCCAAGTAAAGATACTCTGAAACAGTAAAAACATGATGGCCAAAAACATTAGCCCACCAAATAAACTATTCAATAAGAAATCATCAATACGATTTTGCCTCTTTAACACCACGTCGGCTTTTATCCCGTATTGGCGTGATAGCCTTCGGCTTATCTCTAAAACAGGTTGCTCATCTTCTGTGTTAATTTTTGGAACAAAATCTTGGGCATGCTCAACCGCATCCAAAATTGCAATTTTAAATTCATGCAAGCCAATAAGTGTCTTAGCAGACAAAGCCAATACTTCGCAACCTAAATCATGACTTAATTGGCTGGTATCAATTTTATGCCCAAAACGCTCCACCTCATCAATCATATTAAGGGCAAAGATTACTCCCTTATTATGCTCTCTAGCTAAATTTCTGACTTGTAAGCCAAACACTAAGCTACTTTCCAAACGGGTCGCATCTAAATTGCACACCACTAACCCAGTGTCGTCGCTATGCATAGCTTGGTGCAATTTTTCAATCGCTAGTTCTTCATCACGAGACAGGCTTTTCAGGGAATAGGTCCTAGGATAATCAACCAACTGATGTCGCTCGAATTTAGCGCTTTTAAGTTCAACTGTTACGCCAGTGAAATTTGCTACTTTTTGGCGCATGCCCGTTAACTGGTTGAAGAGTAAACTTTTACCTGAGTTGGGCTTGCCAACTAAGATGATATTTTTCATTGAATGCCTAGCAAGAAATAATAATTTTATGAGGATTTAACTAGATGAACGCAAATACGTGCGACATAGAGTCACACAAAGGGTACTGACTAATTCACACTAATATTGATACGATCTGCAATGCTTTGCTCTAATGAGTAAACACAATCACCCAGTTGTAAAACAAGCGGTCCCTTCATAGGGCTACGTCGTATACATTGAATGGATTGCCCCGCTGCAAAACCCATTTCACTTAGGCGTTGAACAACGGCTGGTAGTAAGGTGGGGTCAAGGCCATCAACTAAGGCGCTTTGTTTAGATTTAATTTCCCAAAGTGTCACTAAAGTTACTCTACAAGTCAATTACAAATAAAAATCATTATTATTTATAACATTATGAAAGTGGGAGTGCAAACTGTTACACCCCACCCTAATAGATTTTTTAGTTCGCTCTCAGGTTATCTGCCACTATAAACGCCATTTCTAACACTTGGTCTGCATTTAAGCGAGGATCACACTGTGTTTTATAGGCTTCGGCCAAATCCGCATCACCTATTTGATATGCACCGCCGGTACACTCAGTTACATGTTGTCCGGTCATTTCTAAATGAATACCACCAGCATGCGTCCCTTCGGCTTTATGGGCTGCAAAAAACTGCTGTATCTCACGTAAAATAGAATCAAAGTTACGTGTTTTGTAACCACTTTCAGATGTAAAGGTATTACCGTGCATGGGATCAGAACTCCATACTACTTTTCTACCCTCTTGCTTCACTCTGCGTAACAACTTAGGTAAATTTTGCTCCAAGTTATCCGCTCCCATTCTGGTAATAAGGGTCAAACGACCCGCTTCATTTTCTGGGTTAAGTGCATCAATCAGTTGTATTAATTCATCTTCTTGCATGCTCGGACCTACTTTCACTCCAACCGGGTTATGAATACCACGGAAGAACTCCAAATGAGCATGATCAAGCTGACGAGTGCGTTCACCTATCCACAACATATGAGCAGAACAGTTGTACCAATTGCCCGTTAGGGTATCGACACGAGTTAGGGCTTGCTCGTAATTTAACAACAACGCTTCATGAGAGGTATATAAACTGGTTTCACGAAGGGTTGGAGTGTTAGTAGCATTAATGCCCATAACGCTCATTAGTTCTAACGAATCTTGAATACGTTTTGCTAAATCTTGATATCTTTCTTTTAACGGGTTGTTCTCTACAAAGGCCATATTCCAACGGTTGACCTCATGTAAATCCGCTAAACCGCCCTGAGCAAAGGCACGTAATAAATTTAGCGTAGAGGCACTTTTGTTATACGCTTCAACCATTCTATTTGGATCTGGTCGACGCGCTTCTTTAGTAAACTCAAAGCTATTGATAATATCCCCACGATAACTGGGCAATGCGATGCCATTAATGGTTTCAAAATCGCCCGAACGAGGCTTAGCATATTGCCCTGCCATGCGCGCCACTTTTGTTACCGGACATCGGCCTGCAAAGGTTAAGACAATAGCCATTTGTAAAATAACTTTAAAAGTGTCGCGAATTTTAGGCGCATTGAACTCATCAAAAGACTCGGCGCAATCACCACCCTGTAGCAAAAACCCTTTACCTTCGGCGACATCACCTAATTGTCTAAACAATTCGCGGGTCTCAGCTGCAAAAACCAATGGCGGATAACTTTTCAAGGTATCTTCCACTTGACTTAATTCTTGTTTATCGTCGTAGGTAGGTTGTTGTACGATTGGCTTTGCACGCCAACTATCTGGTTGCCACTGGCTCACGATTTTTCCTTGTAAAATTGGTAAAAAAACACTTTAACGTAGTCGGTTTTATATTAACCGATACTATAGGCTGAGAAACTTAGAGGTTATGGGAGTAAATTTCAATCTTTTACCCCATATAATTTTAGAATTCCCCATATTATTATTTACGGGCTTGAATTTCGTTCAACAAACCAGTCGATGCTTGTTCGATTAAATCCATTACATATTCGAAACCCTTCTTGCCACCATAATATGGATCGGGTACTTCATCTTCTTCAGAGGCACAATGGCTCAAAAATAAAGTGACTTTATGCTGATGCTCTGCTGGGCATATCGCGATTAAGTCCTCTAGATTTTGTTTATCCATAGCAATGACATAATCGAATGTTTCAAAATCGCTTTCTTCGACCTTTCGGCATTTCAGGCCTTTAAAACTGTATCCTCGTGCCGTACCTACCTCTTGCGCCCGCTTATCTGGCGCGGCACCTTTGTGATATCCAGCTGTGCCCGCAGAGTCTACTGTTATATCTAAGTCTAATTCAGACACTTTAAATTTAAATACAGCTTCAGCACTGGGTGAACGACAAATATTGCCTAGACACACAAATAATACCGAAATTTTACTATCAGCCATTTTTATCCTGTCGATTAATCAATGAATTTTTCATAGCACAGCATTCTATCTGGCTGAGGTGAGAATTCCCAACAATATTGGCAATTGCTTACATCCAAAAGTGTTAAAAATCTTGATATCATAAAATATGATTGTTGTTGAATAGTGAGGTTAATCAATGCGGGTCCTAATGTTGAGTAGTTCTAGAGTGGGTGATGAGGCCTACTTAGATCACGCTATCCCCATGATTAACCAGCACTTGGCAGGTATTACGGATGTGCTATTCGTGCCCTTTGCAGGGGTAAGTATTAATTGGGATGACTACACAGCTAAAGTGCAAACTGCCCTGCCCCAACTTAAAATTATAGGCTTGCACCAGCAAACTGATGCCAAAAAAGCCATTCAATCAGCACCAGCAATTCTGGTTGGAGGTGGCAATACTTTTAACTTATTACACCAATTATACGAACAAGACTTACTCACTATCATGCAAGATAGTGTCAAGCAAGGTGTGCCGTATATAGGTTGGAGTGCAGGCTCAAATATATGTGGTAACAGTATTCGCACCACTAACGACATGCCGATTATTCAACCTAAAAGTTTTGCCGCATTAAACTTTGTGCCGTTTCAGATCAACCCTCACTACACCGATTACCAACCACCTGTACCACAATGGCGAAACTCGCGCCGAACGCATTCAAGAGTTTTGTGCCTTAAACCCCACCTTATCGGTAATAGGTATTCGTGAAGGCAGCGCACTATTATTACAAAACCACTCGTTAACCTTATTAGGGGATTTACCTGTAGGGTAATATTCGAGGCAAGCCACTTATCAGAAATTAATCCTAAGCAAGACTTAAGCACTTATCTCAAATCGTTACCAACTGCACACTGCCCATAGACCTACATTTAGGGCTGCATGGCCAGCCCTAACCTTCATTTTAAATGATAGAAAGCCATCAAATTCATACATATAGCTTAATTACTCAACAAATAATAACTATCTTTCCAGCATTTTCTATCAATCAATATTTGACAACTCAAAAATTAGTTGTACCATTACTACACATGGAACAACTGGAGCATTGAAAATTATATGCATATTACGATTGATCTTGATGATCCCAAACCGATATTTGCGCAGTTGATTGAACAGATTAAACAAGCAGTAGCAGCGGATAACATTGCCCTTGTGATCCACTGCCGTCAATCCGTCAATTGGCTAATGACTTAGATGTCAACAGCAAAACTATTTCTAAGGCTTACAAATTATTAGAACGAGATGCGGTTATTCAGAGCAAAGGATACAGAGGCACTTTTGTGCATCCAGATGCCAAAGCCAACTGCCAAGTTGATTTATCTGCATGGGTGACAAGCCAATTCGAAGAACTTATAACCCGCATGAAAGAAGCCGGCGTGACCGACTCTGAAATGCGTATTAGCTTCAACAATATATTAACTAATTTATAGAAGACTTAATTACTAAGTCATTGACTCGAGGAGAGCAAAATGTGGATTGAACTACTTTTTTTACCGTATTTTTTTACAGGTAATACTAATTTCTTATTACTTCCCTAGCAAACTTAAGCAAAGAATGAGTTATGTGTTCGAGCAATGCCCGTACGCGACCCATAAAAAAATGTATCCCAAAGGATATGAGAACGCACTAAAAGTAAAGTTTACTTTCTCACTCGTAAGTCATGTTGTTTTACTCATTGGCTTAGTTATTTATGTAGCCCTTGGGATCTTAATATTTACAGAACGAGCAAACCTAGAAAAGTTCAATTTTGTCCCATTGGCCTACGGTATTGCCCAAGGTATTCCATTTTTTCTTATAGAAGTTTCAGGCTTTAAACAATTCAAACAAATGCGTGCATTGAATCAAAGTAACAAACGCACTGCTGATTTAAATCCACGAAGCTTATTTAGCTTTATTAGCCCCTTGCAACTAGCTCTAGCAGTTTTCGCTTGCGTGTTATGTGTATTATTAATACTTGTTTTTAATGATTTTGTATTCAACTCAAAAGTCATCACGTTATTCATTTCTCTTTTGTTATGTAACACACTGTTTTTTGTCTTAGGTTACAAACTAATACACGGTAAAAAGCTGGATCCTCATCAATCAGCAAAAGACCGACATATTGCTACTAAAACGGCACTAAGTTCCTTTATTTCTGTCAGTATATTGGTCAGTGTATTTTTCATTTTTAATCAATCAGTAGACGCTTATTCTTTAGACATATGGGAGCCTTTGTTTAACAGCCTTTATTGGTTACTCGTCATGTTGTTAAGTACAGGGCAAGTGTTGCTCAATGTTAATTTACAAGAAGTAGATTTCGACGTGTATAAAACCGCTAACTGAACTGACGCAAGCCTGACATAAGTCACTATCCGCCGTTCCCCAATATGACGGTAACATGCCAGTTTTCGCTGGCATGTTATTTTTATAGATAGAAAAATGAAGCTTGTTTTAACACCCTCAAACTTGGGCGTAACACTATCAGCATTCACACTATTCACAATTTACTTTATAACCCGCACTGGCACTGCAAAAACAACCGCTGTTGATCTGAATAAACGCTTAGTAATGTTGACCCAAGAATTAGAAAAAGAATATGTAAACTAGCAGAATAATGCCTGTATACAGACGAGCGAATAAACACGCCTCAAGAGCAGTTAATACCTTGAGGTGGACATAGCTCACCTCAAGGTATTGTTTTATATTGATTAGCTTTGAATGGACTGGCGTTTGATCAGCTTGGCTTTAACTGACTAGTGTTAACCGAGCAACCTTGAACCCTGTCAGTTAAATTTCAGCGCTTAAGCCTAACCGCCCTAAGTTTAAGTAATTCCCTGCATGATCGTCGCCACTAAGCTGTGGCACATTACCTAAAAATGGCGCATCAAGTAAGCTTTTTAAACTTTCAATATTTTCGTCCACTAATACCATATCTGGATCAACTTGGTTCGCCACCCATCCGGCTATTTTAAGGCCATCATTGCTAATAGCCTCGGCGGTTAACACGGCGTGATTTAAACAACCTAAGCGCATACCTACTACTAAAATAACCGATAGATTTAGTTCAGAAACAAATTCAGACAAGTACCTAGGTCGCCCCAAGTAGCTGCCCCCTAATGGTAATCGCCACCCTCCTGCACCTTCGACTAAAATTACATTTGGTTCTTTTTGCAATAGATGAACAAAGCCTTCGCGAATTTTATCTACCGGAATAAAGTGTACATCGTCAGACCCCGCCAAAGCTTTCAAAGCCAGATGCGGCGCAATGGCCGCTTCAAATGCAATAGGATTAACTTCATCATATTGCAACTCAATATTCGAATGTCGCTGCAAAATAAGAGCATCTTCGTTACGTAGACCATCTGGAGTATTTTCACAACCGGCTGCGATCGGTTTATAGGCGACTGTCGAATAGCCCATTTTATCCAATGCCAACAATAACCCCTTACTGATACAGGTTTTACCTACTTCGGTATCGGTGCCGGTAACAAAAAATGCGCGGTTGCTTTTGGTTAGATGTCCCATGTTTATCCCGTTCTAAATCTTAGTTTTCTTACAATGTAAATAGCAGACCTGATAGGTCAATGGCAGTAGTTTATCCTTCGCAAAACTTTGTCGATAAACTGCCTCAAGCTGTAGCAATGTTTGTCGGTTAAAGGTATGTCGATTGGTTAATTCAGATTGAGCCTGTTCGGTTGGTAGTACAACATTCGCGCCAATGGATTTAATTGAACTTAGCAACTGACGTAAATTGGCATGCCAAGTCACATACTGCTTAGTACAAACATGCACCTGCAAACCTTGTGCTAGTGCGGCATTTTGCCAACTTCGAACAGTAGCAAAATCGTTCACGTGTTGTCCATTGTCTAGTTGCTGCCAGCTGTGATTTAGCTCGCTAAATGAGCCATCACACATGATCGCTAACACAGCTTCACCGCCTGACGTCATAACCCGATTAACCTCTCCCATCACCTGATTTTGCTGGCGGCACCACTGTAAAACCATAGACGAATAAACACGGTCTACAGACTTATCTTGTACAGGTAAGCTCTCGGCATCACCTTGCAACCACATTACGTTTTGCCGTTCATTTCGCGAAGAACCTTTAGCATAAGACAACATGCCAAACGCTAAATCCAGTCCCAGTAATTGCCGACACCTTTTTCCAAGTTCTGCGCTATTACGCCCTGTACCGCAACCAATATCAAGTAAAGCGTTACCCCGCTCTGGCAAAAATGCCATCGCATCAGTGGCGATATCTAACTGCACCATTGCTGCTGAATCATAGGTACTGGCAGCTCGACTAAATTGTCGAGCAATGCGTGATTTGTCGCTGCCATTAGCGGTGATAGTCTGTTCCTTTAACCCTTTAGTTTCTTTAACGTTATGAGCTGGCGCGTTATCAATTAAGCAACTAGGCACTGTTTCAGCCATATTTTCTGGCATAGTTTTAATCGCCTTTTCTGTACCATATTGCTTAGCTAAAGACATCGCTTATTGCGCCCCTTTGCCAGCAGGAAATAGACAAAGTTGCAAAGCATCTACTAAGGCTTGTATATCTTGTTCTTGATGTCCTGCGGTAATGGTAATCCGTAATCGGTCGGTATTTTTAGGCACAGTAGGATAGCGAATAGCCGATACCCAAATACCGAGTTGCTTTAATTTTTCGCTCGCCTCTAATGCTTGTTCAGCATTACCGATCAAGACCGGTTGAATGGCTGTATCAGACGCTAGCAATTGTATACCCGCTTCTTTTGCCAGTTGTTTAAATTGCGCTATACGTTGCAGCAAGATGTCTTTATTTTGTAGGCGCTTTTTAGATTGTAAACAGGCTAACGTGGCATAAGCTTGAGCAGCAGGCATAGCTGTGCTGTAAATATAGTGGCGAGCAAAATTTACTAAATAATCTATCAATTCAGCACTTCCAGCAATAAATGCCCCTGCGGTACCAATCCCTTTGCCAAAGGTAGCCATCAGCACTGGCAACGCTTGCTGGGACAAATTGTATTGCTCGGTCACACCTAATCCTTTGTCGCCTAGCACCCCAAAACCATGGGCGTCATCGACCATCAACCAAGCTTGGCTTTGCTTAGTAATACTGGCAATTTCGGATAGTGGCGCTTGATCGCCATCCATACTAAACACCCCTTCGGTGGCCACAAGTATGTCATCGGTTGACGTCGTTTTGTTCAACAACATTTGCAGATGAGTTAAGTCGTTATGCCGAAACCGGCTGAGTCTGGCGTCACTTGCTTGCGCACCATCAATAAAAGAGGCATGGATTAATTTGTCGGCTAAAATAACCCCTTGGCTACTATCTTGAATCTTTCCCTGATGCAGATTAGCGGCAAATAAAGCTTGGCAAATCCCTTGGTTGGCGGCGAAGCCTGAATTAAACAATAGTACTTTTTCGCGGCCAAGCTGTTCAGCTAAATACTCCTCAAGGGCTTGATGGACATGTGTGTAACCTGTCACCAAAGGCGATGCACCACTGCCTCCACCAAATTCACTGATCTCCATCAACCCATGCTTGAGCCACCACAGTTGAGCGGCGCATGGCTAAATAATCGTTACTCGAAAAATTAATGTAATGGCGGCCTTCCACCTGTATCAGTGGCCCTTGGGCAGATTCAATCACTTGTCGTTGTCGAAATAAATCGTCACTACGACGCTGTGTTAGCGCCGCAGGTATAAAATCAAAAGGCATAGTTAATCGTTTCTAATGGCTAGTTTTGTACCACTTCGGCAACCGTCTTAGTGCTGGCGTCATAAAACAAATTTTCGTTAGTATCGTCAGTCATTTTGTCTTCGATTTCTTCAAGTAACGCAGCTTCGTGCGCTTCGTCTGAATACTCTCGGGTTTGTTGTGAGTTAATTCCCAACTTTTTGAACAACATCACGTCTTCATGGGTATCTGGATTAGAAGTCGTTAATAACTTACAACCATAGAAAATAGAATTGGCACCGGCCAAGAAACACATAGATTGCATTTGCTCGTTCATGGCTTCGCGGCCAGCAGATAAACGCACAAATGACTTAGGCATCATGATCCTTGCTACCGCTATAGTACGAATAAAGTCAAAGTCATCTAAATCATCGACGTTTTCCATCGGTGTCCCTTTAACTTTCACCAGCATGTTAATGGGCACACTTTCTGGCTGTTGTTCTAAATTCGCTAACTGCATCAACAAGCCACTCCTGTCTGATGCTGTTTCCCCCATTCCTACTATTCCGCCAGAACAAACATTCATACCGGCATCACGTACATTCGACAACGTATCTAGACGATCTTGGTATGTACGGGTTGTGATAATGTCGCCGTAAAATTCCGGCGAGGTATCTAAGTTATGGTTGTAGTAGTCTAACCCAGCTTGTTTTAGTGCTAATGCCTGATCGCGAGTTAGCATGCCCAAAGTCATGCAGGTTTCTAACCCTAGCTTTTTAACTTCTTTTACCATGTCGATCACATAAGGCATATCTCGGTCGCGAGGATTCCGCCAAGCAGCACCCATACAAAACCGTGTTGAACCAGTTTGCTTGGCTTCTTTAGCACGCTGGATCACTTTTTCAATTTCTAGTAAACGTTCTTTTTCAAGACCTGTGTCATAACGCGCACTCTGTGGGCAATATTTACAATCTTCAGGACAAGCCCCGGTTTTAATCGAAAGCAAGGTACTAACTTGTACATAATTGGGATCAAAATGTTGTCTGTGAACACATTGAGCCTGAAACAATAAATCATTAAACGGCAAAGCAAATAGCGCGTTAACTTCTTCTAAACTCCAGTCGTGACGAATTTCGCTTGAATTCGAATTTACTGCTTTAGTTTGTGGTGACATGAATGAACCTTAATTTTTATTAACCTGAGTGCAGGATAAGAAGTATCGTTTAAGCTAAACACTAGTCTAGGCTAAGCAATATCAATATAATTCAATAATTTAATATGTCTTGTCTACATAACCTAAGCTAAATGCTCACTCGGTGACGACATTTTTCGTGTATATAGCGAGGCGGATTGTCGTACGTAATAACGTGTTATTACTAAACAATGCAACGCCGCGAGACACAAAGAGAGCGTTATCGAGAGGTTCGGCTTATCCAGAATTCAGGTTTATTAAACTTTACTTCCAAAACTTGCGAGCTTAGTCTATGTTTCCGGCGCACATTGTCAACTTAAATCGAACAACAAAGCTTACATCTGGATAAATTTTGAACAAAGAACAACTACCAAGCAATCTCCTTTTTGATCAACAGCATATTTGGCACCCATACACGTCTGCCATCAATCCCCTACCTTGCTACGAAGTGGTGAAAGCCGAAGGGGTACATATTCATTTAGCCAGTGGCGAAAAACTCGTAGACGGGGTGTCTTCATGGTGGACAGCCATTCATGGTTATCATCACCCAGCACTTAATAAAGCGCTGCAAGATCAAACCGAAAAATTTGCCCATGTCATGTTTGGTGGTCTAACCCATCAGCCAGCGATTGATCTCTGCCGCACGTTAATAGACATAACGCCACAAGGTTTAGATCGGGTGTTTTTAGCCGACTCAGGCTCTGTCTCGGTAGAAGTCGCGATGAAAATGGCACTGCAATATTGGGCCTGCCAAGGCCATAGCAACAAGCATAAATTTATCACACCTCGTAATGGTTATCATGGAGATACCTTCGCCGCGATGTCGGTTTGCGACCCAATAAACGGTATGCATAGCTTGTTCACCGACGCTCTTAATCAACAAATATTTGCGCCAGCCCCGCAAACTCGTTTTGACAAACAGTGGAACGAAGATGATATCAAACCACTGGAGCAGCTAATTCAGTCCCATCACAATGAACTGGCGGCACTCATCATAGAACCCATAGTGCAAAATGCTGGGGGCATGCGTATTTACCATCCCGAATATTTGAAACGTTGTCGCCAACTTTGTGATGACTACGGGCTATTACTGATATGTGATGAAATCGCTACTGGATTTGGCCGAACGGGCAAGCTGTTTGCCTGTGAACATGCCGATATCAGTCCAGATATTATGTGTATTGGTAAAGCACTTACCGGCGGATACATGACCCTAGCCGCAACCCTTTGTTCAGAAGATGTGGCCCAAGGGGTGTGCCAAGGCGAACACAGGTGTGTTTATGCATGGTCCTACTTTTATGGGCAATGCTTTAGCCTGTGCGGTGGCCAACGCCAGTTTAGCGCTGCTGCAACAAGGTGACTGGCAGTACCAAGTCGCACAGATCGAGCAACAACTCAAAACAGAATTGTTGCCCTGTAGAGCATTAGACGCTGTAGCAGATGTAAGGGTATTGGGCGCAATTGGCGTAGTCGAAACCAAATCGCCGGTTAACGTGGCAGAGCTCCAAAAAGCGTTTATCAAACAAGGGGTTTGGATAAGACCTTTCAACAAATTAGTGTATATCATGCCACCGTATATCATTGCTCCAGAACAGCTGAAACAACTCACTCAGGCGATCTATTTAGCTTTAAAGTAAGCAGACTAGCAATATTTGCGGCGAAACGTACTCTTGCCAGCAAAACCATAGATATATCGATGTACTTTGCTGGCAAGGACGCTGCAAATGCTAGTTTATACAGTACGAAGTACCAATAATAGCAGTGGCAAATAGCCAATACCGACTTTAATTTATCAAAATCCGCAATTAAATATAAATTACCTAGCGCACAACACTACTCTGGCAAAAACAGTGAGCCCAAAAATCCCCTACTTCTTTTTCTCATAATAAAGCCGTCATGCAGCTTTTTCTGCCAAAGATGAGTTTCAATTTATACTGACAAAAATGTAAATTTGTTGACAATAAACTGTAAACGAATTAGCGTTTATTTGCTTTACATATAAATACATCAATTCATTGAGTTTTGATTCACTAGGAATAGCACACTTTACCTTTCATGCTAAGAACCGTTAGTAATGGCGTATGAGGGTAGAGAAAATCTAAGGGTTACACATTATGTCCACTAAAATGATCCACTCTGTTCATCGAATAAGCTTGCTTTCATTGGTATCGCTAGCATTGCTTGCATGTCACCAGTTGCCAACAGCTACGTCAACGGCCAAAAGCCAACCTGCCGCTAAGCATTATAATATTTTGTACGTAATGTCTGACGACCACACTGCTTCAGCCATAGGGGCATACCAATCTAGGTTAGCAAAATTAGATCCCACCCCCAACATTGATAAACTAGCGACCCAAGGCACGTTGTTTAAAAATGTTTTCGCCACTAACTCTATCTGTACACCTAGCCGAGCCTCAGTATTGACGGGGCAATATAGTCAAACCAACGGTGTTCTCGACTTAAATGGCACGATCCCCACTGCGAAACAGCACCTCGCTAGACTAATGGGCCAAGCTGGGTTCGAAACCGCGATGATAGGAAAATGGCATTTGCGAGAAGAGCCAGGGGCATTTGACTACTACAAGGTTCTGCCTGAGCAAGGCCTGTACTTCGATCCAATTTTACGGGACAAAAACAAAGGAAGTTGGCCAAACAACGAGGTCACTATCAAAGGGCACTCTTCTGATGTAGTGACAGATATTTCCATAAACTGGTTAAAAAATCGCAAGTCAGACAAGCCTTTCTTTTTGATGCATCACTTTAAAGCGCCCCACGATATGTTCGAGTACGCACCAAGATACGAAGACTATTTAAAAGGCGTGCATATTCCAGAGCCGTCTAGTATGTATGCGCAACCTGAGTTTGGCTCTATAGCTACACGAGGTGAAGAAGACAGCATGTTATGGGAAATTGGCACCTCAATATCCAAACGTAACCCAAGAAGAAATATGGGAATTCATATGGATATCGATCCTGAATTAAGTGATAAAGCATACACCCATCAAGCTTATCAAGAATATTTGCGTCGCTATTTACGCACGGTAAAAGGAGTAGACGACAACATGGGACGTTTAATCAATTACCTAAAAGAGTCTGGCCAGTATGACAATACCATCATAATTTATACCAGTGACCAAGGTATGATGTTGGGTGAGCATGATTATATCGATAAACGTTGGATGTACGACGAATCAATGCGTATGCCATTTATTGTTCGACACCTAGGTAAAAAAGATGCACCTAAAGTATCAGATGTAGTGGCGAACAATACTGACTTTGCTCCTTTCATGTTAGAGCTTGCTGGTCAAACTGCGCCATCATTTATGCAGGGAAAGAGCTTTGCTGCGGTGCTGGATAATTTGCCGCTAGTCGATTGGCGCAAAGGCACATACTATCGTTACTGGATGCACAGAGCACACCATGACGTACCCGCGCATTTTGGATTACGTACTAAGCGCTACAAGCTTATTTTCTTCTATGGGATTAATTACGATATAAACTTTCAACAAACTGACAAAGTATACTATGGCATGGACTGGAGTAGGAAAGATGGCGTTATTCCTGCTAAAACCCCTACCCCTGTTGCTTGGGAATTGTATGATCTAGAAAAAGATCCTGACGAACTAATCAACCGTTATCACCACCCTGATTATCAAAACATTGTGCAAGAGTTAAAAATTGAATTAGCAAACCAACGTAAAATACTCAATGAGACAGATGAAAATTATCCCCATATTCAACGTGTTATAACTGAGCATTGGCACGACTAAAATATTGTTGACAAACAGAGCAGGACATTTCAGATCCTGCTCTGTTTATACCCACTGCAGTATATATATGTCAAATCAGCAAGTGTACACTTAGCCAGAATTAACACGGCGCTGGATCAAACACCTTAAGTGTTGAAGTGTGATTAACCTGAGTTCTGGATAAGAAGTATCGTTCAAGCTAGACACTAGTTTACGCTAAGCAATATCAATATAATTCAATGACTTAATATATTTTTGTCTGCATAACTTTAGCTAAATGTTACTCGGTAACGACATTTTTCGTGTATCGCTAGGCGGATTGTTGTATCTAATAACGTGTTATTGCTAAACAATCCAACGCCGCTAGACACAAAAAGAGCGTAATCGAGAGGTTTGGCTTATCTAGATTCAGATTGACTACCAAGGGGTTGGGTTTTAACTGTTCATTGCTCGTATCATTGATGTGCCCACCGACATATCTTTGTAAGCCAAATCTATGAAGTCATCTAAACAGATCGCTTTTGAAAACAAATAACCTTGGCCTTTTTGAATGCCAATTTCCCGCAATATATGTAAATGACTTATGTCTTCAATGCCTTCTGCCACCAATCCACACTTTGCAGCTTTGGCAATGAGTAAACTTGCTTCAACTATGGCTTTATTGATGGGACTTTGATTGATTTCCATTATAAAGCTTTTATCTATTTTAATAGTATCAATGTCGATATTACGTAAATACCCTAAATTAGAATATCCCTTGCCGAAATCATCGATGGCCACAGACACACCTAATGACCTTATCTGACTCAACTGTTTTTTGACTAGCAAAGAATTCGATAGTGCCACGTCTTCTGTCAGTTCCAGCTCAAACTGACACATTTTTACCCCATGGCGAACTGACATCTCTCGCAGAGACTTCACAAAATCTAAGTCATACAATTGTGTAGGTGACATGTTGACTGAAATTTTTAACTGCAGACCAACACGGTTAAGTTTAGCGGCATGTTCAAAAGCTGCATTTAGCACCCAATACCCGACTTCATTCATCATATTGTATGATTCGGCGGCCTCTATTAAAGCGCCAGGAAAAAGCACGCCATCCAAAGGGTGATTCCAACGCAACAAACACTCAGCTCCCAGTATCTCTAAACTATTTAGATCAATTACCGGTTGCAGATATATTTCCAATTCATTCTGGGCCAAGGCTCGTGTTAGATCAGCTTTTAAGGTTAATGACCGCCCACCTTCACTATTATTTATTTCATTGGCATACTGAAAATTATCAAACTTGTTCGACTTCGCTTGCCGCAAAGCCATTTCAGCTAACGAAAAAAGTGAGTTAATATTTTTGTTACGCAATGGGTTTGAGGCAACACCCACATTGAAATCCACGATAAACGCATGGTCATCACATTGAATAGGTGTTTTAAAATGTGAAATTAAGTGGCTATAAAACTCGTGAAGCTGTGCTTGATTTTGCGTACCAGATAAAACCAAACCAAAAATATCACCACTTATACGCCCAAAAACGGCTTTATTGTCAGCGATATAAATTATACGGTTGGCAATTTCTAATAGTATTTTATCTCCAAAGTCGTAGCCCAAACTACTACTCACATCAGAAAAGCGCACAACATCAATCAGAAATAAACTTTGATGTGAATCGGCCACCAGTAATTTTTCAATATTATCTAAAAATGCATACCGATTAGGAATGGTTGCTAAAGACTCATGAGTATACTGCATTAAATATTTCAGTCCTGTTTTATCAAAATTAATACGACTAAAAATCCCTTACTCAGCCAATCTTTTTAAAAATAAGTATCGTTTAAAATCAAGTGGTAACTTAAAAATAAGGCCCATTAACAAGAGCCTTATTTGCATTTTTTAATGTTCCAGACTATAGCATTATACTTTAGTCCAACCAATAACAATGGTATTTTTTACTCCACTTTACAGGCGTTCAATTTCCAAATCCTTTTGACATAATCTTGTATTGAACGATCTGATGTAAATTTACCCATTCGAGCGCTATTTAATATAGCCATTTTTGCCCAAGTTGATTGGTCTGCATATGCTTTATCGGCACGAATCTGCGCTTCTGAATAAGAATCGAAATCAGCCAACACTTTATATGGGTCCCCACCTTCCAATAAACTATGCTTAATTGATGCTAGAGCACCCGGTTTACCTGAGTGTGAAGTAGTCTGTTTCTAGCCAATCAAGTACCGCTTTAATTTCACTATTGTTGTAGTAATAATCAAAAGGTTTATAACCCTTCTTGTCTAATTCATGTACTTCATCGACGGTTAAGCCAAAGATGAAAATATTGTCGTCTCCCACCTCTTCTGCGATCTCAATATTCGCACCATCCAAAGTACCAACAGTCAACGCACCGTTTAGTGAAAGTTTCATATTACCCGTACCTGATGCTTCTTTACCTGCTGTGGAAATTTGTTCAGAAATATCTGCTGCAGGGATCATTTTCTCAGCTAAGCTCACCCGATAATTTGGCAAAAATACGACTTTAATCTTATCGTTAACCCTTTTGTCGTTATTAATACGCTGTGCTACTTGGTTAATTGCATAGATAATATCTTTAGCTAACTTATAGCCCGGCGCAGCTTTCGCTCCAAACAGGAAGACTCTGGGCTGCATGTCGTAATTTGGGTTTTCTAACAAACGACGATATAACGCCATGATGTGTAGCAAATTTAAGTGCTGACGTTTGTATTCATGTAGGCGCTTTATTTGCACATCAAAAATAGCCCTTGGATTTATGGTAATACCGGTTAATTCAAGCACTTCTTTGGCTAAACTGACCTTGTTTTCATATTTTATTTTCATGAATTGTTTTTGAAACTTAGCATTATCTGCAAGCTTAGTTAACTCATCTAACCTGTCTAAGTGTAATGGCCAATCCTCGCCAATTTTCTCGCTGATTAACGCAGACAATTTGGGGTTACACGCTTTTAACCAACGTCTAGGCGTTATGCCGTTGGTAACATTAGTTAATTTATCTGGCCACATATGATCAAACTCAGGAAACAAGTTTTTCTTCACTAAAGCAGAATGGATCTCAGCGACACCATTGACCGCAAATGAACCGATAACCGACAGGTTACCCATTCTGACCATTTTCTCATTACCTTCTTCGATAATAGAAAGCTTTTGTTTGACCGAATTATCACTATAGGCCAAATCTTCTCAACTTCAGACATAAACCTATGGTTAATTTCATAGATTATTTCTAAATGTCGAGGAAGTATCTTTTTGATCATACGGGCTGGCCATTTTTCTAACGCCTCAGGCAATAAGGTATGATTAGTATAAGCAAAGGTCTGCGTGGTAATTTCCCAAGCCGCTTCCCATGTTAATTCGGCTCGGTCGAGTAATATGCGCATCAACTCAGGAATAGCTATGGCTGGGTGGGTATCGTTAAGTTGGATCACCACTTGATCAGAGAACAAACTCCAATCATCACCATGAGCACGTTTGTAACGACGAATAATGTCTTTCAATGAGCAAGAGCTAAAAAGTACTGCTGTATTAAGCGTAGCTCTTTACCGGCTTCCGTTTCATCATTAGGGTAAAGCACACGTGAAATGGTTTCTGCCTGCACATTTTCTTTTTGGGCATCGACATATCCCCCAGCATTAAATACATCCCAATTAAAGTAGTTAGAAGCATGACTTTGCCACAACCTTAATACGTTGACGGTTTTACCGCCGTAACCAACCACTGGAATATCCCATGGCAACCCCTTAACAATTACACCTGGGTGCCACTCTTTTTGAATTCTGTCGTTTTCACCATATTTTGTTTCCACATAACCGAAAAGTGAAATATCTTGGATTGACTCAGGGCGACAAATTTCCCATGGATTTCCATAGTCTCGCCAGCTATCGGGGCGTTCAATTTGTTCACCGTTTCGGATCTCTTGGCGGAACAATCCATTTTCATAGTGCAAACCATAGCCTACTGCTGGTAAGTCGAGTGTTGCCAATGAATCAAGGAAGCAAGCGGCCAGACGGCCTAAGCCACCATTACCCAATGCCATATCAGGCTCTTCTTCCATAATGTCGGTCAAGTTTACGCCTAACTCTTTTAATGCTTGATCTGTTTGTTCAAATAATCCTAAGTTGTGCAGATTATTCGACATTAGTCTTCCCATTAAAAACTCTGCGGAAAAATAATGCACCGCCCTTGTATCATTTAAGTAATGGGTTTTCTGAGTTTTTCGCAGTCCTTCAAGTACATGCTCCTGCACTGATGCACACGTGGCTTTCCACCATGCATGATTATTGGCTTTATTTTCATCGGTTCCTAATGAACAATGCAAATGCCGAACAATTGCATCTTTAATGACGTTTTTACTCGTTGCAGAAACGTTTTTTGTACTGTTGGTACTGCCCATAAATGTCCTTGTATTGATCGTATATCCTAGTTTGACTAGTTAGGCTGTCATCGATAATAGCAAACTAAGAAAATTAAAATGCTTTGGTTATTTTTAACATCTTTTCGAACCGCCTTTTGTTAAAAATATGTTAATTCTTGGCAAAAAAAAGCGCAACTTAAAAAAGCCACGCTCATATTTAACAACTTAAACACCGTTTACTTACAAAAACTAAACACCGGCCGTTTTGAATACCCCTTCAACTAATTCTTGTGCTTCACTTATCAATTGCAGTAAGTGCTCTTCTCCATTAAAACTTTCAGCATAAATTTTATATACATCTTCAGTACCGGAGGGACGAGCAGCAAACCAACCATTTTCGGTACTCACTTTCACTCCACCTATAGCGGCATTGTTGCTAAGGAGCATGGGTTTGAATATTCAAAATAGTCTCGCCCGCTAACTGAGTAGACGTAATGACACTTTTGTCCATTTTACTTAAGACTTGCTTTTGCGCATGGTTAGTGGCTACGTCAATGCGTCGGTAAACTGGATTTGAGAATTTTTCAGTTAACGCTTGATAATGTTCACCAGGATCTTTGCCGGTCACCGCTATAATTTCGGCGGCTAACAAACATAATATAATTCCGTCTTTATCAGTCGCCCAAGGCTTACCGTTGCGACGCAAAAAGATACCGCCGGCACTTTCTTCACCAGCAAAACCAATTTCTTCTGCTAATAGTCCATTTACAAACCATTTAAAGCCTACTGGCATTTCCGCTAATTCACGGCCGAGATCTTTTACCACACGATCAATCATGCTACTTGAGACGAGGGTTTTACCTACTTTCAAATTGGATGACCATTCACTGCGATGTTGATACAAGTATTGAATGACCACCGCTAAATAATGATTAGGATTCATTAATCCGCTTTTCTTAGTGACTATGCCATGACGATCGAAGTCAGGGTCGTTACCAAATGCCAAATCAAACTTGTCTCTTAAATCAATTAGTCCCGCCATAGCGTATGGAGAAGAACAATCCATTCGAATTTTACCGTCTTTATCACGGCGCATAAAACCGAACTGTTGATCCACGTCACGATTAACCACTTCAATGTTTAACCCATAACGCTCTGCAATTCGATCCCAATAACCAAGACCCGCTCCGCCAAGAGGGTCGGTGCCTAGCACTAATCCGGCTTTAGCTATCGCTTGCATGTCAATCACTTGGTCTAATTGGGCAATATAGTTCTCAGCGAAATCAATTTCGCTCACTAAATCTGACGCATAAGCCGCAGCCAAATTCATGCGCTTAACGTCCAGCATGTCATGAGCTATTATTTCGTTCGCTCGATTTTGAATAACGTTGGTAACGTCACTATCAGCAGGCCCCCCATGTGGAGGATTATATTTAAAGCCACCATCTTCTGGCGGATTATGAGAAGGCGTAATAACCACACCGTCGGCTTGGTCATCTTGACCACTATTGTTGTATTCTAAGATTGCATGAGAAATAACAGGTGTAGGTGTATACCCACGGTCTTGTTGTACCACCAAATTAACACCGTTGGCGACTAACACCTCGACCGCAGTAGAAAAAGCAGATTCAGACAGCGCATGAGTATCCATGCCCATATACAGCGGGCCACTGATGTTTTGCTTAATTCGATACTCTGCTAACGCTTGGCATATCGCTGCAATATGAGTATCGGTAAACGTATTTAACAACGCACTACCTCGATGCCCAGACGTACCGAATGAAACAGCTTGACTAGCGTCGCCTTTTACCGGCTTATTTGTGTAATAAGCACTTACCAGTTTTGCTACATTTACCAATTGTTGTTTTGATGCTGGTTTTCCAGCCTCTGGATGAAGAGCCATAAATTTCCTTAATTGTTAATTAAACCAGTTCAGGTGCAAAAATTAATACTAAGCGTTCTATTTGTTGTTCAGTAAAACCAACAACCTGCGCAACTTCTTTGAGCATGTTGATTTTTTTCACTGTGTTGTTATTAGTGATAACCCAATAAACAGAGCCAAGGTGACGTTTTTAGGATTTGTACTGCTACCTGTTTCAAATAATTTGTCCTTATTATCAGCAAAGTAAGTACGATTGCGGCCACTCATTCCTAAAACATTAGCAAAGCTATGAGTATGGTGTTTATGCAATACCGATAAAGCTAATAGCCACCTATCTACCATTTTTGGGATAGTCGATAACTCCATACCTTCAAGCTCATCTAATACGGCTTGAGCATGACACGCGCTATCATGGTCAGATCCCACAATAGCTGCTGTAGCAACATAACTTTTCTCTTGGTTTTCTTCAATCTCTACTGTTTTACTTTTATTGGTAACTGAATCAGGCATTACCATACGACGTAATATATCCGAGGCACTCTCACCTATGTGTTGTGTGTTAGCGGCAATAAAATGGTAAAGGTCATCGTCTATTTCTATGCTTTTCATTAAACTACTTTTTCTTGGGGAACATAATAAAAGGTAATTATACGGATAGATTGAATCAATTCATTGATTAATTTAGCCTTATTAACAGATTGTTGAACTTTTCGTCCCACAGCAATAACCTAGCATAGCCATTTGCTTAATTTATATCCATTGCCTATCGACAATATGGCTAAAACGCACTTAGCTAGCCAAGGCTTTTTATGGCATAATCCCGCGCAAATTTTTCATGCTATTTAAAGTTGAGCTACCAACAACTAATTTAATAGCAAAATTCAGCTTACATTGAGGTGCAATCTTGCTTACTACTGCGAATATCACAATACAGTTTGGCGCAAAGCCTTTATTTGAAAATGTGTCAGCCAAATTTGGTAATGGCAACAAATACGGTTTAATCGGAGCCAATGGCTGTGGTAAATCCACCTTTATGAAAATCATAGGTGGCGACTTAGAAGCCACCGCTGGAAACGTTTCGATCGATCCAGGTGAGCGAATTGGTAAATTAAAACAAGACCAATTTGCTTACGAAGAATACAGTGTCATCGATACTGTTGTCATGGGTCACAACGAACTGTGGAAGGTAAAAGAAGAGCGCGACGCGATTTATGCTAACCCTGAAATGACCGAGGAAGATGGCATTCGCGTGGCAGACTTAGAATCTGAGTTTGCCGAAATGGATGGCTACACCGCAGAATCTCGGGCCGGTGAATTATTAATCGGCGTGGGGATCCCAGTCGAACAACATTTTGGCCCTATGAGTGAAATAGCTCCGGGCTGGAAACTACGAGTACTACTCGCGCAAGTACTTTTCGCAGATCCGGATATCATGTTACTAGACGAACCTACCAACAACTTGGATATCAATACCATCCGTTGGCTAGAAACCGTGCTAAACGAACGTAACTGCACCATGATAATCATTTCACACGATAGGCACTTCTTAAATTCAGTGTGTACCCACATGGCGGATATCGACTATGGAGAAATTCGGTTATTCCCTGGTAATTACGATGAATACATGACCGCAGCGACACAGTCGAGAGAACGTTTATTATCTGATAACGCCAAGAAAAAAGCACAAATATCAGAGCTAAAAGCCTTCGTTAGTCGTTTCTCTGCTAATGCATCTAAGTCAAAGCAAGCCACCTCTCGGGCTAAACAAATCGACAAAATTGAAATCCAAGAAGTGAAACCTTCTAGTCGCCAAAATCCTTTTATTCGCTTTGAACAAGAGAAAAAATTACATCGTTTAGCCCTTGAAGTAGAAGGTATGAGCAAAGCCTACGAAGAAGTACTATTCAAAGACGTAGATTTAATGATAGAAGTTGGCGAGCGTGTGGCGGTTATTGGACCAAATGGAGCGGGTAAAACGACTCTACTCAAATGCTTAGTGGGTGACACAGAGCTTACTTCGGGTAGCTTAAAATGGTCTGATAACGCTAATATTGGATACTATGCTCAAGATCACGCCACGGACTTTGAAAAAGACATGACCTTAATGGACTGGATGTATCAATGGGCCCAAGAAGGCGATGACGAGCAAGTGATACGTGGTACGCTGGGCCGCTTGTTGTTTTCTCAAAGCGACATAAGCAAGTCAGTAAACGTCATTTCTGGTGGAGAGCAAGGTCGGATGCTATTTGGAAAGTTAATGCTACAGAAGCCAAATATCTTATTGATGGATGAGCCAACCAACCACTTAGACATGGAATCGATTGAATCATTAAACTTAGCTTTGGAAAACTATCAAGGCACGTTGGTGTTTGTCAGTCATGACCGTGAATTTGTTTCATCATTGGCAACCCGCATTATTGAAATCACCCCTAACGGCATTGTTGACTTTAAAGGCGATTACGAAAGCTACTTAGCCAGCCAAGGCGTATAATTAACCTAGAAAATGCACTAGGCTTGTCTTAGTAATTGGACTGGGAATTGTACCGCCCCTTCACAACTATTCTCTCATCACTTAGCAGTACCTAAGTGATGAGCATAATACCGCAAAATACTATTGACGCTAGATGAACGCCGAGTACAGAAGTGCAGGCCTTTATCACTTTCACTTTTAGCAGAAAAACAAAGTTATCCAGTATTCTCTCGAGCAAAAGCGTACCCACTGCAATAGTAGCAAACCTGAACTTGGGATAAGCCTAGCCTCTCGATCACGATCTTATGACGTCTAGCTACGTTGGATTTTCTAGTCATAGTCCGTTATTACATAGCAAAACCGCCTTACTAAACACGAAAATTCCCTTAGCGAATAAATCTCAACTCCAATATGATTGGGCATATCATTAATTGTTTGAATTGTTCATAAAATTCAATTTGAAACGACACTCACTATCCTCTGTTCAAGTTAACCAGTAAGCAAACTTTCTTTCGGGCATAAAAAAAGCAAACCCAAAGGTTTGCTTTTTTGGCAATAATTTAATTCGTAAGAATTAAAGTACTACGATGTTCTCTGCTTGAGGACCTTTTTGGCCTTGAGTTACAGTGAATTCAACTTTTTGGCCTTCAGCCAAAGTTTTAAAGCCTGTACCAGTGATAGCACGGAAATGAGCGAAAACGTCAGGTCCATTTTCTTGTTGAATGAAACCGAAACCTTTAGATTCGTTAAACCATTTTACTGTACCAGTAGTTGTAGACATAGTATTTCCTATATTTTTCAAGAGTAATTGTGTCTCCGAAGAGACGTTAGTTGTGCTGAAGTGTGTTGCAATTACTTATGAGCTACGAGACCGGGTACTGCAATGGAACGTCGAAACAATGTACATAAATATCAAACTTACTTTCAAGCAGGGCCAGTATAGCTCGCACACCACACAGGTCAACTACTATTATCAATAAAAGTGGTCTAACAAGGCTTTTTGTTTCAATAAGTTAGTCATTAATTTGTCATAAAAGTGTCAAACATCAAAGATAATGACTCTACATATTTTGTTGGCTTTTTACACCGACCTCAACAAAATTAGTAATAAACTATAGATTACATACGCTTAGCAGAAATAAACAGTAACAAAAAAGCGGATAATAGGGCAAATCCAGCAGCGAGTGTAAAAGCGAGTTCAGCGCCAACCCCTTGTTGCCAAATAACGCCAGCACCGTAATTTCCAACGGCACCGCCAATACCAAAAGCAATACTGGCATAAATAGCCTGCCCTTGACCTTGATGCTTCTTATTAAAATAGTGATAAATAAAATGCATGGAAGCGGCGTGGGCCATACCAAAACTAAATGCATGCAAAATCTGACTAAAGATCAACACGGCCAAATGGTCGGCAAGCACAGCTAACAAATACCAGCGTAATGCTGTTAACAACATACTGATAAATAAAATCCACTTAACCCCTACCCTTGCTATCAACTTGCCGGATTGCAAAAATATTAAGACTTCAGCAACCACCCCCAAGGCAATTAACCAGCCGGTCATCTGGCCGCTATAACCTAAATCACGAGTATATAAAGCAAAAAAACCATAGTAAGGACCAAAACTAATCTGCAATAAAATGGCTGATGACAGAAATCCGTAAAAGATAGGACTATGAATTTTCTTCCAAATAGATTCCGTAACCATTTGATGACTAGGATCTGCTGGCGGTTGCCTAACAAAAAGCGTAGCCATAAACAGTGAGAACAACACAAAAGCCCCAATGATAATTGGTGCTTCAGAGTTAAACTCATCAATCATTTTTCCAGTAAATACGGTCAACACAATATAACCAATACTGCCCCACAATCTCACTTTACTGTAACGAGCAGGATTGGCGTGCACGCAATTCAAGGTCAATACTTCAATTTGCGGTAAAATAGCGGTCCAACACATCATCATGAACGCGAAACTAATGGTTAGAGCCCAAAAACCATTTATCACAAATGCACAACAAAACGTAGTAAAAGTAAACAACGCACCAATCTGCAAACACCGTAATGGTTGGCCGGTTTTATCGGCAATGGCCGCTAGTAAATTTGGCCCTAAAATACGAGCAAGAGTTATCAGCGCAAATAACTCGCCAATTTGAGCTGATGAAAACCCTCTACCGTCTAGAAACACCCCCAGATAAGGGATCAATACGCCAAATTGTCCAAAGTAAAAGAAATAAGTTAAGGCAAGTAAAACTAAATTAGCACTAGAAAAAGCAGAGTTTGGCAATGAGGTAAGCTTAATAAGGACGTGACAGGCTATTCAGCCTGTCCCGGGATCACTGGAGTAGTGCGCTGCACATCAGCATTTTGTGCTCGGTTACGTAGTAAATGGTCCATCACCACTAAAGCCATCATGGCTTCGGCAATAGGCACTGCACGAATGCCCACACAGGGATCATGCCTTCCCTTGGTGATCACTTCTGTACTTTGTCCATTTATATCAATGGTCTCTCCATAAGCACACTAATACTCGATGTAGGTTTGAGCGCCATATGTACCACTAAATCTTGGCCACTTGAGATGCCGCCTAACACGCCTCCAGCACGATTTGATGTAAACCCCTCAGGGGTCATTACATCTCTGTGCTCACTACCTTTTTGTTCAACGGTTGCAAAGCCGTCACCAATCTCAACACCTTTAACCGCATTGATGCCCATCATGGCATGAGCTAAATCGGCATCTAGTCGATCAAAGATTGGCTCGCCTAATCCCACAGGCATATTCGTTGCTACCACCGACACCTTCGCGCCAATTGAATCACCCTGCTTTTTCAAATCACGCATGTAAGCGTCAAGTTCGTCTAATTTAGATTCATCCGGACAGAAAAATGCATTGGTATTTGTTACAGCATGATCAACGCTTTCAATTTTAATTGGCCCCAACTGGGACAAGTAACCGTGAATTTCAATACCATGATGTTGTTGCAAATATTTTTTCGCCACCCCACCTGCTGCGACCCTGATAGCAGTTTCACGTGCCGATGAGCGGCCTCCACCTCGATAATCTCGAAGACCATATTTTTGCTGGTAAGTGTAGTCTGCATGACCAGGTCTAAATGTATCTTTTATTTTTGAATAATCATTACTTCTTTGATCATTATTATTAATTAATAAACCAATACTGGTGCCGGTAGTTTTACCTTCAAATACACCAGACAAAATTTTCACTTCATCTTCTTCACGTCTGGCAGTGGTATAACGAGACGTGCCTGGTTTTCTGCGATCTAAGTCAACTTGTAAATCACTTTCAGAGATATCTAACCCTGGAGGACAGCCATCGATAATGCCGCCAATAGCAATACCGTGGCTTTCGCCAAAGGTGGTGACGGTGAATAATTTTCCGAAGGTGTTACCTGCCATAATATTTAAATCCTATTTATCTTGGTACTTTAAGAATGAGCAACTCATGCTAATTTACATAACTGCATCTATTTTAATGGTCTACCGCGCGCCAGTACTCAACTAATTCGTTCTTGCTTATAGCAAATACACCGTGTCCACCATTTTCAAAGGTGATCCATTGAATGGGTAACTCTGGATATCGGCTGTGCATATGTACTTCACTATTGCCAACCTCAACAAATAACCAGCCATGTTCCGTTAAATGATTGGGGGCCTGGCGTAGAATACTCTCCACTAAATCAAGCCCGTCATGGCCAGCCGCTAATGCTAACTCGGGTTCGTGATGAAATTCTTGTGGTAAATCGGCCATATCCTCTTCATCCACATATGGAGGATTACTCACGATCAAATCATACTGCTGTCCTTGCAGTGCAGTCATCAAATCCGATTGAATCGGCAAGACTCTATGGTTTAAACCATGCTCGGTAATATTTAGATCTGCAACGGCCAGCGCATCGGTACTAATATCCACCGCGTCGACTTGAGCATTTTCAAAGGCATAGGCTAAAGCGATGGCGATACAACCGCCACCAGTACATAAATCAAGAATATTGTCTGGTTCATGTTCACCTAACCAACTTGCGAAGTGATCATGGATCAGTTCCGCAAAAGGTGAACGTGGAATGAGCACCCTTTCATCGACATAAAAAGGTAATCCGCAAAACCACGCTTGATTAGTCAAGTAAGGAACAGGAATACGTTCTTGCACACGACGATTAACAAGCTCTACTATCTGCAGCTTCTCGGTTTTAGTCAATCTGCTATGAAACAGCTGATCGCCAGTTTGCTCTGGCAAATTTTGTGGTAAATGCAATAACTGTAAAACCAAACTTACCGCTTCATCCCAAGGATTGTCGGTACCATGACCATAAAATAGTCCAGCTTGATTAAAGCAACTCACCGACCACCTCACCATATCTAGCATGCTGTGTAAATCTTCTACTAACGTTTCGTTTTCTATCGTACTGGTCATATTATCTCGTATGCAGTTAAATCTATTGGCGCTAATTATGTTCTATGTCACCAAACTTGGTATACTTCGACCAAGATGGATATTAATAAAACACTCATAAAACAAACACTATTTTCAGACTCGACTTCAGATGTTGATGATGAACTCAACCTATTCAAAAATGAGTTTAAAGACATCGCGCCATTGAAGCAGGACAAAATACCGCCTCAACGCTTTTCCAGCAAGCAGAATTGGAACCCTAAGCAAAAAAACTTAAGGGAATTAGTCGATTTTAAGCAAGCCTCTGCCGCATTTCAATTTTCAGACGGTTTTGAAGGACATTTCGAAATAGATGCGCCACTTAAATATGTCAGAGACAGCGCACATAGCCACGAAATAAAACGCCTGCGTCGTGGCGACTACCCTCCCGATCTTATCTTAGATTTGCACGGTTATACAAAAGATGACGCCAAGCTTGAAATTGCTGCACTAATACAAGCCGCGCAGAAACAACATATTTACTGCGTACAAATCATGCACGGCAAAGGTACCTATGCGTTAAAAAGTGCGATTCCCAACTGGCTTATTCAACACCCTAGTATTATTGGCTTTCACCAAGCGCCGAAAGAATGGGGTGGACAATCTGCATTATTGGTACTCATCGAGTAATTCATGTCAATTACCCTGCCATTCAATACGAATTTTCACCACCGTTTTTAAGTGGCTGATGGCTATTTAACCTGAGATCTGGATAAGCAGTATCGTTTAAGCTAAACACTAGTTTACGCTAAGCAATATCAATATAATTCAATAATTTAATACGCTTTGTCGAAGTAACCTCAACTAAATGTTCACTCGCTGACGAAACTTTTCGTGTATAGCAAGGCGGGTTGTCATACTTAATAACGTGCTATTGCCAAGCATTGCTACGTCACTAGACACAAAAATAGGGTCATCGCAAAGTTCGGCTTATCTAGGATCCAGGTTGTTTATTTTGCCTGTGAACGAATGAAGTATTGAAAGGGCAACTGAGGCACGGATACACAACCACAGGTCTAAAAGTTGATATTAAGAACCCGTCTCCATGATTCAATAACGAATAGCATGCCTGTATAACAGATTATACCCGCTATTCTTAAGCGCTATCTCCTATCTTCTTTGCAGCCCGTAACGTGCGACAGACTAAACTGTCATCTGCTATTAGTCGTCTTAAAATAAAAAAAACCATTTGCAAGCAAATGGTTTTCATAACAGTTCTGATAGAACCATTGTATGGTGCGGATGGGGAGACTCGAACTCCCACGGCCTAAGCCACAGCCCCCTCAAGGCTGCGTGTCTACCAATTCCACCACATCCGCATAATTCGTATTATTACCCTAGTTAGGTACGTCAGTTTCTTCTGCAGCTTGTTCTGCCGCAGGTACATCTGATTCAGTCACAGCTGGTACCTCAGATAGCGCTGCTGGAACATCGGTTTCTATTGCTTGTTCTACTACTGGAACTTCAATGTTTTGAAAGTCATCAGTACCTTTTTCTTTATCAGCAGTTTGGTTACCTAAAATCAAACTAATTACAAAAAATAAGGTGGCCAAGATAGCGGTAGTCCGTGTCAAGAAGTTACCAGAACCGCCAGAGCCAAAAACAGTGTTTGAGCCGCCACTACCAAAAGAAGCGCCCATATCTGCGCCTTTACCTTGTTGGATCAGTACGAAACCAATCAACATAATCGCTACGATCAAATAAACAATAATTAATACTTCGTAAAACATGTGTTGCCTCTATAGATTTGCAGCTAAGCAAATACTTAAAAAATCTTCGGGGTTTAAACTTGCACCACCAATTAAACCACCATCTACATCTGCCTGAGAAAATAATTCTTTGGCATTGCTTCCTTTTACACTACCGCCATACAAAATAGTTGTACCAGCCGCAATGTTTGAATCTAAATTTGCTAAATATCCACGAATAAAGCCATGAACATCTTGAGCCTGTGCCGGGCTAGCAGTTTTACCTGTGCCTATCGCCCATATAGGTTCGTAGGCTAGTACTATATTTGCAAAGGCTGAAATTCCAACCAAAGTCACCACTGCATCTAATTGCTTAGTTAAATACTCAAATACAGTACCTGCATCTCTTACTGACTCTGGCTCCCCCACACATAAAATAGGGGTTAAACCAGCGGCCAATATTTTTTCTACCTTCAATGCAACCACTTCATCAGACTCAAAGTTATCTTCACGTCTTTCAGAGTGACCAACAATTACGTATTGGCAACCTAAGTCTTTGACTATGGATACTGATAGTTCACCAGTGTGTGCTCCCGAGTCAAATTGACTAACATTCTGCGCCCCTAATGGGGTTTTTGAATCAAACAAACCTAAATATGCAGCGGGAGGACAAATTGCCCAATCCATATTCGCTAAACTTGCTTGACTAAATTGTGATTGTATTTTTTCAACCAACGACCTATCGCCGTTCATTTTCCAATTCCCAACCACTAATGACCTACGTTTATTTGCTTGCATTGAATATTCCTATTGGCATCAATAAAAAAGCGCGCGAGATATTAACCAACCCAGCGCGATTATACAAGTGGCATAAGCCAATTATACTTTGAGTTTTAACTATTCGTTCACTTTACGAACAGCATCGGCAATATATTCAGCCCAAGTGCTCGAATCCTTAGGGTCATTTGCTTCAACCATCACTCTGATCAGTGGCTCTGTACCACTCTTTCGCAATAAAACGCGACCTTTATTGCCTAATGCAGTTTCAGCCTTTACCACTGCGCGTTGAACACTGTCATCTTCTAGGGGTTGCTTTCCGTCAGTAAACCTAACATTAATTAACGTCTGTGGGTATTTGGTCATCCCCTGAGCATAATTCATGTAGGGTCATTTCGGCATTTAGCATAGCAGCTAATACCTGTAAACCTGCGACAATACCATCACCGGTGGACGCCGCAGCCAAATTTAATACATGACCCGACCCCTCGCCACCAATCGACCAACCTTTTTGTTTCAATAGTTCCATTACATATCTGTCGCCAACTTGACTACGCACAAAAGGAACACCTAACGTCCCTAAGGCCACTTCAAGGCCCAAGTTGCTCATTACCGTACCAACCACACCACCTTTCAATTGACCAGACTTTAACGCATCTCGAGCAATAATATAAACAATCTGGTCACCGTCAATCTCGTTACCTTTATGGTCGACCAACATAATCCTGTCACCGTCACCATCCAAGGCAAAGCCCAGGTCTGCTTTATGCTGTAACACACTATCGGTCACTGCCTTCATCGAGGTAGCACCAACATTTTTGTTGATATTCAAGCCATTGGGTTGGGTACCAATTTCTATCACGTCGGCACCCAATTCTCGTAAGACGTCTGGAGCAATATGGTACGTCGCGCCATGGGCACAATCGACAACAATTTTTAAGCCTTTCAAAGACAAGTCTGACGGGAAATTACCTTTACAAAACTCGATATAACGACCGGCGGCATCAGAAATTCGCGTGGCTTTACCTAATTTATCCGACGCCACGCATTCCATTTCAAGATCCAACTGGGCTTCAATAGCTTGTTCAATCTCGTCATCAAGCTTCATTCCGTCAGCCGAAAAGAACTTTATACCATTGTCGTAGTAAGGATTGTGAGAGGCACTAATCACGATGCCAGCTTCTGAACGAAAGGTCTTCGTTAAATAGGCAATAGCGGGGGTTGGCATAGGGCCCAGTAAACCTATATTAATACCGGCAGCCGACAGTCCCGCTTCTAGCGCCGATTCTAGCATGTAACCCGAGATTCGAGTGTCTTTGCCAATAAGTACTTTATTGGTACCTGCACCAGCTAATACCTTGCCAGCGGCCCAACCTAACTTCATAACAAATTCTGGATTAATTTTGTTTTCACCTACTTTTCCACGAATTCCATCGGTCCCAAAGTATTTTCTTTCGCTCATTCTAAATTCCTGTATTCCTTAACTAATGTTGTTATTTTAACAGCATCAACTGTCTCTTTAACATCATGCACTCGTAAAATTTTTGCACCGGCCAATACGGCTAGACTAACAGTGACCACACTCCCCGCTAATCGCTCGTTAACATCACGACCGAGTAAGTTACCAATCATGGATTTTCTAGAAGTACCAGACAAAATAGGTACGCCCAATTTGTTTAACTGATGCAGCTCTGCCAGAAGCTGATAATTATGCTCAAGGGTTTTGCCAAATCCAAAACCGGGATCCACTATTAATTGCTCGAATTTCATCCCTGCTTTGATACAAGTATCAATTCGTTGTTGTAAAAAGGTTGTCACCTCAGTGACCACATTTTCATATTTTGGATTGTGCTGCATGACTCTTGGTTGACCTTGCATATGCATTAAGCATACAGGCACATCAGCCATCACTGCAGCTTGTAAAGCGCCGTGCTCTTGCAAAGCACGCACATCATTGATTAACCCTGCGCCAGCCGTCACAGCTTCTTGCATCACTAACGCTTTACTCGTATCAATGGAGACAACAGTATCAAAACGCTGATTGATCGCTTCGATAATTGGTAAAACACGGTCGAGTTCCTGCTGTTGGTCGACATCTTCTGCGCCTAGCTCTGGTGGATTCGCCTCCTACATCTATAAAGTCAGCCCCATCGGACAACATAGACTCCACGTGCAGTAAGGCAGTATCGAAGTGTTTAAAGTGCCCGCCGTCTGAAAAAGAATCAGGCGTAACATTTAAAATTCCCATTATTTTAGGACTGGATAAATCAACAAATTTATCGTTAAACTGCATAAATGAAAAACATCCCTAAGCACAGTATATTCAACAAAAACCATAAAAAAACGCTTTGCTGGTTTACCAACAAAGCGTTTTCATTGTCATTGCTCAAATTAACTCGTTGCGTCACCCGGCTTACCTACATCAGGTGAGCTTGGCTTATCTTCTTTTTTAGGCTCTTGCTTATCTGCATCACCCGTTGCCTTAGCACCACCTGAAGGCTTATCTGAATCATCGGTTTTTCCGTCTCTAACCCACTCAGCAGGGAGGCGGACTTCTTTACGATCCATTAAATCATCAATCTGTTTCGCGTCAATGGTTTCATATTTCATCAAAGCGTCTTTCATCGCTTCTAAAATATCCATATTGTCTTTCAACAACGTTTCCGCTAACGCATAGTTGCGGTCGATTAGTAACCTAACTTCAGCATCGATATCACGCGCAGTTTCAGCAGATAACTGTGAAGGCGCTGCCCCCATAAACATTTCATTCTCGTCATCTTTGTAATTGATTGGTCCCATTTTCGGAGACAAGCCCCATTGCGTCACCATCTTACGAGCAATATCTGTCGCTCGCTCAATATCATTAGATGCCCCAGTTGTCACACCAGCCGCTCCTAGGGTGATTTCTTCGGCAATACGTCCGCCAAATAATGTCGCTATTCTAGATTCCAACTCTTCTCTTGAAGAACTGTACTTGTCTTGTTCTGGCAAATACATAGTCACACCCAATGCACGGCCACGAGGTATAATTGACACTTTATATACTGGATCATGTTTAGGTACTAAGCGACCAACAATGGCATGGCCCGCTTCATGATAAGCAGTGTTGGTTTTTTCTTCTTCAGACATCACCATGGTTTTGCGTTCGGAGCCCATCATTATTTTATCTTTGGCTTTATCAAACTCATCCATGCTAACTACACGTTTATCTGTTCGAGCAGCAAAAAGTGCCGCTTCGTTGACTAAGTTGGCTAAGTCAGCACCGGAAAACCCTGGCGTTCCACGCGCAATTACCGACGCCTCTACGTTATCGCCTAATGGCACCTTACGCATATGCACTTTAAGAATTTGTTCACGGCCACGAATATCAGGCAAACCTACCATCACTTGACGGTCAAAGCGCCCTGGACGCAACAATGCTGGATCAAGTACATCAGGACGGTTAGTTGCCGCTATTACAATGATGCCTTCATGCCCTTCAAAACCATCCATTTCAACCAACATTTGGTTCAAAGTCTGTTCACGCTCATCATGTCCACCGCCATGGCCTGCGCCACGTTTACGGCCAACAGCATCGATTTCGTCGATGAAGATAATACAAGGCGCTGATTTTTTAGCTTGGTCAAACATATCTCGTACGCGAGACGCCCCCACACCCACAAACATTTCAACAAAGTCTGAACCAGAAATACTAAAGAAAGGTACTTTCGCTTCACCGGCAATAGCTTTTGCCAACAACGTTTTACCTGTTCCTGGAGGGCCAACCATCAACACACCCTTAGGAATTTTACCGCCTAATTTTTGAAATTTACTGGGGTCACGTAAGAAATCGACTAATTCTGTCACATCTTCTTTTGCTTCATCACACCCGGCCACATCTGAAAATGTGGTTTTAATCTGATCTTCACCTAACAGACGGGCCTTACTTTTACCAAAAGACATAGCGCCTTTGCCGCCACCGCCTTGCATTTGACGCATGAAGAAAATCCATACACCAATTAATAGCAGCATAGGGAACCAAGAGATAAAGATAGACGTTAACAAAGATGACTCTTCTGGCTCTTTACCAAACACAGCAACATTGTTTTCGATCAATTGATCCATTAACTTCATGTCTAGATACGGCACAACAGTTGAAAACTGCTCACCATTTCGTTTAGTACCAACAATCTCACCAGTGTCTCTGTCTATTGTCGCTTGACTCACTACACCATTGTCAACGTCTTTCAAGAAACGGGTATAGTCGGTCGCGACCCTACTCGGTTCGTTGCTCGAAAAGTTTTGGAAAACTGACATCAATACGACGGCGATAACCAGCCATAAGATTAAATTTTTTGCCATGTCGCTCAAGTTGTTAAACCTCTATTGTTACTGCGAGTCAATTGACTCTTTGATTTGCGTTCAGCACTTCTTCGTGTAAAGAAGCCAGACTACTATAATTTATATCCTGTCGCTACCAGATATACTTCTCTAGATCGCGCTCTTGATGATTCAGGCTTACGAGTCTTAACCACTTTGAATGCTTTTTGTACTTCTTTAAAAAAGACATCAAAGCCTTCACCCATAAATACCTTAACCACAAAACATCCATTTTTCTTTAATACTTGATGGCACATGTCTAATGCTAATTCAACTAAATACATAGACTTCGCCTGATCTACTGCGTCATTGCCACTAAAGTTTGGTGCCATATCAGACATCACGACATCAACATTCTTACCGCCGATTTTATTTAACAATTCGTTCAGCACACTTTCTTCACGAAAATCGCCTTGTAAAAATGCAACACCCAACAATGGATCCATGGGTAAAATATCACAGGCAACCACTATCCCATCATCGCCGACAACTTTAGCCGCAAATTGCGACCACCCGCCTGGCGCGGCTCCTAAGTCAACTACCGTCATGGCCGGCTTGATGAGTTGATCTTTATTTTGAATTTCTTCAATCTTAAAACCGCTCGTGAGCGATAACCTTTCTTCTGTGCTTGCTGCACAAACTTGTCATCAAAATGCTCTTTTAGCCATCTCTGACTACTAACTGATTGTTTATTTTTACTCATTGAACAATATTGAAATTAGGAATAAATGTGAGATGGCGGTAGAATACTCGTTTTCAACCATATGTTATTAAATAAATTGTAAGAATAATTACACAATGAACTTATCAAACAAACAAAAGCAGCATCTAAAGGGTTTAGCCCACTCTTTAAAACCAGTAGTACAATTAGGTGGTAATGGCCTAACCGAAGGCGTTTTAGCTGAAATTGACTTGGCTATCAATCATCATGAGTTAATAAAAGTGAAAATACCTACTGATGATAGAGAAGAAAAGTCGTTAATCATAGACGCTATTGTCAGAGAAACCCAAGCAGTTAAAGTGCAGACTATTGGTCACATTTTAGTGATTTACAAACAAAGTGAGCAAAAGAAGATTGATTTACCTAAATCGTAATCAAGCCAGCCACTAGTCAAAAACATAAGCCAAATCATTAAATAATGATTTGGCTGTTGATCTAAGTGTCTAGCTTAGTGATGATGACCACCTACACCATGAGCATGTCCATGCTCTATTTCTTCATCAGTTGCGGCTCTGACACCTTCTACTTTTAAATTAAACTTCAATGTTTTCCCTGCCAGTGGGTGATTTGTATCAATAGTAGCCATAAATTTCCCCACCTTAACCAGCGTAACTTCTCGTTGGCCATGCTCGGTATTGATTGCGGCTACCATTCCGGGTTTCCACTTAGGTTTTTTATCTCTGCTTAACAAATATTTCACTGCTACTCTTTGTTCACTATCAGGCTGAATTTCACCATAGGTTTCAGCGGCTTCTAGCTCCACTTCTACTTCATCACCTTTGCTCATCGATTCAAGAGATTTTTCTATACCTGGCATCATATTATTGTAACCATGTAAATAAGCCACGGCTTCTTCACCAAAATTGCTTTCCAGTACGTTGCCATCTAACTCTTCAATTTTATAATGAAATTGCACCACTGTGCCTTTATAAATTTGCATATTCTCGCCTAACTAGGTTCTATTTTTAATGTTGTCGCTAAAGTCTAGCAGAATCAAAAAGTGTGGGGCACACAAATTTACTCTTCATCAGCACCGTGGACGATGTTTGCAATATTTAACAAACTGGAAACTGCCATATAGTTGATAGAGTTTTTAGGGTAGCGCCCTTTACTATTTAATGTACCGACTTCCTTATCCATTAATATTTCCAACGCTTGGTCAACGGTTTCCACTACACAAATTTTAAATTGCCCAGCTTTCACTGCCGCAATAACATCTTTATCTAGCATCAGGTTTACCTGATTAGACTTTGGAATTATCACCCCTTGACTCCCCGTTAAGCCTCTATGCTCACAAAGCTTAAAGAAGCCTTCAATTTTTTCATTTACGCCACCTACAGACTGCACTTGCCCATATTGATTAATAGAGCCGGTGATGGCTAAATCCTGCCTAGCTGGAATTTTAGTGAGTGCCGAGATAAGTGCGATAAGTTCGGCTAACGACGCACTATCTCCGTCAATATGTCCATAAGATTGTTCAATGGCAATATTCGCAGAAAGGGTTAAAGGAAATAACTGCGCGTACTTGTAACCTAGATATCCGGTTAGTAACATGACCCCTTTGGAGTGAATAGACTGTCCTAGCTCAACTTCACGCTCAATATCGATTACCCCATTAGAGCCTGCATAGACAGTTGAGGTAATTCTAGCAGGCGTACCAAACATGCAATCCCCTACTTCTAAAACGGTTAAACCATTTACTTTACCTACATCTACGCCTTCGGTAGCAATAAGAATTTGCCCCTGCTTGATATCGTCCAATACGGCTTCACTTACTCGCCCAGTTCTGTAGGTTTTTGCATGTAATGCACTTTCAATATGACCGACATCCAACTCGACTTGGTGCTGTTTCTTGCAAAAGTAATCGGCTTCATGTAGCAATTCAATCACATCAGAAAACCTGACTGATAAACGCTGTTGGTGCTCTGCTAAGCGCAAACTATATTCTACTAAGCGGTACATGGCTTTTGCCGATATTCCCTGTAAGCCAAAGCTCTTTACTTGACTTCTGACTCTACCTACAAAATCGAATAGCGTCTTTTTGTCTAATGGGATCTCATGATCGAAATCTACAAGTACTCGAAACAATTCATAAAATTCGTCATCGTAATCTTGCAATGTATAATACAAGTCACGGGACCCCAGCAACACAACTTTAATATCAATAGGAATTTGTTGCGGATTCAGTGTAATTGAATTTACCATCCCGACCTCATGTTGCGGTAAATCCATTTTTAAAGAGCCAAACTTAAGAACCAGCTTAAGTGTTTCCCACACGTAAGGTTGCTCAATCACTTTGTCCATATCCAATAACAAATATCCGCCATTAGCTTTGTGAATTGCCCCAGGTACGAATCATTCTATAGTTAGTAAAAACCGAGCCTTGAATATTGGTATATTCAACCCTACCGAATAAACTCTGGTGAGTCGGATTCGCTTCATAAACCACAGGCGAGCCACTGTTAACTTTATGGGAGACCAATATATTTGGTAAATATTGCTCTTCCAAAATTGAGCGCTTGTCGTATTCATCTTCTTTACTGTCTTTTTTATCGCCGGCTAATATTTCCACTACTGTTTCAACCAGATGAGGCTTAAGTTGGCGTAAAAATTTTAGGATCGCTAAATCAGCACTGTACATATGCTCTAGATTTTTAAGTAATGGCTTGATCCCCTGTTCGGCCGTATCTTTTTTGAGTTGGCGTAACTTTTCTGCCGTTGCCCTCTTCCACTTGGGCAATTCAATTAATGCCTCACTCAACACATCTTCCAAATCGCCAATTAACAAATAGTAAGCTTGACGTTTTTCTTCTGGGAATTGTGCAAAGTCTTCATCATTTATTGATTTACCGTTAACAATAGGTGAAAAAGAAATGGTTCCATCATCTTCATATAAGGCAATATTATTTTTTTGAGCTTGCAATTCGACGTTCTCGATGGCTTTGTCGTACTGCTGTTCAAATTCCCGAGTAATGGCCGCCTTTTTTCGCTGATAGCCAGGATTGTCAAAGGCCGCAGGAAAAGTATCCAACAACTCGTCGATTAGAATCGTTAAATCTTTGCATAATTTTTTACTTTCGCCTGCCGACAGTCTCAGTGAATATGGTTCGCGCTCGTCGTCAAAATTATTGATGTAACACCAATCATCGGGCGTAATGGTTTTGTTTACATATTTAGCAATAAATTCATGCACTAACGTAAAGCGACCAGTGGCTTGTTCACCCATCACATACAGGTTGTAGCCTTTAGATTTTATGCCTAATCCAAACGACAACGCATCACGAGCCCGATCTTGCCCAATAAATGTAGCTTCTAATGCCAAATCATCTTTCAATGCTTGATTGATCAACCTTCTACTCGGTTTAGCTATTAATTGTTGAAGATCTAAAACATATTTACTTTGCATAGGAGATTCAGGCACCGCATTGGGAAAAGGCAATTGATAAATAGTGAAACCCGTAAACATGATGCTGTCAAACAGATCGTTATTTCTGCGGCTTAATCGTCTATTTTTCAGGCAATTTAAGGATAATACATAGCTAATAATTAAAAACTTTTGATTAAGCCTGATAAATAACACTTTAGCTATTGTTTGCAACAACAGGCCTAAGGTATTCTAGCGAGCTAATTTTTATAGTAATACTCATGGTCTTAGACCTCATTACACTAGTCACGGAAATCTTTTTAATGGCCGAAAAACAGTATCAACCTCAAGCAATAGAACAAGAGGTTCAAGCCTATTGGGAAACCCAGCAAACTTTCAAGGCAACAGAACAAGAAGACAAAGAAAAATTCTACTGTTTGTCTATGTTTCCTTACCCAAGTGGTCGACTACATATGGGTCACGTGCGTAATTACACCATTGGCGATGTAATTAGTCGTTATCAGCGCATGCTAGGAAAAAACGTTTTACAACCAATGGGTTGGGATGCTTTTGGGCTGCCCGCTGAAAATGCAGCTATTAATAACAATACGGCCCCAGCGAATTGGACGTACTCTAACATTGACTACATGAAAACCCAGTTAAAGTCTTTAGGCTTTGGTTATGACTGGGATCGAGAAATTGCCACTTGTAAGCAAGATTATTACCGTTGGGAACAGTGGTTCTTTACTCGTTTGTACGAAAAAGGCTTGGTTTATAAAAAGAATGCCACGGTGAATTGGGATCCTATTGATCACACCGTTTTAGCCAACGAACAGGTTATTGATGGACGCGGCTGGCGTTCTGGCGCATTAGTTGAACAGAAAGAAATCCCTCAGTGGTTTATCAAGATTACTGACTATGCTGAAGAGTTAGTGACCGATCTTGAACAACTAGAAGAATGGCCTGAACAAGTTCGGGCGATGCAGAAAAACTGGATAGGACGTTCTGAAGGGGTAGAGATTACCTTTGATTTAGCCGAAACCGTAGCGGGACAGTCTGACTTTGACGTTTACACTACCCGCCCAGATACATTATTTGGTGTTACCTACGTGGCTGTTGCCGCCCAACATCCTATCGCACTAGAAGCGGCCAAAACAAATGCCGAGTTAGCGGCTTTTGTAGAAGAATGCAAGAATACTAAAGTCGCCGAAGCCGAACTAGCCACTATGGAAAAGAAAGGCTGTGCCACTGGTTACTACGCCATTCACCCACTTACCGGTGATAAAGTCCCAGTATGGGTAGCGAACTTTGTGCTGATGGGCTATGGCTCTGGGGCTGTCATGTCAGTACCTTAGTCACGATCAGCGTGACTGGGAATTTGCCACAAAATATTCTTTGGATATTAAACAAGTGATTACCTCTGACGACAGTTCAGGGGGTATCGATCTGAGTCAAGCCGCTTATACCGAAAAAGGAACGCTGGTAAATTCAGCTGAATACAATGGGCTAGACTTTAGTCAAGCGTTTGAAGCCATTGCAGCAAAACTTGAATCACTGAATAAAGGAAAAAAGAAGGTTAACTATCGTCTACGTGATTGGGGTGTTTCACGTCAACGATACTGGGGTACGCCTATTCCGATGTTGAACCTAGAAAACGGTGAATCGGTGCCTGTACCCAGTGACCAACTGCCGGTTGAACTGCCAGAAGATGTTCAAATGAATGGGGTCATTTCACCGATAAAAGCCGATCCAGAATGGGCAAAAACTGAATTCGACGGTCAACCAGCACTAAGAGAAACCGATACATTTGACACCTTTATGGAATCGTCTTGGTATTACGCTCGTTACTGTAGTGCTCAAAATGACCAAGCTATGTTAGATCCAGCCCAAGCGAACTACTGGTTGCCAGTTGACCAATATGTGGGGGGCATCGAACACGCCATATTGCATTTATTGTATTCTCGTTTCTTCCATAAACTATTGCGTGATGAAGGCTTAGTTCAATCTGATGAACCATACAAGCGCTTATTATGCCAAGGCATGGTGTTGGCCGATTCATTTTATCGTGAAGACGAGAACGGCAAACAAACCTGGTACTCGCCTGCAGATGTTATCAGCGAAAAAGATGATAAGGGCCGTATCATTAAATCGACCCTTGCAGCCGACGGTGAAGCTGTTATTCATGGTGGCATGACTAAAATGTCTAAGTCGAAGAATAACGGTATAGATCCACAACAAGTCATTAACCAATACGGGGCAGACACTATCCGCGTATTCACTATGTTTGCCGCTCCGCCAGAGCAAACCCTTGAATGGATCGATTCTGGAGTTGAGGGTGCACACAGATTTGTTAAACGTTTATGGACCTTGGTACAAGAACATATTGAATGCGGTGAAATTGCAGACTTAGACAAGTCGTCCTTGTCCTCATCTCAAAAAACCTTGCGTCGCGTGATCCACAAAACCATTGAAAAAGTTAGTGACGATGTGGGTCGTCGCCAAACTTTTAATACCGCTATTGCCGCCACTATGGAACTATTGAATCATTTGCAAAAAGCGCCTCAAGATTCGGCTCAAGATTTAGCCGTTCTTCGTGAAGGGATTAATACAATAGTGTTGTTACTTGCGCCTATCGCGCCGCATATATGTCATGTTATGTGGAAAGACTTAGGACATAGTACAGAAGTTGAAACGGCACGTTGGCCTGTCGCTGAAGCAGCCGCTATGGTCGAAGACGAAAAGTTAATTATTGTGCAAGTGAATGGCAAAGTAAGGGCCAAGATTACTGTTGCCGCTGACGCCTCAAAAGAACAAGTTGAAGGGTTAGCCTTAGACGAACACAATGTGCAACAACACACAGATGGTAAAACAATACGCAAAGTAATTTATGTAGCAGGAAAATTACTGAACATTGTGGCCAACTAACGTGATGTCTCAGCCATTTAGCCTGTTAACCTTACTTGTCACTAGCTTGCTAGTGACAAGTTGTGGTTTTAAATTACGCGGTGATTATAGTCTGCCCTCTGGGATCGAAGAGTTACACGTTTTGTCAGCGACAAAAAATGCCCCCTTGCAACGTACTTTAACCAGTCAATTGAAAGGCTTTGATATACAAATTGTGACTGACATTACCAACAAACACATTCCAACCGAGCAAATTGATGCTCAAATATTCATCCAATCGGAAAACCTAGAAAGACGACTGCTGTCTTTATTTTCCACCGGACAGGTGGCTGAATATGAATTGGTTTACACCATTAATTACTACATTCAGTTTCCTAATGAAGAAGCGATTCCTATCGAATTTGATGTAACCCGTGAATATCAAGATGATCCCGATGCGGTATTGGCAAAATCTCGAGAGCTCGATCTGGTTTATAGTGAAATGCGTCAACAAGCTGCCGATAGAATAATTCGTCAATTATCCAGCTCCTACAACGTTTGGCTACAAACTAAAGGCTACTGATGCAGGTTTACCCTAATCGTTTTAGTTTACAACATGATTCACCACTTAAACCATTTTATATGGTGTTTGGTGATGAACCTCAACAAAAGCTTGAATGTTTAGAAATCATCCGAAAAACCGCCCAAAAACAAGGATTTGATGAGAGGCAATCTTTGGTCGTAGACAACCAATTCAGCTGGGATACCTTAGTTGAAGCAAGCCAAACTATGTCTCTGTTTTCTAACAAACAAATTATCGAATTAGAACTACCTACAGGTAAGCCCGGCGCAGAAGGCAGTAAAATATTATCAAGCATTGCCCAGCAACCCAATACAGACGTGTTAATCGTTATACATGGAGGGAAAGTTGGTAAAGATGTACAAAATACCAAGTGGTTCAAAGCGATTGATATGCACGCTATTTATATTCCTTGTTACCCCCTAGAAGGCAATGCGTTACATCAATGGGTAGGCCAACAAATGCAACAAGCCGGCATGCAACATGACCCACAAATTGCGCAGTTACTGGTAGATTACTGTGAAGGAAACTTGCTGGCTGCCAAACAAGAAATACAGAAACTCATCTTACTCTACCCACAGGGCAACCCTACAATAAAAGAAGTTGAGCAGGCAGTAGTCGATCAATCTCGATTCACTGTCTTTCACTTAATCGATGTTATTTTGTCGGGAGATAGTCAAAAAGCAGTAAAAATGCTGTATCGCTTGGAAAGCGAAGGAGTGGAACCCAATATAGTATTATGGGCCTTAACCCGCGAGTGGCAAACATTAGAAGCATTATTATTTGAACAGCAACACACTAATAATATTAATTGGAACCGACATCGTATTTGGAAAAATCGACAGGGTTTGTATCAGTCTGCGTTACGCAGATTATCACCACAAAATTTACAACAAATACAAGTCAAGTTAAGTGAGTTTGATAGGGCAATTAAACAATCGCAAGTGCTACGGCCTTACGTTGAATTGTGTCATCTTTGTTTATTGTTTATTCCATTTGCGTTAGAAAATATTGCCTTAGATTATGCGTTGTTAGAGCAATAGGCCAATCATAATATGCTCAGAGCCCCATTAGGAATTTTTGGTGGAACATTTGATCCGATTCACTCAGGTCATATTTATCCAACGATACAAGCTGCTAAGCTCACCCAGATCGAAAAAATAGCCATGATCCCCTGCTATATTCCGACCCACAAAAGTTCCGCTTCGGTAACCAGTCAACACCGACTGAACATGATTGAATTGGTATGCCAACAACACGATATTTTTTATGCCGATGCCAGAGACATAAACCGAGGTGTGCCAACTTATAGTGTTGACACTCTGAACGAGTTACGGGCAGAGCGACCAAACACGCCATTGTGTTTTTTCATTGGCACGGATTCGTTAGTCAATTTATTCACTTGGCATAAGTGGCAAGAAATTCTATCCCTATGTCATTTTGTTGTCTGTCATCGACACAATGATGAACCCACGACAGTCGCGCAAGATTCAGCGCTGCAAGCAATATTGGCAAAACACCAAACCAGTCAGTATCTAGATCTTCATACAAAATTGGCTGGGCATATATTTATCGCCGATACAGAAAGGCTCACCGTGTCTTCTAGTCAATTGCGAGAGCAACTTAAGATGAATACAAAAGTAGAAAAATTCATACCTTCTAACGTTTTAAATTATATTCATCAGCATAAGCTCTACCAGCCAAGTGACGATCTCTGTTAAACTAAACAATATTATTCACAAATAAAACGTAGCATGGGGAAATCTTTGGACCAACAACAATTAACACGCTTTGCAGTAGAAAAAATTGATGACCTAAAAGGTCGTGATATCGTTCAACTTGATGTATCAGCAAAATCATCCGTAACCGATACGTTAATTATTTGTTCTGGCAATTCTAAACGTCACGTTATTTCAATTGCAGAAAACTTAGTGGTAGAAGCCAAAAAGTCAGATTCAGCGCCACTCAGTATCGAAGGCAAAGAAGATGGCGATTGGGTACTAGTCGATCTTGGCGATGTGGTCGTTCACGTTATGCAAGATGAAGCCAGAGATTTTTATCAATTGGAAAAGCTCTGGGGTTAACTCAGTCGATTTATCATTACAGTGAAAATCCAAATTATTGCCGTAGGCATAAAAATGCCTGCTTGGGTAGAACAAGGCTTTAACGAATATTGCCGACGCTTTCCAAATGATATGCCTTTATCCTTGACCGAAATTCCTGCTGGAAAACGGGGTAAGAATGCAGATATTAAGCGCATTTTGCAAAAAGAAGGTGAACTGACTTTAGCTGCGATCCCCAAGGGAAATAGAATTGTCACCCTAGAAGTGACTGGCGCGCCATGGGATACCCCAAAGTTAGCCAAGACAATGGAAAACTGGCAAATGGACGGTAGGGATGTAAGTTTGTTAATTGGCGGGCCGGAAGGGCTTGCACCTGAATGTATCAAACAATCAGAACAAAAGTGGTCACTGTCGAGTCTAACCCTTCCTCACCCTTTAGTGCGAGTTATAGTGGCTGAAAGTCTATATAGAGCATGGTCAATCAATAATAATCATCCTTATCATAGAGAATAGTTTTGCGTTCACCCAGATTACTTATTAAAGACCATACTGCAGAGGCGAACTTATTTGCTCGTCGCGCTGTCATCGGCCTACTTAGTGTATTCATAATGATCGGTATGGTGCTGAGCAATTTGTATTATTTACAATTTACTCGCTTCGAAGACTATCAAACTCGCTCCAACGGTAACCGGATAAAAATACTACCAGTTGCCCCAAATAGAGGGCTAATTTATGATCGAAATGGTGTATTACTGGCGGAGAATAGACCGGTATTTAGCTTACAAGTAGTACCTGAAGAAACCCCTGATCTTGAGCAAACGATCGAAGGGCTACAGCAGCTATTAAATATTGATAAGGATGATATTGAAGACTTCCACAAAGATAGAAAACGCATTCGACGATTTAAGCCCGTCACCTTACTAAATAGGCTGAACCAAGAAGAGGTAGCTTTATTCGCTGCCCACCAACATAAGTATCCCGGTGTATCGGTAGAAGCCAGTGCTAGCTAGGTATTATCCCTATAAAGCCGCCCTCACCCACGTATTAGGTTACGTTGCAAAAATTGACAAGAAAGACTTGCAGAAGTTAACGGAAGCCGGCTTTGAAGACAATTATGCCGCAACCTATGATATAGGAAAGCGAGGCATAGAAAAATATCATGAAGAATTATTGCACGGTAAAGTAGGTTATCAAGAAGTTGAAGTAAATAATCAGGGACGCATTGTGCGCACCTTAAACTTCAGCCCACCAATTCTTACCAAGACATCGTTTTAAACATAGATGTAGAATTACAATTAGAAGCGGAAAAACAATTCGCTGGCCAGCGAGGGACTGTGGTGGCTATGGATCCAGTAGATGGCGGAATTTTGGCCCTGTACAGCAGCCCTAGTTATGATCCCAATTTGTTTGTACATGGCATCAGTAGTAAAAATTATAAAAAGTTACTCACTTCTTCTCGTCCATTATTTAATCGTGCGACACAAGGTCAATACCCTCCAGCGTCAACGGTAAAGCCGTTACTCGCCTTAGTTGGCCTTGAAGAAAAAGTGATTACCCCCGAGTCAAGAATTTATGATAACGGTAAATACAAACTAAAAAATGTATCGCGGGTATGGCGCGATCATAATATTTGGGGGCACGGCTGGGTAAATGTAACCAAAGCAATTGAAGTGTCATGTGATATTTACTTTTATGATATGGCGTATAAGTTGGGTATTGACCGTATCAGTGAAGGCATGTATGACTTTGGTTTTGGCGATTACACCGGAATAGATTTACATGAAGAAGCCGATGGCTTTATGCCAAACCGAGGATCGGTTCGAGCTCAATATAATCGAGCTTGGTACCATGGCGATACCATCAATTTAGGTATTGGCCAAAGTTATTGGACCGCAACACCAATACAGCTAGTACAGTCTGTAGCGACATTGGTGAACAAAGGTAGACGAATTATTCCGCAAATCATTCGGGGCCAAATGGTCGACAATGAGGTTATTAAAGAGCCAATCAAAGAACGTCGGCCACTAGACATTAAAGATGAACACAACTGGGATGTAGTGTTAGATGCCATGTATGGCACCGTAAACAGAAAAGGATCTGCCCGAAAAGCGTTCGTCGGAGCCAATTATATCTCGGCTGGAAAAACAGGTACCGCGCAGCTCGTGACCATTGCCCAAGACGAAAAATATGATGCATCGAAGTTATCTAAAGAAAACCATGATAACGCCATGTATGTAGGCTATGCACCTTACGACAAACCGCAAATATCAATCACAATAGTGCTTGAAAATGCAGGGCACGGTGGCGCTCAAGCGGCGCCAATTGCACGAAAAATTATGGATAACTTCTTTAAAGACCAAACTTTTCCTGAACACCAAGTGATTGAATCTTTAGATCCAAACGCTACACCCGATACGACAGCACAACTTAACCGGACATTACATGCTGCGCACTAAACTTAGCCCAAACTCCCGTTCCTTGCTCAATAGAATTCACTGCGATGGCCCTTTGTTGCTTGGTCTTATAGTATTGATGGCTGTGGGCCTTGTCACCATATATTCCGCCGGTGGCCAAGATATGCAATTGATTTTACGGCAAGTTATTCGACTAGGCATAGCGTTGGGCGTAATGCTGCTTGTGGCACAAGTACCTACTCTCACCTATCAAAAGCTATCTATCTATTTTTATGGCATTGGCATCGCAATGTTAGTCGCGGTTTTGGTAATTGGCGTATCTAGTAAAGGCGCACAGCGTTGGCTAGACTTGGGCGTTTTTCGCTTCCAACCATCCGAGATCATGAAGCTCGCCGTTCCTATGATGGTCGCTTGGTATATCAGTCGTTTTAATTTACCGCCAAAGTTGTTACATATTTTAGGCGGATTTGGCCTGGTTGTCGCACCCACATTATTAATCGCCAAACAACCGGATTTAGGCACCTCATTGCTCATTGCTAGCTCTGGAGTATTTGCTTTATTTTTGGCAGGAATGAGTTGGCGCTTAATTTTATTTATTGTGGCCGCTGCCTCAGCATTTACCCCCGTTATGTGGATATTCTTAATGAAAGAATATCAAAAACAGCGGGTATTGACCTTTCTAAACCCAGAAAGCGATCCTTTAGGGTCTGGCTATCATATTATCCAATCAAAGATAGCTATAGGCTCTGGTGGTCAAGATGGAAAAGGTTGGTTGCAAGGAACGCAGTCTCAATTGGAATTTTTACCAGAACGACACACAGATTTCATTTTTGCGGTATTTAGTGAAGAGTTTGGTTTTTGGGGAGTCGCGGGACTTCTGGCAATTTACGCTTTTATTGTGATGCGTGGTATGTTGATTTCGATCAAAGCGCAAGATGCATTTAGTAAAATACTAGGCGGCAGTATCACCCTGACATTTTTTGTTTATGTATTTGTAAACATGGGCATGGTGTCGGGAATATTACCTGTTGTGGGTGTGCCTTTGCCCTTAGTTAGCTATGGTGGTACCTCTATGGTAACCCTACTCGCCGGTTTTGGTATTTTAATGGCGATCAGCACTCAAAAACGTATTATGTCCCGAGAATAAAAAGTAAGTTACACGATCGCTGCAATTAATTGAGGAAACTATGAAGTTAGTGTCATTTATAAGTGTTATGTTTTTGTCATTTTCCGTATCAGCAGCACAGTCGTCTCCCGCTGAGTTACAACAACAGTTTATTGAGACTATGGTTACCAAACATAACTTTGATCGAGACTTTGTCAGTCAAACCATAGCTAAATCAAAGGTTAACCATAAGATCTTAAGCGCTATTGCCAAGCCCTGGGAAGCGAAACCATGGCATCAGTACTATCCCATATTTTTAACTGAAAAACGCCTAAATAAAGGCCTAGCGTTCTGGCAGAAGCATAAGCAAACCTTGCTAAAGGCCGAGCGTGAAACCGGTGTGCCGGCACAAATAATAGTGGCTATTATCGGAGTTGAAACTTTCTACGGCACCTATACCGGCAACTATTCGGTATTAGACGCATTAACCACACTTGGTTTTCATTATCCACCCAGAGCGACGTTTTTTAGAAGTGAATTAGCGCAGTTATTTTTATTAGCGCGAGAAGAAAATTTCGATATTACTGCATTAAAAGGCTCATATGCCGGTGCTATGGGTTGGGGGCAGTTCATTTCTTCTAGCTATCGCCACTATGCTGTTGATTTTGACGGCGATGGCGTGCGAGATTTACTTAACAACCCAGTAGATGCAATCGGTAGCGTGGCCAATTACTTTAAAAAACATGGCTGGAAAGCGGGCCAAGATATTGCGTACCAAGCTGAAGTTAGTGGCAACCAGTACACAAAATTACTTAGTAAATCGTTAAAATACAAACATACATGGCAACAACTCGAAAATGCTGGGGTGCAAATCCCCCATCAAAATATTAACGCTCAGCAAAGCGTTAAGCTTTTGGCCTTTGAGCAAGTAAATAACCAAGAGTATTGGCTCGGATTGCCTAACTTTTATGTGATCACCCGTTATAACCATAGCCCACTCTATGCCATGGCTGTATTCCAGTTTAGTCAACAGTTAAAGCAAGCAATGAACTGATCAAGCATGACTATGCGCGACCTTACCCACCCTCTTGTTATTATTTTACTGTGCACTGGCCTGTTGTCTTGTGCACCAAAAGGCCGTTATCACCAGCATCATGACTCTGCGCCCAAAGTCGTTCCTCATGATGTTACACAAGAAGATGCCATCCCGCGATTCGAACCTTATGCTCGTGCCAACATGAAGCCTTATACCATACGAGGAGTGAATTACACCCCTCTTAAAACAGGGTTAGGTTATAGTGATTCTGGCAAAGCCAGTTGGTATGGTGAGAAATTTCATGGTCACCAAACCGCCAACGGTGAAATTTATGATATGTATCAAATGTCAGCGGCGCACAAGACCTTACCGTTACCTTCGTTTGCTAGGATCACAAACTTAGACAACGGTAAACAAGTTGTCGTTAGAGTTAACGATAGAGGCCCGTTTCACATCCGTCGCATTGTCGATCTTTCCTATGCCGCCGCTCAGAAACTAGACGTTATTGCAACAGGCACAGCTAACGTAAAGTTAGACGTGATACATGTATCCGAAACGGGAGAGATTACCATTGGTAATCAGAAAAAATTAATAGCTGCCTCGCCTTCCCCCATTACCTATATACAGGTTTTGGCACTCAAAAATAAAAAGAAGTTAGTAGAAATAGGCGAGAAACTGCAACGTCAGTACAACCTTCCCTATCGTGTACTGTTTGCCAATAATATCCATAAATTGCAGCTAGGCCCTTTATCCACAAAGAACAATACCGCCAGCTTATTGCGAGATTTAAAAAAACAGCACTATCCCAACGCTTATCCCATTTATAAAAAGTAAACTTTACGCTTTCCTAGTGGTCTTAAAGTTTTGAAACAATTAAAAATGGCAAGCGCCTATTTTTTTTATTTGCTGGCAGTAATTTAAAGCGTGAAGTGCTATATTAGCGCCCAGAATTGAGTAGTTAGTCACTACACATAACCCCATAATTTAAAAGAATTTGTCAATACGGTAGTTAAATGTTTAACCCAAAAAAATATATCTGTGCAATTGTAAGTAGCGTAGCGCTTGGTGTCTGCGTTTTTTCAGCCTCTGCTGCGGTCGTTATTCCTCCCGCCCCAAGCGTTTCTGCCAAAGGTTTTGTGCTCATGGATTACCAAACTGGTAATGTTATTGCCGAGCAAAACGCCGACATTCAAATACCGCCGGCTAGTCTCACTAAAATGATGACCAGTTATGTTATTGGTCAAGAAATTGCGAACGGCAATATAAAAGAAACGGATTTAGTTACTATCTCGGAAAACGCTTGGAGCAAAAATTTCCCTGATTCATCAAAAATGTTTATCGAAGTAGGCAAGCAAGTTTCAGTAGCTGACTTGAATCGCGGCATTATTATCCAATCAGGAAATGATGCTTGTGTGGCGATGGCTGAACACATTGCCGGTAGTGAAGAAGCATTTGCCAGCATGATGAATATGCATGCAGAAAAACTTGGTATGACCTCTACACATTTTGTCAATAGCCATGGGCTACATGACGCAGATCACTATACCACTGCACGAGACATGGGGCTTTTGGCTGCTGCTTTGGTAAGAGATGTACCAGCGGAGTATGCCATTTATTCAGAAAAAGAATTTACCTACAATGACATTAAACAATATAACCGTAACGGTTTGCTGTGGGATAAAAGTCTGAATGTTGATGGCATTAAAACAGGCCACACTTCAGATGCGGGATACAGCTTAATAACATCTGCGACCCAAGGTGACATGCGCTTAATCTCTGTTGTGATGGGCACCGAAAGTGAACGAGCCCGTAAAACCGAGAACAAAAAATTACTAAAATATGGATTCCGTTTCTACGAAACCATCACACCGTATAAAGCGGGTGATAGCTTTGTATCCCACCGTATTTTTATGGGCGATAAGGAAACCGTCGATTTAGGTATTTTACAAGATACACCTATCAATATTCCAAGAGGCTTAAGTAAAAAACTTGAAGCTAATTTTGAATTAGATAAAAAACTAGAAGCCCCAATTGCCAAAGGTGCTGTAGTCGGTAAGTTGTTTTTGCAAATAGAGGGTGAAGACGTCGCTGAATATCCATTGGTTACTTTGCAAGAAGTCAATGAAGGTGGGTTTATTGATCGAATGACCGATTTTGTAAAATTAAAACTGGGTTTTGAAAACTAAAAGTACTAGGTATTGTAAAAGAATGAAAACACGTTTTGACGAATTATTAGAATTCCCATGTCATCAAACATTTAAAATTATGGGGTTAGCCCATGAACGCTTGACTGATGACGTTGTATCTTGTTTACAACGTCATTCTCCAGGGATTATTCACCTACGTTAAAGCCAAGTTCAAAAGGAAACTATCATTCTTTATCTGTCAGTGTCAGGGTGACGAGCAAAGAGCATATGGAAACCATTTATAAAGAAGTGGCTAAATTAGAATTAGTAAGAGTTGTGTTGTAATCCCTTACCAATAATTAAATACCTTTAATTGAATCAATATCATACTTTGACACTATCAACAGCCCCTCCCACTATTATTGTTAGGCAGTTAGGACGTAAACCCTACCTGCCAATATGGCAAGCCATGCAAGACTTTACCAACAGTCGTACCCCACAAAGTCCTGACGAAATTTGGTTGGTCGAACATGACCCAGTATTTACCCAAGGGCAAGCTGGAAAAGCCGAACATGTATTAATGCCCGGTGATATTCCAGTTGTTCAAGTCGACCGGGGCGGTCAAGTAACGTATCATGGCCCTGGTCAACAAATGGTATATGTGCTGCTCAATTTAAAACGCCATAAATTAGGGGTAAGACAATTGGTCTCCGCTTTAGAGCAGTGTATTGTCGATACGTTAAAAGACTACAATATTAACGCCTACCCTAAGGCAGATGCTCCTAGTGTATATGTCGACCATAAGAAAGTATGCTCAATTGGATTGCGGATCCGCAAAGGGTGTTCATTTCACGGTTTGGCACTTAATGTCGATATGGACTTAACTCCATTTCAACGTATTAACCCTTGTGGTTACGCAGGGTTAGAAATGATAGATTGCGCCACACTTGGCGGCCCTAGTACTTTGGCTGAAGCCAGTAATAAATTAATCGAATATTTGTGTACCTCAATTGAGGCCGCACAATCTGAATGTAAAGAAGGCTTTAATGACTAATCAGCGACCTCAAGCCGGAGTTAAACTTCGGGATGACGAGAAAGTTAAACACATCCCTATTACTATTATCCCTACCGAAAAGGCCGAAATGCTGCGCAAGCCTGAGTGGATAAAAATACGTTTACCTCGAACAACCGATCGGATTGACCATATTAAACAGACCTTACGCAAGAATAATTTGCACTCTGTCTGTGAAGAAGCTAGCTGTCCAAACTTAGCTGAGTGTTTTAACCACGGTACGGCAACCTTTATGATCTTAGGTGATATCTGTACACGGCGATGCCCATTTTGCGATGTAGCTCACGGTAAACCTTTACCTCCTAGTGCCGAAGAGCCAGAGAAACTTGCCAAAACAATTGCGGAAATGAAACTAAAATATGTGGTTATAACCTCAGTCGACCGTGATGATCTGCGCGACGGCGGGGCTCAGCACTTTGTTGACTGCATTAGTGCCATCCGTGAACATAGCCCGAGTACTAAAATAGAAGTACTCGTCCCTGATTTTCGCGGTCGTATGGACAGAGCGTTAGAAATACTAAAACAAAGTCCACCCGACGTGTTTAATCACAATTTAGAAACAATCCCTAGCCTGTATCGAGAATGTCGCCCTGGTGCCAATTACCAATGGTCATTAGATCTTCTAAAGAAATTTAAACAGCAACATCCAGATATTCCTACCAAATCTGGATTGATGATGGGCATGGGTGAAAATAAAGATGAAATCACTGAAGTTTTGAAAGATTTACGCGCACACAATGTAGAAATGTTAACCCTTGGCCAATACTTACAACCAAGTAAACACCACTACCCTCTTAAACGTTATGTGCACCCAGATGAATTTAATGAATTGGATGCTATAGCCAAAGAACTTGGCTTTACCCATGCAGCTTGTGGACCTATGGTTCGCTCAAGTTATCATGCCGATAAACAGGCCGCAGGTGAAGATATTGGCAAATTCACGCCCTAAATTACAGGTGTTGTGAATTTATCCTTTTCCAAAAAACGCCTAGCTTTTGCTAGGCGTTTTGCTTTAAATCCTAATCTAACCTGAGTTCTGGTTAAGTAAAGATAATAACTCTTCGGTTTTTGCTTGCATTAAGGCAATGTCACCTTTGGACTCTACGTTTAGCCGAACCACAGGCTCAGTATTAGATTTACGTAAATTAAAGCGCCATGTATCAAACTCTAGGCCAATACCATCGGTGTGATCGACTACCGTTGCTTGTGGCTCATATTTTTCCAATATAGTTTTAATAGACGCATCAGGATCGGCCAGTGTGCTGTTTATTTCTCCTGACGAAGGAAAGGCAGCTATGCGCTCTTTCACCAATTGAGACAAGGCTTTATTGGTGGTGCATAGCAATTCCGCTACAAGTAACCATGGGATCATGCCTGAATCACAATAAGCAAAATCGCGAAAATAATGGTGCGCACTCATTTCACCACCATACACAGCATCATCTGCGCGCATACGCTCTTTAATAAAGGCGTGCCCTGTTTTACTCTTAATAGGCACTCCACCAGCAGAGCTGACTATGTCTTCTGTGTTCCAGTAAACTCTCGGATCATAAATAATTTTAGCCCCGGGATCTTTATCTAGAAAGGCCTTAGCTAACAAACCAACAATATAATATCCTTCAACAAACTCACCGGTTTCGTCAAATAAGAAACAGCGGTCAAAATCACCGTCCCATGCTATCCCCATATCAGCCTTGTTCGCGATAACCGCATTGGCGGTATCTGCTCTGCTTTCAGGTAAAAGTGGATTCGGAATACCATTTGGAAAACTACCGTCAGGGGTATGGTGAACTTTAATAAATTCAATTGGTATATTCTGGCGAATAAGAGCTGTCTCAATGGCGTCTAAGGCACTACCTGCGGCACCATTTCCAGCATTTACCACTAACTTTAAAGGCTTAAAATTAGCCAAATCCACATAACAAAGCATATGTTCTACGTACGCTTGCATATTATCGATTTGTTTGTAGGCCCCTGTTTGTGAGAGCTTATCCCTAACAATTGAAGCTTTTCCCTGAATAAAGTCCGTGGTAGAAACTAGTTCATGGGCATAATGTACTAATCTGCTTTGCACTACCTCATCAGAGTAAGTCTCAGCCAAATCTCGAATAGCAAATAACCCTGAGTCTCCACTGACAGGTTTTGAATCAGTTTTAACCAATTTCATGCCATTGTAGTCAATAGGATTATGGCTAGCAGTAACTTCAATTCCGCCGTCGACCCCTAAGAATTTAGTGGCAAAATAGATTTCCTCGGTACCTGTCATGCCTAAATCGGTCACGCTGGCACCACCGTCAATTAATCCGGCACTCAACGCTAACTTCAGTGGCTCAGAAGTAAGCCTTACATCGCCTCCCACTACGACTGTTTTAGCCTGCATATACTCAGCAAACGCTCTGCCTACTCGATAAGCGACAGCTTCATCCAATTGCTCAATTAATTTGCCACGTATGTCATAGGCCTTAAAACAAGTGATTTTCATAAATTTAATCCAATCCTAAGTAAATTATTTGCTCTCAACACGTCCGTATCTGTCCGAAAATCTAACAATATCATCTTCTCCTAAATAGGTACCAGACTGCACCTCAATGAGTTCCAATGGAATTTTTCCAGGATTTTCTAGGGCGTGAACCACACCAATAGGAATATAAGTAGATTGGTTCTCAGAAAGTAACAAGGTTTCTTCGCCATTGGTCACTTTCGCTGTACCTGCCACAACAATCCAGTGTTCAGCTCGGTGGTGATGCATTTGTACCGATAACTTTTCCCCATAGCTTAACGGTAATCCGTTTTACTTGGAAACGTTCGCCATTGTCTATTGAGTCATAACTCCCCCAAGGTCTGAACACTTCTCGGTGGAATTCCCACTCTGGGCGATGTTCAGCTTTGAGTTTATTCACCACATGCTTAATATCTTGAACTTTGTCTTTATTGGCCACTAATACCGAATCTTTAGTCTCAACCACCACTACATTGTCTAAACCAACTACCGAGATTAAACGTTGCTCAGAGTTGATATAACTGTTGTTAACGCCTTCTAAAATAGCGTCGCCAATGACCACGTTGTTATTTTCATCTTTTTGTTTGGCGGTTTCCCACAACGAAGACCAACTGCCAACGTCGCTCCAGCCAGCATCTAGCGGTACCACACAGGCAGCATCCGTTTTTTCCATAACCGCATAGTCGATAGAGTCATCTGGGCAATTTACAAAAGTAGCAGCGTCCACGCGCACAAATTCTAAATCTTGAGATTCAGTGGCAATCGCTTTTTTACAAATATCTAGCATTTGTGGGTTATATTTTTCTAATTCTTCTAGATAACGACTTGCTTTAAACATAAACATGCCACTATTCCAGTAATACTCGCCAGAATCGACATATGTTTGGGCGGTCGCTAAGTTTGGTTTTTCTACGAAATTGGCAACATCAAAGCCTACGTCGACGCCAACTACCTGCAGACCACGCTTTATATAGCCATATCCAGTATGTGCTGAATCTGGCACTATGCCAAAAGTCACCAATTTACCTTTATTTGCTAGCACTTCTGCTTTGGCTATGGCCTGATGAAAAGCTGGCGCATCACTAATTAAATGGTCAGCAGCTAAAATAAGCAAAGTAGGATCATCTCCTTGCAAGGATGCATGCAATGCCGCAAGGGCAATTGCTGGTGCAGTATTTCTGCCCATGGGTTCGAGTAGAATCCCTCCATGGTCAATATCTTGCTGACGAAGTTGTTCGGCGACTAAAAAGCGATGAGCATCATTACAAATAACTATTGGGTTTTCTGCTTCGGTACCATCTAATCTTGCGATAGTGTCTTGCAACATTGTGAGATCACAAGTCAAACTTAAGAATTGTTTAGGTAAAGCGGCTCGGGATTTTGGCCACAAGCGACTTCCACTACCACCGGCTAACACTACAGGTTTCATATTACTATCCTTTTAATTTTTAGTACCACAAGACATTAATATCGCCCCGTACTTTTCTGCGTAGGATAATATTCAAGCTCAATAACTTAATCAACAGCCGATGCTGAATGACTGCGTGTTTTTGTCCTTTTTAGAGAAAAAACTACTGAGTAAGGTATTTTTGTATATCTATCACTAGAGAAACCATTGAGCGCTGATACAATAGCCGCTGATTAGTTAAGTTGTCAGGTATTATGAGTCTAGAAAAACAGAGATTTGGGGGCACCCAAAGATTATATGGAACTAAGCAAACACAAATATTACAGAAATCACATATATGCATAGTGGGTATTGGTGGTGTGGGCACTTGGGTTGCAGAAGGGTTAGCCAGAACAGCGATAGGTAAAATTACGTTAATTGATTTAGATGATATTTGTGTTACTAACACTAATCGTCAAATTCACGCGCTGCAAAACACTGTGGGCCAAGCAAAAGTAGACGCGATGGCCGAGCGAATTAAGTTGATCAACCCAGATTGTGATGTACAAGTCATAGAAGATTTTGTTACGCCAGACAACGTAGGTCAACTATTAAGCCATGAGTTTGATTATGTAGTAGACGCAACCGATAGTATTAAAGCCAAAGCGGCAATGGTTGCCTATTGTAAGCGTAATAAAATTCCTATTATTACCATAGGTGGAGCAGGCGGTCAGATAGACCCGACCAAAATTGCAGTAACAGATTTAAGTAAAACCATTCAAGACCCACTCGCTGCAAAATTACGTTCAGAGTTACGACGTTTTTACAACTTTACTACGACGCCCAAAAGACGTTTTGCTGTGGACTGCGTATACTCAACCGAACAATTGCGTTATCCACAAGAAGATGGCAGTGTATGCATGAATAAATCGTCCGCCGACGGCAGCACGAAATTAGATTGCAATACAGGATTCGGTGCTTCGGTTGCCGTTACTGCAACCTTTGGTTTTGTTGCCACTGCCCGGGTAATTGAAAAGCTACTCATGAAAAAACAAAAGGAAGCATAGAATGTCCATGACTTCAGAAGATTTAATCCTATTAATGGCCGACAGCGCAGAAAACGCAATAATTACTACCAAAGAAGAATTTAATATTACACTTGATGGCAGCGAAGAGAGTATTAATTTAGTAGATGACATCATACTCAGTTGGCTTGCCAAATATAAAGCTGTAGCCCTTGAAGAAAATGCAGTATTCACTATATGTAATATTTATGGAGCCTATATTGGCGAGATATTTCGTAAGAAAATAGGTGGAGAATGGAAGTATGACGAGTCTGATCCAGATGCCCCATATGTGGTCCTGAATTATGCAGGGAATAGCTATGCATTTGCTGGTGTATGTTATCAACGTTTAGTCAATGATAGCGAAGTAAGCATACAACAATATTACCGACAAGCTGTGAGTAACAATATCCAATAATGGCCTAGTGTCAGCTTTCTCAGGTCACGGGGGCAAGGTGGTTTTCTGCCTTTCGCCAGTCTTGCAACATAAATGAAATATGCTTGTCCCGTGACAAATAGTACAAACAAAATATATCAATTAACAAAGTGAAGGCAATAATCCAAGAAAATTGCCAATGCTGTAAATGCGCGAAAAATACATGAGCCCCCAAATCAGCAAGACTTGATATTAGTAGCAAAGGTTTTACCCAGAAAAACATCCACACTTTATTGGTTTTCCATAGTTTTCTCTAAAACCAATAAGCGTGACACTCAGCAAAGCAGGTAACGCAATCATCAAGCTTAAATATAGATATCGCTGTTCACCATAAAACAATGAAATAAGTTCGTTGCTATACTGTTTGGATGAATAAGCACCGATCAAAACGACAATACTGCGACACAAGTACAACGCAGTTAAATAAAGGCCCACTGGTGGCTTTACTCTGCCGGCATCATCATAATATTTAAGGGGAAGTAATAATTTCACAAACGATACTTTTAACAACGATTAAATTAACGAAACAAAATGCTGCTCAGCTATTATGCGCATCTTGTCGAACCACATCCTACGACCGACAAAATGCAATTCACTCTGCATAATTCTCACTTGTTTACGCCTTTCTTTACAACATCACGTATATCTGCCAAAACCTCATCTAAATCGGCAAAGTCCCCATCTGAACTATAAATACTCATACTGGAACGCACATTAATACTTGAACCAGTCACGTCATTGAACACTACGTTGGTTAATGCGTCCAATATGCGCTCAAATAGGTCATTTGCGGTCTGTTCCTCAATATTCTTCAGACAAACAATAAATTGATCAGCACCAATTCGGCCGACAATATCTTGATCTCGCGTTACTTTTGTCAAACACTTCGCCACACTTTTAAGCGCTTCGTCTCCAGTCATGTAGCCAAATTGAGTATTCATTTCAGTAAAATTATTGACATCAAATACGGCCAAGGCATTGACCTTATGATTGAGAGGCGGCTTGACTTTTTTGATCAACGTTAAAACCGACTGCTCATTGTGCAGCCCTGTCAACTTGTCTGTTGCTAGCTTTTTCAAATAACGCTTTCCAACGAACAAATAGGCTAAAACAACGAGACTTAAAATAACAAATACTATGATTATGATAGTTTGCGTTCTCTGCGCTTTGGCTGCCGCCAAGTTATCTTCAAGGGCTAAAATTTCATTATGCAAATTTGCGACCCCCAATACTCTGGCTGATGTTTGTTGCACTCTAACCTTGTTAAGCATAGAAGCAGAATATCTAGCAAAGCTCTCCCTAGCCCCGTCGACATCACCTAAAAATAACTGTGCGTTAACTAAGAAAGCGATGTAGTGAATGTGATTAGACAATCGACTAGGAATAGCCGTTGCGCTATCTTGCTGGGCATACATAAATGCCTCAACACAAGCTTTGTTTTTGTCATGTAGGCACAGAGCGGCACTATACCATTCATGTAATTTATTCATTTGCTCGTTTGATATTTGCGCTAAGAATATCTTCCACTTAGCTAGACTTTGCCGTAACTCCTCATAATCTTCGATCCTGTAAAAGTAACGACTACGAGCGTAATGGTACCAACTATTAGTCAATGGCGTATTGACTTTAAGGTTGCCACGACCTAACTCTTCAATCATCAATAGCGCATTTTCGTTATCACCACTGCCACTATAGGCAGTAATAACACTGATGAGTGGCGCCAACTGATTTTTTCTTCATATACGGTCAAACCTAAACGATAAGACTTCTCGTATTGTTCAGCAGCCAGAGCATTTTGACCAATAGAGCTGTAAAGCAAACCTATATTGTTATGAATATGAGCTAAAGACTCGACGTCTTTTTTAGCTGAATACATCTTAACTAACGCAAACAAACGGCCTAACTTTACGCCGATACTTTGCTGCTCTTGATCACACACGGTAATTAACCCTAGTTGCGAGCTCAAGTGAATATCATTGAATTTGTCTCTTGCTAATTGTTCTGATTGCCGATAATACTCGCATCGCTTGGGGTTATCATTAACATCAAAGATAAACCCTAACTGATACATTAAACTAGCGTAACTGTGAGATGTGAGGTCAATGTTCCCTTCATCAATAATGGCATCCAGAATAGATTTAGCCTGATCATTTTTGCCTACACAAATTAACCAGTGAGCTTTGTACACAAGTAAATTCAAGCGATCAGTCTCGACAATATCTGCCCTAGAAAGAAAATTTTCCAACGCTGGCACATCGCTATCATTTGGGCAGTCGAAGGTTTTAACCGCCACCTTTGCTAGAAAGTCGCTAACTTCATTAGCGTATACGCTAGTGGTTGAAAGTATCCAAACAAAGCCTGCAATTATTGTTTTTATTATTACGTTCAAAACGACCTCAAAGATACGAATAATTATCAGTAGTATACATAAAACAGTTATGCTTAACGCCACCAACTGGAAAGCCAATCATAAGCTTTGCTCAAAAGATCGTCACCCATCTCCTAACCCGTGACCAGCATATAAACTGTAGTCCGCCCTTATTACAAGCGCAATGATATTATTTCTACTTACCTTTATTTAACCAGTTAAAGCACGATCAAGCTAACGACAAAATACCCAACAAGGGTAATTATTCCGCCCAAAAGCGCATATGGCATTTGAGTGCGCACATGGGTTAACAAGTCACAACCAGATGCAATAGATGATACCGCTGTTGTATCAGATATAGGCGAGCAATGATCACCAAATATACCGCCACCCAAAATGGCGGCAATCACCAACGAAGGTGGTAAGCCTAACGTTTGAATAAGTGGTACACCAATTGGGATTAAAATAGCAAAGGTCCCCCAAGAGGTGCCGGTGGTAAATGACATTAATGCCCCTGCCAAAAATAACGAAGGCACTATCAAACTTACAGGTAAATAATCACCCACAATATTTGCCACAAACACGCCTGTGCCGAGCTCTTTTAAACTTGCGCCTAAGGTTAACGAAAACAATACAATAGTCACCAGTGGTAAGATTTCTCCCATCCCTTTAAAACCAGTATCGACCAGTTCTTTGTGTGAATATTGTTTTGAGCTAAGCAATAGAATGTAACTAATAAACATGGCTAAAATAGTGGCATATAAAACAGACTTGCTGCCACTTCCATTAGCTAAATCTCCATCTCCGGTCCAAAACATAAACCCCACCATGCCTATTATCATACTTAGCAATGGCAAAACCATAAACCTAGCTTTTGTGCCTTTCACTTCAACTTGCTCAGAATCCAATAGTACTAACTCTTGCTCGGCCTTTTTCATAGGGCCGTGTACTCTATCAGCTAAAATAGTATACAAAACTAATAGCAAAGCGATAATTGCATAAAATTCAATGGCACTGTGCCCCACAGTACCGACACTGCACTTTGCTCTAATTCATAATTACTTAATAGCGCTAAAATAAAGGCGCCCCAGCCATTTAACAAAATCAAGATACAAATTGGAGCACTAGTGCTATCAATCACATAAGCCAACCTAGCCCGACTCATTTTAAATTTATCAAATAGACCTCGAGATAAAATCCCCGAAGCTAATACACTCAAGTTTGACTCAATAAATACTGCAATGCCGGTAAACATCGTGAGTAAACCCACTTGCTTTTACTTTTGCCACACCTTTACTAATCAGCATTTCTACCGTAGCCGCAACGCCACCCGATTGACGCATATAAGCTAACAGCGAGCCAATCAATAAACTGAACATTAAAATTCGGCTATTACCCGGCGAAGTAACAATTGACACCACTCTTTCTATTGAGCCAACAGCGGTGGTGAATACCAACTCTGAACCGTCTTTAAAAGCTAATAGTAATTCAGCACTGAAGATAGCCAAAACTAAAGCGAGAATCACTTCTTTGCGCCAAAACACCACTATGATTGCGATTATAGGAGGTAATATAGAATACCAATGCATGCGTTAACCTTAATAAAATTCAAGTACCACTTTCGTCATATAGCCACTGTGTTGAATCCACGCCTTCGATAGTGACTTTGTTAGTGACTTTCACCTAGGCGACACCTTGAATAAACCAACAGGGTTATGGCACAGCGATTTACTAAACAAGTTTGGCTATTTCAACGAAATGTGAATGATATGAAACATTCCCTTAGATATTCTAACGACTACATTAAAACACCACGCTAATTAAATAACTGCCTAATCTTACGATTGGCCGCCCTACTCAGAAAACTTTCTATGGTATTAAGCCTGTTCGACCATACTTGAGTGTTGTGCCGTAAATAGGCGGGGCTAGATGTCGCTTTATCAACCATAATAGCGACATCTAACTCACATATGTCTTTTACTCGCTGTGTGCCAACGAACGTATTTTGCTGGGTGAATTTATGGCAATATACCGAAGATTCCCCCTTATCTAACACGCTATAAAATTGATCTTTGTCACAACAAAAATACTGATAAATAAGTTGCTCTACATCTTCGCCAATTATGGCCGCTATGTCAGTTCTTTCAGTTGATGTAATTAAGGCTTGCTTGGGATCGTATGCTAGATAATACAACCCAGCATCTTGCAAAAATTCTGGCGCAGACCAAGATTTCAATATGCATCTTGTGCGTTCTAGATGCTCGATCATTGCCGGTTGAACATGCTCAAATTCCCCCGCCCCTAATTCTATTAATTTACGAAATTTCACATCCATAATTGACCTCTTACAACTTAAATCGAGATGGTGTAAGCACAAACTATGTCTGCACATTACTTAAACCACTACTTGCCAATACCCCACTAAAATCAGACGTTCGCTTATCTGACTTTACATCTATTCTGCCTTTATCTAAGGATTAAGCTCAAAATACAGGATAATCAGGCCTCGACACTGCAGTAAACATGAGCACTAACCCATTAATACCGTAGTGATCTTTCTTCTTCTATTCCGCTGACGTTTCATTAAAAGTACAATTGCGCTAATCACCACGCAACAAAACAGCAATCCAACTAAATACCAGCTCAACGTTTCGGACCAAGCCTGCCTGGCTTCAACTCCCAAAACGCTTGAACGCCTGAGACAAATTCTGGGCGAGCATTATGAAAAACAAGTAAGGCAGCAATGAACACAAACCAACCTATAACGTTGATTACTACCATGCACTGAAATAATCGATCTTTCTCTCGGGGAGACTTGCGCCTATTCACTATAGGTTTATCTTTTGATTCATCTGTTTTCATATTTAATTGAAGCTTTTATATTGCCAATTGTAAGGCACCTACTGACGCATTCCATATCGCGGTTTATATATTAAATTTAGATTTTCCTTGAGTCTATGCCCCACCTGAGTAAAATCACAGTTCTTGTATAATGAGCCAAGTAAACAACTTATATATTGTTGTTTTAATAATAATTTTTATTTTTCAGCCAACCTCAAACTTTCGTAAAGCATAACTGCTCTTGACAGAAATTTATAGTCATGTCACGAGTCTATACATTGAAAGTATAATCCAATTAACAAACTGGCTGATTATAAATAGACAATGACAGTAATTCATACATATGACCAGTAGGTCGCAATACCCAATCAGTGGAGACAGGTAAATGGCGCATGCTCCGGTGGCAGAGATTTTTGCCGGCAAATATTCAGTTGGTGACCAAGTCACCATTAAAGGGTGGGTAAGAACTCGCCGAGATTCTAAAGCAGGTTTATCATTTGTAGCAGTGCACGATGGCAGTTGTTTTGATCCTATTCAAGTTATCGCTCTCAATACGCTAGAAAACTATGCCGATATTCAGAAATTAACAACAAGCTGCTCGTTGATCGTCACCGGCATACTTAAAGCGTCCGAAGGTCAAGGGCAAGCATTAGAAATAGACGCTCAAAACATCGAAATAGTAGGCTGGGTGGAAAATCCAGATACATACCCAATGTCGGCTAAACGCCATAGTATTGAGTATTTGCGTGAACACGCGCACTTGCGGGCTCGTACAAATGTGATTGGCGCAGTCACCCGAGTACGTAACTGCTTATCTCAAGCTATTCATAGATTTTTTCATGAGCAAGGTTATTGCTGGATAAGTACACCTATATTAACCGCCAGTGATACCGAAGGTGCCGGAGAAATGTTCCGCGTATCGACGTTAGACATGATGAACCTGCCACGAACAGATAAAGGTGAAGTGGATTTCAGCCAAGACTTTTTTGGTAAAGAAACATTTTTAACTGTGTCTGGGCAACTGAACGGTGAGACTTACGCTACGGCCATGTCAAAAATTTATACTTTTGGTCCGACCTTTAGAGCAGAAAACTCCAACACTAGCAGGCACCTTGCTGAATTTTGGATGATAGAGCCCGAAGTCGCTTTTGCCGACTTGGCGGATATTGCTCAATTATCAGAAGACTTGCTCAAATATGTGTTTAAAGCGGTGCTAGCAGAACGTGCAGATGACATGGCATTTTTTGCCCAGCGCGTGAATAAAGAAGTCATTAACCGCTTAGAGAAAGTGATCGAACAGGACTTTGTTCGCATGGACTACACCGATGCTATCGAAATTTTGCAAAACTGCGGTAAGCAATTCGAATTTCCCGTGAATTGGGGCGTCGATTTATCGTCAGAACACGAACGTTATTTAGCCGAAGAACATGTTGGCGCACCTATCATCATGCAAAACTACCCAAAAGACATTAAAGCCTTTTATATGCGCATTAATGATGACGGTAAAACAGTGGCCGCAATGGATGTATTAGCGCCTGGCATTGGCGAAATCATTGGTGGTTCACAACGTGAAGAACGTCTTGATGTGTTCGACCGTCGATTAGCCGATATGAATTTAAGCCAAGAAGATTACAGTTGGTACCGTGACCTACGTAGATATGGCACCGTACCTCATGCGGGCTTCGGTTTAGGTTTTGAACGCTTGGTAGCTTATGTAACAGGCATGCAAAATGTCCGAGATGTTATAGCCTTTCCACGTACCCCAGGTAATGCGAACTACTAGCGCTAACAAGTTTCGAACAAAATTACTACGCCCCTTTATTTTAAAGGCGCTTTTTTATGATTAAAGAATATTAACAAGAGAATAAGAGCAAAATGGCATCAGTTAAATTTCACAACAGCTTTAGAAAATACCACAGGTGGTTGGGTTACTTTTTAGCGGGGATTATGGCTGTGTATTCTGTTAGCGGAGTTTTACTTATATTCCGCAAGACAGATTTTTTAAAGTACAACTACAGCACCGAAAAGCAACTTTCAGCCAATTTAGATAGTAAAAGTTTAGAAAAGACGTTGGGCATTCGTAATTTTTCGGTGCTAGAAACCACTGCGGAAAAAGTAGTGTTTACGCAAGGTTATTATGAAAAAAGTACTGGCTTAGCGGTAATTAATAAAAAGGACTACCCTGCCACTCTAGCCAAAATGGTAAAATTGCACAAAGCCACCACCGGCAGCCCGTTGTTTATTTTAAACATTAGTTTTGGTCTTGGTTTACTATTTTTTGTCATTTCTTCTTTTCTGATGTTTATGCCCAAAAATGCGATATTTAGAAACGGCATTAAAGTAGCGGGGATTGGATTTTTATTTGCATTAATAGTGGTGTTGTTTGGTTCCTGATATTCAGGATCTAAAGTTTGTTAGAAATCTCGCACTGCCTGATAAATAAAATAATTTCTTTAGCATGACATGTCTTCGGGTTAACGGGTCTCAATCACCTTAGTTTAGTTTTCAGTACAACGACTCGCATTGTTTGTGCAAAGCGAGTTTTTCGATCCCATGTGCGGGTGTCCATCTGTTAAATTCGACAAATCCATGCTTTTTATACAAGCTAATTGCCGGCCTATTAGCAGTAGCTGTTTCAACTTGCGCTTGTTGATAATCAAACGTAGTTAAAACATGACTTAACAGTTCGCTAGCAATACCTTGTTTAAAAAACCTTGGGGCAACGGTTAAACTATGGACGTCTAACTGCTTGTCTTGTAACTCTATTTCAATTACGCCGGCAAGACAGTTGTTTACAACAGCAGCTAAAAATAAAGAGGGAGAATCTTGAATGTTTTTTATGCTTCTCGCCAATGGTGGAAAATCATCACAACCAATAAGATCCGCTTCAATTGCGTATGAGGTTTGAAAAATAGTAAAAATACCCTCTGCAACTTGTCTAGCAGAATGTTCAAGCTTTTTAATCACCAAACGTCTCTTCAATAAATTTCAACCTAGTCTATCAAGTTCGCTTTGTAACTTTTCAATCTGATCCAATATGCGCATAAATTTCATGCCAAACTCAGTCACCTCATATTCCACTCTTGGCGGCACTTCATTGTATGATCTACGCACTAAAATACCGAATTCAATGTTTTTTCTTAGGCATTGGTTCAATACTTTTGTGGTTAAGCCTTCTACAGTTCGTACCATTTCCCAGGTCTATTTATCCCACTATCTAAGAGTTGATAAACAGTTAACGACCATTTACAGCCGTATATGGTTTCTATCATTCGAGCACTTTTATCAGGAGCGACTTTTCTCTTAAAATTAATCTCTTTTGTTTTCATAAAGATGTACCTAAAAGTACCTACCTTACCGATTTGTACTTACTTTTTAGTCCCATAACTGTTTGTTAAATTATTCGCACACTTTAACAGATTGAGAATATAAATTATGAATAATTCCCCCTTTGCATTGATCGTTGGAGGCTCTAGCGGCATAGGTTTAGCCTGTGCAAAACAACTAATAGCCGAAGGCATTAACGTTGCTATTGTTGGTAACAATGAACATAAATTAAGCGCAGCTAAAGTGGCATTAAGTACACTATCTAGCAATCAAGCGTTGGTAGAGACTATTCAAGCGAACCTCTATCAACAAGCTGACGTCGATAGGGTGATTAAAAAGCTGAACGATGAAAGTCGTCATATCAAGTACTTTGTAAATGCGGCAGGCTATTTCAATCCGAAACCATTTTTACAACACGAAATAAGTGATTATGACGCCTATGCAATCATGAACCGTTCAACATTTTTTATCAGTCAAGCCGTGGCCCAAAACATGATAAAACACGGCGGAGGCGCTATGGTCCATGTAGGTTCGATGTGGGCTAAACAAGCGATCAAAGCAACCCCTTCTTCTGCTTACTCTATGGCTAAAGCGGGACTACATTCACTTACTCAACACATGGCCATGGAATTAGCCGAACATAACATCCGTGTTAATGCCGTTTCGCCAGCAGTAGTTAAAACCCCTATTTATGAAACCTTTATCGACCCAGCGCAAATGGATGATGCGTTAGCGGGTTTCAATGACTTTCATCCCATCGGGCGTATTGGCTCGGCAGAAGATGTAGCTAACAGTATTAACTTTCTGTTACAACAGAGCACTAGTTGGGTAACAGGTGCGATTTGGGATGTTGATGGCGGCGTTATGGCGGGCAGAAACTAATCTGCTCTAACCTCTGCCTAATACTAATCTAGCGACACAATAAAAATAGGATATGAACATGACAACTCGCTTACATGCAGACTTTACAAAACGTACCGTCATTCGACCAGACGACTATCAATGGGTACCGTCTCCCATGGCTGGAGTTGAGCGTATGATGCTTGACAGAATTGGCGATGAAGTAGCCAGAGCTACGTCTATTGTAAGGTATGCTCCTTTTAGCCAGTTTTCATCTCATACCCATTCGGGTGGTGAAGAGTTTTTTGTGCTCGAAGGCGTATTTGCTGACGAACATCAAGAATACCCTATTGGCAGTTACGTACGTAACCCAATTGGCACCGCCCACACCCCGAAAATAGGCGAACAAGGTGCCACCATTTTTGTGAAGTTACAGCAATTTGAGCAAGCAGACAGGGAACAAAAAGCCATTCATACTCCAACACAAGCTTGGCATCAAGGTCTGGTAAAGGGTTTAACCGTCATGCCTCTTCATCAATTTGAAACTGAAAACGTTGCACTAGTGAAATGGGCACCTAACACCCAGTTTAATAGCCACCAACACTGGGGCGGTGAAGAAATATTGGTATTAGCTGGAACCTTTCACGACGAGCACGGCAGTTACCCCAAAGGGTCATGGATAAGAAGTCCCCACTTAAGCCGCCACAGCCCATTCACCAAAGAAGACGGCGCGTTGATTTACGTTAAAACCGGACACCTGCAGTGATGTAATGAAAATTTTTTATCAAAGTCAATCGCCAAATTGGAAGTGAGTCGCCAAATAGAATGCGTACTACGTTTGTTAATAGCGACGTTGTGACACACTAAACGCTACTCCCTTTCAATTCAAAAAATAAAAAGGAACAACGGCTTAGTTAGATGACGACTTAGTGGAGAAAAACCCAAATGAGTGCTAACACAATCATTGCTCAACTGCACTAGCTCAGCAATGATTGTGCTGCACGGCTAAAATAGCGAAACACAGGGTTCATAGGCCTCGGTATTAACTAGGTATTAAGAAAAGATAATACCTGTGAAATTCATGCTCGAATATCCCATTTTGCTTTTTTCCTACCTTTACGTTTTTTCATAATTAAGCTTTTTCTACTATTGCAACTACATTTTTACCTATAACATAAATTCAAGACTAAATAAGTGTGGAGCTTTCATGAAATTTATTGTTCTGGTACTAATCGCCACGTCATTACTGTCACCTCTCGCCCTTCATGCTCAAACTAACAACAGATTAATAGTCCTCACCGATATCGAGGCCGACCCCGATGACACCCAGTCGTTGGTTCGCTTGTTTTTATATTCTAACCAAATCGATATTAAAGGCCTTATCGCTACCACATCTTGTTGGATGAAATCTGAAATTCATCCAAAATCCATCAATAATGTGATCGCCGCATATCAACAAGTGCATAGTAATCTTATTCAACATCATGCTGACTTCAGCGCCCCTGAAACACTATTTAACGTGGTAAAACGGGGCTACCAGTCTATGGCATGTTAGGAGTGGGCTCTGACAAAAATTCTGAAGGCTCAGCTTGGATCATTCAAGAATTAGAAAAAGATGATGAACGCCCTTTATGGATTTCAGTTTGGGGTGGAGTCAATACACTAGCGCAAGCATTGCATACTATCAAACAAACGAAAACAGCCGCACAAGCTAAAAAACTGATTGCCAAACTCAGGGTTTATACTATTTCTGATCAAGACGACAGTGGTATTTGGATCAGAAACAATTTCCCCGATTTATTCTATATTGTCAGCCCTGGAGATTTTTATGCTAGCGCTACTTGGATGGGTGTCAACAATGTCGTCGAGGGCATTGATAATCACACGATAAGCAATGCCTGGCTAGCAAAAAACATTCAACAAAATCACGGGCCACTTGGTGCAATTTATCCTGACGTAGTCTGGGGCGTTGAGGGCGACACTCCCGCATTTTTATCATTGTTAGCTAATGGTCTAAACAACGCAGAGCACCCTGAATGGGGCGGCTGGGGAGGACGTTACGAACTATATCAGCCCAAGTACGAAAAAGACAAGCAAGGCAGTTCAAAATCAGGCGTGCCTCATGAGCCCGAAACACGCGCGATCTGGACAAATGCAGCAGATTATTACACGCCTATTATTGCTAAAGAATATGGCCGAACAGTTCAAAAAAGTAAAAAGTCTTTTACCTCCGACAAAGCCTCTTTATGGCGCTGGCGTGACGACTTTCAAAATGATTTTGCCGCACGTATAGATTGGTCAGTATTATCGTACGAAGAAGCAAATCATCCTCCCGTGCCCAAACTCAGCCATAGCGATCGCCTTACTCTACAATCAGGGCAAAGTTTTACCTTAAATGCCAGTGATTCAACTGATCCAGATGGCGATAATTTAAGCTTTCTGTGGTTCCAATACCCCGAAGCAGGCACATACAAACAACAAATAAAACTAGGTCCACCAGAAAACGTGAGTAGAATCAACGGTACCGCACCTAACGTAGAAAATGAACAAACCGTACACATAATTTTAAAAGTCACAGACAAAGGTGAGCCTCAGTTATCACGTTATAAAAGAGTGATTTTGACAATACAACCTACCAAGTAAAATAAAAGCGGTGAAGAGAATGTTCAGATTTGAGTAAAAAATATAGCAGTAAAAACTAAGAGCGGTCACAACAGCGACTATAGTAAACAGAGAAAAGTACAAAAATAGTAGCGATATACTAGAAAACTGTTGTGCACTGAGATTAAATACAAAGAAATCACTAACTCCCTCCTTTACTGCCCCTTCATTCCTAAGAGTCGTTAGGCACGAATCGAAGTATCTTATGCTGATCTAATTTGGTTCTGCTTATAGCGATGAAAGGAAACCAGCCAACAAACACACCTGAATGACGAAGGCGAAACATATATATTTCATCGAACGCGAAGCCATGTTTGTACTGGCTCCAATCATGGGTGTCTCAATTGGAGTTGCTGATCTAATTTGGTTCTGCTTATAGCGATGAAAGGAAACCAGCCTACAAACACACCTGAATGACGATGACGAAACATATATATTTCATCGAACGCGAAGCCATGTTTGTACTGGTTCCAATCATGGGTGTCTCAATTGGTGATGCGAGCTAAGCTAAGTAACCATCGGTACTCTGTTCTTGTTTACTTATTCGTCAGGTGCAAGCTTTAGTATTGCCCTTTAAGCCATCTTTTTGCAGTGATTTTTTGCAGCTTTCTACGGTATTTAACAGGTGAAAACTCTTCTGTACTACCTTTAATAATATCAAAAACATCCTTTGATATTATTGCTCCTATAGCATGAATAGCTTCATGCCGATCTAATCCTTGCCTAGTGAGTTTTGCAACTGTTTCTGCAAGCAAATTAACGCCCAAGGCCAATTGATTTTCAACAATCACATGAATTGATGAGTGTACTGATAATGCTTCGACGGGCATATCCAAGTCTAACCCGGCGTGATACCTCCAAACTAAGTCAATTTGCGTGGCTTCATCAAGTGCTAACCAAGCATCTGGCTCTATTGAATTATCTGGGTCATATACTTCCATTATCACCTCGAATATTTAGTAAGCTTGTATAGCTTCCTTTAAATTTAACTGAAAAAAACAATAATATGTTCTACTACGTTGCTAAAGATATTGAAACTCAGAGAATACCGAGAAAAAGCATAGAAAATCAAGTTAAGTAGGTTGAGATCAAGCCCATCAGCTTATCTAGCGTTGATCATTAATTACTGGCTAGACGCCCCAAAGAGGGACCTAGCCGACATTAAAACAGACAAAACATAGGTAATTCATTGTTTTAATTCACCATTAAAAGAAAAAACGTCTACTTATTCCAATCTCTCGCACATACCCTACCCGTTTGATAATAAGTTGGCATGAGTTCGATATAGTCTTTGAAATCAGTGTTTTCAACTAATATTCGGTTAACAGATTGCCAATCGACATCAGGCCAAGATTTTGCTGGGAGCTTCATTTCACTTTCACTCGGATTTTCAGGGTTAAACCAATAAACTCTAGGCGGGGTTTATCCTGCCAAAATACGTGTGCGTCATTTTTCACTATTTGGACTTTTTGCGATCCAATTTCTGCGACAATTTGAGATATAAAGGCTTTATCGTCTGCAAACCTTGGGTTCTTCCTTTTATCATTATAATCTTCTTAGTAATACTCAACAATTTTCTGAGATTGTGACAGTCTAGACACTAAATATTTCCTTAAATTTTCCACCTAGGCTTCGTATGATGATGAAAGCCATAATACTAGTAAACCGCCAACAATTAACAAGCCATCCATGATAATTGAAACTCAGATTAAACTTAATAAAAACAATTATCTAGAAAAATGTTGTTTAAATATACTGAGTAACAAGATATACGAATGTTAGAAATGGCTCCCTGCTAACAACATGCAGGAATGACGTTGGGGATAGCCAGCTGTCTGCGCATGAATATTGAACATATAAGGATGTTAACCCACTTCGCCAAAGTTTTATGATTGAGGTGAATAATCTTAGTTCGCAGCACTACTTTCCCTTTCAACCTTAGTGGCCTTAGTGGCGCAGCCATGCTTTTGATTTACCCGCGACTCTAAGCTCGCCAATTTTGTGGTGAATTTAGCGGTTCAATTGGCATGGATAGCCAATTGAGGCTTGCGACGTCGGGAACGTCTCAAGCCGGCCTGCTTAATTCATTACAAAATTGGAAGAAGAGCATTACTGGAGCGCGGCCTCTTTTGCTTACTTTTCTTGGCTGTTGAAGAAAAGTAAGTTGGACGAAATGGATTTCGTTTGAAAAAAGCCATGGATGGCAGTAAGCGAAGCGCATGCTGTTATTAAGCATTGAATAAACGACTAAATAAACAAGACAGCCAAGCTAATTCTGTATCAAGTATTTCAAAAATACCTTAAACGCGAATGAAAACTTCAACATGGATCCCTGCTATCAACATGCAGGAATGATGATGGGGATAGCCAGCGTAACGCTAAAAAAAACGGCCAAGATTTTCACCTTAGCCGTTTATAGTTTTTTACAAACCAAGCAGTTTTACACTTCTTTTAGATAAACCGTTTTCTTCTCTAGGTATTGCTCAAGACCAAATTTACCGTCTTCGCCACCAAAACCAGATTGTTTCCAACCATTATGGAAACCTTGGTGTTGTTCACCCATTCCACGGTTTAGGTACACTTCACCTACTTCCAATTCTTCGATAAAACGATTAATTGCAAAGAAATCTTTAGTGAAGATATAGGCACTCAAACCGTAAATACTGTCATTGCAATTAGCAATAGCTTCGTCAATATCTTTGATTTTAACAATCGGCAATACTGGACCAAATGTCTCTTCGTGCACCGCAATGTTGTCTTGTTTTACATCAACCAACAAAGTCGGCTCGTACCAGCAGCCACCTTCGTAGCCTTCGACTGTAGCAGTTTTGCCACCAGTCGCGACAGTTGCACCTTGCTTGATAGACTCTTGCACTATGTGATCGATGTTATCAATTTCACGTTGATTACATTTAGGTCCCATTTGTGTTTCGGCTTTCATTGGATCGCCAACTACCAATCCTTTCACCGCTGGTACAAATTTAGCCATAAAGTCATCATATATTCCTTCTTGAACATATAAACGTTCAACACAAGTACATACCTGACCACAGTTAGCAAAACGTCCCCATAGCGCGCCTTCTACGGCTTCATCTAAATCAGCATCATTCATAACCACCATAGGGGCTTTACCACCAAGCTCAAGCATAACTGGAGTCATGTATTCTGCTGAGGTTTTGTAAATTTGCTTACCGGCAACCGTAGAACCAGTCATAGTAATCATTTTGGTAATTGGACTTTCGCACAATGCTTGACCCACTACAGAGCCTGATCCATTAATCACGTTTAATACGCCAGCTGGAATGCCTGCTTCGTTAGCGATGCGGCCTAATTCAGTTGTGGCTAATGGCGTTTCTTGGGTCGGTTTTAATACAATTGAGTTGCCTGTAACAAGAGCTGGGCCAATTTTACGGCCGGCCAATGCTAACGGGAAATTCCATGCAGTAATACCCACAACCACACCACGCGGTACTTTATGAATATAGATTTTTTCGTTTTCATTATCAGAAGGTAAAATATCACCTTCGATAGTCAACGCATTGTCTGCTGCGTAATCAATAAAAGTAGCGGTAACGTCTACTTCCATTTGTGCCACAGACAACAGCTTCCCCTGCTCTGCCACTAGCATTGGCGCAAGAATAGCTTTGTTTTCGCGAATTTTATTTGCAAACTCTCGCAAGATATTCTGACGAGTACGTGCCGTTAACTTAGCCCATTTCTTTTGACCTGCTGCCGAAGTTTCAAGAGCAAGCTGGGCGTCTTCATTACAACCTTTTGGGATCTCACCGATTTTTTCACCGGTAGAAGGGCTAAGTACTTCAATGATGCCATCGGCTTTAGAAGCGACATATTCACCATTAATAAAGTTTACATTGTTCTTAAAATCAAAATTTAAAGTTGTCATTGAGATTATCTCCCCATCCAACCGCCGTCTACCAACAAGATAGCGCCGTTAACATAACTTGCGGCTTCTGAAGCCAAGAATACTGCTGGGCCTTTAAAGTCTTCAGGGTTCCCCCAACGACCTTGTGGTATACGCCCTAAAATAGCGGCACTGCGCTCTGGATCCTGACGTAATGCTTCGGTGTTATCTGTGTCTATATAATCAAGGCGCAATGGCGTTAACATTTACACCTTTACCCGCCCACTCATTAGAAAGCGCCATCACTAATTGTCCAATAGCACCTTTACTAGCAGCATAACCTATAACCGTAATACCACCTTGGAAGGTTAATAATGAAGCGGTGAAAATCACCTTACCTTCACCTCGTGCAACCATATCTTTACCAAGTTCTCGGCTTAAAATGAACTGCGAGTTAAGATTCACGTCAATCACTTTGTCCCATAAATCATCGCCATGTTCGGCAGCTGGGGCACGTAAAATGGTACCTGCGTTGTTCACCAAAATATCAATTTTAGGGAAATCGCCTTTTACTTGTTTGATGAATGCATATAGTGCTTCACGGTCACCAAAATCACATTGGTACGCTTTAAAGTCTCGTCCCAAGGCTTTGACTTCTTTCTCAACATCAGAACCTTCCAATTCTAAACTAGCCGAAACACCAATAATATCTGCGCCAGCTTCTGCTAGGCCTAAAGCAATACCTTTACCTATGCCACGTTTACAACCGGTCACTAAGGCAACCTTGCCTTCTAAACTAAATTTCTCAAACATTTTATTCATTTCTAAAACCTTGTCTCTAATATCAAACTATTCAGCGTTACATTCAACAAGGGCTTTCATGCCTTGTGGGTTACCATCCATATTAGCGAATGCGGTACCTATGTCTGATAAAGGACTCACCGAGCTAATAAATGGTTTGAGATCAATTTGACCTGAGGCAATTAAATCTATCGCCCAATCAAAGTCTTTCGCTTCGTAAACACGGGCACCCAACAACTCTAATTCTTTCCAGAAAAATTGGAACAAGTCGATTTCTGGCTTAGCGCTGTGAATTGCCACCATGACAATACGGCCACGACGACCGGCAATTTGCGTCATAGCATCGATGGCAGGTTTTACACCAGACACTTCAAATACTACGTCTGCACCTTTTGTGCCTGTCCAATCATCAACATAAGCCGCTAAATCTTGTTCAATAGGATTGATTGATTTAACACCTAACTCGTCAGCAAATGCGCGGCGGCTTTCGTTTGGCTCAGACACCAATACTTCAGCACCCACACTTTTCGCCACGGCTGCGACTAATTGCCCAATTGGGCCGCCACCTAGTACCACTGCTTTTTCACCGGCTTTTAAACGTGAACGACTAACATCATGACAAGCCACAGATAAAGGCTCAACTAATGCACCTTGCTTAAGATCAACACCAGCGGGTAATTTATGTAAAGTACGAGCTTTCACTGTCCAACTCGACTGAAACGCGCCAAGGTATCAATACCCATGAATTTAAGATTCTGACAAATATGCGTTAAACCTGCTTCACAAGTCGGACACTCGCCACACCAATCTAATGGTCGAACAACCACTTTTTCGCCAACAGTAAAGCCTGTGACGCCATCGCCAATTTCAGCGACTACGCCAGAAATTTCATGGCCGATAGTTTGTGGAATTGAAACACGTTGATCCATTACGCCATGATAAATGTGCATATCTGTACCACAGATACCGACATACCCCACGTTCAGACGTACCTCACCCGCTTCTGGAGCGATAGACGTTCCTTCCACCACTGAGAATGATTTGTTACCTATATATTGAGCAGCTTGCATAATGATTACCTTAAGATTTCATGACTAAATGGGGTGCTAACAACGCATCATCAAACACTACCCCAGTACCGGGCACATCTGGAGCTAACGCATAGCCATTATCATCGAGTTGTAACGGATGATGAGTATATTCATCAATTGGAAAAGAGTGTACTTCTAAATATGCAGAGTGCGACTGAGACGCCAACAAAGAAACATGTAGTTCATGCATACCATGACTACACAAAGGTAAACCATGCTTAGCACCTAACTCCGCCACCTGCAAAAAGCCAGTAATGCCGCCAATATTAGAGGCATCAGGCTGTAAAAACCCTAATTTAGCTTGGGCAACGGCATATTCGAATTCATGAAAAGTATGTAAGTTTTCGCCCATAGCTAAAGGAATATTGATGGCATCTGATATTTCTGCAAAACCAAGATAGTCATCGGGAATCGTTGGCTCTTCGAACCAAGTAATATTGTATTGCTCAATTGCTTTACCAAAGCGAATTGCATCTTTCACCGACAGAGAATAGTTAGCATCAACCATAAACACACGATCTGGGCCAATTACCTTTCGAACCGCAGCCACTCGGCTAACATCCTCTAAATAGTCTTCTTTGCCGACTTTAATTTTTACCGCTTCAAATCCGCGGTCTAAATAACCTTGAATGTTACTCAGTAATTTTTGTTCACTGAAATTAAGATCAATGCCACCCGCATAACAGTTGGTTTTGTTACTTGCGCCACCAGCGACTTGCCACAATGGCTGACCAAGTCGTTTACACTTGATATCCCAAAGCGCGATATCCATAGCTGAAATAGCAAAACTTAAAATACCACCCCGACCTACATAGTGATATTCCCACTGTAATTTGTGCCATATTTCATCTATTTGGGACGCATCATACCCCGTTAATAATGGGCGCATTTCGTCATGAAGTAAGGAATAAATAGCACGACCACCTTTACCACCCGTGTAGGTATAACCCACACCTTGCGTACCATCTTCACAGGTTACACGACAAAGGACTAATTCAAAATGAGTGTGGTCGCCATGCTTGGCATCAGATAACACTTCAGAAAGGGGGATATTGTATAATTCAATATCAATAGCAGTTATTTTATTTTTATTCATTCCTGACTATACCGAACAGCTAGAGTTGATTGTTAACAATTTACACCAATTTAATATAGATTGTAAAGGCATAAATATATAGAAATTCCGAACACCACTTAAAAGCTAACTGTTAGAATGATAGAAGCTATCTCAACAATTACGTCATTGCCTAGGTGCTGGCACGAGTGGTGGCGTAGTATCGCACACCATACATCATCAATAAACACAATAGTTTATATACGGATCAAAATAAACCAAAGCCATCAAAAAATATATAACTTAAAAGGGTAAAGGTTTAATAAATTGTAAAATATCATCACTGTTTACCATAGCCTGAAAAACCTCAGCTAGCTTATTACTTTTGGTGATGACCTCTTGCCAATATGGAATACGTTGTTTAGCTGACATAGATTCGAAATCTTTCCTATCAGGTATTTTATGGTAAGGAAGACTGCGAATAAATTTAGCTGATGGCACTATCATAACTACTTTATCGTAGCTAGTGTCATGAGGGCCTCTACTTTTTAAGGACTTATCAAACCAACCATAGGCACCACATTAGGATAAAAATGTGGGTACAAAGTCAATCCATTACTAGGTCCAAACGACAAATCAAAATGATAATCGATGATCCCACCATCTCTGTATACCCCCTTTGGCGCACCTGCAATATTCTCAACGCCGTTGATTATAATGGGGATTGCCCCTGAAGCCATTAATGCGTCAGCTAAATTATTTTGCTGCAACGTCACAGAAATGCCCCCCATGTGATTGGGGTCAAACACACTCAATTGACTACCTGCAACAGAAAAAATGACTCTTTGATGAAAATAAGATAACCATTGACGTTTCGCAAAGTTTGCGCCAGCACTCATCGCTAAACCTAGCCCTTGTAAAAACGAGGCTTCAAATCTTGCCAACCCTTTGCTCCTAGCCACCACAAAATGCGCTTTGACAATGTCATTATTAAGGATTTGTTCTACTCCGTTTTCTCCTAGCACGTGCATTAACAACCCCCTGCCTTTTTCAGTTATTTCCCTAGCAGTCGGTTTTCTAGAATACGTAATTTGAGAATACCGCTGGGCCAATCTATTTATCGCGGCAAGAGGGTCATGTTGTGCGAAGCAGGCCATCCGAAATGCACCAGCCGAGGAGCCAATAGCTTGAATAGGTTTTTGCCTAGTGGCAAAGAATTCGGCAAATATATAGCGGTCGAGTCCCGCTAACACAAACCATTTAGGCCCCCCTGACGCGCCCAAAATATAATCAAACAAATCAGCCTTAAAGCCTTGTTGTTCAATTTGTTTAAGTGCGCTTTTTCCTGCATAAATATCTAACAATGGCCATAACCTCAATAAAATGTGTATTAAATAGTCTAACCTAGCTCATTTAATCTACATAATTCACAATAGTGCATTTTCCGAGCAGCATAACTTTATCTATACATATCAATTAATTAAGGTACATATAAACAGTACTCAACAGAGTTATCCACAGATATGGTGGATAAACTCACTTCTAATTTAATTTTGTACATTAAATCTCTATTAACCCTAGTTAAGTATAAGGTTATACTCACAAAATAGGCAGAGTTGAGGTGAATTATACATGACGCTTTTAGGTAAGTTAGTAGGTGTTGATAACCTTCCAACATATAAACAAATATTAACCATTGTCAGTCCATTGAGTGGTCGTGCGGTCTCCTTAAGCGAGGTTCCCAACGCGCTATTTCAACAACGGTTATTTGGCGAAGGCATTGCAATTATACCTTCGGGCTTTCAAGTCATTGCCCCATTTTCTGGCACAGTAGCAGCTTGTACCGAACTGGCCAATCAATTAAGATTGAAGGCTCAAAATGGGTTACAGCTGCAGATTCAGTTAGGGATAGACTCACATATTATGATGGGCGAAGGCTTTAAACGAAAAGTAAAAGCTGGCGACACGTTTAAGCAAGGGGACGTATTAGCTGAATTTTCCTTGGTCAAGATGAAGCAACAATTACCTAGTATTTTGTGTCCCGTCACCGTCATCAACAGTGAGAAAGTAAAAGCGATACGAGCTCACTATTATGCTGTTCGTGCCAGCGAAGACGATATATTGACTGTTTATATTTAATTTCGGAAAAATACAGCGCTATCCTTTACCTAAACCGTGCTTTCTCGTTATAGTCCGCGACAGATTGATTCATATATAAATGAGATAACATGACGACCCTGTATGGTATTAAAAACTGTGACACCATTAAAAAAGCTAAAACATGGCTAACCAATAATAATATAGAATTTACCTTTCACGACTATCGGCAGGACGGTTTAGACGCTAATTGGTTGGCTACAACCGAACAACACCTTGGTTGGGAGAGCTTGCTCAATAAACGCGGCACAACTTATCGCCAATTACCTGAAGAGCAAAAGCAAACTATCGATAGGACCTCGGCCCTAGCGTTAATGCTTGAGCAACCAGCCATGATCAAACGCCCTGTACTGATCCATAATGGTCAATATTTTGTGGGATTCAAAGCCGAACAATATCAAGAGATTTTATTATGACACGCAGCACAATCGGCTTAACTAAAGCACTCATCAATAGAAAATCAGTCACCCCAGAAGATGCGGGCTGTCAATATTTAATGGCTGAAATCCTCGAGCCACTCGGTTTCCATATCGAAGATTTAACCTTTGAGGACACCAAAAACATTTGGGCACGTAAAGGGTCTGAAGATCCTGTATTTTGTTTTGCTGGGCATACTGATGTAGTGCCATCTGGTCCAGAAAGCGCATGGCAAACCCCTCCTTTCGAAGCCACCGAAAAAGACGGTTACCTACATGGCCGTGGGGCTGCCGACATGAAAGGTAGCCTAGCCGCTATGTTAGTGGCCACCGAAAAATTTGTAAAAAATAATCCCGACCACAAAGGATCCATTGCGTTCTTAATCACTAGTGATGAAGAAGGCCCTTTTATCAATGGCACAACTAGAGTCATTGATACTCTTGAAGCCAGAAATGAAAAGATGACTTGGTGTTTAGTGGGAGAGCCCTCCAGCACAAATGAAGTGGGTGATATTGTTAAAAATGGCCGTCGAGGCTCTTTAACAGGTGATTTAGTCGTAAAAGGTATTCAAGGTCATGTGGCCTACCCTCACCTTGCGAAAAACCCAATACATGCTTCAGCATTGGCCTTAGATGAATTAGCGAAAACCCATTGGGATAGTGGCAATGATTCATTCCCGCCCACGAGTTTTCAAATTTCGAATATTAATGGCGGTACAGGTGCTGGTAATGTGATTCCCAGCGAACTAAACGTGTGTTTTAACTTTAGATTTTCTACCGAAGTCACCGACCATCAACTTATTAGCAAAGTTACAGCCATATTGGACAGCCATGATTTTGATTATGACATTGATTGGACATTTAACGGCCAGCCATTTTTAACGGATTCCGGTCAACTAGTCGAAGCAACACAGCAAGCCATTAAGTCATGTACCGGTAGAGACACGACTTTATCTACTGCGGGGGCACATCAGATGGGCGTTTTATTGCACCAACGGGGGCTCAGGTCATTGAGTTAGGTCCAGTCAATGCCACTATCCATAAAATTGACGAATGCGTTAAAATGAGTGATTTAGATACGTTAACTGATATTTATCAAGATATTTTGCAGCGACTATTAGCATGATCACCTCGTCACATATTTTAGGCCAAGATGATAGTTTATTAGTTGACTGCCAACATGGCTTCAAGCTTTTACCTGAAGTATGTGACGCGTTCAAAAACATGCAACAAAGGGCAATCAAAGACGGAATAGACTTGCAAATTGTCAGCAGTCATCGTGGCTACGAGCGCCAATTGGGGATTTGGCAAAACAAATGGTCGGGTAAAACGGCGGTACTAGATATTAACGAAACCCCCATCGATACCAGCCAACTCTCCGCTCTAGATAAAGCCTTTAGCATTTTAACGTGGTCTGCTTTACCCGGTGCCAGTCGACATCACTGGGGAACCGACCTCGATGTATATGACAAAAACGCTGTGTTAGACAGTGGACAAAAGTTTCAACTAGTATGCAGTGAATACGCCAGTAACGGCCCTTGTCATGCGCTAAATATGTGGCTGCAAGAAAATGCGCATAGCTATCTATTCTCTCGTCCATACCATGTTTTCAAGGGTGGGATTGCACAAGAGCCTTGGCACTTGAGCTATGTCCCAACGGCTAGTCAATTTGAACAATTGCTGGACCAAGAGACGTTACGCAAAGCCATTTTAAATTCGAACATGTTGGGGGCAGACACCATCCTTGCAAACCTCGACGTTATTTTTAACCGTTTCATATTAAATAAAGGTAAGTTATGAATATTTGGCTAGTGATTGGCATCATAGTGCTAATTTTGGGATTCATTATTGGCAACATTTTACTATTACAACAAACTTCAAAGAATAAATTACCCAAAGTCACAAAAGACAACAATGCGTCTTATGATCGCTTTGAAGATAAAGATGATTGATACTAAAAAATCATACGTTTTATTCATCTACCACTAGACATAAGTAGACAAGTCGTTAATATTTAATCAACATTAATCTTGATGAAAAGGAACTTCTCATGTTTTTCCATATAGGCAAAAAACACCTTTCTACTGCAACAGCCACCTTTGGTTTACTGTCATTGCTGTCGGGCTGTGGAGGTTCGACAGAAGAAATAGTCTCCGAACTGACAAATAAAAAACCCACTGTCACGGCTGTAGATAACTTCTCCGCAGACGAACAAACAACCGTTACATTAACGGCCTCTGCGACAGACTCTGACGGCAGTATTCGTCGCTACCAATGGACTCAATCTTCTGGTACGAGCGTGACGTTGCAAGACCCGAATTCGAATACTGCGACATTTCTTGCCCCTGATGTGACAGCCGATGAAACCTTATCCTTTGACATTGAAGTCACAGATAATGAAAACGCGACCAGCACAGATACTGTCACAATTACCATACTAAGAGTTAACCAACAACCCATTGCTGTTGCTGGGCAAAACGTTAGCAGCGAAATACAGCAACTTGTTACCCTATCTGGCGCAGCCAGTAGCGATGCAGATGGCGACCAACTGACTTATAGCTGGCTTTTCACCGCACCAGATGGAAGCGCATCCTCATTATCTTCAGTAACTAGCTCTGCGCCTGAGTTCACCCCTGATGTAGCAGGCCAGTATACCGCGACTTTAACTGTGAATGACGGATACGAAGACAGCCAAACAAGTACCGTAACGATCAATGTGACTGAGCCAGCGGTGCAGACTACCAGCCGTATTAGCGGTAAAATTTTCACCTTTAGTACTTCAGGCTCAAGTATGCTGGCTGAGCCAGAAGATGTCTCCATTAGCGTGACTATGTTGGATAGTACCGACCAAGTACTTGCGACCTCAACACCAGAAGCATCGCAAATTCAAAGTATCGCTGAATTGCGTTTTTCTACCGAACTCACTGGTTTAGACCCAACATATATTTCTGTCGAGGTAGCGGCCAGTGGTTACACTTCTTATACCCGACGTGTGGACTTACAAGAGAATATTATTGTAGATGCCAAATTACAGGAAATTACCGTTAGCGACGTGACAACGTCTTCCAAGACAAGTATTTCTGGCGCTAACATTGATGGCTTTAATTTTTCAATGCCTGAAACCGAAGCTGGGAGTTTGGCGATTAGCATTCCTAGCAGCTTATTACCTGATGACACAACGACACTCAAAGTGGCCGCAAAGTCATATAATCCTAATGAACCAGAGGACGCCGAATTCTTTCCCGGTGAATATGAAGACTCAAGCGGACAAAAACTGGTATCCGTCGCTTTTGACTACGCGGAGATTGTAACCAATACCGGTGAACCCGTCGTCAAAGCTATGCAGCGTAAACGCAATGAGAAAATAGCGATTAGAAGCAGCAATGGCACTGGCAAAGCTGATGAAGAAGAGCCTGTCATTATCAATCGTCAGATCCCTAGTGCTAGTTGTCCAATTATGGCATCACTTGGAGATAGTGATGATAGTAAAGATGGTTTCCAAGTCCCCGTTTATACGTCCAACCCAAACACCGGACTATGGGATTTGTTAGGACAAGGCACTGTATATGATGATTCGGGGCTAATGGTCGCGGCAACGACTAGTTCTTTTGATTGTACGAGTAGTACTTTTACATTAGAGATAATGGTTACAAATGAAATATTCTTAAGTAAATGGTGGAACCTAGACTACCCCCTTGTTTTTGAACAACCAACTTATATGTGTGCCAATATAGTCGTTCAAAATACAGAACAACAAACACTATCCAGTACCATAGGTTTCTTAAGCGATAAAGATGATTCTTTTGACTTCAGTTCTAGATATTTTATAACCGACAAATTAGGTCAAGCCAATATTAAGGTATTAAAAACCTCTAACCAAACTGACTCGAGCGCGCAGTTATATATTTATAACACTGATAGCTTTGGATACGAATCGAGTGACATTACATTAAGCGAAAATTGTGACACACCGGAATTACAAGTTGTTACCGTAGACCGGCCTCAGCAGTGCCAAGTAAACGGTAAAACAGAATATGAAGAAGGTAGCCCAGCAGTTAATAGCTTGATCTACGCTATCCCTAATTCACTAGCCTATATAGGCTATGATTTTGCCCTAACCGATGAACAAGGCGAGTATCTATTAAATTTGACCTGTGACACAAGTTATACCATTTACGATTATTCCGCCTTTTTATTTAATCAAGGGAATGCGAGTAACACTCAAAAAGCAGTCATTGTCGATAATGTTGTTGATGCAGATGAACAAACTGACGACGGCAATAGTGTATTAATGAATAACTTTACTGTAGGTTTCTATGAACCCCTTCTGCAAGTCATACCGCGGTCAAGTACTGACCAAATCTACGTTTACGCTTATTCAACTTATGGCGCTTATCCTTTAGACGTGTCAATACGTTTTGTAACTGAAGACGGTAGTAAAGAATTCGGCAGGATGGAACGAACGTTAGAGCCTACCAATGAAAATAGCGAGTCTTATTGGTATGTCACCTACAGTTTCAATATTTTTGATTATGAATTTCCTGATACAGAAGGCGAAACGCCATATATGGAAATAATAATTGTCGATGCCTTAGGTAAAACCTGGGTAAAAGAACGCACCCGTGCGGGACAATTCTAGCTCGATTTGAATCTAGTAATTGCACCTAGCAATAGTATTACGTAAACGCCTTCAAAGAAGGCGTTTACAATATGAAATTGGTATAATCCTCAATAGTTGGTATTTAACCAAACGGGTGGTTTTCCCTTAGTCACACCGATGCATATCCAAAAAACCAAATTTATCAACAAAAATACGCAATCGCAATTAGCGCACTAGACAGTGCATTACAGCAATTCCCCCTTTTTCAAGCAAACTTTTGACTACAGCTATTATATGTACTTGAAAAATATAGTGCTATAAAAGATACACTTTCTAAACATATTACACTATAGCAACATTTCATTGACATTCTAGGCTCATAAACTTACCTTTAACTGGATTACAGTTAAAAAACACTGTTTATCAATAAATTAAATACACAGCACGCTTTACTTAAAATAAATAAAAGGGAAAAGTATGATGAGTTCACCAAACCAATTTAAAAAATCTATTATCGCTAAGAGCATTGGTGTAATGCTAGGCACAGTGGTAATGGCGCCTATTCAAGCTCAGGAATCTGATGAAACAGAAGTTATCCAAGTCAGAGGGATCCGAGGAAGTCTACAAGAGTCCATGAGCATTAAACGTGAATCAAAAGGGGTAGTCGATGCAATATCGGCAGAAGATATCGGCAAATTTCCTGATTCTAACTTAGCTGAGTCATTGCAACGTATCACGGGTGTATCGATTGACCGCAGTAACGGAGAGGGCGACAAAGTGACGGTCCGTGGTTTTGGTGGCGACAATAATATGGTGACGTTAAACGGCCGTATCATGCCTGCTGCCGATGCTTATGGTAATGGTGGTGGCGCTAGCCGAGCATTTAGTTTTGCCAACCTAGCGTCTGAAAGCGTGCGTGCTGTTGAAGTGTACAAAACCGGTAGAGCCAACATAACGGCGGGGGGAATTGGTTCAACAATTAATATCATTACCGCTAAACCTTTGGATAATCGAGGATTTCATGCCAGCGTCGGAGGCAAGCTTTTAGCTGATACGACTGTTGAGCAAGGCGATAGTGTTACCCCAGAAATTTCAGGTATTTTTAGTTACGCAAGTGATGACTCAACTTGGGGAGTGGGCTTAACCATCAGTCAACAATCACGGCATAGTGGTGCTTCTCGAGCAGGCGTTGGGGGCTGGAACTATGCTAATTGGAACCCTAGCTATGATGCAGATAGTGACACCATGCAATATCAATCGTTTTCAGTGGTGCTCTGGACCTAATGGTGAAACAAATGCTGCTTACACCAACGGCCAAATTACTAATGCACCAGCAGAGGGCCAATTATTTGCACGTCCAAATGATCTACGCTTTTATCACTCAGACTTTGAACGGGATCGTACCAACGCTCAACTTACCTTACAATTCGCTCCTCGTGATGATCTCACCGCGACGCTTGATTACACCTACGTAAACAACAAGATCCAAGAACACGAAGCACAATCTGGTTTTTGGGCTAATCGGAGTTTCAGCTCTGTCACATTCGATACTGACCAACCTGTTGCCACTATGGTATTAATTAACGAAGATGTAGGCGGAGCCAAAGATAACACCGCCACCCAAATTTGGAGTAATCAAAAGAATACCATTGATTCTATAGGGATAAACCTTGAATACTTGGTGAATGATGACTTCTCTTTAACCTTAGACGTACATGATTCTAAGGCAGAAAGTTTGCCTGATAATATGGGTGGGATTGGAGCGGGACGATTAATTGCCGGATTGGCCTCTCCCGTTGGCTTAACGCAGAGTTATAATTTTACCGGCGATATTCCAACCATAGCCGTGACCGTCGATGATTGTGCTAAAAATAGACCCGCTGGATTACCAGATTGTAATGGTCAGTGGGACGAAACTGACGTAGGTACGAATTTCCAACGAATAGAGGGCTCTTCTCAAGTAACGGATATTCAACAAGCCAAACTTGATGGTAGCTACGCGTTTGACGAAGGCCAATTTGATTTTGGTATTGAAACTCGTTCAATCGAAATGAACCAACAACAATCAGGAAGTTTGCTTAAAGGGGGTGACTGGGGCATCGCTAATCCAGGAGAATTACCTCAGGCTCTCTTGAAGAGTTTGATTTAATGGGGTTATTTGAAGATTATGACATGGGCGATCACGGTATTACTTCATTCCGCGGCAATGCAGAAGAAATCGTAAAGTGGGCGAATGAAAAATATGGCCATGCCTTCTTAACCGAATTTGATGATACGGGTGTTAGAGATAATGATCACACTGTCGAGGAAGATGTGTTCTCTGCCTATATACAATACTCTCTTTCAGGAGAAATTGGTGGTATGGAAACCAACGTCGTCGCTGGTGTACGTTATGAAAGCACAGATCTTAAGTCGACCTCAATTCAGGCTGTCCCCGTCACCACCCGTTGGCAAGACAACAACGACTTTGTTACTGAAAATGGCTCTACCACCAATGGCGTTATGGAAGAGCATAGTTACAATCACGTGTTGCCAAGCTTAGACATAGACGTATCAGTAACGGATGATATCAAAGCGCGAGTATCTTTTGGCCAAACTATTGCGCGAGCAAGTTACGAAGATCTTCGAGCATCAATCGGGATCGGTGGATACAATGCGGCCACTTTAATGGGCGGCATACCCAACGCAACCGCATCTAACCCTAGCTTAGTACCATTGTTATCTACCAACTTCGATGCTTCAGTAGAGTATTACTTTGATGATACTAGTTATGTATCCTTTGGTTATTTCGACAAACGGGTGAGTAACTTTATTGGTAAAGAGCAGGTCAGATTACCGCAATTTGATTTACGTGATCCAACAGCTGGGCCTCGCGCACAAGCTGCTGTAGCAGCGTTAGCTGATATTGGTGTAACACTTGACGAAACACATTTATTTGTCATGACCGCCATATTAGATAATCCACAAGACTTTCCAAATGGACAGGCCGATTACTTTACCGAAATGAACAGAATTGGTAACGAATCGGACTTCGAATTTGATATTGGTGCTCGTTACGACATCTATCCCAATGAAGATGATCCACTGTATGAGTTCTTAACATCACGACCGGTCAATAACAAAGATGCAAACATATATGGTGCTGAAATAGCGGCACAACACTTTTTTGCTGATACTGGTTTTGGCTTACAAGCTAACTATACCTTGGTACGCGGTGATGTAAAATACGACAATACTGCGGCTCCTACTGTGTCACAATTTGCTTTAACCGGCTTAAGTGACACCGCCAATATGGTAGCCATGTATGAAAAAGACGGCTGGCAAGCGCGTTTAGCCTACAACTGGCGCGATGAGTTTTTACAATCAGCCGGTACTGAACCTAGATACGTGGAAGCATATTCACAATGGGATTTCACCGTCAGCTATGATGTGATGGAAGATTTAACGGTTACATTGGCCGGTATTAACATTACCAATGAAGATCAAAGAGTTAATGGCCGCTCTGTGAATACTCCTTATAATGTTACCGATCTTGGTGCCCGTTATACCCTTGGCGCTCGATACAATTTCTAAACATGTATCAGTACCTGTAGTGCTCAATATTCGCACGACAACAAAGAACAAAGCCGCTATCTAAGCGGCTTTATTTTTGTCCATTATTTAACGGTAAACCTGAGCATATGATTTTTCAAACCATCTCCCCCATACAAATCAACGGCCGGCACTCTATAGCAAATCAATTATTCCAAACTTATACAAAACCTGCATGTAATGAATAACCTCGTTATGGGGCAAACCATTGGCTTCATGTTGCAAGGCAAGTATTTCAGGAATAGTAAAAGCAGTGGAGTTATCGGCCATCCTTTGCAAGGTGGGCGCTAAGCTGGTAGGAAATTTATGTATTTCGTTATTAAAGGAGATCAGTAGCAAGCCTTGAAATTCAATATACCTAAGTGGTGGCGCTGAGACAGCAAACAATTGCTTTGGGCTTACTTCTGGTATTGCTCGGATTTGAGTCTTGCCTTTATATGACGCCCGCGTTAACGACCGCAACCAAGGTTCAACAGGGGCATTTTCGTTTCGCACAATGTGTTCAGCCAATTGTTGCAATTCAGCCATTCGATGACGAAAATAACCCACGACTTCAGCAGGAACGTTGCCTTGTATCTTATCGGCAGTAGCAGGCGGGCCTCCTCGCCAGTAGGGATTCTGCTCGGCAAACTTTTCGAGTAGGGGCAGCAAATGCGCTAAGTAATTTTGCGGCGTAAACGAAAGGTTGAGCGCCATAGAGCATCCTATACCACGCGCTGAGTGCCAAGCTCCTGCGGGTAAACAAAGCACGTCACCGGGCTCTAGCACCACTTCTTGAATATCCATGTTGTCTGGCAACTTGCCCACAGCAGTCGTCATATTTCCTGCTTGGTAAACAGCATTGTTAGTTGGCCAAGGGATTGCCGCTTCTGTGGAATACTTCCATAACTTCTTTCCAGCGACCTGAATCGTTGTGGCAACTCTGGCATCGTAGTGCATAGGAAAACCAGAACCATCTTGAGAGATATAGCAGTTGATACCCACTGTACCAGTAAAGTTAAGTTGACCACTGATTGCGAGTGCCCATTCAGCCAGAAATGGATCGGCCATTTGAATATTCGATATACAAATCGTCCCTCCTCCATTAAGCACGTCAATCACTTTGTCATGGCTTACCTCGGCTGCATCATGAGGGTCCCCTGAGTCTTCTCCAGCGGCATAAGACGCCTTAATATTATACAGTTTGTCGGTAATGCACTTACCTCGTTCAAGGGCGTGCTTTAACCTTTCCCAGCTAAAGATTGCAGAAAACTTATCTGGCGCACCTTTTAGATGTAAAGATGTTTTAGAAAAATATTGACTCACAAACTCTTGACGAGAAACGGGGCCAAGTAAGTCATCTAATTCTTGACCTGTTAACGTAGGGCTTGGCTGTTCCTGTTCTAAACTAACACTACCAAGTAATGCCTCAAAGTCTGTTTTTTTCATATCTATTTCTTTTAATTCACTCAATCCAGATTCGAACATTTTCTTATAGTAATCAAATAATTACAGGACAAAAAAGCAGGCACTATTTGATTTCTAAATGAGGCTTTCATTATACACAAACAAACTATTTATGAGTGAATTTATGTTATTTAAATGTGAATATTTAGAAAATCAGTTGAACTATTACTTATGCTTTCGTTTCGATTATGTTTAAATAAATAAATACTAAAAATAACATTCAACTGCACTATGCCAAATCATCAATTACTTAATAATGTGACTCACCAAGACCTTAAAATCATTACCGAACATTCAGCGGAATATGGCGATAATGTAGGTACAGTTATGACTTTCCCAACCGAATTTGCGGATGTGCAAAAAGAATACCCTATATTTTTTCGCAAGCACCCTAATTCTGAAGAATTTCAGTCGGTAGTCATGCTAGGGCTTTTTCAGAATGACAATTTGTTTTTAGATGGAAACAACTGGAAGGCTAATTATATCCCCGCGGCTATCGCCCGAGGCCCCTTTGCTATAGGTTTTCAAGATCAGTCCGCAGACGGCGGGCCGGAGCGAGCGCCGGTCGTACACATTGATATGGATCATCCAAGAGTCAACACTACACACGGTCACCCTGTCTTCTTAGAACACGGGGGCAATAGCCCATATTTAGAACATATCAGCAATATGTTTACCCATTTAATGGATGGGCTGGATATAGAGAAAGCCATGTTTGCGGCTTTTAAAGAGTTTGATTTACTTGAACCTATTGAACTTGAAGTGACGTTACCAGGCAACCAAATACACAAGTTGCACGGTAATTACACAGTCAGTCAGACAAAGTTACAGGCTTTATCACCTGAAAATCTGCATGCATTGCATCGTGCAGGCTTTTTAGAAGGCGCGTATCTGGTTAGGTCATCTTTAAGTAATATACAAAAATTGGTGAATTGGCAGAATCAAAAAATGCAACAACAAAACCAATCCTCTTAGTTTACTTTTACCGTACAAGTAGTGTTTAACATATGCATCAACTTTCAAAAACGCCGGTTATAGAAGGCATAAGTCCAGACAATATTCCGGATGAAATTCTATCATCCACCGTTCCGCTAATAATGAAGGGCTTAGTTAAGTCTTGGCCCTTAGTTAAAAAAGGCTTAGAAAGCCCACAATTAGTAGCAGAATATTTAAAGTCCCACTACAATGGCACGCCCGCTGGTACTTATTACGGACACCCAAATATTAATGGCCGTTATTTTTACGTGGATGACTTATCTCGTTGTAATTTCGATATTAAGAAAACTCAGTTAGATGATTTTCTTGATGAAATCATTGCGCAGATGGATGATGAAAATCCACCAAGTTTGTATATAGCATCAAATAATATTGATAAACATTTTCCTACTATTCGCGAGTCGAATGACCTGAAATTAGATCACGATGAGTTTGCTGAGGTCGATCCTTTGGTCAGTATTTGGATTGGCAATAAAACCTTAGTCTCTTGCCATTATGATGTGTTATCGAATATTGCTTGTTGTGTTGTCGGCCATAGAAATTTCACTTTATTTCCACCTGACCAAATAGAAAATCTATATCCGTAGCCCTTACACCCTACACCAGGGGCCAAGCGGTGAGTATGGTGGACTTTAAGGATCCAGACTTTGAAAAATACCCTAAATTTAAAACAGCACTGCAAAATGGGCAACTTGCCGAATTAGCACCAGTACGATGCTTTATTTATACCGACTATGTGGTGGCACCAAGTAGAAGGTTTAGATAAGTTCAATACCTTAGTCAATTATTGGTGGACCCGTGCCCCTTCCTCGATGGGACAAAGCCATACCGTGCTGTTACATGCTTTACTTAGCCTACGAGATCAGCCTGCGCAAGAGAAAGCAGCCATGAAGCATATTCTAGATTATTACGTGTTTTCAGATCCAGAACTGGCCGGTGCCCATCTGCCAGAACAAGCAAGAGGCTTTTTAGGTGCACCTAGCGATATTCGAGTGCGACAAATTAAAGCCTCTATCTTAAATAAACTCAATCGATAACGAGACTAACGTGACGCAAAACAATAGACAAAAAATAGTCATCGCTGGCGGTGGTACTGCAGGTTGGATAGCGGCAGCCACAATAGCTAAACAATTAGGCAAAGTGGTCGATGTGATGTTAGTCGAATCGGACCAAATCGGTACTATAGCGGTGGGCGAAGCCACTATCCCGACCATTCGAACTTTTAATCATTTGTTGGGTATTGACGAACAAACGTTAATGCGAGAAACATCAGCCACTTTTAAATTAGGTATTTCGTTTGAGAATTGGCAACGATTAGGAAAAGATTATGTCCACTCTTTTGGCAAAGCTGGACAAGAGAGTTTTTTTGCCGACTTTCATCACTTTTGGTTACGTGGTCTACAAGAAGGACACACCGCCGATTTCTCTGAATACAGTTTAGAATTGCAAGCGGCAAAAGCCGGAAAGTTTGCAAAATCAGAGCAGCTTGCAATCAACTATGCTTTACACTTAGACGCAACCGCCTACGCAAGGTTTCTGCGAAAATACAGTGAAAAAAGAGGAGTCAAACGAACCGAAGGTAAAATATCCGAGGTCAATAAAGATCCTCAATCGGGCAATATTGCCTCGTTAACATTAGACTCTGGGGAAGTGATTGACGGAGATGTTTTTATCGATTGTACCGGTTTTAAAGCACTTTTGATTGAACAGTCTTTGCATACCGGATATGAAGATTGGTCTCATTGGTTACCCTGTGATAGTGCCTGTGTCGTACAAACAGAATCAGTAGGTCCTCCACTACCTCTTACTCGCTCAATAGCCCATGAAGCGGGCTGGCGATGGCGTATTCCACTGCAACATCGCGTCGGTAATGGACTGGTTTATTGCAGCCGCTATTTAGCCGATGACGATGCCAAGCAGAGGCTACTCGCTGAAATTGATGGCCCTACCATCACTGAGCCTAGGATCATTAAATTTAAAGCGGGCCGAAGATTACGAGCCTGACGATAAAAATTGTGTGTCCCTAGGTTTATCTAGCGGGTTTATTGAACCACTAGAATCTACCAGTATTCATTCGATTATTAGTGGCATTATTCGCTTTATTCGCGTATTTCCGCAGTCACAAATAAACCAAGCCACAGTTGATGAGTACAATAGGCAAACAAAAGAAGAAATGGAACAGTTGCGAGACTTTATCGTCATGCATTACCATGTCACCGAACGAGACGATTCAGCATTCTGGGATCATTGTCGGAATATGCAAATACCTGAAACCCTCGCTCATCGCATTGCTTTGTTTAAGCAAAATGCACAAGCAATGCAAATAGATGGGGAGATATTTAGGGTTGACTCTTGGACCCAAGTTTTATTTGGTCAAGGCGTGATACCTGAAGAGTATCATCCTATTGTCCACGCTATGAGTGATAAAGAATTAGCGACATTTCTAAATGGGTTTAGAACAAGAATAAGCCAGGTAGAGTAGGTAAATTACCAACACATCAAACCTTTATCGATCACTATTGCAAGATCCCTCAATAAAAAACGGCTAGAGCATTTTCCTCTAGCCTCATACAAGTGGCTATTTATCGCTATATCTAACGGCGGTACCACTGATACTAACCATCAGCATAGAGCCCCCTTCCCTACCACCTCGTAATCTATATCAATACCCACTACGGCATTGCCCCCCATTGCTCTAGCTTCTGCTTCTAGCTCTTGAAAGCCTATCTTTCGCGCTTTCGTCAATTCGTCTTCATAAGCACCCGAACGACCGCCTACAATATCTCTAATTGAAGCAAAAATATCCTTGAACAGGTTTGCTCCCATTACGGCTTCACCTACAACTATGCCAAGATACTGTTCAATACGCTTACCTTCTAGTTGACTGGTAGTGGTCATGATCATTTTTTTGTTCCTCTATCTATTGCCGATTTATCAATTAAATACTAGTTGGAATAACAGTTAACAAGGCTCGTTGCCCTATTGCAACATCAGCATTAGGAAAAACAATTGCTTCTCCGTCATACTCAGCCCTATATTCTTTTCCCGCTTCAGTCGCCAACACATAGTTTTTCGGGAAATCACTAAAGTTTGGGGTGTCTATTGAAAAATTAAGACAGAAATCATCTGCTTGTTTATTAATAACTTGATTAACTTTATAAATTAAAAAGTCATCTTTATCATACTCTTTTAATGCCAAGGGTTGATTGCACATTAGCTTTCTTAAGGTACTGATAACGTCATCAAAGCGGCGCATGTCATTTTGTCCAAATGGCATGACTTTACCTAATTCAATAGTAAACGCATGTGCTGAAAACTGCTTCGACGAGTAATAGCTAAAAGTAGTGGTTGGATTGCCTGATAGTAAAATTGTATTGATGCCACAAGCTAACAATATTTGTAGTTGTGATTGACTCAGGGTTTACCATGTAAATATGGATACACCGCGAACTTTTCATTTTTTGAGCGACGAATAGCGGTATGCAAATCATAATGACTGCGCTCTCTGTTGACTCCACTGTCACCTACTGCATAAAACTGGGCAACGTATTGTTCTAACTTCGCTGCTCTAATTTGCTCTTTACTATTACTTTGATGACCGATACTAAACAAGCGGTTCATATTTTCTTCAACAAAACGCTGGGCAATATCCATCGACTCTAGGTTACCAAAAATAAACAACACTCTTTGAGCAACGATTAATTGACCACGCAAAATGTCACGAACAAAGGCATCACATATTTCAATAGGGGCCGTTTCATTACCGTGGATCCCCGAAGATAAAATAATGTCTTTTACGGTTGATGCTTTAGGATTAAAACTGATCACCCCTTCTGCATAAATCTTCACCTCTGTATGATCAGCAATACAAAATGTGACTTCGGATGAAAACAATTGCGGGTTGCGACGCGAAAGAGACAAGAAATCTCCAGTTGACAATAATTTATCAATCACTTCTGCTTTTGTAGTTTTGCCTAGCACTTTTATCAACTCTGTTACATGTAGTTATGCCAATTCTAAATCATCAGCCCAACTAAAACTAAAAAAATAACAGACTGTTAAAAAGTTGTGACAAAAAGCCTGATAAGCGCATCTCCCCTTCAACCCAAACGGACCAAAAACTTACCTTTTAATCAATAAAAACTTGCTGTTATTTAAAAGCAGAACGACCTTTTTACATATGAATTTATCTATATTATACAATCACATACTACGACTTCAGCATAACTCGTGGGCTCCAAACCAAATTCAATGCAATAAGTTTATAGTCATAGTAAAAAAACAATTTAAATGTGATGGAAACGTTTGACAATTTCGCTACAACAATTTAACTTTGAAAACGTTTACAGAAATAATTGAATGCGTAAACGGTCAATTACCATATACAACAACTAAAGGTATTAAATACATGAGAGCACACACTCAATTCAAACAATCTATTCTCGCAAAGAGTATAGGCCTAATGCTTGGCACCGCAGTCATGGCCCCAGCAATTGCTCAAGAAGAAGCAGCTGAAGTCATTGAAGTTCGTGGATTACGTTCAAGTATGGCTGAATCAATGAACACCAAAAAAGAATCTTTTGGTGTTGTTGATGCTATTTCTGCAGAAGACATAGGCAAATTTCCTGATACCAACTTAGCAGAGTCACTGCAACGTATTACCGGCGTATCCATTAGTCGTAATAATGGTGAAGGTTCACAAGTGACTGTACGGGGATTTGGTGCAGGCAATAATATGGTGACGTTGAATGGCCGTATGATGCCAGCTGCGGGAGCCTTTGGCAGTGGTCAAGGTACATCTCGAGCGTTTGATTTTGCTAATTTAGCGTCAGAAAGTGTTCGTGCTGTTGAAGTGTACAAAACCAGTAAAGCAGATATAGCTACTGGCGGGATTGGTGCAACAATTAACGTCATCACGGCTAAACCGCTAAGTGGAAAAGATGGTTTTACGGCCAATGTAGGCGCTAAAGCGGTAATGGATACTACCAACCGTACAGGCTCAGATGTCACACCTGAGTTATCAGGTATTTTCAGCTATAAGAGTGATGATGCGACTTGGGGCGTGGGATTAACTGTTAGCCATCAAGAACGTGATAGCGGCGCAACTAAGTTCGAAGAGAATGACTGGCGCATAGACACTTGGGTAGATGAAAGCTCTGTAGGTAATCGCTCAGGAGAAAATGGCACCATCACCAACGCCCCGGCTGTTGGTCAACTGTTTGCGATGCCAAATAATGCTTCATATGCATTGGTAAACACCCAACGTGTACGTGACAATGCCCAATTAACCGTGCAGTTTGCACCAACGGATGACTTTACTGCGACCGTAGATTATACCTATGCGAATAACGATATTGAAGAACAAGTAAATAGTAAAAACATGTGGTTTACACGTAACACCCATAACGTTACTTTTGATACGGACCAACCTGTTGCGACCGCAATATTAATATCTGAAGATACCAGTGGTTTTGATGCTAACAATAACGTAATTGGCACCAAAGATAACAACGCAGACTCTATTTTTAGTGCGCAAGAAAATACACTTAGCTCACTTGGTTTGAACCTTGAATACCGTGTTAATGACAGTTTTGCCGTTCGCCTTGATCTGCATAACTCAAATATGGACAGTGCACCGAATGCAGGAAAAGCGGGGAGTCAAATAAATGTGGCAACTGCCACCCCTATCGGATTTTATCAAGAATTAGACTTCAGTACTGAACTACCGGGTATTGATTTGATTATCGACGACAATGCTAAAGGTAATGGTAACGGCGTAGCTGACATTGGCGATGTAGGTAGTCAGGTTATGCGCAGTTTTTGGAATGCCCAAGAAACAGACATTTCGCAAGCTAAACTGGATGGAACGTATGAATTCGACGAAGGTCGTTTCGACTTTGGTATAGAAACCCGTTCCATGGAAATGAAACAGTCATATTCACAAAACTACATGGCGTTGGGTGATTGGGGTGTGGCCAATCCTCAGGATATTCCAACTGAACTGCTAGAAGAAATCAACATAATGGCAGAGTTTGAAGACTACGATACGTCTGGCTCAGACCAATTTGGTTGGACCTCAAATACCGTTGCGTTGGCCGATTGGGCAGAAGGCGAATACAATCACGACTATAGCTATAACCCAAATCTAGAACAAAATCACTTAGTTAAAGAAGATACCACCGCTTTATATTTCCAAGTGGCGCTAAACACTGAAATTGGTGGTATGGAAGCGAATTTCTTAACTGGCGTACGTTATGAAAGTACGGATGTTGAATCGACTTCATTCTCTTTACAAAACACAGCCATCGTTTGGGCAGACAATAACGATTACTTCTATGAATTATCGGATGAAGTAACCGCTATTGTAGGAGAAACATCTTATGATCACTTATTGCCAAGTTTAGATTTTGACTTAGCAATAACCGATGAGTTGAAAGCTCGTGCTTCATTCAGCCAAACCATTGCACGTGCAAGCTATGATCAAATGAGAGCCGCAGTTACCGGTATTGGCACAAATGGTCCTGCTGCGACAGGGGGCTCTGCTACAGCTTCCGCTTCAAACCCTGCTCTGGTACCACTTCAGTCTAGTAACTTCGATCTGTCTTTAGAATACTACTATGATGACTCAAGCTATGTGTCAGCCGGTTTCTATGAAAAACGTGTTAGAAACTTTATAGGCACTGAACAAGTTGAAGAATCTCATTTCGATCTACGTGATGCTACCGCAGGCCCTCGTGCTCTGGCCGCAACTGCAGCGCTAAATGATCTAGGTGTGCAGGTTGACGAAACCTCTTTATTTGTAATGACGGTAATTATGGATAACCCAGGCGATTTTCCTAACGGTGCCGCAGATTATCAACAAGGGATCTCATTCGCCGAAGGCATAGCAGCCGCTTATGACGTGCGCCCTAATAGCGATGATCCAGTGATGACATTTTTAACCAGTAAACCTGTTAATAATAAGGATGCCAAAATTTATGGTTTTGAATTGGCAGCACAGCACTTCTTTGGTGAAACTGGTTTTGGTTTAGCAGCGAACTACACAACTGTACGCGGCGACATTGGCTTTGATGACACCGGTAGCCCGAGTGTTTCTCAGTTTGCGTTGTTAGGCTTAAGTGATACCGCAAACGTAGTTGCCATGTACGAAGGTAACGGTTTCCAAGCTCGTTTAGCTTACAATTGGCGTGATGAGTATTTGAATAGTACGTCTTGGGGAAGCTATAGAAGTCCAGAATATGTTGAGGCCTATGCGCAATTAGACTTTAACGTCAGCTACCAAGTTAACGATCAACTATCGGTATCTTTCGAAGGCTTAAACTTAACAGAAGAAAACAGCCGAAATCACGGTCGTTCAGAGCGTCAAATCATTAGTTTATATGATCTTGGAGCTCGTTATCAGTTAGGTGCTCGTTACAGCTTCTAAGGCGATCTGGTAACATTGATACATGTTAATATCTAAGCCACTTGAAAAAGTGGCTTTTTATTTTGAGAAGCAATCGTAAAATCAATATCATACAAACTACAATTGTCACGAGAAAAATATATGCAGCTAAGAACCAGTAATCATTTTAATATCAGCAAACATTACTTTGGTCAGGAACAGGCCCCTTTGCTTATAGTTGATGACTTGGTTGAAGATCCCGACGCACTGGTTACTGCAGCCAAAAAAAGTCAATATATAAAAAACTCGCCTTTCTATCCCGGGCCAAGATCGCCCGCTCCTTTAGCCTATCAACAACTGATATTAAGTAACTTAGAAGCGCAACTAGTAGACTTTTTTCAACTGCCAACGACTAGCATTCAATTTTCTGTTTGTCATTTTTCGGTTATCACCACCCCGCCCCATCAACTAAAACTACTGCAACGGATCCCACATTTCGATTCACTTGACAAACATGGTCTAGCTGCAGTGCATTATTTATTTCAGCAAGATTTAGGAGGAACATCGTTCTATCGCCACAGAAAAACGGGATTTGAGAGTATTGATGAAGCACGCCATCTAACATATTTACAATCACTTGAAGCTGAGAATGAAGGGCCAAACTTACCCAAAAGGCAAGATGGATACATAAACGGTGATACACCTTTATTTGAACGAATTGCACAACAACCAGCGGTATTTAATCGTTTGATTATCTATAGACGTAATTCGTTGCATTCTGCATCAATCCCCTCTAACTTATTTAACAACAATACCCCCTATACCCTCGATTGACCATAAGCAGCTTTATCGATTGTATCCCAACGGCCCCCTAACATTAGCTTTAGTAGAAATATGAAATGAGCACATTACCACTATCCGAAAAAGTGGGTTATGCCATGGGTGATGCCGCGGCTAACCTTGTTTGGCGAGGCGCCTTAGCTTACTTGGCGGTTTTCTATACCGATACTTTTGGCCTGAGCACTTCGGCTGTTGCTTTACTCTTTCTGGTGGTTAGGTTATCTGACGGCATAACTGACATCATAATGGGCATGATAACGGATCGTACACAAACGTCCTGGGGAAATTCCGCCCTTGGATTTTTTGCTCAACTCCTTTTTTATGCCTATTTATGGTGCTTTGTTTTACCACCCCAGACTTAGGTGAAAATGGTAAGTTAATCTATGCCTACATCACTTATATTGGCTTAACCTTAGCTTATACAGCCAATAATGTTCCCTACTCAGCTTTGATGGGCGTGATGACAACTGATAACAATGAACGAACCAGTTTGTCTGGCTTTAGGTTTGCCGGCGCTTTTTTAGGTGGACTTTTTGTAATGGGATTTCTACCACAACTTGTTGTCTTTCTTGGTCAAGGTGATACCGCACTAGGTTACCAATATAGTATGTACATATTTGCAGGATTATTGTTAGCGTTAATGGTCATTGCGGTTACTAGTACTAAGGAACGTATCACTCCGATAGTAAAACAGCACAAGAGCCTACACGATGAACTCATTGACCTCAGCAAGCAGTTACCCTTTCTCATCATACCTCTTAGCAGCATGTCGTGTTTTTTTACTATCGCAATTGGCTATCGGGCATTATTTTTGCGCTGGTCATGGTGGTTATGACCTTTTTAGTGAAACGGTTGTACAAGAAAAACAAACATAAGGACATTGTTCAAAAATCTGGCGTTCAACAAGATATATTTGATCTTATCACCAACAAACCTTGGTTAATTTTACTCGGTTTGGGCTTTTTAACGATGATGTTCAGCGGCTTAAAATATAGTGTGGTGGCTTACTATTTTAAATACGTCGTGGCTGATGAATTACTCGCTGGACAGTACTTCATCAGTTTATTACTGGTGTCTATTTTAGGGGCACTATGCACTAGCTATTTAGCGCAAAAAATAGGCAGGAAAAACCTCTTTGTTTTAGCTTTGTTAGCGAGCAGTTTGTTAACTTGCAGCTTTTTTTGGTTAAAGGGCAACAATATTACCTCTATTTTTGTTTTGGGTTGTTCAGCTGAATTTTTTGCCGCCATGATGCCAACCTTGCTTTTTGCCATGTTAGGTGATGCCGCAGATTACAACGAGTGGTTAAATGGAAGACGAGCCACAGGACTGATTTATTCGGCGGGGACCTTCGTACAAAAAACAGGAAACGGTTTTGCGGGCGCGCTAATGTTAGTGGTATTGGCGCATTATGGCTATAGCGGCATGGACCCATCAACCGTTCAAGGTGCGCTGCCTGGCATGATCCTCCTAATGAGTTTTATTCCAGCCGCGTTTGGCTTAGCAGCGGCTGTACTCATGTTTTATTACCCCATAACTGACAAGATGCAAGCGCAAATAACAACTGACTTAATCACCCGTAGAGCTCGGAGAAAAGCAAAGCAGCGTTAAGTTTTATAACAGCGGTTTTGGCATCACACCGCGCTTACGAATCCGTAATGCCCTATTGACTTAGCGCTCAGTACTGGAGCACATAGCCATCGACAACAAGCACAGAGCGTAACTAAAACACAAAGATACTTTCACTTAACAATAAGAGCGGCAAAGAGAGTCATTATTATGCAAAGCAGCGACGATGATACAGATCAAACATACGGATATTTTGACGATCAAAATTACGAATATGTCATTACCACTCCTTACACGCCAACGCCATGGATCAATTATTTAGGATCCAATGAGTTTTACGGCATCATCTCTAATACCGCTGGCGGATACTGTTTTGACCGAGATCCGAAGTTTCGTCGCTTAACTCGCTACCGATATAATAGTGTACCTTTGGACAGTGGCGGTCGATATTTTTACATTCGTGATGAAAACGATTTCTGGTCGGCAACTGGCCGTCCAGCCACTACTCAGTTAGATCAATATAGTTGTCGTCATGGTATGGGTTACAGCCGTTTCAACGCCAGCAAAAACGGTATCGCAACACAAGTTACGAGTTTCATTCCGCTAGACACTAAAGCTGAGATACATTCCCTAGTTGTCACCAATCATACCCAATCCACCAAGTCCATCGATGTTTTTTCGTTTATCGAGTGGTGCCTATGGAATGCAGAGGATGATGGAGCAAACTTTCAGAGAAACTTGTCCACCGCAGAAGTCGAAATTGAAGGAAGCACGCTCTACCATAAAACAGAATATCGCGAACGACGAAACCACTACGGATTTTATAGCGTTAACCGTCAATTAGATGGCTACGATACCAATCGTGAGAGCTTTCTAGGACCTTACCGCGGATTTGACCGACCCGAGGTGGTGGAAAAAGGTCAGGCTAACAATTCTTTTGCCAGAGGTTGGTCCCCTATCGCCTCACACCATTTAAAATTAGAGCTAGCTCCAGGCGAGAGTCAAAGCCTCGAGTTTGTCTTAGGCTACATCGAAGTTTCTGTCGACCATAAATGGCATAGCAAAAATGTTATCAACAAACAGCCAGCCAAGGACATGTTGACTCGTTTTGATAGCCATGAAAAAGTAATGGATGAACTAGGTAAACTCAACCGTTATTGGCGTACCTTGTTGTGCAAATTTAGTGTTGAAACACCCGATGACAAATTCAATCGGGCCATTAATATTTGGAATCAATATCAAAACATGGTGACGTTTAACTTGTCTCGAAGTGCCTCATTTTATGAGTCTGGTATTGGTCGAGGTATAGGTTTTCGAGATAGTAATCAAGATACTATCGGTTTTGTCCATATGGTGCCTGAAAAGGTTAGAGCACGTATATTAGATTTATCTTCTACCCAAAAATTTGACGGCTCTGCCTATCATCAATATCAACCACTAACTAAGAAAGGCAATGCTAACATTGGCGGAAACTTTAATGATGACCCAATGTGGTTGGTACTGTCTACCACCAATTATATAAAAGAGACTGGCGACTTTAGTATTCTGCAAGAAATGGTCATATATGATGGCCAAGAACAAGCCACACATGATCACTTTGATCATTTACTTCGCGCTTTCATGCATGTGATCAATAACTTAGGCCCACACGGTTTGCCGTTGATTGGTCGAGCAGATTGGAATGACTGCTTAAATTTAAACTGCTTTTCTGATGATCCAAATGAATCATTTCAAACCACGCAAGTGGGTGCGTCTGATGTAGCTGAGTCGGTAATGATTGCGGGACAGTTCGTATTGTATGGTCAAGAGTTTGTCGATTTATGCCAGCAAGTAGGCAAAATTGAACTGGCGAATAGGTCGATGAAACATATTGAAAAAATGCGCAAAACTATAGAACAACATGCATGGGACGGAGAATGGTACTTAAGAGCCTATGACTCACGGGGTAAAAAAATAGGTAGTCACAAAAATTCTGAAGGTAAAATTTTCATCGAATCTCAAGGATTTTGCGCGATGGCTGGTATCGGTTTAAATGATGGAAAAGTAGAACAAGCTTTACGCTCAGTTGACAAACATTTAGCCACTGATTTTGGCATCATGCTCAATCAGCCTGCCTATAGCCAATACGATAAATACTTGGGAGAAATATCTTCTTATCCACCAGGCTATAAAGAGAACGCAGGGATTTTTTGCCACAATAACCCTTGGATAATCATAGCTGAAACCATGCTAGGTCACGGTGAAAAGGCCTTCGAATATTACCGTAAGATCACCCCAACCTATCTGCAAAACCGACAAACACTGCTTAAAACAGAACCATACGTTTACTGTCAAATGATAGCGGGCAAAGATGCGGCTAACCCTGGAGAAGGCAAAAACTCTTGGTTAACAGGCACCGCAGCTTGGAGTTATTATGCTGCTACTCAATACATTCTTGGTATCCGCCCCGTATATCAAGGATTAAGTATTGCGCCTTGTGTGTTACCTTCGTGGAAACTAATCAGAGTTCAACGGGAATTTCGTGGCGCTCAATACAGTATTGAAATACATAACCCACATGGTTTAAGCAGTGGAAAAATCACCTTGAGTATTGACGGTCAACCTGTAGAAGGCAACGTCATTAGCTCCTCGAGCTTCAATGGTCAACACACCGTCATCGCAACTATGGTTTAATACTATGCATATAAAAAGACGCTATTTATTCACATTCGTTTTATTCGTACTGATGTTTCACACATCAGCTATCGCCAACGTTAACAGCGCTTATCCCAACACCAATGAGAAAAACCCTGACTCAACGCAATTTAGCTTATCCCGTCTGAGTAATAAGCAGCAATTCATTTCAGTAAAGGGTAATAAGTTAGTGAACGAGCTAGGTCAGAACATTATTTTTAAAGGACTCAACATTGCAGATCCCGGAAAATTACTTGAACAAAATAAATGGTCAAAAGCATTATTTGCAGAGCTAAACGCTTGGGGAGCCAATATTATTAGGTTGCCTATCCACCCAATGTACTGGCGAAAATTAGGTAGACAGAAGTACATACAACACCTTGATGACGCTGTGACATGGGCCAATCAATACAACATGTATCTGATCATTGACTGGCACTCCATCGGTTACCTGCCAAAGGAGATTTATCAACATAAAATGTACGACACCACCATTCATGAGACGAAAGCATTTTGGCAAGATATTTCCTATCGCTATCAAAATGTGCCGACCATCGCAGTTTATGAACTATTTAACGAGCCCACTGATTTGGCAGGAAAAGTGGGCAAAGCGAATTGGGCTGAGTGGAAAAAGCTCAATGAAGAACTGATCGATATTATCTATCGTCACGATCCAAATGTTATTCCTTTAGTGGCTGGCTTTAATTGGGCCTATGATTTACGCCCGATTGCCGATAACCCAATCGATCGCCCAGGTATTGCTTACACCTCACATCCTTATCCGCAAAAAGCGAAACCTACAATCAACAGTAAGCAGAACTATTTCGATTTATGGGACGAAGTATGGGGCTTTGCTGCTAAAAAATACCCTATCATAGCGACCGAAATTGGGTGGGTTAAGGCGGATGGAAAAGGCGCCCATATACCTGTCATTAATGACGGTTCATACGGTCCACAAATTATTGAATTTATGCAACAACGAGGAATTTCTTGGGTCGCGTGGGTATTTGATCCGGATTGGTCGCCCACTATGATCAGTGATTGGCAGTTCACGCCCACTCAACAAGGTGTTTTTTTTAAACAAGAATTACTTAAGAAATAACCTCAATTCAAAATTTGTACAGATAAAGAAGTAACGGCCTACTTTTGCTTTGGTACCACACCCGTACTATTTCTAATCATTAGGGTATAAGGTAAATATCGAGAGCCTGCTGGCACCTCTTCACCTCTTAGCTGTTTTAGTAGGAGGTTAATACAGGCTTCGCCAATTTCTTGCAGAGGCTGGTGCACCGTCGACAACGAAGGTGAAACATATTCAGCGTAATTGATATCATCAAACCCCATGACCGAAATATCATCGGGGATCTTAAGCCCTTGTTGTTGGAAATGCTGCATGGCACCTATGGCCATATCATCGTTAAAGCAAAAAACGGCAGTCGGCCTTTCATTTATTTGCAGTAATTTTTCAGCACAATCCACACCAGACTTAACGTCATAACGGCCTACAACTAAAAGCCTATCATCACGCTCAATACCAGCATCTTCTAGCGCTTCATAATAGCCCCGAACTCGTTTATTAGAACTCGGAATATTCTTAGGGCCGGTTATCGCGGCGATCCGCCTATGACCCATTGACACCAAGTAATTGACTGCAGCTTTGGCGGCTGCAACATTGTCGACCGCCACTTTCACAATTTCATCTGAATCAATGCCTTCATTACCGTTTACTAAAGGAGGTAATTGTTGGCGCAAAGGCTGATCGCAGTTAACCTTGAAAGGAAGTCTAGAGCCAAATAGTAATATCCCGTCAGCTTGGCCATGAGTGACCATATCGGCATAATGTCGCTCCATCTTCTCAACGCCTTGGGTATCACCCAAAAGAATTGAGTAACCCGCATTTTGCGCGCCTTTCTCAATCGCACGAATAATACCGGCATTAACAGGTTTGGTGATATCGGGAATAATGGCTACGATATTACCACTCTTGCGGGTACGTAAATTGGCGCCCATTCGATTAGGTCGATAGCCGAGTTCATCAACCACTTTCTTAACTTTATGTAAGGTTTTTTCTGACACCAAATCAGGAGAACTAAACACGCGAGAAACAGTAGCAGGAGAAACCTTAGCTAAGGCAGCAATGTCTTTTATACCTAAAGTAGCCAAATTATAAGCGTCCTAAAAATATAGATGAATTAAGATACAATTAGCCTAACATACTAAAGATTCTCATTTTAATAAATCGTTAATAAATATAGGAATATTCTGTTATAAAAACTATTTTTTTACATAAAAAACAAGCATATTTCAAGCTCAATTAACGACAGCTACAGACACTACATTTTTTATTTTTAGGAATTTTAAAACGTTGCCACTGGCTAGTATTACCGTCAAACATCATTAGCGTATTAACTAATGGCTGAGCAAAATCAGCCAAGACTTTAATGGTTTCTAGGGCTTGCATTGAGCCAATAATTCCTACCACAGGTGACATGATCCCGGCCTCAACACAGCTAAGTTGCTGTTCAGCAAACAGCACGCTCAAACAGTGATAACAAGCATTTTCAGCACTGGGTACAAAACTGGCGACTTGTCCTTCCATACGAATAGCCGCACCAGAGATCAGTGGGATATTGTGTGTCACTGATGCTCTATTAAGTTGATCTCTAGTGGCCAAGTTGTCAGTACAATCCACTATCACATCGGTCGTTGCTAAAATGCTCGGTAACTCATTTTGCTCAAGGCGTTGTTTGATAGTCTGAATATTACACTCAGAATTCAGTGCCTTCAAAGACTGCTCAGCGGAATCGCATTTTGCCCGCCCGACATCGTGCTCCCCATGTAAGACTTGCCTTTGCAAATTGGAATAATCAACTAAATCATCATCCACCAAGATCAAGTTCCCTACTCCGGCAGCGACCAAATATTGTGCGGCTGCACATCCAAGCCCACCGACCCCAAACAATAACACTCGACTATTAAGCAATTTTTCTTGTTTATCTAAATCAAATCCCGCTAGAGATATTTGACGGTTATAGCGCAGGGCTTGTTGAGTCGTTAACACTTCGCTCATAAGGTTTCTTTTTGGTAATTAGCTAAGAATTGAATAAAGTCAGGCTCAGGCAACGGCCGACTAAAATAATAGCCTTGAATTTCATCACAACCCATTGACTTCAATAGAGACAGTTGAGAAAGCTCCTCTACTCCTTCAGCAATCAGTTTCAAATTAAGATTGCGGCCTAATTCAATTATTGTTCTGACAATCGATTGATCGGCGCTTTCGGTCTGAATATGGCGTACGAATGATTGGTCTATTTTTAGCTTGTCAATTTTAAATTTCTTTAAGTAACTTAATGATGAATAACCCGTACCAAAATCATCAATTGATAATCTAACCCCAAGCTTTTTGAGTTGCTCAATGGTATCAATGGTTTCTTGCTCATTGTAAATAATCACCCCTTCTGTGATTTCTAACTCTAAATGTTTGGCAGGTAAATCCGCATCTTTTAGTGCCTGAGTGACCTTATGCAAAAATTCTGGTCGGCCAAACTGGATAGGTGAAATATTCACAGCCATCACTAAGTCCTGATAGCCAAGGTCAACTATTTGACGTGTTCTGTGACAAGCTTTGGTTAATATCCAATCTCCCAACGGAGTGATTAAACCGGCGTTCTCGGCAAGTGGAATAAAATCAGCAGGTGAAATCCATTCACCATAGCGTTGCCATCGAACTAGCACTTCGGCTCCCACAATCTTGTTTGACAACAAACACAGTTGAGGTTGAAAGTGCAGCTCGAACTTTTTCTGTTCAATGGCTGTTTTTAAGTCTTCTGTTAGTTTTTGTTCATGTCGTAATTTTGCACCTAATTCAGGGGTAAAAATCGCAAAGCGTTTATTCTCGTTTCTAGCGGATTTGTCTAACGCTGCCTTAGCGTTTAATAACAATTCAGTGAAGTTTGCCCCATGCTCTGGACTGCAGGCAAAACCAAAATCTAGTTTTACACGGTATTTGCAATGGAATATAGTGGCCAACAATTTCTGTTCAATGTACTCAATCAATTCTTGGATCTGGGGTGTTGACAGATAATAGGTGCTGGTGAGCACAAAATTTTTCTCTCCAATTCTGTACGCCTCAAACCTATCGTTACCAAGTACAGCAATAATATGCTGTATCGACATTCCTACTTCTTTTACCACAGTAGAAGCTGCGGTGAGACCACTACTTGACACCAATTGACTATAGGAGCGTATTTCCAATACCCCTAAAGAAAAAGGTATATTTTCGCGTCTCATCTCGTCGACCGATTTCTCCAGTTCATAACGCTTTTTGAGACCTGTTTCTGGGTCATGACTGGCTCTAAACTCTAATTCTCGTTCCACTTCTTTACGTGCAGTAATATCCGTTAAATGAATATCCCATTGCTGTTGATCAGCGAGCCAATGCAATTCACATTGAAAAAACAAGCCATCAATTTCATATTCAAAGAGTAGCGAATCTTGGTTCTCATCCGCCATTAATAACTGTTGATAGTAAGGTAAATTACTAGCCAACAATCGCAAAGCCGTATCATTAGGCTTACCCAATTGCTCTAACAATCGTCTGCTAGCTGGATTGCTAAATGTTAAGTTATTATTCTTATCTAAACTAATGACCGGGTTTGGGTTACGTTTTGGGAACAACGACAATCGTTCATTACTCGCAGCGCTGACCAAGTAGGCTTTCCATGCCCTGACTACGCTATATGCTATTAATAAAGTAACGAGCCCATAAAAGGTGACAAACAGACTCACGTTTTCCAAGCCACTGGCGATACTGTGTTCCGATAATTGCACGCCGTTTTTTGTTAAATCTATTAAGTGATTTAGCTGAGGCATAATAGTCTCGCGTACTTGACTAATTGTTTTCAGTTGCTCTCGCGCCAATTTCCAATTTGTATCGGTAGCATGAACATTATTCACTAATTGTTCACTGACATGTTCAAATGTCACTAATTGTTCACGGGTCACTTGTAACGGAGGAATAGACCCAAATTGACCAAACAATGAAACTAATGCTTGCTCAGTTTTTAGTTGGGTGGGCAAATAATGTTGTAAGAACTCTTGCTTATTTTCTGTGACATAAAATTCATACAAAAAACGTTCTTGCTCGGTCACGCTGTTTGAAATTTCTCGGAGTAAATCATAGGTAGGAAGTTTCTTGGTGACAAGTCTATCGACGTTCTCGACGATTTGATTACCACTATAAAAAATAAACCCACTAACGACACTGCCTATTACTAATATCAAAATGAATAAGAAATTAATAAAGGAGTTAGTAGGTTTATTTGCAATATTCATAGATAAAATTTAACCAGCCAAGTTTTGGAAATTGAGCATCAATTTTAGCTACATCATTAATTGATGCTCAGAGGTTAAGGTTTAGCGAGGGGGAAACATTCCACCCATTCCGCCGGGACCACCCGGTGGCATCATACCTTTCATATTACGCATCATTTTTTTGACCCCGCCACCCGACATTTTCTTCATCATCTTTTGCATTTGCGTAAATTGCTTGAGTAGCCTGTTTACATCTTGAATTTGCGTTCCTGAACCGGCGGCAATTCGGCGCTTACGACTCCCTTTAATTACTTCAGGCTTGCTGCGTTCTATGGCCGTCATAGAATTGATGATCGCTTCCATTTGATTAAAGGACTTGTCATTTGCTTTGTCTTTGACTTGGGCAGACATATTGCCCATACCAAGGCATTTTATCCATCAGCGACATCATGCCACCCATGTTACGCATTTGTTCAAGTTGCTCTTTAAAATCTTGTAAATCGAACCCTTTACCTTTTTGAACTTTCTTGGCCAGCTTTTGCGCTTTGTCTTTATCGACCTTACGTTCAACCTCTTCAATTAAACTAAGTACATCACCCATACCTAAAATACGCGAGGCGACTCGCTCAGGATGAAACGCTTCTAGCGCGTCTAGTTTTTCACCCATACCTAAGAATTTAATGGGCTTACCTGTGATATGTCGAACTGATAAAGCCGCACCACCACGCGCATCACCATCAGCTTTTGTGAGGATGACACCAGTCAAAGGTAGCGCGTCATTAAATGCTTTGGCGGTATTCGCTGCATCCTGCCCTGTCATGGCATCAACCACAAATAAGGTTTCAATCGGATTAATCGCTTTATGCAGGGCTTGAATTTCTTCCATCATCTTATCGTCAACATGCAAACGACCTGCAGTATCGACTAACAATGCGTCAAAAAAGTGCTTACGGGCAAACGCTATCGCGCCTTCAACAATATCAATCGGCTTTTGCTCTATTGTTGAAGGATAAAATTCAACACCGACATCAGCGGCCAATGTTTCAAGCTGTTTGATTGCTGCTGGACGGTACACGTCGGCGCTCACCACTAGTACTTTTTTCTTTTCTCTTGTTTTAATAGTGCCGCTAGTTTACCAACACTGGTCGTTTTACCCGCCCCTTGCAAACCGGCCATTAAAACTACCGCTGGCGGTTGAGTGGCTAGATTCAATGACTCATTGACACTACCCATGACGGATTCAAGTTCAGACTGAACAATCTTAATAAAGACCTGTCCTGGGTTTAGACTTTTACTGACTTCTGTTCCGACAGCTCTCGCTTTTACCTGGGCAATGAAATCTTTCACTACGGCTAACGCTACGTCGGCTTCAAGCAAGGCCATTCTGACTTCACGCAACGTATCTTTAATATTGTCTTCTGTTAGTCTTCCTCGCCCACTAATATCTTTGAGGGTTTTACTTAATCGTTCTGTAAGATTCTCGAACATCTGCTCATTACCTAGATTTATAAATTACCTTGATTATATCGAATAAGCGCACAGATAAGAATGCCGATTAGCCTTTATAAAGGCACATTTTTGCGCCATATAAGGTAAAACCGATTATCCCTATGTTATGTCACGATAAATAATGATATTTTTAGACTTGAAACAAGCAAAACAAATTAAATAAGGATGCGCAAACACTCATGTCGTTTTCTAAATCTCCATTCAGATGCCTTAAAGAGATAGTCAAATGTTGTTAGAAGTGCTGTGTTTTGGATTATATTTTTTAACCTCTGGAATTATTGTCACTGGTATGTTTAGTGAGCGAGGCCCCAATAAACGGCTTGCAATGTTAACCGTCATTTGTGCCCTTGTATTACATAGCCTTATTTTAAAAAGCACGGTGTTTGTAGAGCTTGGACAAAACATGAGTATGCTTAATGTAGCGTCTCTAATAGGTTGGTTAATCAGTATTACGATGCTCGTTGCTTCGATTAAAGTACCAAATACAATTTTACTACCAGTTGTGTACGGCTTTACCGGAGCTATCGTTATTTTCAGTCGTTTAATGCCAGACGCTCACGTTATGCAGGTTAGTGTTCAACCTACGTTATTGCTCCACGTTAGCTTAGCCTTATTTGCCTATGCCTGTTTAGGTATTGCCTTTTTATATGCATTGCAGCTGTCTTATATCAACTTCAGGTTGAAAGAAAAAAACGCCTCTTTGCTACATTCGTCTTTACCTCCTTTGATGGATGTTGAGCGTATCCTGTTTAAATTGTTATTAGTCGGTACGGTGTTACTAACCTTATCTTTAATCAGTGGATTTATGTTTCTAGACAATATGTTTGCTAAAGAACAAGCCCATAAGACAATTCTGTCTATATTGTCTTGGGCCATCTATAGTGTCATTTTATTTGGTCATGCAAAGTTTGGTTGGCGAGGAAAATCAGTGATTACATTTACGATTATTGGTGGCTTTTTGCTCACACTTGCATACTTTGGCAGCCGGTTTGTTAGAGAAGTTCTACTTAATTGAGCAAGCTACTTGAATAGCAAGCAAATAGCCCTTAAAGTTCGCTCTCATTTTTACTAAAGGATCTCCGTAATTGGATACCATAGCCACTAGTAGTCTCTTCATTATTCTTGGTGTTCTCATTTTATGTTCCGCTTATTTTTCTAGCTCAGAAACTGGCATGATGTCGATCAATCGATATCGACTAAAACACCTTGAAAATGAAGGCCATAAAGGCGCCATCCGAGTTCAAAAATTATTGAAAAGACCGGACCGTCTTATTGGCCTTATTTTAATCGGTAATAACCTTATTAATATAGCGGCCGCTTCTATCGCAACTATATTGTGTCAACGTTTATTTGGTGATGTATGGGGACTATTAGTCGCTAATATCGGGCTCACGTTAGTCATTTTGATATTTGCCGAAGTGACTCCCAAAACCTTAGCGGCGCTTTATCCGGAAAAAATATCTTTCCCAAGTTCATTTATTTTATTGCCTTTGATGATCATTCTTTATCCTTTTGTATTTTTGGTAAATGGCATATGCAATGGTTTATTGGCTATTTTTCGCATTAATCCAGTCAATGACGAAGGTAAAAACTTAAGCCGCGAAGAATTAAGAACTGTGGTACACGAAGCGGGTGCGCTTATTCCGCAAAAACACCAAGACATGCTCGTAGGAATTCTAGATCTCGAGAAAGTAACGGCTGAAGATATTATGGTCCCCGCAGTGATATCGTAGCCATCGATATCAATGACGAATGGAAACAAATCCAAAAACAACTAGTTAACTCTCAACATACACGAGTCTTGTTGTATCGCGATAGCATAGATGATGCAGTAGGTTTTGTGCATGTACGAGACGCACTACGCTTACTTTCAAAAGATCAGTTCACTAAGGCTAGCCTTTTGCGAGCGGTAAAAGAAATATACTTCACGCCAGAATCCACCCCACTGCATACCCTAATGTATAAGTTTCAGGCTATGAAAGAGCGCATCGGCTTAGTGGTAGATGAATACGGCGATATTCAAGGTTTGGTCACGCTAGAAGATATTTTAGAAGAGATTATTGGCGATTTTACTACCAGCTTTTTACCCGATCACAGTAAAGAGGCTAACTTACAACAAGATGGTAGTTTTATCATAGATGGCAGTGCCAACATAAGAGAGCTCAATAAAGAGCTAGACTGGCATTTCCCTACAGAAGGCCCTAAAACCCTGAATGGATTAATTCTTGAATACTTGGAAGATATTCCAGATGCCAACATCAGCTTGCGTTTAGCTGGGTATCCAATTGAAGTGATTGAAATGAAAGATAATATGGTTAAGACCATCAGAGTAATGCCAGAATACTATCGCCATTCTGATACGGATTCGACTGAGTAACGTTTACCTAAGGAGCCTCGGACTCTTTTTACCTTTTGACTTTACTTTGGTGCCAAGATAAACATTAACTATCTGTGTTTTTCAGTCTATTTTGTTTGATTTTATTTTTTAAGGATTCAACCTTACCATTCAATTGACTTAGGCGATCGATGATCTGCTGAAGCTCATCATCGTGAGTCAGTTGTGATTCATCAACATGATGCCTTAGCACCTGCTGTAAATATGCGGGTAAACTTTTAGTCGCCATACCCGTATTATCGACCAGCAGATATTTTTTCTAAAGAAAATAACGCATTTTTATGAAAAATTATTGGGGATGGTAAACTTTTTCAATTTTACCTTTATGTGTTTTAACATTGTAATCCACGATGGCGATGCTAGAGGTGTCAAATAGCATAGAGCATCTATCAACTGTAATGCCCTCTAATAAAAAACAAATAAAAGGCATATGAGTGACCACTAATAAATATTCTAATGCGCTATCGTTGGCAATAACTGAATCGAGATAGTCGTGAACCATTTTGGGATCGCCATTAGGGATCACATCATCTGAAGATTCTTCTCGTTTTGACTTGATCGAATGGCTTACTTCTTGGTAAGTTTGTTTCGCTCTTTGAAAAGAACTCACTATTGCTAAATCTATCGAGTTGTCGGCACCTAAGTACTGACTGAGCCAGTTACCAGCTAAATGAGCTTGTTGAATACCATTTGCAGTTAAACACCTCTGACTATCCGGCTGGCCAAATGTATTTGCTTCCCCATGACGCATGATAATTAATTTCATATATTTGCTGAAATTTGTATTGGTAACAATAATATAGCAAGATAATAAGTTAAAACCTCAATCAAGTCTAAATTAGTTTATGCTTGAGATATCTACCTTATAGCGGAAAGTTTACTTTGTTAAAAAGCATCTATGATAAGCGTCAGTATAAATATCTACATTTAGACAATGGGATGCGGATATTTTTAGTAGAAGATGCTAACTGCACAAAAAGCGCGTGTTCTATTACGATAAATTCAGGGCATTTTAACGACGACAACGACTGCCATGGCCAAAGTCACCTCTTAGAACATATGCTTTTTTTGGGCAACAAGAGATACCCCAAAGCAAACGAGTTGTTAGATTTCCTATCTGCCCATGGCGGTCATATCAATGCACAAACGGGCACCGAATACACAAGTTTTTTCTTAGACTGCCCCCAAGAAATTGAAAGCCAAGCAACAGCGCATCTATATCACATGTTGGTAGACCCCCTTTTCAACGAAGTGTTAATCGACAAAGAAACAAATGCAATCGATGCTGAATTTAAGTTAAAGCAAAAAGATGAAATTAGGCGCCTTTACCAAGTACATAAGGAAACGTGCAACCCTCTACATCCATTTAGCAAATTTTCTGTTGGAAATAAACAAACCTTTTCGGCGTTTAGTATTAAGCAGTTAAAATCAAAATTAGCACGGTTACATAGCGCTTTTTATCAACCACAAAATTGCTGCATGTGCTGGATTAGCTCTTCACCAATTGCAGACAGAGCGCATCTCATTACTCAATTGTTTTGCCAATGGCAAAACAGCCATAACCTTCCCCATCATAAGTTGCCGCCCCTTTATTTAGCAGAAAACTTGGCAACAAAAATAAGCATCAAACCTTTGCAACATGCGAAACGCCTGATCTTAACGTTTGCGTTACCCAACCCTCGCATTCATTTTAGAAGTAAACCACTAAGTATCCTAAGTCACTTATTAGGGGACGAAGGGGCAGATAGTTTACTGGATTATTTAAAAAATAAAGGATGGGCTTCTAACTTAAGCGCTGGCGGCGGTATTGAAGGGAGTAATTTTAAAGATTTTAACATCAACATTCAGCTTACTGATACAGGTGTCAGCCATACCACGAATATCATTAGTGCCTTATTCAACTTTATACATGTGATTAGAGAAAAAGGACTAGAACCTTGGCGGTTTGAAGAAATAAGCACCTTAAACAGACAGATGTGGGACTTTTCAGAAGTCGCTAAGCCGATAGACGAAGCGCTTCAGTTAAGTGAGGCAATGTTTGAATACAGTGAGGCCTACTTACTTGCTGGAGACTATATTTTAGATGAAATAAAACCTGAATTATCGCTCCAGTTATTAACTTATTTCACCCCTGAAAACATGCGAGTCAAGTTTATTCATCCAGAGGTAAAGACCAATAAAATTGCTAAGTGGTATGAAACGAGATTTGCTGTTGAGAAACTACACCAAGAAGAAACCTCACAATATCTAGATAAAACCCTAGCTAACCAGTTTGTGCTGCCTCAACCCAATCAATTTTTGGTTAACTCCCCTACACTCAAACCCATTGACAACAACTTTGCTGTTCCCAAACCTATTGTCAACGAACAAGGGTTACATTTATGGTATGGCCAAGACAATACATTTAAATTACCTAAAGGTGACTGTTTCCTGACCTTTGATTGTCAGGCTATCAACCAAGGAATTGAGATTGCAAGCAGTAAACGTTTATGGATTGCCCTGCTAAACGAAAAACTCAACAAGCGCTATTACCAAGCAGAATTGGCAGGGATGAACTTTCATTTTTATCCACATCAAGGCGGGTTTTCATTGCAAACCAATGGCTTCAGTGACAATCAACTGACCTTCTGCACAAAACTATTAACACAAATTATTCTGCATGAAGACTTTACCCAAAGTTTCGCAGAAATAAAGAAACGACAAATACTGGGTTTATCTAATGCACTACTTAATAAGCCTATCAATTTATTATTTTCCCGCTTAGCGGTGCTGATGCAACAACATAGCTATTTACCCCTTGATATGGCAGATACTATGCAACACCTCACACCAAACGACGTTTACCAAACAAAGCAAAAGCTGCTTGGAGAGTTTCATCTTGAAGGGCTAATGTATGGAAACTGGACAGAAGACCAAGCACAGGAAGTAAGCCACACTATCCGAGAGTTTAGGCAGTCTCACCCAGTTTGCAGTAAGGTAAATAGAGGGGTCGCCGATATTCGGAACAAAACCGTTGTTACCCATCAAGTCACCTGCCATCATCCAGATCCAGCAATTGTGATGTATTTTCAAGCGCCTGACGCAAGCGTCAAAAATGTCGCGTTAACCATTCTATTGGAGCAATTAGTAGCGGCCCCATTTTTCAATGATATGCGAACAGAACGACAACTAGGATACTTAGTTGGATGTGGCTATATTCCTTACAACCAGTACCCTGGAATAGCTTTTTACATCCAATCCCCCCACTCTTCTGCATCAGGATTAATCAATGCTGTACATGACTACTTGCAAACGTTATATCATTCGATAGATAGCTATTCTAGAAAATGGGACTCTGTCAAAAAAGCGGTCATTAGACAATTTTCAGAAAAAGACGTTAATTTAAATATGAAGAGCCAACGATTCTGGATGGGAATAGGTAATCAAGACTACAATTTCAATCAGACAAACCGTATGGCCAAGACCATTGGTGAATTAGGTCTGTCTGAACTAAAAGCCTTTCTACAACAGTTGTTAGACAAACAAGGGTTCGGCGAAATAATTGTGCACAGTGGCGAATTGGACGAAGTGTCATCGGACATGTCGATAGCAATTGATGACCCAACATTATTTAAGGGTTCACATTCTTATAAAAGGGAATTATAGTTACCAATAGGTAGCCAATGGCTTTATTTGCCGAAAGAAACAATTGAAATCACTTCATATGTAATATGTAATATGTGGCATTTGCTTATACTGGGCTAACAAATTAAGCAACTTGAGAACATTGCGATACGGATACGCAGCTAAAACAATAACAAAGTACAATAACTAGCGTTAGGTGAAAAGTGCATATTCGTAAACTATACCATCAATATTTATCTGTCATCATTGTCCTATTAGGTATTGGCGTTGTGCCAAATATCAATGCAGCTAGCAATGTATTTGTTAATTACAATAAGTCTGACAACCTTATCCAAAACACAGTTACCGATATTGTCGAAGACAAAAATGGCTTCATCTGGTTTTCCACCTTTGAAGGGTTAAGTCGATTTGATGGCTACGAATTTAAAAACTATCCCCCTTCCTATACGCTACCAAATTCTATCCCCGCAGGTTTTATCAAGAAACTTCAGCTCGATTCAGAAGGTCAACTTTGGGTCGCCACAGTAAACGGGTTGGCAAAATACAATACTTTGAGTGATGATTTCACTGTCTTTGACAAAAATAATAGTGATTTAAAAAGTAATGAAATTTACACCTTGTCGATCAATAGAAATGGGCAACTTCTCGTTGCTACCGACGAAAACCTTTATCTCTATGAACAATACTCTAAGCGTTTTTTGCCCTTTATTGTTGGCGGAGAAAATCTGCCCAGAGAAATTAAATTCATTCTTAGCGAAGACGATAAAACTTGGATTGGTAGTTTAGGCCATGGCGTCTACTTGCTAGACCATAGCACCAACATTTTGTACGACCTGAAAAAAATAACCCTTGGAATATTGATCTTGACGCGAATTACCTCTTCGATATCAAAAAGATAGATAGCAAATACTGGATGGGTACCGAAAATGGTGTGTATATAGTGGATTCAAATACAGCGCAATTGAATATACTAAACAACACCAGCTCGCCCTCTATTGCGGGAAAAGAAGTACGCAGTATTATTCAAGATGGCGAAGGTAAAATATGGCTAGGTACTACCACTGGCATTAGCATATTAAACGCAGATGAAACCCTACAGTTTACATACAACGATGAAAACAGCATTAACTTTGGGCTAAACAGCAGCCACTTTTATAAGCTATTCATTGATTCGAACAAGACTATTTGGCTTGGGACCTATTCTGGTGGAGTCTACAAACATTCTCTACAAGAAAATCAAATAAAGCTTTTTGAAAGTTCGCCGCAGAATCCTAATTCATTATCCGGAAATCTAATTTGGGGTATAAAAGAGGACCCCAAAGGCAATATCTGGATAGCGACACAAACAGCAGGGCTCAGTCTATTTGACCCTAAAAGTATCACTTTCAAAAACTACCTAAAAGACTTTAATCATCATATTTGGTCCATCACCATAGACGACAATAATCGACTTTGGATAGCCAGTTCTGGAGGGGTGTTTGTCTATGAACAAACACGAGAAGCTAATCTCACGTTAGTGAAAACCCTATTAACTGGACAAAATATTTTACAAGTTAACTATTATGCTGGAAAAATTTGGCTGCAATCGAATAACAACACTATTGCCTGGATAGATGCGACTAGTTTTTCTACCCACTCAGAGCCTTTAGCTAATCAAAGCATTAAATGGGTTAGACCTATATTTTTAGATAGCACTAATAACCTTTGGTTAGACACTAATGTAGGAATTTTACACTACCATGTCGACTCACAAAAAGTGAGCCGGCTAGTATTAGATTTCAATGACGACAATACGCGATACTTTAGTAAAGTCATCGAGACCGAAACAGCATTTTGGTTATCCTCTTTTGGCTATGGCTTAATAAAAATCGATAAAACTAATTATGAATTGTTAGAAGAGATAAACACCGGCAACGGACTTAGTAGTAACCAAGTAATGAATGTCATTATTCAAGGTAGGAGTTTATGGGTCTCTTATTCAAACAGCGGAATAGATGAGGTTTCATTAGATAGCAATCAAGTATTACAGAATATTGCCCCTGAAATGCTAGGTTTCAATGAATTAAATGAAAGCGTCGGATTATTGACACATAGTCAACAATTACTATTTGGTGGAACAAATGGTTTTGCCATGTTTGAACCGGAACAATTATCAGTCACCTCTCAAATCAATATACAAGGCATTACCGGCAAGAGTAAAGTCCCTACTATTACTCAACTGCGTGTGTTTAACCTGCCTGTTGATGTACGTAGCGCCAACAGCCCTATTAACGCGATCATTAATAGTTTGGACGAAATAAATCTGCCATACGAATCCAACATGTTGAGTTTTAAATTTGCGCAAGTAAATCCCGTTAATCCAAAAGCAATAAAGTATCGTTACAAATTAAAAGGCTTGTCGGACAAATGGATAGAGACCGTATCCGAGTCTCCTAGATACGCTCACTTCTCCAATCTTGATTTTGGAACATACCAGTTTATAGTACAAAGCAAGGCGCCTTTAACACCATGGTCTAATGATAAAGTATTAAACATTAATATTGCCCCCCTATTTGGCTGCAAACCAACTCTCTGATATTTTTCGGAGCGATTATTGTATTAATACTGATTTATTCCCTAAAACAAATTCGCAATAGACACGCCATTCGTCAGTCTATTTTAGAGAATGAAGAACGTTTAAAACTGACGCTATGGAGCAGCGGTGATGAACTGTGGGATTGGGATATTAGTCAAAGCCAAATTTTTCGCTCCAATACCTTGGGGCACACTAGACTTTCCTCAAGATGACATTCGTGTCAATAGCTCATACGAAGCCAATATACACCCGAATGATATACAGCGAGTTAAAGAATCTCTAAATACTCACCTCAAAGATAAATCGGAACATTATGAGATGAGCTACCGCGTTAAAACTTACAGAGGTGAGTGGCTGTGGGTGTTAGACAGAGGTAAAGTCGTAGCCAGAGATACCAATGCGCAAGCGCAACGAATGACAGGAACCTTAAAGAACATTAGTCATTTAAAGGTTGCAGAGGAGCAACTAAAATTATTTAAACGCTCAATTGAAACCATCTCTGATGGTGTGTTTATCACCGATACAAACTTTAAGTTTATTTCGGTCAATAACTCGTATTGTAAATATACAGGTGAAACCAGAGAACAAGCGCTGGCCAATTACCTTAGCTTTCATCAATATCCTGGAGCGTTTACCGAAGAAGTCAAAAAGTCACTAGTTCAAAAAGGGAATTGGTTTGGTGAAGTAGAATCCCGTCGTACAGATGGTGAAAAATATGAAATGGAACTTAACATTGACGCCATCACTGATGAAGACGGAAAAATCAGTCATTATGTTGGTGTATTTTCAGATATTACTGCTCGTAAAGGTACTGAAAAAGAGTTACTAAAACTCTCTAATACAGACCCACTGACAGAATTACCCAATCGATCATTCTTTTTGGCTAATCACTCAAATATTGTAAGACGCAACACGCCGCACGCCTTAATTTGTTTAGACATGGATAACTTTAAGAGGATTAACGATTCACTTGGCCATCAAACCGGTGATATTTTAATCAAACAAATCGCCAGGAGATTACAAAAACTAGCCGGAACTGACTCTACCGTATATCGGTTGGGTGGAGATGAATTCAGTGTTCTGGTAGACAAAACCACAGATATTCATACCATCACGCACTTTGCTCAAAGCATACTAGACTGCATGGCGCGCCCTTTTATGATTAATAAACAGGAGTTTGTACTGGGAGCAAGTTTAGGCATAGTGTTTTCCCCTGAAGATGGCGGCACGTCTCATGAACTGCTTAAAAATGCAGATACCGCCATGTATTTTGCAAAAAATGCCGGTGGTAATAAGTACCAATTTTTCAGTGGCGAAATGAATCAAAACGCGGTTAGGCAATTGCAAATTGAAAACTTAATTAGACATGGTTTAAAGGAAGATCTGTTCTCTGTGTTTTACCAACCCAAGGTGGACATCGCCAGCGGAAAACTGGTCAGTATGGAAGCACTTGTTCGTTATGAGCACCCAGAAAAAGGAATTGTAAGTCCAGCACAATTTATACCTTTGGCTGAAGAAACCGGCCAAATTATAGAGATTGGCGAAGTCGTTTTACGTAAAGCCTGTGAGCAAACTAAGCGGTGGGTTGACTCCGGATTGTTTACCGGCCGTGTAGCAGTAAATATATCCGCTAGGCAATTTGAAATACCTGATCTTGACGACAAAATAATGAATATATTAAAACAGGTAGGCCTTTCTCCCCTTCACTTAGAGTGTGAAATTACTGAAGGCACATTAATGCAACATCCTGAAAACGCACTTTCAATGATGCAGCGTTTGCGAGAAAAAGGGATTCACCTCGCATTAGATGACTTTGGTACAGGCTATTCATCTTTAGCTTACTTAAAACGCTTCCCTATCAATACCCTTAAAATAGACAAAGCATTTATCGACGATATCGCAAAAGCGTCAGATGATAGATACATGACTCAATCAATAATTACCATCGCTCACAATTTAGGATTAAAAGTTGTCGCCGAGGGAGTAGAAGAAGAAAATCAGTTAGTAATATTACGTAAATTCAAATGCGAGATGTTGCAAGGCTACCTTTATAGTAGACCTCTAAATGCTAGTAGGTTTGAGAATTTACTCAAAGAGAATCATGAACTAAAACAACTTATTCAAAACGCATAAATTACGTGTAGGCAAAGTCACGCCTGCAAACGCCCTTCAATGGATACATGTGGCAATTTATTACCGTTAAACCACGGCGGTAATTAATATGCTCCCAATAAACGCCCCCCATTCCAATAAGTAAATGTATGCACAGCGAAAATCTAGTGTTTAGCTTAAACGATACTTCTTATCCAGAACTCAGGTTATTTAATGGAACGGCTATCAGTATTAGCCGAAAATACACCGTCAAAATGACGGTAAGTCAGCATAATTTCATGGCCAAACAAACAACAAGCCCATTTATACCCATTAACTTCCTCAATACTCCCTACTAACTCAAAAGTTGGCACACTTTAAGCTATGTATAGATTGACCGACAAATAAATGTCGGCAAATATAAAAAACGTCAATAATCAAAGAGGAAAGTAAAGATGTTAAAAGCTTATGCAGTAGCAATGGTATTAGCCAGCAGTAACCCAGTAGCAGTTAAAGCAGAAAAAAGTGTACAAGCTCCGGTTAAAAGCCAAGCCAGTGCAACAAAATCTGTTGTAACGACTAAAAGCGGTGTAAGAGCTGGTACTGTTAGATTTTAATATAAGAAATGACATCACTGCTTTCAAAGCTATGATTGAATATTTAGTCTAAAGAGATGGACCTCTTTCCTAAGCTCTAAACAATGTGGCACCGGTTCCTCTAGCACGTACTAGCTTCATTCTTTGTCTAGATCTAAATAAAGGATATATAAACGGACCAAAAACCAACCCTGCTAAAGCCCACTTCTTGGCTGTCAATCCCGACTTAAACGACTGTACATAATACAAAATACTAAATACAACAGAACTTATAATAAAAACCATCCGTTACCTCACCGATTAATTTAATTCCCAATTACTGCCTTTGTCAGGCCCAAACAACCAATCGGTAGTTTCGATGTATTTTACTCATTTTTTATACAAAAAAACTGGATCAAGGTATTAATTGATCCAGTCAGGTATACAAAATTAGTATTTAATAGAAAGAAGTTTCTCTTTCGACCATAACTTGCAAGCAATTTGCAGGGGTAAACTTATCTCCAAGTGAACTCTGATAATACTCTAGCCTTGAGACAACATGAGAAATACCAAGAGAGTCCATATAACGAAATGGCCCCCCAAGAAAAGGAGGGAAACCAATGCCGAAAATAGCACCAATATCCCCATCACGCGCGCTCCTGATGACTCCTTCATCTAAACATCTAGCCGCTTCATTTAACATCAGTAACACACAACGTTCTGCTACTTGCTCATTGCTCAGCGTCACTGAGGGGGTAATACCGAATAGGTCATATATGCTGGCATCAACTTCCTTACCTGTATTTTTTCCCAGAATAATCATAAAAGCCACTCTGGTTTTTCTTACCTTTACGGCCATCAGCCAGCACTTTTTCAAATTTAGGATTAGATGAAAAACGCTCGCCAAACTGCGCTTGCAAAATAGGACCTATCTTAGTGCCTACATCAATTCCCACTTCATCTAGTAATTTAATGGGGCCAACAGGAAACCCAAACTTGACTAACGATTTGTCAATATGCTCTACAGGTTCACCACTCAATAGTAGCTCAGCCGCTTCATTAACATATGGTGCTAAAATGCGATTAACGTAAAAACCCGCACCGTCTTTCACTACTATTGGTGTTTTACCTTGCTTTTTCGCCAATTCCACCGTTGTAGAAATCGTTAAATCAGAGGTTGTATCATGGGCGATCACCTCAGCTAAAGGCATTTTGTCTACTGGTGAAAAATAATGTAACCCTATAACTTGCTCTGGGCGTTTGGCTTTAGCGGCAATTTGAGTAATGGGAATGGATGAAGTATTTGAAGCAAAAATCGTATGCTCCGCACAATTTTTCTCTACTTCAGCGACCATATTTTGCTTTAAGGTCAAGTCTTCAAACACCGCTTCAATCACTACATCTACATCAGAAAATCCGGCATAATCAACAGAGCCTGTTAGTAAAGACAATTGTTTTTGCATTTCTGATTTTTTAATAAAACGGCGCTTTAGTTTCTTATTTAAAATGTCATAACTATATTTGATAGCATTGGCGATCCCCTCAGACCGAATATCCTTAATTCTCACAGGTATACCCGCTTTAGCTGCGGTGACAAAGGCAATTCCCCCCCATTAAGCCACCGCCCAACACGCCGACTTTATTCACAGCGGCGGGAGACACGCCAGCAATGCCTAACTCTTTTTTCATCTCTGTTGAGGCAAAAAACAGACTCCGCAAGGCCGTTGATTCAGCTGTCATCACTAAATGACCAAAATGTCTTGCCTCTACTGCTAAACCTTTGTCCATACCTTGGTTAAGACCCGTCTTGATACAATCTAAAATAAGATCGGGTGAAGGATAATTGCCTTGCGTTTTTAGCGCAGTCTGTTTGGCCGCTTGGCTAAACAGGATATTGCGACCTACTTTTGTTCGCTCTAAAAACCTGCCCATTAGATTAAGTTTTACTGGAGAGCGCTTAGGTTTTGGCTTCTTAGCCATTTCAATGGCCACATCCAGTAAAATGGACTGCGGCACCATATCATCTACAATGCCATATTTCTGAGCTTGCTTGGCACGAACAGATGCGCCAGTTAACATCATTTTCATCGCTTGTTGAATACTGATCAATCTAGGTAATCTCTGTGTGCCACCACTACCTGTAAGCAACAAGCCTAATTGTACTTCAGGTAAACCCAATTGGGTTTTCCCATCATCACTACACACACGATAATGACAAGCCAAAGCCAATTCTAAACCACCGCCTAATGCAGGCCCATGAATAGCTGCGACAAAGGTCATAGGCATATTTTCAATTCGTTGGAATATCCCTTGTCCACCTTTGGCTATGTTAGTTGCATCTTCTGCAGTTTGACATTGATCAAGCATGCTAATGTCAGCGCCTGCGACAAAAGAATTCGCTTTACCACTAATTAACACCACACCTTTAATGCTTGAATCGGCTTGAATTTGGCTTAATACCGCATCTATTTGTTCGGCAAACTCCACCTTTAAGGTGTTCATGGTTTCACCCACAACATCCATAGTCAAAATAGCAACACCATCATCACGTATATCTAATGAAAAAGCGCTTTGAACCTGTGAATTATCAGTTGTTGTCATGGTCATAGTTCCTACTCTGTTTCAACTATCATTGCCGCGGCAAGCCCACCGGCCGCACATGCGGTTAATAAACCACTACCGCCACCGCGACGATTTAACTCATTTAGCATTTGCGTAATCATACGCGTTCCTGTCGCTGCAAACGGGTGTCCGTATGCGAGCGAGCTGCCCATCACATTGAATTTGTTCATATCGACTTCGCCGGTTGCCTTACTGCGGCCCAATTTTTCTTGGGCAAACTTATCACTAGCAAACATTTTCAAATTGGCCAGTGTTTGGGCAGCAAAAGCTTCGTGCATCTCGATTAAGGTTAAATCGTTTAAGGTCATGCCTGCACGATCTAGCGCCATAGGCGTGGCGTATGAAGGGCCCATCAACATATCTTGCCACACATCAATGGCAGCCCAAGCGTAACTTTTTATGAAACCTAATGGGCGATATCCCAAGGCTTTAGCGCGACTTTCTGTCATCATTAAAATGGCCGACGCACCATCAGTAAGAGGAGTAGCATTTGCCGCTGTCACCGTGCCGTGTTTACGATCAAATACGGGACGTAATTTAGCATAACCTTCTAGATTCGAATCAAAACGCACATTGTTGTCTTTCTCTAGTGCGGTTTTAAAAGGCTCTGGATAGGCAGTCATAACTTCGCCCTGCAGCTTTCCATCATTCCAACTTTGTGCGGCTAAGGTATGCGAACGATGGGCTAACGCATCTTGATCTTGGCGACTAATATGATGGGTTTTAGCCATTTGTTCAGCAGTTTGCCCCATGGATAAGCCGGTAGAATATTCGGCTACGGCTGGAGGAACGGGTAGTAAATCTTTGAACCCTAACTTTTTAAGTACCTGCCATTTTTGAGCTAATGTTTTAGTTTTTTGCAGGTCAACCAGCGCTCTGGCTAAGCGCTTAGACACCCCTATAGGCGAAACAGAAGTAGAATCTGCCCCACCTGCCACACCAACCGTAATATTCCCCGCCATCATCGACTCAGCGATATTAACCGTTGATTGAAAACTAGTCGCGCAAGCTCTAGATACACTATAAGCATCGGTATGCACATTCATGCCAGTACCCAATACAATTTCTCTGGCAATATTCGGCGCCTCAGGCATTTGCACTACTTGGCCATACACTAACTGTTCAATTAGTTCTGCATCAAGATTGTTGCGTACTAACATTTCATTGACGACCATTTTGCCTAAATCTACAGCAGGCACTCCATGGAAGTGGGTCGCCATTTTTGCGAACGGCGTTCGTAGACCAGCTACAATAGCAATTCTTTCGCCTTGTCTGGTGGTTACATTTTGCTTAGTTGTCATTTTCTACCCTTATAAATATACAAAACCAGTGGTCTGACCTGTAAACCAAACCCGATTGTACAGAGTTCCCAACTTTAGTACAAGGCTACCAAGTTGTAGAATTAAAATTAAAATATAATACTTATAATACAATGTGTTACATGAATAGAGCTGGCCCAAACTGCTGCTCTCACAGCAGAACAGCGGCCATTTATGAATAGTTAATTTTACCCATGATCAGCTGATCTATTCGGTATTTAATGGTTTATTTAAAGCTTTGTAACATTGTTTTTCAAGGATGGAACCTTATATCAGGTAGCATTGTCTCTAGTGGCAACAAAATTGTTTTACGAAATATAGAATTTTTAGTTATCCCATTTTAAGCAGGAAAAAATTAACGCCATGGCAGCAGCTCAATTCGAACAGTTACAAGCGTACTTAGATAGTCAAGTAATAGGTCAACAAACCCTCACTAGGAACATATTAGTCGCATTATTGGCTGATGGGCATTTGCTGGTAGAAGGACCTCCAGGGCTAGCCAAAACCCGTGCGGTTACTGCATTGGCAAAAAGTGTTGAAGGAGATTTTCATCGTGTTCAATTTACGCCGGACTTATTGCCAGCGGATTTAACTGGTACCGACATATATCGCCCGGAAACAGGTAATTTTGTATTTCAGCAGGGGCCTTTATTCCATAACTTAGTTTTGGCAGATGAAATCAACCGAGCGCCGGCTAAGGTTCAGTCAGCCCTACTAGAAGCCATGGCCGAAGGGCAAATTACAGTAGGCAATAAAACTTACCAACTACCTGAATTATTCTTAGTGATGGCGACTCAAAACCCCATCGAACAGGAAGGGACATATCCTTTGCCGGAAGCGCAACTCGATCGATTCCTGATGCATTTAGAAATTAACTATCCAAGGCGCAGAAACTGAGTTAGACATTTTACGATTAACGCGGGATGAAGCGATGCATAAAGCACCCATTAGCCCCCCTACTCTAACTCAAGTAGATATTTTTAATGCGCGACAAGATGTACTAAAAATTCATCTCGATGACAGTTTAGAACAATACATAGTGCAACTTATTATCGCTACGCGCCAGCCCGAAAAGTATGATGCAGAATTAGCGAGCTGGATTGAATTTGGCGCCAGTCCTCGTGCCACCATCGCCTTGGATAAGTGTGCCCGAGCACACGCGTGGTTAATGGGTAGAGACTTTGTCGGCCCAGATAATATTCAGGCGGTATTTCATAACGTATTACGCCATCGTGTATTACTTAGTTACGAAGCTGAAGCCGAAGGAATAGGTCGCAATCAAGTATTAGATAAAATTTTACAGTTAGTCAGCGTTCCTTAATCGACCAAGAGTGACAGGAAGAAGTATGCAAGACATTGCAAAGTGGCTGGCTAAACACCACTGCGATGGTATCAATCTAAGTATAAAAGAATTGATCCATTATCAAAGTAAAACAGGCCTGATTAATCTATCTCCACGTAAGACAGTGCAAGCTAAATTAGCTGGCACCTATTTGGCAAAAACCAAAGGTCGAGGCATGGAGTTTGATGAAGCGAGACATTACCAACCTGGCGATGACATCCGTGCGATTGACTGGCGCGTGACAGCCCGCACCGGTAAAACCCATACAAAGTTATATAGAGAAGAAAAAGAACGGCCCGTTTTTGTGTTGACCGATCTTTCCTCGAGCATGCAATTTGGTACTCAATTGCTATTTAAATCGGTTCAAGCTGCACATTTAACCGCGTTGATTGCTTGGGCAGCACGTAAACGCGGAGACCGAATTGGCGGCCTAGTATTCAATCAAAACCAACATATTGAATGTAAGCCTTTCACTCGGCAAAAAGCCGTGCTGTCTTTACTCAACAGTATGATCAAGATCCAACAGCTTCCTCCTCAGGAACAAAGCCCGCAAGTCACCCTGGCTGACGCATGTGCTAGGATCCGAAGATTAGCGCATCCCGGTAGTTTAATTTTTATTTTAAGTGATTTCAGTCAACTCAACGATCTCACCAAACAACACATTTCACAATTGAGTAGGCATTGTGAAGTGATAGCTTATCCAATCAGTGATCCATTTGAGCACCAATTACCTAAAGTAAAAATGAGCCAAAAAGTGTCACTAACCGATGGTCAAAATAGGCAACAAATTGTATTGGGTGAAAAAGAAACCGAGAAACAATACAGCCTTCAACATCAAAGTCACTTTGAAGGCATTAAACATAAACTCAAACAATGTAAGGTACAGGTTATCGAAATCGATGCAGGCCAGCCTCTAAGTACCCAATTAGATCCATTTTCGCAAGGTCAACGTAAATGAATCCACTAGATAATTTAAAAGACATTCACTCCGCTACACATATTAGTAACTGGCCTATTGCTTACGGGTGGTGGCTAGTAGCCGTGTTAATCTTAATTAGCATTTACGCCACAATTAGGTGGGTTACCTACGTTAACCAACGACGCAAAGCCAAGAAGCAAGCGCTTAAAGAAGTACAGCAAATTATCATGACAAAAAATGATAGCCCCGCTGCATTAAATCAAATCCTAAAGCGAGTAGCGGTTGTTTATTTTCCAGGTATTGCAGTGCAGCAATTACATGGCAAAGAATGGGCTGAGTTTTTGATTAATGCCTTGCCCGAAAAACAGTCGACCAAGTATTCGACACAACTTACCTCGTTGCAAAATAATCTATATCAAAAGCAAGCTGTTACAGAAACAGACATAGCAGAGTATCAGAAAACCGTAGAGAAATGGTTAAAATTAGCGCTTCCTCCTAGTCGCAAAACCAGTCAAAAATTGGAGCAAAAACATGCTTGAGTTTGAATGGATATGGGCATTAGCAGCGCTCCCCTTACCTTTTTTAGCGCGTTTGTTGCCAGGCAAAAAAACAAGGCCAAGAGGCCGCTCTACGGGTGCCACATTTAACCTCTGGCATCGAAAGCAAACAGCAACACAAAGGCAATAACAGGTTCAGGTTGTTAATAGCCAGTATTGCATGGATCTTATTAGTCGTTGCCACCGCACGGCCTCAATGGCTAGGTGAGCCCGTGAGCATTCCCGCAGAAGGCCGAGATTTGATGATTGCCGTAGACTTATCAGGCAGTATGAAAATTGATGATATGCAAGTTAATGGCCGTCAAGTCGACCGTCTGAAAATGATTAAATATGTGCTTAGCGACTTTATTCAGCGCAGAGTGGGTGACAGATTAGGGTTGATTCTGTTTGCAGACACCGCGTATTTGCAAGCTCCTTTAACGTACGATAGAGAAACAGTAGACCAATTACTGAAAGAATCCCTAATTGGTTTAGTAGGTGAACAGACGGCTATTGGTGACGCTATTGGCCTAGCCATTAAACGTTTTGAAAGCAAAAAAGAATCAAACAAAGTACTAGTGCTATTGACCGATGGACAAAATACAGCTGGCAACATCACCCCAGAACAAGCCAATGAACTCGCCATTAATAGTGGGGTTACTATATACACTATAGGCGTTGGTGCCGACCAAATGCTCGTACAAAGTCTGTTCGGTAATAGACGAGTGAATCCATCACAAGACTTAGATGAAGAGATGTTAACTAACATTGCGACTTCTACTGGAGGCCAATATTTTAGAGCACGTGATGCTCAGTCCCTCCAACAAATTTATGCAACCTTAGATAAACTTGAACCCATAGCGCGGGAAAGTAAGCAAATGCGCCCCCTTAAAGCGTTGTATTTTTATCCACTTAGTTTGGCTTTGTTACTTACAATCTTACTAGCAGTATGGCCACTCTTGCAGCAATTTGTCTTTAGGAAGGCAATACGATGATGGGAAATTTATTTGAAAACATGTCTTTCTTAAGTGACTTTCACTTTCTACGCCCACATTGGTTATGGGCAATCATACCGTTAGTAATGTTGGTGGGATTAATTCGTTACATCCAAAAACAACAATCTGGTTGGCAATCGGTGTTAGCTGGTCATCTATACCAACATTTGATCACCACTGACAAGGCTAATACTGCACGTCCGCCACTGCTGTTATTAGGCGTAGGCTGGGTGTTAGCTAGCCTTGCTCTAGCAGGTCCTACATGGGAAAGGCTGCCGCAACCGGTTTATCAGCTTAATACAGGTAAAGTCGTGTTGATCGACATGTCTATGTCAATGCGTTCGACAGACGTAAAACCAGACAGGCTCACTCGCGCTAAATACAAAGCCATAGATCTAGTCAATGCTATTACTGAAGGTGAAACAGGCTTAGTAGTCTATGCAGGTGACGCGTTTACAATTAGTCCGTTAAGTTCTGATGCGCAAAATCTTACAACATTGATCCCCAGCCTAACCCCTGAAATTATGCCAATTGCGGGCAGTGACCCAGCGCTTGGGATCAAGGCCGCTATTGAATTATTAAGCAACGCTGGTTATCAGCAAGGCGAAATTTTCTGGATCACTGATGGCATTAGTAACCAACAAATGAAGGAAGTGAGTAACGAGATAAACAACTCGTTGTTTCGGGTCTCGGTTTTAGCAGTTGGCACCGAAGAAGGGGCACCGATAAAGCTAACAAATGGCGAATTACTTAAAGATAGTCGCGGTGCCATTGTTATACCTAAGTTAACCAGCAATAACCTTAAGTCGTTAGCACGCAGTGGCGGAGGGCGCTATGCGCCCATGCAGGCAAATGGTACGGATATAGATTACTTAATTGAGCAAAGCCTAGTGAGCCAAGATCAGGACGTGGATGAACAACAAGAGAAAGAAAACTTTGGTGACAAATGGCAAGAGCTAGGCCCATATTTATTACTGATATTACTGCCATTTGCTGCCTATGCCTTTAGAAAAGGCATAATCACTGTGCTATTTGCAGCTTGTCTCATACCTGTATATACACCTCAAGCTCAAGCGGGCTGGTGGCAAGATATGTGGAAAACCAGAGATCAACAAGGTATGCAAGCTTATAAAAATTCGGAGTTTGCACAAGCAGCAGAAACATTTGATGATCCGCTATGGCAAGGCAATGCCCACTATAGGAATCAAGCATACCAAGCAGCGATTGATGCGTTTTCGAAAGTAGATAGCCCACAAGCTCTTTACAACACGGGCAATGCATTAGCCCAGCTAGGTGAATTAGACCAAGCCATTGCTGCTTATGAAGAAGTGATTAAACAACAACCCGATCATCAAGACGCAATAGCCAATAAAGCCTTACTAGAACAATTGAAACAGCAACAACAACAACAACAACAACAACAACAAGAAGAACAAGAACAATCAGAAGGCGAGCAACAAGAGCAAGATGGTCAGCAAAACGGTGACAACCAACAAGGTGATCAACAAGATCAACAAGATCAACAAGGCCAAGACTCTCAAGAACAAAATAACGACGAACAACAGGGAGACCAACAGTCGGAAAACCAGCAACCGTCAGCCCCTTCCGAAGGTCAACAAGAGCAAGATGAAGAAAACACCGAAAGTGAAGAGCAGCGTTCAGCCGATCAGCAAGATGCTCAACAAACCAGTGAAGAATCCGATTCAGAGCAACAGCCGCAGGCTGCTCAAGCTCAAGAGCAAGAACTGACAGACGAACAAAAAGAACAAATGCAACGTATGCAGAACTTACTAAATCGTGTGCCTGATGATCCGGCATTTTTATTAAAACGCAAAATGCAAATCGAATCTCAGCAACGCAAAAGAGAAAGATTACCGACTAATATTCAGGGGAATTGGTAGAAGTGATTATGAGTAAATTGACACAATTATTCGGACGCTTAAGCATAGTATTGTTATTTTTTAGCACCGTGCTACATGCCCAAGAAATTGAAGTGACAGCCACTGTCGATAAAAACCCAGTCATGGCTGATGAGTCATTCAATTTAGTCGTGGTTGCTAATGGTGATGTAGACCGAGGAGATTTTGATTCTTCAATATTGGCTAAAGATTTTGTGGTGGGCCGTACTTCTGTCAGTTCACAAACTCAAATGATAAATTTTACCACCAGCAAAAGCACGACCTGGACAACGGTATTGATCCCCAGAAAACAAGGTCGTTTTACAATTCCAGCATTTGAAGTGGCAGGTAGTAAAACTCAACCTATTTCACTGATGGTGGTGCCGGTTTCTGCTAGCACCAACTCTGCCGCCCGTGACCTGTTTATCACCACCTCCGTCGACGTTGAAAAAGTATATCTACAGCAACAAATTCATTACACGGTAAAGTTACATTTAGCTAAAGATTTACAAAGAGGCAGTCTATCAAGCCCTACCCTAGAAAATGCTGATATCCGGCAAATAGGAAAAGACAAAGAATACAACGACATTGTCGATGGAAAACGCTATCGAATAATAGAACGTTCTTTTGCCATTATTCCGCAACAAAGCGGCACATTTGTCATTGAAGGCCCGTTATTTGAAGGTGAAGTAATAGACAACAGCCGCCAAAGCTTCGGATTCTTTAACCGCAACAAAGCAGTCAATAGAGTTGGCCCCAATCAAACAATTGAAGTATTGCCAGTACCCGCCAACTATAGTCAGCACTGGTTACCTAGTGAGTTTGTGCAAGTAGACGACGAATGGCAAAATAGTGACAAAGGATTTGTGGCTGGAGAACCCATCACGCGCACCATTACTTTGACCGCACTGGGTGTAATTGAGCAACAACTTCCAAATATCAATAGTCAATATCCAGATACGGTAAAAACTTATCCAGATCAGGCTGAAACGACTACAGTAGAAAAAGATAATACCTTGATAGCTCAGCGCAAAGAGTCTATTGCTATCATTCCTAGTCAAGCTGGCAGTTTGGTGATCCCAGAAGTCAAAATCCCCTGGTTTAATACCCTTACACAAAAAACCGAGTATGCGTTACTGCCAGAAAAAACCATACAGATTCTACCAGCGGTTAATCAGCCAACGACTGCCACTATTCCTTTGGCGCCAGTACAAAAAGCTGAAACTGACATATCTATACCTAAAGCTGTAACTACTCCAGTGATGGTGTCTGGGGTTGAGCAGTATTGGCAATGGATTGCGTTTAGCTTATTGGCGCTTTGGTTACTTACCCTAACCGCTTGGTGGATACATACAAAGCGATTTACAAAAACACAAACCATTCAACGCCCTTCTGAAGTCAGAACGACTGAAAGTGAAAAGGTGTTATGGAAGAACTTAGAAAAAGCCCTTAATAATCATAACGCTTTAGATAGCCAAACCCAGTTGAACTTATGGTTGGCTAACATAATAGAGAGTAAAAACGCCACGTTGGACTACTGCCTACAAAAACTTCAGCAACCCGCCCTCAATGACCAAGTGAATTATTTATTGGCTGCTCGTTATTCAGCAGAAAAAAACGCTTGGAAAAGCAATGAGTTACACTCTTTACTACGTAGTATTCGCAAAGCACGATTTGCGAACGCCAATGTAGCGCCCCCTCTTAAGCCTTTATATCCGGTGAACTAAACGCTACCCTGTTACACAGTAAATGGAGTGTGAAATCACTTTTAGCCAACAGTTTGGTAAATAATTATGTTTGCACGAAAGCAAAACAAAACTGCTACGGTCTCTAAAGACATGGCAAATAAACAAACACGCTATGAAGCGCTGGTACTGGCTCTTCATGGAGATATTTACCGCTATGCATATTGGCTTGTAAAAGACAAAGCAGTGGCGGAAGACATAGTACAGGAGACCTTTCTCAGAGCTTGGAAGTCTTTGGATTCCCTAAAAGATGAAAAAGCAGCCAAGTCTTGGTTAATTACCATTTTGCGTCGAGAAAATGCGAGACGGTTTGAACGTAAACAGTTTGATTTGGTTGATATTGATGACGTATCAATTGAGGACGATATTTTGTCAAATGAAGTACAGATCGAGCATCGAGAGCTGCGTAAAATCATGTCCTCTTTAAGCGAAGAATACAGAGAACCGTTGATGCTACAAATTGTCCTTGGCTACAGCGGCGACGAAATTGCCGCACAGCTAGATTTAAACAAAAACACGGTTATGACACGCCTATTTAGGGCCCGTAACCAAGTAAAAGAATTGCTTGAAAAAAATGACATACAGTGGGGGCAATTAAATGGATGATTTAGAATTTCGCCGTAAGGTGTATGCAGATCCTAATTGTGCGGACGAAGAGATATTAAAGGCGTTAGCTGACGATCCTAAAAAGCGAGAATTCTTACGTGAACTGAAATTGCTTGATAAAAAAATGCATCAAGCGAGTCAAGTTGAAGTACCTATTGATCTCGCCAGTAAACTGATATTGCGGCAGACTATGCACAGCCACAACATGAGCAAAAAGCGTAATCGAATACAGCTGGCTTTAGCAGCATCCATCGCCTTTGTGATGGGGGTGAGTTTTATGTTATGGCAACAAAATAATCTAATAAATATCTCAGAACACGCTATAGCGCACGTTCGGGCTGAAGGTAGTTACGCATTAGATGCCCATGAGAATATTAGCCTACAACAAGTCAATGCTAAATTGGCCAGTTTTGGTGGAGAAATTTCAGGAGAAATAGGTCAAATTTATTACGCCAACTTCTGTGATTTTGACAATATCAGAAGTTTACATTTAGTTGTTCAATATGGCGACGAAAAGCTGACACTATTTGTCGTACCTAACAAGTTGGAATTTGATAAGGAAAGCGAGTCTCATACAAAAGGCTTTCATAGCCAAACAGTTGGATATCAACGGGCTAACTTAGTGGTGGTTGGTGAAGAAGGTGCAGATGTTAGTCAAGCCAAGCGGGATTTGAGCAAGAAATTTAAATTCTCCACTTAAGGCCGTAAATGCCAGGGTAATGATACACATTACCCTTTCTTTATTTATCGTGGGCTTCATAAGCCATACTAATATGCTCGATTCCCCCGTCATCATAGGGTTTACCAAAGGCTACAAACCCTAATCGGCGATAGAATTCACTAGCATCTACTTGAGATGACAGCATAATAGGCCAATGTGGATACTCATCTTGGATGTCTGTCAGCATGGTATTAATCAAATCTTTACCATGCCCTCCCCCTCTACTTTTCTTATCCAGAACAACTCTTTCTATTTTTATTATTTGTTTATCAGGCGCTTGTCGGTATCGCGCATAACCAAACAATTTCTGTTTGGTATTTTTGAGTAAATAGTGAATCGCCGACTGATCTAATTCGTCCAAATCTGCGTAAATACTATTTTGTTCGACAATAAATACGTCTTGGCGTAACTTTAAGATGGCATACAAATCATCTTTGGATAGTTGTTTAAAAGTCTGTCTGTACATAAATTCAAGCGTAGCTTTAGGTGAAATTTAATTAGCATAAATCAAAGACAACCTATATTCTATGGCATATTAAAATACGTTAATTTATACTTAACCACAGCTATTGTGATTGCAATAACTCAAATAACAATTTAATGTACGAACACTCTAATCAATTAGGGGATAATTTGAGCTTCTACGCTGCACGACAACCCATATTAAACAAAGATAAAACCTTGTTTGCTTATGAATTATTGTTTAGAAATAGTCTTGAAAATATATTTCCTAATATAAATGACGATCAAGCAACCGCGAAGTTAATTGAAGGGTTACAGTTTAATTTAGGACTAGAAACCCTCACTAAAAACTCGCTCGCTTTTATCAATTTCACTCAACATTCTCTATTTGAAGGCTATCCGTTTTTATTGCCCAATGACAAAGTTGTAGTGGAAATTCTCGAGACCGCCACACCTAGTAAAAAACTGCTGAATGCCTGCATTGAGTTAAAAAAGAAAAAATACACCATCGCCCTAGACGACTATGAGCATAGTAAGGTATGGCAACATTTTTTCCCTTACATAGACATCATTAAACTTGATTACAGTTTAACCTCTGAAACGCAGTTTCAAGAAATACTCAAGGCAATCGCACCTTTTCCAAATATCAAATTATTGGCCGAAAAAATTGAGACGTATGAAGAGTATCAACATGCTGTAGATTTAGGCTGTGAGTATTTTCAAGGATATTTTTTCAGTCGCCCTGAAGTGATCCGTTCTATTTCATTTTCGCCGGCACAAATATCAATCATCAAGTTAATGGCTGAAATAAACAAAGCGACCCCAGACATGAATTTGGTCACATCTCTTTTTGAAGAAGAAGTGAGTCTGTCGTTCAAGCTATTGCGTCACTTACAGTCACCTTTATTTAAACGTCGAAAAGACGTGGATACAATCAAACAAGCCGTGGTCATTTTAGGAAATAAAGAACTTAAACGCTTTATATCTATATTATTTACTGCCCAATTTAGTAAAGGAAAACCTCAAGAACTCACTGTCATGTCTTTAGCAAGAGCACGCTTTTGTGAGTCAATGGCTGAAAATAATATGTTAAAGGGCATAGAGACTTCGGCTTTTTTAATTGGCTTGCTGTCTTTAATTGATGCGTTGGTAGATGCTGATATAAAAGAACTAATGGATAAACTACCGTTAGGACCAGACATAAAGAATGCCATAGTCGAACGACAAGGTAACTCAGCTAACTTACTGCATTTATGTGAAATGTTTGAAAAAGGAGAGTGGCAACAGCTAGATGATTATTGCCAGGAAATCAAGATAGATCCAAGAAAAACAGCTGAGTTATATACGCTATCAATTCAGTGGGCTACCGAAAGATTGGAATCAATGTAATAAAGATTGTTTTTAGTCATTAGCATTTAATTATTAGATAGTCTTATCTTGTCCAAAAAAACACACGCCAGACTCAATTTTTGATATTGTTCTACCCATAGAATTTTTTAATATATACATCAATTTAATCGTGAGATATACATGCCTAACTCAATTCCAACTGTGACTCATTTAAAGCAACTTGAAGCGGAAAGCATTCATATTTTTCGTGAAGTAGCTGCTGAATTTGACAATCCTGTGATGCTTTACTCTGTAGGTAAAGACTCTTCTGTACTTTTACATTTAGCTCGAAAAGCTTTTGCTCCAGGTAAAATACCTTTTCCATTATTACATGTAGATACCACTTGGAAATTCCATGAAATGATTGAATTTCGTGACAAGATGGCAGCTAAACATGACTTGGATTTGTTGGTTCATATCAACCAAGAAGGGGTTGATATGAATATCAGCCCATTTGTTCATGGTAGTGCTAAGCATACAGATATCATGAAAACAGAAGGATTAAAGCAAGCGTTAAATAAGTATAAATTCGACGCAGCCTTCGGTGGCGCAAGACGAGATGAGGAAAAATCTCGAGCCAAAGAACGGGTTTATTCATTTCGAGATGAAAACCATAGATGGGATCCTAAAAACCAACGACCAGAATTGTGGGACATTTACAATTCTCAAGTGAACAAGGGTGAGAGCATTCGTGTGTTCCCTATGTCTAACTGGACAGAATTAGACATCTGGCAATATATTTATATGGAAGACATCGAAATTCCACCATTGTATCTATCAAAGCCCCGCCCAGTAGTGGAACGAGACGGTACCTTGATTATGGTAGACGACGATCGAATGCCGCTGAACGGTGAAGTGCCAGAAATGCGCTCGGTGCGTTTTAGAACGTTAGGCTGCTACCCACTAACAGGTGCAGTAGAGTCAACGGCCGCCACGTTACCGGAAGTCATTCAAGAAATGTTGTTGACGAAGACGTCAGAACGCCAAGGCCGAGTTATTGACCATGACTCTTCAGGTTCAATGGAGAAGAAAAAAATGGAAGGATATTTCTAATGGTAGATAACATAGTTTGGCATCAGCATGAGGTGAATAAAGCCCGCCGAGCAGAAGCAAAAAAGCAGAAACCTGCCGTATTGTGGTTAACTGGTTTAAGTGGCTCAGGCAAATCAACGATTGCCAATTTGCTAGAAAAAAAGCTCGCGGAACATAATAAGCACACCTACTTGCTAGATGGTGACAATGTACGACATGGCTTGTGCGGAGATTTAGGATTTAGCGATAAAGACAGGGTTGAAAATATTAGACGTATTGGTGAAGTGGCTAAATTGTTTGTAGACGCAGGTACTATTGTCCTGACTGCGTTTATATCTCCTTTTAAAAGTGAAAGAGACTACTGCCGTAACTTATTAGACGCGGGAGAATTTGTCGAAATATTTATTGACACGCCTCTAGCAGAGTGCGAAAAACGCGACCCTAAAGGGTTATATCAAAAAGCTCGACAAGGTGATATTAAGGATTTTACAGGTATTGATTCACCATATGAAGCGCCAGAGTCTCCTGAGATAACACTGCGCTATGCTGGCCAAACAGCTGAAGAGTCTGTCGAAGAAATATTTGAATTATTAAAAAGCAAAGGATTTTTAGCTTGATGTTAACTGACACACTTATTCAAAGCATAGTTGATATCAGTCACCAAGCTGGCGACAAGATAATGGAAATCTACCAAAGAGATTTTGCTATCTATGAAAAATCAGATGAAAGCCCATTAACTGAAGCCGACCTTGCCGCTCATAACTGTATCGTGGCAGGGCTGCAGGCCATATCTGATTTACCCATCCTATCCGAAGAGTCGGCTAATATTAGTTGGCAGGAACGTAGCGGTTGGGATAAATACTGGTTAGTGGATCCTCTGGACGGAACCAAAGAATTTATCAAAAAGAATGGCGAATTTACGGTAAACATCGCGCTTATTGACAAAGGTGTACCTGTATTAGGTGTGGTTTATGCGCCGGTATTGAGCCAAACCTATGTGGGTATCGTTGGCCAAGGTGCCTATAAAATCAGTGCAGGACAAAAAACTGACATTAGCCCTAAAGCCCATATTAAAGGCGATTCATGGAAGATAGTCGGTAGCCGTTCGCATCAAAGTCCTGAAATTCAGGCTCTGCTTGATTCTTTACCTGGCGAAACAGAATTAGTCGCGATGGGAAGCTCTTTGAAGCTTTGTTTAGTGGCCGAAGGAGTGGCGCATTTGTATCCCCGTTTAGGGCCAACATCCGAATGGGACACTGGTGCCGCACAAGCAGTAGTTGAAGCGGCCGGTGGCAAGGTGACAATAATTAAAGATGCCGCTAATCCATTGAAAGAAGATGCTGAGCCTCTTAGATACAATCAAAAAGATTCCGTTTTAAATCCATTTTTCTTAGTGAGTTGCTAATTATGAATAGCGAAAATAAATTATTACAGTCTGATATTTTGGGCTACCTAGAACAACACGAAAAGAAAGACATGTTACGTTTTTTGACGTGTGGCAGCGTTGATGACGGCAAAAGTACCTTAATTGGCCGTTTGTTACACGATTCAAAAATGATTTTTGAAGACCAACTTGCCGCCATAACCAAAGACAGTAAAAAAGTAGGTACAACAGGTGAAAAAGTTGACTTAGCTTTATTAGTTGATGGCCTTCAGTCTGAGCGTGAACAAGGCATAACAATCGATGTAGCCTATCGCTACTTTTCAACTGATAAGCGTAAGTTCATTATCGCAGACACCCTAGGACACGAGCAATACACGCGTAACATGGTGACCGGTGCGTCAACTTGTGATGTGGCGATTATATTAGTGGACGCTCGAGCTGGGGTCAAAACTCAAACCCGTCGTCACTCTTTCCTCGTTTCTTTATTAGGCATTAAACACATTGTGGTTGCCGTCAATAAAATGGATCTTAAAGATTACAGTGAAACGGTTTATGAGGAAATTAAACGTGATTACCTCGAGTTTTCTAAGCAATTAGAGATCCCAGACATTCAGTTTATTCCTTTATCTGCTCTGGAAGGTGATAACGTTGTAAATATCAGCGAAAACACACCTTGGTATAAAGGTCAGTCGTTAATGTCAATGTTAGAAAACATCGAAATTAACAATGATGTGAACGTTGATGATTTCCGTTTTCCGGTGCAGTACGTTAACCGCCCAAACCTTAATTTTAGAGGGTTTGCAGGTACAGTAGTCTCTGGTGAAATCAAACCAGGGGACAGTATTACGGCGCTACCTTCAGGTAAGCAGTCGAGAGTTAAAGCTCTGGTTAACTTTGAAGGAGAGCAAGAACGCGTTTATGCGCCACTTACCACTACCATTACACTTGAAGATGAAATCGATATTTCTCGTGGAGACATGATAGTAAAAAGTGACAATTTACCACTTCATTCAAGCACTTATAAAACGAATTTGGTGTGGATGGATGAAGAGCCGCTTCTGCCTCATAAGCAATATGGATTTAAGTTTGCGACTAAATTTGTACCTTGGCAGTGTTGCTAACATTGACTACCAAATAGACGTAAATTCAATGGAGCAAAAAGATGCGGTGCGCTTAGAATTGAATGAAATAGCAGTAGGTAATATTAAGCTGACACAACCTGTTGCTTGTGACCCGTATACCAAAAACCGTGCAACTGGTGCCTTTATCATTATCGATAGATTGACCAATAGTACCGTAGGTGCGGGTATGATCATTGAAGCGACTGACGACAGTGGTAAGAATACAGATTATTCTGAATTCGAATTGGAATTTAATGCCTTAGTTAGAAAGCACTTTCCCCATTGGAATGCTGCCGACATTACTAAGCTTTAACTATAAGATAAAATAATATGGATAGTAACCAGTATCTGGTTCTCGCGATATTTACTGGTACCATATTGGCGCTTGTAGTAACAGACAAGCGCCCTTCTCTTATTTTTGCTAGTTCGCTATTGGCTCTTATTGCCAGTCAGCAACTGGTAATGGTTGATGTAATAAACAATTTAACAAACCAAGGATTAATAACCCTAATATTACTGCTATTGGTCAGTTCTGCGGTAGACAAAACCTCCTTGATAAAACGCCTTGCTAGAACTCTAGTAACGGCTAACTTCAAATCCAGTTATTGGCGCCTATTTGGCTTAACATTCACCTCTTCAGCCTTATTGAATAACACCGCCATTGTGGCTAGTTTAATTGGCCCTGTTAAGCAAAACCAATATCACCATGCTTCACGCCTACTTATTCCCCTCTCCTACTCAGCCATTTTAGGCGGTACTGTGACCTTAATTGGCACCTCAACCAATTTGATTGTAGATAGTTTTTTGATTGAACATGGCCATTCTGGATTCAATTTTTGGGATTTTACTTTGTATGGTCTTGTTGCTGGCTTAAGCTGTGGCTTATTAATGTTTCTAATGACTCCTTTGTTGCCAGAGATTGAAAATAAAAACAATCAATACAATAGTTACTTTATCGAAGCCGATGTTGAGTCAGATTCAGAACTAGTCGGCAAAACCGTTGAAGAGAATCATCTTCGAAACCTTCCCGAACTGTTTTTGATAGAAGTATTCAGAGACGGAAAGCTATTCAGCCCCATAACCCCTGACTTTGTGATCCACGCCAATGATAAACTTATATTTACAGGCAATGTACAAAACGTAGATAACCTTAGTCATATTAAAGGCTTAAAATTATTTGCCGAGTCTGATGGTTTACTTAGAGAAAACCTAACCGAAGTTATTATTTCAAATCGCGCGCCTATAATCGGTAAGACACTTAAAGCATTGGGTTTTAGAGCGTTGTTTGATGCAGCTGTCGTTGCCATACGCCGCGATGGAGAGTCGTTATCAGGGAAACTAGGAGAAATAAAATTACAAGCGGGTGATTTTTTATTGCTGGCCACCGGTCCTGATTTTGTGCAACGACACAATTTGGCAAAGAACTTTTTTATATTATCCGAAAAGAAAGTCGTGACAAAACTAAGCCGCCTGCAAGAATGCATTACCTTTGGGGGGTTCATAGTTACTGTTGGTCTAGCGGCCTCATCAATATTAAATTTAGCGACTGGATTACTGTTTTTTTGGCGATACTCGTGGCCAGTGGCATCACGTCAAACAATGAAATTAAACGCAATATTCCTTTGAATTTAATTATTGTGATTGTCGGCGCACTAAGCCTAGCCACAGCCTTAGAGAAATCGGGAGTCATTGCCTACCTTATGGATGCGCTATACCCATGGGCTTCAAGTGTCAGTCCGATATGGGCACTAGTGACGATATATTTGCTAACATTATTACTGACTGAATTAGTTACCAATAATGCAGCTGCTGCACTTATGTTTCCATTTGCCTATGGTATGGTACAAGCATTAGGAGCGCCTATTATGCCTTTTGCCTTAGCCGTCGCTTTTGCCGCCAGTGCCAGCTTTATTTCACCTTACGGTTATCAAACGAACCTGTTGGTCTTCAGTGCCAGCAATTATAAATTCAAGCATTTTATTAAGTTTGGCTTACCTATCTCTATTTGTTATTCGAGCATTGTCTTGCTCTTATTGAAATACACTTATGGTTTATAAACAAAGCGTCGATAAACCATGTATTGCTAAATTACTCAACCTGAATCCTGGATAATCCGAACCTCTCGATAACGCTCTTTTTGTATCTAGCAGCGTTGGATTGTATGGCTATAACACGCTATGACGTACAACAATCCGCCTCGCTAAACACGAAAAATTTCGTCACCGAGTAACACTTAGCTGAGGTTATATAGACAAAAACATATTAAGCCATTGAATTATATTTCTTAGCTTAAACGATACTTCTTATCCACAACTCAGGTTACTTACTGCTATCTAAGTTAGTGACAAATTGTGAAACAGATTGCACGACTTTTTGCGCCCCGACTCTGATAGCTTCAATCACTTGATTGGTTTTATTGATTCGCTCCGCGACTTCCGTTGCAGTATTTTTACTGTTATTAATGGTTGCAACCGCTTGACTGGTTAATTCCTGATTCTTTGCCACTACATCAACAATTTCTTGGGTTGAACGACTAGTTCGAGATGCTAATTCCCTTACTTCATCAGCAACCACCGCAAAGCCTCTTCCTTGGTCACCGGCTCTGGCAGCTTCAATAGCAGCATTTAACGCTAACAAATTAGTTTGGTCCGCAATACTACTAATGGACTGAATAATGGTACTGATCGTTTTTGACTGCGAGTCTAAAGCGTCTATATTGTCTGAGGCAAATGTCATTTGTTCCGCCAACTGCTCCATAACATTTGCCGTTTGCTGCATTAATTCAGCGCCTTGTCTAGCGCTTTCATCGGTATGTTGAGAGGTGTCAAATGCAATTCTTGCTGCTTCATTTGTCTGCGCTTCTAACACCACCTGCTGGGTAATAACAGTGGCAAACTTAACGATCTTATAAAGGTTACCGTGGTTATCAAAAATAGGATTGTAAGAGGCGTCTAACCACACCACATTGCCCTGTTTGTCTACTCGTTTAAAACGAGAGGCAACAAACTCACCTTCATTAAGTTTCTGCCAAAACGCCACATAATCTGGCGAAGAAGTTTCTTCGTCAAGACAAAACATACGATGGTGTTTGCCTTCTATCTCAGAAAATTGATAACCCATTGCGTCCAAAAACAAGTCGTTAGCATGCTCTACAAAACCTTCTGGAGTAAACTCAATCACGGCCATCGACCTAAGCAAGGCTCTTATCATGTTATCTTGATGAATAGACTTTTCTATGGTCCTAGATAAATTGTTTGCGAATATATCAAAATACAAACACCCTCCATCTTGGTCTTTTACTGGTTGAAGAATGATCCTCAACCATACCACTTGACCATCCTTTTCAAGCTCAACCGCTCCGCACCAATGTAATTTTTGTTCCAGCGCATTTTTTAATTGACTGAAGTGCTGACTACTTCGAGATTGTTGGTAAACCATATCAATAAACTTACGCTGATAAATTTGCTGCTCAGGAATTCCAGTTTCTCTAAGGAAAACTGCATTAACTTCCTCTACGACCCCCTGCTCACTCAGCACAATATGCAACATTTCTTCGCTTAAACTATCAAAAATCTGCTTGTTAATAGATAGCGCTTTTTGGGTGTCGAGTAATTCATCTTTTAGTTTACTGTTAAACATATATTTCCTTATCTCTATTTATCACCATTATCGGCGTAAATGCGTAAACAATAAGTTTTCGATTGTCTGTAACTATGTTTCGGCAACAAAAAATATAGCATTAATTAATCCCCTGACAAACTAAATGAACCATAAGTTAGTGTTTTAAATTAAAGGGTAAAGCTTGTAGATTTGCGATAAGTGTTTTTACCCCCTAAGGGGGCTGTGAAGAACGTCAATATTGTCGACGCTTTTACTCTTTGATACTAATTATGGATTATATTCACTAAGCAAACATAGTATGCAACAACTGTAAAAACTTTGGTTTGAAACAAAGTTATGCATTTAAAAAGTAGAATATAACCTTAGATGGCCGTTTTTGATGAATCTTGTACTGCGCTATTAATCTCTGCCATTTCGTCAGCCGTTAAATTACGCCACTGACCGGGTTTAAGCCCAGCTAAACGCACAGACATAATGCGACTACGTTTCAATTTAGTCACCTCATACCCTAAGTACTCGCACATACGTCGAATCTGTCTATTTAAGCCTTGGGTTAGAATAATCCTGAATACCATCTTACTTTGCATCGTCACTACACAAGGCTTAGTGACAGTATCTAAAATCGGAATGCCGTTAGCCATCTTTTGAATAAATAACTCAGTCAATGGTCGATTTACGGTAACAATATACTCTTTATCATGTGCGTTTTCTGCCCGCAAAATCTTATTCACTATATCGCCATCACTGGTTAAAAAATCAAGCCTTCGGACGGCTTGTCTAATCGACCAATAGGAAAAATCCTCTCTTTGTGGCCAATAGCATCAATGATATTGCCTTTAACGTGGCGCTCTGTCGTGCAGGTAATGCCAACAGGTTTGTGGTACGCAATATACACCCTATCGGATTTATTTTTGGCGCTAGCAGAAATCACTTTTTGGTCCACTTTCACTATATCGCCTATCGCCACTTTAGTGCCTAGTTCGGGGATTACACCATTAATCGTTACTCGTTTTTGCTCGATCAATTTGTCTGCTTCTCGACGAGAACAAAAACCTGAATCACTGATAAATTTATTTAACCTGATAAAAGACATGAACATACAGCTCTATTTAATATGAAAGGAAATACCTACTACACCTTGAGGCATTTTATACGATTGGCGGTCAAAAGAATCAATTTAATTGCTGATTAATAATGTCTAATGGCGCCAGTAAATATTCTTTTCTATCCCTATTATTGAATTTGCTATAGTTATATAAAATCCGTTTGTTCCATTTCGGCTCAATCAAAAATGGACCAATACGGTGCACATTTTCTTTACTTAACTGCGACATTTCTATTTCGACAATCGTGCCATATTTTTTAGCAAAATCAATTCCATGCAAATAATCATAGTAAAAAATCAATGCCAACCCAGCCTCCAAAAAATGTCCGCCAAAACTAATATCGATTTGGCCATTTTCGATAAAAGGTATGGTATTGGGTGACCAGTCAATACTGCCGACTAAGACGTCATGTTTATACTGATACTTTTTAAGGCCATCAACTATCCCCCAAGCCATATTGTCGCTGGCGGCCCAAAATATATCAATGTCACTATGGCGACCAACAACCGTTGCCATTTTTTCTAAAGCAATAGCTCTACGCCAATTTGCAGCTACATTATTAAACAGGTGGCTTTTAGGATCATTGTGCACGGCTCGCCTCACACCTTCCACCCGTTGCTGACTAACCGCTGCATAAGGCAAGCCCGTGAAACCAAAAACATTAGCGCCACACTTAGTCTTAGTACAATTATTTCGCTTTCGATACAAGCTCAACAAAGCCTGCATTAACTGTTTACCAACTTGAATATCGTTAGGAGAAAAGTGGCCTAACCACAGTGGAAAGCGTTCTCTAGGTTTGCCTAATTCAACGAATTGCTGAGCAGAGACATAAGAATTCAAACTAATAAACGGAATTGATTGTTCATTCAGTAAAGCGAGTAACTTTTCCTCAGCGCCAAATAGAAACGCAGACATAACCAAAGTCGGAGGGTGCTGGCGATCGTTAAGATAGTTTTTAATATAGCCAACAACTCCGAAACGATCTCTATACTTACCGGGAACATAATGCACATCCACATTAATATCTAACGCATCACCGACGGCTTGATAAAAATCGACTTCACTTTGCCAAAATGGAAATGTGTCATCAGCGTTGACCAATAAAACAACCTCTGTTTGTGAGCTTTGCCCATCATCAGCTAAGACGCTAGAACAAAACACACTTACAGCAAAGTACAAGCCCAGAGGCAAACAGAAGGAAATCATTGTCCCTATGAATTTAAAGTACATAACGCTTCCTTGTGGAAATACTCTAGACTAGGTAGACTTTTTCTAAGCGTGGTAACAACTGTATACTGTCATGATCTAACACTCCACCACTTATCCAGCGCTTTAACAGCGTACTGAGCTCGACCCCCTCACCTGTTTGAAGTTTTTGCGCCATTAACTGCATTTGTACATGTTGTCGAGTGGCCGCTTCTTCCTTGGGAGACTCTATTTGCGCTAATATTTCCATTTGTAAAACAAGTGTATGGCGGTCAACTGAATCTACTAAATTGACGAAGCTTCCTTGCCAAGACTTAGGCAACACATTGATTCTATCTGTTATGTCTGGATCGCCATGCCAATCTTTCAAAATGGCAAATATGTCTCTAAAGTGCTGACGTTTTTCAGCGCTTTTAATGGCCGCTAATTTGTCCCTCTGCCTTTCTACTGCAGTTTGTAAGCGCCTTTCAATATCTTTTTGTTGCGCAATAGGCAAGGCAGCTGCTAGGGCCAAAATATCCGACCTATTTTGCAGAGCATTTTGAATATCAGCTTTGTCTTCTGCTTCAAACAATCTGCCTTCAAGTTCTGTTACTTGCTGTTTGACTAACTCAACCTGTTGTTGTTCCCGCTGTTTATGTTGTTGATTCTCAGCAGTTCGCCTAGCAAACACGTCATCATTTGCTTTTCTAAAGGCAGGCCACAATACCGCTTCTGCTTTTCGTCCAGCGTGCTCAATCGTTTTCCATTGAGTTTGCAGAACTTTCACTTGCTCAATTGCCTCACTCACCGACTCTAACTCAACTAAAGCCTGTGCTTTGTCTAATAGTTTTTGTTTTTGCTCTTGGTTAGCTTGGTAAAACTGATTAACTTTCTCTCGTAACGGTGAATACAACGCTTGATACTGATCAAACACGGTGGTTCGTAGCTTATAATCCACCTCACCTATTTTCTTCCACTTTTGCTGTAAAGTCCTTAAGGATTTCGCCAACTCTGACGTGGCGACAGTTGAATCAGCCAGCGCTTGCAGGTCTGTAATAATTTTCTGTTTGGCCAATAAATTCTGTTGCCGCTCTTGTTGTTGCTTATCGTAGTGCTGGCGGCACGGTTCAAAGGCCTTTTCAATGGCTTGGTCAAAAGCTTGATTAAGAGCCTGATCAGACTCAGAGTCTAATTTTCCTAGGCTATTCCATTGTGCTCTTAGCGCTTTAATTGCCCTTGCTTGAGCGTCGATAGCAAAAGGTTGCGTAATCAATCGCTCAACCTCATTAAGTAACGCAGGCTTACGCGGAGCAGCGATGTATTCTTGCCAGTCTTGCAGATTCTCAATTTGCTCTTTCACTGACATAAAAGACTTTTCAAGCGACTGCTGCTGTTTTTCGGGCAAAGCATCAAACCACACTTGGACTTTTTGATACAAGCCCATAGCCGCCTTAAATTTACCTTGACGCACTAAACTGTCGACCGCTCTAATTTTGTTTCTACAGCGGGACACTTCTGCATTAACGGCTTGTTTTAATTGCTTTAAGGCCAATTGCCATTCTTTATTTCGGCTATTCCAACGCTCAATTAGCGTATTCGGTAATTGAGATTGGTAATTGCCTATTGCCTGTTGCCATTGTTTTTTTGTTTCGTAGGCAAAGTCTTGTGCCGCCTCTATCTGACTTTGATCAGTTGGCAAAGTTAAGTCTGTAAACTTAGTTAAAATTGACTCAGCAGCGTGAATCGAATGTTGGAACTCAGCCAAATTAGCCAATGTATTTTGACCTGTCATTAACTTGTTCTGCAATTGCTCTAATTGTTTGTGCAGCTGCTGATCATGCTTATCGACTTGATGAATCAACGATTGAAGATCCTGGCTATGTGTCGCTAGCTGCCGGGCCAACGTGCTTGCTTCTGTTTCCGTAATGTCACTAATTCGTGTAGCCAGTTGCTCAGACAAATGACTCAAGCTCTGGTTGACGTTTTCAGAAACACTGTTGATGCTCGAGCGCAACGCTTTGTCTGCTAATTTTGCTTGCCATTCGGGTAACAGTAAATCTATGGTGCGTGTCACTTTTTGCGAAATGTCAGCGTATTTCTGTTCGAGCTCTTGGCGTTTAACGTCTGTCAAACAAGAAAACTGACTAGTTAAGCGTTGATATTGTGCCACTAAATCTGTTTGTTGCTGTTGAATAAGCGGTAATTCATTACCGTCTTTCAAGGCTAAAAGCCGAGACAAGATCATTTTAACCTGCTGCTCTATTTCTAGGGGTAAGGACTCCGCCACTAACCAATCATCTAAAATACGCTTGCTTTGAACTTTAATCGCTTCTACTGGGCTTTTTTTAATGAGTCTATTTAGTAGTTTTCTTTGCTGAGTCCCATCACGTAACTGCTCTAGTAAGCGCAATTGCAATGGCTCATTTTGACTCTCGAGTAGCAATTTCTCCTGTACTTGAGGCTTATCTAATTTTTGCAACAACTCTAACGTCAAATCAGTATCTTGCTGGATCCAGTTTTGTTGCAGTAATTTTTCCAGCAAGCGATTGTCTCGACATTCCTGCACAAACTTACGTTTATCACCAGCGCTCAATAGCTCAGTTTGATCAGCTAATAACGTCTCTTCAACTACTCTTTGCGCTCGTTTTAATACTCTCTCGTTCTTAGAGATTTCCGACATTTTGTACCACAAAACAAAACTATCTAGTTTTTGCAGTGCTGCCAAACTGACATTTACGTCGGCATCATTAAATGCTAATTCATGTAAAATAGATTTCTGCTCAGGATCTTGTTTATTCAGATTGTCGATGGCCTGAATACGTATTTGAGGATTAGGACTTTGATGTTTGGAACGAAAAAGATGTTTAAAGATCATCTTGTTTAAACCGCGCTATTGTTTGATTGTTGGTTGAGTTGTTTGCAAACTCTTGTTTGAAGGATTCACGGCTTTTATGCACTATTTCGCCATTTTCACCCACAGTCATATGCTGCTCAGATTTTAACACCTTGGATTGATACATCATCACTGCTTGCATACTGGTTTCACGTTGCGATTCAGTCAATGGCGAGCCATCTAACCACTTTCCGGTTTCAACGGCTTGTCGCAATTTTTCATACACCTGAGGTGACATATTGCGTAAAAGAGCGTCTTGTAGCATAAGTTAATCTGACCTTTTCAAGAATACCAATCGCACACGATTGACGATATACCAAACAAAGCCAATAATTGTCACTGCGACAGCCAGTTTATATTGCAGATCTTGTTGAGCCGAACCGCCCCAATACATAAAACCGAACCCGGCTACAAATAGTAACATGGCCACCATAGATTGGGTTTGTATGCTTTGTTTCTTCAAATATTTTCTTAAATCCTGCTGACGAGCGATATCTTCAGCACTCGCATTGCCTAGATTAAAATCACAATGCTGACAACTCTTTGCTTTATCTGAAATTTTTTTATTACAAGAAGGGCATTCAACTACAGCCATACTTTTCACTCCGTTAATACATTGAAAAACGCGGCATCTAGCCGCGTTTTTTTACTTAAATACAATTTATCAGTTATTTATCTTTATTAAATCTGTCCCAGTAATCCGCAACTGAGTCTTTCATTTCTTTACGCAATAAGAAAATACCAAATAAATTAGGTAATGTCATGACAACAATTGCGACAGCAGACAAAGTCCAAACTAAGGTGGTATCTGATACAGCAGCCCACACAAAACCAGCAACATAGATCACGCGATATGGCATAACCGAACGAGGCCCAAATAAATACGTCATTGCCCTATCGCCATAATAAGACCAAGCAATGGCGGTAGAAAAGGCAAACAATAACAAACCAACAGAAACGATATACTTACCAGATTCCCCAAAGAAACCTTTGGTGAAGGCTAAAGCAGTCAGACTAGCGGAGTGAACAAGTGACTCACCTCTTACAATAATGCTCTTCTTAACCAGTTTACCGTCTTCAACGTTTAAGCTACCAGAAAAGCTATCCACTGGCTCGCCAATGGAGAAAGTAACATTATCGGCAAATGAGCGAGCGTTGATAATAGTAAAATCACCGCTGACCGCCTTACCATCAAGTACTTTAATCTGCCCATTAAAATCGGTGACGTTATGCCCTTCTAGACCATTAATATATTTATACAAAGCTTCTTTGTCTGCAGGATTAGACTCGGAATAGTTACCCGCCAATATGTGCATATCAGAACGATCGAAAGTGTTCATGTGTTTTTCTTTCCAAACACCAGAAGACAAAATAACCAAACCTGTAATAGTACAAATAATAATAGTGTCGATAAAAGGCTCTAGAATAGATACCATGCCTTCTGATACTGGCTCTTCTGTTTTTGCTGCGGCATGGGCGATAGGCGCTGAGCCTTGACCCGCTTCATTTGAAAACAACCCACGATTTACGCCTTTGTTAAAAGCATAAGCGATTGTCGCTCCTAAGAAGCCCCCCGTTGCGGCTGAGCCGGTAAAAACATCAGAAAAGATAGAAGCAAAGGCTGGCCCAATATTTTCTACATTGGCAAAAATAACAGCAAAGGCCCCCACGATATAAATTAATGCCATTAATGGCACTATTTTAGAGGTGACCGCGGCAATTCGGGTAATCCCCCCAAAATAACGAGCGCAAGTAGAATGCCTAAAACACTTCCCACAATAAGTGGATCAAAACCAAAAGTTGCTTCCACACTGGTCGCAATACTGTTACTTTGCGGTAAATTACCAGTACCGAAAGAACTGACAACGGTTGCTACTGCAAAGGCAATAGCCAGCCATTTCATATTTAATCGTTTGTCCATGTAGTACATAGGTCCCCCCGCCATGGAACCATCAGGCGTTTTGTCTCTATATTTATGAGACAAGGTTACTTCGACAAATTTGGTCGTCATACCAAAAAAAGCAGTCGCCCACATCCAAAATAAAGCCGCCGGTCCACCTAGGAATAGGGCAAAAGCCACCCCTCCTATATTTCCGGTCCCCACAGTTCCTGACAGTGCAGTGGTTAATGCCCGAAAGTGAGTTGTATCGCCAAGGTGCATCATCTTTATCAAACTTCCCCGTAACAACTTTCCACGCATGTTTAAAATATCTAACTTGTGGAAATTTAAGGTACACAGTAAAAAATAGCCCCGTACCTAATAACACATAAGGAAACCACCACGCGCCCCCTAACATGCCATCTAACAACTTTAAAAAACTATGAAACGTTTCCAATTTATTCCCCTTTTAAGCTCATTATTATTTTTAATATATTTTTTATTATTGATTTAACTGAGCCAATACTGCTCGCATAGCAATTAAAACATCTTCTCCAAGCTGTTTACAACGAGCCGGAGACCAGCCGTAAACAGAGTCAGGTAATTCAATATTGTCTTTAAATGGCATTTCCAATGTATACGACAAACAGTCAAATTCATGCCCTATTGCATTGGCAGCCAAGGCTAAATTACCCTCGCCTTTTTTATCCTTTTCATAACCGTAGACATCTTGAAATTCCGGCGTGGCATTCAACAGCGCCGTTTTAAAGGTATTTTCAAGTGCCATCAGTCTATCGTTATAGTTTGGATTGCCTTCACAGCCAGCCACAAAGTTATAGGGTAAGGCTTCATCACCGTGCACATCTAACAACATATCAACGCCAGTTTGGTGCATTTTTTGTTTGACCAAGTACACTTCAGGGCTATTTTCCATCGTAGGATTTGCCCACTGACGATTTAAATTAACTCCCTTGGCGTTTGTTCTAAGGTGTCCGCGAGCAGCCCCATCTGGATTCATATTCGGTACCACATAAAATACAGCTTGCTCTAGCAATAACCGTGACAATGCGTCATCTTCATCTAATAATCGCTCCAACAATCCTTCTATTAGCCATTCGGCCATTGTCTCGCCAGGATGCTGCCTAGCGGTAACCCATATGGATTTCTTACCTTCTTCTGGTTGTCCAACAATTAACAAAGACATATCTCGATTGTCTAACGTAGCGCCCAAATACACGGGTTTACAATGAATCGATTGTTGCGCCCAAGCGAGCAAATCTAAATGGCGCTCGTAACTGTAAGGTGCGAAATATGCATAATAGACATGATCAAATTCGGGTGTGTGTTCAATCGTTAAATTATTACCATCAAATTCTGTGTCGACTCGAAACCATTCTTGTCGATCGTAAGATGCCACCGCCTGATAATTTTCCCAGCCACCAGGATAAGCTGACTGAGCCAAATCAGTGATAGTAATGGTATGGGAAATAAAGCTTGAGCTTTCTAATTTGAAATGAAACCACTGGTAAAAATCTGACTGGTTATCTTTTTGAATACTAAGTTGAATATTATTGGGGTCATCAGCAAGAATAACTTGAATATTCCCGCTATCAAAATTGCTACTAATTCTCACGTTTTCAATCCTATAAAGGTCATACCGTTAATCTATCACAATCTGGATTCACTCGCCTAGAGCCTTTAATTAATTGCTCAGAATTGACCTTAAAACAAACACAATGCCAGCAGACTTTCCGCTAGGTTGACGAAATTTCAAAAGCAACAACCAATCCTTCACACCGGCGTTTTGTGAAAAACCGCTGGATATATTCTGAGAGATCACTCACCAAGATGGAATGCTATAAACTGTAGTGCCCCGCTTGCCCTTACCGTAATCACAAGTGCAAAACGCTAGCCAAACCACACTGAGCGTTGTCACAACACCTTGAAAATAAAAAAGGACCCATAATAGGTCCTTTGCAATGAGGCTAGTTTTCATAGCATCAATATAATCCGTTACCTACCTGCTACACCAGCTACTTATTTACCAACTATATACTTAGCTACTTGGCAGAAAACTGAAGAGATACCGAATTAACACAATATCGTTTACCACTGGGCTGCGGTCCATCATCAAATACATGACCTAAGTGCGCATCGCAATGTTTACAGACGATTTCCACTCGCTGCATGGCCAAAGAATCATCAGCATGGTACTCAACGTTTTGCTCGTCACTTTGGGCGGAAAATGAAGGCCATCCACAACCTGAATCATACTTAGCCGTTGAATCAAATAACTTGCTATTGCAACAGGTACAAACGTATTCGCCGCGACCGGTTTCATCTAATAATTTTCCAGTAAAGGGTCTTTCAGTACCTTTCTCTCGGCACACTCGGTACTCTTCATCGGTCAACTTTTGTCGCCATTGTTCATTTGATAATTTCATTTATTTCTGATCCTTAGGCACACATTGGAATACACAAATGCTACGACCAGCTTGAAGATGTTTGTGCTTAATTTTAACGTCAGGTTGGTCAGACCATTTTGCGTAACGGGTGTCTAACTTTATCTGCCAACTGTCTCCTTCACAAAAAGTAGGTAATTGAAAACATACGTCATGATCGCTGGCATTAAAAATAAATAACCAGTGTTCTTGATGTATTGATCCTTCAACTGGCCGCCCTCTTAGTTCCAAAGCAAAAGCTTGGTTATTATGATCTTGCCAATCATCCTCTACTTTTCTCTCACCATCTGGTCGATACCAATAAATTTTCTCTACATTATGTCCACTTTTGAAATCATCATCCTTCAAATTTAAATGATGTAGGATTTCACTTTCTTTTCGCAAGTTAATGACCTTTTGGCAAAACACTAAAAAGTCTTTCTGGGTTTCATCTAATGACCAGTTAAACCAATTGATTTCATTGTCTTGGCAATAGGCGTTGTTGTTACCTTGTTGTGTACGGCTAATTTCATCTCCACCCAAAACATGGGGCGTACCCTGCGATAATAATAAGGTCGCAAATAAATTCCGTTTCTGTCTTTCCCTCATTTTGCGGATTTCTTGGTCTGTGGTTTCGCCCTCCTCACCATAATTGGCTGAAAGGTTATGCCCATGACCATCTCTATTCTGCTCGCCGTTAGCTTCGTTATGACGCTCTGCGTACGTGACCATATCGTGTAAAGTAAAGCCGTCGTGATAACTCACATTGTTAACTGAGGTTAAAATTGAACGGTTCTCTTTCGAAAATACGTCTCTGGAGCCTAATAAACGCGTAGCAAAATCACTAGTTTGCCCCTTGTCTCCGCGCCAAAATGAGCGCACTGTGTCACGATACTTATCATTGCATTCCAGCCAATTCGACGGAAACTGACCTAAACGATATCCACCATGTCCTATATCCCAAGGCTCGGCAATCAACTTAGTTTCAATTAAAACCGGATCTTGACGCAAAGTTCTAAAAAACCTGATAAGTTTGAAAACTCATAGGGATCTCGTCCTAAGCTAGCCGCTAAATCAAACCTATACCCATCGACTCCCATTTCTTGAACCCAATAACGTAACGAGTCCATTACCATTTTTTGAACATAGGGAAAAGCGGTATTCACGCTGTTACCACAACCTGAGTTGTTCACGTATTTCTCGTAATCTACCGCGCCAAATTCATTACGTTCAAACAAATAAAATGAGGAGTTATCAAAGCCTTTGAAGGACAAAGTAGGTCCATCACTGCCCCCTTCAGCTGTATGATTAAACACAACATCAAGCACGACCTCAAGACCAGCTTCGTGCAAACAATCTACCATGGTTTTAAATTCAGCTACCCCGTCATTAACCACATACCTAGGTTCAGGACAAAAATAGTTAATGGGGTTATATCCCCAGTAATTGGTTAACCCTTTATTAGTAATAAATGGCTCTGGCATAAAAGCAAAAACAGGCATAAGTTGCACGGTCGTTATGCCTAGATCCTTGAGGTGTTGAATAATTGCAGGATGACAAACACCTAGAAATTTCCCTTTATGTTTATTGGGGACATCAGGATGTAACTGAGTGAGCCCTTTGACATGTGCTTCGTAAAGTACCGTGTCTTCCAATAATACCTTAGGCTTGGCCACTCTGTTTTCTGATACGGGCGGCGCTAACACTACGCCTTTCGGGATCATGTTTTGGCTATCACCTTGATATTTTTTGCTATCCCATAACAAAGGTTTGCTCAGTGCTTTGGCATAGGGATCGATCAACAATTTATCATGATCAAATTTCATCCCCATATGCCTGTGATTATCTCCACGCACCCTATAACCATAAAGCAAACATGGTGCAGTGTTATCTAAAAAGCAATGCCAGACCTTGCCCGTTTTAGCGGGCATCGGAATGACGGCAAGTTCTTTCTCGGATTTTTTATCAAATATACAAAGATCCACACCATCTGCAAGCGGGCAATGCACGGCAAAATTCACCCCTTTTTCGAAAATGTTAGCCCCTAACGGATGCGGCTGCCCCGACAAGATCTTATAATTTGGTTTCACAAAAACTATCCTTTATAAATAATAAATAAACTCGCAAGAGGCGGTAATGGTACAGGTATTGACTGTGCCTGATTATTCCAAGGAATAGCAGCTGATTTGGTTTTCTTAATGGTTTTATACCCACTGCCCCAATACTTTTTGTCATCTGTATTCAAAATAATCTGATACTCGCCTTCATCCTGTACTCCGAGTCTAAAGTCATCGTAAGGAACAGGCGTAAAGTTGGTAAGTACATATATTTTTTGATCTTTGGATTTTCTTACCATCGACAATACGCTCTGATCGGCATTGCCATGATCAATCCAATCAAATCCTTCGTGACTATGTTCTAGCTCATACAAGGCTGGGTACTTACGATAAGTTTTATTTAAATCTCGGTACAGGTCTTGTATCCGCTTGTGTTTTTCAAACTCCAACAAATGCCAATCAATCGAACTTTCGTGATTCCATTCTTCAGATTGACCTATTTCGTTGCCCATGAAATTTAACTTTTTGCCAGGATGACCATACATAAAGCCAGCATAAGCTCTTAAGTTAGCTGCCTGTTGCCACTCATCGCTAAGGCATTTTGCGTAATAATGAGCCTTTCCCGTGGACCACTTCATCGTGAGAAATAGGTAACACAAAACTCTCATCAAATGAGTACACTAAGCTAAACGTGATCTCATTGTGATGATAACGACGATAACTCGGATCTTTAGCAATATAGTGCAATGAGTCATTCATCCACCCCATATTCCATTTAAAGCCAAATCCTAAGCCACCTTCGAATACAGGTTTAGACACTTTAGGAAATGAAGTGGACTCTTCAGCTATGGTAATAGCGTTCGGGTATTTTGCATATACTTCTCTATTCATCCATTGCAAAAAGCTGATGGCTTCGTAATTGTGATTGCCTCCATCAACATTAGGGATCCACTCGCCATCATCCCGCGAATAATCTAGGTATAACATAGAGGCGACTGCATCTACTCTCAATCCATCAATATGGAATTTATCTAACCAATACAAAGCATTGGCAACGAGGAACTGACGCACGGTGTCTTTACCAAAATCATAAATGCATGAATTCCAATCTGGATGCCACCCCTTACGTGGATCTTCATACTCGTAAACGTGTGTTCCGTCAAATCGCGCTAAACCATGACCATCCTCTGGGAAATGCGCAGGCACCCAATCAATAATCACCCCGATATCATTTTGGTGACACTGGTCGATAAAATACTTGAAATCATCAGGTGAACCAAAACGGCTGGTAGGTGCAAATAATCCGACGGGTTGATAACCCCATGAACCGTCAAATGGAAACTCTGAAACTGGCATTATTTCGATATGGGTATAGGCCATATCTTTAACATACGGGATGAGTTCATCAACCAATTCACGATAGGTAAGGAATTTTTGATTTGACTCTGGGTACAGGTTTTTCCATGAACCAAGATGCAGCTCATAGAAACTCATAGCCTGCTTATATTTATCTTTTTTAACTTTATTGACCCATTTATCATCATTCCACTGATATTGATTATGGTCGTACACGACAGAACAATGAGACGGATATTGCTCCGCTGAAAACCCTACTGGATCAGCTTTATGTGGCAAGTCAGCACCATAGGCATCTTTAATCTGATACTTGTATTTTGCCCCCGCACTAATGTCAAGGGACGACTAAGACCCAATAGCCAAAGTCTGTTTTTTGCATGGGTAGACATGAACCATTCCAATAGTTGAAATCACCAATTAGTGAAACAGCACTAGCATTAGGCGCAAATACAGCAAATCGTGTAGCCTGAATAGGCTCTTCTAGACCAACATCAAGAGAAACTAATTGCGCACCAATTTGTTGGTAAAGATTCTCAGGACTGTGATCGACAAAGTGTTCTGCATGGTAGGCTTGTTCTTGAAACTGATAAGGATCAATAAGTTGGTAGTCTCCCCAAGCGTTAGTCACGTTAAATGCGTATGCTACTGGTGCTTGTTCTACGGTAAATGAACCTTGAAATAAATAACTGTCATCTGCATTTTTCAAACTACCAAGTTCTCTACCCGTACCAAGATCCACCAGCACAACTGATTTTGCACCCGGTATCCAAGTAGTAACAGAAAATAGAGAGAAGAATCTTGAAAATGCGCGCCCAAATGGGCAAAAGGAAATGTACAACTGGCTTTAGATAGAGCGTATTCTAACTGCATATTTTCGCCTTTTAGTGGGTAGCTTTGCCATCGCAACAAAGCTACATAATGAAACTAATCACACTGAGGATGTTTTTCTAACCTCTGTTAAATTAGCTGCTAGTTTGTTTAATGATGCATCAGTAAAGATGTCTTGTAAATTAGATGTTAATTTTCGACGCCAATTAGGGTATTCATTAAAGGTCCCAGGAACATTAACGGGATTATCCATTTGTAACCAATCTTCTAACTGTAAACTTAATAACTCACTTGATCCACCCGCCATGTGCAATTGCATGCCATTATTTAACGCCTCACTCATACCCACATAATTCACGTCAGAACTAATATCTTGACTGATTGAAGAATGGCCATGTAACGTATCTAAAATCGCTTGTTTATTTTCATGGCGATCTGCGTATAAGGTTTGCAAAATTTCTTCTGTGGGATACAAACCGAGTTCTTTACCTAGTTGTAGGTCATGACAATGCCAAAACCCCGATAGTGTCGGCATGTCATGTGTGGTAAGGGTAGACATTGATTGTTCTGGGTAATGTGCAGGCGAATAAAATCCACCATCCTCGGCTTGCTCAAAAAAGAACACACGATAGGAATAAACACCGTTTTCGGCTAGTTTGTCTCTGATTTCTGGCGGTACAGTCCCTAAATCTTCACCAATTACCATGCTTTGATGACGGTGACTTTCTAAGGCTAAAATACCTAAGAGGTCATCTACAGGATAATAAACATAGCCGCCTTGTTTGGCGCTATTCTCTTTCGGCACCCACCATAAACGTAGTAATGCCATTACATGATCAATTCTAAGGGCTCCAGTAGCGTGCATATTAGCGTTAAATAAATCAATAATAGGCTGATACTGTTGTTGATAGAGCTTTTCTGGATCCATCGGCGGCAATCCCCAGCTTTGTCCCAAAGGCCCTAAAACATCTGGAGGCGCCCCAACACTTGCATCAACACAATATAAATCTTGATTACCCCATATTTCGGCACTGCCTTCACTAACACCGACTGCCAAATCTCGGTATAAACCAATATGCATGTTATTGCTTGTGGCGATATTATTTGCTTGCTCTAACTGCAGCGCGGCCTGCCATTGCAGCCATAAATAGAACTTAATTCTAGCGGCATATTTTTTGGCAAAGGTTTTCACTTTGGGCAACGAGTACTCAGCATACTCTTTTGGAAAGACTGGCCATCCCCAACTATCTTTACCTTGTGCCGCCAAATGCTCTTGCAATGCATCGTATACAGCTAAAGTCTGTAAACTCTCACCACCGTCAGCAATGAAAGACTTAAAAGCCTTATTTAACTTACTATTGCTTGATAGGTATTTCTTATTTTGGTAGGCAAAAACAGCTTCTAAGGCCTTAAGTTTTAAGGCTGTCACAGTCGAGTAATCAACTAAATCAGTATCTCTGGCTTCTTTTAGTTTTGCCTGAAATTCGTCATTATTGACAATAGCTTGTACCGCAGTTTGTGTATATCCATCCACTGCCGTTACATCAATATAGATAAAATTTAACCACCGACGAGACGACGGCCCATAGGGACTGCAAACATCAGGATTAGCAGGATACAAAGCATGTATTGGATTTAAGCCAATAAAATGTGCGCCTTGTTTAGCGGCGTTTTCTAATAGGTAACTTAAATCCGTAAAATCTCCAATCCCCCAATTAGTCTCACTTCTTAAGCAATATAGTTGGACACTTAAGCCCCACACTTTTTCACCTTGAACTAACGCTTCAGGTTTGAAGCACGCAACTGGCGCCACGATCAAACGCATAGTCGCCAACTCATCGTCATCAATCACCAATGCCAACGAGTGGTAACCTAAAGGCAAGTCAATTGGTAAATCAATAATGTATTCTTGAAACTCAATATCTTCAATATGGCAAACATTGGCTAATTGGCCATCAATAGGCGAAAACGTAAATGATTTGACTTGCCCCTGCTCTGTTGTAATTTGAGCCTGATATTCGTCTGTTACCAGCTCTATGGGTAACCGCACCGATATTTGTAAATCCTGATTGTTGCGAATAACTTGAACAGGGTTAAGAGGCGAGAGCCAGCTTTTATTAACAGAATCTTCTATCTGCTTCTCAAGTAACTCAGCGTTATCAACCTGATAACCCATCACCTGCAATAATTTTTTCTTGGTGCTCATATCTATTGTGGTTGGTTTACCCCAAGCATCAGTGTAATTAGATTCTATTCCACAATTGGTCACTAGATAGTCTATTAAAGAAGCCGTCATTATTAATTTATCCCTTAGATGTTTAGAACACTATTATCAGTCATATTTCTGCTGTAAGCCAATTGAATACGTTTTCAACATTGAAAGGCGATTGCTTACAAAATTACCATGTCAACTGGGAGTAAAATGGTTAAAAGATGGGGACTATTTAACCACTTATTTCGACCACCTATTCATTTTACCTAAAGACAATTCAAGCTATATCAATTGTTCTGCTTCTTGAGCAATTGTCTAGCGCACTTCATTTCGGCCCTAGTGACTCATTTAGCTGAGGTTATGTAGACAAAACATATTAAATCATTGAATTATATTGATATTGCTTAGCGTAAACTACTGATTAGCTTAAACGGGACTTCTTATCCAGAACTCTAGTTACTTAAAGTAACAACATTCGCGCAAGATCTATTCGAAATTTACCGTAGATAGCCCTATATTGGTTGCGGTCAATCCACCATTTTGCCGTGTTTTTGCACATATCTGTAATTAAATAACATATATTCGGGAATATTTTGCCTTATTTGTGCAATTAGTCCATAATTTTGTAATTATATTTCAGGGGGATAAAATCCCCCTACACGCCATTTTATCTAATTACAGAGGAGCACGGCATGACAATTAAGGTAGGCATCAACGGTTTTGGACGTATCGGTAGATTTGTATTCAGAGCGGCTTGTGAGCGCGATGATTTAGAAGTAGTAGGAATTAACGATCTACTAGACGCTGATTACATGGCTTACATGCTTAAATATGACTCAACTCATGGTAAATTCAACGGTACAGTTGAGGTAGTTGACGGACAATTAGTGGTAAATGGAAAAACAGTTCGTGTAACTGCTGAGCGTAATCCTGCGGATCTAGCTTGGAACGCCATCGGAGTGGATGTAGTTGTTGAATCAACTGGTCTTTTCTTAACCGACGAAACTGCACGTAAACATATTGAAGCCGGAGCCAAAAAAGTCGTATTGTCTGCGCCTTCTAAAGATGCAACGCCTATGTTTGTTATGGGTGTTAATGCTGACTCTTACGCTGGTCAAGACATTGTATCTAATGCCTCTTGTACCACTAACTGTTTAGCACCACTAGCTAAAGTTTTAAACGACAATTTCGGTATTGTTGATGGATTAATGACGACAGTTCACGCAACCACAGCGACGCAAAAAACAGTTGATAGCCCTTCTGCTAAAGATTGGCGTGGTGGACGCGGTGCGTCTCAAAACATCATTCCTTCGTCAACTGGTGCAGCTAAAGCGGTAGGTAAAGTTATTCCTGAGCTAAATGGTAAACTGACTGGTATGGCTTTCCGTGTTCCAACTGCTGATGTTTCAGTTGTTGATTTAACAGTAAACCTAGCAAAACCAGCTTCATATGCTGAAATTTGTGCAGCGATGAAATCAGCTTCTGAAGGTGAATTGAAAGGCATAATGGGTTACACAGAAGATGCTGTAGTATCTCAAGACTTTATTGGCGATGTACGTACTTCAGTATTTGACGCAACAGCTGGTATCGCACTAACAGACACCTTCGTAAAACTTGTTTCTTGGTACGATAACGAAATCGGCTACTCTAACAAAGTGCTAGATTTAGTTGCTCATATTAGTAAATAATAATTGAAACTATAAATTTGCCGTTTAAAATAAGCGGCAAATTAAATGAAAAAGGCGACCACACAATAGTCGCCTTTTTTGATCTATGCCAATAATCATTGAATTGACACAGCCTCGGGCAAGTAAATGACGGCTTTGCGCTTGCTCATACTAAGCGAGGGTGCGAACAGAAAAGCCAACAAGCATGCACTTTCAACAATGAAGGGTAAACATTTATAGCTAACAGGACCCACTATGCTACTGACTGACTCAACCACCATAATTACTCGGTCTACTATTCAAATTCTACAAATTGATAACGCTCTCGCTACCGCAGAGATATCATTATTTGGCGGTCATATTCTCAGTTTTGTACCCAAACGTGACAATAGAGAGCGCTTATGGGTCAGCCCGAAGGCAGCACTTGACGGTAAAAAAGCTATTCGTGGCGGCGTGCCCATATGTTGGCCTTGGTTTGGCGATCATAAAGATAGCCACTATCCTGCACATGGCTACGTGCGTAATCAAAACTGGCAAATAATCAATAGTAAAGACAGCACGACAGGCACAACAGTTACGTTAAGACCTAACGCCAGTGTCGATGATGGCTTTAGTGGCGATGCGCAACTTACTTTAGTGGTAGAAGTAGGCGAAAATCTAACTATTCAACTACACACAGAAAATTTGGGGAATCACACTTTCAGTTATAACTGTGCATTACATAGTTACTTTTCAATAGTGGATATTAACCTATGCCAACTGGCCGGAATAGAAGGGGTTTATTTAGATAAGACCCGAGGTTATGATAGTTTTGATACGCCAGCACTTTATAATTTTAGCGAAGAAACCGATAGGGTTCATTTGAATAAAACACCACAAGTAGATATCACAGATGGCCCTTTATTAACTAGCGTATGCTCTACAGGTCACGACAGCATAATTGTATGGAATCCATGGCAGAAAAAGTCCATTAGCATGGCTGACATGAGCGATAATGGCTATTTATCTATGGTGTGCGTCGAAACTGCTATTACCCAAGGTCAAACGGTAAATCCTGGAGAGACCCACGTAGTAGAACAAGTTATTAGCTAGTGAATTGGCTGAAAATTCTAGCTATGCAAAAAGGGCATACTTTAAAATATGCCCTTACTTAACTAGAGCTCTGGATAAGAAGTATCGTTTACGCTAAGCAATATCAATATAATTCAATGGCTTAATATGTTTTTGTCTACATAACCTCAGCTAAATGTTGCTCGGCAACGAAATTTTTGGTGTATAGCAAGGCAGATTGTTGTACGCAATAACGTGTTATTGCGTACAACAATTCAACGCCGCTCGACGCAAAAAGAGCGTTATCGAGAGGTTCGGCTTACCCTGGATTCAGGTTATTTACACATTTCTTTGTCAAATATTAGAATCGGTAACCTATTCCCAAAGCAATCACTGGGTAGTATTCGAAGTCTGAGATATCTTCTTCAAGATTTGCCTTTTCTTTGTTAATTTCTGCACGAAATAATTGAGCTTCAGCGCTATCCCCTGTAACGTCAAATGATGAATTTGGATCGCCAACTCGCTCTGCCGTTCCACTATAATTTAGTTCTACCTCAGGTGTACCGGAAAACAACACGCCTAGCTCGAATGAAAACATCCAGCCAGTCGGATCCGAGTTCCCCCAACCTAAACCAAAATACCCGGCTGTTCCACTGCCCAAAGCGACAGACGCCTCTAAAGCTAATGGTTTGTCTCCTGAGCTGCCACGGTATTCCTGATCACCAATTTCAAATATTTCGGAACCGTCACTAGTAGCACTGCCCCTTAGCTCATTACTGTTTGAATAGGCGCCACCAGTGAAACGAAAGGTTCCTCCAAAAGGGCGTACATCAAGTAATATGCCATAATTTGATAAATCTAACTCACCGTTATAATCAATGCCATCTTCCTCGAAATCATCATCGTAAGAGAAGCTATTACCCTGTAATCGAAAGTTAAAATAGTCATTCACCCGGTAATCTAGCTCGAGACCTGGACCTAATGTCCCAACTTTCACACTTAAACCTACACCTGCAGAATTACTGTCCTCGGCAGCCGCGGTAAAAGAACAACAAATAGCTAAACAACTTGCTGCTATGACTGATTTAGACCTAATTTTATATGTGCTCATAGTGTTCCTTTAGTTGGATTGTGTTTTATAAATTATTGTTAATTATCAAAATTACTTACTCAGATAGAGCTTAAAGGGTAAATTATTTGCAACCAAGAATACATTATATTTTTTCATAACAAAGTGTTGAACTTAACAAGTGACACAATGCTAAATGGATTGAGGTAAACTCGAGCGATGTCAACTAAAATCCACTTTTAATTAACAAACTTTACATTTAAATGCATTTTGTTAAAAAATGCTGCTCAATCTATCATCAACTTACATGTGAACTGCTAGAAAAATCGTGGCAACAATAGCTATAAAACTGTGTGGAATTATGCCGCCCCGTTATAAGAATATAACTTACCGCCGTACTACTACATCTACAATGATACTGTTATTAATGAGCGCAGATGACCAAGAAGCGCCGTTATTAACAAGAGAGTAGTTTAAAACTTTGTTCGGTTTTGCTCCTCATAATGATATTGACAGACAACATCTTCGTTTTGGCGCGCCTGAAGATGTCAATTGTGGCGCTAAATTGTTAGCCCAAACCGTGGTTTCTTATGCTGACTCACCAGATGGACCTTGGACACCGGCAAACAAGGTCATAATACCGAACGGAGCAGAAGGCGAATGGGATCAAAATACCGTACACGACCCCTACCCTTTGGTGCACAACGGCAAAATTTATCTTTACTACAAAGCTGACTTTGGCCGTTTTCGCGATCAGCCAAGAAAAAAATCTAGTACGCATGCAAGGTTTAGCCATTGCAGACAACCCACTAGGCCCCTTCACCAAACATCCATTGAATCCACTGATTAACTCAGGACACGAGACAACATTATTTCCTTTTAAAGAAGGCATTGCCGCTATTGTTATTCGAGATGGCAATGAAAGTAACACCATTCAATATGCCAAAGACTGGGTTAACTTTGAAGTAGCTGCTCATACCGAGCTATTACCCAATGCCGGAGGCCCATATGTGCCAGATGCCTTCACAGATACAAAGTATGGACGTGGGATTACTTGGGGGATTTCTCATTTCACAGCAGTCAATGGCTATAAGACCAATCACTCAATGCTCACCCGTTTCGATACAGATTTAAGCCTTGATATCGATGATCAACAGATGAAGAGCCACGGTATCATAAACACACCTGAATACCATTGGCGTCATGGCTTAACTAGACAACAAAAGAAACGCATTGCAGAACAAAACAAACAACTAATAAATAAATAGCGCGCTAAAGTCGTCCTAAGAAAATATAAAAAAGGAGCACTAATGCTCCTTTTTTATGGATAACCTGACCGTACTATTATATCCACCATATTGTACTAAATACTAAGCAAGGAGCTTTTTAGCTTGGGCTTGCCAAGTGTTATATCCTCGCACTTTTTCAAATTGTTTTAATGCAGTTTTTACTGGGGCGGGAGGATTAGCAATTTGCGCTAACGTCGTAATACCGGCCTCGGCTAACTTTTTCTGAGTCATTGGGCCAACACCAACGATTGACGCAACGCTTGGTTTTTTACCACTCTAGGTTTTGCTGGCGCCGTTCTTGGTTTAGCCGCTGCTGGGCTTTTGGCGACGGTTCTTTTAACCGCTGCTCTGACGGTTTGTTTGGGTTCGGCAGCAGGGCTTTGGTTGACTGCAGTTAACTCAGCAACACGCTTATCGAAGTCAGCCTGCAGTTTCGCTAGCTTTTTGCTAAATCCGGTCTCTCGTTCTTTGTGTAACTTACTTTTTAGTTTGCTAGACTTTTTACTCAATTTATCGACTTGACTGGATAAATCGACTATCTTTTTTTCCAAGTCTTTTTGTGTTGATTTTAGTTTCTTAATCTTTTTCGCATCTTTTTTATCGGTTTTAGCAGTATTTTTTTAGTCACAACTAAGCTCTCTTTAATGGATTGAGGTTACATTTCAAAAATGTTGTGATGTAGCATTACACCTTTCATTTATCGAAATAATAAATTAGCGAATCGCTTAATCTTCAGATTGATGCTCCGCTATAAAGCGACGAATATATTTTCTTAATTCTCTCGCAGCACTGCTATCTAAATCGTCACAAAGCGACACAAAATCGTCACGTTCTTTACCGTTAATACGAATAACTAACTGACTATCTTTTTTGCCTAATTTCGAAGGTTGCTTTTTTGTCATTTCACTTGGCCTGTTTACTAGATAGCTAACATTACGTAGTAAAATCACGCAATGTATATACAAACAATATACCTTGTCGATAATTTAGTCAACATTTTGCGGAGCCATTTTTCTATAGCTTGTCATCCCTGTCAGCAGTGCGCACTACAAACAAAAAAGGAGCCTTACGGCTCCTTTATTATTTAGGCGTTATTTAACGATAAATTATTCGTTACCTTCAGCTGGTGTTTCTACAGGTGCAGGCTTTTCTATTAAGTCTTTAATACTTAAGCGAACACGGTTCTGACGGTCAATTTCAACAACTTTAACGTCAAGTATTTGGCCTTCTTCTAAGAAGTCAGACACCTTGTTAACACGCTCATGAGCGATTTGGGAAATATGTACTAGGCCTTCTTTACCCGGTAAAATTTCAACAAATGCACCAAAATCGACTATACGTGTAACTTTACCTGAATAGGTTTTACCCGCTTCAACTTCTGCAGTCACTTGTTCAATCTTGCTAATTGCAATTTGCGCTTTCGCTAATTCGGTAGCAAATATCTTAACTGTACCGTCATCTTCGATTTCGATATTACACTCAGACTCTTCAGTAATAGCACGGATCATCGCACCACCTTTACCAATCACGTCACGGATCTTATCTTTATCAACTTTCATTTTGTAGATACGTGGAGCGAATTCAGACATCTCTTCACGGTGACCAGAAATAGCTTGATCCATGACACCAAGAATATGCAGACGTGCTTCTTTAGCTTGCTTAAGCGCAACTTGCATGATTTCTTTAGTGATACCTTCTATTTTGATATCCATTTGTAGTGCAGTGATACCATTAGTCGTACCAGCAACTTTAAAGTCCATATCACCTAAATGATCTTCATCACCTAAGATGTCTGAAAGTACTACGAAATTCTCATCGTTTTTCACTAGACCCATTGCAATACCAGCAACAGATGCCTTAATTGGTACACCTGCATCCATCAGTGCTAAAGAAGTACCACAAACAGAAGCCATTGATGATGAGCCATTTGATTCCGTGATTTCAGATACCACACGTACTACATATGGAAAATCTTTCTCAGACGGCATGACCGCTTGAATACCACGTTTTGCCAAACGACCATGACCAATTTCACGACGCTTAGGAGAGCCAACAAAACCAGTTTCACCTACACAGTATGGAGGGAAGTTATAGTGAAGCATGAAACGACTGTCTTCTTTACCGTTTAAACCGTCAATCATTTGTGCGTCACGCTCGGTACCTAACGTAGCTGCAACGATTGCTTGGGTTTCACCACGTGTAAACAAAGCAGAACCGTGAGTACGAGGTAACAAACCAGTTGCCACGTCTAAAGCACGGATCATAGCAGGATCACGACCATCGATACGAGGTTGACCAGCTAGAATACGTGAACGAACTACGTCACTTTCAAGCTCATGAACTAATTCAGCAACTTCTTTCGCATCTTGCTCTTCATCAGCAGCAGTAATTGCTTCAACTGTTTGATTAGTCAAAGCAGTGATGGCGTCTTTACGCTCCATCTTGTCAGAAATTTGGTAAGCTTCAGTGATACCCGCTTCAGCCAACGCTTTGATTTTATCTTTCAGCACAGTATTTTCTGCTTCTGGTGCCCAATCCCACTTAGGAGTATTCACTTCAGCAGCAAATTCATTTACAGCGTTAATCACTGTTTGCATTTGTTCATGGCCATACATCACCGCACCCAGCATCACTTCTTCTGACAACACGTCAGCTTCAGATTCAACCATCAATACCGCGCCTTCAGTACCGGCAACCACTAAGTCTAGGTCACTTGCTTCAAGCTCAGATGTACGGGTATTTAATACGTATTGTTCATTAGTATAACCAACACGAGCAGCACCAACTGGACCGTTAAAAGGCATACCAGAAACAGCAAGAGCGGCAGATGTACCGATTAACGAAATGATGTCAGTAGGTATTTCTGGGTTTGCAGAAACAACAGTCACAATAATTTGAACTTCGTTCATGAATCCGTCAGGAAATAATGGACGAATTGGACGATCGATTAAACGAGAAGTTAATGTTTCATATTCTGAAGGACGACCTTCACGCTTAAAAAACCCACCAGGAATTTTACCCGCAGCGTACGTACGCTCTTGGTAATTAACTGTTAGCGGGAAGAAATCTTGACCAGGTTTAGTGTCTTTTTTACCAACAACGGTTACTAAAACTGTTGTGTCATCCATGCTTGCCAATACAGCAGCAGTGGCTTGGCGAGCAATTACGCCAGTTTCAAGAGTAACAGTATGCTGACCATACTGAAAAGATTTAGTAATAGGAGTCATTTTTATCCTTTAAAAATTTAATGTCGAATAACCCAATGGAGTTATCCATATATGCTTTGTTTTTATCGCTTTCAAATGCGGCGCATAGTATAGCCGCTCAAACTCAGTAAAAACAGTAATGGTTTATTAATTAACGTCAAAAATGAGATTTTTTAGATAAAATGACAGGATCATACATATCCAAAGAATAGGGATATTTTGAAAGATGCCACCCATTGCCTTGCAATAACCCAAACATCATATGTTTATATTATTAATAACTTTATTTTGCTAAACTAACTACAATGACTTTACAACGGTGGATTAAGTGATGAGATATAAAACAAACAAATATGCAACTGTCATACTAAATGTAGCACTAACCTGCTTTACCTTTGTTTCTTACAGTTATGCTGAAGATGTGCATCCCTTAAACGCATTAGACGGTGAAAATTGGCAACTAGATCCTAGCCGCTCAGACGAGTTTAATGGTACATCCATAGATTATAATAAATGGATTAAGGCGCCTAAGCATGTGCAAACTTGGAGTTGGGACAACGATAATAACGCGAAATTAAGTAATGGCCAGCTAAGCATACAAATGACGTATTCGCCCCACAGCAGAAATATCAGCAACGCCTGCTCGCAAGGCGACTCCATTCCTAACTCTGCGCTTTACTTCAAATCAGCCATGCTACAAAGTAAGGCAGCTGGCACTATCGGTTATTACGAAGCTCGGATTTTAGGATCTAAAAAATTTCTTGGCTTCTCCCTGCTTTTTGGATGTATAGCCAGTTCGATGACACACAATTAACCGAGGGTGCAGTAAGATATAGTGAAATTGATGTAGTAGAAATGCAGCAAAGGCAAAACTTTAAAGTTGGCAACGAAAAAATAACCGATCACAACTTACACACCGCCTTGACGAAGAAAAATGCCAAAGCAAACTCAACGGGTAGAGACTGGCGCCGGCCTAGTAAATACCATGAACAAGAGAATGTACATGTGCTAACCGACGATCCTGGCCAGCAATATCATGTCTATGGGGCCAAAGTGAGCGAGCAAGAAATCATTTGGTATGTGGATAGAAAAGAAGTAGGACGAGCAGAGAATAAATACTGGAAACAAATTCCAATGCAAGTTGCCCTATCTTTAGGATTAAGAAAACCATATACCGAATTTAAATGTAATGGCTTTATCCCCATCAATCCCATTGACAATATTCCATAGGCTTCGATCCCAAAAAATTCAATCAAACCGCCCCAAGCATGACGGTCGACTACGTTAGAGTGTGGACTAAACACAACTAGCCTGAATTTTGGATAAGCCGAACCTATCGATAATGCTCTTTTGTGTCTAGCGGCGTTGGATTATTTAGTAATAACACCTTATTACGCACCACAATCCGCCTTGCTAGACACAAACATATTAAGTCATTGAATTATACTGATATTGCTTAGCGTAAACGATACTTCTTATCCAGAACTCAGGTTAGGTGGCATGGTATATTGTTTAAAATCGAATATGTTCAGATTCCTGTTAAAACGTAACCGCTTTTCCCTTTAATACAGCGACAATGACATGTGCCATTAACTCAATGAAACACGACTGGCAACTGCTCATTTAATTGCTCTAACTGCACTTGTAATACTTCTGCACAAGGATCTTTCGGGCATTTTCGAATGAAATATTGATAGTCTGCAATGGCCACTTGGGTACAATCTAATTTATGCAATAGAAAGCCCCTATCCCTTCGTTCATATGGATTATTCGGACAAAGCGCCACTAAGAATTCAACCACCATTAGCGCGGGAGCATATGATTTTTCGTTCATGTAGCAGGTTTTCAAATTATGTAAAAGCTTAATAATTGTTTCTGCACAACTCGCTTCATTTAGCGCTTCCTCAGGCATCACTTCATTCTCTATTTCTTGCAAAATAGAGAAATACAATGCATGTAAATCCTGCCTTTGCAACTGTTTGCCATTAAGAGGATCTAAATAAATAGTGTCTTCGTTTTCAAATTGACACTTGAGAATAAAGTGTCCTAAAAAATTCACGCCACACACATTAAACCCCACGGCTTTGGCTAACGCTTCAAATACGATAGATAAGGTGACAGGAATACCTGTACGATAATCCATCACTTGGTTTAGCAAATTAGGCGGTAGCGAAAACTCGTTTTGCTCGGTACCACTGAACGCCAAATTAACGTAAAAATACCGGATAAACTTATGAAAAGAACTAGAATTTAAAATGAAGGGATCAATATGTTGTCTCGCATCATTCGCCCATTGTCGAATAGTGCTCAAATAAGACTCGGGACAAAACGTCCCGGCTTGAAAAATATTAGCTAACCGCAAACTTGCCATTAAACAATCATTGTCTGCAATGGCCTGTTTTAACTCTCTCACTTACCTTCCCCAATAAAACAATCCCTCTTTTTTATCGGGTTAATGCCGCAGATCTTTACTACTAATTAAATAAAATCTACTTATCCAAATAATAGAGGGGTTTTACTCACTGCAACCATTCCGGCAAAAGCAACCCAACTCAACGCACCAACAAAACCTACGATGCGCATTAAGGTCGTTTGTGCAAGTTTTAGCGCCAAAATAACCATAAAAACATACATGACTAGTGCAAACAACTTTTCGGTTACCCAAGCATCAACGAAAGGGTATTGCTGCAATAATACACACAAGGTAGCGGCACTCAATAATAGTAACGTGTCCACAACATGGGGCAATATTTTAAGCCATTTCTTTTGTAACATGGGAGATTTTAAAGACAGCAACAAAAAACGTAACAAAAATAAAATAACGCTTAAAGCGATTGCGGTTAAATGCAGGTGTTTTACAAAAGTATACATAGTATTAGAAAACCTTAGATTGTTCGTTCAATTGCAGTGTTGCCGTCGTCTGGCAAGTTTTGAATAATTTGCTCTATTTCTTCAATATTAGTCAGTAAAATATCCACTAAATTGGGATCGAATTGCAGCCCTTTTTGACTTTTGATGATCTCCACAACCTGTTTGATATCTCGCTCTTTCTTGCTATATAAAGTATCAAATGCATCAGCTAAACTTGTTATACGACAAAATATATGAATATTACTGCCAGACTTCCCTTGCGGATATCCATTACCATTCCAATATTCGTAATGATCTCTGGCAATTAATGCAGCAGTTTTAATAATTGGGCGGTTTGAATCTTTAAGTAAGTTATAGCCAATTTCGGCATAACTACTCAATGTTTCCCATTCTTCACCATCAAGCTCACCGATATCAATAGCAATGTCATTAGGTAATTTGACTTTACCGATATCGTGTAACGGCACGGCTAAACATAAGGTATTTAATTCTGCTTGAGATAACCCTGCGTGTCGGCCGATTACATCGCATATTTTCACCATGCGTTGAATGTGCTTCCCGACTCCAAAATAGTGTTCCATGGCTAGACCAATACGTTCAATGACTTCCTTTTGTGTGTCTTCAATCTCTTTGGTTAACATCACATTGTCAAAAGCCACTTGCACATTCTGAGAGAATATTTCAACTAATCGTTTATCCGATTCGTTCAATGCTCTTGGCAAACCAGACATATACAATAAAGAGCCGGTTTGAGACTTACTGCCACAATAAGCAACCAAGTACTCATTCTCGAACACTAAACATTTATTTTGATATGCTTTTTTACAAGACGCTAGTTCAGCGCCAGTGATAACTTGTTCAAGTTTTTCACCTTCTTTGTTTTCATATGCTCCTTTTCCAGTAAACACGTACAACTCGCGTGAATCATTTGATTCGAAAGGTTTAGGGCCCGCCACGGCTGCAGTTAAATAAACTGCACCTTCGGTCCCGCCCAATATCGAGCCGAGTTGTTGTACGATACCTTCGATAAAATTTTCAAGAGACAAAATACTGAACAAATCGGCTGAGCCTGAAATAATTTTCTCTAAGCCTTTACGATTTTCTTCAATAGAATTGATGTCACGGTAGGAGCGTAATGCAGAAATGACAACAGTAAAAAGTTTTTGTGCCGTTAATTCCGTTTTTGATTTGTAGTCATTAATATCATAATTAATGATCACATCTCGTTCAGGCGCCTGACCAGGTTGGCCAGTACGTAGAATGATACGAGTAAAATGGTTGTGTAAATCATTTCTAATAAAATCTGCGACTTTCAATCCCGCATCGTCCGTTTCCATGACGACATCTAATAACACCACAGCAATGTCATTATGCTCACGGAACATCTGCATGGCTTCTTGGCCATTGTGTGCACTGATAAATTCCAAGCTTCGGTCTTGGAATACGAAATCGCCTAGCGCTAATTTGGTAACGGCATGAACTTCGGGTTCATCATCAACAATCAACACTTTCCATCTAGCAGAACTACCGAACTCTTCTTCTTCAGTATCCTCTGCAAATAAAATTTCATCAGACATAACACATCCTGTCAATCCACGAGGCCAAACAAATTTTAGTTAGCACAAAATAAAGGTAACTGAGCATAAGAACAAGCTATATCGTTAATTATTAAGATAAATTTATAAAAATCTAGCTAATGTTACTCGTGGTTGATTGTCAACATCCCGTTCCGTACGTATCTTATCAAAGCCATGTAATTCAAGAAGTTGGGCAACAGCATTGGCTTGTTGGTAGCCATGTTCAATCACTAACCAGCCTTTAGGGAACAAATACCCAGTACTTTGTTGCACAATTAATTTGATGTCATCTAACCCATCCTCACCAGAAATCAGTGCACTTTTTGGCTCAAACTGAACATCGCCCTTTTCTAAAAAAACACTATTTGATTCAACATATGGTGGGTTAGTCACAATCAAATGATATTTCTGCTGTTCAACTGCTGAAAACCAATCGCTTTGCTTAAAGTCCACGCCCGTTAGCTTGTTAACCAGCGCATTTTCTTTTGCTAGCGCAACAGCAGCATGACTTTTATCGACGCCTGTGACTGTCCAATTGATTTGCTCTAAGGCCAGTGACAAGGCGATTGCGCCAGTACCGGTGCCTAAATCCAATACCTTAGCGTTGTTAGGAATGGGTAATGCTAACGCCACTTCTACCAAGCATTCTGTATCGGCTCTGGGAATTAAAGTGGCGGGAGATACTTTTAGGCGTAATGACCAAAAGTCCCGATAACCCACAATGTAAGCTACAGGCTGACCAGTTAGGCGTTGTGCGATAAATTGCTTAAAGGTTTTCTGTTGCTCAAGCGTTAACTCTTTTTCAGGCCAAGTGAGTAAATAAACTAACTCACAGTCTAATGCGGCGCAAAGTAAGAGCTTACTGTCGATAATAGAGGAATCATAGTCACCATCATCACTCACCCTATGGCTGCTTAATTGGTGTTTAGCCCACTGTAAAACCTGAGCAATAGTTTGTGGACTATCGCTCACCATTGAGTATTTGGGTTATTCATCTGAAAGCGAAGCAAGTAAGTCGGCTTGATGCTCTTGGCGAATAGGCTCTAAGACTGCACCTAATTCCCCAGCAATAACGTCGTCTAAACGATAAAGTGTTAGATTAATTCTATGATCTGTCACCCTACCTTGCGGGAAATTGTAGGTACGAATGCGTTCGGAGCGATCGCCACTAGCCACCAAATTACGGCGAGTGGAGGTTTCTTCCGCTTGACGCTTCTCGTCTTCAAGTTGGGTTAATCGAGCTTGCAGCACAGACATGGCTTGGGCTCTATTCTTGTGCTGTGAACGCTGATCTTGACACTCAACAATTAACCCCGAAGGTATGTGAGTAATTCGAATGGCCGAGTCGGTTTTGTTTACGTGCTGACCACCCGCTCCTGATGCTCGGAAAGTATCAATTTTCAAATCAGCTTTATTGATTTCAATCGCTTCTGACTCTGGTATTTCTGGCATCACTACAACCGTACAAGCCGAAGTATGCACTCGACCTTGAGATTCTGTCTCTGGCACTCGCTGCACTCTATGCCCACCAGATTCAAATTTCATAATGCCATACGCACCATCGCCTAGAATATTAGCAATCACTTCTTTGTAGCCACCATGTTCACCTTCATTGGTAGTCACGACTTCTACTTTCCATCCTTGCTTTTCAGCATAACGGCTGTACATGCGGAAAATATCGCCAGCAAAAATAGCGGCTTCGTCACCGCCGGCACCTGCGCGTATTTCGACAAAACAGTTGCTGTCGTCGTTCGGATCTCGAGGCAACAATAATACTTGTAAATCTTGGCTTAACACTTCGATTTTCTGCTTAGCGGTTTTAAATTCTTCTTGGGCCATTTCGCGCATTTCTGCGTCGTCTTCTTGCATCATTTCTTGTGCTGATTCAAGATCTTGCTGCGCTTCTTGATAATCCCGAAAACACTTCACGACATCTTCTAACTGAGAATACTCTTTAGTTAAACCACGATATCTGTCTTGGTCGGCAATCACTTCGGCCTCACCAAGTAAAGCTTGCACTTCTTCAAAGCGCTCAACTAGTGTTTCTAATTTATGTTGAACAGATTCTTTCATTATTTTCCTGTAAGCATTGACGTCATACGTCTTAACTAAAGTGTTGGTTAGATTTTTTGGATAACATGTTAATTATCCAGATTTTTCAGCCCTAATGCATCTTTTAATATTGCCAAACTTTGGCTGTCTTGTTCATTTGCGGCTTTTTTTAATGCCTTTGTTGGAGCATGAATTAAGCTATTAGTCAGTTTGTTGGCAAGCTCTATCAACACTTTATCAGCTTGTTTGCCATCCGCTAATTGATTGATAGCCCGATTGACGAGAGAATCCCTTTGTTCTTCACTTTGATCTCTAAAGTTCTTTAACACGTCAATAGATGACTTGCCTTGCTGCCACTGCACAAACTGCTGAACCTGTTGTTCTACCATTTCATTGGCTAATAGCGCAGCATCTTGTCTTGACGCTAGGTTTTTTTCAACTATCTGTTGTAAATCATCCACTGTGTACAAATACGCATCATCTAATTCAGCGACTTCTGCTTCCACATCTCTAGGCACCGCTAAGTCAACCAAGAACATAGGTTTGTGCTTGCGTTCTTTTAAAGCACTTTGCACTAACCCCTTACCTAAAATCGGCAGTTGGCTCGCTGTAGAACTAATGACAATGTCGGCATTTTTCAAATGACTGGGAATTTGCGCTAACGTCAGTACATCACCGCCCAATGGTTCAGCGATAGCTTGGGCTCGGGCTAGGGTACGGTTTGCCACTGTTAGCGATTTTACGCCTTGTTCAGACAAATGTTTAGCCACTAACTCGATAGTATCGCCTGCGCCAATCAACAACACTCTACTTTTCTCTAAAGAAGAAAATATGTGCTTAGCTAATTGAACCGAAGCATAAGCGACTGAAACTGCGTTAGCGCCAATTTCTGTTTCACTACGAACCCGTTTAGCAACAGAAAACGTATGTTGAAACAGACGCTCAAAGTCGCTACCAATCACCCCAGAGTTTTTGGCATCGGTAAACGCTTGTTTAACCTGCCCTAAAATTTGCGGCTCCCCCAACATTAGAGAATCTAAGCCACACGCCACCCGCATAATATGTTCGGCCGCTTGCTGCTCTTGGTGCATATAACTGTTATTTTTTAATTCGTCTGCAGCAATGCCATGAAAATCGGCCAACCACTGCGTAATATCAGCCGCTTGTTCTTGGGCAATTTGTGCGTAAATTTCTGTACGATTGCAGGTAGAAACGATGACTGATTCATTGGCCCCTGTTATGCTTTTTAAAGAGGCAAGCGCATCCACTAGAGTATCTGCAGAGAAAGCTATTTTCTCTCGCAACTCAACAGAAGCCGTTTTATGATTGATGCCAAAAGCGATTAGGGTCATTGATTACTATATAAATTACTACAAAATTTTCGCGGCATTGTACGCAAAAGGTAAAAGTATTGAAAGAGCAGTCACTTGTATGTTCATATTGTACCCCTAAATTTTATACTTTCAGAACTTAAATTGAAACAAACTCTCCTTCATAGTCGTTTATCTACATCATATCTGTCATGTTTAATTATTAGCAGCCTAATTTTTATTTTATTCGGTTGCGCGCAACCAGATCTTTCACAAGTAGACATTAACTCCTTGCAACATCAACAAAAATTGATGCAACTGCAAAAATGGCAAATCAAAGGCAGGCTTGGCTTTACTAGCCAACAAAAAAAACAAAGTGCCAGTTTTAGTTGGCAACAAGATAACCAAACCTACAAACTAAACCTAACCTCTATTATTGGCACCTCGCTACTAAAAATGACCGGCAATAGTCAACAGGTCACGTTAGAGGCTGATGACCAAATATACCAAGACACCGATGCCAGTTTTTTAATATGGCGTATCACAGGTTGGCAAATACCGGTGAATCAATTTCCGACTTGGGTGAAAGGTCAAATAACTGAAAATGCTGAAGCGGTCACTGCAGATCAAGGTTGGATCACACAAATCAAACCCAATTGCGAAAGCTGTGAAGATTGGCTGATCAACTACGACAATTATAAATTAGTAAACAATATATGGTTACCTCACAGTATCAGTTTCATCAATCGTAGTAATAATAATAGATTATTAATAAGAGTAAATTCATGGTTATAAATGCCTCTCTACACCCAATAAAAAACCAAGCATCCCCATCAACCGGGCTCACATGGTGGCCTAGCCCTGCTAAATTGAACTTGTTTTTACATATTAATGGCCGCTATCAAAATGGCTATCATCAATTGCAAAGCTTGTTTCAATTATTAGACTTTGGCGACAAAATTGCGTTCGAAGTAAACGCCAGTGGACACATTACCTTAGCCCAATCCATCCCTGGGGTTGCAGACCAGGACAACCTAATTGTCAAAGCAGCCAAATTATTGCAAAACCACGTGTTGCCAGAAAAAGCCAAAAATTTAGGTTGCCATATTCACCTAAATAAAGTCTTACCCATGGGCGGTGGCATTGGTGGAGGTTCCTCTAATGCGGCCACAACGCTAGTTGCACTTAATTCTTTATGGAAGCTTAATTTACCTGATGAAACCCTAGCTGGCATTGGACTGCAATTAGGTGCTGACGTCCCTATATTTATCTTTGGTAAAACAGCTTTCGCCGAAGGAGTCGGTGAGCAACTGCAAGCGGTTGAGTTACCCCAAAAGTACTATTTAGTGGTATTTCCAGATTGCCATGTTTCAACAGCAGAGATTTTTCAACTAGCAGATTTACCTCGAAATACCGCAAGAATAGAGTTTAGCGACTACAAATTCGACAATACACACAATGATTGTCAAGAAATAGTCTGTGAACGCTATCCGAATGTTGCAAACACATTACAGTGGTTGTTAGAATACGCGCCGTCGAGAATGACCGGTACCGGTGCATGTGTATTTGCTATTTTTGAACAGCAACAAGATGCCCTAAACGTGCAAGCTAAACTGCCCAAAGGCAGTACTAGTTTTGTTGCGCAAGGTCGAAATATTTCGCCATTGTATGCAGAGAAACAGCCAAATACATAGATACAGCCAAGATAATTGGTATAGTTAACATGCGACTCGGGATTAAAATTTATTTGGGGTATAGCCAAGTGGTAAGGCAGCGGGTTTTGATCCCGCCATTCGTTGGTTCAAGTCCAGCTACCCCAGCCATTTTTACTGATTAATGTATGCTGCATGAATTTTTAATTTTAGCTTCATCTACAAACTAAAATTAAAAACATCCAGCCACCGCCTAAAATTTATGCACTGAGGAATTGAATCGTGCCAGATATGAAGATTTTCGCTGGAAATGCAGTACCTGAACTAGCTCAAAAAGTGGCAGACAGACTCTACACTAAACTTGGGCACGCAAGTGTTGGTAGATTTAGTGACGGTGAAATCAGTGTCGAGGTACATGAAAATGTCCGTGGTTCTGATGTATTTATCATTCAATCAACTTGTGCACCTACAAACGATAACTTAATGGAATTGATCGTGATGATCGATGCATTTCGTCGTGCATCGGCTGGTCGTATAACTGCGGTTATCCCTTACTTTGGCTATGCTCGTCAAGATAGACGAGTGCGTTCAGCTAGGGTGCCAATTACAGCTAAAGTAGTGGCTGACTTTTTGTCAAATGTGGGAGTGGATAGAGTATTAACTATCGACCTACACGCCGAGCAAATTCAAGGGTTCTTTGACGTACCGGTAGACAATGCCTTTGGCACGCCAATTCTACTTGATGACATGCGTCGCCGTAATTTTGAAAACCCCGTCGTAGTATCTCCTGATATTGGTGGTGTAGTACGTGCTAGAGCGTTGGCTAAATTAATGAATGACACAGATTTAGCTATCATCGATAAACGTCGTCCTAAGGCCAATGTCGCACAAGTTATGCACATTATTGGTGATGTACAAGATAGAGACTGTATTATTGTCGATGACATGATTGATACGGGTGGCACACTTGCTAAAGCCGCTGAGGCATTAAAAGCACATGGCGCAAAAAATGTGTACGCCTATGCCACTCACGCTATCTTCTCAGGTAACGCCGCACAAAATATTCGTGACTCCGTTATTGATGAAATTATCATCACAGACAGTATTCCCCTTGATCCGGAAATTGGCGCAATCCCTAAAGTCAAACAGCTTACCTTGTCGAATATGCTAGCCGAAGCTATCAGACGAGTGAGTAACGAAGAGTCTATTTCGGCTATGTTCGAATACTAAACTCCATTAATGTTAAAAAAGGCGACTTTTGAGTCGCCTTTTTTATGTCTTCATATTGTGTCGGCCTACTGCTAGTGTTAATATTCGCCGCCCTTTTTTGAGGGTGTAATGGATTGTTATTTTAAAATAGCGACAATACATTATATTTACGTAGATTTTGGTCGCAAAAATCTACACACATTTACTTATATTTGGAGTTATCTCAATGTCTGATGGAATTTTTACTCTAGACGCAGAAGTCCGTACTGATTTAGGGAAAGGTGCGAGCCGCCGCCTACGTCACGCTGGTAAAGTACCTGCTGTCTTATACGGAGCGGATAAAGAAGCCGTTTCTTTAACACTTAGCCATAACAAAGTTTTTCTTGCTCAAGCATTTGAAGCTTTTTATTCTCACGTTTTAACGCTAAACATTGCTGGCGAAAGTGTAGAAGTATTGGTTAAAGACATGCAACGTCATGCGTTTAAACCTCTAGTTATGCACCTTGATTTCTTGCGTGTTGATGCGAAGAAAGAGCTGCATACTAACGTACCTTTACACTTCATTAACGAAGACAAAGCCGAGTCAATTAAAACTCACGGTGGCCATGCTGAGCACCATATGGTTGACGTTGAAATTAGCTGTTTACCAGCTGACCTTCCTGAGTTTATTGAAGTTGACTTGAATAACGTTGAATTAGGTCAAACTCTTCACCTTTCTGATTTAACCCTACCTAAAGGTGTTTCTTCAGTAGAGCTTAACAAAGGCGAAGATCATGATTTAGCTGTAGTAACAGTTAAATTAGCGAAAGGTCCTAAAGCTGAAGACGAAGACGACGCAGCTGAAGAAGAAGCAACTGAGGAATAAGTTGCTTGGCTGAATCTGATAACAGTATTCAGTTAATCGTGGGCCTAGGTAATCCGGGCCCCGAATATCAGCATACCCGGCACAATGCGGGTTGGTGGTTGGTTGAATCACTAGCAAAAACTTACAACTGCACATTAAAACTCGAAAACAAATTTTTTGGCTACACTGGTCGCATCTCGATTGGCGGTCAAGACATTCGTCTATTAATCCCCACAACATTTATGAATAAAAGTGGTCAAGCTGTTGCAGCTATGGCTAAATTTTATCGTATTCCCCTCTCAGGGTTATTAGTTGCATTTGACGAGTTAGATTTACCTCCCGGCGTTGCAAAATTCAAAATTGGCGGCAGTTCAAGCCAAAATGGTATTCGCGATATTGTCAGCAAAATGGCTAATAACCGTGACTTTTTGCGCTTACGCTTAGGCATAGGGCACCCAGGCGATAAAAATCGCGTAACGGGGCATGTGTTAGGAAAAGCACCACAAAAAGAACAACAACAAATCGAAGAAGCGATCGACGAAGCAATACGCTGTGTTGAAGTATTAGTGAAAGACGATTTAAAAAAGGCGATGAACCGCCTGCATTCTTTTAAAGCAGAATAGATTGTTGGCCATAAAACCAAGAACATACTGACTACAAACGATTTATAAAAATTAACTTTTATTGGCTAATTACAGTATCAAGCGGTCAATATTATACGGATAAGAGGATTACAGAATGGGTTTTAAATGTGGCATTGTTGGCCTACCAAATGTAGGTAAATCTACGCTTTTTAATGCATTAACTAAAGCAGGCATCGAAGCGGCAAACTTTCCATTTTGTACTATCGAACCTAACACAGGTGTCGTTCCTGTTCCTGACTTGCGTTTAGATAAGTTGGCTGAAATCGTCAATCCTAAGCGCATCATTCCTACAACAATGGAATTTGTCGATATTGCCGGTTTAGTAGAAGGCGCGTCTAAAGGTGAAGGTTTAGGCAATAAATTCTTAGCTAACATCCGAGAAACAGACGCGATTGGTCACGTAGTTCGTTGTTTCGACAATGAAAATATCGTTCACGTAGCCGGTAAAGTTAGCCCTAAAGATGATATTGAAATCATTAATACCGAGCTGGCGTTGTCGGACCTAGACACCACTGAAAAAGCGTTATTCAGAGTAGCTAAGCGCGCTAAAGGTGGCGACGCAGACGCTAAAGCCGAAATGAAAGTGTTAGAGAAAATCAAACCACATTTAGATGAAGGCCAGTTACTGCGTTCACTAGATTTGGATAAAGATGAAATCAAAGTCATCAGTTATATGAATTTTTTAACACTCAAGCCAACCATGTACATTGCAAACGTAAATGATGATGGTTTTGAAAATAACCCTTATCTAGATCAAGTAAGAGAAATTGCCGCCAGTGAAGGCGCAGTAGTAGTGGCTGTTTGCGCTGAAATTGAAGCAGAAATAGGCGAACTAGACGAAGAAGAAAAAGCCGAGTTTATGGCCGACATGGGGTTAGAAGAACCTGGCTTGAATCGCGTAATTCGCTCTGGCTACGAACTATTAACTTTGCAAACTTACTTCACAGCAGGCGTTCAGGAAGTGAGAGCATGGACCTTCCCAGAAGGCTCCACTGCCCCGCAAACGGCAGGGATTATTCACACAGACTTCGAAAAGGGTTTTATTCGCGCTGAGATCATAAGCTACGAGCATTTTGTTGAATTCAAGGGTGAACAAGGTGCTAAAGATGCTGGAAAATGGCGCTTGGAAGGAAAAGATTATATCGTTAAAGATGGTGACGTAATCCACTTTAGATTTAATGTGTAAACTTAATTCACCGTTTACTAAAGGCTCTTATTTAGAGCCTTTTTTATGCCTGCAATAAGCAGATACATGTGCAAGTTAGCCTACCAGACTATGTATTGAGCTAGATTACGCTTAACCCAACCCACGAATAGAACACGTTACACGTCTAATTTTCTACCCTGTGACTGATACAACTTGTTTTCCAAATACATCCCCTTGCAACTGGCGCTGCAAGGCTTGAGTAATTGCCTCAGCTTCGTAGGCAATAGGAATAATAGATGGTGTTTTAATGCTGCCATCATTCACACTGTTCATGAGTAAATTTCCCATAAAACTCATACGTTGTTGGGCACATAAACTGTGGGTTAAATACGCACCACTAAGAGAGACGATATTGATCATTGGCGCCTTAAAGAATAACAAATCTGGCGGTATAGCAGGCAAACCATTTAAACAGGCAATTTTTCCACAAAAACGTACTAGCTCAATATTCCGAATGGTGTTATCGCCACCTATGCTATCAACCACTGCATCAAACTCACTATGACCAAGGGCCATTTTGAATTTCTTTAGTAACTGTTTGTCGTTGTAGTCAAAACACTCATCAGCACCTATTTTTTTCAAGTAGGTGTGCGTTTTTTTTGCTGCTGTAGTAAATATAATGGCGCCTCTTTGTTTGGCAAACTGAATAGCAAATTGACCTACCGCCCCTGCCCCAGCTTCTACTAGCAACTTTTCGCCGCCTTTTATTTGTAACTTGTCTAGGGCAACGAGTGCAGCCATCCCAGCACTAGGCAGCGCTGCGGCTGTTTGTGGCGATAACCCTTCAGGCAATTTGGACACAGCAAAATTAGGAACCGCTACGTAATCGGCTAACATTCCTTGTTGCCGAATATTGGCATGCCACATAACTTGATCGCCAACATTGGGGCTAACATCAACAGGCGCATCAACTACAGTGCCAACCGCATCTAAGCCCAAAACGTGGGGATACTGCCATTCAGCAAAACCACTTTTTGCTAATTTCGCGTCGATAGGATTTAGGCCAACGTATTCAACCCGGATCAGCAGTTCACTTTCTTGGCGCACGGGTGTGGGCACTTGTTGCTTACGCAATATAAAGTTTTCTTCAGCTTTTGCCAAAGTAATTGCTTGCATCGAATTTGCTACGTTAGCCATGTCTATTTACCTATTTTACGACTTTATTTTAAAGCAGTTTATCTAATAACTTGCTAGCTGTTAGTTTACCTTACCGCTTAGCATACACGCCTTAGATACTACTTTACCAAGGTGTTATTTTACCAAGTGCTTAGTTAATTAGTTTGAATACCAGTATACACAACACTACTGCACTAAGGTTCTACTCCAACCACCACTAAAGGCTTTGTAAGTGGATATTTTAGCCAGCATATAAGCTATTTTTGCATCTACCGAAGCTTCCTGCGCCACTAACGCATCTTGACGAGCTGACAGCAAGTCAAGAAATGGCATTTGCCCTTCCTCGTACATAGCTTTGGCTTGATCGTGTGCTTGCTCAGCGTAAAACAACCTTTTATCAGCAAACTCATGCAGGGTTTGTGACTGCTTCATACTAACTAAAGCAGTTTGTGATTCTGCTATTACACTGACAATAGTATTTTCGTATTCGGCTAGCGCAGCTTCAGCTAATGAACTCTGGGCCTTAGCCTGAGCTTTTAGCGCGGGCCAACTTAAAATTGACCAATTGAGCTGTGGTGTCACTGACCAAGCATCATCATTCTTAGATAATTGACTGCCCACTGGGTTAAGTAATCCAGCAAATCCAGATATGGATATATCTGGATACAACGCCGCATCTGCTGCATCAGACAAAGCACTTTGTTGCATGAGCTGATAATGAGCGATACTAATTTCAGGCCTTAGGCTCACCGCTTTTTCTGGTTGCACTAAGGTGACGGGTTGAATCAAGTTATTGGACAGTAAATTTTCTTCAAAGCTTAGCTGTATTTGTTCGGGTGTCTGCCCCAACAATACTGCCAATGTTGCTTTGTTTTGGTAAAGTGCTGTCTCAATTTTCGGTAACAATGCCTTTTGTTGATTTAACTGAGCATAAGTGCGGTTTACATCTAATTTTGATGCGAAACCTTCATCAACTCTAGCTTGCAGTACATCAATACTGGCTAGAATAGCGGCAATCTGTTGATTAACAATTTGTCGTTTGAGCTGATTACCTTGCCATTCAAAGAAACTTCTGGTGACACCACTCACAACCTCAGCCGCAAGTTGGTGTTTTTGTTGCTGTACCTGCAAGCTGTTAGCTTCGGCTGCCTGAATTAGGGCAGAAATACGACCAAACAAATCAAGTTGCCAAGTTAAATTAGCGCCAAACCTAGCAGTGCTATCAATGTCACCGGCGACAGATTCTCGCGTAGCTGCAGCTTGTAAGCCTCCTTGAGGCCAATACTGGGCTTCTTCATAGCCTAACTGTTGAATAGCGGCTTTGAAACGAAGTTGAGCAGCGGCCAAGTTGCGATTTGATTGCAACGCAGTAGCCACTAATTCATCTAATTGTGCACTATTGTAACTTTGCCACCAATGACTATTGGCATCATTTTGGGCAAGCTCTGCTGCGTAGTTTTGCTCTGCAAAGAAGCTATTTTTCAAGGTGCTTGCTTGCTCTGAATGTTGGCTACTTGCGCAGCCAGCTAGTGTTAAGGCCATGGCTAAGGCAGAAAGCTTAGCTTTTGACATAAGATTAAGCTTACCCATGAGTCGCTTCCTTATTATTTGTTACTGCATTTACAGAAGTTTGGCTGTCGCTAGTTGTTTTTGAAGCCGTTTCTTTTGCCACCAAGGCGTAGAATACTGGCGTAAACAACAAGCCAAAGATGGTCACCCCGATCATGCCTGAGAATACCGCGACGCCCATCGCTTGACGCATTTCAGCACCTGCTCCAGAGGCCAACACCAATGGAATAACACCCGCGGTAAAGGCAATTGATGTCATCAATATTGGTCGCAAACGCGTGCGTCCAGCTTGAATAATGGCATCTAGTCGACTTAGCCCAGCGTCTTGTTCTTCTTTGGCAAATTCAACCATCAAGATGGCATTCTTACAAGCCAATGCCACCAGCACTATCAGCGCAATTTGTGTGAATATATTATTGTCACCGCCAATTAGCCACACACCAAATAACGCAGAGAATATCGTCATAGGTACAATTAATATAATCGCTAATGGCAAGCGTAAGCTTTCATATTGTGCAGCCAATACCATAAAGACCAATAACACGACTAACGGGAATATGTAGACCATAGTATTACCCGCAATGATCTGCTGATAGGTCACCTCAGTCCATTCGTAGTCAATGCCGTCTGGTAAGTTTTTAGCTAACACTTCTTCAATCGCTTGTTGCGCTTGATCAGAGCTATAGCCCATTGCAGGGTTGCCATTTAACTCTGCGCTTGGGTAGCCATTGTAGTGCATAACACGATCTGGACCTCGGGTAGGCGTAGCGCTTAGCACCGCGCCTAAAGGCACCATATCACCTTTAACGTTGCGCACTTTTAGATTGAGGATTTGTTTTTCGTCTAATCTAAATTCAGCGTCCGCTTGAGCGTTAACTTGGTATGTACGACCAAACATATTAAAATCGTTCACGTACATTGAGCCTAAATAAATTTGTAGAGCATCAAACACTTGGTCTAAAGCAATACCTTGTAACATGGCTTGTTCGCGATCTATTTCAATATCCATTTGCGGCACTTGAATACGGAAGCTAGAAAATAACCCCATCAATTCTGGACGTTGATTCGCTTCTTTAATCACAGTTTGTAAGCTATTAAATAAAGTTTCAAAGCCTTGGTTACCACGATCTTCGAGTTGTAGCTTAAAGCCGCCCGTTGTGCCTAACCCTAAAATTGGCGGCGGTGGGAATACAGCCACAAACGCTTCATCGATTACAGAAAAACGTTTGTTTAGTTCTGCAGCAATAGCCCCTGCCGACATGCCCGGACCTTGACGCTCCGAGAAATCTTTCAGTGGCGTAAAGATCACTGCACTATTGGTACTATTAGTAAAACCATTAACCGATAATCCTGAGAATCCAACAATGTTCGCCACACCAGGAACTTCTTTGGCAATTGCCGACATTTGTTTCACTACATCTTCGGTTCTATCCAAACTAGAGGCATCTGGCAACTGTGCGATGGCCACTAAATATTGCTTATCTTGAGGTGGAATGAACCCGCCTGGAACAGTGTTAAACAAGGTAGCCGTAGAGCCTAATAGAGCAAAGTAAACGACCGCCACAATAATGCTAAAACGAATTAACTTTTTAATCGAAGCTTGATATGCAATCGAGCCTTTTTCGAATAAACGGTTAAAAGGAGTAAACAGAAAACGACCAAAAATTTTATTTAATACACGAGTCAGAATGTCTGGCTTGGCACCATGTGGTTTTAGTAACAACGCTGATAAAGCAGGTGATAACGTTAGCGAGTTAAAAGCTGAAATAACAGTGGAAATCGTAATCGTTAACGCAAACTGCTTATAAAACTGGCCTGTTAAACCAGTAATAAAAGCGGTCGGAATAAATACAGCTAGCAAAACAAGCGCAATAGCAATGATTGGTCCCGTCACTTCGGTCATAGCAACACGAGTTGCTTCGTATGGTGTTAGGCCTTTTTCAATATTACGTTCGACATTCTCTACCACGACTATGGCATCATCTACGACTATCCCTATGGCCAATACTAGACCGAACAACGATAAAGTATTAATACTTACACCTAACCACTGCATCACCGCAAAGGTACCGATAAGCGATACTGGTACAGCAATTAATGGAATGATCGACGCGCGCCATGTTTGCAAAAAGACAATAACCACTATTACCACCAGTGCAATGGCTTCGAGTAAAGTGGCTATGACCGCTTCAATTGAACCACGTACAAATACAGTTGGGTCATAAACTATGTCGTAAGCGACATCTGCTGGAAAAGCCTTAGATAAAGATTCCATCGTGGCACGCACTTGATCTGACAATTCAATGGCGTTAGAACCAGGGCGCTGAAATACCGGCATAGCGACTGCGTCTTGCCCGTTCAATAATGAACGCAAAGCATAGTTATCTTGGCCAATTTCCACTCTAGCAATATCTTCTAGACGAGTAATCGCTCCGTTATCGGCCACTTTAATAATGATTTTTTCAAACTCTTCGATGCTATCTAAACGCCCTTTAACATTCAGCAAAACTTGGAACTGAGCAGAGTTTGGAACGGGTTGTGCACCGATAGAGCCAGCGGCTACCTGTTGGTTTTGTTGCTGCAACGAACTCACAACATCGCCAGCGGTTAGTTGTCGAGCCGCTAATGCATCTGGGTTCAACCATACTCGCATTGAAAATTTACCACCACCAAACACACGTACTTCACCTACACCACCAATTCGTGCGATTTGATCCTTAACGTATAAATCCGCGTAATTAGACAAATAATCGGTTTCGCGGCTTTTGTCTGGTGAAAATAAATGCACAACCATGGTTAAATTTGGCGATGCTTTTTTAGCCACCACCCCAAGACGTTGTACTTCTTGAGGCAAACGCGGCACCGCACTGTTGACTCGGTTTTGAACACGTACTTGGGCTTGATCCAAATCGGTGCCTAGTGCAAAAGTCACAGTGAGCGTCATACGACCATCACTGGTTGCTTGCGAGCTCATGTACAACATGTTTTCCACGCCGTTAATTTCTTGCTCTAACGGAGTAGCTACAGTTTCAGATATGACTTTAGGGTTGGCACCTGGGTAGTTAGCAGTCACCACTACTGTTGGTGGTACCACTTCTGGGTATTCACTAATAGGCAGTTGAAACAAAGAGATTGCGCCACCGATTAAAATAATCAGGGACAATACGGCAGCGAAAATCGGCCGTTTTATAAAAAAGTGAGAAAAGTTCATTAGCTGGCTCTTATTGCTTAGCAGTTAATAGAAGTGAGTTTGCTTGCGCATCTAGAGTGAGCGCTACAGCGTCAATATTTAATTCTGTATTACGTGGCGCAATCGGCATACTCAGGTCCGACTCGAGCTGGGCCATTCACAGCAATTCTATCCTCTGCACTTAAACCAGAAGTAATAGCACGAAATTCACCGTACCGATCACCCACGGTAATTAGCCGGTATTGCAATGTATTGTTTTCGTCGACCACCAATACAAACCTGTTTTTAAGATCGGTACCTATCGCTCTTTCTGGGATTAATACTTGTTGTTTAGCTTCTTGGCTGGCCAAACGAATTCGAGCAAACGCACCACTGCGTAATTTGTTGTCTAACACATCAAACACAGCACGAACCCGTAAAGTTCCCGTAGATGAATTAATTTGATTATCAATAAAATCCACATTTCCTAGGTAATTAAAGCTATCAGCACCAATCAATTGCATCACAACGGGCAAATTGTCTTGCGCTGACGTTTGCTCAAAATGACGATTCCAAGTACGTTCATCTATATCAAAATAAGCGTACATTTGTTGATCTGACACAATATTGGTCAATGTGCTTTGATTAGCGTTAACAGTATTACCCTTAGTAATTTCCGCACGAGAAATAACACCATCTATGGGTGCGGTAATTTTGCTAAACTCTAGATTAAGTTGGGCTGTCACCAACTGTGCTTGAAGCGCCGAAATTTGCGCTTTGGTTCTTTTAACGGCTGTCGCTCTTGACTCTGCTTCTTCTGATGAAATTGCATCACGTTTACGCAAACGTACTGCCCGAGCAGCCTCACTTTGCGCTTGCTTGTGTTCTGCGTAAGCACTCATCACTTGCGCTTGTAAACGCTCAACCTCGGCAACGAATGGTCTTGGATCGAGGCTAAACAACAAGTCCCCTTGTTTTACTTTTTGCCCTTCTACAAAATTAATGGTATCTACAACACCCGATACACGTGGTTTTAACGCAACCTGCTGCGGAGCTTCTAAACGTGTTGTATAAGTAAACCAAGGCTGCACAGGCTTAGATACAACTTTCGCTACATCAATTGGCGTAAGAGGTCGTTGTGCTGGCGCAGCTGCCTGCTCAGGCACATCGCTACATGCTACTAGCATGGTAAGTAGTGCACTGATAATAAGAGTTTTTCTGTGTTGAATGCGTGACATATTTAGTTCCTGCGAAATTAATTGCGGCGATAATAAGATGTATTAACCATATTAAATAGTCACCATTTGACATTTTATTAGTGCTAAAATGGCACCAATATTAATTTTAAGAGAATAATTGTGGACACAACCAGTCGACTAATGATGTTTCTAGACGTGGTAGAATTGGGCAATTTTGCTAAAGTGGCAGAAATTCGAAATATTGATCGCTCAGTTATTTCTAAACAAATCAACAAATTAGAAGAAGAATTGGGAGTAAGGTTACTAAACCGCTCGACACGTACTTTCTCATTGACCGCAGCGGGCGCTGAAATGGTTAAAAAGGCCACCGAATTGCGTTTTTTGCTGAGTGAAACTCTGCAAGTAGCAGAAAACTACCATACAGAGCCCAAAGGATTATTACGGATCACCAGCTCCTCTATTATTGCTAGGCGTTATTTACAGCCAGTGATCAATGATTTTCAACAACGTTTCCCGCAAGTAGAAGTTGAACTACGAGCAGAAGACCGAATGGTCGACGTTGTGGGTGAAGGGTTTGACTTAGCCTTTCGTGTAGGTGAGCCCAAAGTGTCAAATTTGATATCTCGACCCATCGCACGCAACCGTCTAGTAATATTGGCGAGCCCAACATTTATTAATACCTACGGAGAGCCCGCAAACATTGAGGAGCTGGCGAAACTGCCAGCAGCGAGCTATTCAAGTAACAGTTTACGAGTGAATGAAATCTCCTATATTAGCAAACAAGGTAATGAAATTTCTGTACCAATGAATAGCACTTATAGAGCAAATGATGGGGATTTACTGTTGCTAAAAATACTAACGGGCAATGCATATTTCGTCGCCCCTTCCTTTTTGATCGGCAATGAGGTTAAACAAGGTTTATTAGTTCCGATTTTAACCCATATTAAACTACCTGAATTTCGCCACTTGTATGCCATTTACCCACACAGAGATTTACCGGTACGAACACGTTTATTTTTTGATGCTGTTCGAGAGCATATTGGCAAAGATAAACCCATTTGGGAAGAGAACATTCATGGCTTTGATAACATGTATCAATAATGGCAATACAAACAAAAAACCGCCAACAGGCGGTTTGTCAATTCAAGTAGCGTATAAGTTTACCTCTTGGTTTATAGCGAAAGCCTACATTTTTTCCATAGTATCAATACCCAGTAAATCTAAACCAGACTTAAGGGTTTTAGCGGTTAATTGAGCTAACATCAAACGGCTATTTTTAGTTTCTTCGGCTATACCCTCTTTTAAGATTGGGCAAGCTTCATAGAACGTCATAAATAAACTTGCTAGTTCATAAATATAGGTACACAGCACATGAGGAGTGGCATCGCTGGATACTTGTTTGATAGCTTCAGCATATTGCATTAATTTTACGGCAAGTAGCGCTTCTTGGCTTTCCTGCAAAATGATATCCGCTTCTAGGTTTTCATTCGTTACTTGCGCTTTCCTAAAAATACTTTGCACACGTGTATAGGCATATTGCAAATACGGTGCGGTATTTCCTTCAAAGCTAAGCATAGTATCCCAATTAAACACATAATCTGTTGTACGATTTTTACTAAGATCGGCATATTTAACCGCACCGATACCGACTTTACTGGCAATCAATTTACGCTCTTCGGCAGATAAATCAGACTCACGTTTGTTAATTAACGCTTCAGCACGTTCTACGGCTTCGTCTAACAAGGCAGCTAATTTGACGGTACCGCCAGTTCGAGTTTTAAAAGGTTTGCCGTCATTGCCTAGCATCATGCCAAATGGGCAATGCTCATAACTTTGGCTGTCTTTGATAAACCCTGCTTTACGGGCAACAATTTCAGTTTGTTTAAAATGTAGAGCCTGACGGGCATCGGTGAAGATTAACGTTCGATCTGCGCCTAATACGCCATTTCGATAACGAATAGCGGCTTGATCGGTGGTGGCGTATAAATATCCGCCTCCTGTTTTTTGCACAATATAAACGGCAGGATTACCGTCTTTATCAGCCATTTCCGGTAAAAATGCTACTTGTGCGCCTTCACTTTCTACAACGACACCCGCTGCTTGTAGATCAGCTACGGTATCGGCTAAATCATCGTTGTAGGCACTTTCACCTTTAATGTCTTCCGCTTTAAGCGTGACATTGAGCTTCTCATATACTTCTTCGCTGTGTTTAATCGACACATCGATAAAGTTTTGCCATAGCTGCATGCACTGAGGATCGCCACCTTGTAGCTTTACCACAAAGTCTCGAGCTCGGTCTGCAAAACCTTCTTCACTATCAAAACGTATTTTAGCTGCGCGATAAAAATCTTCTAAATCAGATAAAGCGGTTTCGGCCACTTCGTTAGCAGCTAGTTTGTCATTTAAATGGGCTAGCAACATTCCAAACTGGGTTCCCCAATCGCCCATATGATTTTGACGAATTACCTTGTGCCCTAAGAACTCTAACGTTTTAGTGACGGCGTCACCAATGATAGTGCTGCGTAAATGTCCGACGTGCATCTCTTTAGCAAGATTGGGGGCCGAGTAATCTACGACTATGGTTTGGCTGTCTTCTGCTTCGATAGACAAACGAGGATCCAAATTGGTTGCTTTTAACCGAGTGGCCAGCCATTTAGGGCTTAAATGAATATTAATAAACCTAGGACCGGCAATTTCCAATTTTTCTACTACGCCATCTAACTCCACAGCATCCACAATTTTCTGCGCGATTTCCCGAGGATTTTGTTTCAGCACTTTAGATAAAGCCATGGCCCCATTGAACTGATAGTGACCAAAACCAACCCTAGTGCTGCGGCTAAGCGGCGCAGGACTGTCTTCTGGCGCGCCGACTGAGGTTAAGGCGGTTTTAAACTTTGCTAATAAAAATGTTTGTATATTCATCTGTAATCTTCGTCCAACAAGCCTAATTCTATTAGTGCTCTCTAGTATTGTGGAATGTAATGTCTGGGTAACGCTCTTGTGCTAAGGACAAATTCACCCGAGTTGGTGCTATATAGGCTAAGTTGTCTCCGCCATCTAATGCAAGGTTTGCCTCTGCTTTACGCCTAAAGTCGTCTAATTTGGCAGGAGTTTCAGCCGTAACCCATTGGGCAGTATAAACATTTATATGTTCGTACATTGCATCAACGTTATATTCACCTTTTAGCCTTGCGACAACGACATCAAATTGCAGCACACCAACAGCACCTACAATCAAATCGTTGTTTTGCAGTGGCCTAAAGACTTGCACTGCGCCTTCTTCGGAAAGCTGTATCAAGCCTTTTTGTAACTGTTTCTGTTTTAGCGGATCTTTTAAACGAATCCGTTTAAACAGTTCAGGTGCGAAGTTTGGAATACCAGCAAAGCGGAACTTTTCGCCGGCGGTAAAGGTATCCCCTATTTGAATAGATCCATGATTATGCAAGCCAATGATATCGCCCGCATACGCTTCTTCAAGTAGTGCCCTATCTCCAGCCAAAAAGGTTAACGCATCTGAAATTCGCACGTCTTTACCTATACGGCTGTGATGCATTTTCATGCCTTTTTCGTATTTTCCAGACACGATACGACAAAATGCGATACGGTCGCGGTGTTTTGGATCCATGTTCGCTTGGATCTTGAACACAAAACCACTGAATTTTTGTTCACTCGATTCAACTTTGCGATCGCTGGTTTCTCGACCTTGAGGCAATGGTGCCCACTCAGTCAAGCCATCTAACATATGATCAACCCCAAAGTTCCCCATAGCAGTGCCAAAAAAGACTGGAGTCAGTTCGCCTGCCAAAAACTCTTCATGATTAAATTCATGGGACGCCCCTTGCACTAGTTCAAGCATGTCCCGAAGCTCTTCAGCGTACGAACCAATGGCATCGTCTAGTTCTGGATTGTCGATACCTTTAACGATGCGAACGTCTTGAATGGTGTGCCCCATACCGGTTTGATACAGAATAGTTTCATCACGTAGTAAGTGATATACACCTTTAAACTCTTTCCCCATGCCGATTGGCCAAGTGATTGGAGCACATTTTATATTCAGGACATTTTCTACTTCGTCCAATAAATCAATAGGATCACGTGTGTCCCTGTCAAGTTTATTCATAAAAGTGATAATGGGAGTATCACGTAAACGCGTAACATCCATTAACTTAATCGTTCGTGCTTCTACGCCTTTAGCTGCGTCAATAACCATCAAGCAAGAATCAACCGCAGTGAGAGTACGATAAGTATCTTCCGAGAAATCTTCATGGCCTGGGGTATCTAGTAAATTGACAAGGTGGTCACGATACGGAAATTGCATCACTGAAGTAGTAACCGATATGCCCCGCTCTTTTTCCATCTCCATCCAGTCAGATTTAGCATGCTGCCCTGACTTCTTACCTTTTACAGTGCCGGCTTTTTGTAAAGCATTCCCGAATAACAGTACTTTTTCAGTTATGGTCGTTTTACCCGCATCCGGGTGAGAGATGATAGCAAACGTTCTTCGTTTATTGATTTCATTGATAAAATTGGCTTCAGCCATGTATCTAAATTCCCATTTTGTACAAGTATTTGTACAAATAAATAAAGTTAACTCTAAGCCCTGATTTCCAAGTTGTCTGCCACGGCCTACAGCCAGCAAAACCTCCCATCAAAGCATTGAAAAATTTGAACGCTATTCTAGCAAAATGACTAAGCGTTATAAATCAAACACCCAGTACTTCTTTTAGCTTTTCTAACGCTAGCTTATGTTTATCATCTGGCATTTTGGCCAGATTAATCTGTTTCCATTTAATGGCCGGAAGATCACTTACATCTTCAAGCTCAAGTAAAGCCCAATCCGGCTCACGGTTTTTAAACGATAGTAAAAAACCTTTTTCACTATCGGTAAGCCCTTGGTGAATAAGCTCCACCAAACGCTCTCGAACAGCTACCAGCTCTTCAAGTGGTACGTCCGTCTCGGCCATATTTGCAAATTCACCTGCATAGATGGCTGATATATCTTTAAATTGCGGCCTTAACAATTCGGCCATAGGCCTATTGTGGCTGGCGAGATAGATAATTAATGCTTTTCGTATCTCGTCATTTAGGCATTCATTTTCCAAGAGCCACTTCACATCAAATAAATCTCTTGGGTGCTGCCTGTCTAATGCCGCACAGATTTTGCCAGCATAAAGATCAGCTAGAGCCACGACAGGCACTTCTGCATAACCAAACTCATCTTCTACGGCGGCGCATACTTCCATCATTTGCGGTTCGTAAACCGTGCCTCTAAATACGGCTGATAACTCCACTTTAATCTGTACACCATTGCGGCCAACAATCAGCCTTAGCGAATCACGTTTTGACTTATAGGCCTCGGTGAGCTCTATATCTTTAAGCGCGGCCTTTAAATCCGCGCTAATAGCATCTAGCGCTTCACTAATATCTTGTAATGCTTCATCACGCCCTTTCATCGGCAGATAGACCAAATCAATATCAACCGACAAGCGAGGAAAATCTCTAACAAACAGATTGATAGCCGTACCGCCTTTAAGCGCAAAGTATTCTTGCTTGGCGACGAAGGGCAAAACCTGCATCAATAACTGCACTTGCTTGTAATAAATACTGTTTCTGTCCATCTTAGTTTTCGCTTTCCTTCGCCATATGTGACGGCACAGTGATCAAATAATCTGTATCCAATTTACCGCCTTTAGCCACAACACGCTTGCCTGAGCCTAAGTCATAATCCTTGACGTTTAGCTTGTTAAACCAAGGATAGGATTGACGTGTAGCCAACCAGAAAAACAAGCGTTTAACCTTGACGCTTTTACACGCTTTTAGAAGCGTATCGAGCTTTCTAGGCGATAAGTTCACCAGCCCCTGCATAAGCTCATCAGCATGCTCAAAGGTCACGTTCTCTGGCAGATCCATCAGTAACTCTAACATCGCTTTCTCTGGACATGAGAAATATACAGGCGGTAATTCAGCCTCCCACTCATACGCTTTGATAAAAGCTTTGTCAGGTAACAAACCTTCAGGCCATAACCTGCTTGTACTATGCCCTTCAAACTCAAATGGCAATGACAAACGTGCCATCCATGTCGGCAATTTACCTGCCGCATAGAGATGAATATGCGTTTCATTGCCCAATGACAAATACTGCGACAAACCAGATAAAGAAAGCGCTGATAACCCGCCAACCACAACGGGCGGCACACCAGCCCCCTCGTTTTGCTCCATACGCTGCATAGAAGCAACTACGCCTTCCCAGCTCACAGAGCGGGAATACTGGCTATATACACCTGTTGCTAACAGCAATAGGGTGTCTGTTTTTACAGCATTATCTATGGCATGAGCGCTTAAGCCCTGCTCGGCCAGCCACTTTTTAGTGGCCAACATGCCATAAGGTAAAAGCACTTTAAGCGACTGCTTATATGCGCCTTTTACGCCATCGTCCTGTAAAGTTGTGCTATTCACTAAGCGCACCGACCTTTCTATGGTTTTTGGCTATCAAGCCACTAAAACATCTAAATAGTTTACAATTTATACTATTTGCGGCGAAAAACGCCGCAAATATCAATGAGTATAAACTATCACAATCCAAATAAGTTTACCAATGTTATTTTATACGGCGCATTTCGCCGTAAAAAGAAGAAAACTTAAACCCGCAGGGTTCATGATTACCTGACATCAGTACTGAAAGTAGCGAAAACCAGCCTTATTCAAACTTTTGTGGCTTAAGCCTGACGACAGCGGAGACAGTACCAGCGAAGTATGAGCGGTATAGCCGACAGGCCTCTTAAGCCCCAAAAGCGCAATAGCATTCCCCTTACCCCATAAGAGTAAGAACTTTGACTGTTTAATGGTTCCAGAAAATATGCACTTCCTTATAACCCGTCTCAATGCTGAAGATATCAGTGCCAAGGGGTATGTCACGCCCCAATTATCAACGCGCGCATCTCATTATAATAAATCTGAATACGCTGAGATCTGTGGTGTCTGTTTCGGTATAACTAATAGGACATAACAGCTTACAAAATAAACAGGTTATATAATAATTTGCCAGCGCATTGCACACGAGAACACTGAGAAATCACTTTCACATTGTTATTTCATTCATTGTGATAAATAAACCCTACTCAACATTTGTCTATTTTCTTGACATTGAAGATGACGCTAATTCTTGCATCTACTAATGGAGCATTTCAATAAACTACTATGTAGGTTTTCCATCCCTATACGACCCCAGAGTCGCTCATACTGCCCCGAGACAAACTCCATAATAAAAATATAAAATAAAGTATTTACTAAAACTCCAGATTAATTTATATTCGAACAAGGTAAATTTTCATCTCTAAAATTATTCAGGGTTTTATTTATGTCACGTAGAAAAATGTTAAGTGGCGCGCAATTAAAAGCACTTCGCAAAGAGTCAGGGTACACCCAAGGAGAGCTCGCTTCACGGATAGGAATTAGTCGTGAAACAGTTTCTGCTATAGAAAATGACAAACCTGAAACCATGAACAATATAGGCATGGAAGTCATCAGCAAGTGGTGGTCAATTTGTCGTCAGAAAGCCTCTGAACAAACAAGAGAGTCATTTTTCTCTACTGTCATGGATTATTTTGGCTTTAATTTAAGTTAAACATACCTTACCCTAAGGCTATGTTGCTACGCGCCTACTTACCCAAGTTTGTTACAGCCCTTTTCGGAGGGCTTTTTATTGCTTTAGGTATTTTTTCCTTTGGCGATGCTCGCGTGTTTGATCATATTTTTATAGCAGTACTAATCTTTACCGCATTTGTCTGTCGAGAGAATATAAACGTGGTGTCTGTAGTTGCTATCATAACCTTTCAATTGGTTATTGATCAGTTGGCTTGGCCACTGATGAACTTACTACCTTATTTTAAATTTTTCCTGTATATAATTGCTTTTGGCCTCATTTACTACCTTCAACACGACAAACTTATCTACCTGATTTTACCTGTAACAATTTTAACGGCGTTAACTGAAATATATTGGCAAGTAACCGAATATTCTGGTCCACAAATTACTTGGTATGTATGGTTAATGATATCTCAACTTATTGTTAGACACCTTCTATTCATTCGAGTGGCTATCGTTGATAGTTACTTTTCTAAGCAAGGGGTTTCAATCAACTTAGATTGGGTTATCTACAAGTTAGCAGCATTAACAGTGCTGGTTCAAGCAATTATGTTACTTGAGTATTTAGCTCGACATTTAGGAGATTTGTCAGATCTACTAATGATGTATGCCGCGTTCCCTTATATCGTTCAATGCATAGGAACCATTACAATATGGGTAGTGTTTCACGAAAGTTACAAACTATTATTACCGAAACTATTGAAAGTATAATTTGATTTTTCTATGCCGTGGAAAAGCAGTATATTCCTGTCATGTAGGTCTCCTACCCGCTAGCAATAAGTACTTAAATAGCTATTTGTACAGAATAATTTCCACTTAACCCAATTAATTGAAATATTGACTACTGCATTAGATTAGCAATTCCTCTCCACATCTGTAAAAAAACCGACATAATCCATAGGTGGGAATTTTCTCATCCAAATTTTAAGGAAATGTTATGAAAGGTTTAAAGATCGTACTATCAACAATTGCACTAACTTTGACATCAACTAGTAGTTTCGCCTATTTAACGGTTCAAAATACACAACAAACTGATTTTAAAGGTGTTAGCCAACTAGACTTATCGACTGAAGTAGCCGTCAGCAGCTCTCGTCGCACGCCACCTGTTACTGAATTAGCGGTCAGCAGCTCTCGTCGTACTCCGCCTGCAACTGAATTAGCGGTCAGCAGCTCTCGTCGTACTCCACCAGCAACCGAATTAGCCGTCAGCAGCTCACGTCGCACGCCGCCTGCAACCGAATTGGCCGTCAGCAGCTCTCGTCGCACGCCGCCTGTAACCGAATTGGCTGTCAGAAGCTCTCGTCGCACGCCGCCTGTAACCGAATTGGCTGTCAGCAGCTCTCGTCGTACTCCACCAGCAACTGAATTGGCTGTCAGCAGCTCTCGTCGTACTCCGCCTGTTACTGAATTAGCGGTCAGCAGCTCTCGTCGCACGCCACCTGTTACTGAAGTAGCTGTCAGCAGCTCTCGTCGTACTCCACCTGTTACTGAATTAGCGGTCAGCAGCTCTCGTCGTACTCCGCCTGCAACCGAATTAGCGGTCAGCAGCTCTCGTCGTACTCCGCCTGCAACTGAATTAGCGGTCAGCAGCTCTCGTCGTACGCCGCCTGCACCCAAATTAGCCGTCAGCAGCTCTCGTCGTACTCCGCCTGCAACTGAATTGGCTGTCAGCAGCTCTCGTCGTACTCCACCTGTTACTCAATTAGCCGTCAGCAGCTCTCGTCGTACTCCGCCTGCAACTGAATTAGCGGTCAGCAGCTCTCGTCGTACTCCGCCAGCAACCGAATTAGCCGTCAGCAGCTCTCGTCGTACTCCGCCTGCAACTGAATTAGCGGTCAGCAGCTCTCGTCGTACTCCGCCTGCAACTGAATTAGCGGTCAGCAGCTCTCGTCGTACTCCGCCAATTTCTTTGTTAAGTTAGTATAGGGTGATAAAATCATACCTAAAAAGACAATAAATTGGCCTCGATGACAGAGGCCAAAAACATTTACCTATATAAATCATAAAGTTACAATTTTTTTTATAATAATTTTCTTTTGTGGAACCGAATCCACATTTAGTTGCATACAATAATTCCCGAGATAGAAAAATTGAGTCAAAAATTAATAATAATTATGACTCTGCTGTTGTTTCAATAATCGAAGAGGAAATTTATATGTATATTAGCGGCATAGATTTAAGAAAAATGCGTTTAGACGCGGGGTTAACTACGGTTAAAATGGCTAAACTAGCCAATGTTAAAACACGTAAAACTTACGAAAACTGGGAAAAAAATATTGGTTCACCGAGTATGAATCAATTCATAGAAATGTGTGTGGGTTGTAATTACAACTCAGCTAAATTTGTTAAGTTAGCAGTTGAGCACCAAGGCAATCCAGAAGCACTTAACGTGACTGCTGCACGAAAGTAAAAAAGAAAAATTTAGTAGGGGGAAGCTAGCCTTCCTCCCTATCAACGCCCAGTTATGGTTGATAGAATCTTAATTCTAAACACATTATATAGGCATCTTCAGTGCCCACTTTTGCAGGATAATAATCCCTTCTAGTTTCGACAATATTAAACCCTACAGATTCATATAAACGAATAGCCGCAAAATTAGACTCTCTGACTTCTAACCACACTTTTTGAATATTATCTCTTCGACATGATTCTATAAAGTGCTCGAGTAATTTTCGTCCCGCTCCTTGCCCCCGGTTTTTCTTGTCTACCGCAATATCAATCAATGTGGCTTCATCCACCACTTTCATGCCTATAAAATAGCCTAAAAATTGATCTTCAAATTCTAAATAGTAAGCAAAATAAGGAGGAGTTAAGCAATCATCGTATACATTACGTGACCAAGGTTTGAATTGACTATTAGAATGAATTTGAAACCCAAGCTGGCTATTCTCTTCGGTTAATGGGGTAAAGTGTAAGCTCATTGTTTGTTAGGGTTATGACAATCTTGAATGATTTGCCACAATAACTTTTTATTGAGTGGATCTTGAAGTATAGGCAAGTCAGGAGTAGACAAAAATTTCCCTTCCAGTTGTATTTTATCCTTAATCTGCCAAGCCAGTGAGTAATCAGAATATTCAATTAACTGTGTAGATTTAACGAACATTTTATCTTTGCCCTCAAGTCCAATCGCTAACAGAATATCTTGCACAAATAATGAATATTCAGTAGCAGAGAAAGACAATAATAGCTTGTCTATTTTGCGAACTTTATTATTGGGCTCAGCCACCACAGCTTGTTCCCTAGGTAGTTCAGTCTTTGCAGTATTAGACTGTTTTAACGCAGCTAACCGACTTAACGCATTCTTGACTGAATCCACAGTATTTTCATTTTGACTAACTGTCCCATCGGGAACAAAGTGATTAGTTATAGGTTCATGATCACTTTTTTCATCAAGTCCGGTTTTTGTTTTAAGCAAGCCCCACAGCTGAATATCCATCTCTGTCAAAATGGCTTTTTGGTAATTGCTTAACTTTATTTTAGAAGTTTGCTGCATCAAACAAGATTAACATGAAAAAGCTCAATTAACGTAACAATTTTAATTACTTGCGCATCGTTTACTTAACCTTCCAGTTAGGATCATAAATATGCGCGGCTTTAAATTTTGCTCAAACTCTTTAATTGATTCAGGATATTGATCTGCTAGGTCATAACTTTCTGATAGATCATGTCTAACATCATATAATTCCATTTTGCCTGTAAACATAGGTTGCTTGATGGCCTTAAATTCACCATCTCTAATAGCTTGACGCGATCCCATTCGTAAAACTCCCATCACACCTGCAATAAACTATTAAGTAATAATCGAACGATACGAAGTCGTCAGCCAAGCCACCAATACCAATACCAATAATATCATCAACTTATTATTGCCTATGGCTAAAGAAATTGTTTTCAAAAACTTAATTTTAGAAACGTTCAGTTTAATTGGTTGTTTATTCTCTTGCCCCTAAAAAATTACAGAAAATAACCCTAAAACTCCAATGATGAATTATTGAAGCAAACTTGTTAAACATTGCCACAAAGGCTATGACACCTGTTCGCTCATTTTCATATTTGGTTGATTAAAAGGTCATACTCGTCATGGGAATGACATAAAAAGTCGAACACAAATGAAATGCAAAGGACAAGACAAATAACCTGAATCCTGAATAGGCCGAACCTCTCGACAACGCTCTTTTTGTCTCTAGCGGTGTTGGATTGTTTAGCAATAACACGTTATTACGTACAACAATCCACCTTGCTATACACGAAAAATTTCGTTACTGATTAACAGTTAGCTGAGGTTATTTAGACAAATAACATATTAAGTCATTGAATTATATTAATATTGCTTAGCTTTAACTAGTATTTAGATTAAACGATACATCTTATCCAGAACTCAAGTTAAATAGGTAAGTTGATATTGTTCAGGCCAATCAACAGACACTGCCCAAATTAGCCCGTACAAAACACCGTATAAAAGGCACGAGATAAGCATAAAAGGCTTTCGACGCCTATAACGGCTTTGACGATGATCAGACAAATAGCTAACCCAAGGCCCAATCATAGTCGCTAAGCTGAGAAGAAAGGGAGCAATTCCCAACTCATTTGATAAAATGGGGAATGCTAATATCCAAATGCCTTGATTAATAAAGAATATTTAGATGTGCCCTGTGTCTAAGCTTTAATATTTAAACATTGAGTTGTTGGTGACATAAGGTCTTTCAATAATTGGCAGTCTTTTTCTTTAAAAAAGGCGACAATAAGTTTGTCGCCATAAAATATAAACAGAACGACCAATTAAGCCTAAGATGCAGGTACTTGATAGATGACCATATCATCAATTATCACATCTGACGTCGTTGCCAAAGAAGGCAACTCCCACTGCAACCAAATCACTTGACTATTGTCCCAAGGTTTCGCCTGAAACGGTTCAAACTCGATATACTGCCACTCATCACTTACTGGAATGTCAGCAGTTACATCAAGTGTATCTGCATGCCAACCACCTACCCATGCACGCGCGAACAATCTAATTTGACTGGGAGAATCCCCCATATTTTTAACCCAATATGCCAACTTAAAGTAATTGTCACCACCAACACCAATCTCAGGAATAGCAGGATTACCACCAGACCAATCAATTAGTCGGGTATTCATACCAGATCCCGCTGAAGCTTGAAGGCGCATAGCGTTTGAATCATTTAACCCAAGTGGTGAATCAGATTTACCTGGATTGCCGTTCCAAGGCCAAGCAGACACATTAGTGAAATCAAAGTTGCTATTAGCTGCATTATTACAAGCAATATTATTGGCGATGGTGACACTTACCTGATCACTTAATCCTTGATCATTGGTTGCCGTAATCGTAACCGCATCTGGAGAAGCCGAACCAATTGCAAAGGTTAACAATCCATCATCAGATACTGTAATTTTGGTTTCATCAGAGCTAGTCCAAGAAACTGGATTAGTAAATCCACTTTCTACAGGTAGTTGCTGAACAGACAAGGCGTAAGTAGCACATTCAGGTAAGTTTGCTGCTGCCCCTATATCCATGCCCATAGAATCAGTAATCACCATACCAATTGGGTTTGGAATATCAAAGGTCACTTCTACAGGCACTGTCACTGTAGCTTGTGCATTATCAACTGATGTCGCTGTTAAGCTAGTAGTACCTTCCACTAAACCTGTCACTACACCGTTAGCATCTACAGTCGCAATACTGGTATCAGCAATTGACCAATTCACAGACTGGTCAGTAGCAAATACGGGAGAAATATTAGCTGAGATAGGCAAGTCAAAATTAGGTGGGACTAAAATTTCACCATGACTTAAAGACAAAGCTTCAACCGGATCTTTCACCCCTACAACAGTAACCGAAATATCACGTGAAATTTCATTTCCATCAGCATCACGCTGTGCGCCACCACCATTTTCAATAATATAGCTGTATTGGTAAGTTAGCTCTTCACCCAATACCACCATACGAGCAAAAGCGTCAGTATCAATGACTAAGTTGTTGCCAGTCACCAATATCGCGTTTTCTGGCGGCACTAACGATTCATCATCACGATAAACATTTCGTAAAACTACGGTTTCTCCCTCGGAAACAGAAGAACCTTCCAAAAGGTCGTGTACATATACACCAGACTCTTCGTTCACAGACACAACCACAGGTCCGTCAAATGTTATCTCCTCTGTTCCACTTAACCCTGTTGAAACACCTTTTTCAGCACCACCACAACCAGTAAGCACTAAACCAATAGCCGTTGCTATGGATATTTTTTTAGTAAGTTATTATTCATCTTACCTCTCCAATTTATAAGACGACCGATCACTACCAGCCGTTAAAAAACAATAAATACAAACCACAGTATTAGAATTTAACGCGAGCACTTATCCGAAAGTTACGACCCGTTTTAAACTGTGCGAAGATCTTACTTTTGTCCACATCGCCATCAGTCATGGGATTACCTTCGTCATAAAGAACGGACTCACCATTGGCATCTACATGCCCTAAATCTAAACTCTTAGAAGTAAGGAAACTCTTAGTCACATCATCTGTCAAATTAAGCGCATGAAAACTAAAGCTCACATTTTTGCTGTAGTTATAATTTGCACTTAAATCTAAACGACTACTGGTATCTTGCCATTTAGCGGTAGTAGCCGACTCAGACATAAATTGAACACCGGTATATCTATGTGCTAAGCGCACCTCAACACCGTCTTTATTCCAAAATACAGTGCTATTGGCTGAATGTCTTGGTGTCCAAGCTTGAGGAAGTGGTGCTAGATATGTGCCTGTATTTTCGACAAATTCAGGATCGTTTTCTGAATCTTGGAAGGTATAATTAAAATTAACACCTAAGCCAGAGAGTAAACCTGGTAAGTTTTCAAAGGTATCTGTATAGCCAATTTCAATACCTTCAGTGGTTGTACTTTTACCGTTTCTTTGCACCCCTACGTTCAACTCATGGCAGCCAAATTCGAATGCTTGCTGTGTTTGGCTTTGCGTATGTCGAACTGGCATACAGCCGTCGGCTGGTGTTTGTCCATCAGGTGCAATGAGTAACTCATCAACAGCGATACTTTCTAAGTCATATTCTTCACGTATATCTTTCCAGTAATAAACATCATTGACACTTTGCAAGAAGTTACTCATGTTTTTCTTGAAGTAAGCAAACGACAACATGCCCGTTTTATCAAAATACCATTCAATCGATAAATCGAGGTTTTTTGATTCGAGAGGTTTTAACGACGCGCTACCAGTGCGACCCCAACCACGATCTCCCCAAATACTTTCATTAATTGTGGCACCGGGTGTTAACGCATTAAAATTAGGACGAGCCATAGTTTTTGATACGGCAAAACGTGCAATGACTTCTTCGTTAACTGCATAATTTAAGTTAAAACTTGGCAACCAGACTTCATTCTTAGATTCGCCTGAGGTAGCAAAACTACGTTGCCAGTTTTTGAAAGCTTCGCCACCCGTATATTTATTCGAGCTAGGCACGTCTACATTATTAGTAGAATTGTCCACCCAGCGACGTATCCGCCACGGCATACGAGGGGCGTTATAGTTTTCAAAATCCACGTGAGAATTAAACGGGTCATTACGGTTAACACTGACTACATTACCGCTCGCATCATAGGTCACGTCCAACAATTGCGCGCCTGTCCCCCCATTTAATAAGATCCCGTTTTCATCCCATTCTGGATGCCAATTTTCAGCCTTTGCAATATTTCCATCATATAAATGAGTCAGATACTCTTCGTGACAACCACCATTTAAAATGACATCAGCTGGTAGCGCATTACTGGTTGCGCCAAAGTCACAATCAGGTAATGTTGTGTTAGCGAGACCTTTTCGATAGATTAAATCGTATGGGGTCAAATTATTATTACTATTGTTATAGGTAACAGACGTATAAGAACTAGCTTCAATCTCGGTTTCTACATACCGCACACCAAAGTTACCGGTTAATCTAGAATCCATAAGTTCAAAATTGAATTTGGCATATGCAGATTGATTATCTTGACCAATCACTTTTGATCCTGCTGGATTAGGTATTAATGCAACATTTTCGTTCCCCAAGAACGCAACAGAAAGTGCCTTTTCTGGGTCTATTAGCCCCCAGCCCGCTCGTAATGGAAAGTTGTCGTGAGCCACATCATCCATAAAGTTATTAACTGGAAACGATTCTGCACTCAAAAACTCGGTTATTCTTATATGTTGCGGGCTACTACCAGACACAATTTCTTGCCCATCAGCATTAAACACAGGTACTTCCGTGCCGGTTAAAGATTGTTTATCAATAAGTACATCTTTTTCACGTGACGAATATTTGTAACCGAATTCAACTTTAATGATCGGACCAAACTCAACATCCCAATCAAAATCTGCAAACAGAGACTTGTTAGTGTCTTCGTTGACATTATTGTACATAGTCAAGCTACTTAAATGATGTACAGGAAGATCGAACGGATTGAATTGGGTGTTGGTCACAAATATAGAACGTTGATCTTCTGTAACCGGTGGTAATGCTCCTATTGAAGAACCAAAAACGAAATTACAGTTGTCAGTGCCATCGGTACAATCATATCCCACGGGCTCTACATCGGCTCCTTCTATGCCGTCTAATCCCCCATTTAGTGTATTCCATGTGGCCGTACCGGCATTTATGTTACGAAGATTCTCATCTGTGGTTTTTGAATAACCGGCGGTTAAGTCAAGGCGTAAATATTCAGTAATGTCTTGAGCTATTTTTAAGGTGGCAACTTTACTTTCAACCTCTTTACCACCAATACCACGATTCATTGCACCTTTAGTGCGACGCGATGTGTTTTTTAGCAAAATCTGACTTCGACTATCAATGGTATACCAATCACTTTCAGGATCATCGACTAAATTACCTGTGTCATCATTTGAAATCGTGGTATTAAAACTAATAGTATGTTTGTCTTCTTGAATATCTTGTTTGGTGTAACTTAAATCTAACTGAACATCAGTACTCTCTGTGGGCAAAAACTGAATACCCAAAGTAGCTGTTTTTCTATCGCGCTGATTCAGATTCAAACTATAGCTATTATAAGTTTTATGAAATGCTCGCGTATCTTCAGCAAGAAGGCTGCCAGTCGCGACATCGTAAGCATGCCCAGCTTTAATAAGTGCACTTTCGTTATCGTTCCAGTTTCCCCACATGGAATCGCTACGTGTGTGCGCTGTTTCCGTGGCTGCAGTTAATACAAAACCTAAAGTGTCGTCTAAAAACTTATTAGAAAAAGATGCACTTAGCTTTCCATCTCCTTGATCTGAATAGTCATTATATCGCCCCTGTACAGTGAACGATCTGATAGGATCTTTTACTGACAAAGGTTTAACCGTTCTTAAAATTACGTTTGCTCCTAAGGAGCCTTCGTCATGATCGGCTGATGGTGTTTTGATTACATCAATAGACGACAAAATGTCTGATGAAAACGAACTTAAATCAACACTTTGATTAAAGTCAGGACTATCCCCACTGCCAGACAAACCACTAGTTAGTGCCACGCCATTTAAACTAATTTGATTTAAATGTGATGCTGCACCACGAACTGAAATACGCGTCCCTTCACCATCTTGTTCTTGCACCGATACACCAGTAATTCTAGATAAAGCATCAGCTATATTTTGATCAGTTGATTTACCGATGTCTTCTGCATGTATAGTATCGATTACATTCTCTGCAAAACGCTTTTGGTTGATGGCTTTTCTTAAGCTGCTAGCAAAACCAGTCACTTCAATGACTTCTACTTCATCTTCATTATCTATTTTATTTTTTTCAACATCAGTTTGAGCATCTTGTGCATATGCCCCCATTGACGCTGCTAGAGCGAGTGCTAATGCACTTAACTTAAATTTTGAATTCATTAATGTATCTCCCAAGTTACTGTGCCAATGTGTTACCTCATTTACTCTTAGCCGACTTAGTTTTTACTTATTGAACCTAGCCAAAAGCTGAACAAATCTACCGTAGCCTGTTATTAGTTTCATATTAGGCAAATAACACACACAAAATGTACTCGTTTACATTTTTTATTACAAACATTATTTTAACTTTTTCAAACAATTAGTTAACAAAAAAGGATAAAAACACGTTGCACAGCACAATTACTAGGACAATGGAGTCAGATAAACATTAACTCTATTTTACCCACTTACCGAGTAGAAAAATAACGTCTACATATCTGTACCTAAAATCGAGTAGAAAATTTGATTTTGATTCGAGCTGAATCAATAGACGACAAAAAAAAACCATAAATTAAACTAATAAGCCTGATTGCTAACCAAGCTCTAATACCCTATATTCCACCTTCCTAGTTATAAACAAGTAAAAGATTAACTACTGTAGTTGCTATTTTTACCCCTGTAATTGAGCAGACAAACAAGCCCCAATAATACAAACAACACATATAAATTTATCCCCCCTCCTCCTTGACCATTAGTTCTTGGCATCGGTTCTGTTTCAGGTAGTGGGATCGGAGTTGAAGGTGTGCCAAGGTACTTCTGATGTTTCACTGGCTGTAAAGGTTAATGCTAAAAAGCGGGTTTCCATTGGCGCTAAGACAAAAGTTAAATTAGATGTTTGACCCAGTAGCAAATTATCTGCAACTAATTCGAACCCTTCATCTCGGCTTGATAACGTGACTGTTGATAACTCTTTTCCAGCGTTAACCAATGAAGTTACTACGCTTCCATCCTCTCGTTTGGCACTGCGCCATGCTACTGTTTTTGTGCCTGTATGATTTAATTGCTCTACGTTAAATTTAGGCAGTAAATTGTCCTCCTTCGCTTTATCCATCAGTTGATTATGTAAATCAGTTTCATCTGTATATTCAACAACTAAACCTTTACCTGCTGTCAATTCTACAGCCCGAGCCATGCCATATTCGTTGTACTGTAAACTCTTCGCATCTTTAAATACCACACCACCTCGATCAACATATGCTTGAATGGCGGCAAACTCAGCGTCAGTTACGTATTCAGTTTGACTGATCACTACTATGCCCCAATCATCGGCTTTTTTATTCAGAATGTTTTGTGTTACAAAACCCAAGGCCATGCCATCAAAATATAGATGTTTATAACTATCACGAATGGAAGTCATATAATCTTGTTGGGCAATTGCACTGCTTTCTGAATAAAAGATCCGAATGGGTTTCGGCTGATTTTGCAACAAAACAATATCTTCGCCATGGGCAGACAAGTCCATAAAAGTGCGAGTAACTGCATGTAAAACTAAAGGTTGTTGAGAAGCCGCCACTATATGTGATGAGCCATATCCTCCTCGTTTTAACGTTGAACCGTCTGCGTCCCTTCCCCATACCCAAGTAGAAGTGCCAGACAATCCATGAGTTGCCGCCAACCAATAAACAGCCGAAACATAGTTAGGATTAATATCTTTTAATTGAAAACCGCCATTCATTAAAAAGTGGTTCTCAGAATCCCACAGTAGCTGTCCTAGTTGTACCGAACTAAAAAAGTCAAAGGACATCATAGGACTTTGCCAGTCAAAACTATAATCCGTAAGATATTCTGGTGTTTTCCATGCGTGGGTATAACTGGATTCAGCATCAAAACCGATAATATCGCCAAGCTCTAATAGTGCTTCAAAATCCATACCATGATCACGGGCATTTTCGTTCCACAACCAAGGCATCAGTTTTATGTGAGTTTTTGCTTCACTATCATGTTTATCAATTTCGTCATTCAAAAATACAAACCAATCCACTACCCGAGATTGATTAAATCGAGCCCAATCAAACCAGATGGCGGTACCTTTTAAGTTACTGGCGATGGGAATCGCTAACTCAACGGAATCAAAATCATTAAAAGAGGTATCCCACAAATTATTTAAACTAGCAATTTCACCATGTTTATCCGCTAACCAAACTCGAAACTTAGCCATTGTGGAATTAGATACAGGCCCACTATTCCACTTTCCTTCCTCTGTGAAAAAGCTAGGTTCATTGAACAACATGTAACCTAGTTCGGTGGATCGTTGACCTTTTAATTCTGGGACAAAAGCATCAAACATTGCAGAGTAAAGCAATCGAGCATCAGGGTTATCAATATCAAATTTACTAAATAAGCGCTCGCCTACGGTAAAATCCACATAATTCTCATGCGCCCAGTTTGGAATAGCAGAATGAGAGACAAATACCTGTCCAATTCGCTTGTCATCCTTTTTAGCTTTTACATCTGCTATGGCCCATTGATTAACGTCAAGTTGTTCATTAGTAATATGATTTGGCGCAATATATTGACTACTTAGATTGCCAAAATATTGATTAGTGGCTTCTTCGTCTGTTTTCCAAGTATAAGAAGCAATAAATACAGGCTTACCATCTTGCCATAGTTGCCCGTCACTTAATTCCACTTTGCCAAAGTCAGCCACTACCGCAGGTTTACGAACAATATCCCCAGCAATCACTAAAGTCAGTTCATCAATAGATTGACTCAACAAGGTATTTACTGAATCTCGTTCAAACACGGGTAACGCAGCTGCGTGCGCGGCTGGATCAGATTTATAAACAGGGTGGACGGCATAGAAAGCTTCATTTGTACTTTGATTGACTTCGTCCCAATCCGCCCAAATTAAAAACTGTTCTGCTGTACGTATTGTCATTTTTTCTCGTTCAGCATCTATTTTTTGATTTTCAGCTTCACTAATCAAGGCTTTTAATGTTGTTATTTTTTCCTCAATACTTTGTGCACAGGCAAACGAAGAACAAACTAAAAGACTGGTAACTAGCAGGTATTTAACGCGTAATATTAGCTGCTTCATTATTTACCCCCAGTGTTTTTTTTGGTTTTCCATACACCACCAGCGAAGGGGTAGCGAGAATTTAAGGTGCTTTCACGTTTTAAAATCAACTCTGCTTGTGCAACCAACTTAGGATGAGCAGCGGCGACATCTTTTTGTTCTAACAGATCATCCTCTAAGTTGTACAGTTCTGTTTTATATTGATTGGCATAACGCACGGCTTTCCAATTATCCATTCTCACAGCCTGTCTAAAACCTTTAACGGTTGTACCCTCTTGAATTTCCCAATATAAAAATTCATGCTTAGTTTGTTTTTCGCCTAAGGCTTCCGGTAAAAATGAAATGCCATCACTCTGCATTGGGGTATTGGTATTGGCTAACTCAGCTAATGTTGGCATCACATCGTAAAATGCCGCTAGATGATCAGTTTTGCCCGGTTTGATTTTACCTTTCCAAAAGGCAATGGCTGGAATACGTACCCCACCTTCGTAGACGTCACGTTTATAACCTTTTAGCCCTCCAGAACTTTCAAAAAAGTGGCGATCGTGATGGTTTTCATTGTGCGGGCCATTATCACTAGTGAATAAAATAAAGGTGTTTTCCAGTTCACCTAGTTGCTCTAATTTATCTAACAAACGTTGAATCTGTTGATCTAGCATTGTGATTCGAGCGGCGTGTCTACGCTCTATTTCTGGCCATTCTTGTTTATGTTCTGGGTATAAATCATTTTTACTTAAAAAGAACTCATGCGCATGAGGAGAGCGATAACTCATGTATAAAAAGAAGGGCTGGTTAGTTTTTTTACCATCTAGAAAACCTAATGCATGATTAGTACGAAACTCATCTAAACATGAATACTTATTGTAATCGTAAAATGCTGAGCTTGTTCTACCGTCAATGGTTAACCAATGTTCACGTTCATCATACGTATCGCCAGAGGCAGATTTACCCCATTGCTCTTGCAATGCATAATCAAATCCGCGGCCTTGGGCCCAAGTTGAGGTGTCTTCTGGTACACCCAAATGCCATTTACCCACCATACCGGTTTGATATCCAGCATCTTTTAACATTTCTGCCAGCGTAACTTCATTCTTTTTAAGGGCAACCCTGCCCCACTTACCTTCCTCGCTGTAACCATGATTTCCACGAATACTGGCATGTCCTGTGTGTTGGCCTGTCATCAATACCGCTCGTGAAGGCGCGCAGACAGATGTACCAGCATAAAAATCGGTAAATAACATGCCTTGCTCGGCTAATTTATCTATATTGGGGGTTTTAATGACCTTTTGACCATAGGCACCTAATTCGCCATATCCCATGTCATCGGCGAGTAAAATGATGATATTGGGCTTTTTGCTTTTTTGAGTATCAGCCGCTTGTGTATTAAAACTCAATATACTTAAGCTAATAACTAATATAATTAATCGAACATTCATTGTTTAAAACCTTTTAATTTTATTACGGGTGTATTCTTCATTCTTGTTCGGCAAACAAAGTAAAAGAGTATTGGTAGTGTTTATCCAGTAATCGATATCTCTTGATAGGTGCCGCCAGAGCACTCCAAGAATCAGTTCCCCCTACACCGGCTTGCAGAAAATCGATGTTTACAGTCAGGTAATCGGCAGCCGTTAAATCTGTGGTGACTTTACTACTGGCAATATTCTCAGCTGTCCATGGCCATACCGAGACACTCAAGGGTTGTGCCCCCTGACTGCCATAGTTAACCCTGTTTTATTCGTTAAAGTTAACCATTCGACATCAGTGTGGTTACCATTTTCTTGAGGTTTAACATAGGAATGAACAAAATCTAAAACAGTCCCCTGATAAACATCTACATCAGCAGCTTTGCTTCTATCACTGTAATTTTCGAAAGGTCCACGTCCATAAAAAGACATATTTGTTAGCTGTTTAGCTACTTTAGCCGTCATACCTACTTTGACTAATTCAGGAACTTGTTCAGAGATATTTAAATCCATTGAAACATTAACTTTACCATCACCCAAAATAAAATAACTTAAGGTCAAGTGAACCAATTCTTGATAACTATATTTTGCCGATACCATAACTTGATTATGCTTAGTTGAATCCACAGTAAAGTCATCTAACTCCAGATTGGCTGGTAGGTCTTTCCATATCGCCATTTTTTTATGGGTATTCCAACCAGCTTTATCATTATCAGTTTGCGGGCGCCAAAAATTAGGCTCTAAAGCCTGAACAAAAATTGGAATATCCTTGTAACTGTATGCCTGTAGATATCCAGAATTTTTGTCAAAGCGAAGCTGCGCCACATCAGATTTAACTAACAGAATGCTTTCATTATCGGTAATTTCTAATGCAATATCGCTAGTGTTTTCTATTGGTTTAGCTTTATGAAAAGGTAACTGAAATTGTTGTTTCGCGATCTCAAATCCAGCTTCACTCCACTGATTATTTTGTAGAGAATGCAAAGTGAGTTTTAGCCAATACTTAGCCCCTAACTTTATAGTGGGGTTAACGAAAGGTATGGTTAACTCTTTGCTTTCTTGGGCAGCTAATGCAAAGTTTGTTACCTCGCCTTGTTGAATTTGTTCTCCGTCCTCAGACAAAGTCCAACGAAGCTGATAATGCTTTAAGTCATCGAAGAAAAATCGGTTTTTTAATAACACTTTGCCTTTTGATAAGTCGACTTCAGTCACTTTTATGGGCTGGAAAACATATTTTGCTTCCCACAAAGCTGGTTTTGCATCGCCGTACGAATCAACTACACCATTGATACAGAAATTTCCGTCGTTTGGAGAATCACCAAACCAACCTCCATAAACCAAGACATTTTCATTTTGCTTCGTTTTTTGTTCAATACCTTGGTCTTTCCAATCCCATACAAAACCACCCACTAAGTTGTCACGCTGCCAGATAAGATCCCAATACTCGCTCACATTACCAAACGAGTTGCCCATAGCGTGGGCATACTCAACCATCAATATAGGACGTTTAATATAAGGGCTATCAGATAAGTCTTTTAATTGTTCAATAGATGGATACATGCGACTGATCATATCCACCCAAGGTAAGTCTGTTGGGTTGGCCAGTTCGGCAGTTAACTTTTCCGGCTCTGCCACATGATTCCAACGATTTATCACTCTTTGATATTCAGGGTGCTCAGGGGTCCCTTGCGCACCTTCGTAGTGGATAATCCGGGTGGGATCTGCATCTTTCAACCAACTAGACATGCCCGCAAAATTGGGGCCAGTGCCAGCTTCATTTCCAAAAGACCAAGAAATGATAGATGAATGATTTTTGTCGCGTTCAAACATACGGATAATCCGCTCTGACATAGCATGATCTCCACTGCGGCATATTGGCTTGTAATCCGCCCACTGTATGCGTCTCAATGTTTGCTTCATCCATCACATACAAACCATATTCATCACACAAGTCATAAAAATATGGATCGTTGGGATAATGAGATGCACGCACTGCGTTAAAATTAAAACGTTTCATCATTTCGACGTCTTTGCGGATCTCTTCCCGAGTAACCGTTTTACCACCCGTAGGACTGTGGTCATGACGATTTACACCAATGATTTTAATACTCTGGCCATTGACTAAAATTTGTCCTTTTTCGTTGTACGACACTTCTCTAAACCCTACTCGAGTGCTTCTTACGTCTTGAGTTTTACCATCATCGTCAATAAGTGAGAGTGTCAATGTGTATAAATAAGGGGTTTCCGACGTCCAATGTTTAGGCTGGCTAACTGTTGCTTGAATAATGTTAAATGGATAGGAATCTCGTTGAGGATGTATCACCCTAGTCAGTATTTTTGCATCTTCTTCTAAGCCATCCAATTCAATAAGCTTACCTTGATGGTTAAATAATTGGGCTGACACTTTCCAGCCAGTTAAATCGGCTTTGGCTAAATTGCTCAATTCTGGCTTAATCTGTAATTTGGCACTTTCAAACTTGTCATCAAAGCGCGTTCTTACTGCAAAATCATTAATGGCTACTTTTGGTTGAGCCAATAACAACACTTCTCTATGGATACCGCTCATACGCCAGTGGTCTTGGTCTTCTAAATAACTACCATCACTCCAACGTAAAACCTGTACTGCTAGTTTATTTTTACCTGTTTTAATAAATTGACTAATATCAAACTCAGAAGGCAATCTAGAGCCTTGGCTATACCCTATGCGTACACCATTCACCCATACATAAAACGCCGAACTTACTCCGCCAAAATGCAATATGACCTGTTGTGACTGCCAATGTTGTGGAACAGTAAACTCCCTTAAATAAGAGCCAACAGGGTTATCTCGGGTGACATTGGGGATTTGAATGTCTTTAATATCTGATAAAAAAGGATAAGTTTTATTACTGTAGATGGGAGTACCAAAACCTTGCATCTCCCAATTTGAAGGCACACTAATATCACTCCAACTTGAAGCATCAAAACCTTCTTGAAAGAATGTAGTCGGTCTTTTAGCCACATCTTCGACATAGTTAAACTTCCACTGACCGTTTAAACTAATTAACTTTGATGCTTGTCTATCGTAAGTTTTAGCGGCCGATACGCTCTCGAAAGAATAACTCGTGGCACGAGCGGGTAACTTGTTGACTTGAATAACTTCTGGGTTTTCCCAATCATTTTTAAGCCATACATTAGGTTGACTAGTGCTAGCTAAATCGACAACTTGTTGAGCATTGTTGTTGCAAGCGACTAAAATTAAGCTTGCAACTATCCCGCCCGCTACGCAGCAGGTTTTAAAAATTTTATTCATTAGTGTCCTCTAAGGCAGCGAAACGCTGCCAATAGGTAAAGGTTCTATGTTTGTGTTTATATAGCGTTAGTGTTTATGTGGTGTTTCAGTTTTGAAGCCAACATATGTATTGTTTTCTTCAATTACCACATTGTCACTGTAATTCACATTAAAGAATTCTTTGTTAAGCTTGCGCGCAGGATAAGCATTGGTTTTAACAATTCTATTGTTGCGAAATACTAAGCCATCAACGGAGAATAAATCTAAAATCAATCCATTGTCATAAACATTGAACGTGTTGTTTTCAATAAGAATATTTTTGTTATAACGAGCTTTATCACGATACTTCTCTGAAATACCTGCGGCGACGTCTAAAACAGCATCCCCCACACACCAAATACTGAATTATCGAAAGTATTGTTGCGGATAACCACGTCACTTACGCCACCTTGTTCAAACCAAAACTCTGCATCACCTTCAAATAAAATTGCCGCTCCAGGAGAATGAAAGTAATTGTCTTCCACAACTGTTTTACCTCGACAATTCAACAACATGCCTCGAGCTCTGTTACGACGAATAGTGTTACCTTTTATTAATACCGTAGGATAGTCACGGACTTCTGCAACCGAATCACCTACGGCAAAACGTTTATCTAACGTGTCTTCAAATACCACGCGGGTGATTTCTTTGCTGATCCTATCAACTTGAGCCACTTGATTGGTACCATAGGTAATCATACTTGGGCCTTGAACCAGCTCTAATGTGTCGCCTTGGTCAATAAAACGAAATCCAAATTGATGTGGGTGCTGTACACGTACTTCAATGGTTTTGTCATCGATGATTGAATCAACCATGGCGTATATACCGTGAATATTGGTAGCATCATCTTTTTGATTTTCAAACAGGTTGTTTATTAGATTAATTTCCCCCGTACAATTTACGAAATGGGTCGCGTCTGCAGTAGTACTAATATAACGAGTACCAGAGGGGGTGACGGCGCTATTTTTGACTGTGACATTATGGCAATTTTCTCCCAAAATCCCCATACCGCCAGAGTGATGTAAGGTGATATTGTCGAATACCACATCTGCACTTTCAGTCACGGTAAAACCTACGTAATCACGTCTTGCTGGCGCAAACGTCATAATATTACCCACAGTGCCAGACACCTTGGGGTGTTTAATTCGGATCTTACGTTTACCAAGGTAAATGTTCAGCTAATAGCGCTCCATCAACACCTATGTCATATACCATATAAGCCGTTTCACGTTTGTCTACGTCAAACTCTAACAAACTTTTATAGGTATACTTTTTCTCAACATCTTTACGACGTTCTAACCTTTCAAATACAGGATATCCAAGGTGGTAATTCTCGGATACCAACAAACTCCAAAATGCCACCGCGGGTAATTTTATAGGGAAACTCCTCGCCCATTTGTAAATCCATAAACCCTTCACCAACAGCTAGAATTTTACCTTCTTGATGAAAAGGACGTTCGAAATCTACAGAGAAGTTTCTAAAGCTTACATGCTTAGAGTCCTTAACCAAGAAAGGATTCATAAATCCGTGGAAAACAAACTCTGAACCTTGTCCGTCTATTTCAATATTTTCTATGCCGTCAAAAGGAAACCCTACTCGTTTTAACCCCTCGTCATTATTGCTCACATATAAATAATGCTCTTGTGCTCTAGTGGGATAAAAATCATAGCGCCCCTTTGGAAATACAATTTTAGTCGCCTTGCTTTGTTTAGCTTTTTCGATAAGTTTTACCACAGCATAGGTGCTATCGGACTTGTCGTCTTTGCTAATACCATAATCCGCAACATTAAGTACTGTATTACTTGCTGCTACAACACTCGTTTGTTTAGTGTTTACTTGAGCACAACCAAGCAAATTTAAGCCACCAGTGATCAGTAATACCAAAGCGGTTGAGCGATTAAGTGTTTTATTCCAATTAAAGCCAGTCATTTATTTACCTATTTTTAGCAGTGAAATAGAGAAAAATGCCAAAAAAGCTAATTTCTATAATTACGATGACATATTTTTAACATGTCTACAGGCCAACTTGCAACAACAATCTAAACGTTTACATTTGATTCCCAAAACTAAGTAGCACTATTTTTTAATGAAGATTATTGGAGCTAGATAAAGAAATTATCCGTTAGCTGACCAATATAAAGAATCTGCGTGTTTGAGTGGGAGATTGCACAAATAGAACAAATTAAATCAACACTTAGACACACCATGGGGATTCCATACTTATGGCCAATCATCAGCGAGGCTTAAGTCTTTCTATTAAATTATTTCCACTCAATACTAGAAAAATCAGTTATTTGAAAGTACTGCCTTCACTAAACCTACTTGGTAAGGCTACAATGTTATCGACTGTCCCATGTTTTGTTGCGTTAACATATTGACAGAATTGACTATATTATTATTGCTTAAATCACGAATAAAATCGTTTTTTCTACCTTCCATAGTTCACTAAACTGACTACAGTTTGATTATCAATATTAACCACTTGTCGCCACTTTACTGTTTTATCAGTGCTTTTTACTGCACTTTGTTGCAGTACTCACCCACTAACATTTGTGGTAACAGGTCTCGTTCTGCAACTAAGTGCAAAGCTAAATCCAGTATTTTTCTATCTACTAAATCAACTAATAATTTGCCCTTTGACGCTTTCAGAACGGTAGCGTGTGATTGACCATATTCATTAAGCTTCAGACTGTCCTGCTCAACAATGATACTACCAGCTGAATCTAATAACCTTGCAAAGCTGATAATTCACTAGATGTTACATACCTTGCATTTCTCACTACAATGACAGGCCAATCAACTTGTTGTTTATTTGAAATATTTTGAGTTACAACCCCAATGACAATCCTTCAAATGCAATATTTTCGTATACCTAGGCTAGTCATGTAATGACTTTGATTAATTGCAGAGGTATTTGAAACAAAGTATCCACTAGAACTAAAAAACTGAGGCTTTACAGAGCTAATCTTTGGATGTTTTTGCTCAGCAGTCACTTCCATGATTGAAAAAGTAAAGGGGCAATGCATAAGGAATAAAGCGTTTTCATGTTATTTCTCGTACTGAAGCAATATTTATCTAGCGCATACTAAACATATCAAACCTAACAATATAAACGTTTACACAAATAAATATTCCAATAAATTTTTTATTCGAAATAAAACTTAAAAATAAAAAGCTAGAGCTGCAGTGGGTAATTAAATGATTTAACCTCAGTTCTAGATAAGAAAGGTCGAAATAGTAGAATATTCAAATATATTTTAAGTAGTTATAAAAATACTGTTTAATATCAAGCTACATTAGGGTAAGTGATGCTATTTTTGTTCAAATCGAGCTATTCATAATGCTGTCTAGTCGCTTTAAACTCATGATGAATAACGCTAAAAGGGGCGTATATAGCGTTGCCTTATCCAAATGAAGGGAATTTAACCAAAGAGTTATTAATAGAAATATCAGGGGAATAAGGTAAGCTCGCATAATTCTTGTACATGCCCCTTCGAGCGTATTCTACGGCTCAACTTGTTCCAATTAGTAGCATGCGGACTGTCCATGCCCTCACCTACTTCGTATGTTCAGGAATATTCCGGACATTTTTGTCGAACCGTGAGGTTCTTTTCCTCCACCCAAAGGTTTCTGGGCTCTAAAGAACAGGCATAAAAAATCGCAGCCTTGTGCGATTTCTGTATATTTGTTGGCAGGGGTGGAGGGATTCGAACCCCAACCGTCGGTTTTGGAGACCGCCGTTCTACCAATTGGAACTACACCCCTTCTGACCGGCTGAATTATACTTTATGCCCCGCCAAAGGTAAAGCAGTTTTAGCGCATATTGTCAGTCAGCCATACTGTTCGCACATTTTTTAAACTAAATGATTGGATTAAGCACAATTAAGTAGGCTCAATTGAGACTAGCTTGTTTATCTGCCGCCATGAACCACAGTTTATTAGTGAATTCGACTAAGGGCTTCATTAGGCCAACTTGACTAATCACTCGTGCTAACGGCAAATCAGAGAGGTTTGCATACTCTAATAATAATATTTGCTCACATTCTATACTTGCTGTATTGACCAATAAACTAGACGCTATGTCAAAATAACGATTTGAAAATGCAGCATATTCCCAATCGAAAATGACTTCACTAGGACTTAATAGCACATGTTGTAAGGACAAATCGTTGTGACACACGCAAGAGTTAGATCCGTGATTGGCATTGTCTGCGGAATACCAAATATCAGTCCATTGACTAATATTCAGTTGTTCAGCAGCCGATAATTTGAGTTTAGCAATAGCAATATATTCTTGCCATTTTTGTGGTAAATCTAATGGCAAGAAATTAAGAATTGGCGTATTACCAAGCTTATGTATTCGTAAAAGAGAGCGAGCTAACTGGCGGTACTTGTGTGCTACATCTACTTGCTCATCAAGCAAAGATTGCCCCTCTACCCAGTCATCCACCTGAAACTGATGCTTATTCGATAAGTAACAAGGCTGAGGAGCTAGACCTAGCTTGGCTAGTTCTTTCTGCCTCAAAAACTGCTGCCTTCTATCAATTCCCCCGAGTTCATCTGGGCTAAATATTTTCACAAAATAGCGCCGTTGGTTATCTATTAATTGATAACTTTTATTTACTGCTCCACCAATGATCTCTACCAATTGACAATTGCTGGAAAACACTCCTGAAGCATGTAGTTCTGCATATATCGGTTGCAGTACCTTAATATCTACCTCTTGCACTTGGTATGACCTTGATTAGTTTTCAGCTAATTTAGTTGGCGTCTGCTGCGTTTTACCCCAATTCACATAACCATACACAGCAAAACCAAAATACAAAACTGTCAGTAATGCAGTCAGATATAGATCTTTAGCCAAATATAAATATACGGATATCGAATTAATTACAATCCAATACAGCCAGTTTTCACGTACTTTGTGGGCCACTAATACTGTGGTAAATACACTAAATACAGTGATAAAAGCATCTAAATATAGATAATTTGCATCAAATATAGAATTAGCGAGTTGAGCTAAAATGACACTTACTACAACTAAACTGGCAATTGCGCTAATATGCCTTGAATAAGGCCAAGTAATTACCTGAATATCTCGCTGTTGCGGTTTATTCCACTGCCACCAACCATAGACAGCCATGCCTATGTAATAAACATTTAGTAAAGTGTGAAATGGCAACGATACTTCCCAGAATAAATAAGTAAAAATACTGGTACTAACAAATGCACAAGGCCAACACCAAATAATTTGTTTAGCCGCTAACCAAACGTAAGCTAAAGCTAACAGCACAGCCGCCAGCTCTAACAAAGACTGCTGCTGAAATTGATTGGATATTAGCTCAAGTATTTCACTCACTAGATTTCACTCGACATCTTGTCACCGTTTAAAAACTTACAAACGAATATTCCTTGGCCAATTTCTTGGTGGCTGCGTTGCATTTCTTCAGCCAATAACTGCATGGTAGATAAATACTCGCCACATACTGTGGTACTGGTGGCGGTAGTTACAACTTTTAGATTGTCATAACTATTTAAACGGTCAATAAAGGTTTGGATCGGGGCTAAATATTGTTCGTTTAATGGGTACATAGATATTTCGGCGACTAATTTCATACTTTTCCTTAAATAAATACGAAGCATAACTTGGGCGTTAACAACAGTTAAGGCCCAATTTTTTCATTGATTAATAACTATATTTTACGTTTATGCCAACGCGGCGTGGTTCACCAAATTGCTCATAAACATGCGGAGTCCATTGATCAAGAGGATCATTACCAAAATAAAATCCTCGATTAGCATAGTCTTTATCAAACAGGTTACGGGCATAAAAACTGACACGCCAATCACTCATAACATAATCTAAACTGGTATGAACCAAAGCGATGCTGTCAGAACGATTATCGTGACCAAATGAATAATAAAAATCGTCTTTAGCATCCACTTCAAGTAACCACTTTAGGTTCTGTGACAGATCGGTAATGACGCCTAAGTTCACTTGATACTTAGGCGCGTGGGCTTGCTCTCTGCCATCAATAGTTTCTAAAACATCATTGACTTCACGCGTCATTCCTGTCACTTCAGTTCGTAAATAACCTAAGTTGGCAAATAATTCGACGCTATCTGAGGCAAGGTAATTGATGCTAACTTCCATTCCGTAGTTTTTACCATCAGCTGCGTTGTTGATAAAATCGATAAACGATTGGTCTTCTACAATGGAGTTTTTAAACTGTACATCATCACGTTCTTGATAAAAGGTACTGAAATCGAGGGTCAAAGTGCCATCTTCATTAGTCCCCTTAATACCAAACTCTAAGCCTATTAATGACTCAGCAGCAAATTCCACATTATCTAATACAGCTTGTTGTAAAACGGGATTCTCGATGTCGTCTAGCTTGCTCATGGCCTGGCCGTTAACTCCCCCATTTTATAACTTCTTACTAAGCTTAAATACAACATACTGGTATCACCTACATTTTGGTGATAGCTCAACTCTGCCCCCCAGTCATCATGATCTAAGTTTCTATCTAGAGAATTAGAATCTACATAAGACAATTCTTGTGAGGCTAATCGTAGGCTAGAAGTTAGCCATTGGGTATCAGATAACACGTGTTTATATTGGCCGAATAAAGCGTAATTTTTTCTATTCACCGAACTTAAGAATGGGCTGCTCAACCATGTATATTCACGTTGTAAATCTTCATCTTCCTTAGAATAATACAAACCAACAACCCAGTCGTTATCTACACTATCTTTGCTCGATAGCTTAATTTGTACAGAACTATCTTCACGCTCTCTGAAATAATAATCGGTAGAAGAATATTCAACGTACCAGCCATCTGGATCATTGACTGTATCCTGCGGCGCATATCCCACAAACGTCCAATCTTCATCATAGCCGTAAACTAAATCTGCTTGCATGGCACTGGCTTGAATTTGTAAATTTGCCCACTCTAAGCCTTGGTAATCGGCTGTCACGCCTAATGCTTCACTTTCTTGACTGTCGACCACAGGTTCATCTGACAAGGTAGTTCTATCTCTCGCGATAGAGAAAGTATCGTAACCATTATCAACATCAATTAAGTGCAGCACTGTTTTAATCGATAGGTTATCTGATACTTGCCAATTCAGCTTCGCTCTTGCAGTAAGTTCATCGATGCCATTAGTGTCGTCTCGGCCTAAAAACGTATTGTCGATAAAACCGTCACTTTTGTTTTTATGTACTGACAACCTATAGTCAGTTGCATCACTTATAGCGCCACCTGCGGCCACACCAACATTCCAACTATTGTAGTTAGCCACACCAAATTGAGCATTGATACTCGGAGCGTCAGAGGCTTCGGTAGTGATAACATTGATCATGCCGGCTAATCCATCAGCACCAAAGCGTGCACTATTTGGTCCTTTAAAAATCTCTACTTGTTGTACATCAAACGTACTGGCACCCGCCATTAGGCCTGAGTAATTAATACCATCTACTAAATAACCAACCGACGGGTTAACTGGATCGGTAAATTGACTACGCTCACCAATACCACGAATTTGCACGAAACGGCCGCGACTTGCGCCAGATGCAAAATTGACATTGGCAGCACGATTTAATAATTCTTCTATATGTTGAGCCTGACGTTGCTCGATGACTTGTTCGGATAATACAGAGATGCTAGCGGCCATTTCTGACAAAGGCGTAGAGGTCAAAGCTCCGTGAACGGTAATTTTTTCGACTTCTTGCGTATCGGCATATTTTTGGCCTGACGCTTCTTGAGCAAACACTTGTGAACTGGCTAATACAACACTGATTAAGCTAGCCAAAGATTTTTTACTGAAATTCATTCTAGGATCTCTTCATTAGGGAGTGAAAAGATCCGGCTTTACGGCAGATAAATGGGGGTTATATTTTTGCTATTTATTCTTGCTACTTATATAAGTGCCTTACCATTCCTACGCCGGCATTATCCGGATCAGGTTTAAGGGTTCGAAATAACGATTTCAATCTCAGCCGCTAGGGCACCCCTTGGTTTTAAGTAAGAAAATCTGTGACTTACTTAAGTGGTGGCATTCTAACAGGCAAACACATAGGTGCAAGCCGCTTTTAGAACGATAAAAGCATAACTATTAGTAAATTTTCATTTTGACCAGTTTCTGAGTGGAGAAAAGGCTCCTTCCTGAGTGATCCACACATCTCCTTTGGGCGTTACACATAAACCTTCTACTTGTTTGAATCGATCTAACAAAAAAGATTTCACCAATTTAAAATCTTGGTTGAGTATCGCGACAAAAGGATAAAATCTGCCGAGACCTTTTAGTTCGTACCCTAGCAAAATAAACCGTTTATTTTTGGCGTCATAATCACCACCTGTCACAATATCAGGTAAACCTTCAATTGATTGAAATGGTCGAATTTTTTGTTCTAAAACATCCTTTTCAAGTCGGTAAATATACAAATTGTTGGTACGCCAACTTTTAGAAAAAAGATAAAGCTGCTGCCCCATACTAACAATCGATTCAGAATCAAAATCGTGATTTAAATACTCATTCCCTTTGATTGAATTATCTAAGTAGTGGAGCCTAATGGTATTCTTTACTTGACCTAAATCTTGCTTATCAACTGTGTGGATCTGTACGAACTTTCGCTTACCATTGTTATTGCCAACATCACCGATATAAAAATGTTTCTTGTCGCCGGTTAACGACTCCCAATCTTTATTCTTAATATTTATAGGAAGTGACGACTGCAGATTACCGCTATCATCCAATTGATAAATAATAGGCTTATTGCCCGAATCATTTACGGTATAAGCACTGCCATCTTCTGGGCAATATAACGCTGACGTTTCTCTAAGCTCAGCAGGCAATGGCAACTCACTTAGAATACTAAAGTTAACGGTATTTTGAGCCACAGAGCTACATGCAGTTAAAGAATTAAACAATAAGACGATCAGTAGTAATCGATACAACAATGGCACTTCCTCACACATTTGCGGTTGATTCACAACACTACGCCAAAATGCTTAAATATATAATTGAGTTTGAACTATACATCTAACCCTTATTTATTTTGTAAATCAAGACGTTCCAATGGATAGCCAATATAATTTATGTGGGCTGTATTAGCACCTATGGAATCGAGAGTATAAATCCCTTGCAAAAGACACGCTTTATCCAAAGGTCAGAATAGACAAAAGATCAATTGGGCTTTTGTAAATGTCAATGTCTGCTATTAGAATGGCAATATGCCGTCGTAAAATAGGCCTACATATTTAACAGATAAAATCACATTCGTATTCTTATCTATCTTTGCTTAAACTAGCGCCTAATTATTCCTTAATTAATAAAGAATCAGCACACTTTGACAAGCCAATTAAAACACTGGTTAACTACACGCCAGCCTCCCCTATGCCACCGACAATTGTTAGTTATAAGTGGCGAAAAAGACTGGGCTAGAGACATTGCCTACACAACCTTTGTTCAGCCAAAGCAGTCTAGTGTGCTATGGATAGGTGACCATCCTTCAGAGGTAGCTAAAATACAGGTCAAAAATTACCGCACCGAATTGGGTCGCGAGTATGATCATGTGATTTTTGACGCGTTTGACGGGTTTAGAGCTAATGCGGCTATGGCCCTTAGTGGAACCATAAGATCTGGCGGACTCATGATTTTATTGTGCCCTGAACTTAACGAATGGAAACACTACCTTGATCCAGAACATATTAATCGCGTTTCTTTTGGTTATCGTGCAGATGACTTATATAGCCATTTTTATCACTACCTTGGTCAAATGATAAAGAAAGATGATTCAGTGGCTATGCTATCAAAACAAGAATTCATATCGCCTTCACCTGCTATACACGCGAATATAACTGCTCCATCATTTCATCAGCAAAATCAAGCAGTAGAGGCTATCTGTAAGGTGGCAACTGGCCACAACCACAGACCGCTGATCCTAAGCGCAGACAGAGGTAGAGGAAAGTCCTCTGCTTTAGGCATTGCAGCGGCCAAGCTATTGCAAACAACAACTAAAAAGATACTAGTTACCGCACCACTCTTATCGACCACGGAACAACTATTTCATCATGCTAAACGCCTCTTGCCGAAATACCAAAAGGTAAAAAACCAGTTATCATTTAATGATAGTTCTTTGCAATTCGTCGCATTAGATAAACTGTTAGCGAGTGAAGAACAAGCCGACCTCTTACTGATTGATGAAGCGGCGGCCATTCCCGTAAACATGTTGTTGAGTCTGTCTAAAAAATTCTCTCGTATCGTATTTTGCACGACTATCCATGGATATGAAGGTAGTGGTCGGGGTTTTGAATTTAGATTCAAAAAAGATTAGCAGAGTTGAAACCCGCGTTTAAGAGCATACATTTGAGTGAACCGATCCGTTGGTATGTTGATGATCCTTTAGAAAAGTTTTGGTTTACGGCGCTATGCTATTCCTCCCACCATGAAAGCGATACGCAAACCAAGTTGACTCACCATCCAATTGTTTGTCAACAACTCGACAAACAAAGACTAGCCCATTCACCGGAATTATTGAGCAAGGTTTTTTCGCTATTAATTGATGCTCACTATCAAACAAGCCCAGATGACATTCAACGCTTACTAGACGCTCCTGAATCAATTTGCTTCATTATGTTTCAAAACAACAGGGTATTGGGCGTTGCACAAGTCAATCAAGAAGGCGGTCTTAAACTAAGTGGATTAGCACCAGCTATTACTCAAGGGCAGAGAAGAGTTAAAGGGCATTTAGTGGCGCAGAACATTGCGAACTTATACAATGACGAGGCTTTTTGCACTATGCGCCAATGGCGGATCGGCAGAATTGCTATACACCCTCACTTGCAACAAATGGGTTTAGGTAGTGAGTTAATCGCATTCATTAAACAACAAGCGATAAAACATCAAACAGATTTATTAACCACTGCGTTCGGTTGTAACTCTGCATTATTGAAGTTTTGGCAACTAGCCGATTTCGAGCTAATAAAACTAAGCAATAAAGTAGAAGTATCTAGTGGTGAACATAGCTGTATATGTGTTTATTCGTTACATCAAGACGCCCAGCATACGGTAAATAATTTAACCAAAGAGTTTACCAACGAGTTGCAGTTTCAAATAGATAAAGCTTGGAAAACAATGCCCTCGACCTTGTTGGCCGATATATTGCGGTATATCGATGAGCATAATAGCGTGTCGCAAACTGACATTGTGAAACAGTACTGTGAAGGTTTTCGAAATTTAGATTCATCACAACGAGTAATAAGAAATCATATTTTTGCCAATGCTAAGGAACTGAATAAGCTAACCGATAGTGAACAAGGCATACTGGTAGCCTGCATCCTGCAAAAACAAGTCATATGCAGCTCTATCTAAAGAATTTGCACTGACGGGGAAAAAGCAAATCGAAAACGCCATTAAACAAGCACTTTTAAAAATGACTAATTGAGCGTTGATTAAATCTCCTATAGCGGCAAACATTGAAGCACAGGTCATCAAAAGGCTGATCTAGCCATCCAACTTGGAATTTCTAAATAGATAAGCATGAATCAATTTACCCTGAGTTGTGGATAAGAAGTATCGTTTAAGCTAAGCAATATAGTTCAATGATTAAGTATGTTCGGTCTAAAGAACCTCATCTAAACGTTCACACGGTGACAAGGTTTTTGGTGTATAACAATCGAACGCCGCTAGATACAAAAAGAGCGTTATCGAGAGGTTCGGCTTATCCAGGATTCAAGTTAATTTAGTACTTTCAAAATAGAAAATAAACTAGAGTAATCGTCAGTCCATTGTATCGTCTTGCTATTTTCTATTCTCAAACGACTACCTACGTTTCTAAGGGTGTGAGCATTTAATAACTCGCTATTATTACTTAGCAGCACCCATTCAGCATCATGTTCAATTTCTCCCCCAGAGGTTGAAAAAAACATCACTTGTTTAGTCAATAAGTCAGCACCTGCCATAACGACGGGTAACAAAGTCAAATGCCTATTAGAAATATGTAACATAATTGCACCATCATTCTTAAGGTGTTTTTCATACAATAAGAAAGCTTGCTGTGTTAACAAATGAGATGGTATTTGATCACCAGAAAATGCATCCACCACGATAACATCAAAGTTATTAAGCTGGCCGCTATCTGCTTCTGCTTGCAGGTTTACCCTAGCATCACCTAATGTGATGTTAACGGTAGCCTTCGAATCTTTGATAAAACTAAAATAGTGATCGGCAAATTTAACTACAGCAGGGTTTAATTCGTAAAACGTGTATGCATCACCGTCATTAGCATAAGCAGCTAATGCTCCAACACCTAGCCCCACTATCGCTACATTTAACTTTTGCCCCTTAGACAATTCAGTTAAGACCCGCTCTACCCCGGTTGACGGCCGATAATAGCTAAGAGGTGTATTCGCTGTCGCAGCGACTAGAGACTGCCCCCCATGAGCTGTAGTACCATCCACTAACCGACGTTCCCGTACATTTCCGTCAATCACTTCTTTAACCGATAACACACCGTAAAAATTGCGTTGTTTAATAACATCATATTGCTGATAAAGCGTGTTCATATAGATGAATGTACAAGCAAATATTAAAAAAGCAAAGAAGCAACTAATCGAAAGCCAATAGTGCGACACTGTCCTCGTTGAAGAAGAGCTAACACGACCTTTAGAGACTAAGTCACTTTTGTAAATTGCTGATAAGCCAAGCATGACAAATACAAAACAAAGTGCAATAGGATATTCTACAAAGTCAGTAAAACTCACCTGAGCGACGACCGAAACTAAAAAGCTCCCGAATACTCCCCCTAAAGACAAGATCAAATAGAACAACGTAGGGTTCTTATTTTCAGGCTTTAAATAACTGAGCTCGCCGTGACAAATCATAGTTGCAGCCAACAACACAAATAAATAAATGAAAATTTGCGTAAATATATCGAACTGCCCGCCAATAAAATAAATAAATAACCCGAGAAATATTGCTAGTACGTAAAGAACTAGCCAAATTTTCCGTTGATAAAGCTTCCAATCACTAAAAGCTAAAACGTAAGTGGCTAAATAAACTGCTAAGGGAGCAATCCACAGGAATGGCATTGGAGGAATATTTTGAGTCATAGCATTAGTACTAGATACCAAAATTACAACCCCTAGAGCTGACAAACAAAACCACATTAATATTACAAAAGAAGAAGTTGCTTGGTTATCACCTTTTTCCTTTAATAAACTCTCTTTTAAGGATGTGGCTTTAAATAACATAAAGCACACCACGACTAGGCAAACCACAAAAATGCCATAGCTAATTGACCAAATTAGTGTTTGAGTAGATAAATGAAGAACAGGCTCAACTATAATTGGATACGATAATAAGGCTAAGAAAGAGCCAACATTAGACATTGCATAAAGCAGATAAGGATTCCTCGCATTGCCTTCACTGCTAAACCAACTTTGTAGCAGTGGACTGGTCGACGCTAATAAAAGAAAAGGAAAACCAATACCCATACTTAGTATTTTTACAATTTCAAGCGTGGGTAACTTTCCATCCACTAACACGTGCAGACTAACAAACTCTATAGGTAAGCTTGTCAAACTTAACAGCAATAAAAAGAGGTGAACCTTTACTTGTAGGCTTAAAGAAAAATACCTCGCCAACAGAAATGCATAAAAATAACCCGCTAACAAAAAAAACTGGAAAAAGAGTAAACATGATGTCCAAACCCCTGCTCCCCGCCAAACCAAGGCAAAAGTATTTTTGAGGCAATGGGTTGAATTTGAAAAACTAAAAACGCACTAATAAAAACCGTTACAAAATACTGCATGTAAATCTACTAAATAGGATGTGGAGGAACTAAGGATGTGCATTGTGACTGAGATAAACGTTATTCGAGCAGTACTACATAACTAAACCCAAACGGTTAGGATCAATCACTTATTCAAACAGAATAAAAAAGCTCCCTAAGGAGCTTTTTTTACTAAAGTGTTATACCGTTATTTTTAGCTTTCTCCTTAATAAAAGGTTCCCAGCTTCTGGCATTACGACTCGTAGATTTTTCTTTTTTCGCTTCAAGTACATGTTTATACGCAGCTTTGTATTTGCCTTGATAAAAGTTAGCTTCCATCATAATCATATGGATCCTACCTTTATTGTCAGCGCCTTCATCAAGAGCCCTTTGCAGCGCGACTAGCGCTTCATTAGGTCTTTCAGCAATGTACAACATATTACCTTGTTTAACGAATAAATCTGGATCTGACGCTAACTCTCCCGCCTTTCCATAATATTCAGCAGACTCTTTAAACTCTTTAGCTTGCTGATAATTAGAGGCTAGGTTAGTCAAAATGTTATCAGTGGTTTTTACAAAACCAGATTTAACATGCTTTTCAAGAACAGTCGCCGCTTTGTATGGAATGTCATTCATAGTATATAACTGGCTTAAGGCTTTTATTTCAGCCGGCTTAGTTATAAAACCTTGATGATAAGCCAATTCAAACGTAGCTAACGCCTTTTTATGATCTTCAACTAACATGTAAAACATGCCTAATTGAGTCCATAAATTCTTGTCATCAGGAAACGTCTTTACTGCTTCTTCTTGCACTTCAATTGTTTCTTTATACATTTTACGACTGTAATAAGAAGTCATTTTAAGTGCATAAGCTGTTTTATTCGGCTTCTCAGCTAAAGCAATGGCTTTATTAATAGGTTCAATGATCTCAGCGAACTTCTGAGTCTGGTAATATGCATTGGCCATTCTGAAATAAACATCATAGTCTTCTTTACACGTTACCTTTAACCATTCTTTGTACCATTTAACTGCTTCATCATATTCACCTTCTTGAAGGTTCAAATCCGCAATTAGCTTAATACCACCGACTTGCTCTGAATCATTAAGCTGCTTAGATTCTACCGCTTTAATAAAATATTTAAGCGACTCCTTACCTTTTCCAGATCCAGCCAACAACTTACCGATAAAGTTATCGGTAAATGCACGATCAAACGGTTCGTCCGTATCTATTTCTAGAAGGGTCTTTAACGCTTCATCAACTTGATCTTGGTTATAGAAATCTAACGCTTGACCGACTTTTTTACCTGTTTTTTGACCCGGTATATTAGTTTTACCACGAACATAACCAGGACAAGCGATTGGTCCTACTGGTTTAGCTTTAGCCCCTGCGTTAGCTTGCGCTAAAGCTAGGTTTGGGACAGATACCGCTACAGTAATGGCTGAAACCGCACATAAATGTTTTAAATATTTCTTCATCATGATTGATCCAACTTAAAGTCCAATTGTACTGTTAACCCAAATTGCTTCATCGGTTTCCCGTCTTCAATTTTAGGTTTATATTTCCACTTACCTAACGCTCTTCTCGCTTCACGATCGAATACGCGTTTCGGGTCCGCTTCAATTACCTTAACATCTTCAACCCCGCCAACTTCGTTGATAGTAAAAGACAGTTTTACCCACCCTTCCTTACCATCTCGAGCAGCTTGAACTGGATATTTCGGCTCAATACGTACTATTGGTGTAGCTTCACCATCTCTCATAGCACCAACACTACCAATGTCAATCGATGCTCCGCCAACATCAACAGTAGGCATATTAAAACCTAATCCGTCAGTATTTACATCAGCCACATCAGGTTCAACAGGTTGAATCTTAGGTGGAGCTGTAGGTGGAGGTGGCGGCGGTGGCGGTACCCTTTGACGCACTTGCGTGGCGTCATCTGGTGTGGCCATCACGATATCGATTACTGGCGTAGGTGCTACTTTTTCAGCTGGTCTTGATGAGTTAGCAATCAATTTAGCCATGATTACAAACAAACCAAACGCAATTACGCCACCTAGTAATATAGAAACAATTAATCTACCCATATTAACTACCTGCCGTTGCGATTGAGATGCGATCTATGCCTGCTGCTTTGATTTGATCCATAACCTCAATAACGACACCGTGCTCGGCCCCTTTATCGGCTTGAATTATAATCACGTCAGAAGGTTGCTCTGCCATCAAGCGTTCAAGGTTAGCTCGAACACTATCAACATCAATGACCCTTTTATCCATCCAAACATCACCATCTTCAGTTACCGCGATGAAAATATTTGCATTTTTGGGCATTACAGCCAGCGCACCATCAGGTTTATTAACATTAACCCCCGCTTCCTTAACGAAAACGGTAGTTACGATAAAGAAGATCAGCATGATAAACACTATGTCTAGCATAGGTGTCATATCTATTTCTGCGTCTTCTTCTACTCTAACTTTTCGACCCATAAGATCCTCTCTTTAATGATGGGGCAGACTATCTATAAGCTTCACTCTAGCCATTTTAACTCTAGCTTCTAATCGAGAACTAAAGAAAACGCCAGACAAAGCAGCAACCATTCCAGCCATAGTTGGAATCGTAGCCATAGAAATACCTGCGGCCATTAGACGAGGGTTACTTGTACCCTGAGTCGCCATAGTCTCAAACACACCGATCATACCGGTAACTGTGCCTAAAAGACCAATTAGAGGACACATAGCAACAAGAGTTTTAATTAATAACATTCTTGCACTAAGGCCATCTGAAGCTTGCGAAATCCATGTGTCACGGATTCTATGCGCATACCATGAAGTTGTATCTGTTCTGGCATCCCAATCAGAGATAATTTGATCTCTTAATTTAGGGAATACCGAAGCTAAATACCAATAACGCTCAATCATTAAAACCCACATTAGAAAGAGCGCTATAGCGACAACGTACAGAACGTCACCGCCGGCAGCGATAAAGTCCCTGACAGACTCCCATAGTTCTATCAGGTATAACATATTAAGCTTTCTCCGACTCAGCGTGAGCTGCTACTATGCCAGCTGTTTGCTCATCTAAAATATGTACTATAGATTTGCTACGCCCAGACACAATACTGTGAGTTAACAATAATGGTAATGCTGCAATAATACCTTGAGCAGTAGTTACCAATGCCATTGAAATACTACCAGCCATCAATTTAGGGTCACCTGTTCCGAACAAAGTAATTTGTTGGAAAGTTAAGATCATACCAAGAACCGTACCTAACAAACCTAGTAGAGGTGCAATTGCGGCGAAAATCTTAATAACGTTAATACCGCTATCGATTTTAGGTAACTCGCGTAAAATAGCTTCGTCTAGTTTCAACTCTAAAGTTTCAACATCAGCAGTTTTGTTTTCTTTATACACTGCAAGAATACGACCTAGCGGATTACCACTTGAAGGATTCTCGATATTCTTAACTTGAGAACGAATTTTTCCACTTACGATTGTTAAAGTAATAATTTTAAACAAACCGATAAGTAAACCAATTGCTAACATGACAGTGATTACATAACCCACTGTACCACCAGCGTGATAACGTTCAGACATGGTTGCTTTCTCTTTCAACAAGCCAAGAATCGCACCACTTGAAGGGTCAGCATAAAAAGCGACCAATCCAGATGTTGCAGATTTCATGTCTTTAGCAGAAGCAAGTAAATGGCTATCAGGTTGACGACCCAAAGGTTGAACCTTTTCATTTTGGTCATCGTAAACCAAGTAACCTTGCTCACCTACTAAGTTGAAAGTACCAATACGTACAACTTCTTGCTGATTAGAACCACCGTCCAAGCTAACAACTTCAGTAGTGAAGCGAGAAACTTGACCAGACTCTGTCATCTCAGTTTGAAGTGCAAACCATAGGTCTTCTAATTCTTTAATGTTTGGAAGGCCTTTAGATTCTTCAGACATACGCTTCAAGAAAGCACCACGCCCTGGGAATTCAGCACTAACAATCGAAGTAGAGATTTGACCATAAGCTTCTGCAGATGCTTGACGAACTACACCAAACATCTCGCCTAAGGTTCCCGTAGCTTGAGTCAATTCAACTTCTTTTTCAGCAAGCATAACTTCGTTATCAGAAAACTGCTTCTGTAACGCATCGCCGCGAGCTTTCTCAGCTTTAAGAGCAGCTTGCGCTTTTCTTACTAAAGCTTGCTTATCAGCACGGGCTGATTGAAACTCTGCTTCACGTTGTTTATTTATTTTCGCTTCAGAAACTCGATTTTGTTTTACTTCCTGAAGTAACTCTTCTAGAGAACCAGCAGCTTGTGCAGACGAAGCTACCAAAGCTAAAGATACGGCAGTTAATATGGATTTAAATACAGTTTTCATCAATATTACTCCGCAGCTGTAATTGGTAATTTAAGAAGATCAGGTGGCAACAATTTATTTGCCATACGTACAGCGATTACAACTGAGCTAATATACTCGTCACCAAGTGGCTCCCAAGTTCTAGCACTGTTATCCCAAACCCACGCATTTTTTTGATCTAATGAAAGCGCTAATAATGCAGTACGGCCTAGGTTGAAGAAATCAACTGTAACTTCAGTTCCTTGATAATCCAACGTACCTTGATATGCTCGAATAGCTCGACCATATTGGTTTTCTACTTGATAAGCTTCAATTACCTGACGGAATTGTTCTGAAGTCGTTACGTTTGAGTTACCCATCACGTCTCCGAAGACGCTCAACTCTTTGCTTACGCTCTTCTAGATTAATAGGAATGTCTAAATCGATAAATTTCTCTAAGCTATCTATCATTCTGAACATTAAAGGAACTACGCCGCGCTTAACGCCATCGATTCCATCAATTTGGCGTTGAAGTGAATCAATACCACGTTGCTGATCAGCAACAAGGGTTGCAACATAATCGTTATAAACTTTTAAAGTTTCAGTTTCGTCAACAACACCACGGTACTCAACAAATAACTCTTGAGATTGCTCATAAAGTTTATTTATCTTTTCTTGGGATTTCGCTGCAGCCACATGAATAATTGCTTCTTCTTTTTGAAGATCATTTAAAGGGTCTGCAGAGACAACGGTGCTGCTACCGAGTGCACAAGCACCAACAACGGTAGAAGCAATTAGGTTTCTCTTGCTCATTTTGGACATATTCCCAACCAATTTTTATTTTGAATCCTAGTTACATAGTAAATATTACTAACTAGGGGCTATTAAGCTCTGTTGTTTAAGGAGCTTAGTGAAAAGAATTAACACTAAGACTAAAGAATATTCACACGGATAACCTTAAATTGTCAAGGTACAACTAGGGGCTATCGTTAACATTTAATAAAATTTTTTGGTTGCTTTTTTCGAATATTTAGGAATTTGTGATACTACCCAGAGTTAATTCTCACAATTGGATAGTTATTAGACAATAGTCTAACTAAGTAAATTATCCAACGACAAGATTTACCATTAAAGATGGTGTAATTCTTGACGCACTCTGAAATTTTTCTGGTTATAGCGCAATACGAATACCATATATGGACCCTCTCCAATTGCAGAACACCATTTTGATTTACTAACAAAGTTAATTGCTGCCATATATTCGACTTTTTATAAGCGTATCTATCTGTTATAGCCTTAATAGTTGTTCGCATCTTTCTATCTCATCAATCCGGCGGCCTCGACGGCTCTTGATATTGTCTGATTGGAGTAAGACGGTTATGAACCGTTAATCATCACTTTGTTGGCTAATACCACACAGGCTTTACTGAAACTTATACAGGTTAAACAATCTCGTCACCAACGACTCACGCTGTCACCTTTATCGCCGATATGCCTCAGTGCTGATCGTACGCCACTAATAAATTGTGTGCATGAATACGCATTCCCTCGCTTACTGATACCCAATAATCTTGGTTTATCACCAGTGGTATGTTGCTTGAGAACTAAACCAAACCACGCAGCTAAATGTCGGCCACTGCCAAATTTCAGGCCTTACTCTATTCCTGCAAATAATGCAGTGACGATTAATGGGCCAATACCTGCCATGCTCATCAACCCTTGACATGTGGGGTGTTCGGCAGTGACTTTTGCAGCTGCCTATCTAGTTTTTTTCAGGCGAAGTTGCTGTGCTTTAAGTTCCTCTAAAAACAAACGCAATTGCTCTCGAACCACAGCACTTAAGTCATTTTGCGTATCATCTAATATCTCTGGCAAGTTGTTCATTCAAAACGCTTGTTCAGCGCCAGAATAAGCGCATGTAAACTCTAGCTATAAGGCGACTTATTATTACGGCTTGGTAGGACTAAAGAGCTTTCAGGAGATATATGCTTAGGCCAAACGAGCTCTCACTAATTTAATACGCCACTTTAGGTAGGCGTAAAAAAGAGCCAGTCCCAAATGGAACTGACTCTTTAGTCGTTTTAACTGGCTATTTTAAATTAAAAGCGAGCTTCTAAACTAATACGAACCGAACGAGGAGCTTGGAAACTATAAGCAGCACCGTGCCACTGGTTAACAACACCTTCACTAGCTTCGTAATGTTCATTCAATGCAACTGGCTCTTGGTTATTGAACAAGTTAAACACATTAAACGAGGCTCTCATATCTATATCTGATACTTCAAAAGCATAAGCCACAGATGTATCAACGTTAAATGTCCAAGGTGTTCTACCCGCTGTCCCTCGAGAGTGCTTAGTATACGTTCCAGTTAATACACCTTTATCATCAGTATCGGCTAAATAGAACAAATCACCCCAACCACCATTTAGATTTGGATCATCAGACGGATAACCTTGACCAAATAAGCTTAATGGACGACCACTGGTTAAAGTAGTGTTCCAACCAACTGTTAGGTTCTCAACCGGCTCCCAAGTACCAAACATTTTGAAAGCATGACGACGGTCATTAGGCTGATAACCATCAGCGCCATCCATTAATGCAGGAAAATCAAAATCTTGAGTAATACCTGCATCGGCCTGACCGATATCTGATTTCACCGCACCTTCGAAATTACCTACACTGCGTGACCAAGTATAAGTGAAAGTATAACGTAAGTTATCACTCTGGTACTTAACCATGCTCTCTAACGAAGTATATTCGTTATTCGCTTTAGGTAAGCCCATTGTCTCAGCACTGTATGTAGTAAGTGATCCTGCATCTGGTACACCGTCGTCATCAAACTGAGAATCGCCCCAATCAGTGCCATTCCAATAGTAACCATCACTATACCAGCTCGAATCAGAACCTGGGTTCACCATTACACAATATGGGAAAGCATAACGACCACAGTAGTCATCTAACGCTGTCACTACTTCACGATACATACCTTTAAAACCGATAGTATATTCGTCGTTTAGTACTTTTTGATAGCCGATAATATATTCGTCTTTCGAGAACGGGTCGGCTTCTTGCGCTTGGAAAATGTCTTTTTCAGGTACGACCGGTGTACCACTTACTTGTTGAGAATCTTGCAAATTACCTACGCCCAAAGCTTCTGCTAAAGGTGTTAACCCTGTAGGTGCACCAGTAGTAGCATCAACGCCAGTAAAGGTATAAGCAGTAGTTACATCACTTACACCAGACGCGGCACGGAAAATAGTGTTATTCGCTACAGGTAAATAATAGCGGCCATAAGTTGCGTAAACCTTAGAATCACCATCACCTTGAGGGTCCCAAGTGATACCTAAACGAGGAGCAACATCAGTTTTAAAACTTGTAAGTAATTTTTCAGTGGTTCCCCAGCTATCAAATTCATCTACACGTAGACCTATATCTAAGGTTAGGTTATCAGCAACTTCCCACTTATCTTCAATGTAATATGCTGTTAACTCTGAATTAAAGCTACCACCACCATCAAAAATACGATCTTCTACGTAGTCAAAAGCTGAGCCTGTATCATTTTCAAGCGCACCATTATCGGCTTGGAAATCTCCGCCGGCTGCTAGAGTTTTATAATCATAGCTGTGTCCGCCGATTGGGCGACTGATACGCGATGAGTCACGCTCTTGGTAATCGATACCAGCAACGACAGTATGGTCACCAACTGTGTATTCAATATCTAAACGATACTGCTTATTTTCATCGTTATTAGCACCAAAACTACCACCAGCACCACAACCTTTCACTGGATTGTTAGTAGTACGTGAATCAGTAACAGTAGGACACACTAAATTAGACGCTTGTGTTTCATACTCAGTTTCAATCATACCGACTAAAGCGGTAACAATTAGATCATCAGTAATGAAGCCTGTGTAACTTAGACTTTTAGCTTCACCACCACGCTTTAATAGTGCAGAGTCAATCATATCGCCGATTTGGCCGTTGGCACCCACATTTCCATCATAATCATATACCACTCGGTCAATATCACGACGGTTAGAGTATCCAAATAGACTCAAACGATGGTCTTCATTGATATCCCAATCAATTTTACCACCCCAAAATAAATTATCTCCACCTGAAGCTTTTTCAATACGATATTGGTCATTAGGAGAAAACTCATCTCCATTCCAAGTGTAAGTCTGCTCAACGTCTCTAGGGTTTAATAAGGCATAGAAAAACAAAGTATCTTCAATAATGGCGCCAGAAGCAGAAACCGTGAAATCTACAGTATTATCACTGTCATGACGCTCATCTCTAAATACTCGACCTGATGCGCCTAAGCCTCTAGAAAAGCTCCCTTCTTCTTGCAAAGAGTCTGGTTCAAATTGTAAAATAGCGGCAAATTCCCAGTCATTAGAACCGCCTTTAGTGATTGAGTTAATCGTACCACCTGTTGCTCTACCATATTTAGCAGAATAACCACCGGTTTTAACTTGGAATTCCTTGTAGAATTCAAATGGAACTTCACCACACCCTAAACCTTGGCGGGTATTAGTTACTTCAAGACCGTTAATATAACAAGCATTTTCAGCTACCGATGAACCACCGAATGAAGCCGTATTACCAAATGCCGAATCGCCTTTAACGGTACCCGGAGCCAATAACGCTACCGAAGTGATATCTCTCGCTACAGGCATTCTAGCAATTTCTATATCACCCAAAGTCAAACCTGAGTCTGATGATGACAAATCGATAGACGAATATGAAGAGCCAACAATGCTAATAACTTCTGTTTGGCTAGAAGGTACCGCTACTTCAAAGTTAGTAACAGAGTTTTGACCTAAAGAAACGCGCACTTCTTCTTTGGCTAGTGTATTGCCATCTTTAGACACAACGACCTCATACACCCCAGATGGTAATTTAGCTAGTCGGTAACTACCGTCGGCATCTAGCGATATAGTTCGCGTTGTACCCGTTGCGATATTTTTAGCCATAACAGTAACGCCGTCAGCCACACCAGATGTAATAGAAACTGTACCTCTGATATCTTCTGCTTTTGCTACATTCATACCTAAAACAGTTGTTACAGCCAACGCCGCAACCGTCTTTTTAAATTTAAACATGTATGTCTCCCTGGACCACAATAAATGTGTATATAGTGTGTCGTTTATACGACTTTTTGAATAAAAGGTAGTGAACCTCGGACCAGATAATATACAGAACAGGTATGACGGTCAACCGAACTAATTAAAAAACTAATAAAACTGTTATTACATATAACAGATTACCTAACAATGTGATTTTATTACAAAAGTACAATAATCGTACGATTTCCCATATTTGAATATTGCTATATAGTGGTAGCGCAAGTTTACATTTAGGGAGTTTACAATGAAATTAGATGACGACATTCATAATTATTATGAACAGCTGGTATTAGAAAGAATTGCATTTTTGGGCTTGGATAAAACCAAAGACAGCGACTATTTAGCAGACCTATGTTGTTTAGCTCTAAACCAAATTCCACCGCGCTATATTAGATTTGAAGTCGACATGTCTTTCTATCTGCCGTCTAGTGAACGCCAGCAAATGGAATTAAATACGATTTCTGCCATCGATCAAGCAATGAGTTTTTTGGACGAGAAACAAAAGGATAAATAAAGATTGGTGGTGCCCTCTCAGCCACACCTCGGCACATGAGTCGTTTGCTGCGGCTGCTCCTTCCATGCCTGACCGGGTTCACAAAGTATCATTGCGAGGGGACCGAAAGGCCACCATTGAAATTAAATAAAGTCATATACTTAACATCATTTAAGGGGGCGCATTATGCAGAATGAGTTGGGTATATGCAACCTAATTTCACAAAAAACTTGCCTCACCTTTTTCGTGAACTTTAGCGCATAGCTCACTTGTCTATTTTAACTGTCACTTGATGCTTAAATTAAGTAGTTGTTATTACTTATAACGCCATACTGAATAGCTAATATTATCTCACGTTAAGCGTTTTAAGCGCGGTGCACTTAAAGCAATTGAAGATAACGGGCCCTCTTAGTACCTTTATACTCTTATGGCCTCACATCATATAGAAAATATGATTAGTATTGACCCTAATCAATAAATATAGGACATTCATCCTAAAAAGCTTGATTATACAGTCATTATTGTTCAAGCTGTTAGTTCAGCCATTTAGCCGCAATTAAACCCTATGAAACTAGACAAATTTGACCGAGAAATACTAAGAGTCATGCAAAAAGACGCCACCATATCAATGGCGGATTTAAGCCAAAAAGTTGGCTTATCTCACACACCATGTTGGCGACGTGTAAAACGTTTAGAAGCGGAAAAAATTATCCTACAGAAAGTGACTTTATTGGATAGCAAAAAATTAAACCTCGGAGTATCGGTGTTTATTTATGTCTCTCTTAAAAATCATGATGGAGAATCGTTAAATGACTTCGAGAAAGCCGTGCAAAGTATTGATGAAATAGTCGAATGCCACACCACAAGTGGCGACAAAGATTACCTACTTAAAGTGATTGTTGAGAGTATTGAAGAATACGAATTTATCTTAAAAACTAAATTAACTAATTTGCCGTTAGTGGATCATCTAAGCTCTACATTTGCCTTAAAAAAAGTAAAAAATACAACTGAACTGCCCATCAAAAATGAGTAATTGAAACTACTTACGGTTTACTAATGGCGTACTCTCTTAATTTGTTTGCGATCGCAGTGTGGCTTAATCCTAACTTCTTGGCTAATAACCTAGTACTTGGATAGTAAGGATATAATCTGGTAAGAATATCTTTTTCATAGCGCTTCACTTCATCATCTAAACTGCCTTCGAACTCGACTGCAATATCAATGTGTACATTGGGACTAGCCGGTAGGCTAATATCTTTGATAGTCAACTCATCACCTTGTAACAATGATACCGCCAAAAGTACCGCATTCTCGAGTTGCTTTACGTTTCCAACCCAAGAGTAAGCTTGCAAGTATTGCTTACAACTAAGGGATACCGTAGGCGGTGTTCGACCAATCTGAAGGCTTTGCTCATTCAAAAAGTGATCGACTAACGCAGGTATATCTGCTTTACGCTCTTTTAGGGATGGGATCACCATACTGAGTTGATTGAGTTGGTAGAATAAATCTTTTCTAAACACATTCTGTTCGATTAAGGCTGCAAGGTTCTTTTCTGTCGTACAGATTAATCGAACATTCATCTGCTTTTGGCTAACAGGCGAATTTTGGTTGGTCCGTGCAAGTGCGTTCAACAGGCGCCCTTGTGACCCTAAAGGTAACTCGGCTATTTCTTCAATTAATAAGGTCCCTTCATTTGCCTCTGTCAGTAGTCCCTTATTCTTAGTTTCATCGCAACCAAACAATATTCGATTGGTTTCTGCTTCTGTCACTCCAATACAATTAAATGTAAAAAAGGTTTATCATGTCTGGCACTGCCTTGTTGACAGGCCTTAGCTAACAATGTTTTGCCACTACCGGTTTCGCCAAAAATTAAGATTGGTGCGTCTAATTGGGCAAGACGTTTAGCATCTTTCACGAGTTGTCTCATCTTTTTACTATTAGCCGACAGGGATGAAAAACTATCGACATTGTAGCGCTGAAAATAATTGAACTGTTGCCCTAATCTAGATTCAGATTTGAACAGCAATACCGCGCCAGCCAAAATGTCTTGTGTTTCAGAGGCTGGTACCTTTACCGGCAAAATATCTAGTAAATAATCTTGCCCCAAAAAAGTAACCAGTTTTGATTCTGACTCTGGCATTTTGTTTTCAAGCCAGCGATAAATATTAAACCCTTTTACTAACTCGCTGATGTCTGTTCCTAGAATTTGCTCTTTTGGTTTACCAATACTGGTCACTACCACGTCATTGGCTAACATAACTCTTGCTTTTGTGTCTACGGTAAGAACAGGATCGGGTAGTGTTTGCAATAGCGCTTGTAATTGATATTGCTCCCTTTCGGTTGGCATAAAAGGCGTGGTTTTAACATCTTCTACCCCATCAAGTAAGCGAATTTTGGGCATCAAATGCTGGAAATTAGCAAATTCAATATTGGGGAAATTTAAGAATATTTTTCCCTTCTCATCAATTTCAATGCCCCTCAGATCAATTTCATATTCAACTAAAATGTCCAGTACATCCTGGGTAATACCTACCCTATCTTTACAACTTACTTCCAATCTCATAAATAAACCAAATGCCAGCCATGTCTTTAGGTGTAAAGATTTTATTACAGATATCAAGTCTTAAACAATCGTTTAAACGAATAATCAGTGGATCTTTCGATTCAAATCTTCAAGAAGTTGTTTGGTAATAACCGTTAAGTTAGGTTTACTCACAGATAAACATGGCATTGGCCTACATTCACTCATCGCTCTTAAACCAATTCTTGCGGTTAATACGCTAGCACCTAACCCCTGGGCAATTCTTGAAGACAATTTTCCGGTAATACCCGCACCCAATGCATAATTACCCGCATCTGACAAAATCTCTGCTGCACCAGCGTAAACCATAGTATGAAAGATATTCTTAATTAACTTAATCCTGCCCCAATAACCTACTTTCACACCATATACTTCACTAACTTGATTAATCATTCGAATATTTCGCCAAAGCACAATCGCCATATCTAACAGCGCAAAAGGGCTAACAGCAATCATGACTCCAGCAGCCGAGGCGTTTTTGGTCATGGTTTTTATCGCTAGCTTATCAACCGGGCTAAGCACCTGATTTTCAAACAAACACAATACTTCATTGTCAGTAAGGTGATCCTCTAACTGTGAACGCCAAGCCTGCACCCTTGCTTGATGTTCAGTAGGCAGCCGTTGTGCTATTTGCATACAATGTTTTTCGGCCAAACCAATTGCCTGAGAATGGAACATCTGCTGTGTAGTGTTTCTACTCGCTTGCTGTATTTTTAAACGTTTTAAGCCTCGCCATTCTTTCCAAGCGAGCTGGGTCAACAGCAGAAGTAAGCCAACAAAAATGACCAACCATAATCCGGCGAGCCAGTCTCTTTGTTGCGTCAACTGTATAACAAATAAAACTAGCTCAGCAATACTGCCAACCATGACCAAAATACATAGAATCAAGAACCATTTTTTAATCGTGCTTTTTGAAGAAGTCGTTGCACGCTCTACCCTAACGTCGTCATCCCCTAACTCATTTTTGGCAGGCACGACGGATTCTTTTGACGGCTCTGCAGTTGCCGTTGCATTACTTTCTTGCTCTGCCATTGGCTGAAATTCAACGTCTGCTGTGATAATTTTTGCCGTTTTTAGTGCTGACTTTTGATCCTTATTCACTGTTTGTTTGTTAATCATCTTAATTTATCCGCCAATAAAAAATCTAACACTTGATCCATTCGAATATGCGGTAAAGCGTAGCTGTTAACTAATTCAGGTGGCATAAACTTGGGAAATTCAAATCGTTGTTGCTGCCAAAAATCTAAACTGGGACAGGCAGTGGGTACTTCACCAGGATACAACGTAATTAACTCACCGTTGCTGTTAACACCTCTTAGCGTGGGAATATCTTCACCATTTACCTTACTAAAACCAGACTTTGAAGCACGTATTGCAGAAATAGCGGTTGATTCACTGACAACGCCATCAAACTGAATTTTCTTTCTCGCATGACGTAACATGTTATCCAACAGCTTAATCAAATTAACCTGTTGATCAGGCGTAATATGGTCAGCCTTGCTGGCAGCAAACACTAACTTATCGATTTTTGGCTCAAATAAGCGATTGATTATATTTGAAGGCCCATATTGAAAGCTCCTCATCAACCAGTCGAGTGCCTTTTGCAGATCTTGAAAACTACTATGCCCATGGTTCAGTGCGCTTAAGCAATCCACTAAAATAATCTGTCGGTCAAAATGTCTGAAATGATGCTTGTAAAACGGCTTCACTACTGCTTCTTTATACTGTTCAAAGCGGGAAATAATAACAGCTAAATTGCTACCGCTTGGCGGATTCGACAGATTTAACCTGTGATTTTCTATCAAGACTTGAGGAATAGGAAAGAAATGTAGCACTGGCGCATTAGCTAACTCTCCTGGCAATATAAACCTGCTAGGCTGTATTAACTGATACCCTTCGAACTGACATTGCTGTAAATATTGGCGATATAACCCCGCTACTTTCTCTAAAACTAGCTCGTCGGCTTTAGCACTAAAATCGACGTTTTCTAATGCTTGTAGAAACTCCAGAGCCAATTTTGCACGCCGAGTATCAGTTAATTCTCCATCACAATGCACAATCCACTGTTCAAAGTTCATGTCTAGTAAGGGCAAATCTAATAACCATTCACCTGGATAATCGGTGATATCCAGCGTAAGCGTACTGTCATCCACTAAATACTGACTTAACCCCTTAACGTTTCGGTACTTTATTTTTAAGCGGATCTGCGAAACGCCTGTTGTCGAAGCAGGCCACTTGGCAGGCGATTCTGTTAAATCAGACATAGCCTGCTCGTAGGCGAATCGATTGAAGGTCAAATTAGGTTGAACATCTCTTCTAACGCCAATTAGCCGTTGTTCAGACAAGACCGAAAAGAATGGTAAGTACGCTTGTTCGTTCGCCTCGGTCAACTGATTGACTAACGAGGTGATAAATGCAGTTTTACCACTCCCGCTTAATCCAGTGACGGCCAAATTAATATGATTGTCGACTAGTCTCGACGCAGTTAACTTTAGCGTTTGTTTAGCGCGTTGAATTTGGGGATGTTTAAGAATTGGGATATGCATAAGACTGGATATAGAACCTTTAACAATCTACGCTAAAGTGAGTCAAACTCTATCACTCACTTTGCCTGTTATTATAATTGGTTAATTTCTCGATTAAGCTGATATTCGGAAGATGTCACATAGGTTTCAACTTTTCTGAGGCGATTTTCATTAGAATCAAAGCGTTGTTTAATGTCGAATAAAGCCTGAGATGGCAACTCACCCGCCTGCCATACTTTAGATTTAACCACCACTTTTTCCACTTCATCGTCTGGCACATTATGCCAACCTTTACCAGCCTGCTTATTCACCGTTTCTTTGTTTCCAAAGACTTGTTGGTGAGATTGGTGAGCCAAATGGCCGGGTTTCTTTTCTAAAATAAACCAAGCAGCGATATAAGCAAAAAAGATAAAAGGCGCAGCCAGTAAGAAAAAACCTGACACCATCAAGATTCGAACTAACCAAGACTCCATCCCAAAGTACTCAGCTATTCCCGCACACACACCGGCTATTTTACCCTTGCTAGGATCCCGATACAGCGTTTTACGCAGGCTCATACTTTGTTTCTCCACTGCGGCGCTTCAGCATCCAAAATAGACTCTAAAGTATGAATACGATCAGTCATTTTATCGGCTCTATTTGCTAACTCTTGTAAGCTTGCATATTGCTCGGCGGTCAAGCCTTGATTGATTTGTTTTTTACTACGGTAGTGCATAATTAACCAAATTGGCGCAACAAATATCAAAAAAATAACGATAGGTGCAACGATAATTCCAACCACATCTTCCACAACTTTTTCTCCTTTTTATAATAGCTTGGGTATGACTAACTGTTTACTTTGACGCTTTGGACTGCATTTTCTTTTTCAGCGCAGCTAATTCGTTGTCGATCTCTTCATCAGATTCTAACTCAGCAAACTCATCGGCTAAGGTTTTCTTACCCAAATCATAGGCTTCAACTTGCGACTCTAAATCATCAATTTTACGTTCGTACTGGTCAAAACGCCCCATAGCCGCATCCACTTTTCCACTGTCCAGTGTTCTTTTACTTCTAAACGGGAGCTCACAGTTTTCTGGCGTAAAATAATAGCCTTTTGACGGGCTTTTGCGTCTGCTAATTTATCTTGCAGTTGCCCTACTTCGTTTTGTAATTTAGTTATTTGTTCGTCAATTGCACTCAATTCTGCTTGCAAGGTCACGATGAATTCATCGCATTTTTTCTTTTCTTGCAATGCAGCTCGAGCTAAGTCTTCTCGATCTTTACTAATCGCCAGTTCTGCTTTTGATTTCCAGTCATTGGCTTCTTCTTTAATTTTACTAATTTGCGAAGATATATCTTTTTTAGCAGCAATAGTTTTAGCCGACGCGGAACGCACTTCAACTAAGGTGTCTTCCATTTCCTGAATGATTAATCTAACCATTTTTTCTGGATCTTCGGCTTTATCCAAAATTGCGTTAATATTTGAGTTCACTATGTCTGTGAAACGAGAGAAGATACCCATAGTTTTTACCTCTTAAGAATGTTGGTCAAATTTTAGTATTTAAGCTAAGTGCTCGTCTACATTTATGTATTCAATTACTAGGCCAACATTAGTTTTTAACTAAACTACTGATTTTAAACAAATATAAATTTACACCCGTACAAAGTAGATCTACAATAATCACTAACTAGACTATATCTTAGTCGTTTAGACCACTTTTTAAGGATATTGATGAGTCGCTTTCGCCAACAAGACAATTTGCTAGGACAATCAAATAACTTTTTGGAAGTACTAGAACAAATTTCACAAATTGCTCCGTTAAATAAGCCCGTGTTAATTATTGGTGAAAGAGGTACAGGTAAGGAGCTTGTCGCCGCTCGATTGCACTTTCTCTCTAAAAGGTGGGAACAAACTTATTTAAAGCTAAACTGCGCGGCATTAAATGAAAGCTTGTTAGAAAGTGAGCTATTTGGTTATGAGGCAGGGGCATTTACCGGGGCATCAAAGCGCCGAGAAGGAAGGTTTGAAACGGCCCACAACGGTACGTTATTCTTAGATGAATTAGCCAATACCTCTGGCATGATCCAAGAAAAGTTACTGCGCGTGATTGAGTATGGAGAATTCGAACGCGTGGGTGGTTCTCGCAGTGTCAGTGTAGACGTACGACTCGTTGCAGCAACCAATGAGGACCTGCCTGCACTAGCCGAGTCCGGTGAGTTCAGAGCAGACTTGTTGGACAGACTGGCCTTTGATGTTATTACATTGCCGCCTCTAAGAGAGCGTAAAGACGACATCATGATGTTGGCCGAGCATTTTGCAATAAATATGGCTAGAGAACTAGAAATGGAATTATTTAGCGGTTTTACAGAAAAAGCGAGGCGAACATTGTTAGATTACCACTGGTCAGGTAATATCCGAGAATTAAAAAATGTCGTGGAAAGAGCGGTCTATCGTAGTAATAACCCTAACCTGCCAGTACATCAAATTGTTTTAGATCCATTTGAATCAACCTACCGCCCTAAAGGTAGGATAAAAACCCAAGATAGGATCGCATCAATAGTTGACCAACCGCAAGCATCCACTGTAGTAGAACCCTCAAAAGTAGACGCTCCAATTATTAATCAGCCTACCGAGCAAATATTTGAGTTTCCAGTTAATTTAAAAGAGCTTTCACAGCATTTCGAAATCGATCTAATTAACCAAGCCTTAGCAGACAGTCAATTTAATCAAAAGAAAACCGCAGAAAAGTTAGGATTAACGTATCATCAACTACGTGGCTACTTAAAAAAATATAATCTACTAGATCAAACAAATGAAAACTTGGATTAAAAAGACATTCTGCGCGCAAACCGTACTCATTTTAACCATCAGTCTAATGCTCTGCGGCTGCGATGAATTAACGGCTTCATATACAGATCCCAACAGTTTAATTTATTGCTCAGAAGGCAGTCCCGCAAATTTTAATCCTCAATTAGACACCTCAGGCACAACGGTAGACGCCTCGTCACATCAAATCTATGATCGCTTACTTGATTTTGATCCAGTCACTGGCGATGTTGTACCAGCTCTGGCCACCAGTTGGTCGGTAAGCAAAGACGGCAAAACCTATACCTTTCAATTAAGAAAAGGGGTGAGTTTTCACCAAACCAAAACCTTCACACCTAAGCGCAAATTCAATGCTGATGACGTGTTATTTAGCTTCAATCGCTGGCGCTTAAAAGACCATGCATACAATAGAGTTTCTGGTGGAAAGTACCCTTACACGGATAGCTTAGGCTTAGATAAACTAATTAAAGACATAAAACGTTTAAATGGTTATCGCGTTGAAATTACTCTGCACAATCGAGAGAGTTCTTTCTTAGCCAATCTGGCCACTGATTTTGCAGTCATTTTATCAGCCGAATATGCTGACGTATTAATCAGTAGAAATCAAAAAGAGTTAATCGATCAACAACCCGTTGGCACTGGTCCATACAAGCTACTAAGCTTTCATCAAGACCGATACATCAAATACAACATGCATCCTGATTATTGGCGAGATATTGACTTAGTCGATAAGTTGATATTTGATATCACCCCGTCAAGCTCATTACGGTTGGCAAAGTTACTTACCTCTGAATGCGATGCGATTGCGCTGCCAGCGCATAGTGAACTAGAAGTGATCCTCCAACAAAAACAATTAGAGCTCGACGAAAGACCTGGACTCAATGTGGGTTTTTGGGCATTTAACACATCAAAACCGCCCTTTGACAACCCTCAAGTACGTAAAGCTCTAGCCCTAGCCATTGATCGAAATGCATTAATAGAAGCCATCTATTTCAATACGGCCATACCTGCAAAAAATATTGTTCCGCCTACATCATGGGCGTATCAGTCAGAAATAAAGTCTCTTGCTTTTAACCCCATTACCGCTAGAAAAATACTAAGAGAACAAGGCATAGAAGAAGGTTTCACAATGACCGTATGGGCAATGCCAGTTGAGAGAACTTATAATCCCAATGCGTTGAAAATGGCGGAGCTTATTCGAGCTTATCTGCAACAAGTTGGCATTACCGTTAATATTGTAAGTTTTGAATGGTCTATTTTTAGAGAGTACTTAACGCAAGGATTGCATGATTCTGTGCTCATTGGATGGTCAGCCGATAACGGTGACCCAGATAATTTTTATCGTCCGTTATTGTCTTGTGATGCAATCCAATCCGGCACCAACAGAGCCATGTGGTGTTCTGCTGAATATGACAAATTCATCAATCAAGCCCTACAATATGCCGACATACCAGACCGAGCTTATTTTTATGGCAAGGCCAACGAGTTTTTGGCTAAGGAAATGCCTTTGATCCCTATCGCCCATGCATCTCAATACCAAGCCTACAACAAAAACGTCGCAGGTTTAGTCATCAACCCTTACGGTGGAATTAGATTTGGTGGAGTGAAAAAACTCAAATGAGAAATGTCTTATTCCGTTATTTGAGCCTGACCCTTATTACGCTAATAGTATTAAGCTTTGTATCATTTAGTTTAGCCTATCTGTTTCCCGGTCATCCCATAGAGAATTTAACAGGTTTAAAGTTAGATGATCTAGTACGAACTGAATCTACACAATTTGCTTACCAATCTGGCGAGAGTTTACTATTTCAATATTGGCATTACATGGTTGAACTGTACCATGGCAATTGGGGATATAGTTTTAGCTCAGGATTGCCCTTGTATGAAGAAATCGCTTATGTATTGCCGGCAAGTATTGAGCTCAGTGCATACGCACTAATGCTGTCAATAATAGTTGGTATACCCTTAGGTTTTTTGGCGGCTTTACATCACCATAAAATAGCCGACTACTTTTTACTTTCGGTCAGTGTAATAGGCTATTCCATCCCAGTATTTTGGCTAGCTTTGCTGATAATTTTAATATTCTCATTGCAGTTTGGATTGTTTCCATTGTCGGGCCGAATCAGCCTTTATTTCGAAGTACCAAACGTTACAGGGTTTATATTAATCGATGTACTTTTATCAGATATGCCCGATAAGCGCACCGCCATTATTGATATCGTTCGGCACTTATTTCTTCCCACGTTATCTATTGCAGTCGTAACAACCACTTTGATTATTCGTATCACACGTCGTTCAGTCATAGAAACAATGAATATGGAATTTATAAAAGCCGCTTATGCGAGGGGTCTATCTTCTCGACAAGTTATTTTTCGCCATGGAATACGCAACGCGTTGATCCCAATTTTTCCGTTACTCGCAATGCAATTTACTACGCTACTTACTAACGCTATGATAGTTGAGACAATTTTCTCTTGGCCGGGCTTAGGTAACTGGCTGATCCAAGCAATATATCACCAAGATTACCCAGCCATTCGCGCGGGTATGCTGACTGTGTCGGTATTAGTTGTGGTATTTACTATGTCCATTGAATTAACCATACGCTTAATGGATCCTAAACGAAAAAGATTAAAACATGCCACGATTTAGTTTATATCAAGAAGAATATCACCCGTCCCCGCTACAGTTTACTTGGCTAGAATTCAAGCAAAATCATATCGCTGTGGTAGGACTTTTTTGTTTGCTTTTCTTTGTGCTAATTACTATCTTTTGCCCATTAATCGCCCCTTTTGACCCAAGCTATCAACAAGCAGGTGACTTACTCATACCACCAGCCTGGTACGCAAATGGTGGTATCAGCCATTTATTTGGCACAGATGCATTGGGCAGAGACATGTTATCTAGGGTCATTCATGGCTGTCGAATGACATTTGGCATCAGTGCCATACTCGTTATTCTAGCCATGATAGTGGGTGTCGGTTTAGGAGCCATAGCCGGAATGAGCAATGGATTTAAATCGAGTTTCCTAAATCACACGTTGGACTCCATCCAAGCAATTCCCACCTTATTAATCGCAATTATTATCGTCGCCATATTAGGAATAGGCTTGGTCAATAGTATGTGGGCAATAATGTTAGCGTTAATCCCCCAATTCGTTCATCAAACCCGAGAGTTTGTCAGCGCCGAAATGAAAAAGGAATATATATTGGCGGCAAAGTTAGACGGTGCGAATAATAGTACAATTTTCTTTCGCTCTATCATGCCTAATATGGTTGAAGCGCTCGTTGTACAGGCCACATTAGCATTGTCAGTTTCGATTTTAGATATTAGTGCACTCGGTTTTCTAAACCTAGGGGCGCAATCCCCTTCACCAGAGCTGGGCACCATGGTGTCTGAGGGAATTGAAGTGGCGTATATTGCGCCATGGGCAATTGGCATCTACAGGTGGCGCAATATTTTTAATGATGGTGTCTATCAACCTCGTGGGTGATGGCTTGCGCTCAGCTCTAAGAAATAGGCTGCTGCAATCATGAGCCTACTCGACATTAAAAATTTCACCTTAGAGATTGATGTTTCCGGGGAGTGGGTTAAAGCCCTAGATAAAATTAACCTCGTCATCAATGAAGGGCAAATACACGCCCTAGTGGGAGAATCAGGGTCTGGCAAAAGTCTCATTGTTAGAGCCATTGTGGGAGCCTTACCCAAACGCTGGAAAGTGACGGCTGACAGAATGACGTGGCGTGGACAAGACTTACTCAGCATGACCGTCAAAGCGCGGCGAAACCTGATCCGTCAAGATATTTCAGTTATCTTCCAGAATCCTATTGATTCATTAGATCCGCTGTTGCCGTTGGGCGCGCAACTTCATGAACTCTTGATTAATAAAAAAATTAAGCAAGTATGGTTTTGGAACAAAAACAAGCAAAAGCGAAAGCTTGCTATCGAGCTACTACATAAAGTTGGGATCAAGAATCACAAGTTATGCTTAGCAAGTTACCCACATCAAATATCCACTGATGTACTGCAAAAATTTATGATTGCCATGGCCTTAGCGTCAGAGCCTCGATTAATTATTGCTGATGATCCGACTAAGGGCATGGAGGTTAACTCAAAAACTCAGATCCTAAAGTTACTCAGTCGTGTTAATCAAGTGCGCAAAACCAGCATTCTATTTGTAAGCCATGACTTACTAGCCATTTCCAGCATAGCGCACTACATGACCGTTTTGTATTGTGGGCAAACGGTAGAAACCGGAGAACTTAAAAAGCTTAGAAAACGGGCTTTTCATCCATACACCCAAGCATTACTAGACAGTGCACCGAGCTTTAGAAAAGATCTGCCTCCTAAATCTAAACTGACATCTTTAGCGAGAACCATCCCCACCCTTCATCACTTACCAATTGGTTGTCGGCTAGGGCCTAGGTGTCCAAGGGCAAGGAAAGACTGTGTGATAACGCCTGCAGTACGCAGAGTGCATACTCATCACTATAGTTGTCACTTTCCACTGCATTGGGAAGCGAAACAATGACTTTAATTAGTGTACAAGAGCTAACATTTCAGAAGCAAGAATCTAAGTTTTTAACGACTACACCTGATTCTTTTGAGCTTGGACCAATCAACTTCGAAGTAGAAGCAGGCGAGACATTAGCAGTAGTTGGTGAGAATGGGTCGGGTAAATCCCTATTAGCCAAATTACTGGTAGGGTTAGATAAACCTAGTAGTGGTAGAATTTTGTTAAACGGCCACGACTTACAAAACTCTAATTTGAAACAGAAATGTCACGACATACGAATGATATTTCAAAACACCAATGAATCTCTCAACCCTAGTTTAACATTAGCCACTATTTTAGATGAACCGTTACGTTTAAACACCCAACTGACACAAGTAGAGCGCAATCAAAAAATTGACCAAACATTGAAACAAGTCGGATTAATGGAAGATCACAAGTTTTTCTATCGACATATGTTATCTGACGGTCAAAAGCAGAGGGTGGCATTAGCGCGGGCCATTATACTCGACCCCAAATTAATTGTTGCCGATGAGCCATTTGCCGCACTTGATCCATCAGTTCGTTCACAAACTGTTAATCTGCTAATGCGCCTACAAAGAGAGCTTGGTTTAAGTTTTATATTCATATCTCACAATTTAGGCATAGTCAGACATATCTCAGACAAAGTTATCGTCATGAAGAAAGGTAAGGTAGTTGAAACAGGTAAAACGGATGTTATTTTTAATTGGCCAAAAGACGACTACACCAAAAAACTAGTAGAGGCTCATCAAAACCTAATTAATCACCACAATGACTGATAGTTAAAAGCAAAAACCCGCCAATTGGCGGGTTTTCTTATAAGTTAACGGTAACGCAAAAAATTAAATTAACCTAGCTTCTCTTTAATACGTGCAGAACGACCAGAGCGTTCACGCAAGTAGTAAAGTTTAGCGCGACGAACAGCACCACGACGTTTCACTTCAATAGAACTGATTGCCGGGCTGTGTGTTTGGAATATACGCTCAACACCTTCGCCGTTAGAAATCTTACGAACTGTAAAAGCAGAGTGTAGGCCACGGTTACGTTTAGCGATTACTACGCCTTCGTATGCCTGAAGACGTTCTTTTTCGCCTTCTTTAACGCGTACTTGCACAACTACTGTGTCACCAGCAGCGAATGCTGGAACGTCAGTTTTCAGCTGCGCTTCTTCAATTTTCTTGATGATATCTTGATTTACTTTACTCATCATATCCTCTCATTCTAGGTTAACTGTCATTATGCTGCGGCAAACTTTGTAGATAAGCATCTAACAATTTTTGCTGCTCCTCAGTCAGGGCTAGATCGTTTAATAATTCAGGGCGTCGTTGCCAAGTTCTACCTAGCGACTGTTGTAAACGCCACTGCCTGATTTTTGCGTGATCACCACTCAATAACACCTTAGGAACCAGCTCACCGTCCAAGTTTTCTGGCCGTGTATAGTGTGGACAATCTAATAAACCATGACTAAATGAGTCTTGTTCAGCTGATTGTTCATGGCCTAAAACACCGGGTACAAACCTTGAAACTGCATCCATTAAGATCATTGCAGGCAATTCGCCACCGCTCAACACGTAATCACCTATCGACCATTCCTCGTCAACTTGTGTTTGTATTACCCGTTCATCGATACCTTCATACCGACCTGCGACTAGAATCAAACTTTCATTTTCAGAAAGCTGTTTCACTCCTGCTTGATCTAGCTTTTTCCCTTGGGGAGAAAGGTAAATCACTTTAGTTTTTCTTCCCGCCGCCGTTTTGGCAGCTAGAATAGCATCTGTAAGAGGTTGAACCATCATCAGCATGCCAGGTCCACCACCGTATGGCCGGTCATCAACAGTGCGATGTTTGTCATGGGTAAAGTCTCTTGGATTAAAACACTCTACTTGCAACAATCCGTTTTTAACGGCTCGCCCTATCACTCCCTGTTGGGTAAACGTTTGAAACATTTCTGGAAACAAACTGACTACACCAAACCAACGATTAGCTACCTGACTAGGTTCTTGCATTAAAATGCCGGATCCCAATCAACTGTGACCATTCTCGCCTCTCTGTCCACTTGCTTGATGACTTGCTCAAACAAATAAGGAACCATGCGTTCTTTCTGACCAAAAGCATCATTCAAATTGGCTTTAACTAACATTACATCGTTAGCACCAGTTTCAAACAATTCTTTTATAACACCCAAGTTATAGCCTTTATCGGTAACAACCTGCATGCCGACTAATTCACGCCAATAAACATCGCTGTCATCTAATTCAGGTAGCAGTTCTGCTTTAATAGAAATCTCGAGATTTTTGATACTTTCAGCATCATCTCGCGTTTCAACCCCAATCAGTTTGGCAACTAAACCTTTATTGTGGGTTCGCCATTGGTCAACGACGTATTCGTTGCCTTCTTGCACTTGACCCAAAAGCCAAGGAGTGTAAGCAAACACGCCCTCTAAATCATGAGTATAAGATGTAACTTTGACCCAACCTTTAACACCATAAGGTGCGCCGATTTTGCCTATTACCAATGTGTCAGATGCAAGACTCATTTATCTATACCCTTTAAAATTTTCACAACTGCAATTAAGCAGTTGCTTTTGCATCTTTTACCAAGCGTGCAACACGGTCAGATAAGCCTGCGCCTACCCCAACCCAATGCGAAACACGGTCTAGATCTAAGCGTAAACGCTCTTCTTGACCCTGTGCAGTTGGATTGAAAAAACCAATGTTTTCAATAAAACGACCATCGCGTGAACGACGACTGTCTGCAACCACTACTTGATAAAATGGACGCTTTTTCGCGCCACCACGCTGTAAACGAATAGTAACCATATATGCCTCAAACTCGTTGTAGCGTTAACGTTAACTTAATTTACCTTTTAATCTAACAAACAAGCCAGATAAAAGGCCGCCGTATTTTACGTATCTAGCCGATGATTGCAAGTATTAATACAACTTCCCCTCGAATAATATCAATTCTATTAAATAACGATGCATGCAAAACGAACCAGCAGTTTTTTCACAATGCTGTGTGCGGGAATCTTGTTCCTTTCCAAATGTCGTTAACCTAATGCAAAACCCGCTAGGACGTTCCCAGAAGCGAGTTTTAAAAGCTCATGCTCTGCGTTGCTCAAATTCTAAAGGGCACTGGCTTTTTCTACATAACGAACTATTCATCGAAAACGCTCACATTAGCGCCCTGATTATATGCGTTTAAATTCTCGCCGAGTGTAAGGTAATTTATTAGAGTTGGTATAAGGTAAGTTAATATTGTTTGAAAGGGGAAATGTGGGAGATAAGAAAACTACCAACAATTCTACGACTAATGCCTATTATTTGGGACTTAAGCAACACAGAGCAAACGCTGTTAAGACTTATCACTTTATCTTTGTATTATGTGCTAAATAACCTGAATCTAGGATAAGCCGTACCTCTCGATAACGCTCTTTTTGTATCTAGTGACGTTGGTTTGTTTAGCTTAAACGATACTCGTTATCCAGAACTCAGGTTAAATAGTAATGATAATTATCAATCAATATTCTAAGTTAGGAACTAACTAAACAACCCCAAAACCAGCCTTTAGACAAATCTTCTTCACAGTTTTTTAATTGTTGAGCATACTTTAAAGAACGGGCTTTGACTTTAACCGCTACATTTTTCAGCCATTGCTTTTTATGCTGACTGCCTCTGCGATAGCCCCCACCCTTCGTGGTAATTCAAATACTGTAACTGCGCATCCCACTTAGACACGCCGTTTATCTTATGGGTTTTACTAATAAACCATCCCATAAAATCCATTGCGTCATGAAAGTCAGTACGACTCGCCCAGCTATTATCCGTTTCACGCATATAATCTTGCCATGTGGGCGTTTTTGCTTGAGAGTAACCGTAAGCCGTACTTAGTCTCCCCCAAGGAATTAAACCAAAAAACACATACTTCTTTCCCGGGCGAGCTGTGGCCTTAAATGAACTTTCTTGATACATCATGGCCATTGGCACATGAATAGGTACCCCCACTTAGCTTTCATGTCAGAGGCACTATCGAACCAATCACTTTTGTCATAAAAAATATCGCAAATATTGTCTATATTTTTCGGAGGTTTCGTACTACAGCTAAAAAATGATAAAACGACAATTAGTAGTGACAAATTTTTTTAAGTTTTCTTTTATCTTTCTTGAACTTTTCCAACGTTAGCCACTCATAATTATCGTGTTTGATTTATTGTGTGTTCCTAGAAGTAATGTTAAGCCTGACTTGTTGTCAGGCTTTTTTTATTTTTTCGCAAAGTAACTTTGTAAAAACTCATCAAAGGATTGCATATCTTGCTGTTCAATCAATAATTGTTTTTGTAATGATTGACCAGCATGATTGATCAACTCTTGCTCATTCATATATGAATATTCTGCGGCACATAGTTGCTGCTTGTATTGCTCTGCTAAGGTTAATCCAAACTGACCATTATCCATGTTTTGGCTAAGTAAAACCTCCAGTATTTTTGCCGACGGCGTTAAACTAGCGTCCAATATTTTAGCCTTTTCTAATGCTAGAGCTTTGCTGTATTCTTGAGATGAATTGACCGCGTCCAACACTTTTGCCACTTCTGCCATTTCTTCAAAAATATTCAGTGCCCAATCAGTTAAGCTTATTAACTGACCTTCTTGGCTTAACTTCAAATTCGGATCTCGCCCATGATCAACAACCGCACGTAAATTCTCTTCGGTTTCTTGGTACAGCTCAGATTCAAAAAACTCACTGTGTTTAGTCAAACAATACACCAGAAAAACATCTAAGAAATAAAACTGGTTACGCTCTATGCCTACGGCATTAAACGGATTCACATCCAGCGCCCGCACTTCAATATAACTGACACCTCTATCAGCTAATGCATCCGTTGGTTTCTCTAAAGACTTTGTTGGTTGTTTAGGGCGAATAGGCGAATAAAGTTCATTCTCAATCTGCAAGATATTGCCATTCAATTGTTGATACTGGCCCTCTTTTTTAACCGTATATTTGGCGTAATTCTCAGATGGTTGATTGATCGCAGTTCGTAATGAATTAATATAGCTATCAACTTGGTTATAACAAATGTTCAAGCCAGATTGAGCACTATTGGTATACCCCAAATCACTCATACGTAATGATGTAGCATAAGGCAAATATAAGGTACCACTACCTAACTTTTTAAAAGGCAAATTTGTTTCTTTACCTTTAATAAAAGAGCCACAAATTGCCGGGGAAGCGCCATATAAGTATGGAATAAGCCAACAAAATCGTCGGTAATTTCTGATCAAAGCGAAATATGCTGCAGAAATTGTATCCTTATTTGATGGTTGCCCAAGTGCGGCTAACCATTGCTGCCAAAACTCATCAGGTAAAGAAAAATTAAAATGTACGCCAGAAATCGCCTGCATCATGCTGCCATAGCGATTTTTAAGCCGAGTCGATATAAACTCTTCATTTTTCCAACATTTGAAGATCCAAAATTAGCAATCGGGATCGCGTCTTGGTTTTCAATAAAACAAGGCATACTCATTGGCCAAAGTCGTTCTTCGCCGATATTACTCATCACAAACTTATGAACGTCAGTTAATTGCCCAATGGTTTTATCAATCGACACTTCTGGTGGCGTAATAAACTCTAATAGAGACTCTGAAAAGTCTGTGGTGATATATTCATGAGTTAACGCAGAGCCAAGCTCTTTCTGATGTGGCGCCTGAGATAAGCCCCCACTTGCAGTGATCCGTAAAGACTCTCTTTCCACGCCATGACGTATTCCAGATAACGTATGACTGATTTTTTCGTCTTTCAATAAGCGTAATCGCTCGCTGAATGAATTTCTATTTTCTTGCAAGGTACTGTCCAATATTAATAAGTAACAACTCTTAGGCTACTGATGAAAGATGTAAAATTAGCTCTTGTCGCTTTACGCTGCACCCGAACTCACGGTATAAAATTCTGGCAGTAGTTTACCTGCTGTTTAGCAATAAAGTAACTACACATTAATTGAATTTTCATAGTAGCAATATCACGTAACAAATTTGCAGATTGACTGATAAAAGTCTGGTAACATCTTTTCTTCAATAAAATAGCTCAAAGCACCTTTCAGTGACTTATTCGTGCAACAGGCTGATATCACATACAGCAATCCCTCTTGAACGAATGGCGTTACCTTTTATCGAAGCTACCAGGGGAAGATGTCCCAAACACTCTCTCCAATCGAGAATGAAAAACGCAATTAGAGGTAGCTTGGCGGACAACACCTAGGAATGAACATTTTGAATCCAGATGAATTACCCATCTTCGATGTAGAATTTGCATTGAACCAATTTAGTGGAAATCAGGCGTTATTGATTAGAATTGTAGAAAAATTTATTCAACAAAATGAAGCCTTCTCTGAACAGTTAGCGAGCAATCTGCAGAAAGAAAGTAGCATTGAGACTAAGCGTCAAATACATACATTAAAGGGCGTGGCTGCTAATTTAGGCTTTAAACGCTTAGTCGCTACCTGTCACAAAATTGAGCCACAAGCTAGTTCTTCGACGCAAATAGAAGACTTTAGGAATTTGTTAGACGCGATAGAAATAGCACTTTTTGAGTCTAGGAATTATTGCAACTCTGCAACAAGTAGCGCGCATCATTAGCAATCAAAAGTTAAACTGAGCTCGAACTTTATCCAGCCAAAACATTTATGCTTTCTAAAGGTAACATCTATTGTTAATAAAAATACTTTATGACCATCCCGACTTTGTAATTATCGATAAACCAGTCGACATTGCAGTACAAGATGAAGCGGGACAAAGCGGCATTTTACCTGTTGTTTGTCAGCAGCTTAACTGTGAAAAATTATGGTTAGTACACAGGTTAGACAAAGTTACATCAGGTATCCTGATTTTAGCCAGAAATGCGTCCGCCGCTGCTGAGTTTGGACGACTATTCGAAGAGAAAAATTCAGAAGTTTTATCTTGCTATCGCCACGAAAAAGCCGAAGAGAAAACAAGGCACAATAACCGGTGGCATGAAAAAAGTACGGGATGGAAAATGGATGCTAACCACAACGCAGGAAAACTTAGCTAAAACACAATTTTTTAGTTATAGTCTTCTGCCAAATATTCGCCTATTTTTGCTTAAGCCTTTAACAGGCAAAACTCATCAACTACGAGTAGCGTTAAAAAGTCTATCCAGCCCTATTTTAGGCGACCAATTGTATACAGGAGACATTGCTGATCGCACCTATCTTCATGCTTATGGGCTAAAATTTACATTCAAAGAGCAGCTTTTTGAAATACAGTGCCCACCCAATTTTGGTCAACAGTTTTTAACTCATGAATTTATTAATATGAACCAAGAGCTGGCATCCCCTTGGCTAAAAGCTTGGCCTAAAGTGTAAGACAAAATGCAAACCTCAGAACAAACCAGCCAATTGAAAATAGCTATTGTGGGCAAAGGCGCGATTGGCGGACTCATCGCTAGCAAGTGTCAATCGCAAAAGATACCTTATCAACTTTTACTTCGGCAGACGTCATCTAATAAAATCGAGGTGGAGCAGTCACTACCCTTTATTTTAAAAATAGAAGACATACTAGGCAATACCCACACTCTAGCCACAAAAGTAGCAGAAATTGGTCAGGATAATAATTTTGACTTGGTTATTCTCCCCATTAAAGCCTATCAAATATCAGACGCACTACATTCTCTCAAGTCCACATTGTTACCCAATCAAGTCATCGTTTTGCTGCACAACGGCATGGGCACAATTGAAGAAGTCAAACAGCATTTTCCGAACAACCCTTGCATAGCCGGTACCACGAGTTATGGCGCGTACAAGTGCAATGCCAACTATGTAAAAGAAACTGGATTAGGTGAAACACATTTAGGCTGGGTTACACCGCTACGTTCGGCGCAATCAGCAAAAATTAAAAGGGTATTAGCTAGCCTACTGCCCCCTACCATTTGGCATTCAGATATATCGCTCGCGCTATGGAGAAAATTAACCATCAATGGAGTGATCAACCCACTCACTGCTATTCACAATATTAAAAACGGCCAACTCGCAGAAGAGAAATATACCGAACAAATCAGCAGACTGTGCGGTGAAATTAGTTGCATTATGAACCACCTTGGATATACCGATTCAACAGCAGACTTAAGAGATTTGGTGATGAGTGTCATTCATAAAACGGCAAATAATTTTTCATCAATGCATCAAGATATTCAACATAATCGACCAACAGAAATTGATTACATCAACGGTTATATCTCCAAAGCAGCAGCAAGCTTAAGCTTGCCAGCAACAGAAAATAGTAAACTATGTGTACAAATAAAACGATTAGAAACCAGCAGCTAGTAGCGCTATGGTGAGTAAAACCGCCTAAGAGAAATTCGCTCTTGGCGGTTTACAAACTGACTGGTACAGCATTACCTATTTTGCGTAACGTTCTAATGCCGCTAAACAATCAGAGATATGATTCACCCTATCATCTAAAGACATGTCTCTTGGTCGAATGCCCAGTTTAATACCTACAATTGACAAGTTCTCAGCGTCACTAGCCGCTAAACTGCTTATCATTTCCTTCTCTGTCATTAACGAACCTACGGCACCCGCCATTAACTTTTCATTAGGGGCGGGAGGCATATGTGAGTCAGACCATGCTCCGTATTCGGTATTTTGATCAGAGACTCCTGAAAACATTAAACCCGCTAACAGCCCCTCTGATTTAAGCAACTCAATATGCTGATTCGCAGCACCGACACTACGTGCTTCAATGACTGACCGTCCCCAATTAACGACCATTCCGATATTCGCAGCACGTTCTGCATTCACCGCTTTGACAACAGCAATTTCATCTTTAATACTTAAGAAACCTTTAGCTGGTTTTTGACCTTCAACCAAAGTATCACAATGTTCAATTACTAATTGTGCTCCTTGCCAGTCCCACTGTAACATTATATCCAATGATTTTTTTAACGCGGCGGAAGAGCCTGATGCATGACTGCGATTCGGTGCTGTTTGAATTTCAACCGCTTGCACCGCTTGGCGACCTAAATGAGCATTTAACTGCCCTACAGCATTACAAGCTTTTTGCATAAATTCCAAGGCCTTACCTCTTCCGGCTTCATCATCTGAAGCAATACCGAAATTCGGATCTTTAGCAAGAGCCCCCATATTTCCCGGTACACAAGTGAATAAAAACTGCCAATTGGGATCAATATTCGTTAAAAACCATTCATCATCATGTGCATGTAGTTTGCCCACAAAAGGATGCTCTAAACCTTTGATATTAGGCCGCGCTTTTAATTGTTGATAATAATTTGTTTCTAAATCTGGATCCCAACTCGAGACGTTGGGAGAAGTGGCATATGCTCCAACAAAATACTGCACGATAACTTTCCTTATTTAAAATGAATAGTAAATACTAGCACGAACTAAATTTAGCAGTAGTACCAATTGATTTGAATAATACGGCCAATTATCTACTGAAGTGAACTTCCCCCCCCAATCAAGACACCCATAATTAAATTCGACGAATTCGCAATTTGAACTAGACTAAAGGGTAGTAACTCAACCAAGGATGGCCATGATGCCTCAGTCTCGTAAAAGCCAAATCAGTTTAGTCGACACCCCTTATTATCATTGTGTTTCACGCTGTGTTCGCCGTTCATTTTTGTGTGGTGAAGATACGTTGACAGGCCAGAGCTATGAACATAGGCGGACTTGGGTTGAAACACGCTTGCTTCATTTAAGCCGCATCTTTGCTATTGATATTTGCGCCTATGCGGTGATGAGCAATCACACTCATGTGGTGCTGTGCGTGAACAAACCTTTGGCTGAGCGCTGGACGGTGAAACAAGTGCTCGTTCGCTGGCATCAACTGCATAAAGGCACCTTGTTGTCGCAGCGGTTTATGCGAGATGACACGTTGAGCAAGAGTGAGCGGCATACCCTTCTAGAAACCGTTGAAATTTACCGGCTGCGTTTGTATGACATCAGTTGGTTGATGCGTAATCTTAATGAGTACATAGCCCGAGAAGCCAACAAAGAAGATTCCTGCACAGGCAGATTCTGGGAAGGACGGTTTAAGTCTCAAGCACTACTCGATAAATCAGCCCTACTGGCCTGCATGGCTTACGTGGACTTAAACCCCATTCGCGCCAATATGGCCAACACACCTGAGGACTCTGACCACACCAGTATTCAAACTCGGATACAAGCTTTGAGACACCACCAGCAACCCAAAGGTTTAATGCCATTTGTTGGCAACCCACAGGCAAAACATGCCGAGAGGCATCGCTTTTTCACTAAAAGATTACTGCGACCTCATCGACACCACAGGTCGTGTTATCAGAGATGATAAGTCAGGATTAATCGAAACACAGCAACAGCCCATTCTACAAAGGCTAGGCCTAAACAACGAACAATGGTTGACCTTAACCACAGAATTCGAAAAGCACTTTTGTTACGCTGTAGGCAGTGAACATTTAATGCGAAACTTCAGCCTACATACCCAACATCAAAAAATACGAGGCATAGGTAAAGCCAAAACCCTACTCAAACACGCTTAGCCCTTTTTCTAACTTCGCAGACCTTTATCAACATCACTGTTGAAGCCAGGCACGCCTAGCATTCACCACACCCCACAAAATCTCGTCATCATACCCGCAAACATCGTCAATTGGGTTGTCTTGAGCATAATTTAAACCGAATGGATTAGAAAAGCGGGAACTAAGATGGTTTAAGAGCCATTGCGACTATGGGTGTCTTATTTGAGTATTTTATTTGAGTATTACAAAATCACGTCATCATACCCGCAAACATCGTCAATTTAGTTGTTTTAAGCATAATTTAAACCGAATGGATTAGAAAAGCGGGACCTGAGATGGTTTAAGAGCCATTGCGACTATGGGTGTCTCAATTGGGAGAGTTACCACACCCCACAAAATCACGTCATCATACCCGCAAACATCGTCAATTGGGTTGTCTGGCGCATAATTTAAACCGAATGGATTAGAAAAGCGGGAGCTGAGATAGCTCAAGACCCATTGCTATTATGGATGTCTTATTTGAGTGTTGTTATTTGAGTGCATTATTTGAGTGTTGTTATTTGAGTGAGTATTATTTGAGTATTGGGGGTAAAGCTCGATCTTGTCATGGGTGTCTTAATTGGGGGAGCTGTGTTTGCTCACTTTTATTTATTTTTACTTTTTAGGGCTCTATTGCTGATTTCGCCTATTTTCATTTAGATATAGGGACGAGACTCGTCCCCTAAAGACATTATTGCTGCGCAGCTAAAACCCAAATCAATGCATCTAACGATCCTTTACTAATCGAAATATCGGCTTGCTGACGAACAACTGGCTTAGCATGACAAGCCACACCAAAAGCAGCAGCCCTCATCATGACCAAGTCATTAGCTCCATCACCCATGGCCATTGTTTGCTCAATTGGGATCCCCCACTTATTCGCTAATTCTAGCAACGTTTGAGCCTTGACTTGAGCATCAACAATGCCACCCGCCACTTGACCAGTTAATTTTCCGTCAACTACTTCTAGTTGGTTAGCTACCGCTGCATCTAATTCAAGACGCTGAGCTAGATAATCCGCAAAATAGGTAAAACCACCAGAGGCAATTGCTAACTTCCAATTAGCTTTTTCAACACGCAAACCAAGTTGGCAATACCAGGCATTAAGGGTAATGCTTGACGTACTTGCTGCAATACAGCTTCATCGCAGTCTTTTAAACAAGCGACGCGGGTACGTAAACTTTGAGCAAAATCTAGCTTACCTTGCATAGCCTGAGCAGTAACCGACGCCACTTGTTCGCCCACGCCAGCTAAAGCCGCAATTTCGTCGATACATTCAACTGCAATAACTGTGCTATCCATATCCATTAATAACAAGCCTGGCTGACGTAAACTCGGCACGTTATCGACTAAACACAATTCAATACTCAAGCTCTGAGCTAGGTCGATTACATGTTGTTTTAGCTCACTAGTACTTTTAGCCGGATAAGAATTTATCTCAGACATTACCTTAACCTGTGCAGAAATCGCAAAGCCAGCAACACCCTCAGCTTTCACAATAGTAAAATACTCTATTGTTAGAAAATCAGTTAGATTCCTCGCTACCTAGGCATACTTTCCCAAGATGTAAACCTTCGGCAAACATTACCAAAGATTGCATTTCTGGCTGCAGGCTTGGCTTTTCTAATATAGGAGTTACGGTTTTATCTGATAGATGAAAATACTTAAGCCCCTGATTGAGGACTAAATCGGCAAGAAAAAGATGTGAGTTCAGTTGTTGCTTAGAAACTATAAGGTCAGACACGTTTTAAATACTCGTTACGTTAATTGAGTAAATGGTATCGAATGCCTTGTTTTATTGCTAATGCCGAATTAAACAAATTTATGCGTAAAAAGTTGAACTCACTCAGTGTTTCAGTAAACATGCTCATTACTCTTTCTTTGTCAACAAACTTACCTATAACCATGAGCCTTAACATCGCGCCAATTGGCACAATTTTTACACCATACAAACAAAAATTTGCCATTCCAAGGCAACCAGGCTTAGTGACAAGTGCTTTCGGTAAAGTAGTGTTCAATGAGTGTTTTAATGATCCTAATTATTTGCGGGGCATAGAACAATTCAGTCACCTATGGCTATTGTTTCATTTTCACCAAACTGCCGCTCAAGGTCATTCGCCCTTAGTTAGGCCCCCTCGTTTAGGTGGCAACGAAAAACTGGGTGTGTTTGCGACTCGCAGTACGTTTAGACCAAATAGCATCGGTATGTCTGTAGTTAAGTTTGACTCGGTGAAATTTGAAAAAAGCAACTAAGTTTGCACGTATCAGGTGTTGATCTACTAGATCAAACTCCTATCATCGACATCAAGCCATATATACCCTATGCAGACAGTTTACCTCACGCCTTTGGCGGTTTTGCCAACCAGCAACCTAACAATATGCAGGTCATCTTTACCAAAAAAGCCAGCCAACAATTGGCAAAATATACGCAGTCGTTACCGCAACTGAGCCACTTAATTAGCCAAGTGTTAACCCAAGATCCACGACCTGCTTATCAAAAGCAGCAACATAGTGACAAGGTATATGGCATGTCACTTTATGACCTAAATATTCAGTGGCGTGTACAAGATGGATGCAATCACGTGCTCAGCATCGAAAAAATTGACAGCCAAGCTTAATAAGAGCTTTAGCCAAAGCAAGCCTACTGATAGAATAGCCGCCGTTTTTTAACCCTTTTTTGAGATCCAAACATAGATGCGCACTAGCCAATATTTATTATCTACACAAAAGAAACTCCGGCCGAAGCCGAGGTTGTTAGTCACCAGTTAATGTTACGTGCAGGCATGGTTAGAAAACTAGCCTCAGGCCTATATACATGGTTGCCAACAGGTTTACGTGTCCTAAACAAAGTCACCAATATTGTTCGAGAAGAAATGAACAAAGCAGGTTCAATCGAAGTATTAATGCCTGTAGTGCAACCGGCTGACCTTTGGCAAGAGTCTGGCCGCTGGGACGAGTATGGTCCTGAGTTATTGCGCATTCAAGATCGCAACTCTCGAGACTTTGTTTTGGGTCCAACTCACGAAGAAGTCATTACCTCATTGGTAAAAACAGAAGTCAGCAGCTACAAACAATTACCTTTGAATTTGTACCAAGTACAAACCAAATTCCGCGATGAAGTTCGTCCTCGCTTTGGTATTATGCGTGGTCGCGAATTTACTATGAAAGACGCTTACTCATTCCATTTAGACGACAGTTGTCTAGAAAGTACCTATCAAAATATGTTTCAAGCGTACTGCAATATTTTCGAGCGTATTGGCTTAGATTACCGCCCAGTTATTGCCGATACTGGTTCTATTGGTGGTAGTGCCTCTCATGAGTTTCATGTTTTAGCGGGATCCGGAGAAGATGATATCGCCTTTAGCGATACATCAGACTATGCTGCCAACACCGAAATGGCCAAAGCGTTGCCACCAGCAGGTGAACGCCCAGCCGGTATTCAAAGTATTGAAAAGATCGCTACACCAGAACAAAAAACAATTGGGCAAGTTTCTGAGTTTTTAAATATTGCGGCCATTCAAACCGTTAAAACACTGGTAGTGTTAGGCGAAGAAGATGAAACTGGCCAACAAGGATTAGTCGCACTTGTGTTGCGTGGCGATCATCAACTTAACGAGATAAAAGCCGAAAAAATAGCGGGTGTATTTTCGCCTTTAACCATGGCCAATGAACAGGTCATTGAAGACAAGTTGAATTGTTCAATTGGCTCGATTGGTCCAGTAGGACTAAACATTCCTGTCATTGTCGATATAGAAGCAGCACACTTAGCTGATTTTGTCTGTGGCGCGAATGAAACAGGTTTCCATTACACTGGGGTAAACTGGGAAAAGGATGTAACGGCATTTCAAGTTGCCGACATTCGCACTGTCGTAAGCGGAGATCTATCACCAGATGGGCAAGGAAAGTTAGAAATAAAACGAGGGATTGAAGTAGGCCATATTTTCCAGCTAGGAGATAAATACTCACAAGCCATGAACTGTGGCGTACTAGACGAAAATGGCAAGCATAAAATTTTGAGCATGGGTTGTTACGGAATCGGCGTATCTAGGATCGTAGCGGCAGCCATCGAGCAAAATCATGACAAGTATGGCATCATCTGGCCAGACGCCATCGCGCCATTTAAAGTTGCCCTTATACCAATGAATATGCACAAATCTCATCGTATTCAGGAGGTTGCAGAATCTTTATATTCACAACTTCAAGACGCCAATATTGATGTATTGTTTGATGACAGAAAAGAACGCCCGGGGGTCATGTTTAATGATATGGAGCTAATTGGCGTGCCACATACCATTGTCATCGGGGAGCGTAATTTAGATGAGCAAAAAGTCGAGTATAAAAATCGACGCACAGGTGAAAAAACCTTACTTGATATCGCACAATTGCCTGAATTTGTCAGCTCTTTGTAATTTACTCATACCAACTAAAGCGCCTTCTGGCGCTTTTTTATCTTTGTAAACTCCCTCCCGTAGCAAGGCAGTGACACACAAAAACAAGTGGTTTGACGAAAAATGACACCATCCACCAGCCTGCACTCACACAATCACAGAGCAAAACGTGAAATTAGCGATGGCCAGCAATGTCAAACATATGGCACTCTATAGTCATGACCATACTCGCACTGACAAGCAACTAATTGAGATTGAGGATCATTGCCATTTTGTCATAGAATCAGCTAACGCAGATGTTGAATTATTCGCTGCGGCCGAAGGGTAAATTGTCACATTGTAAGGAATTTCATCTTTGTCAGAAAGAAATCAATACGCCTTATTGTTGTCAGGCGGTGGAGCTAGAGCGGCTTATCAACTCGGAGTATTAAAAGCTATTGCTACCCAATTGCCCCGCAATCAAGGCATTCCATTTCCTATTGTTTGTGGAAACTCAGCAGGTGCAATCAACGCAACAGGGCTAGCTTGCTATGCTTCTTGTTTTCATCTTGGCCTAAGAAAGCTTGAATGGGTTTGGCGAAACTTTCATACCAGGCAGGTCTATGACAGCGGTGTACGTGACGTGTTTAAACATATTGCGAGTAACTTTTTTCAAGCTTCTTAACAGAAGAAAACCAAAAGAAACCTTCTAGCTTATTGAACAACCAACCTTTGCGGCATTTAATTCGCAAACACTTGGACTTTCAACGTATCGACACCAATGTGTCCAGAGGCTATTTACGCGCCATTAGTATTAACGCGTCAAGTTACACAAGTCACGATTCCATTAGTTTTTTCCAAGGCCACAGCGATTTAAAAGCTTGGAAACGAGAGCAGAGACGGGGCATTCCTTGTACCTTAAACTCAGAACATCTTATCGCTTCGTCGGCTATTCCAATGCTGTTTCCCCCATCAAGATGCTCGGTGAATTTTTAGGTGATGGCTCGGTACATCAATTATCCCCCTAAGTCCGGCCATTCATTTAGGCGCCGAGAAGATACTGGTGATAGGCGTTGAACAACCAGAACGCACCTCACGTTTTACGGATATGCAACACTTCCCTAGTAGCATCGCCATAGCAGGACATTTGCTAGATACGATATTTGCTGACACCCTTAAAGCGGATTTAGAGAGGCTTCAACGGATCAACAACACCATAGCCCATATGACTTTTAAGCAAAGACAATTAACCAATCTAAAGACCATTGATTGTTTAGTCATAAACCCCAGCATAAACTTTAACGAAATGGCTGCTAAGCATTTTCACCGTATGCCGTCTGGTATTAAAATTTTATTGCGCATGTTGGGATTGCACGGCAAAGCAGACTCTAGCTTACTGAGTTATTTGTTGTTCGAAAAAGAGTTTTGTCGGGAGTTAATTGAATTAGGCTTAAAGGATGGGCTAGCAAGAAAAGACGAATTAAGACATTTTTTACAGATCTAATCGGGCATCCTTGCCCGTTTACCGCTAGTATTACTCGCCACGCATTTGCTTTTGTAAACCCGTTAAAAAGTTACGCAAAATTTGATCTTTACATAATCGATATTGACGATTCTCTGGTTTTCTAAATAAGGCACTTAACTCATGCTTACTAATTTTAAAACCACTTAACGCCATCGTCTCTAAAATAGCTTCGGCCTGCATATTCAAGGCAATTTTCAGTTTCATGAAAATTATATTGTTCGTCAGACGGCGCTCAACTGGCGCTTCTACTCCCTCACGCTTACCTCGTTTAAGGTTAATTAAGCCGTTTAAAAACAACGACATCTGAATATCTGTAATAGCGACAAAGGCAGGATCATCATCTTTACGCAACCACGTATGCAATTGTTCTACTGTGGCGGGATAATCAGCTTGGGCGAAGACTTCAATCATTTGTGCATCATTAAAATCCAAAATATAACGAACTCGTCTTAGCACGTCGTTATTAATCATATTGTTCCTCTAGGTTTGGGCGAAAAAAGTTATTCGCTAATTAATGCCCCTATTCTATTACTTAAGCGGCAAAAGCCCTAATTTATTGCTCAATATATCGATAATCATTTAGCGGTAGGTGAAACTAAGCTAAAAATTTACGGTTTGAATAAGGTGATGAAAGCGCTTAATAGGGATCAATAGACATAGGCCACTCAGTCAGTCCCCTTCCAACAATTTTCGCTCAGCCTGCTCTACTCGCATAGGTTTGCCTGTAATAACCAACACATCGCCAACTTGTAATACGGTGCTGGCCTCTGGCGCTGGTAATTCCTTATTATTTCTGCGTAACCCTTTTAACGAAATATGCATACTGGCTAGATCTACCTCTGCCAATGATTTGCCCACAGCGTGAGCATCAGAGGTCAAAATGACCGCATGCATAAATTCTAATTTGTCTTTTTTTACATAATCAAGTTCAGTGGTACCGCCATGGAAAGAAACCGTGCATATTGCCATAATGCCCTTTTCGCTCTTTCCGCACTCGTTTAATAATTCTGGACATTGGCACCCCTGACAACTGCAAGACTTGGGTGAGTAACATTAAACTACCTTCTAATATTTCGGGTACCACCTGAGTAGCACCTGAGTCGAGCAATTCTTCCATCCGGTAATCCTTACGGGTACGAACCACTATCGGCATTTTAGGATATAAGCTAGAAACCAACTCAATTACACTTTTCGCTTTTTCATGCTGATCAAAGGTAATTAATACTAATTTTGCGCGCTCTATGCCTACCGCTCGTAAAATGTCTTTTTGCTTAACATCGCCAAAATACACCGGTTCACCAGCACTTCTACTTTCTTGAACCCTTACAGGATCAGCATCCACTACGACATAGGGGATTGCTTCAGTTTTTAGAAGACGGCTGACCGATTGACCAACTCGACCAAAACCGAAAATAAGCACATGGTCAGAAACATGGCTCTGCTCGGTTGGTATTGGCTCAAGTACACTGCCGTCGATAGTTTTTTCTCGACTGATTACTTTAGCAAATGCCGGACTTTTGTTTACCAGCCAGGGGTAATAGCCATGCTCATGACGCCAATAGTCAAAAACAATGAACCTTGTTGACTGGTCAGAATATCGTGATTAACAGCCAAAGCTGCAAGCACAAAACTAAACTCACCCATTTGACATAGCTTTAAACCCGCAGCCCAAGAGTCGCTTTCGTTCAAATTAAAAATCCAAGCGGCGAAGCGAATAATCAGTACCTTTAATGTGACGATGCAAGCTAAGCCTAACAATGCCCAATGCAGCTGAGCCGGTAAATTATGTAACTCTAGACGCATGCCAATTGTGATAAAAAACAGCCCCATTAAAATATCTCTAAACGGCCGAATATCTGCTTCTAACTGATGCTTGTACTGGCTTTCACCTAACATCATGCCAGCTAAAAATGCACCAAGAGCCATTGATAAGCCAAAAGAGAAGGCTAAACCAGCTGCCATAAGAGCAACCATGATGGTGGTCAACACAAACAATTCATCGGTACGTGTACGCGCGACTTCACTAAACACTTTTGGCAATACCCATTTGCCTACTGACAATAAAATGCCCACCACGACAAGTCCCTTCAACAGGGCAAACGCAATGGCCACAGCCAAACTCTGTTCTGAGTCAGCAGCCAACAAGGGCACTAAAATTAACAATGGCACCACAGCCAGATCCTGCAGCAATAAAATACTAACGGCTATCTGTGCTCTGGATGTATTCAAAATACCTAAGTCGCTGGTTTGCTTAATAACAATAGCAGTAGATGACAAAGCAACCATGCCACCAATAACGAGTGCCGCTTTATAATCAAATGAGAGAAGCAATGACAACCCCATGAAAACCAGCGTAGTAATTAGCATTTGCGCTAAACCCACGCCAAAAACTAAATGGCGCATAGCCAACATTTTAGGTAATGAGAATTCTAAGCCTAAAGAAAATAAAAGAAAAACGATGCCTAATTCGGCAAACGTATGCATATCTTCAGGGTGTTCAAACAACGCTAAAAGATCTGGCCCCGCCAAAATCCCGCAAAATAGGTAGGCCAGAATAGGCGGTAAGTTAATCCGTTTAAATAGCCATACAGCCATCACGGCTACAGACATTAAAATAAGAATACTTCCTAAGTTTCCATGCATATATTTTGATTGTCCTTATGGCTTATGTTACGACTAGGCACGTTACTTGCTTTTGGCCTAATAATATTCACTATGATACAGCAATTAGTCATTTTTTTGGCGGGGAATAACTTTTGGAACAACTTAATCAGTTTTATCAAGAAAACATAAGAGACAGTTTTTTCACCCAAGAGCAAACTAATCAAGGCCTAAGCCAATTAGAGCTCAATCAATTTATCCAAAAATTACTCACGACTATTGATATATCGGAGCTTGCTGAGCTTTATTTTGAACAATTGAAAACTACCCTACAGTTGTCTAGCTTAAAAATCCAGTATGAAGACAACCTGTTAGATTTAGGTGACATAGTGTCTAATCAACATTCGAAGACTCTAACATGCATGGATATGAACAATAGTGTCGCAACTATTATTTATGGCTTTTCGGAACCTATGTCGTTACGAAATGTGCAGGTGTTACAACAAATGCATATTCACTTTTCGTACCCTTTGAAAAATGCATTGACCCACTACAAGATTAAACAATTTGCTATGAAGGACTTTTTGACCTCATTAGGCAATCGAGCAAGTTACGAAGAAACCATCATGAGACTCGTGAGTCATGCTAACAGGCATCAAACTCCCTTCGGCTTAATTATGCTAGACATGGATAATTTCAAACAAGTCAATGATAAACATGGACATAATGAAGGTGACAATGTGTTGGTTGAGAGTGCGAAAACCATTCTAAAATGTCTACGAGATTCAGACTACGCCTATCGATTTGGCGGGGATGAATTTTGTTGCTTATTGCCAGAAGCCAATGAGCAAACCAATCAACTAATTGCTGAAAGAATTTTGGCAGCCATTGAAGAGTCGCCCCTATTAAGAAAGCATAAAGTTTCATGTAGCATTGGCTCAGCAAATTTCGATATAAACGACAACCCAATTTCATTATTTTCAAGAGCTGACGAAGCACTATACCAAGCTAAGAGAACAGGTAAAAATTGTATAAAAGCGGGATAGGTTATGTTTTGCAGTGCTCAACAGATAACGGCAATTCCCTGCCGCAAAACAGTAAAACTCTTTTCGCTACCATGGCGTTTGTCATCATATATACTCATTAACCTGAATCCTAGATAAGCCGAACTTCTCGGTAACACTCTTTTTGTGTATAGCGGCGTTAGTTTGTTTACCCGTCCACGTATTATCTAAACAACACTTTCTCTTTATTAAACCAATAAATACAGAACGCAAAAAACGCCCCTGCTATTACAACGGTTGAACCAAATATGGCAATCAGTTGATAATAGTCCATTGTTCCTTTAACTAACTCTTTCATGGCTAAAGACACATTGGTGATTGGCACCCATGCCCATCCACCAGTTAATTCGACACCCGGCAAGATTGACAACATGATCGGAATAATCACGAAAATCATCATGGGTCCCATGTAGCTTTGCGCTTCTTTGAAACTCTTGGCATAAATAGAAATACTCAACAATGCCGCAGCAAAAATAGCTACTACAGGTACAAGCATTAAAAAGATCAAAACAAAATCAATCATGCCAATCTGCGCCATAAAATCAGCAACGAATTTCATTGCCATACCTTGGCTCAACACAAAGCCCCACAAAGCCATACTGGCTACCGTGATTAAAGCGGTCATAGTGCCAGCAAAAGCGATAGTTAGGAATTTACCTAATATTATTTTGTTGCGATCTATAGGCGAAATTAATAGGGTTTCTAACGTACCTCGTTCTTTTTCTCCCGCGCCAATATCTGCCGCTGGCATCATCGCCCCTTGCAAACACAAAATAAATAACAAATAAGGCAACATCCCGCCAATTTTTTCCCCCAATTTTCTCGCTTGTCTGCGGTATTGATTTTTTCTAGGACAATTGGTTTGATCAAGGCTTGTTGCTGTCGCTCGTCTAATCCTAAAGACTCGAACGCAACTTGTTTGAATTTCTCAGCTTGACTGTTAACAATGGCATTTACTCTACGATAAACTAAGTTTAAACCCGCATCATTAAAATACAGTTTAAGATTAGCTTGGCCATTTTTAAGCACCTGTGCTGAGTAGTTTTCAGGAATAACCAATACAAAGTCGACGATTTGATTGCTAATGATACTGCGATAATCTGCGTTCACTTCCATATCAATTTTTCTAAATTTATCGGGTTGACTAAGCTCTTCAACAATTTCAGGTGCATAACTGCCGCCCACTAACCCATAGTTGAGTATTTTAGTTTCCGCTTTGTCGATAGCTTGTTTGCCGACAAATCCTGCAATACCAAAGATGACAGGAAAAATCAGCAAAGGTAAAGCAATCATGAAGAAAAGGGTTTTGCGATCTCTGAGTAGCTCTTTTAGTTCTTTAGAAAAACTAACCACATCATACTTCTCCTTGTATATCGTTTAGAGTCGGCTGAATCACTGCCATAAAGCTCTGGTGTAACGAGTTATCAGCCAAGTCCTTAAAGCGCTGTAAACTGCCTTCAAAGCGACTGACACCTTGATCAATGACCACCACTTTTTCGCATAGTTCATTAACTTCATCTAAATGGTGAGTTGAAAATATTACAGGTGTGCCTTTTGCTTTTAACCCTCTAATAAATTCCAATACGGTTTGCGCGGCCATAATATCTAAGCCTGTTGTCGGTTCATCTAAAATAACGAGTTCGGGTTGATGGATAACCGCCCTTGCAATGGCTGTTTTTTGTTTCATACCTGTTGAAAAGTGTTCCGAGCGCCTATCTAAAAAACTATGCATATCAAGCAATTCAGCTAATTCCTGAATACGCATGTCAATTAGACTTTTATGCAAGCCGTGCAATCGGGCAAAATATTGGATATTTTCACGACCCGTTAACCGGCCATATAACCCCGTTGTTCCAGATAAAAAACCAATTTTTCGACGAGCAAGTAGTGGGTTTTCCAGTACGTTTTCACCAGCAATAAACACGCTACCAGAATCAGGCTTTAAAGCAGTAGATAACATACGCAAAGTTGTCGTTTTGCCAGCACCGTTTGGCCCCAATAGCCCTAACACTTGACCTTTACCACAAGCAAACGATACCTCTTTAACAGAATGGAAAAAACGCCCTTTAAGTCTAGGATCTTTCTTTTCTTGATCGCTAAGCTTTTTCGGGTTTTCTAATGCAAACTTTTTTGCCAATTGTTTTATCTCTATCATTTTGCTTCCTAATCAATAGAAGTGCACTGGTCTATGCTTGTCAGATTTAACATTTGTAGTCTATACATTCTTTCATTTTTTACATGCGATTATTAATAAATATTGTGTAACAATGCACTTTTACTAGAACTCACAATTTAGAACTAATAAAAGAGGTATGTGTGGAACTCGTGCAAAATCCAATTCAGGCAATGAAAGATGTATTTATTAAGCCCAATCAAGTGTTTGCGACTATTGCTCAAACACACAATTGGTCATGGTTGCCATTCATTTTTATTTCAGTGTTGTCAACTTTACCTATGTATTTCTACTTTAATTTTGTAGATTTCAACTGGTACAGAGAACTCATGATCAGTACATCTGCTGGAGACCTTAGCCCAGCCGAACTTGATATGATGCGGCAAACCATGCAGCAACCGCAGATTTTGTTAGTAAGTATTATTGGCGTGCTTTTATCAACTGTGTTGTCAAATGCTGTCCTCGCCATGTATTTGAATATTGCAACAAAGTCAGACGAAGAATGCGTCCAAGGGTTTACCGACTGGTATGGTTTTACGTGGTGGGTAAGTATGCCATCGATTGTTACTTCGATTATTGCCGTACTCATAGTAACATTCGCATCAGACACCCAATTGTCGCCAGTTAATTTAGCGCCCACTTCGTTAGCCTTTATTTTAGGCGTACCCATGGACTCTAGTTGGGCATCACTCACACAAGCCATACGAATTGAATCAATATGGGTTATGTACCTGATTGCTGTGGGCTTGAGTCAGTGGACTCAATTGTCTTTACGTAAAACTTATCTAATAGCGACTTGCCCATTTTTACTGATTTGGGCCGTTTGGTTTTTAGTCCTGAGTTTTTAACTCGAGCTTATGCCTGCGCTAATTAATAAACGTACTCAGAGCGAAAACTGCCATCGAATTTCGCGCACGGTAAACGGTATTTGAAAAAGGAACGACTGTCTCCACACACCCTAACCTTGTTCAAAAATCTTGGTTCATTCAAGTGCAGCGCTATCTAATCGATTTGCGATTGTGCTGCCGAGCAGGTCTAAAATAGTCACTATTTTGATAAAAGCTTGGGGACTTGTTGGCATTCCAATATTCAGGGATGCCCAATAAAGGAATGGGAGACAGAGGCTTTTTTTGCGAAAATACCTGCTGCTGTTTAATGTGCCTATGCAGCGCATCATCCACTTGCGCTATCTGCTGTTTATAACATAACTCAGAGAACCCCTGAGGTACTTCAACCGCTAGCCATTTCCCCGTTAATCCAATAAAAGGCTGTAACAACATCTCTAAGTTAGCATGACCAAACATAAAGGTATGTAACCCCTGCCCCCACATATTCCTATGTTCAACGAACACTTCGTGCCACTGATGGGCTGTTAACTTTGCTAGCAATTGTTTAGCAGATGAAAGGTCTTCGAGACTTTTCTCATAAGTGATAATCACTCCACACTCATCAAAGTGGGTAATACTATTTCGTCTTGCGGATCTTGGCGTTAAACCAAATGCCTTGATGTCTTCAACATGTAGTGCATTCAACAATTGCTTGGTCTTTGGGAATTGCAGCCAAATTAAACCATTAAATAGATCATGCCAGCTATTAGGCCGAGTTGGAATAAGCTTCTGCTGATAAATAATTTGTTCATAATAAGCGTCTGTTTGAGCTAACTGAGATTGGCAAACAAATGCAGGAAACTCGACTATATCGACCATGTTACTTTGCTGTCGATACAGATTGAGACCATCAGCATTCGGCCAATCGGCGAGTTTACTGAGTTGAAAATGTGCTTCTATCTGCTGCATTGGCAACATAGACAATTGATTTAAATACGCTTCATGCCATTTTTCAGCCATTAACTAGGCACTCCATAAAAAACCATGTAAAAATTTAATTCTAGCCTCATAATGAAGGCATAATTTTCAACGACAAGAGTTAATTTATGAATACTTATTTTAAACTCACTATATTGTGCTTGCTCTGCGCGTTGTTGTTTTCATCATGCGAGGATAAAACACCAACGGCTTCAGCGATGACCGATAATTTTATGCAAGTCTATGATGCTATTAACACTAAAGATATTAAGACACATATTAAAACGTTAGCCTCTGATGAGTTTGAAGGACGATTGCCTACCACTGCCGGCGAGCAGAAAACCTTAGATTATTTAGTCAATCAGTTTAAGCAGTTTGGCTATCAACCGGGCAATGGCGGCAGTTATTTACAAGCGGTTAATTTAGTCGAAATAACAGCTGAGCCAGACATGGTGATGACCATTGGCAATAATCAATTTGTGTACAAAGAGCAAATGATGGCTTCAACTAAGCGTGAGCTAAGCAAAGTCGAACTAAAAAACTCTGAGCTAGTATTTGTTGGGTACGGAATAAATGCCCCTGAATATGACTGGAATGATTATTCAGGTCTAGATGTAAAAGGTAAAACCGTTGTTATTTTGGTCAATGATCCTGACTTTGAAAACCCTGAAAGTGGATTATTCCAAGGCAAAACCATGACCTACTACGGACGTTGGACCTACAAGTATGAAGAAGCAAGTCGTCAAGGTGCAGCAGGCGCATTCATTGTGCACGAGACCAAACCGGCATCGTATGGCTGGTCGGTTGTGGCTAACAGCTGGAGTGGTCCACAATATGGTCTAGTCTCTGAAAATGGCAATGCAGACAGAGTGGCAGTTGAAGGCTGGTTAACCTTAGACAGTGCAAAAAAAGTGTTCGCCGATGCTGGCTTAGATTTTTTGACTGAAAAACAAAAAGCGAATGCCACTAACTATCATCAAAATCTCAATGCTAGCGCTTCGGTCACGGTGAATAGCCACTTCAAAAATCAACTAGCTACAACGTCATGGCAACCCTTCCAGGTACTAAAGCGCCAAACGAACACCTCATTTATACAGCTCATTGGGATCATTTAGGCAAAGACGACAGCAAACTAGGCGATCAAATATACAATGGTGCTCACGATAATGGGACTGGACTTGCAGCTAGTTTAGCCATAGCTAAATCTTTCTCAGAATTAAGCACTAGGCCTAAACGGTCAACCACTTTTTTGATGGTGACCGCTGAAGAGCAAGGCCTACTCGGCTCCCAATATTATATTCAACACCCCATTGTGCCAATCAATCAAACGGTGGCCAATATTAATATGGATGCGATGAGTGTATTAGGTAAAACTAAAGACGTGGCAGTGATTGGCATGGGTAAATCTGAACTAGAAAAATATTTAAGCAAAGCCGCAAAATCACAAAACAGGCACTTAGTGCAAGAAGAACGACCCGAAGCCGGTTCATATTATCGTAGCGATCATTTCAATTTCGCCAAAGTGGGCGTCCCTGCTTTGTACGCTAAAGGTGGTAACGAAGCAATCGACGCTAAAACAGCCGACTACCGTAAACGCACTCAAGTCATAGTTACAGGTTGTTATCATCAAGTCTGTGACCAATTCCGTGAGAAATGGGATTCATCGGGTATTCAACAAGATGCACAATTATTATTTGAAGTGGGCTACGACCTAGTTAATTCAAACGATTGGCCGAAGTGGAACAAAAACAGTGAATTTCAACGATAAAAATCACTTTCGTTGCTACTAATAATATCCTTATACACATCGGGGGAAGTCAGCTCTTTTAAATCACACTAGCTGACTATCCCTAAACTTCTCGTTAAATTTCATTAACTAGACACCCAACATAAATAAATACACTGCAAATGGCGACTTAGAAAGTGCAGCAAAACTGTCACTCACTTATATTCACCTCGTATATTTTAGAAATGAGGGTTTTGAAGAGGATAACTGCAGATATTTGTGTATTTACGCGTTTTGCGGGTACGCTTATTCTTACCTTGCGATAATAGATTCAAATGGATGTGAGTAAACTATGCTCGTTTGAGTAATGTCTTCGATGTACACATGCCCCGCATGCGTTGATGACCAGTATGCTCAGCAAATTGTCGCATCATGTGCTCTGAGCCAACGGCATAACAAAAGTGTTGTTCGAACTCTGTGGTAAGGGTGAGCCATTGTGCATCTGATAGCCCCAATCTTTGTAATATTGCTGGTTGGGTGGTGGCGATATGACCTTGTTTATCTTCGCGAATGACACGGCCTGTTATATCCACTAGTTCGCAGTAATCTTTTAATGAGAATGAAATGCCTTTGGGCATGTTTTGCCTAGGGTTACCCACAAATGGCAACAGCGTGTGGGGTGGGTGTTGGTTAGTTTTCAACGCGTGAATGCGTTTTTGAATGCTGGTGTGATGGGAGTTTTCAGGGGTTGTCGCTATTTTTGTGCGAATGGGATTTAAATCCACATAGGCCATGCAGGCTAGTAAAGCTCTGTTATCTAACAGAGCTTGTGATTTAAACCGCCCTTCCCAGAACCTGCCAGTGCACTCGTCCTCTTTGTTGGCTTCTCGGGCGATGTGCTCGTTGAGATTGCGCATGAGCCAACTGATGTCGTGCAAACGCTGGCGATAAACCGCAATGGTGTCTTCAAGAGTATGCATTTCACTTTTTGTTAGCTCATCATCTCGCATAAACCTCTGGGTCAACAACGTCCCCTTATAGAGCGTATGCCACAACGCTAATACCTGTTTATTTGACCAATTTAGCGCCTTATCTACATCTACATGCAACACCACATGTACGTGATTGCTCATCACCGCATAAGCACAAATATCAATGGCAAACACCGAAGACAAAAACAACAAGCGCTCCTCTACCCAAGCCCGCCTGTGCTCATAATTTTGCCCTGAATAATGGTCAACGCCACACAAGAATGAACGGCGCACACAACGAGACACACAATGATAAAATGGGGTGTCTGATAAACTGATTAAACTGGCTCTTTTCTGAGTCATAACGCCTCCGAAAATGAATAAACACAAGCACAACCGCTTAACGATAGCCTAGTATAAATCTACGATTTATCAAATTGTGATGGGTGTCCTAATAGAAGTTATAGAAGTTATGGGTGTCCTAATAGAAGTTTCAAATATCAATGGCAAACACCGAAGACAAAAACAACAAGCGCTCCTCTACCCAAGCCCGCCTGTGCTCATAATTTTGCCCTGAATAATGGTCAACGCCACACAAAAATGAACGGCGCACACAACGAGACACACAATGATAAAATGGGGTATCTGATAAACTGATTAAACTGGCTCTTTTCTGAGTCATAACGCATCCGAAAATGAATGAACACAAGCACAACCGCTTAACGATAGCCTAGTATAAATCTGTGATTTATCAAATTCTGATGGGTGTCCTAATAGAAGTTATGTAAAAAAATGCATCATTTACGTTTATCGGTACGGTAGAAAATCATCACCCTTTATCGTATTTCCCTAGCGTCATTCCGGTAGTCTTTTGAGCCGGAATCCATTCTTTAAATCAGCAAAAAATTCACCTTACCTATTGCAGGTTGGCTGTTTTGTCCATTAACAGCAGATCAACGACAAATGTCGTATTTCAATAAGTATGTTTTGCACCTAAAGGCGTTATTCGTTATAAATGAATACCTTATGGACCGTATAAAAAATAGCCCGAATGAAATTGGATAAGTTGTCGTTAACTAAATTGTTATGGCTCTAACTAAAGTTGGTAGGATGGAAGATAAAGAATGGTTTAGTAAGTTTAGAGAGCTTTTCTTCTCTCCGAGATTAGAAGAAGTAAACATTGATGAAGCCATCGCACTGAAATACAGATACATTCCTAGAAAGTTATTCAAGTATCGAGAGTTTGGGGAATATAGTTTAGACAACTTAAAAAACAATACTCTTTGGTGTGATTCTCGCTAACGGATTTAACGATCCATATGACACATCCATTTATTTTGAATATGCAAAAGAGACACTTGATCAAGAGTTTATCCGCTCCATTGAAGAACAAGGTGATAAAGGGCTGTTTCAGTTTTTAACAGTTAACGAGATTGAGTCACTAAAAAAATCCAGCGAGCCAAAGAGGTTGTTAGCAAAACTTGCCCATGAAAAGACAGATTGGAAATATTCGGAAGATAAATTTTATAGATTCTTAAACTCGAACACCCAAGAGAACGTAGAGCAGATGAACATGGAATTCAATCGAGTTCTAAAATCTGGCTACAAAGTGTGCTCGTTGAGTGAGCGCAGTGACTCTATGCTTATGTGGTCCCACTACGCCAAAGAGCATAGTGGGTTCGTGATGGAATATGACTTTGGTGCGCTACCAATTGAATACGTGCTTACAAGAATGTTGTGGCCTGTAATTTATGATGACAAATTATTTGATGCTTCAGCGTTTTTCGAGGAAGGGCTGAGAGGCGGAATATCAAGTAACATGTTGGGAGTTATTGCATCTATTCATAAAGCATTGGATTGGGCATATGAGCAAGAGTGGCGTTTAATAATTCTCAGCGGACCTAATGAATCGTCTTTCAATCAACCGTGCCCAAAAGTCAAAGCGATATACATTGGAGCACTAGCACAGGCTGATTCTGAGAAAAAGTTGGTTGAAATAGGTATGGAAAAAGGTATCGCTGTATATAAGATGCAGTTATCACATAAACAATTCCAAATGTCACCTAAGGTGATTTACGAGCCATAATCGGGTAGCCGGAGGTCTCCTCCCGCCCCCACAAATGCTTAGCGCAAGTAGCGCTTGCTTGGCGAAAAAACTTGACTCCAATTTGCCATTAAAAAATTGTAAAGTTGGCGTAGGAATTAGTGTATACTCCTACGCAATTCAACCTTACCTAAACTTAGTAGAAGCTAATTCAATGTTAAATAACGCGCAAAATAATAATTGGAATGGCAATAATCTACACTATTAGGTCCGGAAGGTTTATCAATATTAACAAACAAAAAACCTTCCAAGTTTCGGAAGGTTTTTTTGGTTAGTTGGATGTGCTGTTTGCACGCAATGCCACACAAGGTAAAGAAATAACAATGAATAAAATTATGACTGTCGATGTATTGTCGAGTATTAAGGGCGCAAAGCCCTCTGAGACCATAAACACGTTATTTGAAGTAATTAAAAATGCTGATTTATCTACCGCTAGTGCGTCAGGCAATAGCAATAAAAAACCAGTCGCCATTGAGCATCTCAGAGAAGACACGGTAGTCAAAGCAAGCGAACTAGAAAAACAACTGATAATTGAAAACTTTCCTCAAGAAAAAAATGGCTATTTAGTCGTGGCAAAAGTAATAGAAGCCTAACCTATGCAATCTCAAATAAAACACATTCATCAACAATTGGTCAGCAAGCAAATTAGCTGTGTTGATTTAATTCAGCAACGACTCGATTTGCTGAAACAAAACTCCCACGGTAGTGTTAATTCATTGCTTGATTCATACGCACTAGAGCGCGCGCAAGCAGTAGATAGCAAAATTGCTAAAGGCGAAAGCATTGGATTACTTGAAGGCATTCCTTTTGGAGTCAAAGATGTCTTCATGCTGCAAGGAACTTATACCACTGCCAGTTCAACGTTTTTAAAACAATACAAATCAGCTTATACCGCCAGTGCTATTCAGAAGCTTATCGATGCGGGGGCGATTCCAATTGTAAAAGAAAACTGTGATAGTTTTGGTCATGGTTCGTCAAACGAAAATAGTATTTTTGGTCCAGTCAACAACGCCAAAGATTCGGCATTAGTAGCAGGTGGCTCAAGTGGCGGTTCAGCGGTAAACGTAGCGAAGGATTTCACGGTATTTTCTATCGGTGGTGATACGGGTGGCTCGGTGCGTCAACCGGCTGGTTACAATGGCGTATATGGTTTAAAACCGACTTACGGTCGTATCTCTCGGTATGGCTTAATGGCCTATGCCTCCTCAACCGATTGCGTGGGTCCATTGGCCAAAAGCGTAGAAGATATTTGTATTGTGCTTAACACCATAAGCGGCAAAGACGTAAAAGATCAAACCACTTATGAATCCGTGCCAATCGACGAAGCATCACTCAGCCATACTGGCGGTATTAAAACAGTTGGTTATTTCAAAAATCTTATCGATAACGATGCGATGGATCCTTCCATAAAAGCTGACTTTATGGATACCCTAGACAAAATTAAAGCCAAAGGTATTGAGGTTAAACCGCTCGATTTCTTAGATGCAGACACATTGGTGTCCACCTACTACATATTGGCGATGGCAGAAACAGCCTCCAATTTATCGCGACTTGATGGGTCCAACTACGGTAATCGTATTAGCGCAGAAAACTTGATTGAAAGCTATGCAGTGACTCGCTCTGAGAATTTCTCAGAAGAGAGTAAACGTAGAATTGTTGGTGGCAACCAAGTGTTATCTCAAGGTTTTTCAGACGCTATTTATCTTAAAAGCTTGGCTGTTCGAGATAAAATTTCGACTGATTTCGAACGCTTTTTTGATGATGTAGATATTGTGTTATCACCGGTAACCCCCGGCATACCGCCCAAAGTAGGCGACGGCCTCAAAGACCCAATGGCCATGTATTTGTCAGATGCGTTCACAGTGGGATTCAGTCTGGGTCAATTACCCACTCTAACCGTGCCTCAAGGTACCGCAACAGGTATTCAAATTACAGCAGCTAAAACCGACGATGAGCGTGTTTTACAGTTCGCTCACTTGCTAGAAGAAAAACGATAATGGAACTGGATTATTTAAACGATTTACTCGAAAAACACGACCTAGAATTGGTTATTGGTCTTGAAACTCATGTGCGCTTGAACACCAAAACTAAGTTATTCTGTGCTTGTCCTAATGAAGAATCTGATACACCGAATCAAAATATTTGCTCTGTGTGTACCGGACAAATGGGCGTGCTGCCAGCTATCAACAAAGAGGCTATTACTAAAGCTATTTATTTTGGTAAAGCTGTAAAGTCTACTTTTAGCAATCAGGTGATATCGTGGGATCGTAAACACTACGAGTACCCTGATAACCCGAAAAACATTCAGATCACCCAGTTTCATAATCCGGTTATTCCAAATGGTGAGGTGTCTTGTTTCCGTAAAGATGGCTCACAATTCACTGTTAGTTTAACTCAAGTACATATCGAAGAAGATGCTGCCAAACTGATGCACGAGCGCGATGTTTCTTTGGTAGACTTCAATAAAGCTGGCGTGCCACTAATCGAAATCGTCACCGATCCTTGTGTGCGAAACATAGAAGATGCCTCTACCTATGCGCAATACATTCAGCGCATAGTGCAAGGTATTGGTATATCTGAAGCCAACCTTGAAAAAGGTGAGTTTAAGTCAGATGTATCTGTGTCTTTACGTAAAAGAAATACTCAGGCGCTCAATCCACGTACTGAAATCAAAAACTTGAACTCCTTTAAGTTTATGGTGGAATCGTTAAAAGAAGAAGTTGAAAAACAGCTAAACTATTACATTGAAAACAATGTATTTCGCCCTGACCAAACCACAGTGTTATGGGACGAAGATCTGAAACAAACCAAAACCATGCGTAAAAAAGAGTTTGAAGCGGATTACCGTTTTATCTCTGAGCCTGATTTGCCATTTGTCGATATTTCACAAGTAGTTGACACTATTAAAGTGGATTTAGCCACGCTACCTTTTGCCATTGAGTCTATCTTGATTGAAGGCGGCGTGGTTCCTCAAGACGCTAAGTTTTTCACCGCCGAATCGGTGCGTGCTAAAACCTTTATGGATATCAACAACGTCCTAAAAGATCCTTTATTTATTGCCCGTACTTTAGTCAATGTTATCCCTGCAGACGACTACAAAAATATTCATGACACAGCTGTGCTTACTAATATTTTTGCCCAGTTTAAAGACGGCAAAGTTAACTCGGTATTGGTACAAAAAGCCGTTAGCGAATATTTAAAAGATGCGACGTTTAACTATAAAAAATACTTCCAAGAAAACAGTATTTCTGAAGATCAAATAGTGGATGCCATCAATACCGTTATCGAGCAAAATGCAGCCATTGCCGCTGACATAAAAGCGGGTAACCAAGGTAAAGCCGGCATATTGGTTGGAAAAGTTATCGCCATTATTGGTAAAGGTGCTTCAGGAAAAGTTATTCGTGAAGGTATATTAAAAGCGGTTAATGCCTCTGGTGGCACTGATAATTCAGCTTCTGACGACAATGCCCAAAGCGCGGCCCAAAACACGTCAAAAGGCGGCGACAAGCAAAGTGTTAAACAAGCGGAAGAAAAACTGCCAGAAACCCCGCTTATCGTAAAAGATCATTATCGTACCCATAAAATCTCTGACTTATCAGAAAATTCCATCTCTGAAGAAGTGACCTTGTCGGGTTGGGTAGCCAGTGTGCGGGACCACGGTGATTTAATGTTCATCGATTTACGTGATTCTAGCTATCAAATATTCCAAGTACGTTTGAGTCGCGAGAGCTTTCCTAATTTCGATGAGTTGGTTACCTTAAAAGCTGAATCAGTTATTGCCGCTACAGGTATAGTTGTGCAGCGTAGAGAAGACGATTACAACCTAGGCCTGAGAACGGGCACTATAGAACTAGAAACGTCAAAGTTGGAGATATTAAACCTCTCAAGAAGTTTGCCGTTTGAAATCGCCAGAGCCACAAAAACCAGCGAAAACATTCGTTTCCAGCACAAATATCTCGATCACAGAAACAAAGAAGTGCGTAAAGTCATTATAGATCGCCATAAGGTGATTAAACTCATCAGAGATATGCTTGATGAAGAAGGCTTCTTAGAAATGGAAACCCCTATTCTAAGTGCTGGTACAGACGAAGGAGCACGCGAGTTTATTGTCCCTAGCCGCAAAGAAGCCGGCGCTTTTTATACGTTGCCACAAGCTCCTCAGCAGTTTAAACAAATGATCATGGTCAGTGGTTATGAAAAATATTTCCAAGTGGCGCGCTGTTTCCGTGACGAAGATTCAAGGGGAGATCGTCAACCAGAGTTCACCCAGTTAGACATTGAGATGGCTTATGCCAGCATGCAAGACATCATCGACTTGAACACTAAGATGTTCAATACAGTAGTCAGGAAAATTTACGGCAAAAAGTGGAAATTACATGACTTTGCGGTCATCACCTACAAAGAAGCTATGGATAAATACGGTTGCGATCGCCCAGATTTGCGTTTTGGCCTACAAATGCAAGACATCACCGATATTGTTAAAGATACTAGCTTCCAAGTATTTAGTAAGCCTATTGAACAAGGTGGTATCGTTAAATGTATTAAGGTCTCTGCTGAAGAACAAGGCGGTAAACGTTTATCCAAAGGGCAAATCGAAAACCTTACAGCCCTAGCCCAGCAAAACGGCCTGGGGGGCTAGCCTACATATTTGTCAACGAAAACGACCTGCAATCACCTATCATTAAGTTTTTAGGGGAAGACATTGCCGCAAAAATTATTGCCGCAAGTAATGCTCAAGTGGGCGACGTGGTGTTTTTCTCAGCAGCCAGTTATGCCGTGGCAAACAAAGCCTTAGATGTGGTGCGTCAAGAGCTTGGCAAGATGCTTAAGTTAATCGACCCCAAAGAGCTTAGACCTGCTTGGGTAGTCGACTTCCCTATGTTTGAAAAAACAGATGATGATAGATGGACCTTTACGCATAATCCGTTCTCAATGCCAGCTATTGACGACATAGAAAAACACATGAATGGTAAAGAAGATGAGATCGGCACTATCATCGCCCAGCAATACGATTTAGTACTCAATGGTTATGAAATTGGAGGGGGCTCAGTCCGTGCTCATAAACCTGAGATATTAGAAGCGACGTATAAGAATATGGGATACAACAAAGACGACATGCTGAAAAGCGTTGGTACTTTATACAAAGCATTCCATTATGGCGCACCACCACATGGTGGCATTGCCTATGGGTATTGATCGCCTGATGATGCTGTTGGGTAAGAAAAATTCTATCCGTGAAGTCATGGTATTCCCAAAAACAGGGACCAGTGAAGACTTACTGTTTAACGCTCCTTCTCTGTTATCAGATAAGAAAGTTGAAGAAATGAACGTTAAAGTGATCAAAAAGCAATAATATTCATGCATCTTGATATTACAAAAAGCGGCTGACAACAGCCGCTTTTTTGTAACTTGCCTCTGCGCCAATTCAATGATTTAGCCGAGTCAGATGATGGCTTTATACCCATCCCTATTGATAAGTGAGCCCATTGAATGCGTCCAGCGATTTTTTCAACAAAGCGGCGGTTTGAAGGAATGGTTATTCCCTTTCAAATACCGACTCACTATTCCTGTATTAAAGCGCCTTGATTCAGCCCATGTAAAGGGCGACTGATCATTGCAGGTTGGTATGACAAGGTCTTTTTAATCAGCATGGGCATCAAACCACAACTCTTTTCTATCTAAGGGAGTTTCAGCAGGTAAAAACGTATTTTCCAATAAGTACATTTTGCGTTTTTGAATATTACTTTTCTCAATATAGTCATGATAAGTTTCTAGAAACAATGCCTCAAACTCACCATTTTTAATCGCTTTCTCTAATCCTGTAGTGATTAAGTGAGCGAGAGGTGTACTTTTTGAATTAACAAAAAAGTAAAATGCCGTGGGATAGTAGAAACCTAAGGATGGCTGAATGATCACTTTATTCGAAGAACGAAAACTTGCTACTTCGTCCCAAATTTCAAGCATAGAACGCGGGAAAAAATCTCCCTGCGCATTAGATAACATTCTCGCTAATTCTTCATGATCTCTGTTAGTGATAACATTAAAATTGTTTGATTGTAATATTTTGGTGTCAGGCCAATCACTGCCTTGAATAGGTGACAGTTTTTGTAAATGTTCTAATTTTTGAATGTATTTAAAGCGTTCAGCCATATCCTCTCGGATCAAGAATAAACGCCAGCCAATCAACCCCTTGTACAAAGGGATACGAATAGGTAATAGATCTTGCTCTCGCTGCTTATCGGTCATACTCCAAACAACGTTAATTTCTCGGTTGTCTTTTAGCCTGATTAAGTTTTTACCCTGAGTGTAGAATTTTCTGGACGGCACAAGTTCATATTTCACCCCTGTTTGTTCAAGAGCCAGAGTTAACACTTTAAGGGGGTAGTCAGAACTTCTATCGCTCTCCGAGCTCGGTTTAGGATAGGTGATCAGCCACGTTGCAGCGAAGACATCAACACAACATAAAAGCAAACCAAATAAGCCTAGTTTAATGAATGACAGCACACCTTGTTTACAGCACATTTTTATTCACTCTCAGACTAGCCATAACTAGAAAATCTATTTACTCAATGCCGATAAATTTATGAGTTTGTAACGACAAACGCCAATTACGCGCTATACAGGTTTTTATTGCAAGCTCTGTCGCTCTTTTTTGTTGGCTTATAGGCTGCAAGTACACGTTAGGAATAGGGCTATCACCTAACAACAATAGTACTTGATCCAGTTCTTCTACATGCTTTTGCATAGCTATTGGGTGTTTAATTTCATTTGCTCTTAACATGGCACTCTTTAAAACGGGCTTTCCTCCCGGCATATTAACCTTTGGCGAGACTGTTACCCAAGTGTCGGCATGAGCGATGATCTCGTAAGTGCCACTGGTTTCTATTTGCACGGAATAACCGTCATCAATAAGACGAGTCGTAATAGCACTAAGATCGTATAAACATGGCTCTCCACCTGTAATCACTACATGTTTTGCCACATAACCTTGGTCGGCAAACAACTGTATAAGTTGCTCCACGCTTTGTTCAAACCAATTGCTCGACTCTGTATTTTGTGCCATCACCTCAGCACTGCTGAGCTCAGACTCAGGATCAATCGTCCAAGTATGCTGGGTATCGCACCATGGACACCCTACAGGGCAACCTTGTAACCTCACAAAAATTGAAGGTAAACCAGTATAACTGCCCTCACCTTGCAACGATTCAAACACTTCATTAATTTTATACAAACTCAAGAACTCTCCTGTTGGTCTTTCGACCGGCAAACCAAAATATGTGACAAATATGGGAATTTATAGCTGAATCACTTAACATTACCATTAATTAATAGATTATAGAGAAGCAAACATAATGTCTCAAAAGGTAGTAGTAATTTTTTCAGGTGGAATGGACTCCTATACCGTTTTAAATCTTGCATGTAAACAAGGATTAGAAGTATATGCTCTATCTTTCGATTACGGCCAACGCCATAAAAAAGAATTAGATTATGCTAGCAAAGCATGTCTTGAGCTAGGTGTTCAGCATAAAATAGTCGATATTTCTGCGATTAATCAATTGATTGGCGGTTCATCCTTAACATCTGATATTGAAGTGGCAGAAGGCCATTATGCTGAAGACAGTATGAAAACTACAGTTGTGCCAAATCGCAACATGATTTTGTTATCTATGGCTGTTGGCTATGCAGTATCGATTGATGCAACCAAAGTGTATTACGGCGCCCATTCAGGCGACCACGCAATATATCCGGATTGTCGACCAGAATTCGTGCATAAAATGAATGACGTATGCGCCATCGCCAATTACGAAGCGGTGGAAATTGTTACCCCGTACTTAGATGTTAGCAAAATTGCCATATTAACGGCCGGATTAGAAATGGGCTTAGACTATGGCAAAACGTGGACATGTTATAACGGTCGAGAAAAAGCTTGTGGAAAATGTGGCGCCTGCCAAGAACGCTTAGAAGCCTTTGCTAACAATAATCAAACAGACCCTTTAGACTACGAATAAAAAGCTAGGTATAGGACTATTTAATCCCAACGCCAATTCATAAATGAACACGCAGTGAAAACGTAATAGAATTGGTATACGCAAAATGCTGAATCACAACATTTTGCTTATTAAATAGTCCTTCCGCTGCCAAAACATTCAATAACCCACCACCTTAGCGTCAAGTTTGCCTCATGAATTGAGCAAACATCGTCAGCTGTTCAAGCCTCTTTGTGTATGAATGAATTGCGTATTTTAAATGCGACTGGTCGAACATCAATCAGCTCATTAACAAATTGTTACTATGGGATAAACTAACAGGTAGTATATCGCTGCGGTAAATGAAAGAATCGTAGTTAATCATCAAAGGATAGGTAGGAGACGCTTGCGTATGCAACATTTAACTAAAACTGTTTTATTCGGTGCTATTTTTTTAGGGCTAATGGCATGTACTGAAGAAACGGCAACACCACCAGCAAGTTCAGGACAACCTCAAGCTATGCCTGTGGAAACACTGACCTTACGTGCGCAAAACGTTGATCTAATTGAAGAAATGCCTGGACGCACCGTTGCATATAGAAAAGCAGACCTACGTCCACAAGTGGACGGCATAATCGAAAAACGTAATTTTACCGAAGGCGCTTTAGTCGAGGCTGGACAGCAACTGTATTTAATCGATCCGGCGATTTACCAAACCACATTAGACTCCGCCCTAGCCGAGCAGGCTAGATTAACCTCAGCTTACGAGTTAGCCAAGCGCACCCGTACACGTTTTGCTGATTTGCGTAAGAATAACTCGGTTAGTAAAGACGACTACGACAACGCACTATCAGCAGAAGCCCAAGCAAAAGCGGCTCTACAAGCAGCGAAAGCGCAAGTAAAACAAGCAGAAATTAATCTTAGGTTCACAAAAGTCGAAGCGCCGATTTCTGGGCAAATAGGTGCATCTACCTTTACCGAGGGCGCCTTGGTTATCGCTCGTCAAACTGAAGCTTTAGCGACAATTACCCAACTTGATCCCATTTATGTAGACATTACGCAAGCAGGCAGTAAGTTGCTGCACTTACGAGAGACCATAAAATCAGGTCGCTTACAACAAAATGAAAACAGTAAAATGTCTGTGTCAATTGTATTGGGCGCTAACGGTAAACCCTACGAGCATAAAGGCACTTTAGAGTTTTCTGATGTAACTGTAAATGAAACCACCGGCACTGTGCGTTTGCGGGCCGTATTCCCTAACCCAGACAAAGTACTACTGCCTGGAATGTTCGTTAAAGGCCTCGTTCATCAAGGTGCTCTCGCCAACGCATTTTTAATTCCACAAAATTCGGTAATGCGTCGTCCAGATGGCACCCCTTATTTGTATGCCGTAAGCGAAGACAATAAAGCCATAGCAAAAGACCTAACAATAGAAAAATCGAGCGGCAAGAACTGGATCGTAATCGATGGCGTGAAAGATGGGGAACAAATCATCATAAATGGATTACAACGAGTTTCGCCGGGTATGGATGTCATGCCAATGCCAAGTCACTCTAGCCCAGCTAAATAGAAAGGAATTTACCAATGGGAAAGTTTTTTATTGATAAGCCGGTTTTTGCTTGGGTTATTTCTATCAGCATTATGCTGGCAGGTATACTGTCAATTTTGCAGTTACCGGTAGAGCAATATCCGCCTATTTCTCCACCTAAAGTCACGATTAACGCCAATTACCCAGGCGCGTCTGCTAAAACAACCGAAAACTCGGTGACACAAATTATCGAACAGCAAATGAATGGCTTAGATAATTTACGTTATATAAACTCTACCAGTGATTCCTCGGGCAATGTGTCGATTACCTTAACCTTCGAACCTGAAGCCGATGCAGATATTGCTCAGGTTCAAGTTCAAAACAAACTGCAAGCAGCCACTTCCTTGTTGCCACCAGAAGTTCAACAACAAGGTATTAACGTAAGTAAGTCGTCAGGGTCGTTTTTGATGGTGATTGGTATGATCTCCAAAGATGACAGCCTTAGCCGTAGTGACTTAGCTGACTTTGTTGTATCGACAATAAAAGATCCAATATCACGCGTCGGCGGTGTGGGTAGCGTCCAAGTATTTGGTGCGCAGCATGCCATGCGTATTTGGCTAGACCCGAATAAACTAATTAGTTACAACCTCACAGTAAATGATGTTACTACAGCTATCCAAGCACAAAACACCGAAGTTACCGCCGGTCACATTGGCGGAGCCCCCTCTGTCTCAGGCCAACAAATTAACGCCACCATTACAGCACAGAGTAAATTAACCTCAATTGAAGAGTTTTCTAATGTGCTATTAAGAGTCAACACCGATGGCTCACAAGTCAGATTAGGCGACGTAGCTCGAATTGAGATTGGTAGTGAAAATTATGATGTCGCCGCTCGACTCAACAGCCACGCTGCCACTGGTATCGGAGTTTACTTAGCGACAGGGGCAAATGCTTTAGATACCGCCGAAGCGGTGAAAAAACGAATGGCTGAGCTGGCGCCATTTTTTCCTGCGGGAGTTGAAGTACTTTATCCCTACGACACGACGCCTTTTGTTAGCTTATCCATAGAAGAAGTAGTCAAAACCTTATTCGAAGCCATAGTGTTAGTATTCTTAGTGATGTATCTGTTTTTACAAAATTGGCGCGCAACACTCATCCCCACAATTGCGGTACCAATAGTATTATTGGGCACCTTCGCCATTTTGTCGGCCTTCGGATTCTCAATCAATACCCTAACTATGTTTGCCATGGTTTTAGCCATAGGGTTATTGGTGGATGATGCCATAGTTGTGGTCGAAAATGTCGAACGGATCATGGCCGAAGAAAACTTATCTGCAAGGGATGCCACCCGTAAGTCTATGGGTCAAATTACCAGTGCTTTAATTGGTATCGCCTTAGTGCTTTCAGCGGTTTTCGTGCCCATGGCATTTTTCGCTGGTTCCACTGGCGCCATTTATCGGCAGTTCTCTATTACTATTGTATCTGCTATGGCACTATCTGTAGTGGTGGCACTCGTACTAACACCTGCTTTATGTGCGGTTTTACTTAAGCCTAATGCACACGGCTCAACAACAGGTTTTTTTGGCTTGTTCAACCGCGGCTTCGATCGCTGTAACACATTTTATCAAGGCAGCGTGGGCTTTATTGTTAATCGTAAATGGCGTTTTCTAGCTATTTACGCAGTATTAGTAGCCATTATGGCGACCTTATACTTGCGCATACCTACGTCATTTTTACCGCAAGAAGATCAAGGTGTGCTATTTGCTATGGTTCAACTGCCTACCGGCGCCTCTCAAGAGCGCACAACCGAGGTCATGAAAAAGCTAGAGAAGCATTATTTAGAAGGTGAAAAAGACAGCGTACGAGACCTGTTCACTGTAGCAGGGTTTTCTTTTGCAGGATCGAGCCAAAATACAGGCATGGCGTTTGTGCAATTAAAAGACTGGTCTGAGCGAACTAGCCCAGATCAAAGTATTGATGCAATTGTGCAGCGCTCTTATGGAGCATTTGCGCAAATTCCTGAAGCGATGGCGTTTGTATTTGCCCCGCCAGCAATTTTGGAACTTGGTAATGCCACTGGTTTTGACATGCAGTTGACAGATTTAGGCGGCATAGGCCACGACGCCTTAATGGCAGCGAGAAACCAATTGTTAGGCATGGCCTCCCAAGATCCAAGACTAATGGGCGTTCGTCCTAATGGTATGGAAGACGTGTCTCAATTTAACTTAAATATTGACCACGAAAAGGCCAGCGCCTTAGGTGTCAACATTGCCGAAATCAATCAGACTCTGGGTGCCACATGGAGTGCCAGTTATGTAAATGATTTCATGGAAAATGGCCGAGTCAAACGCGTTTACTTGCAAGCCGACGCACCGTACCGAATGATGCCAGAAGATATTAATTATTGGTTTGTTAGTAATAACCTAGGTGAGATGGTACCCATTAGCGCGTTCATCACGACCAACTGGGGTTTTGGCTCTCCAAGATTAGAGCGTTTTAATGGCCTCTCGTCGCTAAACATTCAAGGACAAGCTGCTCCTGGAGTTTCTTCTGGTGACGCAATGTTAGCCATGGAAGAAATGGTGGCAAAATTACCACCAGGTGTTGGCATTGAGTGGGTCAATTTATCCTACGAAGAAAAAGCCGCGGGCTCCCAAGGACCTATGTTATATGGGCTTTCCATGCTAGTGGTCTTTTTATGTCTAGCTGCATTATATGAAAGCTGGTCAATTCCTATTTCGGTGATGCTGGTAGTACCTTTGGGAATATTAGGCGCACTATTAGCCGTGATGCTTAAAGGTATGCCAAACGATGTTTATTTCCAAGTGGCAATATTAACCACCATAGGTTTATCAGCCAAAAATGCCATATTGATTGTGGAATTTGCGTTAGAACTGAATAAGCAAGGACAAAGCTTAATTGCCGCTACTGCCGAAGCAGCAAGGCAACGCCTACGCCCCATTATCATGACATCAATGGCCTTTATTCTTGGCGTATTACCTTTAGCGATTAGCACCGGGGCTGGAGCTGGAGCTCGGAATGCAGTGGGCACAGGAGTGATGGGCGGCATGATATCGGCGACAGTGCTAGCGATATTTTTTGTTCCATTGTTTTTTATTGTGATCATTAGTACGTTTAGTGCAAAACCAGCCGACAAATAATTCGCCCCCCTTACAAACTAGGCACTCAAATCTGAGAGCCTAGTTTCATTTCACCTGAAAATATCTACCAGATAAGGACGATAATCAATTCTATTGATATACCAATCCATATTAAGACGTGCTCATTGAGAACGCACCTAGCGGCTTTTGAACAAGGCGTCGGTATGAAGGAATGGTTGTTCGTCTAAAAATGGATAGCAAGGTCATAAAGATGCCGCATCAACCTTGCCTACCATTTTATAAAGAAAGCATAGTGCTAGCCTGCAAAAACAATCAATCGATAAATCACTCACTAAGCTACCTTACAAGCTCATCTTTGCTTACTCGCTAGCTAACTTTTCGTACAACCCTCTATCTTTACCTACTATTCGACCTGTTGAATAAAGTAACAGACTTCTTTAATCAAATGTCTCAAGACTGGATTCAATCGAGTATTCTTGCCATTCATCACAAATAAGTCATGATTGAATTCAAATAGGTTGTTGCCAACCGGTATTAACCCTAAACCGGCTGCTTGATTTTTTAGTACGTAGTCGGGTAATAGTCCTACATATTCACCGGTCATAATGGCTGATAAACAGGCATCATAAGAATCGGAGAATGTCTGGATCGCCATGCGTGTATCGCCAGAAATATAGTTAACCGAAGACAATCCTGAAATACCTATCGCTGGATAATCACCTATTTTGACGCTAGTTGGTAACCCATCACGATATTTAGCCAAAACATGGGAAGGCGCACAATACAACCGCCCTTTACATGTCACGTCAACTGGGTGAAAAGTTACCGATTCTGGTTTTACCATGTCATAGGTAGAAAGCACTAAGTGACATTCGCCGGACAAAGCAACATGTTCCACTTCGTTGTATAGACGCGTTTGAATATTGACATGGATATCGTTAAATTTTTTCATGGTGCTTTTGACAGCCTTACTCACCGCTAAATGGTAAGACAGTGGCAAACCAGCCATCATCACTAAAGTAATGTGCCCAGAATAATCATCGTGCAAACTTTTTAAATTAAACACGAAATTATCAAAAGAATTGAAAATGCGCTTGGTTTCTTGAAAAACCACCTCACCTTCTTTGGTCATTTGAAAGCCACCACGGCCTCTATGACATAAGACTAAATCCAACCGCTCTTCGAGTTTTTTAATTGCAGCACTAATATTCGGCCTTTGCATCCGCAATACCGCCTCTGCGGCTGTGAATCCGTTACATGAAGCTACAGCATAAAATACACGTAACAGTTTAATGTCGGACTCTTGTAAACGGTTTAACATATTGGCACCAACTTTTAGGTATATATTTAACGCTCTCAAAATGCACGAGTCAGTGGTACTTCAGTTCAGTGTTATACCCCTTCGAAAGGCAACGACATAAAAGGGTATTGCTTTAACAGATCTACCTTTGTCGTTCTGAATCCGTCATTTCGCCTAGTTTTGGTATAATTATTTATACTCAAGTATAGTGTAAAAAACAGTGCATTGAATTACAACGAAAAATTGAGTGTACTGAGAATTGAGTTCATATAGCTAAATCTCATCGCGAGTAAAGATCGGCGAAACAACTAATTAGAAATACTATTTACCTTATCTTTACAAACGTCTAAACAGATAGACATGCTCTTTAGCTCGTCCTCATATATAATGATTCACATTCGAATAGTTAATTTTAAATATGGAAAAAATATGTTAACGACATTGAAGAAATACAGTGCAATTGTCACGATATCTCTAGTAAGTACAATAGTGTTTACTAAGGCTGTAAGCGCAGAACAAGTCAAACGACCTAATTTTGTTTGGTTACTTACCGAAGACAACTCTAAACATTATTTAAAGCTATATGATCCTCAAGGCGCCACTATGCCCAATGTGGAATCTTTAGCCGATGAAGGCTTAATATTTAATCACGCTTTTTCAAATGCCGCGGTTTGCTCTACCGCACGCAGTACGTTAGCCACGGGATCATATACACCAAGATTAGCGATGAATTATCATAGGGCCTATTTACCAGCCGAACTACCCTATGGCCTTAAACCAATTAGTCAATTTTTAAAAGACGCAGGCTACTACACCAGTAATGATGTGAAAACAGACTACAATTTTGCCTACGATGAAAACATTTGGTCAAACAGTGCACGTAAAGCATCGTGGAGAGATCGTAAAGACGGCCAGCCATTTTTCCACATGCAGACATTTCATATTACCCACGAAGGGCAATTACATTTTCCTAAAGAAGATGTGAAAAATGTACCGACTAAACACAACCCACACAATATCGAGTTACCGCCCATCTATCCGAATACCGAGTTATTCAAATATACCTATGCGCGTACTCTAGACAACCACCTTACAGCCGACAAGCAAATCGGCGAAGTACTGGATAAACTCAAGCAAGACAATTTGATGGATGACACTTTTATCTTTTACTTTGGAGATCACGGAGGCATGTTACCAGCCAGTAAAGGCTATTTATATGAACGAGGACTACATGTTCCGTTAGTCGTTTATGTACCTAGAAACTTTAGGCATTTACTACACAAAGACATGCGCAACCTGCAACACGCCTACGTAGATGGCTTTGTTAGTTTTATTGATTTTGCACCTACACTTATGAAATTAGCTGGACTACCAGCATCAGACAAACAAGACGGCGTTTCATTTTTAGGTAAAGATATTGGTTTAGAAGAGCTTAAAAAACGAGATACTACAATCGGTTACGCTGACCGTTTTGATGAAAAGTACGATGTTGTTCGTAGCTTACGAAAAGGTAAATATAAGTATATTCGCCATTATCAGCCGTTTAATCCAGACGCTTTATATAACTCTTATCGCTATAAGAATCAGGCTCTAAGAGAATGGAGTGAACTTTATAAAGAGAACAAACTAAACTCGGTGCAAGCCGCTTTTTTGAAAGACAGCCCGTTGAAGCTTTATATGATGTAGAAAAGGATCCCTTTGAAACCAACAATCTAGCCGCTGAAAAAGCTCACCAATCTACCTTGATCAGTTTGAGAAAAGATCTTAGCCATCGTTTAAAAGCAATGCCCGATCTTGGCTTTTACCCCGAATCTTGGCAGATAGATAATGCACTAACCGACTCAGCAGGGTTTGCTAAAGAGCATAAACATGATATCTCACAATTAATAGATATTGCAGATTTACAACTTCAAGAATTTGCAGCGGTTAAGCAACAACTAAAAGAAGCACTCCAATCATCAAAGCAATGGCAGCGATATTGGGCATTAATTAGCTTGAGTCATTTTAACCACTAAGGCAATCGAGTTTTCACCTATGGTTAAAAAGGTGATGGCACTAGATGACAATTTACTCAACCGAGCGCGAGCAGTAGAGTTTTTAGCCTTGACCGAGCAAATGGATGCCAAGCAAGCCCTAGAAACACTAGTGGCAAAAAGTAACGACGATATAGAGGCGTTAGAAATAATGAATATTGCCACCCAACTGCATGATACCAAAGGGACTGTTTTCAATTTTCCACTAAAATCAACCTGGTCTGAGGAATATAAAGGGAAGCTAAATCCCAAGCAGCAAAAGAACTTACACTATTGGCTAAGCAATCGAATTGAGTATTTGCAGCAATAGTTATTTTCACAACAACCGTTGAGTGATATCCAATAAGGCGCATAAATTTAATTTTGCGCCTTATTTCTTTGGAAATAGAACGTTCCCACCACTACTCTCAAAATGACTTAGCAAAAGTGCTCAAATACTAGTAATGCTGATATTCTTCAAATGTTGATAGCCGAGTAAAAACTATAAGCGAATTTGGCAGGCGAGACTCACAACTCAAATACGAAGCAACCGTTACAGCCAACAACAATGGACGATTAGATCTATCCCATTAGGCAAACATACAAAGGTAAAGTTTGATTTTAGTTTAATTCCGATTGGCTTTACCATAGGTGTAACCCTCTAGTATAAGCAGCACCTTAACCGCAGTATCTATCACCAACTCAAGAAGAACAACTATAATGAGATACGCCACCAGCAGCAAAAAACGCTTGGGGCTTTAAACTGCTATATTTGCTTTTTATCTCTTTTGATTGCTCATCAAAAGGTTGGGTTAATACCTGTTGCAATTCATGTAGCAAAGTAAAGTCCCCCTCGCCCGCTTGCTGATATGCAGGTACCACTAGCCATTCTCGCCACGTGTATTGAGGATTAACTTGCAGCATCATTTTTGTCACTTTTTGCTTTTGTTGAATGTCACTCTCATTCAAATTCATCAAGCTTTGCCATTTTTGTAACCATTGTGACCATTGCTGCGCCAAAGCCGCTGTTTCAGGGCCGTAAAAGCTTTCAGTTAAACCGGACATGTCCTTAGGAAATTTTGAAAGTTCTGAAAAGAAAATCGTGTAATCCACATAGGAATTTTCCATCAACTCTACCAATTCACTAAATAGCTCAGCGTTAAACACTTGTAGGCCAAGCTTAGCTGCCCACATGTTTTCTAACTTACTTTGCATCACCTTGGCAAAGTCTAAGTTTACCTTGTTCAAGGATTCTAATGATGCTGGCGACGAGGCTAGTAATGGCTGCAATGATTGGCAAAACATATTGAAATTTGTTTGCGCAGCCTCGCCTTGATTAAAGAATGAAAAGTGCTGGCCGCCGCCAGTCCAAGGCTGGTAATTGGCTTCAAAACACTCCATAAAACCAAAAGGACCGTAGTCGAGTGTATAACCACCACAAGCACAGTTATCACTGTTAAAGTTTCCTTGGCAAAAACCTACTCGCATCCAGTGGCTGATTAAGCTGGTTAAGCGATCACGAAATGCTAGCGCCAATTGCACTATTTGTTCTTCAATCGCTAACTCGCGGTCAACCTCATTTACATATTCCCGCTCAATCAAGTGCAAGACAATTAGCTCTAGCTCTTTCAAGGCTTCAGGATGAATATTATTGCGAGCCCGGCGTGCAAATAGCTCCAATTGCCCCACGCGCAAAAAGAAGGCGCCACTCGCGTAGAAATCGCCACGGGATTGTCCACCATCGTATCTGGATTGACAGCATACGAACCAGCCGAATACCAAGGCCGCCTGACCTGCTCATATTGAGAGACATACAAACATAAAGACCGAGACGTTGGCACACCTAAAGCGTGCATATGCTCTTGCGCTAAAAACTCGCGAATGCTTGAACGCAATACCGCTCTACCATCTCCCCCTCTACAATACGGTGTAGGACCAGCACCTTTTAACTGCATCTCCCAACGTTTATCATTAATAACCGCCTCTAGTACAGATATTGCACGCCCGTCTCCATAACCATTACCGGTTTGAAAAGGGCATTGCTGAGTGTATTCTCTGCCATAAATAGACAAGGCATAACCTGTGGCCCAGCCAAACGATGGTATAGGCTCAGGTACATCAGACATATCGGCAGAAAACAATCGAGTAAATGCTTCGGTTTGCACTAGGCTATCGTCAAAACCTAATTCAGCAAACAGTGTTTGACTGTGAGCCACATATTTAGGGTGAGCAATGGGCGTAGGCTTAACTGGCACATAATGCCCCGAAAAAACTTGCCTTGGCGCATAGTCGTCACCTGTTTCAGTGGCATCGGGGTCGCATTTAAGATTTTTCAGTAAAGAATAGTCCGCTAGCTTTGCTAAATCATCAAGGGTAAATACGCTGCGAGAGACGTCAGTTGTGGGTTGTTTAGCCATGCTAAATGAATAACCTTTTTACTACTATTTTAATAGCAGTATAAAGCAGAGTAAACCTGAGTAAAGTAGAGAACGGCACAAAAGCCAACGATAGCCAACAATAGCCGAGTGGTCGCTAGCCTTGGCCGCAAAAGAAAGGTTAACACCGATAAACTATCAAAAACACCTAGTGCTGAGGATATTCCCGCCTGTCCTTAGCAAGCACCCAAAGGCCCCAATTCCGTCATTTCTGCATGTTGTTAGCAGGCATTGCCGGAATGACAGACTCGTCACTTTTTGCTATGCATAAAAAAACCCGCTATTCAGCGGGTTTTTAATTTCTAAATATCGTTAAGCATTAACGAAATTACCAACCAGTAATTTCCCGTAATCCTTTACCAATATCAGCAAGAGAGCGAACAGTTTTAACCCCTGCCGCTTCTAATGCTTTAAACTTCTCGTCAGCTGTACCTTTACCACCAGCGATAATTGCGCCAGCATGGCCCATACGCTTACCAGCAGGTGCAGTTACGCCCGCAATGTAAGATACAACAGGCTTAGTCACATTAGCTTTGATAAATTCAGCCGCTTCTTCTTCAGCAGAACCACCAATTTCACCAATCATGACAATCGCTTCTGTTTCTGGATCGTCTTGGAACAATTGTAAGATATCGATGAAGTTAGAGCCTGGAATAGGGTCGCCACCAATACCTACACAAGTCGACTGACCAAAACCTTCATCTGTAGTTTGTTTAACCGCTTCATAGGTTAATGTACCAGAGCGAGAAACAATGCCTACTTTACCTGGCTTGTGAATGTGTCCTTGGCATAATACCAATTTTACATTCACCCGGGGTGATAACACCTGGGCAGTTTGGACCGATCATGCGAACGCCTTTCACGTTCAAGTATTCTTTAACGAATAACATGTCGATAGTTGGGATACCTTCAGTGATACAGATGATCAATTCGATACCAGCATCTGCAGCTTCAACAATTGAATCTTTACAGAAAGGTGCAGGTACATAGATTACAGATGCAGTTGCACCTGTGGCTTCAACTGCTTCACGTACTGTATTAAATACAGGAAGATCTAAGTGAGTTGTGCCGCCTTTTCCTGGTGTAACACCACCAACCATTTGCGTACCATAAGCAATGGCTTGCTCAGAGTGAAAAGTACCTTGTCCGCCAGTGAAACCCTGACAGATAACTTTAGTGTGCTTATTAATTAATACAGACATTATTTGCCCTCCGCTGCTTTAACAACTTGCTGAGCGGCATCCGTTAGACTGCTTGCTGCAATGATGTCTAGATCTGAAGAAGCTAATACTTCACGACCTAATTCCGCGTTAGTCCCTTCAAGACGAACAACAACTGGTACGTTAACACCGACTTCTTTAACTGCACCGATAATACCTTCAGCGATCATGTCACAACGTACGATGCCACCAAAGATGTTAACCAGTACCGCACTAACGTTGCTGTCAGAAAGAATGATTTTGAATGCTTCTGCCACACGCTCTTTAGTTGCTCCGCCGCCTACATCTAGGAAGTTAGCTGGCTTGCCACCATGAAGGTTAACAATATCCATAGTACCCATCGCAAGACCGGCACCGTTAACCATACAGCCAACGTTTCCGTCTAGAGCGACGTAGTTAAGCTCCCACTTGGCCGCTTCAGCTTCACGGGCATCATCTTGTGATGGATCGTGCATCGCCTTAACTTTAGGTTGACGATATGCTGCGTTGCCGTCGATAGCCACTTTAGCGTCTAGACAATGAATATCACCGTCATCTTTAATCACTAGAGGGTTAATTTCGATAAGGGCAATATCTAGGTCAACAAACATTTTAGCAAGGCCTAAGAAAATCTTAGTGAACTGCTTAATTTGTACACCCTTTAGGCCCAATTGGAATGCCATGTCGCGTGCTTGATAAGGTTGCGCGCCAACGATTGGATCGATTTCAGCTTTTAAGATTTTTTCAGGTGTTTCTTCAGCTACGGTTTCAATTTCAACGCCACCTTCGGTAGACGCCATGAAAACGATTCGACGAGAAGTACGATCTACCACAGCACCTAAATAAAGCTCATCGGCGATATCTGTGCATGATTCAACTAAGATCTTACTTACTGGCTGACCATTTTCGTCTGTTTGAAAAGTAACTAAGTTTTTACCTAACCAATTTTCAGCGAAAGCTTTAATTTCTTCTTTCGACTTAACTAATTTAACACCGCCAGCCTTACCGCGACCACCAGCGTGTACTTGGCACTAACCACCCACTCGCTTCCGCCGATTTTGTCAGCTGCTGCCGCCGCTTCTTCAGGAGAATCGGTAGCGATCCCTTCAGAGACTGGCAAGCCATATTCTTTGAATAATTGCTTGCCTTGATATTCATGCAAATTCATGGTTTTTTACCCGTTTAATTTAAGAAAAAAGCCGCTAGTCAGCCACTTTATTTGTAAGCCGCTATTGCTTACACAATAACGGCAGAAGGAGACAAACAATTGCTTATTTATCTCAATTTTTTAATACCTTTACCCCCATGCACGTCAACTTTAGTTATACATCTAAAAGCAAACGTGTTGGGTCTTCTAACATTTCTTTGATAGTCACTAAGAAACCAACAGACTCTTTACCGTCAATGATTCTGTGGTCGTAAGAAAGTGCTAAATACATCATTGGCAAAATTTCTACTTTGCCATTTACCGCCATAGGTCTATCTTGAATTTTATGCATTCCCAAAATAGCACTTTGTGGCAAGTTCAAAATAGGTGTAGACATCAATGAACCAAACACACCACCATTTGTGATAGTGAAGTTACCGCCCTGCATATCTGCGATACTCAACTTGCCATCACGGCCTTTTAACGCTAATTCTCTAATGCCGCTTTCGATGCCAGCCATACCGAGAGTGTCCGTATCTTTCAACACTGGAGTAACCAGTCCGCGAGGAGTTGAAACCGCAATTGAGATGTCGAAATAGTTGTGATAACAAATATCATCACCATCGATAGAGGCATTCACTTCAGGGAAACGTTTTAACGCTTCGGTTACGGCTTTAACGTAAAAAGACATAAAACCTAAACGTATACCGTGGCGTTTTTCAAATTGCTCTTGATATTGCTTACGTAAATCCATGATAGGCTTCATGTTCACTTCGTTAAACGTGGTTAACATAGCCGTGCTATTCTTCGCTTCTAATAAGCGAGTCGCAATGGTTTTACGTAAACGAGTCATAGGGACACGTTTTTCTGTACGGTTACCAGCTAGGGCAGCAGGCACTTCAACCGCTGAATCGGCTTTGGTGGCTTCTGGTGCCGGAGCTTGCAAAGATTTCTCTACGTCTTCTTTGGTAATTCTCCCCCTTTGCCAGTACCTTTAATGCTTGCAGCATCAATACCTTTTTCTGTCAACAAACGGCGCACAGAAGGACTCAACGCGTCATTTTCCTCGCCTTTAGATTCAGCCTCTGCTGCTGGAGCAGCACCTGACGCTGCACCCGCAACAAATTTAGCAATCACTTGTTCACCGGTAACCGTCTCGCCTTCTGGAGCAAGAATTTCACTCAATGAACCATCAGCGGGTGCGACAACTTCTAAAACGACTTTATCGGTTTCAATATCAACTAAATTTTCATCTCTAGAGATAGCTTGGCCTAGTTGAACATGCCATGTTGCGATTGTTGCATCTGCCACTGATTCGGGCAGAACCGGTACCTTAATTTCCACTGACTCACCTTTATTGTCTGATGTTTGACTCGTTTGCGGGCTTGCAGAAGCCGCTGGGGCTGGCGTACCTGCACCTGTTCCTTCTGCAAAGTTTGCGATAGTTTGTTCACCCAAAACGGTGTCGCCTTCAGCGAACAATATTTCGCTAAGTACGCCATCGGCTGGTGCCACTACTTCTAATACAACTTTATCTGTTTCTATATCAACTAAGTTTTGATCTCGGCTCACTTTTTCGCCGACTTTAACGTGCCAAGTAGCGATTGATGCATCTGCCACTGATTCGGGCAATACCGGTACTTTAATTTCAGTGCTCATACTGGTTCCTTATTTAATAGTTAATGCATCATCAACCAACTTTTTCTGTTGTTGGTTGTGAACGGAAATATAGCCAACTGCCGGAGATGCCGATGCTTCTCTCCCTGCATAGGTTAACGTAGCGCCTTGCGGTAACGTTGACCAAAAATGATGCTGGCTACAATACCAAGCACCTTGGTTTTGAGGCTCTTCTTGACACCAAACCCAATCCCTAGTTGACTGATATTTATTGGCAACTGCACTTATCTCTGCATGAGGGAACGGGTAAAGTTGCTCTATACGAATGATAGCAATATCATCTTGCTTATTTTTACGACGTTGTTCGAGCAAATCATAATACACCTTACCTGAACACATGATCACCCGTTTTACTTGGCTTGGGTCGATATCATCAATTTCATCAATAACATTATGAAATACCCCTGCAGATAGCTCTTCCATGCTAGAAGTAGCCAGTGGATGTCGTAACAATGATTTAGGTGACATTACAATCAATGGTTTACGCATAGGTCGAATAGACTGACGACGTAACATATTGAAAACTTGTGCAGGTGTAGATGGCACGCATACTTGCCAGTTATGGTCAGCACACATTTGCAAGAAACGTTCTAATCTAGCAGAACTATGCTCAGGACCTTGTCCTTCATACCCGTGAGGTAACAGCATAGTAAGCCCACATAAACGGCCCCACTTAGCTTCTGCTGAGCTTAAGAACTGATCAATAACCACTTGCGCACCATTCGCGAAATCACCAAACTGTGCTTCCCAAATAGTGAGCGTGCCAGGTCTCTGCTGTTGCATATCCAAATTCAAAAGCCAAAACAGCCGCTTCTGACAACACAGAGTCGTAAATTTCCATGGTGCCTTGCTCAGCATGAATATGCTGTAGCGGCATATAATCTGCACCATTTTCCTGATTGTGCAATACCGCATGACGATGGAAGAATGTGCCTCGTCCCGAGTCCTGACCAGTCATACGAATATCATCGCCAGCATCAACAATAGACGCATAAGCAAGGTTTTCCGCCATGCCCCAATCTAGCGGCTTTTCACCGGCAACCATAGCCTTACGGTCTTGATAAAGTTTAGCCACGCGAGATTGAAGTTTATGGGTATCTGGATAAGTACATAATTTGTGCCCTAACTCAGTGAGTTTTTCAACACTGATAGAACCGTCATATGGAACATCCCAGTTGTGACCAAGATAAGGCGTCCAATCAACAGAATGCTCGGTCATGGGGCGCCATTCTTCTACTACACAAGCACCATGGTCAAGGGCCGCTCGATAATCAGCGACTAACTTATCAACTTCGTGGCTTTCGATACTGCCTTCAGCAATAAGCTGCTCGGCATACAATTTACGAGTAACCGGGTGCTTCTTAATTTTCTGATACATTAAAGGCTGAGTCGCATTTGGCTCATCTGCTTCATTGTGACCATGACGTCTGTAGCACACGAGATCAATAACTACGTCACGTTTAAATTGATTGCGATAATCTAGCGCCAATTTAGTTACAAACATAACCGCTTCTGGGTCATCAGCATTAACGTGTAATATTGGCGCCTGAACCATTTTAGCAATATCGGTACAATATTGAGTTGAGCGAGTATCTTCTGTTTTAGATGTGGTAAAACCGACTTGGTTATTTATCACTATCCTAACCGTGCCGCCCACTTTAAAGCCACGTGTTTGCGACATATTAAAAGTTTCTTGGACAACACCTTGTCCAGCAATTGCCGAGTCACCATGAATAGTAATAGGTAAAACAACTGAGCCATCGTCGCAACCACGTCTGTCTAATCGAGCTCTAACCGAACCAATAACCACAGGGTTAACAATTTCTAAATGGGATGGGTTAAACGCTAATGCTAAGTGTAAGTTTCCACCGGGTGTAGCGAAGTCAGAAGAAAAACCAGCATGATATTTTACGTCACCAGCACCTAACGAATCGTCGTGATTACCAGCAAACTCATCAAATAAAACAGAAGGGTTTTTGCCTAAGACATTAACCAAAACGTTAAGTCGACCACGGTGAGCCATACCAATAACGACTTCTTTAGCGCCTTTCACGCCGGCATGACTTATCAAACCTTTCAACATAGGAATTAATGAGTCGCCACCTTCTAAAGAGAAGCGTTTAGCGCCTGTAGAATTTTGCGCCCAAGTATTTTTCCATACCATCAGCAGCGACTAAGCCCTTCAAAATTCCGATTTTTTCGTCTCGATCAATTTCAGGTTTAGCCTGTACCGATTCAATACGATCTTGTAACCATCGTTTTTGTTCGGTATCGGTAATGTGCATATACTCAGTACCAATCGAACCGCAGTAGGTACGATTGAGAGACTTAAATAAATCGCCCAATGGCATCGACTCTTTGCCTATCGCAAAAGAACCGACATTGAAATTGGTATCAAAATCACTCTCTGAAAGATTATGATGAGAAAGCTCTAAGTCTCGCACTCTTGGCTGTTTCCATAACTCAAGAGGATCTAAATTGGCATGTTGATGCCCTCTAAATCGATAAGCATTAATAAGTTGTAGAACTTTAACTTGTTTATCATCACCTGCAGAGGCTACAGGAGCTGCGACACCGGCTCTGGCGGCTGGACCAAGAGCGGCTAAATTGAGAAATTGCTGGCGAATAGCACTATGCTTTGATTCAACTTCTACGCCTTCTAGCTTAGGAAGTTTATCAAATACTTCACGCCAATCTTCCGAGACACTTTGTGCATCGTCAAGATACAATTCATACTTTTCTTCTATATAAGCAGCGTTGCCACCAGCCATGTGAGAAGAGTCCCACCATGCTTTCATCACGCGTTGTTGCATTGTCGTCCCTTGGTTGAATAAGACTTACAATTAAATGTGCATTTGCACAGTTCATTATGTTTATTTGTAAAAACTAGAGGTTGAAAACAAAGCCGATAATCGCTATCGGCACATCATTTTAAACAGCGCGTTTTAACAACATTGATTTAATTGAACCAATCGCCTTAGTTGGATTAAGACCTTTAGGGCAAACGCTAACACAGTTCATAATACCGTGGCATCTAAATACACTAAAGGCGTCGTCCAAGTCATTAAGACGTTGTTCGGTTGCTGTATCTCGGCTATCGGCCAAGAAACGATACGCATGTAATAAACCTGCTGGACCTATAAATTTATCAGGGTTCCACCAAAAAGAAGGACAAGAAGTAGAACAACATGCACATAAAATACATTCGTACAAACCGTCTAGTTTTTCTCTTTCTTCTGGAGACTGTAAATATTCACGGGCTGGCGGTTGGTTATCGTCGTTAATTAAAAACGGCTTAATTTTTTCATACTGCGTGTAAAACTGGGTCATATCAACGACCAAATCACGCACTACTGGTAAACCATGGTAATGGGCGAATGACAATTTTAGAACCTTTAAGTGCCGATAGAGGGGTAATACAGGCCAAGCCATTTTTACCATTCATATTGACACCGTCAGAACCACATACACCTTCACGGCATGAGCGTCTGAAAGATAATGTTGGGTCGCTTTCTTTTAAAGCGATGAGTGCATCCAACACCATCATATCTTGGCCTTCTGTGACCTCAAGCTGATAATCTTGCATGCGCGGTGCGTTGTCTACGTCAGGATTGTAACGGTAAACAGAGAAATTCATTTGCATAATCGTTACTCCTACTAGTAAGTTCTGGCTTTAGGTGGGAAAGCTTCACGAAGTTTAGGTGACATATTTACGTCACGTTTAACCATGGAGCTATCTTCTGGTAAATAAATAGAGTGACACAACCAATTTGCATCATCTCGCTCAGGGAAGTCAAAACGACTGTGAGCGCCACGGCTTTCGGTTCTAAAGTTTGCGGCCACTGCGGTACTGTAGGCAGTTTCCATCAAGTTATCTAGCTCTAAGCACTCTATACGTTGAGTGTTAAAATCATTACTCTTATCGTCTAAACGTGCGTGCTGCAATCTTTCTCGAATCTCACCCAGCTCTTTCAAGCCTGTAGCCATAGCATCGCCTTCTCTAAATACAGAGAAGTTAAGTTGCATACATTGCTGTAGATCTTTCTTGATTTGCACAGGGTCTTCGCCCTTACCAATATCAGACGTTTCCCAACGATTAAAACGCACCATAGCCGCGTCAACATCGTCACTTGAAGCTTCTCGTGCTTCAATTCCGTCAATGGCTGCACCTAGGTGTAGTCCAGTTGCTCGACCAAACACCACCAAATCAAGTAATGAGTTACCACCTAAACGGTTCGCACCGTGCACAGATACACAGGCTATTTCACCACAAGCAAATAAGCCCTTAATAGGCTTTTCGTTACCATTGGTGTCAATACTAAGCGCTTGACCGTCAACGTTAGTAGGAATGCCTCCCATCATATAGTGACAAGTAGGAATAACCGGAATCGGTTCTTTTACCGGATCAACGTGAGCGAAGGTACGAGATAACTCAAGGATCCCAGGTAAACGAGATTCAAGTACTTCTTTACCTAAGTGATCAAGCTTCAATTTACAGTGTGGACCAAGAGGACCGTCAAACCCGCGACCTTCACGAATTTCCGTCATCATAGAACGAGCCACAACATCACGTCCCGCCAAATCTTTAGCGTTAGGTGCATAACGTTCCATGAAACGTTCGCCATCTTTATTTAGTAAGTATCCACCTTCACCACGACAACCTTCGGTCACCAGTGTACCCGCTCCGGCTATACCAGTCGGGTGGAATTGCCACATTTCCATATCTTGCATAGGCACGCCAGCACGTAGTGCCATACCTACACCATCACCGGTATTAATATGCGCATTGGTAGTAGAAGCAAATATACGCCCTGCTCCACCGGTTGCCAAAACAACTGCTTTTGATTTGAAATATACGACTTCACCCGATTCGATATCGATAGCAGTACAACCAACTACGTCTCCGTCTTGGTTTTTCACTAAGTCTAAGGCATACCATTCGCTGAATACTTTGGTTTTGTTTTTAACGTTTTGTTGATACAACAAATGTAATAAGGCATGTCCAGTTCTGTCTGCAGCAGCAGCCGTACGAGCGCCTTGCTCACCACCAAAGTTTTGCGATTGCCCACCAAAAGGACGTTGATAAATTTTACCGTTTTCGAAACGAGAAAAAGGCAACCCCATATTTTCCATTTCGATAATGGCTTCAGGGCCCGTTTTACACATATATTCGATCGCGTCTTGGTCACCAATATAATCGGAACCTTTCACCGTATCGTACATGTGCCATTCCCAGTTATCGTCGTGGGCGTTGCCAAGGGCTACAGTTATACCACCTTGTGCAGAAACAGTATGAGAACGGGTAGGAAATACTTTAGACAATAAGGCACATGATTTGCCAGACTCAGAAATTTGAAGTGCTGCACGCATACCCGCGCCGCCTGCACCAATTACTACTGCATCGTACTCATGAACAGGAATACTCATTTACACACCCCACAAAACAAATAAACCGATAACCACATATACAAATGCAATTATATTAAGAATAAATTGGATGATTGCTCTAAGGTACAGGGCCTTGACATAATCAGTCAATACTTGCCACATCCCGATTCGAACGTGAAACATAACAGAAATTAAAGCCACAAAAGTAAACACTTTCATTGCCAAACCAGAAAATAAATCTTGCCAAATTGCGTAAGTAATTTCAGGTGTACAAATAAAGAACCATGCCATGAACAAAGAGAACGCAGTCATAATTATTGCGGTGCCACGGATTGTGACGAAATCTTGAACGCCGTTACGTTTTAAACTTGCTTGTCCAGTTACCATAATACAACTCCTACTACGATGGTTAAGATGATCCACAGTGCGATAATCGCTTTAGCACTTAAATCCCCTGACTCGAGTTCTTCCCAATGCCCCATATCCATAATCATGTGCCTTACTCCACCTAAAATGTGGTAAGTCAACGCAGATATTGTTCCAATGGCAATAAACTTGCCTAATGGTCCAGTCATTTGTTCTTTAACTAAATCGAAGTTTTCTGCAGAAGATACTGATACTGCCCACGCTCCGATAACAAACATCAATGCAAAAAATAATGCAACACCTGTTATACGATGAAGAATGGAAGTAATAGCGGCGGGAGGAAAAGTAATAGTATTGATTTGTAAATTAACTGGTCTTTGTTTTTTCACGTTTTTCGCTCTTTATACCCGTAGGTCGTTGATACATCTAGATTAACCACACCCTAAATGTTATTCATTTGTTAAAAACAGATTCTTGTAGCCTAAGATTATTACGTCAATGTAAATGAAACGTTAATCTTTTTAACGCTCTTTATAATCAAGCCTGCAGAGTATATCCAGCACTGGGAACAAATACAATATCGTTCTATTTTAAAGGCTTATAACTACTAAGTTGTAGGTAGTCTAAGCTAGTCTAAAATTCTATTTGCCTTTACCGCTAGAAAAAAGTGATTATTATAAAGGACTTACTGTAGTAAAATTGGCATAATCAAAAATTGTCAGTATAAATAGCGGCAATTTCCCTAGTAAACAGGTGAGAGCTTCGTTTATCTAAATAAAACAATTCTGAGGAGAACGATATATGGCAGATAACAAAGCCATTTTAAAAGCAGGTGATGCTGAAATTGAACTACCTATTTTATCTGGCGTTGCCGGAAATGATGTAATAGACGTTCGTACTTTAGGTAGCATTGGTTACTTCACCTACGACCCAGTGCTTTATGGCTACGGGTTCATGTGAATCCTCAATTACATTTATAGATGGTGCGAAAGGTATATTGTTGCACAGAGGTTATTCCATTGAAGAGTTGGCTCGTCACGCAGATTATTTAGAAGTTTGCTACATGTTATTACATGACAAAACGCCAAATTCTGAAGAATACAAAGAATTCAAAGACATAATAACTCGCCATACCTTAGTGCACGATCAAGTGAATAATTTTTTCCGAGGATTCAGACGCGATGCTCACCCAATGGCGATGTTATGTGGCACAGTGGGAGCGATGTCTTCTTTCTATCATGATGATTTGGATATTTCTGATCCTGAACAAAGATTACGCAGCGCCTACAGATTAGTAGCAAAAATGCCAACATTAGTTGCCATGTGTTACAAGTACAACATTGGCCAACCTTTTGTTTACCCTAAGAATGACCTTACCTACGCAGAAAACTTCTTAAACATGATGTTCTCTGTGCCTGCTGAAGATTATAAAATTACACCTGCTGTCTCTCGTGCTGTGGATAGAATATTCACTCTTCATGCTGATCACGAGCAAAATGCCTCAACTTCAACGGTACGTTTAGCTGGTTCTTCTGGTGCAAATCCATATGCATGTATTGCTGCTGGTGTTGCATCTCTATGGGGGACCTGCTCATGGCGGAGCTAATGAAGCTTGTCTAACTATGCTGCAAGAAATTGGTTCTGTTGACCGCATTCCTGAGTTTATCGCAAGAGCAAAAGACAAAGCTGACCCGTTCAGATTAATGGGCTTTGGACATCGAGTTTATAAAAACTTTGATCCACGTGCCACCGTTATGCGCGAAAGTTGCCACGAAGTATTATCCGAATTAAACATCGATGATCCTTTGCTAAATGTAGCCATGGAACTTGAGAAAATTGCCCTAAGTGACCCTTACTTCGCAGAGAAGAAATTGTTCCCGAATGTTGATTTCTACTCAGGAATTATTCTTAAGGCTATTGGTATTCCAACCAATATGTTTACGTGTATTTTTGCACTTGCACGTACGGTAGGCTGGGTATCTCATTGGCATGAAATGTTAAGTCAGCCAGTGGACAAAAAATCGGTCGTCCTCGTCAACTTTACACGGGTGAAGCCAAACGTCCTTACAATAAAATCGACAAATAAATTAACACCCAAAAAAAGCCGCTTATTAATTATTAAATAAGCGGCTTTTTTGTATCTAAAATAGATTAACTAGCGTAAGTTCTGGAGAAAAAGTATCGTTCAAGCTAAGCAATATGATTCAGTGATGTAATATGTTTTGTCTAAATAACCTCAGCTAAATGTTCACTCAGTGAAGAGATCTCTCGTGTATAGCAAGGCGAATTGTCGTACGTAATAACGTGTTATTGCTAGACAATCCAACCCAGATAGACACAAAAAGAGCGCTATCAAAAGATTTGGCTTATTCAGGATCCAGGCTATCTATCGGCTTTTAGTCAATTAACACCCACAACATTAAGAGCTTTGGCTCTGTTAACGAAAACACCTACCTTAGTAGGTGTAAAAAGTGCTGATGCTTTTGATATTGGTCAATAATATCATTGATTACAGCCTGTTTTGACCATCCCATAATATCGTAGTCTTGACCACCTTCAGCCAAATGTACTTCTGCACGATAATAGTTCTGCTCTTCGTCATCATCCTCTGATTCTTCATTATCCAGGGAAAAACTTGGCTGTTGATACTTCACTCGCTTAACCGCGTAAATGAAGGAATGCTCTGTACCATGCTGTACAGATAAACTAAGCTTTCTCGCGGCACTAATAATTTCAGCATCCACATGATTTTTTTCCAGTTCAGCTTTCACATTTTCCATCGCCTGACAAACAGTCGTATCCAGAAATTGCTGTACCGTAGAGCCATTTGGAAATCTAATAACGGTAGATAACCTTTCTTTCCAGCCGCCGTCTGCGTCTGTGGGATATGGCATTAAGTTCATGCTCAAACTCGCTTTCTTGTGAGTCTCAACACGCAGCGCTTTAACATAGGCCTATCATAGCCATTAAGAGGATAATGGCGAAGGGTAAAGCAGATGCAATGGTCATAGTTTGTAGAGCATTTAAACCACCAGCCGTTAATAAAATAGCCGATACCAGTCCTACCGCCACTGCCCAGTAGATACGCTGCCAAACTGGTGTGTTATTTTTACCGTGAGAACATAACATATCAACCACCATAGCCCCTGAATCACAAGATGTGACAAAGAACACCACCACCATTAAAGTAGCGATACCATTTAATAGTTGTTGAAAAGGAAAATTCTCTAAGAATACGAATAGCGCGACGGGTGCATTCTCACTGACCATTTGACCTAATTTATCAACACCTTGGGTATATATTAAATCTATGGCTGAGTTACCAAATACCGTCATCCACAACAACGTAAAGGCCGTTGGCAACACCAACACACCAATGACAAACTCGCGAATTGTTCTACCACGAGAAATACGCGCAATAAACAGCCCAACAAAGGGGCCCACGCCAACCACCAGCCCCAATAAAATATTGTCCAACCGCCAATCCAATCGGTTTTATCGTAGACAAATAGATTGAATGTATTGCGCACAATATCTGACAAGTATGCGCCAGTATTTTGCACATAAGCGGTAAGTATAAAAACGGTAGGCCCTAGGATAAGAATGAACAGTAATAAAGCGATGGCCAAAATCATATTTAATTCAGATAACCGGCGTATTCCTTTATCCAATCCAGTAGCGACCGACACGATTGCAATAGCAATAATGCCAACCATTAAATAAATTTGCATCGTCACTGATTCATCAAAATTAAACAAATAATTAAGGCCAGAGTTAATTTGCGCTGCGCCTAGCCCTAACGACGTCGCAATACCGAATATGGTACTTACCACCGCAAAGATATCCACTATATGACCGGGCCAACCATAGATCCTATCGCCAATAATAGGATATAAAGCTGAGCGTAGTGTCAGAGGTAAGTCTAATCGAAAACTAAAATAAGCAAGCACTAAACCTACAATTGCGTATATAGCCCAAGCATGTAGTCCCCAATGAAAAAAAGTCATCTTCATCGCTTCACGCACGGCTTCTGTAGTACCCGAGGTAGCTGTGGGTGGCGATAAAAAATGCATCACAGGTTCAGCCACTCCAAAGAACATTAAGCCTATGCCCATTCCCGCAGCAAACAACATAGACAACCAAGTAGGTAAAGAATACTCAGGCTTACAATGATCTGGCCCTAAGCGAACTTCGCCAAACCTTGAAAAACCGACATACAAAATGGTTGTTAAAATAACGGCTACTGATACCACATAGAACCAGCTGCCATTGTCTATGATTGTTTTTTGCAGGTCAGTAAAAAATACATCTGCAACCTCTGGTGTAACCAAGGCAAATAATACAAGTAACAAAATAATGAAAGAAGATAGGTAAAAAACAGGGCGGTTTAGATGTTGATCAATGCGGCTCATAAAAACAGGGATACTATACTTAGAGGGGTATTTGTTAACCAATATAACAAAACGCTGTAAATTTAGATACACACAGAAATAATGTGCTACTAAAGTATAGAATTGCCTATTACACTGGAATGAGCCAAGAAATCAATAGCTTATTAGTGTATAGTTATTTTCGCCAAACAATAATTGTACTGAAATTTAAGACTGTACGCATTGGGGCTATTACTTCACATGTCACCCCTAGGCATTGCATGCAGAAGCCCAAAAAGGCTCTCATACTATGAACAAAACAAAAATCAGTTGCGCTATCGTTACCGCGTTAGCCATCAATCCAGCTGTAGCACAAACTAAACCAGCAAAAGCACAAATCGAAACCATCGAAGTCACCGCCACCAAAAGATCTGAATCAATACAAGATGTTCCTGTATCTGTGTCGGCGTTAAACGGAGAAGCACTTGAGGCTCTAGGTGTTGAAAGCTTTAATGATTATGTCGAATTTTTACCGAATGTCGTTTTCCAAGGCACAGGATACAGGTCAAAATGAAATATACATTCGTGGAGCAGCTACCACTCAAACCAATATATCCGTATCGTCGGTTCAAGCTTTACAACCTTCAGTTGCCTTCTATTTAGATGAGCAACCCGTTTCTATGCAAGGACGTAATCTAGATGTGTACGCGGCAGATATGGAACGAATCGAGGTTCTACCTGGGCCACAGGGCACCTTATTTGGGGCAAGTTCTCAGTCAGGTACGGTTCGTATGATCAGTAAAAACCTGATCATTCAGGTTTTTCAGCCGGCATGGATGTCAACATAGGTACCACCAAAGGCGGCGAAATGAGCAATGCCGTGGAAACCTATTTTAATATCACCCCAACTGACAGCTTGGCTTTAAGATTGGTAGCGTACAATGACAAACAAGGTGGCTGGATAGACAACATCCTGAATAAACCAGGTGAAGGTGGCTACATTGGCAGTGCGGTGGTCATTGATAGGATCTCAGGCGGAGTACTTAATGATCCTGATAACACACCTGTTGTATCGCCTAGTAATGGAACATTAGTGGAAGATGATGCCAACGATGCGGTATATGCAGGGATGCGATTGGGTGCTTCCTACATTATAAATAACGATTGGGAGTTTTTAGTTCAGCACACAGCCCAATCTTTGGAAACCGAAGGAGTCTTTTCTTACGACCCAAATCTTGAAGGTGAAAGTTCGGTTAATCGTTTTATACCAGAAGACAATGATGATGAGTTTGGACTGACGACTTGGACGCTAGAAGGCCGTCTAGACAAGCTAGAAATGGTTTATACCGGCGGTTACTTAAGCCGTGAAATTAACTCTACTATTGACTACACAGGTTATACCAATGGCGGTTTATTCTCAGCCTATTATGTATGTAGTTATGGAACATTTAATGATGGGGACGTTGCTGTAGAAGATGAACGTTGCCTAGATCCTACCAAATATTACAAAGAGCAAACCGACACCACTCGTATAACCCATGAATTTAGGATCAATACCGATGTCGAAAAAGTATGGCGCCTAACTGCGGGTATTTTTTATGATGATCAAGACTTGGAAACCGTTGGCCAATTCAATATAGCCAACATTGAATTAGCATCATTCAGTAATTTAGCAAAAGTACTACTCAGGCTCTGAAGGTATTAATTCAGGTGGCGGTCCGTTCGAGTACAGGTATTAGCTTTGTGAATGATGTGACCCACACCATTGAGCAAATTGCAGTGTTTGGTCAACTTGAATACGATATTACCGATAAGTTAACCGCGACGTTCGGCGCACGTTGGTATCAAATTGATGACACCTTCAAAGGCTCAACCACCAGTACAGATGTGAGTCGCAGGATCCGCGCCTTTGGTACGCAGGATCCAGACGAGCTAAACTTGGCCACCAAAGATGCCGATGGAGTATTGCAAGCAGCCATAGCGAGTGGTCAACTAGACGTCAGTTTATTTGATGACAATGGTACATTAACCGTAGACGATACCATTTTTAAAGCCTCTTTAGATTATAAAATGGACGATGACATATTGTTGTTTGCCACCTATTCTGAAGGTTTTAGACCTCCGGTGACCAATCGTCAAGGTGGTGATCTTGCCAGCAATCAAAACGGTGCCTTTGATGGTTTCAGAATACCTGTTTATTCCACCACAGATAGTTTAGACAACTATGAAGTAGGCGTTAAGGGTGACTTCTTAGATGGCGTTTTACGCATCAACGCCACTGCTTATTACTCTGAAATCAGTGATCTACAAACCTCTCGTTACGACCCAACTAACATCAGCTTTTTAGTCTTTACTGACAATGTTGGTGATGCTGAAATAAAAGGGCTTGATGCAGATATGACTTGGCTGGCCACAGACAACTTAGTAATTAACGGCGCATTTAGCTTACTCGATACCGAATTAACCCGAGTGAACGATGAACTCGCGGGCATTGCCCCTGGCGTTGGGGCTCAGTTGCCCTACTCTGCCGAGTTCTCTGGTAACCTGCGAGCCAGATACTACTTTGAAGTAGATGGGGGTTATGAAGGCTATGTTAACGGTTCAATCAGTTATACAGGCGACCGATTAGCCGGTATGGCAATGGATGCATATGTTATCGAAGACGCCACACAATTAATTTACGGCACAGGCTCTGGTTTACCAATTCAACAAGAATCTGCGGTATATGATGGGGTCACTTATGCTGACTCAAATGGCCAAACTTTCCAAGGCGGACGTTATGTGCAAGAAAGTTATGCGATTGCCAATGTAGCTGTAGGTATTGGTAAAAACGACTGGAAAGCAGAGTTCTATATTGACAACCTCACAGATGAAAGTGCGGTTCTGTATATCGATACTCAGCAATTTACGCCAAAAGTTGTGACCAATCGCCCACGCACTATGGGCTTGCGATTATCTTACGATTTCTATTAAGATAAACAACATACTACTTATACTATTGTGAGTTCATAAGTAATCTTAGGAAGGCAAGCTAAACGCTTGCCTTCCTTTTTTGTATAACCACAAAGTCCACTCAGAGCTTAGCTCTGTTTTACCAAACAGCCTACGGGGAGAGAACCGTTGCCACAAACTGTCGAACAACAAGACATCAGCATGAATGATATAAAAGGTGCACTGCAATCTGGCAATACAGATAAAGCTATCAATCTCTGCCAGCAGGCCCTAAAAAATTTGGGCGACAAAGACAAGGAACAACAAGTAGACATTCTATACATGCTAGCCGTAGCTCAACGCTCAAAAGGAGCAATAGTTGAAGCCAATCAAACTCTAGATACTTTACTACCTTTAGCACCTGAGCATAGTCGCGCTTATCAGGAACAAGGGTATTTATATTTATTAACGGGAGATAAAGTTAAGGCAACCCTAGCCTTTGCTAAAGCCAGCAAACTAAACCCAGCATTACTCGCTAGTTGGCAACAACTCTCTACGCTATATGCCGAGCTTGGTCCAGCATCTGGTCAAAATCATGCTACTCAACAAGTGGAATATTTAACCCATTTACCTACCGAAATTCGTGGTGCACGAGACCTGATGTATGAAGGAAAATTAGCGTTAGCTGATAAAGTTTGCCGACGCTTTCTACAAAACCATAAGCATCATGCAGAAGCCATGTTGCTGCTGGCCGAAATCGGCATGCAGTTGAAGCTATACCATGAAGCCGAGTTTTTATTGGAAAGCTGTGTGGAGATACACCCAGCGCATATCAATGCTAGAGCTGAATATGTAAAGCTATTATCTAAGCTAGGAAAATTTAGTAAGGCTAAGCAACAAGCCGACCTATTACTCAGTAAGCAAGCTGACAGCCAGCCTTTTTTGGCAGCTAAAGCTAGCGCTATGGTGGGAATTGGAGAAATTGAAGCAGCGATTGCTATTTATCAAGATATTCTGAAAACACGAAATGATTTACCCGGAATTCAGTTGCTACTTGGACATGCGTATAAGGCGCAAGGCGAAATAAAAGCAGCGATACAAGCTTACCGACAAGCCTACAAAATTCGCCCTAGCTTTGGCGATGCATATTGGAGTTTAGCCAACACTAAAACGTATCAATTTACTGATTCGGAACTAACCTTGATGCATAATCAACTCAATAATGTAGCACTAGAAGTTGATGACAAAATCCATCTACAATTTGCTTTAGCAAAAACCTATGAAGATCGTCTGCAATTTGAGCAATCATTTCATTTTTACCAAAGTGCCAACAACAGCAAGAAAGACTGTATTCACTACTCTCAAGATAAACTTGAAGAGCAAATAAGTGCACAAAAAACAGTTTTTAGTCGTGACTTTTTTAGTGCTCATAGCAATTTAGGAGCCGCTGATCCTGCGCCTATTTTTATTGTTGGATTACCAAGAGCCGGCTCTACTCTACTGGAACAGATCCTAGCCTCTCACTCTATGGTTGACGGCACTATGGAGCTGCATAATATTCTAGGTTTAGCCGCTAGGCTAAGTGGCAGTAAAAGCGGTTATCCCAACGTAATGAATGAAATAGATAAGCAATATTTCAGGCGCTTTGGTGAACAGTTCATAGAACAAACACAAAGCTACCGACAAGGTGCACCTTACTTTATAGATAAAATGCCTAACAACTTTATGCATATCGGTTTAATTAAGACAATTTTACCCAACGCTAAAATTATAGATGCACGAAGAGAGCCTATGGCCTGTTGTTTTAGTGGCTACAAACAACTCTTTGCCGAAGGCCAGGAGTTTTCTTATGACCTTAGCGACTTAGCGCATTACTATCAGTCTTATCAAGCATTGATGACACATTGGGATGAGGTACTACCGGGCTTTGTGTTGCGGGTCCAGCATGAAGATCTGATTGACGACTTAGAAACTCAAACAAGACGGTTGCTAGACTTTTGCCAACTCCCCTTTGAGGCGAACTGTTTAGAGTTTTATAAAACCAAACGAGCGGTTAAAACACCGAGTTCTGAACAAGTACGGCAACCAATTAACGCCAATGCCAAAGAACAATGGAAACACTTTGCACCTTATTTATCTGAGCTAGCATCGGTTTTTAAATAACCTGAACTCTGGATAAGAAGTATCGTTCAAGCTAAACAATCCAACGCCGCTAGATACAAAAAGAGCGTTATCGTGAGGTTCGGCTTATCCAAGATTCAGGTTAAATTGCAGTGGCGAGCTTTTAGAACAAGAGCCCAAATCAAATACTCACTCAGCGATTAATTTTAGACATAAAAAAAGACGCCTAAGCGTCTTTTTTTGGTAAACATCGATTAACGACGTAAACCTAGACGTTTGATCAAATCTTGATAACGTTCAACATTTTTACCTTTAAGGTAATCAAGTAACTTACGACGTTGGCTAACCATGCGAAGAAGGCCACGACGTGAGTGGTGATCTTTCTTATGATCCGCAAAGTGACCTTGTAATTTGTTGATGTTGCTAGTTAACAATGCAACTTGAACTTCAGGAGAACCAGTGTCTCCTTCTTTAACGCCATATTCAGCAATGATTGCTGCAGTTTCTTGTGTACTTAGTGACATAGTATTCTCCAATAAATAAGAGGTTAAACACAAACTTGCCGATCACTAATTCAGCAAGTCCAAAAGAGCGCGTATTATAGCGATGAGCTAAACAATAGCAAGGGCTAGCACGAATATTTTATTCGGATATTTGCCCTAAGCCACATTAGATCGCCGCTTTATCCTACTAAGGCCAACAAGATACCAGCCGCGACAGCAGAGCCAAGTACACCAGCTACGTTTGGTCCCATAGCATGCATCAATAAAAAGTTGTGATGATTAGACTCTAGTCCCACTTTATTGACTACCCTAGCTGCCATAGGTACCGCGGACACACCTGCCGCCCCAATAAGCGGGTTAATATCCTGCTTACTAAGTTTACCCATTAACTTAGCCATCAAGATGCCAGCAGCGGTCCCAATAGAAAAGGCAATCGCCCCTAATGCCAAAATACCTAACGTTTCAACTGTCAAAAACTTATCCGCTGATAACTTTGAACCAACTGCAAGTCCCAAGAATATAGTCACTACGTTAATTAATTCGTTTTGTGCGCTATTACTTAATCTGTCAACTACACCTGACTCTTTCATCAAATTACCTAAACAGAACATCCCTACTAAAGGTGTAGCGGAAGGTAAAAATAAAATAGTCAATAGCAATACAGCGAGCGGAAAAATGATTTTTTCACGCTTTGACACCACTCGCAATTGTGGCATCTCAATTTTCCGCTCTTCTTCGTTGGTTAACAAACGCATAATTGGCGGTTGAATTAGCGGCACCAATGCCATGTAAGAATACGCAGCAACGGCTATTGCACCTAACAAATCTGGCGCTAATTTTGAAGCAAGAAAGATTGCAGTAGGACCATCAGCGCCACCAATTATGGCAATGGCTGCAGCATCTTTTAAAGTGAACTCAAAACCAAGGCACTAAGTTTAAGGCTATCGCCCCGAACAAAGTAGCAAAAATACCAGCTTGAGCGGCGGCTCCCAACAGCAACATTCTGGGGTTAGCAATCAGCGCGCTGAAGTCTGTCATGGCCCCAACGCCCATAAAGATCAGCAAAGGAAAAACCCCTGTATCGATGCCTATATGGTAGATGTAATACAACAAACCACCTGCTTCACTAAAACCAGCAAGGGGAATGTTTGTTAAAATTGCACCAAAACCGATTGGTAACAACAATAAAGGCTCGAATTTCTTAACTATGGCTAAGAACAGCAATAATGTCCCAACCGACATCATGATCACTTGGCCTAATTCAAAGTGCGCTAAGGCCGTGCTTTGCCATAATATTTGCAGCTTTTCCATTACCTAATATCCTTAACCTATCATAAGTAAAGGTTGTCCAGTTTGCACCGAATCACCTTCTTTAGTTTGAACACTAGATATCACTCCAGTCGCGGTAGCCCTGACTTCAGTTTCCATTTTCATCGCTTCCATAATGATAATAACGTCACCAGCGTTTACCGAATCCCCTTCTCGCACCAATACTTTAAAAATATTACCTGCAAGTGGCGCATTCAGTGCTTGTCCGGTCCCTGTACCAGTAGGAACAGCAACCGCCTGAGTTTGAATTGCACTAGACTGCACGCTAGTTAGTGCTCCACTTTCTGCAACTTCAACTTCAAATACTTGTCCATCAACTCTTACCGAGTAGGCAGAGGCAGCTGCCGAAGGTGCTGCAGCACTACTTTGAGCAGTGGTAACAGCTTTTGCACTTGGCGCCGCTTCAAACTCTTCAGGGTTATTTTTATTCTAAGGAATTTCAAACCAATTTGCGGGAATAGAGCATAGGTCAATACATCATCTACCACATTATCTGAAATTTCGAATGACTGCTCTTTGGCCAGTCCAGTCAACTCTGTGGTCAACGCGTCTAACTCATCTTCAATAAGATCTGCCGGACGACAGGTAATAGGCTCTGCGCCTTCTAACACGCGTTTTTGTAATTCAGCGTTAACCGGTGCTGCAGTTGCCCCATACTCACCCTTAAGTACGCCTGCGGTTTCTTTGCTGATACTTTTGTAACGTTCGCCAGTGATGACGTTGATAACAGACTGTGTGCCGACAATTTGTGAAGTAGGTGTCACCAATGGAATAAAACCAAGATCTTCACGCACTCTAGGAATTTCTTTTAATACTTCATCCATTTTATCGCCAGCGCCTTGCTCTTTAAGCTGACTTTCCATATTGGTCAACATGCCGCCAAGGTACTTGAGCAATCAAGATACGTGCATCCACACCTTTTAGGCTCCCCTCAAATTGCGCATACTTTTTACGCACATCTCTAAAGTATGTGGCAATATCAGCCAACTTAGGAAGCTCTAGTCCAGTATCTCTTTCAGTCCCTTCAACAATAGACACCATAGTTTCTGTAGCACTATGGCCATATGTCATGCTCATTGATGAAATTGACGTGTCCAAAATATCAATGCCAGCATCAATTGCTTTTTGATAGGTTGCAGTGCTTAAACCTGTTGTCGCATGACAATGCAATGCGATTGGCACTTCAATTGTTTCTTTTAAACGGGTCACTAATTCTTCACAGACATAAGGTTTCAATAAACCTGCCATATCTTTGATACAAATTGAATGAACTCCCATATCTTGCAATCGATTGGCCATGTCTAACCAAGTTTGCAAGTTGTGTACAGGAGACACAGTATAAGACATGGTACCTTGAGCATGAGCGTCTTGTTTTATTGCCGCTTTTACAGCAGTTTGCAAATTACGTAAGTCATTCATAGCATCGAAGATTCTAAATACATCCACACCATTGGTGTGCGCACGTTCGACAAATTTTTCCACTACGTCATCAGCATAGTGTCTGTAACCTAATAGATTTTGCCCACGCAACAACATTTGCTGTTTAGTTTTAGGCATTGCTTTTTTAAGCTGTCGAATTCTATCCCAAGGATCTTCGCCTAAATAACGAATACACGCATCAAACGTTGCTCCTCCCCATGTTTCCAGTGACCAATAGCCTACTTCGTCTAATTGACTGGCAATCGGTAGCATGTCTTCCAAGCGCATTCTAGTGGCTAAAATAGATTGATGAGCATCACGTAATACAACGTCTGTAATCGCTAATGGTTTACTCATAGGGTTACTTCCTTAAAATTTTTTTAAAATTAGTGAGAACGTCGGTGTTCACGGATTGCGGTAGTAATCGCAGCGACTACTTTGGGTGATACATTTTGACTATTAGTTGCAGGGCTTTGACTAAACGATTGGGGACCGGTGCCTGGGTTTATCGTTTCTTCTGGGAACAAGCGGTTAAGCCATGCGATTAAGTTTACCGCGCCAATAAGCATAGTCAGAAACAAAAAAACTACAGCCATACCTACGAATAGTAAATTAGCAGCTTCTGCTAATGCATGTGCGACATCTGGTTGCATAAAGTCAAACCTCAGTAATAAACAACGTGTTACAGAATAAGTACCATGCAGCCCAAGAAAACACAACAAATCAGCAAGAGGAAATGAGCATAAAAAATAATAAAAAATTCACTAAAATAGAATATTTATCCATTTTTGATGACATTATTCGTTCAACTTTCCATTTTGTTGCGAAGCACGTAAGCGCTGCATCTAGTGCGACAATATATAAATTAATGCCACAAAAAGCCCCACATAAATGTGAGGCTTCTTAAACATGGTGCGCGTGGAAGGATTCGAACCTCCGACCACCTGGTTCGTAGCCATGAGTACTCTATCCAGCTGAGCTACACGCGCAGAGAACGGGTTTCTTCTGAACTACAAACAAATTCAAAAGAACAAAATGTGGTGCGCGTGGAAGGATTCGAACCTCCGACCACCTGGTTCGTAGCCAGAGTACTCTATCCAGCTGAGCTACACGCGCACAATACAATTCCAATAACCAAAGTTAATGGCGGAAAGGGAGGGATTCGAACCCTCGGTACGAATTAACGTACGGTCCCTTAGCAGGGAACTGGTTTCAGCCACTCACCCACCTTTCCGTATCACTACGTTACATTTAGAATACCTATTTGCGAACGATAAATCACGCAATAAATACTTCTCAAAACTTCAGAAAGAACCTTTAGCCACTTGGCCTGCTCTCCTAAATGTGGAGCCGAAGTTTACCGATACTCAGCATTAAGTCAAACATTATTTATCAACTAATTGTTAGTTTGCCGAGATTTTATACAACTTATTCTAAACTGCTTAATTTTTGCTATATATGACTAAATAACAGACAAATCAATAGACCATTATTTAAACAACTAGTGAGTATTGAAAAAATCATCTTTACTCTGTAAACATAAAAATAGTCGAACATTTTTTCACATTTTCTTGCTGGCATAAAAAAAGCTGACCAAAATCAGCTTTTTTTGCAAGTCGACAAGAGCCTATTCTACATCGCTACCAACAATCTGATCAGTAGCAGTCGTCTGCCCATTCTTTTCAGCTTGGATACGCATGTAAATCTCTTCACGATGTACAGACACTTCTTTAGGTGCATTCACACCAATTCTGACTTGATTCCCTTTAACACCTAATACAGTTACAGTGACATCGTCACCAACCATTAAGGTTTCTCCAACACGACGAGTTAAAATTAGCATTCTATTGCTCCTTTATCCGTTAAATTAACATACATATCCATTTCTAAACTTAGTGTAAAAATCTAATATAGCTAGAAGTTTTTACCCAATCGGTTTTATCCCTATTTTTGCTGTCACTACAAAAACAACCGAAAAATTCATTTACATTAAAGCTTATCTTGCAACCAAGTGCTGACAGAAAGTAAAGCAGTCTCTAAATTCTCTGGTTCACTACCGCCCGCTTGCGCCATATCCGGACGTCCACCACCTTTACCACCCACTTGTTGAGCTACAAAGTTCACCAGCTCTCCAGCTTTTACTTTGGCGATTAAATCTTTGGTCACACCTGCAATTAAGCTGACTTTATTGCCCTCACCTACACCTAATACAATAATGGCACTTGATAACTGATTTTTTAAATCATCCACCATCGTTCTAAGTGATTTTGCTTCAACGCCTTGCAATTGAGTTGACAGGACTTTTACCCCATTAATTTCAATTACTTTTGATAAGACGTCAGCACCGGCATTGGCAGCCATTTGTTGCTTAAGTTTATCCAACTCTTTTTCGGTACTTTTTGTACGCTCAAGCATTTGTTGTATACGCACAACCAAACCATCTGGATCAGTTTTTAGCAATCCTGCAATATCTGCCATTTGCGCTTCTTGCCCTTGTACAAATGCCACCGCTGTTTCACCAGAGACTGCTTCTATACGTCGAACACCTGCTGCAATACCGCTTTCAGACACAATTTTAAAGAATCCAATGTCGCCGGTACTTTTGACGTGAGTTCCGCCACATAGTTCCATAGAAAAGGCCCCCATAGAGACGACTCGAACATCTTCTTCATATTTCTCGCCGAATAACGCCATGGCGCCAGCGGCTTTAGCCTCATCTAAGTTCATTAACTTAGTGTGTAGCGTGTTGTTCGCGCGAATTTGACTGTTGACTAATTTTTCAACTTCACGTAACTCTTGAGCAGTGACGCCTTCAAAATGAGAAAAATCAAAACGCAAACGCTCTTCAGTAACCAATGAACCTTTTTGATTAACATGTTCACCTAATACTTGTTTTAGTGCAGCATGCATCAAATGGGTGGCACTATGGTTAATTTTTATCGCTTCTCGTCTTTGCTGATCAAACTCACCAGTTAGAACATCAGCTAGGGCGAATTCACCTTGAGCTTTACCTTTGTGGGCAATCGCATTACCAAGCTTAACCGTGTCTGTAACCGTAAACTCGCTGGTTGCAGAGATTAATCTGCCAGTGTCACCCACTTGCCCACCTGATTCAGCATAAAAAGCACTTTGCGCTAATACAACGACACCTTCTTGGCCATCTTTTAGCGATTCAACAGACTGTCCAGCATGGAACAACTCAACAATTTCTGATTGGTAACTGGTCCGATCATAGCCAACAAACTCGGATGAGCAATTAGACTTTAGTTGGTCATTATAGTCAGTATCAAACTGACTAGCTTGTTGTGCGCGCTTACGCTGTGCTGCCATACAAGCATCAAATCCCTGCTCGTCAATGCTAAGATCTTTCTCTCTGGCCACGTCATTCGTTAAATCGGCGGGGAAACCATAAGTATCGTATAGCTTAAATACAACTTCACCAGGGATGACTGTCGTGGTTAATTCAGCAATCGCTTCATTTAAAATATTCATCCCACGCTCTAGCGTTCGAGAAAACTGTTCTTCTTCAGTTTTTAATACTCTCTCAATCAACCCTCGATTGTCTTTTAGCTCTGGAAAAGCGTCGGCCATTTGTGATTCAAGGGCGGCAACTAAACGATAGAAAAATACATCGGTGGCACCAAGCTTGTTGCCGTGTCTAACAGCACGACGAATAATACGTCTTAACACATAACCTCTGCCTTCGTTTGAAGGCAGCACACCATCAGCAATCAAAAAGCTACAAGAGCGAATATGGTCGGCAATAACACGCAGCGATTTATCTTGCTTGTCTGTAACCCCAACAATTTTGGCAGTTGCATCAATTAAGTTTTGGAAAATATCTATCTCATAATTGCTGTGTACGTCTTGTATAATGGCCGAAATACGCTCTAAGCCCATTCCTGTATCAATTGATGGTTTTGGCAAAGGCAACATTGTACCGTCGCTTTGACGATTAAACTGCATGAAAACTAAGTTCCAGATTTCAATAAAACGGTCGCCATCTTCTTCGGGACTACCTGGAGGCCCCCCCATATATGAGCACCATGATCATAAAAAATCTCTGAACAAGGCCCACAAGGTCCCGTATCCCCCATCGACCAAAAGTTATCCGATGTGCTAATTCGTATAATTTTATCTTCGGGTAAGCCTATTTTGTTTGACCAAATATCAAAGGCTTCGTCATCTTCATGGTAAATAGTGACAAGCAGTTTTTCAGTCGGTAGCTTTAGCTCTTTGGTTAAAAATTCCCATGCAAACTGAATAGCCTCGGTTTTAAAATAGTCACCAAAACTGAAATTACCCAACATTTCAAAAAACGTATGATGCCTAGCGGTATACCCTACATTTTCAAGATCATTATGTTTACCACCAGCTCGTACGCAACGTTGTGTTGAAACGGCTTTGTTATAGCTTCTAGTTTCAGTACCTAGAAACACATCTTTAAATTGGTTCATCCCCGCATTGGTAAATAAAAGTGTAGGGTCGTTGCCCGGAACCAACGATGATGATGACACTTTTTGGTGCCCTTTTGATGCAAAAAAATCTAAAAATGCACACCGGATTTCGGCGGTTGTCATACTCATTTATAATCCTGAAATATCAATAATTTATGGGTAAATATAATAGCAAAAGCCATTGTTACAGCTGCTTGTGGCGCAACGATATCATGATTCAGCTACCATTGTTAAGGCTAAAGGTGTTAAGCCTAGAATTTTAATTTGTGGTAAATTAAAAGTCATAGCCCAAATTGCTAGGTAATTCACTTTGACACTGTTCTCGAGCAACTTATCGGTGAGGCAAAAAAGCAGGTTAATGATTTTACCATTATTTTCTGGCATATTAAGTGAATAGCATTTTTCAGCGTGCCCCAAAACAGCGAGAAGATAAAGTTAGTGTTTAATATTACGTTTTTTACCTCTATTGCCGAGATAGGTCAAGAAACCTGTAATGCAATGGCAAACAAGACTTCACCATTCTGCCAATACGAATTTTTGCATGCTTTAGAAACATCAGGCTCGGTCGGCCAAGATTCTGGATGGTCCCCCCAACATATCGTTATATTCGAAGAGTCAATCCCTATAGGCGTGTTACCACTTTACAAAAAAACACATAGCTATGGTGAATACGTCTTTGACTTCGCCTGTGGCTAATACCTATAGAGAGTACGGCGTAAACTACTATCCCAAGTTAGTGTCTGCGATCCCCTTTACACCAGTAACAGGGCCTCGTTTAATGTTAAAACCTGATATTAAGCCAGCACAAGTACTTCCACTAATCTGCAAAAAAATAGCACAGCATTTAAACGAGTTTGATATGTCTTCAATGCATTGGCTGTTTGTAGATAAACAGCTGTCTGACGAATTGCTCCACAGTAACCAATTGTGCCGACATTCTGTGCAGTTTCAGTGGTTTAATCGTTCTTACTTAGATTTTGAGCATTACCTTTCTTATTTTAATTCACGCAAAAGAAAGAGCATTAAAAAAGAACGAAGCAAAATAGCTGCAGATGGGGTCGATATTGTCAGAGTGTTTGGTGATGACCTATCAGAACAAAGTATGCAATTTTTTTATCGTTGTTATAAAGAAACCTATAATAAACGCAGTGGTCATGATGGTTATCTGACTGCAGAATTTTTTAACCAAATATATCGCACTATGCGTCAAAACATCATGCTAGTGATCGCTCATAAAGATGATCGAATGATAGCCAGCGCGTTATACATCTACGATGACAGTCAACTTTGTGGACGATATTGGGGAACACTAGAAGAATGTAACAATTTGCACTTTGAAGTGTGTTACTACCAAGGGATTGAATTTTGTATTGAACAGAATATTCCTCAATTTAACCCAGGCACCCAAGGCGAACATAAGATTTTAAGAGGGTTCGAACCAATATATTGTTATTCAAATCACTTTTTAAGCAAGAAAGCTTTTCACGATGGCGTTGGTCGCTTCATCGAACAAGAAAAAAGTCTATTAGAAAAATACAAAACCGATGCAGAGCAATTATTACCTTTCAAACAACAGTAACCAGCAACTATCCAAAGACATGGCCGTCGTGTTTGTATTGCTTTATTGTTAATGTTTTTGCCAGATCAGAACAAAATTATTAGCCGGCATGGCAATCACATTTTGTAGTTGCAGAGGCTTTGCCCAAATTTCTAAATCGGCAATATCTCTAATGCCACCACAACCTTCAGATAGTAAATGTTGGTCAAAGGCGGCGTTAGACTCACTGGTATATTGCCCTTCAAATTTAAATGGCCCGTATTGACAGAAAATCCCATTATTCGGCAGATTCTCAGCAATCATCTGCATCATCAATTTTGCTTCATTGGGCTGCATGATATGTGCTGTATTGGCACTGAACACGCCATCTATATCTAATTCTGGCCAAGGATCTTGACCAATAGTCAAACTAATAGGCCGCTGTAAATTATTCGCAGGCGAGTCTGTTATCCAACGATTAATACCATCATGATTGCAAGTTTGGTCGCTGGTATGCCATGTCAAATGAGCTAAACTAGCCGCAAAATACACAGCGTGTTGGCCGGTACCACTACCAATTTCCAACACGTTTTTACACTTCCCAAATACTCGTGTTAGTTCACGTAAAATAGGACCCTTGTTGTTCTCACATGCTTGACTGTATGGCTTTTGCAAAATTGCGACTCGACTTATTGTAAATTTGGACCTAACCATTTTTCAGCTTCTAGCCTATCCCAACCTTTACGCTGGGCATAATCCATCAACTGATCGTCTTGTATTTTCGCCACAGCGAAATATCGACATTCGGGATGAGAAAAGTAAAAACCTGATACCGCAGCACCCGGCCACATGGCATAACTTTCAGTCAGCTGCATGCCGGTGTGCTTCTCTACATCCAGCAGATCCCAAATCACCTGCTTTTCAGTATGCTCAGGACAAGCGGCATAACCGGGTGCCGGCCGAATACCTTGATACTTTTCACGGATCAGCTCTTCATTCGACAATTGTTCATCTGCTGCATAACCCCAAATTTCTTTGCGCACTTTTTCATGCAAATACTCAGCAAAAGCTTCGGCTAATCGGTCGGCAATAGCCTTGACCATAATGCCATTATAATCATCACCATTATCAATATAGCCTTGAGCAAGTTCATCTTCGCCAATCCCGGCGGTCACCGCAAAGGCCCCCATATAGTCGGTTACGCCAGACTCTTTAGGCGCGATAAAATCACTTAAACAATTATTAGCGCCCTTAGGTTTTTCTGTTTGCTGCCTTAGATGATGAGCAACATGGGTGACAGTTTGCTTATTTTCATTGGCATAAATTTCAATATCGTCAGCCACGCTATTAGCAGGAAATATCCCCATTACACCTTTAGCTTGCAACTGCCCACTCGTACAAAGGGTTTTCAGTAAGGCTTGAGCGTCATCGAATAAACTCTGCGCTTCTTTACCTACCACTTCATCTTGCAATATACGCGGATATCGCCCAGCCAAAGACCAAGTCAGGAAAAACGGCGTCCAATCGATGTAATCTATGAGCTCAGCTAATTCCACAGACACTGGGGTCACACCTAGCTTGTTAGGCACAGGTGGCTGATACCCTTGCCAATCAAATGCAAAGGCATTGGCCCGAGCTTGTGCTAGGGTGACTGGTTTAGTGCGCGGTTTCTTCTTAGCATGTTGCTCCCGTACCTTTTCATAATCAAGTTTGAGCTCTTGTGCATAAATCGCCCGATTTTCGGCAGAAATTAACTTCTGACAAACCCCTACCGCCCGGCTAGCATTAGGCACGTAGGCCACAGGGTGCTGATAATTTTGTTCAATTTTTACCGCCGTGTGCGCTTTCGAGGTTGTTGCACCACCAATAAGTAATGGTAGGTCTAGCTGTAAACGTTGCATTTCTTTAGCCACGTAAACCATTTCATCTAATGATGGGGTGATTAAACCTGAGAGCCCAATCATATCGACCTTTTCGTCTTTGGCCACTTGTAGAATTTTGGCACAAGGTACCATCACACCTAAGTCAATGATTTCAAAGTTATTACATTGCAAAACCACGCCCACAATATTTTTGCCTATGTCGTGCACGTCGCCTTTTACTGTGGCTAATAAAATTTTACCGTTACTGCTACTTTCATCTTTTTCTAACTCAATAAAAGGATTCAAATAGGCCACGGCCTTTTTCATCACTCGGGCAGATTTCACCACTTGTGGCAAAAACATTTTACCTTCACCGAACAAGTCTCCTACTACATTCATGCCGTCCATCAACGGCCCTTCGATCACATGCAGAGGTTTGTCGGCAATTAATCTTGCGGCTTCGGTATCTTCTTCTATGTAGTCCATGATACCGCGTACAAGGGCATGTTCTAAACGTTTGTTAACGGGCAGATCACGCCACTCTAAATTATCTTTTGTGACGGCTTTCCCGCCACCTTGATACTTAGGCGCTAGCTCTAATAGGTTATCTGTGGCTTGATCATGACGGTTAAGAATTACATCTTCTACCGCTTCTTTTAGCTCAGCGGGTATTTGATCGTATACTTCTAACTGACCCGCATTGACGATGCCCATGTCCATACCGGCTTTAATGGCGTGGAACAAAAATACTGAGTGCATGGCTTCGCGTACCGGGTTATTACCGCGAAACGAAAATGACACATTAGACAAGCCACCAGACACATGACAATGGGGTAAGTTTTGCCTAATTTTTCGTGTTGCGTTGATAAAATCTACCGCGTAGTTGTTATGCTCTTCAATACCTGTCGCTACCGCAAAAATATTCGGATCAAAGATAATATCCTGCGGCGGAAAACCAATTTTTTCTGTCAGCAACTTATAACTACGTTCGCAAATCTCGTATTTACGCGCTTCGGTATCGGCTTGACCTACCTCGTCAAAGGCCATCACAACTGTGGCCGCACCGTAGCGCTTCAACAACTTAGCTTGATGCAGAAAATTCTCTTCACCCTCTTTTAAGCTAATAGAGTTAACGATGGCTTTACCTTGGACACACTTTAAGCCGGCTTCGATCACCGACCACTTAGATGAGTCGATCATGATGGGTACACGAGAAATATCTGGCTCAGAGGCAATCAAATTCAAAAAGCGGGTCATGGCCGCTTCAGAGTCCAACATGGCTTCATCCATATTGATATCAATAATTTGTGCACCGTTTTCTACTTGTTGACGGGCTACGTCTAAAGCTTGTTCGTAATTATCTTCTAATATCAAACGCTTAAACATGGCCGAACCCGTCACATTGGTTCTTTCGCCAACGTTAATAAAGTTAGCCGAAGCTTGCGATGATTGTTGTAAAGTCTCTTCTTGTTTCATCATTTCCGCCTACAGCACAAAAGGTTCTAAACCAGATAAACGCATTTTTACCTCAAGCTGAGGTATGGTCCGAGGCGCATATGGTTCTACCGCAGCACCAATCGCGGCAATATGTTCTGGAGTACTGCCGCAGCACCCTCCCACAATATTCACTAAACCAGAAGAAGCCCATTCCTTAATGTGTGCGGCCATTTCATCAGCTTGCATATCATACTCACCAAACTCGTTAGGCAATCCCGCATTGGGGTGAGCAGAGACAAAACACTCGGATACCTGCGATACTTCGTCCACATATTGGCGCAGTAAATCAGGTCCTAAGGCACAGTTCAAACCGAAAGAAAAAGGGTTAATATGGTTCATGGAATAATAAAAAGCTTCAGCAGTTTGCCCAGACAAGGTACGCCCTGATGCATCGGTGATAGTGCCAGAAATCATCACAGGCAAAGTTAAATCTAATGCTTCAAACACTGTTTGAATAGCAAATACTGAGGCCTTGGCATTTAACGTATCAAAGATAGTTTCAAGCATAATGATATCTGCACCACCTTCAATCAACCCGTGGGTCGCTTCTATGTACGCTTCCACCAATTCATCAAAAGTCACATTGCGAAATCACTGGATCGTTCACATCAGGAGAGATAGAAGCAGTACGACTGGTGGGACCTAACACCCCTGCCACAAACCTAGGTTTGTCTGGGGTTAATTCGGTGTATTTTTGGGCCGCTTTTTTAGCTAATTTGGCCGCCTCAATGTTAATTTCTTTAGCCAAACTTTGCATATTGTAATCGGCCATTGAAATACTGGTGGCATTAAAAGTATTGGTTTCAATGATGTCTGAGCCAGCTTCAAGGTAAGCACAATGAATATCAAAAATAATATCGGGTTGAGTTAAAACTAATAAGTCGTTATTACCTTTTACGTCTGACGCCCAATCCGCAAAGCGCGTGCCACGGTAATCATGCTCTTGTAAATCATGGCCTTGGATCATTGTGCCCATAGCGCCATCGAGTAGTAATATCCGATTGTTAGCGGCATCAATTAATTGCTGCTGTCTCGTTACTTGACTCAAAGTGTTTCCTCTTTTTTATTCATTTTACGTAAAACTCACTGGCTTAGAATACGCTGAAAACAACGTATCAACTTACGCCCTAAAATAACGATTGCTTATTCAGAAAGCTGGCTCAAATCATAAGGTGTTGTTTGATACACATAATAATTAAGCCAATTACTAAACAATAAACTGCCATGAGCCCGCCACCTCACCATAGGATCATTTTTAGGATCATCATCTACAAAATAGTTAACAGGCAAAGGCGGTTGTGAACCCGCTAATAAATCCCTTTCATATTCTAATTTTATACTGTCAGGATCATATTCGGGATGGCCGGTCACAAACACCAATCTTTTATCTTGTGAAGCCACAATATAAGCGCCGCCTTCTTTTGACACTGCCAGAGTATTCAGCTCTGCCACTGATTGATAATCAGCTAAGCTAATTTCTCCATATCTTGACTGAGGCGCATAAAATGCCGGATCGAATCCTCGAATCAATTCATCATGTTCATTTTGTACAAAGTGTTGGTAAATACCGCTTAACTTCTGCTCGCGCAAACCTCTTAATTTTCCAAAATAATGAAACATCGCAGCATGCGCTGCCCAGCAAGAAAACAAAGTAGATTGCACATTTTTACGGGCCCAATCCATAATGGCTTTGCATTTTGTCCCAATACTTTACATCTTGATAGGCAAGATGCGCCAAAGGTGCGCCGGTTACAATTAAACCGTCATATTGCTTATGGGCTATGTCGTCAAACTGCACATAAAAATTATCCATATGTGCTTTGGGCGTATTTTTGGGTGCTTGGTTATCGATACGAATTAAATCGATATTAACCTGCAAAGGCGTGCTCGATAATAAACGTAAAAACTGCAGCTCAGTTTCCATTTTATTCGGCATTAAATTTAAGATCCCCACCTCCATCGGTCTAATATCTTGAGTGGCAGCGCGGCACGTATCCATCACAAAGATATTCTCTTTGTGCAATTCATTTTGTGCAGGCAGGTCACTTGGGATTCGAATAGGCATAATGACTCCGAGGTTGAAATTTGTGTTTATCAATCTCGCTCAATATCTGGAAAAAGTCAACATCTTCACGTCTAGACGTCTAAATGAAAAAGTATAACCTATAAAATTAGCGCAATACCTCGTGGTAAATGGCACGATAGTAAGTATCTTGTCCGCCCCCTTCACCTTTTAGAACTTTCTTATCAAGACACCCATAAATGTGAATCTCATGAAGATTGTCGTCACGTTTAGTTGTGTGTTCTCAATTGGAGTTTGGTTATGGGTGTCTTAATTGGAGTTCCCAATTGGAGTTTGATGGGTGTCTTAATTGGAGTTTGTATCTAGCAAACTTAACACCGCACTACAGGTTTGTCCGTTACAACGCTTTATCAGTTTTCGGTTGTCTTAATAGTTTATTTGGAGCTTCACCTTTGATCACGCCATTTGCAGCTAGTTTCATTAATCGACGAAACCTTGGGCATTCCAAATGGCTAGGAGCTTCTACAAGCTGCTGCGTGTTGAAGACCATCACGCATTGCTACTAATTTTTGAATAGTATTGTCTAGTTCACAGGCTTTTTTAACAATAATCCCCTATCAATATCGGGATTTTCTTCAGATCCCAAAATACCCGCAATTTCTTGCAACGAAAAACCTGCTACACGGCCCAATGCAATCAATTCAAGACGCTCCATAACACCAGCAGCAAAAACTCGGCGTATACCTTGTCTACCTACGGAGCTGATTAACCCTTTCTCCTCATAAAAACGTAGAGTTGAAGCAGGAACGCCAGATTGTTTTGCAACCTGAGAAATATTCATAACACCTCTTGACTTAAAGTTGACTTGAAGTTGTACACTAGCATTGCTTTTAAATCTAAACCAGCAATGGAGTAACCGTGGACAACATAATTTTTGTAATATTAATCGGAATTGGCGCAACCGCTGTGATGGACTTGTGGGCATTGCTGAGGAAACACTTACTTAACATTCCGCCAACTAATTGGGCCTGATTGGTCGATGGATAGCATATATGAGACATGGAAAATTTCGCCATATCTCTATTGCACAATCTGACTCTATTCGCGGCGAGCTATTCATTGGATGGACGGCACATTACTTAATTGGTATAGCTTACGCTGGGCTACTAATAATCTTCTATGGAAAAGCATGGACCCTTAATCCTTCGATTGGCCCCGCAATTGCGGTGGGTATTGCCACAGTCGTCGCTCCTTTTTTTATATTGCAACCGGGAATGGGAGCAGGTGTTGCTGCATCACGAACACCCAAACCAAACTCTGTAAGGCTACAAAGCATTATTAATCATGCAGTATTTGGCTTTGGACTTTTTCTATCAGCTGTGGCAGTAAAATTTGTTTACTCTATATAAACTGAGTTCTGGATAAGACGTATCGTTTAAGCTAAACATTAGTCAAGCTAAGAAAGAGCAATATAATTCAATTACTTAATATATTTTTATCTAAATAACCTCAGATAAATGTTCACTCGATGACGAAATTTTTCGTGTATAACAAGGCGGATTGTTGTACGTAATAACGTACTGTTGCTAAACAATCCAACGCCGCTAGACACAACGAGTTTATCAAGACACCCATGAATGCTAATCTCTTCAAGGTTGTTATGGGTGTCTCAATTGGAGTACTATGATGTTTTTTGTTATATGAAAACTAAGTGCCAGAACAAGTACAAGCTAAATCACTATTTTCTTGGAACCATTCACTGTACACGCCATGAAGACATTCTCTTTGAACCTGAGAGCAATCCTGACTATTAACGCCACCACTGCCTGCAGAATAAGTACAGGCTGATAAAGATAAAGCGAGAAAAACACCTAAAAATTTCATAAAACTCCATTTCATATAACGCCCGCTTAAGGGGTGAGTGGACGTGTGCCATGTTTGAGTGAAGCGAGTTCGGCACACGTTTACGAATCCCACTTGAAGCGTTTGTTAACTCTCGCCTTCTAGAGTTGAAATAAGTTCCTCTTTGCTCAACTCAATCTCTGTAGCTTTTCCAGATTTACTCGCTGATGGCTCATCAGCAATATTTACTTCTATATAGTAAATTATTTTATTTCCAACATTTAGATATGGAAAACTATCTAAAGTATCAAGCCCAAGCCTTATTCGAGTAGTGTTGGCTACAAAATTAACTAAAAAACCTTCACCAACATCAAAATCATTACAGTACCTTGCTACTTGATGAAACCCTGAGGCAAGCTTGTTTAGTACACTAGACCTACTCGATTCATTTTTTACATACTTTGCATCAACGACTATGTAACGACCTTCTGAAGATTTCAGAACAAGGTCTACCTCTCCACTTGCTGAGGCAGGTTCAACGAAGAATTCGACACCTTGATCTAAGATATACTCCTGAACGTCAATTGCTAAAGCAACTTCACCTTTTTTATTTTCCAACCCACTTTGAGCGTAGTCTCGTAATCGATTCTTGCGAAACCACTCAGAACGTTGTTTATACTTTATCAAAATTGAATAGATAGAATTTCTTTCATCTAAGTGCTCATCTAAATGTTCATATAGTCCATCTATTGCTACATCTCTTAAAACAGAAACAGCATCATCAAATTTAATATGCGCATCATTGTTTAAATATTCACCTAGACATTGGATTACAAATTGCTGTTTTCTAGGTTCAACATTTTCTAACTCAGCGATCCCTTTAACGATTAACCAACATACTGAAGAATGCTTAAGATTTGTTTCGGCAGTATAAAAACTAAGAGTCATAAGAACCTTTGCATCCGGGTACTTCATCTAACGTTTTCTTAATTCGTGCCTCATGTTCACCCTCTATTTTGGATAAATCAGCAACTACATAACGCAACAGAGGGTGATTTACTATCCAGTGTACAAGTTGTTTACAAGAATGAATAAACATCGCATCTGGGCAGGTTTGTACTCGTCGAAACCGTGATCTTAAAAGATACCTAGTGCGTTGTATTAAAAGCTGCTCCATTTAACCAAATCCTTTAAACATGTTGTTGAGAGTGTTTGTAGCTCTTTGAATACCACCCAAGTGGTCTTGCAAGTGAATATTTGCATTACATCCTCTGCATACCAAATACTCACGTCTTTTTATTTGCCCTAGTTGAACCCAATTGCCCAACTTGCATAGTGGGCAGTCAATCTCGATTTCTTTTCTATCGAAATTGGGAATCGTAACATTAATAGATATTTTCAATGTGACTCCTAAGAGAGTTAACAATATTAATAAAACGCAAAAGCCCATGTTTAAACACGGGCTTTTGCCGTGTATAAATTTAACCTATTCTAAGCATAAGCTGTAACCTATTACAACTTATAGAATTTTTCGGACCTCAAATATACTCCATCGTGGAAATACGGCAATTACCCGTGATCTTGCATATATACGGGTTGAAACCATTTACTGTATATAAACACAATATAAATTTGTGGTTGCAAGGACAGGCATATTAACAATTAGTGAGTCGCTTTTAACTGCCTCAGTCTGCTACATTCTGTTTTGTTGCTTTTCTCTGTGCCCTCTGTGTAACTCTGTGACAATTTTTTTGCTTTTAAACTCTTTGCTTGGCGCTTCTTTTTAAAGAATGGATTCCTGCTAACAACATGCAGGAATGACGGGCTTTGAGGTCGGGTGATAACCTTGGCTCTCACCTCATTTTATTACTGTTTTTACAACTTACTATTCACTGCTTTTGAACTGCTGTTTCTACTCAGCCTAGTACATTCTGATTTGTTGCTTTTCTCTGTGCCTTCTGTGGTGAATAACTTTTAGTTTTTTCGGCGCAGCCGCATTTTTAAGCTCTGTGTACCTCTGTGGCAATGTTTTGCTTTGGCTTTTAGAAAATAATGCTGGATTCCTGCTAACAACATGCAGGAATGACGGGCTTTGAGGTCGGGTGATAACCTTGGCTCTAATCTTATTTTTTACTGTTCTTACAACCTCATACTCACTACTTTTGAACTGCAGTTTCTACTTAGCCTAGTACATTCTGTTTTGTTGCTTTTCTCTGTTCCCTCTGTGGTGAATTGCTTTTAATCTTTTCGGCGCAGCCGCATTTTTAACCTCTGTGACAATTTTTTGCTTTTAAACTCTTGGCTGGGCGCTTCTTTTTAAAGAATGGATTCCGGCTAATATCGTCATCCCTGTTAGTAGTTAACAGGGAACACCAGAATGACGAAATTTTAGGCCAGATCGGGCTTTGAACTCTAGACAATACCTATGATTGATTATTCACAATTTGGCTTAGGCTGCGAATATTACTTTCTAAACCATGATGTTTAGGAAAGGCTTTGGCAGTTTGTCTGAGTAGTTGTAAGGCCTGAGCAAAATCTTGTTGGTCAATATACACTTGAGCTCGGCCCAACATGGCGGGTAGTTGCAATGACTTGATACGTTCAGCACGCTGATAAAGCAGCTCGGCATGAACAAATTGTTTTTGCTGTGTCACCAATTTAGCTAAGGCAAGTAAGGCGTCACCATTGGTTGGATCCAGATTAATAGCCTGCTCAAATGCTTGGGTGGCCGCGCTTAGTTGCTCATCAGCTAAATTCAACATGCCCTGATAATACAACAATTGGCTTCTGTCGTGACTAGAGTGTGGCTGTTTGTGTGCAACGGTACTTTTTTGTATGCTAGCAAGGAGTGGCTCAGCATATTGCCACTTTTTTCTCGTATTAGCCAATTCATGAGTGTTTGAAAGGCTGGCATCGCTAGTTGCGCAGTATCTATTAGTTCTTCAAGCAACACCAAAGCGCGCGGATAATTGTGTAGTTTGAGGTGAACTTGCGCCGCTAATTGTTTAGTTGACGGGTTGTCGTCTCCTAGGCGCATGGCGACTTCCATGCTGGCGATGGCAGTGTGTTGATCTTTGCTTTCAATGGCTAAGTTTGCTCTTTGCAACCACAGCGCTGCGTCATTTGGTTTATCGGCTAGGATTTGTTCCAACAAGCTTTTTGCTGGCACAAATTGCTTACTGCGAATGAGGGCAAACAGTAGCCCTTGTTTAATATTGCTATCTTGGGGGGCCAGCATTAACGCCTGCTGATAGGCAGCCACAGCACTCATTGGGCTGTCTAGTTGCATATTGAGGTAACCGAGTTGAGCAAATAATGAGGCATTGCCCGCCCCCAAACTAATGGCTTTGATCAAATGTTGTTGGGCTTTTCTAGGCTTTTTCAGTGGTGAAATAAAGTGTGGCTAGCCCTTGATGTGCACGTACTAAATCTGGCATCGATGCCAAGGCTGTCTGAAAGCTCTCATCTGCTTTGGCATAGGCTTTTAGCTGCATATTTAACTGTGCATTTAATAAGTGTAACGCCGGGCTCACCGACTCAGCACTAGAAATATGCTGCTGTAACAAACCTTGTGCTTCAGTGTATTGATGACTATTAAGCAACGGCTTAACTTGCTGGGCCAGCGGATACTCTTTCGCACTAATTTTGCTTTCTCTACTTTCTAGGGGGCTTGGCTCAACGGCAAGATAAGATCAGGTTGAGGCACAATGAGTTGTAAATTTGCGGCATGAACCTGTAATGTTAACAGTAGCAAAAATGGTAGTTTAACCAACAAAAGTGTATTTCTCATGAATTTCCAAACTCCATTGGCCAAGTAAAAGTGGCGCGTACTGGCAAGCCATCTTTTTTGGGCGAGGTAAACCGGGCTTTATGCATTAGGTCTTCAACAAGGGGCGCAAGCTCTGGATAGGGATTGTGAACAAAGCCTCGTAAAATCACCTTGCCGCTTTCTTCTATTAATACATCCAGCTCTACTTCTGCAGAGCGTATCCCTCTGCGCAATAAGCTTTGTGGATACTTGATAGTAAACTGACTACTACTGGTGAGTAAACGTGGCACATTGTCTAGTTCCTCTAGGCCAAAGGCTTGCCAATCGACCCGTAAGCTATCACTAAAATTAGTTGAAGCCTTAGCTCATTTCAGGAAGCGGTAGATTGGCAAGCTCTGTCTTACCTGCTAATTCTACTTGGGCAAACTGAATCTCGGGCCCAGCTCCATCCACGTTAAGCTCAAGACTGGGCGCAGCGTCGAATTGTGCTTGTTGGTTAGCCGGTGGTGGTGGCGGAGGTGGCGGCGGTACAGCAAGATTGATTTCTCGAACCATGGTTTTTTCTGGCGTTAATAGTTCAGTTTCTTGCAAGGTTATTACTAAACACATCAGTAAAGTGATTAAGCCTAGCGCGCTGACAATGGCGATGATTCTTGTCATTTTCACTGCCCCAACGTTGCTATATTGACTTGTTTAGCCCCAGCAAGTTTGACTTGATCAATCACATTAACAAGCAACTCGGTAGGCACCCTTTTGTCTGCTTGCACCACCACCGCTTTTTGCTGGCTACGAATTAGTTGCGCTACAGTGGCGCGTACCCCAGATACACCAATGTTAGTGCTGTCATACATCACTTCCCCGGTATCACTAATGGCGATTAGAATAACGTTTCGTTGTAATTGCTCAGTAGATACAGCTTGAGGTTTATCAACATCAATACCGCTTTCTCGCACAAAGACGGTTGTCACTATAAAAAATATCAGCAGAATAAACACCACATCTAGCAAAGGTGATAAATCAATACCTTGCTCTTGTACTGCTAGTTGTTGTTCTAACTTGGAACGCATGCTCTGTCCTTGATTTCGGCAATTTCAATTTGCTGTAACTTTTGTTTCAAACTAGCTAACAACAACCAGCCAGGTATCACTAATAACAAGCCTATTTGCGTGGTTAACATCGCATCCGCAATACCGCCACTCAGTAGCCCTTGTTGCTCGGGGTTACCTTGAGACATCTGCGAAAAAATACTGAGTAAACCAGTAATAGTGCCCAGTAACCCTAATAAAGGCAGGCAACTCAAACTCACCTGCAGTGTATTTTGCCAAGCGTTGACCTTTTGTTGCCAGCGACTGTTTTTGTCTTTATCTAATAACAGTTCGGCCAATAAGCTGTAGCAAGCCGCTGCCAACAGTAAAATAACCCACACCACAGTGTTATTTATTAATTGTTCACTGATCATCTTTGTTGCGTCTCCAAATTTCCTAAACGAATAGCGGTGGTATCTAACTGAGTGTTGTAATGCTTAATTTGGCGTGAAATCAAAGCGTGCAGGATCAGTGCTGGTATCGCTACCACTAAGCCGAGCTCGGTAGTTATCAACGCCTTAGATATGCCGCCAGAGACTACGGATGGATCGCCTGCACCAAATAGATTCATCATTTGAAATGTTTCTATCATGCCCGACACTGTGCCCAACAAACCCAACAATGGAGCCACAGCTGCGGTAATGGCAATTGCCCCTAAGCGCGTGGTTAATTGTTGTCGGTGCTCAATCAAGTAAGCCAGTAGCTTGTCGTCTCGTTGTGAAGATTCAGGAGTAGACAACACTATGCCTACCAGCTCTTTTTGTGCCCCTTGCAATTGCTGTTGTAACTGTACAAGGCGCTGGTGTAGTTCTGCTACCGTCGCTGATTTTGCGATAGCATCGATACGCTCTACCAATAAAGGAGTTAAAGGTGGCAAACGCCACAATTGCCACACTTTAGTCAGAGCGATGACCAAAGCAAACAAGGCAAAAAACATAATCGGCATGGCCCAAATTCCACCCCGTTCAATATGTTGCCATAAGCTTTCTTGCTGCTGGCTTAATTGCAAAGCACGGGTTAATGTTGGGTCAAAAGAAAGACTCGCGCGCCCTTTTTGATATAACTCAGCCAGCTGTGCATTGTGTTTGTCGCCATACAAATATTGCACATTATTATCATCATCTAGCAAACCACCTTGCTGCTGTTGCGCATTCCAAAACCATTGCACAGGTCCCAACTTCAAAGTATTCACCAAGATAACTTCACCTGTTTTGTATACCACTTTTTTCTCTGAAAACTGCGGATTAATCGCTGCCTGCTTTTGTGCTGCGTATTCCCTAAGCACTGCCAACCCCTGCAAGCTGTTTTCACTAACTTGTTCAATTTTTGCTGCGGGGAGCGACAATCTTTGTGCTAAGTCCAATAACAAACGTTTTTGGTAGTTGTCTTGGTCACGCCATGTTTTTACACGAGCTTCGATGGTAGACAACGCTAAGGTTTGGTCATCCACCAAACGGCGATTGACCGCAGTTTGTTGACGTAAATCTGCTACTTTTTGTTGCTCGTTTTGCAGCTTGTTCGCTAGTGACTGTTTTTCTTGGCTTATTTTTTCTCTGTTAAGGTCAAACGCTGTTGCGCTTGTTTGATATCAACAATCAAGCTTTGTTTTACATCAACTAAGTCTTGTGCCTGCAGCCCCCCGCTAGATAACCACACAACAGCTAAGCCTAGTAGTTTCAAAATAGGAACAACTACTAAGAATTGCTGCGATAAACACCTGCTAGACTGGCTCATTGGCTGCTTCCTATATTAATCGGCAAGCTTACCCACTGCGCTGTAGCTGGATCGTTTAGCATAGTAATGGTACTACGTAGCGCCTCTACATCTAGCTTGCTGGATTGGTGTTGCCACTGCCAGCCTTGCGGGGTGGTGGTACCTATCCCCCAATATTCGCCACTTTTACTTAAATACCAGCCTTGAGACAAGCCCAAATAGACTTGATCGACCTGGATCTCAACAGCCCTCTGTACACTACTATTTTCGCTGTTAGCCAGTTGCATAGTGGTTTGATGTAGAGCGATACGTTGTTCAAATGACTCTAAGGACTTCAGCAACAATAGTATTTTATCGAGCTGCTCACTGGTTGTTAGCAAACTAACGTGATCACCGGTCAAAGCGTCAATATCCCCCTGCCATTGATGTTTTAGCAAGGGCGGTAATTGCTGGTACATCCCTAACAAAACATCGCTGACTTTTGCAAGTTCGCTCTGCATGTTTTGCTGTACCTGCTCTAGTTGAGTCTGTTGCTGTAACAATTCAGCCCGCTTGTTGATCACTTCGTCGCGCTGTGCCGTATGCTGACCTATGGTTGTTTGTAGTTGTTGGCGCTCTTGCTTCAACAAAATAAGCAGTTGGTCTTGCTGTATTTTGCTTTCTTGCCAGCGTTGACTTAGTTGCTGTTGCTGCTGTTCTAGTTGCGTCCACTGTGCGACTAATTTATCTAAATCATCTACTTGCTCGGCAGCATTTAAGGCGCCACTAAAGGCCCACAAGATCACTAATAACTTTTGCATAAAACGTTTAACCTTAAAGGTGATTTCCAACAAACAGGATCTGACTTCATCTTAGTCCTAGGTCAGTAAAAAATAAGTACCTGTCACTGCTATTCCATAAACATCACTGACCTGTCACATCACAAGCAAGTGATAAATACGCTCCCTGCGAACTTGAATTAATTCTACCTTTATAAAATTTTAATGCAAATGCTATTGCGAATTATTATCATTAACAGTACATTAAAAAGGATTCGAGCAGTCACCTCGTGCTTACACAATACTTAAGAACATTAAAATGTTAGGAAAAACAATGCGTTTAAATAAACTACTCTCGGCTGTGCTACTTGCCACCGCATGTACTACCGCCTATGCCCATACACCATACTTAGCGCCCGCAACTTTTGAGCAGTCAAGAGCAGATAGAGTGACCTTAGATGCTGCATTTGCAGAGGCTTTTTTTGTACCTGAGGCCGCTTTCAACAACAGTATTTTCACGGTCTTAACACCTGAAGGAAAAACCCTAAACCCTGATAACATCGCTAAACTTCAGCTGCGAACAGTGGTAGAACACCAATTAACAGAAGATGGCACTTATAGGTTTAGTACTGGCAAACGTTTAGGCCGTGTGTTCAAAATGTATGAGCTAGATGGCAAACGAAAGGCATTAGAAAACCCAGCTGATCCAGTGCCTGAAGGTGGCAAATTAGTGTCCTTCTTCCAATCGTTAACCTACAGGCAGAAACATACGTCACTAAAGGTGCGCCAGACCAAACAGCATTGAAACCGTATGGCGTAGGCTTAGAGTTTATTGCTCTCTCCCACCCTAACGAATTATTTGTCAATGAAAGTCTAAATATGATTAGCCATTTTGACGGTAAACCTCTAGCTGATTTGCAAGTTGATATCTATGCCGCCAACGATCAATTCAGTGATAACAAGCCTTCGTTCTCAGTCAACACCAATACACGGGGTGAATTTAGCTTTACCCCTAAAGAGCAAGGAGTCTATTTGTTGCGAGCACGACATAGAACCGATGCGCCCGCTTCCTCTGCAGCACCGCAAATTAGTAACACTTATACCTTAGTCGTCGAAGCTGTCGAATAACCAATCAGGAAAAACATCATGAAACATACCATTTTAAACAGTCTACTCAGTGCACTAGTCATAACTAGTACGGCGGCTACCGCGGCCTCACATAATAAATTAGTTTTTCTAAATGAATACGACCTTGATGGCGATGGAGACTTAGTTTTAGCAGAGTTTGACCATGCCAGAGAACGCCGTTTTAATCAAACTGATGAAGATAACAGCGGTACAGTGGATGCCAATGAATACCTTTTTGAGTACCAAAACCGTATGGACGACCAACTAGCGAAAGACAGATATGGTCAGGTAAAACAAACCATAGTGCGCTTCAATGCTCTAGATAAAAATCAAGATGACCGAATGCAGTGGGACGAATATCAAGCCTCAGGAATACGCAGTTTTAACCGATACGATGTGAATCAAGACGGTGTTATCAATCAGTTAGATCCGCAACCTGAAAATCGCTGGGAACATGCGCGCAAAAATCAGGTGAAAACAGCAGAACAGTTGGCGCAAGATAAACGAGACAAGTTGTTACGAGCGAAGCGTTTGTTACGTATGCCTACCACCCACGATCGCCAAGGGTTCTTTACTAAGTATGATTTAGACCAAAATGACATCATCACCGAAGATGAATTTTCGCAAAAACGTCGTGCAGATTTTGACCGTACAGATGAAGACAACAATGGCTGGTTAACTGAGCAAGAATATACGTTTGAATATGAGAACCGCTTAGATCAACAAATAGCTCGTACTCGCAAAGCCGCCATTAAACAGACCCACGTTCGCTTTGGCATTTTAGACAAGGACAAAAATGGCAGTATGACCTTGGGCGAATATCAATTGTCTGGACACCGAGGATTTCAGCGTTGGGATACAAACCAAGATGGAATTGTGAATAATTCAGATCCGGCTCCGAAAAAGCGTAAAGCAAAAACAGCCAAATCAACAGACTACAAATCATAATTCTGAGCGACGACAGCCAAGTCGTCAATTAACGGTTAAATCAACAGCTAGCGCTTTACCAACCCAAAGTGCTAGCGAACAAACGCGAATAAAAAAACTCATGTATAAACAATTCATTATCCAAAGCGTAACCCTCTTAGGCTTGGCAATACATAGTTTTGCCTATGCCGACAGTAGCTTTATCCAACACTATGAAAATGTACTAGGCACCTCTATGGATATTCACATTCAAGGCGCTACAACCGAGCATGCTGAGGCAGCCATACAAAGCACACTGAGTGAAATTGAGCGCTTAGAGAATATCCTTTCCACTTGGCGCAATAACAGCCAAATCAGTCAGTTGAACCAAAGTCACAAATTAGCAGGATTACCCCCTGAACTTCTGGAGGTCATTCAATTGTGTGAAAAATGGCATTCGCTCTCTAACAAAACATTTAGCTGTCGCCTTGGTAAAGTGAAACAGATTTGGCAACAGGCTGCAGAGCAACAAATAGTGCCAGACAGGGTAGCATTACGTTATCAAGCACGAGATATTCAGCGGGCTGAAGTAAAAATCAGCCCTGAGCACAAGCAAGTGGATTTAGGCGACAAGATAGTGCTTGACCCATCAGGTATTGCCAAAGGCTTTATCATTGATAAAGCGGTTGCTCATTTGCACAACTTGCTGCCCGCAGCTAGTGCCATAAAAATTGACATTGGTGGCGATGCATTTTATTGGCAACAGAATCAACACGAGCAAGTTTGGAAAGTAGCCATTGCTGACCCGCTACACACCATAGATACAACAGAGCAGCCATTATTCACCTTAAATCTATCGAGTATGGCTGTTGCAGCTAGTGGGCATTCTAGTCGTTATGTGGAAATTCAACGAAGAAAATTCAGTCATATTCTGTCAGCTCAAGACGGTTGGCCGCAAGATAATGCCCCAGCCGCAACGGTCATTGCACCTGATGCAGCCACAGCAGATGCTATTGCCACAGCCTTAAGTACGCAGTCGTTATCCACCGGCATAGATTGGGTCAATCAATTAGAGGATGTTGAAGCTTTATTAGTATTGCCCAACGGCTTAAAAGTCGCGTCAAATGGCTGGCATCAATACGTTGCCACTGACAGTAAAGGCAGCAGTCCAGCTCCCGCTGTGCTAGAAATTGAATACCAAATCCCCGTGCTTGAGGCGGTCAATTATCATAAACCATACTTAGCAATTTGGATTAGTGATAGCAAAAATAACAGCGTGCGTAATCTCCTATTACTTGGAGAAAGCAGCCGTTGGGCAAAAGAAAACAGTCGTTGGTGGCGACGAGTAGGTCGAAAAAACGAAAACCTCTTAGATGGATTAGCTCGCCCTACTCGCCGCCCAGGTCATTATCAAGTTAGTTGGGACGGATTAAACGATGCAGGTCAAATTGCTAGCCCAGGCAGCTACTACTTAAATATTGAAGCGGCCCGAGAAGGCGGAGGCCACGATTATCAGCGTGTAACCTTTAGCTACAATCAGCAAACCAATGATCCACAATTGGAATCGAAGCAATTACAGGCTAAAGGCGAGATGGGTGCAGTACACCTGCAAATTCAGCCCCAATCAACGGCCTTTTTGCCCACTGTTTCATTACTAAATAACCCTTAACACATTATGCCTAATTCGCAGGTGGATTAACCCACCCCTCAAACTAAATACGAATCACACTCATTTGCATTATTTAAGAAAAAGGAAAACACATGCTTTACAAAAAACCTTACTTGCAGCTGCGTTAGCTACTTTACTCAGCCCAACTATCAGCGCTCAAGTTAGCTTAGAAAAAACAAAAGTAGGTAGCCAACAACAAAGCAATAACAAGCAAAATATTCAAGTCCTAGATGCAGATACGGTGGACTCGCAAATGATTACCGATATAAACGACACCGTCCGGTATATTAGCGGTGTGTCAGTGAATAATACTGGTAACAGATTTGGTGATAACGGTTTCAATATACGCGGTATGGAAGGTGATGCGGTCGCTATTACGTTAGATGGTTTATCTCAAGGCGAGAGTCTTAATCCCACTACTTTTAGTCGCTATGGCATGTACAGTTCAACCCGAAATGCAATTGAACCAGAAAGTGTTAAAAGTATTGAGATAGTCAAAGGAGCCAGTTCAATCCTAGCCGGCAGTGGCGCCTTAGGTGGTGCCGTTATGTACACCACTAAAGATGCCAGCGACTTTTTACCAGCCACTGGCAATGCCACAGCTGGTAATGTCAAACTCGGGTTTGATGGACGCAATAATGAAACCTTGGCCAGTTTAGCGGTGGCAAACCGCACCGGTAATTTCGAAGGTTTACTTATTTTTACCCAGCGCGATGGAAACGAGACAAGCGCACATGGCAATGGTGCAGATATTGAAGGTGCCGAGCGTGGTCAAGCTGATGCATTTGAGCAAGAAAAACAAAATGTGTTAGTTAAGCTCTCTTATCATTTGTCTGAACAGCAAGAATTAGGCGTGGTGTTTGAGAACTTTGAAAGTCAAACACTTGGCACGCCATTATCCAGACAGTCTGCAAGCTACTATGATTTTAACAATACTGATGACTCTGATCGTGAACGCATAGGTTTGTTTTACAAGTGGCAAGCCAATAATGGCGCATTTGATAACCTTGAACTGACACTCAACCAGCAAGAAATCTATACCACTGGCATCACAGCATTTTCCTTTGGTAGTGGCGATACCGCTTACTTGAGAGTTGAAGATAGAAACTATACTCAAGAGTTAACTAATTTTAACCTAGACTTGGCTAAATCTTTTCACTCAAGTAACACCAGCCATGACCTTATTTATGGACTGACCACACAAAGTACTGAAGTAGAAAATCACTTACAAGACGTTCGTTACAATGGCTTAACTAAAGACACAGGCCTGAGAAACGGCTATCCCATTGTCGACCCTTCTTGGGTGCCTAAAACTGACAGCGATACCTGGACTCTTTATGCACAAGACACTATTTCGTTAAACCAGCAGTTCACCATAACGGCGGGGTTACGCTACGACGACACCCGTTATTCTCCACAAACTGACGAGACCTTTATTGACCCAACTGGCTCGGTAAAAGATGCGGAGTTTTCTGCCCTAAGTGGGCAGTTAATGGTTAATTATGAATTTCAGCCAAATCATCATTTCATTGCCAGTGTAGGCAGCGGTTTTAAAGCCCCGACTACCCAACAATTGTACTTAAACACCAATGGTAGCGATGAATTTGCAGATAGTGAACGAGTTGTAGACCCTGACACTGGTAGTGTTTCTTACATTCCTAACGGACGGGTTGAAACCGATTTAGACACAGTGACCAACCCTGATTTAGAAGCTGAAGAGAGCATTAATTATGAGCTGGCGTATCAATGGAATAGTGACAAAGGTAGCCTTAAGCTTAGTGCTTTTCGTTCAGATTACAGCAATATGATCATCAATATTAATCAGTCTCGAAATTTTGCTACGCCTATCACCTCTGCAACACTCAATACTCGCGTATCAGGTTGCAACGATACTATTATCGGCGACGAATGCTGGACTGTGTCACAAGTCACTGAAGATACCTGGGGCGTGCCCACTAACACGGGTGAAATCACAGTTGAAGGTTTTGAATTAGATGCTACGTGGAATATCACACCACAATGGTATGCGAGCCTCTCTCACTCTCACACGTCTGGCGAATACAACAATACTGTTGTGGGTAACTCTGAAAGTAATGTGAATGCCTCCTTCGAAAAAGGCGATCCGTTGGAAAGCATTGCGCCTGATAACACTGTCGTAGGACTGAACTATCATTCTGGTGACTATAATTGGGGCCTCTCTAGTTATGCCAGATTGATTGACGGCAAAGACCAAGATGATAGCTACACTGCCGTATTCTACAGCGATAGTGCCACGGTGATAGATATTATGGCTTGGTACAATGTTTCAGACAACTTGAAACTACGAGCCAATGTGACCAACTTGTTTGATGAAGAATATTCACTATGGCAGAAAGTAAGAAATGTACGTGAAGGCTCTGGTGGATTCTTTGGTGGAGTAACAGGTGACGGAATAGACCGATACTCAGAGCCCGGTCGCCAGTTCGCGGTCACTATGACATACACTTTTTAAGCTGAGCTTATTTACACTTTTAGCTGTGATTAATAGCAACGCCAAATAGGTAACCAGAGCTCAAGATAAATAAGCTGAATTTTGGATAAGCCGAACCTCTGGATAACGCACTTTTGTGTCTAGCGGTGTTGGATTGTTTAGCTTAAACAATACTTCTTATCTAGAGCTCAGGTAACTTAGCCCCTTAATAAGTGTCGAAAAGCATTTTTTGCACAATATGAAGGTATTTGACGGGAACAACCGAGGGAATAACAATAAGTGCAAGGACGCACATATCATGGTTTTGTCAGAATAGCGTGGAATTTTTCGACATAATTACTGTTGGTTGTGATGTAAATTATACAAAAGCTCAGCTTCGGCAAGAGGCATTTCACATTCACGCATCACATCTTCGACTGTCGCGCCCTGACTAATCAATTTCACCCCTTTATTATAAAATCGGCTTTGGGGATCTTGTTCGACTATATTTTGCTGGGCGTCACGCAATTGTTCTAACTGACTGGTTAAGTCTTTCAAACGACTTACTGTGGCGTAACTACCGGTTCTAACCTCGTGTAACTCATTAGCAAAATTACTAATCTTTTGGGAATGTATAGCCAATTGCTGTGATTGACTATCAAGTAAGCGAGCTTGCGTTCGATTAGTCATTATGACTTTGATCAATAGGATCACCAACAAACATGATATGCCTACCGCAACCAAACTTATCACTATTGCTAGGTCCATATCTATCTCGTTTCTAGTTAATGAATTAAAGACTACTTCAGGCTAGCTAATATTCGCTAGCCAAATCCAGTGCTTTGCTAAATGTTAATGATTTCACTCCATTCATCATCACTTAGTAATTTATTCAAATCGACTAGGATCAACAATTGTCCATCTCTATTGCTTACGCCTTGAATGAATTTCGCACTTTCTTCAGTCCCCACGTTAGGCGCACTATCAATCTCAGAAGACCGTAAATACACCACTTCAGCTACGCTGTCGACTAAAATACCCACCACTTGATCGTCTGACTCGATAATCACCACACGGGTACTATCAGACACATCGGCAGAAGGCAAACCAAAGCGAGACCGGGTGTCGATAACAGTTACTACATTACCCCTTAGGTTAATAATGCCTAGTACATAATCCGGTGCACCTGGCACGGGAGCAATTTCTGAATAACGAAGTACTTCTTGTACTTGCATGACATTAATACCATAAGTTTCTTCGCCTAACTTATAGGTCACCCACTGGAAAACCTCGTCACCATTTGCTGCTATAGTATTATTTGAACTTCGCTCATCATTCATTCCGATTGCTCCGGCCTAATATAAGTTAATCATTACTGCTTAAACCTTGGTTTAACATACTTATCATTTGTTGTACGTTAATCAAGGCACACATTTTCTTTTTTACCATTCCAAATAGCCAAGGGCGACTACCTTCAACATTGCGCCACTTAACATCGTCCGGCATTAATGTTTCGGTCGTTATTAAGTTCTCACAACCTAATCCCCAACCACTTTCACCTAATACTATAAGATATTGATATTTTGTCGATTCTGCCAGTTTATCAACAGATTTTTCTGGCATTATCCACTTTGTAGTATCCACTACATTATATTTTTCTTCACGGTGTAATAATACACCTTTAAACCAACTTGGTTTACCAAATAAAGGGTTGACGCTATTCATTTCATGAATGCCGCCTAATTCAGTTAGTGGCACCGCCAAGGTTAACCCTGCCACTTCAAACAATAAAACTTGAAACTCCGTCTCTGGGATCTTAGGAGCAATGACTTTATTTTTGACTATCGACTCTTCTTCGACCTCAGATAAAATAACTTTAGCTTGTAAAGGCTCGACACTGGGCGCTGACATTTTATCGAGTTCAAATGGCTCACTTCTTGGAGCAGGCGCAGTTTTTAATAGTGTCTCGACAGACTGTCGATGCAAGTCATCAACCGCAGGCTCATCTGTCAACAATGCAGACATATAATCTTCCATCACATTTTCATTTGCAAAAGGATTACGGCTCATTGTTTCGATCCAATTTGATTAAGTAAGTCAGCAAGGCCGTATAAGCTAATACGCCTCGAGATTTAGGGCTAAACACCGAAGGGGGGCTCTGGGCTTGGCTAGCATCTCTAAATTTAGTATCGATAGGGATCACCCCTTTCCACACAGTACTTTCATAGGTTTCATTCAGCGTGCGAAAAGCCTCTGTTGCCGCCTTGACGCGCCTATCATACATAGTTGGCACTATGCTAAACACCAAGTTTTTGGCCAGTGACTTTTGTACTAATTCCAATGAGTGCATTATTCGGTCTAAACCTTTCAATGCAAGAAACTCGGTTTGCACAGGCACAATAACACGATCACACGCAGCAATAGCGTTAATCATTAAAACCCCTAACACTGGCGGACAATCAATTATAACAAAGTCAAATTCGTCTGAGATTTTATCCAACGCGCGACGTAAAATTAAGCCCATTCCACTTTGCGTGCCTAACTTTCGATCGAGCGTAGCCAAGGCCATAGTGGCTGGTAAAATATACAAAGAGTCTAATTTAGTTGGGCATAAACTATCCATAATCATCTCTTTGTTTAACGTTTTGGCGCCATTAAATACGTCATACAAACTTAAACTAAGTTGCTCTGAATCAACCCCAAAATAATAACTCATCGACGCCTGAGGGTCGGTATCAATAATTAACACCCGTTGCCCGGCTTGAGCGAGTAGCCCGCCCAATGTCACCGCAGTAGTCGTTTTGCCTACCCCGCCTTTATGATTGGCAATCGTCCAAACTACCAAGTCCTTCTCCACCAAATACTTATGAAGAAGCAATTTACCTGAAAAATATGGGATACATATTGTTGTGGTTGCACTGTCATTTTATCATTTCTTTTTGGATAAAATTTGCCATCTGCGCAATATCATAATTAACCTCAGCAATGTTTGAAACAGTGACAGCTTGAGGCATACCATACACTACGCAGCTATTTTTATCTTGCGCCCAAATGGTGGCTCCTTTAGCCTTCAACGCTCTGCAACCTTCTTTTCCATCCGTCCCCATTCCGGTTAATATAACCGCCAGTACATTGCCTTGGTAGACCTTAGTTAACGAGGTAAAGGTTACGTCTACGCTGGGTTTATAGGTCTGGGCTGTGCCCTCAGTCGTATCTACAATAGTAATTCTTGCCGCATTTTCAGGCCCCGACACGACCATTTGTTTTCCACCTGTACGCCAAATAACAATGGCCCTTTTTTAGAACATCGCCGGTTTTTGCTTCGCTAATAGTGATTTTACACAAGTCATTTAATCGTTTAGCAAATGCTTCAGTAAACGTCCCAGGCATATGTTGTACTATCACAATCGGCACGGGAAACGTTGCTGGTAAGTCAGTTAATATTTTTTGCAATGCGATAGGCCCACCTGTTGAGGCGCCTATCGCTAAGCATTGGTATCTTTTAGCGCTACTAAAAAATGCAGCCCGCGACTGCCCGACCTTGGACGCAATACTATCGACTGAGCTAGTAATGCGAGGCCGCGCGCTCAGTCTTGACGTTGTGGGCAATGTGGTTTGCCGAGCGTGTCTATGGTGACTAAACCCCAGTCTTTTATTGCGACAGAGTGCTTTCACCCTATTTTGTAATAATAGAACAGCTTCTTTTCTGTTTAACGCTATATCTTCAAATTTCTTAGGCAGAAAATCTAAGGCACCAGCATCAAGCGCATCCAATGTTGCCTTAGCCCCTTCACTCGTTAATGAAGAAAACATTAAGATCGGTACAGGAGAATTTGCCATTATTCTTTTGACTGCGGTTATACCATCCATCACAGGCATTTCGATATCCATAGTCACTACATCTGGTGTGAGAGATACCACACTTTGAATCGCTTCTAGGCCATTTTTAGCTTCACCTACTACTTCTAGCTCAGGATTTTCTTCTAGTATTTTTCTTATTCTTTTACGAAAAAAAGTTGAATCATCAACTATTAAGACCCTGTACACCATTTTTAGCTATTCTGCCTATATTAAAAGTCACTGTTATGCTCACTTGACCCAATGCTTAAGATTTTTTAACCGCATACCTTTTCAATAGGCCTTAAGCACATCTAATATCAACGCTATGCCTCCATCACTTGTAATTGTTGCACCAGCCATACCTGCACGTACCTTGCAACAATTCATCCAAAGGTTTGATCACTACTTCTTCTTGTCCAATTAACGCATCTACTACAAAGCCAAGTTGCTGAGTGCCTATTTGAACTACCACTACATGACCTTTAGATTTATCTATACTGGCTGTGTTCTGTTTGCGGCCTAGCCATTCACTTAGATAAAAAAGAGGAATGGCCTTAGAGCGCACAATCATAGTCAGTTGGCCGTCAACGGTATTGGTTTTGGTAATATCCATATTAATAATTTCATTTACCGAACCAAGCGGGAGCGCAAAGGTTTGGTTGCCTACCACGATCATCAAGGTTGGCAAGATAGCTAAGGTAAGAGGGACTTTTATCTCTAATGTGGTCCCTACGCCCATAACTGAATCAATATTGACAGAGCCGTTAAGCTGATTAATTTTAGTTTTCACCACATCCATGCCCACACCGCGGCCTGACACTTCTGATATTTCAGTTTTGGTGGAAAACCCTGAGCAAAAATCAAGTTAAATGCTTCCATGTCGGTCATGCGTGCGGCAGCATCTGCATCTAATACACCTCTAGAAATAGCAATTTCTTTGAGCTTTTCGGGATCCATTCCTTTGCCGTCATCGACTATGCTCAAAAGTATGTGATCACCTTCTTGAGATGCTGACAATTTAACCGTGCCTAAAGTAGGCTTGCCGGCTTTCTTACGATCTTCAGGCATCTCTATACCGTGATCGACAGAATTTCGAACTAAATGCACTAAAGGGTCAGCCAAAGCTTCGACTAAGTTTTTGTCTAAATCTGTTTCTTCACCTTCGAGTTCAAGAGTAATTTCTTTTTTCAAGGTTCTGGCCAAATCTCGCACAACACGCGGGAATCGCCCAAATACTTTTTTGATTGGCTGCATGCGAGTTTTCATCACTGCACCCTGAAGATCACCGGTCACGACATCTAAATTAGCAATGGCTTTGGTCATGCTTTCATCGTTGACATTGACACCTAAACTCAATAAACGATTTCTCACTAACACCAATTCGCCAACCATGTTCATTATTTGATCTAGTCGTTTTGTGTCAACTCGAACAGTCGTTTCTGCCTAGGGTGCCGCTGGCGCTTTTTTCTCTTCTTTTTTGACTTTTGCTGCAGCGGTTTTGGGTGCACTTTCTTGCGCCTGTGGCGCAGCGGCTTTTTTCGCTACTGGAGTAACAGGTGCCACTTTTTTAGTTTCTTCTGGGGGGTTGCTGGCGACTGCTCACTCTGTTTCGCAGGCCCTTTACCTTTGCCGTGTAATTCATCTAACAGTGCTTCAAACTCATCATCGGTAATTTCCTCACCAGCGTCCGCATTTGGTTCTGGCACGACTATCACTTCAGGTTTCGCTGGTTTTTCATCTGTTTCATTACCAAGGAATTGACCTTTACCATGCAATTGATCAAGTAAAGCTTCAAATTCATCATCGCTAATATCGTCATCACTGGACTCAATAGTCTCGACTCTAGCTGGCGTGTCTTTTGCTGACGGAGCTTGATCACCATGTAATTCGTCTAACAAGGCTTCAAACTCATCCTCGCTAAAATCATCTCCAGCACTGGGACTTTGTTCCGTTTCAACAGCAGTAGATTGAGTTTCTTCGGGTTTTGCAGGAGGTTGAGAAGAAGAAGCCTCAGCAGCCGTTTCAGGCACACTAAGTCGGGTTAATGTTTCTATCAATGATTGCTCAGCTGCCACTAGAGGTTCGCCGGCCTTAACGTTATCAAACATTTGAACAACGTTATCTGTAGCTTGTAAAATAACATCCATCAACTCTGGGGTGAGTGTCCGTTGGCCATTGCGCATAACGTCAAAGACATTCTCTGCACCATGACAAATTTCTACTAACTCGGTTAATGACAAAAACCCAGCGCCACCTTTTACAGTATGATACCCGCGAAAAATTGCGTTAAGTAAATCGGCATCTTCTGGGTTGTTTTCTAAATCAACGAGCTGCTCTTGTAATTGTTCCAATATCTCTCCGGCCTCAACCAGAAAGTCTTGAAGTATTTCCTCGTCAACATCAAACGTCATTTTATCTACCTCTAAAATCCAAGACTCGAAAGCAAGTCATCAACATCATCTTGATCTGACGCGACATCTTCTCTGCTCTTAGCATCCATTATTGGGCCTTCAGCATTAATACTATCGACTTGCTTTTCAGATTTATTAGGCTTTTCAGACGAATTATCACTGCCTTCAACTTCAAGCCCACCGAACATTGCTAGCATGTGTACTAAACTATCTTCGACTTCTTTGACTATCTCAATCACTTTTCGTATCACTTGGCCGGTAATATCTTGATAACCTTGAGCAAGCAAGACTTCAGTTAATAGCTGGCTCAATTTAGCTAACGCTTGATTACCTTCTTTAAAGAAAACACCAATATCTTTTGTCAGTTGATTAAACTCCCCAAGCTGAAGGTTGCGAGCAAGTAACTTGTCCCACTCAGGCTCAAGGTTTCCGACATCTCCCGCCAATTTTTCTACTATTGGCATGCATGTGTCCACAATATCCATAGTTTTATTCGCAGCATCTTCAGTAGTTTGCATTACGTAACTTAAACGTGTTTTTGCATCTGGGATACTTTGATTGGCCATATCAACGATACGTGGATCAAGTTGAAAGTTATTTAGTGAATCATGCAATTGACGGGTTAATTTACCGACTTCTGAAAATAACTCGAGCGAGTTGTTTTGACTGGTCTCGTCAAGCAATTCATAGGCTGCTTGATTGTTACCTGCCTCAATTAAAGAGACCAGTTTTCGTGCATTTTCTAATGAAATTGGCGGTCTGTTCATAGGTGCCATACAGTCTGCTCTCTCAATCAAGTCTGTTGAAGTTAACCCAAACGTTCGAATATCTTCGCCAATTTCTCTTTAAGTGTAGCTGCAGTAAAAGGTTTAATAACATAACCATTTGCCAGCTTGCGCTGCCGCAACAATTTGCTCTTCTTGGCTTCAGCTGTCACCATAAGCACAGGAAGATGTTTTAAATCGGCGTCTGCTCGAATTGCTCTAAGTAAATCAATTCCTTGCATACCAGGCATATTCCAATCTGTGATAACAAAATCAAAAATACCCTGTTGCAACATGGGTAATGCCGTATTTCCATCATCCGCTTCTTGTATATTGGTAAAACCAAGATCTTTAAGCAAATTCTTTATGATTCGTCGCATTGTCGAAAAATCGTCAACAACAAGAATCTTCATATTTTTATCCAAAACCACCTCCGGTGAGGACCCAACCTCTAATTTAATTCAATTACTATTTTCGTTTATACGCCAAGATTGCATTCTAGACTTAAGCTTTAACATAGCTTGGCTGTGAATTTGACTGACTCTGGATTCACTGACTTCCAGTACTTCTCCAATTTCTCTAAGATTTAATTCTTCATCATAGTAGAGGGAAAGAACGATAGCCTCTCTCTCTGGTAAAGTGGTGATAGTGTGCGCGAGTGCTTTTTGGAATGAGCCTTGTACTAAATCATCAAAAGGCGAATTCGCCCCTTTGGTTTGCTCGGTCGTTACCACATCTTCAGTAACACCTAAATCTTCCATTCCAATTATTTTTCCAGCGTTAACTTCGTTTAACATCTGGTGATAACTTTCAATACTCACTTCTAATTTTTCAGCGACATCGACATCTCGAGCATCCCTACCCGTTTCTCGCTCAACCTGATTGATGGCTTCTGTAATTGCTCGACCATTCTTGTGCACTGATCTGGGAGTCCAATCGCCTTTGCGGATCTCATCTAGCATTGAGCCTCTGATCCTGATCCCAGCAAAGGTTTCAAAACTTGCGCCTTTACTACCATCGAAGTTTCTCGATGCTTCTAGTAGTCCAATCATACCGGCCTGTATCAGGTCATCAACAATAACGCTAGCTGGTAATCTAGCCATTAGATGATGAGCAATACGTTTAACTAACGGAGCATGGCGTTCAACCAAGTCGTTTTTGTCAGCCAGTTGTTGATAAGCAGAAGCTTTACTATTCACCGGTCGTTACCCGCCTTATCCTTAGATACCAGTTGCTCTAAGAAGAACTCCTAAATGGCCTCCCGGCTGATTGGGGATAGGCCATTCTATGGCCTTTTTAGCTAGACGACGAATAGCCATCGCTGCAGGAGATGTAGGATAAGCTTCGACAATAGCCTTTTGCTTTCTCACCGATTTTCGTACATTTTCATCAAATGGTACGACAGCAACTAATTCCAAAGCGACATCTAAGAATCGATTCGTCACTTTGGTCAACTTAGAGAATAATTCATCGCCTTCACGCATGCTACGTACCATGTTAGCAACAATTTTAAACCTAAATATGCCGTGCTCTTTATTCAAGATTTTAATCAGTGCATAAGCATCGGTTAGTGAAGTTGGTTCATCACACACTACCATCAGAATATCTTGTGAAGCTTTCGAAAAGCTCAACACCATATCCGTGATACCGGCAGCGGTGTCAACGATCAGCACATCAATTTGTGCTTGCAACTCACTAAATGCTCTTATTAGTCCAGCGTGCTCAGTAGGCGTTAATTCAGCCATAGACTGACTACCGGATGTTGCGGGTGCTATTTTGATGCCGTAGGGACCTTCGACTAACACTTCATCTAACGTACATTCACCAGACAACACATGAGAAAGATTCTTCTCAACTCTTAGTCCCAGTAAAACGTCGACATTGGCTAAGCCTAAATCCGCATCCAGCACCATCACACGCTTACCCTGCTGGGCAAGTGAGATAGCAGTATTTAATGTGACGTTAGTTTTACCAACGCCGCCTTTACCGCCAGTCACGGCGATTACTTTAATTAATCTAGATTGATTCATTCTTCTTAAGCTACTTGCTTGGTCCTCAATCATACTGCCACTGCTGCATTTGTAATGTGATTTGTGTCAGTATGAAGTAAACCGAATTTTTTATAAAGCTTTGCAGCGCTTGTAATTAAAAATTTTGTATCTGCTGGTTGCATATCTTCGGGTACTTTCTGTCCATTGGTTAAATAACATACCTGCAATTTGTTTTCGATTGCCACACTAATTGCCTCTCCTAGACTGTAACATTCGTCTAATTTAGTCAATATACACCCCTGCAAGGAAACCTGTCGATACTCTTTAATCGTTTGTTGCATTACACGATACTGACAGTTGGCCTGCATCACTAAATATTTTCTGATTGTAACACAAGAATTCTGTTTAATTGTATCTAACTGTTTGATTAGCCTAGCATCTTGTTGGCCAAATCCAGCGGTGTCAATTAATACTAAACGTTTATTTCTAAATTGATAAAGTAAATCTGACAATTCACTAGCATTCTGCGCTTTTTTCACGTTACAGCCAATAATTTTACCGTAAGTTGCGATTTGTTCAAAGGCACCAATTCTATAATTATCGATTGTCACTACGGCGACTTGCTCTGGACCATATTTTTGCGCAGCTTGGGCCGCTAATTTAGCCACCGTTGTAGTTTTACCTGTACCCGTTGGGCCCATCAACGCAACAACACCAGCCTGAGATAAAATGTCATCTGGCTTAGTTTGTAACCTATTGGCTAATAACTTAAGTAAAAACAACCATGCTTCACGTTCGTTGGCGGACTCGGGAGCGTATGCCACCACTTCTTCAGCTAAGCTGTTAGAGATCCCCATCTGTAGTAATTTTTTAACCAGATAGCTATGCAACGGATGCTTGCGGTTGTTTTCTTGTTCGATAAGCCCGGACACCTGAAACTGCAAAATGTTTCGCAGTGAAGACAACTCTTGGCGCATTTCTTTAAGCGCTAAACTTTCTTGTCCACTCGCTGCAATTAATGGTTGTGGCGAAGCAACATGAGATTTCTGTGTCGGTTGAGACGGTCTAGAGGGCTCTGTTTGTTTTAAAGCAGCTTGCGATTGCTTCTCAAGTAAGGCCTTTAAACTATCTGGGCCAGTATCTCCAATAATTTCACTTAAGGTAGGAGTACTGACCTGAGCATTTGCCCCATTGGCAGAGGCCGGTTTAGGTGATGGTTTTATTTGCGCATCAGGCTCTTTGTCATAAGCAGCAACTATCTCAATACCATCTGCATGCTTTTTATTTGACATGATCACTGCGTCGCCACCCAACTCGTCTTTGACTTGTTTGAGCACATCGCGCATGTCTTTTCCATAAAAACGTCTGATTTTCACATAACCCCCTAATGTGCGTAAAATGTGTCAGTTTATTGACCCACAGCACTCACTATTTTAATTTGTTTATCATCAGGAATTTCCTGATATGACAATACATGCAAACCGCTGACTGAATGTTTTAAAAACTTCGATAATACTGGACGTAACATCCCTGAAGTGAGTAAAACCGCGGGCTCGCCTGCCAACTCTGCTGCTGCGCAGCTTCATTCAGTGAACCTTGCAGTCTTTCTGCTAAGCCAGGCTCTATACCAGCACCTTCAGCCCCACCAGCTTGTAATGACTGGTGCAACATCTGTTCCAACTCTGGAGCCAAGGTAATGACGGGTATTTCTGCTTCGCCATTATTAATTTCTTGAACGATCAATCTCTTCAGCGCAATTCTCACAGCAGACACCAAGACATCGGGGTCTTGGCTCTTCGGCCCAAATTCGCACAGTGTTTGCACTATGCTGCGCATATCCCTAATTGGCACACCTTCATATAACAGGGTCTGCAGCACTTTCACGACTGTACTTAACGGCAAAAATATCAGGCACTAGGCCTTCAACCAACTTAGGACTTTGCTTAGCCAGTAAGTCAAGCAATTGCTGCACTTCTTCATGCCCTAATAGTTGATAGGCATTATTCGTTAACAGTTGGCTTAAATGTGTGGCTACAACAGTGGCAGCGTCTACTACGGTATAGCCTAGTGTTTGCGCATGCTCTCTTTGTGACGCTTTAATCCACACAGCTTCGAGCCCAAAGGCAGGATCGGTGGTGGCTTTACCTTCTAATTTGCCAAACACCTGCTCCGGATTAATTGCTAACTCATCATCATGACTCAGTTCTGACATCCCCACAGTCACCCCTAGCATGGCAATAGTGTAGTTGTTCGGACTCAAATCTAAGTTGTCACGAATGTGCACCGGCGGGATCAAAAAACCTAACTCTTGAGATAGTTTTTTACGTACACCTTTAATTCTGGTTAACAGCTCACCACCTTGCGCTTTGTCAACTAATGGGATCAAGCGATAACCCACTTCTAAACCAATAGTATCTACGTGCTGAACATCATCCCAACCTAACTCTTTGATCTCTTTCGGTTGTGAGCTTGGCTCAGGCAGTTGACTGGTAACATCTGGCTCATTTCTGCGTTTCTCAGCTAACCAATGAGAGTAATAAGCATAACCACCAACTGCCGCACTAAACCCTAAAAAGGCAATATGTGGCATACCGGGCACAATCCCCATTACAAATAAAATACCACTGGTAATGTATAAGGCCCGTTGATTACCTAGTTGTTTACCAAGCTCTAAACCCATTTCTTGAGAGTCATTTTCACGGGTTACAATTATCGCTGTGGCCACTGATAAGAGTAATGAAGGGATTTGAGCAACTAAGCCGTCACCGATAGTCAACAGTGTGTATATTTCGATCGCTTCAGAAAACGCTAAGTCATGCTGGATCATGCCAATAAACAAACCACCCACTATGTTTATTAACATAATAAATAAACCTGCTACGGCATCACCTTTAACAAACTTTGACGCACCATCCATCGAACCGTAAAAATCAGCTTCGCTTGTAATTTCCAAACGACGTTTACGGGCTTCATCAGAATCAATAAAACCGGCATTTAAATCTGCATCAATCGCCATTTGTTTACCTATAGCATCGCATCCAATGTAAACCGTGCACTGACTTCTGAAATTCTGCCTGCACCTGCGGTTACCACTTTAAAGTTAATGATTAATAAAATGGCAAACACCACTATACCAACAGCGTAATTACCACCAATAACCACAGCACCAAATGCTTCAATCACTTTACCTGCAGCGGCCCCACCTTCATGCCCCTCCAGTAACACAATTCGAGTAGAGGCAACATTCAAGGCCAATCTAAGTACGGTGGCGATCAATAACACCAGAGGAAAAATGCCAAAGTCGACCGGTTTTTTGGTAAATACAGACACTAAAATAACCACTAAAGACAAGGCTATGTTGAAGCTAAACAGAATATCTAATAAGAATGCCGGCATCGGCAAAATGACCATACCCATTATAGCGAGCAATACGATAGGCGCCCCTAAGCCAGACGCTGCAGACTTAAACTGGTTTCTATCAAATCGATTCAAATACGAAGTTAGTTGCATAAACGAAAATTTGACGCTTTGTTACTTTAGGATAATTAACTTATCTAAAAGCAACTACTGCGCCAAGTATTCAAAATGAATGTAAGTAACCTGGATCCTGGATAAGCCGAACCTCTCGATAACGCTCTTTTAGTATCTAGCGGTGTTGGACTGATTAGCTCCCACGGCAAAGTGTATGAGCCTATACGTGACTGTTATCGCCTTAATTCTGGCGGGATTGGTAAATCTTTACGAAGTGGAGGTGGCTTCTTGCCTTTGCCCTTATTGTAAGCTTTTAACTGATACACATAAGCCAGTACCTGCGCCACTGCCATAAATAGTTTTTCAGGGATCTCATGTTCAGCTTCTGTAGAATAATATATTGCTCGGGCAAGCATGGGAGAAGCGACGATTGGTACATCATTTCCCTTGGCTATTTTTCGAATATGCATGGCCATTTCATCTACCCCTTTGGCAACAAGTACCGGTGCCCGAGTACCATTCTGATCATATTTAAGTGCTACAGAATAATGAGTGGGGTTGGTCACTACCACATCTGCGTTAGGTACTTCTTGCATCATGCGATTCGCTGCAGCTTGATACTGCAATTTACGGATCCTGCCTTTAACTTGAGGATCACCTTCGGCATTTTTTCGCTCTTCTTTGACCTCTTGCAACGACATTTTCATTTCTTTGTTATGCTTATAATGCTGATAAGGCACATCAAACACCGCAATAGGGATCAACGCGCAACACATCAGTAAAAATGCCCAAGAGATCAGATCCAATGCATGAAATAAATTTAGCGGGTAAAGCTCCATATCTAAATGTAGAGCTTCATCTCTAAAGATAACCAGCGCCACATAAGCCATAGCGGCCACCACTACAAATTTCGCAATAGCCTTAAGTAATTCAACCAGACTATTCATGCCAAACATTCTTTTAAAACCCGCTATTGGACTAATTTTTGACGCTTTAGGTGCCGCTCCTTGCCAAGTAAAGTTATATCCTCCAAGAGCAATATTGCCGTATATTCCGGCAATGGTCACAATCAACATATAGGCTAGGACCGGGAAGCTAATGGTTTCAAAAGCAAATCCCCATGCTTGAAACATATGCTTAAAGTCATAAGTTTCATCTCTAGACAGGGTAAAGGTTCGTTGGGTTACCTCGAACAAGGCGCTGGCAATTTCCGCTCCCATAAAAATAAAAGTAAGCGCACTAGAGATCAAAACGAAGGTAGTGGCTAATTCTCTAGATCGGGCTATCTGCCCTTTCTTTTTGGCATCGGATTGTTTTTTTGCGGTGGGGTCTTCGGTTTTTTCATTTGAATCAGCCATGCATCACCCTCCCCTTATTCTTAGCTATTATCATGGACACACCTGAACCAATTGGCACATCATGGTTTGCGCACGATCCCACATCACTTCAAAATGATGGGTTAAGTTATCAAGAGTCAGCCAGATAATAATCAACCCCATAATTTGTGCGATGGAAAAACCGATACTAAATATATTCAATTGTGGTGCTGCTTTGGTCATTACACCGAAGGCTAGATTGACAATTAATAGGGATACGATTGGTGCCAATGACAGGGTCAAGGCAGAAATAAACATCCAACCTGCCCAATGGGCGATATCGCGAAATTGTTCTGGGGCAAACCAAGCTTGACCGATCGGAAAAGCTTCAAAACTCATGACTACCATACGTATCATGGCTAAATGACCATCTAGAGCCCAGAAAAGTAAAGTCGCCAAAATGAGATAAAACTGCCCCACAGCTGGTACGTTAATCCCATTCACTGGGTCGACTATTGAAGCAAACCCTAAACCTGTTTGCATGGCCACCACTTGGCCAGCTAAAACGAAAGTGTTTAACACCATATTGGACAAAAAACCTAGCGCCACACCAATGATAATTTGCTGAATAACCAACAAAAAGGTTCCAACAGAGAAGAGTTCAGCCACTTGCACAGGCGGTATCATTGGCATGATCAACAAGGTCAAAAATAGCGTTAACAGCGCGCGAGTTGTCATAGGCACACTTTTCGCGCTTAACCCAACCATAGACGCAAAAAGTCCAGAAACACGCATAAATGGCAACAACATATCTGCCAAATACTGCATAATTGTAGACGTTTCAATATCCATGACTAACTATTCCGGCGCAAGAATAACATGATTCAACCCACAACTTCAGGAATGCGCTCGACCATTGTAAAAGTGAAGTCCATCAGCTTTTGCACAAGCCAGTGTCCCCCCAACTTAACGCTAACAACGTTACAATTAAGCGAGGCAAAAAACTCATTGTTTGTTCATTGATTGAGGTGGCAGCTTGAAACACAGCGACGATTAAGCCAACAAATAGGCTTGGTAGAATAATGACCGACACCAGTAAAATAACCATATGTAACGCTTCTTTAAGGATCTCAACAAAGACTTCAGGACTCATTCGCTACACTCCCATTCCGAAACTATTGGCCAAGGTGCCAAAAATTAAATTCCAACCATCAACCAACACGAACAACATTAACTTAAATGGCAACGACACGATCATCGGTGACAACATCATCATCCCCATAGCCATTAAAATTGACGCCACGACCAAATCTAAAATGAGAAAGGGAATAAACAACATAAAGCCAATTTGAAATGCAGTTTTAAGCTCGCTGGTCACAAAAGCAGGAATTAACACATTCATTGGTACATCTTGTGGATCTTGAAACTGACCATCCATACCGCCGATTTGAACAAAGGTTTCTAAATCTTTAACCCGTGTCTGTGACAACATAAATTCTCTAAGAGGTTGTTTACCAATTTCATAAGCTTGTAATGAAGTGATTTCTTCATTCAAATATGGCTGTAGCGCGGTTTCATTCATTTTTTCAAATACTGGCGCCATAATGAACATGGATAAAAATAAGCTCACACCAATAAGAATTTGATTGGACGGAGATTGCTGTAAACCTATAGCCTGCCGCAAAATAGACAACACGATAATGATTCGAGTAAACGATGTCATCATCATAATAAATGCTGGCAACAAACTTAATGAAGTCATGATCGCCACAACTTGTAAGGTCATGGTGTAGTCTTGGCTGCCATCTGGGTTATCCGTTAAGGTTAAAGCTGGGATCTCAGGCTGCGAAAATGCCGATACGCTAACCAACAGCAGGATCAATAAAGTTGCGGCTTTCAAGCACGTAAATCTCATGGCTTCTCTCCATTAGCGCGCGGACTATGTTTTGCCGAGTCAGTATCAACGTTCATCGCAGGATTAAGTTTCCCAGCCATGAATAACGACAACTTATCTTTAAACTTTTCACTATTGTTGCTTGGCGTAGTATCTAAGGGGGTAGACAATTTAGCTAAATGATTAATATTGTGAGCCGTTACGCCTAGCAAATGCTGTTCATCACCTACTTCGATGACCAACACACGCTCTCTGGTGCCAGCCATCATCGATGTCACTATTTTTAATTGAGAATGGCTAGATTGAGTGACATTAAACCGACGCATTAAGAACGCGACCATAAAAACCACGCCAATAACTAACAATAAGGAAAGAAAAATTGACACTATTGAAGTGGGATTTGAGTAACTTTCTGGCTCGGCATGAGCCGTAAAAGAGCAGAATAAACATGAAGTTGAAACACTCCAACCCCATGTTTTATATGAAGTATTTTTACCTAAGCTTTTTGATTCTTTCCAGTTGGCTAATAACATCAGTTAATCGAATCCCGAATTTGTCGTTGACTACTACTACTTCTCCATGAGCAATCAACGTGCCATTTACTAAAACATCTAATGGCTCACCAGCAACGCGATCCAATTCAACCACTGAACCTTGGTTTAATTGCAGTAAATTTCGAATACTAATATGACTTCTGCCCACTTCCATAGAAATGGTTACAGGAATATCCAAAATAGTATCCAACTTACGCTTTTCTTTCGGCGTTATCTCATGATCTTCTTCAAGCTCATCTAATTCAGCAACCTCTGCATCCGCACCAAACTCAGCAGAACTCCCTTCTTTTTTAGCTTCTTCATCAGCCTGCTCAGCCATCGCTGCGGCCCAATCATCTAACCCGTCTTCTTCACTCATAACTCAGCTCCATACTCGCTGTAAATAGTTTACAAATCTTCTTCAAGCGTTTGTAATTCGGCGTCGCTATCGATTCTACGACCACCTTTGGTTAACAGTTGCAACTCAGACTTCACTGAAGTAGGTCGCGGAATTTTTTCTACAATCTTTAACGCAAGGTTGTCTCTCGAACGACCCATTTTAGCCCTAAAAGTAGGTAGGTCTTCAATTAACACCGTAATATGTTCAGGCATTTCTATAGGTAAAATATTTCCCGCTTCTAAGTTCATAACATCTTCAAGGGTGATCTCGATATCCATCATGTGCGTAGATAAGCCGACCTTAACATCCATAATTTCGTCGCGTAGTGCTTTACTCCAGCGCAAATCGGTATCTTCTTTATCGCTTTGCACACCAGCATCTAATAATTCACGAATAGGCTCTAACATTGAATAAGGTAATGACACGTGAAAATCGCCACCGCCTCCATCTAGTTCAATGTGAAAAGAACTGATCACTACGACCTCAGTTGGACTGACAATATTAGCCATGGCAGGATTAACTTCAGAGTCTAAATATTCGAATGAAACATCCATAACCGGGGCCCACGCTTCTTTGTAATCTTCAAAAATTAATTTTAGTAACATTTGAATGATACGACGTTCGGTCGGGGTAAACTCCCGACCTTCTATTTTAGCGTGGTAGCGCCCATCTCCACCAAAGAAATTGTCTACCAAGATAAATACCAATCTAGCTTCCATGGTAATTAATCCTGTGCCTTTTAACGGACGAAAACGCACCATATTCAAACTAGTTGGAACAAACAAAGTATGGATGTACTCACCAAACTTTGTCATTTGGATCCCATTAATAGACACCTCAGCAGACCGACGCATCATATTAAACAAACTAACCCGCATATGTCTGGCAAAGCGTTCGTTTACTATCTCAAGCGTAGGCATTCTTCCACGCACAATCCGATCTTGAGAAGAAAAGTCATATTGTGTTGCTAAGCCATCCGACTCTTCATCATTTATTTCTTCTTCTTCAACATCGTCTACGCCATGGAGTAGCGCATCAATCTCGTCTTGGGATAATAAATCGCTCAATCTAATTCTCTCATTTCTGTCATTAGCGTTATTGCATCACAAAACCGGTGAACAATACTTCTTCTACAACTTTACTACCGGTAATTTCAGTCAATACAATTTGCACTTCTTTCAGGGCACTACTGCGAATTGCGGATTTACCCGCTTCTGTTACTAATTCATCAGCATTTGCCGTGCCAAAAACTCTAACTAACGCCCCTTCAATTAAAGGAATATGCATTTTTGCTTTTTCTTCGTTGTCAGACCCTCTCAGCATCAGCTGCACTTTAATTTCAACAATACGCTCTCGTGGTGTACTATGGAGCGTTAAAAACGAAAGGTCTGGGCATAGCGACATACAAAGCCGTTCACTAGCTTCACGCCATTTGCAGCCGAAGCATCACCACCTTCACTTTCTAGGCCAGTCATTTCGGTCGCCGTCGTGGGATCATCCTCTCCCATCAAGAAAAAATAAGCGGCACCACCACCCGCTACCAACACGACAACAGCAATAATAATAACCAGCATTTTGCTTTTTTCTTACCACCGTCTTCTAATTGTAATTCTTCTTCAGCCATGAAATTCTCTTTGTTTAATCAATCTTGCTGTCATTATCCGTTGCTACAAAAAAATGGCAAATAGCTTTACCAAATTTTCTGCCTGCTTGCATAAAATATCACACGAAATAATCAATACCACCTAAGGCGCCATTTACCACTTTCTGTTGAATATCAGTTTGTTCAAGGTTATTTTCGTCTTCCGCGCCCCCCAGTGGCGAACTATTGCCGTCGGCAAGTTGCTCATCACCCTGCTGTGCTTGTCCGTCAGACTCTTGTCTAACAGAGGATTGGCCCAGCTCTATCCCTTTTTCAGCCAACATCTCCCTCAATCTTGGCACCGCATTATCCATTGCGTCTCGGGCTTGTTGAGATTGCACTACAAAATTGACCGATGCCGCTTCCCCTTGCATTGCCACTTTGACATGGACGGATCCCAACTCTGCTGGATCTAATCTAATCTCAGCCACCAAATTTTTTGTGTTGGCTAGCCAACGTACCTTTTCCGCCAACTGCTGGATCCCTTCAGGTTTGGCGATGTTCACCGCTTTTTCAAATTTTGATTCAACTTGGGTCAATTGGCTTTGCTTTATTTGTTCACCCTGGATCTGTGACACTTCTCTTTGTAAGGCATTGTATGTCTGCCCATGCAAATTCGATTGTTGCTCCATCGCTCTATTTAAATTCGCGGCAAAATCTAATACTTGCGAGAAATTACTCAGTACCTGCGCGCTCCCCTCTACGACTGCGCCCGACGTAGCAACTGAGGCAAGTTTATCGATTGAGTCCGTGACTAACGATTTAAGATCAATCCCAGGCTCTCGTCCCTGCGCCAATTGATTTTTAAACTCTGCAATACCGCTTTTTAAGGAAGCGACAAACTCTTTTATCGGTGAAGTAATTGCATGGCTCAGTTCAGATATTTGACTGGACTCCCCGCGAACCGTCGAAGTTTGGGAAATCTGCTCTGTTCCTGCTGCTTTTTCTAACAAGCGCTCGGCTAAATTAGTTAAGACTGAATCCAGCTTATTATCTGGTAACGTAGACAGTGTCAGTATAGGAGAGCTTGATGATTGCTCGCTTGCCACCTGCTTATTCAATGTCACAGCTTCAGATAATAAACTTTCTGCCATTTCCTGTTCTTGCTCAGCAGCAAGCGTCCCTACCCCTTGACTATTATCAGCAGCGCTTGCATCTAAGTTTTCCACCTGCTGCTCAGCGTTAGATTGCCCCTTATTATTTAGCAATTTATCGACAGCTACTTGGGCCGATTCTGACAGTAAATCCCCCAAAAGTGCTTGGTTTTCTTGCTCAGTTAGATCAGGTAGCAAAGAGGCGGTTTCAGCTTCTGCATTATCCGTTTGTTGCTGAGCCTCTAGTGCTCTAGCGTCGGTTTGCTTAGTATTAGCAGTCAGTTCTGATAATTCATCGTTGGCTTGAGAAACACCTGCCACATCAACATTTCCGTCTTGCTTCGTTGTTACACTCTGCAGGCTTTGCGACAGCCAAGGAGAATTGGCAAAGTCGTCCGACGTTTCTATGTTTAAAATCATACTGTCATCCACAGCTTCACTGCTGCTCGGTACTTCAGTTAGTGTGGCACTGTTCGCCGTATCTGTACCTTCACTTTCAGATCCATTATCACTTTCTGAGCCACTATCATTGGCAGATTTACCATCCTCGGTAACCTCTAATTTGTCTGCAGATAGGTTATCAACGAGTGTTTCCATCGCGCTCGGTGTAAGAGGTTCCCCGTCACTAGCTTGCCCTTGTGAAAATTTTTGTAAGTTATCGACTAGAGACACCCACTCTGCAGCGTCACCATCGCCTACGATATCCAGCTTAAGTTTAGGCTTAGCCGGACCTTTAGTTTCCCAAGTAGATTTTGAGTCTGTTTCATTTTGCTTGGACTGTGCATTGTCGAGCGCACGTTTTTGTTCTCTTTGCTCATCCGTCGACTGTTGGCTTAATCTATTTTCTTGTTCGGTAGCCTCTGACTTTTTAGAGGTAGATGAGGTGCTATGTTTTTCTGCCGTTGACGAGCCCGAATGCGCCCCCTGTTTGTGACTCGCTTTTTGTTGCTGTAACAGTTGTTCAAACTCTTTATTGGAATTTGAATCAGACCCAAACAGTCGCTCCGCTTGTGTATTATTGGTAGCGGTATTCATTGCCGAATTAGCGGCCGTGTTGGCATTTACGGCAACTTCTGATTTTGTGGTGGCAACTTGTTGCATCATTCTAATTACATCCTTTGGTTTTAAAACAAAACGATAACTAACTGTTTTAAAACACTAAATTAATATTAGCATGGTGGGGGCTTAAAAAATCCATACTGTACTCTGTCACCAATTAGTCATTTTCTTATCTGACTTTAGGCTCTAGGTTGAAATAGAGCAAAGACCATTCCAACTTATAAACATATTAATCATTTATTTTATAGCATGCTGACAAACTGGGGCATTAAAGGCGAATGTGGATAGTATGATTAAGCTTTGTTGCGAATAAATTTCTGTAAGGTGAGCTCGTCTAACATTATTTGTTCTTGCTTCGCTTCTCGTTGTTGTTGAGCGATGTTTTGTTTTTCTATCAGTAAATCTACTGCTTTGCGTTTTTTCTGCTGCTGTAGCCATTGAGACTTACGCTGATCGGCAACCAAGGCAGATTGCGCCACTTGCTGCATTTGCAACTCACACGCTTTATCTAATTTACCAATAAATTGTTGATGCTGATTAAAGGTTAAACTGCCTATGCCTTGCTTCGCCTTAACTTGAGCTTGGCGTAAATAGTCTAATCGGTAGTTTTCTAAACCCGATAACTTTTGCTTATTTTCTTGAGCGTAATTCTGAGCAATTTGAAAGTCTTGCGCCAGCTTTTGTTCTTTTTGGCGCTCCCAGTCTGCGACCAGTTTTAGTTGAGAATTAGCCATAACGTTAACCTGTTCCTAATCCGCCGCTCAGTGCTGACATGGCGGCTTCACTTTGTTCAAAATCGAGAATTTGATGCATACCTTGTTGCAAAAATGCATTAATTGCCGGTTCGGCGGTAATCGCTAAATCCAATCTAGGATCGGTGCCTTTGGTGTAAGCGCCAATCGTAATGAGATCTTTATTTCTCTGATAATTTGAGTAAACCTGCCGAATACGTCGGGCACTTTGCTCATGCTCTTTAGACACTACCATTGGCATCACGCGGCTAATAGAGGCCTCTACATCAATAGCCGGATAATGCCCTGAGTCTGCTAAGGCTCGAGATAGCACTATATGCCCATCTAAAATCGCTCGGGCTGCGTCAGCAATAGGATCTTGTAAGTCATCCCCTTCGGTTAATACCGTATAAAAGGCGGTAATAGAACCTTGATTTTCACTACCATTACCGGCTCGTTCAACTAACGCTGGTAATCGAGCAAAAACCGAAGGCGGATAACCCTTAGTGGCAGGAGGTTCACCCACTGCTAATGCGATTTCTCGTTGCGCCATCGCGTAACGAGTAAGAGAGTCAACTAACAATAAGACGTTGAAACCTTGATCCCTAAAGTACTCGGCGATGGTCACCGCTGTTTCGCAACCTTTTAAACGCATCAATGGCGATGTATCAGCCGGTGCGGCTACCACAACAGACTTCTTTCGTTCCTCTTCACCTAAAATATCCTGAATGAATTCCTTTACTTCTCGGCCACGTTCACCTACTAGCCCCACCACTACGACATCAGCTTTTGTTCCTCGGGTCATCATGCCCATGAGTACGCTTTTACCTACTCCGGAACCGGCAAATAAGCCCATTCGTTGTCCCGACCCCACTGTGACCATTGCATTGATCGCTCGAACGCCAACATCCAGAGGTTGGGTAATGGGTTTACGAATTAATGGGTTCATGGGAGGGCGAGTCAAAGGAACACGCTTTTCTGTTTTGATCGGTCCAAGGCCATCTAAAGGTTGACCATTACCATCAACAACTCGGCCTAATAATTCCATGCCAACCGCGAGTCCTTGTTCTCGATTTAGTGGCTGAACTCGAGAACCCGGCACTATGCCTTTTACCGCTTCAGTGGGCATTAAATAGGTAATATCTTCGGCAAACCCTACCACCTCAGCTTCAATTTCACCGTCGACGGTTTGGACTAAACATTGACTTCCAACAGGCATTTGGCACCCTACCGCCTCCAGTGTTAGGCCAATACCTCGAACTAGCTTGCCACTGGCCACAATCGGCGACTGAGGTACTTGTTCTTTTAGCGTTTTAATTCGGTCGAGTAAGGTTGCACTCATGATTTACGCTTCCCCTGAACCTGCGTGGGCCAAACCTTGTTCCAATAGAAACTTGTCTAGTACATCTTTTACGCGGCGTTCTACACTAATGTCTACCGCATTTGACTGAGTGACAATTTCACAACCACCAGCCGACAACTGCGGCGCTTCTACCAATTGCCAATTGTGCTTAGCTATTTCGTCTTCACTAAAATGATCTTTAATCATAATAATGTCATCAGGGTTGAGATGAATTTGGTAGCACTTTTCTTGAATCGGCAGCGCTTTCAAGCCTTCTCGTAGCGCTTGAAAAATAAGATCTGAATTGGTTTTCACTTCACTTCGAATGACCCCGCGGGCTAAGCTGACCGCCAACAAAACAAGCTCTTTTTCTAACTCGTCATCCACTTTTTCAATTGGTTTATGTAGGCTATCAATTAACTGTATCCAATGTGCTAAATGTTGCTTAGATTGCTCTTCACCAGATGATAGCCCTTGTGCGGTGCCTTCTTCGATACCTTGAGCTAAACCTGCCTCTTTGCCTTCTGCAAAGCCTTGTTCGTAACCTTGTGCCTGCCCTTCATTTCTGCCTAGTGTTAATCCTTCAGCATGAGCAGCCGCACGAATAGCTTCGATTTCTTCGGCCGTTGGCGGCAGAATTTCAACTTCTTCTTCAGGAGGCTCATATTGCCAGTTAGCACGACGATTTAACGCATTAGTCGTTTCGGCTTCTCCTGGTGATTTTTCTTCGCCTACAAAGGGTAATTCCCAGGGTATGACTTCATCTTTGTCATTTTCTTGTTCATTTGTCATAACAGCCACATATGCCTTATTAGTGTGATTCTACAAGAATTCATCACCGCCACCGCCGCCTAACATGATTTCTCCTGAATCAGCTAAGCGCCGGGCAACAGACAAAATTTCTTTCTGCGCGGTTTCAACTTCGCTAATACGGACAGGTCCCATGGCTTCTAGATCGTCAATAAGCATGTCTGCTGCTCGTTTCGACATGTTTTTAGTAATTTTGTTTTTCAGATCCTCTTCTGCACCTTTTATTGCTTTGAGTAAGGCATCTTGTTGTACTTCTCGTAGAATCGCTTGTATAGCCCGATCATCTACGTCTGCAAGGTTATCAAAAACAAACATGAGGTCTTGGATCTGTTGACTCATCTCTTCGTCTTGCTCACGAATGGCATCCATTAATTGACCTTCAATGTTGGTATCTAGGTAGTTCATAATATCTGCAGCAGACTTCAAACCACCCATTTTGGCAGCTTGCGTACCCGCTTGACCGGCAAATTGTTTTTCCATAATTTCGTTCAACTCTTGCAATGCCGCTGGTTGTACTTCTTCTAAGTTGGCCACTCGCATCATCAGATCAAGACGTACTTTTTCTGGGAACTGACTAAGGATCTCAGCAGATTGCTCGGCATCAAGATAAGACATAACAATGGTTTGTATTTGTGGATGCTCATTGCGAATAATGCTGGCCACTTGCTTGGAGTCCATCCATTTCAAAGAATCTAAGCCTTTCGCCCCAGAGCCCATTAATATCTGATCAATTAAATTAGCTGCTTTATCTTCACCTAAGGCAGAGGTCAGTGCGCGTTTTACGAAGTCTGTGCTTTGGAAGCCAATGGTGCTGTAGTTTTGAATTTCTTCAATAAAGTGTTTATGAACAGCTGTGATTTTGGCCTGTGTCATGTCTTCAATTTGAGCCATAGCTTGCCCTAACTTTTGCACTTGCTTGGGCTCTAAATGCTTTAGAATTTGCGCCGCATCGTCTTCTGTCAAACTTAATAACAAGATCGCCGCTTTATCTACGCCTTCTAATTTACTGACGTCATAGCCAGCTTCTTCCACTTTTTCTTCTTCAGCCACAACTTAGCCCTTAATCCAAAGAGATGTCATCATGCTTAGACTATTCATCTAACAACATCCAATTTTTTACAACTTGCGATGATAACTCAGGTTCATTGGCCACCAATGCACGTACTGCTTTTAAAACATCTTCATCTTTGTGCAGGTCAGGTAACATGAAGGTACCATCTGCGGCAAACCCTACTTGCGCATCATCAAATTCTTCAGCCAGTAAACTGATCGTTTCCTCGCCCAGATCTAAGCCCTCGTCGGCGTCATCTTCATTCACTTTGATTTCATCTGGATAAATTAGTTTACGGACCATCGGTCTGACAACAAATATTATCAACAAGGAGATAATAAATAAGCCACCACCTAATTTCAGCATAGGTAAAAATGTCGGATCTTCCCAAAATGGTAAGTCTTCAATAACCACATCATCAAGACGGTTAAAGGGAATACTCACCACCTCGAGGGAGTCGCCACGGGTGACGTCAAAGCCAATGCCTCCTTGCAATAACCTGCGAATATCTAGTAATTCGGCTTGTGTCCTAGGGACGCTGGTAACCGTACCGTCAGCGGCCACACTGTTAACATAATCAAGTCCCACAGATACACTTAGTCGTCGAATCACGCCTACTTGCTGCTTAGTGTGACTGACCGTGGTATCTAATTCGTAGTTGCGGGTCTCTTCTTTATGGTTTCTGGCGTAACGGGCTGCCGGCTGTCGGTTGCCGCATTTTCTGGAATATTTGAGTCCAGAGGGGGTTGATTTGTTAACGCTCCAGGAATGCCGGCAATGACTCCGCCTATACTATTATCTTCTACCGTCATTTCACTACGTACGGCTGGAAGGTCAGGATTATAGCTACGTTGAGTTTGTTCAACTGTTGTAAAATCCATAGTGACATCGGCTTGAGCCGTGTAATTGCCTAAGCCAAGAACCGGGATCAGAATTGAGTCTATTTTTTCAATGTAAGCTTGTTCACGCTTCTTCTCTATTTCATATTCTTTGCGAGATCGCGCAGCTTCTGCCCCCTGAGATCCAGAGTTTAATAGTCGGCCATTGCTGTTAGACACCGTGACTCGGTCAGGCTCTAATCCTTGTACAGCTGAGGCCACAATATCAATAATAGAATTCACTTCTCCTGTTGAGATGATGGCACCTCGTCTTGGTGTCACCACTACTGTAGCACTGGCTTTTTTCTCTCTACGAGCGAAAACATTTTCTTTAGGGAGGGCTAATAAGACTTTGGCTCTCGAAATTGTGCTTATTTCTTCAATAGTACTGGCGACTTGTTTTTCTCGAGCGTGTTTAAGACGTTCTTTTTCAACGCGCTGGCTAACACCAAACCCCATATCTTGCATGATAATTTCAGCGCCGCCCGACTCAGTTTGCGTTAAACCTTGTCTAGCTAAGCCTAATTTAATGTTTTGATATTCATCGCTGGCAACTTTAATCGTATTCCCTTCTAACAAGTAATCAATTTGTGCTTGATCCAAATAATCTAGGGTTTCAATTAACTCTTGGGTTTCCATTGTTGCCAAAGGACGATAATCAGGCTCTTGCGCCCACATTAATATAATGAAGGCAATGGCAGTACATATGACTAATGCAGCGACAATCGTAACCTGACGAACTAAATCGGTGTTACCTACCGCTTCCATAAACCCAGATTTTTGTTCCGCTACTGAATCGTCTGCATAAACATCAGAATTCATATCAGATACGGCTAGTTCTGTACTCGCTGCTTCAGCCACTTGCTAACTCCTAAACCGGCATATTCATGATTTGCTTATATGCGTCTAGTACTTTATTTCGTACTTGGATCGTCGCTTCAAATGCAATACTTGATTTTTCTTTGGCTACCATAACATCGGCCAAACTGAGACTTTTGTCACCCATTTCAAATGCCATGGCTTTATCTTTAGCTTCTAACTGCATACTGTTTACTGTATCTAATGCATTCCCCAGTAAATCAGCAAAGTTCTGTGAAGAGGGGTTACCTTGGATGGCCGCTGGTTGGTCCAAATCCATTTTAGTTTGAGCGGCCATACTTTGCATTTCTTGATAAATAGACTGTGCTTTTATGTCCATTTGAATACTCCCATAACCTTTGACTAATTGCGCTAATTACCCTGATACTAGCAAGGTAGATGCCAAACCAATAAAACCCACAAGATAAATAAATTTATCCATATATAACAATTAGATATGCAAACACCATAGGGTAGAAAAAGCGTCATAATATTGACAAAAGCGCCAGTTTAAAGACAAAAAAAGTCGCCTACATTGGCGACTAAAGGAGTACTACACACACATACTTGAACAAACTAGGCTGGTAACTCAATACCAATCTCGCGCATTTTAGCTAATTTGTATCTTAGGGTACGAGGACTGATCCCTAAACGCTCAGCCACGTCTTTTCTGCGGCCCTTACAACTTTGCAACGTATCTAAAATAATTTGATGCTCTTGCTGACGCAATTCCGAACCAAGCTTACTGTTATCTTCCTCAATACTCATGACATCAGGTGTTTGAGGAGCATTACTAAGATCTTGTTCTATCATCAAGTCTTGCGCATCAATTTTATCACCATCAGCAAGGATCAGCGCTCTTTGAATAACGTTTTCTAACTCACGCACATTGCCTGGCCAATTGTGCTGCAATAATTTACTGCGACCTGCAGCATTAAGTTTAGGAATAAAACAGCCTTGTTTTTGACAATGGCGCTCAATTAAGTGCTCGGCCAATGGCACAATATCTCCCGCTCGCTTATCCAGTGGTAACCAAGTCAAAGGGAATACATTTAGGCGATAATACAGGTCTTCTCGGAACTCGCCAGCGTCAACTGTTTGCTTGATATTGCGGTTACTCGTTGCGATCACTCTCACATCTAAAGAAATTGTCTTACGACTACCTAACCTTTCGACTTCTTTTTCTTGCAACACCCTTAGTAACTTAGCTTGCAAACTCAAGTCCATCTCACTTATTTCGTCTAGCAAAATAGTGCCGCCTTGTGCTTGTTCAAATTTTCCAGGGCATGCTTGTAAGGCGCCAGTAAAAGCCCCCTTGTCATAGCCAAATAAAGTCGCTTCCAACATATTTTCTGGAATAGCGGCACAATTTATTGCTACGAACGGTTTTTCGCTACGCAGAGATTGGTCGTGAATATACCTAGCCAACACTTCTTTACCGGAACCACTAGGTCCTAAGACCATGACCGTTGCTTCTGAGCGAGCCACTTTTTTAGCAAGTTCGAGTAATTGAATACTGCTAGGATCATCGACTATAGGGGTTCGTGATTCTACTTTTTGTGCTGGCGCATATCGTCCAACCAGATTAAGTAGCACTTCTGGCGCGAAAGGCTTAGACAAATAATCTGTTGCCCCATCACGCATTGCTTGTACTGCATCATCAATTGTGGCGTATGCAGTCATTAACAAAATAGGTAAGTTAGGATATTTTACTTTGATATTCTTGAGCAAGATCAAGCCACTCATTCCGCCCATTTGGATATCGCTCACGACCAAATCAATACTTTGTTCAGATAATTTTATTAACGCTTGCTCGCCGCTATCGGCTTCAACCACGCTATAACCCCCTAACAATAATGTATCAACTAGGGCCTCTCTGAGACCAGCGTCATCTTCGACTATTAGAATGTTTGATTGAGTCATGGTTTAGCTCCTTAAAATATCGGCTGTAAACGATGTGGATGAGTTAGCAATGCTGGCTGTTGCTTGCGTGTGTTTTGACAAGTTGGTATCTAAAATAGGCAAGCAAATAGTAAAACAAGCTCCCCCACTTTCTAAGTTGCTCACCTTTGCTTGCCCTTGATGTGATTGCGCAACACTTTTAACCACAGCCAACCCCAAGCCAGTGCCATTGCATTTGGTGGTATAAAAAGGTTCAAACACTTGTCCATTTATTGAATTTTTGATACTCTGGGCCATTATCAGCAACCGACAGGTTCACCCAATTGGGCCGTGTTTTATCAATCTTGGCTGACAAAGCGATAACAGCATTGTTGGGGATAATCTCTAAGGCGTTCTGAATCAAATTTTGTAATGCACCTGCAAGTGCGGTTTTATTACCTAAAATATATACATCAGGATCGGGTAAGGTAACCAGTAGTGATGCATTGTGACTTTGCACCATGGCGTCACTTCCCTGCTTAACCTCATTGATTAGACTTTGCAGCGATACTTCTTGCACCACTTGCTCTTTACCGCTTTTAGCAAACAATAACATGTCATTCACTTGGCTTTCTAAATCGCGCAAACGAGACATTAGCTTTTCACTAAATTTGTCGCGGGAATCGTTGTTTAAATTGCCGTTGGATAAGTTTGCCGCATATAACATAGCAGCAGATAAAGGCGTACGAATTTGATGTGCTAACGATGCGACCATTTTCCCTAAAGAAGACAGTTTTTGCAGATGGCCAATGCGTTGTTGTAGCTGCCTTGTTTCGGTCAAATCGGTTAAAACAATAAGCTGTCCTAGCTCTTTCAGCAACGGCGTGATCGACAGTTTAACCTTACGCCCATCATGCAACGAAACTTCATGTCCATCATCTGCTTGAGGTTTAAAAGAGCGCAATATAATGGTTCGCCACAACTGTCCTTCAAGAGGTTTACCCAATAAGTCATTGGCTAAATCATTTGATTGTCTCACGACACCTTTGCCATCAACCACCACTACACCTGCTGGCATTACTTGCAGTAAGTGTTCCAACCGATTGGCCTAGGATCGCAAAGACTCCAATTCATCAGCATCCACCTCTGGATGTGCTTTGTGATACAACTCGTTAATCGGCGCAGCGTGAATGCCCGTAGATGAATGTAGATCTGTGTCAAACAACATATTTGGTGTCCCCATATATTCCTCGTGTCAAAACTTAGACAGAATAATTACAATGAGACTAAAGCACATCTTGTGCCAATTAAATTTTTGTTTATTTTCAGTAAGTTAAAATAATATTTTGGATTTTAGAACGTCAATCTAATGACATTTTTGGAAAATTTATTAGGCGAGAACCACAAAATTAGCAGCAAGCTGCATTCAAAAGCGCTGAAATGACAAGGCGTACCAACCGATTATGGCGCCGTGACCTTAAGCCCACGGCTCAAAGTAAGAGAATAATTGGAGCGAAATAATTAGCGCCAACACAGCACCACTCCATGTTTAATAGGGAAGCTCGTAAAGGTAGAAAATGGAATTAGACTTTACTAATATCGTATTTACGCATTTTCTCGACTAGAGTTGTACGCCGCATACCTAACGCATCCGCCGCGCGGGCAACCACCCAGTCTTGTTGGTCTAAGGCTTGGGTGATCAAGCTAACCTCTAATTCCGAAATATACTCTTTTAAGTTAAGTCCATCGTTTGGCAACTCGGTTGATGAATTATGCTCAGCATGAAACTCTTGCTCGCTGTCATTCCCGCTTCCACCAAACACCGCATTAATTGCATCGCGCTCAAGTAGCTCTTCTGGATAATCTGGCTCATAAGACTCAACATCTAGATGTCTGTATTTACTAGGTAAATCTGTCATATCCACGAGTCGATTTGGATACAGAATCATCAGTCTTTCAACTAAATTAGACAGTTCACGAACGTTACCCGCCCACTTGTGCTCCATTAACGAGGTCAATGCATTTTCGGTAAACTTTATCCGTGCATTGTCTCCCTCTAAGCGAGAAACTAACTCTTGTAATAAAAGCGGAATATCTTCTTTTCGCTCTCTTAGCGCTGGACTGTCGATAGGAAAAACATTTAATCGGTAGTATAAATCTTCCCTAAACAGCCCTTCTTCTATCATACTCTCTAAATCACGATGGGTAGCAGCGATAACCCGAACATCACATTTAATAGGTTTAGTTCCCCTACCCGTTCGTATGTTCGCTCTTGCAACACCCTTAATAACTTGACTTGCATTTGCAGAGGCATATCACCGATTTCATCTAAAAACAACGTGCCGCCTTCAGCCAGTTCGAAACGGCCTTTTCGGGCGCTAACAGCTCCAGTAAAGGCGCCTTTTTCATGACCAAATAATTCGCTTTCTAACAGTTCACCTGGAATAGCACCACAGTTTACCGGGACAAAAATATTATCGGTACGATTAGATAAAAAGTGTACATTGCGAGCAATTACCTCTTTTCCTGTACCCGACTCACCTAGCACTAAGACATTCGCTTCGGTTGGTGCAACTTGTTCAATCAGATGCCTAACATTTTGTATCTCGTTACTTTTACCAACCAAGCTACGGAATAGCCGCGTTTTATTGTTTGCGCTGGTTTTGGTCGATGGTTGCCGTCTTTTATATTCTTGACAGCGATGTAACATTTGAGTCAAAACAGGATAAGTAACAGGCTCGTCTACCGCCCCAACAATATTACCTTTAGTTTTAAATACTTCTATATTACCGACAAAAATAAAAGGTTGGCGTGGAAATTTTTCACTGATATCTGACGCTAGTTCATAATTAGATGCATCTATCAACACAGCATTCGCTTCTCGTTGATTTTCTAAAGTAGAAATAGCAGACGAGAATGTAACGCTAGTAGAAATTTCACCTAAAAAAGCTAAAATAGTCGTTAGATTATTTGCTCTCACTTCATCAGAACTAATAATCAAAATATGACCCATACCACCCTCAGCTTTGCATTGTTGATTATAATTACCTGTAATGTAACGATTTTAACCATTCAAGGCTGGATAGCAATAGCATTTGAAGTAAATTGTTTAGCTTATTTTGGGCAAATAAATTATTCGCCTTTATCAATCAACAAAAAAAGAGCGGCAAAGCCACTCTCTATACTCAAACTTTTTACTCAGCTTCCTATCAAAACCAAACAACCGTAAAATGATGAAAACCGTTTGGCTGGTGTCTTTCAATTCTAGGTATGCCCTTGCAACCCTCAGCTTAACTTTCGTCGCGATAAAACACAGAAGCAATTTATCCCTAAAGTGTCAAATACTACCCATTTAATAGGGACAGAACTTGCCCAGCTTGTTGATTAGCGGCACTTTGTACAGCAATATTCGCTTCGCTTAATATTCCTGCCGCTACATTTTCAGATGTGGCCTGTGCATAATCAGTGTCTTGGATCCGACTGCGCGCGGCGGCTACATTCACATCTGTTTGTTGAAGGTTACGCGCCGCACTTTCAAATTGGTTTTGGGTTGCCCCTAAATCAGCCCGTGCACTACCGACAAATTCTATTGCACTATCGGCGGCAGTTAACGCATCTTCAGCACCTTGCGCTGTACGTAAATCAACATTCAATATATCACTTAATCCCGAAGCAACATCTTGGGTTTGCACGGCGATTTTTTGCCCTGCATTGGCGCCAACTTGAAAGTCGATATTGCTGCCGGTGCTCAATAATGACTTTCCACCAAACTCAGTTTGCTCGATAGTTTGCGAAATATTCTCTTGTAATTGACTGACTTCTGCTTGAATAGCATTGCGATCTGAATCGCTCAGTAAGCCATTTCCTGCTTGTACTGATAATTCGCGGATCCTATTTACATCGTTATTAATCCCAGACAAACCGCCTTCAGCAACCTGTGCCAAAGAGATACCATCATAGGCATTGGATATAGCTTGACGAGAACCTTCCACTTGCGAGGTTAAACGATCAATAATTTGCTGGGCCGCCGCACCATCGGCAGCACTATTAATACGCTTGCCAGAAGACAGTTTCTCCATAATAGATTCTTGCTTGTTTTGCACTTGTTGTAATAAAGAAGTGCTCGCACTACTATCAAATGAAATCATGATTTTTTCCTCAGCTAAGTAGGCACAGAATAGCAAATCATTGCACAAAACGTAAGCATACAAAAAGTATCAACATCCATAAATAGGATAATAACTCATACGCTAGAAGGCCTAGTGATTGCACTAAAAGTTACCGATAAAACAAAAGTTAATTTAAATCTAGCATACACCTAGTTTTTTAAATCACTACGAGTAGAATAATTATCAACTAAGTGATTGATAAATAAACGCTGTTTGAACGTTTAGCTGCTAACTTCTATAGAGTCCATTAAAACATGCTAAAAAATATACGACTACATATTGAAAAAGATGAAGATAAACAAAAGTTACTAGACGAAAAGTTAGCCGCCATAATCGTAGAACGTCAGAAGAATAATATAAACAGCTTTGCCCGCAACATTCCTTCCCTAATGCCGATATTGAATTCATCTGACTTACAAAGCCACTCTCTTTTTTGTAATAAATTTGGTGAAATAAACATAGTTGATTATGGCTTAGGGCGAACACTTTATGGTTTTCATCCCAAAGAAGAAATACAAAAACAACTAAAATCCTTCGAACAACATGCACCTTACATTTCATTATCAGCAGAACAAGGAAAGTCGTCTTCTCAACAGTCAGCAGAGCGTTCAACCAAGCTCAACTCTAGTCAAGGGTATCTTGATTACACTGCTTGTGAGCCTGTATCTGATGAGATTGAATGTGTAGTGGTATTAGGCTGCGGTTTAGGCTTGCACATATTAGATCTGGTGCAGAACAAGAATATTAAATACCTCATAATTTATGAACCACAAGCCCAGTACTTTAAGTGCTCTACGCTAGTCACTGAATGGAATGAAATTTTTGAAATAGCCAAAATCAAAGGTACACAGTTATTTCTGCAAATTGAAAAGGATGGACGAGACTTAGTTAGTGATTTAGAAGAATTAAAAGCCCACACGAATGTTCAGGGCTTTTATTTATATAAACATTACAATCATTCAGTATTTAATAGTTTATGCCAAGAACTCACCTCAAAATCTTGGAACACACTCATAGAGCAAGGCATTAGTTTTACCTTAGACGAAAATTACAATCAATACGTACCCATTTGGACGCCACCGATCGAATTAGACAAACATAAAGATGTCTCTAAAAACTCAAGTTTATTCAATAGAAACTTATTAGCTCTGAAAAAGTATTTCCCCGATATATTTAAAGAATTTGAAAATTATCAAGTTAAAACGTGGATCCCTATCGAAAACCAAGATGGTGAAATTAATATTATTAAACAGGACTCGCTTAACACTTGGTACGGAGAACATCCCCGCAAAGATTGTGAGTCAAACTTTAATAATTTTAACGAACAACCCAACAAAGACGGGTTAGTTTTAGGGTATTCAGGTACCAAACTGGCTCATTACATCCACTATCAATTTGTTAAAGAAACGGAGAAACTACTAGAGCAAGCAGAAAACGAAATTGGCGCCCTACCCGATAATGTTGCTTCAATTATTATGTTCGGGGTGGGCGTGGGTTATCAGATAGAAAAATTACTTGCAGAGCACACAGTCGAAAAACTATTTCTATGTGAACCCAACACAGACTTTTTTACGCTTCTCTATTTGCCATTGACTGGCAAGCAATATTTGAAAAAATTGACCAATCTGATGCACGCATCTATTTAAATATTGGTGATGACGGTACAAACTTATTTAGAGATTTACTCAGCCAGTTCTATGCTATTGGCCCCTACATCTTAAACAACACCTACTTTTATCAAAGTTACTACAATGCCTCCCTAAACAAAGCGATTTCACAGCTACGAGAACAATTACAAATTGTTATCTCAATGGGAGAATATTTTGATCATGCCAGATATGGAATATGCCACACTCGTGAAGTAATTCGTCGAGGCGCACCAATACTCAGGAAATCTCCGGCTCAAGAATTAACAGCCGACGACAAAGATGTCCCTATTTTTATCGTAGGAAATGGTCCGTCTTTAGACATGTCGATACCATATATCAAAGAAAACATGTCTCAAGCGATCGTTATTTCCTGCGGTACGGCCTTAATGCCTCTTAGTAAAGCCGGAATAACCCCTGACTTTCATGCTGAGATCGAACAAAACCGTTCAACCTTTGATTGGTGCAGTAGAATCGGAGATACAAATTATCTAAAAAATATCAGCCTACTATCCTGCAACGGTATCCACCCTGATACCTGTCATCTATTTAAAAACGTATTAATCGCGTTTAAAGATGGTGAATCATCAACGGTATCTGCGTTGAACCTACTCGGCGAGCAAAACTTCGAAGTGCTAAAGCACGCATTCCCAACCGTCAGTAATTTAGTATGTAACCTAGTTAGTCGAATTGAATTTAATAACATTTATTTAATTGGTGTTGACCTCGGTTTTGCCGATGTAAATCACCACCACTCTAAAGATTCAGGATATTACGATGATAGTGGGCAACAGTTGTACGATTATGCTGAGAAAAATAATACTTCATTAATAGTCGCTGGTAATTTTCGACCAACAGTTAACACCAAGCACGAATTTAAAGTGTCTAGGCAGGTTATAGAACAAGTGACAAATGAAAAAAACAGAAGTCAGGTAATGTATAACTGTAGTGATGGGGCTAAAATTAAAGGAACTATCCCATTAAGGTTAGAGAATATTTTACTGACAAACACAGTATCTTCAAAAAAAGTTACGATTCAAAAAATACAGAATAGTGTTTTTCAACCCGTTGTTGGGAAAATAGATTTTCCACAAATGTTCGACAATCAGTATTCCATCGACGTACTAAGAGACGAATTCAAAGAACTACAAAACACAGTTGATAGTACTAAAGCAACGGCTGCCGATATACAAAAATTACTCAGCACTCAAAAGAACATACTTTTTAACTCTTATCGTTCAGGTAAGTCACTGTTGTTTTATCTATTATACGGGACGGTAAATTACGCCAATGCGTTTTTAAGTAAAATGCTAGCCTCCAGTGATGGCTCAACTAGAAGCCTAGAAACATTAGAGAAATCATTATTGTTATGGAAAGAAGGCTTAGAAAATATTGCTGAAGATTACTTTACTCGAATGAATGATTATGACTCGTCATCTTCATTCATGAATATTCGTATTAACAAAATTTTACAGAATTTAGAGGTAACTCATCAGGTCGAATGCATTGATAATTACCCTTCAGAGACATTTAGACAAGCGTACTTGCAACTTTTCAAATTGCCACCGTGCAAAAGTAAAAACGAGGGTCAACCCAGAGAATTAGTTATTTTCGGTCGTGTTGAAAACAACTTGCAACAATTACAACATCCTAATTTGAAAAGGATTTTTATTGGGAGTATAGGGGGAAAAATCCTCTGTTGCATCACATATCCCCCACTACGGACGCTGTTACTAGCTTATATTGGTATAATTGGCACAAACCACTATTAGAAATCACTCATCACGACGTAGAAGCTGGAAAACAGCCATTTATGCATCCTATTTATCATCCTAGGCTTATGTCTATAATGCGTAAGCATCTTGATAAACCTGCTTTGTATATCCCCAAGTTAGCATTTTTAGAATCAGAAAATGTATTACCTGTAGCAGATATACAAGAATGCTTAGATAGGGTGCATGACATAAAAGCCTTTATTGAGTTTGATTTATATCTATTTATTCCCTTAATTGAAACAGGGTTAGAAGAGTTAACTATTGATATTCGTGGTAATCGAGGAAAGATTCATTCTGGCAATGTACTCATTGAACACATGTATTACTTAATCGACAATGAGACATATATGAAAAGAGTTAAGCTACTAAAAGACACGGTCGATAACCAATAAAAGCTTTAATAAATAGGAAATAAATTGGAAGAGCATAGTTTTGTCAAATTTGTAACGGGCATTGATCTGGTTTATTTATCTAATCCCAAAGTGGCTAGTAGCAGCATAAGTTACATGCTGATGATGCAATCCTATTTGTCACAATCTGATATTGGCGAACATAGTGAATTAGGAAAGGCAATAACAAACAGGCGTCCTATAACCAAACCCTATCCTAAATTGCCTATATTTACTTTTGTTCGCGAGCCAATCGATAGGTTTGTCTCTTATTACAACAATAAATTTGTGAATGCCCCAACGAATGGGTTTGAACTTAAACATTTAGATAGACTAGGATTCAGTCCTACTATGTCAATTGATGAAGTAGTCAACCATATGCTAGATATTCCTGTCTACAAAATGGAACATCATGCACAGCCGCAGTTTCGTATAGTATGTAAAGACAATAACCCAATTGCTGATTTTGTAGGAAAAGTTGAGAAAATTGCCCATGAATGGCCAGTCTTAGCCAAACTATCAGGCCAGAATTTGCAATTGGGTTTATTCAGAAATAAAACGTCAAATAAATCTTTCAATACTGAAGATATAAGCCCATCAACCCTTTTAAATTTGTATAAATACTATGAAGGTGACTATCTCTTATTTGATTACCCATTACCAAACGGCATTCCAGAAGACTATGACCAAACTGCCATTACTCATACTCCAGAAAAAGAAGTGCTACAAAAAATAAAAATAGAACTAGATAACCGGAAAGAGCATTTGCGACGAACTGCTGAAAGGTTAAATAACGCTGATTCATTGAGGGACTACAAAAAGAAAATGACAGAAAGGTGGCGTCAATTTAGCGTAGAAGAATATAGAACATGCATCTCATCTAACTAATTCAGGATTATTAAGCGCTAATGAATGAAAATAAAAATTCTATAGATCTTCGGTCACTTCAAAAACTATCAGACCAATATATAACCAGTGATTATAAAGTAAGTATATTACCTTTTTGGACGCCATCGACCAATTTTAGTTTGTTATTAGACCTTAAAGACGTTGATACATTAAAAGAAATATTGACGTCAAATAGAACTGAAGTCGATTACGATGCACTGCCTTAGTCAGAAACTATCTGCCCCACGCGTGACTATCGCTGTGCCATGTTTCAATGGAGCTCAAGCGCTACCTATTTCTGTAAATAGTTTACTTGCTCAAACATATCATGCAGTTAATTTGCTAATAGCGAATGATGGTTCAGAAGATGAAAGCCTTGAAATAATTAAAAAATTCGCAGCAGCAAACAATAAAATACAATATTTGGATTTACCAAGAAATAACGCAAGTAAAACAAGAAATATCATCCTCGAAAAAGCTAAAGATTATGACTTCCTGTGCTGGTGTGACTGTGGCGACGAATTACTACCAAACGCTATTTTCAGCATGGTTTACCAAGCTCAATTGAAACAAGTGAATGGCAGCGAAAAAATAGTTGTTTTACCTTTAAGAGAAATAAGAACCCCAAACGGAAAAAAATGTTTTACCTCAAAGATCTCTAGGTAAGGGTTTGAATGCATTAAAACGCCATCTTACCTTTCTCAATCCTGTCAGCCTCCATCAAGGCGGATTAATTTCTAGCCAAGCTATTTTATCGGTTTTAGAAAACTCGCCTCATATGTACGAAGAAAACCAGCAAAATGGTCCCGATTTTTTAGCTACCACAAAATTATTATCACAAGACTCAGAAATAGTATCGACCACAACACAATTATCAATTTATAACATTGAGGAAAGCACCTCTGAGCTTGGTGAAAAAAACAACAAAATTATTACCCGCTACCCTGATTTTATACAAGGTATGGAAAACCATTCTTACTATTTTGATCATCACCTTGATAATGTCCATTTTAAGAATAATGCGATCGGCACACACTATTTACGCCGAGCCATAATGTTAGAAAATGCCGGTGATAGCGCTTTAGCTAATGATGCTTATATGAGGTCAAAGAGTTATACTCAGTGGGCGCAAAGAGTACTGGAGTTAAGTAAAGTCTGTGAAAAAGTTGATGATGTGGTTCGTTTATACGAATTATTCGATAGCTCGCCTTCAGCATACTTAGAAATTGATTTTTTCAATACTACGCTGGTTCTACACAAAAAATCACGATACTTCGCCGTTTACTGACTCATGGTGAATATGAGAATGATCTACTCGATAAAGCTATCGAGTTAATTGACAAATATAACATACAAACCATGTTCGATTTAGGCGCTTCAGTAGGGTTATATAGTGCGATTATTGCTAAACATACACAAGTGAAAGAAGTACACGCATACGAACCTACCCCTCTCACTACGATTTATTATCTAGGACTCAACAAGCGAATAACCTACAAGGCAAAGTGCATACTTATGAAAAAGGCGTTGCGGACTTTAACGGGCAATTAACGTTAGCCATATCAAATTCATTTGGCGGTGCCAATCGACTAATTAATGATGCCGATGTAGGAAAAAGCATCGATTTACCAGAAATACATCACGGCAAAAGTCTAGTTCATTATGACAATGTAGAAATGATCGATGTCATTAGTTTAGATCACTGCCATAACATAAAAAACGAAAGGCTATATTTAAAAATTGATATAGAAGGGGCAGAATTGCCCGCACTAATAGGCGCAAAGAACTTATTAACACAAAATGAATGTGTGTTACAAATTGAAGTATCTCCCAGACAACAACCTGAGATTAAACAGTTTTTAGAACAAAATAATTATACCTATTTAGAGACGATAAACAGAGATATGTTCTTTTATAGCATGACTTTACTTTCTACTGAGACTTAATACCAATCACAAATTGAAATGTCGCCATTAAAACCCTGTTTTAGTTCTCCGGTAGGTAAATAATCTGATAGCGCTTCAATATCCCCATTGCAAAAGCCAATATCCGGTAAATTTTGGATGGTTTTTTTACGCACAATGACACTAATATTGTAAGCATATTTTAACACCGCCGCATCACGACAATCGAAGCCAGCCAATACCAAATGGTATAATAATAAGCCCCCATTCCATAAACTGACATGCCCCCTACAATTTCATGCTTTAGTGGAGGAACGGTAATAACCAGAATACCATTTTCCTCTAATAGAGAGTGGAGCTTGCGTAAAAAAAGGTTAGGGTTTAATTGGTGCTCAAGTACATGGGAGCACCATAACGCCTCATAAGGCTCTGCTGATTGGTATTGCATTACGTCTTCAAACACGAAATTAACATCGTGGTATTCGGCTGTATTAAGGTCTGGATGTTGGCGGTAATCTAAAGCAGTTACCGTTTTTTGTTTCGACTGAAATGTCGGGTATGCCAGCCAGCACCACAGCCAACATCAAGAATAGTATGAAACTCAAAATCCTTAAGTAGCTTTTGCATAGCTTGACCTGAAGTAGAATACTTTAACAAATCAGCATACTGCTCATCTAATTTTTCAAGGTAAGATCGATCATTATCATTAAAGTAAAACATAAATAGGTCCAAATTTAATACTTGTTTGTTGTAGAGTAATCGGCTGTATAACTAGATACATTATCTAAAATTAACACTTTGCTATAAGAGAGAAGTAATATTTAGATTTTTCCCTATAGAATTCAATTGAACTTTAATTTCATGATTATATTTAAAAGCGCAGATAACAACATTGTCCCCATCAACTAAATCTAACGGAGTAAGAACAGAAATATCATCGATCTCCACAATATTTTTCATTGTCAAAGCCTTATCAACAATCCCTCTTACCGGAACACTTAATTGGGGTAATATGAGTTTAGCTACAGTTCCATAGCCGTATAGAACTACTGATTGATACTTGTTAACCGCTTCAATATTTCGACCTAAATCAACTAGGGACTGATAAACCAGTTGCGCTTCCTGATCCGCAGATAAAGCAATTGTGTTTTTAGCAAATTTTTCATAAGCGTAAAAAGCATCAAATTTATGCCGCAAGAAATTATCGTAATGATAATAGCTCCACGTTGAAGTTAAGTCAGTCAGTTGCAAGACGTTAATCCAAAACTGTGCATCAAAGAAACACTCATAAATATTGACGTAATTGTCGTCAATCGGTGATTTATAAAGACATACAACCTGTTTATTAAAATACTTAGCTTCTATGAGTACAGATGACGATACTGCTATTACAGTCTTTACGTTTTTATTCGACATCAATTCATATACATTCACATTTTGCAGATATACTAACTTTTCGATATTTAGCCCACTTACTATTTTGCTAAAGTCTTTTTCTGGCATAAGAGGATGTTTGATTAAGTAAACTTTTTGATGGTTTGCAGCAATGTCCCGGATACGCGCCTTGTAATCGAGCAAGTTAAGAAACTTAGTGCCTTTCTGACACGCTTTATCAATAAAAAGTTGACCTATTATAAGTGCGCTGTCCGGCTCTATTTCAATATCATTCAACATGAAATTGTCACAATGTTCTGATAACAACTCAGCCTGTTGGTAAAAAAAGCGTCAGGAGTACGATTAGAGATTAAGTGCTTTTGAATTGAAGCGACATTTGAATAAAACGAAAACATAACATCTTTGCAAAATCGCAATGGAGAAAACCATATATCAATATAGCTTATGCCTAAACAGTCAAAATAGTGTCGAGATTGCGGAGATAACTCATAAGCTATTAACAGGTCTACACCAGCCAAATAGTCAATCACTAACTCATTAGACTCAACACTGTTAATATCTGGTTCAACAAAATTTACCATTTGATTCGGATAATCTTGATTGATGAGTTCAAAAAATTTCTTTATGGGAAATACATGTGTTAAATCAGAATCTAAGGTTGGATTCATACCTAGATTAGTCAGTATTTCGGCTAAAAAATGTAATTTTTCGACACTCTGCTTACCAACATGGGCTTGCGTCGTTAGAAAATCATAACTTATTAAAATATGCTTCATTAGATGAATAGGACACAAGAATTACTTCTCAGCTCTCCACTTTGTTATAACCTGTCTGTAATGACGAACAGTCTCATTTAAAAACAGTTTGTCTGTAAATAATTGACTAACGATATCTCGACAACTTGAAAATAATGTACCTGAATCAGCAATTTTTATAGATTGCATGAACTCCAACATTTTAACTTTTAATTCTTGCCAGTCCCCTGTTTTCACCAAAATGCCTTGGCTACCATTTGTTATCATCTCGACAATTCCACCCGTTGCATAACCGTAGACAGGCGTCCCTGCAGCCAAAGACTGTAATACAACCAGAGGGAAGTTATCCGCTTTACTGCAATTCAAAAAAATATTCGCGGAGTTATAGCAAACATTTAGTTTATCTGGGTCTTGAACAAAGCCTGTGAAAAAGCACTCAACACCTTTAAATAAGGCTTTATCTTTTTCTGAAATTTTACCAACAACCAAAACCTGAAAATCGGCATCCACATCTTGCAGGATCCTAATAGCGTCATCCATTCCCTTAAAACGATCATTAATACTATAAGCCAATAACAAGATCGTAAATTTAGCAGGATCCAAGCCTAAGCGAGTTCTACTTTCTACTTTACTCTTAGGATAAAAAGTTTTGATATCAACACTATTGTGAATTACCGCCACTTTATTTTTGTCGATACCCGCCGATACAGCCATATTTTTTATAAATGTGGAGGGCGCGATATAACTGACATTTTCTTTAAATAACCTCTTTTTAAGATGCAATTGAAGCGACGTAAAATCAAACTTACCCGCGATAGGCCATTCATCACGTTGGGGACATTTACCGCATTGAAGTTTAAAACGTTCGCACCCCAACGAATTTATACATCCTCCGGTAAAAGGAGAGAAATCATGCATTGTCCAAACAACGGGAAAATATTTCGACAACATACCAATTGTAATGGGCGAAATTGCAGTAGTCGTATCGTGAACATGTATAACGTCAATATTTAAACGGAACATTTCAGATTTAAGGTGCAAATATTCCCATGGCAATAATTCTTGTCCCCCCAATTTTCGCAGCCTATGGTCGATGTATTTTATTTTACTTTCATACTTTCCGTAGATGCTACTTTCATTGGCATCGTAACCATATTCTTTATCGCGTCGAAAGTGATGACAAAAATGTCCACTTTGTCGAAGTAAGTTAGCTAAATTAGTGGCAACTTGACTACCGCCTCCTCCTAAGCGTGACGCTTTAGAAATGAGTGCAATTCTCATTAATCATTTCTTCCGAACGTCAACTTGGAGTGATATTTGACAGGCAAAATCACAGGCTAAGTACCTCAACTATTCCCTGCGGGGATTTCTGCGATTGTTCATAAATAATTCTAGAAATTTCATCTTTGTAAGCAAATGAAGATATTAATATTCTTTTACAGCCTTTTTTCAACGCTGTATCTAAACTAATAACCTCATAGCCAGAAACAGTATATTGGTCACAGACCTCCGCTTTTCTGTCAATTAAAAACTCGACATGTAAGTCAGCTTTTTCTATATATGGGAGTAACTTTTCAAAGAACAAACCCGCACCATAGACAGAGAAGTGAGTCCATTTTTCTGTCTCTAAACGTTCGACTAAACTTAGTACATTATTATCTGTATCCATTGACATAAAGCCGGACTGCTTTATAAGAAACTTTTCTGATAACAGTGTAATGATGGCTTGGGGCCAATGAATTTTTCCAATTTTAAGTTTGAAATTTTGGCAAAACTCTAGATGAAAATTAGCAACGCCATATTGCTCAACATCTTTCAGTTGAGTTGCGGTAACTATCGGATAGGCAACATTTGAACCAAAATTATCCTGATGAAAAATACGCGTAAACAACGCAGATTCGTCTTTAGTAGGAAATTGAATATAACGATACAATATCGGAATGACTTGTTGGATCTCGATACAACCGAAGCCTAATTCATAATGCGTCAAGAAGTACTTTTCAACTCCACACATAAAATCTTGCACACTATTCGAATTTTCTACCAAAGCGTCTGCAACAATTGGCGAACCGACTTCGTCATTTTCATACCCTAAAGTCGTCCCGCAATCCCCGACCAAAAAAGGTTCTATACACTCTGGTGAACGAGAAAATAACAAGCGCAAGTCTCTGACATCCGTTTTGGCATCGAGAAAACTCCTATAGTGAGTTGTACTCGCATAGCGATATATTCTTTGCGATGAATATAACAACAGATTAGCTGCGCTCTTGGTATTTAAAATCAACTCAATTTGATGTTGAATAGTCCCCCCATTACCTAAATCAACGACAGTGCAATTTTCAAAGTTATCTCCGATATTATGAGCGTAATAGCGGATGAATAACTCCTTCTGCATAGCGATGTTTTGTTTGACTGTTTGGCTATTTTTTCTTGCCACTTCAGTCAACTGTTTTAACAAATTCTGTCCCTGATAATACAAACCATCAGCATTTCGCAGTAAGACTTCGGCATGAGATTGCAGCATGCCATCTGGTTTTAATAAAAAGTCTCGATAAAAGTCATCGACTGTATAGCCACGTCTTTGCACCAGTATATACAGCAAATCCTCAAACCAAGTATCAGACTCTATATTTATCGATGGCCAAAATGTGGATTTACGTGATGCATAAAGCTTTTTAACGTTAATGTTCGATACATTACGTTGTTTCAAGCGAGTTTCAATTAAAGGAGCAAATACCTCAGCTTCTCGCATCAGGCACAAAATACAAGCACTTCCTGCAGCTATGGTTTTATCAATTACCCAATCAGAAAACGACAATAAAATCGGCCCCCAAACCAAAGAACCGATACTAAACGCAATAGGTTCTGAACGGGCTTTAAAGTGTGTTGATGAAAGCATTCTCGCCGAATTGAAATTTTGCGTTTCAGAAAACAGGCGACTTTCTAAACCCCAAATAGCTTTAATGTCCAATTCAGCAGACAGATATTTTGCTTGAAGTTTTTTTGTTTCGGCATGTTGAAATCCGAAACAATATTATCTCCAAGATGTAACCAGCCAGACTTATCGATTTTTTGTTCGTTGGCTAAGTGCTCAAACAATAAACCCGAAGATTTATTCAGTTTGTACTCAGAAGAAACATGTAACGGTAAAGATTGTAACAGCGTTGAATTGTGGAAGAAGCAATCACGTATTTGTGTTCGGCTAAGATACATATCAGAAATTAAAATCACTTCGATACCATCATCACGAAGTAACTCAATAAATTTCTGCATAGGCTGATAGATAAAGCCGACTTGTTTTTCAACCTCTAACTCTGCTAGTTTTAGTTTTTTATTGACAGCAGATGAAAATGGCAATTCTGTGTATATATCTTCAAGTGTGACTTCACCATATACAGCCTGTCGCCTTAGTTGGGTTTCAATATTTACTCTAAGTTCTTTAAACTCTTCGCATCCCATAGGCCACTCATTTTCGTTTCCATAAGCTTGCAAGGCCATTGAAAATACATCTGTAGGATGGGCCACTTTTCTAAAGACAATCGTATCAAACACGTCAATTGAGACTAATTTGATCTTTCCCTCGTGTATAAATTTAGCGATAGAATTAAGTAACTCTGACATATTAGAAGAAACCTTTCGTCATGCTTAGAACCAACATTTGAAAACCAATTTCACGTTATTCATTCAAAATAGTTAACATCAAGAATTTTCTGCATCGCTTCTTCACTAGGAATGATAGTCGGATTGTCTACCGCACCATCCCATGTTTTAACTGGCACTTTCCAGTTTCCATAGTGTTCTTGCAAAAATATTTCAGGATGATCAGGAAATAACATCTCACCAGCAGTGGTCGATTTAATAGAACAAGGTAAAAAACCTTTAGTACTAATAACATTGGCGGCAGGCTCGAACCAGAAGGTTTTTTCACCGCGTACATAATGCATAATAAAATCGAACATCACACCGTCTTTATACAATTGCATTGAACCCACAACCCTCCCCTGAGTGAATTTCAAAGGTGGCGTACAGTGCCAGTTTTTACCAAAACGGGCTTGCAAAAAAGAGTCGGTTTGAGCAGGGCCGTAATAAACACGGTTATCAATAGTATGGGACTGAGCGGGAAATAAGGGCTTATCAAACCAATGTTCACAATTAAGATCACGCCAACCAAAACCTTTCTCGTGTTCTATATATAAAAAGAAATTGACTCGCCATTGGCCAGTCACTAATAAAACACTTTTGATCTGCTTGTTACTATAACTTAACGACACCTCACCCATTGTTGCCAAAATCTGCAACAACTTGTTCAATTGCTCAGGCCCTTGAGGATTAATTAACACACCCAGGGTATCCGTTTCTGCAAACAAACACTTGTCTCTATACAGATTGAGCAATGCGCCGCCAATGATACAATGTTCAGTATTGTGCTGCTTTAGCACATCAGTTAGCGCTAACAATAAGTCTAACCCTGCGTCTAATTCTTTTTGCGGCCTGACGCCTAAATGATGTACTCGGCATTCATAACCAAGTTCCCGATACACGGGCTCTAGTGCAAGTGTGGCTGCGATATCTCGTTCAAATACGGCAAAGTCTAAGTCTTTATCCCAAGGTAGAAAATCACCATCACGGACCATACCTAACAATGAGCCACCAATTAAAACCGCTTCAATTGCAGATTGATTAGATACATCTAATACTTCTCTGCATACTTGATGAACGTTGGCGTAATCAGAATAAATCTTATTTAAGTTATATATCATAAAAGGACTACTCTATGGCCTTAACTAAATCTAATACACTATCTAAACCCTGTTTAATTTTCTGGATAGAAGCGCTATCTATTTGTGATAGAGCTTTTTTCAAATCAGTGGTTGAGATGCTGGGTGTTCTGGGTAAATATACCACTTCGCAATAGGCGTTTAATTCATCAAATTTCCCTTGCCAATCGGCTCCTATACCAAAAATATCGACTTGATGCGTCTGAATATCAGATACTTTTTGTGCCCAGTTATCTTCTGCTATCACTTGGTCAACACAGCCTAACGCAGCGACTATTTTTGCCCTTTCTGCATAACCGTAGATACATTGTTTGCCTTTTAATAAATTAAATTCATCGGTAGACACACCGACAATCAATTTGTCTCCAAGCTCGGCTAAACGCTGCAACATATTCACATGACCAATATGTAACAAATCAAAAGTGCCATAGGTAATAATTGTTTTCATTTAACTCTCAGCGGTAAATACGGTGGCAGACTTAACGTCACTTAACGACCAATCTTTTTGCGGAACTTGCCACTCACCATAATGCCGTTCTAAGTATGCTTCAACATGGCTAGGTAAATTAACTACACCACCTGCAAATGGATGACTTTGAATAGCACTAAAATGTTTAGCCGGCATTCGAAAACCACGAGAAGCTAAACAATAGTCCATGTAATCTCCCTGAATATACTTAACAAAAAAGTCGATACCGGGAAAAGCACCAGCGTCGTCATTAGGCAGTAATTTAAGGGCTCGAATTGCGCCAATCGGCACCGCTCCGTAGGCTTGTTGATTTACATATTTATGTAACGTCCACGTCACACCTGTTAGTGCAAACAGTTGGGGTAATTGTTGCTCTATCACCGCTATGCTGTGATCCAGATAATTGGCATCAATAGAAAAATCTAAATCGTCATCCCAAGGAATAAGAGCATTATCTCGATACACACCTAATAACGTACCAGCATCAATATAATGAGGCACCTCAAGAGAGGTTAAATTTTTAGACAGGGTCAGTAACAACTCTACTGCGGTTTGCCCTTGCCGATGAGAATTTTCTAATTGTATGGGCTTTATCTGTCTTGCAGGCAATACTTCCACTTTTATTTGTGGAACAAGTTGATGCAATTGCTTTTCTATTTGCTCAAAAAACTCACTAGCAATCAATATTTTATCAGGAGCCAGCGCTGCGATATCTGTTGGAGAAACAATGGGGATACCCTCAATGTTCGCGCCATACTTTTTGCTATCATTATCAACAAACGCCAAAACATCATAGTGTTCAGATATAGCAGACAGTGCTGAACGACCAGACAAACTTGCGCCGAATATCACAACTTTTGCCCCTCGGTTAAGGGTTTTCTGCATATATTTATCCTATTTAAATTCAGCGGCTAATTCATATTATAATTAATTATCGGCTTACACTGATTTGACTTTAATCGAACAAAAGATCTAAGCCGTACTACCCGCGTCGACTGTCATCACTGTGCCGGTAATTGACGATGATTTATCACTCAGCAAAAATATCACCATGGCCGCTGCATCTTCTACTGTGGCTAATTTCCCCAAAGGACTGCGGCGTTTAATGGTAGCCAATTTGTCACCTTGCAAGCTATCTGTCATGTCAGTTTGCATATAACCTAGCGCCACACAATTCACCGTAATACCGGCTTTACCTACTTCTCTGGCTAACGACTTAGTAAACCCCTCAAGGGCTGCTTTACTGGCGGCATAAACACTTAAGCCATTAAATCCCGTCTTAGCAATAATCGATGAAATATTAATAATGCGCCCGGTTCGATTCAGTAACATAGAGCGCAATAAATATTTGCTCAATAACATAGGCGATTGCACATTCAATCGCATTACATTGTCTATTTCGTTATTTGGCATAGTTGCTAAAACGCCGTCGTGCCCTACAGCGGCATTATTAATTAAGCCATAGGGTCTGCCAAACTGTTTGATGATTTGCCGGCAAAGTGCAGGGATTTTCTCTAGATCAGAGAGGTCAGCTTGTATAAAATGGCAATGCTCAGGTGTCGATTCGGATAATGCCTGCAACTCAGCAGAGAGCGTTCTCGCGATAGCCACCACAGCATAACCGGCGGTTAACGCTTGTTTACAAATCTCCAGGCCCAAGCCTTTGCTTGCACCCGTGACGATGACATAATCGGTCATGCTTTTACTTCCTGTTTTACTGTCGATTGAGTTTACCATTTACGTTATGGGCCATGTGCTCAACCACAGTAATTTTGGTAGGAATTTCAAAACGTTGCAATTGATTTTTGCACATATGAGTGACTTGACGTCGCATACTGGCAATATCCAGCTTAGCCAGCTCTGAATTATCAAACAAAACAATATCAGCCACCACTAACTGCCCCATCAAAGGGTTATTTTTAGCATACACCCGAGCTTGACTCACATCGGCAATTGTTAATAAAACCTGCTCAACTTTTTCGGGATACACTTTATTGCCTCCCACATTAATCGCACCAGTGGCACGCCCCAAAAATACCACCCTGTCAGCAACCACTTGCACCTTATCTTGAGTATCCATAAAGCCTAACTCATCAGTCGTAATATTCGATGGCACTTTAGCTTGTTTATTTGGTTTAACCAGTAAGTGATGTTCACTAGATATTTTAAGCGCCAGCGGTAATTCGCTATTATGCAGCCAACTTAGTGGAAACCCAGCCTTACCATCGCTTACCACAAAGCCTACTCCCGCTTCGGTAGAAGCATAAATATGCCGAACTTTGGCCTGAGGAAATAATCTAGCTAGCTGATCTAACAATGTTTGATCAACAATTTCCCCGCCTAAAGTGATATGACTCAAGGCTAGATCAGGTAATTGCTTAGTCATCAAGAGTTGTCGCCATAAACTAGGTGTGGCCGATACCGCTGTTACCTTGTTTTTTTGCATTAATGCTAACTGACTTAACGGCTCGCCACCTGTTGCATCGACTAAATCAGCCCCACTAAGCAAGGCTTGTAAAACCACTTGTAAGCCAGCAAAACGACAGGCTTGATACATTAACGCCCAGCATAATTTTTGTAACCTTGCGCTGTGTTTCGTCTCTGCGGTTAAAGAAATAAGAGTATGAGCAAACCACTTAGGCTCACCCGTCGTGCCTGAAGTAGCAAGATACCAACGAGTATTCGAGACTAACGGCAACATCTGGCTATTGGACACATCTTGCCCGTTCAAGGGCCAAACTTGTAGTCCATCCACCAACGGAATAGTGACATTGCTGGCACACAAATACATAGCCGAACAAAAACCATCAAAGGCGATTAAACTAACCAAAAAGTCCACTAAATGGCGATCAGTTAAGGCAACTTTCTTACCTCTAAGCTGTGGATGCCGTTGTCTAATTTTGAGCGCTTTTTCCACTAAATCATTTACAGACATAGATTGCTCAGCGTAGAACAAGGTGCCATTCTTTTGTTGCTTTTGGATTTGCTCTAGCAGATTAGCCATACAATTACTGTTGACTAGCGCATTGCTGATAAATGGCGACGAACTCGCTAAATGTACTGGGGTAAGTGTCAATTGCGAGCTCTGTAAAGGGATCAAAACCCAAGTCCTCTTCCAGTTGTGCCACTAGCATGGCATAACCAAGTGAGTCTAGACCGCTTTCCAATAGCAAAGTGCTGGCTTCTATCGGCTCAACGAGCTGGCAATCGCCTAGCTCGGCAACTTGTTGCATCGCCAGTTTAATTTGTTGTTCTAAGTCCAAGGTCATTCCTCTTATAAAAACTGAATGTCGTTACTCAGGTTACGAATATTTTTGGGTAACTTTTGCAGTATTGTCTCGCGTTTTAGTAACCATTGTTTAAGTTCATATTGGTAATGCAATATAGCAAATTGTTGGCCATTTCTTTGTCCGCCATTTTCGAGGCTAACTTGTTCATATTCAAATACTTTGTGCATTTTATTTGCCGCCGTATTAAAGGACAAGACTTGTGCCAACAAATGGCTGTATCTAATGCGCTTATCACTAGTAAAGGGCTGATGAATAGCGACAAAATCCAACGCCGCCAACTCTAAAATAATGCCCGTTACCTAGCCACACATTGGTTTCACCTAGATAACACCCCCACTCTGGCGTACTGGTGTGTAGATCTGAAAAATTCAACACCCCTATCGGCTGTTTATTCTGCCATAAAATGAAAAATTGGCGGCTTGTATCACACGCTAGCTTTTCAAACCAACGGCAATGATCTTGCCACTCCACTGGTTGATCGTTATGCATATTCTGTTGAATTCTAGGACTATTACGCCACTGCCACACTAGCTTCAACTGTGATTGACTTAGGGCTTTAAACTCGTGACTGGGTAAGCCAACTTTCATACGGCAAATTCACTTTTGTCTGACAGTGTTAACATCAGTTCGCTGATAGCTTTTGCTCCATCTTCTATAGGCTGCTGCAACGCCTTTACATGCATTGACTGCAGCAATTCAGCTTGCTGCCACAAACTCATACATGTACTGATCAATTCATCTATGCTCACCTGGTCCCATTGTTTTACCAGACACCACCCCTGCTTAGCAGCTTGTTGACTGGCAAATTTTTGATTATCTGCAACCACCAGCAACATAGCCGGCGTCGCGCAAGCTAAACACTCAAACTGACTGCCGCCCGCCGCTGATAAAGCCAAGCGAGTACCGACTAATATTTCAGCCATATTTTGACAGTCATGATGATGAGTAACATTCAATTGACTATTGGCGATGAAATGTTGCAAAGTGTGCAATTGTGTATAAGCAACGCCTGTGACCACTGTTATTGACATAGCCGCGTTAATTTTCTGCAAAGACTGTAGTGCCAGCAAAGTCATATTCTGGGGATCACTACCGCCAAACATCAAGGTTAGCGTGTTACGCTTACGCCAGTTTTTGTCACTAACCTGTAAAAACTCTTTCCTTAATACCTGATAACTTTTGCCAAGCGCCAACTGAGCTTGGGGCGCGCTAACTTGGTAATTTAGCTTTGATGCGTTATGGGCACCATTAATCACTAGATCAGCGTGCAAATCTCCGCTGTTATTCATGTCATCAAAAACAGCAAGTTTGTAATTGTCATGACATAGAACTTGTCGGTAACTTGGGGCAAATTGATAACCATCTAGCACTAACCAATCTGCACCGAGTTCGGAACATTGATGCTTGACCCAGTTTGCCTCAAGCAGTTTTATATCGTGGTAGTCATCGCTTACTTGGTTGCTAAGGGCTTGCTCATCAAAAGTGGCAAGCGGCATAATATCACCAACCCAATCGCGGCGTTTTTGGCAAAATGATTGCGATGATTCAGACATAATGAACAGCACTTGGTGGCCTTCACTATCAAAACTTTGCGCCAGCGCCAAACAGCGCATGATATGGCCCAAACCAATTTGGGGTTCACCCTCTACCCGAAATACTATACGCATTTTAGCCAACATAGATTATTCGATCATCGACCAATGTAGTGCGGTGCCTTTTCGAAGTGCTTGTTTAGCCACTTTCCCTTGAACTGTCTGCCAGTATTTAGGCGCTAGACCAAATGCAGGGCGTACAATACGCATATTATCTGTGGTTAACACTTCACCTTGTGCTACATCTTGACTGATATAAATCGAGCGACGATATTGCTTCGATTTTTCTTCAGCTTGGGTGCCAGCATAGGTAACTTGGCCCAACGCTTGGTAGGCACGCTTAGTTTCAATCACTAAGCGACTTAATTCATCCGGCTCCAAAGAAAACGCAGCGTCTACTCCACCCGCACTCCTATCCAGTACAAAATGTTTTTCGATAACTGTCGCGCCTAAAGCTACGGCAGCAACAGACACACCCACTCCGCCCGTGTGATCAGACAAGCCAACTTGGCAATTAAATGCCTGCCGCATATTGGCGATAGTAGCGAGATTCGTATTGGTAGGATCTGCTGGATAAGTGCTGGTGCATTTCAGTAAAATAATATCTTGGCAGCCAGCTTCTTTGGCGGTATTCACCGCCTCTTCAATTTCACTTAAGCTTGCCATACCAGTAGACATGATCAAGGGTTTATTTTTGGAGGCTGCCTTTTGAATTAACGGTAAATCGGTCAACTCAAACGATGCAATTTTGAAGCATGGAGCGGCTAAATCATCCAGAAAATCCACGGCCTGTTCGTCAAATGGTGAGCTAAAAGCGAGCAAGCCTAAAGACCTAGCAAACTCAAATAAAGGTTTATGCCAATCGTATGGCGTGGCTGCCTTTTGATACAAAGCATGTAAAGACTCGCCACTCCACAAACTGTCTTTTTCTTGGATCACAAAGTGGTCGTTATCCACATCTAAAGTCATACTATCAGCGGTGAAGGTTTGCAATTTAATAGCATGGGCTCCCGCTTTTGCTGCGGCTTCAACCATTTGCATAGCTAGCTCTACGTTTTGCTGATGGTTACCACTTAGCTCAGCAATAATAAAAGGAGGGTGACTTGGCCCTATTAGCCTATTACCAATTCGAATATCAGCCATGGTTTTCACTCTCAGCCTCTTCAGCTAAATGCTCGAAAATGGAGACGATACTCTCGGTTAAGTCTTCAGCTTTATCGCAATCACAAGGCAGTTTCTCGTTTATCATGTCCGAGTACTGCAGCGCGTGTTTAGGACAAGGCGCGCGTTGTTCTGTGGCAAAGTCAGGCATTAATACCGCAGGCTCCGCTGTAGCAGTTATAAGTAACACTGGGCAATTAACCGCCTGAGCATACCAACGATCACCACTTGATTTACATACCACTAAATCACTTGCGCTCATCATTTTCAGTAAGGTGACAGGGTTATCATGACTATCTGCACGAACCCACACCTCGTAGCCTTGCTGTTGTAGTAACTTTTTCAACTCTGCTGTATGAGGGTAAATATATCCATCTTCAGAATGTGTTAAACACAAGCCAATGACTTGGCTCGATTTCGCTTTTTTGGCTAAGCGCTTATCCGCACTGATTTGTACATTCTGTTGCAATTCAGCTATATCAAAACCACAACAGTGTTTTAAGTAAAACTCCGGATAGCCGCCATCGGGTAGTACCGAAGAATGCCACCAAGGTGTTAACCACTGTCGCATACCAATAAAAGTACTGTCCAGAAACGCACTAGGCACATTAACGTATTCCGGTTCTAAGCTTTGATCCTGCACCTTATCGAGTAACTCAGCAATAGACAAACTGATAAAGTTACCAACTAAGGGCTCTGCGGCGTCTTTTAAGAAACGAGATAAAAAGCAGGGCATAAAAGCGGTATCTAAATTAACGATCTGTGAATATTCTTGGCCTATAATGTTTTCTGCCAATCCTAAAAACGACTCCATGGCTTGAAAAAATCATCGGGCCATTGTTCTGCCGATAAAGTATGCATATGAACATTTGGTTCACTGGCACTGATTATTTTTGCAATATCATCATTAAAGGTTAAAAAGTGTATATCAGCTCCGGGCAGTTGTTGCATAAAAAAGCGAATAGCAGGCAAGCCAATGGCACAGACATCAGCCGCAGCCAACATACGTATAATTAGCACTTTGTCATTTTTATTGGCAAGCTTAGCCATTGAATACTCCATTTTTTCCTTGTATATACGCTTTATACATTAATTCAGCCCTAATCCAGTCCTCCAAGGTGTCAATGTCTTGCACCAAGTATCGAGGCAAAAAATGGGAATACTGTGCTGACTAAAAATTTTGTCTTTTTGTAAATATGCTGCGGTTCTTCCCCAGTAGAATTGGCCTGCGTCATGAAAAGCGTCTGTTAAGTCTTGAGATCTTTTGCCAATATCTTCAGGCCACAAGGCAGCAACTCCCTGCTCAGATGAAACGAGTGCTCTTTGCACAGGAAAATCAAAACTGGTGACTGAAAATGCGAATTGCATACTTTGTTTTTGCTTCAGTTGTTCTATCCCAGATAGTAACGAACTCGGGCTTAAAAAAGGGGCGGTAGCGTAGATACAGCAACAAAACTCTGGTTCAAACATATTCTGTCGGCAGTATTCAATGGTATGGCGAGTAACGGGGGTAGTGCCTGTAAAATCATCGGCTAAGTCTGCTGGGCGTATAAAAGGCACCTCAGCGCCAAATTGAATTGCCACTTCAGCTATTTCTTCACTATCGGTAGACACAATAATTTTTTCGAAGGCTTCACTCGCTATCGCCGCTTCAATTGAATACGCAATAAGCGGCTTGCCAGCAAACAGTTTAATGTTCTTTTTCGGGATCCGTTTGCTCCCCCTAGCAGGTATTACCGCCAAGTTCACACTAACACCTCACGCAACGAAGCAATAACGTGTGTCTGTTGGTCAAGGGTCATGTCTGCGAATAAAGGCAAGGTCAAGGCAGACGAATAAAACTGTTCTGAAACTGGAAAGTCGCCTTTATTAAAGCCCAAATGTTGATAGTAGGGATGAAAATGAATAGGTATATAATGCACATTTACACCAATCCCAAGGGCATGCAATTTATTATAAATAACTTCTCGATCATGATTTTGCAACTCTACCATGTACAAATGCTAAGGCACTTTCTTCGGATAGCTTAGCATCGGGTAAGGTAATAGGTAGATTGGCAAGTTCAATATGATATCTAGCAACCAACACTTTTCGTTTTTGTATAAAGCTATCTAGCTTTTGTAACTGAGACAAACCTAAAGCCGCATGTAAATCGCTGAGCCGATAGTTGTAGCCCAATTCAATTTGTTGGTAATACCAAGGGCCATGACTCTGCCCTTGCATGAGCTCTAAATCACGAGTGATGCCATGTTTGGCGAACAAAGTCAGTTTGTCACGTAAAAGCGTGGAGTTAGTCAACACCGCTCCGCCTTCTGCAGACGTAATTGATTTAACAGGATGAAAACTCAACACCGTCATATCCGAATAACGACAACTGCCAATTTTAGTCCCTTGATAACGTCCACCTAGGGCATGAGCTGCATCTTCAATTAACACAATATCATATGCACTTGTTAGTGCTCGAATAGACTGCATGTCACAACTTAAGCCAGCGAAATGCACCACGACTAAAACCTTAGGCAAGGTATTAGCTTTATTGGCTTGGTTCAGTTTTATGCTAAGCAGCTCGACATCAATATTACGGCTAGTGGCATCAATATCGACAAAATCAATTTTGGCTCCACAATACAACGCACAATTGGCTGACGCAGCGAATGAATTTGGCACTGTCCATACGCAATCACCTTGACCGACACCCGCAGCTAAACAGGCCACATGTAACCCAGAGGTTCCACTATTTACCGCCACCGCATATTGACTAGAGGTATAGTCACACAGAGCTTGTTCAAATTTTGGAACAACCGTACCTTGAGTTAAAAACTGATTACGTAACACATCGACTACCGCTTCTACGTCAGTTTCGTCTACAGAATGTTTGCCATATGGGAGCATGTAAATAATCGCTTACAAGGTGTCTTTGTCGAGTTGGGTTAACTCTTGAACCGTTAAAAAGTGAGGGTTGGTGCCAGAATGATATTCAAACTTATCAGACACAGCTTGCCCACATTCGCCTAATTTATTCTTCTTATAATCGATATTTTTATCAAAAAATTTAATTGCAGGTGTAATCACATAATGATCATCAAATTCGAGGGAATGATGGGCCATTTCTTCTGGTACCATCACTTCATGTAATTTTTCACCTGGACGAATGCCTACTAGTTCGAATTGACGACTACCGCTAATAGACTCTACCAAGTCTACAATACGTATTGATGGAATTTTAGGTACAAATATCTCGCCACCCTGCATACGTTGAAAGTTCTTAATAACAAATTCTACCCCTTCATCAAGGGTGATCCAAAAGCGTGTCATTTCTTCGTGAGTGACGGGTAATACATCCACGCCTTGAGCCAGTAACTTATGATAAAACGGCACCACAGACCCTCTTGAGCCCACAACATTGCCATACCGGACAACCGCAAACCTAGGCCCCTTAGCGCCAGCAATATTATTGGCTGCCACAAATAACTTATCTGAGGCTAACTTAGTTGCCCCGTATAAATTAACCGGATTGGCAGCTTTGTCTGTAGACAAAGCAATGACGCGACTGACATTGGCATCGATTGCCGCGTCAATCACATTTTGGGCACCATAAATATTGGTTTTAATACATTCATTTGGATTATATTCAGCCGCGGGAACTTGTTTTAACGCCGCTGCATGTACTACATAATCGACATCGCGCATTGCTGATATCAATCTTTCTTTATCTCTTACATCACCAATAAAATAACGCATCGGTGATGCATCAAAATCTTGCTGCATTTCAAACTGTTTTAATTCATCGCGGGAATAAATAATGACTTTTCTAGGTGAGTAATTCTTCAGCAGATACGCAGTAAAACGTTTACCAAATGACCCTGTTCCACCGGTAATTAGAATTGATTTATTGTTGAACATAGCCAGCCTTAATATTCATTTTCGCAGAATAAGTTAATTTTGCAGAGATACCTTTAAACTAATCTTAACAGAGTTGTTTTTAACTTTAACAATCAATTATTTATATTTTTTAACGGCTTTCCTGCCACGCAGTAAACTTGAAAGCTGTTTTAATGACGTTTTAAACAATTGATTAGCATAAGCAACTAACGCGCCATTTACTGCTAATTCTGCTTTTACGAAGTTTTCTTTATCTAAATCAGAAATTTCAGTCAAAAATTGTTGAATAAAATCATCTCGGCGGGTAACTAATTTGAGAAATGTAGCTTCATCAGGCTCTGCCTCCTTAAGCAAAACAGACAAATCCTGATTAATATCTTTTAAAGGAGAAGGTGTGTAAGTGTGGTTTAACGTTATGTTTTTCAAACTGCTGCTTGACGCTTTTGCCTTTGCATTTCATAAGCCTCTTCTTTTGCAGACTCAGGAATTTGCATCCAGGCCGTTTTAATCGGTAAAAGTAGAGTAATCACTTCGTCAATAATCTTCAAGCTATTCTGTACATTGGCATCGATTAGGCGCTGTAACATGTATTCATACAAATCAAACAGATTGCCCGCCGCTTCACTTTTTGTAGACAAGTCTAATGTGTCTCGCAAATTCATAATTATTGCCGAGGCTCGAGATAAGTTTTCCGACTTGCCAGCAAAATCTTTTCGCTCGATACAGCCTTTGGTGTAAGCCAATTTATCCAAAGCGCCCTGCATTAACATAAGGGTTAATCTATGGGGATCTGCTTGGCTAATGTCTTGTTTAAGATTGCCTTTTTTATAGGCATTGATACCTTTTAACGCCATGTTATTCTCCGTTAATTGTAGGGGCTATTCAGTGTCGTCTAACTACCTAAAGACGCCAACAAAGCCGAACCGGTACTGTTTAATTTAGACACGGTCAAATCTAAATTTAAATATTTGCTTCTTAGGATATCTTCGGTGCTTATCATTCTAAGCTCCAACTGTTCTCTATCGGTTAATATTTGTTCTTTCGTATCTTCTGCTGCGTTTTCACGCACTTTTAATAAGCCACTATAAGAGGTGTATTGGTCGACGAACTCATATAAACGATTGGCGACGCCTTCGGTCTCATCAGTGAACAAATTAGCGATTTCATCAAAATTATCACTCAACGCATCTCTTAATCGGTCCTCACCGCTACCAAAACCAAACTTATCTTGGCTACCGATCTCTAATTCACCATCATCATTGAATTCAATACCTAATTGAAAAAGGCCACCTAACTCAGATGAATTAACAGCCGAAAACATAATACTGTTTAAGCCTGACTGGATGCCTCTGATCATGGAGTCTCCAGCGAAGGCACCATCTTCTTCAAGGTCTGATTCACCATATTTAGTAAGACGTTGTATCTCAGCATTTAATTTATTGTAGTTATCTACAAAATCCCGAATCGTTGACTCAACCCCCTCACTGTCAAAACCAATACTTAATTTTGAGGTTCTGAAGGTCACGCCATCGGCTTCTAATTCTGACAATTCGGTAACGTTAAACTCAACATTTTCAATGACGTTTTCAAATTCATTGGTTTTACTTTCAACCGCTATGCCATCAATAGTCGCTTTCGCATTTTGCGCTGGAACAGTTGGAGTGAGGCTATCAGCTGCAGTTGTCACTTCATCGGAACGTACTGTTGATAAACGATCTAACTCTGCAATATCACTATCATTGACTATCACCAAATCGTTACCTGCACCGGTTCGATCTGAAGTAAAGATTAGTTTTACCCCACCATCAGCGGTCCCAGTAGAAACAATGCTAGACGTCACACCAAAGTTACTACTATTTGCATTAATAGCAGAGCTTAGATCTTGCAAACTCATAGTGTCGGTAATATTAATACTAAAAGAGTCAGAACCGCCCCCAGATTCTTTAGGGGCTTTAAATGTCAAAGAGCCGGTACCAGAAGACAAGATTGAATCTGCAGTACTGCTAAAACCGCCATCAATGGCATCGGCTGTTTGAATTCGGCTACCACTAGCCAATTGCGAAACAGAAATTAAATAATCAGCTTCAACCGCACTGTTTGAGGCTTCAGCGGTAAAAGGTTCGATACCCTCAGTTGGATTATCGATAGTCGGCTCACGACCTTTGAGGTTGGCTTCGGTGCGCAAGTCATCGAGTGTTTTTTCAAAATCTTCCAATTTTGATTTAAGCTGGCCTAAACCAGATATTTCGGCTTCAACGGCTTCATCTTGAGCATCTAGGCGTGCAGTTTTAGGCGCCCTTTCGGCTTCTAACAACTGGCTCACTAAACTCTCTAAATCTAAGCCTGAACCAACACCTAACGATTGAATAGACATACGTCACCTCGATACAAATAAATAGAGACAGGCAACATTGTAAACTACATGCATGTCTCTATGTGTGATTTAGTCAATTAACTAAACCTGTTTATTAAATAATACGCCAACTGCCGTGCCCACATCTGCATTTAAGTCTTTTAACCTTTCAGACAATGTCAAAAACTCTTCAGATGGAATTTGTCTGATGACCTCTCCAGATTCAGAGTCGGTAACCTTAACAACCTGCTTCTGGCTATTTTCATCAACCGAAAAGGCCAATTGCCTATTACTAGTTTGCGCAAACTCACTTACTTCAGACACGGCGTTAATAATCTGTTCAGGACTATTTACCTGCTGAGGATTACTTGCCTGCTCAGCCTTACTTGCCTGCTCAGGGCTGCTCAATACAGATCGACTATCCTTTACTTCGGCTAAGCCAGAAAAATCTTTAGTTATTTGCGCAGATTTTTCATTTCTCACCTCAGTTCCACCATTGCCAGTCCCTACTGAAGAATATGAAGCAAAATTTTGGCCAGTACTTTGATTGTCAATTCTCATAAATCACCTCCAAATTAACAACAAATGGCCAACTATATCTAGCCAGCCATTTACTATCGGTTATATTAGTTAAATTGTTAACTAATATCTATCCAAGTAAAGACAAAGCCGTTTGAGGCTTTTGATTTGCTTGGCTCAAAACCGACAATGACGCTTGCTGAATAATTTGATTACGGGTCAATTCAGCAGTTTCCGAGGCAAAATCTGTATCTCTAATTCGAGAACGTGCGCCCGAAACGTTTTCAGAAATATTACTTAAGTTTCTAATAGTAGATTGAAAACGGTTTTGCAACGCACCTAAATCTGCTCTGGCAGCACCCACTGTAGAAATAGCGTTAGTGATTGCAGCTAATGCAGCTGATGCGCCAACTGTTGTCGCCACGGTTGTATCAGCTAAAGACAAGCCCGACGCACCAAACCCACCTTCTTGTGTAATTGCCACATCAATAGTTTGACCGCCATTCGCGCCGACTAAGAAAGAAGACGAAAAGTCACCTTTCAAAATATCCAAGTTAGCAAACTGTGTATTAGAGGCAATTCGGCTAATTTCATTTTTTAGTGCCGTCACTTCTTTTTGCAGCGACGCTCTGTCGGCGGAAGAGTTGATACCATTTTGAGATTGGACCGCCAACGTACGAATTCGTTGTAACGCATTGGTTACCTCGCCCAACGCACCTTCAGCGGTTTGTGTTAACGAAATAGCATCATTCGCATTCCGTACAGCCTGATTTAAGCCTTGAACTTGAGTCGTTAAACGGTCAGAGATTTGCAACCCCGCAGCATCATCTGCAGCACGGTTAATTCTAAAACCTGAAGACAAACGTTCAAATGAAGTGTTAAGTGCTTGACCTGAACCAAACAGCTGGCGCTGAGCATTCAAAGAAGACACATTTGTATTTACATATAAACCCATAAAAAAACCTCCTGAAAACTCACCACCAGTCGATATAGACTTTGAAGTAGTAAGTTTGCCTCAATTTTAATGCTTAGGACCTCTCCTGCGCATTACCTCACTTTATTAAAACCGAGTACCTCTACTCAGATTTAGAATAAAAGCGATCAATTAGATCACCCCTCAACTAATGTTATCGACACTTCCTAAAGCAACTTTAATTTTTTTACTGTTTTTTTGAAAAAGTTGGCTATTACTTTTTTCACTCCAGTTTGAATTAGTGGCACGCCACATGCTTATTCTTTACACATAAACGCTATTCAGCCTATATACCCAAAGTGATGGATATTGCTCGGCGGCAAATACATGCAACCAACAAAAAGCAGTTTCGATAACAACGGAATAGGTAATGAACGAAGAATAAAGGGTAAAGCAAGTACTTTAGCCACATGCTCATGTTAGGAGTTGGAGCAAAAACCGTTTCAGTCAACTGGCGGGATTAGAGATGAATACTGGCCTCTCAACCAAGTTTCTACACTCTCAGTTCTGTTAGTTGACGTTTTATTAAAATGCAGTAAAGAATGATAGGGACTAACAGCCCCTGGTTTGAAAGAACCTAACCATTACTAGCGATATAAAAAAGGCCGAGGGCTCAATTCAGAACACCTCGACCAACTTGCTCACGTTAGGAGTTGGAGCAAAGACCGTTTCTGTCAACTGGCGGGATTAGAGATGAATACTGGCCTCTCAACCAAATTTCTACACTCTCAGTCCTGTTAGTTGACGTTTTAAATTTTATTATTCATTGTTATTTTTTATTTAAAAAAGGCCGGAGCATATGCTCCGACCAAATTGCTCTCGTTAGGAGTTGGAGCAAACTAGCTTTCTATCTAACCTTGGCAAGACAGAGAAATAGTGCCCTCCTTTGGCGATACAGTAACAATATTCCTTTACGTTACTCAGGTCGGCCTCTCATTTCCTACCCTCTTTTTTCTTTTCTATTTATCTGATTAAAACCACGCTCTTATTCCACTGCAGTTTTACTTCGATAAAATAGTAAATCAGTCAGGCCTTATCCTAATAACGATAATGCTGTTTGCGGCCTTTGATTGGCTTGCGATAACACTGTAGTACTCGCTTGCTGAATAATCTGATTACGCGTTAATTCTGCCGTTTCTATGGCAAAATCTGTATCTCGTATGCGACTTCTTGCCGCTGAAACATTTTCCGAGATATTCGACAAATTGCGAATAGTAGATTGAAATCTATTTTGTAACGCCCCTAAATCAGCTCGTTTGGCATCAATAATCGATATAGCTTCTGATACCGATGTCATGGCTGCTGATGCACCTTCGATTGTGGCAATACTGACGTCGCCAACATTCAAGCCTGATGCGCCGTATCCACCTTCTCGCTGCACATTCACACTAATAGTTTGGCCAGCGTTTGCACCTACCAAGAACTTGGAAGAAAACACGCCATCCAATACATTCACCCCACCAAACTGTGAAGTCGATGCGATTCGGCTCATTTCATCTTTCAGTGCTTTTACTTCTTTTTGCAATGCCACTCTGTCGGCAGAACTATTAATACCGTTTTGTGCTTGAATCGCCAACACCCGAATTCTTTGTAAGGCTGTAGTCGTTTCAGCCAGTGCACCCTCTATGGTCTGTGATAAAGAAATCGCATCATTGGCGTTTCTTACTGCCTGATTAAGACCCAAAATTTGGGTGGTTAACCTGTTAGAAATCTGTAAGCCTGCCGCGTCGTCTTTGGCGCTATTGATCCGAAAGCCTGACGACAAACGTTCGAATGAGGTATTTAAGCTATTGGTCGAATTAAATAACTGTCTTGAAGTATTTAATGACGATACATTTGTATTTACGAATAAACCCATTTTTCTTCTCCTAACCTAGTATCGACTTGTTATTTTATTTTTTAGCGTCGATGCCTATTGGTATTGCTAATGTTAATAATTGGCACACTACGTGCAGTATTTTATTTGTTAGCTGGTACTCATGGTTAACAATTTTGTTAAGTGTTGACGCACTTTAACAAAAGCATAATGTATGAGCGCAAGCTCAAGCTGACAAACAGAATTGATGGCCTAAACCTCAATACCTCACTACCTCACTGGCGTCTTTTCTGTTTGTTAGCAATTTAAAAACCTTCACCTCATATTGATAAATCAACGCCCTATTCCAGATATAACCCAAGAATCACTAGCTTCATTGTCTAATGAAACGAGACGATCCTAGATCCTTGAGAAATAACGGTAAACCGGCTTAAGAGTGAGTGGCATAAAGTAGTCATATTACTGGCAATAGCGGTACTGGATGTACCAACATTTGCCGCTGTCATTGATGGTAAAAATGGAGATAGAATACTGAGTATAAAACTAACTGGGTATTCAATTAATGTCGCTATGCTTTTGCTCTGTTTGACAACAACAGAGTTTGAAGCCAAGCTTTGTGGCGAGTCCACTTTTGTCGCTAAGCCTTTGGTTTTAATAATGTTAAAACCTAAATGCGAGCATTGACGTGGGCTATCAAAATTGCAGTCCGACTTAGATGTCTGACAACTAGTATTCATCGACGAAGCACTCGTCTTAACGAATAAGTTCATTTCCATTCTCCTAACGATTTGGTTAACATCCGCGGCTATTTTTATTATTAGTTGCCTTTGCGGTAACAGGATCTTGCTTTTATTTTTATTCGATCTCTGTTCAGTCGTTCGCTTATGTTTTTATGAATTGCGTAACGTCTATGTACATTTATCGTGTGGGTAGTAGAAATTCTTTAGTGAAAAATAGCACTAATTTTTAAACTTGTTTTATATCAGAAACTTAGGGGCAAAAAAAAGCCGGAAAAATCCGGCTTATGGCTCTTATTTGAAAGAGAGTGTGGGCGCTACACTCACTTGCTCAATACTTAAATAACGTTACTACCTCATAGCCTATAACAAGTGAATGTCTCGACCCATGGACTGGAAGTAGAGAATATTAGCATCAACATTCTCTAAATTTATTATCCTAGTAAAGATAGAGCCGTTTGTGGTTTTTGGTTGGCTTGACTTAATACAGTCAAACTTGCTTGTTGAATAATCTGATTACGCGTTAGCTCAGCAGTTTCAGAAGCAAAGTCCGTATCTCTAATACGTGAACGTGCACCAGAAACGTTTTCAGAAATATTAGTTAAGTTACGAATAGTTGATTGGAATCTATTCTGTAATGCACCCAAATCAGCTCGTACGCCACCAACAGTAGAGATAGCGGCAGTAACAGCCGTTAACGCTGCTGATGCTTCGGCAACTGTTTCAACAGATGTCCCGGCAATCCCTAAGCCCGAAGCTCCATAGCCACTGGTTCTTTCTAGATTAACAGAAATATTTTGACCGCCATTAGCACCGACTAAGAACTTAGATGAAAAATCCCCTTTAAGAATGTCTAAGTTAGCGAACTGTGAATCAGACGCAATACGGCTAATCTCATTTTTAAGGGCTGTCACTTCTTTCTGCAAAGCCACACGGTCTGCTGAAGAGTTGATACCATTTTGAGATTGTACCGCTAATGTACGAATACGTTGCAATGACGTAGTGACTTCGCCCAACGCGCCTTCAGCAGTTTGGGTTAACGAAATAGCGTCATTCGCATTACGTGCAGCCTGGTTTAGGCCTTGGATTTGAGTCGTCAACCTATCAGTTATCTGTAAACCGGCAGCATCATCTGCAGCACGATTAATACGGAATCCTGACGATAAACGTTCAAAAGAAGTATTTAATGATTGTGCTGAACCAGACAACTGACGTTGTGCGTTCAGCGATGAAACATTGGTATTTACATATAAACCCATGGGTTTTCTCCTACACTCTCAGTCCAGACTAAGCTGGCGACCGAAGATAATTCGGTTGGTTAAATAACACTAATAGAGTAATAATTTTTATTATTTAAAATTATTACTACTGGCTCTCTCAGAAAATTTATCGACCTAATTACAAATCCCTTTAACGCTATTTGCCTTTTTTTGTCAAAAGCGGCATCTTTTTGCCGCATTGCATTTAGTATTCACTTGAGTTTCAATAAGTTAAGCAACCAAAAAAAGTATAAAAAAACTGATGAATTGGCTAAAAAAGTTGGAAACAAAGGGATCCATAACGCGTTTACGGATTTATGTGAATTCAAGGGATCATTGTTTTGTTGTTACAGAGAAGCCAAGAATCATGTCAGTAGAGATGGCGTCATTCGAATTCTTTGCCTAGATTTTCTCGGTAATGCTATTTTTGACAATGCTATTTCTGTCGCAAATACCGATCTACGGGATCCTAAACTCAGTGTTACGCCAGACGGAGAGCTGTTACTCATCGCCTATGCACGATTAACCACCTCAAATAATCGTACGGTTTCTTCTAACAATGTTAATTGGATATCGCAAAACGGCAAAAGTTGGTCTGCAATTCGCTATTTCGCGGATCAAGGTTGGTGGTTATGGCGACTAAATTGGTTAGACGGTTTAGCCTATGGTTTTGCTTACAATAGAAAAGCGAATGCCATTCACCTATACAAAGGTAACCCCAGAAGAAGCTTTCATTTACATCAGGCGAAGGTGCTCAGTTTAGCGCAACATCATTTGGGCTACCCAAATGAAAGTGATTTACTATTCCATAATAAAACGGCATACGCGCTGATCAGAAGAGATGCAGATTCTTATAGTGCTCAACTCGGTACTAGCAGTTTTCCTTACAAAAGGTGGCAATGGCTTGATTTAAACATTTACATAGGAGGACCAGTCATGATCCACCTAAAAAACCACATAGCACTAGTAGCCGGCAGGATCTTACAAAATAATAAACTGGTGACAGGCTTGATGTCGTTAGATTTACTCAATGGCCGCTTAACATTAATAACAGTGTTACCTAGCGCTAGGGATAACAGTTACCCTGACCTGGTGCTGAAAAATAATCGACTGTATATCAGTTATTACTCTTCTCACCTTGACAATAAGAGCAGTGTTTACTTAGCCGAATTAGATATTGATTGCTGATCAACCTTGCAATTGGAATAGCAAGAATAAAACTTAATTTGCTCGATCCACAGCGTTTAGATTAGCGAATATAGTCAAATAAAGAAGTCCCTGTCACTTTACTAAATGTGGCTTGTGCCGCTTGCAACGCCGTTTCCTGACGACTCAATTCAGACACTGCCTCAGCGTAATCCACTTCTTCAATATTAGAACGAGCGGTTTTGTTGATGATTTCTAAGTCTAAACTGGAGGCATAGACAGCCTCAGTAATATTTCCCCTGCCACCTATTGCAGAAATACTGTTGCCAACACTGGTTAACGCCGCATCGACCCCAGCTAACGCATCGTTAAGCGCCTCTTGGAAATCGTCGTTTGACAAGGTTTCATCATTTAATGCGATAGCAAAATTATTCAGTGTTTCCGCGATATTTTGTTTTTTCGGCGGCTCAAGTTGAAAATCGACCGTATTTCCCGCGCCCCCTCAATATTAATCGACACGCCCTGATACAAAAAGGCCGTACCGCTGTTAAAGTTGACGGTATCCATCACCGCTCCGCTTCCAACATTAGTGATTTCGGCTTGGGTAGCAGATAATATTGTCACTCTAAATTGGTTATTCGCTGGCGTTATTGCATCATAATTTGCGGCATGAAATTGATCGTATGTGCTTTGTTGCTGGATCTGTAGACTTGCTGATGTCACTCCAACCGAACCAGATATAGACGCTTTTGAACGCGCCAACACATCTTCAAACACTTCTTTTCCAGAGTTGTTTACTTGAATTTTTACCGTATCCGAAATTTGAATTCTATTGGCACCGGCATCGCCTTCAAAAGAATACTTGTTACCCGTTGCGCTTGGATCATAAGAAAAGGCCGGATCCGCTGACTGTAAGCCGGCAAATATATATTCTCCATTGGCATTACGGCTATTCATCAAATCAAACACTTGATCACGAATTTGTTCAATCTCAATAGCGATAGCTCTGCGATCTTCAACACCAACAATACCATTTCCTGATTGCACCATCAGAACTCTTGCTCGGTCGGCAGCCGTGTTCACAGCCTTCAATACCGTTTCTTCTTGCTCTAAGCTATTGGTTAATAAATTGCTGTTCTTTTGATATTGCGCTAGTAGATCAATATCTTCCGTTAAACGAATGACCTGCGCGGCACCGACGGGATCATCGGAGGGTCGTAGCAGCTTTTTACCAGAAGCAAGTTGCTGCTGAATATCAGATAAGTCCCCCTGATTTTCTAAAACAGCTTGAACACTTCGATCATACAATTGGCCTGTAGAAATACGCATAATTTTACCTGTAATTAAACCTTATTAAGCCATACCTAAAATAGTATCGAACAAATCCTGGGCGGTTGCGATTAATCTAGCCGCAGCAGAATATGACTGTTGATACCTGACCAAATTTGCAGCCTCTTCATCTAAACTGACCCCCGACACAGAATCAAACCAATCTTTAGACTGAGATTTAAGAGCGGCCGCTGCTTGCATTGAAATATCAGCACTGGATGTTTTTTGACCTATATCACTAACGATATTAGCGTAAGCTTCGTGAAAACTAACCGGCTCACCTGAGCCACTATTATTCAGCTGCATAGTATTTTCATTTTGCAAACCAGACAATAACAAGGCGTTTCTGTTGTCGTTTAAACCATCAATGTTGTAATTGATACTAAAACTATCCCCAGCTTTGGGAACGCCTTGAATAGATAAATCGTAACCTGGGTAATTATCTAACGCACTAAATGCGGCAGGCCAAGCAGGACTTGTACCGACACTTTCTGCTTGCGCTAACATGTTAGTAAAGTCAGTAACACCGGTAACTGTGGTAATAACATTTCCACTCTTATCTCGTACTTCGTAGCTGTCTTGCGCGGTAAAAAATATCTCAGCCGGTGCACCGACGCCACCAGCTCCTGTGGGGGACGAGCCTGCATCATGGATGCCACCAGCATTATCAAAACCAGAAGCTCGACTATCGGCAAATGTATTGTCTATAAAGGTATTGCTAACCTGACTAGATACTACCTGAGCATCCCCTAAGTTATTGATATTAGGCTCTACGTGGATTGGCGAGGCGAACGCTAAATCCTCCGGGCGCGTCATAATAACGTCTATTCGATCAGCGGTATCTTTGGTGGGCTGCAATAAATACTTATCACCGGGCGTATAGACGGTACCGGCTGAAAATTCTAGCTCTAGGCCACCAATCACAGAGGTAAAAGTGCCCGATTGCGCTTCAATAGCAGGATAAGTTTGTGTAATTGCGGTACCATTGATATCTAACACCGCAGAGCCATCAGCGTGCAACGCGGATATCGTAACGTCCAAGGTCGGCGGTGCGCCCGCAGTGACGCTATTAATGGTCACTTCGTAATCGGCACTGGTAATTTCGCTAGCTGCACCTTCTGCAATACGTCCAGTCACAACGCCCGTTCCACCAACATTATCTGGATATTCCAATCCGATAATATCCGGCAAACCGAAAATGTTACTGCCTAGCTGACCATCATAATCCATTCCCAAATTGTTTTGCGAATTCAACGATTCGGTCACCGCTAAAGCAATTTGTCCTAACTCTCTACGGCTGGTTTCCAAAACTTCTTCACGATAACGAAATAGCCCACCTATAGAGCCGCCTAAATTGGTTTCTTGCAAATTTAAAGAGGTAGGTTTGCCGGTGCTAGTTAACCTCAATGATTTGTAGTTAAGATCCGCATCGTTGTTAATTTCAAATAAATTTAGAGAACCATCTTGCAATACCAATGATTCACCTGACGTCAAATTAACCAAAATACCACCAGAGTCATAAGGATCATTGCGGGTTTCAATAGATAGCAAACTCGACAACTCTAAAATAGCACTGTCTCGCTGGTTCTTTAGGGTGCCCGGCTCATCGAAAATATTGTTCGACTGATTGACCCGAATCGCTTCGTTTAACTCAGAAATAGACTCAATTAATCCATTTACTTTATTAATATTGGCTGCTAACTCAATATTGAGTTCACTTTCTTTTTCTCGCAAAAAGCCAGAGACAGTACTGACTTGCCCGATCAAAGATTCGGCTTCACCCAACACCAGTTGCCGAGCAGCCATACTCGTTGGATCATCCGCCGCGGTTTGCATAGAAGCAAAAATCGGCTCATACTCTGCGAAATACTGTTGGCTTCACTGGCAAGTACATTATCTAAAATGGTCGCTTTGTTATAAAAACTCTCATGCTCAGCCAGTTGAGTGGTATCTCTTCTCAACTGATTTTGTGCAAAAACGTTTAGCACTCGCTCGGTTGTACCTTGTCCTACACCGCCATACAGTTGGCTAGTAAAAGAAGTACGTTCACGTACGTAACCTTCAGTATTAACATTTGCGATGTTATGACCAGTGGTGGTTAATAACTCGTTACTGGCGTTCACGCCACTTGTGGCAATAGACATCAAGCTGGCAGTTCTATTTGTGCCCTTATTATCTAACAGCATAAGTTAACTCCCAAATGTGTAACCGAACGCTTTTTATTCATGGCAACAACCTTTGAAAACGCTCACTTTCAAGCACAGACATCACTTTTTTTGCATAATCAGGATCGGTGGCATAGCCCGCTTTTTGCAACTCTTCAAAATATTCTTGAGACTGGTGACTTTGTTTTATTGCTTGTTGATAACGAGGGTTTTGTTGCACAAAATTGACATAATCATGCATAGAGTCATCAAAGCTTTGATACGCCCTAAAAGGTGCCTTTTGTGTTTTCGCTACGCCCTTTTCAACTTCTAAGGTGTCGACTACGGCGCGATCGCCTTGCCAACTTCGATCGGCTTTAATGCCAAATAAGTTATGCGAATTTTCACCATCGGTTGTGTGGATCATGTACTGCCCCCAACCTGTCTCAACCGCCGCTTGTGCCAACATCGCTTTAGGGTCAAGCCCCAACTTTTCGGCAGCTTGTTGTGCCGCTGGATAAAGTTGTTCGACGAAAGCTTGCTGGTCGGTAAATGCTGCGGATTTAAAAGCTGACAAAGACGTGGCTTCTTGCTCTGATAGAACATTTTCTTGTGCCGCCTGAGTGCTTTTAACAGCTTGGCGATTCAAGCTCGACAAATCACCATCATTGCGCATCACGCCAGCCGGCATATAGCCATCGCCTAATTGACCAAGTTGACGAACGATGATATCCGCTAATCCAATACTGCCATTATGAGACAAATCGTCGGCCAGCTGTTTATCATGCATATCACGATAAAACTTCACTTGCTCTGAATTAAAAGGGCTGTCTTTATCTTCCATGACGTCTTGTGCCTTACGCATAGACTTCAGCATCATCTGCACAAAAATACCTTCGAACTGCTTAGCCGCTTCTTCTAGCGCGTCTTTGTCACCACTTTTGGCGGCTTGACGCAAAATATCCAGACCTTTGATATCATTGGCATTTCTAGACAATTCAAGCTGATTTTGGCTATTGATTGAGTTTTCCATAATGATGTTAGATAACCACTAAATCGCCTTGCAAAGCACCCGCTTCACGCAACGCTTCTAAAATTGCCATTAAGTCACCCGGGGCAGCGCCCACTTGATTAACCGCCCGAACCAGCTCATCTAAGGTCACGCCTGGGTCAAACTTAAACAAACGGGAATCATCTAAATTCACATCAACAATAGATTGCGTCGTGACAACAGTCTCTCCTTCAGCTAAAGCATTAGGTTGAGCCACTTGTTGATTTTCAGCAATAGTCACCGTAAGTCCACCATGGGTAATGGCGGCAGGTAATAGCCTCACATCTTGACCAATAACTATGGTGCCAGTACGACTATTAATAACAACACGAGCCGCCGCTCGAGCGGGCACAAATTCGAAATTTTCTAGTGTGGCTAGAAAACCCACTCGCTGCCCCACTTCTCTTGGCGCGGTAACCCTTACTGATGCAGCATCGATGGGCGTGGCTATTACATAGCCTTTATCTGGATCGGCTCCTAAACGGCGGTTAATGGTGTCGGCCAAAATTTTTGCGGTGGAAAAATCAGGGTATTTTAAGTTCAGGGTCAAATAATCGTTTTGCATAAAACCACTTGTGACCGCACGCTCCACCAATGCACCATTGGCAATACGTCCTACTGTGGGGGTATTCACAACAATTTTTGACCCGTCGCCCCCTTCTGCACCGAATCCGCTGACCACTAAGCTGCCTTGTGCCACAGCGTAAACGTTGCCGTCTAATCCTTTCAGAAAGGTTTGTACTAACGTGCCACCTTGTAAACTAGCGGCCTCGCCAATTGAAGACACTGTCACATCGATAGTTTGACCAGGTTTAATAAAAGGAGGTAATTCGGCGTGTACCGCAACCGCGGCAACGTTTTTGATCTTAGGTTTGACACTACTATCTAAGCTAATACCAAAGTTAGAAAGCATGGTGCGGAAACTTTGTTCCGTAAAAGGACTTTGTTCGCCTGTCCCCGGCAAACCAACGACTAATCCATACCCTACCAATTGGTTACTTCGTACGCCTTGCACCGAGGCTAAATCTTTAATCCGTTGGGCGGCAGACAAAGGGCTGACCAGTACACTACACAGCAGCATCAAATAGATCGTTAATTTCATCATAAGTTCCTCACTACAAAGGCCAATATTCGGAAGAAAAGAAGCTGCTTAACCACCCTTCTTTTTGAGCAGATGCAAAATCACCGGTGCCACTGTATTGAATGCGAGCATTGGCAATTTTAGTAGAGGTGATTTCATTGGTTGGACTAACGTCTGCTGGGCGAACGACTCCCGTTAAACGGATATATTCATCGCCGTTATTTAACGTGAGCCATTTTTCACCACGAACCAATAAGTTTTGATTGGGTAGCACTTGTACGACTGTTACTGAAATACTGCCGAATAAATTGTTACTTTGATTAGCCGATGAATCGCCGCTGAAGTCTTTTGATGAATCAATGCCTAGTTGAATAGACTGATTGCCAATATTCAACGCATTGCCACCCAAACCAATAATTGGGCTCAAATCCACTCCTGACTCTTTAGAATTACTGGTGCCGGCAGATTTAGTGGCTTGTGTACTTTCTTGCAACGTAACCGTAATGATATCGCCGACCCGTCGAGCTTTTACATCTGAATAAATACTATTCGCCATATCGGCTTGAAATATAGAGCCATCTTCAATAATTTTCTGTTGCGGCGATCTCCGGCAAAATAGGCGCGTAAAAAGGGTCATTCGGCAGCGGTGTTTTCTCCACTGTAGACTGACAAGCCGTTAATACACAGATACTAAAACTCAGTACGCACATTTTTAAAAATAAAGATGGATATACCACGATCATATACTCGCTATAGTTGTTGAATAACCTGTCCTAACATTTGGTCGACAGAGGAAATGACTTTTGAATTCATCTCATACAAACGTTGGCTTTCAATCAAATTAACTAATTCTTCTGTTACATTAACATTCGATGTTTCTAGCGCACCTTGCACTATACTGCCCAATCCTTGTAAGCCTTGTGACACCTTGAATAGGCGCACCACTTACCGCTGTTTCAACATACAAATTCTGCCCGTTAGGTTGTAAACCTGCTGGGTTTACAAAGTCAGAGATAGTAATCTGCCCTAACACGGCCGGATCAGCTTGCCCACGAATTGACGCCGACACCTCACCATCTTGCGAGACGGTTATCTGCTGGGCATCTTCCGGTACAGTAATCTCTGGTTGCAACAAAAAGCCGGCACCAGGCTGTCACAATTTGCCCTTGATCATTTAAGGTAAACTGGCCATTTCTGGTATAAGCAATGCTGCCATCCGGCTGCAAAACTTCAAAAAAGCCTCGTCCTTGAACCAGCATATCCAAGGAGTTTTCCGTGGTAAGCATATTGCCTTGGGTATGCGCCTTTTGCGTAGCAACCACTTTACTGCCGGCTCCAAGCATTAAACCTGAAGGCAGTTCAGTGTCGGCCGATGAACGGCCACCTGGCTGATTAATATTTTGATAGAGTAGATCTTCAAATATCGCGCGATCCTTTTTAAACCCTACCGTACTGGCATTCGCCAAATTGTTCGAAATGACCGCAACATCAGTTTGTGCAGCGTCTAAACCTGTTTTACTTATCCATAGTGCGGGATGCATAGGTGCCTCCTAAATGTATAAATGCTATTTATGTAGTACTAAATAATTCTGAGCAATTGATTCCCTCGGGTATCAATCGACTCGGCTTTTTTCATCAATTTAACTTGCATTTCGTAGTGTCTCTGCAAACTAATCATGCTGACCATTTCTTCAACAGGGTTAACATTACTGCCTTCCAGCATGCCAGAGTGAATACTCACGGTTGGATCTGCGTCGGCCAACTCACCACTTTTTAATCGATATAAGCCATCTTCCCCCGCTGCATATTCTGAACGTTCGGATCCACTAACTTTAAGCGGCCAATTTCTTCCAGCACGTTTTCTGGTGCGCCTTGAGGGCGAACCGAGACTGTGCCGTCTGCCGCAATATCAATACCAGCAAGAGGGATAGGCAGAAAAACGGGCCCTGCGTCACCCATAATATTGTTGCCATATGAATCTTTTAATTCGCCGTTTGCGCCTATTTCTAGACTACCGTTACGGCTGTATGCTTCGTTGCCATTAGCATCTTGCACGGCAAACCAACCACTACCTTGTATTGCCATATCAAGGTCTCGATCAGTTTTGATCATCGAGCCACTCGCATAGTTCGTGGTGGGACTTTCAGTCATAGAAAAGACTCGGGTCGGCAACCCTTCGCCGTATGTCGGCATAGCGCGAGATTGTTCTAACATCGCCTTAAAACCGTTGGTTTGGGTATTCGCTAGATTGTTAGCCCGAACAGCGGTACCAAGTAAGTCTTGTTTGGCACCACTAGCGGCAATGTAAAGCATTTTATCCATGACTGATTCTTGACATTATTGATACGTAACTAGATCAAATGCAATTAAGGTGCCATGAAGAAAATTCGCCGATTGCGAGAGAATTGTTAAGAGCTTAAAGCTCGATCCTGCAAGCCGATGGTGGCCTTGCATATACAAAACAAAAAAGGCTGCAACCATGCAGCCTTTAATAGTAGGTAATACGCTATTAACGAATATTCAATACCGTTTGATTCAATTGATTATTGATTTCTAGCGCTCGTGAGTTAGCTTGGAAATTTCGCTGAGCAATAATCATGTCAATCAATTCAGTGGTCAAATTCACATTCGCTTGTTCTAACGCTGAGGAATTAATGTCACCAAAAGTACCTGTTGTCGCTTCACCAGCTAAGGCTTCACCAGACAAAATACTCTCTTGCCACTGGGTGTTACTTTGTTGGTTTAGACCTTGATCATTAGCAAAACGTATCAATGCAACACGAATAATAGGTTCAGAGGTACCGTTAGAATAAGTGGCTCGTACTAAACCGTCAGCGCCAATTTCTATACCAGTTAGTCGTCCTACGGCTAGACCATCTTGCTCAAGCGAGGTCACTTCGAAGGCTGATGCAAATTGTGTAGGTTCATTGGCTGTGGCATTTGCCACATCTAAATTAAAATTAGTGGTGATCGTTTGTGATGGATCTGAACCGTTAGCCAAAATCGTAGAGCCTAAACCTTCAGAGACAATATCGCCCGTTGCAACACTGGTACCATCAGCGTTTTGAATAGATTCGAAATCACCACCCGAGCTAAACGTCATGCGAAATCCCGCAATGCCATTACCGGCTCCTAATGATGTTTCACCAACCACATTATCGCCGGTTGTTGGGATTGAGCCAATAGTATCCCCCTCGGTATTGAGTGGTTCGTCATCGATATAGGTAATACCTACCCATTCGTTACGCTGTGGAACGGCAGCTGCTGCATCAGCGTCTTTAATGTAGTAATACGTCATGACATGGCTATCGCCTAAGGTGTCATACACCGTTACTGAAGTCGCGGCATTATAAGTTAATGGATCATCAGGATTGAATAAGTCGATATCTTTAGCATTGGCACCAGCCGGTAAGTTCATCTTTAAACTCACTTCAGAGGTTGGCGTGGGCGATCCTGAAGAATCAGGAATACGCACGGGTTCTGTGGTGCTTAAGGCTACAGAAGAAGAGCTACCATCAGCATTCACCGGGAAACCTAGTAAGTGATCACCATTAGAATTCACCACAAAATTTTCCGAATTTAACTTAAACTGTCCCGCACGGGTAAATGAATAATCACGAGAATCTAGTTCTGGCACCGTGCCAAAAAAACCATTGCCGGTAATCGCCAAATCTAGTGAGTTATTAGTAAACTGCAGGCTACCTTGTGTAAACTGCTGTGCCACTTCTTGGGTCGTTACCCCGTCACCGACTTTTGTTTTTCCGCTGGCCAATAGTGATGATGCATACACGTCACCAAACTCAGCTCTAGATTCTTTAAAACCTACAGTATTGACGTTGGCAATATTGTTTGCTGTTGTATCTAGGTCTTTTTGCGCTGCTGACACGCCACTTAATGCTATATTAAAAGACATACTTATTTCTCCTGTTAACCACCGATTTGAATAACATCGTCAAGTTTGACACTGACGTCACCATCCAAATTAAGAATTATACCTTGGCTACTTGCCGCCAAACTGACACTGTCCACATGACGATTGATTGCAGTGGGTATTTGCTGAGTTTCATCCGCAACTTGACCTTGCGCTTTAACAACATAATTGCCACTAGGCATTTGATTGCCCTTACCGTCTGTACCGTCCCAATTAAACTCGATATTGCCCGCAGCTTGCGTGCCGGCACTAAATGTTCTAACTATTTCGCCCGCTTCCGTTTCAATGGTAATTTCTAGATTTTGCGTAGTCTGTTCATTAATCACCACACCTGAAATATTTTGCCCGGCCGCCCCTACATAACCCACATCACCCTGTAGCAGCACCTGCTGACCAATTAAACTAGAAGCCTGTAACGCTTGATTTGAGGTCATTGACGTAGCAAAGTCCGCAAACTTGGTGTTCAGGTTTTCAATCCCTTCAGCCATTGTAAAACTTGTCATTTGTGCCACCATTTGATCATTATCAACTGGTTTTGTAGGATCTTGATTGGCCAATTGCTCGGTCAACAAAGAAAAGAAATCTTCTTGCGTAAGCTTGCCATTATCAACTGTACTATTAGCTCGCTCTTCATCGGTGATTGTCCCATCGGGATCTCTTTCCCAGCGAAGATTACTATTTAAGCCACTACTTACTGTATCCACAATATTTCCTCAAACTGATTCATGCTAAGCGCCATGCATTTATTGACCTTGTCCGAGTCTCAATACATTTCTAAATATACGTTTAGTTGTATCAGCTACTTGAACGTTTGTTTCATAGGCTTTTGATGCCGACATCATGTCCGCCATTTCTTCTACAATGTTGACATTAGGCTTATATATATAACCATTTTCGTCAGCCATCGGATGGCCTGGACTGTATTCGATCTGCAAGGGTTTGTTGCTTTCGACCACACCAAGTACATTGACTCGAGCGCCTGCATCTTGCGATGCTTTATTTAGTTCCGCCGCAAAAACGGGATGACGAGCCTTATAGGTTTCACCATAACTACTACTAACACTGTTTGCGTTGGCGACATTACTAGCAGTGGTGTTCAAGCGTACGCTTTGCGCACTCATACCGGTACTAGCAATATCCATTACATTAAATAAACTCATTAGCCTTGGCCTCCTTGAATTGCTTTTTTCATGCCTTTAATTTTGCCATTTAAAAACTCCATGCCGGCTTGGTAACGTAGTCCATTGTCTAGAAAAGTATTTCGTTCAACTTGTACATCCACCGTATTACCGTCTCCGGTATCGGGTTGATGGGGAATGCGATACTGCAATTCACCACTGCTTTGCATATTGCCTTTAATATGGTTTTCGTGCGTACGAGTTAAATTGTGACCACTAGAATATTGAGCGCTTTTCATGACTTTTTGAAAATCAAGATCTCGTGCTTTATAGCCGGGGGTATCAGCATTAGCTAAGTTACCAGCGATTATTTCCATTCGATCGGTGCGAACTTGTAATGCTTTGTGATGGAATCCCATCAATTTATCTAAGCTGATTGCCATTCGTTTCTCCTCGTTATGAACAAAGAAAAAGCAAGGGCTATGCCAAGGATTGAAAAAGTCTGAATTTAATGAGAATTAGTAGGCTTACTGCGGCTTTTTTGGTAGTACAGGCCAATATTACTGCGGATCATTATAAACTGATCAGACAAATCGGCGATAGATTCGGATGCCCCTAAGAATAAAATGCCATCATCTTGCAGGCAAGCGGCAATCTTTTGCAGTATTTGTTTTTTAACATTTTTAGAGAAGTAAATTAAAACATTGCGGCAAAATACAATCTCAAATTTTCCTAAAGACCCATAGCTATCAAGTAAATTTATGCTGTTAAATTTGATAAGACTGCGTAACTCTGGTTTGACCGTTAACTTGTCATTATCTGAGGCTGTGAAGTACCGCTGTTGAGACTGTAATGGTAAGCCTCTCGCAATTGCTAGTTTATCGTACTCACCTTTTTTGCATTGCTCTAACATATCTGTGGAAATGTCGGTCTCGACAATTTCAACATTTGGCTGGCGGCTCAAACTAGCCTTAGCTTTATGCTCTAACCAAGTCATACCAATAGAATAGGCTTCTTGCCCTGACGCACAAGCAGCACTCCACACTCTGATGCTTGCGTTTTTACGAGAAAACTGAGGGAAGATAACATCTTCTAACAGCGCAAATGGATAACGGTCACGAAACCATAAGGTTTCATTCGTGGTCATGGCTTCAATTGCATCGCTTTTAGTTTTCGGGTTGCCCGCCATGATCAAGTCAATATACTCATTAACAGAAGCAACATTCGCCGTTTTTAATAAAGGCCCAAGCCGACTGCGCACTAAGTATTGTTTATTTTCGCCAAGTACAATGCCGCATGCCTGCTCTAAGAATTGACAGAACCGTTGGTATCGATATAAATCTAATTCATCTAATGGCACCACATTTCCTACTTGTCATTTAGATGTGTATTACAAAAAGTTGACTCAATCCTATTCATTAGACTTAGTCATTACCAAACCATTTTTGTACAGAAGTGGCTAACTCGTCAGGGTGAAATTTAGCAATAAAATCATCGGCCCCAACTTTTTCCACCATCGCTTGATTAAACACGCCACTTAACGAAGTATGTAAAATAACATGCAGATCTTTTAACTCTGGCGTATTTCTAATTTCAGCGGTCAAGGTATAACCATCCATTTCAGGCATTTCAATATCTGAAATTAACACCCCTACTTTATCGGTCACTTTACCTGTTTCTGCAGCAATTTCTTTTAAACGCTGGAGTGCTTCTAAACCATTTTTGGCTAATTCAATATTCAAGCCTAATGCCGACAGGGCTTTTTTCACTTGGTTACGAGCAACCGACGAATCATCGGCAATAAAGATTATTTTCTCTTCTTTATTATCCACGCGTAAATTGCCTGCCAATTCGTCACTCAAATCGGTATTAACCGGCGAAATTTCATTGAGAATTTTTTCAACATCTAAAATTTCAATTAATTCATCTTCAATTTCAGTAACCGCTGTTAAATAACTTGCTTTGCCACTGCCTTTAGGCGGAGGCATGATTGATTGCCAATTGGTATTAATAATGCGTTCGACTGAACCCACTAAAAATCCCTGCACCGAACCATTGTACTCGGCGATAATGACAAAAGATGTCTTCAGATCTTCAATACGTTTGCCGCCAGTCGCTAAACTCATATCAATCACAGAAATAGTCTGGCCACGTATATGGGCAATACCACGAACGAAATCATTGAGTTTAGGCATAGAAGTTAATGGTGGGCATTGTAAGACTTCTCGTACTTTAAAGACGTTAATGCCAAACCGTTGTCTTGAATTCAGCTTAAAGAGCAATAATTCCAATCTATTTTCACCAACCAATTGGGTTCTTTGGTTAACAGAATTCATAATTTCAGACATGTATAACTCCAGTAAAAAAACTTTTGTAAAATTCGTATTAAAAGCGGCGTAGGTTTTGCTTAGTCTGTAAACAACAACCACTAAGTTCATGACATAGCGACCATTTTTCAGGTGTCTATGACTTACATTTAGTAAGCGCCTAAAAATTGACGCTATATTAAATGCATAGATTTAGTGATTTTCCCTCTAGCATAGACAAGTTAGCAACAAGTGAACATGAAAAAATTATATTATTATCGACTGATAGCTACGCTAACCTTAAATATTTTCATTTTTAATGGCGCATATGCTGCTGAGCCTGCAGATAAAAGCAGTAAAGAGAACTTGATTGCTGCAACCAAGACTTTTATGTCTGACAAGTTAAACAACGGTCAAATGCATGAAACTACGGTAGAAGTAATGCCCATTGATGATCGGATTGTTATCCCGAGATGCGGATCAGAATTTGAGTTTAGCGTAAAAGAAGAATCCTTAGGCCAATCAAACATTGCGGTCAAAGCAGAGTGCCAAACTAACAACTGGTATATGTTTGTCATCGTAAAAGCCATTGAGATCCAACCGGTTGTAGTGTTAACCAACGCAGTCAGTCCAGGCGACCTTATTGACTGAAAATAATGTGCATATTGTTAATATGGACAAAAAACGTTTAAGAGGTACCACTTTTGCCGATATAGAAGAAGTACTGGGTGCACGAATGAAACGTAGAGTGACAGCAGGTAGACCAGTAGACCCATCTAACTTGTGTTACGTGTGTAAAGGAGACAGCGTTACTATTTCGGCGAATACGGCAATTATGCAGGTAAAAACTGACGGTATCGCTTTAGAAGATGGTAGTATGGGTGATACAATCGCCGTTAGAAACAGCCGTTCTAACAAGCGAATTAAAGCAATTGTCGCGAGTGCTGGACATGTTGAAATAAATATTTAGCGAGCAAAAACAAACGCTAATCAGGTATCGCCCTATTTAATACAATAAATTGAATTAAATATTAAAGTTTAAGTAGGTTTGGTCGATAACCTTATTGAGGATAATTAGGTAATGGGTATTCGTTATGTCTATTAACAATATAAATAATAATGGTAGTGTTAAAACTACTATTGATAATCAAAAGCTTAGCCAACAACAGCAAGCGGTAAGTGACAGTGCGCAACAAGCTGGTTCGCAAAAAGCGGCGACGTCGCCAGTTCGTCAAGACTCTGTATCTTTAACGTCTTCAGCTCAACAATTAACTCAAGTACAAAAGAAAGGTACTGAAGCGCCAGTTAATCAAGATAAAGTTGAACGGTTAAAAAAAGCAATCCAAAGTGGTGAGTATCAAATCAATGCTGAATCTGTAGCAAAAAGAATTACCGCCTTAGAATCAGAAATATTTGGTACAAACGGATAAACACAGCATAATAAGGGTTATCGTAATCTTTGGTATCCCTTATGTCTGAATTAAAAAAAGCAATAAAAGATCAATACAAATTTCTACTTGAGCTACAACAAGTACTAGAAACTGAGCTTCATTTAATTAGCACGAGAGACGCAGAATCTTTAATTAATCTTTTAAAGAACAAAGAATCGGTCCTTGAGTCAATTCAAGCCCAAGACAATATCATTCTAAAGTTATACCAAAACACTCCCGAACAAGAAAAGACAGAACCCGAACTCACTGCTTTATTTGCGCAAGCAAAAGAAATGCTATCCCAATGTAAGTTTCGCACGCAAATAAATCAAACTGCGGTCGAGCAAGGGCAGCTTCGTTTAGAGCACCTGCGTAATTTACTGCTAGAATCTAGAGCAAAAGAATCAATGACTTATGATAAAAGTGGCCGTACAAGAGGAGGCTCAAGCGGCGGCGGGATAAGCGCCTAAAGAGTTAGACGCGTAACTTTTAGCGATAATTTATTGCGGCTTGAATTAAACAGCCGGTTCAAAAAATCAACAGAATTAACGACTAAGAAATCCATAAGCCTAAGTCACCTGGATCCTGGATAAACCGAACCTCTGGATAACGCTCTTTTTGTGTCTAGCGATGTTGGATTGTCTAGCGTAAACGATACTCTTTATCCAGAACTCAGGTTAGGTAATCAAGCTAAAGCACGCCCCGTGAAAAATGCTTGCTGTGCTTCGAAACCAGCTTTAGCGTTTAATAGTAATGTACCTTTTTGACTTTTTTCGGCCTTGCGGTAGACAAATAAATATCATTTACTAGCTTTAAATCTAGCTCTAACTCCGTAGCGTAAGTATCATCTCCTACTGGATAACTTTTTACCACGCGAGCACCACGGATCACGCCTCGCACCGAGGTTTCAAGCTGAGTGTTGTTAATCACCAAACTAGATAAAGACTGCTCACCGTCCACCTTTTGCCCATATACTTGCTCGGCTAATTCTCGATAGGCATCCAACTTAGAAGCTTTCAGTGCCATCAGCATTTTACTCGATTCGCTATCACCATTTTGAATCGAAATAGGCGCATAGCCTACAGCCGAAATGACTGGGAACGTTTCGGGCTCAATGGTTTCCCACTCAACATGCTTGCTGAACATACTTGTACAGCCCGATACTAAAATCGCCGATACGGTGATCAACACGCTAGCCCATTTACTTAACACATCTATATTCATCTTTTTTACACTCTATATATTGCCGTTAAATTGCCGTGATAACCCGGTGATCAACACAATAAGTTTAATGCAACAACCACACCAAAACATAATGCTGCGCAAAAAGATGAGCAAAATGTAAATTAGCGCCTTAAACCATGTAACTTGGGTACGATTCGTGCTTCGTTAATCCAAAGATTAATGTTAGAACATGAAAGTTAAAGCATGAATGAGGTACAGCATGCCAGAATATTGTCGGTAAACCTCAGAAGTATTGTAAAGGCCATAAAATGATTCGAGTAAAACTCAGTAAACTATTATTCGCATGTGCACTTCTTGTCACAACCAGCCCCGCATTCAGCGTATGGTTTGAAGCATCTGGACAAGCAGTGATCCACAATGGCAAAAAGATCTTGCCCGCCAGCAAGCCACGCAAGAAGCTATCAAACAAGCGTTGCTTTTCGCAGGCGCATCGGTCAAAAGTGTCCAAGCTATGGCAAACGGTCTTATTTCAGAAGATAGACTGGAAGTCACCACATCTGGCGAAGTTAACAACGTAGAACTAATCAGTGAAACCTACCACGGCGATATCATTACCGTGTCAGTAAGGGCCGATATTTTTCCGCAAGAGAACAGCTGCAGCGCCTCTGATTATAAAAAAAGTATAGTCACCACTTGGTACAAAATTAGTAAGCGGCAACAAGCTGCCGTAGGTAACATGTATGACTTTGGTAAAGTGATGGCAGATAGACTCCAGCAAGCGTCTCATCAATACTCTAAGTATTCGACTATTAGTAACGTCGAACAATATTATCTCCTCCTGACACCAATAAGAACTTATCAAATGCGCTAAAACTTGCGGCAAAAACCGGCACGCAATACGTCTTATTTGGCGAAATACTAGACTTTGGTATAGAAACCACTTCACATGCCAAGTTATCGTTTTGGAAAGATGATGAAGTGAGTCGACACTTATCATTGTCATTAAGTTTGTATGACGGCACATCTGGTGAATTGCTGCTGCAAGACAGGCTCACCGCTCAAGCGCCTTGGCAATTTGACCTGCACGGCACAGTAAACTCAGACAGCCCAGCCCTATGGCAATCAAACTTCGGCCTTGCAGCTCATGAACTGATTAAAAACATCAATCAAAAAATTGACGACACCATAAGTTGCCTACCCACTTACGGCAGAGTACTAGCCATCGGCAACGAACAGCTCACCGTTAATATCGGGAAACGCAATGGCGTAAAACCAAGGCGACTTACTGACTCTGTTTCAAGTAAATAATATTTATGACGACAACAACATAGCAACGAAACATTACCAACTACACCCAGAAAAAGTCCGAGTCACCCAAGTGTTTGCACAAACATCTGTGGTTGTTTCAGATAAAGGCGTACCATTGGCTAATATTCAACCAAACGACTTCGTAGCAAGGCGATAGTGGTTTCAATCAATTGCAGCCTAAGCCATAATGCTCAAGCAACAAACCCCGTCCCCGTAGTTTAATGGATAAAACAAGGCCCTCCTAAGGCTTAGATCTAGGTTCTTAATTAAAGCAAACGGGTGTGCGTATTTAAAATAGATAATTGTCCCCATAGTTTAATGGATAAAACAAGGCCCTCCTAAGGCTTAGATGTTGGTTCGATTCCAGCTGGGGACGCCAATTATTGATAATTATCAATAACTTGGGTAAATTAAATATTTCTATCATATCCATTTATCAAGTTATTATCTTCACCATCATTTTCATATCCAAACAATTTTAATTGCACTAGACTGTGCATATTTACTTGCCAATAAACCTAAATAGGATTATATATGCACAATAGTGCGTATTTAATTGGGTAGGTTTTATGAAAAATTGTACTTTGGTATCTTTACCTAACGGCAAGAAACGCTTGGTCGATAATAGAGATTCAAGGTCCTCTATGCCTATTGATGCTTTCACTACATTCCAAGATAAATTAATTAGCCGGTATCAATCGCAAGCAACCGTAACAGCATATAGAGGGCATGTAGCTAGGTTTATAGACTACCTTATAGAGTGTGGAGTTTTCTTAACTGATATACCTCCGACAGAAGATACCCTAAACAAAGTAATTGGATACTACCCTGAATTACTTTCTCGTGGGGCAAAGAGTAAGAATCTATATATTCAAAAAGTTGCAGATTCTTTAAATAGAACTCCGGTGACCTCTTCATCAGAAGCGCAAGCTGCAATCAACTTTTTTTTAGAATATGTCGTAGATCTAGCATCAAACACCAGAGATTATGCAGCGGATGTTTTGAAAGAGAACATCGACAACAACGCCGAGTTGTTCTTAGCTCTTAAGAGAAATCGCAATGTTTCTCACTATGAAATCCAACGAATAAAACAAAATTCAGTGCTTGGTGCAAATTTAAGAAGAATTAAACCTTTTAAGAAAACAGCACGACTCCGAAGTCATATTAATAATTCCACCTCAGAGATAAAGGATTTTCCGATTGAACACATTGAAGAGTTGGTTGCCAATGCTACGAATATGCGCGACAAAGCTTTTTGGTTAGTGCAAGCAGCGGGCGGGTTGCGACAAAGTGAAGCATTAACACTCAAGTGGGACCTGATAGACTTTAAAAATCAACAAATTCGAGTTGAAGACCCTAATAATTTGAGAGGATCAGAAGATTACGAAACGAGTCAGCGCCAGCCATGGAAAGGTCGAAATACTGCCATTGTATATATACTTCCTGTTTTAAAAAACTTACTTTTTGAAGCATTGCTTGAATTGCGACGACTGCCACCAACATCAGAGACTGGTTTAGTATTCCTAAAGCTAGATAGCAATGGTTATGGTTCACCACTTTCAGAAGCCAGTAACAATGCTCTTAACGACGCTTTTCGCGCTGCACAAAAGCGCATCGGGATGACGGATGAATATACCCTGCACTCACTTCGCCATTTTTATGGCGTTTTTTTAAAGAACTATTTTCCCGATGTTGAGCGTGGCGTATTAGGCCTTACAGATGGCGAAATAATGCTCATGATGGGTCACGCAAACCTATCTTCCACATATAAATACGCTCGTACTAAACGAGACAAGATCATAATGAAGATGGAATTATTGGATCGGGAAATTCGTGGTCATGATTCTGTATGCCTTGCGAGCATGGTAGCAAAATGGCATATGGATAAAGCAATGCAGTTGGATGAAAGTATTAAAGCCAAGTTCTCATTTCCTGAAAATAAATCGATAGTAAGAAATTTTTCAATTACAGGGCGTTCAGGAAAGAACGAATGATAAATATTTCTGAAGGGCTGGTAATAACGAATGAGAAATTGTTTCCCGCGTTGTTTGAACAAAGGTTGAAAAACCTGTTAGAAATAATAGAAAAGTACAAAGGACTCGTTCCTAGGGATTACGCGAATATTACTGAACCCAACGCAATAGGTCGCAATGCTTTTCAATATTATATAGCGCAAGTTACCTTCAGTAGTGAATTGCTTCAAGAACTTTATAGTTTTTTGTATGTGGATATAAAAACCAGAAGGAACTAGAGAACCTTCTTAACATTCAATTTCTCTCAGAACGGCATTTTAGAAGCTTTGTAACCGGCTGCGGTATCTTTTTTCTATGGCTCTGGGGTAAGAAAGACTTGTTGTTAAGCTGGAAGTTTAATAAAACATCCATTCGTGCTTTCAAAATCCGACATCAGGAGGCAATTGGAAATGAGTTGTGGAGATATGTGTGCTCTAACAATAAATTTAGTTATCTTACAAAGACACTAGTATTGATGACGAACTGGTCAAAGACTGGAGATGTCTCTTTATCACAGATATGGGATGCCGTTCGAAGTGGGCTAAAAGCTGGCGAAACAAAAACGAATCTATTGGCATTACCCATCGCGTTAGTTAACAATAGTGATTGCCAGTTTAACACTCAACAACTCGAAGCATTTAGATCATTCGTTACTGGTCTTCATATGGATAAAAGTGGTTATATCAAAGCACTAAACCTGGAAGAATTGGTGGCATACCACGCTAATGTTAAATCTTATGGTAAAGACGGAAAACAAAAGCGCTATGGCGGCAAGGATCTCAGAAATCCACTAAAAATCAAGTTGAAGGAACTCGCATCCAATGGCCAGATTGAAGAATACTGCAAAGCACTCGCTAACAAGCGTCGAACTAAAGCTGCTACAAAGGACGAACGGACAAAATGGTGGAGCTGGACTCAAGAGCTACAAACATATCCTGGTCGAGAGCACATTAATTTTTCTGATTTATTCAGCGAATGGATTATTGCAATAAAGTACTTTGATAGTTCAATAAGTTCGCAAGGGTATTCTTCAGGCAAGAACCGCATAGAACGCGGAAACTTAATAATTTTGCTCGACTATTTGTTTCTATACCTACCTTGGTATCAAGAATTAAATTCACACCCTGAAATAATTATTCCTTACTCAATATCTGACTTTAAACGCTGGGCGTTTTGGTCAAATGAGCCGTTAAAAGTAGCACAAAACAAGTTTGTACCTCCACTAACTGTTAAAGAGTTTTATAAATTACGCAGAGGAAAACAATCTCTGGCAGGTTTTATAAATACTTGCAGTCATTTTTTCGAATACATAATTTTAGAACATTCTGATATAGAAAGTCACTTTGAAGTTTTGGTGACTCCCGAGTTTAAAAACCCCATAAACAGAGAATATGACAAAGAAGGTTCAGGTAGCAGACGTAAGACAGATAAAGTGGCCTTTCCAAGAAAGGTTTTACCATTTGTATTAAGCTCCTTCGAAGAATTTGAAGAAGTTAACTATCGAATTCAACAAGCAATTCTTAGTGGAGAGATGGATGGTAAAAAATTATCGAACTCTCTGACAGTAAACAATGGACAAATAATACTTTCAGACTGGGATGAGAAATTTGAAATAGAGATTGGTGAAACGATCATTCCTATAGAAAGGATTCCGTGTTTATTCAGTTTAATTGAGCTGAAAGACAAAGATGAGGTGCGTATATTTGCTTTTAATAGCACATTCAGGATGTTGCGCGCCGCTATGCATATCGGAAGCCGAGTTCAGAGTACACAATGGTTAGATATCAACCATTTTGACAAACATAACTTTAGCACTACTAATTATTTCTCAAACCTTTTCGTGACAGTGGATAAGATTTATCCGATGCGACAAGTTCAAATTCCAAGCTATGTGTTTAAAACACTAATAAGGGAAAAAACTTTTCAGCTGATACAGATACCTATTAGTCCTTCAACTCAAGCTTATGAAGGCAATGAAAACGATACATCATATCCTGACGGTATAACTCCTCTCTTCAATAATCCCTCATCAAATAAGCCATTTAATGACAGCAGTTACCACTTGTTATGGTTATCGTTTCTCCAATTCCTCAATCAAGAATACAATAAATATTGCCGCTTAGATGGTAGGAAAGAAGATTGCCATGCTTTTGTTTATATTGATTCACGGCGTGAAAAAGGCCGTAGAGAGGCACCAAGAAATCCTAAGAGAATAGTCACAACTTATACCGATTCAAATGGCAATAGTTATGAGACAGAAGCCTCTGAAATAATTTACAGGCCAGTACATACTCCGCATTCAATGAGGAACTCCTTTACAACCCTTCGACGAGGATACCTAGACTCCCACATATTGATGGAACAGCAAGGTTGGTCAGATGAGGGAATGGTCGACCACTACGCGAACGGTGAATATATAGAGGATAGGTTGGAAAGACTAGAAAATGCAGATAAATCAGTAAGAAAAGGTACAACGCTTAAAGACTTCAAGAAGCAGGTCAACATTCTTGACGGCACTTCCCCTATTAAACCTAGTTTAGGCAATTCGGCGATGCAAGATGCAATTAGCTCAGGTGCAGATAATGCTATTAAAGCTCAAAATCTTATTTCTATTTCAATACCTGAGCTGGGCGATTACCAAGGAGAAGATGGCATTGAAATTTTTCGCAGATCCCAAACACGCACAAATATGACAGTCTTCGATGATTGCATTTGTCCTGTCGGCGGAATTTGCCCAAAAGAAGTTTTAGAATTGATAAAGGAAGAGCGCCGGTGCAGTATTTGTCCAATTGCATTATTCGGTATCGACAATATACCCGGCCTAAAAGCGAAAGCCCGTGGACTGAGCGATCAGACTGATAAAACTCGGAAAGTACTGAAAAACGCAATAAAAAAAGAAGTATCTGATGACACTTTAATGAAATTAAATTCGCAATTAATTAACGATAATCTGGAAATTTCAGCCTGTATTTTTTTGGTAAGAATACTTGAGGAAAACATGAAGGATAAAAAAATAGAAGGAGACTATATTTGTCGCGACCCTGACATGCTGAAACAAGCATTCAAAATTACTTTTGACAAAGATAGCGACATTCAGTGTTTCCTCTCACGTTTAATTGATGCAAAGATATATCCGCAATTTACTTCCGCAGATTTTTTAAACAAAGTTGAGATGGCTGCTAGGCGCATGCACAATAGCAGCCTAAATGTTGACGCAGTTGAAGTTGACCACATTGATGTCGTAGCTGGGCATATCGCTGCTATCATGCGCAAAAATAATATGACTATTGAACAACTTAGCAAGTCCAATTTATTGCCACAGCTAAAGGATATTTAAAGGTGGGAGCAAAAAAAGGTACTAATCATTTCAAAGTTTATCAAGCCAAAAAAGTAAATCAAAAACTTGAAGCGCTAAAAATGTTCCTAGATGAAATTCCCAAACGGCAGACATTCTCTGAATTAGGTAATTTAGTTTCGATGTGCGCTCATTTTATAGGTTGTCATCGCACTACAATTAAGAGGAATCCTGCATATATGAAGCTAATCACGGCTGAATTTTATAGCAGGAATCCTAATTTAAAAAACGTCAATCCAACATACTCGTTTCCCTCTCAAATCTCGGAGGCAATCAAAATAAGAGACGCTGAAATCGCCGTTTTGAGTGGCCAGTTAAATCGAATAAATATTGATTTAAAAGAGGCGAAAGCTAAAATTCAATATTACCTCAGCGCAGATTATAGACACGAACTGTTGAAGAGCGAGGCTGTGATTGAATCAAAGCCACAAGTCGAAAACACTGCTATAAAAGATTTTGAGTACACAGTACATTCACTAAAGTTACTCCTTGATTATGTTGATAAAAAAGGGTTCGGTATCGGTATAAGAAACGATGGTTCCAATAAAATTATTGCAGACGACGGTTTAGGTGGAATTTCAGTTGAAATTGTTGAAAGTAAGTATCTGCTGCCTTATCTAAAATATTTTAAAAAATTAGACAAATAACATGATATCGGAACTTTCAGTCTTGCTCGAAGCTCAACTCGCGAAAAGTGATACTGCTGTAAAGCTCAAAGAACATCTCAAAGAAATTGTAAAATCAGGTTATCAACTGCCTGTACGAGAAGGGGAAATAAAGTAAATAAATCAGCCCTCAGTAAATCTGCAAACATTAACCGTCAGGCACTAATAAAAAATCGAGGAGCTAAAGACACCTACGCACTGTTGCAGTGGGCTATTGAATATATTGGACTTGAGAATAGAGTCGATACAGATAAAAGAGCACGCAATTCAGATAGTCCCGACATGAAAGTTCTCCAAGATATAATAAAAAAACAAGACAAAAAAATATCTAAACTTAATGACACTGTATCGTACTTGAGAGCAGAGAAAGATTACCTTCGCAAAAGAATTAATATGCAAGAGCAAAGGCTTATTCAGCAACTAGAGTCAAATAAATATATTGTCGAAGGCTACAAGATTGTCCTGTTTGAGGACACTTTTAAATAGAATGGTTAATGGCAAATTGACAACGAGTACCTTAGTCGTTACCTCGGTGAACCTTGGTTATAAAAAAATTAGAGTCAATGGCAGTTCTCGTAGTAAAAAACGTGTAGTGCATTTACGTGACGATTCTGAAGCACCAAGAGTTGGAGAGGCAATAATTGTTACCGGAAAACTAGAGAAACTTGACTTCGGATATGCCCTTGTTGCTGCTAATTGGATGTTAGCCCCTCTAAATGGCAAATTGATCTTCGATTTTTTACTTAAACAACCCGCAATTGCGATTCAGGTCTCGGTGATTCCAGAATTAGAAAGCTCAGCGATACATACAATTTAAATATCGGCCGCTTTTTACGTGCATTGGAAGGTTATCTTACCCATGAACTTGATGACCTCATAGGTTCCGAAGTTGCCGAGAATTTACGAGTATTTTGGAAGAAGTATAATTCAAAGAATGCAGCTATTGAATTTTTAGTTGGAATGAATGTAAGCATCAAAAATTCACGATCTGTTTATGCGTTATATGCCGATAAAACTATTGAAAAAATTACAGAAAATTTTTATCGGTTAACCCCAATTCAAGGATTTAGTAAAACAGATTTAGTTGCCAAAAAGCATGGGATAAGAAGTAACGATCCTCGTCGGCTATGCGCACTGGGTAATGAAATAGTGGTTCAGCATATGAAGCAATTTAACAGCAGTTTACTAAGGAAAAATCATTCTGTGAAATTGCAGCAACATACACTGCTGATGGAGAAGATATAATCGAGTTATGCACAAATAACAATATCCTAGTCTATGACGATGGTTATGTTACAAATGCAGCCTGTTACGAAATGGAAAGTAAAATCCGACAATATTTATGCTCCTTAGAATTGAATCCTAAAATTAGATTCTATGAGTATGAGGTATTTGAACAACTGGATTTGTATAAAACTATAAATAACGTTTTTTTGACTAGTGAACAGGCATCGGCAGTCCACTTTGCAATAAACAATAACGTGAGTTGTTTGGTGGGAGGAGTTGGAACAGGAACAACGGAAGTGATAAATGCAATCAATTGGGTTTATCAAAGTTTAACCGGTGCCAGCACAATCGTGGCAGCACTAAATAACGAAACAATAGAATGCGTTAAAGGTGCTATCGGCAATTTAGCAAAGTGCACAATAGCGATGTTGCAATCTGAGATTGCCTCTGAAAAAATAAAACTAAGAACTGTAACCATGTTGATCATTCAGGAAAGTAGCATGTTAGGCGTTCAAGATTTATATCTACTGTCAAAAATGAACTTAAACGATTTAAAAGTACTTTTTGTTGGTGATAAGAACAAATTAGCTGGGACTGGCTATGGCAATTTTTTTAAACAGGCCATTTCATATTTCCCCACATCAAAACTAACTAAAGTATACGTTGACGAGTTTAAGGGTATAGCTCAAGCTGCGAACTTTGTACTTAATGGTAATAGGCCTAAACCAAGCAATACTATAAAATTTATTAAAGCAGATTTGGATGCCATTGCTGAATATGCACACGAGAAGAATGCAATGGTGATTTGCAGCCTCAATGAGACTGTTGACAAACTGAACGCTCAAATTCAAAAGCGAAAAGTTAGAGCTGACTTAACTTTAGTTACTTTCTTCGGGAAACCGATTTACTCAAACGACCTGTTCGTCTTCACCAAGAACAATTATCAGCTTAAGATTTTTGATGGTCAGTTTGGAACATTCACCACTAAAGATTCACAAGGCATACATATGAAGTTGGATAGCGGTGCTAATGCTATTTTGTCCTATGAAGAATTTGTCAGTGTTGCACCCAAACTCAGATATGCAGTAAACGACCTTAAATACTTAAGCAAAGGATTCGATAAAATAGTTGTAGTGAATGAGGATTCGCCTGCTTGCAATGCAAATTGGCTATATACCGCCATTACACTAGCTAGAAAGAGAGTAGCTTTAGCTGAATTCGTCAGCATTGAGGCAACATTAAGTAAGGCTGAGATGCCGCGTGTAACTCAGCGCCTTGTTCCTGAGTTGAGCAACTAATAAGTGACAGCGAATAGTCGAGCACATTTAATTAATATTGATACTAGGTAAGAGTCCGGTAATCTGCATGTTTCGGTCGAAATCGATCCACCTCTTCGGTTCAATACGATCGCGAATGTCGATTTAATTGAAGTCACCAAAGTAACCAATCATTCCCATGGAACCATTGTTTTTCTGATAATTTTGCTAGGTATTCATACACGATTGGCAATGAATTCTGTTTTTCTGCCCACTCTAGGTGCTCTGTAAAACGTTGGGATTTTTCTGAGGGAGTAGCTTCCCACCAACTAGAAAGAATTAAGGGTGGCTCAGGTGCAAACTTACCGAATTCACTAAACTTATTATTTGGAATTAAATCGTGAAGCTGATTCCAATAAAACGGCTTTGGACATACTCTATTATTTATTTGCGCATATTTAAAAACGTCTTCTATTTTTACGCTCATTATATCTTCCTGATAGTGTATTAACCTTTATTTGTGCAGCTATGCGTAGTGGCTAAACTTTAGATTATTTTATCTTAAAAAGAAATATCACCCTACAAGCGACTAGTCTGGCTATAGAAATGTTTGTGCCAATTTACAGTTTGATAAGTCAGAAATAAATCAAACACAATACTCATCAACTCGATTCCACAAATGAGATGTCTGCGTTTGAAAATTCTTTTATCAATGCGTTAACTGTTTCGAGTGTTCCATGTCCCCACTGGTTCGATAGGACGTAGGTTTTGCCTTCGAAATAAAAGTATTCACCCTCTTTACAAAAAAATCGGGCTGTTCTTGGATGTCTTCCGTCAGAGTCGTCGGCCATAATGATGGCTTGTAGATCAGTTGTATTTAATTCACTGTCAAATACTTCGAACAGAATTGCAGTCCGCTCAGGCACTTTATTGACTAATTGTTGAACTTGAATAGGATTGTATCCCGCCTCAATGACTGCAGTAACCGTTTGGTGAACAAGCTTTCGTTTATTTAATGATGGAATAGTATTGCCATTAACGGTGAGGTCAAATTTTGTGAGGTCTCTAGATTGGCTTCGAGCAGCTCGTTCTTGTTGTTTCTTTTCTCTGATTTTTATTTGGTAATCAGCTGTTTCTGGGACGGGAATGACGGTTTGAATATCAATCAATATTTTGTTCTCGTCCATATACGGATGCATGCGTATGCACCTTATATCCAAGCCAAAATCGTTTAACCAAATGACCGACGTTGTTAGTTCTTTTGAAAACTCCGCTGATGCGAGAACAATTTTTACTTCTTGAGCGAAATTATCCTCGTCTGGTTCGTCCCATCCCAAAAATTCAAGTAATGTTGCTCGCCCACTGAATCCCAGTTCGCGTTTATCGATATACTTTTGATAAATTTGCACCAATTTAGAAAACGTCAACGTTGAAATCATCGATGCATAACGGAGGGCTTGAAGTTCCATATGCCCTCCATCCTCAGTTCTTTTCAGCTCAATTACAACAAGGTTACCGTCTTTATTGATACCTAGCAGGTCTATTCGACGCTTGCTGTCATCCCACTCTCCAAATTCCTCAGCAACAACCAGTGTATCTGGACTTATGATCTCTATCTGGTCACGGAGCATTGCTTGTAAATGTTGTCGCTCCATAACCCCATGTTTGTTAAACGATGTTCTCTCAACAGCTATTAACTGGTCGTGTTCTATTTTAAATATTGCCATTGTTATTCACATCCTTGGATTTACTGTACACCCAGTGCCTTATAAACAGCATCGACTGGATCTTTATAAAAACTCACTTGAAATTTTGTGAACGTTTCCGCCGGTACTGAAGGAATATCAGAAGCTGAAGCCATCGGCAGTAATATTTTGATCGCTCCTGCTTCTAAAGCAATTTGCATGCTTGATGCGAGATCTTGAACAGGGTTCACTACCCCGCCCAAAGTGATACTACCTAACACCACCATTGCTTCTTGAATTGGCTTATCGAGAAGAACTGAACAACTGGAAACCAGCGAAGCCAAACTTGCGGAACGGCTATTACCTGATGTTTGTAAATCAACATAGTGCAGGTGAAATTCATGTTCTGAAAAGCGCGAGTTTGCTGCAATCCGATTTAAGTTGCCTTTAAAATATTCAAAACCAACACGTACTTGTTCTTTAGCTGCGGTGTCAGACCCCATGCCAGATGTAGAATGCTTACCATTCCCTGGCGTCATTTGCGTTTCAATACGATACACACCTAATTTTCCAGTAGCGCCTTCACTGACAAAGTGAACAACACCTGGGTTTGGAATACCAACAGGAATCAGATTTGCACCACCTTGCTCCGGCACGTTTACAAAAAATTCTTCTAATGTTTCGTTATCAATATAACTGAAATTAACATCAAAAAATTCCATGCCTCCAATCTTTTTAAGTTGCTCTTTTACACGTCGACGAGCTTCAAGTGCGTAAGTTAAGCAGGTGCGAACTTCATCCTTACTATACTCACCATGTGGAACTAATAATTTCAACAAACCTGAAGTTGTTCGTCTAACACCTATCACATCGCGCTGGTTTAGATTGTTGCCTAGCTTGAAAAACTTATCTATCGCGTCTGAGAAGGTCGTCTTGCGCATTTCGCGCATATATTCAGCTAGGTAGTCAGTTATTAAACCAAACCTGTCTGTGAAGAACTCAGGGCGCATTTTTGGGATTTCCCAACCTGGGATATATGCATGAAAACGATCAAAAAATGCAGCGTCGATCATTTCGTCTGGGAACGGGGCGAGTAAATGGCTGGTTTTAACTAAGGTTTCAATACTGTGATCGATATTGCCGACAAATACCATTGAGGCTTTTGCTTCAATGGAGTCACGACCACGAGAGAACGAGCCAGATGCCATATAGTCCTTCATGATCTGAATGCCATCTTTGTCTTTAAACCGAATGCCTGCGACTTCATCAAAGGCAACCACATCCCACATACCGACCAATCCAATCTGACGTGAAGCCATGTTATAGAATAGGTTTGCCACTGTTGTTTGGCCGCCAGAAACCAGTAATGAATTAGGTGAACATTCTTTATAAACGTGTGACTTGCCTGTTCCTCTGGGTCCAAGTTCGCAAACATTATAGTTGTTTTCGACAAAGGGGATCATGCGGGCGATCAAATGCCATTTGGCACGATGTTCTAAGTTAGCCGGCTCCATGCCTATTGACCGAAGCAATAAATCTATCCACTGATCCAATGTGAATTTACGACGCGCGTCATAGATTTCGTCCATGTTCATTGAAGGCATTTGAATCGGTTTTAAGCTAAAAACACTAAAGGGAGATATTTTCTGGCCTTCTTCGTAGAAGTAGCTAATCGTGATAATGCACCAAATACCGCCGGTCAAAAGCTTTTCGTTTTGTTTAACAATACTGTTCGGTACTACGGCATCTTTGATACCTATATTGGATAAACTAGCTTCATAGATGTCTTTTTTCTGGTTGAGCTTAACGGTAACTTTATCAATAACTTTGTGAGTGCCTTTTTCTCGAATCATTGATTTGGCTTTTTCGGCTTCATCAGGGCGCACATAATTTTCCGTTAAGATCTTCTTAACATTTTTCATGCCTTCGTTAATTAAGTCATCTTCAGCAGCAGAGCAGTACATACCTAATAAATATTCCAAAACATAAACAGGGACGTTAGCGCCTTCCTTTAATTGTTTTGTTAGGTCTTTTCGAACAATGCGGCCTTTGAACTCGTTTATCATTAAGTCATCAAGATCGGCACTTCGCAGCTCTCCACGCTCGTCAACTTCTAGCATTTCTTCGTCATTGCGTCCGTATTCACTACTCATCTCAACCTTCCCCTAGAAAAAATCATCTTCAAATGCCAAATCAATTATCACTGAGTGTGTCGTTTTTGTTTTGCTTTCAGTGTCTTCCATAATCAATTTGTAGCTAAGGGTGCGATCAAAGCCGCTGCCCTCTAACTTTATTTGTATGTTGCGTTTACGTTCATCCATTTTATCTGACGCAGAATCGAACAAAACTTTGTCTTTTGAACTGATTGTTTTGCCATCAGGATCTTCGATCCAAAGTTCAAGTTCACGAGGTTTGAATTTCTCGCCGACTGGATCAGTTTGTAAAAATTGAATGCGGTCAATGTTGGCAACAATTTTCACTGGGTTGTTGAGTGGCACAACACCAACCCTTTGCTTAGCATGTTTGGTTTGAGCTTTGGTATCTAATTCACGCACATGCAAAACGGGTACACAAATCTCTTGAGGCATAATGCCACCATGGATGAATTTAGCACCGCCAACAAAGTTAAAGCGATTGCTACCACGTGGGATCATGAATTCTGCGTCGTCACCGTTATTTGCATCAACACCAGCCGTGTTAGCTAGTTTGCCTGTCCAATAGTAGGAATCTGTTGGCAAGTTAGCACCGATTAAATAGCGTTTCTTAGCTTCAATAGTGCCAGCAGGTTTTGACTTAAGAGCTGTTTTGTCCGAATCAGTCACATCCGTCATTTTAAACAAAAAGCCGTGATCAGCGGTTACGATAACGCGACTGCCATTTAGACGGTTGATAATACGGCCAACAAGCTGCTTGATCTCATCTACAGCATTTCGTGCTGCTTCAAAAGTTTGGTTTTCTGTTGCTTGCTTGTCACCGATGGCATCAATCTCATCGTGATAGATATACACAACCTGTGCATCACGCACCTTGTCTCGACCTTCCTGATTTGTCCAGTTCAGTACCTCATCAGATTTGAATGCAATTCCGCCATGTTTTTGCAAAATCTTATGGCGATTATCGTGGCCATGCACTGATAAACCGTCTGCTTTGTATTCTGGTTTGTTGCCGAGTTTAGCCGTCAGTGTCTTATGGGGTAGCAAGCTTGCCATGCCTAGTTGAGTGTAGCTTGGCACTACGCCTAATTGAGAGTGTATTTTAGATTTGAAGCGCTGTTCATCGTTGATCTGCTGATGAATATCATGAGCAACTTCATACCGTAGTGCGTCAGATATGATCACGAAAACGCGCTTAACTTGAGTTTTAGTCAATACACCTTTTACTTCTTCATTGTAGAAATGCTGTTGATTAATTACACCTGCTATTTTCCAGTTTTCTAGCAGAGTTTCTTCATCAACAAGCTTACCCTACAGGCATTTGCTAAATCATGCAGATACCAATCGACATAAAGTCGCTCAATATCTTCAACTAAGCCTGTTGCTTTTAAAATATCCGAACCGTTTTTGCTAATTACGATAGAGTTTTCACTGAACACACGATAAGCATGATCAAACTTGAAAAGTTCTTTTTCATAAGCTTCATACAGGCTTTTAGCGCTTGCAAAATCAAAGCCATCAATATACTTATCTTTTAGGTCGTAAAATTCTTTTGCGGCTTTTAATGCTTTGTATATGCATGCGTAATTGGTGTCTTCATTGCACCAATGCCCTCGGAGTCTTGCCGACACCCATTCGTTAATTTCAACCGCACTAAAGCTTGTTAGTTCAGTAGCCAATAACTTTATCAATTGCTGCTCGGACTCTACAAAAGTTTCAATATTCAGCAAGGCTTGAGGTTGTTTAAACTCAGATAGTTTTTGCTTAATCTCGATATTTTCAGCAACGTCGTGAGCAATGGCATTGTAGGAGGAAGACAATATTCGGCTTTCTCGCCACGCAGATACAAAATTAACTACAGTCGCTCGTTTAGCTGCCGCGTTACCAAGCAAGTCGGTGATGGAGTCAGGCAATTTTTCACGAAGTTTTGAGTCAATTGTCATAGGCAACAAGTGAGAAGCCAAACTACTAGAGAAATCAGATTTAGCTACTGCAACACCTGATGTTTGTAGCCCTTGATAACAGTCTGTAACTAGAAGTTTAACGATAAGATCTTGAAGCGATGGCAAAGCGTCACCTTCGAGCCATAAGTACAGGTGCAATATAACCAAACTCCTCTATGGCTAATTGCCAAAATACAGTTTCTAGATCATATTTTTCCAGTTCCTGAACTAAATTTTCCAGTATTAGACTGTCCATTACTGTAGCTGCCAATGAGTTGATTTAAAACCGCAGTAAAACTAATCGTTTCAACCTTTGTTAATACCGCTATCATCGCAAGTTCTAACGAATTCCTATCGGCATTCTCCGGTAGTATTTTCTTAATTTTGTTATATCTTTGCTGGCTTCCAAAAAATTTCTTATAACGACTAATATCCTGTCGGAACTCCATTCGCATCCCAAGTTCATTAAGGATCATGGAACTAGAATCAGCATAAAATTGCTCAGCATACAAACGAACATCGTAAAGCCAATCACGTGTTGGTTCATTCAAAGGCTTATTGCTGTACAACAGAAATTGAGTTTTTGGTTCTAACAATTCGATGCGTTGTTTAATTTCAAAGTGCGACACATGATCAAGTTCAACAAGCTCAATCTCAGTTGCATCCAACTCACTTTTAATCTCAGGCAATTGCTCCTGAAATTCTAGATCCTGGTCTTGCCAAAAAACCAATCTGCAATCATCGAATTTTGCGAGAACACCTTGTTTAATTTGTTCTAAATTCATAACTATCGTTTCATATCCAATATAGTATTGTTGAAGGCAAACTCATGGTAAATTTTTTCAAAAACCTCAGCCTCTTGAGTCATTGGTATAAAACAAGAACTAACGGACTTAAATCCCACATCTCGCACTTGGTCGTTGAATGAAAACAACTCTTTAACAACATTTTGAACTAATGATTTGAAATCGATATCATGAGCAACACCCCTAACCATTAGTTCTGAGTACTGAACCCATAGTTGGTGGTTTTTCTCATTTCTGACAGTTAAAGATGATTCCGATACATTTTGTATGATCTCTGAGACGAACCAAAGAGCGATAAGAGAGTTAAGATCTTTTACGGGATGGCGAATCAAAAAGCCTTTAAATAAACTTAGGAGAGTTATCGCATGAAGGTTCATGCTAGTTCCAGCTTGATGGAGCATTCGAAACAACAAATCAAAACAATATTTACTATCTCTATTAATTTCAAATAATCTGTCAAAAATTAGTTTGAAGCCAGTTTCATCGTATTCGATGCCATCTTTGAGATCTAAATAATATTTAAATGAGTTGGTTAAGAAGTCCATTCTCATGTTTGGTTCAAAGATTCCAAGGGCACAAAAATTGGATATTTGCTCATGGGTCTTTGCTTCATCCAAAACACCGAGTGAAGAAAGTGATTCGATTAAATTGAAAATATTACCACAAACAATGTCAGCATTTTCAGACCTAAGATACCGTCCAAGATATAAATCTTCAGATAGAAACAAAACATTTTTACGCTTAAGGGCTTTTGAGTATCTTCGAATTGCGTCATCACCAATTTCATCGATCAACACAAGCTTAACTAGGTGTTTTTGAAGAACTGACATTATCTTCTTTGGGATATTATTATATAGTGTTCCGCCAAATTGATGACTTGAATTGTTAATATGGTCGAATACAGAATTAATTAAAGAAAAGTGACTAACGTTCTCAAGAAAGCTATCAAGTAACTCCAATTCGCTTAACACAAGCAAAGTAGTCTCTTCAATCAGAACAACATTTGCCCATTGAAGTGCACTACTAAACTCTGCTTTTGACAATTGAGCTGCGTGCTTAATTCTATATTCGAGACATTCATCTGGGTAGTGCATAGAGAAAACCCAGGTTGTGAAGATATCTCTAGTATCACTTAAAAAGTGCCCTAGCATGCTATAAGGAACTGGTAACGATCCACTTCGAATAGCTCGCTTATTTCTCTCCCATTGCTCTACCCGCTCATCAGTAATTCCTGCAAGCTCATGCATGGATTTGACAAGTGCTTCAGCGCCTTCATCAATGTTGAGGTTTCCACTTTTTAAAATGTGTGAATTCGGAAACTTTTGGGTATAACTCTTTAATCGTGCTCTGGAACGCATCTATTTTGTCCTTGCTTTGTTCGTCATCTGAAGGCGTTGATAAACAATAGAGCAAGTATTGACCTTCTTGTTCGCAGTCATCTTGATCTACTAGTTCTCCATATCGGACAATTGCCAGATTTAATTCATTTGGATGATCAATACTGCTTGAATACACTGATATTAGAATTTGAAGAAAACGAATCTTTTCGTTTTGATTGGAAGTATTTGCATAGAGTTCTTTAACAACTTCAATAACATTTTCAAAAGCCCAAGCGACAAAGACAAGTTTATGTAAAACAGTTGCTGCTCTTTTCCGACATCATCATTGATAATCGTCGTTTTAATTGCATTATAAGCGGCACCAACTTTACCTAGATTCTGAAGCGCAGCAGCTTTAATCAGCGACCACTTAGTCACTTCAATATTCTTAGAAATGTTCTTATCAGCTAAATCATTGGCCTCTGACCACTTACTTGTCGTCATAAAAGCTTGTGCCAAATGAATGTAGTCAGATTTTGTAAGTTCTCTAGTTGTAAGTAATTGCTCGCCTAATTCGATTAATTGTTTTGCACTTTCAACTTCATAAGCGTCTAAATACCTAAACAATTGTTCTGCTATTACGTTAGGCTTATCGAGTTTTATAAACGTATTATAAAGTTCTTGGGTGAGTTCTTTTTTGCGTGCCGGATTAGCGTTGCCCGAACTTACAAATTTTCTTATTGCTACTAATGCTTCCCCGTCATGAAACGACTTTGCAATAGTCTCATAACGTTCTGACAGCACTGGATTTAACAATTCTTTAGCGATTTCTGCCGCAACACAGAAAATCATTTGTATATCTTTTGTTGAGCTATCTAGTAATATTTCTTCATGTTGGTCAATCAACTCTAACACTTTGCTATTTTTGCCTAAATTGTAATACGACAAAATTTTAATGCCGTAATCGCCAGCATCAGGTGCTTCGAGGTTGTCGATTAGCTCAATAACACGATGGTATTCACTTCTGTTGAATAACACTCGGCTATATTGACCTATTAAATCTGGGTGGTTTGGCCGCTCAACTAAAATTGCATCGAAATGTTCAATTAATTCAGGCAGAGCATCGAAATAACCATAAACTAAAATACTGATGTCGAGTAATATAGTAATGTCACCTGGATAACCTAGTTCTTTTGCCGCCAGCCAAGCTTTTTGTGAAAATGAATGGGCATCTTGCATCAGCCTCAAGTCATACTCGACCTTTCCTTGAATGGGTAAGATTTCCTCATTTGATATAACCCCATGAGTAGCTTGATAAAAGCATCTTCTGGCGCTTATAGCATTGAAGTGATACGAATCTTTTGCATCTTGAAATTCACGTTCTCGATTAGCATCAATGATGTTGTGCAGCTCATCGACCATTCCGGACATGGTGCACACAACCATCTGACCTACAATATTTTCGGGATAGTTGTCACGTAGTAAAGTTAATGCTTCTTCATTTTTATTTAGTAAAACCAGACATTTCGCTTTGATTATACACTTGTGATAACTATCATTATTCAACTGCTCTATAAATAGTTTCAACTCATCAGCGGATGGCATGTCGTTTAATTTGAATTTTGACTCAATGTATCCCAATCGATAACGGTCTTTCTGATCTGCCTCATAGGCCAGTTTGTATTGCATCTCAGCGAGGTCATAACTTCCAGCAAGAGTATAAATATTGGCCTTTTGGTAGTGGAATTCTGCAAGTTCATTGGCAGTAAATGAAGACATTTCTTGTTCGATATTATCTAAGATACGATTCGCCAGTTTAAGTTTATTTGCAGATAAACTTTCAGAACACCTTTTAACTCATTTGCATATGTCCCCTCTGGATTGTGCAACCATGGAACGTCTTGCTTTTCTTCAATACTCTTAAATAAAATCGGTTTTTCAACGATGGCTTCAGCAATCATTTCTAGACTTTGCGCAACGGGTTTAGTATTCGTCTTAAGTCCTTTTTTGAGTTTTGCTACTGCAAACTTTTCAGTTATTCTGTTTGAAAGAAAATCGAAAACATTTAACGAAGTTTCAAGCAATTGTACTGTCGGTATCTTCACTGAAATTGAATCTTGCTTGGTAAGCTTACTGCTGTGTTCATCGAACCATTCATCGTCTAACCAAGTGTAATATACTGGGCACTTCCAAAGGCTTTCTTCGTTATCTCTCAAATCGACTAAAGCAACCATAACTAGTTGCTCTTGGCGCATATAAAACTCTAATGTCGAGGTTTTAAAACTATGAGATATGAAGCTCCTATCGTCATTATACTTGGGAGAAGTTGTACCTTTGAGTTGAAGATAAAAACTAAACGAAACTTCATTTTTTTGAGTTTTTAGCTGAATCATGTAATCCAGCCCAAAATCAGTATCGCCAGATAGAGGCGTTTCCGACCACGTCCTTGGCAATTTAGTTGCTAAAGATCTAGCCGCAAGTTTGCCTATTTCTTGACTGAGTTCTTCCTTTGGTAAATTTGCCATACTATTTCACCGCCTGACCGTGGATCGCTTTTACATCGGCTAGTAGGTTGCCGAATTTTCCATAATTGGCTTTTACGCCGTCGTCTAGGTCGAGGGTGATGCGTTTTTCAGCGTAGTGTTTTAGTTGTTCATCAAAGGTGCGCAGTTCGGCTTGTTTTTTATCTAGTGCTTTTAGGTCTTTTTCAATAATACGAGCTTCTGTGCCTGTTGCTTGAATTAGCTGCTCAGCTAACAGAGTATGTTGGGCTTCGTATTTACCCATTAGCGGGGTAACATACTCGGTTCGCATGCGAGATAGCGTGCCTTCGTTATAGCGATGGAGGTAAACTAAACATTCAAAAGCTTTTTCTTTGCCTGTACTAAACAACCAATAGATTGGACGCTTTTTGTAGGTTTTGCAGTGGTCTTTAAAAAACTGAGTTGAGAAGTAACGGCGGAAGGTATCCATCGCGCCTTCGCCTTTTTTTGGTTTCAATGCGTGCAAACAAAGGCTGTCGGCAACGAATTCTAGATTTTCAGTTAAACGCTCTTCACCCCAAACTGTTTTCACGAATTCTTTAAAGCGAGTGGTGGCATCATCGTCAAATAACCAATCTTCTGAAGCCAATGGGATAATACCATCGTTATCGGCTGGGAAAGTTTGATAAGCTCCTTCTACAACCAACTCTTTAAAGCCTTCATTCCCTGAATGGGCATACACTAGACCTTCTTGATCTAATGAATAACGGCCCATCATGCAACCAATTGAATAACTTAATAATTCAATTAACTTATTGCCGAAAAAGTCAGGTTTTACATTCTCATGCCGACCTTTGTTAAATGGATTAATTAATAATTCAATGTCCGTATAACTAACGTTTTCAAGGACGTTAACTGCTAGTTTTTTATTTATAATATCGTTGATGCTTTGTTCTATATTTTTCAATTCGTCAACTGTTTCTACACCAAGGTGATACAGTTTTTCACAAAACAACTCAATCTCATTAATGCTTTGGTCTTTAATTGCATTAGAAAAATTCCATGACAATTCCCCTCTATCCCAATCCTTACTTGATATCTCGTATGCCCTTTTACCCAGCGGGGATAGTTTTATTTCCAACTCTGGCGCAAGATACGGAATCTTTGATACATCACCCGCCTGATAATTTACTGTTGGATTAATCACTCCTAATAATTTTTGCACCAAACTACTATTTAAATAAGCTAACATTCCCCAGTTAGGCTCTTCTAAAAGTAAGGCCGGTGAAGCGTCATCAAACCAGATATCTTCTTCGTCATATCTAAAACTAGGAGCACCCGCGGTTAACTTACCCCATACAATATGAGGCTTACCAAAATGCTTAATCGGCCCTATTCCGGCACCATCGAAGGACTTGAGTTCTTTCCCACCTTGACGCCAATCAACTACGTGAAGGGAAATACCTGCCCATTTTCGATATCCTCCAGCTTTATTATACTTTTTCCATTCACCTGCTCTAATTTTCGTTATGTCTACCTCAAACCAAAACCTTAAAAAGCGTTCATTATTGCCTGTAAACATTCCCTTTAATATTTTGATACATTGCTCTTTAACACTCTTGCCTGATTTGAAAAGAGATAATTCTGAACTATCAAGCCAATACGACAAGGGACTTCCAGGCAACAACGAGTAATTCGTTTGATCAAAATTAAACTTTCCATATGCACTTTTAAAAAACAGTTCTTTAATCAGATCAGGGCTACGAACCTCAACATGCTTTTCAAATAAGCGGCGATAACAACCGTTATAGCTGCTAAATTTGTTCAACTTCCTGCATACAAATGCAACTGAACCAAAATCTGAGCCGAATATTCCTCTCCCCAAATGTAACAGCGAATCAAACCCATTTTGGGACATAATGTTTATACGGTGTTTTTCGAATGCCCCCAAAAACATCCAAGACGGGAGATTTATCATTCCCCAAAAGCACCTAATTTACTCATTCTTTGAGAGCTTTCCATAAACACAGTCATTAAATCGGCACACGAAGAAGCATAGTGAACCTTTAACCAGCTAGACAACTCCTTATTCATGCCTTTAGCCCCCATGTAAGGCGGGTTAGCGACAATGACATCATATTGATTAGCAAGTAAAATCGCCTGATTCACTATAGGCAATAAATCACGAGCTGCTTTTTTGGCTGAAGGATCAGTTCCTTTCTCGCTTACTTGTAAAAACTCTTTTAAAGCAACTAAATTTTTCAAGTTTTGACTGTCAATTTGTATCAATGACCCAAGGGTTTTTGCTTGTAAAAATTCTGATTTAAGCGTTTGAAGTAGTTCAACATATTCTTTACAAATGCCAGTTTGCTCAACAAAGTCATCAGCTACCTCAAATAAGCTGCCTGTAGAGCCTGTTTGTTGATTACCTTCTAAATCTAATGCTTTCCAAAGTTTAGGGACATCCAAGTTCTCAGTAGATTGCACCGAATAAACATTCAGTGAGACTTGACCGTCTTCAACTCGTTGGAAAATGCGTCTGTCATCTTCACGAGCTTTCATCATGAGAGCAAAGCCGGCAAGTTGCGCAGCCCTGTCGTCAATATCCAGACCAAAGATATTTTTATTTAGTATCAATTCTGGGATTTCGCGTAAGCGATAGCCACGTTCTAAATAGATTTCGCGCAGTAGTTCATAGACTTCGACTAATATATGGCCTGAACCCGCTGCTGGGTCTAGAACTTTGATTTTTTCAGGATCTATACTAGTCGGGGTAATGGCTTGAAGCTGCTCAATCACTTCGGAAGATTGCTCAGCAGGCTCAATGTAGTATTTCATTTTACTTTTTAGCTCAGACTCAGGATAGGTTGCTAACCATTGTCTGCCGAGAGAGTTTTGTACTAAGTATTTCACTATCCAGTTTGGTGTAAAAAGCTGTGTGGCAGCGGGGATGTCTTCTGATTTAACTACCTTGCCAATAACTGAATCTTTATGTTCCGAGATATAAAACTGATACAACCAGCCTATCACTTCAATCTCTCGCCAGTCTTCCTCTGGGATGTCATTAACTAAGTCTTTTAGAATAGAGTCAGTTTTTGTCAGGTTATCCGGCAGCAATAACTCGGTGGCATCATCTAATTGTTCAAACATAAACGGCATGATTTTGTACAAGTGATGACATTGACCAAGTAAAAGCTCGCGATAAAGTTGTTCTTCCTTATCACCTGCTAATTGAAGCTCGATAATGTGGCTTTTATCTAATTTTAGTAAGTCTGCCACACCAGATGCATGACCTAGGATTTCTGGTAGGCTTTCTGAACTAGCTGGGTGGGATAGCACACGAAAACCATGGTCTAGGTAGTCATGTAATTCCATATAACGAATGGCGGCTAAACGGTTAAACCAGGTGTAGGCCATTTCTCGGATAAATACTTCATAACCGCGAGCGCTTACTCTTTTTTCTAACTGTTTCCGTTGCTCACCTTGTTTACGGGTAAATGCGCGGCCTTCGATAATTGCTGCACTGCCTTCGATACGGACTTCTTCAATCCTATCCTCATAAATACCGAACTGAGCCGCGCGATTTTTAACTGCTGCGATGAACTGACGACGGGCTTTAGGTGCATAGGCTTTTAAGTTTTTAGTGTTCACTTTTGTTAGTCCTTTAATCTATTTTTTGCATCAATTTGTGACGGCAAACCGTACTCTTTTTTTCTTGCATTGGGATTTGTTATTTTATTTTGTTCAACCAAATGTTTTAGCCACTTATCAAGGGCGGTTTTACTGATAATTTCAAACTCTGGAAAATAGGATTCGAGTAATGATTTAGACACTATTTTGTTTGATTGCTGGCTAATCAATTCGCACAGTTGGGTATAAAACTGGTTTAACAAAGGCATCTCAACAGACTGCTGCTCTTTGTCCTCTAAAGCCTTCGGAGTAACAACTTGTTCTTCTGTTTTCGTATCTCTATCTGATAAATCTTCACCTTTTTTTGACTTAATATGGGTGCATTCTTCAACCATGTCATCGTTCGAAAACAGATCACTTTGTGTTTGAACCGTTGATATTTCAGTGGAGACTTTGGGTGTTCCTGTTCCTGTTCCTGTTCCTTTCTTTTGTTCCAATATTGATTGATTCAATGTTTCAGGTGAGTCATTTAAGGTAATAGTGTTCGCGCTTGCAGCTCCTGTGGGTAGGCTCACGCCATCAATCAATGCTTGATTACCAGCTTGTAAGGGCGTTTGATGGGCTGACACAAACAAAGGTACCCAATCTTTTTTAAGGTTTTCAATTGCACCTTCCCAGGTTCCGCCTTTTTCACCAGACGTGACAACTATAGTGGCTTGAGATAGTAAATAAATATACTTGTTACGCGCCATCGCGTTGGCTGGCGTGAATCGCCCTTCAGGAAAAAATGGGCTAATAAGCACTAAACGATTATCCTTTAAAGGTTGCCTCCAGTTTTTGGATGCACTGGCTTTAAATAGCCCATCGGCCACTACCCCAATTGCATTATTATCGTTATTGAGCGAGGCAAGCATTGATTGGCTATCTACACCTTTGGCCGCTCCTGATACAACTTGATAGCCTAGCGAATTTATTATCTCAACGTAATGGTTGGTAGCTTGTTCATCGGATAGTTGGCAGTCTCTGGAGCCTACAAACCCGATGGATTTTTGCGCGAGTAATTCTGAATTACCTACTCCAAATAACAAAGCTGGGCTTCGGTGTTTTAAATGCTTTTTAAACGCTTGCGGATAGTGTGGGTGTTGACGATCGATAATCCACACACCAGCACTTTGCCATTTATCTAATGCCATGCTTAGACTGGCACCTCTAGCGACTAATCCCTTTATTCGTTCGTAAGTGATATTAGCAATGGTGTTATCTAGTCGCGAAAAATCTACTATTTTTTTCGCACTCACATGACTTAAGGCTTTGTCCCACATTTCAAAAATACTATCGAACTTTATATCATCTAATAAATCGATTGGTTTAAAGTTGTTTTGATGTAACCAGCAAGCTAAATATCCATATTCATTAATTGATAGCACTTTAAAGCTGCCCACTTCATTAGAATTGAAGTAGCTGGTAAGCAATAAAATTGTTTTGGTATTTTCACTTGTCATTTTTATCTTCTTTTAATTTTTACTACTGGTACTAGTCAGGGCAATAGGGACCACTTTTGGCACCCCGTGAAGTTTTAGCAATGCTGCTGCCACAGTAAAGGTCCATCTTGAGTCTACAGCATCATCTAATAGCCATACTGGCGCAGCATAACCTTGTGTTGTGTCAATACCAAAAGCTCCATCTAAGTTTTTACTCTGATGAAAAGTATTTTCCATTGTTTTTTGTGGCGGGCGCTCTGTGGCTACATAGATATTATCTTTACATTCTACTCCCAACGCTTTTGCCAATGCATAAGCAAAGTTCTTAACTAAGTTGGGGTGTCTGGGAGATGGTATATAAGTAAGCCAGGTAGGACGTTCTTCATATTCGATACTGTTAATCATTTTAACCATTGGAGCAATTAAATCATGACTAAATTGACCGCATTTTTTACCTTCAGCAACTAAGTCTCCCCAACCTCCGTCTTTCCATGATGACAGCGCCATTCCTGGTTCAAATTTAAGCTTACTGTTTTTGTAAGGAAAACCATATTGAGCAAAGGCAAGGCGGGCATTGTCACCCGAACTTGCGAAAGTTGCTCTTGGCTTAATTTGAATGTATCTATGCCTTAAATAATCATTCGCTTTTAACACTAGTTCATTGGATATTTGAGTGGGTAATTTGCCTTGTGGATGGCAGTTTTCACACTTTCCACATTGTCCCGATTCGGGGTCGTCCAATTCTGCGGATAAAAATGCCATTAAGCATGAGGTCTCGCTATGATATTGATTTAACCTTTCCCATTCCTGTTGTTTGACGTTGTTTAATCGCTCAATTTTTTCATGGGGCAGTTGGTAATCGAATTGGGTTCTGAAATACTGATTTCCATCTTTTAAGATGGGAGAGGGATTTTCAATACTTAAAAACTTGATGATCTCTTTTATTTTGCCTGAAGAAAAGTTGACCTCAGGCTCAAGATCAGACAGTCGGCAGCCGTCTTTTTCTTCTATTACTTGTAGAAGCTGATTGATTTGTTGTTCTTTAGGAAAGGCATTATCAATAAAATACTGCTGAATTTTTGCATCCTCTGTTCCCAACATCAATACTCCAATTGCGTGGTCAATGCCTCGACCTGCACGACCGACTTGCTGGTAATACTCAACTACGTTACTCAGGCGACTGATAATGGATCACAAAACTTAGATCAGGTTTATCAAATCCCATGCCCAATGCAGATGTTGCAACCAGCGCTTTAATATCATTTCGGATCAGGGCATTTTCTAATAATTCTTTTGTTTCGTCTGATTCAAGCTGACTATGATAGGCCTGTGCATTTATGCCACAAGTTTGTAGGGAATCCAGCCACTATCTCGCAGTCTTTAGTCGTTTTTGCGTAAATAATACCTGTGCCTGTGGATGTTTTTTAGGTTTTGTGCTAACCACGCAAGTCTTTCAGATTTATTTGAAATATTTATGTTTTGTAATCGTAGACTTTTACGGGTAAGTGATCCTCTGATGATTGCTAGTCTTTCGCCAAGTTGCGCTTTTATATCATTTACTACTCTGTTGTTTGCGGTCGCAGTAGTAGCCAATACCGGTAGGTTGTTTGGCATGTTATTTAGCACACGTACAATGCGACTATAATCAGGCCTAAAATCATGCCCCCAATCTGATATACAGTGGGCTTCGTCTACTACAAATAGGCCGATATTGTCACTAATTTGGTTGAGAATTTTCTCTGCAAAATAACTTTGACCTAGTTGCTCTGGGGACACAATAATTGCATCTACTTGTCCAGACAATATAGATTGTTCAGCAGTTCTCTTTTGACTATCGTCCATAGCTGAGTTGTAGGAAACGACTTGTAATCCTAATTTAGCTGCCGAGTCTATTTGGTTTCTGATCAGTGATAACAAGGAGAAATGATCAAGGTTGGGCCGAACCCTTGTGAACGCCTAATTTTTGTTGAAATAAAATAGACAGCACTCTTACCCCATCCTGTTCTTTGTACAACTAACAGTTGTTTTTGTTTATTGATCAGTTGATCAATCGATTCCCATTGGTCTGCATGAAAATTTGCTTCATGCACGCCAGTCATCTGTTTCAAGTGCCTAAGTGCTACATCTCTCATTATTTTCTATCCTTAGAATCTGCTTCCATCATTTTATCGTCTAGTTTTTTTAAGCCCTTTAAAAGTGTCCTACCTACAAAACGGCTTGGACGCGACATAGCAACGTTATACGCCATCTCGCTGGCATCAACTAAACCTTTAGCGGTGCCCTCTATGGCAACTCCTGCGCCTTTAAAGATTGCTTCTGCGCCGTCAACACCTTTCTCGTATTCAGCGCTAGCATGATTGATGCCTAGCATAGTAGAAAAAATACCAAGGGATCCAACGCCTGTTAGAATGGCATCTATTGACGTATCTTTTACATCGACAACACTGCCGCCCATTGCTAGACCAACAGTGTTTGAAATATCTTCATTACGAAACCCGCTATCTATAGCATCTGTGTTTAAAGCAACTTCAGATGTTGTAATTACCGGAATATCATCATCAACAGAGTTGATATAACTAATACTGTCTGTGGCTTTGATCTGCATTTCAATGCCATCGATGGTGATATCAGTTTCTGGATGATTGAAGTGTTCATGCAATATTCCACCTGTGTCGTTAGCTACAAGTTGTTCGAAATAGGCACCTTTAGTTAAACTTACTAACCCTGCATAACTCTGGGGCGACATCCACAATGTTTCCCACCATATTTCGAGGTTTGACATGGCTTCGAAGTTACTATTAACCGCTCTAAGTGAATCAAAAACTTGTTCCGCTGAAAAAAGATCGTCCGCAATGGATACTGGAATAGACATCCCAGCAATCCATGCAGCATGTAATGAGGTATTGTTAACTTCTTTAACTTGAGCATTTTCTAGCGCTTGGTCTAATTTTTTGTACGTAGTAAAAAGTCGCGATTCACTCAATTGTTTTAAATTAGTGAAATGTTGCTCTATTTTTACTATTTGCTCGCTATACATATCATTAAATGCATCTAAGGCTTTTTTGGCCTTTAAAATATGTCCATCAAGCTCAGATAAATCTAACTCTTCTGGGTACTTAATTTTATTCCACCAAGAAAAACCTAAATATGCTCGCTCCCATTCGTCTTTTAATCTTTTACGCTTTTGCGAACATTGCATATAGACCGATTGAAGTTTTGCTTGTGCTGCAATTAAAGGAACCTTATTTTTACGTGCTTCTAACTTTACCTCGTTATGAAGCACAAGCTTTCTTTTGAGCATCCCCAAATTAGCTCTATTTTCAATTAATTTACTTTTTTTACTTTTAAATAAACTTAAGAAAAAATCCATTTCATTTCCCAGTTTCTATTTAATACGAACTTTATTATTGCCATTTACAAGCGAAATTAGCTTCACTTTTAGCGCGGAGAGGTAATTATCAATATCTTGTTCGTTTTCAATAATGCCCGCGCTATTAACATCTCGCATTACACTAGCCGTATCAATTGACACTATCTTTTTAGGCGCTGGTTCTGTTACGCCCTCAGGTTTGGAAGGCGCTGGAGTGTATTCGCCGTTAATATCATTTTTAGCTTGGTCTGATCGATTTTTTGCTTTTGCTGTTTCTTCCTGCGCTTTTTTCCTGAGCAAAGCTTGTTGTGCTTCAATATGTTTGTTGATTAGCTCATAAGCGTCTTCTTCAAGATTAATTGAATCAGCTTGTTCTTGAAGAATTTCAGCAACACCGGATAGATCATCAAGTCGTTTTAACGAGAGTTGTAACGGACGCAGCACTTTATTACTCAGTTCACTGGGAACATTTGCGTCTTTGACATGCTTTTGAACCTGCTCAATACGATGTTCAATGCGCGACTTTGCATGGGCGCGTTTTTCAGACAAGATACTTTCGTTTACTTTTGCGACCTTTTCAATTAGTGGCTCTATGTCTCGAATTAGTCGATAAGGGTGGTCATTGTTGTATATGCCCTCAAGCTTTTGCATGGCCGCATTTGCATTAGTATCTTTTTCCAGCGCCGTCCGATTACGATCAAAATCGATAGTCAACGCCCTGTGCATTTTCTGCCAAGTCGAAAACTGGGATTCATAAAAGTCCTCTAAGTCTTGAAAATCTTCCTCGAAATCTAGCAGTTCACTGTCGCTTGATAAGAATTTTTCGATAAATAAGTAGCTGGATTGAGACTCAAGTAAACCAGCTAGTAACACCCTGCCATTTTCAATATCTTTCACACCTGGGTAATGACCCGTTGATGCTTTATTTGCAAAGGCATCTAATTTGGTTTTCATGTTACTCAAATTTGTATGTGCAACATTGAACAGTTCTTTTTCACTATCCGGTGCATTTTTACCAAAAATATCTTTAAACAACTTTGTAGCACGCTTGAGGTTGGCTTCAGATTGCTGCTTTATGCGGCGTATTCGCAGTTCTGCACGCTTTCTTACCTGCATTAGATTGTCGTAAGCAGCTTTGAGCTGTACGTCTTGTTGGCGCATTTGAAAACTAATTTTATTTGCCAACGCTAAGCGGCAAATGATGAGCACTATTTCTTCATCATTCCAACCAAAGGGACGTTTTGAGAAGCGTTTAACTATGTCTTCTGCTGTGATTGGCCTACCAGTGTCATCACCAAGCGTAATAAACTTTTCTACTTCAACTGTAGCAAGAGGATTTACTTCGGCAGCGCCAAGGTCTAATCCAATTTGACTAATATCATCAGCTACCAAGGTGTTTTGTATTTCGCGTCTAATATCACTCAGAAATGGTTTAACTAACTTGAGTTTGCTAAAGGTATTTTCGACTACGTACCTGTAGGTCTCGTGCAATATGACACTTATAGAGCCACCTTTAGGGTTTTGTTGTGAGCCTAAGGCGAAAAACTCTGCGTCTTTTAAAAGTCCTTCAATCTCCGTTTTAATACGACGATTTCGCTCTTGGTTTTCAGCACCTTTTTGATGTAGAAGTTGTTGTTGTTCAGGACGATTCCCCGTGTTTCGTCGAAGAAACTTGTCGGTCTTTATAAAAGTTCTGATTTCATCAAATACATGTGTGCTTTCATCTAACTTAACAATAATCGCGCCGTTATTTCCATCCTGAGATTGGTTGGCGCAAACAGTTGAGGTGTACTCAACATAATTAGGATCAATGGGAGATATTACTTTTACAACCAAATCATTTTCTTGAGCGCCATCACGTGGCGAGCCATTACAAAAACGGCTGATGGGGAAATCTTGCTTGTTTTCGGGGTAACGATAGATATTGTCACGGCGCAATATGTCATCAAAAATCAAGTCGCTTAGCTTTTTGGTTTCATCAGACAGTTCAATTTCCGTTTCCCTAATTTCATTCTCTATCTCTTTTTCTTCATTAGTTAAGAAAATGTACTCATCGCCTTGGCGTGCAATCAACAAATTTTGTTCAAGAGCGTTTAGCGCCTGTTCAATCTCACGGCGCAATGCCAAACGGTCTTCATCTACCTTACCAACGCAAAGGGTGACGAGATTATCTAGTGTAGATTTGACGACATCTACATAACGAATTAAGAACAGTGTTTTTAATAAATTTAAGGCAAAGGGTGAAATTGAATCTTTGTCAGCCGCATTGTCGATGTCGCGTTTAACAGATGTATCTAAGAAGCTCTCAATTGCTGGATAGAAATAATACAGCGGAATAAGCACACCCACTTCTTGGTCGCGAACTTCTTTGGCAGCACTTTGGAAGGCATCAAGCAATGAGCGTTCACCACGACTCAAATGCAAACCAGTAGCACCTGCTTTGCGAATAGCCTCAAAGATTTTTTGTACCAATGTGTAATGATATGGCACAAACGGATAGCTATTAACAAAGCTGGTTGCGTCTTTATAATTGGCTAACTCAGCAGTTGTTGTATTGTCAAAGGCGAGTTGATTTCTGAGGATGTCGCTTTTTTCATCGTATAAACTTTGTAGTGTTTCTCTGGCTGCGTCTTGTTTGGATAAAAGGCGTTTTTCAATAACTTCATTTGTATTTGAGCTTGATAATGACAACCTTTCAAAACGACCTTGGATTTTGGAAAAGTCATGTCCTTTTGAGCCTGCCATATGGCCTATAACAGAGTCGATGTCTTCTTGTGAAGTAACAACAACCCATGCGCGACCTTCACAAATAGTCCCTAAATTTTCGGTGATCGTTTGTAGCTTCAACATCATTTGGGTGTTGTTACCAATGAATTGGCCTACCTCATCGACGAAAAACAATACGCGTCGGTCAGCGTTGGCGTCTAAGTATTCTTTAACCCACTTACAAAAATTGGATACGTCTAATGTAAAGTTTTTCTCTAATTGCTCTACCCATTGGCGTGCAGCTTCTGTGGATTGATTAGTCACTTTCCCAAGGGCATCAGCCATATCGTCTCGATAAAAATCATACGCATCGCGCTCTTCAATCCAATCAGCCGAAGTGCGAGCGTTAAACTCTTCTTTAAATTTACTGAAGACGCCTCGTTGATCTAACTCACGCTCTAAGTGCGCGATGTGCGGATGATCGCCACTAAAGCCCATTTGCTCATTAAATACCTTTAGAAAGACCTTTAAGATAGCGTCGTCACCATCATCGGTGTTAGCGCGGCTGTCGATATTAAAAAGGATAACGGTGTTTTCTTTGGTGACTGCGGCGTCAATTTCACCTAATAAAAAGCCATCTAAGTTTTTGTCTTTAAAGAATGCAATCGCTGATTTTTCAATGGTTCCATCAGTGGCAGTGATATTTTGCAGCAAATACGAGAGTATTTTTATAAAGTGCGATTTACCTGATCCAAAAAGCCACTCACCCAAATGCCGAGTTTACCTGACGCTGCCTTTGCTTTTGGATCTCGGACTGATGGCATATATGCATCGAAGAACTCTTCAAAGTGCTTAGCTAGTTCGTTGGTGATCACATATTCATCCAGTTCGGTAAATATCGTACTGCTCTCTAATTGATCCGCTTTTACTACGCCGTTGATTGGACGATTAATATCTTTTGAAAATAAGTTTTTAATTTGCATACTACAATGTCCTTTTTATTTTTATACGTCCGTTTACGGAACTAATTTAAATGCTCGATAATAATTATTTGATGCAATGCGCCCAAAAGGTTTTAGTGCTGTGCCGTCATATTCACACAGGATAAAATAATACTGTAGGTACATTGCCTACTTTGGCGTGGAGGGCGTTTAACAAGCCATGCCCACGAATAATTGGCCAAGCGCTACCAAGGCCATGTAGTAAGATAAATTCAGTCTTGTCTAAGTTGATTTTTGAAGCGATAAATTCAGCGACTCTGTTTTGTTCAAGCGGTCCTTTAAGCGCGTTGAATAATGCTTCGTCGCCACGCTCTTTTTGAACTTTGAATGCTCGTTCGGTTAGATTTCGAGAGCTTAATAATTCGATAATGGCAGCAAATAAATTAATGCTGGTGAAGTTGCGCCCACGTTTGATTAATTTATCAGTCATAAACTCTAAATGCTCACGCACTGCTAATTCGGACTCTGGCTGATAGTCAAAAACATAAAATCCTATCTCGTTTCCTAAACCTTGGTTTTTAAGGAAGTCTTCACTTTCTATTTTAGGAAGAATTTGGTCGAGCCGTGTGCTCAGGACTTTCACTTGTTTACTCATTAATGCAACTCCATTGCAGTGATAATGTCATCACGCTCAATAGCTGATAAAAGGTTTTTTACTTCAGGCAATAAAAACACGTTCTGTAATCTTTTACTGCGCGTAGTTTCTATGTAACCCGCATCAGCAAGTGTTTTAAAAGCGACTTGAGAAATTTTGTATACTGACGACTTTGTCATGTCGGCGAACTCTGGGAACAAGCGTGAACGATCATTCCAAAAAGATTCCCAGTCGCCTGCATCTAAACTCTCGCGGAACATACGTTTTGCATCTAATACAACATTACGCATAAAATCAGCAAGCAGTGTGGAATTGATAAGCGTTGCTGCAAACATCAATTGTGTTGATAGCTCTGAGCTACCAAATGCAATTTTTTCCATGTATTCATCACTCATCCCTTCTAGTCGCTTTTTAATTGTTGAAGCGTTTCGCTTAGCAGATGCATCGGAGCGTTTTTGTAGCACATTACGATTAACGATTGCTTCTAACCATTCCTCTTGAGTCGGCTTTTTAAGCAACAACTCTGCAACAATTTGGCTCTCTTTTAACATCAGACTGCCACCAATTAAGTCACCAAGATAGTCTTTGTAGGATTTATAACTTGCTACCATTTATAACTCTTCCATTTCGGGCACATACCCTGGTGCAATAGCCAAATTTTCTGCACCAAACAACGTTTGTCGGTTCTTCAGCCACAGCTGGTATTCAGCGCCAACTAATTCTGCATCGGCAGTACAATCTACATTCCAACGTCTCAATAGATATCCAACCATGGCAGCTCTTACATTAATTGAGAGCACACCATTGTCCATGCCGTAATCCAATGCAATTGCAGTGGGATGATTTACATTGTGCGGATGGGGCACTAACTGAAGAGGCATCATACGTGTCCATTGATGATCTTCAATTTTGCCTTCACCAGCATCTATCGGTGATTCCTTTATGGTGACTTTTGTAATGCGTGTTAATACAAAGTCCCTAAAGCTACTACTCTTTCGATCAAAGGCTCTGAGATGCCAACGTAATCCGTTATCAACTATGGAATGAGGAACCATTTCTCTTGCACCTGAGCCGCTTGATAGCGATGTGTATATAACACTGACAGGCTTTTCGTTGATAATGGCTTGGATTAGCTTCGCAACGATAAAAATATCTGGAATATTTAACTGGCTAGGAGCTTCAACGGGAAAGGTAATATCGCCAATTGCATCAAACCCATCTGTTATTTGGTTCGATAATTTGACTAATGTTTTACGAGGATCATGATTGAAAAGAGGTTTAAATGCTGACGTTTGAAAATACTTCCTTTCTTTAGCATCGTATTTTAAATTGTCAGGGCACAGCTCTTTATACTGGTTTATGTCACTTGAAGCCGAGGTAAGCCCTTTTTCAAAATGACGTACCACCTCGGAACGCGTTACATGGCCAGTAAATAGCAACTTAAAATCAATATAAGCCAACCGCTGCTTTTGAGAAAAACTAATCTCTTTTAAATCCATTCATTTATACGCTTAAACTTTTGTGAACTAAGTATGTTCAAAAAGTGAATTCATGGCAAGTTTTTTAGATTGCATCATTATTCATTTCGACTAAACTTAAATAAGTTAATTAACTTACTTAAGTTATTTTGGAGTCGTTATGGGTAGAGTTGCAGAGTATTCAGTAGAACAAATTGTCGATGCTGGTAGGAGTATTGAAGCATTGGAGAAGCGAGTAACGCCCTTTGCAATCAGAGAACAATTAGGCGGTGGCAGCCCAGAACGCATCAAGGAAATTTGGGAGCAGCACTTAAATCAGCTAAAAAGCGAAAACATTACTGAGTTACCAAATGATGAGGTCGAGTTACCGACTGAAATACAAGATGCTCTTGAGAAAAATCTTAAAACCGCGTCAAAACAGCTAATAAGCCTTACCAACGGTACTTTTAAAGTAGCAATGCAAGTTGCTGAAAAGCGGGTTAAATCGACAATAGATGATTTCAACAATAAAATTGAAGAACTAAAAGAAGTTGAACAAGATGCCTTTCGCGCTATGGGGGTAAGTGACAGAAAAATTGATGACCTGCAAACCGAGATTAGTACTTTGAATCAAAGGAATGAACAACATGTGGCTGAAAACTCCAAGCTGACAGGACAACTCGAATCATTAAAAGAGCGCATAGTACAACTTGAAGCCAAAGAGGCTGAGTATTCTGCATTACAGAGAGAATTCGGCAAGCTAGAGGGACAACTTGAAATTTTGAAGTCAAGTTAGCTGGATTATTATAATTATTGAAATCAATCATAATTTTATGTGTGGACTTGCTAGGGGGCTTTTTTGCAACAATGGTAAAATAATGTCAAGTCCTAACTCAGCTATATGGAAGTATGCGAGAAATTAAATACGTAATAATCATATCTTTAGCATTAGTTAACACAATTGTGTGAGCTTCGGCATCCTCTGTTTTCAGAAAAAAATCAAAATCTGTTGTTGAAGTGGTTGCAAAAAACCACTTTAGGAATGAATTTAGTCAAGGCTCAGTTTTTTTGAGAAACTCCTTGTGATGACTAATAAACATGTAATAGAAAATTCCTTTAGCGTTGATGTTTTCCTAAATGGAGAAAAGATACCTATCACGGATATAATGTTATGTATCGATTTAGATATTGCAGCCCTTACAGTCGAATGTAAATTTTTTACTCATTATTACCTCGTTGGTTTTGGTTATGATACCTCCAACAATGTGTTTTGAATAATTAGACCATTACAAAACCGTGCAGGCCTATTCCTCTCTGTATAGCCCAACATTTGAAATTTCTCATAAAAATTAACGATTAACATAAATTTTCACTCTGATACGTTTTGTCAATCATTTTTTAAATTTAACTATTATTATCAATGACTTACAGCATTGACATTCAAAATAATTTAATTATGCTTACTTCAGTTGAATTGAATGGGACTGTATCATGTGACGATACGATCAAAACTTAAAAAGCAATCATCTAAAATTGCTAGGAGTCGAATCCAAGCTCTTTATACAAAACTTTACAGAGCAGATAGAGGCTGGTTATTACAGATAAACGAAGTTCATAAAGCAAAACGAGTATACGTAAATAACAGAGTCAACTGGCGTAAGCGGAACTTAGCTTTGGTAAAAACTCTGTTTGCTATCATTTCAAAGATTGATGCTGGTTTGTCGTTGCCCCGGGCAACAAAACGCTGGCTCATGTTTCAACTTAGTAATACTCCAACAGTTGAAAAGTATTCACATAAACTCCCGTTAACTTCAATGACTCTCTCGCGCTACGCTGAATCAATCTCTCAATATCAAATACGCAGAATTACTAATCGACATCCAAATATTACTCGGCGTTGGTTTTTACTGCACGCTTCGGGGTTAAGCGAAGAACGAATGACAAACATCATAAGGCAATTCTTGGAGGAGTTGAACGAAATGCTCACGCCCTTTGAGTTCATGTTTTCTGCTTTACCAACAGCTGACTTAAGTAAATAAATGACTAGATTAAAATTGAGAATGAAATATGATTTTTACTGATGAAATAACAGACGCAATTTATATAAGTGTAGAAAATGAGCCCAAAGCTAATTTTGTGTATGGTACGATTGTTACTGACGGAACCGACAGGATTGCTATAGTTCCTTGGATTTGTACAAGTCCTATTATCAAACTTAAAAAAATCGATAACGGATTCGCAGCGATAACGCAAAGCTCAGTTTACTTTTTGAAAAGCTTTGAAAGCGTATCGGTCACATCGGATGAAATTGATATTATAAGGATCGGGACTCCACCGAAATTGGCACTTAAATTATTGCGCATCAAATGGCCTCTCAGGTGAAACGATAGTGAGCATACTAATGGATGACAATAGTAAGATGGCAGTCACTTCAGCGGTCGTTAGACTGCTAGAACTCTGGCAGCTTAATGAGTCGCAAAAAAAACAATTCTTGGCTTTGAAGCAAAAGCTGACTATGACAAATTCGTTGACTCACCTTCAAAAGTTTATTGGTCTACGTCCCTGGAGCTTCGAATTTCACTCATTCTTAATATACATGCAGAACTAAGAACTCTTTTCTCTAATCCGAGTAACATTTACGGATTCATGGCAATGAACAATCAGAATTCACCTTTCCAGGGGCAGAAACCGATTGAGCTGGCTTCTCAAGGTATAGAAAGCTTGAAAGCAGTGTATAACGCAGTATCGTCAATTGCTTGTAGTGACGAGGGTGACCAAGAATGAGGCAGCTTTTAATAAAAAGATTAAGCCAAAGCATGCGAGTTTATCCAATCAATGACTGTTTTTTTCTGCCAAGCTTTGAACCGCTCACCTAAAATCTAAAGGTTTAGGGATACTACCTTCATCTAACATTCTGTAAATAGTGGAACGACTTACGCTGACTAACAGACAGACTCCCTTAATACGTATTAAACACTCTTAGGGCTTTTCGGTTAACTTATCAGTTGATAATGGAGTAGATATTATGGTTTATGGTACATCGGGTTTAGTTGAGCCAAATAATAAAGCGAATATTAAACCTTGATTGTAGTATAGGAGATCAAATTCAAGGTTAAGCCTTACTCAGACGCAAGAATTAAACCTTGATTATAGTATAGGAGATCAAAATCAAGGTTAAACTTTACTCAGCCGCAAGAATTAAACCTTGATTGTAGTATAGGAGATCAAAATCAAGGTTAAACCTTACTCAGCCGCAAGAATTAAACCTTGATTGTAGTGTAGGAGATCAAAATCAAGGTTAAACCTTGCTCAGACGCAAGAATTAAACCTTGATTGTAGTATAGGAGATCAAAATCAAGGTTAAACCTTGCTCAGACGCAAGAATTAAACCTTGATTGTAGTATAGGAGATCAAAATCAAGGTTTAATTGAAAATAAGCAGTACAATATAGGTTAGAGTTTTGAAGGGCTTCTCGATAACTTATCCTGATAATTAAACTTTCGTTATGAAACTCCCGAATTACCAGCTGAGATTAATTGTAATAGCTGGTCACCGTTCAGTTTCAAACAATAATCTACTCACACATGATGCTCGTATTTAATTGGCGAAATCAAGCCAGTAAGTTCTGGTTGCATACAAAGTAAGCTACTCACCACTTTCCGTTGAAAAACATTTCCATTCGAATCCTCATTATTTTTCATAATAAACTCCCTGATTTAGGGAAATCGTAACGCGCGTTCATAATCGCGGCAATATGATAAAATCAATTAATACTTAATAGCATCACGAGTTAACCCTATGGCTAAAGGCAAAGCGCTTAGAACAAGGGTTAACACTTCATCAACTCGGTGAATTATTGGAGGAACCGTACCAATTTGTCAGCAAAATAGAGCGAGGACAACGTAACCTTACGGTTTATGAATTTGTATAATATTGTAAAGCGCTTGTTACAAATGGTGCACTTTGGCTAGAATCTATTGAGAAGTAGCTTCACTAAATCCAAAAAGATCTGAGAGAAATTTATCAGCATTTGTTGGCTGCATTTTACTGACAATAAGTGAGATTTTCGTCGCTATAGCGACCGTAATATTTGGTATTATTAGCTTTATTATTCTCTTCTTTTAACCGATTAAAATGGACACCAATTAAAATGGTTTTATAGACATTGAAGGTTAACAATAAGGTTTATGTATCAAATAAACATAATACGCTCTTTGGTGCGTATTTTTAAAACACCAGAATTCCAGTTTATAAGCTACATATAACTACACACATACACAGATAAGCAATTTATAACTTTTATTAAGAGTTCGATTCCTGGTGGGGACGCCATCTTGCAATATCACCATATACTTAAGTTAATCTAAAACCACCTAAGCCTACGTTAATAAAGCCCTTAAGGGCAGTCCCGCATTTTTATCACTTTAACCAAAATTAACCAAAATATACTGTTTTTTATGTCTGCTGATACACATGTGATACACAGAATTATTGCATCATCTTAATAAATTCAGTACCTTCAGGAAGGTCACTAACTTTATTGATACACAGATGAGCGATAAAAAATTTAAATTCACCCTAAGACGAATTCAAAATCTACCAACAAGTACGACTAGAACACGTTATTACGATATTGATCATAGAGGCTTAATTCTTGAGGTGCTGCCTACCGGACGTAAGGTATTTCGTTCCATAATGCGCAATGGCCTGACTGGCATCATCAATAGCGTGACGATTGGCCCCTTTCCATCCATCACTGTAGAAATGGCAATTAAACGCCACGCAGAGAATGTGGCAGAAATAACTAAAGGCAATGATCCAAACGAGACAAAACGTGAAACAAGGCGAAAAAGCATTACCTTTGCAGAGCTTTATGAAACCTATGACAAAGACTTTAGTGCCAAAGTAAAACGAGATGAACGTAGGCTATCGAGTCAAGAACAAAACAAACGACTGTTTAATAATCATTTGGCAAATATCCTTGATTACAAAAAACGAAGGCTCTCTCAAGTTACACTTGAACAAATCGATTCAAAGTACGCCTCGCAAATAATCGATATTATTAAAGCAGATAAAACTAAGTCTATTTTTAACAAATTGCTCACCATGCTGACAAGTATGTTTAATCTAGCCATACGAAAACACCTTATAACAAGTAATCCCTTTTTAGGTGAAAAGAAGTTTCGTGATACAGAGCGTAAACGTTATTTACAAGATGATGAAATTGAACGTTTTTTTAATGCCGTAAATCAAGAAGAAGTGCTTTATCAGGATATAGTAAAAATGCTACTTTTTAGTGGCCAAAGAAAAACGTGCGTTTTATCGATGCGTTGGGAAGAACTAAATACCGGTTATACAGTTTGGACAATACCAACAACCAAAATGAAGGGTAAAGAAGAGCATACTCTACCTTTACCCCACAGTGTATTGATATTCTCACCAGAAGATCCCTTAACATGCATCCCAATGGCTTTGTGTTTCCGGCTAAAACAGATAATAGTAAACTAGGTCATATTTCTGAGAAAACCGGTGAAAACTCGTTCTGGCGCAGAATTACACGACACGCTGGACTTTATTCAGAAGATAGAAATCAAAACCTGACAATACATGATTTACGCCGCAGCCTAGCCAGTTGGCAAATCAACAACGATGTAGATCTTTACACTGTGTCCAAGACTCTTGGTCACAAAAGTATTAATACAACACAAAAAATCTACGCTCACCTCAATTCAGATAAAATAAGGGATGGTGTGTCTACTGCAGCTTCAGCATTAGAATTAGCTTCCGTGAAAAGCACAAATGACTCACCTTTTCCTAAGTTAAAGCAGTTTGCAGAGTCATTAAGTGAAGATGAAAAGATTTATTTGTTGGGCTTATTAGGTGCAAAAAATAGCCACTCCCCCTATAACTGTGAACAGGTTTAATTGAAAATGACATGCAAAACATGTTTTCTACTCAGCCTATGTAACGGCCAAACAATTACTAATCATCTTCTTCGACTTTCTCCTTTCTAAACTGCGTGTGCGGCAGCTAACAATCGCTATTCATGCCGTCTATTAGTGCCGAATTTCTAAGCTGCGTGTGCGGCAGCTAACGGGGTATTGACCATATAACTGTGACTGACGAGTTTCTAAGCTGCGTGTGCGGCAGCTAACGGTGAACACGCACACAACATATTAGGCACAGATTTCTAAGCTGCGTGTGCGGCAGCTAACATATAAAAGCCAAGTTAGATGATCGCATTGTGTTTCTAAGCTGCGTGTGCGGCAGCTAACGTTAGATCCTACCCACTGACCAACTATGTCATTTTCTAAGCTGCGTGTGCGGCAGCTAACTTGGGCTAAACCAAGTCGCGGTAACAGATAATTTTCTAAGCTGCGTGTGCGGCAGCTAACAGGTCTAGCGACCAATCCGAAGTGGTTAAAAATTTCTAAGCTGCGTGTGCGGCAGCTAACCAGCGGTTAACGGCTCTAAGTTTATGTTTAAGTTTCTAAGCTGCGTGTGCGGCAGCTAACGTCGAGTACATTTCCACTGGGTTGATGTAAATTTTCTAAGCTGCGTGTGCGGCAGCTAACAAGGCGTTCTTACTCCTCATCTCTTAAAGTAATTTCTAAGCTGCGTGTGCGGCAGCTAACAAGTCTCCCCATCATGCGTGTAAGTTTCATTATTTCTAAGCTGCGTGTGCGGCAGCTAACGACCTGTGGTTGATGATGTTGATAATGTGTAATTTCTAAGCTGCGTGTGCGGCAGCTAACACCCACTACAATGTGGAGCGCTGCTACGTTTTTTTCTAAGCTGCGTGTGCGGCAGCTAACGCGTCGGGCTTGACAGGCGCATTTACTAGCTCTTTCTAAGCTGCGTGTGCGGCAGCTAACTAGTGGGTGCCGTAGCTTCTGCCGTTGCTCGTTTTCTAAGCTGCGTGTGCGGCAGCTAACCAAAATGGTAGATGAAGATATCGAATGGTTAATTTCTAAGCTGCGTGTGCGGCAGCTAACGCAGAAAGTAAGGCTTTATTGTCTGAGGCTCATTTCTAAGCTGCGTGTGCGGCAGCTAACCTCGTCGACAGCACGTATAATAATACGACAATTTTCTAAGCTGCGTGTGCGGCAGCTAACCTGCCAACCAAGCCGATTAATGATTTTGTTAATTTCTAAGCTGCGTGTGCGGCAGCTAACCCGTTAGCAGAAACAAAGTAAAACACTTATAATTTCTAAGCTGCGTGTGCGGCAGCTAACACCTATTTCAAAGATAGTTTTACCCGCTCTAGTTTCTAAGCTGCGTGTGCGGCAGCTAACAATTCCAAACCTACCCATTTACCTTTGGGTACTTTCTAAGCTGCGTGTGCGGCAGCTAACAAATCAGAGTACTAACCGCCACTAATACAAAATTTCTAAGCTGCGTGTGCGGCAGCTAACATAAAGACGGCTATCTAGTTTACATCCTGAGCTTTCTAAGCTGCGTGTGCGGCAGCTAACTATCAGTATCACCGTTTTCAGTAGCATCATCGTTTCTAAGCTGCGTGTGCGGCAGCTAACATTTTTTGGGTACTTCATGCGTTTGTGCAGATTTTCTAAGCTGCGTGTGCGGCAGCTAACACTGTGTGGATGGGGAGTACAAGTTACATTAGTTTCTAAGCTGCGTGTGCGGCAGCTAACAATGCGGCATTGTCAGACCATGCCCACGTACTTTTCTAAGCTGCGTGTGCGGCAGCTAACAGCTGCTACCCGTATCAGTCTGATTGTTAATATTTCTAAGCTGCGTGTGCGGCAGCTAACTACTTGTCGTTATGGGCTGAAGAACTGAATAATTTCTAAGCTGCGTGTGCGGCAGCTAACTTTGTGTTATAGTTATTCCAAGTTAATTAATTTTTCTAAGCTGCGTGTGCGGCAGCTAACACACAGATATTAGCGCCGCGCTGACCCAAATATTTCTAAGCTGCGTGTGCGGCAGCTAACGTTTAGTCACTTGGCCGGATGAGTTAGCGTTATTTCTAAGCTGCGTGTGCGGCAGCTAACTATCCATGGGCGGCATGTTTGATTCTATTACTTTTCTAAGCTGCGTGTGCGGCAGCTAACAATGAAAACATACACAATAAACGGTAAAGAGTTTTCTAAGCTGCGTGTGCGGCAGCTAACTCTTTAGAATCATTTAAAGCTTGCTTGATAGTTTTCTAAGCTGCGTGTGCGGCAGCTAACGCGTTTACAATAGCAGTATCATTAAAATTAACTTTCTAAGCTGCGTGTGCGGCAGCTAACTTGTGGTTAGGGTGGGTGACGATTTGGTTTACTTTCTAAGCTGCGTGTGCGGCAGCTAACACAAAGCTTGCCGCCGTACTTCCTCACTTTTCTTTCTAAGCTGCGTGTGCGGCAGCTAACTTTGTGATGATGAACATACTGCATGTGAAGAATTTCTAAGCTGCGTGTGCGGCAGCTAACTTCAATTCACGTTCGGGAGCTTTGGCGCTTACTTTCTAAGCTGCGTGTGCGGCAGCTAACTCTCATTGCATAATGTCTGGAAAATCAATGAATTTCTAAGCTGCGTGTGCGGCAGCTAACTAGACGTTGAAAGGTTCCCTGTTCCGACAGTTTTTCTAAGCTGCGTGTGCGGCAGCTAACCACATTAAGACACTTTACGCGCTCAACCCAAATTTCTAAGCTGCGTGTGCGGCAGCTAACAATAGAATAAACGCAAAAAAATAAGTTACAACATGTAGTTAGATAAAAATTCTAATTTTTACCTTATATTTTTCTACAAATCGTAACCTAATGATTTAATTATATTTTTTAAAGAACAAAAATTAATGGTTAAAACCAAGGAATAGTTGCTGTTTTACTCAATCCAAACGTATCAAAGTCACCATTTACAGGTTCATCGTACAATTCACTCATTTGAATATATCTCCGATGATGTTTTCCTGTCGAAGTACTTTCTAACTCTAGATATGGCAAGGTCGTCATTTGAGAGACAAACATTTTAGCCTTGTATGCTTTGATCTTGTCTTGCGTTATCGAACCTCTTTTTATTAAACGCCTTAAATGCGATTCACTCATATTATGTTGCCAACGAGATACGTTGCAATATTTAACTTTCTGAGGGACTGGTAAAATCTCACCCATTCTGCAATACCCACTTAGTCCACCTAACCAGTTTTTAGATTGAAAATCACTTAACGTTTTATCTGTACCATGTAAGCGGATAACTGTGCCTAAAAGCACCTTATAATCAGGAAAACTAGCACCAATGTTAGTTGCCCTTATATCATGAAGGCCTTTGTGTAGTTTGGAATACACTTTATTTAATAATACGTTTGCACGCATTTCAGCGTCTGGTTGTATGCGAATATCAATATACGAATCCATATGTCCTCCTACACCCTAATATCGGAAACATAAGCCAGACCTTTTTTACCCAAATAAAAACTGGATACGCCTGCATTTTCAATCATTTCCAAAAGCTCTTTGCCTAGCTTTCGATCTATAGAAATATTAATATTCAGCGTTCCTCCTGCTTTTTCCATAAGAGAAGTAACTTCACCAATACCTTTTATTCTTTCTTTACGGATATAAGGGTTACCCCATATTCTCTTCTTTTCACCAGATGTGTAACGGCTCATAAAATCTTTCTTAGTAAAACCATTATTGGAAATGCCGCTTAAACCGCCGGCTTTGGTTTTGGCGGATGATACATCAAAGCTTTTTGACAATCGTTCAAGTTGTAGATACAAAGCTGAACAATAAAAACTAATAAGGGTAACCTCTCCTTTGGTATTGATCCCCTTAAATTTTTCAAACTTACTCATTAGATAATTAAAAGCATCATTTACTCTACTTTCATTTAAAACTGGCTTTAGTTTAAACAGCTCTTCAAGCCGAGCAATTATTATTAAGGGATTATGCTCAATAGTTTTGACCACCTTTCGATCATGCAGAATAAAATCACAAAGCTCATCTATGTCTAGCTGCAAAACGCCCCATAGGTACTGGGAATAATCTGAAGTAAAAATAGGGTCATCTACTTTGATCATACCCGTATAGGAATTTTGATCTTCGCTTCCTGATATATTCCTGACATAGGTCATTTCCCGGTTTACATAGCTCGGCTTATCTTCAAATGTTACTAATGGCTCCAATTGTTTAAAATAATAAGCATCGCTATTCCTTGATTGATAAAGCTTACGTTGATCACCAATCAAACGATTTAAAATACCCATCACCGTATTGTGCTCAACTTTTCTAGGTTTATAGTTGTCGCTATTTTTTAAACCTCTCATGGAAGCAACAAACTTTCGCCCAGCTTTTGGCAGAGGCTCACCATTAGAACCATCAAGAAATGAATTACGCCAGCTAGATTCGTATTTAATCTCAATCTTCATTACATTGGCCCTCTTTATTTTTGATAAAAATAGGTTGCAAATTCTTCTTCTGGTTGTGCTGAAATACTGCTTTCATCACGTTTTATACGCATCATTTTATTGCTGTCGTTGTAGTCTACTAAAACCTCATCTACATACATGTAAGATTTAGCTTGGCGAATAGATAATTCTCCAATAAGTTCTATGGTGTAATCTATTAACGCTTCTATGGCGTCTTGATCTAACAGGATACCCACTTCACCTTCTTCAAAAATAGTGCCGCTGCGAACATAGTTTTCATGGAAAGTGGCTTTTGGATTTAAGTCTGGATTAAGCGACTGAATAAAATCCTGAACCGCTTGGGCAACTTCTTCTCCTTGACCTGCCTTTATCCCCATAGATTCACGGTCAAATTTTTTATCTAAAGAGATAAATTGCAGTTGTTCAATACTGATAGAGCCATAAGAAATATACTTCGTATCACCAAACGTAGTTTTAGAAAAAATGATGAATTGTCTCTTTCTCCAGCTTGACCAAATTGCTCAAAGTTGCCATTACCTAATTGGTCAACGAAGTCTTCAAGTAATAACGGGCTTGTTCTCTTATTTTGGCTATTTGGCACAACGTAGCCACGTACTAAACCTGTAATAGAAGCAAGCATGCTCGTTAAATTATCAGTCTTGCTCTTATTCGCATAGTGAACATCAAATGCTTGGCACCTAAACAAATGATGACGTATACAATTTTGACTGATATACAAGGGCGTCTTTTTAAAATCAATATCGGTTGCCTCTTTACGATATTGGTAGCCCGTTTCTTCTTTTACCTTACCTGATAGATTCGTGTAGCCACGTAATTTTGGTAACGTGTGGTTATCTACCGTTTTACCACTGTCGCCCATTAAAGAAGTCGGGCCATTCCAATTTACAACCCCGTGCCCCAATGCTGTGATTTTAAAATCGACACTTTTAATACCCGTTACTTTTTTCATGTTTAATCCTTTTTATGAGTTAAATGTTTTATTGCAATTGCACCTATGGCTTGTTTTTCACAAACACCATAGTAGATAGCTGAATTATGCCTTGCCGATTCACCACCTACCGCAAGTAAATCATTAGAGGTATAACTTAGATAAATTGGGAATTCTGGATCTTTAGCATCGTTAAGAAGAATAAAGTCTTTATAAGGCTTTGCTCCTCCCATAATGTTGTGATGCTTCTTTACCATGTGAGTAAGCAAGTTACTTGCGCTGTCGCCATACCCTTGAATAAGCTCAGTTGATGCAGTGAGATTATCAATGTTTTCAGTTTCGCTTACAGGCTCGGAATAGGCATATTCTTCAATAAACTTGAGAGCATTTTTGTCGTCTAAATTACATACAGCCATTTGTACAAAACGGCTGTCGCCACGCAAAGAATTACTACCGATTTTAGCGCGCTGTATTTGCTGTTTTTTTCGAGTGATCATGGTTTGAGGTTCACTAACTTTTGCGGTGATCAAGGATGCGCTTTTTTCATCGCTGCAATGGCGTCTTGCTCAATCAACTCAATGGCAGAACTCGATTGATAAAAATTCTTATAAAGTTGATACATTTCAGCGATTGTAAATACTCGATTTCCACCGTCCGATTCCTCCATTAAAAATTGATACCATGCTTTTGCAGACAGTAGTGAATTCGACGAAGATAAAAAACGACTTACAGCACCAGTACCTTTGTTAGCGGCAATATTCTCTGGTATGGCGATGGTGTAATGATTAATATCATCATTTTTACCAAAGCGGTCTAAACGCCCCATTCTTTGTAAGCTATTTTCCGCAGTTGTTATTTCAGACACCATGTAATCACAACTAATATTGAGAGAGGCTTGTACTATTGGCCCACTTCGTAATAGGTCATACATCTGATTTCCATCGCGCTTAAATGCTTCAAACACACGATTAAACAGTCGTTTTTTGTCACTCTTCTTATATTTAGAGTGCAATAAAATAGCATTTTCGTCGTCTAAATTATGAATAAAGCTTTTTTGTGCTGTGGTCGCGGTATTACTTATAACAAAGGTCTTTAAGTTATGTTTTTGATAAAGTGGATTATGTTCGTCTTCGCTGCTCTCATCGTAGTCAACAAAGTCAAGTTGGTAGCTTTTTTCATTAAAGGAAGACATCTCAACAACGTCATAATCCACATCAAGATTAAGTACTTTTTCTAAATAAAAGTAATTTGGCGTTGCTGATACCAAGAGTATATTAGTGCCTCCTTTCAGCTTATTTCTTGACTTAACCAGCTCAGCAAATAGTAAATTAAATGCTGGCATATTGATGTACTCATGGTATTCATCAAACACAATGTGAGCATTGAGGTAATTAAGTAAACGATCTGCTTTAGTGTGGCTAATAATACCACTGAGTAGCTGGTCGATTGTGGTAATGACAATATCCGCGGTTAGCTGTTCTTCTTCTGGCGTTGGGGTATCAAAATCGTTCGTAAATTTATATTCACCGGTGAAAATCTCTACTGTGGCATCTTCTAAATAAGGGTTGTCGGATGCTTTTAATTCAGTAAATATTCCTTGACATATTTGTACTCGTGGACATACCCATATAACTTGCTGTACGTTCCTTAGCGCAGCCCACTCCAGTGCTATTTTGGTTTTTCCACAGCCCGCTGCACCAGCAAGAACTTTAATATACTCACTGTCTTCAGCAAGCTTATTGGCAACGTCTGATTGCTTTTGGCTACGTGAACTATCAGGAAATAAGGCAAGGCAATTTTGAATATGAGATACAAGCGAACTTTCTACAAGAATATTGTTTGCTAACTGCTCTTCTACAAAATCGCCAAGCTTCTGGTTTTCAATATATGATGCCAATTCATTCGCGGATAATGACGAGACCCATCTATCTGCTGTAATCAAGCAAGCACGGACTTCATTGTTGTGTGCATTGAATAATGCTTTATCTGAATAGTCTCTAATATTTTCTGATAGTGGATATTCTTTATACTGTGGTAGTGGGGTATGTTCATAGTTAACCAGTACTTCGCTGTCAAATTCTTGAGTATAAGATTTTTTTAGTAGACTACTTTCTTCACCACGATATGTTTGTTCAAGCTCACAGACTGTATTTAGCATCTCTACAGACTGCTCAGACAGTAACGTTTGGACATTATCCTCTAAGCTGCTTTTTAACTTGTTAAAGATCTTGCCGTAGGTTTCGAAGCCATCTCTTTCTTTGGTTCTAAATGGTTTTGCATGGTGCCAATAAATAGCGTGTTTAATCGTCAATTTAATGGATGAACTTACTGATTTTACATTGTTAGATAGGCACTGGAAAATCAATGAGGATATTTCATTGTGCCTTGGGTGCTTCTCAAAACTGAATTTAGCGTCATCAATGTGCTGGCCGTCTTCTGCTAGGTATGTTTTGTTTTTCGTTTTTATCACCCAGCTCTGAAATGACGGATCTAACTTGCCAATGTCATGTAAACACCCAGCAATAAAAGCTGCTTTAGCGTGATTTTTCTTTTCTGGGTAAAAGTGCAAATACAATTGCTCTGCAACAAAGCCCACTGCAAATAAATGATGATCTAACCGCTGTAAATGCGTATTTGCATAAATCATCCCCTTGATTGGTTTTAATGGCTTTGTATCCATAAATACCTCTTTTCCGGTTGAGTTCACTGGCACTATCCCCTCGCTATTAAATTTATGTCTATTCCCCACCACCCACAAAAACTGGCTTCTTGCTCGTGAACGGATCCAGTGACAACTCACCGCTGTGCTTCTACTGGCAGTTTGGCGGAGCATTTTTTTGACTGTGATTAAGCCGTCTTCTGTAATGACGGTTTGCCATGTGTTGTCGCCAATGCGATTAGCGAAAGCATCAAGCACTCGCCTTGTTTTTTTAAGGGCGTTTTTTTCGCACTGGCTAACAAAAAGTCACCATCATGATGTAACAGCCACTTGTTCGTTATCACTCTGTAACGCGACTTTTTTCACTTGTTCAAACATAAAATCTAGGGCTTTATGGTCGGTGAATTTTTGCAGTATTTGTTGGCGAAATTCTTGCTCTGTGGCGTTTTCTTTTGCGCAGATGAAGGCCCAAGGCAACACGATGGCGTCTTTGATTAAATCGGCAATATCAAATACCAAAGCACCACGGCGAGTTTTGCCATGTATAACGGCAAAACCATGAGGAATACCTAATACCCATAAGGTACAAGCTGCTAAACCATAAGCTAAATAATTACCATGATTTAAAAAATCATTGGCTTTGTCGATATTATGTTTTGATGAACCCCAGTGTTGCCGACTAAAGTCTTGGGTACCCGTATTATTGGCGGCAAACTTATATAACACTTTGGTTAATTGCGCCTCTGTCAGCAGTAACTCAGATGATTTAGTTGCCTCTAGGGTACGAGCTTCAAAACGTTCAAATGCTGAACTTATACTAGGGTCTTGGGTAGCAAAACCTTCTGTTTTTAGATCTCGATCGTTTTTCCAAACTTTACTTAAGTATTCAATACGAGCGTTTTGAAATTGCTTGGCTGCTTGTAAACGTTTTTCGTCTTCAAACCAAAATGACAACCAGCCTTGTATGTATTCGGTTGGGCGGTATTCACTTTGCGGCGTCATCCATTCAACCTCATTTGCCATATATAAAGGCGTACCACCACCGCCAGCAAATCCGACTAAAACCCCAGCTTGAGCTAACATACGCATGGCTGCTTGCGTGACCGAAGTACCATTTCCCAATAACAAAACGGTTGTGTTAGCGATAGGAATATTAAAATACTGATTCTCTTTATTCGCCTCTGTCAAATACAAAACTCGTCCATCTTTTGCATTACTCGACAATATTCTAGGTAGTACATATTGGCTCGCTTAGAGTGCAATATAGTTTTCAAATCTGATGGGGATAAATCGTTCATTGCTAGAAAACTGTCCTTTTTTCTTTAAGTTATGAGTTGAGTGTCAACTCTTTTTGTTTCACTGTAAATACGGTAAATAAAACCAGTAAACTTTGTTTACAGGTATTCTGCCAAGATCTTCTTTAACCACTAAATAACCAGCTTTTATATCACTTTCGTTCACTAGTACCAGTTGTTGGGCTTCGGGAGATTTATCGCGATATTTGAAATTAACTTGCATTTCTTGCAATAAATATTGGGCTAAGGCGGCGCGTGTTTCGATGACTAGCTGCCCATTTTGCATTTGGTAGTCTTGTTCTAATACTGACTTTTGAGCCGAGGATAAGCGTGGATCTGGGGCGAGTATAATATTAACAAAAGTGTTCCAACCTTGGTCTTGCTCACCCTGATGCGTAGCTTTATCGAGTAATTCAAGCTCGCCGCCAAAGCGGCTCAGCACCAGATCTCTAAACTCCCTATGCTTTTCATCAAAGGCGCGTAGATGCCAACGCAAACCTGTTTTGATAAAGATGTGGGGTTGAATAATACGCCCTTCACCATCTGGGTTAGACAAAGACACATAATCAACTTCGATCCTACATTTTTGATTAATCGCATTTACCAAGCCACGCATTACTAGCGGCGCAACTTGGCGGCTAGGTAATTGTAAAGAAGAGTAAGTCAGGCTAGTAGACTCATCTAAGTCCTGAATCGGCAATGTTGATGACTTACTGAGCCACTCTAAATATTGGGCAACATCACCATTAATATATTGATACTGAAAACTTGTTGAGGGTAAAAAGCTTTCGTACTTTTACAGTATTCAAGATTATGGGGACACTGTTCTTGATAAGCCCGAATATAATCACCGGCCTGTTTACGGCTAATGTTAAAATGCTCCATCAAATGTGAGGTATTTACTTTTCCTTGCCAATAAGCGATTAACTCAATTAACTGCCAGTGAAGTTCCTTTCCATCTCTTATCATGCAATAGGTACCTGTTAATTTTTTAATACTATGTAAAAAAATTACCCATCGGTCAAACACCGTTTTCGGAAAATGTATAACTAATTATTACCTATTAACCCATGTTGACAAGCATGGCTTCGGTTTTATTGAGTAAATGCTCCTTCGGGCAATAAATATAATCACAATTCCAGCCTAGTTTAAAAGTTGGTTCTGACTTAATTAATTGACTGGCAGGGTAACAGCATTTGCAAGTAGGACAATATGCCTCAACCACTCCATCGTCTATCTCTTGTTCAACGCATAAGACATTCGTTCCCATTGATTCGACACTTCGTAATACAGTTCAATTGTTTATATCGGCAGGATGACTATCAAATAAAAACGGAACCTATATCCTCAAACCTACGACTTAAAAGATGATTTTTTGGGCAAGAGATTGAGTTTAGACTTTGTAACCGAGGACCTTTTGTATTCTTAGAGCTAGGTTTTACCAAACTTTCAGCTTTATATATTTCATTGCACTCTGCACAGTATGCTTCACCAATTCCGGCTTTCAGTATCTTTATTGCGCAAGCAATCAGGCTGTCGTGCTCTTGTGGCACCTCAGTACAAAAATGTAACTCCTCGTCTCTACAATCTAACCATTTTTCAATGTCCTGAGTCGTTCGACAAAATGTAAATTCGTTACACGTGTCACCTTTTAAATGATGAGAAAATTCACCAGTCCTAAAAATATAAACGCATTGCTTGAATTGTTTTGAAGATTCATTCTCGCCTTTTACAAAAACATATTTTCCGCATGTTGGCAAAGTACTCCAATACAGCTTAATAGCTTCTTTCTGAGCCTTTATTTCTTCTTGCACAGCATCCATTGATTTCTGACGGATTTTTTCTGAAAACGGAAACGGAACCTCAGTGACTAAAGGCTCAATAAAACCTCTATTAATCACCATACTTACCAGGCTAAGGGGCCACAGTAAAATAGTTCCGCCCGCGCGAACGATACTTTCATTAAATGAGACGGGATTTTTAATACGGTGGCGAACCAACAAAAACCCTACAAAAACGTAAATTGCACCATAAAGGCCAATAATAAAATACCACTTTGCTATCTCTAACATCCCTGCCCCCGCTTATATAATTGATACCAAAACCTTCCGCACGATCCAAATCATAGCGCACAAAACAACCACCAAAATTAAGGTTTTAACATTACATTCTAATAATTAAAGTTTCCAATGAAAGGTGATCAAAAACACCATGTAACGCTTGCGCAATAACAGACGCAATTGTGCGCCGTAATCCCCCGCCATACCTTGATATGAGTACCTTAAAAAAATTCAAAAACTAAGAGCCCCAACAAAAAAACCTCAAAAACCGCGCAACGCGCAATAATGACAAACATCAAAACACCTGTATTTCGACCACTTTTGGCAACCTCTTTAATGTAGGTTTTCTCAAACCAATCCTAAAACCATATATGTAAAGCCATAACGCAGGAAACAATTTTCCAGAAATACTCAATCTGTACTGAAGTACTTATCAGATTAACAATAGTCATATCGAAACACAGTTATCCCAACATGGTGTTCTATAGAACGGCATCTCATAGAATAAAGAGTGGTAAATGTTCGGTTCGAACAGACAAAACTTATCAAGACAGAAAGAGGTAAACTGGCATGCCTGTTTACCTCTGTTACACTTTTACCACTTTTACCACTTTTACCACTTTTACCACTTTACCACTTTACTGCTTTACTGCTTTACCTTTTTGCTGCTTTGCATGCAAAAACCCTTTACTTTCAACAACTTGCATTAAATTAAAATATAATATATCTTCCTCATTCATTTTCAATAAAGTTAAAAGTTAAACTATGTCAAATCAATCAAAACGAGCTAAAAATGCGATCAAGAAAGCCCAAAAATCTCGATTAGCAAACAAAACTAAAGAGTCTTTACCATTGCTCCCCGCAGAAAAATGTCTCAATGATAAAAATATTCAAATTGGGTCTCCAGAAGAATTTCTAGATATCATGCAACGAGTCGACGAACTACGAGCGGTACCCAAAGTCGATATTGACTATAATAGTTTAATATCAAATTTCTCTGGAAGCATGGAGGAATGGGATCAACTGGTTTTAAAAACCCATATTAATTTTGGTCTTAGTTTCGAGTATGAAGATCTAGCAAAAGAACTAATCCAGAGAATAATTTTAGAGTTTCCTAACGCTGAATATCAGATTAAAAATAATAATTTATCCATTGCAGAATTAGTTATTAAACTGCGAAAAAGCCACACCAGTATATTTATAGAAATGCTAGCGATTACTGATGAGCAAGATGACGCGTTTTGGAGAGGTGATTTAGATGAATATCTTCCATAATGACCTTTATTAATAATTAAATGAAATAATTAAAAGAAACGTTAAATCACATCACTCTAAGTAAGAATATAAAGTTTGTCGGCTAATACCAAATTCTTTGGCTAGCGCGCTTTTGTTGATACCAACATTAACGCGCTCTTTTAGTAGAATAATATCTTCGGCGGATAGTGATTTAGCTCGTCCCTTATAGACGCCCTTTTTCTTTGCTAACTCAATACCTTCCCTCTGACGCTCTTTAATTAGTGAGCGTTCAAATTCGGCGAAAGCCCCCATCATGGACAAAAGCAAGTTAGACATTGGCGAATCAGCCTCGTTAGTAAAAGTTAGGCCTTCTTTAAAAAAACGAATACTAATGCCTCTGTTGGTTAGATCTTTTACAATTTGGCGTAAATCATCCAAATTACGAGCAAGTCTGTCCATACTATGTACAACAACTTCATCCCCTTCCCTGACAAACAAGAGTAGTTCTTTGAGTTGTGGCCGATTGGTATCTTTGCCAGAAGCTTTATCAACAAAAACTCGATCCAAAACTTCTTGGTCTAATTGCCTTTCTTCATTTTGATCGAATGAACTGACTCGCTTATACCCAATCTTTTGACCTTTCATAACTATTCTCGCCAAACTGTTAACTTAGAATCTAGACTTTACCTTACACATGTAAATAAATCAACAAACAGACTCTATATTGACACTTTTAGTTAAATTCAAAACTGTAAGGTTAAGGTATACCTTACTTTTACACCTCAAAATTCCAATAAGCAAAATTTAAGGTATAGCTTTAAATGAACTACATTTAAATATAAATTTTGGAGCAAAAGCGATGCTTAAGTCCGTTTTGGAAATTTACAACTCTGTATGGTCTACCCCATTATCGAAACTAGCTGCAGATTGGAATATCAACCCAACACTGCTTGGGAAACTGTGCGATGAGTACTCGATACCAAGACCTCCAAATGGGTACTGGGTTAAAATTGGTTTGGGACAAATTTTACCTAAGCCAAGGCTACCAAACACAGTAAAACCGGAAGATGCAATTGACCTCACTCCTCTCCTGAAAAAGAGTGCAGTGCCATCACCCTTTGAATCTTCACCAACAAATAAACTACATGTTCCAAAAGCCTTACATAGCCCACATAAACTGACTAAGGTTGCAAAGGAGCTATATAAAAAATCAAGATTCCCTCATGGCAGATTGATGGAGGGTGCCTTAGCAAGGTGAAACATATAGAATTTCGGTGTCTCCGGCGTGTTTTCAAAGAGCATTAAGAATAATGGATACTCTGGTCAAAGAATTTGAAAGAAGAGGATGGCTTTTTGAAGCAAAACGTTCAGATTATGCTAGACATCCAGAAAATACTATACGGGTTGATCACAACAATCTGACATTTAAGCTTCGAGAAAAACTTAAACAAACTAAGAGAACACTGACTGCTGAAGAAGAGATAGAAAAAGAAAAACAAGGCTATGTTTATCACGAGAAAGTAAATGAACCTACTGGTGAACTCATGCTCATTCTGGAACATCAGGTAAAGTCAGTTAGTAACCCAACTCTTAATGATAATAAAAAGTACTTTATTGAAGATAAACTGGGTTTCTTTTTCGATTGGATCATTGAGGCGTCGGAAGTTGCTAGTGAAAACAAGGTAAAAAGACGTCAAGAAGATGAATTACGCCAAAAACAAAATGGGCTTACAGCGCAATTTAACTCATTGGTAGAAGACCAAGAATCTAAAATAGAGGACCTTTTCAGCAACTTCAATCAATGGCAAAAAGTTGAACAAGGAAGACAGTTTCTAAATGCTGTTGAAACTAAAATGGCTGAACACGGAGCACTAACTCAAAATCAAAATATTTGGTTGAAGTGGGCGAATAGCATAATCACTCTGGCAGATCCAATTGAAAAAATCATCCAAGATACAGACATAGCAATCGTTACTGATGAGATTAGCGACTCTATAAATACTTTAGCCATCAGAAACAAGTTAGGAATTGATGTTGGTAAAAAGCAGTTACAAATATCCAAAGACATATTAGAAAGCGCACTTTTAAAAAGAAGGTAAACACTGGCTCTGAAAATCTAGCTATTTAAAAGCCATCGAAGCCAATGAAACCTAGTGAGGTGATCATAGTTACGTTCCCTCATTAATATGCTCTATCTCAAGAAAACCAACCACTGGCTAATGAGGAAATTAATACTATTCAGTTTTCTTTACTTAGCTCTACTACTCTGTCAGGTATTTAAAATTCAATGTCAATACATCATCAAAGGCATCATCATTCACAATCGGCTGAATGTACGAAGCAGTTACCGTAAACTGATCCGTCACCGTAAAAGTCAAACCGACATCAAATGATGCATAGAATTTTTTCAAATCCTTAATTTCCACCCCTCGGTATCAGATAATCCTCAAATAAATGCTGTACGTTATCAGTATTTGCATAATAGCCAGACAAACCTAAGCTCCCTGCAAATCTTCCTGCCCTTGTTAAACCTGTTTCATCTGATATTGGAAATTCAAATGAAAACTGCGTGGAGGCATACAAAGCTCCCATTTGCTTTGATTTTCCAGAATCCCCTAGATATTCAATTAATTTGACGCCCATCTGGGTATTAATGTAACACCCACCCTGAGATTATTATCAGAAGCACCATTAAAATCGCAAAGCCCATCTCCATTACCTGATTCACTAAACAAAGTTTTGACATCATCTGCAATTTTAAAATTTAACAAGCCACTATCAGCTCCCAGTAGCGAGCTCACACTTGAATCAACATCAACCTGTCCAGCAACTGGCGTTGTGGCCATAATATAAAACGGAATTCGCCCATTTTTACTATAATGAATATTATATCTAATTAAGGTTAATTGAACCTCCGTACCACCATTGAATGCCCCCAAAGAAAACCCTCCAAACCCCTCAGGAATCTCGCTAGACACCTCGGCACAAGGGCTAGCACTACAACTCTCATCTAACCCTAACCCACTTACGTTGCCAGTCCCATCAACAGTTGCAGCTTCATAACGCTTGTACTCTCCATCATCATCTTTAAATATTCGACTTGTGTTTGGGAGTTGCGCCATCGAAACGACAGGTACTAACAAACAAATTAAACCCATATAAACTATTTTCATTTTTTATTTCCCTATTTGTGTATATTTTTTATCATATGTGAGTTTAAGTAAAATATAGCTCCTTTTTTATAAAATGAAATTCACCTTACCTATTATTTATGTATTGACGTCTATTATATATTTTGTGGGAGTGGAAATAAGCAAATGAAGTCTATTGCTCAACTGTTTCCAATTAGTGATTACGTTTGTTCTAAGGCATACAGCACTCTTTTAAGAGTGCTGATATAAGTTTTTTGAATTAACTAAAGATAACAAGCACCGGAAGATTCATTTAGTCCCCAATGTGGTATTGATGTTTCATCTGTGTAGGGAGATTTGAAAACGGTATCTGAAAGATAGTCCATTACTACGTTAACAGGCGTCTCATTTGATACGTGCCAAAGTATTCTAGCTGTCGCGGTAACGACATCATCAACAGAGCTTATATCGCAACCTGAATCAATCGATATAGGCAATGTATCAGATTCACTATGTTTATCGCTATTCTGAGCGTTGTAATTGTAATACTGCTCTATAGCTCCACAATTGACTTTAGAGTCATTTTTACCGTTTGAAGTCGAGCATTCGCCACGCTTAGTGTGACTTTGTGAATATGAATCTTGAACTGCATGAACTATTGCCCCTAGAGCAGCGATTTGATATGTCTTAGTATCGCCAATTGGTTTGCAGTCCTTCGAACCGAGTGGATTTTCACATTTGTGGTGATATATCCACTGAAGTGAAGTTGGTGATGAGCACTGGAAGAAATTATGGTCATAGTCGGCAGGTAAAAAGCCACGGTCAATTCCTCCATACTCGCTCTTATTCCTCATGTTGATGAACGTTTTACAGTAGCCTAGTTTTAATAGTTCACTATTCAAAACTATTTCATAGTTAAAACGAAGCCAGCCAAGGATTTTATTTCTTGTTACATTATAAGGTTCAACAGCATAGGTGTTTTCATCATTAGGCTTTGATGCTTGCGAATGAAAAAATTGTAAGACTCCGAAATGGGAATTACAAAATAGTCCACCTCTAATTGTGTCCGAGAAGTTTTGGTGGCGAAATATACGCTTCCAATTTTTACATTGCATCCAAGTTAAGATTTTTGCTTTCAGGCCATAGTAAGATCCTTGTCTTGTTGGGTCATCAGACCATGATGAGGCATCTCTAAATTCATTTTCATCGATCGGATCAATTGAAACTGAGGGCAATACCAGAGTCTCGTTTCCTTTATAACTTGTTATTAAGTTGTCGACAACTTCGCACTTCGTTCTTGACGATGCCCTACCTAAATCCCCCCATTTCGTTTACACATTTCAGCGCAAGAGAAGTTATTGACTCGTGTCTCGGACCGGATTGATTTCTGAAAAGTGTTTTTTCAATTTGATATTCAAATGCAAAACAATTTCCGATAATCAAACAGCTAAATAGCATTCCAAGTGAGCATGATTTCGTAAAATATAGTGTGATTAGAGTATTTTTAATAACGAGCATAATCAGTCCTTAATTTATCTTGTTAGCCATTAGTTTTTTTGTGGAAGGTTTTTATTTAATCTTTCTAGTTTATTAAGTTAGCAGTTTTTAAAAAATCGGCCATGCACATTCTGATTTGTACTTAAAGTTTGTGCCATGTTCCTACTTTCGTAATTGGTTTTGTGATCGCAATAAATTTCGATCAATCGGACTCTGAATTAACTCGCTAGCTAATTACTTTCTACTTAAATTGACTGTATATTAAATCAAGTTTAATGAATAATGCTGCAGTCAGAAAAACTTAAATAGCCGCAAATAAAGCAATTTTATTAATATGCTGGTTCTATTTAGGTTTTTAACTAAAAGATACAGTACACAAAATTAAAAAAATTCATCATGCCACTTTTCCAATTCTTTACGGACGATATTAAATACGCTGGTGTGTATATAAGTCTGATCTAGAACGGTCATTTTATGATTCAAAATCCTCTCGACAATGTAATAGTCGACGCCCATATCCCGAAGATAAGAAGAGCCATATTTTCTCAAGTCATGCAGGCTAAATTGCTTTTGAGACAGTACTGCTACTTTTTTAGCAGCTTGAGATTCTGAAATTGATTTATAACCTCTCAATTGAGGAAATAGAAACTTTGAACGTGTTTTATATCGCTGCCACACTCTGTACTGTTTTAATGAATTAAGCATAATTGGTGTAATAGGATGAAATATCCCCTGCCCCGTTTTCGTATTTTCAGCAGGAATATGCCACAGCATTTTATTGAAATTGAAGTGTTCCCATCTAGCTAATGTTGTTTCCTGATTTCTAGTCAGGTAGCCAAGGCATAAAAGGCACATCATTTTCATCATAGGATCGAATGAACTAATTTTATGAACCAGTTTTTTAAGATCTGTAGACTGAATTTTACATGTTTTAGGTTTCACTTTACTGGCTGTCAGATCACCAAAACTAACATTAAATAAGGGATTAGGTTCAGCATACCCCAATTTACTGGCTTGGTTGAAGGCTGCTTTCAAACATTGAAAACTACTTTTCAACGTGGATATTTTATATTTTGAGTGATTTGGTATAAGCCACTTTTCAGCCAGAAAAACTTGATTCAAATCACTCAATTTCTGATTCTGCATAGACGGAAGGAGAATGTTGTTAATCTGATGTGCAATGTTACTTTTTGTTTTAATTGCAGTCCCAGCAGTCTCTAATCGAAAGTTTAAGTACCAAATCAATAGTTCACCACAGTATTCAAACGTATTCTTCTTAGTGGCTAAATTTTTGCTTTTCTGAATTGCCGAGTACTGGTTTAACGCTTCCATTCTAGCGGCATTAATATTGAGCAATGGATAACGACCAAGTATGCGACTTGTCGTTTTGCCCTTGTTAACAAAACTAATATGAAAACTTCCAACTACCCCACCTGATATTTCGATATTTTTGCAGTATCGGAAAAATAAGTAAGGTAGTTGTTTATCTTTCAATGTGACTTGTAAGTGTTTGTACTTATTAATACAAGCCTGACTGATATTTACGCGCCTTGTTTTCATTTCGATGACTGCGTTATCTCTACTGTTCGCAACTCACTAGCGAATTTTGTATTTAGAAACTCATCGGTAATAAATGGTAGTCTTTTATTACTTTTAGAACGACCGTCCCGTGATAACAATTCAACAGTATTTTGATCACCAAGGATATTTGCAGTTTCCTTTATCGTTCGACCATATTGATGTTTCAAATGGCCTAACGTTTTCTTAAGGCTACATACATATTCCAAACTTTCTCGATAAATCACAGAATGGTATTCAAATTTTCCAACTAAACGTTTATAAGCTTTTGGAAATGCATTAAAAAAATAACTTTCTAAGTTTGATAACACTTCTTTAGGAATTAAGTCCCTGCTATTTGACCTAAAACGAATCTCATGTCGAACCCAATTGGGATGTGATACACAACTTAGTTTTATTCCTTTTTCGTATATACAAGCTAGTTTATAAGCTGATTTTCCGCCTATGTACCTATGGTTCTACCTTTTTTTGGTTGACCTACATTTTCTTTGAGTGGTCTTCTTCCTGAATAACTATTAAAACCACCTCGACAATAAATTTTATCGACAAGTTGAATTGGAAAACTTCCTCTTAAATCATCGTACGCTAAATCTAAACGCTTTATAAATACTGCAGATTGATTAACGAAAACATTTAACCAATAGCAATTATCCTGTTTCGCTAACAACGCACAACCACTCCCAGAAAACTCTATTAATACACGTTCATGCAGGTGACTATATTTAATGCTGCCACACACCAAATTCTGATTATTTGTCAAACAAAGTTGATATGCTAAATCATAACTAGGTGGAACCTTAGCCAAACGGTTAGATATGGATAAACCAAACTTCTTAAGTTGATAATTAAACCAATTAAAATAAGTTGGGCAGTCATTAATTCCATCGATAGACAAGGTTATATAATCAATAAATACTGCTGACTTTTGGGGAATTACTATTCCATTATTGATTAATGATTTTTGAGTGTTAACACCTTTAATATTAAGCATCTGAACCTCCAAACTTTAAATAACGTGATCTGGTTATGATCAATGAAGATCTTTTAAGATTAATGGAGCGTAATTTCATTTACTTTCCCCCTGTTTTTAAGTGGGTATGCAAATGTTCTTGTTGTTGAAGGAAACTCTCAATAACGGAACGCTTGTAACGAACACACCGACCAACTTTAATGTATGGAATTTGACAAGCGCCATTACTTCGCCAAACAGCTAAGGTACCGCTAGAAACGCCTAATATCTCGGCAACTTGTAAAGGAGTAAGAAGATTATCTGCTAATGTTTTATCGTTCATGATGTTCACTCAAGGTTGTTTAAAATTGAGTGAGGATTAAACCGAAATATATGATGTTAAACGATGGGGTTAATACCCCGTCAATAGGATTTATTGGGGGGTATTAATTCTGCAACCTACATTGCGACTGACTTTATATCTATCTCTCAAATAGTTTGATAGATTTCTGGGAATTTATCTCCAACATGTATACTAACAACATCCAGTATTCTTTTTTTATCTCCCACGCCAAATTTAGGATAATACCCCAGCATAGTATTCAACTTATCTTTAAAAGATCTGCTCTCATAAATTTCACCTATTTTCTTGCGGCGATCACGAGGCGCGTGATGAATATTTGTTGCTATTGCAGACTTACACAGCTCTCTAATAACAACGCCACTTAAAGGCTCAGTATTCGTATCTAAATATCGATAATTTACGACTACGTTTTCTATTAAGTCAGTATCAATTTTCAAATTATATCTACCCGAAGTTACATTTATTGAAATACCTACCGGCAAACTAGCTAACTGTTCATTGTTATGTGTTTCGGGTTTAATTTCAGCCTCCGAAAACATCTCTTTCATGTACTCGTTCAGCTTTTCTTTAACTTTATTAACCCCAATTGCCAATTCATATCTACTTTCATCCGGGTTTTTGGCCTTGTTGCTTTTTTCCAGAATCGAATTGACACTTTGAAATAAACTGTTCAAAAACTCTACCATCTCAAAAATACAATCTGACTCAAATACCTCAACTTTTTCTTGTAACTTTGCTTCGAGTACCTGTACTTTTAGTTTCAATTTGGCAATTTCATTATGTATTTCAATATCGGTATTCATTTAGATTCCAACTAGATTTAAATTCTCAAACTAGATAACACAGCTGAGAAACTTCAGTGACTTTTGAAAATAAATTGAACGTAAAATAAATATTAAAAACATTCAATTTAAGGGCGAATAAAGCTTAATATGAGGTATTATACCTTTGTGATACACCACCGTCGCCAAGCCACAAAAAAACCATAAAAATCAAAATTTTACGATAAATACCATAACCACTCAGCATTGATACACATATGATACACGAGATTTTAATTTTATATTTTACCCTTTAAATTCAATTGGATACGAACATTATCGTCGAACTGGTGGGGACGCCATCTTGCAATATTGCATGCACATACTTAATATCTCATTTTGCAACGGCGAATAAAGTTGATGACTGACACCGATAAAAACGCCAAGCCCCATTCGCAATCGATGCCCTACTACACCCAAGCGTGTCACATACTAGAACAAACGCCATTGCCCGACGACGCCCCTGTACAATTTGCAACACTTGCCAAACAAGCGACAGGCATGGAAAGAAGATTCATTGATTGTGCAGCGGAAGGTTTACATGCCGCCGCAACGACCAGACAAATAGAAATGTGGGCAGGCAAAGATAAATAGCCTAGCTCAGAATTACCCAGCATCAGCCAGAAAATCCCAACCGTAAATTCCATCATTCGTTCATTCTGCCATTTTTTTCACCCCGTAACTCTGTCATTTTTTTACCCCGTCATTCCTGCATGCCGTTAGCAGGAATCCAAAAACAACATCGTCATTCCTGCATGCCGTTAGCAGGAATCCAAAATGCCGAATAAGTGACAGTAGAGACCAAAGCCAAAACAAAACCGATTCCGGCTCAAAACACTACTGGAATGACGAAGGTGAGTAACGTCATTCCTGCCCCCAACCCCGTCATTCCTGCATGCTGTTAGCAGGAATCCAAAATGCCGAATAAGTGACAGTAGAGACCAAAGCCAAAACAAAACCGATTCCGGCTCAAAACACTACTGGAATGACGAAGGTGAGTAACGTCATTCCTGCCCCCAACCCCGTCATTCCTGCATGCCGTTAGCAGGAATCCAAAATGCCGAATAAGTGACAGTAGAGACCAAAGCCAAAACAAAACCGATTCCGGCTCAAAACACTACTGGAATGACGAAGGTGAGTAACGTCATTCCTGCCCCCAACACCGTCATTCCTGCATGCCGTTAGCAGGAATCCAAAATGCCGAATAAGTGACAGTAGTGCCCAAAGCCAAAACAAAACCGATTCCGGCTCATACGTCATTCCTGCATGCCGTTAGCAGGAATCCAAAATGCCGAATAAGTGACAGTAGTGAACAAAGCCAAAACAAAACCGATTCCGGCTCAAAACACTACCGGAATGACGAAGGTGAGTAACGTCATTCCTGCCCTCAACCCCGTCACTCCTGCTTGCCGTTAGCAGGAATCCAAAAAACAACCCCGTCATTCCTGCATGCTGTTAGCAGGAATCCACACGGCCGAATAAGTGACAGTAGTGCCCAAAGCCAAAACAAAACCGATTCCGGCTCAAAACACTACCGGAATGACGAAGGTGAGTAACGTCATTCCTGCCCTCAACCCCGTCATTCCTGCATGCTGTTAGCAGGAATCCAAAATGCCGAATTAGTAACTGCAGTGCCCAAAGCCAAAAACCAATCCGATTCCGGCTCAAAACACTACCGGAATGACGAAGGTGAGTAACGTCATTCCTGCATGCTTTTAGCAGGAATCCACAGTGCCGAATTAGTGACTGCAGTGCCCAAAGCCAAAAACCAATCCGATTCCGGCTCAAAACACTACCGGAATGACGAAGGTGAGTAACGTCATTCCTGCCCCCAACCCCGTCATTCCTGCATGCCGTTAGCAGGAATCCAAAAACAACCCCGTCATTCCTGCATGCTGTTAGCAGGAATCAAAAAACAACCCCGTCATTCCTGCATGCCGTTAGCAGGAATCAAAAAACAACCCCGTCATTCCTGCATGCCGTTAACAGGAATCCAAAATGCCGAATAAGTGACTGCAGTGCCCAAAGCCAAAAACCAATCCGATTCCGGCTCAAAACACTACCGGAATGACGAAGGTGAGTAACGTCATTCCTGCCCCCAACACCGTCATTCCTGCATGCCGTTAGCAGGAATCCATTGCAAACAGTGACAATATTCAAACTGCGTGTGCGGGAATAATCAGATTCTTTAGGCGCATGCGCCGCCTGATTAGTCATTGAGCCATGGATGGCGAGATTGGGTGCCGATCATCAGGGGTTAAATCGAGGCTTTCTGGAGCATTGCTCCAGCGGTTTAACAGCTTGGCATGGATGCCAAGGTTGGGTGCCGATCATCAGGGATGTGTGATTGACTACATCAAAAGTATCACCACTTTTCTAAGCAGAAGGGTAGATCAAACCTTTGGTAACGAGCAGAGCATTTATAAATCACGGTTCAGCCCCGTGAGTACGGGGAACACGCGCAAGCAGCACAGACCCCGAGGACGATACGCGGTTCAGCCCCGTGAGTACGGGGAACACTTCAGGAGATCCAGATTTAAAGCCAAAAATATCGGTTCAGCCCCGTGATTACGGGGAACACGCAGACAGCGAAGAATAAAAGACAAAATCCAGCCGGTTCAGCCCCTGCGTGAGGGGCGACCGTACAAAGTGGGTGCAGGGTCGTGACGTATCACTGTTTCAATCCACGCCCCTGCGTGAGGGGCGACTTCGATATTATATTTTTAGACCCAGCGAGGTTGTGTTTCAATCCACGCCCCTGCGTGAGGGGCGACACAGTTAAATTAAACGTTAGTGTCTCTGTCGCTGTTTCAATCCACGCCCCTGCGTGAGGGGCGACGTTAGATAGTTTGCTGGCGATGCCTCCCGATAAAGTTTCAATCCACGCCCCTGCGTGAGGGGCGACTCTACCCGAAACAGCTCAGTTAAACTCGTCACTGAGTTTCAATCCACGCCCCTGCGTGAGGGGCGACACCATGGCTGATGAGATGGGTGTGAGTGTTCAAGTTTCAATCCACGCCCCTGCGTGAGGGGCGACTCTACTTGTGAGTGCATTTCTGTTTGACCCGTATCGTTTCAATCCACGCCCCTGCGTGAGGGGCGACATATAGGGGTTACACCGTTAAACTGTATTACGTTGTTTCAATCCACGCCCCTGCGTGAGGGGCGACTGGGTGAATGCAGTAGCTAAATAGATTTTCTTTGTTTCAATCCACGCCCCTGCGTGAGGGGCGACTTAACTGCAGAATTATTCTTTTTTGCTCTGTTGTGTTTCAATCCACGCCCCTGCGTGAGGGGCGACGACCCTAACTACCTCATCGTACAACGCTGTTGTGTTTCAATCCACGCCCCTGCGTGAGGGGCGACCCACCAAGTTGCGTTGTTTTAAGGATTTAACATGTTTCAATCCACGCCCCTGCGTGAGGGGCGACTTTTGTATTGAATTGGCTTTAGGTATAAGAGTAGTTTCAATCCACGCCCCTGCGTGAGGGGCGACTGTGAATTTGATTGAGACGATAAATTCGGTAGTTGTTTCAATCCACGCCCCTGCGTGAGGGGCGACCTACAGAGCTAAGTGAGTCGATACAGCAGATTGAAGTTTCAATCCACGCCCCTGCGTGAGGGGCGACTATCACCGCAAACAAATCAAATGGGCCCTCCAAGTTTCAATCCACGCCCCTGCGTGAGGGGCGACGCAGTCGTCACTGTGTAAGATTAGCGTATCTAAAGTTTCAATCCACGCCCCTGCGTGAGGGGCGACGGTTTAGCAGAGAAGGGGAAGTTGTAACTAAATGTTTCAATCCACGCCCCTGCGTGAGGGGCGACTGGGTGAATGCAGTAGCTAAATAGATTTTCTTTGTTTCAATCCACGCCCCTGCGTGAGGGGCGACTTAACTGCAGAATTATTCTTTTTGCTCTGTTGTGTTTCAATCCACGCCCCTGCGTGAGGGGCGACGACCAGTCGCGTTTCGCAAATTAGATATTAAGATGTTTCAATCCACGCCCCTGCGTGAGGGGCGACAGCTATGGATGCCGACAAGAGTAAGGTTAATTTAGTTTCAATCCACGCCCCTGCGTGAGGGGCGACTTATCATGGTGGACATGTCAAAGTTTTCATAGGCGTTTCAATCCACGCCCCTGCGTGAGGGGCGACTAAGTCCAGTGGGCGAGGGTATTTATTATAATGATGTTTCAATCCACGCCCCTGCGTGAGGGGCGACCTACTTGTGAGTGCATTTCTGTTTGACCTGTATCGTTTCAATCCACGCCCCTGCGTGAGGGGCGACAAGTCAGTTCTATCTGTGACTACTACATCAGTAGTTTCAATCCACGCCCCTGCGTGAGGGGCGACCCTCCTGTATTAGCCCCGCTGAGAGATGAATCAGTTTCAATCCACGCCCCTGCGTGAGGGGCGACCCTGCATTCTGGCCAAAGCCCGGAGCAGCAGCATGTTTCAATCCACGCCCCTGCGTGAGGGGCGACTACTTTATCCACGCTGTCGCGTTTAGAATAAACAAGTTTCAATCCACGCCCCTGCGTGAGGGGCGATGTTAGATGGTGTTAGCTACTTGTCGTTATGGGCTGTTTCAATCCACGCCCCTGCGTGAGGGGCGACCGAAGATTTCGAAAACGTAGGTACAGCCGGAGGTGTTTCAATCCACGCCCCTGCGTGAGGGGCGACGGATACGGGCGCGATTGGTGATGTTGATATACGAGTTTCAATCCACGCCCCTGCGTGAGGGGCGACAGCAGCGGGTGACAACTTTTTAATTGCCAGCAATGTTTCAATCCACGCCCCTGCGTGAGGGGCGACCCCGCCATTCTGTGTCGGTCAAGTACCCGATTCGTTTCAATCCACGCCCCTGCGTGAGGGGCGACTGTTAGCGCTTATGTTGCTCGTTTTATTTTGAGAAGTTTCAATCCACGCCCCTGCGTGAGGGGCGACTAAAATTCAAAATGTACAGCCTTTAACTAGGAAGTTTCAATCCACGCCCCTGCGTGAGGGGCGACCCCAACCTTTATCACCCATAACGCCAGATCGTTGTTTCAATCCACGCCCCTGCGTGAGGGGCGACGGCAACGCCCAAACAAGATAAGTCAAACACACGGTTTCAATCCACGCCCCTGCGTGAGGGGCGACGGGCAACACTAATTATTTTATTGATTTGATGTTGTTTCAATCCACGCCCCTGCGTGAGGGGCGACGTATCCATATTTTCTATAGCTGTTGTTAACTCTGTTTCAATCCACGCCCCTGCGTGAGGGGCGACATTAGTGATTGCACTGTTGTGTTAGAGAATGTACGTTTCAATCCACGCCCCTGCGTGAGGGGCGACCACATCAAGTTGCATTGTTTTAAGGATTGAACATGTTTCAATCCACGCCCCTGCGTGAGGGGCGACAAGATTTTCATGCACTAGCCGCGCATTTACCCGCTGTTTCAATCCACGCCCCTGCGTGAGGGGCGACTATTCACTATTTGCCTCTTGAAGACGAAGACGCCGTTTCAATCCACGCCCCTGCGTGAGGGGCGACGTTTTGCATACTGACATGCTAAATAAAAATTCCGTGTTTCAATCCACGCCCCTGCGTGAGGGGCGACTTACTCAGAGCGATGTGGTTTTCGTGGCAAGCGAGTTTCAATCCACGCCCCTGCGTGAGGGGCGACACGGGCCGCCGCTTTCGCTCTTTAGGTTTACAGTGGTTTCAATCCACGCCCCTGCGTGAGGGGCGACAGAGTTAGCGCGACTCATGCTGCAAGAGTGGGCTGTTTCAATCCACGCCCCTGCGTGAGGGGCGACGCGTTGACTAGTCCGTCAGTTTCGATCTCGACCGTTTCAATCCACGCCCCTGCGTGAGGGGCGACTTTTGAATACGAAGCGGTATCTAACAAGTTTGCAGTTTCAATCCACGCCCCTGCGTGAGGGGCGACGCGAAGACTGGGGCATTAACCGCCCGTATTGGCAAGTTTCAATCCACGCCCCTGCGTGAGGGGCGACTACTTGGGGCCATTAAAGGAGCAGCCGTTAAATGTTTCAATCCACGCCCCTGCGTGAGGGGCGACTGGGTCGGGGTTAAGGACTATTCCCTAACTCTTGTTTCAATCCACGCCCCTGCGTGAGGGGCGACCCACTTTGATTAGTGCAGCACGACAGACGCTGCATGTTTCAATCCACGCCCCTGCGTGAGGGGCGACGTTTTGCATACTGACATGCTAAATAGCAATTCTGTGTTTCAATCCACGCCCCTGCGTGAGGGGCGACACATGGGTAAGTGGTAACCGCTGTATAGTTCTGGGTTTCAATCCACGCCCCTGCGTGAGGGGCGACTTTGAGCACGTTAACTCAAGCTTGGGCGATATAGTTTCAATCCACGCCCCTGCGTGAGGGGCGACTCCACTGCCATTGTCAGGTGGAGTTTCACTTTCGTTTCAATCCACGCCCCTGCGTGAGGGGCGACACTCTACATTCATCTATACCGGTAGCACTAACAGTTTCAATCCACGCCCCTGCGTGAGGGGCGACAGACGAAAGGATGATTACGCTTGTTAATAAGATAGTTTCAATCCACGCCCCTGCGTGAGGGGCGACCAATATAGCGATCACATTGGCACTACTAGCACAGTTTCAATCCACGCCCCTGCGTGAGGGGCGACCAGTTTTTTTATGCGAGATCCCCCACGCTGTACGTTTCAATCCACGCCCCTGCGTGAGGGGCGACACTCTACATTCATCTATACCGGTAGCACTAACAGTTTCAATCCACGCCCCTGCGTGAGGGGCGACGTATGCGTTGCAGTTGGTTGAGCATAGAATTAATGTTTCAATCCACGCCCCTGCGTGAGGGGCGACCGTAGTCATGAATGATCTCAGTGTGTTGGTCGTTGTTTCAATCCACGCCCCTGCGTGAGGGGCGACCAGCAACCGTACAACCAAGAGTGATCATGCTCGAGTTTCAATCCACGCCCCTGCGTGAGGGGCGACAAACGAACATTTTAATGAGCTTTTATTAAAAGGTGTTTCAATCCACGCCCCTGCGTGAGGGGCGACAAATCGTTGCTGACACTATTAGTGACACTGTTTAGTTTCAATCCACGCCCCTGCGTGAGGGGCGACTGCCTTATTGCAAAGGCAGATATAGCCTAATCTATATTTTATGTTTTCGCTAACCAATTTTTTAAAGAACATCAACAACATTAAATCTTAGCAAAGCATAAATAAGTAATTATTTTTCAAGCAGTTAAGATCATGCTAACTCTCTACAGATTTAATGAGTACAAGTGGTTAGCGATTATATGATGAGATCGTCTTGAAATATATCTACCGCACGTTTTGCCCCATGATGCTCTACCCTATTACGCCACCCTTTACCTAATTTATAAAAACGTAAACTGTCGACACTAGGATCATAGATAGACAATAGCGTGTCTTTAAACACAACCCATTGAGAAGAGTCTATATCACATTCAAATACAGAATATTGAACTCTGGTCCCATAATTCAGGCAGGTCTTAGCGATATGTCTTAAACGTTTTTGTCCGTTACCATCTTCAAAAGAAACATCGTAAGTCACTAATATCATCATAAGCAAAACCTCAATCTATATAAAAAGGCGGATACTGTGCTAAATCACCTCTTATGTATCTTGCCAACAACATGGCTTGAATATGCGGTAACAGCCCAATTTCTACTTTTTCACTTAGAAATTTATGCTCTATCACCTCTTGCTTTTTTGCTTGATAAGCTTGAAGTAAAAGCTTTCGTGTAGCATCTTTCATAACAACTCCACCCAACACATCATAATCAAAATCTTTTATTTTAACTTGCTGTCGATTTATCAGTGTTAGCACCAGTCTATCAACGATATAAGCCCTAAACTCTTCAAGCAAGTCTTGAGCTAAGCTGTCACGCCCAGGCCGTTCTTGATGTAAAAACCCCACCTGAGGATCAAGCCCCACACCTTGCAAAGCACTACTCACTTCGTTACCTAAAACTGAATATAAAAATGACAGCATGGCATTTACCGGGTCTTTGGGTGGTCGACGAGTACGCCCATTAAGTTTAAAGTCAGTTTTTTTAACAGTAATCAAGTTGTTAAATACTGAAAAATAATGGCTTGCCGCTTCACCTTCTAAACCACGAATACGCTCTAGGTTAGTTTGTACTTTTAGCTCTTCAATAATTTGTTTATGACGCCCAACCACTTTTTTGATCTCACCCGTTTCACCATGATTGCGTGCATGGCGCATTAATACGCTTTTACTTGAGCGAATCTTTGAAGCAATAATTGAACGAGCGATCACAACAGATTGATTATCTGTAGCGTTATACTGGGCACGGCGTAAAAGCACATTACCCGTTTGCTTGCCAACCACCCGCGCTTGAAATCGGCCAAACATATTAAAAAACGACAAGCCCGTACCATTTTCACCGCAGAACCCCATAACTTGAGGCGAAACCATAACATTGCCAAAACAGAAAATATGCCCAATCGAATGAATAGGGAGTTGCATCAATTTTTTCTTTTTACCATCAATACGCTGTTCTATAACAAGTGTTTCAAGCTCTTTATGCAGATAGGCTCCATCTTTAGTAATGTACAAACAATTTTGCAGCTTTTTCAATTTTCATCATCCATGCTTTTGTTTTCTAAATTAAACAGGCCTGCCACATAATCTTCACTAGAATCATTCTGATTAATTAAAGGATTACAGATATCAAGCAATGAGCACGCTTTACAGTGTTTTCCATGCACTGCTTTTGGGGTTTTACCGACTAAAAATAGGTTTTCAATCGCTTCTAACAAGCCCAAAGTACGCTTTCTAAGGGCATCATGTATTGGCACTACCTCTCGTTTTCTGGTTTGCCAATACCACAAAGCACCTTGCGTTATAGTCTGCCCCGTCATTTCTTCAAGACATAATACTTGAGCGCAAAGCTGCACTGAGTCATAATCCCCTTTTTTAGGCCTTCCACGCTTATATTCCACAGGTGTTAACTTACCGCTAGCCAACTCCTTTTCTAATAAATCGAGCTTACCAGTTAACCCTAATAAAGGCGCACTCACCACAAGTCCGCGTTCGTAACGAACCCCCTTACGAGTTTCGGGCTCACCATTATCAACTCTTTGATGCAACAACTGACCATGGACTGTTAAGAAGTTCTCAGCCCATACTTGCTCGTTGTGAATTAACGCGCACTGCCTTGGGCAGAACGCGTAGTGTTGTAGAGCGGATATTGGGATTAGGCGCTCTACTGGAGCTTCACTCAAAAGTTAAAACCCATCTATAATTTCAGGTTTAAGCCCATCTAATGATTTTAGTAATTTATTCTCGTCAATTGTACCATCCGTATTTACATCCAATGTTCTATGCACTTTAGCGGATGAGTATTGGCCTGCTTTTGAATTATGCTGCCACCAAATGACTTTTTCGACCGCCATCGAACCTTCAGGTCTTGCTGAAGAGGCATCGCCTTCAAAAAGCTTAGGTAATATTTGTTTAATTATTTCTGCATCAGCATTGCTAAAACCTGTACGCTCAGCGAGTTGTGGCGTCATAGCCCCATATGCAATATAAATTGCTTCATCAACACGATGTTTCATGCCCATGGTATCTGATGCCTTCTTCTCTCCATCACCTTCACCACTTACACTTTTGGTTATTTGAGTACTGGTAATGCCCACTGGTTCAATAGAAAATGCAGACTGGATAGTAACAGGGCCACGAATAGCTATGGATACCCCGCCGCCACTTTTTTCTCCTTTATATGCAAATATTTGCCCAAAACTCCTTACATCAAACCATTTGTCACAGGCCATTTTTGCAGTCTCATCAGCAGGCGTTTTTTTACCATTAAAGGCTTCTTTTCCTAATCCAAACTCCTCTGATTCAGCGCGATTTCTAAGACTTGTCATTCCATCAGTTTTATTTTCGTCAGACTGCACAAATATGCTTTCTTGTAGCTCTATTAAACGGTCACGTAATTTACGCTTTAAGCACACATCAGTGACTTCACCATAACCACCAAAATCAGTGCGTGGACGGTTTCCATTTAGCGGATCTCCATTTGGGTTGGCATTCTTTACTGAAAAAATAACCGCGAAATCAATTTTGTTTTGTAAGCTCATAACTATTCTCCTTGTTCATTTAGATTTGTTTCTTTTTTTGCTTGAAAAGCTAATCGCTGGCAATGAAAGCCTAATAAAAACTCTCCTTCCAACGCTTTGTTAGATTTAAAATCGTCGTACTGAAAAGCATCCATAATTTGGCCAAGTATTTGCTGCTTACTATTTAAAAAATTTGGGTAACGCGCGCTTAATTGTTGTATGTATGGATCTAACTGCTTGTATATAGTTAACCACGTCGTATAAGGGCGGTCTGCGAATCGTTGCATCAACCGGTTTGCAGAGGTCGGGCGTTTAATTTCAGATTTATACAAAGCGTAACTCTCTATATTTTCCGAGACTGCCAGCAAACGACCATACAAATAGTCTCTTGAAGTAATTGATGTATCTAATGACATGGATATTTCCTTTCTGTGTAACTTATCTAAATGACGTGCATAAAAACCTTTGTATAAGGCGCATGCGACACCAAGGTTTCTCTCCCACTCCCAATAATCTTTATTGGTTGATTTGCACGCTTGCTGAAATGAAATCCTAAGCATATCCTGTGGTATGCAAGCTTTGTCTACCAAACAAGGCAGTAAACGGTTATAAAACTGTTTTTTAAGTGATTCATTACTCTTGAGAACATCACCATAAATAGCTTGCATGATAGAATATGGAGATGGTGCTTGGACAGGCCAGCTAACAGGACGACTAGATTTTCCTTTTGCTGATATTACTTCTTTGACTACGCGCTGTGGCCAAGCAAAATCTATATGCCATGCACTAATATCATCAAGATAATCTTTGGGCATCGTCTTTCGATAATAGGTCACCGCCATCCTTCCCGGAGTCGCTGAATCTATTGCCATAATGGATACAGTATCTTTGGTTTCGAGATTTCTATGATAGCCCTGCATATAACTTTTAAGTTTACGCGCATAATGAGCACCAAGGTCAGTTGTAAGATCAGAAACATACTCAGTTTCATCATCTTGCTTGTTTGCCACAGGACTAAAATCCCATATATCAAGATCGGGGATGGGCTCACCAAAAGCGGAGGGCAGATCTTTACCAGAAATTGCCCACGCTACAATAATCTGATCACCATTTTTTAAGGTACTTTCCTTTCGGTTGATCAGCCAACGCAGAGCATTGTGCGCTTTTTGAGTTGTCAAAAATCCGATGCTAGCAGCTTGCAGTCCATGACTTTCAATACTTGTTTTACTGTCAGTAAAACGACCTTTAAATGTAAAGCCACTTAAATCGTTGGCAGAGATCAGCTTGGCTTTATCTCCCGAGTGCCTTAGTTTGGCAGGGTGATTTAAAGCCACAGGCTCTTCATGGCCTGAAATATAACAAATAGCCTGATTACTTGTATTTTTTGACTCGTAAGTAATCCATTGCTGCTGAATAGTCGGATCTTTCCAAGTTTTTGCATACTTAATATCGTCTGATTCAATAGCCCAACACACTAATGCACTACCTTGATCTAACTTCCCTTTCTCCTTTGGCAAGGCTTTAAAAATCTCTGGAGCACTGGCAGTTTTATGTTCCCATGAGGTCAGTAAAATATTGTTTTCTGCCCACAAAATCTTTTCACGAACTAAGTCTTTAACAACACTTTTTTTACTAATATATCTATACACAGCTTCTATGCTTGAGTTACTGTGCCCAGACTCTATCCATTTAAGTAATTGTCTTTGATAACCATCAAAATAAGCAGATTTAAGTCCGCCATATTCCTCATAGTCACCTGCTACATATTGAATTTTATCTGCAAGGGCATGAGGAGCTTCTCCACTACTTCTCCCCGCTGATTTTTCAGTAGCAGGCAAAACGATTTGAGTTTTATTTAATACTTCGGCTCGTTTGAAATTCCCCTCTATATCAATAGAAATGACTACATGAGCATTTTGGATAGTATGACTCACTGGCATAGGGTAATTACTGCCCATGCTCTCAATATTCATTGCTTGCTCATAAGTCTCGTACAACTGTGCCATCCAACTCATTGTTGTTCTTCCTCTTGTGAAACAGGCTTAAGATTCTTATCAAGACCAAATTCTTTGGGTATCATTTCACGAACAAAACGTTTGATTTCACAACATTCAGGACGAATAAAATCAATCACACCAAATTTCATTACTGGTCGCCAGAAACGCGCATGTAATTCATTAACCCCAGTTTCGTCTGGATAATCAAATCCATGAAACATCAAACCATAATCCAATTCATCTACATCATCATAAATGCCTACACCTGTTCCAAATTCACAAGGCTCAACATAGCCTTGGCAGTCCCTTACACCTAAAAAAATATCTTGCCGACCACCTTTTTCCAAGGTGCGCTTAACTATTGCGAAGTGCTTACCATCAATCCGGTCTTTGGCTAATTCTGGCCTGTGAACATTCCATTCAAAGTGGGCTTCAACTTGATACTCCACCTCGTGTAAAAAGGTATAAATTGCTAGGCTATTGCCACCGCCCCAAACCAAAGGTTTAGTACCTTTTGTTTGAGTACGGATAGATTTCATTACCCGTACTCTATCCACCACCCAAATCAAAGTAGGTTTCCAATATATCGACTTTAAAACACCGATAAGAGCTTCGTAGGTAGGGATATGATAAGAACATTTCTCTCCCCCGACCTTGGTTATTGGATCAGTAAAAAGAGCGTACCGTCCTGATAAAGTAAAACTGATACTATTTTTCATATTCAACTTATCCCTAGATATAAAAACGAAAGTGCTACAACACCAAGTAACAGCGAGAGTACGTAAAACCTGCCACTTTGCAGAAAGCGTAACTCTCTTATTAATCCCGCCATTTCTTTGACTAAATTCGGTAAAAACTCCATGAACAAATCATCTCTTGAGCTGTGCAATAATTTGAACATTAAACAAAGCACAAAAAATAATCAACTTCATTTATGAAGTATGTTTACAAAAAAACTCTTTAAGCCTATCCTTGCATGGTCGCCCCTCTCGCAGGATCGTGGATTGAAACATTTAAGAAGTTTGTTTAATGAAAAGGTGGAGGGCGCTACGCCCTCCCGCTTTTTTCAAACAAAAAGCTCTGTGTGCATCCCAATCAAATCAACACTCAGACCAAAATGATGGCTGTAATATCTATCACTCAAATAGTAAATCCCCTCTCCTTCTTGAACTTCATATAAAGCTTGTGCATCTACCAGTGCATTCCATACATTAGGGAATACATTCACGCTGTATTGTTGTGCTTTTTTTAAGTTCTTATAGAAATCTGGTGTATTAAAATTTTTGTTTGTACCACACAGTGCAGCAATAATTGCCTTCGCCTCATAGTTATAAGGGACAATGACACTATAGGTTGGAGCATCAATGGCTTTGAACGCTTTACCCGCAGCCATAAAAGATTGTTGAAGCAATGGAAGCCTACCTTCATTCCTCCGTTTAATATTGCACCCTAGGCCATTATTGATTGTGTTATTCGCCAAAATATTAAGTAAACAATCCTCTTCCTTTTTCAAAGGATAAATCATCTCTTCTTGTCTCTCGAAAAAGAAATATTGAAAATAGGCATCAATCGATTCAGGCGATAAAATATTCTCAATGCCGACCTCATCAAATACTCGCCTTGTACACTGCTGGCCGACTTTAATATCAACGAGACGCGATATAGGCTCTTCAGTAGGGTTTATCACTTCTAATGTGCCACGCACATATTCCCCATGGTCATCAAGTAATTCTCCACTCCTATTACACCGCCCACCAGCCTGCGCAATAGAATCAAGCCCCGCGAAAAAGCGAATGACATTAGCAAATGAGATGTCTACGCCAGCCTCAATTAATTGGGTACTAACACACAAAACCGGCAGAGCAACACTTAACCGCCCTCGTATCTTTTTAAGCAGCTCTTTCCTATGTGATGCACACTGATTAGTACTGAGATGAAATAAGGCTTCTGTATCTACTGTTTGTTGGCATTCCATAAATATATCTCTTGCCCAAGCTTTAGTATTAACAATGACTAAACAGCTTTGACGTTCAGTGAAACGCTGGTTAACAAGTGTGATTATTTCTTTTTTACTCCAGCCCCCAGCTTTGAATCTATTCAGAACATTAACCCTTTTAAGAGCATCGAAAAGTTCAGTGGTGTTTTCGACTATTTCTGGGTTATTGGCCATACGTAATTCGCCAAATTCTGAAGCTGGTAATTTATTCAGTAAGGGTTGAGTTGCCGTACATAACAAGGCCGTCGTATTCGCATGTTCTGATAAAAAATTAAGGGAATGACAAAACATATGAATACAATTAATTGGCAAGGTTTGTATTTCATCAAAAATCAACACTGAATTGGCTAATTGATGCATACGCCGGACACTTCTAGTACCGCCTGAAAATAGAGTTTCCAAGAACTGCACCATGGTAGTAAATACAATGGGCGCATCCCAATTTTCTGCAACTAGCTTAGAATGCCAAGTTTGCTTTTCAGGATCTAAGTTACTGTGATGTTCCAAAACCCAAGGAAATAGGTCACTTTCTTGTTCAACTATATCTCGCACTGCCTGTGCATTGAAGTGGCATAGTTAATTTGGCCACCTAATAAGAGATGTTATGATCACTTCATAGCAGCATTAGGTAGCAAGATGAAAAAGAAAACACGTAAGACATTTAGCCCAGAATTTAGATTAGAAACTGCTCAATTAGTGGTTGATCGAAATTACACTCAAGAAGAGGCGGCAAAGGCCATGGGTGTAGGTAAATCTACCATCAGCAAATGGGTTAAGCAGCTAAATGAAGAGCGAGCAGGTAAAACACCTAAAGCCATGCCCATGACACCAGAGCAACTAGAAATACGTGAATTGAAAAAGCGTATTGAACGGATTGAATTAGAAAAGGAAATACTAAAAAAGGCTACGGCTCTGTTGATGTCCGACTCCCTGAACAACTCTCGTTAATCGAGAAACTCAATCAGAGCCAGCCTAAGCGTTACCCTGTTACGTTGTTATGTGAGGTGTTTGACGTACACCGCAGTACCTACAAATATTGGTTAGTGCGCGAAGATAACATTTGCCCAGAACAAGTACGTTTAATCAGTGAAATCAGGCTGGCGCATAATGAAAGTAATGGCTCAGCAGGCGCTAGAACCCTCGCTGATATTGTCACACAGCGAGGGACGCCTCTCAGCCGCTATCGAGCAGGCAGGCTTATGAAGCAACTTAATTTAGTCAGTTGTCAATTACCCAAACATGCTTATAAAAAAGGGACGAAAGAACATGTAGATATCCCCAATTTACTCGACAGACAATTTGCAGTAGTAGAGCCAAACAAAGTCTGGTGTGGTGATGTGACTTATATTTGGACAGGTAACCGATGGGCATACCTAGCTGTCGTTATAGACTTATTTGCCAGAAAGCCAATTGGCTGGGCAATGTCATTTTCGCCTAACACTGAATTGACGATGCAAGCATTAACGATGGCTTATGAGCGTAGAGGCAAGCCAAAAGGTGTTATGTTTCATAGTGACCAAGGCAGCCATTATACGAGCAGAAAGTTCAGACAATTGATTTGGCGTTACCAGCTAACCCAAAGCATGAGTCGAAGAGGAAACTGCTGGGATAATAGCCCAATGGAGCGGTTCTTTAGAAGTTTAAAAACCGAATGGGTTCCTACCAATGGCTATCGGAATTTCACCGAAGCTAAACAACACATAACGGATTATATTGTTGGCTATTACAGCCAGACTAGGTCACATCAGTACAATGCTGGTTTAAGCCCAAACGAGTCAGAAAGAAGGTACTGGCTTTACTATAAAACTGTGGCCAATATAACTTGACCACTTCAAATTTTGTTCGATAATTGAAGTAAAGGGGATGATATAAATGATCTTGTCTAGTTTATATTGCTTAGCGTGTTGCAAAGCATAACGCAGGCTCGCAAATGTTTTACCTCCACCAGTAGGAACAGTTAAAGAATAAATACCTTGCTTATCAAACGCTCGTTTTAAACATTCATCTGATATTTTTTTCTAATAACATCAATTGGATTTTCTATTTCAAAGCTAGCAAGCTTTTGCTCTAAACGCTCAATAGCGATATCCCAATCGAAATAAGCTTGTTGTTTTTCTCGCAGTATTTTACGTTCTGGTTCTTCAAATTCAGCACTATTAATACGGTCTGCATCAATTAAACAGCTAAACAAAAATCGTGTAAAAACACCAAGGGTGAAAGACTCTTCATGAGAAAATAACCTCCCTGATTTTGGCTTATCTACAAACTTAAAAATGGCTTGAAACATCTCTTGTACAAGACCAACATTGAGTAAAGTATCCGCGGAGTTTTTTATTACCTCATCAGCATTTTCCAAACATTCAGAGAAGTGTGTTCTCGCATCATCTTTGTTTATTCTTCTATCAAAATTATTCTTACCTTCTTCATCTAAACAATCAATTAAGCCACTATGATGTGACGCGATACACAAAGCTAAAATTTGACCACATAACTCACCTTGCCCAGCACCACCAAAAGAAGACAGTTTCTGGTAGACGTATTGAGCACCAGCAGTAGAGTGATCGATACGACCTTTTAATAAAGTGTGATCCACCCACTCTTCATCATCTTGATCGATAACTCCTGTGGCAGACTTAATATAGGTTTGAAACTCTGTACAATACTTCCCAAAGTCGTGAAGCAAACCAAGTACACACCCCACATCATGCAGACCAATTTTAGCGGTAAATGAAGCGGCTAACTCCCCTGCCTCCAAAAGATGAACTGCAAGCTTTTGAATATCTGCTCTATTACTCTCTTTTACATGCGCTAAGAAAAAACTATTAAAAATACTAGAATCTGATGGCGAAAGATCTTTCATTGCTAGAAAACTATCCTTTTTTCTTTAAGTTATGAGTTGAGTGTCAACTCTTTTTGTTTCACTGTAAATACGGTAAATAAAACCAGTGAACTTTGTTTACAGGTATTCTGCCGAGATCATCTTTACCCACTAAATAACCAGTTTTTTATATCACCTTCGTTCACTAGTACCAGTTGTTGGGCTTCGGGAGATTTATCGATAGATTTGAAATTCACTTGCATTTCTTGCAATAAATATTGGGTGAGAGCTGCGCGTGTTTTTATTACTAACTGCCCATTTTGCATTTGGTAGTCTTGCGCTAGTACTGATTTTTGCGTCGCACTTAAACGAGTGTCGGGAGTTAAAATTACGCTCACCACTGTATTCCAGCCTTTGTCTTGATCGGCGTTATGTGTAGCTTTGTCGAGTAATTCTGGTTCGCCACGAAATCGACTGAGTACAAAATCACGAAACGCTTGGTGCTTTTCATCAAAGGCGCGTAGATGCCACCGTAGCCCTGTCTTGACAAAAATATGCGGCTGAATAATACGCCCTTCGACGTCGGGATTAGACAATGAAACATAATCGACTTCGATTCTACGTCGTTGGTTGATGGCGTTAACTAAGCCACGCATTATTTTCGGTGTCACTTGCCGACTGGGTAATTGTAATGAGGTATAGGTGAGCGTAGCTTGCTTAGCTGTGTCATGTATGGATAAAGTTGATGATTTACTTAACCATTCTAAATATTGGGTAACATCCCCGTTTATGTACTGATATTGAAAATTATCAGAGGGTAAAAAGGCTTTAGTGCTTTTGCAATATTCAAGATGTAACGGAAATTGATCTTGATATGCTCTAATGTAATCACCAGCCTGTTTACGGCTAATGGTAAAATGATCCATTAAATGTGTGGTATTTACTTTTCCTTGCCAATAAGCAATTAACTCAATTAACTGCCAGTGAAGTTCCTTTCCATCTTTTATCATTCAGTACAACCAGTATTTTTTACTACTATGTAAAAAAATTACCCATTGGTCAAATGACATTTACATGAAAAATGTAACCAAGTCTTCACCCCAAAAAAAGGCCACCTATTAAGGTGGGCTTTCTTCTGAATGGGAGCCTGGCTGTCGACTACATGCGACCGCCATGGATGGCGGAAGGTAAAATAACGCAGGAGCAGTTATCGAGATGTAGGAGGTAGAGCGAAGCAGGATGCCAGAGCCGAGTGCGACCTACCTGAATGTAGGAAGTGCAGAAAAATGTCTGGAACATTTTCTGTCTACTCTCGCAGGAGGGAAAAGCGGGATTTTAGCTCCGCTTTTCAATGAGCCACGGATGGCGAGTTTGATTGCATATCATCAGGGGTTAAATCGAGGCTTTCTGGAGCATTGCTCCAGCGGTTTAACAGCTTGGCATGGATGCCAAGGTTGGGTGCATATCATCAGGGATGTGTGATTGACGACTTTACGTGATACTCACCTAACCGCCTGAACGACAGAAGCTCTGCGACTGTCCGGGAATCCACTTTGTGATGGGAAAATGCCGTATTGAGACGAGCACTGCTCGACTAGGCATTTTCAATGAGTCATGGATGACGAATTTGGGTGCATCTCATCAGGGGTTAAATCGAGGCTTTCTGGAGCATTGCTCCAGCGGTTTAACAGCTTGGCATGGATGCCAAGGTTGGGTGCCGATCATCAGGGATGTGTATTTGACGACTTTACGTGATACTCACCTAACCGCCTGAACGACAGGAGCTCTGCGACTGTCCGGGAATCCACTTCGTGATGGGAAAATGCCGTATTGAGACGAGCACTGCTCGGCTAGGCATTTTCAATGAGTCATGGATGACGAATTTGGGTGCATCTCATCAGGGATGTGTATTTGACTAATCTAAGTGATACAACTTTTCAATCCCCCAAAACGCAAAAAGCCACCTCGTTAAAGGTGGCTTCGTACTTAATTGGGAGTCTGGCAGTGTGCTACTCTCGCATGGGGAAACCCCAAACTACCATCGCCGCTAATGCGTTTCACTTCTGAGTTCGGAATGGGATCAGGTGGGACCGCATCGCTATGGCCGCCAGACATAAACTGTTATTTATCGAGTGTTAACTCAATAAATCAATATGTAAAAGCTGATGCTCTTGTCTCTCTTGTGAGAGGGAGCAAATAATCGAGGCTAAAAAGCTCTTTAGTCTTACTCTAATTTTTATGTCGTATCTTGTCACTCAACACACCAACTGCTTCTTATTCTATCTTTCCACTTTAGCGAGTAGGTAAATTGTCAGGAAGGTTTCCTTCCGTTTAAGCAATTTAACACGACTCGTTCGAAGAACGATTATATAAGGAAGCCACTTGGGCGTTGTATGGTTAAGCCTCACGGGCAATTAGTACAGGTTAGCTCAACGCATTGCTACGCTTCCACACCCTGCCTATCAACGTCGTAGTCTTCAACAACCCTTTAGGTACGTTAAACGTACAGGGATGACTCATCTTGGGGCTCGCTTCCCGCTTAGATGCTTTCAGCGGTTATCGATTCCGAACGTAGCTACCGGGCAATGCCTTTGGCAAAACAACCCGAACACCAGCGGTTCGTCCACTCCGGTCCTCTCGTACTAGGAGCAGCTCCCCTCAATCATCC